>JAZKUF010000006.1:0-191096 GCA_036625225.1 Candidatus Accumulibacter jenkinsii | reverse complement strand
GCAGGTCCCGCGGCAGCGGCGGCGGCAGAGGGAACGGCGAGACCGCTTCGCCGCTTGTCTCGTCTGCTCATCTTCCGGCGGGCTTCATCACTGCAACTCCCTGGTCTTGCCACGAATCAGCGCTGGTGGATGGCGCTCGAGATAGTTGGTCAGCACGCGTAGTGACTGCGCGGTGCGCTTAACCTCGCTCAGGACGCCCCATTGCTTCAATCATCGCCGAGATCGCGCCAAATTGCGAGAGCAGTCTCAGGCAACCAGTCTTGAAGCAGGGCCAGCGGAATCGGCGCCACTTGCGGTTCGCCCGCGCTTTTCCGCCGAGGTAGTCAGATCGCCAGGCGGGCAACCAGGCTCGCTTGCCGAACATCCACAGGCCGTGGAGCTTTGCTCGCGGCGCGTCCTGGTGCGATGAGATGGTTTGGCGGCTCTTCGGACGCAGTAGAAGGTGCCTGCAGGGTGACGCACGCCTTGATCATCTTTCTGGTGATGCGGCGCTTCCTCGCCGGGGGCCTCGGCATTGCGTGCCGCGGATCGACAGAATCTGATCAGAACGGCGTTGGTGTAGTATATTGGCATGAACCCCCGGAGTTCGGGGTTTGGCGGCAAGAGGAGGGTGCGAGATGGCCATGCGGGTGAAGGCGGACACGGGCGAGGTGGGGCTGAAGCAGCAGTATCGGGTGAGGAACTGGTCGGAGTACGACCGGGCGCTGGTCAATCGCGGCAATCTGACGATCTGGTTCGACGATGAAAGCATTCGGGACCACTGGACACCACCGCCGCCGGTGGGGCGTGGCACCCCTGGGCAGTACTCGGATATGGCCATCCAGACATGCCTGACGATCAAGGCGTTGTTCCAGTTGCCTTACCGGGCCACGGAAGGATTGGTGAGGTCCTTGATGCGCCTGAGCCACCTGGACCTGCCGGTCCCGGACCACAGCTACCTGTCGCGACGTGCGGCGGAAATTTCGGTGACGATTCCGCGCCGGCCGCGCCAGGGGCCGACGCATGTGGTGGTCGATTCGACCGGGCTGAAGATTTTCGGCGAAGGGGAATGGAAGGTACGCCAGCACGGGGTCGGCAAGCGGCGGACGTGGCGCAAGATCCACCTGGCCGTAGACGAAAGCACCAAGGACATCATCGGCATTGAAGTGACCACGGCCGACTGGGGCGACAGCGAAATCCTGCCCGGCCTGCTCGACCAGGTCGAAGGCGAGATCGACCAGGTATCGGCCGATGGTTCCTACGACAGCCACGGCTGCCACGCAGCCATCGCCGAGCGGGGCGCGCGTGCCACCATTCCCCCGCGGGAAGGCGCCGTTGCCTGGGGAGACGACCATCCCCGCGATGCGATCCTCCAAGAGATCGACGCCAAGGGAAAGAGCGTCTGGAAGAACGAGAGCGGCTACCACCGGCGCAGCATCGCGGAAAACATGATGTACCGACTGAAGCAACTGGGCGACACCCTGTACTCCCGGACCTTCGAGCGGCAAGTCACCGAAGCCCACGTCCGGGCGGCTATCCTCAACACCTTTACCTACTTGGGCATGCCAGAATCTGTCCGGGTAGGGCAAATTGCGCCTGCTGCATGACGAAGGGTGGAAAAAGAGGGAGCGCTTGCCCAAAGTCAGGAATATATCCATACAGGATATCACTCCGAAAAGTATGCCAATATACTACACCAACGCCGATCAGAACTCATCAAACGAAACGTTCGGCAATCCGGCAACGCGTTAGAATGAACGCCTGATCTTGAGGTGAATTAATCAGCGGTTGTCTAAAGCAATCGGCCAGGACAGTCCACGCACAAGACCTTTGGCATGTCCGGTGCAGAGCGACAAGAAATACTACGCCGCGCCGCGCGGTAAAGACGATTATTCCAGATCTTGCTCAACGGCGATTCAAAAACGTTTCCCATGCGGTCGCTGGCTGCATAGCTGCCGCAGCACAGATTCACGTCGCCGTTGGACGAGATGACCATCTGTTGCCATGGCCAGTCACAGCTGAACCACCTGGAATGGGTGACAGGCAGAACGCCACCATGCGTGCGAATGAATCGGTAGTATTTGTTGACATAGCGATCTTCCGTGGGAAGCCAGCGTTCGGCCAATGCCTTTCGTTCTTGCTGCAAAAAAGCTTCGTCCACCCCTCTTGAATTCATCCATCGGTCATAGGGCAATAACCGAAGGTTCAGACTGGTTTCCTCAAAGCTGTAGTCCGCTCCCAATTGCCGGCAGATTTCAAGAAATTCATCAATTTCATGTTCGTTGTTACGCGTAACGATGAATCCCAGGGTAATGTTAGGTTTGGTCAGGCCGAGCCGAAGCTTTGCCGCCTGTATAATTCTGACTTTTTCTAAAGCATCGGCAAAACTAATATCCTTTCGCGAGAAACTTGGCTGGTAGTCTCGATAAGTGCCCTCGCTGGCGCCATGAAGTGAAACCTTGAGTTCGTCGAGACCGGTTTTGACCAGGCGCTCTGCTTGCGCAGAATCCCAGTTCCTGAGCGTGCTGGAAATCTTTACGAAAATTTTCTTCGATGCTACATAGGAGATCATTTCGTAGACCTCTGGATGCAGAAAAGGGTCGCCCCAGTTATATAGTCCTATGAAGCGGGCGTGACTGCTGACTTTATCCACCAGCCATGTGAATTTCACCAACGGCATGTTTTCCAGACGCCTGCCGTGTATACGCTGTCCCACGGGACAAAGGGCGCAGGTACATGCGCATCGATTGGTCAATTCAATCGAGAGATAAGTCGGTAAACCGAAAAGATAGGCCCACTGCATCTTGTTCTGTAATTTTCCCGCCAACCCGTGCAACAAACGTGTAAACCCGTGCGGTGATGCAGTGATTTCTTGCCAGACCGTCACCAGCCCTTTTGCATAAATCAGAGAAGTGTCGATGGTCGGCATTCAACATACCCTCCGGAATATTTCCTTGATTTTTGTCAGCCGCAGCGGACGGAGCACTCCACGCCCGAGGGTGATTACCGGCAGGCGGTTCCAAATTCTGTTGGTCAAGACGCAGCATTTTGCACACTGCGAGAATAGTTTATTCTTCTTCACTGTTCGACGGAACTCACGATAGGGCTCGCCATTCCACAAATCGAGAATCCCCTGTTCTCTGATATTTCCAAGATGTACATCAATCGAGCAAGGATACACATCTCCCCAAGCATTTACGCGCATGGTTTTCCAGGAATAAAAACATTTATGCACGACCGAGAACGTGGGATCTTCGATATACTCCGGAATTTCTCGATCCTCTAGTTGAGGAGATGTGTTAATACTTATGCCATGTAAAGCGGCGCGTTTTCGCGAATCCGCAAGCTGACTCAGAACCGCTTCGGGAACAAGATTGCGGTGTCCATTCAGGTTGCTCTGCTCCTCCGGCTTTGCACCTTGCCGAAAACGTGGCTTGAGCTTTTCCCAGGTCGCCAACTCCAGCTCAGGGGTGGTGTAAAAAGGAAAGTTTAGATTCAGATTCTTGACACCAAGCTGCTGCGCTGTGTCGACGATCTCGGCAAGTTGGCCCTGGTTCTGCTGCTGGATGACCGAAGAGATTGACAGGTAAGGCCGCTCTGTCTCTTGACGTGCCTTTTCCGACTGCAAAAGCCGGATGCTATTGCCTAACGAATCAAAGCCGTTGGCAAGATTGCGAATCTTGTTGTGCAAGTCCTTCGGCCCGTCGAGCGAGAACGTAATGGCGTCCACGCCGATCCGGACCAAGTGTTCCGCGATGCTAGGAGTAATAAGCGAACCATTGGTGATAATCGTGACATTAAGGCCAAGATGTTTAGCATGTTCCAGAATATTGCACAAATCCTTGCGGAGAAATGGCTCCCCGCCGGAAAACAGGACGATCTTTGTCCCTCCTTCGGCGAGATCAGAAATTGCACTTTTGATCTCTTTGGTAGAAAGTTCGCTTCGATATGTGCCACCTGCTAGACGACGAATCTGGCCACCGTGGAGATGTTGCTCACGGTGTGAAACCTGTGGGCACATATCACAGTACATGTTGCAGCGATAGGTAACCTCAAAATCACACTGTATTGGAGCCTTTTCGGCAATCCCATCAAGAAACACATAGGGGAGGTAATACTTCGGAATGATGACGTGCTCGTACCGGAATCCCGTCTGCTTGATGAGAGAAGCAAGACTTTTCTTTAGTCTGCTTGCCACGCCGATATTCTGATGTGTTTTTAACATTAATATTTTACCCTAAGATTTACTTGTACATAATAACAATGTACGATCGCACGATCGGCCTGCAGTAATACCGGTGCGCCAACCGGAAGCCGCCCTCCCACTTCTATCAAGGAACTCCCGCTGTAATTCAAACCCAGGTTGGCGGCGCCTGATTCAACCCACCAAGCAAGCGGCAGCGCCCTTTCTCCTGTCCGCACAGCGACCATGAGCATCGCAAATCGATCCGAGAGATCCGTTTGATCCAAACAGTTCCTCAAGAGGTATTTGATCAACATGACCGGAGAAAACGCAGAAACGGATAGGTGCCAGGGCCGAGCGTGAGCGGACCGAGCGCGTGCTGGCCTGTCGGATGAGGCTGCGTCTGGACAGGCGCAAGCGAGTCCTCTCGGCGGTATCGAAGAGGCAATGACGCGCGCTTGCCAACCCCGCCAAGTGGCAGACCATCCATGCACCGGACGCCTGGTCAACGATAATGACCAGCAACGCCAGCCACCGGCGGCGGGGCGGCAAGGCTGGGGTGGCGGTGGCCTTCGCCAGGAAATCTCGCGCTTCGGCGACCAAGAGTTCTTCGGGCAATATGAACATTGCACGCGGGGTTGTCGATCGGGCCGACAAAACGGTTGAAAGCTTCCGGGATGTCAAGCGCCCGTTCTTACCGCCGTCGTAGGGCGAACCGGAAAAGAATTTCTACTAACCGACGCTGAACGCATCAAGTCCGTCATGAACTCCGCACTCGAGCTGGCAGTTAATCCAAGCATCTCGGAGCGCCACCTCAGGCCGTCGAAGCTAATGTGCCTAGTAGCAAGAATGGAGGAGCCGCAAGCTGACTTCATACTCCCCTGCACCAGCGATACAGGCATGAGGCTCGGGAAAGCGATGTCTGTGGTTTTGTAATGAGCGACCCCTTCGTTAAATGATACTGGCATGCTATCAGGCCCTCCACAAATAAGAACAGTAACGCGACGCTATCCGCCCCACCTTTTTCCTGTGAGATTTTAGCCTCACGCTGGTTCAGACTTTTGCTCCTCAAGCGGGTAGTACGAGCGGAGGAGAGAGATTTTTGGATTGGGTCAGTACCCCGCTGGTCGAGTTATCGACCACGAGAGCCAGGAAGTCGTGAAAGTCTAATCATGGAGTCTCACGAGTCAACCCAAATTTTGTTTATATCCTGCGACTTGGCGGGCGTAAACATTCACACCCCCCTGTCCAGTAACCGTCACCTGCCCTGAAATTTCCGTTGCAACGGCAATTTGTATGTCATGCTTGCCACAAAGCAACGACAACAACCCGACACCATGTACCTGCGCAAGCACGACCTTCTCCAGATGGACGACGAATGGCTGACCAGGCTGCCGGTGGAGCTGTTGCTGGAAGTGTCGAAGCGTCTGCTGCACGACGTCAAGGAGTTGCAGGATCGGCTGCACCAGAACCCCGAAAACAGCTCGCGTCCGCCGACCAGCCAGGCGCCCTGGGTGAAACCCGAAGCGTCTGAGGGGTGCCCTGTTCCGGCCAGCGAGCATTTGCCGGGCGAGACCGGGACAGCCGTCGCTGCGGCAGGAGCGACCAAAGCCCCCGAGGTCGAGGAAGACCCGGCCAATGCCCCCGTGAAGCCTTCGACAGCGGTGAAAGCTTCCGGCAGGAAAGCGGGCAAGCAGCCCGGCAGCCCGGGCTACGGCCGGACGCAAAAACTCGCGGTCACCGGCACCTGTGATCACCGCCCCGAGCACTGCTCCGTCTGTGCGCGGGCAATCTCGGCGAACGCGCCTGCAAAACCTTACACCGCCTGGGACGAGGTCGACATTGCGCCGCCAGTCGAGGGCCAGGTCGGGCTGCTGTTCAGTGTCATCCGCCACATTCTGTTCGAAACGGACTGTGACCACTGCGGCCATATGTCAGCCGTGCGCAGCCCTGGCGGTCCGCGGGAGCGCATGAGTGGCACCAGGTCGAGTTGGGTGAATGGCGTCTGGTTCGGTCCGCAGTTGGCTGGCCTCATCGTGTTCCTTGCGCTGCGCCTGCGTCTCTCACGGCCGCGGATTCGGGAAGCGCTGATGGAAATGTTCGGCCTGCTGCTCAGTGTCGCCGTCATTGACGAGACCATCCGCAGCGATGGCTACCGGGTCTACCGGGCCTGGCTGAATCGCCTGCGCTGTTGGCCCCATCTGATACGCAAACTTCGTGTCCTTCCGGCAAGATTGCATGAAATCGCTGGACGTCCTTGGTAAGGTTGGCTGCGAATTCAACCTGAAGAGGAGCGGCAGATGGACAACCTGGAGAAGGTGGCGGCAGTAGGTTCTGGCGAGAGCCTGGCGGAGGTACGGGAGCGGTTCAAGGGCTGGCGTGAAACGCGGGGACGCGGGGAGCACATTCCTCGATCGTTGTGGGCGGCGGCGGTTGGCATCGCACGAGAACACGGCCTGCACGTCACCGCGCGGGAACTCCAGCTGAATTATGAAGGGTTGAAGCGGCGCCAGCAGGGGCAGGCCGGGGGGGCGCTCGGGACCAGGGGAAATGAAACCCGGTTCGTCGAATTGACGGTGTCGCCCGCCCAGGAGCCCGTCGCTCAGCGCCTCTGCGAGTGCACGATAGAACTCGAGAACCCACGCGGCGCCAAGATGCGGGTGGAACTCAATGGCCCGGGCCTGGCCGGTCTCGCCGGCCTGTGCAGCGCCTTCTGGTGCGCCGCATGATCCAGATCACGCCGCACATGCGTCTCCTGGTCGCGGTCGAACCGATCGATTTTCGGGCCGGCATCGATGGGCTGGCCGGCATCTGCCGGCAGCGCCTGGCGGCCGATCCGTTCAGCGGCGGGCTGTTCATCTTCCGCAACCGCGCACGGACAGCGATCAAGATTCTGGTCTACGATGGCCAGGGTTTCTGGCTCTGCCAGAAGCGTCTGTCGAGTGGCCGGTTTGCCTTCTGGCCCGATGGTACGGCGCCGCTCCAGCCGCTTCAGGCTTGCGAGCTGCAGGTGCTGCTGATGGCCGGCGACCCCACGCGGACCCGCGCGGCGCCGGCCTGGCGCCGCCTCGCGGCGTAGGGTCGCCAGCGCTCAGGTGATTTCAGGAAATTCCTCTACCCGCCAAGCCGAGGAAGCAGGCGGCCACAGGCGGATGCATCTACCCGCTTCTCCACGATTAGGCAGAATACCGGTACGAGGTTTGTTGGAAATCGCCTCAGGTGGCGGCAAGTTGCTGGTGGTAATTCCAGGGCAGCCACTGCGCCGCCTGGGCCAGCACCTGGCTGACGTTTTTGTGCAAGGCCTGCAGATAGGCGAACGGATTGACCCGACAGAGCTCGCACGTATGGATCAGGCTCATGTAGACGTCCCCCACCTCGGCCCCCTTCGGGGTCTTGTAGAACATCGAATTCTTGCGATGCATGATCGCCCGCTTGAGTGCCCTTTCGGCGAGGTTGTTGTCCAGGGGGGCGCCGGCCTGGCGTAGAAAGAGCGTCATGCCGTCCCAGTGCTTGATCAGATAGGTCAGGGCCTTGCCCAGACTGCTGTGCGGCTCGACAAGAGACTTCGCGAACTGATCCCCGATCCAGTCACGCATGGCCTGCATCGGCGGGCCGCTGTGTTCCTGGTGGTAGAGCAGGCGCTCGTCGGGCGACATCGCTTTCGCCTGGCAATGCGCCTCGTGGGCATAGACCTGGGCCAGGGTCTCGATCACATAGCGGCAGTGCTCGGGGAAATGCGGCACCAGATCGACAAAACGGCGGCGGCCATGAGCGATGCATTTGCCGATGATCGTCGCGAACTCGCCGACGAAGTTGCTCGCGAGCGCATCGCTCATCTGCATCGGGATTGCCAGCCCCGGCTCCCGCTTCGCGAGGACCGCCGAGAGGTTCTGCCCGGCGTGGGGGTGACCGGTGAAATACAGCGCCACGTGCTTGCCCTCATCGAGCACGGCGACGATGCTGGAAGTATTGATCGCCTTGCGCTTCGCTTCCAGGCTGGCGGCTTCGATCTGCTTCCTCTCGGCGATCAGCGACAGGATCTTCATCGGGGTGTCGTCGCAGTGCAGCAGATCAGCCTGTCCGGCCTCGCGAATCAGCTCGTCGAAGACGGCGCGCGGCGCCGGTACCGCCTGAGAGAGGATGTCCCACTGCGTCGAATCCGGTAGTGGCACGTTGAGGCTCGCCTGCAGCCCTTCGATGCGATGGAACGGCATCCCGCTGCCGTAGCGCAACTGGGCGAGCAGGCTCGCACAGCTGGGGTCATATTTCGACGCGCAGACGCCTTCGGGCAGCGGCGCCACGTAGGTCGTCTCGCACATCCGGCAGCGCAGGGTTTCCAGGCGGTAGATCGTGGCGTCAATCGGTGGCTGGCCGACCACTTTGACGACGATGCGGGGAGGCGAGGCATAGACCTTGGCCTGGTCGCAGTTCGGGCAGGGATCGCCGGCCTTCAGACCCGGAAGCTTCACTTCGATGACCTGCGAATCGACATACTTCGCCGCGCTATTGCGGCCGTGGCCTGGCTTCGGGGGACTCGCTTCGGCGGGCGCGGTCTCTCCGGCCGCGGTCTCTCCGGGCGCGGCCGCATCCGCAGCGGCGGGTATTTCGTCCGTCTGGGGGAGCGGCTTTAGGAGATGGCGTTTGCTCTCGGTCGGGGCGCCGAACACCATCTGTCGAAAACGCGCCAGCGAGAGCTTCGTGTTCTGCAGGGCCTGCATGACGAAGACAAAGGTCGAGAGGATCTGGCTGAGCCGGGCGTACTGCGGGGCCGGAAACACCGGTTTCGCGAGGGCCAGCAGTTCGTCGATCTGCGCTGGCGTGACATCGACCTGTTCAGGCGGTTTCTTCATGCGAGCGCTGATCGCCGCGGGCGACAGTCCTTGACCCACGGATAGCCCAGGTTCCACCCTTCACACCCCGGCTTCGACCCGGTCTTGCGACTCGACGCCGGATGATCGGCGATCGACGGGCGGATGAAGACGAGATCGTCTTCGGAAATCTGCCGGTGTCGGTCCCTCGGGGGCGTGTGCATGTGCCGCACCATACCCGATTTGAGCGTGGAACGTCAGCTGAAAGTGCAAATATTTGATCGCGGGAGGCTTCCGGCGGCCTTGTCCAGGGCGTTTTGCAGCTTTGCCGGAGGGACACCAAACTTCAGGGCCTGGCCGAATCCAGCGATGGCCGGGTAGCCGGTATCGGGCAGGAGATGGAAGGCCTCATGAAAACACTGGAGAAGGCCATCTACGCGGCGCGGGTCGAGCCGCCACCGGAAGGGCTACCGATTCTTTACGCGGCCCAGGTCGATCGGCTGAAGCGCCTGTGCACCGCGCACTGGAGTGATGCCCACTCGGCGCTGCGCAGCGTCGCGCGTGAATTCCTCTACGACTGGGAGGTGATCATGCGTCCCCTCGCCGAGCCTCACCTGCCGCTCTCGAACAACGCTGCCGAACAGGCCCTGCGGCACTGGGTCATCGCCCGCAACATCAGCCACGGCACCCACTCCGAAGCGGGGACTCGCGCCTTCGCTCTGCTGGCCAGCGTCATCGAAACCTGCAATCGTCGTGGCGCCTCCTCCTGGCGCTATCTATCTCGGCACCGTCATCCGTGCGGCTCGCAAGGGCCTGGCGCTTCCCCCGCTTCCCCCTATCCCGGCAGCCGTGTAAAAACGGAGGGGGTGTGAATGTTTACTGGCGGGCTCTTGGCGATTGATTTCATGGCGGGAATGCGAGAAAACCGCGGCCTGCGGATCGACCTCGGTGACCGCATCGTTGACTAGCCGGCAGGCGCCGCCGGCAAGCGCTGCACCCGCAAGGAAACAGACGTTTGGATCCGTATGGATTTTTCGCTGCATTGCAGTTGAGGTTCGCAGCCATTGATGAACATCGCCAGCGGCTTGGCGCGCTGCTGTCTCACGCCGCCGCTCACAGCCCGGCGCCCCAGCGGTACTGCCAGGCAATGCCGATCAGGTCGTAGTTGTTGCCGGTCCGTGCCGAGACGCCGCTGCTGGCATAAACCTTGACCGAATTGCGCACGTCCACCGGCAACGCCAGCGTCCCGCCGACCCGCCAGTTCTGCTGGAGATCGTCGCTCTGCACGCCGTTCACCGTCGTCCGGCCACCGGTGAAGCAGGTGACGTCGAACGAACCCCAGATGCCCGAGCGGGAACCGTAGATCGCATGCCCCTGCAGCGAGTAGAGGGGATCCTGAGAACGGGTGTTGCCGCCGAAGAAATTCTCGTTGTCCGTGAAGAAGGTGGCCGCTGCCTGGAACTCAAATGTCCACGGCCCCATGCTCTGGGAAATGCCCACTTCGGGCTTGAAGGACCAGCGCTTGCTGCCGATGTTGATCAGCCGGCGGGAATCGTACTGGCCCGCAGGCATCGACACCTGCAGGCTGGCGCCGACGATCAGGTCCTGCTGATAATTCCTGAACTCCTTCGGCGTCAGCGCCGGCGAGCCGTAAAGGTTGACCGATAAGCGGAATCGGGGATCGGCGAGACCGTTCGCCTCGCGCTCGACGGGGTGACCGGCGAGCTCGGCTGTTCCAGAAAGCGCGGTGTAGGGCAGGATGGCGTCGAACTTGCCGGATTTGCCCCACAGGTCGAGCACTCGTACATAGGCGAGAACCGTGCTGGACGTCTTCAGTTCGGCGTGGGTCACCGGCAGGGAGCCATCGAAGGGCACGGCACCTTCGGTATAGGCATAGCCGGCGATCAGGAAGTTCACACCAACCGGCGCGTTGGCATAGGCGCGCGGCTCGATGTCCTGGGCGTGTGCGCCGGCGAGCGAAGCGAGGATAAACACCATGGCGGCGGCCAGCCGAGAAATGATCCGGCCGATGCGAAGGCTGAAAGAACGGCTCATAACCGACCGTGAGCGAGGAGAAATGCGCGTGCTCATGGACGGCATGGCGATCCCGCCAAGACTCCCGGCGCCGAGCGGATGTGCAGGTCGCGCTGCGGGTAAGGGATGTCGATCCACTGCTCGGCGAACATCTGCGCGATGCCTCGATTGATCTCGTGCTGCACTCGCCTGCGCTGGTTGAATGAACCGACGAAAGCGCATACCTCGAAGTCGAGCGAACTCTCCCCGAAGGCGACGAAGAAAACCGACGACGCGGGATCCGGCAGCACGTCCGGATTGCTGCGAACGACCTCGGGAATCAGGCGTTGCACCTGCCCGATGTCACTGCCGTAGGCGGCCCCAACCTTGAGCAGCAGGCGAGTGGTCTGATTCGACAAGGTCCAGTTGACCACCTGGCCGGTGAGGAAGGCCTTGTTCGGGATGATCACCTCCTTGTTGTCGAAATCGATCACCACCGTCGCGCGGGCACGGATGCGACCGACCGTTCCGGAGATGCCACCGACCGTCACCCCGTCGCCGATCCGGATGGGTCGTTCGGCGAGAACGATGAGGCCCGACACGAAATTGGCAACGATCTCCTGCAGGCCGAAGGCGAGAAGCCGGAGAAAGACGGGCATCAAGCCGCGACGGCGCAAGACCCGGCGGCTTTCATCGCAGCTTCCTGCAGATGCCGCTGCGCAGCGCGCGAGCCGTCGACCGGGTCGATGAACCTTCGGTCACCGGCTGCGGGCGATCGGCCGCGACGCCCACGGCTGCCGCGGTTTTCAACGGATACCGACCCGGTTCACGGGGCCGCCGCGGTTGGCGGGTGCCACCCCGACCCCGGGTGCGCCGACGCCTGGTGCGACGCCCACTCCCGGCGCTCCCACGCCAACTCCCGGTGCAACGCCCACCCCGGGTGCGCCGACGCCGACGGTTGACCGCCGAGCCACCCCGGCATAGCTGACCGGCGTTGCCGGTCGGCCGACGACCGCTTGCGCGGTGGCGACCAGATTTGCCGACGAATTCGGGCCGAAATCACCGTTGCCAAGCCACCCGGCAAGCGCAAGTCCGGTAACGATCAGATACCTGCGCGTCACCTGGTTCATGGTTTCTCTCCTGTAGTGGCGGGGGTTGGCAATTCGTCGAGATCGATCAGCGCGTCAGCACCCAGCGCTTTGGCCGTCGCCGGCGGCACGAAAGTGAAAGCGTCTGCCGCGGGCCTGATGCCGCTCTTCCAGCTTTTGACGCGCAGGGTGTATTGCGGCGCGTTGTTGATGGTCTTGCTGGTGATCACCAGCTTGCGCGGGATCGGACTCTGGCCCACCTGTACCCAGAGTTGCCAGTCGGTCTCCAAGTTGCGGAAAGCGAGGTGCTCGCACTCGACGCCGTCGATCACCCCGCGGCCGACATGTTTGGCCTCCATGACTCCGGCAACGAGAACGTCATACGGACGCGAGAGCAGCAGGTCGGCCCCCGGCAAGGCCACACCATGACCGGCCCGCAGGGCTTCGATCAGGTGATCGAGGTTTCCCGGCGCATCGAACTGCGCATAGCCATTGATGCTCTTGCCGAGGACGCTCACCTGCTTGCCGTCGAAAAACAGCGCGACATCGGCGTAGCCGCCGACGCGATGCGCGCGCAGCTTGTCCGGCCGACTGAGCAGCACGTCGCCGGAACTCGCGAACTGTGTCCTTCCGGCAAGATTGCATGAAATCGCTGGACGTCCTTGGTAAGGTTGGCTGCGAATTCAACCTGAAGAGGAGCGGCAGATGGACAACCTGGAGAAGGTGGCGGCAGTAGGTTCTGGCGAGAGCCTGGCGGAGGTACGGGAGCGGTTCAAGGGCTGGCGTGAAACGCGGGGACGCGGGGAGCACATTCCTCGATCGTTGTGGGCGGCGGCGGTTGGCATCGCACGAGAACACGGCCTGCACGTCACCGCGCGGGAACTCCAGCTGAATTATGAAGGGTTGAAGCGGCGCCAGCAGGGGCAGGCCGGGGGGGCGCTCGGGACCAGGGGAAATGAAACCCGGTTCGTCGAATTGACGGTGTCGCCCGCCCAGGAGCCCGTCGCTCAGCGCCTCTGCGAGTGCACGATAGAACTCGAGAACCCACGCGGCGCCAAGATGCGGGTGGAACTCAATGGCCCGGGCCTGGCCGGTCTCGCCGGCCTGTGCAGCGCCTTCTGGTGCGCCGCATGATCCAGATCACGCCGCACATGCGTCTCCTGGTCGCGGTCGAACCGATCGATTTTCGGGCCGGCATCGATGGGCTGGCCGGCATCTGCCGGCAGCGCCTGGCGGCCGATCCGTTCAGCGGCGGGCTGTTCATCTTCCGCAACCGCGCACGGACAGCGATCAAGATTCTGGTCTACGATGGCCAGGGTTTCTGGCTCTGCCAGAAGCGTCTGTCGAGTGGCCGGTTTGCCTTCTGGCCCGATGGTACGGCGCCGCTCCAGCCGCTTCAGGCTTGCGAGCTGCAGGTGCTGCTGATGGCCGGCGACCCCACGCGGACCCGCGCGGCGCCGGCCTGGCGCCGCCTCGCGGCGTAGGGTCGCCAGCGCTCAGGTGATTTCAGGAAATTCCTCTACCCGCCAAGCCGAGGAAGCAGGCGGCCACAGGCGGATGCATCTACCCGCTTCTCCACGATTAGGCAGAATACCGGTACGAGGTTTGTTGGAAATCGCCTCAGGTGGCGGCAAGTTGCTGGTGGTAATTCCAGGGCAGCCACTGCGCCGCCTGGGCCAGCACCTGGCTGACGTTTTTGTGCAAGGCCTGCAGATAGGCGAACGGATTGACCCGACAGAGCTCGCACGTATGGATCAGGCTCATGTAGACGTCCCCCACCTCGGCCCCCTTCGGGGTCTTGTAGAACATCGAATTCTTGCGATGCATGATCGCCCGCTTGAGTGCCCTTTCGGCGAGGTTGTTGTCCAGGGGGGCGCCGGCCTGGCGTAGAAAGAGCGTCATGCCGTCCCAGTGCTTGATCAGATAGGTCAGGGCCTTGCCCAGACTGCTGTGCGGCTCGACGAGCGACTTCGCGAACTGATCCCCGATCCAGTCACGCATGGCCTGCATCGGCGGGCCGCTGTGTTCCTGGTGGTAGAGCAGGCGCTCGTCGGGCGACATCGCTTTCGCCTGGCAATGCGCCTCGTGGGCATAGACCTGGGCCAGGGTCTCGATCACATAGCGGCAGTGCTCGGGGAAATGCGGCACCAGATCGACAAAACGGCGGCGGCCATGAGCGATGCATTTGCCGATGATCGTCGCGAACTCGCCGACGAAGTTGCTCGCGAGCGCATCGCTCATCTGCATCGGGATTGCCAGCCCCGGCTCCCGCTTCGCGAGGACCGCCGAGAGGTTCTGCCCGGCGTGGGGGTGACCGGTGAAATACAGCGCCACGTGCTTGCCCTCATCGAGCACGGCGACGATGCTGGAAGTATTGATCGCCTTGCGCTTCGCTTCCAGGCTGGCGGCTTCGATCTGCTTCCTCTCGGCGATCAGCGACAGGATCTTCATCGGGGTGTCGTCGCAGTGCAGCAGATCAGCCTGTCCGGCCTCGCGAATCAGCTCGTCGAAGACGGCGCGCGGCGCCGGTACCGCCTGAGAGAGGATGTCCCACTGCGTCGAATCCGGTAGTGGCACGTTGAGGCTCGCCTGCAGCCCTTCGATGCGATGGAACGGCATCCCGCTGCCGTAGCGCAACTGGGCGAGCAGGCTCGCACAGCTGGGGTCATATTTCGACGCGCAGACGCCTTCGGGCAGCGGCGCCACGTAGGTCGTCTCGCACATCCGGCAGCGCAGGGTTTCCAGGCGGTAGATCGTGGCGTCAATCGGTGGCTGGCCGACCACTTTGACGACGATGCGGGGAGGCGAGGCATAGACCTTGGCCTGGTCGCAGTTCGGGCAGGGATCGCCGGCCTTCAGACCCGGAAGCTTCACTTCGATGACCTGCGAATCGACATACTTCGCCGCGCTATTGCGGCCGTGGCCTGGCTTCGGGGGACTCGCTTCGGCGGGCGCGGTCTCTCCGGCCGCGGTCTCTCCGGGCGCGGCCGCATCCGCAGCGGCGGGTATTTCGTCCGTCTGGGGGAGCGGCTTTAGGAGATGGCGTTTGCTCTCGGTCGGGGCGCCGAACACCATCTGTCGAAAACGCGCCAGCGAGAGCTTCGTGTTCTGCAGGGCCTGCATGACGAAGACAAAGGTCGAGAGGATCTGGCTGAGCCGGGCGTACTGCGGGGCCGGAAACACCGGTTTCGCGAGGGCCAGCAGTTCGTCGATCTGCGCTGGCGTGACATCGACCTGTTCAGGCGGTTTCTTCATGCGAGCGCTGATCGCCGCGGGCGACAGTCCTTGACCCACGGATAGCCCAGGTTCCACCCTTCACACCCCGGCTTCGACCCGGTCTTGCGACTCGACGCCGGATGATCGGCGATCGACGGGCGGATGAAGACGAGATCGTCTTCGGAAATCTGCCGGTGTCGGTCCCTCGGGGGCGTGTGCATGTGCCGCACCATACCCGATTTGAGCGTGGAACGTCAGCTGAAAGTGCAAATATTTGATCGCGGGAGGCTTCCGGCGGCCTTGTCCAGGGCGTTTTGCAGCTTTGCCGGAGGGACACCGCGAACTGGATTTTCTCGAGCCCGGGGGTGACCACCTCGATATCGCTGTCGAAGGTGAGTTCGATCGTCTGCTGGCTGCTCACATAGTCCGACATTGCCTTGAGCATCGACTTCGCGTCGGCACTCTCGGCGTGTACGCCTGACCCCAGAGCGACCAGCGCCGAAGCCAGAACGAGCGAGCGCGCAAGTCGCCCACGGTGCCCGATCCCGAAGTTTGTCGCGGTCTTCTCTCTCATTCCCAATATCCTGTATCAGCCGTTGCGCTTGGGCTCCGGCAAAATTGCTCGAGCTTACGCAGCTGGACGTTCGAAACCGGCTGGCTCGGAAGCGCGCTGCCTCTGCGGCAACTGCGTTCTGCCAGTGGAAGAGGGTTGTGGAACTCGTCACCGCCCGGAAAGCGGGGGTGACTGTGGTCAGCGCGGGACGACCCGGGCGCCGTCGCCATGACCTTCGATATACACCCGCTGCCCTTTGAACAGACCCGGATTGACCGGCTGCGTGACGGAAATCAGCACGCCATTTCCGGTACGGAGGATGATTTGCTGGCCCGGCACCGGCTGGTCGTACTTTTTCTGGATCTCATTGCCGGCGAAGGCGCCACCGACGGTGCCGAGGACCATCGCGACATCGCGGCCGGTGCCGCCGCCAATCAGGCTGCCGACCCCCAGACCGACGACGCCTCCGACCACCGCCCCGACTCCCGCATGATGATTGCTTGGCAGCTGAACCGGCGAGATTTGCTCGATGACGCCCGTCCGGATCTCGACTTCATCCGCTTGCATGCCGGGTGCGGCACAGCCGGTGAGAGTGGCGGCCAGGACCAGGGCCGAACAGCCGGATACGATTTTCGTGAACATGGGGACTCCTTCATGAGTTGTGTTAGTCGTCTGGTGTCTTCACTTCAACGGCTCATCCGAGGTAAGCGCTCGAGTCGACCGGGTTCGGACTGACGCCGGATCGTCCCTTGACCCCCTTCCTACTGCGCCAACGATTGCCCACCGCGTAGTTGCCCGATTCGCTGCGCCACCAGCTGTGACCATTTGTCGAACGCGTTCCTGGCATACGACCAGGCTTCGAAAGAGTTCAGGTAACCGCCCACCCAGGTCTGCGTCGCGCCGACCGTGCCCGCATCGACATCGGTCGCGTACTTGCGTCCAATCTCGGTGTCCCTGCACTCCCCCAGTATGGTGCCCGAGGCGCCGTCACGGAACTGCATTTCCATGCCCGTTTCACCCATATAAGGCGTCGAACCTGCGGGTCTGCCGGTGGCCACCCCGGAGCCCGCTTCGGCGACAAAGCCGTAAGGGATCAGCGTACCGACAAGGCTGTCGCTGACCGTGGTCGGTACCAGATCGGTCAGCGCAATCCGCAAGACCAACACTCCGGAGCCGGCTTTGTCCACTACCTGCATCTGGGGTTTCAGCGCCTTCACCAGCGAGTTGTGGAAGTAATCGGTGAGCGTCTTGAGGTCGCTCGGATCGATCGTCTGTCCGCTCTTCTGATCTGTGGACGGTGCGATCGACACCAGGATGCGCGAGATCAGCACCTGGTCGTAGTTTCCGGCATCGATGCGAGGATCACGCCAGCACTGGATGCCCTCGCCCCAGGCCGTCGGTTTCAAGCGCGCATAGTCGGACAGAAAGCCGCTGCGGGTCATGCGGGCCTTGTCGGAGGCGGTGATGTTCGTCTCGCTCCCCAGCAGGGAACTCTCCGTTGTTGCGCACCCCGAGAGAAGGGCGAATCCCGCCAGAACGACAGCTCCCAGCGTACGTGCATCAAACGCTCGTTCCAGAACTTGTGGTGCTTCCATCGTTGCTCCCTTAATGATGTTTACGATTGCTGCTCCGGTTCGCTGCGGTCGGCAGCGGACCCATCTGCGCGAATAACGGCGACTGCAGCCTCTGAGCGCCCTCCGTGTTCTGCCCACAGTCATGACTTTCGTCATCCGGGTAGCGGGAATCCTCATGACTGCTCGCTATTTTCCGATGAAATCAAGCGCCTTGAAGAACGGGTCACCGGCGACCTTGATCAAACCGCTCAGTGGGCTGTTCAACTCCATGATCAGAAAAACTGCGCCGGAAACCGCTAACGCGGAGACACTCAGGGCCGTGATGACCGTTGCGTTTGGGCGGGCGAACAGGCCAAAGCTGATGAAGAGCAGGGCCATCCAGGAGCCTAGCACCACCAGAACGGCCCAGGGCACCCCTCTATGCCACTGCTCGATCATTATCCAGCGCAAATTCGTCAATTCACTGCCGATCTGCAAGGCCTGTGCCTTGAGCTGGCGCTGAAGATCGGTCTGTGGATCGAGTTTCCGCATGGCGATCAGCAGTTTCGCCGCGGCGCTGGAGTGCTCGATGGCGCCAAGGTCAAGGTGGTCGACATGGCCGATCACATCTTCGGGCCAGATCGTTCTTGCCACGGAGACCATCGTGCTGCGCAGCGTGTCCCGGATCTCTTTCGACTCCGGACCGTACTGCGCCAGGACCTGGTCCAGTTCGATGCTCTTGGCGCTGATCTGGGTAATTCCACTGCTCATCTCATCAAACGAACTCTTCGCCGAGCTGACCAGCATGCCGAGGACGATGGCCACCATCGTGGCAACGAGGCTGGCCGCCAGTTTGACGGTCTCCTTGGAGTCATTCGCCAGGTGATGCTCGGGAAGGCGCTTGCTCAGGAGCAGGCCGAGCAGCGCACAACTGAAGACGCAACAAAAAGTGATCCCGGCAACGATTAGAGAACGCATGAGCGGAAACCCACTGCGGAGCTGCCCCCCGGCAGGGTGGCCAGCGCCGAGGACTGCATTTCGGCCGGTGGACTGGCGCCGGCCTGCGCAATGGCCGCCGACGGCGGACCGCTGCCGATGACGAGCGCGACCCTCCTTGCAGAGGCCAGCAAACGCGGGGTGTTTGGCATGCCAATCGCTGGCGTGAATCAGAAGTGGAAGGTCGCGCCGAGCGCGAGACCGGTAAAGCGGGCGTCGATGCCGTCGCCATCGCTGTCGAAGTCGTACGACAGATTGCGTAGCGCCAGCGTCACGTCTCCCCAGCGATAGCGGTAGCCGAGAGCGACCATTGCCTGCCAGGTCGTATTGTCCGCGCCGGAGCCCAGATCCACGTAGTAGGGCATGAACCAGCGGCCATCGTCGCTGAGGCCGACCTCACCCTTGAGGCCGGCGATCACGTCCCACTTGTTCACGCTGGTCGAGATTTCACGCTGTCGCCCCGGCCGCAGACCGACGGCGCCACTCGCGCTCCAGTCGAGATCTCCCTTCATGGAGAGGTAACGCGTGCCCGCGAACACGTCCAGATGCGAGGCGCCGCGGCGCCAGGCGGTGTAGCTGCCGGCGAGCGACCAGATATCGGATTTGAGGTCCATGGTGCTGCCCAGATCGAGCGCCGGCGAGACCACCCCGCGCGGCGTCTCGATTCTGCGTATGCTCGAATCCTGCGCCCTGAACTTCAGGTAGAGGTAGTCGGTAAATAGCGACCAGTCTCCCTTGCGCGCCTCACCGGCGATCATGAAGGCAAAGGACAGCTGGCTGAGGTAGTCGTCTGGCGCCGTATGCATGGCTGCGTCCACGCTGACGATTCCCCTCGGCCCGATGAACGAGGTGGACGCGTAGATCGTCGGCATCCACAGATAAGGTGTCACGCGGAAGTGCCAGTCGCCGTCGAAACGGTTCGCGCTCGCGTCCTCAGCGGCAGAACTGACGGGTGCCAGCAGCGCAAGACCGAGCGCCACGACACCCCCGGCGATGTGCTTCCTGCAACGTTTTCCGGTTTCCATACCCGATCTCCCCTTGCGCGATAAGTCACGATTGCTGTTTATGCTCGCACGGGCCAGAGAAGCATTCCGGTCGGTAGCGCCGTGCGGGAAAACGAAGGGCTCCGACCAGCGCGCCCAGCCGTTCAAACCGTCGTGCCGGTCGGCCTCCCCATTGCCGTATCCGGACTTACCTCCTGCAACGCCAGTGCGCATTATCAACCTTCTGGCAGGGTGCATGTCGCGACGATTCACGACAGAACATATACAATTCGCGACAAGTCAGCGGCTCTCCCGCTTCGGGAAGCCTCGACAGGGCATCAATTGACTCGACAGGAGGGAGCGGGTGCAGGCCAGGCGAGCATTTGCTGAAGGGCTCATTCGCATCGGCGGGGCGGCCGCGATTCCGGCGCTGCTGCGCGATCACGGCGTCGATCCGGACGCCGTCATCGCCGAGGTCGGGTTTCGTCCCGGCCTGTTCGACGACGCGGAAAACAGGATTCCCTTCGCGAGCCTCGGCCACTTGCTGGCCATCTGTGTGGCGCGTACCGGCTGCAGTCATTTCGGGCTCCAGGTCGGCCAGCAGGGCAGCCCTTCGTCACTCGGCCTGGTCGGCTTCCTCGCCCAACACTCGCCGGACGTCGAGTCGGCGCTGCGTACCCTGGTGCGCTATCTGCACCATCATGACCGCGGCGCAGTGCCGACCCTGGTGATCAGCGAAGGCTCGGCAATCGTCGGCTATGCCATCTACCAGCCTCGCGTTGAAGCTGCGGAGCAGATCGCCGACGGTGCCATCGCCGTCATTTTCAACATCATGCGTCGCCTGTGCGGTCCCGACTGGCAAGCGAGTGAAGTCCGCTTTGCCCACCGGGCACCCCCGGACCTTGGGCCTTTCCGGCGCTTTTTCCGGTCGCCGCTGCGCTTCGACGCCGAACAGAACGCCGTCAGCTTCGCCGCCGAGTGGCTGAAGCGCCCGTTGACCAGCGCCGACCCCGAGTTGCGCCGCCTGCTGCAGAAACAGATCGACGAACTCGAGACCAGAATGGCGAGCGACTTCCCGGATCAGGTCCGCCGGGTCTTGCGGACTGCGCTGCTGACACACGCGGCCGCTGCGAACGACATTGCGACGCTTTTCTCGATGCACCCGCGCACCCTGAACCGCCACCTGCGCGCTTGTGGTACTACCTTCCAGCAACTCGCCGACGAGGTGCGCTTCGAGATTTCCCGGCAGATGCTCAGTCATTCCTCGATGACGCTGAGCGAGATCGCCGCGGCGCTCGATTACGCCGACGCCAGCGCTTTCGGGCGGGCGTTCTGCCGCTGGAGCGGCATTACTCCCCGACGCTGGCGGGTGGAGCGAAGCGCCGCGCCGCTGGGCGGACGATAGGCCGGCTCCCCATCCCGGGCAAGTGCCGGCGGCGGCCTCTGCTTCGGTTTTGCCGGCGGCGACGCACAGCAGGCATGCTCGAGCACGACGGGCATGCAGGCGCTCTGCCCAAGTTGCTTGACGAACCCCTCATCGCCAGCAACACTGTTGGCAGGTTCCCGACCGCTGACGGCTCGTACGACAACACTTGCACGATGCCGTTTCGAAGTGTATTGCCCCACTCAGGAGATCACCATGACACACCACAAGCTTGCGCTCGGCTGGCTCGGCTGGCTCGCCCTGTCGCTCTCGACCCCCGGCATCGGCGCTGAAGCTGCGCCGGCAGGTGCTTCCTCGCCCGTCGTCAGTGCGGTTGACCCGGCGTCGATCGAAGCGCTGAAAAAGATGGGCGCCCACCTGCAGACCCTGAAACGTTTTCAGGTCAGGACCGAACTGTCTTCGGAGACGGTGCTCGACGATGGTCAGAAACTGCAGCAGAGTTCGTCGGCAGAAATCCAGGTCCAGCGGCCGAACCAGCTGCGCGCCATGATGTGGAGCGCCCGCGCCGTACGCGAGCTGATCTATCAGGACAAGACCGCCACGCTCTATACGCCGGCGCTGAAGTATTACGCCACGGCCGAAGTGGCGGACAACATCGGCGGCATGATCGATCAACTGGAAGCGAGGTACGGCGTGCAGGTCCCGCTCTCGGATCTCTTCCTCTGGGGCACTGCTGCGGCTCCGCTTGACCAGATCGAGTCGGCGATGAATGCTGGCCAGGACATCATTGGCCGGGACCTGTGCGACCACTACGCATTTCGTCAGGGCAAGATCGACTGGCAGATCTGGATGACGACCGGCGAAGCGCCGCTGCCGCGCAAGCTGGTGATCACCAACCGGGCTGACGAAGCCCGCCCGCAATCGGTTTCCTACCTCGCCTGGAACCTCAAACCGACCTTCAAGGATACGGTCTTCAAATTCACGCCGCCCAGCGATGCCCAGGCCATCGGCATCCGCCCGCTGAATCCCCGGTAAAGGAGCACCCACATGCAAAAATCATTGAGCAAGCTGTTTCTGGCGCCCCTCGGCGCCCTTCTCCTCGCGAGCTTCGCCCTGGCGCCGGTCGCCGACGCACGCGAACGGGGTGGCGGTGGCCGACAGGTCAGCCATGATGGCGGGCCGCGTGGCGGAGGGCGCGACCTGCAGGTCAACAACAGCCGGCGCGACGTGCGGACCAACAACGTGCGCAACACCAGCGTCAATAACGTCAACGTCAACCGCAACGTCAATGTCGATGTCGACCGCCATGGTGGCTGGAACAACAACTATCATCCCGTCGCGACCGCCGCGGCGGTAACGGCGACGGTCGCCGTCACCGCCGCCGTCGTCGGCTCGATCGTGCGCTCGGTTCCCCCGAACTGCTCGCCGTACAGTTACAACGGCATCAGCTATCAGCGATGCGGCAGCACCTGGTACCAGCCGCAGTATGTCGGCGGCGACGTCCAGTATGTGGTGATCAATGCCCCGTACTGAAATCCGGCCGCGGCGGCCAGGAACGGGTCTGCCGCGGGCGACCCTGAACCGGGCTCAGACGCGCAGCCGGTCGTCGGCGAGATAGCTTTCCTGTTGCAGCCGGGCGACGGTCGGCAACAGATTGAGGCCGGTTTGTTGCCGGCACTGCGCAGCCCGTTCGAGCAGCTCATCGTAGCTCACGTCAACCGGCTCACCGCCGCAGGCGAAGGCGATCGTGTTGCCGCTGTCGCATGACGGAAAGACGACGAGGCGGCCGTCAAAAGCGTCTTCGATGCGCTCGGCACTGGCCTGGAAACCCCGCTCGCGCCCGAGCAGATTGACCGCCAGCAGCCCGCTCTCGCTCAGCCGGGCGCGGCAGGCCTGGTAGAAAGGCAGCGTGTCGAGGACGCCGGCGCGCGCCTTGTGGTCGAAACCGTCGACCAGGATGTAGTCATAAGCGCTGCCGGCCTGCAGCATGTAGTCCGCGCCGTCGGCGATCAGCACGCGCAGACGCAGCGGGTCGTCGGGCAGCAGGAAGTGCTGGCGAGCGATGACCTCGACCTGCGGGTCGATCTCGACGACGGTGATCCGGGTGGCCGGCAGGTGGTGGTAGATGAACTTCGTCAGCGATCCCGCGCCAAGTCCGATCAGCAAGGCGGTCCGCGGCCACGGCGGCTCGCGCAGCAGGAGGCCTGCCATCATCTCGCGCGTGTAGGCAAGCTCGAGCGCGTTCGGGCGCTGGATGCGCATCGCCCCCTGCACCCAGGCCGACGAGAAATGCAGGTAGCGGACGCCGGCCTGCTCGCTGATCTCGATCGCGTTGCGGCCCATCAGGCGTGAAAGGAAGGACTGCAGCTTTCCAGCCATCGGGGAGGATCAATCAAGGTGAGGGGGGTCCAGGAACGCAAGGGATTGTTTTCGGCGCTCATTCTAGCGCATGCTGGCGTCCGCCGGATCCTGCGGCGAGCCGGCGACCAGCGTCCAGTGAGGGGCGCCGCCGCCGGCCGGGGCTGTGCTGCTTCAGGCGTATTCGGGCTGGAAAGCCTGTTCGGGGTTGGCGACCGGTCCGTTGCCACTCCAGTACGGCGAGAGCTTCCTCAGCTGGGCGATGATCGGCGGCACGGCGGCGATGACCCGGTCGACCTCCGCGTCAGTGTTGTAGCGCGACAGCGAGAAGCGGATCGTGCCGTGCGCCGCGGTGTAGGGGATCCCCATCGCGCGCATGACATGCGACGGTTCGAGCGAACCCGAAGTACAGGCCGAGCCCGATGAAGCGGCAATCCCCTGCTGGTTGAGGAGCAGCAGAATGCCTTCGCCTTCGACGTACTCGAAAGCGATGCTGGCCGTGTTTGGCAGCCGGTAGAGCGTATCGCCACTGACGAAGGCATTTCTGACCTGCGCCAGAATGCCGCGTTCGAGGCGGTCGCGCAGCCGTTTGACGGTCGTGTTCTCGGTGGCGAGGTAGTGCCCGGCGAGTTCACAAGCGACACCCAGACCGACGATCGAGGCCGAGTTCTCGGTCCCGGCGCGCCGCCCGCGCTCCTGATGGCCACCGCGCAGCAGCGGCCGAAAGCGGGTATTGCGGCGCACGTAGAGGACGCCGATGCCTTTCGGCGCGTGCAGCTTGTGGCCGGAAAGCGAGAGCATGTCGATCTTCGTGTTCTTGAGGTCGATCGCGACCTTGCCGACGGCCTGCACGGCATCGGTGTGGAAGAGAATGCCCTTCTCGTGCGCCATCTCGGCCATCTCCTCGACCGGAAACAGGGTCCCGGTTTCGTTATTGGCCCACATCGCCGAAACGATCGCCACCCGGTCGTTGAGCAGCGATTTGTACTCGTCGAGGTCGACCCGGCCGCGGCGGTCGACGCGCAGGCGATGAACGACGTAATTTTCCTTCTCGAGGTGGGTGCACAGGGTGAGGATCGCCGGATGCTCGACCACCGTGGTGATCACCGTTCGCCGTTCCGGGTTCGCCTTGAGCGCCGAAAGAAGGGCGGTCGAGTCGGACTCGGTGCCACAGGAGGTGAAGACGATCTCGCTGTCGTGGGCTGCGCCGAGCAGGGACTGGACCTGTGTGCGCGCCTGCCGCAGCGCCTTACCGACCTGCGAACCGAAGCTGTGGATCGAGGAAGCGTTGCCGAACTGCTCGGTAAAAAAGGGCAGCATGGCCTCCACGACGGCCGGATCGCAGGCCGTCGTCGCGTTGTTGTCCATGTAGATCGGTTTCATGGTCTCTCCGGTCGGATGAGGAGTGGGCGAGGCTCAGGCAAGCCTCAGGCGCGGGCGAGGGCGGCGACGGGCAGCACCTGCACCAGTTCGCCGAGGGCTTCTATGAGCTTCTGCTGCACGCCGCCGAGCGTCGCTGACTCCATCGCGCAACCGCGGCAAGCGCCGGTGAGGTCGACGTAGATTTTCTTGCCGTCGACCTCGACCAGCGTCACGTCCCCGTGGTCGCGCTGCAGCATGGGGCGGATGGCCTCCAGCGTCTCCTCGATCTTGCGGATACGCTGGTAGTTGGTGAGCTTCGCCTTGCTCGGTGCTTCGCTCGTCGCGAGCTTGCCAGGCTTGACCTGATTGGCATAGAGGCGGCCATTGACGGCGATCAGGATGTCTTCGATCTTTTCGTGACAGGCCGAACAGCCGCCGCCCGCCTTGGTATAGTTGGCGACCTCTTCGAGGGTGCGCAGGCTGTTGGCGCGGATGGTGTCCTCGATCATCACGGCATCGATCGCGAAGCATTTGCAGACCAGGTCACCTTCTTCGTGCTCGTCCTTCCAGGTCTCCCCCCGATAGTTGGCGACCGCCGCCTGCAGCGCCTCGCGTCCCATCACCGAACAGTGCATCTTTTCCGGCGGCAGGCCGTCGAGATAATCGGCGATGTCCTGGTTGCTGACCTGCAGCGCCTGGTCGAGGGTCTTGCCCTTGATGATCTCGGTCAGCGCCGACGACGAGGCGATCGCCGAACCGCAACCGAAGGTCTGGAAGCGGGCATCTTCGATCACCTCGGTCTCGGGGTTCACCTTCAGCATCAGCCGCAGGGCGTCGCCGCACTTGATCGAACCGAAATCGCCGACGCCGTTGGCGTCTTCGAGCGGGCCCGAGTTGCGCGGGTTGAAGAAGTGTTCGCGGACCTTTTCCGAATAATCCCACATGTCATTCCCCTTGTGCCTTGAACGACTGGCCGCACGAGCAGGCTCCGGAGACGTTCGGATTGTTGAACTTGAAACCGGTCTGGGTGAGGCTGTCGACGAAATCGACGGTGAGGCCGTCGAGCATCGAACTGCTCAGCGGATCGACCAGCAGCCGGGCGCCGGTGCCGATGTCGAATTCGAGGTCATCCTCGTTCTTCTCCTGTTCCAGGCGCAGCCCGTACTGCAGGCCGGCGCAACCGCCTCCGGAAATGAAGATGCGCAGACCGGCGACCGGATTGTCACTGGCCTTGATGAATCGGTTGATCGCCTTCGACGCGGCGGGGGTCAGTTGGATCATGGGTACTCTCCTTGAGATCGATTACCGTGGAAGTCGCGCCAGCGACTCACTGACCTCCCTTCGCCCGCTGGCGGGAGAAGGGTCGGGGGTGAGGGAAACGGTCATCGCTTGCCTGCTGCAGGCGGCTGTCTGAAACAAAGTCATGACCGTCGGGGTGTGGCTGACCTGACTTGTGCAAGCTTCGTACCAGCTGCCCATGTCGATCGCAAGTCATTGATCTGCAATTGATATGAAGGATTTGTGGAGAACCCGGCGATTGTCGCAAAGACGACAGATCGGCATCAGTCGGAGGGAAATGCTCACGCTTCGACGGCATCATAGGTGTAGCAGTCCTTCGGACAGACGCGGCCGCAAGCACCGCAGCCGATGCAGTCGGCGGCATTTTTGATCGTCATGACCATCATTTCGTCGTCATCTGCCTCGTCATCCTCGTCGTCGGCGTCGGCCAGCAGCAGTTCGCTGCGCTCGACGAGGTCGAGGACGTCGCGTGGACAGACCTTGTAACAGCGGCCGCAGCCGATGCACTTGACGGGGTCGAGAAAGCTGACGAATTGCGGGACCCACTCGTCGCCACCGCGGGTGCGGCCGGTGATCTTGCTCATGTTCTAACCTTTCTGCGCCGCCTGCAGGCGGGCGTTGGCCGCCGCCCAGGCTTGGCAGGCCGTGAGCGTTGCCTGGGAAATTCCGGGAAGTTCCTGCCAGCCGGCAGGCAAGCGGTCTTCGACCAGGTCGTGGAGTTCGGCCGCCCGCTCGCTGGCGATGCGTTTGAGTTTCTTCACTTCCCGGTCCAGCTCTTTGATGTCGTCTTCACTCATCGTCGCCACCTCACATGCCGGCCACTTCGGGAAAGCGGCCGATGATGCCGAGCGCCACCGCCAGGTGTTTGTCCGCTTCGGTCTTCATCTTCGAGAGCGACTCGAAGCCGAAGCGATGCACGTCGCGCAAGGTCCGGTCCATCACCACCAGCTTGCCGACGGTAATCAGCGCGCGGCCGAAGCCTTCGTGCGTGATCTGCACGAAAGGCACCGCCATCAGGCCGCATTCCTTTTCGATCAGGACGGCGATCGCGTTGTGAAAGGCCTTGACCCCGGCGAGCGTCACCTCATCAGGGTCGCCGATGGTCGGAATGGCGCGTTTCTGTTCCTTGCTGAGGACATAGCCGGAAAGGATCTCGGGGACCGATTTGCCATCCCACTGGCCGTAGCTGTCGAGCGCACGCGTCTGGCGCAGCATCTCCCGGACGAAGTCGGTGGCATAGACAGGATCATCGGCCGCTTCGATGGCGGATGCGCGGGCAAGAGCTGCGGTCATGGATTTTCTCCGGGAAGGGAAGGGGGCGAACAGGTGACGGTGGCGACTGGCTGCAGTCGGTCGGCAAGGAAGCGACGGTCAAGGAAGCGAACGAGGAGGATGCCGCTGACGAGGCCGATCGTCGCCCCGAGAACGGCTGCTGCATCGCCGGCGAACGAGAACAGCGCGGCACCGAGGAGCAGGGTCAGTGCCGGCAGCAGATAGCCGATCACCGCCCCGAGCGAGAAACTCGTTTCGCCGACCTGGAGTGAGACGTTGTCGCCCACCGCCAGGCCACTCGCGGCGGCGACGTGAACCGATTTTTCGCGGCCGCTGCCGCAGACCGCCTGTGCCCGGCAACTCTGGCAGCCCGAGGCGACCGGCAACCGGACCTCGGCGACGCCGTCGCGCACTTCGACCACCCGGCCACGGGCTTCGAGCGTCTTCGACATCATTCGTCCCAGCCTTCTTCGAGCATGCGGTCGAAGCGCGCCTGATCAGCCGGCTGCGCGTGAATGGCCTTGTCGACCCAGGGGATTCCGCCTTCGCGGATCGCGAGGCCAATCTCTTTGAGCAGCGGTTCGATTTCGGCCTCGTCGTCGAGGCGGACCGGCTGCACGCCGGCAGCGATCAGCTGCTTCACCGCCGAGGCGCCGGCCGCCAGGCAATAGACTGCCGCACAGCCCGCCAGCGCAGCGATCTTGGCCGGCAGGCGATTCTCGTTGCCGTCCATGGGCTGCGACGCAAATTCTGCGATTTCAATGAGTTGCGCCCGCTCGCCGTCGATCGCGTAGATCGCGAAACCTTCGGCGGCGCCAAAGTGCTGATTGACCCGGTGGCGGTCATTGCTCGCGAAAGCGACCCGAAGCATGCTCGGCGCTTCTCTAGGAGCTGACCAGATGAGCGTCAACCGGCGGCCGCTGGGGCGCATCGGGTTCGTGCTCGACCCGGTAGATCGATCGATGGACGGGGGTGTCATGGGAATTTCCCAGGAAGAGGTTGGCGATGTCGAACAGGGCCTGACGCGTGCCGCGATAGCCGATCCAGGTGCGCGCATAGCCGCCGACCCAGTCGTACTGCGGAAAACCGGCGCGCAGCAAGGGCAACTGCAGGCGTTGGGCGGTCGCTAGCGCGTGCGAGTTGGCGATGATGAACTGGGCGCGCGCCGCGAGCGACGCCCGCTCGAGATCCTCCAGGTCGCCGATTCGCACCGTTGCCGCCGGCAGGTCGGCGAGCACGTCGGCGCGCGCCGAGGCAACGGCGGCGACGATTTCGGCGCCGACGCCAGTCAGGAACTGGCCGAGGGCGACCAGCAGATCGGGGTCGGCGGCAAGGCCGACGCGCAGGAAACCGGTCATGAAATGGGTATCGACCATCGCATCCTGCAGCTGCGCGCGTTGACGGTCGATGCCGGCCGGCACCGCTTGCCCGGAAATTTGCGAGAGCGCGAGGGTGAAAGCGTCGCAGGCGTCGAGGCCGAGCAGGTGATCGAAGCGAAAATCGGGGACGCCGGTGCGCGTCTTCAGAAGATCGGCGGCGCGCTGCAGCGAGCGGCCGATGACCAGCGTCGCCATCGCTTCGCCGAGCGTCGCGACTTCGCTGGTCGACGTCCCCCCCAGCGTCAGCGGCGTATGGTCTTCATCGATCAGATGCCCGTCGAGCGAATCGGCGAGGTCGGGCAGCACCACCGGCAGCAGTCCGAACGCTTCGATCCAGCTCTTGATCGCCTCGATGTCACCCGGAGTCAGCATCGACGACGCAAGGACGTTCACCTGCCGGCTGCGCTGTCCGACCCGCGGCGAGCGCGAGGTATCGGGAAGCAGCGCGTCGATGATCGCTTCGACCGCGAGGGCGAAACCGGATTCGAGGCAGCCGGTGAAGTCCGGGGTGTTCACCGCGACCACCGCGGTCGCCGCGAACTCCGGATGGCGGCTGCGGAATTCGCGCACCAGCCGCTGCATGTCGCAACCCTGGGTTTCCGCGAGACCGGTGGTGGGAACACCGATCAGCGCCGGCGCGCTCTTTTCACAGAGCACGCGCAGACCTTCGATGACGTTCTCGTCGGCACTCATGATCGCCGACACCTGGTCCATCGCCGTCGTCTGCAGCGGGATCGGTTCGCGAAAGTGGCGCACCAGAAACACCTTGCCAAAGGCCGTGCAGCCTTGCGATCCGTGCAGCATCGGGATCGCACCGCGCAGGCCGAGAAAGGCGAGGGCGGCGCCGATCGGCTGGCTGGCCTTGAGCGGATTGACCGCCAGCGGCTTGGCGCGGCGAAGGATTTCAGTCATGGTTCGCTCCCGCGACCGCCGCCGTCTTGCCGCTCGCCGGCTGCGTCGCCCACGGCGAAGGCGAACGGACCTTGCGCCAGACCGGCGATTCGATCGTCAGCGCGAGCTGGCGAACGAGTTCGAGCATGCCGGTGTAACCGGCGTAGCCGAATTCGCGTTCCTGATTGATGTCGAGAAACGGAATGCGCGCTTTCAGCGCCGTGTACAGGTTGCGGCCGCCGGCAATCAGGATGTCTGCCCGGTAGTCGCGGTACGCCTGCAGCAACGCCTGCGGGCTGCCGTCGGTGATCATCTTCGCCTCGTCGCCCATGATCTCGCGGATGCGCGCCTTGTCTTCCTCGGTCGACTTCTTCGTGCCGGTGGCGACGACGGTCATGCCGAGATCCTGCAGCGCCGAGACCACTGACCAGCTCTTGACGCCGCCGGTGTAGAGCAGCACCCGCTTGCCGGCCAGACGCGCCCGCCAGGGTTCGAGCGCAGCGCGGATTTTCGCCTCCTCGCGGGTGATCATCGCTTCGCTGCGCGCCGTCAGCCCGGGGTCGCCAAGCACGCGGGCGAAGTCGCGAAAGGCCTGTGAAGTATCGGTGATGCCGTAGAAGCTGCCCTCGAAGAACGGCACGCCGAAATCGCTTTCGAGTTTGCGCGCGACATTGAGCAGCGCCTTGGCGCAGACCACCATCGACGCCTGCGCCCGGTGCATGGTCTGCACCTCATGGAAGCGCGCATCGCCCGAGAGCGTTCCCAGGATGCGCAGACCCAGCTCATCGAAGAGCGGTGCCACATGCCAGAACTCACCGGCAATGTTGTATTCGCCGATCAGGTTTACGTCGTGCACCGTGATCCCCGGCCGTTGCGCCGACGCCGGCAGCGGCTCCGGTTCGCGGGTGCCGATGACATACTTGAACATGGCTTCGCCCGCGATGCGGTTGCCGAGGTTCTTGGTGCCGTAGAAACCGGCGCAATCGACCGGCACCACCGGCACCCCCCAGCGCTCAGTGGCGGCCCGGGCGACCGCTTCGAGATCGTCGCCGATCAACGCCGGGACGCAGGTCGAGTAGACGAAGACGGCCTTCGGCGAGTAGTCGTCGATCGCCTGCTTGATCGCGAGGAACAGCCGCTTTTCGCCGCGGCCCATGATCACGTCCTGCTCGGTGAGATCGGTCGTCATACCGATCCGATAGAGGGTGGGGCCGGACGAGCGCGCGCCGCGGTTATCCCAGGAAGCTCCGGCACAGGCGATCGGCCCGTGCACGATGTGCGCGACGTCGGCAATCGGCAGAAGCGCGATCTGTGCCCCGTCGAACGAGCAGCCGCCGGCCGTCGCCCCCGGCCGGGTCCGCGCGCAGCCGGATTTCTCCTTGCCGTTGTGGGCGCAGGCGGGCTCGTTCAGCAAGGCGGCGATTTCGGCAGTCTTCATGGCGGCAGTCCTCTGTTTCCTGTCTTTACGCAATTGCCGTGCCAACGATAAGCGCTTGATTCGGCAAGCCTGCGGCCAGCCAAACGATTGTCGGGTTTGCGACATTGGCTGACCTGCGAGAGAGAAGATCGCCGAATTCCAGGCAAGGGACAGGCTTGCCCGAAGATCACTTGCCGGCCAGGACCCTCTCACCGCGGCGCTCGCCCTTGCCGGGAGGGCGGGCGCAGCCCTCGCGGTTCGGCCGCTTGCCGGCATTCCCCGGACTGAGCCCGAGGCGAGGATCCTCGATCTGGAGGGAATCCGGCGCCAGAACGACTTCATATGGCAGGAATCTTGCTTTTGATCACTCGTCTGCTGCCACGGAGCTTCGCATGCCCGACCTCACCGACCTTGCGCGATCGCCGCCATCAGGTGACGCCTGTGATGAATACGACGACATCGTCGAACTGCTGCGCGAACACTGCGTTGCGGCCGATGCCTCAGGCCTCTCGCTGTGTCACGCGATCGCCCGCGCGGCAATGGGCGAAGCGCACCTCTGGCAGGACATGGGTCTTCCCCACCGCACAGCCCTGAACGATCTCCTGCGCGCAAACTTCCCGGCGCTCGCGGCGAGGAACACGAACGACATGAAGTGGAAGAAATTCTTCTACCGGCAACTCTGCGAACGCGCCGGAGTGCCGATGTGTCGGGCGCCGCACTGTGCCGAATGTGACGACCACGCCCTCTGCTTCGGGCCTGAGGAAGCACTCTGAGTCGCTTCGCACCGGGGAACGGCAAGCTCGACTGCGCTGCCGGCGGGCGTGTTGCCGTCGAATAACGAGGCAGGGCAGGGCGGCAGGGCAGCGAGCAGGCGGCGTCCACCGATTGCCGCGGCGGCAATTCCGCTTGACGACCGACGGACAGGAATGAGACAAAGCCGGCTGTCTCTGCAACCGGGTTCCGCCATGAAAATCCCCTCTCTCCTCGCGCTCGTCACGGCCTTGCTGGTCAGTGCCTGCAGCAGCCTTCCGGCGACCCGTCCACCGCTCGCTGCGAGCGCTGCCGACCATCGCCAGCCCGAAAGCGTTGCCCGGCACAGCGACCAGCCCGGCTGGCAGGGGCGAAAATTTGCCGTCGCCACGGCGCACCCGCTCGCCAGCGAAGCGGGAGTGGCGATGCTCCGGGCCGGGGGTTCGGCGATCGACGCGGCGATCGCCGCCCAGATGGTGCTGACTCTGGTCGAGCCGCAGTCGAGCGGGATCGGTGGCGGCGCTTTTCTTCTTCATCACGACGGCCGGCAGACGGTCGCCTTCGACGGTCGCGAGACGGCGCCGGCGACGGTCGACGAGCGCTTGTTCCTGCGCCCCGACGGGCGGCCGATGAGCTTTGATGAAGCCGTCGTCGGGGGCCGCGCGGTCGGCGTTCCGGGGGCCTTGCGGATGCTCGAAGTCGCGCATGCCGAGTACGGTACGCTGCCCTGGGCGCAACTGTTCGCACCGGCGATCCGGCTCGCCGAAGAGGGCTTTCCGGTCAGCGTCCGCCTGCACACCCTGATCAAGAGTGATCGCCACCTGCGCCGGCAGGCGCCGGCGGCAGCGTACTTTTACGACGGCGACGGGCGCCCGGTCGCGGCCGGCAGCACCTTGCGCAACCCCGAACTCGCCGCCGTCCTGCGCCGGGTCGCTGCCGAGGGGTCAGTGGCCTTGCACGAGGGAGAGATCGCGCAGGCGATCGTCGACCAGGTACAAGGGCATCCCGACAATCCCGGCCAGCTCAGTATGGCCGACCTCGCCGGCTACCGGGCACAGCGACGGGCGCCTTTCTGCAGCGACTATGTGCCGGCCGGGGTCGAGCCGCCCCGCGCTTACCGGATCTGTGGTTTTCCACCGCCCGGTTCGGGGGCGATCGCCATGGGTCAGATCCTCGGCATTCTCAATCAGACCGCGGCCGCGTCCCTGCCCTTTGCCGATCCGCGCTGGCTGCACTATTACAGTGAAGTCTCCCGTCTCGCCTTCGCCGATCGCGCGCAGTATGTTGCCGATCCCGCTTTCGTCGCCGCCCCGGCGAACAGCTGGTACTCGCTGATCGCTCCAGCCTACCTCGCGGCAAGGGCTCGCCTGATCGGCCCGCGCAGCATGCCGGTCGCGCTCCCGGGCTCGCCCACGATGGCTCGATCGCCTTACTCACCGATGCCTGAACAGCCCGAGTACGGCACTTCGCACCTCAGCGTGGTCGACGGCCACGGCAACGCGCTCGCCATGACCAGCACGATCGAGGACGCTTTCGGCGCCCGGCAGATGGTCCGGGGTTTCCTGCTCAACAACCAGCTCAGCGATTTTTCGTTCATGCCGACCGACGAGGACGGCGTGGCGGTCGCCAATCGCGTCGAAGCCGGCAAGCGCCCACGCTCGTCGATGAGTCCGACGCTGGTTTTCGACCGGGAAACCGGCGAACTGGTGATCAGCGGCGGCTCGCCCGGCGGCGCGCTGATCATCCACTACACCGCCAAGCTGCTCTATGCGACGCTGAACTGGGGACTGGCGCCGCAAGCGGCAATCGATCTGCCGAACTTCGGCGTGTTGAACGGCCCGACGCTGCTTGAGGAGGGGCGCTTTGCCGCATCCTTCGTTGCCGCGCTCGAGGCGAGAGGCCATCAAGTGCGCGTAATCGGCATGAGCAGCGGCCTGCAGGCGATCGCCCGCATCCGCGACGGCTACGCCGGGGGCGCCGACCCGCGCCGCGAGGGGAGGGTGAGCGGTGAGTAAGTTCCGTCTGCCCTGGCCCGCCGCCTCTCGCCTTGTGCTCATGGCTGCCGTCGGTGTCACCCTCGGCGGCTGCGCCACCGAGGGCGGCTTCGAGTCACGCCCGTCGCCGGCGCTGCCGCCGCTGCCGACCGTTTCGCCGCCGACCCAGCCGGTGGCGCCGGTGAGTCAGCCGCCACCCCCGGCGATCGTGCTGCCACCGCCCGTTGTCACGCCGGTGCCCGTGCTGCCCCCGCCCATTGCCAGTGTGCTCAACAGCCGGGCGCTGCTCAATCGCCTCTTGCCGGCGAGGATCGCCGATCGCAGCGGCTGGGCGGCCGACATTCTTGGCGCTTTCGAAGCGCTGCAGATTCCGCCGCGGGCTGAAAATTTCTGTGCCGCGATCGCGGTCATTGAGCAGGAATCGACTTTCCAGTCCGAGCCTGCGGTGGCCGGGCTGTCGCGCATCGTCTGGCGGGAAATCGACCAGCGCCGGGAGAAGTATGGTGTGCCGAAGGTGATGCTCGACCTCGCCTTGCGCAAATCGTCGCCTGACGGTCGCAGCTACAGCGCGCGCATCGACGCGCTGCGGACCGAAAGGCAGATGAACACGCTCTACGACGACATGATTTCGGAACTGCCCGGCGGCAAGCGTCTCTTCGGCGGCTTCAATCCGATCCGCACCGGCGGCCCGATGCAGGTCGGAGTCGATTTTGCCGAGGAACAGATCCGCCTCCGGCCCTACCCCTACCCGCGTCGCGAGAGCGTGCGCAACGAGGTCTTTACGCGGCGCGGCGGCGTCTACTTCGGCATTGCCTATCTGCTCGATTACCCGGCGAGCTACAGCCGGATGATCTACCGCTTCGCCGATTTCAACGCCGGCCGCTACAGCAGCCGCAACGCGGCTTTTCAGGACGCCGTCAGCCGCCTGAGCGGAGAGAAGCTGGCGCGCGACGGCGATCTCCTGCGCTACCGGAACGGTCTGCCGGTCTCCGAGGCAAGCGCCACGCAGCAAGCCATCATCTCCCTGCGACCCCGCCTGCGGCTGAGTACGGCGGAGATCGTGCGCGATCTCAAGCTCGAAAAGTCGTTTGCCTTTGAACGCACGCCGCTCTACGAGCGTCTTTTCGCGCTCGCCGATGCCGCTGGCGGTCGTCGGCCGCGCGAACTGCTGCCGACGATCGACCTCAAGAGTCCGAAGATCACTCGCCAGCTGACCACCGAGTGGTTTGCCCGGCGAGTGGACGGCCGCTACCGGAACTGTCTCGCAGGCAGCTGAGCGCCTGGCGTAACGACAACCTGCCGGCTAGACGACGATGCAGTTTTCCGTGAGGAAAGCGAGCGCTTTCTTGAGCGAGGTGTCGGCGGCATCGAGCAGGATTTCCCGCGCGTCGGGAAAGAATTCCTTCCACCGCTTTTCGAGGTCGTCCTGATACTGGTAAGGCGCATGATCCCGGATGAAGGCGAGCACCGGCGAGCGCTCGAAGCCATCGGTCCGGACCTTGCGGATCAGCGCCCGGGCAGCGGCCTTGCCAAGCGCCGGCCGGGCTGGCAGGCCGGCGGCAAGACAGACGAAAATGGTCAGCAGCGAACTGTCGTCGGTCTTGCCGCCGGTGATCTTCTGCCAGACCTTGGAGACCGCAGCGTCGAACGCGCTCGCATCTTCGGGACCGAAATCGCGCAGGAAGTACAGGGGCTCGAGATCCTGGATGAGTCGGTTCATCGGCCACGAGGCATCGAGGATTTTCGGCAGGTCCTCGCTCTCGATCTTCTTCAGCACTTCGCGGGTGAAGCCGAGAAACGCCTCGGGCAGCACCCCGAAAACGTCCTCGATCGCCTTTCTGCCTTTGGCCGGGACCCCCTTCTGTCGGATCGCGCCGAAGAGGCCGATGAGACCGGCGGGATTGGGGATGGCGACTGGTGTGCTGGCGCTCAGATAGACGAGGAGAGCGGTGCGGATGATCGATTCGACCGACCCCGTCGAGATGTCCGAGACCGGCATGCCAAGCCTTTCGGCAAACCACAGCGCGGCCGCAATCGCCCTCTGATGCGCCTCGCGCCGCGCCAGTGCCTGGCGATAGTCGGCGACGCTCTTCAGCGACCACTCGGCGAGAAACGCCTTCTGCGACAGCCGCACGTGGATGCCGTAGGAGTCGTCTTCGGGCATCGCCCAGAGACGCTTGAGCATTTCCGATCCGCCCCGGGAGTGCGAAAGAAAGCTGTGGTCGCGCAGCGAGCGCGCCGCCCATTCGAGGTCGCTGTCGCTGTGGACATCGAGGTACAGGCTGACGAGGTTCACGATCCTGATCCGTGCCTGCTCGATGTTCGGTCGCAGGTACTGGGTTCCGAAATACGCGGCAATCTGTACCATTCCCTTCGGCGCATCGTCGAGAATGCTGCGGATTTTCTCCTGATCGATGATTCCCTTGCGCACCCCGTACACGAGCGAGCGCTCGAAAAACGGCCGGTCGTCGAACACAGCGAGTTGGCGACTGTCAGGCGGCATGAGCGGTGAAACCTTTCTCCGGAGGAACTGCGGGCCCGGCGCTAGAGCGCCGACTCTTCTTCGAGTCCGGCCGGCGGCTGGCCGGCGGCGCTCGCCGGCGCTACCAGTGACGGGTGCGCCTCGGCGCGAGCGCGGGCGCGCAGAATCAGCAGCACCTCGCGGAAAATTTCCGGCTGCTGGTAGCGCAGCGTCCAGACAAGTTCCATCCAGTCCTGATCGTTCACTTCACTGTGACTGAGAACCGGATGCTCGGCGGTATCGGTGAGGGTGTCCAGACGTTCCTCGTCGCTGAGGTCGTCAGCCGATTCGTCGGCTTCGGCAAACAAGTCGAAGGCGGAGGTGCGGAAGAAATGCTCGACGCTGTCGACCCGTTCGCAGAGGTAATCGGCCAGCACTTCACTGCCGCCGTCGATCTGACCGATCGCTTCGAGGAACTCGCCAGGATCGCTGCCAGCCCGGAAAACGATCGAATTGATCATCCCGTGCAGGCGCTCGTGGCTGGCGTCGCCGTAGCGCCGTTCGAGGACGATGGCGCGGGCAAACTGCTCGGGCGACACCAGGAGGTTGACTACTGATTCCCGGGAAGCATCGAAGTCGCGGATGATCGCCAGCAGATCCTTGGCCGGGAAGTCGTCGAGCACCGCGACCAGGGCATGATCCCCTTCGTGGTCGACCAGCGACACCAAGGCCGCTTCGGCACCGACGATATCGCCCAGGCGGATCAGTTGCGCGGCTTTTGCGAGGACCGGATGGCTCATCAGTGATCCCCGGAAAAGCGGTCTTTCCGATCGAAGCCCTGTTCGGAGAGCCAATCGGCGCCCGCCTCTTCCAGGTCGAGGTCAGGGTCGAAATCTTCGCCGTCGCCATCGTCCCGATCGCCGTGCGAAGCCGGCTCGGCAGCGTCGGCCAACGCCGCCGAGCGGCCCTGGAGATACTCCAGGCAGGCCGTCACGACCAGGAACTGATCCCCGTTGGGGTCCTTGAGAACGATGGTGGTGAGCGCTTCCGCCCAGGGTTCGAGGGTGACCGAGGCGAGCAGCGTCGACCACGGCGGCAGGTCTTCCGGCTCCTGTGCGGCGAGGTCACGCATCACTTCCGGACTGGCAAAACGCATGCCCCCGTGGAAAGCGACGGCCACCATTTCCGGGTTGCATTCGATCATCGGCAGCAATTGCGCCACCTGACTCCGTTTGGCCTGCAGGCGTCGGGCGAGCACGTCATGCCCCGCCGAGTCGGTCATCAGATCGTCCAGCTCGGCGTCGTAGGCCGCCTTGAGCTCTTCAAAAAAGCGCGACATTCTCACTGCAATACTCCTTCAAGGTAGTGTTTCCAGATCGCGCGCGCAGTTTCCAGAGGCTGGTCGAGCAGATTGCGGCGCCGGTTCTCGTCATAGACCTGTCGACGGGAGGCATCCGAAAGGGTTTCATAGGCTTCCTGAACGTCACGGAATTTTTCGCTGGCATCCGGCGCCGGGTTACGGTCGGGGTGAAACTGCAGGGCTTTTCTGCGATAGGCCGTGCGCACGGCTTCGCCTGAGGCATCGCTGGCGATGCCGAGGATTTCGTAATGGTCCTTCACACCAGCCCCAGGCGCCGCCACAGCGTCGTCGTCAGCGTCACCTGGTTGAGCGTGTAGAAGTGCAGGCCGGGAACGCCGCTGGCGAGCAATCGTTCGCAGAGATGGGTGACCACGTCCAGACCGAAGGCCCGGATCGAAGCGCTGTCGTCGCCGTAGCTTTCAAGCCGCTTCCGGATCCAGCGGGGGATCTCGGCGCCGCAGTTGTCGGAAAAGCGGGCCAGGTTGCTGTAGCTCGAGATCGGCATGATGCCCGGAACAATCGGCACGTTGATGCCAACCGCCTCGCACTCGTCGATAAAATTGGCGTAGGCGTCGAAGTTGTAGAAATACTGGGTGATCGCCGAGTCGGCCCCGGCTTCGAGCTTGCGCTTGAAAGCCAGGAGATCCTCCATCGGGCCCTTCGCCTGCGGATGGTACTCCGGGTAGGCAGCCACTTCGATGTGGAACCAGGCGCCGGTTTCGGCGCGAATGAATTCGACCAGTTCGTTGGCGTAGCGAAACGCGCCCGGTCTCGCCATCCCCGACGGCAGGTCGCCCCGCAGGGCAACCAGATGCCGGATGCCGTGCGCACGATACTGTTCGAGGATCGCCCGGATGCTTTCGCGCGTAGACCCGATGCACGACAGGTGCGGCGCCGCAGCGTGACCCTCGCGCTGGATTTCGAGCACGGTATCGAGCGTCCGATCGCGTGTTGAACCGCCCGCACCAAAGGTGACCGAAAAGAAGCGGGGTTTGAGCAAGGCGAGCTGAGCGCGCGCAGCGCGCAGCTTTTCCGCTCCCTCCAGGGTCTGCGGCGGAAAAAGTTCGAGGCTGAAGGCAGGAAGGTGCTGTGTCATGACAAGGCCACTTTCGTGCAGAACTGCCTCGTCGCCTTCTCGTGCTCATTGAGCGACGAAAGAGCGACGAGAACAGGCGGTAAGGGAGGGTCAGTAACGATACTGGTCGGACTTGTACGGACCTTCCTTCGCCACCCCGATGTAAGCCGCCTGCTGCTCGGTGAGTTCGGAAAGCTGCGCATTGAGCTTCTTCAGCTGCAGGCGAGCGACTTTTTCGTCGAGGTGTTTGGGCAGCGTATAAACGCCGATCGGGTAGTCGGCGTTGCGCGTGAACAGTTCGATCTGGGCGATCGTCTGGTTGGCGAACGATGAACTCATGACATAGGACGGATGGCCGGTGCCGCAACCGAGGTTGACCAGGCGACCCTTGGCAAGCAGGATGATCCGCTTGCCATCGGGAAAGATCACGTGATCGACCTGTGGCTTGATTTCTTCCCAGGGATAGACCTCGACCGAGGCGACGTCGATCTCGTTGTCGAAGTGGCCAATGTTGCAGACGATCGCCTGATCCTTCATCTTTTCCATGTGCGCGTGGGTGATGACATGGTAGTTGCCGGTACAGGTGACGAAGATGTCGGCCTTGTCGGCGGCGTAGTCCATGGTCACCACGCGATAGCCTTCCATCGCGGCCTGCAGGGCACAGATGGGGTCGATCTCGGTGACCCACACCTGTGCCGAGAGGGCGCGCATGGCCTGTGCCGAGCCCTTGCCGACGTCGCCGTAACCGGCGATCAGCGCCACCTTGCCGGCGATCATGACGTCGGTCGCCCGCTTGACGCCATCGACCAGCGATTCGCGGCAGCCGTAGAGGTTGTCGAACTTGGATTTGGTCACCGAGTCGTTCACGTTGATCGCCGGGAACTTGAGTTCGCCCCGGGCGTGCATCTGATACAGGCGATGAACGCCGGTCGTCGTTTCCTCGGTGACGCCCTGAATCGCTGCCAGGCGCTGCGAATACCAGGTCGGATCGCTCGCGAGCTTCGCCCTGATCGCCGAAAAGAGGACGATCTCCTCTTCGGAAGCGGGATTCGCGAGCACCGAGAGCTTGCTTTCGGCGCGCGCGCCGAGGTGCAGCAGGAGCGTCGCGTCGCCGCCGTCGTCAAGGATCATGTTGCTGAAGCCCCCGTCCGGCCATTCGAAGATCCGGTGCGTGTACTCCCAGTAATCCTGCAGCGACTCGCCCTTGACCGCGAAGACGGCGACTCCCATGGCGGCGATCGCCGCGGCAGCGTGATCCTGGGTCGAGAAGATGTTGCATGATGCCCAGCGCACTTCGGCTCCGAGGGCCGTCAGGGTTTCGATCAGCACCGCAGTCTGGATCGTCATGTGCAGCGAGCCGGTGATGCGCGCGCCCTGCAGCGGGCGGGCAGCGGCGAATTCTTCGCGAATCGCCATCAGGCCCGGCATTTCGGTTTCGGCGATGCGAATTTCCTTGCGACCCCAGGCGGCGAGGCCGAGGTCGGCAATCACGTAGTCCTGCGTTTGAGTAAAGGTGTCCGACACAGTGAGGCTCCTTGAGAACTGTGACCGGGAAACGGCAACTACGGGATTTGACGGCGAGGAGACTTTTGCCTCAGCCCATCCAGCTTGCCACTCCCGATGCGGGTGGTTGGATGAGCGCCGTTCGAGAAATCCGAGCCTGAAACTGTCGGACGACAGCCTTGCAGCGCTCCTCGGATCAAGCCCGGATTATAAACCGGCTCGCTGAATCGAAGCCAGTGTTCAATACGACAGCGAGTCGTAGGTTCGCTGGCTTCCCTGGACCTCGACGCTGACCTGATTCGGCGCACAGATGGCAATCTCGCCGGGGCGGGCGAGCCATCCCTGGCGCACGCAGTACTGGCGGAGGCCGGGGTCGGAAGCGACGCGCACCCGATGCCGGTCGACGACCACGGTCGTCATCCCCAGCGGCCCGGGAACTTCGATGCGCCGATTGCGCGCGAGATCAAGCTCGGAAAAAACTTCGCCGCCGCGCCTGACGACCGCTTTCTCAGCCACGCCAGCGCGAAATGCGAGCGGAAACGATGCTGCACAAACCAGCAGACCGATCAACATCACCAGCCAGTCGCCAGATTTCAGAAACCCGAACCAGGCGATCACGGGTTTCCGGCAGCCAGCATCGCGGGGGAACGCAACTCACGGTGACGCACCAGCACACGCGCGCAGCCCTCGAACTCGCTCTTCAACCACTCGGCGAGATAGACCGAGCGATGCTGGCCGCCGGTACAACCGATACCCACCGTCAGGTAATTGCGGCTGTCCTGGACGTAGGAAGGCAGCCAGGCGCGCAGGAAACCGGCGATGTCGCTGCGCATGCGCAGCACCTCGGGTTCGGCCTCGAGAAAATCGATCACCGGCGCGTCACAACCGGTGAACGGGCGCAGCAGCGGATCGTAGTGCGGATTGGGCAGACAACGAACGTCGAAGACCAGGTCGGCGTCGAGCGGAATGCCGTGCTTGAACCCGAATGACTCGAAGAGCAAGGTCAGTCCGAGGCGAGTGTCGACCGAAGGATCGCGGGCGACGAACTGGCGAACCCAGGTGCGCAGCACGCTCGCCTTGACGCCGCTGGTATCGATGTGGTGACCGAGGGCGACCAGCTCGCCGAGACGAATCCGCTCCTCGGCGATCGCTTCGGTCAGCGTCAGCTGGTCGCTGGCCAGCGGATGCCGGCGTCGCGTTTCCGAATAACGCTTGATCAGCGTTGAATCCTGCGCGTCGAGAAACAGGAACTGCAGGTCGAGTTCGTTCGCCCGCAGGGCTTCGAGCTGCAGCGGCAGCATGGCCACGCTGTCGCCGCCACGAATGTCGATGGCCACACCGACCTTGTCATAGCCCTGCAGACCCAGGTGTCCGACCAGCGGCTGCAGCAACTGGGAGGGCAGGTTGTCGACGCAGTAGTAGTCCGCGTCCTCGAGCACCTTGAGGGCGACCGACTTGCCGGAACCGGAAAGACCACTGATGAGAACGAGATGCATGCGAGCAAGCATAACGGATGCGCACTGCCGACCGCAAGCGACCGGCAGTGTCCGATTTTCAAGCCGCTGATGCAATGGCGTTTTTGTTTTCGTCGCGGGTTGCCGGAAAGACGGTTCACGAAACCCTCCTGGCGGGACCTCTGGAAACCGCTAGGAGGCGCCAGTAACGGAATGCCTGGCCCTGTTTTTAGGATCTGTATATATAAATACTATAAAGAATCTATCAGAGACAAGTCTGTTGATATCTTTTTTTTTGATTTTAAATCAATTTACTGAAGCTTGATTCCGGAGTGCGGAAGAGCGGTATGGAACTGTGGACAGAATCGGACAACTTGTCCACAGGTGCTTTCTGACGATTTTATCCCCTTCCTGTCAGACGCTTTCCCACCGACTTGTCCCCTTCCCGCCCGGATCTGGGAAAATCAAAAAATGATCATTGAAACAGATACTTATTGAACAATTCCGGGCTGCAGAATTGACGTGACGGGGAGCGCTCAGTGGAATAGACTGGAGTTCCTCAACTGCTCAGGCCGGGTCCATGGAAACTCTGAAAATTCCCTTTCTGGCTGATCTCGCGGCCATTCGGCACGACCTTCACGCGCATCCCGAACTTGCTTTCAACGAGTTCAGAACCGCCGAAGTGGTGGCGCGCGAACTGGTCAAATGCGGGCTGGAAGTGGATTGCGGTCTCGCGACCACCGGCGTTGTCGGCATCCTGCGCAAAGGTCACAGCTGCCGTGCCATTGGCCTTCGGGCCGACATGGATGCCCTTCCCCTGCAGGAAAAGAACGACTTTCCCCATCGTTCGAGAAGCGAGGGGCGAATGCATGCCTGCGGTCATGATGGGCACACGACGATGCTGCTCGGTGCGGCGCGCTACATGGCGGAACATGGCGATGAACTCGACATTGACGGCAGCGTTTACTTCATCTTTCAGCCCGCCGAGGAGTCCGAGGGAGGTGCCGCGGTGATGATCACCGATGGTCTGTTCGAGAAATTCCCGATGGACGCCGTATTTGGCCTGCACAACTGGCCAGGAATCCCGGTCGGCGAGATGGCGGTGATGCCCGGGCCGGTGATGGCCGGTACCTGTACCTTCGAAATTTCGGTGCGCGGGCATGGTTGTCATGCGGCGATGCCCCATCAGGGAGTCGATACCCTGGTTGCGACCAGCCATCTGGTGATGGCGCTACAGACGGTCGTGGCCCGCAACCTCCACCCGTGCGAATCGGCGGTTGTCAGCGTGACCCAGATCCACGCCGGCGAAGCGTGGAACATCATTCCCGACGACGCCCTCGTACGGGGCACGATCCGCACCTTCAATGGTGCCACCCAGGAACTCGTCGAGCGGGCCGTCGAGCGGCTGTGCAGCGGTATTGCCAGTGCTTTCGGGGCGCAGATCGCGGTGCGTTTCGACCATCGTTATCCGCCGACCGTGAACAGTCCGCGCGAGAGCGAAATCTGCCGGTCGGTGGCGAGCCGTTTGCTGGGGCCCGACAAGGTGCGCGAAAACGAGTTGCCGTCAATGGGGGCCGAGGATTTCGCTTACATGCTGCGCGAAAAACCCGGCTGCTACGTCTGGCTGGGCAATGGCCCGGGAAGCGGTGGCTGCACCCTGCACAATCCCCATTACGACTTCAACAACGCGATCCTGCCGCTCGGCGTGAGCTACTGGGTTGCCCTGGCCGAGCGCGTGCTGGCGGCGAAGCCGGCGACGGAGACGCCCTGATCGAGAGCGCACAAGGGTGCCGGGCGGGATTTTTTTGTTACACTTTGCAGGAATTCCGGCCGGGACCGCAGGCAGGGTGACCGGCGAGTGCCTGTGACCCCTGTCTGCGCAAAAAATGGCGGGGAGTGCCCGGTGCAGTATGCGGGCACTCCCCGAGTTCGGGCCACAGCCGGAACTCCGGAGACCATGAAAAGGAGAACAGCATCCACAGTTTAGAGAAGCTGACTTACAGAGAGCTTACGCGCGAAAGCCGTCTCATTTCAAGACATGCGCATTCTTCTCGCTGAAGACGACCGAATCATTGCCGATGGCCTGTGCCGGTCATTGCGCCAGGGCGGCTACGCAATCGACTGCGCCGACAACGGCATCGGCGCCGATACGGCGTTGATGACCAACAACTACGACCTGTTGATCCTCGACCTCGGCCTGCCTCGCCTGTCGGGGCTGGACGTGCTGCGCCGGCTGCGGGCGCGCAAGTCCGGCACGCCGGTGTTGATCCTGACCGCCCTTGACGGCGTCGACGATCGCGTCAAGGGGCTCGATCTCGGCGCCGACGACTACATGGTCAAGCCCTTCGAACTGGCCGAACTCGAGGCCCGGGTGCGGGCCTTGAGCCGCCGCTCGTCGGGCACCTCGAACATGATCGAGTGCGGCTCGCTGACCTTCGACCAGACCGACCGCTGTGCCCTGGTTAACGGGGAAATGCTCGATCTCTCGGCGCGCGAGCTGGGTCTGCTCGAGATCCTCCTGTTACGGGCCAAGCGACTGGTCAGCAAGGACCAACTGGTCGATCACCTCTGTGGCTGGGGTGAGGAGGTCAGCCACAATGCGATCGAAGTCTATATTCACCGCTTGCGCAAGAAGCTCGAATCGACCGGAGTCAATATCATTACTGTGCGCGGCCTCGGCTACTGCCTTGAGAAACCTGCGGAAGAGACAAAACCCTGACGTCCAGCGCTCGCTGTTCGGCGAGATTCTGGACTGGATGCTGGCCCCGCTGCTCTTCGTGTGGCCGATCAGCATTGCCTTCACTCACTACTTCGCCCACAGTGTGGCGAGCTTTCCCTACGACCAGTCCTTGCGTGAACACGTAGCGGCGATATCGCGCCAGATCAGCTTTGTCGACGGGCGGGCCGAACTCGCGGCGCCCGTCCTGGCGCAGATCTTTCTGCGCTCGGACGAGATCGATAACGTCTATTTTCACCTGCTCGGCCGCGACGGCAGGCTGATTGTCGGCGATCCAGAACTGCCGGCGCCGACCCGGCCGCATGAACTCATCGCTCACGCGCACAGTGAAGTCCTTTTCCGTGATGACGAGTTTCGCGGCCAGACCCTCCGCGTCGCCTATCTCTACCTGCAGGAGGCGGGGGCTCCCGCCGAGCGCGGGGTGCTGATCGAAGTCGGTGAAACGACCGAAAAACGCTCGCAGCTGGCGAACAAGATCATCGCCAGCGTCATTCTGCCGCAATTTGTCATCATTCCGCTCGCGGTCGTCCTGGTCTGGTTCGGCCTCTCACAGGGCTTGCGTCCGCTGACCCGTCTGCGCGACCGCATCGAAGCCAGACGCGAAGCCGATCTGTCGCCGATTGCGCTGCGCCGGGTGCCGGAAGAGCTGCGGCCGCTGACCGAAGCATTCAACTCGATGCTGGCGAGAATGCAGCACAACGTGACCGCGCAACGGCGTTTCATCGCCGATGCCGCGCATCAGATGCGAACCCCTCTCACGGGCCTCAAGACACAGGCGCAGTTGGCGATGCGCGAAACCGATCCGGCAGAGTTGCGGCACGCCCTGAGGCAGATCCTCAGCGGCGCCGATCGTGCTTCGCATCTCGTCAATCAGCTCTTGTCGCTGGCCCGTGCCGAGGCGAGCGAAAACTCGCGGCAGACGCTGGTGACGCTCGATCTGGATCAGCTGTTACGCGAAGTGGTGGCCAGCTGGGTCGTGCAGGCGCTCGAAAAAGGCATCGACCTTGGCTATGAACCGGCCGCTGGCGTGGTCATAGAGGGGAGCGCATTTCTCTTGCGCGAGATGATCAACAATCTGCTCGACAATGCCCTGCGCTACACGCCGGCCGCTGGACGGGTGACCGCGCGGGTGATCGCACAGGGTGATTTTGCGCTGCTCGAAATCGAGGACAGCGGCCCCGGCATTGCCGATGAAGAGTCGCAGAAGGTCTTCGACCGTTTTTACCGGGTCGATGGAACCGAGGGCGAAGGCAGTGGCCTGGGTCTGGCGATCGTTCGCGAGATTGCTGAAGTCCATCAGGCGGCGGCCAGTCTGCGGCGCAACAACCGTGGCATGGAAGACGATCAGATTTCCGGTTGCGTCGCCCGGATCGTCTTCCCGATTCATCAGCCGGCGCTTCAGCGACTGTCGATCCCGGAACCGATCCAGACCGGTTTTGCCTGACCTTGGCGGCGCAGAAGATCTGACGATCGCGTGACGGACGTCAGACGAGTTGCTTCAGGTAGGCCGGCGCCGCTTCTACCACGAAATCCCAGAAAGCCGCGAGGGCCGGGGTCAGGTGTTTGCTGCGGTGGCGAACGATGTGCCAGCGGCGGATCACCGGCGTTCCTTCGACCTGGAGGATACTCAGACGGCCGGCGCTCAGTTCGAGTCCGAGCGTGTGTCGGGAAATGAAGCTGATGCCAAGGCCCGCCACGACCGCCTGCTTGATCGCTTCGTTGCTGCTCATTTCCATGCCGATCTGCGGCGGGATCGAGCGCTCGCGAAAGAACTCCTCCATTGCCAGGCGCGTCCCCGACCCCGATTCGCGAACGATCAGCGTCTCGCCGGCAAGATCTTCGACGACAATGCCGGTCCGCCCGGTCAAGGGATGCCCGACCCCGGCGACGATCACCAGGGGATGCGGGGCAAAAGCGACCGCCGTCGCGTCGAGTTCGGCCGGCGGCCGGCCCATGATCGCGAGATCGACTTCGTTGCCGGCGAGCAGGCGGCTGACGGTGTCACGGTTGTCGATCACCAGTCGAATCCGCACGTCGGCCTGCGTTCTGCGAAATTCGGCCAGCAGGCCGGGCGCGAAATACTCGGCAGTACTCGCGACGGCGACCGCGATGCGTCCGCCCTTGAGCCCTTTCAGTGCGAGCAGGGCCTCATCCGCTTCCCTGAGCGACAGCAGGATCTGACGCGCATGGGTGAGCAAAATCTCGCCGGCCTCGGTCAGAAAGACGCGCTTGCCGATTCGTTCGAAGAGCAGGGCGCCGCTGACCTCCTCGAGTTGCTTGATCTGCAGCGAGATGGCGGCATGCGTCAGGTGCAGCTTTTCCGCCGCACGGGCAAACGAGAGGTGGCTCGCCGCCACGGAGAAGATCTGTAGTTGGCGGATGGTGGCGTTTCTCATCGATTAGCTTTTCTTAAATAAAACCAACAATACCTTTAACTGGCGTTTTTGTATCAGGTCGCTAGAATCCGATCAGGCCTCGCGCCGCCAGGAATTCCACTTCAGGAGTATCGCCATGCTATGCGGACGGACCAACGTTAACAAGTTCCTGATCGAGGAGCAGCGCCGCAATCCGACCCTGGTCGGCGATCTGTCGATGCTCATCAGCGACGTCGTGCGCTCGTGCAAGGCGATCGCACAAGGCGTTTCGCGTGGCTCGCTGGCCGGAGTGCTGGGTGACGAGGGGAGCGACAACGTGCAGGGCGAGGCACAGAAAAAGCTCGATGTGCTGGCCAACCAGGCTTTCCTGCACCATTGCGAGTGGGGGGGCCACCTGGCGGCGATGGCCTCGGAAGAAATGGAGGATATCTATCCGGTCCCGGCCGATCATCCACGCGGCACTTACCTGCTGGTTTTCGACCCCCTTGATGGTTCATCGAACATTGACGTCAACCTGTCGGTCGGCAGCATTTTCTCGATCCTGCGCTGTCCGCAGAAGGGTCCTGCCGACCTGCCGATTGCGGCGGATTTTCTCCAGCCAGGTCGGCAGCAGGTCGCCGCCGGCTACGCGCTTTACGGTCCCTCGACGATGCTCGTGCTGACCGTCGGCAGCGGCGTTTTCGGCTTTACCCTCGATCGCGACATCGGCGAATTTCTGCTCACCCATCCCAAACTCGAAATATCGCCGGAAACCCGCGAGTTTGCGATCAACGCATCGAACGAGCGCTTCTGGGAGCCGCCAGTGCAGCGCTACGTGAGCGAGTGTCTGGCCGGCAAGACCGGTATTCGCGGCAAGGACTTCAACATGCGCTGGGTAGCGTCGATGGTCGCCGAAGTCCATCGCATTCTCATGCGGGGTGGCGTATTCCTGTATCCGCGGGACAGCAAGGACATGTCGAGGTCCGGGCGACTGCGTCTGATGTACGAAGCGAATCCAATGGCGATGATCGTCGCTCAGGCTGGCGGGCTGGCCTCGACCGGCAGCGAGCGCCTTCTCGACGTGCAGCCGACCAGCCTGCACCAGCGGGTACCGGTGATCCTCGGCTCGCGTGACGAGGTCGAACGGATCGAACGTTACCACCGGGAGTATGAAACCGGCGAGGACCAGCCTTTCAGTTCGCCGCTCTTTTCGACCCGTACCCTGTTCCGGGACGATTGAGTGCAGCCCGCGCACCCGGCGGAAAATTCACCAGCAAGTCACGGAGGCTCTCTGCATGTCGATCAGAAACCCAGTCATCGCCATCACCGGTTCTTCCGGCGCCGGAACCACCTCGGTCACGCGCGCCTTTCAACACATTTTCCGGCGCGAGCAACTCAACGCGGCGATCATCGAGGGCGACAGCTTTCACCGCTACGACCGGCTCGCGATGCGCGCCACGATGGCCGAGAGGAGCCTCGCCGGCGACCACCACTTCAGCCACTTCGGACCCGAAGCGAATCTCCTGGCTGAACTCGAAGGATTGTTTCGCGAATACGGCGAGAGCGGTCGGGGAAGGCGCCGTCATTACGTGCACGACGATGCCGAAGCCAAGCTCCATGGTTCGCCACCGGGAACCTTCACCGAGTGGAGCGAACTGCCGACCGGGACCGACCTGTTGTTCTACGAGGGGCTGCACGGCGCGGCGAAGACGGACAGCGTCGATGTCGGTCGCTACGTCGACCTGTGTATTGGTGTGGTGCCGATCATCAACCTCGAATGGATCCAGAAACTGCATCGCGACAAGGCCCAGCGCGGCTACTCGACCGAGGCGGTGATGGATACCATCCTGCGCCGAATGCCGGATTACACGCACTATATCTGCCCGCAGTTTTCCAAGACGCACGTCAATTTCCAGCGCGTACCGACGGTCGACACCTCCAACCCCTTCATCGCCGAGGATATTCCCTCGCAGGACGAGAGCATGCTGGTGATTCGCTTTGCCAATCCCAAGGGAATTGACTTCGCCTATCTGCTGAGTATGCTGCATGACTCGTTCATGTCGCGCCCGAACATCATCGTCTGCCCCGGCGGAAAGATGGGACTGGCGATGCAGATCATCTTCACCCCGATGATCATGCAGTTGATGGACAAGAAGCGCCGTTCGCGCCAACCCTGATCGAAGGAGTTTTTCGTGCCCACTGAGTCCCGCAAGTTCCGCCGCCGCTGCGCCAATGCGCTGCGTTTTCTTGCCATCGATGCCGTTCAGGCGGCGAATTCAGGTCACCCCGGCATGCCGATGGGCATGGCCGATATCGCCGAGGTCCTCTGGCGGCATCACCTGAAACACAATCCGGCCAATCCGGAGTGGTGCGATCGCGACCGCTTCGTGCTCTCCAACGGGCATGGGTCGATGCTGATCTATGCGTTGCTGCATCTGTGCGGTTACGACCTGCCGCTCGACGAACTGAAGCGCTTCCGCCAACTCCATGCGAAGACTCCGGGGCATCCCGAGGTCGGCCTTACGCCCGGCATCGAAACCACCACCGGCCCTCTCGGTCAGGGCCTTGCCAATGCCGTAGGAATGGCGCTCGCCGAACGTCTGCTGGCCGAGACCTTCAACCGGGAAGGGCACAAGATCGTCGATCATCACACTTACGCGTTTGTCGGCGATGGCTGTCTGATGGAAGGGATCTCGCACGAAGCGTGTTCGCTCGCCGGCCGTCTGTCCTTGTCGAAACTCGTCGTCTTCTACGACGATAACGACATCTCGATCGATGGCCACGTCCAGCCCTGGTTTGCCGACGACACCGCGAAGCGCTTCGAGGCCTACGGCTGGCGCGTGGTGCCGAACTGCGATGGCCACGATGTCGGCTCGATCGAGGCCGCGATCCGCCTCGCGAGCGTGCCGACCGGGCGGCCGACGCTGATCTGCTGCAAGACGATGATCGGTTTCGGTTCGCCGAACAAGAGTGGTACCCACGACGTACACGGCGCGCCGCTTGGCGCTGCCGAGATCGCCAATACACGCCGCCAGCTCGACTGGCCGTTCGCCGCTTTTGACATCCCGGCCGACGTTCGCGCCGGCTGGAATGTACGTGCCCGGGGCGAAGCCGCGGAGTATGCCTGGGAAGCGGGTTTCGCCGCCTATCGTGTCGCCTATCCGGAACTGGCTGTCGAGTTCGAACGACGGATGCGCGGAGAGCTGCCGGCTGACTGGCCGGACCGGGTCGCCGTACTGCTCGACCAGTGGGCGGGGCAGACCGGCGCTCTCGCGACGCGCAAGGCATCGCAGAACGTCATTGAAGCGCTCGCTCCTGCCCTGCCCGAGCTGCTGGGCGGATCGGCCGACCTGACCGGGTCGAACCTCACCAACTGGAGCGGCACCCGTCCGGCCAACCGCGAAGCTGGGGGCAACTACGTGAACTACGGCGTGCGTGAGTTCGGCATGACCGCGATCGCCAACGGCACCGCGCTGCATGGCGGTTTCATTCCCTACACCGCGACCTTTCTCGTCTTTTCGGACTACGCACGCAACGCCATCCGCCTCGCGGCATTGATGAAAGTGCGCCAGCTGATGGTCTACACCCACGATTCGATCGGCCTTGGCGAAGACGGTCCGACCCACCAGCCGATCGAGCATGCCGCTTCGCTGCGCTTGATTCCGGGCCTGGACGTCTGGCGTCCGGCCGATGCGGTGGAGACCGCGGTTGCCTGGACCGTTGCTCTGGAGCGGCAGAAGGGTCCCTCGTGTTTTCTGCTCTCGCGCCAGAACCTGCCGGCGCTGTCACGCACCGCAGCGCAGATCGGGAGTATCCGGCGCGGTGGCTACATCCTGCGCGAGGCGGCGGTCGATCCCGCGACGGTCGTGCTGATCGCCACCGGATCGGAGGTCAGCCTCGCACTCGACGCCCAGCGCGCGCTCCGGGACGACGGAATCGCTGCCCGAGTCGTCGCCATGCCCTGTACGCAACGATTCGATCGGCAGTCGCTGGCGTATCGGCAGGAGGTGCTGCCGCCGACGCTGCCGATGGTCGCCGTCGAGGCCGGACATCCCGACCTCTGGTGGAAGTATGTCGGTACCCACGGTGCCGTGGTCGGCATCGACCGCTTCGGTGAATCGGCGCCGGCTACCGACCTTTACGAGTTCTTCGGCATCAACGTTTGCAGCATCGTCGCGCAGGTGCATCGACTGCTCGGGGAACTACCGCCGGCGCTGAGGGGAGAGCGGCAAGAGGCCGCCGAAGCAAGCCTCGAAGGCTGACCCTGGCGAACGCGGCATCCCCGGCGGGGGACGGCTTGCCCGAAAGTGGGGGGCTTTCTGCGTTGTGCTGACCCCGTTTGTCAGCTGCCCTGCCGGACGGCAATCAGTTACACTACAGCTTCGCTGCTTGCCGTCCTGACCTGCTGGTGCATCGCCCATGTCGTTTTCCCATCGTTCGTTCCATTGCGGCCTCGCGTTGCTGGTGCTTCTGTCGGCCTGCGGTACGGTCGACCAGCCGCCGCGCTCGGTCGACCCGGCAGAATCCGGCGTGACGCAGGCGCGGGGCGCGCGCGCCTCGCCGTTGACCGCTCGCCAGGCCAAGGGAAAGCCGACGCCTTTCGCCGACAGCGATGCCAGCCGGACAGTCTATTTCGCATCGAGCGACGCAACGATCGACAACGAGGGTAGCGAGGTTCTTCGTCAGAACGCCCAGAAACTGAAGGAAGACTCGACGCTGCTCGTGGTTCTGGTCGGTCATACCGACAATCTCGGCAGTGCCGCCTACAACCTGGCCGTTGCCGACCGGCGGACCGAGGCGGTCAGCGAGCGCTTGCGTTCGCTGGGCGTGCCGAGAAACCAGATTCGACGCCTGCCAGTCGGCAGCGAGGAAAGCAGCAAGCAGAAGTGCGACAGCGAAACCTGCCGTCGCAGCATGCGGCGCGTCGAACTGGTCTACGAAAGACGCTGACCCTCGTCCGGGGTTCGCGGGCCGGCGCGATGCCCGGAGAGTCGGGCTACCGCCCCGTCACAGGCCGGGTAGCCGCGCCGCGCGCACGGCATCACGCAGAGGGCCGCCAGATGTTGCGGCAACGGGTTTCGCGAATCCACCACGAAGCGAGGGCGCCGAAACCTGCGGTCCCGCCAAGCAGGATGAGGCCGGCATGGAAATCGGCCGGCGTATAGACGCGTGCGCCAGTCTCGCTCAGGCCACCCTGCCAGGTCAGATCCATCACCCAGCCGACCAGCGGCTGGAGGAGGGCGGCTGCCAGAAAGCCACCCATATTGGTGACGCTGGTCGATATGCCGGAAAGCAGCGGCGGATTGACCTCTTTGGCGCAGGCCCAGGTGAGGGTGAAACTGGCGGTCAACAGGCCCATCAGGGTGAACAGTGAATAGCTCACCGCGAGCGGTAGCGCACTGCCGGACAGCCAGACGAGCCAGATCAGTGCATAGAGGTGGCTACTCACCAGCAGCACCGGCTTGCGCCGACCGAGACGGTCCGAGACGGCGCCGACCAGCGCACAGCCGAGCGCAAAGCCGGCGAAATAGAGGCTGACGTGGTTGGCGGCGGCAGTCCGGCTCAAGCCATGTACCTGGGTCAGGAAGGGCGTCGCCCAGAGGCCGGCGAAAGCAAAGAAGCTGCCGCAGATGCCGAAATTGACGCAGACGACCGGCCAGGTTTCGCGGTTCCCGAGGACCGACAGCAGACCGGAGAGAACGACGGTACGGTCGAAGCGCGGCCGCTTGGCGGTCGAACCGGTAACCGGTGCGGCGGACTCGCGTAGCAAGTACCAGCAGCCGACACCGAGCAGCAGCGAGAGCCCGGCGAGGCCGACGAAAATACCTCGCCAGCCGGTGATCTGCGCAAGCCATGAGAGCGGCGCGCCAGCCAGCACCGATCCCAGATTGCCGATCAGCATGCTGACGCCGACCAGGCTGGCAAAGCGCCGCTCGTCAAAGGACAGCGCGATGATCTTGAGCATGGCGATGAAGGTGACCGAGACGCCGAGCCCGATCAGCGTTCGCCCGACGAGGGCCAGCTCGAAACCGGGTGCCATACCGAAGAGCAAACTGCCGACACCGCCCACCAGCCCGCCGAGCAGGAGAATCAGGCGGGGCCCGAGGGTATCGACGAGGATGCCGGTCGGCACCTGCATCAGCGTATAGACATAGAAATAGGTCGCCGCCAGGACGCCGAGCGACGACGCCGTGGTATTGAACGCGGCGACCAGGTCCGGGGCGATGCCGGCCGGGGCAAAGCGCTGGAAAAAAGACAGGACGTACGCTGCGACCACCACCGCCAGGGCGAGGGTACGGCGGCGCTGCTGCTGATCAGGGGTGCTCATTGTGGGTGCTCTCCGAGGACGGGTGACGTCGGCGATGGCGGCCCTGCGCAAGCCATTGAGGCGGTGCCGCCTTTTTCAGGACAGGCCCCGGCTCGTGAGGTCGCGCACCAGCGCACGGTCGACCTTGAGGAAATGGTTGACCAGCCAATCGCGGATGAAACCCATCAGTTCGATCGAGATCGTTTCGCCGGATTCGTACTGACGCTTGAACTTCGAGACGTCGGCGATCAATCGGCGATGCGCCGCCAGATGGCTCTCGCGATCGCCGTAGCGGTGTTTGTCCATCAGCTTTTCCTCGAAGGCGAAATGGTTGACCGTATAGTTCACGAGTTCGTCGAGGATCGTGCCACAGGCCGCACGGCCCGCGCCCGAGCGCATGCTGGCGTTGAGGCGGTTGGCGATCTCGATCAGTACCTGGTGCTGGCGGTCGATCTCGGCGTGTCCGACGGACAGCGCATTCGACCATACCATCAGTGGCTTGACCGCCGTCCGATCGCTGTCGCCCGACGGCTGTTCGCTGGCCGGATCCTCGATCCTGAAGCGCTGGACCATCGAGAACATGGCGCTCGACGCCTGCTCGAGGTCGGCCGCCGAGTGCAGCGACTGCCTGATCACGTTTTCGGTCTGTCCGGACGCCTTCATCACCTCATCGACGTTGCTCACGATGTCTTCGATCCGCCGCGTCTGCTCCTGCGTCGCCCGTGACAGCGCCTGCATTTTCTCGAGCGAGTCCTGCGCCTGCTGTTCGATCGCCTGCAGGGTCGCAGCCGCCGAGTTGGCCTGCGTGACCCCGCTGGCGATCACCGGTGCGGCAGCCTGCATGCCGTGGACCGCGTTCTCGGTGTCGCTGCGGATGCCCTGCAGGATGCAGTCGATCTCGCTCGTCGCCTTGCTCGTGCGTTCGGCAAGCTTGCGCACCTCGTCGGCGACGACCGCGAAGCCACGCCCCTGCTCGCCCGCGCGCGCGGCCTCGATGGCGGCATTGAGCGCCAGCAGGTTGGTCTGATCGGCAATTTCCTTGATCACCCGCGCCATCTGGCCGATCTCGCTACTGCTTTCGACCAGTCGGGAAACCTGCTGCGACGAGGCGGCAACGGTGTCGGCAATGGCCTGCATCTCGAGCGCAACCTTGACGGCGACAGCGGCGCCGTCGTGAGCGCGCCCGGCGACGGCATGGGCGCCGTCTTCGGTCGCCCGGACAAGTCCATTGACCACTTCGACGCTGTTTGAGACATCGCTGATCGCCGAGCGGGTATGCCGGACGGCCGCCGCCTGCACCTGCGTTGCGAGGTTGATTTCGTTCGACTCGGCCGACAGACGTTCGATGCTTGCCCGCACCTTGCCGGCATTGGTGAAGATCGCCTGCAGCATCTCCTTGAGGCTGGCCTGCATGTGTGCCAGTACGAAGAGCACGCTTTCCCGGTCGCCGGGCTGCAGCGAAATGGTGTGCGTCAGGTCGCCCGCGGCAATCCGGCTGGTCGCCTTCAGCGCGGCGCGCGGTTCGCCGCCGAACTCGGTCACAATGCTCTTCCTCACTACCCAGCCACCCAACAGCAGCAGCAAGGTGGCGCCGAGGGCGATCAACACGCTTTGTCGTGCCGCACTGGCGAAGATCTGGTCGACGTCGTCAATATAAATGCCGGAACCGACGACCCAGCCCCAGGGTTCGAACTTCCGGACGTAGGACAGCTTGGTGAACAGTTCGTCGGTCACGCCGCCGCCGGCGAGTGGCCGTGGCCACAGATACTCGACATAGCCTTCGCCGGTCTTTTCGACTACCTCTTTGAAGCTCACGAAGAGATTCTTTCGCTCGACGCGAAGCTTCTCGCCGTCGCTGCCGGCCTGCAGCGAGATCGCCTTGTTGAAGCGCTCTTCGTCGAGCACCTTGCCGTCGAGTGCGGGCACCGTCGGGTGCATCACCATCGTCGGCACCGGCTTGCCGAGGTCGTTGATCCAGAAATACTCGGTCTTGTCGTAGCGCAGCCGCTTGACCGCGGCGATCGCCTGCTGCTTCGCTTCGTCGCCGGTCAGCTTGCCCGCCGTCTGCTGCGCGTGATAGTGCTCAAGGACGCCGACGACGGTCTCGACCAGGTGCCGTGTCTTTACCTGGCGATCGCTGTAGAGCTGGCCATGCAGCGATGCGAGGCTCTCCCAGACGAGCAGCAGCATGGCCAGCAAGGCCAGGACCACGGTCAATGAAAGTCGTGTCATCAGACTGAGTCGACGCAGTGCTGCAATCATGTCCATCCCCCGTATTCCATCCCCCAAGGGGATGCTCTGGATCCATCAGCCCTCCCGGCAAGCGCCACCGGGCCGGCAAGGACGCTCCCGGCTCGCCGCCGGGCGTCTTTCCGGCCGCCGTCAAGCTCCCGCCGCCGGCCCCGGCCCTGACGCCTACATGCTGCGACGATACTGCCCACCGACCTCGTACAGCGCGCCGGTGATCTGCCCGAGCGAGCACACCCGAACGGCGTCCATGAGGACCGCAAAAACGTTGCCGTTGTCGATCACCACCCGCTTCAGATCGTCGATCATGGCCCCCGAGGCGGCCGCGTTGCGCTTCTGGAAGTTATGCAGGCGCGTCAGCTGCGACTGTTTTTCCTCTTCCGTCGAACGGGCGAGTTCGATCTCGATCGGTGCGTCCCCCTGCGGGTTACGGAAGGTATTGACGCCGACGATCGGGAACGAGCCGTCGTGCTTCTTGTGCTCGTAGTAGAGCGACTCCTCCTGGATCTTGCCGCGCTGATAACCGGTTTCCATGGCACCCAGGACGCCGCCGCGCGCGGCGATCGCTTCGAACTCCTTGAGCACGGCTTCTTCGACCAGGTCGGTGAGTTCATCGATGATGAACGATCCCTGATTCGGATTCTCGTTCATCGCCAGCCCCCACTCGCGGTTGATGATCAGCTGGATGGCCATCGCCCGGCGGACCGATTCTTCGGTCGGGGTGGTGATCGCTTCGTCGTAGGCGTTGGTATGCAGCGAATTGCAGTTGTCGTAGATGGCGATCAGCGCCTGCAGCGTCGTACGGATGTCGTTGAAAGCCATTTCCTGCGCATGCAGCGAGCGGCCGGAGGTCTGGATGTGGTATTTGAGCTTCTGGCTGCGCTCGTTGCCGCCGTACTTGTTCTTCATCGCCACCGCCCAGATGCGGCGTGCGACCCGGCCGATCACCGAATACTCGGGGTCCATGCCGTTGCTGAAGAAGAACGAGAGATTCGGCGCGAAATCGTCGATGTGCATGCCGCGCGCGAGATAGGTCTCGACATAGGTGAAACCGTTGGCCAGCGTGAAAGCCAGTTGCGAGATCGGATTGGCGCCCGCCTCGGCAATGTGATAGCCGGAAATCGACACCGAGTAGAAGTTGCCGATCTGGTTATGGACGAAGAACTCCTGAATGTCGCCCATCATCTTGAGCGCGAATTCGGTCGAGAAGATGCAGGTGTTCTGTCCCTGGTCCTCCTTGAGAATGTCCGCCTGGACGGTACCCCGCACATTGGCGAGCACCCAGACCCGGATCTTCTGCAACTCGTCTTCGGTCGGCTCACGGCCGTTGTCGCTGCGGAATTTCTCGACCTGCTGGTCGATCGCGGCATTGAAGAACATCGAAAGAATGATCGGCGCCGGGCCGTTGATGGTCAGCGAGACCGAGGTCGTTGGCGCGCACAGTTCGAAACCGTCGAAGAGCACTTTCATGTCGTCGAGGGTGGCGATCGAGACGCCCGAGTTGCCGACCTTGCCGTAGATGTCAGGCCGCGCGTCCGGATCGCAACCGTAGAGGGTGACCGAGTCGAAAGCGGTCGACAAGCGCTTGGCGGGCATGCCTTCGGAGACCTTCTTGAAGCGCCGGTTGGTGCGGAAAGCGTCGCCTTCGCCAGCGAACATGCGCGTCGGATCCTCGTTCTCGCGCTTGAAGGCGAAGACGCCGGCGGTGAAGGGGAAGGAGCCGGGAACGTTCTCCTTCATCAGGAAGCGCAGCACTTCGCCGTCGTCGCGGTAGGTCGGCAGCGATACCCGGCGGATACGCGATCCGGAGAGCGAAGTGCTGGTCAGCCGGGTGCGAATCTCCTTGTCGCGGATCTTGACCACGTACTCGTCCTGGGCGTAGACCTCGACCGTCTTCGGCCACATGTCGAGCAGTTTCTTCGTCCGCGCGTCGAGTTGCCCCTCTTTCCAGCTGATCAGTTCATCAAAGTCCGCAGCCGGCTTGTGGCAGGCGTCGAACAGGGCTTTCGCCGTCCTCAGCGCCTGGCGCTGGTGAGCGATCGCCGCCTGTTCGGCGGTGTGGAGATGGTAGGCGCGAACCGTCTCGGCAATTTCCGCCAGATAGCGTACGCGCTGCGCCGGAACGATCGCCCGCTGGTTCGACGACTGCCGGACAGCCACCAGCGGCAGCCGGCCTTTCTTCATCTTCAGACCGGCGGCGTGCAAGCTCGGCGCCATCGCCTGATAGAGGGCGGTGACGCCATCGTCGTTGAAACGCGCGGCCATGGTGCCGAAAACCGGCATTTCGTCCGGACTCTGATTGAAGGCTTCGTGGTTGCGCTGATACTGCTTGCGCACGTCGCGCAGCGCGTCCTCGGCGCCCTTGCGGTCGAATTTGTTGATCGCCACGAAGTCGGCGAAGTCCAGCATGTCGATCTTCTCGAGCTGCGACGCGGCACCGAACTCGGGGGTCATGACGTAGAGCGAGACATCGACCAGCGGCACGATCGCTGCATTGCCCTGACCGATGCCCGAGGTCTCGACGATGACGAGGTCGAAGCCGGCCAGCTTGCAGGCGGCAATGACTTCCGGCAGGGCGGCGGACACTTCCGAACCCGTTTCGCGCGTTGCCAGTGACCGCATGTAGATCGCCGGATGTTCGATGGCGTTCATCCGGATGCGGTCACCGAGCAAAGCGCCGCCGGTCCGCTTGCGCGACGGGTCGATCGAGATGATCGCGAGCTTGATCGCGTCTGCCTGGTCGAGCCGGAAACGTCGTACCAGCTCGTCGGTCAGTGACGACTTGCCGGCACCGCCGGTGCCGGTGATGCCCAGCGTCGGCACCTTGAGCCCACTCGCCGCGTGCACGATCTTCTTGCGCAGTAATTCGCCGCAGGCCCCGTTCTCGAGTGCCGTGATGATCTGCGCCAGCCGGCGGCGGTCCCCCCCCCTGAGCGCCGCCAGCACCTCGTCGGCATCCTGTGGTGCGAGCGTCGACAGATCGACGTCGCAGGTCGCCACCACCTCGTTGATCATCCCCTGCAGGCCCATCGACTGGCCATCTTGCGGCGAGTAGACGCGGGTCACCCCATAGGCCTGCAGCTCTTCGATCTCGCTCGGCACGATGACCCCGCCGCCACCGCCGAAGACCCTGATATTCTCGCCGCCGCCAGCTTTCAGGAGGTCGACCATGTATTTGAAGAACTCGACGTGTCCACCCTGGTACGAGGTGATGGCGATTCCCTGGACATCTTCCTGCAGCGCCGCGTTCACGATCTCCTGCACGGAGCGGTTGTGTCCGAGGTGAATGACCTCGGCGCCCGTCGACTGGAGAATACGGCGCATGATGTTGATTGACGCATCATGGCCGTCGAACAGGGAAGCCGCCGTGACGAAGCGTACCTTGTGCTTGGGTTTGTAGGGGAGAAGCTTCTTGGCAATGGAAAGGTCGGTCATGTCGTTCGCGCTCCAGGAAAATCGAAAAAGTCCTGCTTACCAGGAATGGCACAGTTGTTGTACAGAGAGACAGATGGTAGGAAGTTGGCGCCCATAAAGCCATTCCCCAATACGCCGCCAACAATGTAAATATGGCCAAGTTGAAACATCCTGTCGATCCACTGCCTGCGAGGAGGCCCATGCCATTTTCCGCGAAGACCGCCGCCACCGATTCGCTGGTCGCCGTGACTCCGCCGGCGGCAAGGGCAACCGTCGCCATCGCCTTCGTGCAGGGGATGCTGGCCGGCCTGCACCACGCCGGCCGCGACCCGGCGCTCCTGCTCGAACGTGCGCACATCGCAGCGCAGGTACTCAAGGACCCGCAGGCGCGCATTCCCGTCGCGCGTTATGCCGAACTCTACAACCTCATCAACCGCGAGCTCGACGATGAAGGCTTTGGCCTCTTTTCCCTGCCGTTGCGCTGCGGCAACTTCGAATTTCTCTGTCGCAGCGTGATCACTTCGCCGACGCTGGCCGAGGCAATTGACCGCAGCGTGCGCTTTCTCCGCCTGGTTCTGCCCGATCTCGCGGTTCGCCTAGACGACGGCGGCGAGCAGTCGTTCCTGTGCATCAGCGACCCCCGGCCCCTGCCGATCGGCCGGGTGTTCGCCTTCGAGTGGCTGCTGCGCCTTTTGCATGGGCTTTTATCCTGGCTTGTCGGGCGCAGCATCGTTTTCGATTCGGTGGCCTTCCCCTACCCTCGCCCGCAACACGCCGACGATTATGCGCTCATCTACACGGCGTATTCGACTTTTGACGCGGCAGTGCTGCGCGCGGCCTTCGCGGCCAAGCTGCTGGAACTGCCGATCTGTCGCGACGAAGCCGCGCTGCAGGCCTTCCTTGTTGGCGCACCAGGCAAACTCACGACCTTGTACCGCCGTGACCGGGAAATGGTTCTGCGCGTACGCAACGCGCTGCGTGAGGTGCTGCCGGCGTCGCGCTCGCTGGGTGCGGTCGCCCGCGTCCTGCATTTATCGCCACGCACGCTGCATCGTCGGCTGGAAGAAGAAGGTTCGAGCTTCCAGGCGATCAAGGATGCCTGGCGCCGCGATCTTGCGATCGACCGCCTCGCCAAAACCCGGCAAGCGGTGGCCGACATTGCAGCCGAACTGGGGTTTGCCGATAGCGCGGCTTTCTACCGCGCCTTTCTGCGCTGGACTGGCATGGCACCGGCACACTATCGGCGGCGCCGGCAGAAAGCGATCCATGGATCGGCCTGTCAGGCAAGGATCGATTCGGCATCCGATCTCAGCGGTCGGTCATGAAGCGCGTCGCGTTCTCGAGATCGGCATGGACGCTGCCGCTGTACAAGGCATTGACGAACTTGCGCCAGATCAGGTCCGGTTCGCCCATCCGGAATCCGTAGATTCCGCTGGCGGATTCCCGTGAAGCCACGACATGGATTCGCGACACCTCTGCCGGGCCGAGTTGAATCGTCACTTCGCCCCAGACATTGATCGGCACCGCAATCAGCGCGTGCGCCTGAAAGCCGTAACGCGAGAGCTGGACGATTTCGAGGTTGATCCTGAGTTCCTTGCCACCCGGCTCTCGCACGGTAAATTTCGCTGGGCATCTGACGGAAAAGCGACGATGGCGTCGGCGAACCGTGTCATCCGGATTGCCGTCGGGAATTGCCGGCAGGATGATGCAGTAGGCGGGCAGATCGTAAATCGTGTGCAGAAGCTCCTTCTTGCGATCACTCAGTTGACTGAACACGCGGGTACGCACATTGAAGAAGTAATCGAGCAGTTCCGGCGTCAGCACGGGGTCGTTGGTAGTATAGAAGCGGCGCGGTGGCAGCTTGATGTTGGACAGTTTGACCTCGGTGAAGAAGGCATAAAGATTTCGCTTGGGTGGTTTGGAGGCATAGTGTTTTCTGAAGATCTCGGGGGCGGTGCTGAGATCCAGGGTCGCTCCGACCGCCGGTGCGCCATTGACGAAATCATAGTTTTCAACCACCTTCTGAGTCAGGCGCTTGAAGAAAAGGAGCGATTCGTACATCTCGATATGGCTGGGATTGACGGCAATCACGAGATGCCGGGTATCGAAAAAGGTCGTGCAATACTCGTACATGAACTTCATCAGCGGGAACAGGATGCTGCCACCGGTGCGGCGGAATCGCCGGTGAATGGCCAGCGCCGATACCTCTGCAATGTTCCCCTTCTTTTCTCGTAGCGCCGTCAGGTCGAAGATCCGCTGCAGCGGGAAGCCGAGGACGCTCTCCCGGATCAAGGACAGGGTGCCGACCACTTCGCCGTCGTACTTGGCGCAAAGGGTGGTGGTGGTCGGCAGGGCGTGATAGATCGTCACCCGCATTCCTGAGGGATCCGGCTGCATGAACTTGCTATGGACGTAGGCGTCATGGAGCAAGGTGAAGCACGCCTCGAGTTCTTCTCGCGTATCGGCGATTTTCAGTACCAGGCGATCGTTCGGGGTGGGATCACAATCGACGAAATTACGATAGACGGCGAAACGTCTTTCCCGAGGAAGATAGTTGAACAGCCTCCTCAGCGTCACGTTCAGCAGTTTACGTACCGGCAAGACTAGTCTTCTGATCATCCACATCCTCTCAGCAATCGCAGCCGACCGCAAACTGGCCTCCCTTCTGCTGGCCAGAAAAGCCTTCATTCTGCCGGGACAATGCCGAACTCTTCCCCTCTACTCTACCACTCTACTCAAATTCGGTTATCGGCGCCATTCCGATGCCTCTGGCCCGCTGACAGTCCGCCCTCTCCCGGATATGACAGGTATACTTGCCGCCTCGTCTCGCGCAGCCTTGTTGGAAGACAGATCAAGTCATGACTTCAGTCAATGCACCCCTGGTTCATCCGGATACTCCTGCGGTCGGCCTGTCGCCGCGGGCGCTGCCGTCCCCCTGGTCAGCGCAGTTGGCCGGCCAGCTGGCCGGCAGCGAAAAGTTGCTGGCCTCGCTCGAGATCGACCTCGACGACCGTCTGCGCTTCGCACGCGGGATCCTGGTGGTGACCAGTGATCGCCTGCTGGTGAGGTCGGCCGACGACAGCAAGTGGCAGAGCTGGAGCTACCGGCCGGGGCTTTCGCTCTCACGCAGTGATCATTCCGGGGTCGGGACGATCGAACTCTGCGACGCCGATTCCCTGCTCGCGCTCTGGCGCTACACGCTCGGTGCCGATATCGCGGCCGGACGACTGGTCGACCACTTCACCCGCCAGCTCCTCCTTCGTCTCACCGGCGAAGCGCCACCGCCGGTCGCGCTGGCCCTCTGCCCGAAGTGCGAAACGCCGCTGCTGGCCGGGCAGGAGGAGTGTCCGGCGTGCAGCAAGGAAATTCATGCGCCGCCTTCAACCTGGACCCTGCTGCGTCTGGGACGCTTTGCCCGGCCCTACAAGGGGCAACTGCTGGCCGGCTTCGTGCTGTCGCTGTTGACCACCGCCGCCACGCTGGTAGCGCCGTACCTGACCATGCCGATGATGGACAAGGTGCTGATTCCCTACCAGAACGGTCAGCCGATCGACCCCAGCCTGGTCGTGCTCTATCTCTCGGGGCTGCTCGGTGCGTCGCTGGTGGCGTGGGTCCTCGGCTGGGGACGCACCTATATTCTGGCGCTGGTTTCAGAACGGATTGGCGCCGACCTGCGAACGGCCACCTACGAACACCTGCTCAAGCTGTCGCACGAGTACTTCGGCGGCAAGCGGACTGGCGACCTGATGGCGCGCATCGGTTCGGAAACCGACCGCATCAACATCTTCATATCGCTGCACCTGCTCGATTTCGCGACCGATGTCCTGATGATCGTCATGACCACCGCCATTCTGGTGTCGATCGATCCCTGGCTCGCGGCCGTCACGCTGCTGCCGCTGCCGATCATTGCCTGGCTGATCCACGTCGTTCGCGAGCGACTGCGCACCGGTTTCGAGCGGGTGGACCGCATCTGGGCCGAGGTGACCAACGTGCTTGCCGATACGATTCCCGGTATCCGCGTGGTCAAGGCCTTTGCTCAGGAAAGCCGCGAAGCGGCCCGCTTCCGGGCCGCCAATGTGCACAATCTCGAAGTCAACGACCGGGTCAATCGCGTCTGGTCACTGTTCTCGCCAACCGTCACCCTGCTCACCGAAACCGGACTGTTGATCGTCTGGGCCTTCGGCATCTGGCAGATCGCCAAGGATCAGATCACTGTCGGCGTGCTCACTGCCTTTCTCGCCTACATCAGCCGTTTCTACCTGCGTCTCGACTCGATGAGTCGCATCGTTTCGGTGACGCAGAAGGCAGCGGCTGGTGCCAAGCGGATTTTTGACATTCTTGACCACGTCTCCAGCGTTCCCGAGCCGATCCACCCGGTACACCTGCCCAGCGTCTCGGGGCGCATCGAGCTGCGTGGCGTCGGTTTCCGCTACGGTACGCGCAGCGTCACCCGCGACATCAACATCGTCATCCAGCCCGGCGAGATGGTCGGCCTGGTCGGCCACAGCGGTTCCGGCAAGAGCACGCTGGTCAACCTGATCTGCCGTTTTTACGATGTCAGCGAAGGTGCCATCCTGATCGACGGAGTGGACATCCGTTCGCTGCCGGTCGCCGAGTACCGCCGGCACATCGGTCTGGTGCTGCAGGAGCCGTTCCTGTTTTTCGGTACCATCGCCGAAAACATCGCCTACGGCAAACCGGCAGCGACGCGCGCGGAGATCGTCGCTGCTGCGCGCGCCGCGCACGCCCACGAATTCATCCTCAGGCTACCCCACGGCTACGACTCTCTGGTCGGTGAACGCGGCCAGGCGCTCTCCGGCGGCGAACGGCAACGCATCTCGATCGCCCGCGCGCTGCTGATCGACCCGCGCATCCTGATCCTCGACGAGGCGACCTCGTCGGTCGACACGACGACCGAAAAGGAAATCCAGAAAGCCCTCGACAACCTGGTGCGCGGGCGCACGACGATCGCCATCGCGCACCGCCTGTCCACCCTGCGTGACGCCAATCGCCTGGTCGTTCTCGATCGCGGCAGCGTCGTCGAGGTCGGCAGCCACGATCAGCTGATGGCGGCCGAGGGCCACTACTACCGCCTCTATCAGGCGCAGGCCCGGAATGTCGATAGCGAAGACCAGTTGCACCGACTGGAACTGGATGCCAAAGACGAGGGAGAGCGCCAATGATCGACCGGCCTGACTATCAGTTGCGGCGTAACGCCTTCGGCAGGCTCGAGTTGACCGGCCCCGACGGTGAGACGCATGCCGGCGTCGCTCCCGTACGCGCTTTTCCGATCACGGCTCCCGACGATGGCATCGCCCTGGTCGACCCCTACGGCCACGAACTGGCCTGGATCGGCTGCCTCGACGACCTGCCCGACGACCTGCGCAGCCTCGTTCAGAGCGAACTCGCCCAACGCGAGTTCATGCCCGAAATCACCCGCATCGTCAGCGTCGCGAGTTTTGCCACGCCGAGCACCTGGCAGGTCGAAACCGACCGCGGTGCGGCGACTTTTGTCCTCAAGGGCGAAGAAGATATCCGCCGCCTGGCACCGCCGGCCTTGCTGATCACCGACAGCCATGGCATCCACTTTCTGGTTCGCGACCGTCAGGCGCTCGACCCGCAAAGCCGGAGGATTCTCGACCGCTTCCTGTGATCCGGTCGACGGCAATCGTTTCCTTGCCCGGTCAGCCGATTGACACCTGCAACGTTATGCCACAGACCACCTCGCTCCGGCCGCCTGTCCGCCGGCCTGCCGCCTGCCCGCGCCGATGCGCACCCACCTTCCCGTGCCTGGACTGACACCATGAAAAACAAAGAAATCAAGTTCCTCGAGATCCGCTACCTGCGGGGCCCGAACATCTGGACCTACCGTCCGGTCATCGAAGCGGTGGTCGACATCGGCGAGCTCGAAGACTTTCCCTCGAACCTCATCCCCGGATTCCACGAGCGCCTGACCGCCTTCCTGCCGTCGCTGAGCGAACACCGCTGCAGCTATGGCGAAGTGGGCGGTTTTCTCCGGCGGGTTGAGGAAGGCACCTGGCCGGCCCACATTCTCGAACATGTCACCCTCGAACTGCAGAATCTCGCCGGCATGCCGGGTGGTTTCGGCAAGGCGCGCGAGACCTCGACGCGGGGCGTCTATAAAGTCGTCGTCCGTGCCTGGCATGAGGAGGTCACCCGCGCCTGCCTGGAAGCGGGTCGCGATCTGCTGCTGGCCGCCATCCAGGACGGCCCGTTCGATGTCACAGCCAACGTCGCGCGCCTGGCCGACATGGCCGAACGCAAGCTGCTCGGGCCGAGTACCGGCTGCATCGTCGAGGCGGCGACGGCCAAGGATCGTCGTATTCCGGCCATCCGTCTGCTGGCCACCGGCAACCTCGTACAGCTCGGTTACGGCGCCCGCAGCCGCCGCATCTGGACCGCCGAGACCGACCGTACCAGTGCCATTGCCGAAGGAATCTCGCGGGACAAGGATCTGACCAAGACCTTGCTCAAGTCCTGCGGCGTTCCGGTCCCCGAGGGACGTCTGGTCGACAGTGCCGAGGATGCCTGGGATGCTGCGGGGGACATCGGTCTGCCGGTGGTCGTCAAGCCGTCCGACGGCAACCATGCCCGCGGCGTGTTTACCAATCTGACCGGCCGGGACGAGGTCGAATCGGCCTATGCTGCGGCGGTCCTCGAAGGCAGCGGCGTCATCGTCGAACGTTATGTGCGTGGCTCCGAGCATCGCCTGCTGGTGGTCGGCGGCAAACTCGCCGCCGCCGCCCGCGGCGAAACCGCCAGGGTCGTTGGCGACGGCGAGTCTACGATCGATCAACTGATCGACCGCCAGATCAACTCCGACCCGCGCCGCGGTGCCGCCGAGGAATTCCCGCTCGACATCATCGCCCTCGCCGATAATCCGGTCGCCCGGCTTGAAGTCTCGCGGCAGGGTTTTGCCCCGGAGTCGATCCCGCCTGCCGGCCGCGAGGTGCTGATCGTGCGTAGCGGCAACCATACCGATGATGTCACCGATCTCGTCCACCCGGAGACCGTGGCCACCGCTTCGCTCGCAGCGCGCATCGTCGGCCTCGACATCGCCGGTGTCGACCTCGTCTGCGAAGACATCTCCCGGCCGCTCGATGAACAGCGCGGCGCGATCGTCGAGGTCAATGCCGGTCCCGGCCTGCTGATGCACCTCAAGCCGGAAAGCGGACAGCCGCGCCCGGTCGGCCGCGCGATAGTCGACGAGTTGTTTCCCAATGGTGACGACGGCCGCATCCCGGTTGTTGGCGTCACCGGCAGCTTTGGCAAGACCACCGTCGCCCGCCTGATCGCTCGCCTGCTGACGCTCTCGGGCAGGCATACGGGGCTGGCATGCAGTCGCGGCCTGTTCATCGATCGCCGGTGCATCGATCGCGGTGACAGCGCGAAGTGGGAAGCGGCCCATCGCATCCTGATGAATCGCTCGGTCGAAGCTGCCGTCTTCGAAAACGGTACCGCGACCATTCTCGGCGAAGGGCTGGCCTATGACCGCTGTCAGGTCGGCGTGATCACCAACGTCGATGCGGCGCGGCATTTTGGCCCCCATGACATCAATACGCCCGAACAGGTGTTTACGGTCCTGCGTACCCAGGTCGATCTGGTGCTGCCGACGGGGGCCGCGATCCTCAATGCGGGCCAGCCCATGCTGGTCGAAATGGCGCCCCTGTGCGACGGCGAAGTGATCTTCTTTGCGCTCGACCCCGAGTTGCCGGTCATCGTCGAACACCGGGCGCAGGGCAAGCGGGCCGCATTCGTCCGCAACGGCCAGGTCGTACTCGCCCACGGCCAGCAAGAGGCGACGATCGTCGACCTGCAGGGCATTCCGCTGACTGACGGCGGCGGGGACGCGGAGCAGATCGAGAATGTCCTCGCGGCTGCCGCCGCGGCATGGTCGATCGGCCTTGGCCCCGAGATCATCCGGACCGGGCTGGAAACTTTCAGCGTCGACTGACTTGGCAGTTGCCGGCAGCGCAGCGACCCTGCCGACAGGCATCCGCACTGAACCAGAAAGAGGAAACTGTTCATGGAAGTATCGCGTATCCGCGCTTTGCGCGGACCCAATCTCTGGAGCCGGCATACGGCGATCGAAGCGATTGTCTGCTGTAGCGAAAGCGAGGGCAACATCGATCACCTGCCGGGTTTCGAAAACCGTCTGCGCGAGCGTTTTCCCGAACTGGCCATGCTGCGACCGCTGGGGCATACGGAAGCGGTCTCGATGGCTCAGGCGCTGGAATTCGCGACGCTTGGCCTGCAGGCGCAGGCCGGCTGTCCGGTGACTTTCAGCCGCACGGCGCAGACCCTGGAAAGGGGCACCTATCAGGTGGTCGTCGAATATAGCGAAGAGGCGGTCGGTCGGCTGGCCTTCGAACTCGCGCAGGATCTCTGCCGGTCAGCCAGCGAAGACCGCCCTTTCGAACTCGAACAGGCGCTGCAACGTCTGCGCGAGCTCGACGAGGAGGTGCGTCTCGGTCCGAGCACCGGCGCGATCGTCTATGCGGCGGTGGCGCGCAACATCCCCTACCGGCGGCTGACCGAAGGCAGCATGGTCCAGTTTGGCTGGGGCAGCCGTCAGCGGCGCATTCAGGCGGCTGAAACCGACCGTACCAGCGCCGTCGCCGAAGCCATCGCCCAGGACAAGGAACTGAGCAAGATCCTGCTGCACGCCGCCGGCGTGCCGGTGCCGAGCGGGCGGCCCGTCCTCGACGTCGACGACGCCTGGGCGGCGGCCTGCGAAATCGGCGGTGCGGTGGTCGTCAAGCCGCAGGATGGCAATCAGGGCAAGGGCGTCGCGGTCAATCTGACCACCCGCGAGCAGGTGGCAGCCGCTTATGCCCAGGCCTTCGAAGTCAGTGACGAGGTGCTCGTCGAACGTTACCTGCCGGGCCACGACTATCGGCTGCTGGTCGTCGGCGACCGCCTGATCGCCGCCGCCCGGCGCGATCCACCGCTGGTCAGCGGCGACGGCGTGCACAGCATTCGCCAGCTGGTCGAGCGGGTCAACAGCGACCCCCGGCGCGGCGAAGGGCACGCTACCTCGCTGACCAGAATCCGTCTTGACGAGGTGGCGCTGGCTGGCTTGACCCGTGCCGGCCTCTCGCCGGAATCGGTTCCGGCAAGAGGCCGGCGGGTCATCCTGCGCAACAACGCCAACCTGTCGACCGGTGGTACCGCGACCGATGTCACCGACGATGTCCATCCCGAGTTTGCCGCGCAGGCGGTCGCTGCCGCACAGACCATTGGCCTCGATATCGCCGGCGTCGATGTCGTCTGCGACAGCGTTCTCCGCCCGCTCGAAGAGCAGGGTGGCGGGATCGTCGAGATCAACGCGGCACCGGGCCTGCGCATGCACTTGCAGCCCTCGTTCGGCAAGGGCCGGCCGGTGGGAGAAGCGATCATTGCCAATCTCTTTGCCGCCGGTGACGATGCCCGGATTCCGCTGGTCGCCGTCGCCGGGACCAACGGCAAGACCACGACCGTTCGCCTGATCGCCCACCTCCTGGCTCAGCAAGGCCTGCGCGTCGGCATGACGACGACCGACGGGGTGTACATCGAAGGCCGGCGGATCGATAGCGGCGACTGCAGCGGGCCCAAGAGTGCCAGGAACGTCCTCCTCCATCCCGGGGTCGACGCCGCCGTCCTCGAAACGGCGCGTGGCGGCGTCCTGCGCGAAGGGCTGGGCTTCGATCGTTGCGACGTCGCCGTGGTCACCAACATCGGTCTCGGTGACCATCTGGGGCTTTCCTATATCAGCACCGTCGAGGATCTGTCGGTCGTCAAACGGGTCATCGTCCAGAACGTCAGGCCGGGATCCGGCGTCGCCGTGCTCAATGCGGCCGATCCGATGGTCGTCCGGATGGCCCATTCGTGTCCCGGCAGCATCACTTTTTTCGCCTGTGACCGCAACCATCCGGTGATGGCGATGCACCGCGCACAGCGGAAGCGGGTCGTCTATCGCGATGGCGACTCCATCGTCGCTTCCGGCGGCGGCGTCGAGCACCGCATCGCGATGGCCGGGATTCCCGTGACCCGCAATGGCGCCATCGGCTTTCAGGTCGAGAACGCGATGGCGGCGATCGCAGCCGCCTGGGCGCTGGGGATGGACTGGGCGACGATGCAGCGTGGGCTGAGCTCTTTCGTGAACGACGCACAGACCGCTCCCGGACGATTCAACGTCTTCAGTTACCGGGGGGCGACGCTGATCGCCGACTATGGCCACAATCCGGACGCCATCCAGGCCCTGGTCGACGCGATCGAAAACCTGCCACTGGCGGCGGGCGGCAAACGCTCGGTGGTGATCAGCGGTGCCGGTGACCGGCGCGATCAAGACCTCAGCCAGCAAACCGAGATTCTCGGCAAGGCTTTCGATCGGGTGCTGCTCTATCAGGACCAGTGCCAGCGCGGCCGGGCGGATGGCGAAGTGCTGGCGCTGCTGCAGGCCGGGCTGAAGGACGCGACCCGGACTTCCGAGGTGAGGGAGATCCGCGGCGAGTTCCTCGCCATCGACAGCGCGCTGGCCGAGTTGCAGGCCGGCGATCTCTGCCTGATCCTGATCGATCAGATCGAGGAAGCGCTGGCCCACCTCGCGCAGCGCCTGGCCGAAGCCTAGAAGCTGGTGATCAATCCGGCGGCGGGCTGCAGCGCCAGGAGAAGTGACCGGCGCTGCCCGTAAAAAGCAGTCTGGTTGCGGCGTCGGCCCGCCGTAAGCGGGCTTTGAGTTCCTTGCCCGGCAGTGCGCTCAGCGGCGTCTCGGCGAGTCGCACGAGCAGGGTGCTGATCCGTGTCTCGCCGTCGATCGCGTCGACCTCGCCGATCACCCTGTCGCAGGCCTGCGCCCGGGCGGCGATGACCGCTTCGATCTCGCGGCGCAGAGCCTGCGACTGGGCGTCCCGCTCCCGGAGCAGATCGGCCAGGGGCGCCAGGGTTCGCAGAACCGGCGCGACCTGCGCCGAGAGCCTGCGCCATGCGACCTGCTGTTCCGGGTTCAGGGTCAGTTCCTGGCGGCGCAGCTTGCCGGCCAGGAGCAGATAGCGCGCGACCTCCGGCTCGCTGCGCAAGGTGTCGATCCGGGCACGCTCGCCGGCGATCGTGCTGTCGAGTACGCTGCGCTTGTTTTCGAGGGTGGCAATCTCCGCCTGATAAGGCGACAGGTCGGGAACGAGGAGGAGCAGCACGGAGTCGAGATCGCGACGCGAGCGGGCGCTGCCGACCCGGAGGGTCCGGGCGGCCATGGCCGATGCTTCGCAGATCCTGACCCTGACTTCCTCGGCAACGATGCTGCAGTTCGTGGCCTGCTCGATGACCACCTCGCGGGCCAGAATCACGCAGTTGTCCGCCTGCTTGACGGTGATGCAGCCATGTTGCGCGATCAGCGTCGCTCCCGAAGCCCTGCCGTCAACGAAAATGTCTCCATCATCGTTGCTGGCGCTGCCGCCGACCAGATTGCTCTTCAGGCGGACGACCCCGCCACTCGAAAGGATGTTGCCGAAAACGTCGGCGTGAGCGGTTATCGTGCGGCATTGAACGATGCGTTTCTCCTGGATTTCACCGTATTGCTCATACACTTCGCCGGTGAGCAGCAGGTCACCGGTAGTGCGCACGCTGACCCCTTCATGGCTGACGATCTTGTCGGCCACCGACAGGCGCTTGCTGCGGCTATCGACATTGAGGAAGCCGCCGACCGACGCGACCAGGTATTCTCCCCCTGCCTCCCGCTCGACGTGGGTTCCCGGACCGGCCAGATGGTCGAGCTGCAGATCCTCGGGGCGTGGCGCCGGCAAGGGGTTGCCGGCGATGTCGCAGCCGTCCACCCCGGGCGTGCAGGGAATCTTCCGCAACAGACGCAGGCTCGCGGTGACCTGTGGATAGCGCGTCACGAACCGGCAGAGATCGACCCGATCGTCGAGTAAGCGGCGCGGGGCGTTGTTTCGGCGCAGGCTGGGGGCCTCTTCGATGAGTTCGGCGTTCGTCCCGGCGACGCAGGGCCGGCTGCGCGCGACGACCCGCCGCTCAGCCTTGTCGAGTCCGATGCCTTCGCGGACCACCGCGACATCGATTCCGAAGCGTACCCCTTGCCTCCAGGCGCTGGCGACGAACTCGTCGACGTCGAGGTAAAGGCGGGTTTCACTTGCCTGATGGCCGTCGGGCCGCAATGCCTGCCGGCGACTCTCGGTCGACTCGATCAGTTCCGGATCAGCCTCACCTTCGAAGTAAAGGGGTTCGAAAAGATAGGACGCCTCGCTGCTCGCGATCGACAGCGCCTTGTACAGCGGCTGACGTTGCGGCCGAAAAAGCGTGATGTCGGCAGCCAGAAACACGGTCTCGTCGCGCTCATCGCCAGAGCGCAATCCCTCGTCGTAAAGCAGGGATTGCAGCCGTGCGTAGTCCAGCCCGCGAAAATAAAGCCCCGACCCGAAAATCCGATCGACGAAGTCGGAAAAGTCTCTTGCCGAATCCAGCAGCGAACGGTTCACATACAGACCGCCGTCCCCCTGCACGATGAAGCGCGACAGTGCAAGCTCTCCATCATGGAGATTGCCAGTCTGGTCGATGGCGCTTGCCGGATAGGAGGGCATATTGACAGTCAAGGAAATGACTGCATTAGCGTACCAGAAACGGCGATCGACAAGACCGAAAATGGGGCGCGGCATCGGCGACGCCGAAGCTGTCGTCGGCTGGGCGACCGCGTCCGCCTGCTCTGGAGTTGCCGGCGGCCGGCGTCCGGCGCGGTGGTCCCCAATTCCGACCGCGAGCGCGGCAATTTCTGGCGTAAACTAGTCACCCGCCCCAATCGAAAAGCCATGCCATGCCCCGTTCCACCCTGAAGCTTCCCAAGAGATCCGCCGCCGATGCGGCGAGCGAGCCGAGAAGCGCCGTTCGCCGACCGATCCGGGGTGGTGCCCCGACCGCGAAGCACGCCGCCCCGCGGCGCTCCGATGCCTCGGCCGCTGCCGATCTTTCGCCGGCCGGCAAGAGCGGCCAGAACACCGGCGTTGCTGGAGGTCGGCGAGGCGACGCGGCCCGTACACGGCAGCGCGAGACCGGCTCCGGCAAGCCGGAGAATGTCGCCGTGAGCAAACCCGCAGCAGCAGCGGGGGGCGGCAAGCTGACGGTTGACCGCACGCGCGACGAGAACCGGCCTGCCGAGCGAACGAAGAATGGCTTCGGCGGCGGACAGCCGGTTGCCGAAGGCACAGTCAAACGCGCCAGGAGCTACCCGCAACGGGGCATCGCCCGCAGCACCGGCGCCCGCGCTTTTCCTCCTGCGCCATTGCGCAGCGAGCCTCCGTTGACGCCGCCGGAATCAGTCAGGCGGATTGCGCCGGCGGTGGCGGCAGAGCAGCCGGGGACGCTGCCGGCCGAGGCGCCGGTTGCGGCCGTCGTGCAACGTGGTCCGGCCAGGGAGTTGCCGCGCTTGTCGCGCCTGGTGAGCGAACTCGCGGAGTGTTCGCGGCGCGAAGCAGACGAGTGGATAGAGAATGGCTGGGTCAGTGTAGATGGCGTCATCATCACCCGGCTGGGCGCACGCGTCAGCCCGAAGGCGAAAATCCAGATCAAGGAAGCGGCGCGCCGGCGACCCGTCGAGAGCGTCACCATTCTCTTCAACAAACCGTTGGGCGACCTCGATGATCCGGCAGCGGAAGGGAGCGAAGCGGTCAGCGAGCTGATCCGTGCCGACAATCACTGGGCGGACGACGGCTCGCCGCTACACTTCAGGGCGACTCATCTGCGGGGGCTGGCGCTTGCCGGAAGACTCGACGGCGATGCGGGCGGAATGCTGGTGTTCACCCAGGAAGGCAGCGTCGCACGCCGTCTGACGGGCGCTGATGCCGAGAAGGAATACCATGTGCGGGTCGAAGGCGAATTGCTGCCGGCCGGGCTGGAATTGCTGCGGCATGGCCTGTCGCTCGACAAGGTGAAGCTGTTGCGAGCACAGGTGTCCTGGCTGAACGAGCAACAGCTGCGCTTCGTCCTGCACGAAGACCGGAAACGGCAGATCCGGAGCATGTGCGAGCTGGTGGGCCTGCGCGTCACCAGCATCAAGCGCGTTCGTATCGGCAGCGTCTCGCTCGCCAGGCTGCCATCCGGGCAATGGCGCTATCTGCGCCCGGACGAGCGTTTCTGATCCGGCAACCGGGTCCGTCGCCGCTTGCAGGCGGACCACGGCAGGACTACCATTGTCTCGGCGACGCTGGGCATTGGGGGTCCTGCCCTGCCGACGCCGATTTCTGACGCCCTTGTTCGAAAGCGACAGCAATGCTCGACACGCCGATGCTGCACGGCCTGGAAAGCTGGATGACTCTGATCCGCTGCAGGAAAATGCCCATCCTGCGCAAGACGGCGCGCCGCCTGGATGAAGCGCGTCAGAACATCGACCAGGTCAGTGGGCGTGACATTACCGAGATCGTCCTCCAGGACCCCATGCTCGCGATCCGCGTCCTGGCCTATATTCAGGATGTGACCAGCCGCCACCTGCAGAGCGATATCACCAACATTGCCAGCGCCGTCATGATGCTGGGTGTGGACCCTTTTTTCCGGGAATTCGACCAGCCACTCACCATCGAGAGCCTGCTTGCGGGTCAACCGCAAGCCCTGCTGGGCGTGCTGCAGGTGATCCTGCGTACCCAGCGCGCGTCGCATTATGCGCACGAGTGGGCATTTGCCCGACACGACATGAATGTCGAAGAGGTCGCACTGGCTGCGCTGCTGCACGACCTCGCCGAGATCCTGCTATGGTGTTTTGCCCCCCAGCTAGCCATCGCGATTCGTTCCCGCCTGCAGGCGGACAGGACTTTGCGCAGCGCCAGCGTCCAGCAGGAGGTCCTCGGTTTTCCGCTGACCGAGCTGCAGTTGGCCCTCTGCCATTCCTGGCGGCTGCCGGCGCTACTGATCCTCCTGATGGATGACGGCTGCGCGCATCTGCCGAGGGTCCAGAACGTCAGGCTGGCGGTCAACCTCGCCCGCCACTCGACCGACGGCTGGAGCGGTCCGGCGGTCGCCGACGACCTCAGCGCCGTTCAGGAGTTGTTGCACATCAGCCGGGAAACCTTGCTCTACCGCCTGCAACTGCCGGACGACCTGCTGCCCGGATTGCTTCAGGACGCCTCGCCTCGCGTATAGTGCGGGCTCCTTTCGCCCGACCCTGCACGCTCGATGCCACGTTCCCTGCTTTTCGCCATCGTCTTCATCGAAGGATTCTGCTCACTCGGGGCCGAAGTCATCGCACTGCGCCAGATCATCCCGCACATGGGGAGCTCGATCGTCGTCACCGCGCCCACCATCGGCTTTTTCCTGCTGGCGCTGGCGCTCGGTTACCACGCCGGCGCCAGGATCGCGGGCGAGTATCTCGAAACCGTGGCGCGGAACTTCCTGATCTCGGCGCTGCTGCTTGGCGCCGGCCTGGCGGGGGTGACCGTCGATCTCTTCTTTGCCTCGCTGAATCCACCGGAAGTGGCGTATCTCGCGCTCATGGCCGGCGTCCTTTGCCCGATCGCCTGGCTGCTCGGACAGACCGTCCCCATCCTCACCAATCTCCTGCAGCATCAACGCGTCGGCGAAGCCAGCGGGGAGGCGCTGTACTACTCGACGCTCGGTTCCTTCCTCGGCTCACTGCTGCTTTCGCTGCTGGTCATGCAATGGTTGGGTGTTTCGGCCGCCGTCGCGCTCACTTCCCTGCTCCTGATCGTGGGTTTTGTCCTCCTGCGCGGTCGGCGCTGGTCGACCGCGGTCGCCAGTCTCGCCGTCGCGGCCCTGACCGTGGTTGCCAACGCCTGGCTGCGGCCGCAGATCGAAACCGCCTACGCGAGCTATCTGGTGGTCCCGGCACAATACGACCAAGCAATCAACGGCCGAGCGCTGAAGAACAACTCGTCCTATGCCTCATTGATCGACGACTCCGAACCACCCCGCTACGCCCTCTACATCCGGCACATTCGCCACTTCCTGCTCGATGAACTCGGCTTTCGTGACCGTCGGATTCTGGTCCTCGGTGCCGGCGGCTTCACCCTCTCGCACCGCGAACCGAGCAACCATTACACCTATGTCGATATCGACCCGGCGGTGCGCGCCATTGCCGAAAAGCATTTCCTCGGGGAGGCCGCGCGCGGCGATTTCATTGCCGACGACGCTCGCCGTTTCGTGGTGCGCAGCGAACAGCGCTTTGCGGCCGCACTGGTTGACGTCTACAGCGCGCACTCTTCGATTCCCGGACATCTGGTGACCCGTGAATTCTGGCAGGCAACGCGCCGTGTGCTGGAACCCGACGGGCTGCTGATTGCCAACCTGATTCTCGACAGCGCCCTCGCCACCCCTTACTCACGCAACCTCCTGGCGACCATCGAGAGCGTCTACGGCCGTTGCTCCGTCGAAGTCCTGCAGAAGTGGCAGACCCTGGCCAACGTCGTGGTGATCTGCCGCAACGGCGAGCCGCCCGAACCGGTCAGGGTTTTCGTTGATGAACGCAACCAGGCCGATTTCGACCTCGCACGTTCGCGCTGAGCGGGCGACCAGGCCTTCTCTCGCCGCCGCTGGCGTCCAGGTGCTCGCGCGGTGTGAAGCGAACGGGCATCGACGGCGGCCGAAAATGTCGGGCGCAAACGGCCGCATGGTGCTGTCCAATGGTCCGCTGAGGCTCTGAGTGGGATAGGGCTGGCCAGCCGAAGGAGGATCGATGCCGGTGCATCGAATGGCGCCTGACGGTATCGAGGAAGCCAGCGCGCCGCCATCGCCAAACGCCTGGCCGAAGAGTGTTGAGCTACTTCGGCAAACCTTTGACCCTTTAAAGGAGATCGAGAGATGGAGGCACATATTTCCGGAGTCATGGCGGCGCCGAATGGTTCGAGAATGAAAGTGAAAATTCTGGCTGCCCGGCAGGCCGACAGTTTTCCCGATAAGTGGCTGCTGGAGCTTGAAATTATCGACTCTCAACCGGTCAGGGGAGGAGTCTTCGCGACGCCGGGAGAAACCCGGGAAGGGTTTACGTTCAGATCGGCGTGGGATCTGCCTTTACCAGCCATCGTCGAGGCCGAGGCTGAATACATCGGAGGTCCGCAGGGCGGACTGTTTCATCTGACGAACCTGCAGCCGAGCCAATAAGCCATGAGAATCGAATGCGAAATTCATTTCAGTGAAATCCTGAGCCCGTTCGCGGACGCTGCGGTGGTCGTCAGAGGTGAGGACGCCCGCCGTTCGGACGCCGCTGCCGAGGTGATTTTCGAGCGTCGTCTGGCTGGACTTTCACGTTCGCCGGGCGACGTGGACCCGCTGGTGGTGGTCGTTGACTTGCCGCCCGATCTGCTCGCAAGCTTGCCAGCGGATGCCTGCTCACTCAGAGTCCATGTGGATGTCAATTCAACCGGCAGGCTTGATCGGGGCGATTATGTCTCGACCCAGAGCTACTCACTGCGCCTGGATGCGTTACCGGCGCGAGTTTCGGTTACGGTAGAGCCGGTGAAATAGCCGCAGCAACGAATGGCAACGGCAGAGTCAGCAACAGCACAAACCAGACCGTGTTCCCGCGCACTCGTGCGCGGGAACACGGTCTGCGGTTCGTGCTGCTGCACGGCGCCCTTATTTCGATTTTCCCTTCGCGCCATGTTTCTCGACATCTTCCTTTTCCGATTGGTCAGGAGTCGCAGGTTCGGGCATGTCGCCGCCTGCTGCGGTGCCGGATTCCTGGTTGTCAAACGGTGTCGGGATGCCGCCGGTGCTCGCGGCTGAAGCCTTTTCCATCGCATCGAGCGGGGTCGGTGTCGCCTGTTCATCGACGGCAGTATCGGCAGCGGTCATTTCCATCGGCGTCGGCAGGGCGCTGCCGGTATCGGACGCGCCCGCTGCGAAGCCCAGTGGCGTCGGCAAAGCATCGCTCATATCGGACAGCGCATCCGCGGCATGGTCGGCGGGCGTTGGCAAAGAGCGTTCTACCGCTCCGTCGCCCGCGCTCCCTGTCATCGTGGGGGCCGGTGGCGCCTGCTCGGTGGCGCTTGCGGAGGCCGTCTGCCCGCCAGAGAGTTGCCCGGTATCGCTGGCGAAATTGAAGTTCAAAACGATTTGTGGATTCATGAACACTGCTCCTTCATGCCAGGTACATGATCGAAACGAATTGCCCGTCCGCGAAAACGTGCACCCGCAGATTGTTGGCCACGGCCTCGCAGAAGGCATGAAACATATTGGTGGCGGCGTTTGCCGCCTTCGGCTTTATCTTGCGCCAGCCGAGCCCTTCGATGTTGGCCCACGCATTCTGCGAATCATTCGAGGCGAAAGCGTTCCACACGCGCTTGTTGTAATACCACAAGGTGTAGATGGCGTGGATGGCGGCAATATCTCTGGCGCTCAGGCCGCTGCGCTGACCGATGCTGACCCCGGATTGCAGAGGCTCGATGGTCGCCTGCCCGTTTTTGGAAAAGGCGAATGCCCCGTAGTGCATGATCGAGCCGTAGTCGTAAGTGCCGATATCGTCACCATCGCTAATTTGCTGGTTGAAGTTGTGCTCACGGCCGGCTTCAATGTTTTCATAGCGGATGCGGACGAAGGTATTGCGATCCTCCCGGCTCTGCTCATGCCACAGTCCGAGGGCATGCCCAATTTCGTGGATCGCGTTGCCCGTACTACAGCCGGTGTCGAGGCTCAGGTCTTGTCGTCCACCTCGCCGGCCGACCATCGACCAGCAGCCACCGGCGGCGGTAAAGTAAACATAGTCCGGATACTGGCTGGCGTTGGCCGCCGTGCGCAGGACGAAGCGGATGGCCGTTTTCTCTTCCCAGTGCCTGATCGCGTCGGTTACCCGACTCTGGTTAGGGAGACTGGGATTGATGCTGTAAGGCATCAGCCCGTTCGGCCAGCGATATTGCTCACCCGTAATCGCCACACCACGTTCGATTCCGGTGGCATCTCCGGACTGGACCGCCGCGGCATGGCGCTCCATTTCCTCGACTGTGCCAAGTACGATGCAGCCTTCAAAGACTGCCAGGCCATTGACCGCGGTGTATCTTACTTCCCGGTCGGTGAATGTCGCGCCGGAGATGTAGCCGGTGCGGACATCACTACCCTCAAGAAAGCCGTCATATTCAGCCATGATGAGTCCTCACGATAGGTTCTGGGATTGTGAGCCCTCGGGGCCATGCTGGTCCAAGGAAGTGATTGGCGTCAAGCGAACCATCGCTAGTTCATGTAGGCAATGGTTACCAGCTGCGTCGCGTCCTCGACGAACACGTTCACCGTGCGTGCATTGGCCCTGGCAGCGTTGAACATGATGAACATGTTGGTGACGCCGTCCGTGGCGCCGGTCTTGATCTTCTTCCAGCCGACGCCGGGCAGGTTGACCCAGGCGTTCTGCGAGTCATTCGACGCGAATGTCTGAACGACGTTGACGTTGTTGATCCAGGCCATGGTTTGTCTCCTTGCAGTTGGGGTGGTCCGGCGATCGGCGGATCGCTAGTTGAGATAGGCGATGGTCACGAGCTGGGTCGCATCCTCGACAAACACCGTGACCGAACGGCCATTGGCTTTGGCGGCGTTGAACATGATGAACATGTTGGTGACGCCGTCCGTGGCGCCGGTCTTGATCTTCTTCCAGCCGACGCCGGGCAGGTTGACCCAGGCGTTCTGCGAGTCATTCGACGCAAATGTCTGGACTACGTTGACGTTGTTGTGCCAAGCCATGATCGATCTCCTCCAGGTTATGAACAGGTTGCTGAGGGCGGGGTGACTGGACGACGGCTGCAGGGGCCGCATCCTAGAGAAGGTAAGCAATCGAAACGACGCTTGCATCGGCATACGCATTGACCCGTTTACCGTTGGCAACCGCTTCACAGAAAAGGCTGAAGAGATTGGTGATGCCGTCCGTGGCGCCGGTTTTGACGCGGCGCCAGCCAACCCCTTCGATGTTTGCCCATGCGTTCTGGCTGTCGGCCGAAGCGAAGGCCTGAATCACCGCCCGGTTGTTGAACCAGCCGGCACCTGCTGCAGCCGCACCCACCTTGACCCTGGCGGTGATGTCGGTGCCCGAAGTGCTGATCGCAGTGACCTCCACCTTCGAGTCTGAACCGTCATAAGCCTTGCTGCTCGGCGTCGTGGTGGCGGTAAATTTGTCCTTTCCAGCACCGGGATAGGCGTCCGTGGCATCGCCGGAATTGGCGTTCTTGTTCAGATCGAAGTTGCCATCGCACTGCTCGATGTCCACGAGATAATGGTTCTCGTCACTGTTGTTGGACTGATTCTCGTCGATATGCTCGATGATCAGGCCCTCACCCGGCAGGTGCGCGTCGAAGCCGCTTTTGCGGCGATTGGACAAGAGAAAGTATTGCTTGCTGGCCGCCGTACCCACCGGCAGCTTGTAAATCTGCTTGCTGGTCCGATAGGGCGCGAGCGTGATGTTCTGCTCGGCATCGAAGATCGTATTGACAGTCACCCAGCCGACTTTTGCCTTGACCCAGGCACAGGGATGCGCCGGGGTGTGACCGCCGTTGTTCCAGCTGCCGCCCGCCATCAGGTCCCAGCGACCGGTGCCGCGCGAACTGTAGTCCGTATCGTAAAGGTCGGGCATTCCCAGGAGCAGGTGTCCAAGCTCGTGTGCCATCACCCCGACGTTGCCGTCTTCAGGGGCCATGAAATAGTTCGTCACCTTGACGGTATCGACCGTCCGCGGACTGATTCCCCACTTGTGCGACCAGATGTCGTTCTTGTTGCCGGTCACTTCAGCACCGGAGCCTGCCGCAATGATGATGAGCGCTTCGATCACGCCGTCACCGTCGTTATCGAAGGGCTTGAAGTTGACCGTTCCGTCAGCCAGGGTCAACACATCCTCGACCAGCCGCTGCGCATTGCGCGGGTAGGTTCCGAAACCGTTGTTGTTGTTCGTGTAATAGGTCTTGGGTTGCGGCGCGCGAAACCATCCATAGACTTCGCCGGTCACGGTCAGGGCCTGATGCGAGGTCTCCGAGAAGTAGTCGCGCATGCTACCGGTGGTGTAAGTGCCGCTGGAAAAGAGCAGGTCCCTGAAATGCTGGCTGGGCTTTGTCCCCGGTTTGTCCGAAAAATCGACCAGCAAGACGATGACCCGCTTGGTGCCGGTCACCGGTGCCAGGTCATGTCCGGCGGCAATCAGGGTGTTCGATCGCGTGGCGGGAGGGCGGCTCTTGATCAGGGTGTACGCCGGCAGGTCGAGAAGTTCATCCGACGGGTCGGCCGGCAGGCTTTCTCCGGATCTCAATCGTCGCTGGGTTGCGATGATCCTGGCTTCCAGTTCCGGCGAGGGCGGAACCAGACACTCGATTTCGACAAGAGAGGGCTGCTGACCACCCTCGACTTCCGCGTTCCGCGCAAGAGACATGGCGAACTCCTTTCGACGGCCGGACAACATAAAAAAAATGTTATATCAAAAAAATAGTTCGTCAAAAGAAGGTAGTCAAGGCTCTCATAAGTCAATCATGATAGATAATATTTATTGCAGGACGGACCGGCGACGAGCGTCGATCAACCCTCTGCAGTCGGTCGGGGAGGTTTGGGAGGAGCGGTCGGTCAATCGGGGTCTGCCTGTCAGCGGCTCGGCTGGCGGCAAGCGGAGGTGTTTACCCTCCAGCCGGCGGGAAATCTCCAACGTCGTCACCGACCGCGCCGTTCACGGCGCGGGCTGACGAAACGGGCTGACGAAACGGGCTGACGAAACGGCCAGATCGAGCAGGTCGCCGAGCCGGGCGCTTTAGTACTTCACGCGTGCAAAGTAGGTCTTCTCGGAAGCCGCCAGCGCCTGCCGGAGCGTCACGATTCCCTTCTGGGCCAGCAGCGGCAGCATCTTCAGGAAGACCTCGCCGGTGGTGCACGCATCACCGAGGGCGCTGTGGCGGCCTTCGATGGGAATTCCCAGTCGTTCGGCAATGGACTCCAGCTGGTGGGAATCCTGATTGGCATGCAGCACCGCCGAGAGCAGCAGGGTATCGAGTACCGGCTGGTTGAAAACGACGCCGGTCTCGGCCTCCTTCAATTGCAGGAAACGCATGTCGAAGGCCGCGTTGTGCGCGACCAGCACGGTGTCAGCACAGAAATCATGGAAAGCTGGCAGGACGATATCGATCTGTGGCTGCCCATGCACCATGTCGTCAGTGATGCCGTGGATACGGATTCCCTCCGGTCGGAGAAAGCGCTGTGGATCGACCAGCTGGTTGAAGTTCTCCTGTCGCAGGAGGCGGCTGTTCACGATCCGCAAGGCGCCGAGCTGGATGATCTCGTCGCCGGCGGCAGGTTCGAGGCCGGTGGTTTCGGTATCGAAAACGGTATAAGTCAGATCCGCCAGCGGTCGGTCGAGGTCGATTCCGTGGTCGCGGAAATGGAACAGGTCGAAATCGTAGTATTCGGGGCGGACCTCGATGTCGCCAATCATCTCGTTCGGCGCCATGGCTTCGGGCGAGGCGACCGGCAGGACGAAACGGAAGAACGCACGATGGGCCGCTTTTTCGCGTTCGTACCAGATTTCACCGCCATGACGGTCAATGACATCGCGTAGCGACAGCGGCGAACTCTCCTTGCCGAACTGCATGGCGTCGGTTTCCCAGGTGTAGAAGGTCTCCGACGACATCGCGTGCCCGCTCCAGATGAGGTCGAGGTATACCAGCCTGCCGAAAGGCCGGAGCCGGAACCGCACTTCCTTGATCCGATAATGATTGACCAGGCGGGAGGCCAGGAAACAGATCGAAAACACCAGTGAGAAGCTCTCGGCGCGCAGCCAGATGGCGTCATCGATCTCCTCGGTCTTGGTCGCCAGCTTCAGCTCGGCCTCGATGCGACGCTGTGCAGCGGTGATGATATCCACGCCCTGAACGTCTTCGAGGGGCCAGCGGGTCTTCAGCGAATCGGCAAACTCACCCATCGTCCGGTCGAGCCGCTGACTCATGCGGACCACTTCGTCGCTGATGATGCCGATGAAACGCTCGCGGATCTCCGCTTCCATGTCCGCGTAGTCCATCAGGTTTCCGACTGCCACCCGGATGTTGGCGAGGCTGCCGCGGCTGCCGTCGGTCAGCGACTGCAGCACCTGGTCGCGACGTGATTCCTGCTCCAGACTGCGGGTAATGTTGTCGACCGTCAGCACGTAACCACTCATCGCGCGCGCGGCCGAAGAACCCCCGGTCGCCAGCACCGGCACCAGCTGCACCCGCAGCAGTTGTCCACCGCGCGCCGTCGTGATGAAGTTCGCAATCGTCGCCGCGGCGCCCTTGAGCAGCCGCTGGCGGACGATGTCGAGGGCGTGATCGATCTGGTTGCGCTCGAGAATGGAGAAGATCGAACGTCCGAGGCCGATCAGCGCGCCACCGGCGACGGTCGTGCTGCCCTGCGTCAGTGCCTTGAACTGGAGTCGGGCACGGTTGTTGTAGAGCAGGATACGGCCATCAAGGTTGCACACCACGACCGCCTGCGCGAGTTCAGACATCAGCGCGGCCAGGCGATTCTTTTCTTCTTCCACCGACGATTTCGCGGCGGCGATCTGGGCATCGACGTCGTCCATCAGGCCATCGCGTTGTTCGGCCAGATCATTGGTCGCCTGCGCCAGCAAGCGAACTTCGGGCGGACCCTCGATGGCGACCCTGAAATTGCGGTTCGACGAGAGCATCAGGTGCAGGTTCTCGACCATCCTGAGCAAACCGTCGACGTACTCGCGAAAAAGGTAACGCACCAGCAGCAGGCCGAGAGCGAAGCCGAAGATCGTCATCAGCGCTCCCAGCGACAGGTGCGGCAGGATCAGCTCGACGAGCAGCGCCTGCTCCGGCGCCTGCGCACTCACCCAGATCAGAAGCGCGGTGATGACGAAGGGGGCGGTCATCAGGAGACCGAGAATGAGGACGGAAATGGCGAAGCGGATGCGCGCGTTCATGGTCAGGTCGCCTTCAGCGAGGGGCGGTCATCCGGCATCGAGGAGATCGTTGCCAGCGCCCTGCCTATTCTACCGGCTATCGCCGGCAGCGGCGCCCGCTGCACGCCATCTCCACCTTGCCGGCACGCAGCGCGCTGTGCTGCCGCATGACTGGGCCAGCTCAGGAGTGGCAAGGCCCGGCGGTAGGGAGGCCGGGTCGATGCGGCAGGGCTGCCGGGACTCGGGGAGAGACTCCGGGACTCCGGGACTCCGGGACTCGCGCCGGCTTGACAAGGGAAACCCTGGCGAGTAGATTCATGAGCCTGCCTTGGCTTGGTTCAGAGGTGGCGCCGATTTGACATCCACCGATTGCGGGCGCGTTAAAAATTCCGCTAAAGCGAGGCCCTCATCAAGACCCGTCGAGCTTTGCGCCGACGGGTTTTCTTTTGCCGAAGCCGTTCCCGAAGCGTCGAGAAACCGAGAGATACCCATGCAGCCTGACCGTACAGCCGAACTGACCGCCCGTCTCGAAAAGCACATCCTGGTCCTCGACGGAGCGATGGGAACGATGATCCAGCGTCATTCGCTGCGCGAGACCGATTACCGCGGCAGCCGCTTTGCAGCGCATCCGCACGACCTCAAGGGCAACAACGACCTGCTGCTGTTGACCCGGCCCGAACTCATCCGGGCCATCCATGCGGAATACCTGGCGGCCGGCGCCGATCTGATCGAGACCAACACCTTCAATTCGACGCGTGTTTCGCAGGCCGATTACCACCTCGAAGACCTCGTCCATGAACTGAACTTCGCTGGTGCCCGGCTTGCCCGCGCCGTCTGCGACGAATTCACCGCCCGCGACCCGGCCAGGCCGCGCTTCGTCGCCGGCGTTCTCGGACCGACCTCGCGCACCGCGTCGATCTCGCCCGACGTCAATGACCCCGGCTATCGCAATACGAGCTTCGACGAACTGGTCGACAACTACGCCGAAGCGATTTGCGGGCTCTGCGAAGGCGGCGCAGACATCCTCCTGGTCGAAACCGTTTTCGATACCCTGAACGCCAAGGCGGCGCTGTTTGCCATCGAGCAGCATTTCGAGGCGGTCGGCCGGCGCTGGCCGGTGATGATTTCCGGCACCATCACCGACGCTTCGGGGCGCACCCTCTCGGGACAGACCGCCGAAGCCTTCTGGAACTCGCTGAACCATGTCCGGCCCTTGAGTTTCGGCCTCAACTGCGCACTCGGTGCCGGCGAACTGCGTCAGTACGTCGAGGAACTGTCGCAGCGCTGCGACTGTTTTGTCTCGGCGCACCCGAATGCCGGTCTGCCGAACGCCTTTGGCGGTTACGACGAAACGCCGCAACAACTGGCCGCCGAAATCGCCGACTGGGCGAGAAAGGGATTCGTCAATATCGTTGGCGGTTGCTGCGGCACCTCGCCCGAACATATCGCCGCCATCGCCGCGGGCGTTGCCGGCGTCAGGCCGCGCGCCATTCCGCAGCTGCAGAGAAAGCTGCGCCTTTCCGGTCTCGAGCCCTTCAACATCGGCAGCGATTCCCTGTTCGTCAATGTCGGCGAGCGGACCAACGTCACCGGTTCGCGGGCTTTCGCGCGGATGATTCTCGAAGGACGCTTCGACGATGCGCTGGCGGTCGCACGCCAGCAGGTGGAAAGCGGCGCCCAGGTGATCGACATCAACATGGACGAGGCGATGCTCGATTCGAAAGCGGCGATGGATCGCTTCCTCAAGCTGATCGCCAGCGAGCCGGACATCGCGCGGGTGCCGATCATGATCGACTCGTCGAAATGGGAGATCATCGAGACCGGCCTCAAGTGCATCCAGGGCAAGGGCATCGTCAACTCGATCTCGATGAAGGAAGGCGAGGCCGAGTTCCTGCGTCAGGCGCGGCTGGCGCGCCGCTACGGTGCAGCGGTCGTGGTGATGGCCTTCGACGAGGCCGGGCAAGCCGACACCTATGCCCGCAAGACCGAAATCTGCGCCCGTGCCTACCAGCTGCTCACCGAGCAGGCGGCCTTCCCGCCCGAAGACATCATCTTCGACCCCAACATCTTCGCCATCGCCACCGGCATCGAAGAACACAACAACTATGCCGTCGACTTCATCGAGGCCTGCGCCTGGATTCGCGCGAGGCTGCCGGGAGCGCAGATTTCCGGGGGCGTGTCCAACGTCTCCTTTTCGTTCCGCGGCAACGACCCGGTCCGCGAGGCGATCCACACGGTCTTCCTCTACCACGCGATCCAGGCCGGGCTGTCGATGGGCATCGTCAACGCCGGCATGCTCGGCGTTTATGACGAACTCGACCCGGTGTTGCGCGAGAAGGTCGAGGACGTGGTGCTCAACCGTCGCGCCGACGCCGGCGAAGCGCTGGTCGAAGCGGCGCAGACGGTGCGGGAAGGCCGGACCAGGGACAGCGGTCCCGACCTCGCGTGGCGGGAACTGCCGGTCGAAGAACGCCTGACTCATGCTCTCGTCAAGGGAATCACCGACTTCGTGGTTGCCGATACCGAGCAGTGCCGGGCCGCGCTCGAGGCTGCCGGCAAGCCGCCCCTGTCGGTTATCGAAGGCCCCCTGATGAACGGCATGAACGTCGTCGGCGATCTCTTCGGCGCCGGCAAGATGTTTCTGCCGCAGGTCGTCAAGTCGGCGCGCGTGATGAAGCAGGCGGTGGCGCACCTGATCCCCTACATCGAGGCCGAAAAGCTGCGCACCGGCGTCAGCAGCAAGGGCAGGATCGTCATCGCCACGGTCAAGGGTGACGTGCACGACATCGGCAAGAACATCGTCGGCGTCGTCCTCGCCTGCAACGGCTATGAGGTCATCGATCTTGGCGTCATGGTCGCCTGCGATCGCATCCTGCATGCGGCCAGAGAACACGGCGCGCAGGCGGTCGGCCTGTCCGGCCTGATCACGCCGTCGCTCGAAGAAATGAGCCATGTCGCGGCCGAGATGGAGCGTCTGGGCTTTGCCGCCGGTACCACTGGCGGCCCGCCGGTGCCGCTGCTGATCGGCGGTGCAACGACCAGCCGCGCCCACACCGCGATCAAGATCGCCCCCCACTATTCGGGGCCGGTGGTCTATGTTCCCGACGCTTCGCGTGCGGTCGGTGTGGTCACCCGTCTGCTGTCGATCGACCATGCCACCGACTTCTGCAGCGAGCTTGCCGCCGACTACGCCAAGATCCGCGCGCAGCACGCCAACAAGAAGGGCATTCAACTCGTGCCGCTGACCGATGCGCGCCGCAACCGCTTTGCCTGGAACGTCGACGCAACTTACCGGCCGAGTGCCCCGCACAAGCCGGGTCTGCATGTGCTGCGCGAGGTCGATCTGGCAACGCTCGCCGGATACATCGACTGGGGACCCTTTTTCCAGACCTGGGATCTGGCCGGCAGCTATCCGAAGATCCTCGACGATGCGCTCGTCGGCCCGACGGCGCGCGCCGTTTTCGCCGACGCGCAGGCGATGCTCGAAAAAGTCGTCAGCGAAAAATGGCTTTGCGCCAACGCCGTCTTCGGTCTTTTCCCGGCCAACGCGGTCGGTGACGACATCGAGATCTATGCCGACGAAGCGCGCAGCGAGCGGCTGATGCGCTGGCACAACCTGCGCCAGCAGCACGAACGACCGGCGGGCAAACCGCACTACTGTCTGAGCGATTTCGTCGCCGATCGCGGCACTCCCGACTGGATCGGCGCTTTTGCCGTCGGCGCCGGATTCGGCATCGAAGCCAAGCTTGCCGAATTTGCCGCGGCGCACGACGATTATCAGGCGATCATGCTGAAGGCGATTGCCGATCGCTTTGCCGAAGCCTGCGCCGAGTGGCTGCACGCAGAGGTTCGCCGTGACTACTGGGGTTATGCCGGAGACGAAGTGCTCGACTGCGCCGCGCTGATCCGTGAGGATTACCGCGGCATCCGGCCGGCGCCGGGCTACCCGGCCTGTCCTGACCATACCGCCAAGCGGGCGCTGTTCGCCCTGCTCGATGCGCCGCGCCATGCCGGCATGGGTCTCACCGAGTCCTGCGCGATGACGCCGGCGGCATCGGTGTCCGGTTTCTATCTGGCGCACCCGCAGGCGCGTTACTTCGCCGTCAGCAGGATCGCGAGTGACCAGCTCGAAGACTGGGCGACGCGCGCCGGCTTCAGCCTCGCCGAGGCCGGGCGCTGGCTCGCGCCGCTGCTCTGAGCGCTGCGGGGCGGGATGCCGACCGATGTCTGGCAAACAACTTCCCTCTTTCGTCCAGCGCGGCATCGAGCTCGCGACGCGAACGACGCTGGCCTTGCCGGGTCATGCCGCTTTATATGCCGAGATCACCTGCGTTGATCAACTGTTGTTGCTCGCCGGCGAGAGCAAGCTGCGCCGCTTCGTCCTCGGTGGCGGCAGCAATCTGGTCCTCGGTGGCGACTTCGACGGCCTGTTGCTGCACATGGCCATCGGCGGTCGCCAACTGATCGGCGAGGACGAGGCTGCCTGGTACGTGCGAGCCGGGGCCGGCGAGAACTGGCATCAACTGGTCGACTGGACCCTGCACCAGGGCTGGCCTGGGCTCGAAAACCTGGCGCTGATCCCCGGCACGGTCGGCGCGGCGCCGATCCAGAACATCGGCGCCTACGGGCTCGAAGTCGCTGACCGCTTCCTGTCGCTCGAAGCCTGCGACATGCTGACCGGCAAGATCCTGCGGCTCGATCGCGAGGCCTGCCATTTTGCCTATCGGGATAGCATCTTCAAGCAGCAAGGCTGGCATCTCGACGCGCGGCGGGTGATCACGCGGGTGACCTTTCGCCTGCCGAAAGTCTGGCAGGCGCTGGTCGGCTACGCCGATCTGGCAGCCGAACTCGACCGGGAGCGGCTGCTCCACCCGACGGCGCGGCAGATCGCTGCCGCGGTGATCCGGATTCGCAGCCGCAAACTGCCCGATCCGGCGGTTCTGCCGAATGCCGGCAGCTTCTTCCATAACCCCCTGGTAGACGCGGTGGTCGCTCGCCGACTGAGCGAGGCGTATCCGGGTCTGCCCTGTTACCGGCAGCCGGATGGCCGCATCAAGCTCGCCGCCGGCTGGCTGATCGAGCAGAGCGGCTGGAAGGGCCGCGACCTCGGGCGGGTCGGGATGTACGAGCAGCAGGCGCTGGTGCTGGTCAATCGCGGCGGTGCGCAGGGCGCCGAGGTCATCGTTCTGGCGAAAGCCGTTCAGACAGCGGTTCGCGAGCGGTTTGGCGTCGAGCTGACCCCCGAACCCATCTTTCTCTGAACCCTGGCCGGCGAAATCCCTCGCGCCCGGTCTGCGCTCGTCAGAACACCTCGTCAGGGCGCAGGAAGCGCCATTGCCCGAGCGGCAGGTCGCCGAGCCTGACGGCACCGACCCGGACCCGCTTGAGGCCGCAGACGCGCAGCCCGACGAGTTCGCACATCCGCCGGATCTGCCGCTTGCGGCCTTCACGAAGGACGAAGCGCAGCTGATCGTCGTTCAGCCATTCGACTCGCGCCGGCTTCAGCTGCCGCCCATCGAGGCTGAGTCCGTAGTTCAGCAGAGCGAGGCCGCGCGCGTCGAGCGAGCCTTCGACGCGTACCAGATATTCCTTGTCGACCGTCGAGTTCTCGCCGATCAGCTGGCGCGCGATGCGTCCATCCTGGGTCAGGACGAGCAGGCCGGTCGAATCGATGTCGAGGCGGCCAGCGGGCGCAAGTCCCCTGAGACAGGAGGGGTGAAAAACCGGCGTGTCGGGTGTCCGCAGCTGCCGCTCCGGCTGAATCAGCGTGACCGCCGGGGTAAAGCCCGGCTCCGGCTGTCCCGAAACATAGCCGATCGGCTTGTGCAGCAGGATCGTCAACCGGTTTTGCTGATTGGCCTGCGCCGGCCGGTCGAGCGTAATCACGGCGGCCGGGTCGGCGCGGGTTCCGAGTTCGCTCACCCGTCGCCCGTTGACGAAGACCCAGCCGCGCGCGATGTATTCATCGGCGTTGCGGCGCGAACAGAGACCTCGCTCGGCCATCAGTTTGGAGATGCGCACGCCGCCAGGCGCGGCGGGACTGGCAGGACTGGCAGGACTGGCAGGACTGGCGGGCGCCTGGCGGGTCGCGGGCGACGAAGCCGCCGCCGATCCGCCAGGGTGCGGTCCACCCGGCCCTTTCGCTGGCGCACCCGCCGTCCTTGCCGGCGCGGGGGAGGGGTTCGCCGCGCCCGCCGCCGGGGGATTGCGCAATCGTCCCGCCGGACTCCCGCTTTCGGCGGCCGCATCGGCCGCAAGTCTGACGGGCGGCGGGCTCAGCATCCGGCGCGGACGGTCGGCCATCGATCAGGCGATATCGAGCAATTCGATCTCGAACACCAGCTTCGAATGGGGCGGGATCATCTTTCCGGCCCCGCGCGCACCATAAGCGAGATCGGCTGGAATCGTGAGTTTGCGAATGCCTCCCACGCTCATGCCGGGAACGCCTTCTTCCCAGCCGGCGATGACGTGGCGTCCGTCGAGCGGAAAGCGGAAGGGCGCGTTGCGATCGACGCTCGAGTCGAACTTCTTGCCATCGGCGAGCCAGCCCGTGTAATGCACGATGACATGCTGACCGGCGACTGCGGTCGGACCGCTGCCGACGATGATTTCTTCGATTTGCAGACCGCTGGGGGTGGTGACAATGGGCATTCGGATTCCTCGTAAACAAAAAAAAGCGAAGTTTAGCCCAGCATTGCGCTGTTCGGCCAGCGACATGCAGCCGGCGGTGCGGCTGGCGTCGACTGCGCCCGCGCTCAAGCGGCCGGCTGATCCGTCACCCGTGGCCGTGGCGAGCGCCGACAGCCCGGCTTTCGGTTAGACTGTGCGACCCCGTTTTCCGGAGAGACACCCTTTGGACGCATGCGCTGCACCTGCCGATCTGCAACGCCGCTTTGGCGGCATCGCGCGTCTCTATGGGACCGACGCCCTGCAGCGTTTCCGGCACGCCCATGTCGCGGTGGTCGGCATCGGCGGTGTCGGTTCGTGGGCTGCCGAGGCGCTCGCCCGTTCGGCGGTCGGGCGCATCACCCTCTTCGACCTCGACGCCATCGCCGAATCGAATGTCAATCGCCAGGTGCACGCGCTCGACGGCGAATTCGGCAAGGCCAAGGTCAGCGCCATGGCAGAGCGCATCCGGGCCATCAACCCGGCCTGCGCGGTGAGCGAAGTCGAGGACTTCATCACCCCGGAGAACGTTGAAGAGATGCTCGGCCGCGGCTTCGACCATGTCATCGACGCCGTCGACCAGGTGCGCGCCAAGGCAGCGATGATCGCCTGCGCCAGGCGCTCGGGGCTTCCCCTGATCACCGCCGGGGGTGCCGGTGGCCAGCTCGACGCGACGCAGATCCGGCTGGCCGACCTCGCTCTCACCATTCAGGACCCGCTGCTCGCGAGAGTCCGTTCGCTGTTGCGCAAGGACTACGGCTTCACCCGCGAAGCGAAGAAAAAATTCGGCATCCCGGCCGTTTTTTCCGGCGAGCCCTTGCGCGAACCACTTCAGCCCGATTCCTGCCCACCGCCAACGCTGAGCGGTCTCAACTGTGCCGGTTTTGGTTCGTCGGTCTGCGTGACTGCCGTTTTCGGCCTGTTCGCCGCCGGTGAGGTGCTGCGGCATCTCGCCGACCGTCCGCGCGTCGCCGGTGTCGGCCGCGACGGGTAAACGAAAAGGCGAGCGACAGCGGCCGCTAGCGCGAAAGCTCGCTTGGCGAGTACGGCGTCCTCTCCCCGCCCCCCTCGGCGGGTTCCCGACTGGCGCTCGCGGGAGCTATCACGACCCGATTCTTGCCCCCCTGCTTGGCCGCATACATCGCCTTGTCGGCGCGCTGGGTGACTGATTCCTGCGTATCGCTGGCTCGCACCTCGGTGACGCCGGCGCTGAAAGTGATCAGTTGGCGGTTGTTCTGGTGCAGAAAAATGCGCCGGGTCAGTTCGCGTTGCAGGCGGACGATCGCTTTCTGCGCGTCGTCGATGGGTGTCTCCGGCAGCACGATGATGAACTCCTCGCCACCGAAGCGGGCGACCGTATCCTGTGGCCGCAGGGTTTCGCGGATGACGGTGGTCAGGTGGATCAGCGCCGCGTCGCCGGCGTCGTGGCCGAGAGAGTCGTTGAGCTTCTTGAAGTCGTCGATGTCGAGCAGTGCAACGCACAGCGCAGCCCCCCGTCGCCGGGCGCGCGCCACCTCCTTGTCGAACGTTTCGGCAAGACCCCGGCGGTTGAGCGCGCCGGTCAGCTGGTCGTGACGAACCAGCGTGCTGGCCCGGTCGAGCTCGACCTGCATTTCGGCGATTCGCTTCTCGGCCGCGTCGACGCGTTCCTTGCTCGTTCGCAGTTCGTCGCGCGAGCGCTGGGCGTTGAGCTGGATGATCTTGGTCTCGCGGATCACTTCGGCGAGAACATCTTCGAGCTGGCTGATGTCCTCCGCCTTGCTGATCTGGTCGGCACAGATCTCGATCTTGTCATGATAGTCGGAGGTCGAATCGGCAAACTCGGCCAGGTGGTCCACGAAACCGGCCAGCATCTGCTTGAGGCTTTGCCGGGCCTCGTTGAGACTGTGCTTGAGCTGGCTCTGCTTGAAAATCACTTCCTTGATCCGGGTTTCGGCGTCGCTGATCGAGCGGATATTCAGCGGACCGGCGACGATGTCGCGAAGGATTTCGACCTGTCCCTCCAGCCAGCGATCCTCGATGACCAGTTCGCCGACATTGTCGATCAGCAATTGCAGCAGGTTGAGCAGACCCGCCCGCAGTTCGGCGTGATCTTCGGCGAGGATTTCCAGACGGAAGGTGAAACGCTTGACGCCGGCCAGCAGCCCCTCCATCGCGTCGCGCGAATCGGCGGTGCGAACCCGGTGCACCAGCGCCCGGGCATCGGCCGCCAGTTCAGCTTCATCGGCCAGCTGGGTGGCGATGACGGTTTCGAGGATGTAGGCGAAGAGCTCGCGCAGGTCGCTCGACAGGGGGCCGGTGATCGGCGTTGCCGTGTCGACCTCGGCTGGCAGCGACGGCCTGGCCACCGCCGGCGCGGCGCCGGGCGCGGCACCGGGTGCGCCAACCCCCAGGTCATCGGCGCCGGGCGTATTCTGCGACCACGCTTTCACCAGACCCTGCAGGCGTCCGAACAACAGCTCGCTGCTGCCTGTGCCGCTCGCGAGGACGCGCTCGAGTGATTCCCGCTTGCGGGCGATGGTCAGTCCGGCCTGCTTGTTCTCCCATTGTCGCAAAAGGTCGCCGAACAGTTCGTTCCAGGCGAGGTCGTTTTCCTTGCCGAGTTGCCTGATCAGTTCGGAAAGACCCTCCCGGATTTCATCCCATTGTTTGCCCGCGAGCGCCTGCTCGAAGCGCCGCACCAGCCGCTGCTGACCCACGGTCTCCTTGGGCAGCGAAGCGACCAGCGCCTTCAGCTCCCGCGCAGGAACCGCCTGGGAAAGGGGGCGGGCAGTGCCGGCAATCTCGTTGTACAAGGCCTGATAGTTCTCGGGCGAAGGTGACAGGCGCCTGACCGCGATCAGGCGCAACGTCTCGCGGGCAATTTCTGACGGGTTCGAGAACTTGGGCATCGATTCAGGCCATGAAAACAGACCGGGCATTCTAACAGCCGCTCGGTGTCACTGCGAAAGAACGGCGCCTGGGTTGCGAAAGCCGTCAGGCGGGCTTGCCCGGCCCACCGCTCATTCCCGCAACGACGAGCACTGCCTTGTGCCTGCGGCGCAAGCCAGAGTGACGTAAGGGGTACGCACGCCTGAGCTTCGGCTATAATCAGGCCGCGCCACCAGAAGTGCCCCCGTAGCATGAAGGTCGTGCAGTTGATTTGTAATCATCAGGTCGTGGTTCGATTCCGCGTGGGGGCACCATAAAATCAATCACTTAGGCCACTCTCAAAGGTGGCCTTTTTGCTTTATGGCTTCCATGTAGCCACCATGTAGCCAAATCCGGGCAATCCAGTTCAACGCCACCAAAGAAAAACCCGGCGCGGTGCCGGGTCGGTGATGTCGTGCCGGCAGGTCGCTGGCGATCACCCGCGCGGCAGTCGCGGGATCAGGGGATGACTGGCGTACTCCGCAAATGGGTCATCATCCCGCATGGCGTTGCCCGCGTTCGCGTGCTTGAGCATTGCCGAGTCCGGCCGAGTGCGCGCGGACTGGCACAGCCGCAGCTTGCCGGCCAGGGTCGCCATCGTCGCCGCCTCTGCGCGTGACTGGGCCATTGCCGGGTGCCCGCAGCATTTTTCAACGATGCCTTCCGCCTGAATCATGGCGTCAAGCCGGCGCTTCCGGTCGTGCGCGATGACGTAGGCTTCCAACAGCGGCAGGTCGGCCGGGGAAAAGTAGCTGGACGGCAGATTCACGACGATGGAGATCCACAACCTCGTCGCCGCGTCGCTCAAGTGCTCGGGCGGTTGCGGGTGCTGCACCAGCAGGCCGGACTTTGCCACGGCCAGGGAAACGCCTTTTTTCGGTAATGCCATGTGATGCCCTTTCAATAAATACGGGTTTGTACGTGTAGTGATACCCGGACGGTTTCCGGGGTAAAAGCCCTAGAGATTTATATATGCCACCCCCCTAGCGGCCACCGATGCCGCAGCAGGGCCACAGAATCGCCCCAGGACGAACGATCGGCAGCCGGTTGATACCTTCCTACCACCGCGGCATCGTGGCGCCTCATAACGCCAAACGTCCGTTATCTGACGTTTCCAGCCGACTGCCTGCAGCGATCATGTCAGCACCTCGTCTGCGGCCAACTCTCGCAACACGTCCCGGCAGTCGCGCGCCAGGAATGCGACGCCATCGAAGCGGCGCACCATGTCGAGAAACTGGCTCTGCTCTTCGGTCGCCTTGCCTTTCGGCGCTTTGACTTCGACGGCCAACAGCCTGCCGTCCTTCAACTGTCCGATCACATCAGAACAGCCGGGCCAGCCGAAACGAACGAACCGGCCACCCATGCGGGCCACTCCTGAATTCTGGCGCTCCGCCCAGGCAACAAGCGGATGATGCTTGAGCGTCTTGAGCACTTCGGCCAGGGCGGCGGCTTCGAGTCGGTCATTGACGCGCGGTGCCGGCGGTGCTTCCGGGATCTCGTCATCGAACAGTGCTACCTGCTCGGGACGGCGGGCGGCGCGGCTCACGATTTACCCCTCTTCGTACCAGAGAAGGATGGATTTTTTCCCTCTCCCGAAACCCGCGAAGGGGAAGAGATTTCCGGTACTTGGCCGGAATCTCTATCCCCCTTTAGGGGGGCCAAGTTGCCAAGTTCCAAAACGTGTTTATAATCAATGGCTTGCAAACTTGGCAGGGCTTTGGCCAAGTTCCTTTTTGGCCAAGTTCCAATGGCATAAAAACGGGCCGCAAACCCTTGCCGTTGCTCAATTCTTCTTTTGGCGCGAACTTGGCAGCGGGTTGAACTTGGCCGGCCAAGTTTGAATCTTGGCCAAGTTCCATTGGCATATTTACGGGCGCTCATACCGTTACCTCTGGCGCGCACTCTTCGGCCTCGGGCGCGGCGTCGTCGTGTTCTGCCTGTTCGTCTGGCGCGGCTTTCGGGATGGCGCTTTCGGCCTCGGGCGGAACGTAGCGCGAACCTCCTTTGTAGGTCAGGCGCTTGATGCTGCCGTCTGCCAGCAGCTTGCCGGCCTGCTCGTCAAACCATGCGCGCGTCTTTTCGTGGAATGCTTCTGGCAGTTCAAAGCGGCGGGCGTGTAGTCCGTTGCCGCCGTTGCTTGTGGCGAATGCCTGCCCTATGACCCACTTTTCCCGGATCGCCTGCAGCAGGTCGGCGCGTAGCGTGTCGGTGTCGTCGGCGCCAGACAGCATATTGAATTGCTCGGTCCGGTCACGCAGGATGCCGCGGTCGTCGCGGACGAATACAGTCCGGTCCCGGCGGGCGTCACCGTATTTCTTCGACACGAGGCCGAAAGCAACCCGCCCTTCCTGGTACTGCTCGCCGATAACATCACAAACTTCCCGGCCACCATCGGCGGGCGGCCACATGACATAGGCGGCGCGAGCGGTGCCGGCAATCGCACCAGAACCGCGGATGGCCTCCATGGCGTCGAGCGCCGTCCGGATTTCCTTGGTCGAACCCTTCGCCACGTGATGCACCAGCAAAACACAGGCGCCGGTTGCCGATGCCAAGGCCGTTGCCTCGTTCATCAGCGGTTGCGTCGCCTCTACCGTGTTCGTGTCGCCGGTCGTCAATGCCTGCAGCGTGTCCAACAAAATCAGCTTCACGTCGCGCAATTCGCGGATCTCTGAAACGAGGTCGCGCCATGCCTCGGTCGGCTTGAATTCCTTCGTGGCGCGGTCGGCCTCGATGATGCCGAAGCGCCCTACATCCGGCAGCGAGAGAACATGCAGGCGGGCGGGCATCTGCCCGGCGCACAGGCTCCACAGGCGGCGGTGAATCTCCGGTTCGTCGTCCTCGGCGCTCACGTAGATTGCCCGGCCATGCGCGGCTACCTCGGCGCCGAAGCAATAGTCATGGCCAGGGTGTCCGGCCACCTTCGCGGCCAGGTCGAGCGATAGCATGGACTTGCCGACGTTCGGCGGCGATGCGATGAGACAGCACGCGGCCAACGGAAAGATTCCACGAACCAGCCAATTGACGGGCGGCGGCTCGCCGATGAAAAGGCGGTCTGCGGTGCGCTCCGCCAGATTGAACCGTCGCTGCATTTCTTTGGCGCCGTGCAGCAGGGCGGTGACGGCTTTCATGCCCTCGGCCTGATGAAAATCGTTCAGATCGAAATTGCTCGGGCTTCCCGGCGGCATTTCAACCCACGTTCCAGAAACAGACTTGGCGATTGCCGCGGCTTGCGATTCCTTGCCAGCGTCGGCCGCCACCACCAGCCGGGCAGCCGGGTAGCGCACCCGCAGGGCCGCGGCAACTCCGGCCATACGTCCGACTCCGAAGCAGCAGACAGCCGGCGCTCGGGTCGCCTGATGCGCGCTCCATGCCTGCCCGATGCCCTCGCAAACGTAGATCGGGCGCTCTTCCCGGGCAGGCCCGCCGACGATCAGGCAGGCGTCGGGCGTCGCCGATACCTTGATGCCCGGCAGAAACAGCTTTCCCTTGCCGCCCTCGGGGATCTGCTCATTGAGAATCACAAGTTGAAGATTTACGAGGTCGCCGGCCAGGGTCGAGCACGGCAGCACCAGCGCGCCATCGCAGGATTGCCCGGCAATGCGCATCTGGCCGCGATAAACGCGTAGTCCGTCGGGCAGTCCCAACTTGCGCGCGATGTAGTCATGGTCGGCGGTCGCCGGCTCGCAGGCGTCCCACAGCACGCGCGGGTCAATCGGCGGCGCCTTGGGTTGCTCGGGTTGTCGCGGCTTCTCTTGGTGCGATTGTGGGCGTCTAGCGGGCGCTTCGTAGTCATCGGTCCAGCCGGCGGCGCGGGCTGCATGAAACAGCGAACCCGGGCCGATGCCGCCTTCCTTGATGCTCTGCCAGACTGAGCGGCATTCGGCCTCGTTCTTGTAGTTCCCGGCGGTCGCGCTCCAGTCGTGGAAGTCATCGAAGGACAGTCCGTTAGCCTTGGCGCCCATGGCGATCTTCACCCAGGTATCGCGGTCGGTGCCGGCGTCAAGGCTCCACAGCGCGGAGCGGGCGCGCTCAATCTCGCCGATAGGGTCGCGGGCCAGGGCCTTGCCACTCGGATGTCATCGGAGCGGGAGACCCATGATCTTTGCCCGGAAGTTGTCGTCCCAAGCAGCCTTCTTGCGCTTCAGGCGCAAGCTGCATTTGGTCTTGTCGGTGGTATCCAGACGCAGAAGATTCAAAACGATCTTCTTGAGCAAGGAGAGATTCTGCGGCGCGTGGTCCTTGCGCACGGTGCTGGCATCCTCGCCGAAGCTCACGTCGAGCACCCAGTGAAGGCGGTTTTCAATGCCCCAGTGGCCGCGCGCCGCGGCCGCCAATTGTTCAGCAGTCAGGTCGCGAGAACTGATGTAATAGCGGCGCTCCAGATCCGACTCCTTGCCGCCCACTTGACGCAGGGAATCGATCAGACCGATTGTCTTGCAGCCGAGCCAATCGGCGCGGTCGATGGTCTCTGGGGCGGGCAACACCGAAGCGATTTGGCCGACGATTCGCCCATGGGAGGAAAGGACCTGGCGATGCCGATCGACCGCTTCGGATTCATGCTGATCAATGAATTGCGTCTCGATGGCTTCGAGCAGCGTTGGTTGATTGCCTTTGACCGCCAGCAGGTAGTCGCCGCCCTGCTCGGTGATCTGACGGGCAATGTTCTTCTGGCACCCCATGGCATCGATGGTGACCAGCAATCCGTTGATATACAGGGCCTTGAGCAGTTCCGGGATGGCGGTGATCTCATTGCTTTTCTCGAAGACCTTTTCCTGGCCCAGAACAATGCCCAGTTCCGTAGCGAAGGCGCTGACCATGTGAATGGGACTCTCGCCGCCGCTGCCCGACCCGCGCACCGTCTTGCCATCGACCGCCATGCCGCCCTTCAGGGCGCCGACGATTCCCCCTACCCAGCGGCGGAACGCCGCCTCGAATTCCTGAATCCGTGGGCGAAAAATATTAATTCATTTCGAATGAAATATAATCATGATTTTTCAGCTGGCCGATCAATTTTCCCCCTCAAAGGCGGTCAAATACCCCCCGGTCAGCATCGGAAAGCGTGGCGCAGCGGCGCGATGTCATGTCCAGACCCTCTTTCCCTGTCAGCCAGGCAAGACTACCCCTTCCTGCCCGGAGGACTGCCGGAAGCGCATCGAGGACGATCCCGTGCGGTCTCATGGACTTCGCGCCGCCAGCAGTCGCGCCTGAACATGGGCGAAGACCGGCACGATGTGACCTGCGCAGGCGCCAAAGTCGAGGAACAGGTACCGCGCCCTGGTGATGAACTGCGCCCCCCGGTACATGACTTCCTGCAATACGGTCTTCAGGCGACGACGCATGGCCGGATGTCTGACCGACGACAGTTCGCCGATCAGCCCCAGTTGGCCGATCAGACGCAAACAGTTGTAGGCGAACATCGCGACATGCAGCACCGCATCGTTGGTATCGAACTTGCCCGAGGGCAGTCGTTCCAGATCGAGGTCGGTCTTGATCTCCGAATGGAACTGCTCGTGCGTGCCGTGATCCTGGTAGCGCTCGATGACCATTTCGGGCGCTTCGACAAGGCTCGTCCACCAGCCTTCGATCTCGACTTCGGGTTCCGGCAAGCGCTTCCCCTTCTTGTCGATGGTCCGTTCGACGACCCGAACGATCAGGCGAAAGCGTCGGTGCTCCTTTTTCCAGGCGCGCTCCACGTCAAGATTCAGGAGGGCCTCCCGTTTGCCGGGGCGAACCTCCCGAAAGGCATTGGCGGCTTCAGCCCGGGCAACCCACGTCGGCTTCTTTTTCGCGGCGGCCTGGCCGCGCGGGTTCCATTTGATGAGGTACTCAAAGCCGCGGCCAAGAGATGCCATCCGATCCCGCTCCTGTGCGTGCGCGAACAGCAGGCAGGCGCTGTCAAAGCCACTGTCGGAGCGGACCAGCACCGGGCTAGCGGCCGGCACCAAACGGGCGACACGCGGGAAGACTCGCTCCAGGAAGTAGTCCGTCTCCAGGGCCGAGTGCTGTTTGCCAGGTCGCAGTTCGAGTCCGATGCTCCAGCCCTCGTTACCCAGGTAGGCGGCAATCGGGGTGTAGCCGTCAAAGCCCTGGTAGGTGCGACTGACTTCTTCCTTCCGGCTGTTGCTGTTGTCCATCGCGAAGGTGTCGAAGTCCAGGCAGACGTAGCCCTTGTGCGCGGTGATCGGCGCTTTGCCCAGTTTCAGCAGGCGCAGGCTGGCTTCATCGGTGTGCTCGCGCAGTTTAGCCCCCTGGGCATCCAGTTGCTGGCGCAGCCATGCGCTGCTCGGCACCTTGCCAATCGACAGCGCTTCGCGAAAGAAACGATCCTTGCGGAAGGGTTCGATCGCCTCAAAGTCGTTCTTGCCCAGCGAAATCAAGGCCGTCAGGCTCTTGAACAGATCCGCGGTGGTCATGCGGCCTGTGGCTACCGGCATCGCCGCGCCAAGAATCTGATCAACCTGCGCCACTTCGCAGCATTGGCCGATCAACGACAGGCCAGCGCAGGAGGTCTGCTGGCGGTGCGATTCCTTCAGGGAAAAACGGGGCATGTTCAATTTTGGTGAAAAGTGGTGACGCCAAATTTAACACACAATCAACAGGTTGCATATTTTTTATGACAAAAGCACACGGATTAAGGGAATTGCTTCGGGTCGAGCGCCTGAAAGACGCGCAGAAAGGTCTTCTCCGAGGGAACCCCATTGCGCAGCACCAGGAATTGACGCAACCACGATTCCTTCGTCCGACCCCACTCGGCCATGTCTTCGATCGTGTCGCAGTCGGAGAGGACGGCGAAGGTGGCAATCATCAGGATCTCCAGGAAATCATGCAGCGTCCCGTTGCTGGGCTTACGTGGATCGTCGATATCCCCCAGGCAGCACATCAGAGTCGCTCCCTTCGTCGCAGTCATTTTGGGCGCCCAAAGGGCAGGAGTAGACCAAAATTCGCTTGGGTTGACAATGTTTGTCCATAAGCATATGAATTCTATGTCTTTTATGTTTCCATGAGAGGAGGGACGCGCTTATGTCATCCGAGTGGCAAGGCCCTGGGTCGCGGGCGCTCATGATGCCGCCGTCCGCAACAGGTCGAGAAGTTTTACCAGCAGCAGCGCAACGGCGGCGAGTTTGTCCGGCTCAGGCAATATCGGGATCCGGCGCGCCAGGGCATGGGCGGCGATCACGGTATAATCGGCGCTGTTCGGGGCGCTCGTCTCTGTGGTTTGGGGGCGAGCGTTTTTCATTCCGGCGGCCTGCCCGGCAGGTTCGACAAAATCGCCGAGTTGATGTCGGAAATGTCGAACCCGATGCCATCGATACTCGCGGCGATCTGGCGAAGTTGCTCTGCGGCGTTATCGGCGGTGCGTGCCTGCTCCGCGATCTGGCGCCGAATTCCTGCGTCGATTTGCAACAGCACTCGGCCGATGGCCTTGAGGATTTTCCGGTCGGTGCGCTTCATGCGGCCACCTCGCCGGAAATCAGGCGCTCAACTGCGGCAGCGTCCCACAACAGGCGGCCATTCGGCAGCTTGACGGGAACCATGCCGAGATAGTGTCCATGCCGGCAGAGACTTGCGCGCCAAGTCTGCGGACGATTCCGCATTCTCTCGGCGCCTTCTTCAGTGGTGATTTTTGCAGCCGGGCGAGTGCTCGGTACTGTTTCAGTTTTCATTGAGTTATCCCTATAAACCCGCTTGCACGGTATGGGGTAACTTTCAATGCGGGAAAAACGGGATAGAAAGACTCAAACAAAAAACGGCAAAGACTCTAGGCCATTGCCGTTGCTGTGTTTTTTACAGTTTTATCCTGCCGGGGAAAACGATGTGCACGGGATTCCCGGATTCCCCGTTACGATTTACGCTTCCATTTACCGCCTTGGAGTGCTTCGCGGGCGATGGTATTCCCCCTCAGTGGTCCCCTCGGGCCGTGTATATTCTTGGTGCGCATTACAGCCGCAACGCGCTCAGCGATATTTGTTATTGAATCGTACGCTCCAGCGCGAATGTCTTTCTCGTGCATCTCGTCAGCAATAGCGCGAGCGGCCACCTTCCAATCATCAGGCGTTACCTCTGGCGCTCCAGAAGGAGCGGCGGCAGTCGCGGAGAACTTCCCGGCCAGCCGTTGAATGTCGTCACGAAGGAATCGCAGACGATCTGCCGGAAACTCGATGCCGGGGCACAAACGGAATAATCTCCCGTCTGGCGTGCAAGTCATCGTCAGCACCACATGATGACAATCCGCACTCAAGCGCTGCAGGTCGCCGGCAAACGAGACTGGCGCCGAGAAGCCCTCTACTCGATTGCCGAAAAGCTCGGGATGGCCTTCTTGATAATCCAGCCATAACCAAGGCGTAAGGCCATGCTCCAGTAAGCGGGGCAGCGTCCATAGCTCGCCGGTATTGCTCGCCAGCCAATGGCAGGATTCTTCTATGGTTGCCTTTGGGGGCAGATAACTGGCGGTCATGCAGCATTCCTTTCAAAATGCGTCCCTTCGTTCAGGATGCCGCGCCAGCCGGTGAAAGGATTCCGGTTTTCGATTGGCCGATCTAGGCGCGGCAGTGGTGCTCGTTGCCTGAACCCGTCAGGCGGCGGTGATGCTCTGTCAGGCGGTGCGCAGCGCTACCACATTGCCGGCGGCGCGCTCGCCTGTCTCGATCTCGCGTAGCCGGTTCTCCCAGGCTACCAGAGCGGCGCGCTTCTCTTCGGTGTAGCCGTGGCGGTCGTAGTGGGTTGCCTGCACGCCAGACAGGCCATGACTCAGCAATTGCGCGCGGGTGTCGCGTGAAATGCCCAGGCTGGCCAGCATCGTTTCACACGTGCGGCGAATGTCTCGCAGGTCGAACGGTTCGCCGGTCATGGCGGCGCCGATCTCCGCGGCGCGCTTGCCGGGCGTCGTGTCTGTCAATTGAATCTGGCCGTGCGAAGAGAACAGAAGCGGCGATCGTTTCGCCTCGGCGCGGGCGATCAACTGCGCCACCAGTGCGGCGGCTCGCGGTGCCAGTGGTAGCAGATGCTCCCGCGGTGATGTTCTCCGGCCTTTGCCGTCCCACAGGCGCAGCGTTTGCGCGTCCGGGTCATAGTCGCTCGTCTTGGCGCGCAGCAGTTGCGCCATGCGTTGCCCACCGGCCAGCAGGGCCAGCAGTAACGCTTGGTCGGCGAGGTTATCGCCAAGTGCGGCGAGATAGGCGCGCAGTTCGTCGGCGGATAGCGTCCGATTGCCAGCGCGCACAGCAATGGCGGGAATTGCGTCCACCGGGTTGCGTTCGATCTCGAAAGGAATCAGGGCGGCGGGCAGACTCGCATCGAATGGCGCTTTTTTGCCGGCGGTGAAGGCGGCGCTCAGGTAGCTCCGCAAGACTCCGGCGGCGCGCTCGTGCCCGGCTTCGCGTGTCTTGCGCACCATCGCGGCCACTTGCAGCGAGGTAACGTCGCGGGCAGGCGTTGCGGCAATGTCGGGGTGCGCCTCGAAAGCATGAACCTTGAAGATAGAGCGGGCTTGCCGGGCGCTTGGCTTGCCGCGGGCCTGGAGAAGATCGCAGTACGCCTCGCAGAGCGTGCGTAGGGTGTAGCGCTGGCGTTTCTCCTGCTCGCGCTTGGCGGCTTCGGCTTCGGCCACCAGTGCGGCGGCTTGGGCTTCGGCTTCGGCAATCTTGCGGGCGGCTTCGGCTTCGCGGTCGCGCTTCTCTTGGCGCGGGTCTATGCCTTGGTCGATCATCGTTTGCAGCAGGCGTGCTTTGTCGCGGGCGGCTTCGAGTATCCATGCCCGAACGTCGCCGATGGTCACGCGGACCGTCTGCCGGTTCAGCTTGGATTCAAAGATGAACGACTTGGCGCCAGCGGTCACGCGAACGGCCAGCCGCGGTGCTTCGGTGTCCCAGAGGAAGAATTGCCCGGCTCCCTCGGGCAGCGTCAAGCGGCGGATTCGGTCGGGCGTCAGGCGTTCGCGGTTCATGGTGTCGGCTCCGGGTTTGGCTACATGGGCGATTCGGTGGCTACATGGATTCCGTGTAGCCACCGTGTAGCCAAATTCTATCACTGCCGTTCAACGCCGTGCAACGCCTATTACTTGATTATGATGGACTTTCCTTTCATCGCTGAATGTCAGGCACGCCGTTCAACGTGAAAAAACGCCGTTTTTGTTGATTTGTAATCATCAGGTCGTGGTTCGATTCCGCGTGGGGGCACCAAAGAAAACAAGCACTTGGGTCAATCATCAGGATTGGCCCTTTTGCTTTCCGGCGCCGGGGAACGACTGGGGAACGAATGGAAAACACGGACGCCTGTAGCGCCTCTGTGGTGGTCACGGGCAGGGCGCCGGCAGTTACGCTGTAACTGGCAGAATCAGCCGGCAGCGCATCGAAACCGGCCACCGGCAGCGTCATGTCGTCGGGGAAGGAGCGGCAAAACCGGGTCAGACGGTGTGCAGCGATAACCCATTGTCGGTGGCGCTCGGTAGCTCTGCCCGCTGAACAGTCGGGGCGCCTGCCTGCCGTGCCTTCCACAGATCGAAAGCGGCTTGCTGCGCTATCCAGGCGTCGGCACGTCCGCCATTCTCTACGCCAAGCCAGCCCTCAAGCCTCAAGGCCATCTCGGGGGAAATGGCAGCGCGACCATTCAGCACGCGAGACAGCGCGGCGCGAGTCACGCCAAGCTGCGCGGCGGCGGTGACGCTCAGCCCCGGTTCTGGGCAAGGGGGAACGACGCTACCCCGACCGGTATTTCTACGAAAAGTTGAAGCTGGTCAATTTGCCGAAAAGAACGCACGACCTTCCGTGGGCGAAAGCGTGACTCTTGTCCGAGAGCCGGATGCGGAAAATCCGCACGTCCGGTTCGATGAGCGGGATGTGGAAACGGGGCTATGGCCAAGCTACTTGGGCACCGTCAGACGAAAGGGGCGGAAACAGACAAGCTGAACCTACCGCCACCGCGCCACATCTCGACTCTACTAGGTAAAGGAATGCGGAAGACCATGCCGTTGCCACTCGCAGCTCAAGCGGCCGGTGGGGGAAGGCATTGCCGCCCGCATCCACCGGTCGTTTCAGTCCCAGACTTCCGCGTGTACCGGACTTTCCTCAAGGCAGCGAGGGTTTCAGGCTCGCGCTCATGCCGGCTGTCGAGGGGTGACCGCAGTCCCGGACCGGAAGCGACCGGTCGCGACAAGGGCGCCGAGCAGCACCAGCCCCAGTGTCCCGGGCTCCGGAACAGTCAGATTGGCGGTGACCTCTACCAGGAAATCCCCCGAGGTGGCGCCGAAAATGAGGGTGTGCGGGCCGGGTGACAGACCTTCCACGGCGACCCAGTAACCGTCCGAGACGGCGGGATAGGCGTCCTCGGGTGCGCCAAAGAGATTGTCGTCGGGCAGGGCGATGAGGAAGAACTCACTGCTGGTCTGCCGAAAACCGAGTGCGTCTGGGATGAGCAGGTTCTGCCCGTCCAGAGTGGCGTGGAGATCGGTCGCGTCGGTAATGAATGGGGTTATCTGGTCCAGCGCGCATGGGAAGTCAGGAAAACACACTATAGGGGGAGTCTCGATCCAGAGGTTGTTAATGACGGGGAAAAAGATTGGCCGCCCCGCCGGCACGGTAAACGTCCGATCGGTAGGAACTCCGAAGATGCTACCCGCCACGAAGAAGACCGGACCGTTGTTGCCTACCTGGGCGAGTGACCCGTCCGGGTCCAGCAAGGGATTATCCGATGCGGGAGCTCCGAGCGCCCATTGCCACCACTCCTGCGACCATTCCAGTTGACTTTTCCCCGCGACAGGTTGGTCCGGGGCAATGATCTCGAAGGCCTGCGCAAGTCCCGCAGCGCCGAACAGCACCATCGCCGCGGCAATAACCCGAACGAATCGTTTCATTTGTGTCCCTCCGGCAAAGCTGCAAAACGCCCTGGACAAGGCCGCCGGAAGCCTCCCGCGATCAAATATTTGCACTTTCAGCTGACGTTCCACGCTCAAATCGGGTATGGTGCGGCACATGCACACGCCCCCGAGGGACCGACACCGGCAGATTTCCGAAGACGATCTCGTCTTCATCCGCCCGTCGATCGCCGATCATCCGGCGTCGAGTCGCAAGACCGGGTCGAAGCCGGGGTGTGAAGGGTGGAACCTGGGCTATCCGTGGGTCAAGGACTGTCGCCCGCGGCGATCAGCGCTCGCATGAAGAAACCGCCTGAACAGGTCGATGTCACGCCAGCGCAGATCGACGAACTGCTGGCCCTCGCGAAACCGGTGTTTCCGGCCCCGCAGTACGCCCGGCTCAGCCAGATCCTCTCGACCTTTGTCTTCGTCATGCAGGCCCTGCAGAACACGAAGCTCTCGCTGGCGCGTTTTCGACAGATGGTGTTCGGCGCCCCGACCGAGAGCAAACGCCATCTCCTAAAGCCGCTCCCCCAGACGGACGAAATACCCGCCGCTGCGGATGCGGCCGCGCCCGGAGAGACCGCGGCCGGAGAGACCGCGCCCGCCGAAGCGAGTCCCCCGAAGCCAGGCCACGGCCGCAATAGCGCGGCGAAGTATGTCGATTCGCAGGTCATCGAAGTGAAGCTTCCGGGTCTGAAGGCCGGCGATCCCTGCCCGAACTGCGACCAGGCCAAGGTCTATGCCTCGCCTCCCCGCATCGTCGTCAAAGTGGTCGGCCAGCCACCGATTGACGCCACGATCTACCGCCTGGAAACCCTGCGCTGCCGGATGTGCGAGACGACCTACGTGGCGCCGCTGCCCGAAGGCGTCTGCGCGTCGAAATATGACCCCAGCTGTGCGAGCCTGCTCGCCCAGTTGCGCTACGGCAGCGGGATGCCGTTCCATCGCATCGAAGGGCTGCAGGCGAGCCTCAACGTGCCACTACCGGATTCGACGCAGTGGGACATCCTCTCTCAGGCGGTACCGGCGCCGCGCGCCGTCTTCGACGAGCTGATTCGCGAGGCCGGACAGGCTGATCTGCTGCACTGCGACGACACCCCGATGAAGATCCTGTCGCTGATCGCCGAGAGGAAGCAGATCGAAGCCGCCAGCCTGGAAGCGAAGCGCAAGGCGATCAATACTTCCAGCATCGTCGCCGTGCTCGATGAGGGCAAGCACGTGGCGCTGTATTTCACCGGTCACCCCCACGCCGGGCAGAACCTCTCGGCGGTCCTCGCGAAGCGGGAGCCGGGGCTGGCAATCCCGATGCAGATGAGCGATGCGCTCGCGAGCAACTTCGTCGGCGAGTTCGCGACGATCATCGGCAAATGCATCGCTCATGGCCGCCGCCGTTTTGTCGATCTGGTGCCGCATTTCCCCGAGCACTGCCGCTATGTGATCGAGACCCTGGCCCAGGTCTATGCCCACGAGGCGCATTGCCAGGCGAAAGCGATGTCGCCCGACGAGCGCCTGCTCTACCACCAGGAACACAGCGGCCCGCCGATGCAGGCCATGCGTGACTGGATCGGGGATCAGTTCGCGAAGTCGCTCGTCGAGCCGCACAGCAGTCTGGGCAAGGCCCTGACCTATCTGATCAAGCACTGGGACGGCATGACGCTCTTTCTACGCCAGGCCGGCGCCCCCCTGGACAACAACCTCGCCGAAAGGGCACTCAAGCGGGCGATCATGCATCGCAAGAATTCGATGTTCTACAAGACCCCGAAGGGGGCCGAGGTGGGGGACGTCTACATGAGCCTGATCCATACGTGCGAGCTCTGTCGGGTCAATCCGTTCGCCTATCTGCAGGCCTTGCACAAAAACGTCAGCCAGGTGCTGGCCCAGGCGGCGCAGTGGCTGCCCTGGAATTACCACCAGCAACTTGCCGCCACCTGAGGCGATTTCCAACAAACCTCGTACCGGTATTCTGCCTAATCGTGGAGAAGCGGGTAGATGCATCCGCCTGTGGCCGCCTGCTTCCTCGGCTTGGCGGGTAGAGGAATTTCCTGAAATCACCTGAGCGCTGGCGACCCTACGCCGCGAGGCGGCGCCAGGCCGGCGCCGCGCGGGTCCGCGTGGGGTCGCCGGCCATCAGCAGCACCTGCAGCTCGCAAGCCTGAAGCGGCTGGAGCGGCGCCGTACCATCGGGCCAGAAGGCAAACCGGCCACTCGACAGACGCTTCTGGCAGAGCCAGAAACCCTGGCCATCGTAGACCAGAATCTTGATCGCTGTCCGTGCGCGGTTGCGGAAGATGAACAGCCCGCCGCTGAACGGATCGGCCGCCAGGCGCTGCCGGCAGATGCCGGCCAGCCCATCGATGCCGGCCCGAAAATCGATCGGTTCGACCGCGACCAGGAGACGCATGTGCGGCGTGATCTGGATCATGCGGCGCACCAGAAGGCGCTGCACAGGCCGGCGAGACCGGCCAGGCCCGGGCCATTGAGTTCCACCCGCATCTTGGCGCCGCGTGGGTTCTCGAGTTCTATCGTGCACTCGCAGAGGCGCTGAGCGACGGGCTCCTGGGCGGGCGACACCGTCAATTCGACGAACCGGGTTTCATTTCCCCTGGTCCCGAGCGCCCCCCCGGCCTGCCCCTGCTGGCGCCGCTTCAACCCTTCATAATTCAGCTGGAGTTCCCGCGCGGTGACGTGCAGGCCGTGTTCTCGTGCGATGCCAACCGCCGCCGCCCACAACGATCGAGGAATGTGCTCCCCGCGTCCCCGCGTTTCACGCCAGCCCTTGAACCGCTCCCGTACCTCCGCCAGGCTCTCGCCAGAACCTACTGCCGCCACCTTCTCCAGGTTGTCCATCTGCCGCTCCTCTTCAGGTTGAATTCGCAGCCAACCTTACCAAGGACGTCCAGCGATTTCATGCAATCTTGCCGGAAGGACACGGAATAGCCGGAATAGCGGAACGACGGGAAGAGGCGGAAATTCCAGACCCTGGCGAGCGACCCAAATGAGGCGCCGTGAGATGGCGCCGTTCGACTCCCTACAATCCCGCCAGCGCCGCCACCCAGGCCTCTGCGGTCGGCCGGACGAGTTCGAGGAGCGGGCGGGGATGGAGGCCGACGGCGAGGATCAGCGCGGTCGGCAGCAGGAGCCAGGCCTGTTCGCGCGGCAGCAGGTCGGCGGCGGCGGGAAGATCGGGGTGGCGCGGCGGGCCGAGAAAGGCGTGGCGGAAAGGGACGAGGAAACCGGCGGCGGCGAGCAGCATGCCGAAGAGTGCGGCGAGGCCGGCGCCGGTATGGCTGTGCAGGGCGGCGACGATGATCAGCAGCTCGCCGGGGAAGCCGCTGGTTCCCGGCAGGCCGATGCCGGCCAGGCCGAAGAGCAGGAAGAAGCCGGAGAGGCGCGGCATGCTGCGCAGCAGGCCGCCGAGCTGGTGGATGTCGGTTGTGCCGGTGCGCCGCTGGAGGAAGGAAAGGAGCATGAAACCACCGCCGGCGGCGAGGCTGAAGTTGAGCAGCTGCAGCACGACGCCCTGCAGGGCCGAGACCGAGAAGGTCGCGAGGCCGAGCAGGACCAGGCCGACGTGCGCCAGGCTCGAATACGCCAGGACGCGGCGCAGGTTGCTCTGCGCGAGGGCGGCGACGCCGCCGTAGAGGATCGCCAGGGTGCCGAAACCGGCGAGCAGCCAGTGCAGGTCGCGCGCAGCGAGGGGGGCGAGAGGGATGGCGAAGCGGATCATACCGTAAGCGCCGAGCTTGAGGCCGACGAGCAGCGCCGTCACCGCGGCCGGCGCGCCCATGGCCATTGCCGGCAGCCAGGTGTGCAGCGGCAGCAGCGGCAGCTTGACGCCAAAACCGACGAGCAGCAGCAGGAAGACGACGTACTGCGTCGATGCGGGCAGCGGCGTCGCCAGCAGGGTCGGCAGGTCGAACACCGGCGGTCCACCGCCGGCGTGGCCGAAGGCGAGCGCGAGCAGCCCGAAGAGGAGCGGCACGCCGCCCGCCAGCATGAATAGGAAGTAACGCACGGCGGCGCTCTGACGGCTGCCGCCAAGGCCCCACAGGCTGACGAGGAAATACAGCGGGAGCAGCGTGAACTCCCAGCAGAAGAAGAAGAGGAGGGTATCGAGGGCGCAGAAGACGCCGAGCGTCGCCGCTTCGAGCAGGCAGAGGAGGGCGAAGTAGAGGCCCGGCGGCAGGGGCGCAGCGCTGGCCCGGACTCGCCAGCCGGCGACCACGGCGCCGCAGAAGAGGAGCGCGGTGGCCGGCAGAAAGAGCAGCGAGAGGCCATCGACGCCGACCCGGTAGCGGATGTCGAGCCCGGGCAGCCAGTTCGCCGAATCCTGCAGCTGGAAGCCGGGGTCGGCACGGTCGAAAACTGCGACGATCAGCAGCGAACAGATTAGCGTCAGTGCGCTGCCGGCAAGCGCGATGCGCGCCGCCCAGGGCGCCTCGCGCAGCAGCGCGGTGATGAGGGCGGTGAGCAGCGGCAGCGCCAGCAGCGTGCTCAGCAGGGGGTAGGCGGCGACTTCAGCCATGTCCGAAATAAGCCGCGAGCGCCTGCGTCGCGCTGTCGGTGAGCCGCAGCCACGGTTCCGGGTAGAAACCGGCGGCAAGCAGGACGAGCAGGGTCGCGCCGCCGACCAGATACTCCAGGCGGGCGGTGCGCGCGATGCGTCCGGGCTGCCGGTCGCGCGGGCGCGGGGCGAGAAAGGCGCGCTGGAAAGCCCAGAGCAGGAAACCGGCGGCGACCACGTTGCCGAGCGCGGTGGCGATCGTCGGCAGCGCGCCAAAGGTCTCGATGGACGCTTCGAGCACCAGGTGCACGGCGTCGAAGCCGGGCGTACCGGGCATGCCGAGCAGCGCCAGGCCGCCGACCAGGAAAGCAATGGCGATGAAGGGAACGCGGTCGAACAGGCCGCCGAGCCGATCGAGTCGGGTGGTGCCGGTGCGGCGGTAGACGTAACCGACCATCAGCAGCATCAGGGTGATCGCCAGACCGAAATTGACCGCCAGCAGCAGCGCTCCCTGCAGACCGGCCGGATGCAGCGTGAACAGGCCGATGACGATCAGGCTGGTATGGCTGACGACGGCAAAGGCCATCAGCCGGCGCAGGTTGACCTGGCGGAAGGCCAGTACCGCGGCGAAGAAGACGCCGACCATGGCGAAAGCGACGACATACGGCTGCCAGATCATCACCGCTTCGGCGGTCAGCGGCAGCAGGAAGCGCGCCATGCCGTAGATGCCGACCTTGACCCCGAGCAGCAGCACCGGGCCGACGGCGATCAGGCCGTAGCCGGCGGAATTCGGCAGCCAGCCGTGCAGCGGGAACAAGGGGGTGCGGATCGCAAGGCCGTAGAACAGCAGGTAGAAAGCGGCCGACTGGTACTTGCCGATCTGTGAGCTCTCCAGCAGATGGAAGAGGTCGAAGCTCCAGTGGCCGCCCGGCACGTCGGCGTGGCTCCAGACGAGGACGAGGGTGCCGGCGAGGAACAGGCACCAGCCGAAAACCTGATACTGCAGGAAGCGCGACAGCGCGAGGTGTTCCTCGCTCGCCGACGCCCAGCGCCAGAGCAGGTAAGCGACCAGCGCGAGCTGCACCGCCGAAGCGCCGGCGAACCAGAGCAGGTTCATGGTCGTCAGCATCGTCATCTGCGACGACTCGATGATCAACAGGACGCTCAAAAGCTGCACCGGCGACATCTGCTGGCGCGCCATGCCGTAGAACGAGAGGAGGAGACCGAGCAGCGCGGTGAGCAGGATGAACAGCACGCTGATCCCGTCGACCGCGGCATGGTAGCCCAGCAGGTCGATGCGCTCGGCGAACTGCATGACCGGGGTCGACACGTCGATGCGCGCATAGAGGTCGATCGCGACCACCAGCTCGCCGACCGCGAACAGACGGCCGAGCACCAGCGCGAGGTCGGCCTCGCGCATGATCAGGAGCAGCAGGGCGCCGGCCAGCGGCAGCCATTGCAGCGTCGCGAGCGGCGGGTAAGCGGCCTGGGTGGCCCAGAGCAGTTCGTTCACCGGCCCTCGCTCACAGGATCACCACGAAAGTCGCCATCACCATCAGCATCAGATAGCGCGGTTGTTCGAGCAGCGACTCGATTGCTTCGGCGTAGTCCACGGTGCGCTGCAGGAAGCGGCCGAACGCACCGTCGCCGCTCAGCAGCAGATGGTTCTCGATGCGCTGCAGACGCTCGGCAAAAGCCAGCAGGGCGCGGCCGGCAAGCCCATGGCCACGGATCAGCGCGTCGTCGGCTGCGGCCTGCGGCAGCGCCCGATCGTCGCGCGGGACACCGATCAGGGGGTCGATGAAACGCTCGTCGAGCGCCCGCACGTCGCGACCGAGGGCGAGCGTCGGCCGCACCAGGAGGCTGTTCGCCAGGGGCTCGATCCAGAAGCGCTGCAGCGCGGTGGTGTATCCCCAGCGCTGACCGGCGAGCCAGCGCGGCAGCGGTCGCGCCGGCCGCCGCACGAGATGCATGTACGAGGGCGCGAGCAGGAACTGATAGGCGCGCCAGGCGGCATGCAGACCGGAATGGCAGGCGGCGAGCCAGAACAGGCCGAGCCCGCAGGTGAAGACCATGAGACCGACCTGGGCCACGGTCGAGAAGATCAGCGCCGACTTGACGTCGCTCTGCAGCAGCGCGCACAGGCTGCCATAGAGCGCCGTTGACAGGCCGACGACGGCGAGCAGGATCAGCAGATCCGGCACCTGCACGAGCAGGCCCTGCAGGCGGCAGAGGAGATAGACGCCGGCATGCACCAGCAGCGATCCGTAGAAGACCGCCGACGACGGTGTCGGGCCTTCGAGCGCGCGTGCGATCCAGGGCGTAAACGGCAGCTGCGCCGACTTGGTGAGCGCAGCAAGGACGAAACCGATCGCCAGCAGGCGCGCGCTGACCGTCCCGAGACTGCCGTCGGCCGGCAGCGCGTGCCATTCGAGAGTGCCGACCGACCACACCGCAAGCCCGATGCCGAGCATGAAACCGGCGTCGCCGATGCGGTTGGTGAGCAAGACGAAGAGCGCGTTGCCGGTCGCCAGCGGCCGTTCCCAGGCGTAGCCGATGAGCAGCCACGAGCTGAATCCGGCGAGTTCCCAGCCGACGAAGGTGAGCACCGCGTTGCCGGCGAGGACGATCAGCAGCAGGCCGGCGAGGAACAGGCACATGCCGAGGAAGAAGCGGGCAAAACCGCTCTCCCGGTGCAGATAGGTGGCCGAAAAGCGCAGCGCCATCCAGGTGATCAGGGTGACCAGCGTCGCCGACGGCAGGCTGTAGGCGTCGAGCACGAAGGACAGGCGAACCGGCACCGCGCCGATCGAGAGCCATTCGCCGCAATCGACCTCGCCGGGCAGGGCGCCGGCGAGCGCCGCGAGATCGAGGACGCAGAGCAGCAGCAGCGCGGCGAACGCGGCGGCGCTCGCGATGCCGGCGGTGATCGGTTCGTCGGCCTCACCGTTGTCGCGGCGGCGCAGCAGACGGGCGGCGATCAGCCCGGCGGCAAGCAGCGGCAGCAGCGGCAGCAGCCAGACGAGATGGCCGGTCGCCGCCAGCAGGGCGCCGTTCATCGTCCCCCCAGCGGGCGGCGCAGCAGCGCCGGCGGCAAGGGGTCGCGGTGCCTGGCAAACCAGTCGGCCGAATGTTCGACCTCGGGCAGCGAAGTGGGCGGCTGATCATCGCTGCCAGCGGCCTCTGCGCGCCAGGGCTGCCAGCCGGTCGCCGGTCTGAAGAGGTCAATGGCGCCGGTCTCGGGATGGCAGGCGGCGAGGATGACCCAGCCGTTGCCGACCAGTTCCTGCAGCGCCGGCTGCCGCTGGTAGATCGCACCGATCACCTGCTGCTTCTGTTCGACGATCACCAGCAGGCGCATCGGCTCATGCACTTCGACCATCTGTTGCGGCAGGCCGGTGCGCAGGTCGGAGGCGGCGCCCTGCATGACGCCGAAGAGGCCGGCGAGGTTGTGCGTCACCTTGCTGCCGCAGCCGTAGCCTTCGTTGTTCACGGTCGAAAAATAGTATTCGAGGTTGATTCCGGCGCCGACCGGGGTGGCCGCGAGCAGCGTCGCTTCGAGCACGCAGCCATCGCCATCGGGCAGCGGATCGTACGAAATCAGGAAGACGCGGCGGTCGAAGAAGGCGCCCCGGCTCATCGTTCGGCGGCCGATGAAAGCGGCGGCGACGGTGGCGTGCCCGAGTTCGGGGCGCACCTGGCCCAGGTCGTGGCGGCGATTGGCGAGATGCGCGCGCGCCTGCGCGGGCGACGGCTGGCGCGGGGCGGAAGCGAAGCGGCGACAGCGCTCGATGGCATGCCGGCGCGCTGCCTCTTGGCAATCGCTGCACAGCCCGGCAAAAGCGGCGCGATGACTGGCCGGCAGGGCCTCGGTGTCGTACCAGACGAAGCTCTCGTCGCAGGTGTTGTGCTCGGCGCCGATGAAGCAGGTGCTCTCGGGGATCATGATGCCCTGCGCCGCGAGTTGCCGGCGCAGGGCCGGCCGGTTGGCGAGCGCCGCGAGAACCCGCGCGTTCGGCCCGCCGTGGCGACCCGAACAGGCGCCGCAATCGTAGGCCGCGAGATGCGGGTTGTTGCGGCTGTCGGAGCCGTGGCCGACGATCGCGACCAGCGGCGCGAAGTGCGTGGTGAGCCCGATGCTGCGCAGGAAGCCGCCGACCCGCAGCAACTGCTCGTCGTCGCTGAAGCCCTCGCGCGGTGCCTCGGGGCTCGCCTCGCGGCGGGCTTCGCTGGCCTCGGCGACGAGCTGCAGGGCGCCTGGCACGGGCCGCTCGAAAGCCTCGCGCCAGCGGCCGAGCCGTTTCCCCAGGCGACCTGGCGCCAGCGTTCGTGCGAGCAGTGCGAGCAGTGCCACCGGTGCCGCGGCGACGATCACCAGCGTTGCCTGCAGGCAACCCCGCCGGCTGCCCTGGTGCAGGCGCTCCTGCCATTTCAGTCGCCAGTCGCGCCGGTGTTGGTGTCGCCGCTGTGCGGCTTCGCTGCCCGCTGGAACGACTTCACGAACGGCATTCACCGGGCGGACGACGATCGGGCAGAGCGCGCTCGCGGCCTCGTCATCGAGACCCTGCCAGCGCATCGGCAGGCCGAAGAAACCGGCCGCGCCGAAGGTTTCGCAGGCCGGATTCACTTCTTCGAGGTGGCGTCGGGTGCCTTCCTCGCGGTCATCCATGCAGAAGACGAGCTGCGCTTCGGCCTTGCCTGCGAGCGTCGGCATGCGACCGTGGTTGGCGGCGAGCGCGGCCAGGATCTGCTGCCGGTAGTGGCGTTCATAGGCGAGCAGCCAGATCTCGCCGCGCATTGCGGGGGTCAGCGAAGCGGCACAGGCGAGCAGCGCGTCGGCGCCTTTCGCCGTCAGCGCCCGCAACTCCTGCGCACCGAGACCGAGCCGCTGGGCAAGGACGAAGAGCGGCCAGGCGACGAGCGCAGTTTCCTCTTCCGCGGTCGCTTCGCTGTGCTCGGCGGCGGCGAGGTCGGCGGCCAGATCCTGCCAGAGGCTCTGCCCGTCGCCCGGCGAGGTGAGGAGCGGGCGCAGGCGGTCGAGGATTTCCTCGGGCAGCGCCCGGCTGGCAAAAGCGTGCCGCAGCTGTAGCTCCGGCGGCCGTGCGACCAGATGCTCGCCGAGTGCGCCAAATGCGCCAAATGCGCCGAGCGGCAGGCCCCAGATCCGGCGGACCAGCTGTTCGCCATAGAGACGTTCGAGAACGACGCGAACGGCGAGAAAATCCGCCAGGCTGACCGGCGCCTCGCCGCTTTGCGGGTGCGACTCGCGCCAGGCAAACATCCCGGCCCAGCCCGGCAATTCGAGCGCCAGCCGCTGCAGGCAGGCGTCGCCGCGCGCCTCGTCGAGACCGAGCCGATGGAGTTCGCCGAGGATCGCCTGCAGGGGATCCGCGGGCAGCCGGTCGATCTCGTGGCGCACGCCGGCGAACTCGTCGACCTCCCACGCCCAGTCCCGTCCGGCGCTTTCCCGCCAGGCGGCGTAGAACCCTGCCGCTCGCGCCGGGTTGTGCCAGGCCGCGAGACCCTGGTCGAGGTGCGCGGCGAGGTGGCGGATCAGCGTCGCCTGCAGCGCTGGCCGAAAGTCTTCGCCGGTCAGCTGGGCGAGTAGCTGGCCCGGCGTCCATTGCGTGCCGAGCCGGCCGACGAGCTCCTGCCAGAGCGCGGTGGCCTCGCTTGCCGGATCGGCGCGCGCTTCGGTTGTTGGCGTCACCGCTTGGCTCCCCGCTTCGGTGGCGGCTGCGCGCAGTTCGCAAGCCGCCGCCCAGAGCTCGGCGACCGCCGAGCGCTCGTCGACCCCGGCCGCGGTGGCAGTGAGCAGCTTTTTGCGGACGACCGGATCGAGGTCGGCCTGCAGGCGCTCGGTGGCGGCCTGGTCCAGCAACAGCCAGCGCAGACGGCAAAGCGGGATGGCGGTCGGCGGGGAGCAGAGGGTCGCCAGCAGCACGTCACCGCGGCGGATGGGTCGCCCCGCGCCGCTGATCAGGAGTGATTCGCTGCGGCAGGCGGGCAACTGTTGCAGGGCGGCGGCGAGGTCGCTCGTGTCCACGCGCCCGACCCGGAACAGTTCCCGGCAGCGGGCTTCGTCGAGCCAGGGACGGGCGCCGGTCAGTCGCTCGGCTTCGCTCAAGGCGTCGACGAAGGGCAGGTGCTGCAAGGCGTGCAGGGTATTGTGATGGACGAAATCGCGCAGGGGCGCCTGTGCCGGCAGCAGATGGGCGATGTGCTGCAGGCAGCTTTGCAGGCGCGCGACGTCGGCCAGCGGCGGCGCTGTGGCGGACTCGTGTGCAAAAGATGCGGGCGCAGTCATTCAGATCCCGAACGGGCGGGCAAGCCTCGCCAGCGACGAGGCCATCAGGCCGAGCAGCGGTGCCGGATAGAGACCGATACCGACGATGCCCGCGCTCAGCAGCCAGGCTGCCAGACGTTCGCTGCGCTGCAGGTCGGCAAAGTGGACGTGGCCGGCCGGGACGGCGCCGAAAGGTCGTTCGGGTCCGGTCGACAGACGGCGGATGACGCGCAGGGCGTAAGCGGCGGCGATCACGACGGCGATCGACATCAGCGCCAGCCAGCCGCCCCAGCGACCATAGGCGCCGATCAGGACCTGCAGTTCGGCAATGAAACCGGCGCTGCCGGGGAGGCCGACCGATGCCAGCAGGGCAAAAACGAGAAAGACCGCGAAGCGCGGCGCGATCCGGTTGAGTGACCCGTAGGCGGCGAGATCCCGCGTATGCGTTCGTTCGTAAAGCAGGCCGACGAGCAGGAAGAGCAGGCCGGCAGTGAGCCCGTGCGCGACCATCTGGGTCAGCGCGCCGCTCATCCCGACCGGGTTGAGCGAAGCGATGCCGAGCAGGACGACGCCCATGTGCGAGATCGAGGAATAGGCGATCATCGCTTTCAGGTCGGTCTGCCGCCAGGCGAGCACGGCGCCGTAGACGAGGCTGATCAGGGCCAGCAGCGCGAGCCAGTCCTGCAAGAAGCGCGCCGCGGCCGGCAAGGTCTCGACGGCGCGAATCAGACCGTAAGCGCCCATCTTGAGGAGGATTCCGGAGAGCAGGATGGAAATCGGACTCGGCGCTTCGACGTGCGCCAGCGGCAGCCAGCCGTGCAGGGGGACGATCGGCATCTTGACGCCGAAGCCGATCAGCAGACCGAGAAAGATCAGCACCTGCGTCGGTTGCTGCAGCTGCGCGCCGCCGGCGGCCATGTCGGCCATCGCGAAGCTGTGGCCAGGGGCGACATCGTAGAGCAGCAGCAGCGCGATCAGCATGAACACCGAGCCGCCCAGCGTGTACAGCACGAAATTGAGTGCCGCCCGATGGCGGTTGGCTCCTCCCATGCGGTCGATGAGGAAAAACAGGGGAATCAGCGTCAACTCCCAGCAGACGTAGAACAGCGACCAGTCGCGCGCCGTGAAGACGATCAGCAGCGAGGATTCGAGAATCAGCAGGAGCGAGAAGTACAGCCGGGCGCCGCTGCGGATGGCGGTCGACGAGACGATCACGACAAAGCAGAGGAGGGTTGCCAGGAGCACCATCGGCAGCGAGATGCCGTCGACGCCGAGCGCGAAATGCGAGCCGACGCGGAGATTCCACGGTCTCGTCTCGAAAAACTGGATGTCGGCACTGGCCGGGTCGAAGTCGGCGAGCAGCAGACCGGCACCGAGCAGGGTCGCCGCCGCGATCAGGCTCGCCAGCCGGCGCATGAGATCGACGCTGCGGCTGGGCAACAGCGCCAGCAGACCGGCGCCGAGCAGCGGCAGCAGCAACAGTGCCTTCAGCATGGGCCGCTGTCGAGCGGCGAGACTGCCCCCCTTGCATTTCTTCTTTTCATAGGCGACGATTATGCCAGCGATTGGCGGCCATGGTGCCTTCCCGCTTTGCCGCGTTCACCGCATTTTTACACCTTCGGAGCCGAGAATGAGTCAGGCCATCTGTCGCCAGCTGCGCATCAGCGGCCGCGTCCAGGGTGTCGGCTACCGCTGGTCGCTATGCGCCGAAGCCGAACGGCTCGGTCTTTCCGGCTGGGTGCGCAACCGCCGCGACGGCAGCGTCGAAGCGCTGGTCAGCGGTTCCGAGGAGGCGATCGACGTGCTGCTGCTCTGGGCGCAGCGTGGGCCCTCGATGGCGCGCGTCGATCGCGTTCTCTGCAACGAGGGCAACGCCGCCGAAATCGGCCCGCCGACCGGCTTCCGGCAAATAGCCTCCTACTGAATGCGCGGTGCACGACCGCCTTGACGAGGCCCCCGATGTTGGCCGCCTGTTTTAATCTTGGCGAGGAGTGCATCATGATGATGAACGTCAGAAAGCTTTTAGCCGGATTGATGATCGTGACCTGGGGCGGTCTTGCGCATGCTGACGATATTGAGGGCGTGGTCGATCAGGTCAATGCCGCAGATCGCACCATTACGGTCCAGGGCATTACCTTTTACACAACTACCGACACGGACTACGACGATGGCCTGAATCGCTTCGAGGATCTGCGGGTCGGCCAGAGAGTCGAGGTTGATTTCGAGTATCGTGGCGGCCGTCATGTCGCGACGGAGATCGAGTTGGAGGACTGAGGGCTTCGCTGGCGAGATTTTGCGGCTCGCTCGGTGATGATTACGGCGCCTGACTCACCCACCGTAGAGCTCGATTCAGTGGGCAGGCGTCGGCGAACCGCGCGCCGCGCTAGCGCCGCCAGTAGACTGCGCGCCGGTACGCCGTCCGCCGCGCGGCACCGGCGTACGAGAGCGGTGTCATCGGCATGCCGATGATATCGATGAAGAGCGACACCGGTCCGCCCTTCGCGGGCATGTCGCCCTCCAGGATCTTCACGTCATAGGCGAGTTCCTCACCCTTCAGCACCGGGTTATACAACGTGATCACGATATCGGCGACCACCCGGTCCTGCTCCAGGATCGACAGGTTTGCGTTGGGAGCGTCTTTCGAGAAGCTATCCTTGCCCTCGCTCCAGAACGGCACGAACACGCGCGTCGGCATGTTGCCCGCGATACGCTCGGGCCGGTCGGTGAAGAAGATCGTGACCGGGCTGATGCCTTTCAGCGTCAGCTTGCCATGGGTCTTGTCGAAGGTCATCGAATTCGCGTTCTGCACGAACAGGAAATCTGCCTCCTTGGCGAGTTCCCTGGTGGTCTGCGCCAATGCGGTCTGGAGGGGTGCTGCCGATGCGATGAGGGCAGCGGCCCCGAGGAAATTGCGACGGCTGGTCATGATGAGTCCTTTCATATTTCAAACACAATCGCGGGCGGATACGGCGTTGGCGGTCAGTGCTTCGCGGGCTGTGCGTCCGTCGGCGGCTTGCCGTCCTGCGCCTCAGCCGTGGCAGCTTGCAGTTTCCTGATGTCTGCGGGTGACAACTGCGGCCGGTCCACCTTGATCGTCAGCTTGTTCATTTTCGCGGTCAGTGGGAACGGCGGTCTGTAGTCCGCGTCGTTCACCCCGGTCAGTGTGTCTGAGCCGACGTCGAAGCTCTCGTCCCACTGCAGGATGATCGGCAGGGTCTTCTCCATGCGCCTGGTCGCGACCACCTTGCCGTCCACCTTCAGGGTACCGGTGCCGGGCCGGCCGAGACCGCTGAAGCTGTTGTACACGAGCGTGCCGACACCCAGGCCTTCGTACTTGAAGTCGAATTCGACCGTGTGCTTGCCGGGGGTGAGCGCGTCCGGACCTTCCCACTTCAGGCGCTCGAGGTTGAGCAGGTTCCACAGGAACACCGGTTTGCCCTTGAGCAGGTAGAACCCGTAGCCCGCGAAGCGACCGCCCGAGGTCAGCATCATGCCTTCGGCGCCGCCAGGCGGGACCTCGATGTCGGCGGTGATGGTGTACGACGTGTTGAGCAGCAGCGGCGAGTCGCCCTGTGGCAGGCCGACCATCGGGCGGGTGTAGACGAACTCGGTGCGCCCGGCGGTGATGTCCGGGCGCGGTGCGATGACCCGCGCCGCCACCGAGGCATCGAGCGGAAGAAGCTGGTACTTCCTGGCCTCGGCAAGGAACTGCGCGCGCATCTCCCTGACCTTCTGCGGGTATCTGGCTGCAAGGTCGTCGGATTGGGTGAAGTCCTTGTTGAGGTTGTAGAGCTGGAACACCTGGTTGTTCAGCGGGTCGGCGTTGGCCGCACCGAAAGCCTCCCACGGGGCGCGGTCGACCTTGGTGCTGAGCAGCCAGCCGTCGTGGTACAAGGCCCACTGGCCCATCATCTCGAAGTACTGCGTCTGGTGCTTTGACGCCACCCTGGCATTCTTCTGGTCGAAGGTATAGAGGAAGCTGGTGCCCTCGATCGGCTTCTGCTTGATGCCGTCCACCATGTCCGGCGCCTGGATGCCGGCCGCCTCGAGGATGGTCGGCACGACGTCGATGACATGGATGAACTGCTCGCGCAGCGTGCCCTTGTCCCTGATCCGCGCTGGCCATGACACCACCATGTTCTGGTTGACGCCACCGAGCCGCGAGGCGTTCTGCTTGAACCAGTCGAAGGGGGTGTCGAAGGCCCACGACCAGCCGGCCGACATGTGGTTGTAGGTCTGCTCGGTGCCCCAGACGTCGTACCACTTCATCTGCACGTCCACCGGTACGCTGACGCCGTTGAAAAACGCCACTTCATTGGGCGTGCCCAGCGGCCCGCCTTCGGCGCTGGTGCCGTTGTCGCCGTTGATGTAGATGACGAGCGTGTTGTCGAGCTTGCCCAGGTCCTGGAAGGCCTGGACCACGCGTCCGATCTCGTGGTCGTTGTAGGCGGCGTAGGCCGCAAATATTTCGACCTGGCGAATGTAGAGCTTTTTCGCTTCGGGAGTGAGCTTGTCCCAGGGTGTCAGCACGTCGTTTGGCCACGGCGTGAGCTTCGAGTCCTGGGGGATCACGCCGAGTTTCTTCTGATTCTCGAAGATGCGCTCGCGCAGTTTTTCGTAACCGTCGTCGAAGAGGTGCATGGCACTGATCTTGTCCACCCATTCCTGGGTCGGGTGATGAGGCGCGTGCGTGGCGCCCGGCGCGTACTTGATGAAGATCGGCTTGCTCGGGTCGGTCTGGTGCATCCGCGTCGCCCAGTCGATGGCCTCGTCGGCCATCGCAGTGATCAGGTTCCAGGTGCCGGGTGGCTTGCCCTGAAACGGGTAGATCGGGGTGGTGTTGCGGAACAGGTTGGGCTGCCACTGGTTGGCGTCGCCGCCGACGAAGCCGTAAAAGTACTCGAAACCCATGCCGGTGGGCCACTGGTTGAACGGGCCGGACTGGCTCGCCTGAAAGGCGGGCGTGTTGTGATCCTTGCCGAACCACGAGGTGTTGTAACCGTTGTCGAGCAGGATGCGGCCGATGGTGGCATTGTCCAGGCCGATGATGCTGTTGTAGCCGGGGAAACCCGTGGACTGCTCGGAAATGACGCCGAAACCGACGGAGTGGTGGTTGCGCCCGGTAATCAGGGCAGCGCGCGTCGGCGAGCACAGCGCAGTGGAGAACATGCGGTTGTAGCGCAGGCCTTCGTTGGCGATACGGTCCATGGTCGGCGTCGGAATGACACCGCCAAAGGTGCTGGGAACGCCGAAGCCGGCGTCGTCGGTGATGATCAGCAGCACGTTGGGCGCGCTCCTGGGCGGCACGATGCGTGGCGCCCACCATGGCTTCGACTGCAGCGCGTCGTTCTTGATGACGCCGCCGAAGGCCGGTTCGGGCGCTGGCAGCTGCTTGCCGCTGAGGGTGGTGGTGGCGCTCGGCGTGCCGAGCGTGCCGGTGATCTGCTGGGCCGTCACTGAGCCCGCGGCCGAGAGGGCAAGGAAAAGAATGAGAAAAGCGTAGGCCAGGTCACTAATCTTGCGCATGGTTATCTCCCTTGGATGCATACGCGTTGAACTATAGCAACATTGGTCGGTATATCTTGCATTATTGGCTTCCATCGTTTGCGTCAACGCCGACCGTAGCCTCGTCGCCTGGTCATCAGCGTGTCAAGCTGCGTCGGCGACCGGGGCGAGCAAGCCGGTGCCCTCCCGGAGCCTCGACCCGGCCACTGGGGGCGGCGCTGCCGAGGTGTTTTTTCAGCAGCTGGCGGACGGCTTCATGGCTGAACGACGCCGAAAACCCCAGTCGGACCACCTGCTCGGCCAGCAGCCGCAGCGTCCAGTGGTCATGCCCTGCGGGCGCCGGCGTCGAACTCAGCGCGATCACCTGCGCGCACTGGCTTTCGCTCAGCTTGGGTGCAGCTCCCGGCCGGGGTCGATCGGCGAGCGCTGCGTCGACTCCTTCCTCGACGCAGCGCTGGCGGACCCGCGCGACCATGCTGGCAGAGACGCCCAGCGCCTCGGTGATCTGGCTGTCCTGACATCCGGCTGCCGCCTTGAGCAGGATGCGCGCCCGCGTCTGCTTTCTGGCGGCGCTTTTTCCCTTGTGCAGCAAGGATTTCAACCGTTCGACCTCGGTCGCGCCGAGGCTGACCCGATACTTGATTGCCGGCATCGCCGTCTCCTGACCGTCCATCATGTCGCAGAGACACCAATATGCGGGCAAGTATCCCGCGCATCCTGATTGACGAAAGAGCCGCTTCGGGCGCGCCGGAAGCGTGATTTAAATTGACTTTGCGTGAAAACAACCGACATACTGGTTCCCGGGGCGAAGGAGGTCGTTTTCATCTTTTTCGGGGGGCTGGCCATGTTGGGTATTCTCGGAATCCTGGTATCACTTCTGCTGCTGATCTTTCTTGCCTATCGCGGCTGGAACGTCATCCTGATCGCGCCGCTGTGCGCTCTGGTCGGCCTGCTGCTCGGTGATTTCGACGCGCCGATTCTCGCCACCTACACGCAGGTTTTCATGCCGGCGCTCGGCAACTACCTGATCAAGTTTTTCCCGCTTTTCCTGCTTGGTGCCGTTTTCGGCAAGCTGATGGACGACTCCGGCTGTGCGCGGACGATCGCTCACCGGATCGTCGAGTGGACCGGCAAGGAGCGCGCCATCATCGCCATCATCCTGGCCTGCGGCGTCCTCACCTATGGTGGCGTGTCGCTCTTCGTCGTCGCCTTCGCCGTCTTCCCGGTCGCCATCCAGATGTTTCGCGAGGGCAACCTGCCGAAACGGCTGATCCCGGCGACCATCGCGCTCGGCTCGTTCACCTTCACGATGTCGGCGCTGCCGGGTTCGCCGGCAATCCAGAACGCCATCCCGATGCCCTTCTTCCACACCGACGCCTTCGCCGCGCCGGGCCTCGGGATCATTGCCGGGGTCATCATGTTCGCCTGCGGCAGCCTGTGGCTGATGATGCGCGCCCGGCGCGCGCGCCTTGCCGGCGAAGGCTATGGCAGCGATCTACCGACGACGACAGCCGCAGCGGCGGCGCCGCTCGGCGAACTGCCCTCGTTTGCCGTCGCGATCACTCCGGTCATCCTGGTGCTGGTGATCAACTTCATCTTCAGCAAGTACATCATTGGCAATCTCGACACCTCGTACCTCGCGGCAGCGAAGTACGGCAAGACGACCGCCGCCGCGGTCGGCGGCACCTGGGCGATCATCGTCGCCATGCTCTGTGCCTGTGTCGTGCTCATCGGCCTGACCTGGAGGCGCTTCCAGAATGTGCGTCAATCATTGACCGACGGCGCCCTCGGATCGATGCTGCCGATTCTCAATGTCGGTTCGGAGGTCGCCTACGGAGGGGTGATCGCCAGTCTGGCAGCTTTTGCGATCATCCGCGACTGGCTGATGGCGCTGACCGACAATCCGGTCGTCGGGCTCGCGATCATCGTGAACGTTCTCGCCGGCATCACCGGCTCGGCCTCGGGCGGCATGAGCATCGCCCTGCAGGCGGTCGGGCAGCAATACCTGGAACTGGCGCAGGCGGCCGGCCTCAGCCCGCAGATCCTGCACCGCGTCGCCGCACTCGCTTCCGGCGGCCTCGACGCTTTGCCGCACAACGGCGCGGTGATCACGCTGCTCGCCATCTGCGGGCTGACCCACCGGCAGTCCTACTTCGACATCTTCATGGTGGCGGTCGCTTTCCCGCTCTTGTCGATGATGGTGGTGATCGCCCTCAACGGCATGTTCGGCACTTTCGTGTCCTTCCGGCAAGATGGCATGAAATCGCTGAACGTCCTTGGTAAGGTTGGCTGCGAATTCAACCCGATGAGGAGCAGCAGCAGATGGACGACCTGGCGAAGGTGGCGGCAGCAGGGGACGGCGAGAGCCTTGAACAGGTAGAGGAGCGATTCAGGCTCTGGCGAGAAGGCCGCGGGTGTGGCGATCGCATCCCTCAGGCGTTGTGGTCGGCGGCGATTGGGCTCGCAGGGAAGCACGGTGTGTACCGGGTCTCGCGGGCACTGCATCTTGACTACAAGAATTTGAAGCGGCGCCAGCAGGAGCAGGCCGGGGGGGCGCTGGGTACCACGGGAAATGAAACCCGGTTCGTCGAGTTGACGGTGTCGCCTGCCCGGGAGCCCGTCGCTCAGCGCCTCTGCGAGTGCACGATAGAACTCGAGAACCCGCGCGGCGCAAAGATGCGGGTGGAACTCAATGGCCCGGGCCTGGCCGGTCTCGCCGGCCTGTGCAGCGCCTTCTGGTGCGCCGCATGATCCAGATCACGCCGCACATGCGTCTCCTGGTCGCGGTCGAACCGATCGATTTTCGGGCCGGCATCGATGGGCTGGCCGGCATCTGCCGGCAGCGCCTGGCGGCCGATCCGTTCAGCGGCGGGCTGTTCATCTTTCGCAACCGCGCACGGACAGCGATCAAGATCCTCGTCTACGACGGCCAGGGTTTCTGGCTTTGCCAGAAGCGTCTGTCAAGCGGACGGTTTGCCTTCTGGCCCGACGGCACGGCACCGCTCCAGCCGCTTCAGGCTTGCGAGCTGCAGGTGCTGCTGATGGCCGGCGACCCCGCGCGGACCCGCGCGGCGCCGGCCTGGCGCCGCCTCGCGGCGTAGGGTCTGGGCCGGCGGCTCAGGTGGCGGCAAGTTGCTTGTGGTAATTCCAGGGCAGCCACTGCGCCGCCTGGGCCAGCACCTGGCTGACGTTTTTGTGCAAGGCCTGCAGATAGGCGAACGGATTGACCCGACAGAGCTCGCACGTATGGATCAGGCTCATGTAGACGTCCCCCACCTCGGCCCCCTTCGGGGTCTTGTAGAACATCGAATTCTTGCGATGCATGATCGCCCGCTTGAGTGCCCTTTCGGCGAGGTTGTTGTCCAGGGGGGCGCCGGCCTGGCGTAGAAAGAGCGTCATGCCGTCCCAGTGCTTGCTCAGGTAGGTCAGGGCCTTGCCCAGACTGCTGTGCGGCTCGACGAGCGACTTCGCGAACTGATCCCCGATCCAGTCACGCATGGCCTGCATCGGCGGGCCGCTGTGTTCCTGGTGGTAGAGCAGGCGCTCGTCGGGCGACATCGCTTTCGCCTGGCAATGCGCCTCGTGGGCATAGACCTGGGCCAGGGTCTCGATCACATAGCGGCAGTGCTCGGGGAAATGCGGCACCAGATCGACAAAACGGCGGCGGCCATGAGCGATGCATTTGCCGATGATCGTCGCGAACTCGCCGACGAAGTTGCTCGCGAGCGCATCGCTCATCTGCATCGGTATCGCCAGCCCCGGCTCCCGCTTCGCGAGGACCGCCGAGAGGTTCTGCCCGGCGTGGGGGTGACCGGTGAAATACAGCGCTACGTGCTTGCCCTCATCGAGCACGGCGACGATGCTGGAAGTATTGATCGCCTTGCGCTTCGCTTCCAGGCTGGCGGCTTCGATCTGCTTCCTCTCGGCGATCAGCGACAGGATCTTCATCGGCGTGTCGTCGCAGTGCAGCAGATCGGCCTGTCCGGCCTCGCGAATCAGCTCGTCGAAGACGGCACGCGGCGCCGGTACCGCCTGGGAGAGGATGTCCCACTGCGTCGAATCCGGCAGCGGCACGTTGAGGCTCGCCTGCAGCACTTCGATGCGATGGAACGGCATCCCGCTGCCGTAGCGCAACTGGGCGAGCAGGCTCGCACAGCTGGGGTCATATTTCGACGCGCAGACGCTTTCGGGCAGCGGCGCCACGTAGGTGGTCTCGCACATCCGGCAGCGCAGGGTTTCCAGGCGGTAGATCGTGGCGTCAATCGGGGGCTGGCCGACCACTTTGACGACGATGCGGGGAGGCGAGGCATAGACCTTGGCCTGGTCGCAGTTCGGGCAGGGATCGCCGGCCTTCAGACCCGGAAGCTTCACTTCGATGACCTGCGAATCGACATACTTCGCGGCGCTGTTGCGGCCGTGGCCTGGCTTCGGGGGCGGCAGGGGGGTCGCTTCGGCTGGCGCGGTCTCTCCGGGCGAGGCCGCATCCGCAGCGGCGGGTATTTCGTCCGTCTGGGGGAGCGGCTTCAGCAGGTTGCGTTTGCTCTCGGTCGGGGCGCCGAACACCATCTGTCGAAAACGCGCCAGCGAGAGCTTTGTGTTCTGCAGGGCCTGCATGACGAAGACAAAGGTCGAGAGGATCTGGCTGAGCCGGGCGTACTGTGGGGCCGGAAACACCGGTTTCGCGAGGGCCAGCAGTTCGTCGATCTGCGCTGGCGTGACATCCACCTGTTCGGGCGGCTTCTTCATGCGAGTGCTGATCGCCGCGGGCGACAATCCTTGACCCGAGAATAGCCCAGGTTCCCTCCTTCACACCCCGGCTTCGACCCGGTCTTGCGACTCGACGCCGGATGATCGGCGATCGACGGGCAGATGAAGACGAGAGCGTCTTCGGAAATCTGCCGGTGTCGGTCCCTCGGGGGCGTGTGCATGTGCCGCACCATACCCGATTTGAGCGTGGAACGTCAGCTGAAAGTGCAAATATTTGATCGCGGGAGGCTTCCGGCGGCCTTGTTCAGGGTGTTTTGCAGTTTTGCCGGAGGGACACTCTAATTCTCTTCTTCGCCGCCGCGCTCGCCCTCCTGCCGCATGTGGGGCACGCGCAGGCGAGTGCAAAGGAATTGCGTCTGCTCGCCGCCGAGCTGCCCCCCTACACCTTCCAGGTGCCGCCGGCGAGCGTTGCCGAAACACCAGGGGTCAACCAGGGCCTGGTCTACGAAGTCGTGACCGAAATGGCGAAGCGCGTCGGTCACAGCGGCCTGATCGAGTTCATGCCCTGGGGCGAAGCACAGCGGATCGCCCAGACGCAGCCGAACATCGGCATTCTGGCCTTGACCCGGACGCCCGAGCGGGAGAATCAATACCGCTGGCTGGCGAAGATCGTCAGCGACGATCTGATTCTCGTCGGTGGTCAGGGGATCGACGTCGCCCGCCTCGAGCAGGTCAGGGACCGCCCGCTCGGGGTCCTTGCTCGTTCCGGCGCCGAAGCACTGCTGCGCGAGCGCGGCTTCACGCGCATCCGGCCACAGCCCGAGGAGTGGCTGAATGCGCGCCTGATGCAGCAGCGTCGGATCGATGCCTGGCTGGCCCCGCGGCTGATGGTGATTCATGCCATGCGCGAGATCGGCGGCAATCTCGAGGCGCTCGACTTCGGCGAGATCGTGCGCAGCAGCGAGATCTATCTTGCCGCCTCGAAAGACCTGCCCGACGCCGAGGCGCAGAAGTGGGCACAAGCATTCGCGGCGGTGCAGGCCGATGGCACCTACCAGCGGATTGCCGACCAGTACCTGCGGCTACAGATCGTGCCGATCCCCGACGAACTGCGGCGGCGATTCAGTCAGCCGGTGTGGGAAGGCCGCTGAGCGGTCGCGCAGCGCCGCCGCCCCCTCGCCGACAAGCTCTCTTCACTGCACGAAACGCCGACTTTCGCTGACTACCGAGTCGATCAGCTCCTGCTGCTCAGCGAGAACGCGCAAGGCGTCCTCGCGGGCCAGCGGATGATCGTTGGCGTCGAAAACGCTGTAGTGAAAGTAGGCGCTGCCGGTATAGGGGAAGGTGATCTTGTGTTTGCCATCGAGGATTCCCATGTGGTCGTACTCGCCGACCACGAAACTGGCCATGGGTTGCAGCAGGGGGTCAGCCGAGCTGTAGCTGCGCGAGGGGACGCTAACGCCCAGATAGTCGAGGAGGGTGGGCGCAATCTGCAGGTGCGAGGTCCGATGGCTGACGACCTGTGCCGCTTTCCCCGGCAGCCAGAGGACCAGCGGAACGCGCAGTTGCTCCTCGGGGAAAGTGTTGCCATGACCATGGCCCCAGCGGCCCTTTTCCATGAATTCCTCGCCGTGGTCACCGGTGAACAGCACCACCGTCCGGTCGAGCAGTTTCTCTGCCGAAAGGTGGTCGAGGAGTCGGCCAACCTGCTGGTCGATGTGGTGTGCCGCATTGACGTAGCGGGCATGAATGCCACCAATGTTCTCGTGCAGATTGAGCTTGATGTAATTCATCTCTCTGAGGTAATCGGGACGTAAGGCACTGCCTTCCGGAAAGCTGTAGGGCGCGTGCGTCGACTCGAAGAACATGAAGCCGTAGAAGGGCTTTCCCGGGTCACGCTGATCGAGCTTGTCGATCAGGTCACTGATGTTCTGCTCGTCCCGCCGCCAGGGCTCGCCGGTCTGCAACTCCTGCAGGAATTTTTCTGCTACCCCGGCGAAGACTGTCTGGCGCAATTCCGGATAGTCGAAGCTCTGGCTGGTATGCACGGCCAGCTGGTAGTCGTGTTCGCGCAGGAAGTTCATCAGGGCCGGGGCGACGCGCTGTTTTTCGAAGCTGAACCAGTAGGGCGCGTAAATGCCGTAAAACATCGAGAACAACCCCATGCGGGTCCGGTTGCCGCCACTGTAATGGTGCTCGAAGCGCATCGCCTGGCGGGAAAATCGCCACAGATTCGGAGTGATCTCCGGTGTCAGGAGGTCCCAACGGAAGGACTCGCCGACCAGCATGATGATGTTGGGGTTCGCTGCCGTGGCCCTCGCCGGTAAATGGCTGGCGGGATAATTCACTGTCCCGCCAGCCAGGCGCAGTTCCTTGAGCGGGCTACGTTCGATGCCCAGTTTTCTGAACAAGGTGCTGGCGCCGGTATGGAGGTGAAAAGGAATGGTCTCGGCGGCCGCCAGATACCTTTCCTGCCCGGCATGGGTGCTATAGGCATACACCATTTCCTCACTCGCCAGGAGGCCGAGCAGCAGCGCACTGGCCACGGTCATGGCCCACCGCGATGGAGTCCAGCCCCGATGCCCGTAGCGCTGCAGCAGGAAAAGAACAGCGGCATTGGCGAGCAGGAACAGGCCGACCTGCAGGGCCACCGTGCGCTCGGTCGCCTCGGTGGCGCCGAGCGCCGAAATCCCGCCGGGCGTCGTCAGCAGATTCCAGACGAACCCATTGAAGTGATACTGGTACAGCTCGTAGAGGCGGTAATCCGCATAGATGCAGACCAGGAGCACGCTGCCAGCGACGAAAGCGATGCCATAGCGAAGACCGGTCGACCAGCGCCATCGCGGCAGCAGACGGCCGATCAGCGCCGTGAGCAGCAGTGCGGGCAGGGTGTACAGCGCCGCATAGCCGGCCGTTGCAGCGAAAACGAACAGTCTGGCGCCAGGCTCGGGGGTGCTCAACAGTGGCCAGAACAGGGCAATCATGGCAAAGACGGCGAGGTAGAGAACGACGAAGTAGCGCCGCAAGACAGGGTCGACGGTGGCAGCAGGCATGCAGGGTTTCCGAAAAGTGATGAACAGCGCTCCCGAGCCGTCCTGCGCTCGTCAGCTTGTCCGGGCTGGCCGGCAGACCAACCGGCCAAAGGTGTTCGGCAGAGGTCGCAAGGGCGCGCGGACGGGTGGCGTGCCGCGAAGCGCAGAGGCTAAAGTGTCGGGTTCCCGGATCGAGCAAAGCCCTTTTGCGCGTGCGAGGGCGAGGAGGCGGCTTCGCGAACGACACCCCAGCTTAATGCCTCGCCGGTCAACAACTCGTCAAAAGAGAGTGAAAAAGATGTGAAATCAGCTCGAAAATCGGACGCTGAAAGCGCTTCCTCCGCCTTCCCGGTCTTCGAGGGCAATCGTCCAGCCTTCCTGTTGACAGATGCGCCTGACCAGTGACAGCCCGAGGCCCAGCCCGTCGCCCCGGGTCTTGTCCGCCCGGACGAAGGACTGAAAAACCGCCGCCTTGTCCTGGTCGGCAATGCCGATGCCGCTGTCTTCGACGCGAAAGCCGCCCGCTTCCAGCGACAGGCGTATTTCGCCCTGCTCGGTGTAGTAGAGGGCATTGCGCAGCAGGTTGCCAATGACAACGCGCAGAAAAGTCTGGTGGTAATGGCCGTCATCGTCAGCCAGAACCTGCATTTCGAAGTGCAGTCCCCGGCGTTGCACTTTTGGCGCCCAGCGTCCTGCCTGCTCCTCGGCGACCTGCCGCAGCGTGCTCTCCTGCCCGGCGATGGCGTTCCCCGATTCCGCTCGTGCCAGGAGAAGGAAGGTCTGTACCAACTCGCGCATCTCTTCGCTCGCCTGATCAATCCGTTCGACCAAACGTCGTTGACGTGCGGACAGTTCAGCCTCCTGCAACAATTCGCTCGAAGTCGCAATGACCATCAAGGGCGTTCGCAATTCGTGACTGACATCGCTCGTGAAGCGCCGCTCACGTTCGAGGACGCAGCCGAGTTGGCCGAACGCCGCATCAAAGGCCTGCGCGAGTTGGCCGACTTCGTCATCCGCATAGTCGGGGGCGAGGGCCGGGGCGAGAGGCAGCAACTGAGCGCGATGGCGTACCCGGTGCGCCAGATGGCGGATCGGATCGATCACCTGTCCGACCACCAGGCGTCCGATTCCCCAGGCCAGCGCCAGCGAGGCCAGAAAGCCGAGCAGAACCGCCGTGAACAAGATCTGCTCACGGGCCTCGAATTCGCTCTGGTCGCGAAGCAGAACAAACTCCTGTCCGTTCAGGGAACGGCGGTAGGCGTAGTAAGCCTGCGTGTCGTCATCGATTTCGGTAAAACCTTCAGGCAGGCCGACCAGCGAGGGCGGCAAATGATCGCTGGTCAGCCCGGGAGCATGGAGCCGGGTGCCGGCGCCGAATTCGGGAACGCGCCCCTCGTCCTGATAGGTGGTCAGGGCGAGCCCCATCTGTCGGCCAAGCTCTTCGCCCACGAGGTCTTTTTCCACGACATGAACAATGGCGACGATGGCCAGGGAAAAGAGTCCGCTGACGATCAGGGTCAACAACGAGAAGGCGATGACGATGCGGCGGGCGAGCGGCGGTTTACGCACCATCGCTCTCGTCGCTCAGTCGATAGCCGACACTGTGAATTGTCTGTAGCAATGGTCTGGCAAAGGGTTTGTCGATCGCCTGACGGAGCAGATGGATGTGGCTGCGTAGACTATCGCTGGGGGGTGGCAATTCCCCCCACAGGGCTTCCTCGATGAGTTCCCGACGCACGACTGCCGGGCTGCGGCGCATCAGGAGTTCGAGAATTTTCTGGCCGGTCGGGTTGAGTCTGAGCGTCTGCCCGGCACGCCTGATCTGCAGGCCATCGAGATCAAAGACCAGGTCGGCCACCTGCAACAGCCGCTTCCTGCCACCCTGGCTGCGCCGTAAAACGGCTTCGATGCGCGCTGCGAGTTCGGCCAGAGCGAAAGGCTTCACCAGGTAATCGTCGGCGCCTGCCTTCAGTCCCTGCAGGCGATCCTCGAGGGTGTCGCGGGCGGTCAGCATGATGATCGGCACCTCGCTGCCGGCCTCCCGCAAGCGCTGGCAAAGCTGATAACCGTCGATGCCCGGCAGCATCAGATCGAGGATCATCAGATCGTAGGCATGGGTGAGGGCGAGATGCAGGCCGTGGGGTCCGTTGCCCGCGCAGTCGACGGTGTAGCCTTTGGCTTCGAGATAGTCGGCGACATTGGCGAGGATGTCGCGGTTGTCTTCAATCGCGAGTAAGCGCATGGTTCCTGAGGAGGGCTGGTGAAGGGCGCACGGAGGTACGTGCGACCGGCATTGTCGCAGGCTTTCCGGCAGTCCGACCTCGGCGCAGCGCGAATTTCCGCCACCGGGACCCTTGGTGCACCCTGCCTCAGGTCATTCCGGGCAGTCTTGTCCCCGCTTCACGGTCACATCTGCTTGACCTCGATGTTGAGGATCTGCACGCGGTAGGCGATCTGCCGCGGGGTCATGCCGAGCAGCCGGGCGGCGCGGGCCTGCACCCAGCCCGCCTGTTCGAGCGCGGCGATCACCCGTTCGCGCTCGCTCTGCTCGCCGCCGGGCTCGATGCCATCGCCGGCAGGCGGAGCCGGCGCGCTCGTCGGGGTGCCGCCCGGACGCTGCGCGGTGCGCTCGCGCGAGCGGTCGATGCGGATCAGGTCGGCATCGATTTCGCCACTCTCCGACATCACCGCCGCCCGTTCGAGGCAGTTTTCCAGTTCGCGGACGTTGCCCGGCCAGTGGTGCTGCGCGAGCCGCCGCTGCGCGCTGCTGGTGAGCCGGAGCGAGCGGCGCTGCATGCCCCCGAGACGGTCGAGGAGATGGCCGGCGATCTTCGGCAAATCCTCGAGGCGCTCGCGTAGCGGCGGCAGGAGGATCGGCATGACGTTGAGGCGGTAGTACAGATCCTCGCGGAAGTCGCCGCTATCGACCGCCGCTTCGAGGTCGCGGTGGGTGGCGGCGATCAGCCGCACGTCGAGTTTCAGCGTCCTGCCGCCGCCGACCCGCTCGATTTCGCCTTCCTGCAGGACGCGCAGCAGCTTGGCCTGAAAGGCCGGCGAGATGTCGCCGATTTCGTCGAGGAAGAGGGTGCCGCCGTCGGCCATTTCGAAGCGCCCCTTGCGCGAGCTGACGGCGCCGGTGAAGGCGCCTTTTTCGTGGCCGAAGAGCTCCGACTCGAGCAGATTCTCGGGCAGCGACGCGCAGTTCAGGCGGACGTAGGGTCCGCGGGCACGCGGTGAGTTGTAGTGGATGGCATTGGCGATCAGTTCCTTGCCGGTGCCCGTCTCGCCGCGGATGAGCACGGTCGTCGGCCACTTCGAGACCATCCGGATCTGTTCGAAGATGCGCAGCATGGCGATCGAGTGACCAATCAGGTTACCGAAACCGGGGCGTTGGCGAAGCGAGCGGCGGATCGGATCAAGATCGCCGGCGACCGACTTCTGTTCCTGCGCGACTTCGAGCGCCAGCCGCACATGCTGCCCGATCAGGTTGGCGAGCAGCTCGACGAAACCGAGCCGTTCGCCGAGCAGACCGTCGTCGGGTTCGTCGGGCTGCACCGCCAGCACCCCCTGCAGGGTGCCGCCGATATGGATCGGCACGGCAATGAACGGCAGGTCGCGCGCGTAGAGGCCGAGCCGGTCGAGAAAGCGTGGCTGGTCGCCGAGGCGGGCGACCGCGCAGCTGCCGCCGCCTTCGAGGATGCGTCCCAGCAAGCCTTCGCCGGGCCGATAGCGGATCGCCGCAAACTCGTCGCTTTCCAGGCCATGGACGGCATGCACGGTGAGGTCGCCGGCGTCGGGATCGATCACGCTGATCATGCCGCGACTCAGATGGCCGCTGATTTCGAGCGTGCGCAACACCTCGCGCAGCGCCTGCTGGAAATCGAGTGAACGCGCAAGCACCAGCGACACCCGCTGCAGGGTCTCGAACTGGGATTGCAGCAAGGCGGCTGACGGGCTCGCGCTCATGGTCGCGAGGCGAGGGGCAGCAGCACGCGCACGCGGCAGCCGCGGGTGATCGGCGGCTCGATCTCGATGAAGCCGCCGTGTTCGGCGGCGATCTGCTGCGCCGAAGAGAGGCCGGTGCCCAGATGCCCGCCGCCGCGCTTGGTGGTATGGAAGGGCTCGAAGACCTTGAGCTGCTGGGCGTCTTCGATTCCCGGCCCGCTGTCACCGATCACGACCTCGACGCCGCCGAGGCGCGCCTTGCTGACCACGGTCAGTTCACGTTCGCGGCAGCCGCGGGTGTTCATCGCCTCGATGGCGTTGTCGATCAGAGCCTTGAACAGCGAACGCAGCTTGTTCGGCGCTCCCTGCAGCGTCGGCAGCATGGCCTGGGGTTTCCAGTTCACGGTGATGCCGGCGGCGAGCAGGCGACCGGTCGACAGGTCGAGGACGTCGCGCAGCATCTCGTTCAGGTTCACCGGGCCGATCGCTTCAGCCGACTCGGCAGGAATCATCGAGCGCAGATCGGTGAGCGCCTGCTGGCCGGCGTGGACGGCGTCGGCGAGCGCCACCGACATCGGGTCCGATTCGCCCCGGCGCCGCGTCAGCATGCCAACCGCCGAGGCGATCATGTTGAGCGGCCCTTCGAGCCGGAAGGTGGCGGCCGCGAGGCTCTCGCGCAGGGCCGAGAGCCGATCCTCTTCCGCCATCGCCGCCTGCAGGGCGGCGACGCGGATCTTTTCCTGCTGCACGCGCAGGCTGCTGATCTCCTTCGCGACCAGCAGCAGGTAATCACGTCCCTGTCCGGCGAGGAAGGCATCGGCCGCACCGTCGTCTTCACGAACCCGGCTGCCGGAACAGGAAAACCAGCGCGGGGGCCGGCCGCCCGGCGGATCGATCCGCACCTCGCGATCGAGGAAGAGATAGCCTGAAGTCCGCCGTCCTCTTCCCGACTCGAGTTCGAGGCTCGCGCGCACCGCCGACATCAGCATCGGCGCCGGTTCGACCATGCCGAGGTCGGCCTGCAGCTTCTTGTACTCATGGTTGTCGAGCACCACCCGGTCGTCGATGTCGAGCAGTGCGATGACCACTGGCGCTGCGTCGACCACCGATTCGATCAGTGCCTTCTGGTTGCGGACCTGGTATTCGAGGCGATGGACTTCGGTCACGTCGCGGTGCATGCCGAGGTAGTTGAATACCTCGCCATCGCCGTTTACGACTGGCGAAATGCTCAGCTCGGCGAGGTACTCGCTGCCGTCCTTGCGGCGGTTGATCAGGCGTCCGCTCCAGGGCTCGCCGTGCGAAATCTTCTGCCACAGCACCTGGTAGAACTCGCGCGGCATGCTCCGGTTGGAGAGGATCGACTGGTTCCTGCCGACCGCCTCGTCGCCCGTGTAGCCGGTGACGCGGGTAAAAGCGGGGTTCACGTAAAGGATGTTGCCCCGCACGTCGGTGATCGAGATCGCCATGTCGGCCTGATTGACGGTGTGCTGGAAGACCTGCGGGTGGATGCTCGGCGAGAGCCCCGTCGCTTCGCTTCCGGCCGCCAGCTTGAGTTGTTCGTTTGCCATCTCGATCGGTCCCCATCAAATGCTTGCCTGGTATGAAGCAATTTTCGCGCCGGGGTTGATCCCGCGACGGTTTCGCGCCGCGGATGTCCTGTTTTGTCGGACTTGCGACATTGCCGGGGCTTGTCGCCGGGCGCCGGGCGAGGTCGCGAGCGGCGAAAAAAACGCCATGCTGGTGCGGGTTTGCGATCGCCGGCACGGCTTTGGGGTAGCGCGCAGAAGGCTTGGCACGCTTCGTGCAGAAGAGAAGGCGAGGAGTTTGCCGACCATGACCACCTACCTGCTGCTGCTGTTATCGACCGCTCTCGTGAACAACGTCGTGCTGGTCAAGTTTCTCGGGCTGTGCCCCTTCATGGGGGTCTCCCGGAGCATGGACAGTGCGCTCGGCATGGGACTCGCGACGACCTTCGTCATTACCCTCGCCTGTGCCGCGACCTGGATGCTCGAGCACTGGCTGCTGCTTCCCTTTGCTCTCGGCTATCTGCGCATTCTCACCTTCGTCCTGGTGATCGCTGCGACGGTGCAGTTCGTCGAACTGGTGATCAAGAAATCGGCACCGGCGCTGTACCAGGCGCTCGGCATCTATCTGCCGCTGATCACCACCAACTGCGCGGTGCTGGGGCTGGCGCTGCTGACCGCCCAGGAGAAGATGAGCTTTGTCCACAGCCTCGCCTATGGCTTTGGCTCGGCGATCGGTTTTACGCTGGTGCTGCTGATTTTCGCCGGCCTGCGCGAGCGCCTGGCGCTGGCGCGCGTGCCGGCGGCTTTTGCCGGCGCGCCGGTCAGTTTCATCCTGGCGAGCCTTTTATCGCTCGCCTTCATGGGTTTTGCCGGCCTCAACTTCAAGTAGGAGACTTCGCCATGTGGATTGCCATTCTTTCCCTGACTGTCCTCGGGACGCTGCTCGGCCTGGCGCTCGGCTTTGCGGCGAAGAAATTCCAGGTTGACGGCGACCCGATGGTCGACGAAATCGCGGCCCTGATGCCGGGTTCCAACTGCGGCCAGTGTGGTTTCGCCGGCTGTCCGGCGGCGGCGGCGGCGATCGCCAGCGGCAGCGCTGCGGTGACCCTCTGTCCGCCGGGTGGTCGGGTCCTGGCACAGGCGCTGGCGGCGAAACTCGGCATCAGCATCGACCTCGCCGCAGTCGTCGACCGGGGGCCTCAGATCGCCATCGTCGCCGAAGAGACCTGCATCGGCTGCTGCCGTTGCAGCAAGGTCTGCCCGACCGATGCCATTCTCGGTGCTGCGAAACAGATCCATAACGTGATTCGCGAAGCCTGCACCGGCTGCGGCAACTGCATCGACCGTTGTCCGACCGAAGCGCTGGTGATGCAGCCGCTGCCGGTCACCGTCCAGCACTGGGTGTGGCCGAAACCGGCAGCACTCGCCGCCTAGAGATCAACCGATCGCGAACGGGGAACAACGTGGGCATCTTCGAAAAAATCTTCCGCCGCCATCCGCACTGGGGCGTTCATCCCGACGACCACAAGCGCCCGGCGGCCGACGCACCGCTGCGTTCGCTGCCGCTGCCCGGACTCCTCCACGTGCCGATGCAGCAGCATGTCGGTGGCCCGGCACGGCCGGTGGTGCTGGTCGGGCAGACGGTGCGCAAGGGTCAGCTGATCGCCGAAGCGCAGGGCAACATCTCGGCGCCGGTGCATGCGCCGACCTCGGGACGGATCAGCGCGATCGGCGAAATCACCGCACCCCATCCCTCGGGGCTCGCGCAACTGGCGATCACGATCGCCGCCGACGGCGCCGACGCGTGGTGCGAGCGGGCGCCGGTCAGCGACCCCTTCGCGCTCGCTCCCGAGGAGATCGCCCGGCTGACCGCCGCCGCCGGCGTCGTCGGTCTCGGCGGGGCCACTTTCCCGGCGGCGGTGAAGTTCAATCTCGGTCGCCGCCTCAAGGTCAGCACCTTGATCGTCAATGGTGGCGAATGCGAGCCGTATCTGTCGTCCGATGATCGCATCATGCGCGACCGCGCGTCCGAAGTCGTCGACGGCCTGCGCATCGTGATGTACGCCATCGGCGCCCGCGAGGCACTGATCGGCATCGAGGACAACAAGCCGGAGGCGATCGCCGCCATGACGATCGCCGCCGCGCCTTTCGGCAACGTCCAGGTCCGGCCGGTGCCGGCGCGCTATCCGATGGGGTCGGACAAGCAGCTGATCCAGACCCTGACCGGCAAGGAAGTCCCTGCCGACGCCCGCGCCGCCGAAGTCGGCGTGCTGGTGCACAACGTCTCCACCTGCGCAGCCGTCCATCGTGCGCTGCGCTGCGGCGAACCGCTGGTCGAACGCATCGTCACCGTGAACGGCGGCGCGCTGACCCGGCCGGGCAATTTCATGGCGCCGCTCGGTGCCCTGGTGGTCGACCTCCTGCGCTTTGCCGGCGTCAATGGCCGGCCGGCGCGACTGGTGCTCGGCGGGCCGATGATGGGCGTCGTCCTGCCGCACGCGAGAGTGCCGATCGTCAAGGGCGCGTCGGGAATCCTCGCCTTCGATGCCGGCGAAGCGCAGATTCCTGCGGCCGGCCCGTGCATCCGCTGCGGCAGCTGCACGCGGGCTTGCCCGATGGGCCTGCTGCCGCTCGAAATGGCCAGCCGCATCGGCGCCGAAGACCTCGGCGCGGCGGCCGGCTTCGGCCTCTCCGACTGCATTGGCTGCGGTTGCTGTGCCTACGTCTGTCCCTCGCACATCCCGCTGGTGCAGTACTTCAGCTACGCCAAGGGCGAACTCTCGGCGCGCGAGCGCAGCCGTCTGCGTAATGATGCGACGCGGCGCCTCGCCGACGAGCGGCAGGCGCGGCTGGCCCGCGAGGCCCGGGAAAAGGTCGCCGCCGCAGCTCGGCGCAAGGCTGAACGCGACGCCGCCAAGGCGGCCGCGACGACGCGTCCGGCGCCGGTCGCGGTCGCCGTCGCGCCCGGCGAGGTGGCGACATGAGCGGCCGCTGGCCGGTCATTCCGGTTGCTGCGCCGCACGCCGCCAGCACCGGCAGCGTGGCCCGCGTCATGCTCTGGGTCTGTGCGGCGCTGCTGCCGGCTACCCTTTACGGCTTCTGGCTCTACGGCTGGCCGGCCATTCATCTGTGGTGGATCACCATCGCCTCGGCGATCGTCGGCGAGGCGTTCTGCCTGCGCCTCATGCAGCGACCGGTGTTGCCGGTACTCGGCGACGGCTCGGCGCTGCTCACCGGCTGGCTGCTGGCCCTTTCCCTGCCGCCCTGGGCGCCCTGGTGGGTCGGGGTGGTCGGCGGGCTGTTCGCCACGGTGATCGGCAAGCAGGTCTTTGGTGGCCTCGGGCAGAATCTCTTCAACCCGGCGATGGTGGCGCGAGTCGCGCTGCTGATCTCGTTTCCGGTGCCGATGACCCGGTGGACCGCGCCCATGCCGATCCTGTCTACCGACGCCCCCGGTTTCGTCGATGGCCTGCGGATCACTTTCGGCGGCCTGCCGGCAGCGCTCGATGCGACCAGCAGCGCGACCCTCTTTGGCTACGCGAGGAGTGAGCTGTCGCGCGGTGTCGATCTCCTGCAGTCCTTTTCGGCGACGCAGGCGCCGGCGATCAGTTTCCTTGGCGAACGCGCCGGCAGCCTCGGCGAAACGGCATCGCTGCTGATCGCCGCCGGCGGTCTGCTGCTGCTTGCTCTGCGCATCATCAGCTGGCACATTCCGTTCGCGATGCTGGCGACGATTGCCGGATCGGCGCTGCTGATGCACAGCGTCGATCCGGCGCGCTACCTCGATGTCGCCACTCACCTGCTTTCGGGCGGGGCCCTGCTCGGCGCCTTCTTCATCGCCACCGATTACGTCACCTCGCCCAATACCTGGGCCGGGCAGCTCGTCTTCGGTGCCGGCGTCGGCTTCCTGACCTACGTCATTCGGACCTGGGGCGGTTATCCGGAAGGCGTCGCCTTTGCGGTTCTGCTGATGAACGCGCTGACGCCGGTGATCGATCGCTTCATCCGGCCGCGGGTCTATGGCCGCGACCGGCGTGGAGCCGCGCTGGAGATCGACGCATGAAGCGCTTGCTGGCATCGGTTCGCGACCGTCTGGCCTACCAGGCGCTGTCGCTCGGGGTGATCGCGCTGCTGGCGGCATCCGCACTGGTCCTGGCCGTCGGTGTCACGCGCGATCGGATCGCTGCCGCCGAGGCCCTGGACCTGCAGACTTCGCTGCTGCAGGTGCTGCCCGAGAACTTTGCCGATAACGATCTGTTGGCCGACGCCCTGGAGATCGGCGCTGTCGAGGGGAAAAAGAAACGGATCTACCTCGCCCGCCGGCAAGGCGCCGTCACCGCCGCGATCTTCGAGACGGCCGCCCGCGGTTACGCCGGCGACATCGTCGTGCTGATCGCGGTTGATCCTCACGGCATGCTGCTCGGCGCCCGCGTGCTCAAGCACACCGAAACGCCCGGCCTGGGCGACAAGATCGAACTTGCCAGGTCGCCGTGGATCCTGTCGTTCAACGGTCTTTCGCTGGCGACGCTGGCGCCTGCGAAATGGGCGGTGAAAAAGGACGGCGGCGTTTTCGACCAGATGGCCGGCGCCACCATCACCCCGCGCGCGGTGGTCAAGGCGGTCAAGGACGGACTCGATTTCTTCGCCGCCCAGCGCGCACAAATCCTGCAGGAAGGAAAAGGCTCATGAACCGACTGGCAAGCGCCCTCACCGACGGGCTCTGGCGGCAGAACGTCGTCTTCGCGCAGATGCTCGCCCTCTGCCCGGCGATGGCCGTTACCACCAGCGGCACCAACGGACTCGGCATGGGTCTCGCGACCACGGCCGTCCTCATCACCTCGAACGTTCTGGTGGCGTCGATTCGCTCGCTGGTCAGTCCGCAGGTGCGCATCCCGATCTTTGTCGTCCTCATCGCCAGCCTGGTGACGCTCGTCGATCTCGGGCTGAATGCCTGGCTGCACGACCTGTACAAGGTCCTCGGGCTGTTCATCGCCCTGATCGTCGTGAACTGCGCCATTCTCGGTCGCGCTGAAGCCTACGCGTCAAAGAACACAGTGGTGGCGGCGGCCGTCGATGGTCTCGCCATGGGCCTCGGTTTCACCGTCGCCCTGACCCTGATCGGCCTGATCCGCGAACTGCTCGGCAGCGCTACCCTGTTCGCCCAGGCCAGTCTGCTTCTCGGCCCGGCTTTTCGGGTGATCGAACTGACCGTGATTCCCGACTATGGCGGTTTCCTGTTGATGGTTCTGCCGCCGGGAGGGTTCCTGGTCCTCGGTCTCTTGCTCGCCGGCAAGCGTGCCATCGAGTTGCGCGCACAGCAGAGTCCCGCCGTCGCCGCGCTGCCGGTCACTGCCTGAAAGGAATCCAGCCATGCAGATCGGGGTCGCCTATTCCGAAGCGGGCCAGCAAATCTGGCTCAACATCGAAGTGCCGGACGCATCGACGGTACGTGAAGTGATCGACCGCTCCGGCATCCTCAGATCGTTTCCGACGATCGATCTCGCGACGCAGAAGGTGGGCGTCTTCGGCCGCCTGGTCAAACTCGACGCAGCCCTGCGGCCGGGTGACCGGATCGAGATCTACCGCGCCATCACCTGCGATCCGCAGACCGTCCCGCGCCGGGACGGTGCCGGCGACGACGACGAGTAGGCCGCCGGCGGCCGCCGGGAAAGACTGATCGCCCCTTGCGGGGTACAATGGCGCAGCGTCCTTCAGGCGGCAACTGGCGGCCTCGCCGGCGCTTGTCCCGGCGGTTGGGTGTCGCCGCAGCTCCGAAGGCTGTCGCCGCTGCGCCGTTTTCCCCGACCGATTTGATGACTGCCAAGACCCCCCCTGCCGCTTCCTGCAGCCCGCCCGCGCCGCCCTCGAACCCTTATGCCGACTGCCTGGCGATCGACCAGCGCCGCCTGCGTTCGCTCGCGCGCGATTGTCGTCGCCTTTTCGGAGCCCGGCGCGATGCGTGCCAGGCCGAGCGCGATCGTCTGCTGGAGCGCTCGCGCTCGGCGGTCGCTGCGCGTCGGGAACGGCTGCCGAAACCCGCGTTCGCCGACGATCTGCCGGTCAACGGGCGGCGCGACGAGATTGCCGCGCTGATCGCCAAACATCCGGTGGTCATCGTCTGCGGTGAGACCGGTTCGGGCAAGACGACGCAGATCCCGAAAATCTGTCTTGAACTCGGCCGCGGAACGACCGGCCTGATCGGCCATACACAGCCGCGGCGGATTGCCGCGCGGGCGACGGCGGCACGGATTGCGCAGGAACTGCAGAGCGAGATCGGGCGCCTGGTCGGCTACAAGATTCGTTTCACCGACCGCACCTCGCCCGAGGCGTTCATCAAGCTGATGACCGACGGCATCCTGCTCGCCGAAACGCAAGGGGATCCCTGGCTCGAACAGTACGACACGCTGATCATCGATGAAGCGCACGAGCGCAGCCTCAACATCGATTTCCTGCTCGGTTACCTCAAACAGCTGCTGGCCAGGCGGCGCGACCTCAAGGTGATCATCACTTCGGCGACGATCGACGCCGAGCGCTTCGCGCAGCACTTCGACGGCGCGCCGGTGATCGAGGTTTCCGGGCGGCTGCATCCGGTCGAAGTGCGTTATCGCCCTTTGCAGCGCGAGCCAGACGACGCCGCCAACGCCGCTCCCGACGACGAACGCGACCTCTACGACGCGATCACCGACGCCTGCGACGAACTGCATCGCGCCGGGCCGGGCGACGTGCTGGTCTTTCTGCCCGGTGAGCGCGAGATTCGCGAAGCCGCCGAGGCGCTGCGCCAGCACCACCCGCCGCATACCGAGATCCTGCCGCTGTTTGCCCGCCTGTCGGCCGAAGAGCAGGGCCGCATCTTCAGGCCGCATGTCGGGCGGCGGATCGTGCTGGCGACCAATGTTGCCGAGACTTCGCTCACCGTGCCGGGAATCCGTTACGTGGTCGATTCGGGGCTGGCGCGCGTCAAGCGCTATTCGTACCGCAACAAGGTCGAGCAGCTGCAGATCGAGAAGATCGCGCAAGCGTCGGCCAACCAGCGCTCGGGGCGCTGCGGCCGGGTCGCCGCGGGCGTCTGCATCCGGCTCTACGCCGAGCAGGATTTCGCGCTGCGGCCGGTCTATGCCGACCCGGAGATCCTGCGCTCGTCGCTGGCCGGCGTCATCCTGCGCATGAAAGCGCTGCGCCTCGGCGACATCGAGGCCTTTCCGTTTCTCGAAGCGCCGCCGCGCAAGGCGGTCAGCGATGGCTACCAGTTGCTGCTCGAACTCGGTGCGGTAACGGCCGAACACGCGCTGACCGCGACCGGCCAGGAACTCGCCAAGATGCCGCTGGATCCGCGGCTCGGGCGGATGATCGTTGCTGCCCGCGACGAGGGTTGCCTGCGCGAGGTGCTGGTGATCGCCGCCGCGCTGTCGGTGCAGGATCCGCGCGAACGTCCGCAGGAGCGGCAGGGGACGGCCGACGCGGCACACCGGAAATTCGCCGACGAGAAGTCGGAGTTTCTCTCCTGGCTCAAGCTCTGGGACTGGTACCAGGCCGCAGTGGAACAGCGCAAGTCGCAGCGCAAACTGATCGACGCCTGTCACGAAAACTTTCTCTCGGCGCTGCGCATGCGCGAATGGCGCGACATCCACAGTCAGCTGCACGCGGTCGCTGCCGAACATCAGTGGCTCGAAAACCAGTTGCCGGCGACCTACGACGCGATCCACCGGGCGCTGCTCGCCGGACTGCTCGGCAACCTCGGCTGCAAGTCGGAGGAGTCGGCGCATTACCTCGGCGCGCGCGGCATCAAGTTTCTGATCCATCCCGGATCGGTGCTGCAGAAGAAAGCCGGCAAGTGGATCGTCGCCGCCGAAATCAGCGAAACGACGCGCCTTTTCGCGCGCTGCGTCGCGCGCATCGAACCTGAATGGCTGGAACGGGTCGGCGCGCACCTCGTCAAGCGCAGCTGGTTCGATCCGCATTGGGAGAAGAAGGCGATGCAGGCGATCGCTTTCGAGCGCGTGACACTCTACGGCCTCGTCGTCGATCCCCGCCGGCGGGTCAATTTCGGGCCGCTCGATCCGTCGCAAGCGCGCGAGATCTTCATCCGTCAGGCGCTGGTCGGCGGCGAGGTCAGCGAGGAGTATGAGCGTCGCTGGGGGTTCTACACGCACAACCAGCAGTTGATGCTCGACATCGAGACTCTCGAACACAAGTCGCGGCGCCCCGACGTGCTGGTCGACGACGAACTGATCTTCGCCTTCTACGACCGGCTCATTCCCGCCGACCTCTACAGTGGCGCGAGCTTCGACCAGTGGCGGCGCGAGGCCGAACGCGAGACGCCGCGCCTGCTCTACCTGCAGCGCGAAGACCTCATGCGGCACGAAGCGGCCGGGGTGACCAGCGAGGCCTTTCCGCATCAGCTGCGGCTCGGTGGCGTCGCCTACGAACTCGCCTATCACTTCGAGCCCGGCAGCCCCCGCGACGGGGTGACGCTGACCCTGCCGCTGGCGCAGCTCAACCAGCTGCCAGTGGCGCGCTGCGAATGGCTGGTGCCTGGCTTGCTGAAGGAAAAGGTCGTGCAGCTCGTCAAGACCTTGCCGCAGCGCTTGCGCGCCAGGCTGGTGCCGGTGCCCGATTTCGCGGCTGATTTCGTGTCCGCCATGCAGCCCTCGGACAAGCCGCTGGTGATGGCGCTGATCGCCTTCATCCTGCAGTCCCGCGGGCTCAACGCGCGCGGCTGGGAAATCACCCCCGACGCTTTTCGCCCCGACGCGTTGCCGGCATACCTCTCGCTCAACTTCCGCCTGCTCGACGAGAACGGTCGTCAGCTCGGCATGAGCCGCAACCTGAGCGAGCTGCGGGCCGAGTGGGGACGCGAGGCGAAGCAGGAGTTTTGCGAACTGCACGAGACGCCCGCCGAGTATTCGGGAATGACCGACTGGAGTTTCGGTGACCTGCCCGAGCTGATGGAAGTCGGCGTCGGCGGCGGTCAGCGCGTGCTCGGTTATCCCGGCCTGGTCGACGGTGGCAACAGCGTCTCGCTGAGCGTCTTCGATTCGCCCGAGGAAGCGCGCCAGGCGCATGGCGCCGGTCTGCTGCGGCTCTTCATGCTGCAGTTTCGCGAGCCGCTGAAATACGTCGAGAAAAATCTGCCGGGGCTCAACCAGATGGCGATGCAGTTCATGGCCCTGGGGACGCTCGACGAACTGCGCCGACAATTGATCGATCTGAGCGTTGCCCGCGCCTGCCTGGTCGAACCCTGGCCGCGCGACGCCGCCACTTTCCGCGCGCGCTGTGCCGAGGCCAGGCCACGTCTCGGCCTGCTGGCGCAGGAGATTTGTCGCCTGGTCGGGCAGATTCTCGTCGACTGGCAGTCGCTGCAGAAAAAACTGCCGGCGTTCAAGGCTTTCGGGAGTACGCTGCAGGATGTCGAAGGACAGCTCGCGCGCCTGATCGGCCAACGCTTCATTGCTGCGACGCCGTTCGAGCGCCTGCAGCACTATCCGCGTTATCTGAAAGCGATCGCGCTGCGCCTCGACAAACTGAAAGCCGGTGGTAGCCTGGGGGCGGCGCGCGATGCCCGCTTGCTGGCCGAATGGGCGCCGCTATGGACAAATTACGAGCGGCGAGCCAGCGTACTCGCACGCCAGGGCGTGGCCAACCCCGAGCTCGAACAGTTTCGCTGGTTGCTCGAGGAACTGCGTGTGCAGCTGTTCGCGCAGGAACTGCGGACGCCAGCGCCGGTGTCGAGCAAGCGCCTGCAGAAGATGTGGGAAGCCCTCTGATGTGCGCACGCAGGGCATCAGGCGTGACTGCGGTGGTTGCTCAATGAACACCCAACCATGAAGGAAGTGCAATGAATTTCGGGGCGATCATCATCGGTGACGAGATCCTGTCCGGAAAACGCGTCGACCGGCATTTTGCCAGAATCGCCCAGCTGCTCGGCGTACGCGGTCTGCGCCTGGCGTGGGTCGAATACCTCGGCGACGATCGTTCGCGCATCGCGGCAACGCTGCGCCGAAGTCTCGCCGCCGGTGACGTGGTGTTCAGCTTCGGCGGCATCGGCAACACACCCGACGACCACACGCGGCAAGCGGCGGCCCTCGCGCTGGGCGTCGACCTGGTCCTGCATCCGGATGCCGAGCGTGAAATCCGTGCCCGCTTCGGCAACGAGGTCACCGCCGTTCGCCTGCTGCTCGGAACCTTTCCGCGTGGCGTAGACATCATTCCCAACCCATTCAACCGCATCCCGGGTTTTCGCGTGCGCGACCACCACTTTCTGCCGGGTTTTCCGCAGATGGCGCACCCGATGGCCGAATGGGCGCTCGACACCTTCTACGCCCCGCTTTTCCACCGCCGGCTGCTGGTGGAAAAAGCGTTCCTGCTGACCGGAGAGAATTGCTACGAGAGTGCGCTGCTTGATCTGATGGAACGAATCGTCGCCGATTTTCCCGACTTGCGCCTGTTCAGCCTGCCGTCGCTGTCCGACGACGGGCAGCGGCGACACCTCGAACTCGGCGTCGAAGGCGAGCCGGCGCTGGTTGAGCAGGCGATGGCGGTGATCCGCGAGGAGGTCGAGCGGCGTGGAATTGCCTGGCAATGGCGGGCCGGCAACGGCGCTGCGCTGCCGTAGACGAAAAAAACCCGGCCATGGCCGGGTTTTTTATGAAGAGCGAATCAGGCGCGGTGGGCGCCGATTACTTCTTCGGGGTCAGCGCGGCAGCGGCCTTGGCGGTGGCGGTCGATGCGGCCTTGACATTGGTGTCGACGATGTCGGTCATCTGCTTGGCCATCTGCGAGATGTTCTCGAAAGCCGTCGTCGAAGCGTTCATCATCTGCTTCATTGCCGAGCCGAAGACATCGCCGGCGATCGGCGAAGCACCGCTCTTGTCGATCAGGCCGGCGGCGCCCTGCCGAATGTTGGTGTACTGGTCTTCCATCACCGAGGTGATTTCGCGCTGCATGTTGGCCGAGAGTTCGTAGAGGCTGCGGGAATATTCCAGCAGCTTTTCAACGTTCGGCCGGGCGATTGCCCCGGCGATGTTGCCGAGTTCTTTCGGATCCTTGACGCCCAGCATCTGCTGCGCACCGCTGGCGCTGCTGTTGAACAACTCGCGACTCGCCGCAAGGTTGAGGGCCGACAATTGTTCGAGGCCGTGGAACGCCGTGCGAACCAGGGTCATCATGACTTGTGCGTTGGCTTGCTGGCTCTGGGCGAGTTTTTCGAGATCGATGGTGCTCATGGATAGGTCTCCGGGAATAACGATATAAGGCAGGGGGTGTGCGTAGGACCCTGGTGCTGCGGCGGCCGGCTGTGGCCATTTCGGGCGAGGTGTCGAGAGCCGGAAGCGTTCAAACAAGGAAACCCCCGAACCACGCCGGGGGCTCCCCAGTCGCTCTGAACCGGGACAGTTGTCACTTGCCCGTCGGTTCAGCCGGTTATTTCTTGGCCGTCGCGGCCGTTGCGCCGACTGCCTTGACGGTGGCATTGGTGGCTGCAGCAACGTTGGTTTCGGCGATGTCGGCGACCTGCTTGGCGGCCTTGTTCATGCTGTCGAAGGCCGAGGTCGCGGCGGCGATGGCCGACTTGACGGCGGAAACGGCAACGTCGGAACCGGCGGGTGCGTTCTTGGTGGCCTTTTCGAGCAGGGAGAGGGCCTGTTTCTGGAAGTCGCTGAACTGCGCTTCGAGCAGTTTGGAGATTTCTTCCTTCGACTGAGCCGAGATCTCATAGACGCTGCGCGTATAGGCGACGGCTTTTTCGAGGCCAGGCTGGGCAAGAGAAGCCTGCACAGCGAAGAATTCCTGCGGGTCCTTGGCACCGAGCATCGCCTTGGCGTTGGCAACACCGTCTTCAAGCATCGAGCGGGCAGTATTCAGATTGAGCGCCGCAATACGCTCGGCGCTGGCCAGAGCGGTGTTGGCGAGGGTCAGCATCGCATCGACTGAAGCCTTGTTGGCAGCGGCGAATTGTTCGGGGGTGTTGAACATGGCAAATCTCCTCAATAAAAATATAGGTACAACGCAACATGTGCAATGTTTAACTCACCGGCCATCACCTCTTTCGGGGCCATGATCTTTTGTTGCACTGCACCATGAGCGGCATTATAAGCTTACGGCAGACCTTGTCAACGGTTTTTTGCTGCATCGCACCAAAAATTTCAAGCTTCTGGTTTAAATATTTATAATTATGATTTTGCAGCGCCAGGCCGGGATTTCATCAGCTCTGGCGGCAGATTTGCCGATGGTGCACAGCAATCCGGCGCTGATCCCTGGCGGCGCTTGCCGGGCCGGGCGGCAGGAAGGGACGGCTTCAGTTGTCGCGCGGCGTCACCTTTGTCGCCGGCTTGAGGTTCAGGGGCTCACGCTTTTTATCCGGCTCGCTGCCAGATTTGGGCTGGATGATCGCGCGGACGCGCGCCTGCGCCGTGCCGGTAGCGCTCTTGCTCGTTCCCCCACCTGTGGTGACGAGGAACTTCTCATTCAGGGCATCATAGGAAATGTATTGGCCCTTGACCTCGTCAAGGCCATTGCGGACCCAGGCGCGATTGAAGAACTGGGTGATTTCGCTGCGCGCGTCGTGTTCGATGCGCTCAGCCTCGCCTTCCATGTATTCGTCCACGCCGTCCCGTTTCTGCCTGAAGCGGGCCAGCCCGCTGGCGCCGCCGGTGGCCGTGGCCTTCTGGAAACCGTCGGCATCCTGGGTCACCACCAGGCGACTGGTGCGCAGCTCCATCGTTCCCTGGATGAGGACGGCGTTGCCCTCGAGAATCTGAATCTTGTTCAGGTCGTCGATGCTCAGGCGATCCGCTTCGAGGTTGATCGGCTTGTCGCGGTCGGCGCGCTCGGCTTGCAGGGGCATCGACAGGGCGAGGAGCAGCAGGCCGCCGGCACAAGTGCACAAACAGGTCTTCTTCATGGCTTGGGGGTTTTCCTGGCGAAATGGCTCTCGATTTCTCCGTTGACTCTGGATTCGAGGACGTAGGTCTGGCGCTTGTGATCGACCTGCATGCCGACTCCCTGCAGCCACGACTTGCCCTGGGTAATCCGCACCTGGCTAAGGGTGAAAGCCTTTTCTTCGTCGGGCAGCAGCGTTAGCTGGTCCGTTTCGACGACGAGCTCCTGGTCGCCGGCGCTCGCAGCGCGCCGCAGCTCGACCGCTTCGCGAAGATCGATCCGTTGCGCGCGCGAGCTTGCCAAACCATGACCCGCGCTGATGCTGACCGCGGGCCGCCCTGGCTGCAGGTAGACCAGCTGCGGATTCAGCAACTCGCTGCTGTCGTCGTCGGGGTAGTGGCGAAGCTCCGTCGTGACCAGCGTGTAGAGCAGCTTGCCGGCGCCGTCGAGCTTGTGTCCCCGGGCATCGGTGATGATGAAATCCGGGTCATGACGATGCTTGCCATTCCTGTCCGGTTCCGGGGACTCGGTCGCGTAGCGCAGCCAGGCCGTCAGGGCCAGCAGCACCAGCAGAATACCCAGCGGCAGCAGCGCGCCGCTCCACTTCTTGACCGTGTGGCCCTCATCGAGCGCCCGCAGCCTGATCCGGCGGGCGCGCTCAGCGATCGAGCCGGTTTCGTGAACGGCCGGCATCAGATCACCTTGGCCTGGAAGAGGTCATGCATGTTGAGTGCGCCGATCAGCAGGCCGGCGTCGTCGACCACCGGCAGCTGGTTGATCTTGTGCTGCTCCATCATTTCGACCGCTTCGACGGCCAGCTGGTCGGGGCCGATCGCGCGCGGTTTCTGCCCCATGATGTCGCTCACCGAGAGTGTCCGCAGATCGAGATTGCGGGCGAAGGCCCGCCGCAGGTCGCCATCGGTGACGACGCCGATCACCTGGCGGTCGGGGCCGAGGACGGCGGTCATGCCGATGCCGCCGCGCGAGATTTCGAGGATTGCGTCGGGTAGGCGGGTGGCGGGCAGGACGGTCGGCAGGGCGGCACCGACTCGCATGACGTCGCGAACGTGGGTCAGCAGGCGACGGCCGAGCGAACCGCCGGGGTGGGAACGGGCAAAATCCGCCGGGCCAAAGCCGCGTGAATCGAGCAGCGCGACCGCCAGCGCGTCACCGAGCGCCAGCGCGGCGGTGGTGCTCGCGGTCGGCGCCAGATTGAGCGGACACGCCTCCTGTGCCACCGCGGCGTCGAGGTGTACATCGGACTCGATGGCCAGCGACGACTGCGGGTTGCCGGTCATGCTGATCAGTTTGGCCCCCTGGCGCTTGATGATCGGCACGATGGTCAACAATTCGCTGCCTTCGCCCGAATTGGAAAGCGCAATCAGCACGTCGTCGCGGGTGATCATCCCGAGGTCGCCATGGCTCGCCTCGGCGGGGTGAACGAAATACGCGGGGGTGCCGGTGCTGGCCAGCGTCGAAGCGATCTTGCGCGCGACATGGCCTGATTTGCCCATGCCGCTGACGATCACGCGGCCCCGGCAGTTGAGAATCAGGACCAGCGCCTGCAGGAACTCGCCATCGATCCGCGCGGCCAGTGCCAGCACGGCATCGGCTTCAATTTGCAGTACCTGGCGGGCAAGGTCGAGTGCTTTTGCTGACGGCTGGATCGGGCTCATGAGAAGGCAACGATTGGAGTGGCGCGAGTATAGCAGAACGCCTCGCGCTCTCGCCGCGAGTCGGCGGCGCTGGCCGGAAAGGACCCGCGGCAGGCAGGATGCTTTCCGGTCGACCGTGAGGGCAGCGAAGACCGCTCAGTAAGAAGCGCAGACCGTGTATTGGGTGCCGTCCACAATGGCGGTTGTCGCCACCGCAGCAGCTCCGCGCGCGGTCCCGCTCACTACCGCCTGGAGTGAACCGCTGGCCGTGTTGCCGTCGTCCATCGTGGTGTCGATCTGCTTCACGTAGCGGCCGAGAATGCCGTCCGAGCAGACAAAGAACGAGCCCCGCATCGCCGCGATGAAGGGCGTCGTTCCAGACATCTCGATGCCGATGAAACCGCCATCGGCATTGCGCGGGCGGTAGTCGGCCGCGGTCAGGGCCGCCGGGCCGGAAGACAGGTTGGCGAGCCGGACATGCTGCCAGAAGAGGACGCTTTCGTTGGTGGCGACACCGGTGCCGTCAGCCCCGCCGGCATTCCAGACGCCGTCGATGCGCCCGTTGTTGGGCGCGCACAAGCCGGCAGCGGCAGGGTCGCAGGCCGCTGCCACGCCGCTGCCAAAAGCGATATCCAGCTGGGCCTGGCTCTGGTCGCCGGGGAAGGCCTTGAAGCGATCCTGGTAACCGTATACGAGGCTCGAAACGGTGCGGAAATCACCGATCATGTTCTTCACCTTGGCGCTGTTGATCAGTTCCTGTCCCTTGAGTACACCGCCAAGCAGCAGGCCGATGATGACGAGTACAATCGCGATCTCGACCAGGGTAAAGCCCGACTGTTGTTTCTTGAGCTGGTTCATTCCGTCCTCCCGTTCGTGTCGACAATGATATTGGGCATAAGCATGTTTCGTGCCGGGAGAATTCCGCCAATTCCGGTGATCAACGTTTGCCGGACTGTCGAGTTCCGGACACTGTTGTCCAGAGTCGGACTGGCTCACCTGGCAGCTGCAGCGCGCCTCGACCCGGACGACGCTGACCGCTGCCCCTTCAGCGGCTGGCGCCACGGCCTGTCGGAGAGCGGGGCGGCGCCGCTTGGCGGGGGGCAGTGCCGGCCGCTGCCGGCTCGGCGCAGCGGCCGGAGCGGGGCGTGAGCGTCCTCGAGCGCCTCGGCGCTGCCCTGCGCGAGCGCCAGCGCTGGCTGTTGATCTGGCTTCTGCTCGTTCTCCACCTCGCGCTGGTCTCGGGTGCGGAAACGACCATCGGTCTCCTCTGCTGGCTGGTCAATGTCGGTCTGTTCGTCATCTGGCAACCCTTCATTCACGCCGAGCGAAAGATCGATCTCGGCGGTCTTGCGGTGATTGCCCTGTTGCTCGGCTGCGGTATCGCCTGGTACGGCTGGTGGTTGCTGATCGTCTGGGTGGTGATGCTCGCCGCGCTGGTCGGCGGGCGGGTGATGTTCATCGACCATTGGCCGACGCGGATCTTCCACCTCGTCGCTTTTGCCTATCTGCTGGCGGCGCTGCTCTTCTGGCTGGTGCCTCAGGTGGTTCCCGATGCGGCGCTGCGCGGCCCTTCACTGGATCGCGAATTCGCCTGGGGAATGCCCTCGTTCCTGCTGCTGATGCTGTTGCTGCCGGTGTCGCACGCCAGCGACAGGGCGGGCGACGCCATGGTCGATCTGTTCTACAGCCTGTTCATCTTTCTCCTGATTGCCGTTCTCGTCCTCGGCAGCCTGGCCTTCATGCTGCTGCGTCAGTCGGGTTACTACGAAGCCGTGCTCAATACCCTGCTTGCGATCGCGGGACTGCTCCTGCTGATTGGCTGGACGTGGAATACGCGCCCCGGTTACACCGGCATCGGGGTCTTCTTCTCGCGCTATCTGTTGACCATCGGCCTGCCTTTCGAGCAATGGCTGCATCGGCTGACGACGCTCGCGAGCAGCGAAAACGATGCGGAGAGCTTCCTCTCGCAGGCCCTCGCCGAAATGCTCGAGCTGCCCTGGGTCGAAGGCGGGCGCTGGGTGGCCGGCACGCGCCAGGGAACCTTTGGCAGCCAATCGGGCCATCGGCATGATTTTCCCGGGCAACCCCTGCTGCTCACCCTGCACACCCGTCACAAGCTGAGCCCGTCGCTGGTCTGGCATTTCCATCTGCTCGCGCAGCTCGCCAACGAACACTACCTCGCCAAGGTGCGCGAGCGCGAGCTGCAGCAGGTGAGCTATCTGCGGGCGATCCACGAAACCGGCGCCCGCCTGACGCACGACGTGAAGAACCTCCTGCAATCACTGAACAACCTCTGTTATCTCGCCCAGGCGATGCACGGCAACGACGACGAGCGGCGCGACCTGCTGCTGCAGCGCCAGCTGCCGCAGGTCACCCAGCGCCTGCAGCAGACGCTCGCCAAGCTGCAGAAACCGCGGAGCGAGACCGGCGGGCTGCTGCCGGCCGAGAGGTGGTGGCGAGTTCAGGAGCAGCGCTACGCCACTGCGGCGGTCCATTTCGCCGCAGTGGACTTCGACCCCGAAGTGCTGGTGCCGACGGCACTGTTCGATAGCGTCGCCGACAACCTGTTGCAGAACGCGTTGCTCAAACGCCAGACGCAAGGCGGCGTCGAGATCGAGCTGGCGATCGCTGGCGACGCTTCGTGGTTGCGGGTCTGTGATACCGGCAATGCGGTCGGCGACGAGGTCGTCGATGATCTGCTGCGAACGCCGGTGGCGTCGGTGAGCGGGTTCGGCATCGGCCTCTACCACGCGGCGCGTCAGGCCGAGTGCTGCGGCCACGAGCTGCGCCTGGTCAGCAACCGCTGCGGCCGGGTCTGCTTCGAGTTGCGGCGGCGGCCGCCGGACGGCGCGGCAGGGCGCTAGGCGCGAGCGACGCGGGCGGCCCGGCGGCCGATCAGGCGATGGACGATCATCTCTCCCTTGCCTTTCAGATGAACCGTCAGCGCCGGCTCGAAATCGAAGCCGTCGGACAGGCGACGGTAGGTGCGCGGGTCGACCTGCACGAGGCCGGGAACGCCTTCGCTGGTGACCCGGCTGGCGATGTTGACGGTGTCGCCCCAGAGGTCGTAGATGAACTTCTTCTTGCCCACCACCCCGGCCACCACCGGTCCGGTGCCGATGCCGATGCGCAGTTCGAGGCGCCGGTCGTTGATGCTGAAATCCTGCTTCAGGAGGGCGCACATTTCGAGCGCCATGTCGGCCAGCGACTCGGCCGGATGCCGGCAGGCGTCGTCCAGGCCGGCAGCGACCATGTAGGCGTCGCCGATGGTCTTGATCTTCTCGAGGCCATGCTTTTCGGCGAGTTCGTCGAAACAGGAGAAGATCTTGTTGAGCATCGCGAACACCTGCTGCGGCGTCAGCCCTGCAGCCACCCGCGTGAAGTCCACGATGTCGGCGAACATCACCGAAACTTCGGCGAAGCCGTCGGCGATCGTCTGCGGGCTGTTCTTGAGCCGCTGCGCGATCGGTGCCGGCAGGACGTTGAGCAGCAGGCGCTCGGAACGCTCCTGTTCGCTCTGCAGCCGCCGGTGAGCCTCCTGCAGACGTTGCTGCGCCTGATGTTTTGCCGCATCCGAGGAGCGCAGCAGCAGATAGACGATGGTCGATACGGCGGCGAAGTTGAGGGCGAAAAAGAAGGCCGAGGTCTGTGGCGACACCGGGTGCGCGGGTACGAGCACCAGATCGGCGAGGTAGTAGTCGAAGCCGCCGGAGAGCAGGGTGAGAAAAACGTAGGCGAAGAACCACGCCCCCGACTCGCGCGGGCCGATGAACAGCACCGCGCCGATCGGTGCCAGCAAGGCCCAGAGACTGATGCCGCTGGCGGTGATGAAGCTGCCGATGCTCCACTGCGCCACAAAGGGCGTGAACAGGAACAGCGCCAGCTGGATCTGGCGGAAGCAGTTGAAATTGAGCGTCTTCAGGTAGACCAGCAGGTTGCCGACCAGCAGCAGTTGCAGGGCAAAGGGCAGGTTGGTCGAAAAGCGCGGTCCGAGCTGCCAGTAGATCAGCAGCCAGATGACCGAGGTGAAGCAGATCAGACCGGTGGCAAAGAAAAGCAGCGACTTCTGCCGGCGCAGTTCTTCGCCGTCGCTCTCGACGATGCCGGCGTTGCGCAGCCGCTCGACGAAGGGGTGCGCGGTGCTCATCGAGGCGCCGGCAGACGGGAGAAGAAGCAAGGCATGGTCAGGGCAATTTGCCGGCAGTGATCATGCGGTTGAAGAGAAGACCTGGCGGAATCCAGACGACTTCGTCGTCGTAGGTCGCGGTCGGCGCCGATCGTCTGACAAACGCCTTTTCCTCGGGATGATCTGTCCAGTCCGGGGCAGGGCCCACCAGAATCTGATTCTCGAGTTCATCGGCGTCCGCGCCGGATGGCAGGCGGCTTCCCTCCGGGGTATAGGCGCCATGGCCGTTGTTGCCGTGGGAAATGATCACCGCCGGGACCTCAGTGGCCACCAGCACGCCCGCTTTGGCTGACCGGATGCTGATGTCGCCCCTGGCACAGAGGGGGAAGGCGGCATTCACGGGGATCGGTGGCACCGGGTCGCAGCCGCTGACCGCGTCGGTCGGCGGCGGAACGCTGCGCGCGAAGGTGCTGCTCACGCGATAGCTGTAACGCCTTCCCCAGGCGTCGCTTTCGCTCACTCCCAGCGTCACCCACGGCAACACGCCGGCCAGGACCCGCGGGTCGCAGGGGCCGCCAGCGCCTTGCGTCATTTCCACTCCGGCGCCGGTCGCCTGACTTGCCAGATCAGGTTTTGCGGCGCAGGGGAGGCGACCGTGAACCACCGCATAACCCAGCAGCGCTTCGCGGATTTCGGCCATGGCTTTGCGGTTGTCATTGATGTTGCGCAGCTCGATCTGGGCGGACAAAGGCAGCAGCAGCCCGCCCAGCAGGAGAGCGACGATGACCAGCACGACCGCCAGTTCGGTGAGGGTGAATCCCCGCTGCCAGGGATGCGGGCTAGAGGATCGCTTCACGAAGACATCTGACCAGATCGGTCGCGGGGTGGGCAGTGTCAAAAGCGCCCGGGCTGCCACTGAAAGCCCGGGCCGCCGGATCGCCAAATGCTGATCGGTTGTCGCCCTCCAGGTAGCTGTTCCTGTCGGCCTTTTCGGCAGCGCTGCGCGCTTGTCCGTTGGCCTTGCGACCGGCGAAGATCAGCACGCGTTTGCAGGCAAAGCCGAACGCTGCAAGCCCCTCAACGGTGATCTGCGCCGGGGCGGACAGTTCGCTCAGGAAGAGCATTTCCTGCCAGTTCCTGCAGAACAGCTGAAAGGCGTAGGCCTGTGCCAGAGCTGACTTCTTCGCGCCGTCCTTCTCGTCATCGACGTTCTTCTGCGTCACCTCTTCACAGGTCCTGGTTTCAATATTGTTCTCATCAATCGTCACCTTCACCTGGTTGCAATGACAGTCGAGATGATCCGTGCCCTTGCTGCCGGCGACGGCGATGGCTTGCAGGTGTTCCTGAAAGGTGGGGTCATCGAGCAGGCTGCCGATCGCTCCGGCAAAATCGCTGCGGCGGAGCAGGGGATCGAAAATCTCATTGACCGTGATGAAGGTAAAGCGATCATTGTAATGATCGTTTGCGGCCACCACGAAGGTCTTGTTGCCGGTGCCCGGAGCGACCCGGCTGTTGGTGCTGCCGGCAAAGTAGTTCACTTGACCACCGACGGCGTTCGCGCTATCGAAGGGGTCCAGGTAATTGCGGGCGTCGTAATTGCCTCCGCACTCGGTATAGGTCGCGGCAGCCAGTGCCCGCTGCTGACCCTCCAGCGCTGCTCCGGGGGCAACCAGCAGCGCCGCGAGATTGGCCGCGATGACCCTGCCACTGCCATCGATGATGTCGATCTGGCCCTGGCTATCCCAGTTGAATGATGTGGTCTTCCATGCAGCGTGCTTGAGGTAACCCGAGACGACGTACCACAGGCATTCTCCTTGCATCGTACGCGCGATCAGGGTGTCGAGGGTCTTCCAGGGAAACTTCCCGATCACCGAGCGCCCGATCCCGTCACCGGGAAAGGTCCCTGAAGACTGTCCCTCAGTGCTTCCCAGGTCGGGGTAGCGCAGGTATCCCGCATCGCCGACGGGCAGCCGTGCGATCGCATCGCCGATCAGTGCCTGCCTGGCTTCCGCCAATAGCGCTGCGGCATTCTGCTGGCGCGCGGCCGGCAAAGGCATTGCATTGAGTTGGGCGAGGAAAAAATAGAGCCCACCGAGGGTGAACACGGCCAGCAGTGCGAGCAGGGCGAGGCCGCTCTGGCGCTGCGGGAAGCCTGCCGGGCGTTTGCCGCTCACCGCAGGCGATCCGCTGACATGGCTTATCTCGCCCCCTGCGGTCGGCGGTGAATGCGCAGCTCACCGCCTTGCAGCAGGTCCTGTGCCGCGCCGGTGGTCCGGTTCACCGTCTCGCCGACGCGCGCCCGTGCGGTCGGCGAATCTTTGGCCTCGAGCAGGACCTGGCCGGGGTCGCCGCGGCGGCTGGTGACGGTCAGGCCGCTGCCGAGATCGGATTCATGCTGCGGCTGGCCGTTGATCCAGGCCGTTCGCTTGCCGCTGCTGCGACTGACGATGCCGTCTATGGTCAGCGTCGGATCGCTCTGCGCCGGTTGGTTGTCGAGCAGGTTCATTTCCCGTTGCCGGTCGAGCTGTGAGCGGCGCTCGGGGGTGAAGAAGAGGCGATCGAGCGCTTCCGCTGCAGCCGTTACCGGCGATGGCGCCAGAATCAGCAGGCCGATGCCGGCGGCGAGGGCAAGGCGTCGCCGGCGCGAGTCGTCGGTCATGGCTGGCTGGCCTTCTGGCTCACGTCACGGACCGTCAGCCAGTCGATTTCACAAGCGGCGACGAGGTTCGCGTGCCCGCCGGCACGCTCGTCGACACTGGGCGGCAGACGTTCGACGCGGCACCGGTTGACCCGGATCAGCGCTTTCGCCTGCTGCTGCAGGTCGCCCAGCAGGCGTGTCAGGTCTTCTTCGTGCAACAGTTTCAGTTCCAGTTTCATGGTGCTCGCGTAGAAAGCGAAATCGCCCGGCGGGCCGCTGTCGAGCAGACGTTGTGGTGCGAGTTCGTAGCGCAGGTCGAGCAGTCGACGCTGGACGCGGATGTCCTTGAGCAACTCCACCCATTCCAGTCGTTGCTCTTCGCCAATGATGCCACGCTCGTGCAGGGTATTGAACAGAATCGATTTCTGCTTGATCTCGCTTTCTTCGGCACGGACCTGCTTGAGCTTGCCGTCGGTCGCGTTGCGCTCTGCCGTGACGGCAAGTTTCGCCCGTTGCGCGTTGGCCGTTGTCAGGCGGGCGACATGAACGGCAGCGGCGCCGATGCCGATCATCAGGGTGGCCGTCAAGATGCTCGACCGCAGCTTGCGAAAATCCGCCGCGCTCAGTCGGATCATTCGATCAGCCTGCGGATCTCAACCGTGAACGAGCGTTGCTGCTGCCCGTCGAGCGCCGCATCGCCCCCCTTGAGCGACTTGCCGGACTCGACATCGAAAGGTTGCTGAAGGACTTCGACCTGCAGTCCCGGCTGGCGCCGCAGCGCTTCCAGCAATCGGTTGAAGACCGCAAGCACCTGCCGCGGGTTGCTGTCCTGGCCGAGGCGCAGCGTCCCGCGCACGAGGGCGGTTTCGCTGCTCACCGGCGGCGGCTCGCTGCCCGGCGCTGCGCCGTTGCCGGCGGGCCGGGTCGCCGGCGTGGCGCTCACCTGCCAGTCGATACCGTCGATCTCGACCGCCGCCGCGGACTGCAGCGCGGCACTGATGGCACGCCACAGCGAGACCGGCGACGTGCTGGCTTTTTCGAGCTCGAGGTAGCGGTTGATGACCTGACGCAGGTTGTCGTGGCTGGTCGGGATCGCTGGGAAGGTCTTCGCGATGGCCTCGTAACGACGGTTCGCGAGCCGGGTTTCAGCGCCGATGAGCGCCACTTCCTGGTTGATCTGGTGCGCTTCGTAGAGCTGTCTGCCGGCCCATAGCAGGCAGCCGCTCATGACCACGGCGCCGGTTCCCTGGAGGGCCGTGCGCAGCACCCAGAGGCGGTAGTCGTGGCGCTGACGCTCGCTGGCGAACTGACTGCGCGGGCGGTCGGTCGCCAGCAACTGCAGAAAGACCGACTCGCAGCGGCTGTCCGCCGGCAAGTTCTTGAGCCCGCAGCGCCGCGCGCACGCGTCGAGGTCGAAAAGGGTGAAAGACAGGGTTTCGCTGTCGACACAGCTGCTCTCGATCGCCGCCAGGGCATCGGCGGGCGCGAACAGGTAAGCCATGATCGCTTGCTGGCGGCCGATCAGGCGCTGGCTGACGAGGTACTGCTGCAGCCGGCGCGCTTCGCCGGCGAAGGTCTGGGCGATCCCGTCGATGCTGGTGTTCTGCAGCGAGGTGAGACGACTGAAGTGCAGCGCGCCCTTTTCGAGGTAGCTCTGGCGGATGCTCTGGTCCTGCAGGGTGAGCAACAGACAGCGCTCGTCGGCGATGCCGAGCTTGCCAAGCAGCGCCGGGCCGAGCAAGGGCAGCGAGTAGATGCCGGCGAGGGCCACTTCGGCGCGTGCGAAGGCGGCGAGCCAGGGAGCGAAAAGCTCGTTGTTGGTCAGCGCGGCGAGCATGATGCGTTCGTCCTTGCGCTGCGATTTTTCGTGTCCGAGGGAGATCGAAGTGGTCAGGGTGGCGTTGAAGAAGATCTGTCCGAGCTTGCGGGTGATGATCGCCCGGCGATCGGCACCCCGCAGGAAGGGGATCATCTCGATATGGAAGCCTTCTTCGGCGACGTTGGCGAGAATCGAGAAAATGCTCTTCGCGTGTTGCGCGAGATAGGCGGCAAAGCGCTGCTTGCCCCCTTCGCTGGCCTCGAAGACGCCCTCGGCGGTGAGCACGCCGGGTTGCCAGCTGAAGGCCCGGATCTGATGCGCAACGAGGTAGATGAGGCGGTGGGAGGACATCGCGTCAGGTCTTGATCTTGCTGATCACGTCGTACACCGGTCCGAGCACCGAGAGCATGATCCAGCCGAGGAGGCTGCCCATGACGACGGTAAGCAGCGGCTCGATCAATTGCTGCATCTTCTGCACCGACTCCCGGACATCCCGGGTATAGAAGTAACTGACGTTGAGCAGCGCCGCATCGAGCGCGCCGGTGTTCTCGCCGACGCGCAGCATGCGGATCACCAGCGGCGGAAAGAAGCCGGTGCTGTGAAAAGCCGCGGTGACGTTCTGTCCTTCGCCGATCCGCTGTTCGACACGCTCCAGCCCCTGCCGGATGACCAGGTTGCCGACGACGTTCTGCGTCGAGCGGATCGACTCGAGAATCGGGATACCTGATGCGTAGAGCAGGGCGAAGGTATTGGCGAAGCGGGAGAGGACGATCTTGCGCAGGATGGTGCCGAGCACCGGCAGCCTCAGCTTGAGGCCGTCGAAGCGCAAACGCGCGAGCGGATTGCTGTGCAGCAGGATTCCCAGGCTGCAGACGAGAACCAGCGGCAGCAGGAGCAGCAGGTACCAGTAGGCGACCATCAGGTCGGAGACGAAGAACAGAATCTGGGTCTGCATCGGCAGCGCCTGCCCCATGTTGCGGACGAACAGCTTGAGCTGCGGCACCATGTAGACCATCAGGAAAAAGGTGGCGCCGAGAACGATCAGGCCGACGAAGGCCGGGTAGGCGATCATCTTCTTCGTCTGCGAGGCGAGTTCGTCTTCCCATTTCAGTGATTCGTTCAGGCTGTGCAGGATTTCCGGCAGGCGGCCGGTTGTTTCGCCAGCCCGGATCAGGCTGACGAAGACCTGGTCGAAGACCCGGCCGTGTTGGGCCATCGCCTGCGAGAGCGTCTGCCCACCCTCGATCGACTCGATCAGGCTGGCCACGATTTCGCGGAAGCGCGGATGTTCGAGGCTGTCGCGCAGGTCGGTCAAGCCTTCGAGGATGGGGACGCCAGCCCGGACCAGCTGCTGCAGGTGGAAGCAGAAGTGAATGATCTCCCGCCGCGGCACGCCGGCACTCAGCGGGTTGCGGTTGTTCACCGGGTCGCCGCTGACCAGGTCGAGTTCCATTCGCCGCAGGCGCATCTCGAGGTCGACCGGGTTGATGGCGTCGATCCGGCCGGACACCATGCGTCCTTCGGGAGTGACCGCCTTGTAGGTGTAGAGCGGCACCGGCTTTACATCCGGTCGGTCAGGTCGACGACCCGGCCGACTTCCTCGAGCGAGGTCGATCCGTCGAGTACGCGGCGCAGGCCATCGTCGGCGAGCGTCGTGAAGCCCTGCTGGCTGGCCAGCTGGCGCATTTCACGCACCGTGCTGCGGCGGGCGATCAGCTCGTCCATGTCGCTGTTGATGCGCAGCAACTCCATGATCGCGAGGCGGCCCCGATAACCCTGGAAAGCGCAGCGCTCACAGCCGCCGGGAAGGTAGATGACGGGTCGTGACCCCTCGGCCAGCGTGCCGAGCAGACGGATCTCGGGCGCTTCGGCCTGGTAGGCAAGCTTGCAGTGCTCACACAGGCGACGCACCAGCCGCTGCGCCACGATGCCGATGATGTTGCCGGCCATGATGTCGGGCAGGATGCCGATGTCGAGCAGGCGCGGGATGGCGCCGATCGCCGAGTTGGTATGCAGCGTCGAGTACACCTGGTGGCCGGTCATCGCCGCCCGCAGGGCCATTTCGGCGGTGTCGGCGTCGCGCACCTCGCCGACCAGGATGATGTCCGGATCCTGGCGCATCATCGAGCGGATGCCGTTGGCAAAGTCGAGCTTGACCGATTCGGCGGCGGAGGTTTGACGGACCAGGGGCATCGGGTACTCGACCGGGTCTTCGAGGGTCATGATGTTGACCCGTTCGGAATTGATGTGGTTGAGCACCGAGTAGAGCGTCGTCGTTTTGCCGCTGCCGGTCGGCCCGGTGACGAAAATGATCCCTTCAGGACGGGCGATCATCAGTTTGAGCAGCGCCAGTTGATGATCGGCAAGACCCAGTCGTGCGAGCGGGACGATTCCCTTCTGGCGGTCGAGAATGCGCAGGACGATATTCTCGCCGTGAATCGTTGGCTGCGCCGAGACGCGGAAATCGACCTGGCGGCCGCGCATGTTGAGGGAGATGCGGCCGTCCTGGGGCGCCCGGGTTTCGGCGATGTTCATGCCGCAGAGCACCTTGATGCGCACCGCCATTGCCGGCCAGTAGGTCTTGTGCAGCGAGCGGATCTGCCGCAGCATGCCGTCGATCCGGTAGCGGATGCGCAGAAAGCCGGCTTCGGGTTCAAAGTGGATGTCGGAAGAGTCGCGCTTGACGGCATCGGTCAGGATCGAGTCGATGAGGCGGACGACCGGCTGGCTGTACTCGTCGGAGGATGACTGCAGGCCGCGATAGTCGATCTCGCCGGTTTCGATTTCGTGCAGAATGCCATCGATCGAAAGCTCGTAGCCGTAGCACTGGTCGATGGCGCGATCGATTTCGGTCTCGCCGGCGAGCAGGGTGTCGATCTCGATCTCGTCGCCGGCCAGCGCCCGGATTCGGTCCAGGGCGACGATGTCGTTGATGTCGGCAATGGCGACCGTCAGGCACTGGTTCCCGGCATCGTAGTCGAGCGGCAGCAGGTGGTGTCGCTTGGCCAGTTCGCGCGGCACCAGTCTGAGCGCCGACGGGTCGATGATCGCATTCGACAGATCGACACTCTGTTTGCCGAGACTTTCCGAGAGGGCGTCGCGCAGCGTTGCCTCGGAGACGAAGCCGAGCGAGACCAGCAGTTTGCCGATCGGCTGGTTGGCCTTCATCTGCTCGAGCAGCGCGATGCGCAGTTGATCGTCGCTGAGAATGCCCTGGGTGATCAGGATCTGACCGAGCAGGCGGGAGTGGGGGTGACCGGGCGCGCTCATTGTCGGCCGGGCGGGCAAGTCGGAAAAAGCGATCGGCGCACGCGGTCAGTCTCCGGACTGGAGGGCAAGCATCCGCTGCTCGGCGGCATTCCGGTCGAAGGCGCCGGGCCGTTTCGCCGCAGCGCGCAAGGCCATCTGGTAGTACTGCGCCGCCAGCCGGTGCTGGCGCAGGTGATCGAGGCTGACGGCGACGTTGAACAGATAATCGGCATTGTCCGGGTCGCGCGCATAGGCCTGAAAGTATGCTTCCTGCGCCTGGCTCCAGCGGCTCTGGCGCGCGTACAGGTTGCCCAGCGCATGATGCAGGGCAGCCGCGTCGGGCTGGCCGGCGAGCAGGGTCTGCAGGCGGCTCTCGGACTGGCCCGCGTCAGCGGTGCCGCGCAGGTTGATCAGCGCCGCCTGCGCGGTGACATCGGTGGGGTCCGCTTGGAGCACTCTCTGGTAGAAATCCTGCGCACGTTCGAGTTGTCCCTGGTGAGCGGCAATGGCTGCCAGCCCAAGGAGCGCGTCGGCGTTTCTGGGGTCGCTACGCAGCACTTCCTCGTAGCCACGCTGCGCGTCATCGAGTCGCTGCGCCTGCCAGTCTTCCCAGGCCCGGTTGAGGATCTGGTCGTGGGGCGCCCGCTTGCCCGCCCGGAAGACGCCGGCGGCCTGAGCCGGCGGCGCACTGACCGCCTCCCTGCGCAGCCGCTGCGCAGGCGTCACGACTGCGCTTGACGGTGCCGGTGGCGGTTCGACGACCCTCGCCGGCGGCGGTTCGGTGACGGCCGGCGGTGTCGGGCTGGCCACGACGAGCGGCGCCGCCGGTTCCACTGCTGCCGTCGGGGGAAGCAGCGAGCCCATCGCCTGCAGCTGCCACCAGAAGTAGCCGCCGCCACCGAGGATCGTCAGCGTTCCGGCAGCGAGGAAAAGCCACAGCGCCCGACGTGAGTCAGACCCCTGCTTGACGGCAAAGACGTTGCGCGCTGCCGTCCGTTGACTGGCCTCGTGCAGGTCGGACTCGGGCGGCGCCGGCAGTGTGCGCGCGGCGCCTGCCGGCGCCGGCTCGGCGATGGGCTCTGCCGAGTCGGCCGATGGCGGCGGCGGGCGCTGCGGCCGGCCTTGTGGACTCCCCGGCACCCCCTCCATCGGCGCCAGGGTCAGGTCGCCCGGCGCCGCGGCGGCTGGGCGGCCCGGGCTGGTCAGCCGTTTGGCTTCCTCGGCCCGGCGCAGCGCATCCATCAGCAGGCTCACTGCAGCGGCTCCGGGTGCCGGTCGGGCAGCGAGAGCGGCCGGTAGACCTGGTCGGTCCAGAAAAAATCCTTTTTCGGTAACGCGTCCCTGAAGCTGCTGAAATCGCCCTCGATCGACGCGTCCCTGATCACCGTCGGCCGCAGGAGAACGACCAACTCCGTTTTTGCCGACGAGTTGGCGCGGTTGTTGAACACTTCGCCGATGAAGGGGATGTCGCCGAGGACCGGCAGGCGTCCGACCCGGTTGTCGAGCCGGTCTTCCATCAGACCGCCGAGGACTGCGATATCGCCGCTTTCGATGCGCATCATCGATTCGATCTCGCGCATGCGAATCTGCGGCACCAGGTTGCGGATGTTGTTGGCCGCCAGTGCCGGGTTGGGATCCTGCTTCAGTTCGGCGATGCTCGAGATCGACGGCCGCACGTTCAGGGTGACCGTCCCGCTATCGCTGATCTGTGCCGTCAGGCTCATGAAGAAGCCGATCGAAACCGATTGCGGGTCGGTGGTCGTGGTGACCGTGGGGTTGGTGTTGGGGCCACCGGGGACAGCGTCCTGCTTGACCTTGAAGTAGACAAAATCCTCCGACACCTTGAGTGTCGCCGTCTGGTTGTTGAGCACCGCGAGTTTCGGACTCGAGAGCACCTTGACGGTACCAAAGGCGCGCAGGAGTTCGACCGTCGCCACGAGGTTCAACGGGTTGAGGTCGCTGTACTTGATGACGTAGGGGGTCACGGCGCTCGGAACGTTGGTCGTCAGTGCCGGTTTGCTGATCGAATACTCGCTGCCGCTGGTCAGTCGACTCCACTCGATTCCCTGTTGATAGCCATCGCTCAGACCGACCTCGATGATCGTCGCTTCGATCAGCACCTGCCGGCGGGCGCTGCTCATCACCCGATCGAGGAACTCCTGGACCTTCTCGTGTTGCCGGGAGGTGGCCCTGACGGTGATCACTCCGGCTTCGGGATTGGCGATCACCGAGGCGGCCTCGCGAAAGGTCAGGCGCTTGACGACGGTGGCGCCGGTGTTCTGCAGGGTCGCCGGATTCGGACTGCCGGCCAGCGTCTGCAGCGCCTGACCGACCCGGGCCGCGGTCGTCGTTGCCGGCGGCGCGCCGGTGCCGGTCGTGCTTTGCGCGGCGACTTCCTCGGTGATCGTCTCGGTCGATCCTGCGGGGAAGACCTTGTCGGTTTCGTGCAGCAGATCCTTGAGATTTCTCTCCAGCGATTCCCAGAAGCGGTTCATCGACTTGTTCTCGATCTGGATGCGCGAGGTATTGCCGCTGCCAGCGGCACCCCCGTTCGCAGTCAGCGCACTGGTCGAGATCTGGGTATTGGTCGATACCGTGCCGATCACCTCGCGGGCGATATTGACGTAGTCCACCCGGTAGTTGCGGAGATAGGGGGCGTCCGGCATCACCACGAGGTTCGGACCATCCGTCTCGAAGCGCATATCCACCTGTCGGGCAATGCGGGTGAGCAGCTGCGGCAGCGTCTGGTCGATGGCATTGAGCGTCACGCTGCCGGTGATCCCGGGGTGCACGTCGACATTCAGCTTGGCGTCACGGGCCAGCGCAAAGAGGAGATCATGGACCGGGACGTTGTTCACGACGACGCTGTAGGTCTCCGTACGGGCGGTCGTCCGTGGCCGCGGTAGCGAGGTGCTGTGTTGCACCGGCTGGGGAATCGCCCCCGGTGGCGGGCGGGTGACGTCGTTGGCCTGCAGATGGCCGGCCGACGGACCGCTGCTGAGCGTGCTCGGTGTACATGCGCCAAGGAGAACGCTCGCCAGGAGAACGCCAAGGATTTGCTCGGTTTGGAGAGACACGCTCGGCTTCGATCCAGTCCAGTGAGGGTTCATCATATCATCCCGAAGCGACGATTCAAGGCAATGATTTTAGTACATTAACGACGTACGCAAGGGGGCTTCGGCGGGCCTCCCGGGGCGCAGCCTGGCGACCGCTCGCACATACGGCCGGCTGCCGGGGGTGATCTCGCCGAGGGTCGTCAGGGCGGCGTTCGCCTGTTCGCGTGACGGGTAGTTGCCGTAGATGACGCCGAGCCGGTCGCGTCCGCCGGCGAGCGAACGATAGACCCGGACCTGCCGCAAGTCTAGCAGGCGCGCGTGCGTGGTGATGAAAGCTTCGACTTGAGCGTGACTGGCGGCGTCGGTGACCAGCAACTGGATGAAATGATGGTGGTCCGGCGTCTGCTTCAACCAGTCTTCGGTGGCGGCTAGCCGTTCATCAAGGGTGAACGGCCTTTCGCCAACGCCTGTCCGTGCAGCCGTCGCTGCGGCCTGCGCCGGCCGCGCCAACGGCAGCTTGCCGGCCAACGCCGTCGCCGGGGTGCCCGGCTGCTCCGGCGCGATGCTCTGCGTCGGCACCCGGATCTCCCGACTCGCATTGTGGCCACCGGCGAAATACGCGAGGCTGGCGATCAACGCGATGCCCAGCGCAGCGCCTGCCGATCGCCCGTTCACCACGACCGTCCCCGGGAGGCGCCTGAATTGCGCGTCGCTGATCGCCGCTCTGACCTCGCGGCTGCCGACCTGGTGGACGCCTTCGGAGAAAGCGGCCAGCAGGGCTTTGTCGGCGAGCACGTTGATTCTGCGTGTCAGCCCTTGCGAAGCCTGGCTGATCAACCGGATCGCCCGTCGGCTGAACAGATCCGGTCCGCGATAGCCGGCAGCGCGCAGCCGGAACATCAGGTATACGCCGACTTCCCTGGGCGCCAGCGGCGCCAGCCTGAAGCGGTGCGTGATGCGCTCGTTGAGCTGACGCATGCTGTTTTCACGCAAGCGCTGATCGAGTTCAGGTTGACCGAAAAGGACGATCTGCAGCAGCTTGTGCCGGCTCGATTCGAGATTCGACAGCAGGCGAATCTCTTCGAGCGCGGTCGCCGGCATCGCATGCGCCTCGTCGATCAGGGCGACGACCTGGCGGCCGGCGGCATAGGTTTCCAGCAGCCGTTCCTGCAGCGCGCGCAGCAGCGATTGACTGTGCCCTGCGGGGAGCGCTATCCGCAGTTCCTCGGCGATGGCGAAGCGAAGCTCTGCGTGCGACAGGAGGGGGTTCGCGAGATAGATCGTCTCGACCGACTCCGGGAGCTTTTCGAGCAGCATGCGGCAGAGCATGGTCTTGCCACTACCGACCTCGCCGCTGACCTTGACGATCCCTTCATCGTGGGTGATGGCGTAGATCAGTGCGTCGAGCGTCGCGCCGCGGCGGGCGCCGGCAAAGAAGAATTCGGTATGTGGCGTGATGCGAAACGGCGGCTGCTGCAGTCCGAAATGATCGAGATACATGTTACTGCTCCCGTGCCGAGGCTTCCATGCGGTTGTAGAGCGTCGTGCGGTGGATGCCGAGCAGGCGTGCCGCCTGGCTGACGTTGCCGTGCGCGAGCTTCAGCGCGGCCTCGATGTAGGCACGTTCGGTGGCCGCCAGCAAGCGATCGAGATTGAAGGCTTCGCGTTGCCGCAGGCGCTGTGTCGCCGCTGCCAGGAACGCCGCGCCATCCACCCCGGTGATGCCCGACTCGCCCGCCGGTGCCTCGTCCGGCAGATCGAGTTCGGCAGCGAGCGCTTCCCGCTCGACGATCTGCCCCGCATGCCGGGTGGTCAGACGGATGACGATGTTGCGCAGCTCGCGCACATTGCCGGGAAAGCCATAGTCATACCACAGGTCTTGCGCTTTTGCCGAGAGGCTGAAGGGCTGCTGCTGCGTTTGTGCCGCGTAGTGTTGCCGGAAGTGGTCGAGCAGCAGCAAACGGTCGTCACCCATCTCGCGCAGCGGCGGGGCAACGATCGAACAGACCGACAGGCGGTGGTAGAGGTCGACGCGGAAGTTGCCTGCCCTGACCTCGCGGCGCAGGTCGCGGTTGGTGGCCGCAATGATGCGCGCCTGGCTGATCCGCTTGCCGGTTTCGCCCAGCCGCTGGTATTCGCCATTTTCGAGCACGCGCAGCAGTTTTGCCTGCAGGTCGAGGGCCAGTTCGCCAATCTCGTCGAGAAAGAGGGTGCCGTTGGCGGCATCTTCGAAGTAACCGGCCTTGGTTGAGATGGCGCCGGTAAACGCCCCCCTGGCGTAGCCAAAAAGGGTCGCTTCGACCAGGTTGGGCGACAGCGCGGCACAATTGAGCGCGAGAAACGGCCGCTCGCGCCGTCCGCTGCGGTAATGCAGGCAGGTCGAGGCGATGATCTCCTTGCCGCTGCCTGACTCGCCTTCGATCAGGATCGGGAAGGGGAGGTCGGCGTATTGCCGCAGTTGCAGCCGCAACTTCTGCATCGCCGGGCTGTTGCCGATCAGCGCCGAGACGTCGGTGCCACGGTCGAGGCTGCGCTCCAGCGCGTGAAAGGCCAGCGCGCCCTGGAGGAGCAGCTTCAGCTCGCCGGGGTGGCAGGGTTTGGCGACAAAATCGGCAGCGCCGAGGGTGCGCGCATGGCGCGCATTGCCGTCATCGTTCTGTCCGGAGAGGACCACGATGCGGATCGCCGGGGCAAGCTTGAGCAGCTCGGAAATCAGCGCGAAACCTTCATCCGGCCGATGCGGCAGGGGCGGCAGGCCGAGATCGACCAGGGCCACTTCCGGCAGCCGGCGCAACTGCCGGATGAGCTGCAGGCAATGCGCACGGGAATGGCTGCTGACGACCTCGAAGAGAGGGCCCATCGCCAGCCCGAGGCTGTCACAGATCAGCTCATCGTCATCGACGATGAGCAGCAGCGGTTTTTCGGGCGGCGAGGCGGCAGCGGCGGTGGGCATGATGAACAGCTCGTCTCTGGCGAAGGGGGTGTACCGTGCATTATTCCACAATTATATTAGTGTCAAGTAATTCACGGCAAGGAAAGAGGACTCTCGGGTATAATGCGCGCTCGTTTTTGCCCGGAATACTGCCGTGTTTGCCGATAATCTTGTGCAGATCAAGGACCTGGATTTTGCCTATGAGGATCGACCGATTCTCGACGGCATCAGTCTGGACATCCCGCGCGGCAAGGTCGTGGCGATCATGGGGGGCTCCGGCTGCGGCAAGACGACCCTGCTGCGGCTGATCGGTGGGCAACTCAAGCCGAGTCGCGGCGATGTGCGGGTCGACGGCCAGTCGGTGCCGCAACTGGGTAACGCCGATCTTTACGCGTTGCGCCGACGGATGGGCATGCTGTTCCAGTTCGGTGCACTGTTTACCGATATCTCGGTGTTCGACAACGTCGCCTACCAGATGCGCGAGCACAGCGATCTGCCCGAAGAGCTGATTCGCGACATGGTGCTGATGAAGCTCAATGCGGTGGGTTTGCGCGGCGCACACCAGCTGATGCCGGCCGAACTTTCCGGGGGAATGGCCCGACGGGTGGCGCTGGCGCGCGCGATCGCGCTCGATCCGATGCTCATCATGTATGACGAGCCGTTTGCCGGTCTCGATCCGATCTCCCTGAGCATCATCGGCCAGCTGATCCGCCAGCTCAACGATGCGCTGGGCGCGACGACGATCATGGTCACCCACGACATCCATGAATCCCTGCTGATCGTCGATTACATCTATTTCATGGCCGACGGAAAGGTCGTTGCGCGCGGGACGCCGGACGAAATCCGGGCCTCGCAGCATCCCTTTGTGCACCAGTTCGTCTTTGCCGAAGCCGACGGACCGGTGCCCTTCCACTATCCCGCGTCTCCTCTGGCGCAGGAGCTGCTGGGACAGGTGTGCACGTGAGCAATCAACGGCAGAGCGCGATCGTCTCGGGGCTGATCCGCCTCGGGCACCGGGTCAACAACGCCCTCTTGCGCCTCGGTTATGCGAGCCGTTTTTTCTTCATGCTGCTGCTGTGGTCCGGACAGTCCTTCCGGCGCTTTCATCTCTCGATCCGGGAAATTTATTTTTCGGGTTTTCAGTCTCTCCTGATCATCATGGTTTCGGGGCTGTTCATCGGCATGGTGCTCGGCATGCAGGGCTACGAAACCCTGCAGCGCTACGGTTCGGCCGATGCCCTCGGGGTCCTGGTGGCGTTGTCGCTGGTGCGCGAACTCGGGCCGGTGGTCGCGGCGCTGCTCTTTGCCTCGCGCGCGGGTTCGTCGATCACCGCCGAAATCGGCCTGATGAAAGCCACCGATCAGCTCACCGCGATGGACATGATGGCGGTCAACCCGATTGCCCGGGTCGTCGCGCCACGTTTTTGGGGTGGGGTGGTTTCGATGCCCCTGCTGGCAGCGCTTTTCTCGGCCACAGGCGTCTTCGGTGGCTACCTGATCGGAGTCGTCTTCATCGGCGTCGATGAGGGCGCTTTCTGGTCGCAGATGCAGGCGTCGGTCGATTTTCGCTTCGACGTCTGGAATGGCATCGTCAAGAGCTTCGTCTTCGGCATTGCCGTTTCCCTGATTGCGGTATTCGAGGGTTACGACGCGGTGCCGACGGCGGAAGGTGTTTCCAGCGCGATCAAGGGCACCGTCGTCAAGTCGGCGCTGGCGATCCTCGCGCTCGATTTTGTATTGACCTCGTTCATGTTCCGGGAGGCTTGATGAGTCGTAAGTTGCTCGACCTGTGGGTCGGGATTTTTGTTGCGCTGGGGCTGGCTTCGCTGCTTTTTCTGGCGTTGAAAGTCGGCAATCTCGCGACGGCCAATTTTTCCGAGACGTACCCGCTGACCGCCAAGTTTGTTAACATCGGGGGACTCAAGGTGCGCGCGCCGGTGAAAAGCGCCGGCGTGGTCGTCGGCCGGGTTGCCGAAATCCGTTTTGATTCGAAGACTTACGAGGCAGAGGTGATCTTCAACATCGATAGCCGCTACCGTTTTCCGAAAGACACCTTCGCGCTGATCCTGACCGCAGGCTTGCTTGGCGAACAATATGTCGGGCTGGACGCCGGCGGCGACGAGGCCATGCTGCAGCCGGGCGAGCTGATCGCCAAAACGCAGTCGGCAGTGGTTCTGGAAAAACTGATCAGTCAGTTCATGTTCAACAAGGCTTCCGAAGCGACGAGCGCACCCTAGAAGGAGAAGGAATTCAGTGAAGACATGCCTTGCAACGCGCGTTTCATGCCTGGCTTGCGGCGCAGCGATGATTGCTGCCAGCGGCTGTGCGACGACGGCCAACAACCCCAGGGATCCTTTCGAGGGTTTCAACCGGGCCATGTTCGCGGTCAATGAAGGTCTGGACGTGGTCGTCAAACCGGTGGCGCAGGGCTACGATACCGCGGCTCCGCTGCCGGTGAAGGTGGTCGTCGGCAACTTCTTCGGCAATCTCTGGGATGCGTGGACGGCAGTGAACAACCTGCTGCAGGGCAAGGGCCAGCAGGCGATCTCCGACGTCGGTCGGGTGCTCGTCAACAGCACGGTCGGCATTGGCGGCGCCTTCGACGTGGCCGGCGAAATGGGGCTCGTCAAGCATTACGAAGACTTCGGCCAGACCCTCGGCCGCTGGGGAGTGCCTGATGGCCCGTACTTCTACTGGCCGCTGATCGGCCCGCGGACGACGCGCGATACCTTCGGCTGGATGGTCGATACCTATTACGATCCGGTGTGGCGTCTCGACGACGTGCCGCTGCGCAACAGTCTGGTCGGCACGCGCTACATCGACATGCGCGCGAGCCTGCTGCCCTCCGACAAGGTGGTCGAGGAAGCTGCCTTCGAAAAATACAACTACATCCGGGACGCCTACCTGCAGCATCGGCGCAGCGAACTGTTCGACGGTGAACTGCCGCGCGAGGCGCTTGAAGATGAATCGTCCAACCCGGCCGGGACGCAACCCTAGGGGTACGAGTCGACGCCGCTTATTTGCCAGGAAAACCTCATGAAGTCGCTATTTTCATTATTGTTCGGCCTCTTGCTGATCGTCGCCCCCGCCGCTGCCCAGGAGCTTTCGCCGGATGCCCTGGTGCGCAAGGTTACCGAGGATGTCCTGAGCGTCGTTCGTCAGGACAAGGACATCAAGAGCGGCGATACCCGCAAGGCAATCGCCCTGGTCGATGCCAGGGTGCTGCCGTATTTCAACTTTCAGCGGATGACGGCGCTGGCCGTCGGACGTGACTGGAACAAGGCGACGCCGGAACAGAAGAAACGCCTGGCGGAGGAGTTCAAGACCCTGCTCGTGCGCACCTACTCGAACGCGCTCACTTCCTACCGGGACCAGACCGTGGTCTACAAGCCGAGCCGCTTGCAGCCGGGCGATACCAGCGTGGTGGTCCGGACCGAAGTCGTTCAGCCGGGCAGCCGGCCGATTCAGCTCGATTACACGCTGGAAAAGCAGGACGAGAGCTGGAAGGTCTACGACGTCGTCGTCGCCGGGGTCAGCCTGGTGACCAATTATCGCGACACCTTCCGGCAGGAAGTGAGCAACCACGGCATCGACGGCCTGATCACCATGCTCGCCGACCGCAACCAGCAGCTGCAAGCCGGCAAGAAGTGATTGAACGAACCCACAGCGGCCTGCGCGTCAATGCGCCGATGGTGATTGCCAACGCCCGCATCCTGCTTGAGACGGGGCGCAGTGCGTTGCCGGCGGCGGCGCAGAGCGAGCCTGCCGTACTCGACCTTGCGGCCGTGAGCGAAGTCGATTCGTCGGCCCTGAGCCTCGTTCTCGCCTGGTTGCGCACCGCCGGCGAGCGGGGCGTCAGCCTGCGCATTGCCAACCCGCCAGCCAGCCTGACCAGCCTCGCGACGCTTTACGGCATTTCCGAACTCCTGCCGCTCGTCTGAAGCGACTCCTCTTCCCGCCCACCATGCCTGTTGCCGTTGCGATTGATCGCGTCGAGAAGCGTTTTGGCGCCGTGCAAGCGCTCGCCGGCGTTTCGCTGCAGATTGCCGAGGGCGAATTCTTTGGTCTTCTGGGACCGAACGGGGCCGGCAAGACGACGCTGATTTCATGCCTCGCCGGTCTCGCCCGCCCGGATGCCGGTAAACTGGTGGTGATGGGGCACGACGTCGTCGGCAACTACCGGACTGCCCGCCGTTTGCTGGGCGTGGTGCCGCAGGAGCTGGTCTTCGATCCGTTCTTTTCGGTGCGCGAAACCCTGCGTATCCAGTCCGGTTACTTCGGCATCCGCCACAATGACGACTGGATCGACGAAATCCTCGCCAACCTCGACCTCACGGCCAAGGCCGACACCAACATGCGCCGTCTCTCGGGCGGCATGAAGCGACGCGTCCTCGTCGCCCAGGCGCTGGTGCACAAGCCGCCGGTGATCGTCCTCGACGAACCGACGGCAGGGGTCGATGTCGAGCTGCGCCAGGGTCTTTGGCAGTTCGTCCGCCGCCTCAATCGCGAAGGCCAGACAGTGATCCTGACCACCCACTATCTCGAAGAGGCTGAAGCCTTGTGCGGGCGGATTGCGATGCTCAAAGAGGGGCGGGTGGTGACCCTCGACTCGACCAGCAACCTGCTCGCGCGCTTCGCCGGGCAGACCCTGAACCTGCGCCTGGTGGCCCCGGCGACCCTGCCGTCGGCCTTGCGCGAGCGGGCGACGGCGAGCAACGGGACGTGGACCTTCGCTCTTGCCGGTTTCGCCGAGCTCGAGCCCTTGCTCTCGGCGCTGCGCGAAGCGGGTTGCGTGATCGAGGATCTGCGGCTGACCCAGACCGACCTCGAGGATGTCTTTCTTGGCGTCATGCGCAGCGCCGACCAGCCGCCGGCGATGGCCTGATGTCAGGCTTCCGGACCCTGCTCTACAAGGAGCTGCTGCGTTTCTGGAAAGTGAGCTTTCAGACGGTCGCCGCGCCGGTCCTGACGGCCATGCTCTACCTGATGATCTTCTCGCACGTGCTCGAAGAACACGTGCAGGTCCACGGCGTCCCCTACGCCGCTTTTCTGATTCCCGGGCTGGTGATGATGTCTGCCCTGCAGAATGCCTTTGCCAACAGCTCGTCGAGTCTGATCCAGGCGAAGGTGACGGGCAGCATCGTTTTTGTCCTGCTGCCGCCGATCTCCTACCTCGAGTTCTTTCTCGCCTACGTCGTGGCAGCCCTGCTGCGCGGCCTGCTGGTGGGGGCCGGGGTGCTGCTGGTGACCCTGTGGTTTGCCTTTCCCGACCTGCAGGCGCCGCTCTGGATCCTGCTCTTCATCGTTCTCGGAGGCGGCATCATGGGGGCGCTGGGAATGGTCGCTGGCATCTGGGCCGACAAGTTCGACCAGCTGGCCGGTTTCCAGAACTTCCTGATCATGCCATTGACCATGCTCTCCGGCGTCTTCTACTCGATTCACTCGCTGCCGGAATTCTGGCAGCAGGTATCGCGTTTCAATCCGGTGTTCTATATGATCGACGGTTTTCGCTTCGGCTTCTTCGGAGTCTCCGACGTGGCCCCGGAAACCAGCCTGGCGGTCGTCGGCACGAGTTTCCTGGTGGTCTCGGCGGCCACCCTGATGCTCCTGCGAAGCGGCTACAAACTGAGGTCCTGAATCATGATGCAGCCTGAACAAGTCGAGAAGATCATCGCCGCCGGCCTGCCCTGCAAGCATCTGCAGGTGGCGGGTGATGGCCATCATTTCGAAGCCCTGATCGTCAGTGCCGAGTTCGTTGGCCGCAATCGGGTGCAACGACAGCAGCGGGTCAATGAAGTCCTGCGCCCGCATTTCGACAGCGGCGAATTGCACGCCCTGTCGATGAAAACGCAAACGCCCGAAGAATGGAGCGCGGCGCGTGGATAAACTGTTGATTCGGGGCGGTACCCCGCTCTCGGGTGAAATCGCCATTTCGGGCGCCAAGAACGCCGCCCTGCCGATTCTCTGCGCGAGCCTGCTCTCGTCCGAACCGCTGCAATTATGCAACGTGCCACGGCTCAAGGATGTGACGACGATGCTGCGCCTGATCGAGCAGATGGGTGTCGAGGTCGTGCACGAGGGCGCCGATGGGGTCGTGCTGAACAGCCGCGGCCTCAGTAACCCGTTAGCCCCTTACGACATGGTCAAGACCATGCGCGCTTCGATCCTGGTCCTCGGTCCCCTGCTCGCACGACATCGTGAAGCCAGGGTGTCGCTGCCCGGCGGCTGTGCGATCGGCGCCCGGCCGGTCGAACAGCACATTCGGGGATTGCAGGCGATGGGCGCCGAAATTCTCGTCGAGCAGGGTTACATCCACGCCACGGTCGGTGCCGCAGGGCTCAAGGGTGCCCGTATCGTGACCGACATGGTGACCGTCACCGGCACCGAGAACCTGATGATGGCGGCAGTCCTCGCCGAAGGCGAAACGATCATCGAGAATGCCGCGCGCGAACCGGAGGTGGTCGATCTGGCCAACTGTCTGGTGTCGATGGGGGCGCAGATCTCGGGCGCCGGCACCGACCGCATCCGCATCCGTGGGGTCGAGTGCCTGCGCGGCGCGACGCATGCGGTGATGGCCGACCGCATCGAGACCGGCACCTATCTCTGTGCTGCGGCAGCGACCGGCGGCAGTATCCGGCTGACCCGGACGTCGGCCGCTTATCTCGACGCGGTGGTCGACAAGCTGCTCGACGCCGGTTGCGACATCGTTGCCGAGCGCCAGGCGATCACCCTCAAGGCGCCGCCGAGGCTGAAGGCGGTGAGCCTGCGCACGTCGCCCTATCCGGCATTCCCGACCGACATGCAGGCGCAGTTCATGGCCATCAACTGTGTCGCCGAGGGATCGGCGGTGATTCGCGAAACGATTTTTGAAAACCGCTTCATGCACGCCGTCGAACTGATCCGCCTCGGCGCCGACATCCGCATCGACGCCAGTAACGCGATGGTCACCGGGGTCGACCATCTGGATGGCGCAACGGTCATGGCGACCGACCTGCGCGCTTCGGCGAGTCTGGTCATCGCGGGCCTGGTGGCGCAGGGCGAAACGCTGATCGAGCGCATCTACCATCTCGACCGGGGTTACGAGCGGATGGAGGAGAAACTTGGCCAGCTCGGCGCGCAGGTGAGAAGAATCCGCTGACCGGTCCGCCGCTGGAAGCAGTGGGCGGGGGGCGCTTCGTGAGTCGCTGGAGTGATTTTTGCAGGCAGCAGGTCGGGCGGCGAGAGGGCTGCCCGACCTCGATCTTCGCAACGCCGGCGGCACCGCTGCGGCGCGGGATGATCAGCCGGGCCGGGCCGGAGCCGTCGTCGGCGCGAGGTCGTGGATCAGTTGCAGGTCGTTGTCCTGGGCAAAGTGGAGGACGAAACGATAAGCCATCGGATCCACCTCGTAGATCCGACCATCGACGAAAACGGCTTTTTCGCCCTTGTAGTTGCGCGGCTTGACGTAGGGTGAATAGCGCATTCTCTTTTCGGCGCCGAAAGCCGACAGCACACCGCAAAGTCTTTCGGCCCAGTCGCTCGGGCGGAACCGCTTGCCTGCGAGGGTCAAGCCGACAATGATGAAAGAGGAGTGCGACGAAGTGGTCATATCTCGATGATGTCGTAGCGAGGTGAACCGCGAATTGCTCTCTTGGATTGTTGTTGAACGCCTGTCGACCTCGAACAACGGGGCCATTCTAACAGAAAGGCGGCGGCTTTGCGGGCTCTTGCAGCCGCTTTGCCGTCATGTGTCGGTTAACGCTGGCCGCCGGTCGAATGACGACCCTTCACTGATCCGGGACGCTGCGCAGGCAATCGGTGAGCCGCGTCAGTTCTTCGATCAGCACCGTGCAGCGACCCCTGACCTCTGCCAGCGGGAGACCCTGGGCGAGCGCGGCATGCAGGTGGGCTGCGGCGTCGCCTACCCCTCTGGCGCCCAGGTTGCCGGCAGACCCTTTCAAGGTATGTGCCCGCAGCCTGAGCCCTGCCAGATCGCCGGCCGCGAGTTCATCAGCCAGGGACAGCGCGTCGCGCCCATGACTGTCGACAAAGAGGCCAAGCAGGCGTCGATATTTCGCCACATTGCCGCGCACCAGCACGAGACCGAAGTCGATGTCCAGACCTGGCACGCTGGCCAGTTGCCGCCGCCAGTCGGGCGGATTCGACGCCGGCGGGGTGAGTGTGGTCGGCGTGGGTACACCCGCCGGCAGCCAGTTGAGCAGCGCCGTGTAGAGGGCCTTGGGATCGACGGGCTTGGCGACAAAGTCGTTCATCCCCGCTCCCAGGCAGGCCCGCCGATCCTCGTCGAAGGCGTTGGCCGTCATCGCGAGGATCGGCGTCGTCTCCCGGCCGGGCAGCGCGCGGATCACGGCGGTGGCCTCCAGCCCGTCCATTCGCGGCATCTGCACGTCCATCAGGATCAACTGATAAGGGGTGTTGCGCGCCTGGTCCACCGCTTCACGCCCATCGGCCGCAATATCGACCGCGAGGCCCGCTCCGTGCAGCAGTTCCAGAGCCACCTCGCGGTTGATCTCGTTGTCTTCGGCGAGCAGCAGGCGGGCGCCACCATGGCGCTTGCGCAGTTCGGCCTCGGCGTCGTCCGCCCGGCTGGCGACGGCGACCGGCATGACGCCGTGGCCGAAGCCAATACGGGCGGTAAACCAGAAGGTGCTGCCTTTGCCCGGTGTGCTGTTGGCGCCGGCGTCTCCGCCCATCAGCCGTGCCAGACGCTGGGTGATCGCGAGTCCAAGACCGGTGCCTCCGTACTTGCGGGTGGTGGAGGCATCGGCCTGTTCGAATGCATGGAACAGACCGGGGAGTTCTTCGGCAGTGATGCCGATGCCGGTATCCTCAACCTCGAAGCGCACCAGCAATCCCTCGCCACGGTCTTCGAGGAGGATCGCGCGCAGGCTGATGGTGCCCTGGTCGGTGAACTTGATGGCGTTGCTACTGTAGTTGAGCAGTGCCTGCCGCAGGCGGGTCGGGTCGCCCCGCAGCCACAGGGGGACGCCATCGGGATCGACCTCGATGGTCAATCCCTTGGCGCGGGCCTGATCGTGGATCAGCGAGCGAACGTGGTCGAGAACGGCGCTCAGCGAGAAGCTCGTCTGTTCGAGCTTCAGCTTGCCGGCCTCGATCTTGGAAATGTCGAGGATGTCGCTGATCAGCGACAGGAGGTGAGCGGCGGCGGTGTCGATCTTGGCCAGCCGATCGGCTTCTTCGGGCCCGGGTTCGGCCCGGCGCAGCAGATGGGTGAGTCCGATGATGGCGTTGAGCGGGGTGCGGATCTCGTGGCTCATGTTGGCGAGGAAAGTGCTCTTGGCGCGGTTGGCGGTTTCGGCTGCCTCCTTGGCCTGGTCGAGTTCGGCCGTCCGCGAGATGACCAGCTGTTCGAGATGGTTGCGGTGCAGTTGCAGTTCGCTAATGTCGGCGTTGATGCCGATCATGCGCACCGGCGTGCCGTTCGCCTCGCGAATGACCATGCCGTTCGCATGCAGGTGCCTGACCGTGCCATCCGGGTGGCAGACCCGGAAGGTGGTATCGAATGCCTTCTCTCCCTGCAGGGCCGCCTGGCATTCGGCAAAAGCCGTTTCCTTGTCTTCGGGATGCAGGCCATGGGTCCACAGGTCTATCGTGGCGGCGGATGCTTCGCGGGAAATCCCGTAGAGCTCGTACATCCGATCGTTCCAGAGCATCGAGTTGTCGTCGAGATTCCAGTCCCAGACGCCCAGATGGGCCGACGATGTGGCCAGGAGGAGGCGTTGCGACACGTTCTTCAGTTCTTCTTCGGCCGCTTTGCGGTCGCTGATGTCCTGCACCGCGCTGATGAAATAGAGCGGCTTGCCGGTGGCGCTACGCAGCAGCTGCACCCAGAGGATCACCCAGACCGCACTGCCATCCTTGCGGATATAGCGCTTTTCCAGGGTGTAGCGGTCGGCGGCGCCACTGATCAGCCGGCTGACCTGGGCGAGGTCGGCTTCGAGGTCTTCCGCGAAAGTGATCTGCTGGAATGAAAGACCCGCCGACAGGAGCTCTTCGCGCGAGTAACCGAGAATCCGGCAGAACTCCTGGTTGACCTGCATGAACTGTCCGGTCGTCGATATCTGCGTGATGCCGACGGCCGCGTTGTCGAAAACGGCCCGGAAGAGCGCTTCACTCTCCCGCAGACTGGCTTCAGTCTGCTGCCGACGCCTGATTTCGTCCTCCTGGCTGAGGTTGGCGACGGCGAGCGCTGTCGTGCGCGCCTTGACCTGGCGACGCAGGGTGCCCTGCCACAGATAAGCGACCACCGCGGCAAAGAGCAGCGAGCCCAGCGCCGCGAACGTGAGGTGAACCCCCCTTTCGATCCGTTCGTCGAGGGTCGGCGTGATCCACTTCTCGCGCAAGCGCTCGCGGGTGCCATCGGCGACCACAAAGGCGAGGCCCTCGTTGAGCAGGGCGAGCAGTTCGTTGTCGCCCTTGCGTACGGCAAAGCAGAAGTCGTGATAATTGGGAAGCGGTGGGCCAACCAGTTCCAGGTTCGACAGGCCGAGCGTCCGGATCAGGTTCTCGCCGGCCAGGGTCTGCATCACCATCGCGTCGTGCTGCCCATCGGCAAGCTGGCGCAGGGCCTCCTCAAGGGTTTCGGTGGCGACGACGGTGTCGCTCAGGCGATGCTTGCGGACATACTCCTCGGAGCTGTCGTCCTTCATCACGACGACGACCTTGTCGCGTAAATCCTCGGCCCGGCGGATGCGCGAATCGCCCTTGCGGACGATGACGCTGCCGTGCATGGAAATGTACGGCGCGGTGAAATCATAGTGCGCCCGGCGCTCGAGCGTGCGGGCGACGAGCGGCAGCACCTGGATTCGCCCGTCGGCGAGATCCTGCTTGATCTTGTGCCAGGGCCCGATGGTGAACTCGACTTCGCGGCCCATCGCCCGCAGCGATTCGCGCAGCATCTCGACCGCAAAACCGTCAGCATGCTTGTCCCGGGTGACGATCGCAAACGGCGGATAGTCGAGTTCGCTCGCCGAGCGGATGGGTTCGCCAGCGACGACGTTCCTGGCGGACAGGGTCAACAGCGCGAGAGCGACAAGGAGCAGTGCAAAGCGACAAAACGCTCGCCGGCGGAGAGCCGCCGTCCCTTGCAGCAGTTGGGGAAACCACGAAGGGGTCGCTGCGCCAGTCTGAAGGGGAAGCACGGCCGCCGGCCGCTGCTTTCGTCCGCCAATCTCGTCGCCGGCGACGCTCACGGTTGCCTGCTGCCGGGCGCCTCGTACTGCCTGAGCAGTCGGGGCAGGGTCCCCTTGAGGTCCGCACGGATTTTCGTCTGCGCAGGCATTTTCGGTGAGGATGAGGGTCATGCGACCTCCTGTCGCGTCACGTCGGGGATGCGGATTTCCAGTCGCTCACCGGCCTCCCCAGCGCTGCCCGACGCTGATCGTGTCGGGGCCTCGTGCCGGGGCCCCGGGGATTCAGGTGAACGAAGACAACGCCGCCTGAACCCGTTTGAGGCCACTGCCGACGGCTTGAGCGAGTCGCGCGACCTCCGGGTCGTCGGAGGGCTTGTTGACCGTCCATTCGCAGAACGACGCCATGAGTGCGGCTCGTTCGACCGAGATGCTTGAGGTGACAAGGCCCGACTCGATGATCGGGATCAGGGCGGCAGCGGCCCGGAGACGATTGATCTCCGGCGTGGTGGGAGGAATTTGCTTGGTCATTCCGCCATTCTAGCGAGGTTCGCCCCGAACCCGGAGGAACTATTCAACACTTGGCGGGCAGCGACCGATCATCCTGCCAGCGGCGGACGAGAGTGCCGACAGTACCCATCAGTCGATGGTTCGATCGAGGCAAAAATCAAGGGAATCATGATGGTGGCGATAGTGGGTTCGAACCACTGACTTCCACCGTGTGAAGGTGGCACTCAAACACTGCAACCCATCACCTATTGATTTTATTGAATATTTTCGCAGGAACAAGAGTGTCTTTGTAGCAACTCTTTGCAGCATTTTGCTTGCTCTCACCGGTGCGGTCAAGGCCAATCAAGCGTCTCCGTGAACGATGTACGTTACCGCGATCGGCTCCTCCGAGCGTCGGCTGATCCGGAAGTCACCTACGATCCTGCTGCATGGACATCGGGCAGTGGCCCCCACCGAACTGCAGTGACCAAGCACCAATTGCCTTTGGCGTTCGGACGCCACCACCGCGCCGGCTTCATGGAATTCAGGTGCTCCAACGCTTTGTCGAAGGTCGGAAAATATTTCGATGCTTCCTTATTCCCTACCCGGTAGGTTTTGGCGTTGGGCCTCATCAGTCCGGGATGGAAGTACGACCCATCATCCGAGAAAGGCACCATGATCGGTGTCGCGGCCGGTGCCGCTGACGATAGCGTTGCCGGTGCTATCGGTGATATCGGTGATATCGATGGTACTGATGATATAGGCAGGCTCGATCCGGCTTCCACAAAGAGAGCAGCCGCCTCAACACCTAACGCCGCAGCCAGCTGCTCAATGGCGTCCAAGGACAGGTTGGCGCCGCCCCGTTCGATGCGGCTCATGTAGCTGCGGGCGAAGTCGGAGTGAGCCGCGAATGCTTCCTGGCTCATGCCGGCAGCCAGACGAAGCTCCTTGGCCCGCAGGCCCACCTGCTTTCGGAGAGAAGTTTTCATGATGCCGAGGATCGCTGATTGTGACCTGAAAGGCCACGCACCAATCGTGACATTGGTGATTTTTGTCCGGGTCGGGCGAGACATACTGCATCCCGCCGAGGATTACCTCCACGGAGGCCCCGTAGAGCGTCATGATGCCGAGGATCGCTGATTGTGACCTGAAAGGCCACGCACCAATCGTGACATTCGTGATTTTTGTCCTGGTCGGGCGAGACCTACTGCATCCCGCCGAGGATTACCTCCACGGAGGCCCCGTAGAGCGTCATGATGCCGAGGATCGCTGATTGTGACCTGAAAGGCCACGCACCAATCGTGACATTCGTGATTTTTGTCCTGGTCGGGCGAGACCTACTGCATCCCGCCGAGGATTACCTCCACGGAGGCCCCGTAGAGCGTCATGATGCCGAGGATCGCTGATTGTGACCTGAAAGGCCACGCACCAATCGTGACATTCGTGATTTTTGTCCTGGTCGGGCGAGACCTACTGCATCCCGCCGAGGATTACCTCCACGGAGGCCCCGTAGAGCGTCATGATGCCGAGGATCGCTGATTGTGACCTGAAAGGCCACGCACCAATCGTGACATTGGTGATTTTTGTCCGGGTCGGGCGAGACATACTGCATCCCGCCGAGGATTACCTCCACGGAGGCCCCGTAGAGCGTCATGATGCCGAGGATCGCTGATTGTGACCTGAAAGGCCACGCACCAATCGTGACATTCGTGATTTTTGTCCTGGTCGGGCGAGACCTACTGCATCCCGCCGAGGATTACCTCCACGGAGGCCCCGTAGAGCGTCATGATGCCGAGGATCGCTGATTGTGACCTGAAAGGCCACGCACCAATCGTGACATTGGTGATTTTTGTCCTGGTCGGGCGAGACCTACTGCATCCCGCCGAGGATTACCTCCACGGAGGCCCCGTAGAGCGTCATGATGCCGAGGATCGCTGATTGTGACCTGAAAGGCCACGCACCAATCGTGACATTCGTGATTTTTGTCCTGGTCGGGCGAGACCTACTGCATCCCGCCGAGGATTACCTCCACGGAGGCCCCGTAGAGCGTCATGATGCCGAGGATCGCTGATTGTGACCTGAAAGGCCACGCACCAATCGTGACATTCGTGATTTTTGTCCTGGTCGGGCGAGACCTACTGCATCCCGCCGAGGATTACCTCCACGGAGGCCCCGTAGAGCGTCATGATGCCGAGGATCGCTGATTGTGACCTGAAAGGCCACGCACCAATCGTGACATTCGTGATTTTTGTCCTGGTCGGGCGAGACCTACTGCATCCCGCCGAGGATTACCTCCACGGAGGCCCCGTAGAGCGTCATGATGCCGAGGATCGCTGATTGTGACCTGAAAGGCCACGCACCAATCGTGACATTGGTGATTTTTGTCCGGGTCGGGCGAGACATACTGCATCCCGCCGAGGATTACCTCCACGGAGGCCCCGTAGAGCGTCATGATGCCGAGGATCGCTGATTGTGACCGGAGGCCCCGTAGAGCGTCATGATGCCGAGGATCGCTGATTGTGACCTGAAAGGCCACGCACCAATCGTGACATTGGTGATTTTTGTCCTGGTCGGGCGAGACCTACTGCATCCCGCCGAGGATTACCTCCACGGAGGCCCCGTAGAGCGTCATGATGCCGAGGATCGCTGATTGTGACCTGAAAGGCCACGCACCAATCGTGACATTGGTGATTTTTGTCCGGGTCGGGCGAGACATACTGCATCCCGCCGAGGATTACCTCCACGGAGGCCTCGTAGAGCGCTCAGGCGGCGTTATGGCGGGTCGATGGTCATCACCCTACGTCCAAGCGATAAAAAGGGCGCTGGAGGCGATTGTGGGGTTTTTCGAGGCTGGTTCACCGATCGATCAGAAGACGAACGACACCCCGTCGTCAACAATCCCCGTGAGGGCACCGCAGAGCCGCTGTAGGGCATTGTAACGATCCTGGGGTCATCACCCTACGTTGAAGCTCGGTGCGACGCACAGGCGCCCGCTGTGTCGGTTTTACGAGAGCAGAGGTAAATGCTCGGTCGAGAGCTTCAGGTCGGGTGTTTCCGGTGAAACCCGTAGCCCACCAAGACCTCCGAGGACCTGGTTGGCGCATCCCGGTGGCTGGTCGATTTCCTAGGCTGATGGCGTCCTGTTTTCCCAGACGGAACATGGGTAATGCCGTCCCGGATGAAAATCCTAAGTGGCGGCTTGGCGGGGAAGGCGGGACGAGTGAATTCTCCAGGAACCTGTGGTCCGCCTGAACGTTGGCAATCCGGGAGCTTGAGGACCAGCTGGTGCGGTGAGGCGACTGATCACCGAGTACGATCTGACCGTCCGAGATTGGGGTTTCAGGAAGGCGGGTGCCGACACAGAACCAGAGAAGGTGGATGCTGGTCGCCGGGTAGCATCGTTGACCCTGAAGGTCAGCCTGGACAACCACAGCAGCCAAGGGAAGCAAGACCGAGGTGGGAGCGCTACAAGCGATTTGTTTGAGCGGGTGACGGGCAGAGTGAGTGGTGATGCGCTTGGTGGGCGTACAGAGCGATTCTGCGGGCGCGGGGAGGGTTGTTGAAGCTGAATCTGCGGGCGTCTCACTCGCGATGCTCGTGAAGCCCGCAGAAGCGATCGGCGCGGGCAATTTTTTCAGGTTTGGGAGTGAGAGGCAATAAGTTCGTCAAGGATGCGAACAAAGTCTTCGTCAGTCCTGCAGGCGGAAAGCTGGTCGTCGAGTTTGTCGAGTTCGGATTGAAACTGACCGGCGTCATGGTGGGTGGCGTGGATGTCGTCAACCGGGAGTGGGTTGGCGGAACGAATTCCTTCTTCCAGCGTGAGATCGTTGGCTGGAGCAACCTGCGTTCCCAAAGGATTCAGGTGTTCGCCTTCGTCTTCGATGCCAAGCAGGGAATGAAGGTCGTGGATAGGTCTCTCGCTGGTGGCGGTCGTGTTGCTGTTGCTGTTGCTGTTGTCGTCTCCAACTCCAACTCCAACTCCAACTCCAACTCCAACACCTCCTTATATATATTAGTTTTTTAGCACGCCGGCCGCAAACGCCCATCGCTGCTGAATCCTTATATGTAGAAATGTCAGAATTTGCGCAGGTGTAACGATCCCCCGGCAAAGCCGGGGGCTTTCCGTCGCTGGCCCCTCAAAGGGGCCTATTCGCGACGGGCAAAAGCGGTTCCTTCGTCTTACGCAACCTGCCATACCTGAGCTTGACAGAACCCTAACGCTACCGCCATCGCGGTACTTTGCAAAAAACCGACTCCCGGAAATGTCAAACTGCTACGGTCACCCCGGCAGAGCCGGGGGTTTTCTCAGGATAAATAAGGTTTTTCCAGCGCTTCGTCAAGGCTCGGAGCGCACGGGCAACCGCGGCGTTCAACTCGCTATCTGCGGCGGTCGCCCGGTTATGCTTGACAATGCCGCCGCCTGCGGTCCTGGCTTTCTCCTCGTCCTGGAAGGATGCGTGTACGTATTTGTCCCTGTGAGACGCTCTCACGACAGAGATGAGGTCATCCTTGAGCTTACGGAAGCTGAAGAATTTCATCAGGCTGGTGAAGTCGAAGCCTTCAAGTTCTTCGAGGGAACTGAACGGCAGGCCCTCGCCTTGAAAAGTGCGTTCGCTGCGCGCGCTGTGCTTGGCGATGTTCAGCTCGCTGCCGCCATCGTCCGTTCTCTTCAGGTAGTAACGCGATGAGATCGGGTCGGCTAGTTGGTGCCCCAGCTTGTTTATGTGGTCCCGTTGGCTGCCCACCGCGATGCATCGTCCGTCGAGTATCTCGCGTACCATGGCGGATCGATGGCTTGTCACCTCGCAGGTCGAATGCTTGTCAGGCCCGTACATGCGACGGTTGGCGTTGGGGTGATAGGCGCTGTAGCTGTAGAGGTGCGCAGTGGCTTCGGCAAGCTCTTCTGTAGTGGTCCCCTTCCGTCCGAAGAGGTCAAGCGAGACTTCAATGCCGGTGATCTTCGGTTCTGCAGCAAGGCGGAAGCGTCTCTGCAACTCTTCGATGACGTGGCGGATCGCCGCCCCGCATTCAGGGTCTTGCATCCGAAACCCGAAATGGGAAACGGAGCCGCCCGCTGTTTCATCCAGGAGGTCAATGCTGGCCCTGCGGCCTTCTTGCAGATTCAGAATTCGGTTGAGGATGGGCTGGACCGTTTTCAGGTTCGATCGGGTTGAAGTGATGAATGAGATTCTCACCCAATCTACGTGTACCCGAGGTTTGAATTTGCTAAGATTTATTGTCATCAATAATTGCTCTGCTGTTTTGTAAATACCGGGGTAGTTGTCGTTCCAAACCAGTATTCTTTACTGCCTGTTAATCAAGCCACTTCCATGTAATATTCCGAATAGACTGAAGTTCTCTATCACTACTCCCGCTGAGACGGGATCGATACCCTACCACAAATCATGACAAAAATCAACAACTACTGACTGACGGCCGCGATTTTAAATGGGCCAAGCGAGTAATGCGAGGTAGCCGGAAACTCGTTCTCTTCCGTTCGCGATTGGGCTGTGCCTGATGAATTGAGGGTCTATATCGATTGCTGGGGAAATCGCCACGAAGAGGAAGATGCCTCGGTTGGGCAAACCAGCCCTTCGCTGGCACATTCACATCTGCAGCTGCTTCCGATAGTGTGAATTGCCGCTTTCGACCGCTATGCGGAAGGTCGAGGTCTAGGAAATCGGGCGTCCCAATACCCGATTGGACTCTGGCGTCTGGCTATTCATTCCACATCTGTCGGCGACCCGCCACCCTACCGATGCCCATGGCCGTGGCGAGGAGCAGCAGGGATCCTGGTTCGGGTACCGCCATCAACTGCGCTGACCAGGAAGACCCGGCTCCTTGGGAAGCGTCGTGGTAGCCACCGCTGACGGCGGCAAAGCGATACTGCCCGGTGGGCAGCCGCAGGCTGTACTGGAAGGCTCCGGTCCCCGGCTCGGCCAGCGGAGTCCAGATGTCGCTACCGGCGGATTGCTCCAGCATCACGCTGGCGAGGTCGGTGGTGATGCCGGTGAGCACATAGGGGCCTTGATCATCATTCCGGCCGCGCCGTGCTCGCGGCACTGCTCCGGCGATGAGGAGAAGAGCACGCGCGGTACTCATGTCGAACGACGCTCCTTGCCGACGACCTCCGTTTCGTGCGTGCCTCGTATAGACCACGCCGGGCTGGCGGGCGGTGCTCCCGGGCAGTTGGCCGGAACGATGATCAAGGCCCACATAGGACTCGTCCGTGTTCAGGTGGAAGGTCAACTCCAGGCGGTTTCCGGATTGTGCATCGACCGAGGCGACACCCTGATCTGCGGCGAAGGCAAAGAGGGTCGTCGAAGCACTCGCGGAAAAGCCGCCGGCCGGCAGACAGTCGATCGACTGATCGAGCTGGTACTGGTAGTTGGCGATCCAGGAACTGTCTCCGACCACCCCGCTGCCGCTGTCACTGCCGGCCAGTTGCGGCTGCAGATCGGACATCACGCTGGTGTACTGCCGCGAGTCCGTCGCGGTGTTGATGCTTCCGAAGAAACCGAACTGTGTCGATACTTGGAACTTCGTCAGCCGCCCGTCGATGACGAGAGTAGCGGTCGCAGAGGTGCAGGCGATCGCTAGGGCAGGTGCAAACATCCAGCAGCGAACCGAGTCCCGACAAGGCTTGTAGCAGAACAGGCATAAGCTGTTTCAAATGATCGTGAGCGTGTCCCGAACTGAAACCAAAAAGGAAACCAAGCATGTCCAAAGTGGGATATGTCTTCCGATAAAGCAAGATTAAGAAAGGCTTCTTCTCAGAGGTATCGAGATTTCCTTTCGGCCCACCGGATGGAACTTGTTTAATCTTTCTGCTCCGGAGCCGTTCTTTCTGGATGGCTTGGAAGACCGAAGAAAAGGCTACGGCGAGAATGTCGAATTTCTCCCGACTTAGACCAATGACTGATTTTATGTTACGACCATGGTTCTCGTCATTCAGTTTTTGAAACTCATCGTAAAGCATTAGCAGATCATTTTATAAAAAATGAACTTGCGATTGTACACTATTATGATGTGCAGGAAAAGCTTGGGGTACAACTCTATTCATTTCAACGGCTACTTCCGGGCAGCCTGAATGTCCGCTTCCGACCCCTGCGATTATACAGGCTTTCGAAAAGCAGACGTACAACCGAACGGCCTCAGCGCTCGTCCAAAAAACACTTCCGACTATGGCTTCGTGTTCGCTCGCAAGATCAAAATTATTCGTTAGGAGTACACGCAATTATTCTTGCGAAAAGAACTGACGAAATCTGGCTTCTCCAAGAGCCGTATTAATTGCGGCACCTTCTTTTTCAATCAGAAGCGCAACAACTTCTCTTAACTTATTGGCGTCTTTAAATTTGCATGCACCTATAGCATGCGGAGTAAAAATGTCGACAGTCTGCTTTCCGAGTAGGGTAACAAATTCAAATTCCGTGGGATTTATAATATAACCAGTGTATTTTGATCCGTCTAGAAGTTCGATGTAGAGGCTAACCCTCTTTTCGCTCTTGGTCCAAAGAAAACCGTGCCGATGTTTGTAGGAGTTAAAGGGCCTATAATATACAATCATCTCTACAGGAATACGCAACAAGTGCCCCTCATCTGTAACCAATGACAACTCTTTCGTCAAACATACTCCCAAAAAGCTTCTTCTTGACGGTTGAGATGGCTTCAGGACCCCGCCGTAGAGACAAGGCCATTGGTCATAGGTTTCCACCGATGCAATTGGCGTAATTGGTCCATAGCAAGTTTTAGACGATCCAGACGCTAGCAATGAACCCAGCGCCACGATTCCTAACCCGACCGCACTAACGCCAACAGCCGCCTTGGTCATTCCAGCAACTGTGCCCACAATTGCGTTCATGTCTGCATCATTCAGGTTGATCCTTCCAGCGGTGACCGGAGTGGGTCCGATCCGACCCCCAGAAATAGAGATTTGTGCCATGATTAGTTTCTCCCGATACCTAACGAATAAGCGCCATAGAAAATTTCTCACAATATTCCAGAAGTTACCAGAGTAAGAATTTCGACCTATAATTATCGGGTCAATTATCTTAGATAGCTTACAGGTTACTATAACCTGCAAAATCTGACCTATGAATGAGCGAAATTTGTTCTGGTCATCGATTTTTGAGTTCAGCCGACTGATATGTCAATTGCGGAGACTAGCTATAATACCCGCTTGCAACCGAATGGTGACGAGGTGTTTGCCGCCATCGATCACGTAATAATTTTTTTGATCCTTGGTGATGTTCAATTCTGGGTAAACGCAGCCATTCTCGCCTGCTTGAGTGTACGTTCCTGGAAGGGATTTATTGAAAGCCAAAACCCAACCTCTATCCATCCCGGCTAGGGGAAGTGTTTGTCCGTTGGTTTCCACGGCCGCACCCTTCTCTATGTTAACTCTGCCTAAACTGGAATCTTCAACATGCCTCACAGCGAGCATCTCACCCTCTACGATGGTATAGAGATAGCGTTCTCCCTCTTTCAGTCCGCATAAAGGCTGTGGGTTTTTGAGTGAGGTGAGTTCGTAGACGATTTTTTCGCCGAAGAGTATCTTCTTGCTTTGATTAGCAAGCGAGCCACTCCCATTTGCCACTGAGCGTATTTCCGCTCGCTCGGCATCGCTAAGTGTCTTACCGTGTTTCTGAGCAAATTTTTTGGCTTCATTTTCATTTCTTATTCTTTTATCTTCGTCCAAAATACGCTGTGCTATATCCTGTTGGGGGCTGATAGAAAACGACCAGAACGGGTCGAATCCAAGGACACTGATTCTTTTCGCAGGCGACATGAGACCGAGCACTCCGATTGTAATTCCAATAATACAAATACCGACGACGTACCGTTTGTAGTACTTCGACCCTTCTTGAAATGACCAACCGAATAATCCGATGGAAATCAGGCTGCCAACCAGCAAGGCAGCCATGCCGAAGCTCTCACGAATCGGAATAATTCCCATGGTGAGGAGGAACACCGTAGAGAAGAGTGCAGCCTGAACACAGAACTTCTTCCATGCCCCGAGTGCATCTTCTGCTTTTAATCCGATTATTTTGGCAGTAGCTGCGACAGTCAGCAAGTAAAAAGGCTGAAAACCAATGTACCCTATAACCAAAACCGCTGGCAGAATGAGATATATATTTATTTCCTTATACCCGAGAAAATTCAATATCAGGGCGCCTGTAGCGGTAACTACAATAGTTAACACCACCCTGGTGTAGAGCCTCTGGTACCAATTGCGCAGATCGATGAGTCCTGCAAGCACCTTTGCCCGCAAGTCAGCGTATAAAATCTGAAACATCTCGCTTCCTCCCTTCGTCTTGATCTTAGTTGCCTTGATCGTCGTCCCATAGCCTAGGTGATGAAACCGATAAGCTGGAGTTCGACGATAAGATTTGCCGGCTTGTCAGCCGGAAGACATCCCTTCAACCACCTCCGCTGCTTTTGCTCAAGTTTCGTTGGCTTTTGGCAAACTTCGTTTTTATGACTATTTTAGTTCAGTACGCGGCCAGCAAAAAGTCTTCCGACAAAGCAGTAGTGATCTAATAACCAAAATAGCCATTTGATTGTCGGAGCACTTATCTCTGACCGCTTATAATCTGCAGGTCCAGTTCCTCGCCCAGTCGATGCATGGCGGCGAAGTGCCGTGCCAGCGAGCGCTCCAATTGATCGAGATCGATGGACGTGACCCCCGGCACTACCTCGATCGTTTCGCATAGGCAGCTCTCCAGCAGCTTGATCGACTCGTCGGCTTCGGACAGGAAGAAAAACCAGTAGGGCCACACCTGGTCGAGGTGCTTGAAGTAGGCTCGCACCTCGGGAATCTCGAACAACTCGCGGGGGTCGTCGTTGTAGCCATCGACCATCAGGCTGGTCCGGCCGCAGAACTTGATGGCGACATCGCGATCGGCGGTCAGGCTGCGCAGGAGTTCCAGCGGCTCGTCCACGTCGCAAGTCTCTACCTGCCGGCGCGAGAACATCAGCATGATGGGGTCCGTGACGGCGGGGCGGAGGCGCTGGTTCATTGGTGTGGTTCGGGTTGGGCGGGTACAGGGAATGGCGTCCTGCCGCCTAACGACGCGTTGCCGGAGTCGCCCGACGCTGACCGCGCTAGGTCAAAGACTAATCAGCGGCGACCAACGCGGTCCACTGGACCACCGCGGTTAGCGGGTTCCCCTACTGCTCCGGGCGCGCCGACATTCCCCGCAGCACCAGGCTGGTTGATGCCAGGATCGACCACGCCTACGCCCGGAGCGCCGACACCGGCCCTGCGTCCGCCGACATTCCCGGCGGCACCGGGCTGGTTGATTCCTGGGTCTACGACGCCTACACCCGGTGCGCCTACACCGGGAGATGCCACTGGGTGGGCGACACACCCTTTGGGCACGCCCACGGACTTACAATAAACAACCGCGTTAGCCGGTGGAACGACAAACGCGAAGCTCAACAAAGCAAATGCAATCGCACGAGACATCATCATATTCTCCATCTAGGGCTATACGACATCGCCCCAAAGCGCGTTTCAACTCTTCGTCTTGAACGAAGAGAATCGGAAGGCAAATCTCTCGGTTGGAGACTTGCCTCAGTAGCCGGCCTACTGACCAAAGCCCTCGTTTTGCGCCCGTGGACCAACCTCCGCATCGGAATCACCTAACGGCAGGCGTTGGTCGGCTGCCAGCTAACGCTATCCTACACTTGCCACCCGCTTCGCGCGGCTTGGCAACCCGTCAGTCGAGAAAAACTGACATTCCCAGTCCGGCCGCTTACGGCTGATCGCTCGCCAACAACGGAGTCGATGGGGCAAACTCGCCGCGGGGGGCTGCAGACACTGGTTCACGCTGCTTCCCAATGCGGGAGGTCGGGCCGTAGAGGGGGTATGGACCGCACACCTCAATGTATCTTCGGAACGTCTTCCCGCAGACGACGCCACACCCTTTCGACGATCACCATCGAAGCATCATCGACGTTTGGGGCGCCTGTGGATTCGAGAAGCGATCGGTTGCCTTTCCACAGTCCGAGGTTGTTCCGTATCCAGGCACCGAGGCCCATGTGCAAGCCGATGAGTTCAGACTTCGCCATGGCGCTGATCGTAGCCATGTCCTCGTCCGAGAGTGTGGCAATCACCACGCCGACCGCTTCGTCAATTGTCGCCGGCCACTGCTTCTGATTCATTGGCGCGCTGCCTTCCGCCAATCCCAAGGCGGTATTGGCTGACCATCGGCCCACAGGCCGGCACGTTTCGCTCGCGCCTCCTGCTCGGCAAATTCATATCGCCCTGCGTCCTGGGGCGACTGCTCGTTCGCGTACTTCCGGTACCACCAGGCCAGACCGACGGTCAGTTGGGTCAGGCCGGCATCTAGCGTCTTGGGGCAGTGATCGGTCCGGCAGTCCGAAGACGCCACCATCACCTTGCCCAGGATGCGCTGGTAGCGATCGCGTTGGTGCCACTGGACGACGACTTCTTTCCGGAACACCAGAGCCGACATGGATGCCTTCGATCGCTGGCCGAACGGTTGTGACTTCTCCGGGGCGTCGATGCCGCCGAGCCGAATTTTGTGCTGCTGGCGGTTGGTATCGAGCACGGTGATGGTGTCGCCGTCCGCCACGCCCACCACGATGCCGGTCAGGGTTTCGGCGTGGGCCGCGATGCTGAGGAGGAGCATCAGGGGAAACAAATATCCTAAGTGCATTTTTAGCTTTCATCCCTCTTGCTGCGGTTCCCGTGCCTCTTTCCCTGGGGTCTGGCCCCGCTCGTAGGAGGCACGAAGTAGACCGCCATGAACACTCGATCCAGATGTGCAAAGCGGGTGGGGGGGCAACGGCATCGAGAAAGGGTCCTTGATCATCGTTCCGGCCAAGGCCGAGTACTGCGCATGGTGAAAGCCCTGCGGAAGAGTGGCAGGATCCTCGAAATCCGTACCCTTGGGGTGCAAACCAACCGAGGGAGAAAGAAGATGCTCGAATGCCCTGCCAGAATTGACTTTAACCCAGACACGCGGCCGATGCCACTGCGCGCTGCACGGCCATCGATGGTCGGTGGGTCGTTAGGCGCCGCTCGCGGCGAACAGGTCGCCGGCGAATGCGCTGATCGCTTCCAACGTAGCAGATCCGGGGTGGAGGGCCGCAACGGCCAACTGACCCGGCATCACCCTGGACACCATCGTCTGAGCGACCGCAAGCTCGCGGCACTCACCGCACTGCACAATTACCCGATCCGTCGCCCCGACGGCACGACCGCCGCCGCGCACTTCTTTGGTTGTACCCACGAAACGCTGTTTGCGCTGGTGCTCCAGCGCATGTCGCTGCCCCCACGACCAGCTCGCCGACGAACCCGACCACCCAAGCCGCCCTATCTAATGCCGCGGGCTGCATAGCGAGGGCGGCCGGAACGATGATCAAGGCCCGCGGGCGCGGTACCCTGGAAAAAGAGAAGCCCCCGATCTTCGGGATGCTCCAACGCGGCGGGGAGGTCGTGGTGCGAATGTTGGCAAACGTACAGCAGGCGACCATCAAGCCGTTGATCCTGGGCACCATCACGCCCGGCACCAATGTCTTCACCGACGAGTATGACATCTACGCTCGCCTGCCCGAGTGGGGCTATGGACACCAGACGGTATGCCACAGCCGGGGCGAGTACGCTCGCGATGAGGACGGCGACGGGTTCCATGAAGTCCATGTCAATACAATGGAAGGCTTCTGGTCATTGCTGCGCTCCTGGCTACGTCCCCATCGGGGCATCTCACAGGAAAAGCTCCCGCTCTACCTGGGCTTCTTCCAATTCGTGCACAACGCCGGAATCCGTGGCAAAGGCTTGCTGAAACATCTCCTCAATGCCCTTCTGGCTTAACCGTCCGAAACGCATAATGAGCCATTTGCATAATACAGAGCGCTTGTCTCCCTTGGTATTGAGTGCTAGACCTCAAGATTTTCGATATGCATTTTAAATTTTGAATTGCTGGGCCCGCTCTGTTGACCAACTTAAGAAACTGTGATGAAATCCTCGTCGCCAATTTGGCAAGTCAATAGGACAATAGGAGGGGTCATGAATATCCGAATACGGTCACTTACAACTACCATTTTAGCTGGTGGCACCATCGCCCTGTCTGTGATAGGTAGCGCTTCAGCGCAGTCGCCCATCGACATCTTACCGCCGGGGTATGCCTACGAATCTTTCGAGTCAGATTGGCTTGGTCCGGGCAACAATCCACAGGATGTCTGTGCAGGTTTGGTTCGAAAGAAGCATGGGAACAGGAAATACGCGATCACCGCCGTTGGAGAGTCGCAGAAGTTTAGAATTCCTGAACTCCGTATAGATTCTCAGTATCAATATCGTTGCACCGTATTGCTTGCTCCGTAATAGAACTGCGGAAAACAAAAGCGACGTAGCCCAGCTCTGCGCAGGCCCAAGATGGGTTGCGTCGCCCGTCAAGGCGGGCGACAAGTCCAGTCTTCCCCCGCATGCCCAGCCCCACCCGGCGTGTCCACCATCACCCCTCAACAGAATGAGCTGTGCGAAACCCTCGCCCTGCCCGCGCCCTCCGCCAGACGCCTGTAGTGCCAATTCTGAACCGGCGAATTGCGCACAAACAATCACTTGGCCGTATTTTTGTTGAACTCGGGGGAGCAGTAGGGCTGGTGCAAGCCGGTTTGTGCGGTCGGACCGGCAGCGCCCATTGGTGCCGCGGCGCACCGGAGTAGGTGGCCGGAACGGAGATCAAGGTCAAGGGTCGCCCGATGGCGTCGAGGATTTCCTGTCCATCATTCTGAGTTGCCTGTCCGTGAAGTTGAAGGGGTATAACTATTCGTTACCCCCTTCAAACAACTTTTCTAAGCGTCCGTGTCCCTCCGGCAAAGCTGCAAAACGCCCTGGACAAGGCCGCCGGAAGCCTCCCGCGATCAAATATTTGCACTTTCAGCTGACGTTCCG
>JAZKUF010000005.1:0-256858 GCA_036625225.1 Candidatus Accumulibacter jenkinsii | reverse complement strand
CGCCGCAGCCTGGAAGCCGCCGCAAACATTGCCGCCATGGCGATCCTGGTCGATGCCAAGGACGAAGAGGCCGAAGGCTTTTACCGCCACTACAGTTTTCTGCCGCTGCAACGACAGCCACGCCGCCTGTTTTTGTCGATGAAAACCATTGCCGAGCTATTTGGCGACTGAGCAAAGATCGGCCCGGGTGCCGGTCATTCTGTCCTCAATCGCGTCGACTTTAGCCAGAAAAAATACCGCCAGCCAGATCAGGGTTTTTCATGAAGGTTATCGACGGCCTCTGTCTTCCCCGTGCGATCAGGCGCAACGGCGTTGGCATCGTCAGCGACATCGTTTGGACGGGGCGCACTTTCGGGCAGCAGAACAGGAGGCAGCTGATGGGCCGGAGCTTCGACCTTTATTGGCACAGGTGCTGGTGGAGGCGACTTGTGAAGAAAACTTTGATAGTGGTCGGCGACTCCCCAGGCCATCGCCAGCATCAGCAGAAAGAAAAAAAGTAGCATGCTCCGGCTAGCCAAGATAAATGGATGAACCGATGCACAAACCCGTGCCGACACCATACAGCAGCCAGGTTTCCGAAACGATATACGGAGACCCCATCATGGCAATGCGCATCCCCGTTGGCGCGCTGATGGATTGTTTTTTTACCGTATCGATAGCTGCGTAGTTAAGGACGCTAAAAAGCACACGATTACCCACAACCTATCCGTCATCGAAATAGGCGATTCGGCCAGCCTCCAGCGCAATGGCAAACGCTCTGACCTTCTGCATTCCTTCCCAGATCGCCTTGGGGCCAGGATGACCATCGTGCTTTCGGCCGAGGAAACCGCCAAATTCGGCAATCGCCATGGACCTGCAGAAACTCGTCCCAGATCGCACGAACCCCCATAAGCCTCAACCCAAACCCCATCTCTCTCACGCTTACAAAGCCGTATGACTATGTGCTAACTTGTGAGGATTGGTGCCGGGTAACCGGTAACCTGGAGGCGTTCTTCCTCAATGCCTTGATGGTGACGACAATAGGTTCGTCAGATCATGGAACGAGGAGGCAAGGATGTCGAAGAATGGTCAAGAGTTACGGTTGCGGCGCAGTGCGGACGACTGGCAGGGGTTGCTGTCGCGATTTGCCGGCAGCGGATTAAGCGTAACCGACTTCTGCGCGCAGGAAGGGATCAGCGATACCAGCTTCCACCGTTGGCGTGGCCGCCTGGGTGGGGCAGGCGCAGAGAAAGGCACCAGGCTCACGGCGAGTTCGCCGTCCGCGGCTTTCGTTGACGTCGGTGCTCTGCGGGAAGGCAGTCCCCCTTCACGGCTCGAACTGACCCTGGACCTCGGCGGGGGTCTGCAACTCCACCTGGTGCGGGGCTGATGTTCTTCCCTGAAGGTCAGATCCGCGTGCAGGTGTATGGCCGGCCGGTCGATCTGCGCCAGTCCTTCGACGGCCTGTACGCGCTGACCCGCAACGTGCTGGGTCAGGACCCCTTGAGCGGACAGCTGTTCGTCTTCTTCAACCGCCGGGCTACCCAGGTCAAGGTCCTCTACTGGGACCGCACCGGCTTTTGCCTGTGGGCGAAGCGGCTCGAAGCCGGCCGATTCGTCGCCGACTGGTCGAAATTGAGCACGCGAGAAACCGACTGGACCGGTCTGAAACTCCTGCTCGAAGGCATCGAGCCCGGCCGGTTCAGGAAGCGTTACCGGGCCCCGGAAATGGCGCAAAATCCCTCACATATCAGCGTATAAACATGGACTTGTGGCCTGTCTTCGGGCATAATTCCGGCATGAAACCGGCGTCGACCCTGACCCTTTCCAGCCTCGAAGAAGCGGCGGCATTGACCCCGCTACAGGTGCTCTCCCTGTGTCAGACGCTGCAGGCGGAAATCGCCGGGCTTAAACAGCAACTCGAGTGGTTCAAACGACAGATCTTCGGTCAGAAGAGCGAACGACGTATCGAGATCGGGCCCAACGGCCAGATGACGCTGGGCGATTGGTCACCCCCGCCCGCCTCGCCGCCGGCCCCTCAGGGCCGCGGGATTGCCGCCCATACCCGCCGACCGCCGACCCGCCACCACGACGACGAAGCGCTTCCCTTCTTCGACGAGACGCGCGTACCGGTCGAAGTCATCGAACTGCGCGCCCCGCAAACCGAGGGGCTCTCACCCGAAGACTACGAGATCGTCAGTCACAAGGAGAGCTATCGGCTGGCGCAGCGACCGGGGAGCTACGTGGTGATCAAGTATCGCCGCCCGGTGGTGAAGATCAAGAAGAGCCAGGCTCTCGTCTGCGCGCCGGCACCCAGCAACGTCATCGACGGCAGCCGGGCGGACGTGAGCTTCGTCGCCGGTCTGTTGATCGACAAGTTCGCCTACCACCTGCCGCTGTATCGCCAGCACCAGCGCCTGATCGACGCCGGTTTCACTGTCAGCCGGCCGTGGCTGACGCAGATCGGGCAACGCGGCGCGGCCCTGCTCGAGCCGATCTATGAGGCGCAGTTCGCGTCGATTCGCGAGTCCCGCGTCAAGGCCATGGACGAGACGCCGATCAAGGCCGGACAGGCGGGTCCGGGCAAGCTGAAGCAAGGCTACTTCTGGCCGGTCTATGGGGAACGTGACGAAATCTGTTTCCCCTTCTTTCAGAGTCGCGAGATCAAGCACGTCGAGGCAGCGCTGGGGCTGACGCCTGTCGAACGCGCGGTGCTGTTGTCGGACGGGTACGCTGCCTATGCCCGCTACGCGGCGAAGACGGGGATCATCCATGCCCAGTGCTGGACGCATACCCGTCGCGGCTTCTTCGAGGCGCAGGCGGCCGAACCGGAAGCGGCGGCCGAAGCGCTGGCGCTGATCGGCGAGCTGTACGCGATCGAGGAAGACATCCGGCGCGCCCGGCTGAGCGGCGAGCAGAAGAAAGATCACCGACTGGCCCATGCCAAGCCGGTCGTCGAGCGCTTCTTCACCTGGGTCGACGAACGCTTCGCCGCCCAGGGTCTGCTGCCCAGCAACCCGTTGACCCAGGCGCTGGCCTATGCCCGCAACCGCCGCTTCGGACTGGAAGTCTTTCTCACCGACCCGGACGTACCGATCGATACGAATCATCTCGAACGGGCCCTGCGCGTCATCCCGATGGGTCGCCGCAACTGGATGTTCTGCTGGACCGAGCTCGGCGCCCGGCAGGTCGGCATCCTGCAAAGCCTGATCGTCACCTGCCGACTGCATGACATCAATCCCTACGACTACCTCGTCGATGTCCTGCAACGCGTCGGCCAGCACCCAGCGAACCGTGTTCACGAACTCACACCCCGCTGCTGGAAGCAGCTCTTCGCGGCCAATCCGCTACGCTCGCCATTACAGCGGCAGGCACCGTAGGCGGGTCCGGGGAACGCCGCAGAGTTACCGGTTACGGTGCCGGGGCAGCGACGATGGGGCGAAATTCCGTTGCCTCGAGTGCCGGGCCACCATCCAGCGGGTGGCCAAAGAGGTCGAGCAGCCGGCCGAGACAATCCGGGGTCACCGGTATCTGCAGCGGCCCGCCACTGTCGAAGACCGGCAGCAGCCGGCGCAGGCCGGCCGTGCGATGCAGGGCGATCGCCCGCGCCCGCGATTCGTCGAGGTGGCGATGCACCTCGAAGGTATAGCGCTCGCCATCGAGGCAGACATACACTGCCTGATGCAGCGGCGGCAGCCGGCTGCAAAGGATGTCGATGACCGGCCCGTGCACTTCCTCGATCACCCCCAGCGGCGGCTGTTCCGATACTGAGCAGAGCGGCCTCGTCGTTTCGAGTGGTGAAGGTGAAGCCAGCGGGTCGTCGGTCATGGTTTGTTGGCGGCCAGGCTGCCGATCCGGTACCTGGCCAGCAACTCGTCGGCATAGGTGGAATGCGGACGTCCTTTGGTCTTGGTGTCATAGGCCTCGGTTGCTTCCTTGCCGCACCAGGGCAGAACAATCTCGGGGGGCGACGGATGCCGGGGCAGATAGGCGCTCAGATCGTAGACCGTGCCGCGAATCGCCATCCAGCAGTTGTCGGGCGATGTGTGCTTGGCCAGTTCGCTCCTCGCGATGACCTTTTCGGCCGCGACTGCGACGCTTTCTTCGGCCGGCGGCAACCACAGGCTGCTCGCCCAGAAGGCTGACACCAGCAGCCAGAAGATGACGGTGGTGGAGAGGTAGAGTTTGCGCATTATCGGAATCCGAAATTTTCAAAATGGATATGGCGGGGCGTGATGCCGCGCTCGTGGAGGGAATGTCTGACCGCGGCCAGCATGCCCGGCGGCCCGCACAGATAGCACTCGTGCCGGGCAAGCGCGCGGGCCTCGGGAAGGAGCGAATCGAGATTCGGCGGCTCGTCACCGGTGGCCACCGCCTGCAGCGACAGTTGTGGATCGCGCTCAGCGAGCGCGCGCAACTCTTGCAAAAAGGCGGCGTCGTTCTCGGCGCGATAGAGATAGACCAGTCTCGTCTCCTGACTGACCGGGCCCGCCCGCAGCAGCGCCAGGAAAGGCGTGATGCCGATGCCGCCGGCCAGCCAAAGCTGGGGCGCCGCGGGCCGCTCGGCCAGGAAGGTGCCGAAGGCGCCATGCACCCGCGCCAGGACACCCGGCTCGATGGACTGGATGCGCCGGGTGCAATCGCCCAGGGCCTTGATACCGACCCGGATCTGACGGTCGGCACCCATCGAGCTGACGGTAAAGGGATGGAATTCGCCGCAACCCCGAAACGTCGGCCCGGCAAAAAAAGCGACCAGGACGAACTGCCCTGCCGTCGCGGCAATCGGCTCCGCCAGCGGCTTGAGAGTGATCTCGACCAGGCCGTCAGCAACCGGAGCGGCCGCTTGCACGATGTACGGCCGGGCGGCCAGTCCGCTGTCCTCCCGGAGGATTCGCGAGCCGAGGAACACGGCGGCCAGCGCGAGGATCGGCCATACCGGCTCTTCGATGCCGAGTTGCAGCAGATGCCACAGACCGACCAGCACGCCGACCCCCAGCGAGACATGCAGCCAGCGCCAGCTTCGATAGGGCAGGCGCGTCGCGAAAGTGGCGGCGAGTCCGAGCATCAGCAGCAGCAGCGAAAGCCAGCCCAGCCGGACCGGCCAGCCCTGGCTGAACGGTGAAAGCGTCTGCCAGGCGAGGCCGGGAGAAGCCTGCCAGGCATCGGCAGCGAGCGCCAGCGGATGCGCCAGCAGCAGGACATAAGCGGCCATGCCGACGCGATGATGCCATTGGTACATCCTCTCCAGCCCTCCCAGCCAGCGGGACAGCCAGGTTTCCCGCAGCATCAGCAGCAGGCTGGCGAGCAACAGGCCGCAGCCTGCCCAGCCGAGGACAATGCCCAGACCGCGTGCGAGCGACAGGCCCTCCGGAAATGCCCAGTAAACGGGGCCTGCGGTAGAGGCCAGGACGAGTAGCGGAATCGATAGCCAGCGAAGGATGGACATGGTGGGCTCCGCGCAGGGATCAACGGAAAGGCTGGCGAGAGTCGCTTGCCGGCTGCAGGTGCTCGCAGATGTCACGTCCTCCCTGCGGCAACGCCATGCCGCGCGCTCTGGCGCGTTCTTCCATGATTTGGTGATGCGCGCCCTGGTAGCTGCGGCACTCCTCGTACGTCCTGAAGCCACGAATTTTCGATTGATGTTCGATTCGCTCCTCCGGCGTCATGAGCTGCCAGCCGCGAGTATTCGCCTCGCTGGCGCGCACGGGGCCGCGTGCCTCGGCGGCAGCGGCGACAGACAGCAGCAGCGTGATGATCAAGACTCTATTCATTGTTTGCACCTTGCACAGGCTTCCTCACCCAATGGACCAACCAGGAAAGGCCGATCGAGCCAACCAGCAGGACCAGCGCCACGCGCAGGTCGTTGAGTGCGGCCGGGGCGGCGATCAGCAGAATGCCCAGTCCCAGCATCATGGTCCCCGAGACCAGTTTGAGCAATCGTCCCTCGGTCTCCGACAGCTTTCGCGAGCCAAGCGTGTAGGTGAAGACCACGGTGATGACCAGCAGCGGAATAACGTAGACGACGTTGTAGAGGGCCAGATAGGCGTAGTGTTGCCACGGCGGCAGCTCTGATAGGGTCAGCAGCCGCGTATAGACCATGGGGAATCCGGCCGTACATAGGAGTTCGTAGGAATTGGCGGCGATCGCCAGGGCGATGGTTCCCAGCGTCAGCGCCGGCAGGCTGTCGGCTCGCAGAAGGCCGCGCACGCGCTGGTAGAGACCGGGCTTTGCGGCATCCGGGATGCTCAGGGAAATCCCCTTCCTGAACCAGAAGTAGTCCTTGATGTTGATCAGCGCGATGATGATCGCCAGACCTCCGGCCGCGGTAGTGACCAGGGCGATTTCGCCGAGCCAGCGGAAAACGTTGAGCCAGGCGGCCATGAACAAAAAGTAGATGAGGCCGGAGAAGAACAGGAAGACGCCACCGATGAACAGCATGCGCGGACGACTGCCGGCATGGATCAGCAGCGAGAGCAGAAACAGGAGAACGAAAAAGGCACAGGGATTGAAGGCATCCAGCCCGGCGATGACCACGGTGAACACCGGTAGCGAGAGTTGGTCGGGCGCCATTGTGTCGAGTAGCGGGAGATCGAGTCCGGGAGCCTGGCGAGTTCCCGCAGCAGGCTCCCCAAGCGCCTTCCCCCCTGATTCGCGGCAGAACTGCAAGGCTTCTTCCAGTGCCTGCCCGGTCGTTTCCGGCCGATCGAAGCCGACTTCGAGCTGTCCGCAGAACAGGAAGGCCGGCACGCTGCTGGCTTCCTGGCCGAGGGATTCGGCCATCGAGACGTAGGCGTCGGCAGCGTTGGGGTCGGTCGTGAGGTTGCGGCTGTGCAGCACCAGCCAGGGATGGCGCGCCGGCAGCGCTTCGACAAAAGGCCGGGCAGCCTGACAATGCGGACAGGTACTGGTCCAGAAAAAGTACAGATGAACCTGCCGTTCGCCGGCCGCATTGTTGTCGATCCAGACCCATGGCTCCAGCGCGGCGGCAGAGGACGAAACGACGGCGAGCGCGAGGAAGCAGATCAGGCGGAATACTCTGGTCAGATCCAGGAAAAGGTGGGTCATCGCTAATCCCATTCCGTGTCTGGTCGCGAACTTCGATCTCCGAACAGATGATCGTTTTCCGGCCCCGCTACGAAGCGGCGGGGTGGCGCGAGGGTTGCAGCCCTACTTGAAGAAACCGCGTGCCTGCATACGATCGCAAGCGTTTTGCCGTGGCGCCATCAAGGTCGTGCCTTTTTCCTTGGCGCGGGCCTCCATGGCCTGATGGTGCTCAAGCTGGATCGCCTTGCATTCGTCTAGGGTTTTGGCGGCGAGCATCTTGTCGTGGTAGGCGGTACGCTCCTCGGTCGTCATCAGCGACCAGCCGCGGGTGTTGTCCTTGTCGAAGGCGAAGCGCATTCCCTGACCCTGCCCTTGGCCGCCACCCGGTCCCATGCCACTCATTCCTCCCTGTCCTCCTCCTCCCATGCCGGGGACGGGTTGAGCGAAGGACGGTACGACCATAGCGGCGCCAAGAAGAGCAAGCAGCGTGACGTGTGAGAGTCTCATCGTGTTTCCTTTCGGGTTTTATTGAAACAATCGTGATTCAACGGCTGGCGCCTGCCTTGGGGCGGTGGCGCTGGCGTTTTTTCAGAATCGAAACGATCGACGCGGAGGGCAACAATCGCTCCATACCTTGGGAGACGAGGCTGCCGCAAAAAAGATGCAGGTGCCAAGGCCCAGAGCGGATCCAGAGTCCAATTGACCGAGGGTAGCAGACTGCCCCGCGGCTGCCCTTGGCAAGCGAAATGGCCAAACTGGGCAGTTCCGGAAACGGGTTCGCTTGTCCGAGCCAACCTTGCATTGCTGACCGATGCCGCAGAAAGGCGCTACAACGGCGGGCGCGGCGTAAAGCTGCAGACCTTTCCGTCGTCGTCGAAGCGAACCCGACAAGCGTTTGTCATTCGTTCCTTCAGGCGCTGACGGGCACGCTGAACCCGCGACTTGGCTGCGGAGAAGGAGATGCCGAGACGGTCGGCAAGTTCCTGTTGCGAGTGGCCCTCGATGTCGCACAGGGTGATCGCCAGTCGATCGGCCGCGGAGAGTTCGGAAAGTACGCGGGGCAGGCAGGCGCTGAGGTCGTCGACCGTCGGAGCCAGTTCGTTCTCGGGGGAGACCAGATCGTCCGGCAGGGGGACGTGTTCACGCGACACGCGCAGGCGATCGGCCAGCGCATTGCGGGCCACCTGGAACAGCCATGCCCGTCGGTTATCGATCGCGCAAAAGTTGCTTCCCTGCCGCAAGGCCTTGATGAACACCTCCTGCAGCACTTCGTCTGCATCGTCGATCTGGCCGATCCGATGACGAAGATAGCCACGCAACTGCGCTTCGCACATCGACCAGGCAGCCAGCAGGCAGGGGGTGCTCACACTCGCGTGCTTTCAGAGGCGAAATAGCGCTTCTGGAACCACAGCGACACACTCACCAGGCCAATCATCACCGGCACTTCCACCAGCGGACCGATGACGGCGGCGAAGGCTGCACCAGAATTGATGCCATAGACGGCCACGGCGACGGCAATCGCCAGTTCGAAGTTGTTGCTCACCGCGGTAAACGACAGGGTGGGGCATTTCTTGTAGCCGGCCCCGACTTTCTTGCTCATGTAGAACGAAATCAGGAACCTTACGCCTACTCAGGAGGTGCGAAGCGAGATGCGGGACGCGTACCCACGGCAGGATCAGGAAGCGGCTCTGGTAGGCGATCTCGTGCACGTGCGCCCGGCGCACTTCCGGCGTCCAGCCGATGAAGCGGTCACGCGGAGCGAGGTGCCGAGGCGCGGAGGTGAAGCCCAGGCAGGCGAGCGGTCGCCCGGCGCTCAGGGCCAGGGACTTCATCTGCTCACCGACGCCCCGCATCGGGCCCAGGTAATGGCAGTCGGCGATCAGGTGATCGAAGAGTCCCTCCAGCGGCGTGCGGTCCACCTCGACGGCCATCGGCCGGCGCCGGGCGATGACGTTGTTCGGCGGCCGCTGGCGCACCGCGGGCAGTTGGATGTGCCCGGCCCGGTGCAGGACGAGCAGCAGGCTGCGGCAGACCCTGTCGCGCAGCGCGCCATTGGCCTGGCGCCAGTCCCAGTGTTCGCACAGGCGTTGCGAGAACGCCCGGCGGCTGGCTTCGGGATGCGCCTTGAGCAGGGTGCGGATGGTTTCGAGGTCGTCGGGGGTGACCGTGCAGCCGCGGATGCAAAGGATCGGGGACATGCAAAGCGTTATACCGGATACGGGTCTGGAACGTAAGCTTCACGCGATTGCCCGCCACTGCGGCATCCCACCGGCCGCCGCATGGTCGCCGCCCGAGAGCAGCACCGCCAGGGCGTGCGGGGCGAGGACCTGCCCCGGCGACTCGCCGGGCCAGAAGCGGAAGCGGCCCTGCGACAGGCGCTTCTCACACAGCCAGAAGCCCTGACCCTCATGGACCAGGAGTTTGACCGCCGTGCGCCGGCGGTTGCGAAAGACGAACAGCGCACCGCCAAACGGGTCTTCGGCCAGAATCTGACGCACGCGCCGGGCCAGGCCGTCGATCCCGCAACGAAAGTCGGCCGGCTCGGCAGCGACCCAGACGCGCAGGCGCGGGGTCAGCGCGATCACGGCCGCGTCTGCCAGAGGCTGCGCGCGACTTCCGCGATGTCGCGGCTTCCCGCACGCGGCAGCTCGACCCGCAGCGCCCGGCCGTGCCGGTCAGAGAGGACCAGAACGCAAGCGGGCGTAGCGAGCGGCAAACCCAAGTCGAGTTCGACGAAGGCCGGTGACTGCGGCGAGGTCGGCTCGCCTTCGGCGGGTCTGCTGGCCGTGACGCTCAGCCGGCGCTTCAGGCTGGTGTAGTCGAGCTTCAGGGCAGCGGCGACTTTGGCGACGCCGTGCCGCTTTGCAAGTTCAGTCGCTCGCGACCACAGCTCTTCCGGGATACGGGAGGTGCGAGGAAGGGAGAGATATCCGTTCGGGAAAAACGAGTGCAACGCGATCCATCCCGACGCCAGATTGCGTTCCTGGGTTCGGACTCCACTATCACCGATAGCACGTCGTTCAGGACTTGACGGATTTGGCTTCGATCAGTTCGGTAATGGCAATCCGGCGCGGCGCACGGACAACGTGAAGGATATCGGTACGCGAGTCGATCTCGTACGAGATCAGGAATCCGACCTTGACGAGCAGTCCAATCGACTCGCGAAGCTTGTAGCGGAACTTCGCCAGAACGGCAATGCGAGACCCGCACAGCGTCCTGATCGTCTCGATCTTGTAACCGATGGGTTTCTCGTGCGTGAAGTAGAACTGATGCAGCCACTTGGCAAGCGGCGGCAACTGAAGGCGTTGCGCCCAATCGATTCGGGTATAGGCCTCGCGACCGAAGAGAACGACGATCTCGGGTTCAAGCCAGATGCGCCAGCGCTGTGACGTGCCCCGATCCGCTTCGATGTTCCACTCGAACTTTCGCACCAGAGATCCCCCAAAACCTTTTTCGGGGTGGCCTGAAGAAGCATCGGTCTTGACAATCACGGTCGTCGAGGAGAGCCGGTTAATGCTGTCGCGAAGGCGTTCGTACGAACCCTTCGAGGTGGTCCATTCCAGATCCTTGAGCAGCGCATAACCCGAGAACTCGACCACATCTCCCAAAGGCTGCTGCCGTGCCAGATGGACGATCTGCAAGAACACATCGCCGTCATCCTGGCGCAGCTCTTCGCCGGTGTAGAACATTTCGGCACCCCGCAGGGTCGCGATCTTGCGCCGACGAAAATTTTCGCGCTCGATACTGCGATTGGCTGACGTAAAGAGCGCCGACCGGGCAAATGAGTTGGGAAGACCGCGGACGCGCTCCTCCCAGAGAGGAAGCTGAGCCACCTCCTGAAAGACCGATGAGACCTCTTGGCTCACTTTCTTGGCCCGCGCACTTTCCCGCAACCTTTCAGCTACCTGGATAACCTCCGGGACGGGCTGCCTGGCCTCTTCCACGGCTGCCGCAGGAAGAGGGGAAGCTGGTGCTTCGTTCATGGCCATAGCGCCCTCCAACTGAAAATTCCTTCAAGTGTAGCCGTCTCACCACGACCAAAGCTCGTCTTATGAGTGTCAAACGTCGTCGTATCAGTGAACAGCGCCCGCAAAAGCCCACCCTGACTCTGGTTGCGACGTGCATCACATTCCCCTGCAAACGACGTTTCAAGAGTGATACTGCCCAGTCCTGTCCCATGGTCGACAATTTGCTGTGGCAACCCGAAACCCCTCAGGCCCACCCCATCAAACGAGGATTCCACACGCTTAGGCAAGCAAGCCCTCCATCGGGCCAACGTCGTCGAATGAGTGAACAAAAGATCGTCTTTTGAGTGACAAAGCTCGTCTTATGGGTGAAAAACGTCGTCCTAAGAGTGAAAAAACGTCGTCTTTACGGTGAACAAACATCGTCTTTACGGTGAACAAGAGTGTTCCATAACTTATTGAAAATAAAACGATAAATAGGCTTGTCCACAGGGGGTTAATCTTCTTTAATCTTTTATAATACAGGGCTGTCTGTCACCCAAAAGACGACCCTTACCCGAGCGCTGAGAAAATCTCGCCATCCCGGAAGCGACAGCAGCAGTGTTCACTCGTCGAACAACAGTCAACAGATGAAACCCAGCAAGCCGAACAGAACGTCGTTGTTAGAGTGAATCCAGGAGTGCTCAATCGTCCTGAAAAAGCGTCTTCAAAAAGACAAACGGCAAAGACAACAGAAATCGCTGGCACAGCGCCATCCACCCGAGACAAGCGGACAAGCGGACGGTCGATCAGATCAGTCCAGACAAGAAGCAAGTGAGTGTTCACTTCCCCTGCGCTGTCACCGAATTGATGGTTCAACGCCTGAACGTCTTGCCAAGCGACAAAAAACGCCGGCGTGAAAGCGAGGGGCCGCCAGTCGAATTTTTGGTCTCGGCGGTTACGGGTGGGGAAAGCAAACCCAGCATCGACGCACGGGCGGTCATCACTGCATCGAACTGGGATGAAAACCTGTTCATCGGTGAAAAAAGGGAACAGCTCTGATATTCGCCCAACTCGGGTTCATCGCTTCCCAGAAAGGCAAAATCACCGGCCGGGAAATGGACAAATCGACGCTTGTTTTCAGCGGTGGATAACCAGCTGATTTCGCTGCCCGGCACCAGTAGCAGGCTCATGCACCAGGGTGTCAGGACAATGCCCAGCCATTGGCCCTGCCAACGCTGGAAGTCGATCGCTTCGACGGCGAGCGCCGGGTTGAGAATGGGCACGTCAGCCATGCGTTCGTGCTGGATGCGAAAGAAGGCAGCCTCAACCGCATCTGCCGGATTGTCCGGATGGATGCGAAACGTCACCCGACGTGCCCCCAACTGCGCTCGTCGTCAGCCAGCGCCATGAGTTCATCGATGAGTGCCAGCGTCTCTTCCGCGCGTTCCGCTTCGACCCGTTCAAAGGCAAAGCCACCGGCCTGAATCAGCACATAGTCACCCACCGCCACTTCCTCGGCCAGCAGCAGCAGGCTGACTTCGCGCAATTGGCCAAAGCACTCGGTGATCGCCGTGCCATCCCGAACGTCTACAACGCGCGATGGCGCAGCCAGGCACATTTCAGGCCGCCGCCACGCCGAGCGGTGCCAGAAAATAGCCGCGCCGGATGAGTTCCTCGGCAGCCATGGCGGTCAGGCGCGGGACGCGTGCCGCGACGGTGGCGGTCATCTCCATACCCAGTTCGAGGGAGATGGGCTCAACACCCAGCACAATGATTTCTTTCGGCATGGTGTCGAGCAGTTCGAGGCTGGCCAGAACATCCGGCAGGGCGATCTGGTGTGGCGATAGCTTGCTGCGAAAAAAAACGGGGATTCCTTCACCGGCGATCTTGACGACCGTTCCTGGGGCTGCACCGGTCTTGACGACATCGATGACAATCAGCAAATCGAGATGGGAAAGGTCTTCGATCAATTCCATGCCCGAGGTCCCGCCATCGATGATCTGCACGTTGGCCGGCAGGCTGTAGGCCTGTTCCAGCGCCTCGACAGCGCGCACGCCGGCGGCCTCGTCGGTCAGGAGGGTGTTGCCGATACCCAGAACCACTGCACGCATCACGCAAAGTCCAAAAAAGAAGGGAGGGCGACCATCTCCGGTTAAGCGCGGCCAGCCGTCAAGCGAAGCGAGCGCTAGACCGCCTTGACGCTAATGGCCGTATTGCTTTCCTGATCGGTCAGGTGGATGGCGCAGGCAATGCACGGGTCGAAGGAATGGATGGTGCGCAGCACTTCCAGTGGCTTTTCGGCATCGGCGATCGGAGTGTCGAGCAATGACGCTTCATAGGGGCCCGGCTCGTCTTGCTCGTTCCTTGGGCAGGCATTCCAGGTCGAGGGAACGACGCACTGGTAGTTTCTGATCTTGCCGTGGTCAATGACCACCCAGTGCGAAAGGGCGCCGCGCGGTGCCTCGTGGAAGCCGACGCCCATCACCTCACCACCTGGAAATACCGGCTTGTTGAAAGTGGCGAGATCGCCCTTGCCCATGTTGGTGAGTAACGCCGTCCATTGCTCGGACAGCAGATCGACGTTGACGCAGGCGGCGATGGCGCGCGCAGCGTGCCGGCCGATGGTCGAGTGCATGGCGTCCAGCCCGATCTTCGTCTTGGCCAGGGCGGAAACCGTATCGAGTGCGGCAGTGGCGTAGTGGGTGGTCGGCGCATGGCCGGCGGCGAGACCGTTCAGCACCCGGGCAAGGGGACCGACCTGGGTGGTCTTGCCGTAGAAAGTGGGCGACTTCATCCAGGAATATTTGGCGTCGTCCTTGAAGTCGGTGTAGTCCGGCCTGGTCTGACCCTGGTAGGGGTGCAGGGCGCCCTCCTGGTCGTAGTGGTACCACGAGTGCTTGACGGACTCCTCGACACCCTTGATCCAGTATTCATCATTGAAGGTGGTAATCGGCGTGCGTTGGGCAAGATCGCCGGCATCAATGCAGCCCCCGGGAAAGGCAAACTGCGTACCCTTGGTATCCAGCGGAATATCCGGCAGCGAAAGGTAGTGGGTGATGCCTTTGCCGATGGTCGTCCATTCCGGGTAGAAGGCGCCGACGGCAGCGACATCGATCAGATAGACATTTTTGACAAAATCATCGAGTTCGTCGATCCAGCCCTTGACCGCCATCAGACGTTCCACGGTCAGCACGGCCTGCGAGTCGGTTGACAAGGGGTTGGCAACGCCGCCGACCGCCACATTCTGGATGTGCGGCGTCTTCGAACCGAGAATGGCGACAATCTTGTTGGCCTTGCGCTGCACTTCCAGGGCCTGCAAGTAGTGCGCCACGGCCATCAGGTTGACCTCGGGTGACAGCTTCATCGCCGGATGGCCCCAGTAGCCATTGGTAAAAATGCCCAGTTGCCCCCCATTGACGAAGTGTTTGAGCCTATCCTGTACACGCTTCATCTCCTGCTGGCTGTTGAGATGCCAGGAGGACAGGCTTTCGGCCAGCACCGCCGTCTTGGCCGGACTGGCCTTGAGGGCAGCGGTGACATCGACCCAGTCGAGGGCGGAAAGATGATAAAAATGCACGATGGAATCGTGCACCGAATGTGCCAGGATGATCAGATTCCGGATGTATTGCGCGTTCAGCGGGATCTCCATCTGCAGCGCATTTTCAACGGCGCGTACCGAGGTGATGGCATGCACCGTGGTGCATACGCCACAGATACGCTGGGTGATGGTCCAGGCATCGCGCGGGTCGCGTCCGAGCAGGATCAGTTCAACCCCCCGCCACATCTGGCCGGACGACCAGGCCTTCCTGACCCGGCCGCCATCGACATCGACATCAATCCGCAAGTGGCCTTCAATACGGGTGATCGGATCAATCGTTATGCGCGTGGACATTTTTTCCATCCCTGTTTTAGGAGGCCAACTGCGCGTCTTCCCGGGGCAGCACCGGGAATCTGCGGGTAATGACGATGTAGCTGAGAACTTCGACGGCGAACATCCCCGAGGTCACCAGCACTTCGGCAAGCGAGGGGAAATAGGTCCAGCCCGGACCGGTGTCGTAGCCGATCAGGAAACCATTCAGCCGCAGCAGGATGCCGCCCGCCATGATTGACAGTCCGGCCAGAAACAGGCGCGCCGGATTGCGTCGTGCCATCACATTGCCAATCAGGAAGAAGGGGGCGATGAAGCAGACGTTCTCCACCCAGAATGACAGCGCCACGAAGGTCGGTTTGAAGGCTTCGCCGAGGGCGCCGCGGATCAGCAGATCGCCAAGACGCACCGCGAGATAGACGGCGAGCGTTCCGAGCATGACTTTCGACAAGGGATTGAGCAGATGTACTTCTATCGTCCGGCGATAGGAGGCCGACGCCACACAGGATTCGAACAGCACCACGCCGTAGCCGATGATGATTGCCGTGAGAAGGTAAATCAGGGGCACGGCGGGCGTTTGCCAGAGCGGATTGACCTGGCCACCCATCACCACCAGCATGGTGCCCAGCGACGACTGGTGCATCATCGGCAACAGAACGCCCAGGGCGATGAAGAAAAACAAGACCTTGTTGAGCTTTTTGCGCACGTCACGCAGACCGAATTTTTCCAGGAAGACGGGCGAAAACTCGATCCACATCACCACGATGTATGCCGTGACGCATACCGCGACTTCGAACATCACCGAATTGGGGTTGGCATAGGTCGGCCACATGATGTGCCAGAAATTCCACCAGCGACCGAGATCCATGAAGATCCCGAGCCCGGCCAGGGTGTAACCAAAAAGACTGCCGAGCAGTGCCGGTCGCACCAGCGGGTGGTATTCGCCCTTGTTGAAAATGTATACCAGCAGGGCGACCGAGAAGCCGCCGCAGGCCAGCGCCGATCCGACCATCACATCGACCACGACCCAGATGCCCCACGAGTAGCCATCATTGATATTGGCGACCGAGCCGAGGCCAAAAATGAAGCGGACCAGAAGGATGGCGATCATCATCGAGATGATGACGCCGCACACCAGGGTCGTGGCATTGACCAGGCTGCCGCCCACCGGAACGGGACTTGCGTGTTGATGATTCGCCATGGTCATTTCTCCCCCTTTCCAGCCTTTCCCTCATTTCCATCGTCAGCCGATTCGCCGGCTGCATGGACGTTGCGCCTGGCGATGAAGGTCAGTGCGCCGAGCGCCACGACCGGCAGCATCAGACCACCGTAAAGGGAATGCTGGATGGTTTCTGAGGTGGAGGCCGACGACACGGGCGGCAGATCGGGCATGCCGACCTTGGCGAAGCTTACTGCCGAGAGTTTCAGTACCTGGGTGCCGCCGTACTCATGCTCCCCATACACATGCTGGAGATAGTTGCCGACCGTTCCCTCGTAGCTCTGATCAGGTCCGCCGATCCTTCCGCGCGGATAGGTGGTCACGCTTCCCGGTGGGAGGGCGAGGCGGCGCCTGGCTTCGGCCAGCAACTCGGAGGTCCTGCCATAGAGGGTAGCGCCCGTCGGACAAACCTCGGCGCAGGCAGAATAATGGCCGTCCTCATGGCGATGACGGCACAGCTCGCACTTGCCGATCTTGCCGGTCGCCGTGTCGTATTGGTACTTCGGAATGCCGAACGGACAGGCCACCACGCAATAACGGCAGCCGACGCAGGCTTCGGGGTCGTAGGAAACGATGCCGGTGACCGGGTCCTTGATCATCGCCGTCACCGGGCAGGCCGACACACAGGACGGGTCGACGCAATGCATGCACGAAGTCTTCATGAAGGCATAACCGTCGACTTCCGAATCCTTCGTTTCCATCGTGCCATTGCGGTACATCTTGATCAGATTGAAGGTGTGCGCAGAGGTGTCGAGCGGCGTATCCCACAGCCGGTCCTCGGTGAAAAACTCCGGCAGGTTGTGATTGGCCTCCTTGCAGGCAGCCACACAGGCTTTGCAGCCGACGCACAGGGTGGCGTCATAAAGCAGGCCGAGGGCCTCGGTCGGTCGAGCAAGATTGTCACGCGCGCATACGGGCGGGGCAAGGGTCGCTGCGGCACCGCTGGCGAGGACGTTTTTAAGAAAATCACGCCGGGGGCTCGTGCCGCTCTTCATGAGTCCACCCCGCTTTCGTCATCTTGCTGTTGGTCCTTCCTGGCGCGCTGAGCCTCCTCCGCCTTGTGCGACAAACCGAGGTTGACCGTCATCATCGCTGCCCCGCCAGCGGCGGCACCTGCCAGCGCGGCGAGGGCGGCGGCCGACGCGAATGAGGCTCCCTTGCCTTGCTCTTCCACGATGCGCGGATACTGTAAAGGAGGCGCCACATTGATCATCCTGGCGACCTGATGGATCGGCTTGGTGAAGCCGACCCCTTGCTCGGTACAGCCGATGCACGGATGACCGCAGCCTACCGGCCAGTTGTTTTCGCCGGCATCGCCAAAACCTATGGTCGAACAGTTGGCATAGGTTTCCGGTCCCTTGCAGCCGAGCTTGTAGAGACAGTAACCCTGGCGATGTCCTGAATCGCCGAACTCAATGGCAAAGCGGCCGGCATCGAAGTGCGCGCGGCGCTCACAATGTTCGTGAATCAGGCGCGAATAGGCGAATTTCGGGCGGCCCAGCTGATCGACTTCGGGCAGCTTGCCGAAGGTCAGGAAATGGACGACGGTGGCGAGAAAGTTGTACGGGTTCGGTGGACAGCCGGGAATGGTCACCACCGGCTTGCCGAGCACCTCGGCCAGGCGCGAAGCACCGGTCGGATTGGGGCCGCTGGACGGCATGCCGCCCCAGGAAGCGCACGATCCGATGGCCATGACTGCCGCCGCATCTGCCGCGCATTCCGTCACCAGATCGACTGCCGTCTGCCCGCCGATCTTGCAGAAAACACCCTTATCCCTGACCGGGATGGCCCCTTCGACCACCAGAACATATTTGCCCTTGTGGACTGTCATGGCGTCCTTGCGGGCGGCTTCCGCCTGATGCCCGGCAGCCGCCATCAAGGTCTCGTGGTAGTCAAGAGAAATGACATCCAGAATCAGTTTCTCTAGCGTCGGATGTTCGGCACGAAGCAGCGATTCCGTGCATCCCGTACATTCCTGAAAGTGCAGCCAGATCACCGAAGGCCGCTGGGCCGTTTCTATCGCCTTGGCGATCGCCGCTTCCGCGCCACCAGGCAAGCCCATGGTGACCGCCAGCGTCGAGCAGAACTGGAGAAAATCGCGGCGCGAAATATCCAGGCGCTGCCCGGCGTCGTGCAAGGTCCTGCGACCCCGATCAAAGATCTCATCAAGATCGCCCATGCCTTCTCTCCCCCTGGTGTCTGGCCGCGTTCCGACCGGATAACAGCATCAACAGCAAATCGCATGCCATGCAGGAAAGGAAGTCGCCCTGCTGAGAATTCAAGGGCTTACCCAGGCGGTGGCTTGCCAGGCAATCAGCAAAACGATTAGTTAATAACCACAAAACTAACCACTTTGCGCCAATGACAGATCGCAGTCATCGCTAGCAAGGCCTTGATTCTCCGGCATTTAGGGAGGCGCAGCGGGCAGGCATGAATCTTGTATGCAGGCTGATTGCACAAAGACTTGCCCGTCTACCCGTCGTGGCGAACTCCGCACGCTGACCGGCCATTGTTCATGGATTCAGTGTTCATGGATTACAAGAGGGAGGGATCGTCATGAGTAATGAAATGTATAAGCGGATGCGGGGCAATCCGAAATTCGGGGAACTGATCAGGAAGCGGGGGCGTTTTGCCTGGACCCTGGCGGCTATTGTTTTCACGATGTTTTTCGGATTCGTGCTGATGGTCGCTTTCGACCCGGTCGCTCTCGGCCAGCCGGTCAGCGAAGTCTCGATGGTCTCTGTGGGGGTCGTCATTGAGCTTTTCCTGTTCTTCTTCTTCTGGGTCATCGCGGCCTTTTACGTCAATATCGCCAATAGCGAATTCGACGCCCTGACCGAGGAAATCATCGAGCAAGCACAGAAGGAGAATGGATAATGCGCCGCCTGACTCAACCTGGTAAAGCGCTCGTGCTCTTCGCCTTCAGTACCCTGGCCCATGCCGGCACGCCGCTCGCCGGGGCTGCGGAAGAACCGACTAACGGGCACGCCATCTTCATGTTCTGCATTTTTGTGGTGCTGAGTATCGGGATTACCTGGTGGGCATCCAGTCGCACCCGGTCTACGGCGGACTTCTACACGGCCGGTGCCGAAATCACCGGCTTCCAGAACGGCCTGGCCATTGCCGGTGACTACATGTCTGCGGCCACGCTGCTCGGTTTGACTGCCCTGGTCTACGGCCAGGGCTTTGACGGCTACCTTTACATGCTGTCTTTCTTCGTCGGCTGGCCGATCATCCTCTTCCTGATGGCCGAGCGCCTGCGCAATCTGGGTCAATATACCCTCTCCGATATCACCTCGTTCCGTCTCGATCAGGGCAAGGTGCGTACCATGGTGGCGATTTCCTCGCTGACCGTGATCATCTTCTATCTGGTTGCCCAGCTGGTTGGTGCCGGTCAGTTGATCAAGCTGCTCTTCGGCCTGGATTACAGTATCGCTGTCTTCGCAGTGGGTCTCCTGATGATGGTCTATGTCGCTTTCGGCGGCATGGTTGCCACCACCTGGGTGCAAATCATCAAGACCGGCATGCTGCTGATCGGCGGCACCCTGTGCATGCTTCTGGCCTACAGCCAGTTCGGTTTCTCGTATCAGACCCTGATCGAAAAGGCAACATCCGTGCATCAACTGGGAATCAGGCTGATGACCCCGGGTAGTCTGCTGGCTGATCCGGTGAACGCCATTTCCCTGGGGCTCGGCCTGATGTTCGGCACCGCCGGACTGCCCCATATCCTGATGCGTTTCTTTACGGTAGCCAATGCCAGGGAAGCCCGCAAATCGATGCTCTACGCTTCCGGCATTGTCGCCTACTTCTTCAACGTGATCTTCATCATGGGCCTCTGCGCCATACTGATCGTCGGCCGGAATCCGGATTTCTTCGAAGGAGGGGATGTCGGCGGCAAGCTGGTCGGCGGTGGCAACATGGTGGTCATGCATCTGGCCAGGGCGGTTGGCGGCGACATGCTGCTCGGTTTCATGGCAGTTGTCGCCTTAGCCACCATCCTGGCCGTGGTCTCCGGTCTGGCGCTGGCTGGCGCTTCGGCCATCTCGCATGATCTCTACGCCTGCGTGATCAAGAAGGGGCAGGCGACCGAGGCGTCCGAGATCCGGGTTTCAAAGCTGGCAACCCTCAGCCTTGGCTTTGTCGCCATCTTTCTCGGCATCCTGTTCGAGAAGCAGAACATTGCCTTCATGGTCGGACTGGTCTTCGGCATCGCGTCGGCAGCCACTTTCCCGGTATTGATACTTTCCATGTACTGGAAGGGCCTGACCAGCCGGGGGGCACTCTTCGCCGGCTATGGCGGTCTTATCTCCTCGGTCGCTTTGGTTGTGCTTTCGAAATCGGTGTGGGTCGATGTGCTGGGTAATGCGCAGGCAATTTTCCCCTACTCCCAGCCGGCCCTGTTCGCCATGCCCCTGGCCTTCCTGCTGGCCTACCTCTTCTCCAGGTCCGATACGAGTGCCAGGGCAAGGTCGGAAATGGATGCCTTCGACGACCAGTACATGCGTGCCCAAACGGGTTACGGTGCGGTGGGAGCCAGCAGGCAGTGAAGAGATCCCGTTGAATGAGACCCCCCTTCACCGCCGCTGAACCCTGGGGAGGCACTTCCTCTGGATATCCCTTGACTCTGTCTTCATTGCGGCGGCTGTCCCGATTCCCGCCTCAGCTCCCAGCGCACACAGGGATCGAGCGCCGCCACGGCTTGCGCGGCAAAACCGAGCAGTTCAGCCTGATCGGCACAGGGTCTGCCGATCAACCAGCCGGAAAGTGGTCCCTGGGGGTGAAAGTTCCATTCGGTGGGAGCCACGATGCGGTAATCCGCAACCCGATCGTCCTCCAGAACGACCTCGTGCATCAGCAATCCGCGGGCGGTTTCGACCACTGCCCGGCCGATTCCGGGCGCCACCGGCACGGCGCTCGCCGTACCGCCTGTGCCGATCTGCTGCGTATCGGCTGCCCAGGTTTCAAGCTCGGCCAGGCGTGCCAGCCAGCGCGCGGCAAAGGCACCGCCGACCGCAGCCCGATTGTTCGGGCAGCGCGCCAGGGCACCGGTCTCGGCGGCTTTCCCGCGCCATGTCGGCGTACGGCAGAACGCTTCACTGAGCAGCGGCCAGTCGTCGAGCGAGGCTTGTGCCGAGTCGATGCGAAGCAGCGCTGTGGCGCGCAGCGGGGGCTGTTCCAGCGTCCTGATCGACTCGACAAGGCAGATAATTTCTGGCGCCGCCAGCAAGCCTCGCAGCGCCTCGCCGGGGCTGCTGTCCAGCGCGCGGAGGGCGATCGAGAACTGTTCGCGCAGCGCAAGTCTGCCAAACAGCAGGGGAAGCTCGATCAACCAGCGCCAGAGGTGTTCGCGCATGACCTCACGGACGACATCTGGATCAAGGCCTGGCGCTGATTCCTCGCCACGGGCTGCTGCCACGGCCAGTCGGGCGGCCGTTCCCTGGGCGCGCGCGCAGAGCGAAAAGAGCCGGGGAACGAGCGCTGCCGCGGCGTCGGCCGGTCGCCCCTTGAGAACTCTTGCCACCTGTGGCCGCTGGCTGACCACCTGGACGGAGATGACTTTTGCGCCGTCACCCTGAAGCCGGATTTGCACACTCCCGGCATCGATTACGGGGCTCATCGTGCCCTTTCCACAAGCCGCAAGGACGCTCGAGGGTTCATCTATCAATCAACCTCTCGCCAAGGGCAGGCGCAGGCAAAACGATCCCCCTCCCAGGGGGTGGTTGCCGGCCGTCAGTGTGCCGCCGTGGCGCTCGACGATGCCATAGCTGATCGCCAGGCCCAGGCCGGTCCCGCGACCGACCGCCTTGGTGGTGAAGAAAGGTTCGAACAGCTTGCCCAGATTACTGGCGGGAATGCCCGGGCCGTTATCGTGGAAGTCGATCACCGCTTCCGCTCCTTCCGCGCGCGCCGAGATTTCCAGACGCCGCTCCGGCACCCCCTCTGTCGCGTCAGCTGCGTTCTGGATCAGATTCATCGCCACCTGCAGCAACTGCCCCGGGGATCCTGTGGTGTACAAACGCTCTGCAAACAGCAGGCGCACCGAAAATTGATCGGCAATTCCTTTTTGGATCCAGATCACCGCACGCTCGACGATCTCGCGCAGCTCGCACGCCTGCCGTTCGTCTCGATCCTTGACCGAAAACCGCTTGAGAGCGTCGACGATGTCGCGCGTACGTTCCGCCCCTTCGAGCGTCCCCTCGATCAGCGAAGGCAAATCGCTCAGCATCCGGTCAATCCGCAGTTCCTCGCGCAAGGCCGCGCATTTCTCTGCCGAGGCACCGCCATGGATCGCGGCCAGGTAACGCCCGAAACGCTCTGCATAGCGCTTGAGGGCGATGGTGTTGCCATACACGAAGCTGATCGGGTTGTTCAGTTCGTGGGCTACCCCCGCCACAAGGCGCCCGAGCGAGGCCATTTTTTCGGAGTGGATCAGCTGGTGCTGGGTGGTTTTGAGATCCTCGTGGGCCTGGCGCAGGGCCTGGTAGGCCCGCCTCAATTCACCGAGCGGACGACCGGTAATGACCACCCCCATCAACTTGCCGACGCCGCTGTAACGCGGCGTGCAGTTGAGCGAAACCGGAATGGCGCTGCCGTTGGCGGCCTGCAGCTGAAACTCGCCATCGGCAACCGTCTGGCCCATCTGCTCGACCAGCAGGCGCCCGGCGATTTCGCGCGACTTCGCGTCAGCAAAGAGGTCGAATATCGGCCGGCCGTGCAGAGACTCTTCATCGAATCCCAGCAAGTTGAGCAGGGCCTGATTCACGCTCTCGATAAAACCCGAGCGGCTGCAGACAATCAGCAGATCGGACATCGAGGTCAGCACCGATGAAATGAACTGCTGCGAGTCCTCCAGCGCGGCATTCTTTTCCTCAAGGCTGACTTCGTACTGCAGGAGGTCGTTATAGACCTCGTCCATCTTGTGAATCACGTCCAGCCAGATGCTGTCCTCTGCCGCTGCAGCGGTAGCGGCAGCCAGCAGCTCGACGGTCTGCAGGGAGGCGCAGCCCTTCCCGACCGAGTCGTCTGTCGGGTCATTGGGTCTGCTTTTCATCAGTTCCTGAGCAAAGCCATAGAGCTCAGTGCACCGTGCAGACCATGCACGGATCAAAACTGCGGACCACATGATGAATCGCGGCCGGGAGCGCCTGGTCGGCGGTCGCCGGCAAACCGGCGAGGGCTTGCTCCAGGGCGCCCGGTTGGCCTTGCGCGTCGCGCGGTGAAAAATTCCAGGTCGTGGGGGCGATGATCTGATAGCTGTGGATGCGGCCACGCTTCACGCTCAGCCAGTGACCGAGCGATCCGCGGGCGGCTTCGATGAGGCCGGCGCCTCTGCTCTCATCGGCCAGAGGGCCGGCAATGCACCAGGGTTCGCCGGGGGTGATTTCGTCCAGCCAGCGTTCCATCGCCGGTATCACCAGCGCCAGTTCCTGCAGACGCGCCACCACCCGGGCGGCAACGCTGCCACCGGCGACCTGCACCATGGCCCGAGCGAGCGGGTGCGCAGCGACCATTTGTCGCGCCAGAGCACCGGTTTCTACCACCTGACCGGCCAGGCGCGGCGCCTTGCACCATGAATAGGCTGCCGGTTTATCGGCCATCGGCAGAGTGCCGCCGTTCGCCGGATGTTGCGGCAAACCGGCGGCCACATACCAGGCATGGGAAATGTCTTCACTGATCCGGGTGGTATCGAGTGGCCGGGATTGTTGATCCCAGGACCCGGCGGGAAACAGGCGCCCCCCGGCTTCGGGATAACACCCGTAGCTGATGAATCGGTCGCTGCCACGCCCGAGATGCCACAAGTCGAGATCGTCGGCGATGTGCAGAAAATGGCGCAGATCGCCACCGCCGGCTTGTTGCTGCCAGGCACTCAGCTCGTTCCGGCTGGACAAAGCGGCCACTTCTTCAAGGCGGCAGCCGAAGGTTGTCCTTTCCAGAAAACGGCGAAAATCGCGCAGGATGCGATGCAGCCGGAAAATCTCCGTGCGCTGCAGCGGGCGCGTCGAACCGCCGGGCTGGACGGCCAGGGTATGCGGCCATTTGCCGGCCAGCAGGCCCATCATCTGCATGAAACGGGCGCGCGCTGGCAGCATTTCGTTCGCCGCGCTCCCGATACCGGCGCGAAAGCGCTCGACGGTAGCCGCGTGCCACGGCTTGCCGGCATAGTCGGCGCGCGCAAAATCCGGCATGAAGAAAAGATAGAAGTGGGTCAGATGGTCGGCCAGGTTTTCGGTGGCCAGGGTCAGATTGGCCGCCAGTCGACCGTTCGGCGGCGCGACGATCTGCGCTGCCTCGACCAGGGCCAGCGCCGAGGCGACCGATTGGGCCACCGAGCAAATACCGCAGATGCGCGGCACCAGTGTCAAGGCATCAGCCGGCATCTTGCCCTGCAAGATCTGTTCGAAGCCACGGTACAACGGGGAGTTGACGAAAGCGGCGCTCACCCGCCCGGCTTCAATATCGAGGGTGATTTCAAGATCGCCCTCGACCCGGTTGAAGGGTCCTAGCACGCGTCGCGTCGTCATTTGCGGCCACGCTTGACGGGGGGCGTACGCTTCAGATGATCCGCCCGGGCGTTCTCGCGCACGCGCGCCGGGGTCGCCGACTTTGAAAGGGCGGCAAGCGCCACGAACCAGGCTTTTGGCATGTCGGAAGGCAGGCCGATGGGAATGCCGGCAATGTTCGGCGTGCTTTCAAAGGGGTGACCCGGCTCTTCGAAAGCGGGATCGGTGCAGCAGATGCAGGCAAAACCGCCACGCAGGCAGCTGCCTTCGCCGTTCCACAAACGCTGGTTGCAATCGGCGTGGGCTTGCGTTCCCTTGCACCCCAACTGTTCCATCAGGCAGCCCTGGTCGGAGGGTTTGGCGGCGCTGGCCTTGTATTCGTAATACTCGTTGCGCGGACAGCCGTGATGCACCAGTTGATCGGCGTAAAAGCGCGGCCGGCCATAGTCGTCCAGATCGCTGCCACCTAGCTGGCCGTGTGCCAGCAGGGCCAGGGTCTCGGTTATCCAGTCCGGATGCGGCGGACAGCCGGCAATGTTGATCACCGGCAATCCCGATGAATCGCGAAAGTGGGAGCCGAGCAGGCCGCCGTCGAGCTCGCCATCGTATTGCAGGCCGCAGGCATCGGTCGGATTGACGCCGGCCGCCGTTACGCCGCCAAAGGCCGCGCAAGTGCCGACGGCCACCACGTGCCTGGCTCGTCCGGCGATCTGCCTGACCCATTCGGCCATCGGCCGGATACCCCCGCCAAAGCGATGGTACGCACCGCTGCCCTGCGGCCCGCGCAGCAGTGATCCTTCGACGCACAGGATATCCAGCGCGCGGCGGCCATCTGCGCATTGGGCAATCAATTCGCGGGCTTCATCCACACCGGCTTCGGAAAGGCTGGGATGCCAGAGTATTTCGACGCCTTCGTCGGCCAGCACCCGGAATAGTGGGCCGTGCTCGTAACCGAGCCAGGACAGGGTGCAGCCGCCACAGCCACCCGAATGCAGCCAGAGCAGATTCATGCGCCCTCCAGTCCGAGACGCGTCAGCTTCATGCGCAAGCCGAGGCGCGTCAGCCCCAGTTCGTCGGCGACGCGCGTCTTGTTCCCTTTATGGCGTGCCATCGATGTCTGGATGATCTGTTCCTCAAGGCGTTCGAGGCGATCTTTGAGCAAGCCGGGTTCACCTTCGCCTTCAGCGGTATCAGCCGGCGAGGCGTGAAATTTGACTGGCTGTCGAACCCGCTGCGAAAGCAACTCGGCGCCGAGGAGCGTTCCCTCGCCGAGCGCCAGAGCCCGGCGCACTTCATTTTGCAGTTCGCGCACATTGCCGGGCCACGCATAGCTAAGCAGGGAGCTCATCGCAGCGTCCGAAAACCGCCGCTCAGTCACTGACGATCGTTTGAGCAGTTCGCTGGCAATCAGCGGAATATCCTGTGGCCGTTCCCGCAAAGCCGGAAGGTAAAGCGTCATGCCGGCGATGCGGTAGTAAAGATCCTCGCGGAAGCGGCCCCTGGCGACATCGGCATCCAGGTCGCGATTGGTTGCCGCGATGATGCGCACGTCCACCGCCACCGGACGCGGGCTACCCACCGGGCGTACTTCCCCCTCCTGCAACGCGCGCAGCAGCTTGACCTGGAACGCCGGTGAGGTCTCGCCGATTTCATCGAGGAACAGCGTGCCGCCGTCGGCTTGCTGGAACAGCCCGATGCGGTCCTCGGTGGCGCCGGTAAACGCACCGCGTTTGTGGCCAAAGAGTTCGCCTTCGAGCAGCGTATCGGGCAGCGCGCTGCAGTTCTCGACGACGAAAGAGGCTTCCGCGCGAGGACTCGCGTAGTGGATAGCCCGCGCCAGCAGTTCCTTGCCCGTTCCCGAATCCCCCGTAATCAGCACCGACAGGTCATGTCCGGCAATCCGGGTGGCCAGCGCACACACTTCGTTCAACGGGCTGTCAGCGGCGCGGGTGAGGCGATCGAAACCGGCCTGCGCCCTGGCCTTGATGCGGCGGCTGGCCACCTGGCGCGCCAGGTACTCGGGGCTGTCGCGCAGTTCGAGCGAAAGGCGCTGATTCTCCTGCTGCAAGCGCCATAGATCCGCCGCGCTTTGCAAGGTCAGCAGCAACTGGTCGGCGTGCCAGGGCTTCATCAGGTATTGCCAGATGCCGGCCTCGTTGATGCCGGCGATGATCTCCTCGACATCGGTATAGCCCGACAGAATCAGGCGCACCGTGTCCGGCCACTGGGCGCGCACCCCGCGCAGGAACTCCACCCCGGAGGTGCCTGGCATGCGCTGGTCGGTGACCACGATGTGCACGAACTCGCTTCCCATCACCGCATTGCCTTCCTCGGCAGAGGCGGCGGTGAAGACGGTGAAGTGTTCTTCCAGCGTGCGCCGCAGCGTTTCCAGCGAGCGCTGTTCGTCGTCGACCACCAGGACCGTCAACGGGCCGCGCGTCATCATGGGAGGGAGCCGCCCAGCGCGGGATGGCGCACGATCTCCTGGTAGCGCCCGTAGCTGTAATAGGCTGCGCAGGCGCCCTCGCTGCTGACCATGCAGGAGCCGATCGGGTTTTCGGGCGTGCATATCGTGCCGAAAATCCTGCATTCCCGGGGTCGCTTGACTCCGCGCAGAATCGCGCCGCATTCGCAGGCCCGGTTGTCGGGCACCACGCGATATTCCAGCCTGAAACGATGCTCGGCGTTAAAGGCCGCATATTTCTCGCGAATCTTCAGCGCAGAACCGGGCAAAACCGAGAGCCCGCGCCACTCGAATTCGCGGCGCAATTCGAAGACCTCGGCCATCCGCTCCTGGGCCTTGAGATTGCCCTCGGGGCTGACTGCACGCGAGAATTCGTTTTCGACTTCGGCGCGCCCTTCATTGACCTGCCGCACCAGCATCAGGATCGCCTGCATCACGTCGAGCGGCTCGAAACCGGCAATCACCACCGGTTTGCGATACGCCTCGGCAACGAACTCGAAGGCCCGGCTGCCGATCACCGTCGAGACGTGCGCCGGACCGATCAAGCCATCGATCGGCACGCTACCACCCGCTCCTACCTCAGGCGATTCGAGAATGGCGGTGATCGCGGGTGGCGTCAGCACGTGGCAGCACAGCACGCTGAAGTTGGTCAGTCGTTCCTGTTGCGCCTGCAGGATGGCCAGCGCGGTGGGAGGGGTGGTGGTTTCAAAGCCGATGGCAAAAAAAACCACTTCATGCTGCGGATTGTCACGCGCTACCTGCAAGGCATCACGTGGCGAGTACACCATGCGGATGTCGCCGCTGCGTTCGCCCACCCCGGCCTTGGTCTTCATCAGCGACAATCCATCGGAAGCGGGGACGCGCAGGGTATCGCCATAGGTGCACAGAATCACCTGTTGCTGCAGCGCCAGATGGATCGCCATGTCCACACGCCCGATCGGCAATACGCAAACCGGGCAGCCCGGTCCATGCACCATGCGCACGTTTTCCGGCAGCAGATCGCTCAGGCCATAGCGCGAGATGGCATGGGTATGACCGCCGCAAAACTCCATCAAGCGGTAATCGCGAGCGGGTTCAACGAGCCTTGCAATCCGCGCCGCCAGCGTCTGGGCAAGTTCGCCATCGCGGAATTCGTCGATGTATTTCATCAGCTTGGCGCAAACTCGGTGGCGTTGATCTCGGCAAATAGGGCCAGAGTCTTGGCGGCCTCATCGGGGTCGAGTTTCGCGAGCGCGTAACCCACATGCAGGATCACATGGTCGCCGACCTGCACATCATCGAGCAGAGCCAGCGATATTTCCTTCCGGACACCGCCGAGATCGACGATTGCTGTTTCGGACGGACCGAGTTCCACGACTTTGACGGGGAGTGCAAGGCACATTTCATGACTCCAAAGAATGAATCGCGACCCAGGCCTGCCCGAGGGCAATGCCGGTATCACCCGAAGACAAGCGGAGCGGGGCAAGGACGATAACGGCGGCCTGATCCCGATCGGCGGTCAGCGGTCAGCTTTGCGGGCGTTGCAACTGCGCCTCCAGTTCGGCAACGCGTCGCTTGAGGCTGTCCACCGTTTCCTGTTTGACGTTGCCGGTGCTGGCCAGGCCCTGACGCAGAAAGGCCAGCCATTCGCCCATGCCCTCGCCGGTGGTAGCAGAAACGCGGATGACGCGAATTCCCGGATTGACTCTGCGCGCCAAACCGATGGCCACCTCCACGTCGAAACTCACGTAGGGTAACAGGTCGATCTTGTTCAGCAGCATGACGCTGGCGGCGCGGAACATGTCCGGGTATTTGATCGGTTTGTCTTCGCCTTCGGTGACCGAAAAAATCACCACCTTGTGCGCTTCACCCAGATCGAAGGCTGCCGGGCAGACCAGATTGCCGACGTTTTCGATCATCAGCAGGGCATTCTCGGGCAGGCTCAGCTGTTCCATCGCGTGGCCAACCATGTGCGCGTCAAGATGGCAGCCCTTGCCGGTATTGATCTGGATGGCCGGGGTGCCGGTTGCGCGAATACGTTCGGCGTCCTGGCTGGTTTGCTGGTCGCCTTCGATGACCGCCACCGGCTCGCCGCTTAACATGGCAATGGTCTGGCATAGCAAAGTCGTCTTGCCCGAACCCGGACTGGAAACCAGGTTCAGGGCAAAGATGCCCCGCTCACGCAGTCGCTGACGGTTTTGCGCCGCGTAGCTGTTGTTCTTGGCCAGAATATCCTGCTCGATCTGCACCATGCGCCTGTTGCCGAGACCGGGGGCGTGGGAATGTGCCGGAGAGTAGCGGTGGCTGTGCTCGTGCGGGTGCTCGTGGACATGAGTGTGGCTATGGGTGCTTCCGTCGGCATGGGTATGGACAGGGTCGTCTTGATGCCCATGCGCCATGTCGTGATGCACATCGGCCCCATCGATCTTCACTTCATCGGTCCCGCAACCGCAGGTGGCACACATGTTTTTCTCCTTTACCCGACTTCAAGTTCCTTGACGCGCATTTCCGTACCGCCTGTCACCTGTACCTGATAGGTGCCGCACGCCGGACAGGCGCCAAATACTTCGCTCAAGGCGACGGTTGCCGCACACTGCATGCACCAACCTGCCCCCGGGATCGCAATGATCTGCAGTTCAGCCCCTGCCGCCAGGGTATCGCGCATCACGGCGTCGAAACAGAATCTCATGGCCTCGGGCTCAACCCCCGCGAGCTGACCGATTTCCAGCCAGACGGTGATGACCTTGGTGAATTCCTGCTGGCGTGCCGCATCCTCGATCAGCTGCAGCACGCCTTCAGCCAGAGACATTTCATGCATGGTAAATGAGTGTAGCACTGTTAAAACGAAGCGTTTCCATCTCTATCTCCCGACCAGCTTGAAGTCGGCAAAGCGTTGATCACGGGTGGCGATGTGCTGTTTGATGAACTCGAGCACCGATTTCACCTGCTCTGAAACGAGTGCCGATGCTCCCGATAATACTCAGCGTTCAGCGCATCCGGAGCTGGGGGGCGCCGAACGCTGACGTCGGGTACGCCGCGGATCTGAGCGCGGCGCGCCGGGAAGCGTCCGGCTGGGCGCCGGCGCGTTTGCCGGGCTATTTCAGGATCAGCTGGAAACCGCCGTGCGGCAGGATCATCTCGGCGGTGTCGTCAACGAAGAAGCCGCGCCGCACGAAAGCGAGCTTGACGCGCAGGCAGGCGGAGAGGGCGTCGCTGTTTTCCAGGATCAGTTCCTCGCCCGCTTTCATGGCCTGCGTCAGCGGACCGTCGTGGAACAACAGGCATTGCCCTTCCCAGTATTCCTTCCCGATCAGTTCCTGAAGGTCGGTTCCATCCGTGCAAATGTAGGTCATCCGTATTCTCCTGTCGCGAGGCTCGCGTCCCGCTCCACCGTCGGCGGGCGCAGGCGGCCTTGACCCGCCTGCCACCTTTTGCAGCGCCGCGTCCTCGCGCCTTCGCCGCCGGCTCATTCGATCGCTTCCTCCCGGGAGACGGATCGACCCGGGTCAACTGGTGATTCCGCGGGGGAACGAAGCGCTCCGCCACAGCCGCTTCGCCGCGTCTGCCCGCCCGGCGGTGCACCGGTTCCGGGGCCGGTTTCAAGAGAACGGGTACGTCACCGACCGTTTGCTCGTCCGCCGGCAGGCGTGCTGCCGTCGTGCCGCCCGAAGCCCTTCTCGGCGCCCGTGAGCCCCTGCCGAGGCTCGGCACGACGGGGATCGGTTTGGCGTCGGTGTGGGCTTGCGCCAGGACTCTCTGGACCTGGGAGGGTTGGTCCGCGGTATCGGACCGCAAACCGCACGTAAAATTCCCCGGGTGATAGCCGCAGAATGCCGCGTGCAGGGCACGCTGCGGCTCCCCGGGAATCCGGCGTCGATCGTCTGGAGCCTCTTGCTGGCGAGAACACCGAACTGAAGGAACGGGTGTTGCAAATGGTCAGCAGGCGCCGCCTGGAATCACCGCGTTTCGCAGCGGCCCGCAGAGCGCGCGTATCCCGTTTGACTCGCGTGCCGGCGACGCCGATACTTGACACGCGGGATGGGTTCTCCTGGCAAGCTTGTTGGCAGGCGCGAATGCGGCAACGCTGAAGGCCCGATCGCTCGATCATACACTTTTCACCGACCGAAGAGAGGGGGCTCGATGGTCAGCGTCTACGTTTCGTACGCCTGGAAAGAGGAAGAACAGAAGCCGCTGGTCGACAAGCTCGAACAGGCCTGCGCCGCGCGTGGGATCGCCCTGCTGCGCGACAAGGGCCAGATTCGCTAGGGCGATTCGATCCGGCAGTTCATGGACCAGATCGGCGCCGGCGATCCGCCAGCGGGTCAATCCGATCGTGCTGTCGGGAACGCCCTTTCACAAGCCGATAGAGCGGATTCCCTACATCAAGTTTTGGGATCAGGAAATCGCCGAACTGGCGGCGGCCCTCAAGTGACTCGACGACCCGAAATACACGCTGGCGTTGCGCAAGGATCTCGACGGCTACGCGGAATGCCGGCGCCTGATCGTTGAACTGCAGAGCATCCTCGCCGACATGAACAGCTTGACCGAGGAAGTTCATCTTGGCACCGACTTCGCCGCGCTGCTCGACCGCATATCGCCTCCGTCAACGGGTGCGCCGCCGGACCCGTTCCGCACGCAGATCACCGACGAGATCCGCAGACTCCTGGCTTCCAGCCACCGCCTCGCTTCCTCGCTGCAGACCGCGATGAGCGACGCCAGGGTCGCGCCGTGCGGGGACCTGGCGGAGAGCCTGTGCGCGGTCGGCCCGGAGCGAGCCCTCGAAGATCTGCTCTTTCCGGTGACGAGAAGTGCGCTGGCAGAGTGTGATCCGCGGCAGCCAGAGTTCGCCGATCTCTGGAGCGTCGCCAGGTCGCTTCTCGCCTGGCTGAGCCTGCTCGCAGTCGATGGTCAGTGGCTGGGTCAGGCCAGCCGAAGCGCGCTGTCGGCTGGCAAGCTCGATTTCGAGATCGTCGTCGAGACGCCACTCGGCGTCGAACTGGTCAGCTCCCGCTATCGACAGATGGCTCCCCGGCTGCGCGCTCCGAAAGGCACTCCGGAAGTGGTCGGAGAGGAGCTGATCCTGCAGCCGAAATACGAAACCGGCGGGAGCGATGATGCCGCGCTCGACAAGCTGGTGCTCGAAGTGTGGGCACGAGTCTTTCCCGAAGAGTCCCGCTCGACGCTGTCGCCGAAAGACTTGCGCACGCTGAACAACGATCTGCGCTTTCGCGACAGGCACAAGACTTTCCACCACTACATTCCGGTGCCGCGCGCAGAGGCGGGCCACCTCTGCCGGCCCGATTTCTACCAGAAACTGCTCGAAAGACTTCCCGGGATCACCGTGATCTTCTTCAAGCCGTCCGGCGGCACTCTTGCCCTGCTGGTCAGTGACGAAGACTACTTCAGAACCGTCATCCGCAACTTCCTGACCCTTCCCGAGCAGCTCGCCAGAAAGTCATGAACACCACCGCCATCCCCCTCATCCCCCTCGAGGAGATTACCCTGCCAGCCCGAGGTCCGGCGTGACATTGCAGCCAACAGACGGTCTGTGTCATGGGCAAGGGCCGCAAGCAACGCGCCCTTCCGCTGTGGAAGCAGGCGGCGACCGACCTGCGCGCCTGGATGACGGTACGCGGCGAGATGGCAACGCCCGAATTGTTTGTCAACGCGCGGGGTCAGCCCTTGACCCGTGCAGGATTCTCCTTTGTTCTGAAGCAGCACGTCCTGACGGCCACGCAGCAATGCCCGTTTCTGAAGGACAAGCGCGTGTCGCCTCACGTGCTTCGGCACACGTGCGCCATGGTGCTCTTTCGCGCAACCGGGGATCTGCGGAAGGTGTCACTGTGGCTCGGGCATGCGCAGATGCAGACGACAGAGATCTACCTGCGTGCCGATCCGATGGAGAAGATCGATGCCATTGAGGGGATGACGCCTCTGCGGCTCAAGCGAGAGCGGTTCAGCATGCTGGATCAGTTGATTGCTTCGCTGCAGCGCAAGTGATTGCTCCCCCCAAGCCGACCCGCGTGGCGGTCCGTCGAGACCGTCGCGCCGGTACCCGTCGATGGGAGTCTTCAGTTGAGCGGTCCGAGCGGGACGAGCGACGGCCCCGCAGGCAGGCCGTATTATGAGAAGCGGATCAGACCGACGTGGTCGAAGGAACCCAGAGGAACGGTTGTCGCCGTCGCCCTACCGTCAGCCTACTTCGCATAACAAAGTTCGGCCTTGACCATCATTCCGGCCAAGGTTGAGTGCTGCGCAGGGTGAAAGCCGTGCGGGAGAGTGGCAGAACCCTCGAAATCTCGTACCCTTGGGGTGCAACCCAACCGAGGGAGAAGAAGAGGTTCGAGGGTCCTGCCGGGATTGACTGTAACCCAGACACGCGGCCGATGCCACCGTGCGCTGCACGGCCATTGATGACCCGTGAGCCGTGAAGCACTGCTCGCGCCTGGAGCGGGCGGAACAGCTTGAAAGGGCCAGTGTGCGCCTGGCGGCGGGACAGCCGCAGCGGCAGGTGGCGGCCGAACTGGGTCTGGCACGCAGTATGGAGCGCGTCGCCGCGCGCAGCACCCATGCAGAGCCGCGTCACCGATTACGAACACTGAGCCGCCAGTTGCTCGAACCGCTGCGCCACGGTGCGCATCCGATTCAAGCCTTACCACCCACCGAACTCGCGCGCCTCGAAGGGATTGCCGGCGAATGCGCCGATCGCTTCCAGCGCAGCAGTTCCGCAGTGGAGGTCCGCAATGGTCAACTCGCCCTGCATCACCATGGCCGCCATCGCCTGAGCCACCGCAAGCTCGCGGCGCTCACCGCCGTGCACAACTATCACATCCGACGCGCTGACGGCACGACTGCCGCCGAGCGCCTCTTTGGTTGTACCCACGAAACGCTGTTCTCGCTGGTGCTCCAGCGCATGCCGCTGCCCCCACGACCAGCCCGCCGACGACCCCGACTACCCAAGCAGCCTTATCTGTTGCCGCCGGCGGCGTAGCGCGGTGGCCGGAATGATGATCAAGGCCATGGCAAGCATCCTTCAATCCCGCTTCCACGCCCTTCGCCAGCGCCTTGTCGATGCACCGGTAGATCATTGGTCGCCCCACTCCCTCGCACCGCATGACCTCGCTGATCGATGCCCCGTTGGCATAGCGCAACAGAACCTTGGACCGCTCCACCTCGCGGACCGCCGCCGTCCTCGAGCCTGCCAGTTTCGTCAGCATGGCCCGTTTACTCTTCCGTCAACACCAGCGCCGCTCGCATCGTCTTCCTGCCCATCGCCGTTCCCGTCAAGAGTGGCGAAGACACCATTATTCCCCACTTTGTAACGATATTGGTGAAACTAACTACTAGGGCAAATTTGGAATTGCTGCACAGTTTCCGATCCGCAGTGGTATAGTTTCCATTCATGATAATCGGGAAAGCCGAATGACTACCGTGATCAGCTTTGCCAACCACAAGGGCGGTGTCGGCAAGACCACGCTCGCCGTGTCGATCGCTGATGCCTTGTCGAGAGAGGGGTTCGACGTTCTGCTCATTGATCTTGACCCGCAAGGCAACGCGACGCGCCTGGTTTATTCTTTCGACGAGACCCCGTCGGTGACGATCGAGAAAATTCTCGACAACAGCAATCCTGTTGCCAGCGCGATCGTAGACAAGACCCGCCTGGGCGACGTTCACCTGATCGGCAGCACGCTCAAGCTTTCAACGCTTGAGCGGCATCTGCAGCTCAACGCGTTCAGCTCGACGAACCATGTCAAGGATCGGCTGCGGTCGGTCATGTCTGCCTACGACGTGGTTATTTTTGATACCCCGCCGTCTTTGAGCTGGCTGACCGCCAATGCCATGGCGGCGAGCGACTTCATCTTCATTCCGGTTGAATCGGGGAGCAAGCTCTCGCTGATCGGCACTGAAGACATGCTGGATTTCATTCACTCCGCCAAGGCGGTCAACCCCAAACTGCAGTTTGGGTCAGCGATCCTGACCCGACACGACGCGCGCAAGAAGATGTGCAAGATCACCAGTCAGGCCATCCTCGACTTTTATGAGCGAGTCCTTGAACATACCCTGCCGACCTCGACCGATGTTCAGAAAGCTCAGGCGGAAGGCAAGACCATCCTTCAGTACGACCGTGACCACACGGCCTCGAAAGAAATCGTCGGGATGGCACGGGAAATCGTGCAGATTGCCGGACTCCGGAAAGCCGGAGAGGAGGTCGCATGAGTACGCAAGGCGCACGCGAAGATGCCCGGCTGAAAAACGCGATGTCCCCCGGGAAGCCTCGACAGCACGTGAAAGAGGTGGCTGACGAGATCTTCGGGATCACCCCACGGCCGTTGCCAGCTGAACAGATTGTCGAGATCCCGCTCGACAGGATCAAGCCGTCTCCCTTTCAGGTGCGTTCGCTGGCTGACGCTGCGTATGTGGATCAGTTGGCGGAGTCGATCCGCGAGAACGGCCTCGTTGCGCCGGTGATTGTCCGAAAATTATTAGACTCTAATAATTTGGCCACTTCAATAGAGGAAGGACTCAAATTATTAGAGTCTAATAATTTCGAGCTGGTCGCCGGACACCACCGCGTGGAAGCGTGCCGCGTGCTCGGCATCCCGACCGTCAAAGGCGTCATTCGGGAACTTTCCGACACCGCCGCGGCATTGTCGCTCACCATCGACAATGCCGTGCGCAAAAACCTCACGGACTTCGAGCGCTTCAAGCATATCAGCATGCTCGAGCGTACCGGCGCGTGCAGAACCCAGGATTCGGTGGCGCGTGCCCTGGGGGTGTCGCAACCGCTGATCAGCAACCTCAAGTCATATGCCAGCCTGCCGCCGGAGGCGCTGACCCTGCTCGAGTCGGCACCGGATGTCCTGGGTTCGACCTATGCCGCCCAACTCAAGCCTTTTTGTCAGAGTCATCCCCTGCTGGTCACGGAAGCGATCGGCTTGCTGGTGGCGGGAAGCTTGCGGCAGTCACGAGCGGTTCTGTGGCTATCGCATCGAATTACCGCGCCGCGCAGGGATCCACATCGCCTGGGCATCACCCTGCGGCACGGCGAAACCACCGCTCGTCTCGTGGTCAGCACAGGCAAGGCCGAACTCGTGGCCAACGGACTTAACCTGGCCGCGGTTGAAAAGCTGATCCGGGCTCACCTCGCGGAACTCATCGAGTCGCCGGACTGACGATCTGGCGCTGGCCGTCGGCTGCTTCGTGTCATGAATCGCCACTCAACTGGATCGAAAGCGCCGGGAGAAAGTTCTCTATCGACGACTTGAGGTGATAGCTCGCATGAAAGGTGACGACACGACGTGCAGTAATCTGCACCTCTTCGCCGGTCTTCGGATTTCGGCCGGGGCGCGGGGGCTTGTCTCGCAACTGAAAGGTGCCGAAACCCGAAATCTTGACGATGTCACCACTTTCGAGCGCCCACCGTATTTCATCGAAAAAGGCATCGACCATCTGCCTGGCCTCCCGCTTGCTCATGCCTCCTTGTGCGAACAGACAGTCGGCGAGTTCTGCCTTGGTCAGGGTCATCCGTGGTCTCCGATTCTCATGGTGATTGGTCTGGGGCCGGTTCGTCCGCGCCGGTCAATCCTTCGAGAAACGATGAATGGCTCCATGCCTCTGCGTCATGAGCATTGATCTGAAGCGTGGACGAGATTGATCCTACCATCGCAACAGCATGCTTTATGTGACATATTCAACCTTGTCGAAACTCATCATCATTCGATGACAGAGATGCGATCCCGCGCTTCAGGTCAGCGCCGCTGGGCGAGCGGCAAATAGGCTCGTATCGGGTGACCCGTGTACCGTTGTCTCGGCCGAGCAATATGCTGATCCGGCCCCTCGATCATTTCCTTCCACTGAGCGACCCAGCCGATTGTGCGGGCCATCGCGAACAGCGGCGGAAACATCACTTTGGGGAAACCGATCGCCCGGAGCATGATTCCCGAGTAGAAGTCCACGTTCGGGAACAGCTTGCGCTGGACAAAGTAGTCATCATCGAGGGCGATGCGCTCGAGTTCCAGGGCCAGTTCGAACAGCGGCTCTTCCTGTTTTCCCAGTTCTGCAAGCACCTCGTGGCACGATTCGCGCAGGATCGTTGCCCGCGGGTCGTAATTCTTGTAGACCCGGTGACCGAATCCGGTCAGCCGGAAAGGATCGCTTTTGTCTTTTGCGCGCTCGATATAGCGGGGGATGCGCGCCTTGCTACCGATCTCTTCGAGCATGTTGATTACCGCCTCATTGGCACCGCCATGGTCCGGCCCCCAGAGTGCGGCGATGCCGGCTGCGACGCAGGCATACGGATTGGCGTGGCTCGACCCGGCAATGCGTACCGTCGAGGTCGAGGCGTTCTGTTCGTGATCGGCGTGCAGAACGAGAAAACGATTGATCGCGCGCGCGAGGACCGGGTTAACGACATATTCCTCGGCCGGGACGCCGAAGGACATGCGCAGAAAATTCGACGAATAATCGAGATTGTTGCGCGGGTAGAGGAAGGGTTGTCCGAGCGAGTACTTGAATGCCATGGCGCAGATGGTTGGCATCTTGGCGATCAGGCGGTGGGTGGCCACCATTCGCGCTTCGGGATCGGTGATGTCGATCTTGTCATGATAGAAGGCACTCAACGCACCGACCGTGCCGACCATCACCGCCATCGGGTGGGCATCGCGACGATAGCCCTCGAAGAAACGCCTGAACTGCTCGTGGACCATGTTGTGGTGGCCGATCAGATGGCCAAAGTCTGTCAGTTCCGACGCCGTCGGCAATTGCCCGTAGAGCAGGAGATAACCCACTTCGAGAAAGTCGGCCTGCGCTGCAAGGTCCTCGATCGAGTAGCCACGGTGCAGCAGGATGCCGCGCTCGCCGTCGATGAAGGTGAGTGCCGAATCGCAGCTTGCGGTCGACAGGAATCCGGGATCGTAGGTGAAGTAACCGGTGTCGGCATAGAGCCGACGAACATCAATGACCTTGGGACCGTGGGTGCCGCCGAGTACGGGAAGATCGTACTGCTTCCCGTCGGCGTGAAAAACCAGCGTCACTTTTTCGTCAGCTACCGGCGGTGCGACGGTCAGATCGGGAAGAGTACGTTTCATGGCTGGGTCTCCTTCCTGGGGACAACGCGTCATCATGCGCTGGAACGGAACCGGCCTGGAAGAGGACTCGGGGCCTTGCGGTGTCCGTCCGGCGCGCTTCTCCTGCCTCCGCACCCCGCCAATCACTTCCGTGGCCCCGCTGAAAGTATATGGACCCCGATCCGGCGCTGTCAATCGCAGCGTCATCCTGGGGTGCGAACTCGCCATTGATGGTCGACTCGATCCCCGCAAGGCCAGCCCAACGGAACTGGCCGGGGAAACGATTTTCTTCGGCAAGAGCAAGTGCGCAAGCTGTCATCAGCCCCCGACTACACCGATATGTTTCCGGATCCGATGGCCGCTTCCGGTTCTCGTCGCTGTTTCTGGGTTTCGGACACTGCTCCCGGTTCTCTGGTACCGTCCGCCGGTACCCTTCCGGGTGGTTGGTGGCGGGCGTCCGGCAACGGCAGCGAGCAGGTCGCCGGTAACGAGGTGCTGACGCTGTCGGCCAGCGGGGTCGGCGCCGCGCCGGGGCTGGCTTTGTGGTGACGCTCGGTCCCGGCAACGTGGCGACTGCAGGAGGGTCGCCACGTTGTCGGGCGGACGTTATAGAAGGGGCGTGAACGCCGCCGATTGGTCGACGCGGTCGCGCATCTCCTTGCCCGGCGTGAAATGCGGCAGGTGTTTCGGGGGGACCGCGACGGCTTCTCCGCTTTTCGGATTGCGCCCTCTGCGGGCCGGACGGTAGTTGAGATCAAAACTGCCGAAACCCCGAATCTCGACGCGATCCCCCCGAACCAGAGAAGAGGTGATGGCATCGAGGATCGTTTTTACCGATACTTCGGCGTCCTTGGTGAGCAGACCGGGGAAGCGGCAGGCGATGGCGTTGATGAGGTCAGAGCGTGTCATGGAGCGCATTTTACCTACGCGACTGCGGGGCACTGTGGCAAAAGTCGCACATGGACCCTCGTTCCGAAGGTCTGCTCGCCGCAGCGTCAAGCACCCGCCCGGCAACCGCCCGCCTAGCGGTGCCGCAGGCGCGTTTCGGGTTCATTGGGGTATGTCGTTTCCCGGCCGCTTCGGCAAGATTTCGCCGACCTCATTGCTTACCGGTGTAGATCGACCACGCCTGCCCGAACTGCGCCCGCGTCAGCCGGCCGCTGCCCTGAGTATCCACGGTTCTGAATGCGGTCTCGAAGCCGATCAGGTCCTTGGTGTCTTGGCGAGTCACATAGCCCCGATCGGCGACATCGAGCTTCCTGAATACCACCTCGGCATCCTTGAAGTCGCTCGGCAGCACGGGCTTCACGACTTCTGGCGGAACCGTCGGCAACATCGGCGAACCGGGAGAAGCGCCTGCCGGAACCTCGGCGCCCTCTACCCGCGATTCCTCACCTTCCGTGCCAGCGGCGCCGTTCGCTGCGATGAGCCAGAACAGGATCAGCGCCATTCCCGAGACCTGCCGCCGTCGATAGCCGGTGTTTTGCGTGCGCCGTGCCAAGGCGCTGTCTTCTCGCGGGTGCGAATCCCGTCCGGTAACTTTCGTTCCGACCGGTAGCAACTGGAGCAGTCGTGGAGGTAACGAAGCGGCTGAAGCCTCTGGTGTAGAGGGTTCTGTAAGGAACTTGGCGAACATGCAGGCCGTAATGTGAGTGAACACTGAGCAGGCCTCGAAAACGGTGATGCGGAAGCCGACCCGGCGTTAATACGGGGAAGGCCGTTGTCCCAGGTGAAGCGAACGAAAAGCAGCCTGTGGTTCCGCCGGGGTATTGGTGACGGCATGCATGAAGAGGAAGGCAGAGGCAACACGGGAAGCCCCTTCACGTGGTCAGCGCAAGACCAACCGGACGCCCGCGAGGGACAGGCCGGGCGAGTTGGGGTGGCGGAGAGGCCCGTAGTACCGTTGAAGTCGGGTAATGCCGATGGAGGAAAGGGGCCTTTGTTCAAGACCAACGCAAGAAGCGGAAAGGGATAGGAGATTGGGCAACCTGCAAACTCCGCTAAACGTTCAGAAACTGCAGATAGCGTTACATGCCAAAGCGAAGGAAGAACCCGAATTCCGGTTCTACCTCCTGTACGACAAGATTTATCGACGGGACGTGCTCGACCACGCCTACCGAAGCTGCAAAGCCAACAAAGGTGCAGCCGGCGTGGATGGAATGCGGTTCGAAGACATCGAAGCGTACGGCGAGGAACGCTGGATCGGGGAACTGGCGGAACGGCTGAAGAGGAAAGACTACCGACCGGAAGCGGTCAAGCGGGTCTGGATTCCGAAGCCGAACGGCAAACTGCGCCCTTTGGGGATTCCGACGATCACCGACCGAGTCGTACAAACGGCCGCCATGATCGTGCTGGAACCTATTTTTGAAGCCGACCTGCAACCGGAGCAATACGCCTACCGGGCAGAACGGGGGGCGCAGGATGCGGTAAATGCGGTCCATCGGTTGCTGAACACAGGACACCAACAAGTCGTGGATGCGGATCTGTCAGGCTACTTCGATAGCATCCCGCATGCCGAACTGATGAAGAGCGTGGCCCGTCGGATCGTCGATCGGCACGTGTTGCACCTCATCAAGCAATGGCTGGAGGCGCCTGTGGAAGAGGACGAGGGACACGGTCACCGGAAACGGACGACGTCCAACCGGGATACCGGGCGCGGCACACCTCAGGGGGCGCCCATCTCACCGCTACTTTCAAATCTGTACATGCGGCGATTCATTCTGGGATGGAAACTACGGGGGCATGCGCGTCGCTGGTCGGCGCAAATCGTCAATTATGCGGACGACTTCGTGATCTGCTGCAAAGGCCGGGCTGATGAGGCCATGGAGGCGATGCGAGCAATGATGAGCACGTTGAAACTGACGGTGAACGACGAGAAGACACACCTGTGTCGAATACCGCAAGAGCGGTTTGATTTCCTGGGCTACACCTTCGGGAGCTGCTACAACCGACAAACCGGGCGAGCCTATATCGGCACCCGCCCGTCGAAGAAAAGCATCAAACGGATGGTGGACAGCATCACTCAGGAGACTGACCATTGCCGAACCTTATTGGACGCCGACGTGGTCGTGGGACGGCTGAACCGGAAACTGATCGGCTGGGCAAACTACTTCTGCCTTGGTCCGGTCAGTCCGGCCTACCGGGCGATCAATACCCATGTCACGCAACGGCTCCGCCGGTGGTTGTGCAGGAAACACAAGGTTCCCGGCAAGGGGAGAACGCGCTACCCCGATCAGCACCTATATGAGAAGTTGAGACTGGTCAATTTGCCGGCGAGAACCCATGACCTTCCGTGGGCGAAAGCATGATGTCTTGTCCGAGAGCCGGATGCGGGAAATCCGCCTGTCCGGTTCGATGAGCGGGAGGTGGAAACGGGGTTAGGGCAAGGCTACTTGGGCACCGTCAGACGAAAGGGACGGAAACAGACAAGCCGAACCTAACGCTACCGCGCCACCTCTCGACTCTACATGATGATCTCCCGTCGTGAGTGGCAAACTCGGCAAGCTTGCGTTGGCCTCCTGCAGATCGGTGCCGATCCCGGACAGAAGATCGCGGTCACAATCACTTGTACCGGTTTAGAGGCGTCCGGTTTCGATGCTCCCCGGCTCAAGCAGTTCCTTCCCGCCTGTCTTCTCCGGCAACTAAGTGGCCCGAGTTATCCACAAAAATCCTGGATAACTCGGGCCACTTCTTGCCGAGAAGCCAGCACTGGCGCGCCTCGCGGTGGTTTACGCAAAGATTGGGCATCTGCCCGACTGGCGGCCTGCCATCCCCGAGGTCGACGGATTCCGCAGAGGGAAGAACGCCTTTGGCAAGCATGATGCTTCCTGAGTCTTGCTGATCAGTGCTTCTCCGCCTGCATCGGCTTCCTCAGCCAATGGACCCCGGGTGGCACCCCTGGTTTCCAGCACATGCTGGCGGTAACGCTCGGTGACCGTATGCGGATCGATGCGGCTGACGGCCAGATGATGGAGGCTGCCCGCCAGGGTTTCCGTCAGGTGTGCCGCCGGGTCGGAAGTGGTGAGATGAACCGGCAGGCCTTCAAAGTTCAGGCATGGTTCATCGTAGGAGGCTGCCGATCCGGGCCAGGCGAGGTGATTGAAGATCGCTTCAGCCAGGATGGAGCGGCAGAAGTTGCCGGGTGCAGAGGAAAAGAGCATTCATGTCTTGGGGGGTGTTGTCAGCAGCGAAAAGAAGTTTACAAATTTCTATTATTCTATCAATATAAAAATGATGTCACAAAGCGACGTTAAGCGACCTTGCTTGCGGCATCCAGGTCTTCAGCTCGCTGGGGTCCAGCGGAGCACCAATCACCATTCGGAGGAACGAGAAATGACGGTCAAGGTTGGCATCAATGGTTTCGGGCGTATTGGCAGACTGGCGTTGCGCGCCGCGTGGGACTACCCGGAACTGGAGTTCGTGCACATCAACGAGCCGAATGGGCCGGTAGAGTCCGCGGCGCACCTGCTCGAATTCGATTCGGTGCATCGCCGTTGGCCGCACGCGGTTGGGGTGAGCAATGGGCGAATGGTGATCGACGGCAAGGCGATTGGCTACAGCACCGCCAAGGATGTTGCTGGTGGTCCATGGCGCGAGGCCGGAGTGGACATCGTTCTCGAAGCCAGCGGCAAGTGGCGCACGGTCGAGGAACTGTCGCCCTACCTGACGGCAGGCGTGAAAAAGGTGATCGTCGCGGCGCCAGTCAAGGGCGGCGATACGCTGAACATCGTCATGGGTGTCAATGACCAGCTTTACAACCCGGCCCGCGACCACATCGTCACTGCCGCCTCATGCACCACCAACTGCCTGGCGCCGGTGGTCAAGGTGGTACATGAGGCGATCGGCATTTCACACGGCATGATCACCACCATCCACAGTTCGACCAACACGCAGAGCGTGCATGACCAGATGCACAAGGATTTGCGCCGTGCGCGCGCGTCGAGCCTGTCGCTGGTGCCGACGACGACCGGTTCGGCGACCGCCATTGCGCTGATCTTCCCGGAACTGAAAGGTAAACTCGACGGCCACGCGGTGCGCGTGCCACTGCTCAACGCATCGATCACCGATTGCGTCTTCGAAATGCAGCGCCCGACGAGCGTCGAGGAGGTCAACGGCCTCTTGAAGGCGGCGGCCGAAGGGGCGCTCAAAGGGATCCTGGGTTTCGAGGATCGGCCCCTGGTATCGATGGACTACTGCGGCGATCCGCGCTCGTCGATCGTAGACGCCGCGCACACCCTGGTCATCAATGGCACCATGGTCAAGATCTACGCCTGGTACGACAACGAGTGGGGATACGCGAATCGCTACGTGGAACTGGCGCGCAAGCTCGCCGCGTCGCTGTAAGGCGCTTCCCGACATCGCTGCCGGTGCGGTCACGCCACGACGCGGATGACGGCTCCGGCGTATCCGTACCCCACTGGAGAAGACGACGATGAGCGATTCATCCGCAGCGACGCCCCCGGCTGCCGGCCTGCGCAACTATATCCTGGTCACCGCCGCCTACTGGTCCGATACGGTGACCGATGGCGCCACCCGCATGCTGGTGCTGTTCTATTTCTACAATCTGGGCTACACGCCGCTTGCGGTTGCTTCGCTGTTCATCTTTTACGAAGTTTTCGGCATCCTGACCAATCTCTTCGGCGGTTACATCGGCGCCCGCTTCGGGCTCAAGACGACGCTGTTCCTCGGTCTCGGTACACAACTCGCGGCGCTGTCGATGCTCGCCTTTGCGCCGCAGTCCTGGCTCGTCGTCGCCTGGGTCATGGCCTCGCAGGCACTGAGCGGGATCGCCAAGGACATGACCAAGATGAGTTCGAAGAGCGCCGTCAAGCTGATCGTGCCGGAGAATGCCTCGGCGACACTATACCGCTGGGTGGCGATCCTGACCGGGTCGAAGAACGCCTTGAAGGGGGTCGGTTTCTTTCTGGGCGGCTTGCTCCTCACCCTGCTCGACTTTCAGACGGCGTTGAAACTGCTCGTGGGGCTGGTGGGTGTCACTCTCCTCCTCGCCGCCTTGCTGATGCGCGGCGGACTTGGCGAAGCCAACCGGAAAGCGAAGTTCGGGCAGATGTTTTCGCGTAACGCCGCGGTCAACAAGCTCGCGGCGGCGCGCATCTTCCTCTTCGGGGCGCGTGACGTCTGGTTCGTCGTCGGCCTGCCGGTCTTCCTGTCGAGCGTGCTCGGCTGGACCTTCTGGCAATCCGGGGGGTTTCTGGCGGTCTGGGTCATCGGTTATGGCATCGTTCAGGCGGCGACCCCCGGCCTCTTGCGCAGCCGCGTCGAGGGGCAGCACGAACCGGACGGGCGAACCGCGACCATCCTGGCTTTCGTCCTCGCGGCGCTACCGGCCGGCATTGCGCTGGGGCTCAGTGCCGGGGTGGCACCGAGTACCGTGGTGGTTGCCGGTTTGATCATCTTTGGGACGGTTTTTGCGCTGAACTCGGCGGTCCATTCGTACCTGATCCTGGCCTACACCGACAGCGACAAGGTGGCAATGAGCGTCGGTTTCTACTATATGGCCAACGCCATGGGCCGCCTGGCGGGAACGGTGCTTTCGGGGGCGCTCTACCAGTGGGGGGTTCAGAGCGGCCCGAGCAACGGTTTGATCGCCTGCCTGTGGGCGTCGGCTGCTTTCGTCCTCGTCGCCGGCCTGCTGTCGCTCCTCCTGCCGCGCCACACCGGCCCGAGATCGAAGCCGATCAAGCTCGGCGAGATGGGGGATTAGGGAATTCCTGCCCAACTTTATGGGGCGGCTTCGCTGCTGCGGATGATGGCCCTGGCACGGAGCGCCTGGCTGTCGAAGGGAGGACCATGCTCGCCGTGTCCAAGGCTCTCGCCAGATTCCTGGCGAGAGCGAGCGCAGTCTGGTCAACGGGCCGCTGACCGGAGTTGAATGTCGAACTGCTGGCAGCAAGGCCAGCGCTTTCATCCACCGGATATCTGGAATAGAATCGCCGTCATTGCAAACAAGGGTGCGATGGTGCCAAGCGAAAAGCCTATCCGGCCGGCGGCGGCGGCCGAGCGTGAAACAGCGCTCGCGGCGACCCCGGCGCCGCAGGAGAAGCTGCGGGAGGCTTCCTCGGAACGGGCGAGGAAGCGAGTCCGCATCGTGCTTGCCGACGATCACCGGATGTTTCGCGAAGCCCTGGGAACGCTGCTCGAAAAGATCGCCGACCTGGAGATCGTTGCCGCAGTCGGCGACGGTCAGGAACTCATCCGCAGCGTCCGCCAGCACGAACCCGACATCGTGTGCATGGACATCAACATGCCGGGAATGGACGGCATCGAAGCCACCCGGCAGCTGCGCGGCATCAACCCGCGGATCAAGGTCATCGCCCTGTCGGCTTTCGCCGACCAGCATTTCGTGCTCGACATGTTGAGCGCCGGTGCCGCCGGCTACGTCACCAAGGCCGGCGCCGGCGACGAGTTGTTGCGGGCCATCCGGGCGGTGCAGACGAATCGGACCTACCTCTGCCCGGACGCCGCCGCCAGTATCACCGAGGCCTGCCGCGACGGGTCCTTGCGCTCGCTCGTGACGCCCCGGCTGGGGTCGCGCGAACGGCAGGTGCTGCAGTTGATCGCCGACGGTCGCACGTCGCCGGAAATCGCCGACCGTCTTCATCTCGCGCCCTCGACGGTCGAAGTTCATCGCCGCAACATCATGCGCAAGCTCGACCTGCACAGCGTCGCCGATCTCACCAAGTACGCCATCCGCAACGGCCTGACCTCTGCCTGAGCGCGGTCCGCTGCTGCAGCCGTTCCGCTGCACGGGCTACTCCCTTCCTCCCCGCGCGGCGAATCGCCTTCAGGCGCTCGGGGAGCCTCTCAGCAAACCGGTCATGGCGCTCGTCCCCGCCTCCCGGGTAGCGACGATGGCCTTCACCGGCAAGTGATCGGAGGCCTGCCGCGCGGCTTCCGAACGGTGCACCCCGAAGGCGAGCAGGGCACCGCGTGGCCGCACCCAGACGCGGTCGAGCGCGAAAGCCGGAAAACGGGCCGGAAACGAGCGTTCGGCCGGGCTGCGGCCGAGCATGCCGTGCAGCCAGCGCAGCGGCCGGCTCAGCGGCAACCATTCGTTGATGTCGCCGAGCACGACCACCCGCTGTTCGGACGGAATGGCGTGCAGCAGACGCAGCATGCCGCGCACCTGGTAGCGCCGCTCCGCCGGTCGCAGGCCCAGGTGGGTGACGATCACGCGCACGCGCTGTCCGGCGACATCGAGCGTCACGTCGAGCGCGCCGCGCGGCTCGCGCGACTCGTAGCTTAAGTCGTGGCGAGCCACCTCCAGCACCCGGCGGCTGGTCAGCAAGGCGTTGCCGAAGTGGCCGTGGTGGCGGATCAGGTCGAGACCGGCAACGCTCTCCATCTGCATCACCCGCGAGAGGAAATCGAGCTGCATCGAATCCTCCCGGTCACCGGGCTGATTATTGACTTCCTGCAGGCCAATGGTGTCGCAGCCGAGTTCGTCGAGCACGTGCGCCACCCGTCCGGGATGGCATTGCCGGTCGGCTCCGATGCAACAGTGAATATTGTACGAAGCGATCCGCAGGCAATCGGGACCGAGTTGCGCGTGCAGGCTTCGCCAGTTAGCGAGTTCGTTCGCCCGGCCTGCCATGCGCCGCCTGTTTCGGCCGGGAGAAAAACTGCCGCCGGACGACCAGGGTCAGCGCCGCGAGGGCGATGACGATGGTGGCCAGCAAGCCGTAGTTGATTCTGCCCGGATCGTGCAGCGCCGCTTCGATCTGCTCCCCGAACAGGGTCGCCGCGAGCGTCCCCGGCAGCATCCCGATGAAGGTACCGAGCATGAATTCCCAGAGCTTGATATGGATAGCTCCGGCCACCAGACCCTCGACCGCGAAGGGCGCCAGGGGAACCAGACGCAGCGCCGTCACCGCCAGCAGCCCGCGCCTGCGCAGCGCCTGCGTGACGGCATTGAGTCGCTCGCCGGCAAGGCGGCGGACGACATCGCGCGAGAGCTGCCGGCCGGCGACGTAGGTCACCAGCGCGGCGAGCAGGATGCCCGACATGGCGTAGAAGAAGCCTGACCCGGGCCCGAAGGCGATGACCGCGGTGAGGGTGATCAGCGGCCGCGGAAAGAGGATGAAACACGCCGGCGTGTAGGCCGCCAGGATGAACAGCGGGGCCCACGGCTGACCGGCGAACTGGCGCGCCCAGCTGCTCACCTGTTCGGCAGTCAGGAGATCGGCGAGCGGAGAATAGCGCCAGACGGCGGCGAGGCCCATGATGGCGCCGGCGAACAGCAGCAGCCTGCCCCAGGCCGGACCCGCTCGCTGCGGCGGCGGCGCGGGACTGATCTGGCCGACGAGTTCATCGAGCGTCACCGGCCGTTCGGGATCGGCGATTTCGGCCAGGCTGACCACCGGCTCCGACCATTCCGGCAGCTCTTCGAGCACCTTCAGCGTTCGCGTCTGCTGGCCCAGGGCAGCAATCACGGGCGGCAGGGTGCCGAGGCGCTGCACTTCTTCGGACACCCGTTGCTCGGTTGACTCCAGATGCTCGGCGAGCAGGCGATGGCGAATGCTGCGGATGATCGCGCGGACGTCATCGCGACCGCGGGCTTCGATCGCCAGATCACATTCGGTATCCATGCCCATCGAACGGTTGCACAGATTGGCCGAACCGATGCGCAGGATGTCGTCGTCCACGATCATCATCTTGGCATGCACGTCGATGCAGGTGTCCTCCTTGAGGCCATCGATGTAGGGGTAATAGACGTGAAAACGATGGTAGCGGTCGGCGTTGGCGAGCTGCTTGAGCAGGCGTGCGCGCAGCACGTGCATGGTGTGTTCTTCGAGCCAGCCGTGGCTGAGCAGCCGTAGAACGAGGACAATTTGCGGGCCGTCGGCTTCGCCGAGGCGCGCCGCCAGCGCCTCGGCGAGCCGGTGCGCAGTGAAATACTGGTTCTCGATATAGATCGAACGCCGGGCCGCGGCAATCATGTCGAGATACAGGGTTTCGACTTCTCGCACCCCCGGCCGCTCGCCCACCGGCGGTGCGGTGCAGGCGATAGCCACTTCGACATCGTTGAAGTCGGGCCGCAGGGATGGCGGCCAGGGATCCTCGCTCACCCCGACGACCGGCAGCAGGATGTGCCGGGTGGCGCCGAACCAGCGACTGCGAGCGATTCGGCCGAGGGCTTTGGCCGTCTCGCCATCGACCGCGATCATCAGGTCGTGGAAAGGCGGATAGGCGTCGTCGCCGTAGACGCGCCGCGGGTCGCACGCGCCATGCGCCGGCGTATCCCAGCGTCGGCAGGTGAGGTCGATGCCGCCGACGAAAGCCATCGCGTCGTCGATGACGACGATCTTTTGATGGTGCGATCCGCCGACGGGATGGGTGTTGTCATAGCGCAGATGGACTCGCCGGCGGGCTTGCCAGCCCAGCCCGAAAACCGGCGGGAACTCGCGATCGGTGCCGAAGACCATCGGATAGTCCCAGTCGAGGACATGGACCTGCAAGGTGCGCCGGCGCTTGACCAGCCAGTTGAGGAAGTCGCCGAGTTCGGCTGGCGCGCCGCCGTGTCCCACCGGGTCGTAATGGAGCCGGGTCTCGCTGTTGAAGTCCCAGGCGAGGATGAGGATCGAACGCTGCGCCGGTTCCGCCGCCTGCTTGAAAGCCTGAAAATAGGCTTGGGCATCGATCAGCACCGCCGCTCGCCGCGCGTGCTCGATGGCGCTGCAGTTGCGACCCTTTTCGGCAATCGCCGGCGATCTTCCGGATCGCAGCCTTGGCTCGCTGGGGGCTGCCAGTGAAGCCGCGACCGCTTTCCGGAGCGGGGGTTCGTAGGACATGTTCCTCCTGGATCGTCGGTAGGGGTGAGCGGCAGCGCCGCGAGTCCAACCGAGCAATGGCTGTGCCAGAAAGGGCGGCTCGTCGCTTTTTGTGCGGCACACAAATTGCCAGACATCTCGCACGGTTTGGCGGTTGCAGCAGAGGGTGATCGTGTCGGCATTGCCCATACTTTTCCACTGAAGACCGAAAAACCGTGACCAGGAAGAGCTGCACCCTATCGATTCGGGTGAATTTTTTCTTATGAATGCGGGCGCCGTGGATCGGCACCGCACAGGCTTCCGAGAATCCGCCTCCTTGCCAGTGGTCACAGTCGCTTTGCAAGAGGTAGATCTTTCGGGAAATTCAACGCAGGGAAAGGAGTTCGACATGGCTTCAAATCAAGACAGCAGCAAGCAGAAAAGCAGTAGCAGTTCCCAGAAGGACGAAGACCCGGGCAGCAGCAAGCGCGGCTTTGCGGGAATGCCCGAAGAAAAACAACGGGAAATCGCAAGCCAGGGCGGTCGTGCTGCCCATGAGAAGGGAATGGCCCACGAGTTCGATTCCGACGAGGCCAGCCGCGCCGGCCAGAAGGGCGGACAGGTTGCCCATGAGAAGGGAACGGCCCATGAGTTCGATTCCGACGAAGCCAGCCGCGCGGGCCAGAAAGGCGGCAAGGCAGTCAGCCAGGACCGCGAGCACATGTCCGAGATCGGCCGCAAGGGCGGGGAAAGCCGCCAATCGGCGAATGATGAGGACGCAGAGTCTTCGCAGCAGTCCACCTCCGGGAAACCATCCGGGCAGCGAAAGAGGGGGTAATTTCCCCTTCCTAAGCGATTGCCACAGCCGTCTGTAGTCCGGCCCCGGAGCGCAACTCCAATGACCCAATCATTGATCGGGATGGGTCAATGCCGGCGGGGAAGTCCATAAATCAGCGGCTGACCACAGCCCGGAGGCTTGACGCATGCGGACACCTGACCGGGAGGGGAGGAAAGCCGATTTCCTCCCCTCCCGGTCACTCATGTCGAGGCTGATGGTGGCAGGTCATTACGGGCAGCAATGCTGCGGCAGGTTCCGCGCATTTCGCTGGCCGGCCAGCCGGTGAAGAGGATTTTTTCCTGCAGGGTGACCATCACCCCGCTGTAAATTCTACAGGCACCCGGCAAAAAATCCGTTTCGAGGCCGGCGCAAGGTTCCCTGCCTTTGGCAACTTTCTGCAGGAGAAACCATGCCCGCTCAACAAATCATCAGCACGGAGGCCCCCGCAGCGGCAACGAAAGCTGCAGGTGAATCGTTCCGTCCGTCAGGCAGGGGTCTGAAAAATCGCCCTGCTGGGATTCGATGACGAGTCGCGCGGCGAGCAGACCGGGCAGCGGCACGGGCAAGGGGCAAACTTCGGCGGTCCAGACGATCTCGACGCGATCGCCGCAGGCTCTTGCCGCGCAGTGCAGGTCGCCGCCGCGCCTGGCATGCCTGACCAGCGCGACGAAAAGGACGAGCAGGGCAAGACGCAGCGCGGACCTTTTCCCCTCGACCGGCAAGGCTTCGGCCGGCAGCAGCCAGGTGCAGCGCAGACGCCTCAGCCGGCATTGCGGGGTCATCAGGCGAACGACTTCGGCGAGCAGCGAACCGACATCGATCTCGCCCGAGGATTCTTGACCTGGCGGCGAAAAAAGCCCGGGCAGTTCCCGGATCCCGGTCAGCAGCCTGCCGACCTCCTGCTGCATGGCCTGCGCGTAATCCAGGCAGCGGCGGTGCAGCGCCGCGGTCTCCGGTCGCTCTTCGGCCTCGGCGATGCTCGCCTGCAGCAGGCTGAGCTTGAGTTGCACATTGTGCAGCGGGCCGCAGAGGTCGTGCACCAGGGTTGAGGCGAGAAAATCGAGTGCATCGAGCTGGCTCGCGCGGATCAGCGAGTTTGCCGACCCGCCGGCGCACAGGTCGTCCTCGACACCCTCGGAGGTCAGCAGGACAGAGGCCGCGGCAGGCGCGCGCTCGTTCGGCGGGTCGTCGTCGTGCATGGGATCTCCTCTGCGGCTGCAGTCGCTGCGGGAAGCGGCACCCGGGCAGTTGCCGTTCGATCGATTGTGCCTCAATTCCGCGGGCGTTGTCGAATTCGCCGGCCTGGTCACCGCCCCCCGGCCGACGGCCCCGTCCCGCCCGAGCCCTCGGCCCTGGAGGCCGGGAATCAGCACGATCTTGCGGCAATCGTCCGCCTCGTTGTCGAAGATCCGGTAACCGGGTTCGGCCTGCCTGAGGGCGAGTACGACCGCAAGGCAAACGCCTGGCTGCTCCCCGGCGACCGCTGATCAGAAGATGAGCTTGAGAACGCCCGATACCACCAAGAGGCCGATGATAAAAATAATGCCGATAATCCATGCGACGACTTTCATCAGTTGACGCGAGAAACCCCGGCCTTCAGGCCGGGGAGGGATAGCGCGGACCGCGTGGCGGTCCCTGCTCTCGCAATTCCTTTCTCCATGCTATCCACGGTGGATGTATGGCCATCGGCACCTTGCCGCACCACCCTGCGGGTGCGAGATGCCCGGCACCGTTGCGGGTCGTGACCTTGAAGATTGAAACTGCCGGTGGCCCGGAGCTGGCCTTCAGGCCCCCGGCAGGAAATGGCTTCAGTGGCGGCCGGCGACTGCGCGCACATCTTCCTCGTCGTCGTCTTCCTCATCGTCCTCATCGATCGGTGAAATGCTGCTCAGCTGCGCCTTGAGCTCTTCCTTGAGCTCGCGAAGCTGCTCTGCCAGGGCGACAAGGTCGAGATCCGATTGCTTGACTTTCGGAAACAGCTCGTCTTCTTCTTCCGTGATGTGATGGGTGACGTTTTCTGCCAGGACAGTGAAGGTCGCGTCATAAAGATCCTTGCCGGGATCCATCGATTCGAGTTGCTCGACCAGATCCTTGATGCAGGCGTGTTCGACTTCGGCCTCGTCGAGCAGATCGGCTTCGCCGGTCGCTTCCCGCACCGCCGGATAGAAGATCTCTTCCTCGATCCGGGAATGAATGGTCAGTTCGTCGCAGACCATTTTGACCAGTCCGGCTCTCTCCACCGCCCTGCCTGTGTTGAGCTTCTTGAAGTCCTTGAACAGCTTCTGCACTTTTTGGTGGTCGGCGCCGAGAAGCGCGAGAGCATCCTGTTGCCGGGAGCTTTGCGCACGCTGTGTTCCTTTTTCCATGAGACTCTCCTGTCAAAGATAAATACAAGGGGACTGCAGAATGGCGGCTGCAAACACTGTGCCAGCGTGGCCCGATGCCAGGCAGCGGCCGCTCGGCGGCTCGCGATCAATCGACATGCTGCGGCGCGTAGGCCCTTCCCGGGCCATTCACCGGCGCTGGCGGCTGGCGATCAATGGCGCAGACCGTTTGATGGACGAAACGCAGCTTGTCGATGACCGCATCCGAGAGAACGAAGGGATAACCATCGGGAAGGCCGAGGCCGCGGTTGAGGTTGTTGAGCACCAGGGTCAGCGGATACCAGCGCTCGATCAGGCGTTCGAAAGAGTTGCCGGGCCGAGCCCTCGGATCGGCATCGCCGGCCGGCTGGGCGACCTGCGGGGGCGCCAGTGACAAGCCGCAGGCGGTTGCCGTTTCGAGGGTGTCGGTAATATGTAGATAGTGGGCCCAGGTTTCGGCCCAGTCTTCCCACGGATGCGAACTCGCGTAGGCGCTGATGAAGTTTTCCTGCCAGTCCTTCACCGGGCCCTGCCGGTAATGGCGATCGAGCGCCTGGTCATAAGCGTCGCGCTCGTCGCCGAAGCACTCGCGAAAGCGCTCGATCGCCGGGCTGCGGGCAATCAGCCGATCCCAGTAATAGTGTCCGATCTCGTGCCGGAAATGACCCAGCAGGGTGCGATAGTCCTCGCCGAGCTGCAGGCGGCGCTTTTCCCGCTCGGCGTCGTCGGCTTCGGCGAGATTGATGGTGATGACGCCGTCGCGGTGTCCGGTCAGCACCGGGGTCTTGCCCTCGCCGGGGCTTTCGGCGAGGAATTCGTAGGCCAGCCCGTGCTCGGGGTCGTCGTTCTTGTTGGCGAGCGGCAGCTTGAGGGCCAGCAAACCATAAAGCAGACGGCGTTTGGCGCTTTCCAGGCGGTACCAGGCCTCCTTGTGCCCCGCCTGGTCGAGGTCGGGGATCACCCGGGTGAGCCGGCACGAGGCGCACAGCGTGCCCGCCTGCTCGGCTGGCAGCGCCCAGTTGCAGACGTTGTGGCGGCAGTAGTTGTCGCACAGACGGTATTGACGCCCGCGGGTTGCCGGCAGCGGCGAGCGCCAGGCGTTGGCGTCCACCGCTTCGAGGGAGGCCATGGTCGCCAGATCAGGCAGATACGCGAGCGCGTGGCCGCAACTGAGGCAGCGCGAATTTTCGAAGTACACCGGCTGCTGGCAGTGGTCGCAGTGAAAAAGTTTCATCTTCGCAATGACCTGAAAGTTGGGGTGAGCAGACGGTGGACGGATTCTTCGCTTTGCTCATGCCAAGCGCCCTTTCAAGGAGAAGGCCTTGATTTCCCGGCGCTGAAGGAATGCGGCCCGGCTTTCGGCGGGGCGATCAGCGTGCGGGTTTTCTGCCCAGGGCAGCTGCGTAGGTCGAGAGATAATCGCCAAACTGGGTGGCGACTTCGCTATGTTTGAGGGCAAATTCGACCGTGGCTTTGAGATAACCCAGCTTTGAACCGCAGTCATAGCGCGTCCCCCGGAACTCGTAAGCCAGCAGCGACTCGCGTGCCAACAGCAGTTGCAGGGCATCGGTCAATTGCACCTCGCCGCCGAAAGAGGGGGGCAAGGAATCCAGGCAATCGAAAATGGCCGGGGTCAGCAGATAGCGGCCGACCACGCCGAGCCGGGAAGGCGCCGCTTCGGGGCGGGGTTTTTCGACGATATGGGTGACTCTGTGGAGACGACTGCCCGGATCGACCCGCACCATGCCATAACTTCCCGTCTGTTCGAGCGGTACCTCCTCGACCCCGACCATCGACGATTCGGTGCGCGCGTAGAGATCGACCATCTGTTTGATGACCGGGATCGTGGCATCGATCAGATCGTCGGCCAGAATCACCGCAAACGGTTCTTTGCCGATCAGGTGACGCGTGCAGAGGATGGCATGACCGAGGCCGAGCATCTCCGGCTGGCGGACATGGGCATAGTTGACGCCCGCCGGCAGGAGACCTTCGAGTTGCCGCAGGAGTTCGAACTTGCCGCGCGCGGCCAGATCGGCTTCGAGTTCGTAGGCCTTGTCGAAATGATCCTCGATGGCGCGCTTGTTGCGACCGGTAACGAAGATCATCTGGCTGATCCCCGCCGCGGCGGCCTCCTCGACGGCAAATTGAATCAGCGGCTTGTCCACGATGGCCAGCATTTCTTTCGGCGAGGCCTTGGTGGCGGGGAGAAATCGGGTGCCGAATCCGGCGACGGGAAAAACCGCTTTGCGGATCTCGGCCATCATTTCTTTTCCTTTCGCTTGATCTACCGGTTTTGGAGAAGCCCTGCCCGATCCTGGAGACGGGCCGCACTCTCCTGAAAAGCAACAGGCATACCAGCCTTCGACGCACGCGGCAAAGCCCGGCCGGCCGTGAAAACCGTGCCGGCAAGCGGAAAAGCGAGAGAGAAAAAAGGGAAAGTTCGGTAAAAGAGGGCAAGAGGCGGTAAATCCTGCGCCGCCGGAAGCGCAGCCCGATGCAAAGCAGCGACTCCCCTGCCGGGTCGGGCGACCCGGCAGGGGAATTCATCTACGCGGCGCCGGCCGACTTGCTGCGCGGAGCTTTGTGTTCGGCGGCCCTGTCCTGCTCGGCCCTGTCCTGTGCGACCTTGTGCTGCTCCGACCGTGCCCGGGCTTCCTGCTCGCGCTGGCTGTCCTGTTCCTCTTCCCGCTTGCTGCGTCGTTCGGAGAGATCGTCGGTATGACGGCGATTGTGGGCGATGGCTTCCTGACCACCCTTTTCCCTTTCGATCCTTTCAGCCTTCTCCTGCGCGACCTTCTGCTGTTCGATCGCCCGTTCGACTTCTTCCGCCTGCCGGCGCGCCGCTTGGGAAATCTGCATCAGCCCTTGCTCGGTCTGGTCGCCGAATTCTGCCATGCCGCGCGTCCACTGGTCGACCAGGCTGGCAGTCTGGCTCTCGGCCGCGTGCACGATGTGACGCCGGATTTCGGCAAGCGCTTCGCGGGTTCGCTCGGTCGTCTGCAGAAGCTGCTCGGTACCGCTGGCAAAGAGCCGCCGGCTTCTCTCATCGGCGAGGGAAAACATGTCCGAGTAATCGGGCAGGCCGAACATGGCGGCGGCGCGCGCCTGGCTCTGCAGCATGAGCCGCACCGCGGAAAGCTGCATGTCATACAACGCGCCGAAACCGCGAAGCGTCAGCGAGGCGGCATTGAGGGCTGGCGGAGGGATGTTCTCTCGGCGGACTTCCTGATTTCGATTGGCTTGGGGCATCTCGTACTCCTGGATGAAAAGGGGGAAATAATGGGGTCTCAAACGGAGACATGGGGGGAGAAAGCAAAATGAATACCCGTTTGCAAAAATGGCAGACCAGAGCCGAATCGGTGCTGGCCCGCGTCCGTTCAATGGCGAACGGACGATTCCTCACTTGAACCTGATCGTTAGCACCGCGGAGCAAGCCCAACCGAGCGAGAGCAGCAAAGGGAGCAAGGGAGGAAGCAGGCGCCGTGCCCGGAGCGCCATTGCGGCCGGCAAGCCGGAATGCGTGAATGCGTGAATGCGTGAATGCGTCGTTCCCGGACAAGGGAAACGGCCCTCGCGCGCCGGGCCGGGCAGATCGGCGCCGCCATTTCCAGCCCAACGGGCGGCGAGAGGGGTCTGTGAGGGGTCTGTGGTTTGTAAATTCTGCCGGCAAGGAGCAGATTTACCGGTTGAATTTGCCCGTTTCGTCAGGCCCCGGCAGTCCCGGACCTCCGCCCCGGCGCCGGCGCTTCATCGCCCAGGCAGCGCCAGGCGATGGCGCCGGCCGCCAGGAGATAGACGACTCCCCCCGGCACCCACATGATCAGCCCGGCCAGTTGCTGCTCGAACAGGCTGCGCTCGGCGCCGTAGAACGATTCGCGGCCGAAGGTGAGCAGCGCGCCGAGCAGTCCGGTGTGCATCAGGGTGAGCAGCAGCGCGAGCAGCGCTTCGCCGCGCCGGCGGGCGCCGGCGTGCAGCACCGACCACCAGAACAGGCCGGCGCTGAGCAGGAAGCTGGCGTGCTCGACGAAGTGCCAGCCGGGCTCTGCGAGCGCGAGCAGGTAGAGGCGCGGCGTGTGCCAGAGCCAGATCAGCGCGCCGTGCACCAGCGCGAGCGACAGCGGCCGACGGCTCGACTGCCGCAACACCGACCCCAGCGCACGCAAGGGACGGCCCGTCGCCGCCTGCCATTGCGGCAGCGGGACGGCGATGGCGACGAGCGGCGCAATCACCACCATCAACAGCATGTGCTGCAGCATGTGCAGGCTGGTATGGTTCTGCGCGCCGCTGTCGAGTGGCCCGAAGAGGGCCAGCGCGGCGATCACGAGGGCGGCGTGAAAGCCCGCGGCACGTGCCGGAGACGGCGGCTTGCGCTGCGCGCCGAGCGCGTACAGTCCCCAGGCGATGGCCAGCAGGAGGGCGCTGAGCAGGGTCCAGGAATCGGCGTCGACGCGCAGCTCATGCGCCGCCGCCGGCAGCGGCAGCAGGAGGGCGGGCAGCGCCAACCCGCGCCGCCCTGGCTTCAGAGGCATGGCGGCAAGCGAGCGATCGGCAGGGCGACGAACCCGATTGCCCAGAGGCTCGGACCGACGACGATCGGCAGCGGGTGCAGCCACATCGCTCAGACCTCCCAGACCAGCGGCAAGAGGCCGAGCGCGATGCCGGCGCTGACCAGCAGGGCGAGATTGAACGACCACAGGGCAGCCAGCACCTGCGGCTCGTAAGGCGCTTCGACGCCGACATGGCCGCAGCGCACACGGCAGGCCTGCAGGCCGGTGAAGAGGGCCGCCAGCGCGCAGTGGCCGATGACGTAGACGAGAATGACCGCCATCACCGCCTCCTGCGCGCTGGCGGTCGGATCAAGCCCGGCAGTCTGCGCGAGCCAGCCGAGATGGCCGGTCTGCACGAAAGCGATGGCCGCGATCGCCGCCAGCTGGTGCTGCAGCCCGGCCGCCGAAGCGAGGCGCAATTGCCGCAGGACGCGCTGCAGCCAGACGAGGGCGAGCAGCAGGACGACGCCGTTGAGCACCAGGGCGCCGCTGTCGAGGCGCGGCAGCGAGGGCTGGGGCAAGGAGAGTGTCAGAGAGTGTGGCAGGGAGAGGGGCGCTTGCGGCGCCACCGTCCACAGGTAAAGCCAGCCGAAGAGCAGGGACCCGTAGAGCGCGCCATCGGCGAAGAGGGTCACCGCCATTCCCCAGCGCCCCGGACCATCGTGGGTTCGCCAGTGCAGCGCCGGCTCGCCGGCGGTCGCGACACTCTCGCCGCCGCTCTGCGCCCCATTCTCCCACGCCCAGCGCAGCACCAGGGCGATCGCCACCAGCACCACCGGCAGGGCGACGAGGTAGCTCCGCGCGAGCAGCGCGATGCACAGGAAGGCGAGGGTCAGGGCGAGGAGGAGCGGCAGCCAGCTGTTGCCCGGCAGATGCACGGTTTCGCGCGCCTCGCCGGTCAACAGGTCGCTGCCCCAGGTTTCGCGCCGGCCGTGCGCAATCCCGGCGTTGCCGCCCTCGCCGCGCGCCAGGCGCTCGGGCAGCTCCGGCTGCAGCCAGAGCGGATGACGACTGTCCACCGTCGGCAGGCTGATGAAGTTGTAGGGCGGCGGCGGCAGCGGCATCGCCCATTCGAGCGTGTCGGCCTGCCAGGGGTTGCTGCCGGCGCGCCGGCCGAAGCGAAAATGCAGCAGCAGGTCAACCAGCAGGGTCGCGATGCCGATCGCCATGACGAAGCTGCCGACCGACGAGATCAGGTTCGGTATCTCCCAGCCGAGGCCCGCGTCGTAGGTGTAGATGCGGCGCGGCATGCCGAGCAGGCCGCTCCAGTGCATGACGAGAAAGGTCAGGTTGAAACCGCTGAAAATCAGCCAGAAACCCCAGCGCCCGAGCTGCACCGACGGCATGCGGCCGGAAAAGTGCGGCAGCCAGTAATAGACGGCGGCGATCAGCGGGAAGAGCATGCCGCCGACCAGCACATAGTGCAGGTGGGCGACGACGAAGTGGGTGTCGTGCACCTGCCAGTCGAAGGGAACCAGCGCCAGCATGACGCCGGTCAGGCCACCGGCGACGAAGATGAACAGGAAACCGAACAGCCAGAGCATCGGCAGCGTCCGCAGCGGCCGCCCCAGCCAGAGGGTGGCGAGCCAGGCGAAGACCTGAACGCTGGTCGGAATGGCGATCAGCATGCTGGCGACCGAAAAGAAGGCCTGCGCAAGCTGCGGGATGCCGGTCGTGAACATGTGGTGCACCCAGAGGCCGAAGCTCAGAAAACCGGTGGCCAGCACCGACAGCACCACCCAGCGGTAGCCGACCAGCGGCCGCTGCGCGAAAACCGGCAGCAGCGTGGACACCAGGCCAGCCGCCGGCAGAAAGATGATGTACACCTCGGGGTGGCCGAAAAGCCAGAAGAGATGCTGCCAGAGCAGCGGATCGCCGCCGCGGCTGACGTCGAAAAAGGGCAGTCCGGCCGCGCGTTCGAGCTCGAGCAGGATGCTGCCGAGGATCAGCGGCGGAAAGCCGATGACGATCATCGCCGCCATGACCAGGATATACCAGACGTAGATCGGCAGCCGCGCGAGCGTCATGCCGGGGCTGCGGCTGCGCAGGATGGCGACGACCAGCTCGATGGCCGCGGAGAGCGCCGAAATCTCGATGAAGGTGACGCCGATCAGCCAGAAATCCGAATTGACGCCCGGACTGTAGGGCCGGCTCGACAGCGGCGGGTACATGAACCAGCCGGCGTCGGGCGAGCGCGCGAGGAAGAAGCTGGCCGTGAGGATCAGCCCGCCGAACAGATAACACCAGTAGCCGAAAGCCGACAGGCGCGGAAAGACGAGGTCGCGGGCGCCGATCATTTTCGGGACCAGGTAGACCGCGAGCCCCTCCATCATCGGCAGCGCGAAGAGGAACATCATCACCGTGCCGTGCATGGTGAACACCTGGGCGTAGGTGGGGGCGTCCATGAACGCCTGCTGCGGCAAGGCGAGCTGCGCGCGCATGAGCATCGACAGGAGACCGGCGAAGAGAAAAAAAGCCAGCCCGGTGAGCAGGTAGCGAACGCCGATCGTGCTGTGGTTTACTGCCGACAGCGACCGCCAGCCGGGCGGGTTGTCCCAGACCGCGCGGAAGCGGCGGTCGAGTTCGCGCGGATCGGCGGCCGCACTCATCGCCGGGCGACCACCGTCGCGGCTGCCTGGCGATCGAGCCAGGCGGCAAAATCGGCCCCCGAATGCACTTCGACCGCGAGCCGCATGTGCGCATGCCCGCGGCCACAATATTCCGCACACTGACCCTGCAGGCGGCCGAGGTGATCGGCCTGCAGCCGCAGGACGTTGCGCCGCCCCGGAATGACGTCGAGCTTGCGGCCCAGGCGAGGCACCCAGAAGGAATGGATGACATCGGCGCTCTCGAGATGGATCTCGACCGGCTGGCCGAGCGGCAGGTGCAGGCGATTGACCATCACCACTCCGCTCGCCGGGTAGCGCACTTCCCACGCCCACTGCCGGGCGGTCACCTCGATGCGCAGCGGCGGCGGCTCGCCGGGCAGCAGCATGCGCTCACCGGCCGGGATGCCGAAGGCGAGCAGGGCGATGAGACTGACCGTCGGCAGCAGCAGGCCGCCGCCGACCAGCCAGCGGCGAACGATCTTCGCTTCGGCTTCGTCACCCCGCGGGCCGCGGCGCAGCGCCAGCAGCCAGAGGACGCTGACCAGCAGCAGCGACAAGACCGCCACCAGGAGCATCGGCCACCAGAGCAGGGCGGCGTCGCGGGCCGCCGGCCCCGCCGGATCGAGAATCGACTGCGGTCCGTCGCAAGCGGCGACCGTGACGAGGAGCGGGAGCGGCAATTGCAGGCGCGAAGCCAGAGCGTTTGCCGGCGCACGGACTGCCGAGGCAAGGCGCCAAGCCCCCGGCAAGGGTCTCACGGTCCGCTCAGCGAGGAGGCCCGCATGTCCCCCGAAACGAAAACCGATTCCCCCGACGGGCTGCCCGGCGTCGAATCGATCACCAGCCGGGCCGCGATCGCCGGCCACCCGCTGCATCCGATGCTGATCCACTTCCCGGTCGCCGCGCTGCTCGGGCTGGTCGGCTGCGACTTCGCCTGGCTGATCACCGACGATCCGTTCTGGGCGCGCGCCGGTCTCTGGCTGGCCGGCATCGGCGCCGTCGGCGGCTGGCTGGCGAGCGGTCCCGGACTGATCGACCTCCTGCTGCCGCGGGTGCGCGAGAAGATCACCGCCTGGTGCCACGCCATCCTCGCCGTGATGATGCTCTCGCTCGCCTCGCTCAACTGGACGCTGCGCTATCGGCAGGACGCCGCCCGCCTCGCGGAGTGGGAGATCTACCTGTCGCTGCTGACCGCCGGCCTGATCGTCATCGCCGCCTACCTTGGCGGACGCCTGGTCTACGAACACGCGGTCGGGGTGGAGGTCGGTCATGAGGCGGCGATCGAGGATTCAAGCGCGCCATGAAGGCTTGGCGAGGACCAGCCAGAGCGCGGCGCCGATGAGCAGGGTGATCGCGCTGGCAAGCGCCGTACACCAGAAGCGGATCCGCTGCGGCGGCTGGGCGGCGGATTTCAGGATCAGGACGCCGCACAGGGCGTGGCCGATGACCAGCAGGGTCACCGCCGAAAGCTTGAGGATCAGCCACGGCGCAAGCGAGGTGACACCGACGAAGAGGAGCGTTCCCGACGCGATCGCGAGCAGCGCCGCCGGCGACGCGATGCCCGTGAACACCCAGCGCATGAGCTGACCGGCATCGCGGTGGAAGACGGGCCGGCCGGCCTGCGTCGCCTGGGCGATCAGCGCCGGCAGGTAGAGCAGCGTGCCGCACCAGAGTAGCAAGGCAGCGAAATGAAGCAGCTTCAAGAGATGCATGGGCGGCCTTCCGGTGTGTTGGTCGCGCCCGCTGACCCGGACGCCAAAGCAATCCATCCCGTGACAATGCCATTGAGTCATGCGAAGGCAAGTCGCATGCCTGCCGGCGAGGGAAAAAACGGCGGCGCGGGGCGAAGCGTTGCGGCACGCTTCGTGCTCGGAGCAGAGCGCTGCGCGCAGCGCCCCTTTCTTTGCCAGCCAGGAGAATTTCATGACAGACGAGAAACCCGTAGTGCTGATCACCGGCTCGGAGGGGCGCATCGGCCGGGCGATCACCGACGCGCTGGGCAATGACTTCACGGTCGTCGGTTTCGAGCAGGCGTGTCCGCCGACGGCGGCGAACTGCATCGAGGTGGACCTCACCTCCGACGAGGCGCTGGCGGCCGCCTGTCGCCGCCTGCGCGAACGCTACGGCGCGCGCATCGCTTCGGTGATCCACCTGGCCGCATACTATGATTTCTCCGGCGATCCCGATCCGCGCTATGAAGCGGTGAACGTCCAGGGCACCGGCCGTCTGCTGCACGCCCTGCAGGGCTTTCAGGTCGAGCAGTTCATCCATGCCAGCACGATGCTGGTGCACCGCCCCGGCGAGCCGGGCATGCCGATCGACGAGAACGGCGAACTCGACCCCAAATGGCCATACCCCCAATCCAAGCCCCTCTTTAACATCTTCCTGGCATATTCCGGTCTTTTCCCGGGCAGCGCGCGCCTAGGCGGTTGATTTTATTGTTGGTAGATTTTCCAAAACGTTTTGTGGTGCCATAATAGTTTGGCTGAGGCGGCCAAACCCCTTGTTTTTGTTGTACGCTCGTGTGGATGTTTATACGCCAAACGAGAACGAACAACAAAGCCACGGGTGAGGGCTACTTCACCTATCGACTGGTGCGCACGCAGCGTATCGGGGGCAAGGTCCGTCAGATCACGGTACTGAACCTGGGGCGGCACTTCCCGATCAAGCAGGAAGACTGGCCGCTGTTGAGTAGCCGCATCGAGCAGTTGCTCAATCCTCAGGGGCTGCTCCTGCCCTTGCCCTGCCCGGAGGCCATCGAGCGGGCGGCGCAGCGCTACTTTGCGCAACTGGTGGCGCAGGCGCCAACCCTGGCGTCTGCGGCGGGGCAGCCCAGTGAGGGGGACGCCGGGCCAGCCAGCAAACCGTGCCCGCCGCTAGACTTCCAGGAAGTCGATGTGGACTCGCTGCGGATGACCCAGCCCCGCTCGGTGGGGGTGGAGCAGGTCGGCCTGCATGCGCTGAGCGAACTGGGGCTCCTTGAAACGCTGAAGGATCTGGGCGTCAATGGCATCGTGCAAGCCTCGATCATCGGTAGCCTGATCGGCAGAATGGGCCAGCCGGGGTCGGAACGGGCAACCTGGAACTGGCTGCAACACCATAGCGCCTTGGGCGAATTGCTCGACTTCGACTTCCTGTCGATCTCTCACATGGGTTTGTACCGTGCCTCGGATGTTCTGATGAAGCATCGTGAAGCGATCGAAGCGCGGCTCTTTGGCTCTGTCCAGACGCTCTTTGATCTGCCAGAGACGGTCACGCTGTACGACCTGAGCAACACCTATTTCGAAGGCGAAGCCAGCGGCAATGCCAAGGCCCGGCGGGGGCGTTCGAAGGAGAGACGCAGTGACTGCCCGCTGGTGACGCTTGGTCTGGTGCTCGACGGCAGTGGCTTCGTCAGGCGCTCACAGACCTTTGCCGGCAACGTCTCGGAACCCGGCACGCTCTCTGCCATGCTGGCCGGGCTCGGCACTCCGGCGGGCGCGCTGGTGGTGATGGACGCCGGTATTGCCACCGAGGCCAATGTGAGCTGGCTGGCCGAACACGGCTATCGCTATCTGGTGGTTCGCCGCGGCGGCAAGCGCCAGTTCGACCAGAGCCGCGCGGTGACCATTGAGACTGCCAGCGAGGAGCCGCTCCATCTGCAGAAGGAACCCAGCCCGGACGGCAAGGAAATCTGCCTGTATTGCCACTCACCGAGTCGGCAACTCAAGGAAGAAGCGATGCTCGCGCAGGCCTGCCAGCGGTTTGAAGCGGGATTGCAGGAGCTGAGCGAGGGTCTGCAAAAGCCGCAGAGCGAGAAACGCCACGACAAACTGCTCGAACGTCTGGGCCGACTCAAACAGAAGAGCCGCGGCGCCAGCCAACACTATCAAGTCCAGTTCATCAGCGACGAGGGCAAGAAGGTGAGCGCGATCACCTGGCAGAAGGAGCTGGTCGCCGGCACGATGGCCACCCATCCCGGCGTCTATTGCCTGCGCACCAACGAACTGACCTGGGATGAAGAACGCCTCTGGCGCACCTATACGATGCTCACCGACCTGGAGAGCGTTTTTCGCAGCCTGAAGAGCGAGCTTGGCCTGCGGCCCGTCTATCACACCAACGAAGTGCGCGCCGACGGGCATCTCTTCATTACCGTGCTCGCCTATCAGTGCGTCCAGTTCCTGCGGGTCAAGCTCAAGGCGGCGGGAATAACCGACAGTTGGGCCACCCTGCGCGACATCCTCTCGGTACAGCGCCGGGTCACGGCGACCTTTACCCAGCGTGACGGGCGCTCCTTGCATGTGCGCAAAGCGACCGTCGCCGAGCCCGAGCTGATGGCGATCTACCAGGCGCTGGGGCTCAACTGCGCACCAGGAGGAACCAGAAAACTGATCATCTGAATCCAAATCACCGGCGTGTAGTGCCACTCGAGCTTTTTTTAGACCGCAAGCGGTTGATTAAGGAAGATGCTTTTTCAGGCTTGTTAAACTTCGGCAAGGTGGCGGCGGAAGAGCTGATCCGTCGCGAGCGGGGTCACCTGCCGATCGTCGTTCTGCGCATCGCCGGGGTCTATACCGACGACTGCGAAGTGCCTTCGCTCGCTTACCAGATCCAGCGCATCTACGAACGGCAGATGCTGTCGCACGTTTTTCCGGGCGACCCCAGCCACGGCCAGGCCTTCGTGCACCTCGACGATGTCGTCGAGGCCTTTCGTCTGCTGATCGACAAGCGATCGAGCCTGGCCGAGGAAACCACCCTCCTGATCGGCGAGCCGGTGACCGAAAGCTATGAATCGCTGCAGAATCTGATCGGTCGCCTGCTCCATGGCGAGGGCTGGACGACGCGGCGCATTCCGAAGCCGGTGGCGGCGACCGGCGCCTGGGCGCAGGCGGTGGTCGAGAACATCGTCCCCGACGCCATCGACCGCGGCATCGAGCCGTTCATCAAGCCCTTCATGGTCTGGCTGGCCGACGACCACTATGAGCTCGACGTTTCGCGCGCCCACCGGTTGATCGACTGGCAGCCGCGCCACCGCCTGCGCGGCGTCCTGCCGGGAATGATCGGCAAGCTGAAGCAGAACCCCGTCGAGTGGTACTCGCGCAACCATATACCGGTGCCTCTCTGGCTCGAGGATCTGGCGGCTCAGCCGGCGCCGGAAGCGCAGCTGCTCGCCGAATACGAGGTTCTCGACCGTCACGAGCACCGGCAGACCGTGTGGTGCCATTTCGCCAACGCCGCCCTCGGACTCTGGCTGATCTCCGGCCCGTTCATTTTCGGCCTCACCGAGAACTGGCGGCAAGTCGGCGAACGGGTCGCTCCCAATGGCCGCGGCATGAGCCATTCGGCAACCTGGATGACCGCCAGCGACCTCGTCAGCGGCCTGCTGATCACCCTCTTCGCCCTCCTCTGTCTGTCGCGCAGCATCGCCTGGGCGCGCTGGGCGACCGCCGCCGTCGGCATCTGGGTGCTTTTCGCGCCCTTGATCTTCTGGACGCCGAGCGCCGTCATCTACGCCAACGATACCCTGGTCGGCGCCCTCGTCATCCTCTTTGCGGTCGGCATCCCGGCCGCTCCCGGCGTCAGTCCGGTGGCCCGCCTGGTCGGCCCGGACACGCCGCCGGGATGGGACTACAGCCCGTCGTCGTGGAACCAGCGGATCCCGATCATCGCCCTCGCGCTGGTCGGATTCTTCATCTCGCGCTACCTCGCCGCATTCCAGCTCGGCCACATCGAGCAGGCGTGGGATCCCTTCTTCGGTGACGGCAGCGAGCGCATCATCACCTCCTCGGTGTCCGAGGCCTGGCCGGTCTCCGACGCCGGCCTCGGCGCCGCCGTCTATGTCCTCGAGATCATCACCGGCATCATCGGCGACAAGCGGCGCTGGCGGACGCTGCCCTGGCTGGTCCTGATCTTCGGACTGATGATCGTCCCCCTGGGCGCGGTGAGCATCTTCTTCATCATCATCCAGCCGATCCTGATCGGCACCTGGTGCACCCTGTGCCTGCTCGCGGCGGCTGCCATGCTGGTGCAGATTCCCTATTCGTTCGACGAGATCCTGGCCACCCTGCAGTTCCTCCGGCAACGCCGCCGGCAGGGAAAATCCCTCTGGCACGTGCTGATCCACGGCGACACCATCGAAGGCGGCAGCGCCGATTACCTGGACAATTTCGAGGCCTCGCCCGGCGCGGTCCTCAAGGAAATGCTCAAGGGCGGCGTCACCCTGCCATGGACGCTGCTGGCGAGTATCGCGCTCGGGATCGGGCTGATGCTCACGCGTCTGCTTGTCGGCACCACCGGCCTCGCGGCAGACAACGACCATGTGATCGGTTCGCTGGTCATCACCCTGTCGATCATGGCGCTCGCCGAAGTGGCCCGCCCGCTGCGCCTGGTCAATGCCGCTTTCGGCGCCTGGCTCGTGCTGACCGCCTGGATCTTCGAGGGCTACCCGCATTCCGGCACCGCTTTCGCTTTCATCGCCGGCCTGCTGCTGATCGCCCTGTCGCTGCCGCGGGGCGCGATCGAGAGCCATTACGGCGCCTGGGATCGCTTCATCCGGACCGGAAAAGGCGTCGGCAAGCGGGCAATCGCCGGCTAAGGCGATTGCCGACAAACCGCGTCCCCGGTTTTGTGCCTGATCGTGGAGCAGCGGGGAGATGCATCCGCCTGTGGCCGCCTGCCTCCACGGCTTGGCGCTCAGGTTTGACCGGCCTTCGACAGGCCCAGGCCGAACGGTCGGGTGGTCATCGTTTTGATGAAACGCACGATTAGTTGGACAGAATCTGCGGTGCGAAGCCGCCAAAGCTGTTGGCGACGCCTGCGGCGAGTTGTTCGAGCTTGGTGATGAAGGTCTGCAGGGATTCCTCTCCCGGCTGGCTGCTCGCCGGATCGTGAAAGCGGACTCGCGTGCCTTGCGGCGTGCCGTCGCCGGTGATGCCGATGAGCACCCGCGCATGAATGGAGAAGCTCGCGCTCGCATCCTCGTCGGCAATCACCCACAGCGGACCGCGTTCAGCCATCTGCCGCGCGAGGGCGGCGGCGGTGAGGACACCGACCGACGCGTCGCGCAAGGCATAGGCCTCTCTGAAGGCCGGCACTTCGCCAGGCAGCAGACCGCTGTCGTTCTTGAATCTATCAAGATAGAACGTCCCGCCCGGGGTGAGCGCGGTCTCGATGGTCATCGTTTCGCCGGCCGCCCAGGACTTCAACATGGTCAGCGCAGCCGCCCAGCAAGCCCTCTTTTTCGGCGCCTGCAGGACGAGCGGCAGCACCCCTTTGACCGCTTGATCGATCGGCGGTTTACGCGCCGCCGCTTGGGCGCCCACTTCCACCCGCGCCTGCTGCGAGCCGTTGCCCGAACTGCTGGAGACATCGAGCACCTTCTTGCCGTCACCCTGCAGCAGCTTGCCGACCGCTTCCTTGACCGGGGTTTCTTCGGCCAGCGACTTCTTGCCGCCGCCGAGGTCGCTGTTGAGGACGCCGAACATCTTGGCGGCCACCTGCTTCGCATCGTCGTCGCGCAACAGTTCCTTGGCCCGGGCTTCGCCCATCTTCTTCATGATCCGTTCGCTGTTGCGCTGGGCATGCACCGCCTTGGCGCCGGCCGCCGCCATCTTGCCGAAGTGGTTGGCGGTCTGCATCGCCTGCTTGAAAGCGCCGAGCGCGTTGGCCTGATTCTCGGCCAGGCCGGAAACGTCCCTGAACAGATTCTGCTGCCCCAGGAGCGCGGTGAGCGCCGAGAGCGAAGTGGTTTCCGGGGCTTCGGGAGCATTTTGAATGGCGACCACCGGCGCCGGAAAGTCGCCGAGTTTGCTCTCGGCCGGTGCCTGGCGCCGCGTGCCGGTGCTCGTCGTGCCGATTTCGGTCGGCTCGTCGGTGATGGGTTCGTCTTCCCAGCGCCAGAAGCGCTTGTCGTCGACCTGCTCGCAGCTGTTGCAGACGCCCATGACGGCTTCGGCATAGACGCCGCGCGTCGGTACACTGAGGCGCCGCGGCGGTACCGGGATGGCTGGCCGGTAGCTGTCGAGGAGATCCAGCGGCCGGCCGGTTTCGTCATCTCGCCGTATCGTCGGGTCGAGCATGTAGCCCGGGGCCACCGGCAGCACCAGGCTGTTGCCGATGATGTTGAGCAGCCGGTTTTCGGTCACCGAGGCCACCGAGCGGCCCCCCGAGTGAGGCGCGACGAAACCGTCGAGCAGCATGAAGCGCCGGCCCGCATCCATCAGCCACCAGATCAGGTGATGATAATTTTCCAGATGTTCGTTGAGGTGCTTGAGCAGATCGTCGCGCAGTTGCAGGTCGTGCTCGCGCGGATTGAATTCCTCCTCCGGGCTCAGCGCACGGGTGCTGAGGAAGGCGTTGTCATTGGCGCGGACGTCGTCGCTGAGGTGACGCGGTGCGACCAGCAGGAAGCTCTGAAAACCGTTGCGATAGGAGACGCTGGCGTAACGCAGGAGGGTCCGCGACTGGGGCGCGAATTCGGTGCCGTTGCTGAGCGTGATGCCGCGAATGTCCGACCGCCGAACGCCCGCGAAGCCATTGCTGCGAAAGGTCACCAGATGCTCCGCACCCGCCCGGTACGGCGAGACGAGGGTGAAATCCGCGTCGATCGGCGGCAGCACCGTCCCGTCGGTCAGCGTGACCTGGAGCTGCAGGCGGTCGCAGAAGGTGCGCGCGAGCCTCGGCGCGAGTTCGGTGGCGAAAATCCGCTCCGCCAGTGCCTGCCCCGAGAGGTAGGTCTGATAAGACTGGCGGGCAGACCCCGCGCCGAAGAGCTGGTCCCAGAAATTCCACGCCGAGGCGAGATAGGCGTTGATCTCCTCGCCTTCGGCCGGCAGCCGGGGGCGTGCGAAGTGCAACTCGAAGCGCAGTTCGCCCCACACCTCGAGAACCCTCTCGTCGGCGTAGCGCCCGAGCGGAACCGCCGCATCGGCATAGCCGGTATGAATCCGGTAGAGCGCGTCGAAGCCGGGACGCAAGCCGGGCTGGCGCAAGCGGTCCTGGAGCAGATCCTGCCAGCGCAGCGCTTTCAGGGCATCGAAGCGGGTCATCTGCAAGGGGATGAACAGGCACTCCTTGACCGCAGCCAGGATCTGATCGACGCGGTAATGCTTCAACACCTCGAAGTATTCGAGGGTGATGGCATGGCAGTGGTTGTAGTTGGCGACGACTTCCGAGGTGACCGACACCGATTCGCCTTGCCGCTGACTGGTGACCACCGTGCCGCGCTGGCTGCGCACCGCGGCCGACGCCTGCTGCGTGCGGTCGGCGAGATTCTGCGCGGTCGACGCGGCGAGGTTGCGCGCCGAGTCCTGCCAGGCCTTCGAACTCGCGCCGCCGGCGCCGCCGGCCACCCCGATGCCGAGGAAACCGGCGCCGATCGGAAGACCCAGACCGATGCCGCCGCCGGCGCCCCAGGTGTTGGCGGACGAGCCCCCTTTCAGGCTCTCGGTAATCGTCGAATTGACGATCTCGGCGACGTCCCGGCTGCGCGAGAGATCAGCGGTGAAGTCCTCGCGCACGCTGCGCGTCTCTTCCCGGCTGCCGATCTCCTGGCGATCCCAGTCGAGAATCACCATCCGCCGTTTCTGTCCCGGTGCCAGCGGCAGCGAATAGAGCAGGTCGCCCAGCGAGTAGCCATCGGCTTTCCACTGCTGGCGAAACTCGAGCAGATGCCCATGGGCAATGGTCGCCGCCTGCACGGTTTTCGGCACCTCGTCCCAGTCGACCGGATGCGCTGCCGAAACCGCCTGCCGTCCGCCGGCGGTCGGGGCGACGGCGTCCAGCAGGGAGTCCATGTCTTCGAGCGCCGCCCGCCGCTCGGCAGTCATCAGACTGACCGGCGTGAACCCGTCGGGGTCGCTGAGGGCCTGGCGCAGTGAGCTTTCCGAGAGCGCCGAGGCGCGTTCGAGGATCGACTTGTGAATCGCATCGACTTCGGTGGTCTCGCGCCAGGCGCGCGCGGCAATCAGTCCCGAGGTGCGATAGGCTTCGCTCGCGAGCCGCAGGTCATCGGCGGTCCGGGTCTCCGCCGCCCGGCTGCGGGAACGACCTTGCGGTGGGTTCTTTTCGAGCTTCTCATCGAGCGCGCGGGCGCCGAAAGCGATCTCTGCCGCGAGGTCGAGCGCCGTCGTGGACAGCGGCAGGCGCGCGGGCTCCGGCGGCTTCATCCCCCAGAGAACGGGGTCGGTCGTTCGCACCAGGCTGTAAAAGGCGTATTCCTCGAGCGTCCGGTTGGGCACCGCGAGCCTGACGCAGCCGCCGGCATCGAGGTCCTGTGAATAGACGTCCTGCGAAGCGAACAGATCCGCATGATCGGGCGCGCGCGGCGTGGCCGTTGCCGCGCATTCACAATCGGCCGCGGCTTCCAGCAGCGGCAGCTCGACGGTCATGTCGAGGCTCTCGGGCGGCAGCCCCTGGTCGTCGAGGGGAACCGTCAGCCGGCCCAGGGCCGGCGAATTGGCCAGCGCTTCGACTTCCAGATGCGCGTAGCGGACGGCGGGGATTTCGAGCCGCACCCGACCGGCGGCATCGGTATGATCGGCGGCCAGCAGAATGAGGTCGGGCAGTTCCCCCTCCGGCCCGGTGGCCTGGGCCGGGCGTCCCCAGACGAACACCAGACGCTGCGCGACCCGCACGAGGTTCACACGATCATGCAAGGCGATGCGCAGGACAAGCAGTTCGCTGGCCGGCGTCGCCAGGGCCGGGGCATCGGCGAGATTCACCGGGCTTGCCGGATCGACCTTGATTTCCAGCCCGTCGAGGCTGTCCCGTTCGGCGATCGCGAGCCGCACGCCGGCTGGCGAACGGACGATGAACTCGCTGCGGCCAGCCACTTCTTCGGCCACCGGCAAGGCGAATGAAAAGTTTCCGGCGGGCGTCGTCGCGGACTGCAGATAGCGCGGCCGGGTCAAGGGCGTGCCGTCGGGAAGCTTGAAGGCGACCCGCAGCAGAGCTTCCACCCGGTGACCTGCATAGGCCGTTGCCGGTACTTCACCGTTCTGCGGCAGCAGTCTTCCCTCGATTCGAGTCATGCGCTTCTCCTCAGGTTTCCGGCTCACCGGGTTCGAAGTCGAGACCGGTGTCGATCGGCTCCTGCCCGTCGAACTCGACGAAAAGTCTCGCGTTTGCCGCCGGCCGGTTCTTCAGATAACCGGTGAAACCGGTGCCATAGAGATCGATCGCGAGGCCAACCACCGGTTCCTGCTCGAAGCGGGCCCGAATCCGTTTCACGTAAGGGAGCGGGGTCTCGCCGCTGACCAGGATCTGGAGGGCAAAATCCTCGAGCATCTGGTCGCTCTCGTCGATTTCCAGCGAGACGATTCCGGTGAACGTGGCGTCCATGGTGTTCTCCCTAGACCTTGATCAGCAAGAGGCTGTCGAGCCAGATTTCGCCACTGCCCGCCGAGGTGTCGAACTCGAGGGTCAGGCTTTCCGCTTCGGCGAGATTGATCCCCGGCTGCGACAGGTTGATGCTCTTGAGCAGCAGGGTCGCGAAGTTGAAGGGGACGGTCTGCATGAACATCAGCGTCGCGTTGTCGCTGCCATCTATCTTGAAAGCGGGCTTCGTCCAGCCGTTGGCGAGATCGGCGAACATTTCGGCCGACGTCAGGGTCCCGGTGACACCCGCGTGGTCGGTCAGGGAGACCGTGAACACCGGCTCGGCGGCCGCCTCGATCGCCGTCTGGTCGACCACCGGCGAGAGGACGCCGAGGCGGAAGGTGATGGCGTCGAAACCGGTCAGGTCGCGGCTGGCCCCGGCCCCGGCGGCGAAGCGGTAGCGGACGCTGGCGCTCGCCGCGGCGACCGCGGCGAGGTCGATCAGCAAGGCCTGCGTGCTGTGGAGGACATGCTTGTCGCGGCTGCCGGTGGTCGCGCCGACGGGAACGACGATCGGCGTCAGATCGATGCGCGTCGCCCCGGTCGGCAGCGTCGCCAGCGGATTCGGGGCAGTGAATTCGTCGATCACCTCGGTCAAGGCCCCGAACCGCCATTGCAGGGCGGCGGGCTTGGCCGGCGCATTCGGCAGGCTGTTGTCGAACAGCGCCCGCAAACCGAAATCGCGATTGAGCGCGAGATCGAAATAACCGCCGATATACTCCTGGGCCAGCGCCTCATGCAGCGGCGTCGAATGCGTGTTGGCCGGCAAGGGCTGACCGCCTTCGATCTGGGCGCCGCTCGGCAGCCCCTGCGCGCTCGCGCGTTGTCTGCCGACCGCGTCCCAGATCTGGTTGAAGCGCGTGTGGCAACAGAAGGGCAGAAAGACCATCGCCTTGTACGCCGTCGACCGGTCGTAGAGCCGGAAGCCGTTGCCCCAGGTGTCGCGCGTGCCGGCGATTCGGGTACCGCTGACATCGAGATCGAGGCCGCCGTAGACGACGAGGAGCGAGGCATTCGAAGTCCTGGCGACCGACAGGGGGCTCGTCGTGCCGCCGCGCACATCGGTCGGCGCCAGGGCGCAGACGGCCTTGATGGCGAAGGGGGTGCTGGCGCTGTTGAGCTGCTGCGCCAGCACCACCGCTTCGCCGCCGCGCGAATGGCCGACCAGCCCGATGTTCTGGAAATCGACCTGGCTGAAGAGGGAACCGGTCTTCTTCGCCTCTTCCTTCAGTTTCGCGAGCACATCGAGCACCATTTGCGCGCGCAGATCGGTCAGCGCGCCGACGGTGTTGGCGACATTGGTTTCGATGCTGACGCTGACCATCCGCCGCCCGCTCTCGGCGAGCCAGCGCTGCAGGTAGTCGTAGCCGGCATGATTGGCCTGACTGTGCAAGGGAACGGAATACAGGGTTTTGCCCTGATGGCTGCCGCCGGTGGGCGCTGCCGTCGAACCGGGAACGATCGACCAGCCGGCCGCGTTGCCATGGAGCAGCACCACGAGCGGGTAGCGGGCCCCCGCCACCTCGGCTTGAGCGATCTTCGAGGTGTCGGCCGGATCGGCCGGATAACCGATCCGTACCCGCACGTTCATCCTGAAATGGCTCCCGTCGACCCTCAGGAAACCCGCGTCGACCGCCGACTGGAAGAGGTCGATGAGCTTGTCCGGCTGTCCCGGAACGGCCTGGAACAAGCGCTTGCGCACCGCGGCGACCTGGCGGCTGTTGAAAATTTGCCGGTGCTCGAGTTCATTCGCGGTGAGATCGTCGAGGACCAGGGGCGTCTGCGTCACGATCGGCGGCAGTTCCCTGACGACGACGGAGAGGGGGGCTCCGATGATGAGCGCGCTGCCGTCCTCCTTCTTCACTTCGACGGTCTCGCTGTTCTCGCCGCTGCTGCGGGTCACCGTCGCTGAACCCGAAGGGGCGCTGCCGAGCTGCTCGAGCGCCTGCTTGACCCCGGGCAGCTCGGTCACATCCTTCTGCTCGGCGCCCTCTTCGCCCAGCGCGCGCAGCAAGGCGTCGCGCGTCGCCTTGCTGGCCTGCTCGTCGGTCAGCAGGCCAGCCTTCCTGGCGGCCTCGGCCTGGTCGATCGTTCGATCCAGATTGCGTGCGGCGTCCTCGGCCAGGGCGAGCTTGAACGCTTCGCCCGCAAACGCTTCGCTGCTGCCGAAGGCGGTCGTCAAGGCCGCCATGGCATTCTTCTGATTCTGCGTCAGCCCCGTCAGATCCTTGAACACATCCTTGCCGAGCAGGCTCAGGGCAGCGTTCATGCCGGACGGCAAAGGCGCCCCGGGAACATTCTGGAACTTGACGAGCGCATCGGGGAAGCCGGTCGGCGCGAGCGATTCCGGGGTCGCAAAGCGGCTGTCGGTGGACAGTTCGCCGATCGGTGGCGGGGAATCGGGCAAGGGAAAATCCTTCCAGCGCCAGAAGCGGTCTTCCTCCATCACCTCACACGAGTTGCACTTGCCGTTCATTGCCTCGGCAAACACCCCCCTGGTCGGCACGCTGTGTCGGCGCGGCAGGCTGGGCGCGGTGTCGTAGAGCGTATTGAGCGCGACCAGCGGATCCTCATTCTCCTTCAACACCTGCCGCAAGGCCGGGTCGAGCTGGAATCCCGGCGCCACAGGCAGCACGAGGGCGTTGCCGACGATGCCGATGAGGCGATTCTCGACCACCGAAGCCACCGAGCGGCCGCCGGCGTGCGGTGCCTCGAAGCCGTCCAGTAACATGAAGCGCCGGGCGGCGTCCATTTGCCACCAGATCGCCCGGTGGTAATACTCCAGGTGGTCGTTGAGATGGCGGAGCAGCCGGCGCCGCAGTTCGCGGTCCTCCCTGAGCTGGTTACGCTCTTCGGCGCGGCTCAGCACTGCCGTCGAGAGAAAAGCCGGGTCGCTCGCCAGGAGGTCGTCGAGCACGCGTTCATTGCGATAGAGCGCCTGGGCAAAACGCTGTGTGCGATAGGTGAAGTTCGCCTGTTCGACGATCACCCGGGAGAATTCCGGCAGCGCATGGTCGGTTCGGATCTCGATACCGGTCACCTCGCGGCGGCTCAGGCGCGGACCGCGACCGGTGTCGTTGAGCGCGACCTCCATCAGCCCGCCTTCGACGTAGCGGGAAAGGAGGGTCAGGTCGAAGCCCGCCTCATGTTCATTGCCATCGCGGTCGATCAGGACGACGCGCAGGCTTTCGAGAAACTGGCGGGTAATTTCGGGAGCAATTTCGCTGCGAAAGATCTGATCGCGTCGCTGCTCGTTACGGCGGTATTGCTCATAGACCACCTCTGGATGGACGCGCAGGATGAGGCCGAAGAAGCGCCACTCGGTCTGTTCGAGGACGGCGCGGCTGGCCTCATCGGGATCCTTCGGGCGGGCAATCGAGACGCGCAGGAAAATCCTGCCGGACATTTCTTCGATCGGATCGTCGGCAAAAGCCCGGTCCGGCGCCATCGTCGCCGGCGAGCTCAGCCGCCAGATCGCTTCAAAACCCTCGCGAACGGCCGGTTTGCGGCAGGCTTCGCGCAGGAGGTCTCGCCAGCGCAGGACTTTGGCGTCGTCGAACGGGGCCATCTGCAGGGGGACGAAAAGACATTCCTGGACCCCCGCCAGACGTTCCTGAACGGCAAAATGCCGCAGCACCTCGAAGTACTGAAGGGTCATCGCGTGGCAGCGATTATGGTTGGCGATCACTTCCGTCGTCGCCGTCACGCGTTCGCGCTGGCCCACCGTCTGGATCACCGCCGAACGCTGGTTGCGCACCGTGGACACGCCCTGTGAAATCTCTTCGCGCAACTGGTTGAGCGTCTGACCGGTCAGCTCGCGCGATCCTTCGTTCCAGGCCGTCGAACTCGACCACGCCGCGCCGCCGCCGCCGCCAATCACCAGCGGCCCGATGGCGAAGCCGAAGCCCCCGCCCACCGCGCCGGTCCGGGCGCGCGATCCGCCGCGGATGGATTCGCGAAAACCGGCGTTGGCGATCTCGTTGATGTCCCGGTCCCGGCTCAGGAACGCCGTCAGCGATTCACTGGCTTCGCGCACTTCGCTGCGGCCGGCGGTGTCTTCCCGATCCCAGTCGAGAATGGCGATCTGCTTCTTCTGGCCCGGTGCGAGAGGAATGCTCTTGACGAGTTCGCCGAGCGAATAGCCGTCGGCCTTCCATTCCTGCTTGAAATGAAGCAGATGCCCATGCGCGATCGAGGCCGCCTGATAGAACTCCGGGCTTTCGTCCCAGTCGACGGGGTTGTCTTCGTCGAGCACTGCCCGACCGGGAGCTTTCTTGCGCCGCGCGGCGAGATAGGCTTTCAGGGCGTCAATCGACGCGCAGCGCTCGAGGGTCATCAGGCGCACCGGCGTGAAGCCATCCGGATCCTGCAGCGCCGCCCGCAAGGCCCTTGCCGGAATCTTCGCGAGCGAGGCATTGAGCGCCGCTTCGGCGATCTTCTCGTCGGTGCCCTCTCGCCATTGCGCAGCCGTGATCGTCCCCGCAGCGGCGAGTGGCCGGACATCGACATACGCCGGCAAGACCTCCTGCAACTGGAGCGAGGTCTGGTTGGCAGCGATCTCGTCGATCGCCGCCCGGTTACCGGCGAGCTCTCTCTGCGAACGCCCTTCGGCACTCGTCAGGGTCACTGCCTGCGTCGCCGCGGCAGGCGCCGATGCGAGCTCAACCGTCCGCAGTTCCTGCGACAAGGTGGCGCGATCAAAGGCGAGTTTGAGCAGCGGCCCGCCGGCGACCTGCGCCGAAACCCCGTCGGGCAGCGTCAACCCCCGGATGTCGGGGTCGGTGGTGCGAACGATCAGGAAGAAATCGAACTCTTCCAGGGTGCGATTCGGGATCGTGAAATCCTCGCAGCCGGCGCCGAGATCGGTGCTGTATACATCGCTGTTCTCGGCCAGTTCCTCGGCATCGGGCAAGCGCGGCGGCGCCAGCTCACAATGGCAGTCTTCAAGCGTTCCCGTCGCCGGCGTCGTCAGAATGATCCGCAGCGGCGCCTTGCCTTCTGCCGTCAGCGGGATGGCACTGTCGTTGATCTGCGCGCCGCGACCGGTGCGGGCGAGCAGCGCATCGAAAGGCACGTTCGCCACCGTCAGGGACAGGTAGCCGTTGGCATCGGTCGTTCCGGAAGCGAGCGGCGCCGATTGAGCGGCGCCCCGCAGTCTGCCCAGCAACTGCACATCGACGCCCGCCGCCACCTTGCCGGCGATCACCCCCGCCGCCGCGACAAACACCCGGATCTTCAGGCGCCGCAGCGGTGCCGTCTGGTCGCCGGTCAGCGGCTCGAGGACGATGTCGGGAGCGTCGCCGGAGACCTTGATCGGTTTGAGCTGGAACCCGTCGGCGAGCAATTCGGCGAGCAGGCCGCCGGCCAGGGTTTCGCTGGTCGGTCCGAGAACCGAGAGGGTGGCGGCCGGATCGGTGAGTGCCTCTTCGGCGATCTCGATCTGGTAGGTGCCGTCGGCTTGCACCGCGGTCGACCGTTCGACGGCGACACTCTCCTGGTCGATCGGCATCCGGAAGCGTAGTCGCACCTTGAAGAAGGACAGAAAAGGCTGGTACGACGACGCGGTTTCAAGCGATCCGGAAAACAACGACATGGCGAAGTTCCTCCACAAAGGACAGGAAATTCAGCGGCGCCGGCAAAAATGAACCCCGATCAGGCCGGGTCAGTCAGTGCCGGAAAAAACCGTTGCAGTTCCGACACTGACCGTCTGCGAGCGCTCAGCGCTTGGCGGTCGACTTCGCCGGGCCCGGCAGTGCCTGCAGCAGCGCCTGCGCCTTCGGGCTCGCCACCTTGCCGGCGACGATGTCTTTCGGCGTCACGCTCCTGCCGTAGAAGGCGCGCGTTTCCTTTTCGTCCCAGTTGATGTCGGTCACTCCGACCGACGCATTGGCGAAGAGACCGGTGGTATCGGACCAGAGGATGACGTCTTCCTTGCCGGCGACCTGCATCCGTGCCGAATAATTGACCAGGGTGAAACCGGCATCGGCGTTGAACGAGAACTTGTTGTCAGCGGTGAAGGCGTTGACCGCCCGCTCGCTCATCAGCAACATGGCGATCTTGCCGCCCACTGCACCCGCCTGGGCGCCGATACTCATGCCGCCGAAATTGTAGAATGCCGGCCCGCTCCATTTCTCGTTCTGGCGCACGACGAGGACGCCCGGTCCGCCCTGGGCGCCGACGACCAGGGCGGCGCGGCCATAGGTGGGAACGACGAAGATCCCTTTGGCGCGGGCCATCAAGCCCTTCAGGTCGGGGTCGGCAGTCATCTGCCTGACGACCTGTTCGGCCTCTTTGAGGTGAGTGGCCGCATCGTGCTTTTGCTCGGCGCTGGCGCTGGCGCTCGCGCCCTGGCGTGGCGTCTGTGCGCCCGGCGTCGAGTCCGTCGCCGCAGCGGCAAAAGGCAGACAAACCGCTGCCGCGAACAGGAAAGCCCGGCGATACGGGATGGGTTTCGCTTTCATCGTTGACTTCCTCCTTTGCATTCCGCCCGATCGCTGCCGCAGATTGCCGGAGCGCCAGCCGGAAATTTTTACAGGCCGCCGGTCAAAACTACCGATTTCCCGCAGGTGCGGGAAGCGGCGACCAAAGATCAATGCGGTCAGGGAAAGCCGGGGGCCAGCCCCGGCTCCCCGGCCCGTTCACCGGAGCGAATCCGGCTGGCTCTCTAGGCGCTCGGCACCGCGCGCGAGGCGACCTGGGTCTGGGCGTCGCGTGCCCGACGCCGACCGATCGCCGCGCCGCCCACTGCCGCCCAGAGCGAGAGCAGCAGGGCGAAAAAGGCGGCCCATGCCGACGTCTGGCTGGCCTGCTCCATCCTTTCCCGGGTTTCCGGGTGGGACATCAGCGCGGCCATGTTGCGGCGAACTTCCGCCGCCACCTCGGCCGGATTGCTGCGCACATTCTCGACCGCCTGCGCGGTCTGCTGCAGGCGGTTCCGCACCTCGAGCACCGGCACCCCGGTGGTGCGCGAAATTTCCTGGGCGGTGGCCGGATCCTGCAGGCGGCCGATGATCTGGTCGACGTTGGTCTGCGACAGCTCCATCTCGCTGAAGCCGGTCAGGGTGGCCACACTGCGCCCGCTTGCACTGACCAGATTGAACGCCCCTCCGGCCAGCGTGCCGACGCCGCTCGCGGCAAGATAGAGGGTCAGGATGATACTGAGCACCCACACCAGCGCCCCTTCGTACAGCCCGGTGGACTTGTCCGTGATCATCGCCAGGCGGGTCGACATGAAACCGCCGACGAAAAGGGCCACGAGCAGCGACAGGGCAGCCCAGATGATGGCGCCGATGCCCAGGGCGCCGGCATCCGGATCCTGGAAATCGACTGCCGAGATGCCGATCGCAAGACCGAGCGCGGTCAGCAGCAGGAGGACGCCGACGGCGGCCAGAACGCCCGCCCAGATGCCGCCCCAGGAGACCCGGAAGGCGTTGTCGGCCCAGGTCGCGAGGGCCGCCTGCCCCGGGTAGCGGCGCCGCTCGGTGGTACGACGTTCGTGGAAAGGTGAATCATCGACGATGGTAGCCATAAGAAGAGCTCCTCAAAAAAGACATTGAACGAACCCGGGCCCACGCCAACTCTTGGATGAAACCCGATTCTGGTACGAAGCAACCCGCGTGCCCGGCTTCAGTGAGCGCGCGTGGCTGGCCGGACTTTTCCGGTCCAGTCGAACCCCGCAGGCCGGAGAACATTGGTTTTCATGGCTCACAGACGGAGGCCAGGAGTATGATCGGCGCCATGCAGCGACTCCCGGCCTTCAGATACGAGCTGCTGCCTACCGGCGAGCAGCCGCACGAGTCGCCAGGTCAGGTTCAGCAAGAAGGGAAAAAAGGCGCTCGCCAAAGTCAGGCAGCGCCAGCCGGGAATCGGCGACAGCCGCCGCAATGACCTGCGCAAGACACCAGACCGCTTTGCCGGTGTCGAATGCGCTTTCGAGGAAAACGCCCGATGGCGGAGGTGAAACGATGCAAGTTCGCTGGGAGACGGCCAGCCGGTACTACGAGGTACGGCTCGAACGTGATCTGCTCGACGACTGGGTGTTGCTGGTCGCGAGAGGGGGCCGCTGGAGCCGGCTCGGTGCGCTGCAGACGATCTTTGTCCTCGACGAAGCCGAAGGCCTGCGCAAGATCGAGAAACTGCACAAGGTGCGCAGGCGCCGCGGCTATGTCGAGGTGCCCTGCGTCTCCTTCTACCGCCGCTGAGTCAGAAGCTCTGGCTCAAGAGGCCGGTTATTGCTCGATCGCCTCGATCGCGAGGTCGATGCGCACTTCATCGCCGACGAAAGGCGCATGCTTGCCGGCGTTGAAATCGGAACGTTTGACCACCGTATAGGCGTTGGCGCCGATGGCGTCCTTCTTCAGCATCGGGTGCAGCTTGGCCTCGAACGAGGTCACGCTCAGCGTCACCGGTCGGGTGACGCCCTTGAGGGTCAGCATGCCTTCGACGGCGACCGGCTTGCCATCGGCGAAAACGACCCGGGTCGACTTGAAGGTGGCGGTCGGGTATTTCGTCGTGTCGAGAAAATCCTCGCCCTGGATGTGTTCGTCGAAAACCGCCGAACCGGTATCGACCGAGCGGGTATCGATCACGATGTCGACCGCAGCGGTCTTCTCCACCTTGTCGAAGACGACCTTGCCGGTCGTCTTGTTGAAGCGCGAAAGCTGGGTCGAATAGCCGAGGTGGTTGTACGAGAAGCGCGGGAAGGTGTGGTTGTTGTCGACGACGTAGGTTTGCGGCTCGGCCAGCGCCGGCGTCGCGGCAGCCGCGGCGAGAAGAAGGGTGGCGGTGAGCCGGGTCAGTGGGTGCATGCGGATTCTCCTGTGGTGGATTGAGACTTTACTTGCTGTTGGCAGTGATGCGGAACCTGACCTGGACCTCGTTGGCGACGACGTCGAATTTTGCCCAGGCGCCTTCGCCAATCGAGAAATCGGCCCGCCTGAGGGTAAAGCTGCCGTCGAAGACGGCGGCGCTGCCCTGGGCGGTGAACGTGGCCGGAACGACGACGTCCTGCGTCCGGCCCTTGAGGGTGAGCTTGCCGAGAACCTCGTAACGGTTGCCACCGAGCGCCCTGACGCTCGCCGAAGTAAAGCGCGCGCTCGGGAAGGCGCGGGTGTTGAACCAGGGCTTGCCGGCGACTTCCTGGTCACCGTCGGGAACGCCGGTATCGACGCTCGCGAGATCGACCTCGAAGGCCGCTTTCGCTGCCGTCGGTTTCGCCGGGTCGAAACTCAGCTGGCCGGCGAAGCGATTGAACCTGCCCTCGACCGTGACCCCCATCTGCTGGTAGGTAAAGTGGATGGTGCTGCGTTCGGGCAGGACCTGGGTATATTCGACCGCCTGCGCCGAAAGGCAGGACAGCGTGCTCGCGAAGGTGAAGACGAGGGCGATGCGTTTCATGTCAGTTCCTTCCGGGAAAGCGGGGCAGGATCCGGATCAGGATGTCGTCCCGGTCGATGAAGTGGTGTTTCAGCGCCGCGCCGACATGGCCGGCGATGGTCACGGCGAACAGCAGGTTGAGGCTCATATGGACGGTCTGCAGCAGGTCGCCGATCGCCTTGTTCTTTTCCAGCAGGTCGGGAAGCGGCAGGACGCCGAACCAGACCGTCTGAAAACCCTTGGCCGAACTCATCAGCCAGCCGGAGAGCGGGATCGCGAACATCAGCCCGTAGAGCGCGAGATGGCCGGCATGCGCGGCCAGCTGCAGCCGCTTCGACATGCTTTCCGGCAGCGCTGGCGGCGCGTGCGTCAGCCGCCAGGCGAGGCGCAGCAGAACGAGCAGAAAAGCGGTGACGCCGGCCCATTTGTGCCAGGCGTAGAGTTGCAGCTTTTGCGGCGACACCGGCAGGTCATGCATGTAGAAGCCGAGGGCGAGCAGGCCGAAGAGCAGAATCGCCATCAGCCAGTGCAGGGCCTTGGCGGTCGAGGTGTAAGGGGGGGAATTCAACGGGGTGCTCAGCGCAGGGCTCCTTGCAGGGGTCAGGACGAAACAGTGGGCGGATTGTACAGGGAACTCGACCTCGGCCAGTCCCTCGGCCTGCTCAGGGCGAACGTGTGAGTGGCCGCAATTCTTGACGCTCGTTACGCGCCCATTTCGGAAACATGAACCGCACTTGCGCCCGGATCTGCCAGTTCGGCCCGCCATCCGGCCGGACAAGGTTGTAATACGCCGAGCGGCGAGATCACCGGCAGGATCGTGCGCGTGATGATGTTCCAGTCGTCGCTGATCGAGATCGGAATGACGGGCTGGATGTTGAGGATGTTCTGCGTCCCCTTTTCCGGCCCGTAGTTCAGGTTCGTGTTGTGCTGGAACGGCCGGAAGAAACGGGCTCAATCGGGGCTTAAAGAGTGACGGATTCTACCTGTTTTTGGGTGCGGTTATGGCATCGGTCGGCGCCGGGGGGGCGAACGAAAGTGGTGGACAGCATGAATGCTCCTTCTCCTTCCAGGGAAGCTCGCGCCAGCGACGTATGAGATTGGACGGGTCGGGATGGGGTCATTGGAGCAGAACTCGTAGCAGCGGGTGTCGCGATATCCGCCGGATGCCGGATGCCGGATGCCGATCGATTCTGGCATTCGGATGATGTTGCAGAAGAATCCGGGGATGCTGCATCACTCTCGAAGCGACCTCCGCTCTCACGAATGTCCGCTTCCGACTTTACTGAATGACTGGATGCGACCCACAGCGGACGCAGCCCGTTTGGAAAGCGGACTCAAAGTCAAGGATCGGCGGCCCGCGCCTCGTGCGCATCCGCCGTCTGCGCATGTTATGTCGTACTTGGAATCTTTTTTGCGATTTCGACGAGTCGATCAGCCTTTAACAAAGGCGACACGGAAACTACGTTAGCATTCTGGCCGTAGGCTTCTTGATACAGATGTCGAAAACTCTTGAGCACAGACTTTGCGTGTCGATAGCGCCTTATGTCTCCATCCACTATATCCGGAGCTTTTGCAGCGAGTTGTCCAATATTTAGCTTCCCAAAGGTTCCACTCTTTTTTTCAATGTCAGTTCGGCCGTTAACGTACTTCTCCACAGAAACCGTTCTACAATCGGCGGTCGCTTTGTCTAGTAGAACCTGAATTTCCGCGTTGGTTTTTGAATTCAAAGTGGACAAGTGACCAATATTCAGGTAGTGAGATTCAACATCCACCCCGTCAGTTAAAAACGGTTCCGCACCCATACTTTGGATCGTTTCCTCCCACTTCTTTGCCTCGTCACTAGTAAGATAGTCTCGATCTCTATGTACAATTATCTTACTTGACACGTTTGATGTGCGAATGAGTTCTAAAAGGGGACGTAGATTATGCGGCGTCGTGCATCCGTAGTAGGCGAGCACCAATGTACTCTTCACCGGCATATTAGATGCTTCCAAGAGAACTTCTAGTCCTCTCTTCAATTCGTCTTCGGTTAGGACTATACATCGCGCTTCCGACTGCGACAGCATCTCTTTAACGTCAAGCGCACCTATATCGAGGAGTACTGCCAGGTCATGATCCTGCTGGATTGGCTCCACAGTTCCATTTCTAACCCATAGGAAGCTTGCTTGTCCGCTAAGTGCGTCAACAACATGCCGAGAGTGTGTTGTAAGAAAAACTTGAGTATCACGCTCTTCGGCTACTACTTGAAGCAACTTGCAGAGTAGCCGTTGATTGTTTGGGTGAAGATGCGAATCAGGCTCATCCAGAATGATTACCGAGGGATGAAAGTACTGCACGTAGCCCAGAATCTGGACCGCCTGCAACACACCAGTTCCCGCAAGTTCAATCGGCACTCGGCCAGTTCCAGTGTCCGCATATACCATTATGTGCTCGTCGGTGTGTTCGTTATACTCCACGTCAATATGAACATTGCTGAATAGTTCGCGCAGATCAGTCTGAAACGCCTCCCACGCTTCCGCATTGTTCGACAGCCGATAGAGGATGTTTCTAAGAACGAGATTCGCGTCGCCGCGAGCAATTGTGCGCAGCAGCACGCCGTTGGAAATATAGACCTCGCTTCTTGATATTCCAGCCAATCCCGGCGAATAGATTGTGAAAGGCTCCTCTAAGCTGGCGAGTTCTTTTGCAGCGAGAGTGTTCTCAACTTGGACGTGAATATTCCCGTTCCGACCCCGTCGAATCTCTATACGAATTGACTGTCCGTCGGACAGTACAAGTGATAACTCGATCGCGGTCTCCTTCGGTTCCAAAAGTCGACCACCTCTCCCGAGTGCGTATAGGTCAACACATGGGGAGTAGAGCAGTTGGGTCGGGTTAAGACTCAGAGAGACTGCCGGATTGTTGCCCCATCTGTCGGCAAGCTGGATTGCTTGAAGAATGGACATCCCAAAGTGGACGAGCTGCGCCAGGGTGCTTTTTCCGGAATTGTTCGCGCCAATAAAGACGTTTATTGAGGATACGTCGAACGGCGCATCGTCCATGCCCTTAAAGCGCTTTACGTGTACGGATCTTAATCGCTTCTTCATATGCAAGCTCTACATGGGGGGGGGCTGTGCGCCATATGTGTGCTGATTCTTGCAGTACCAAAAACCGTGAAAAGCGGCACCTCGCACGCTTGGTCGATAGCATACACTCAGATCGCTTCAATGGCTGCTTCGGGCAGACTTCTTCACCGTCTGCTCCTGGCCGATAGTACTCGTTGAAGTCAGTACCCGTAAAGCGGTCATTGGCGCGGGGGGCGAACGCAAAGGGTGCACAAAGCGCGCCGATGTGGCTACTCCTTCCCCTTTGGCAAAGGAGACTTCACCTCTCCACACCTTTCATTCGCACCCGCCAGCCTGCAGCGGCAGTTCTCTGATCCGTCGCTCACCCCCGCTGGCGATCCCTGCCCGTGAACTGGCGGCCCGGGGTACGAATGAAAATGGTGGATGCCTTGCCTGGTCGTGATCCTCATGAGCCAGGCATGGCCCTATCTGCGTCTCTTCGGCCTGTTGAAAACAGAGGTTTGGCTTCCCCATCCAACACTTTCGATCGCACCCCGGCGCCGGTTTTGGCGACCGATACGACCCGCCGTCCAGGGTCAGGCCATGGGCGTTTCCAGGATAACGGGTTTGATCGAACTGCGAATGGTGCAACAATAGGTACCGCTGCTGCTCTACAAACAGGAGACCATCGTGTTCTACGCACTCGTTTGGTTGTTGGTGTTTGGCCTTTTCGCACTCTGGTCGCTGACCGCCTGGGCAGTGCATGCCGTCGCCGTGTGGGCGGTCTCGAATGCCGGCGCGTGGACCGGTGTCGCATCGGGTGCCGAGGGTCTTCGTCTGCCGGAGGGTCTGGCGCCCTGGGTGCCGCCCGAGTTCGTACAGGCGATGAGCTCGCTGCTATCGGGTTTCGCGCCGCTCGTCGAGGGTCTGCTTCAGACCGTGCCGGCGCTGACCGGCGTCCTCACCCTGGCGACCTGGGTCATCTGGGGTCTTGGCAGCGCGCTGCTGGTTCTCCTGGGAGCCGGGCTGCATCTGCTCATTGCGCTGTGGCGCCGCCGCGGTGGCGGTTCCGGTCCTCAGCCGGCAAGTCGGATGGCCGCATGAGGCTCACCAGCAAATTGAAATCGTCATCATCCACAAAGGCGAGCAGCCCACCTTTGAGGAAGAACTGGCAAAAGATGTTCTTGAAATAATCACCGTGTTCTCGGCTCGCCTGTACGGCAGCCGAAGCAAGAAAAACAAAGACCTCATGGAAGTCATGAAGATTGAAGATCTGAACGTCGCAGGCCTGCTCAAGAACCGTTGCCTGTCGAGAAGCATCGCTGACACTGGCTTCGCTTTAGTTTCGCCGGCAGCTGACGTACAAAGCGACGATGACGGGCGCAAACCTTGTTGTGGTCGATCGCTTTTTCCCGAGCAGCAAGACCTGCCACTCGTGCGGAACGATTCACCCCATGAAGTTGAGCGAGCGCGTGATGGGGTGCGAATGCGGCAACATCATGGACCGCGACTTGAACGCGGCCATGAACGTGAAGAACAAGGCGGCAAGCTCTGCCGTCGCAGCCTGTGGAGAGGAAGGCTCTGGTCATCGTGTCATCGTGACGAAACCGGCCTCCGTGAAGCAGGAAGTAGGCGGTTTGTGCAGCAAGGCACAGACTCTATAGAGCGGCGTCTTCGATCATGATCATCAACATGCTCATGTTTGTCGGTGGCCTGATCCTGTTGGTCATCGGCGCCAACACGCTGGTGCGCGGGGCGTCCAAACTGGCGATGTCCTTCGGTATCAGCCCGCTCGTCGTCGGGCTCACCATCGTCGCCCTGGGTACCAGCGCGCCCGAGTTTGCCGTCAGCGTCGGCGCCGTGCTCGACGGCAAGACCGACATCGCCATTGGCAATGTGGTCGGCAGCAACATCTTCAATGTGCTGTTCATTCTGGGCCTCAGCGCCCTGATCGCGCCGCTGGTGGTCAACATCCAGCTGATCCGGCAGGAGGTGCCGATCATGCTGGGCGCAAGCCTCCTGCTGCTGGCACTGACGCTGGATGGAAAGCTCTCGTTCCTCGACGGAGGCTTCCTGTTCGCCCTGCTGGTGGTCTACACCGTGTTCCTGGTCGGGCAGTCGCGCCGCGAGACGCAGGGCGCGAAGGACGAGTTTGCCGAGGAGATCCGGCCCGCCGAGGCTGGTGCCTGGGACAGCCACTGGGCGGCACAGATCGGCCTGATCGTCGCCGGTCTGGTGGCGCTGGTGTTTGGCTCGAACTATCTGGTGCAGGCCTCGGTCAGTTTCGCCAGGACCCTGGGCGTGAGCGACCTCATCATCGGCCTGACCATCGTCGCCGCCGGCACCAGCATGCCCGAGGTGGCCACCAGCCTCGCGGCCGCGCTCAAGGGCGAACGCGACATCGCGGTGGGCAACGTCGTCGGCAGCAACACCTTCAACATCCTGGGCTGCCTGGGCTTGTCGGGGCTGGTGTCGGGCGACCTGGGTCTGGTGATGCCGCCCTCGGTGCTGGCCTTCGATGTCTGGGTGATGCTGGCGGTGACTTTAGCCTGCCTGCCGGTTTTCATGACCGGCCGCGAGATCGCGCGCTGGGAAGGCGGGGTGTTCCTCGGCTATTACGTGGCCTACGTGGCCTACCTGATCCTGGCGGCGCAGCAGCACGAAGCCCTGCCGGTCTTCTCGAGCGTGATGATGGGCTTTGTCGTACCGCTGACCGTGGTGACGCTGGTGGTGGTGTTGATCCGCCGCCCGGCCGCCGCCGGCGAGCCCAGATGACGGTGCCCAATGAGGTCAAGGGTTTTTTCCGGCGAGTGATTCGGGGGAAGCGGTTGGCCAACGGACGATACCTGTGACCGTGGCGGCGGTGGCTGCGTCGAGCCGGGGGAAGGGGTGGAAGGGGTGGCCTGTCGAGCAGTCTTCGGCGCCGCTGTCTGCCCGATAAAGGCTCGCGAGCTGCGCTTCGCCGACCTCGGCGAGCGGCAGATCGAAAGCGATCCGTCCCTGCCGGAGACCGATCACCCGTTCGGCGAGCAGCGGCAGCAGGGCGAGGTTATGGACGACGGTGATCAGCGTCGCCTGCCGCGCCGCCTGCAGCAGCAGCTGGCAGACTTCGGCCGCGGCGGACGGATCGAGGGCGGCAGTCGGTTCGTCGGCGAGGATCAGCCGTGGCCGCTGGAGCAGCAGGCGGGCGATCGCCACCTTCTGCTTCTCGCCGCCGGAGAGCCGGTCCGCGCGTGTCCGGGCGTGCTGGAAAAGGCCGACCGCGCGCAGCGCGGCTTCGGCGTCAGCGATTTCCCGGGCGGGAAAACAGCGCGTCCAGCTGCGCCAGCCGGTGACCCGGCCGAGCGAGCCGATCAGCACGTTTTCCAGCGCCGTGAGCCGGGCGACCAGATGCAGGCCCTGCAGGACCTGGCCGACTTCCCGGCGCAGGGCACGCAGCTCGGCCGTTGACAAGGTTTCGGCGAGGGCGCGGCCGAGCACTTCGGCGCTGCCCCGGTCCGGTCGCATGAAGCCGCTGCACAGTCGCAGCAGGGTGGTCTTGCCGGCGCCGTTGTGGCCGACCAGGGCGACCCGCTCGCCGGTGCCGACGGTGAGGGTATCGATCGCCAGCAGGGTGCGGCCGTCGGCGCTGCAGGTCAGGGCCTGCAGGCAGAGGGCCGGGGCGGCGGCGCTCATAGCAGCGCCTGGCGGATGCGCCGGCTGAGAGCGTCGAAGCTGGCGACGAGGAGGAAAACGACCAGCAGCACGGTCGACAGCCGTCCCCACTGAAAAAGTGCGGTCGCTTCCGCGATCAGCAGGCCAAGCCCGCCGGCGCCGATCAGACCAAGGATGGTCGAATCGCGGATGTTGAACTCCCAGAGGTAGAGGTGGCTGGAGACGAACTGCGGCAGGACGGCGGGCCAGATGGCGTTGAAGAAAACCTGTGCCGGTCCGGCGCCGACGCTGCGTACGGCGTCGATCGCCGCCCTGTCGAGGGTCTCGATCGACTCGGCGAAGAGCTTGCCGTAGCTGCCCATCGAATGCAGCGCGATGGCAAGAATGCCGGCCGTCGGGCCGAGGCCGACGATGCCGACGAGGACGAGGCCGAAAACCAGCGTGTGGATCGATCGCGCGACGTCGAGCACACCCTTGGCGCAGCAGGCCAGGGCGCGTGGAGCGGCGAGGTTGCGCGCGCTCAGCAGCGCCAGCGGCAGGGCGCAGAGCGCGCCGAGCAGCGAACCGAGGGTGGCGATGCGGATCGTCGTCCAGGTCGCCTCAGCCAGCCCCGCGAGGTAGTGGCGCTCGACTTCCTGGCGGTTCTCGACGCGCAGCAGGCGGCCGTCGTCGCTGCGATACTCGAGCTGCGGGTTGCCGAACCAGACGTCGATGAAACTCGGACGGGCGAATTCGGCCGCCGTCCGGATCAGGTTGGCGAGCGGATTGCGCCCCAGCGACAGCTCGTCCTCGGCGAGCAGCGAAAAGACACAGGCGGCGACCAGCAGCACATAACAGAGGGCGAGCGCGAGAAAGCCGCAGCGGCCGCCGCAGCGGGGCGAGCGTGCCGGCACCGTTAGCGGGCCTGCAGCTTGCCGGTGGCGAGACCCGCGTCGCGAATCGGCTTGTAGAAGGCGTTGTCGCGGCTGACGAAACCGGTGTAGTGCGGCGGCAGCAGGGCCGGCTGGGTCTTCAGCGCCTCGCCGACCTCGGCGAGAGCGGCCCGCAGGCGGGCGACCAGCGCCTGGTCGGCGTACAGCGCCCGGCTGACGGCGACGGCGTCGTTCGGCAGGGGCGCCGATTGCCAGAAAATCTTCGACTGCTCGGCCTTGATCAGACCCTGCTCGATCATCGCGTTGCGGTTGCGGTTGTAATCGGCGCCAGCGTCCAGCGCGCCCTGCGCGACCTGGGTCTCGATCGCCTGGTGGCGGGTATGCAGGATGCGGGCGAAATGGGTCTCCGGGTTGATCCCCTGCGTCATGAAGTAATGCAGCGGAATCAGGTAGCCCGAAGTCGATCCCTTGTCACCGAAAGCGAAGGTCCGGCCCTTGAGATCGGCGACGCTGCGGATGCCGGAATCCGGATGCGTCACCATGATCGCGAAATACTCGGGCTTGCCGTCGTAAAGAATGGTCGAGACCGCCTGGGCGCCGGCTTCGTGGTTGGCCAGCACGTAACCCCACGGTCCCATCAGCGCGATGTCGGTTTCGCCGTTGGCGAGCGATTTCGCGAGCCCTTCCCAGCTATCGACGGTGCGCAGCTCGATCGGGCGGTCGAGGCGGGCCGAGAGGTAGCTGGCGAGCGGGCGGTAAGTGGCGTCGTTCTTGTCCCGGTCGGGCTGAAAGAGGCCGACGCCGAACTTGAGCGGCGGCCCACCGGCGACGGCGGCGTTCGCGAGCAGGGCGGCAAGCACAATGACGACAGGAAAGGTATGGAAAGAGGTCAGAAATCGGGCGAAAGAGTTCATGAGTGATCCGGTTTGACGAGCGGTGGCAGGAGAGTGCGGCAGCATCGGACGGCCGGCTCAGGCGACGCCGATCGACGCCAGGGGTTCGGTGGCGGCGGAGTCCGCGAGCGCACCGCCACAGCTGCTCCCCTGACCGGCCGTGCAGCCGTAGCAATGGTCGGCTACCCGGATGGCGCGGTCGTCGAGCCTCTCGGCGAGCAGTTCGGAGAGGTGGACGGGCCTGGCTTCGCCACCGCCGAGCGGCAGGTCGAGCATCTGGTTGAAATCGCAGTCGAAGACATGACCCTGCCAGGAAACCGACAGCAGCGAGCGGCACATGACGCCGTCGAGGTTGGCGTCCTGATGCGCGCTCTTGAGCAGCTGCATGTAATCGTGAAACGCGTTGCGCGAGAGGAGCTGGCTGCCAAAGCGCTTGATCGGCATGTTGGTGAGCGCCAGCAGCCGGTTGAAGACGATCCCGTAACGCGCGGCGAGCTGTTCCTTGTAGGCCTCTTCGAGCGACACCTGGTCCGGCGGCAGGGTCGGCCCGACCGGGTTGTAGACCAGATTGAGGACGCGGTCGCTGGCCGCGACGCCGTAACCCAGGCGATTGAGCTGGCGCAGGGCGGCGATGCTCGACTTGAAGACCCCGTCGCCGCGCTGTCGGTCGACATTCTCCTCGAGATAGCAAGGCAACGATGCGGTCACCTCGACCGCCTGCTCGGCGAGGAAATCGGCGAGGCTCTCGTAGCCGGGCTCGTTGAGGATGGTGAGATTGCAGCGATCGATGATCCGCAGGTCCATCGCTCGCGCGGCGATCACCAGGCGGCGAAAGTGCGGGTTCATCTCGGGTGCGCCGCCGGTCAGGTCGAGCGTCCGGATGCCTTGCCGGCGGACGAATTCGAGCAGCAGCTGCATGGTTTCCCAGCGCATCTCCTCGGTCCGCTTCGGGCCTGCCGCGACGTGACAGTGCAGGCACGCCTGATTGCAGCGATAGCCGAGGTTGACCTGCAGGGTCTCCAGTCGGCGGCGGCGGATCGGCGGAAAATGGCTGCTGACGAGCAGGGGAAAAGTGTCGCGCATGGTCGTGCTCCGAAAAGTGTTGCTTGCTTTGTCGAGCGGCCGGCCGGATTCCTTACAGGGCTTGCGCGCGTGGCGCTGCCACACCGGCCAGCAACAATCCAGCCCGCAGCATAACCGCTGGCGATGCGCAGCGGGCAGACCGGGCGGAGGAACTGCCGCGGCCGCCGCTGCCTGAAAAAATTGCCGCCCCGCCGCCGCCAACCGGCAATCCTTACCGATGCCGGTGCCGTACCGACCGGACGCCCGGGCCGGACGATGAAAAAACCCGCGAATGTTGTCCCGGCGGGCATCGGCGACAGTCGGGCAGACCGGCACGAAAGCTGCATCCAGCACGCTGACCTGATGCAACGCTTGCCCGGTCGGCGTTCAAGTCGTCGGCAAAAAGCGCATCGGTGGACAACGAGAAAGGGAATTGACTCTCAATGATCTGATGAAAGGATGATCATGAAAACCTTGCCATTGACCCGCAACATGAGCTTCATTGCCCTCGCAGCCTTTGTCCTGCTGGGCGGATGCGGTCGAGACGCCAACGATTCGATGGGCACCTCCGGCACCCGCTCGGACAATACGTCCGTCACTCCCTCCACGCCAACGCCCCCGGCTTCGACTTACGGCAGTACGGCAAGTCCTGCGAGCCCCGGGATTCCGGGGAGTACGGGCTCAGGGCGGACCGACAGCAGCAGCACGGGCACCGGCAGCATGGGTGACACGGGCAGCAGCACCGGCACCACCCCGGGCACCGGCAGCATGGGCGGTACGGACAGCCGCACCGGCAGCACCACCGGCACGGGCAGCAGTGGCAGTGGCAGTGGCAGTGGCGGCAGTGGAACTTAAGTGACCACGCGGCTGGCGACTGCTGGTTTCCTGGCGCAAGCGCAGCGCTCGATGGCCGCGCTCAAGCGCTATCTCGGATGGCCTCACCTTCTTGCGGGTCGTCAAACCGGATCAGGTTGCGGCCTGCCGATTTGGCCTGGTACATGGCCGAATCGGCGCGCTTGAAGAGGACGTTCGGGCTGATGTCGTGACCGATAAAGAGGCTGACGCCGATGCTTGCCGTGCAACGATGGCAGAGCGGTGGGCCGGCGTCTTCGGCGCGGGCGAGGGTGAACAGATACGGCTGGGCGAGAGCGCGGCGGATCTTTTCGGCAATCCGCCGCGCCAGGCGCGTCGATTCGGCGCGATCGACATCGAGGTCGCTCAACATGACGACAAACTCGTCACCGCCGAAGCGTGCGACCACGTCCCTCGCGCGCACACAGGCTGTGAGCCGCGCTGCGACTTCGATCAGCAACCGGTCGCCGGTGGCGTGGCCGTGGCGGTCGTTGAGCGGCTTGAAGTTGTCGAGGTCGACGAACATCAGCGCGCCATAAAAACCGCTCTGCTGGCTGGCCGCCATCGCCTGGCGCAGGCGGCCGTCGAGGACCGAGCGGTTCGGCAGGTGGGTGAGGGTGTCATGGAAGGCGAGATGGTGGAGTCTTTGCTCGTACTTCCTGCGCTCGGTGATGTCGTGCGAGACGACGACGACGCGCTGCGAGCGGCCTTCGGGGTCGCGGACGACGCCACTGCACGATTCCAGCAGGCGGACGCCGTCGATCGTCAGCAGGCGATATTCGAGCCGCCGGCCGGTGCCGCTGGCGACGATTTCGCGGAAGGCCTGGATCACCCGCTCGCGGTCGGCCGGATGAACGTCGGCGAACGACAAACTGCCGGCGAGGTTGCGGTTGCCGAGCAGCTTCGCGTACGACGGACTGTTGTACATCCGTCGTCCGTCGAGATCGAGTACCGCCACGAAGCCGTCGAGATTCTCGGCGATCAGGCGGAAGAACTCCTCCTGCTCGCGCAGCGTGTCTTCGGCGAGCTTGTGTTTGCTGACATTGACGTGCGCAATCACGGCCCCGCCGCGACCGCCGTCGAGCGGGGTGACCCGCATGCTGAACCAGCGCGGCTGATCGGGCGAGTCGCAGGCGTACTCCAGGCTGAAGTCCGGCAGGCGGCCGTTGAGCACCGCCCGGATGCCGGCCAGCGCCTGCGCGCTGCTTTCGCATCCCCGCCGCGCGCTGGTTTCGCAGACTTCGAGGTAGTTGGTGCCGAGCCCGGTGCGGGGGGTCGGTTTTCCGGCTTCGACGCCGTTTTGGCGCGAGAAATTTCGCCACGATTGATTGACCTGGAGGATCGTCCCCCGGCGGTCGATCACGGCGAGGGACTCGGAGACACCGTCGATGACCTCGCGCAGGTGGGCTTCGCTCGCTAGCAGCGTTTCATCGGGCCGCTGCCGCAGGCGCATCAGAACGGCATCGAGTGCGCCCCGGGCAGTCTCCATGAGGCCGGGGAGTCTCAGCCTCGGGAAAATGACGTGCGGCCTGATCATCGGCTTGCCGCTGGCGGGCCGGCGGCGGGCCGGCGGGAGTCGTGACCGGATCGGCTCGGCGCGCCGGGTTGCGGCAACAGCCGATCGACGGCATGCAGGAGGCTCTCGCCGTCGGTGGACGCCGGCAGGCATTCGTCGAAACCGATCTCGAGCGCGTGGCAGACATCGCCGGGCAGCGGACGGGTGCTGATGGCGACCACCGGCGTGCTGCCGAACTGGGGGTCGCGGCGCACGCAGGAGAGCGTTTCGCGACCGCTCTCCTGCTGAAAATCGAGGTCGATGACGATCAGGTCGAAGCGCTGGAAAGCGGCGATCTCGAGCCCGACGCGAAGACCATGGACGGCCACCAGGTCCAGGTCGGCGCGCCGCGAGAAGATGCGCTGCAGCGACTGGATGCTCGCCGTGCTGTCCTGGATGCAGAGGATCTGCCGCGGGTCGCCGCACTTTGTCGGCGCTGCAACGCGAGTCATGGCGGCCCGCCCAGGTGGGTTGGCGAGCGTCGACCAGCGCCCGGCGGGAGGCACGCTGGAGGGGATCGGCAGGCAGCACCGGGGGGCATGGTGTTTGGCGTTCATCCTGGAAACCTCATCTGAACTCGCTGCGGCACCCGTCGGCTAGGCATACAGTTGGTGGATTCGCCGCACTTCGGGCAGGATGTCGTGAAAGCGCAGGACCAGTTCGGGGTCGAGATGGTTGCCGGCCAGGCAGTCGAGCTGGCGCAGCGCCTGGTCGACCGTCCACGCGTCCTTGTACGGCAACCGGGAGGTGAGCGCATCGAAAACGTCGACGACGGCAACGATTCTGGCGGTCAGCGGAATCCGCTTGCCGGCGACGCCGTCCGGGTAACCCGAACCGTCCCAGCGCTCGTGGTGCCCGAGGGCGATCTCGCCCGCCATGCGCATCAGGCCGCAGTCGGTGCCGAGCAGAATCGCTGCCCCGACCGTCGGATGCCGGCGCATGATCCGGCACTCGTCGGCGGAGAGCTTGCCGGGCTTGAGAAGAATCGCGTCCGGAATGTCGATCTTGCCGATGTCGTGCATCGGGCTGGCCTCGAGCATCAGCTCGCACTGGCTGGCGGACAGGCCACAGGCCGCGGCAAGGTGCGCGGCGATCTGGCTCAGGCGGACGATGTGCAGTTGACTGCCGTAGTCGCGATACTCCACCGCCCGCCCGAGACGCTGGATGACTTCGATCCGGCTACCGGCCGTCGCCTCGGTACGCACCAGAAGCGATTCGTCGAGGGTTTCCGTCTGCGCCCGCAAGCGGTGGTAGAGCCGGTGCGCGGCCAGCACCTGACGCACGCGTCCGAGCACCTGCGGGCAGTCGAACGGTTTGCCGACGAAGTCCCTGGCGCCCGCGTCGAGCGCCCGCAAGGGAGTCGTCGTATCGCCGCGGGCAGTCAGCGCGATGACCGGCGGCACCGCCTCGAGGTGCCTGTCCCGGATTTCGCCGATGGACTCGACGCCGTTCATCTGCGGCCGGTTCATGTCGAGGAGGACGAGGTCTGGCGGGTTCTCGTGACAGATGCCGATTGCCGAGCGCACGTCGCTCGTGCTGCTCAGATGGGCGTATCCGTTTTTGCCGAGAAGATTCTGGAGGAAACGCACATTCGTCGACTCATCAACGATGAGGATTCGGGCGCCCTCGAATTCAGGAGGGGAAGACAAGACGATGGGCCTGGTAAACGGGAATCTGCGTCGCGATTTACGAACCGCCTTTCGCCGGTTTGCGGGCGAAAGGTCGGGGGTGAGAGAAAACGGTCAGTGCTTGGATCATCGTCGATGTTCTGCAAAACCCTGACTATTTTTTTAAGTCAGCGCATTGCACACCCAATCGACGGGCTTTGCCAGACTGGCCAACACCCGCGTGCAACGCGCAGTTTGCCGATCGCGAAGGGCGGGCGCATGGCCTTGCCGGGCAGAAAAGCGCGAGGGATCAGGAGGAGCCATCGGGAGAGTGGGGAGAGGTGTCGTCGGGGGCGGCGCCGTCGGCGGTTTGCTTGAGTTTGGCGATGACCTCATCGACGGAGACGCCGGCTTCGGCTGCCTGCTTCGCAAGGTCGAAGAGGGAGTTGATGCCGGTCTTGAGGTAAATCCGCGAACGATGGCCTTCGATGGTCCGCAGGCTGATCCCCAGATGCCGCGAGATGTGCTTGTTGACCCTCCCCGAGAGTGCGAGCACCAGCACTTCCCGCTCGCGGCGGGTCAGCCGGTCGAGGCGCGCTTCGAATTGCCCCTTCGCGTGTTCGGCCTGCTGCGACGAGCGATTCCGGTCAAGGGCCGTCCGCACGTGTGCCAGGAGTTGCGCGCCATCAACCGGTTTGGCGAGAAAATCCACGGCGCCCCGCTTCATCGCGTCGATGCCGATGTGCAGATCGGCGTAAGCGGTCATGAAGATGATCGGCAGCGAAACGCCGCGCCGCGCCAGTTCTTCCTGCAACTGCGGGCCGCTCATTCCCGGCATGCGCACGTCGATCAGCAGACAGCCGCCGCGCTCTTGATCGACGACGGCGAGGAAGGCCTCGGCGCTGGCGAAGCATTCGACCGGGATCTGCGCGGTCTCGAAGAGGAAGGCGAGGCTCTGGCGAAAGCCAGTGTCGTCATCGACGACGAAGACGGTGGGCTCGGTCATCGATTCGGTCTTGACCATCATTCTGCCCAGGGCAGGGTCAAATGGAAGACCGCCCCCGACCCCGCCGGCTTTTCGTGCCAGAATTTGCCGCCCTGCGTTTCGATCAGCGTGCGAGTGATCGCCAGCCCCATGCCGAGGTTGCCGGGCTGGCGATGGATCAAGGGATGGAAGATCTGCTGTTCGACCTCCGGGCTGATGCCGGGGCCTTCGTCGCGAACGGTCACCTGGGCGCTGTTGCCAGCCTCGCTCCTGCCGGCGACGAGCCAGATCCGGCCGCGCTGGAGGCCGATCCGGTGCATGGCTTCGACGCTGTTGCCGATCAGGTTGAGCAAGGCCTTTTCCACCTGCCGCAGATTGATCAAGACCGGCGGCAGGTCGGCCGGGCAGTCGATGAGCAGCTGGCAGTCGGCGAGCCGGCCGGTGTGCGTGACCTGCAGCACTTCCTCGAAGAGCGTGCTCAGGGGGGTGCTCTGCCGGCGGGCGTCGGGGGCATGCAAGGATTCCAGCAGGTCGCGAACGACCGCGCCGGCGCGGCTGGATTCGTCGGTGAGGCGCTGAAGAACATCCTCGAGCCGGTGGCTCCGGGTCGCGGGTGTGCCGCCGTCTGCCGACAGCAGGTGGCGCGTGCCTTCGCAGAGCGCGGCGATGCTCGCCAGGGGTTGATTGACTTCGTGCGCGAGCGCGGTCGCGGTGTGGCGCGCGACCTGCCAGGTCATCATCTCCTCCATCTCGCGGCGCAGGACCGCGATTTCCCTTTCCCTCTGGTTGCGCTCGGTGATGTCGCGCATCGAACAGTGAATGGCCGGCTCTCCATCGTAGTCGATCAATACACTGTGCACCGCGACGTCGACCACCGCCCCGTCGAACCGGACGTATCTCGCTTCGGTCACCACCATGGCGTTGGGCCGCGCGATGACCTTCCTGATCTGTCCGAGAACGCGCTCGATAGAGTCGGGGTGAACCCGATCGATCAGACGGCTGCCGACGAGTTGCCCGGCCGACTCGGCGCCGAACATCCTGAGCGCGGTCGAATTGACGTAGAGCACCTTCCCGTCGCGATGCACGCAGATGCCTTCCGGCGACCACTCGACGAGTACCCGGTGGCGTTCCTCGCTTTCCTGCAGTTGCTGTTCGGCCTCCTTGCGCTCGCTGATGTCGGTATGGCTCACGACGCCGCCGTGACCATTGAACCTCAGCGGCGTCACGCTCATCGTGAACCAGCGCTTCCGGGTCGGTGAAGGACAGGGATATTCGAGGCTGAAGAACGGCAGGCGACCGTCAAGAACGGCCTCGATTCCCGCCCGTGCCGCACGGGCGGTCGCCTCGCCATCACTCGTCTGGCTCGAGCAGCAGGCGAGATAGTTGGTGCCGACGTCGGTATTCGGCGCCGGCTGGCCGGGTTCGATGCCATTCTCGATGGCAAAACGCCGCCACGACTGATTGACTGCGGTGATCGTCCCGGCGAGGTCGAGAACGGCGATTTCGGCGCAGACCGAGTTGATGATCGCCTGATGGAAGGCCTGGTTCTGCGCTTGTGCCTGTTCGACCCGCTTGCGCTCGCTGATGTCGGTCAGCGTGATGTACAGCCTGCTCTCGCCATTGACCCTTGCCCGCACGCAGTTCACCTGCACGACCGACGCCGATCCGCGACCGGCGAACTGCAGGTCGAAGGTCAGCGCCTCATCATCTGCCCGGCTTCGGGTGAACTGCCGCCGCCAGCGCTCCTGGTCCGGGAAGGCGATGAAGTCATCGAGGCCATGGCCGAGGAGGTGTTCGCGCTCGGCCCCGAGCATGCGGGCGCCGGAAAGGTTGATCTCCTTGATCATCCCGGCAGGGTCGACCGTCAGATAGCCGATCGGCGCCTGTTCGTACAGGTAGCGGTAACGCGTCCTGTGTTCCTCGAAGAAGAGCTGCGCCTGCAGCAGATTCTCGTTCTGCATCCGCCGTTCGATCGCGGTCAACTGCAATTCGTGTCGCTCCTCGTCCGCCAACCGGGTCGATGCCGCCGGCGGGGTCCGGGCCAGTTCGGCCTCGGCGTCGGCGCGAATTTGCGATGCGGAGCGAAGAGAAGGCGGTCTGGAGGGCATGTCGATCTCCTGATGCGGTTAGCTCTCGAGCGCTGATCGCCGGGATGGCCTGCCGGTCACGGCGGCCCATAGAGGGCAGCGCTACCGTTGCCTGTCGGATCACTGAAAATCAAAAGCCCATAATTTAACAAAATATTTTAAATCTTGTCAGGAATTTTTTTGCCAATCTTCGTGGGCATTGGACGCTTGAATGAGCCGCTTCAAATGAACATTCGAGGTCGCCGGCAGTCGATATTCGATCAGGAAGAAATGACGTCCTGACGCCCCCGCCGATCCAGCGGCGGACTTTGCTGCACGCGATTCAGGAGAACAGCATGTCAGAACAGGTCATTGGTCATCTGATCACTTTGAAAGCGACAGCCGATCAGGCGCAATTCGAGCAGTTCCTGATCAGGCAGAGCCAGGAGGAACATCTCGTGGCGCAGGGTGCGGAGATTCAGTTCCTCTTTTACCGGCAGTTGGGCGAAGAGCGGAAATATGTCTGGCTGGTCCGCTTTCCGCGCAGCGAATTCGAACGCGTCAGCCGCTCCGGTCATCCCTTCATCCTGCGGGCGGTGCAGAAGATCCTGGCACAATTGCAGGAACAGCAAGCGGAAGTCGATCGGGCCTTCTTTACCGAGATGCCGCTTGCGACCCGCCTACAGGAGGTATGGAACAAGGAGTTCGGGCAGTTCGGACCGATTTTTCCCTAGCCCCGGCTCGCCCGTCAGCCGCCGCCTTGAGGCGGTCGACGAGCGGGGAAGCCGGCGCGCAGGCGGGCGAACAGCAGGACGAGGACCCTCGGCAAGCCCGATGACCGCCCACGCCGGGCTCGCAACGAGCATAATGGTCGAGGCTTTTGTTGCCAAACCTCGTCAGGAGAACCTCGAATGGCAGGCACCGTTGCCGGAGGAGGCAGCCCCGCAGGATACGACGTCTTCCTCTCCCACCGTTCGCCGGACAAGCCGATGGTCGAGCGCCTGGCGGAGAAGCTGGTCGTGGAAGCGGAGCTCAATCCGTTTCTCGATCGCTGGCATCTGATTCCGGGCGAGCCCTGGCAGGAGAGCCTCGAACAGGCCTTGAACCGCAGCCGCTGCGTGGCCGTTCTGGTCGGGCCGAGCGGCGTCAGTTCATGGGAAAACGAAGAGATGCGGGCGGCGCTGAGCCGGCGGGTGCAGGACCACTGCTTCCGGGTCATCCCGGTCCTGCTGCCGGGCGCCGACCCGGAAGCGAGGGACCGCTTGCCGTCCTTCCTGTTGCGTTTCACCTGGGTCGATTTCAGCGCCGGCATTGACGACCCGGTCGCCTTTTCCAGGCTGCTGGCCGGCATCCGCGGGCAGGCCCCCGGCCGCGGTGGCGGGGAGAAGCTGTCGGCCGCTTCGCTGTACGTCCAGAAGAGCGTGCGCGAGATGATGGAAGAGACGCTGCGCCAGGCGGGAATCGACCTCGCGTCGATTCCGCAGGGACCGGCGCCGACCCTCGGGATGCTCATCCGCCGCTGCCAGCTGAAGTACCCGACGCTCGACCCGCAGGTCGTCGCGCAAAAAATCAGCGCGGCGCGCGCGCTCGCCTACGAACAGAAGTATGCCCAGCGAAGCGCCAAAGAAGACGAGCGCCATCGTGCTTTCGAGGAGTGGGAAAGCGAACTGCACGCGCTGCTGCGGCATCTCGGCATTCGCGACTTCGCCCGCTGCCGGGCGATCAACGTCGGCATCGGCAACGGTCTCGAACATCCCTTCTTCTACAGCGACTGCAAGGAACTGCTCGGCGTCGATCTGTCAGCGAAAGCGCTCGCGCAGGCGACGCTGGTGATTCCGAACCTCACCCCCCATGGCGGCGAAGCCGAAGATCTGCAGGGCGTGGCGAGCGAGGCCTTCGACCTCTACCTGTCGCTGCGCACCTACCAGTCAACCTTCTTCGATATCGGCGAAGCCCTGTTCGCCGCCTGCCGCGTGCTCGCGAGCGGAGGCCGGGCGGTGATCTCGATCCCCTACGTCTATATCGATCAGGGGCGCTTGTTGAATGGTCTGCTGCGGCCGGGCGGCCACGACCTCGACCCCGATCTGCCCTACGAGATCGCCGATAGCGTCCGGCGCGGCCTGCAGAACCTCGGTTTCGAAGCCCTCGGCATCCACACCGGTCTGTTCGAGATCTACGTCCATGGCACGAAGACGAGCTAGCGCCAGCGTTCCAGCCAGTGGGCGCGGGGCGCCGGCAGTACCCATGAAGGCCTGTCTGCCTCGGCGATGATGAGGCAGGAAAGGGATCAGAACCGTGCGCTGAGCGTGAGGCAGACCGGCCGGCAGCCGCGCCGTCCTCGCCGCCGCCAACAGCGCGAATCCGACTTTTCCGGCCGACTTGCCCGGCGAGTACGTCGTGCAGTTGATCGTCAATGACAGCCAGCTCGCCAGCACCCCCGCCAAGTGGCCATCACCGTCACCAATACCCCGCCGACGATCCGCCTGAATGCCCCACTGGCGAACCAGCAATTCAGTGCTCCAGGACGATCACCGTCAGCGCCGAGGCCGCGGACAGCACCGGCAGCATTACCGAAGTGGCTTTCTATGAAGGCAGCACGCCGTTCGGCAGCGCGACATCGGTACCGTACCAGGTGACCTGGAACAATGTCCCTGCCGGCGGCTACGTCTATGGGAATCCAGGGGGAGTGAAACAGGTGATTGAAATCTAATAAGATGTGTTTTAATCCATGCAAATGGAAAAACGATTAGTAAAAATAGGCGAGGCCGCTCAGTTGCTTGGCGTGTCGATTTCTACGCTCCGCAAATGGGAAGACACAGGCGAGTTAATTCCGTCCAGGAAGACGGCTGGAGGCACGCGGTTTTATGCAAGCGCCGATCTTCGGGGACTGGGTGACGCGGATGCCCCGACGGTCTGCTACGCCCGCGTCAGCAGCCACGATCAAAAGGCCGACCTTGATCGACAGCACGCCATGCTTGAGGCGTACTGCTCGGCAAAAGGCTGGCGATCTGAAGTCATCAAAGACCTCGGGTCCGGCATGAACTACCGCAAACCGGGACTGAACAAATTGCTGGAGATGATCCTGCGCAAACAGATGCGTCGTCTGGTCATCACGCACCAGGATTGCCTGCTCCGGTTTGGCAGTGAACTGGTGTTCGCCCTGTGCGCTCACCAGCAAATTGAAATCGTCATCATCCACAAAGGCGAGCAGCCAACCTTTGAGGAAGAACTGGCAAAAGAGGTTCTTGAAATAATCACCGTGTTCTCGGCTCGCCTGTACGGCAGCCGAAGCCAGAAAAACAAAGACCTCATGGAAGTCATGAAGAAAGCAGCCGAGTCTTAAGCCATGCACCGCGTCCATAAAATCAAACTCGACCCGACTCAAGAACAGGCGACCTACTTTGCCCGTGCCTGTGGTGTGGCGCGGTTTGCCTACAATTGGGCGCTGGCCGCATGGAAGGAAGAATATGAAGCTGGCGGAAAGCCGAACGAGGCAGCCCTGCGCAAGCGCCTGAACAGCATCAAGGCTGAGCAATTCCCCTGGATGGCTGAAGTCACCAAGGTTGCCCCGCAGAACGCCATCAAGAACGTCGGCATCGCCTTCAAGAACTTCTTTCGGCGGGTGAAGCAAGGCGGGAAGCCCGGCTACCCGCGCTTCAAGAAGAAAGGTCTGCACGACTCGTTTCGCGCCGACAACGGCCCAGCAAATGCCGAGAGTAACGCCTTCGAGTGCGTCGGCAAGACCGTCAAGTTGCCGAAGTGCGGCGTGGTCAGGATGCGCGAATCGTTGAGGTTCTCTGGCCGCACGCTGGCAGCGACTGTCAGCAAACAGGCCGACGGTTGGTACGTCGCCATTCTGGTTGACACCGCCGATGGTTTGTCCGGTCGCCTTGATCGCGGCATTGTTGGTGTCGACCTCGGCATCAAGGAACTGGCAACACTCAGCACCGGAGAGGTGATTGCGTCGCTGAAACCGCACCGCGCAGCCCATCAGCGGCTGGTGCGTTTGTCCCGCAGTCTCAGTCGGAAGCAAAAAGGCAGTCGCAACCGAGCCAAAGCGAAAACCAAGCTGGCAAAGTTGCATCAGCGTATCAGCAACGTCCGAATCGATGCGCTGCACAAGCTGACCACCAAGCTGGCGACAGAGTTCGACACCATCGCTATTGAAGATCTGAACGTCGCAGGCATGCTCAAGAACCGTTGCCTGTCGAGAAGCATCGCTGACACTGGCTTCGCTGAGTTTCGTCGGCAGCTGACGTACAAAGCGACGATGACCGGCGCAAACCTTGTTGTGGTCGATCGCTTTTTCCCGAGCAGCAAGACCTGCCACTCGTGCGGAACGATTCACCCCATGAAGTTGAGCGAGCGCGTGATGGGGTGCGAATGCGGCAACATCATGGACCGCGACTTGAACGCGGCCATGAACCTGAAGAACAAGGCGGCAAGCTCTGCCGTCGCAGCCTGTGGAGAGGAAGGCTCTGGTCATCGTGTCATCGTGACGAAACCGGCCTCTGTGAAGCAGGAAGTAGGAGGTTTGTGCAGCAATGCACAGACTCTATAGAGCGGCCAGACCAGCACCTTGACCTGGGACGCCTTGAACCGCCTCACGCGCATCCGCTATGCCGACGGCAGCCGCACCGATTACCTCTGGGATCAAGGGGCGAACGGCATTGGCCGCCTGACGCGCATCGACGACATCGACCCCACCGGCGAACTCGCGAGCCGCCTGGAGAACCGCTACGACCTGCAGGACCACCTCCTCAGCCAGACCCGCCGCGTCGGCGACGTTGCCCACACCAGCGTCTGGCGCTGGTCGGCCGGCCGCCTTATCGGTCTGTCCACCCCCGGCGGCCGGACGATCGACTACACCCGCGACCTTCCCGTCGCGGTGCTGCAATGAACATGATCGAAAACTCTGAACATTGATGAGGCGCCCGGCCCGTTCGTTCCGTTGAGAGGGGGTGCGAATGAAAGGTGTGGAGAGGTGAAGTCTCCTTTGCCAAAGGGGAAGGAGTAGCCACATCGGCGCGCTTTGTGCACCCTTTGCGTTCGCCCCGGGCGCCAATGACCGCTTTACGGGTACTGACTTCAACGAGTACTATCGGCCAGGAAGAGTCGGTGTCGAAGTCTGCCGAAAGCAGTCATTGGGGCGATCTTGATGTATGCTGTTGCCCTAGATCGCCTTAGACCCATAAAAGGCAGTCCACGCATTACAGGCCCGCTGCATCCAATCAAATGAGGTCTCGATGATTAAGTGCTTCCTCTCCCATAGCTCACGGGACAAAATTAACTATGTTCACATCGTGGCAAGAAGCATTCGAAAGGAGGCAACAGTCTTTTGCGATGAGACCTTCGAAGAGGGGATGTCGCCCCTAGAGGAAATTCTGAACGGGCTCGAGGAGTCTTCACTTTTTGTACTATTCATCTCCGCATCGGCACTGGAATCTGAATGGGTAAAGACCGAGCTCGCTTCCGCCAAGCTAAGGCTTGATGACTCTAAGTTGGACCGTATCTATCCGATCATTATTGAACCTGGCCTAGCGCACAATGACGCTCGGATTCCGGAGTGGATGCAGGCCGCGTTTAACCTACAACCCATCCTCCGCCCGGTAATTGCAGCCAGAAAGATAAACGCAAGGCTAATGGAATTGTCGTGGAAATACCATCCAAGGCTGAAGGAGCGCCAAAGAATATTTGTGGGGAGGAATGAGCAAATTCAGAGCATAGAGGAACGCTTGGATGACTTTTCTCAAACGACCCCGATTGCACTTATCGCTTCCGGCCTTCCATCGATAGGAAGAAAAGCACTAATCCAGCATGCGCTTCGGAAGGCAAACCTAGTTCGGGATTCTTACCATTTCCCATTGGTATCTTTGAACCAGTTTGACGGTATTGAGGATTTTATACTTAAGACTATTGATACCGGACTAGTTTCGGTTTCCCGCCTTCGACAACGACTCGCTGGCACATTGGCGGTCAAGGTCGAACTTGCAAAAGAGGTCTTCCACCAAATTGCAGCGGAGTGCGATCGAGTGCTTATCGAAGATCGAGGCGTCCTCGTTCAGAATAATGGCGAACCGGTAGACTGGTTTATCGAAGTAGTGGAATCCTTAGTTCCGAACGGCCACCTCACATTTGCGGTTGCAAGCCAGTTCCGGCCGCATCCGGCGATAAATCGCCGTCGACCGGCTTTTTTTTCGCTGGCGGTCAAGGAGATGGAGCCCGCTGAACGCAATGGCTTACTCCAGCGGTATGCGAAGTTTCACAACCTTGACCTCGCGCGTGAGGAATATAATTTTTTTAGCGACCTTCTCACTGGATATCCTGAACAAGCACTATTTGCGGTTGATCTAATTCTTGAGAATGGGATTACTGGCGCGAAGCGTCAATCTCACGTAATTCAGCAGTTTGCGTCCGACAAGGCGAGAGTTGTGCTAGATGTCTACCACCCAGACATTGAGATACAGAGCTTCATCTATTTACTATCCAAATTTGAATTCATAAGCTACGACGTCCTGTTCGATATCGTTAATGAGAAGACTTATGCGCCAATTCTGAACAAGCTACTTCTCACATCAGTATGCGAACGCATGGGTGCAGGATCTGACTACGTGAGAGTCAACGAAGTGATTCGCGATTATGTTTCAAGAAATAGATTTGAAATCCCAGCAGAGTTTCAGGCTGCGATCGATGCCCACGTTAAAAAGTTTGTGGCGAACTATAGCGATGATTCAAGCGACGTATCGGACTATATTTTCTCCGCTCAGGAGTCTTTGCGATCGGGCGAAAAGTTTACCGACGACTTGCTTCTTCCGTCCGTTTTTGTCAAGACAATCAAACGCTTGTACGATGAGGATAGAAATTACAAGGAGGTTGTAACACTTTCAGACCGCGTTCTGCGTCGGGAAGGATCTCTGCACACAAACACGATTCATCATATCCGATACATAAAATGCCAAGCTCTAGCGCGACTAAGGCAAGGTGCGTTTTTCGCCGAGGTCAAACTGTTAGCCGAGCCGGACAAATCGTTCCTGCATGGCTTCTATTATCGACTTGCAGGCGAATACGCAAAAGCTGAAGAGAGTCTTAATCGTGTTCTCAACATGGGTAGACGGGACGTCAGGGTCGTTGGTGAACTCGTGCTGGTGTATATGCAGAGTGATGAGTACGAACGCGCCTTCAATCTAGCTAAGGAAAACTGGCGCAGCCGACCATCAAACCCAATTAATGCCAATAACTACCTTGCGTGTCTGTTTGCAAAGGACAAGACCGCCGAGAATCGATGCGAAATTGAGTTAGTTCTATCCCGCCTAATGATTGATCAATCTGAGCGTGCCCAGGAAATGCGGGAAGCGGCTCAAGCACGCGTAATGGCCTATTTTGATAATGACCAAGGAGCCAGTCTTGCGTTAGTGGAAGAAACCATCGAGAGGTTTCCTAATATAGACTATCCTCTTCTCACAAAAGCTGATCTCGCCGCTCACTTCCGAAATAAGGTTAAATTACGGGAAGCTGTAGAGCGATTGGAGAGGATGACCAGCCGTAACGCGCAGACTTTCAGAAGTTTTATTAAGTACAAAGCCCTATTGCTGGCCATGGAAGGCAAACTTTATGAAGCCAAGCAACTCGTCCAAAAGGAACTTCGAGGACTCATTGGGACAGCACAGCGACGCCTGCTAGAGAGACTAGACGCTGTAGCTTCCAGCTGATTTGGGGACTCTGGCCGACATCGCGCGAGGAGTTACGGAGTCAGTAAGGGCGCTCAACTCGACGGGTCTACCGCCGCTGCAAGGCGGGACAACGCCGCAGGGTAATTGCGCGTTGAGCGTCCGCTTTTCTCACCGCGCTCCTTCCACTATGGGTCGCATCCAGTCATTCAGTAAAGTCGGAAGCGGACATTCGTGAGATCGGAGGTCGCTTCGAGAGTGATGCAGCATCCCCGGATTCTTCTGCAACATCATCCGAATGCCAGAATCGATCGTCATCCGGCATCCGGCGGATATCGCGACACCCGCTGCTACGAGTTCTGCTCCAATGACCCCATCCCGACCCGTCCAATCTCATACGTCGCTGGCGCGGGCTTCCCTGGAAGGAGAAGGAGCATTCATGCTGTCCACCACTTTCGTTCGCACCCGTTGAGAAGGCGCTCGTCATCCTGCGCCCCTTTATCCCTTATGATGACCCTCCAGCGCGCGGAGGCCGGCAGACCGGGCCGTGCGCCAGCTCGCCGAGCGGCGAGACCTGTCACACCCGCCGGGACCGCTGCCACGCCAAGGAGTACGCTAGATGCCGGAAGCTGAAGCCCCCCAGATCGAGCAGCGGCTCGCGCGCGTCGATCCCGAACAAAAAAGCCGGCAGCCGACCATGAGCCTCGATCTGCCGCTCGCCGGCGGCCCCGCCCGCAACCAGTCGCTGGTCGGGCCGCGCCTGACGGCCGCGCGCAACGATCATGAAGCGGTCGCCACCTGGCTCGCGAAATACACCGACAACCGCCACACCCTCGACAGCTATCGCCGGGAAGCCGAACGACTGATCGCCTGGGCGGCCTGGCAGGGCAAGGATCTGCCGGGCCTGATGGTCGAGGACGTGCTGGCCTACCAGGCTTTCCTGCGCGATCCGCAGCCGGTGCAGCTGTGGTGCCTGCAGAGCGAGCCGCGGGTGCTGCCGGATGGCGCGCCGAATCCCTTGTGGCGACAGCTGCGGCGGGTGAAGCGCGGTTTGGCCGACGGGTCGCCCAATCCCGCCTGGCGTCCCTTCGTGTCGGGACTGTCGGCGGCGGCGGCGAAGCAGGCGCTGACCATCCTGTTCGGGCTCTTCGAGCATCTGGCGGCGATCGCTTATGTGCACGCCAATCCCTTGCGGGCGGCGGCGAAACGTAGCCGGAAAGCCCCACGCTCAGGGCAGGAGCGCTATTTCGACGCGACCGCCTGGGCGACGCTGATGGACTGGATCGCGGCGATGCCCCAGGACAGTCCGCGCGAGCAGGCGCATTACGCGCGCACGCGATTCCTGTTTCATTTCCTCTATCTGACCGGTCTGCGCCGTTTCGAGATGGCCCGGGCGCGCACCTCGGATCTGCGCTTCAAGCGGGGTCAGTGGTGGCTGGCGGTGGTCGGCAAGGGCGATCTCGAAGGCGAGGTGCCGCTCCCCGCCGACGCGCTGGCAGCGCTCCAGGCCTACCGCGCCAGCAGCGGCCGCCCGGCCCTGCCGACCCCCGGCACGGATCAACCGCTGCTGATGGATCTCGGGGGCGCCGGACGGCCGCTCTCCGAGCGCGCGATCTACGCCATTGTCAAGGAAGTCTGTCGCTCGGCAGCAAGCCGCGTTGCCGCCGAGCGCCCCGATCTCGCGCGCCAGATCGAGGCGGGATCGACCCACTGGCTGCGCCATACGGCGGCGAGTCACCAGATCGACCGCGGCGTCGATCCGTTCATCGTCCAGCGCAACCTGCGGCATGCGAGTTTCTCGACCACCGAAGGCTACATCCACAAGAGCCGCGACCAGCAGCATCAGGAAACCGAAAAACACACCGTCAATTACCCCGGCCTGAAGGCCGGAGCTTGCGAGATCCTTCGCTAGTTCGAGATTGACCAGGCTCAGTCGCAAATCATCGCGACCGTCCGTTGTAACGAAGCAAGCAGACCCACCCCGGAATACTTCCTTAGTGCCGGGCACTGGAAGTGATGGCAGCAGACAAGGTTCGGGTAACTACGAAACGGGCCATCGCCGCACCGCGAGGTGCACCCTGCGTTACAACAGTGCCGAAGGGAGACGCTCCGCAAGGAGTGCGTTACCAGGCCCGTAAGGGCAACCCCGCCGTGAGGCGCGAGAAGTTGAAGCCACGTCCCGGCGGATTCCGGGGATTTATCAGGAAGTTGCTATGGCTGTATTCGTGTTGGATCAGGCCGGTGAGCCGTTGATGCCGTGCTCGGAAAAACGGGCGAGGTTACTCCTCGATCGTGGTCGCGCGCGCGTTCACCACCTGGTGCCTTTCGTGATTCGGCTGGTGGGCCGGAAGGCGGCGTCCTGCGCATTTCAGCCGTTGATCTTGAAGCTCGACCCCGGCAGCAAGACAACGGGAATGGCTTTGGTGCGCGAAACGTCCGACAGCGGCCAGGTGGTGCTGAACCTTTCAGAGCTTGTTCATCGTGGACGGCAGATTTCAGAAGCACTGACCGCTCGGCGGCAGATGCGACGTCGGCGCCGCGGCAACTTGCGCTATCGCGCGCCGCGCTTCCTGAACCGCACGCGCTGTAAGGGCTGGTTGCCGCCGGCGCTCCAGCACCGGGTCGACACGACGATGGCGTGGGTACGAAGAATCCAACGGTGGGCGCCCGTGTCTTCGCTTGCAAGTGAGCTGGTCCGTTTCGACATGCAAGCGATGCAGAACCCGGAGATTGCGGGCGCGGAATACCAGCAAGGCACCTTGGCCGGGTATGAGCTGCGCGAATATCTCCTGGAAAAGTGGAATCGAACGTGTGCGTATTGCGGCGCGCAGCACGTGCCCTTGCAACTCGACCACATCCACCCGAAGGCGAAGGGCGGTTCGAACCGCGTGTCGAACCTGACCCTGGCCTGCCAGGACTGCAACCAGAAGAAAGGTGCGAGGGACGTCCGTGAGTTCCTGGCCCATTCACCGAAGAAACTGGCCGCCGTCCTGGCGCAGGCCAAACGCCCCCTCAAAGACGCGGCTGCGGTCAATGCCACCCGCTGGGCGTTGGTTGAAGCCCTCCGGGAGACGGATCTTGCCGTAGAGACTGGCTCGGGAGGGCGGACGAAGTGGAATCGATCGCGGATGGGCATCCCCAAGACCCATGCGCTGGATGCCGCTTGTGTCGGCGACGTGGGCAACATTACGGGCTGGCAGCGTCCCACGCTGACGATCAAGGCCATGGGTCGAGGCAGTTACCAACGCACCCGGCTCGACCAGCACGGTTTCCCGCATGGCTACTTGCTGCGGAGCAAGTCGGTCAAGGGCTTTCAGACCGGCGACCTGGTGGTTGCACTCGTCCCCAGGGGAAAGAAAGCCGGCCGGCATGTCGGGCGAGTAGCCATTCGGCGCACCGGCAGTTTCAACATACAAACCGCCGAAGGCGTCGTTCAGGGGATCAGCCACCGGTATTGCCGAACGGTTCAACGCAACGATGGCTATGGCTACAGCTTTTCCACTCCAGATAGCTTACCGAAAGGAAATGCGGGAACTGGTCGTGCTGCGCACGACGCGCTATCCCTCCCCGGCCTGAAGGCCGAGGTTTCCCGCGCAGCCAGATGAACGGTACGCCGGAATAAGGCGATTGCCGGCCATGCACAGGCTCTCAGCCGACTTGTTGTCGCGGAGCAAGGCTTTGAGATCAGCGCTGTTTGCGCCGAAGCCCGAAGACACTGCCCAGCGCCGTGGCGAGGAGAAGCAGGCTGCCGGGCTCGGGAACAGACTCCGGAGTCAGGAGATACGCACGACCGTCCGCCCCATTGGCCACGATCTGGCCGCTGTCGTTAATGCCCCAGGCTTCATTTAGCGTGGTGCCGAGCGTCAGCAGGTCATTGAGGTCGTATAGCGAGCCGCCAGAATACAGAAAGGCGTGCTGGTCAGCATTGCCGGCAGTGGTAGAGAAGCCCGTAACCTGCCCGCTGGCGTTGATGTCCTGGCCAAAACTGACCGTCCCGCCCAGGGTGCCGAGGTCCGTCATGACCCCTCCGGAAGACAGAAAGGCGTGCTGGGCAGCATTGCCGGCCGTGTAGGAGCCGCCCGTAACCTGCCCGCTGGCGTTGATGCCATAGCCATAACTGCTCGTCCCGCCCAGCGTGCCCAGGTCGATGGCCGTATAACTGGGCGCTGCGGCGGCCAGGGCCGGCAGGCAGGAGACCGCGACGAGGGCGCCGCGAAGAAAGCTGCTGTTGATCATGGATTCTCACAATTCCTGGATATTGATTGAATGAAAAACGGAGTAGACCTTCTGTTTTGGCCAGGTCTCGGCAGACAGGATCTCCAATAAATCGCCAGAAATCATATCGGCAACGACGTAAGCAATAACCGCGCCTTTTCTGAGGCGGACGTGCAATAGGCTGGTAAGCGTACGAAAGTACATTCCACAGGGGTGGCCGAGGAGCCAAGCTCCGCAATGTGTAAAGTTTTTCGACACTCTCATTTCGCCAGGCTCAGCACGAACGGGATTTTTTGGTTTCACCCAGTGTGTGAGCTTCCGTTTGCCCTGAGCGCCTGCCGTATTGACACCGTGGCGCTTGAATCGACCGGGGTGTACTGGATCGCGCTGTACGAAGTGCTGCAAAAGCGGGGTTTTGACGTGTGGCTGGTGGATGCCAAGAGCGTGCGCCAGGTCAAGGCACGCAAATCCGACGTTCTCGATTGTCAGTGGTTGCAGCAACTGCACAGCTTCGGATTGCTTTGCAAGGCGCATCGACCGGATGAGGAGGTTTGTGCCTTGCGGGAGATGTCGCGCTTGCGCGATATCACCATCGAAGAGCGTGCCCGCCATACCCAACGCATGCAAAAGGCGCTCACCCAGATGAACGTGCAGCTGACCAATGTCATCACGGATATCACCGGCGAGACGGGCATGAACATTATCCGGGCCATCGTCGCAGGCGAACGCGACCGCGAGGTGCTCGCCCAACTGAGGAACTACCGCATCCATGCGAGCAGCGACGACATTGCCAAGGCGCTCGAAGGGACCTGGAGCCGCGAGCACCTGTTCACAGCCCGCGCAGCGGGCGTGTCGAAGGGCTCTCGGGTCATCAGCTGAGGTTTCCAGGATCAGGGCTATCGCTCCCATTCTTCCTTCAAGGGGCGCCGCCTTCTCGGAAATCGCCTAAACACCCCCCGGCTGCCCGACGCGGGGGGCGCTGGCCGCCCGCCCTAAAAAAACCGCCTATCCCGCCACCGGCCTGACCCGGCTCGCCGCCAGGCGGGCGCGTTCGCGGGCCTCATGGACATCGTCGCCGTTGGCCACGGCAACGCCCATGCGGCGCTTCCTGAACGATTCCGGCTTGCCGAAGAGGCGCAGGTCGCTGCCCGGAACGGCGAGCGCGTCGGCGATCCCGGTAAAGGCAATGCCCCTCGCGTCGAGGCCGCCGTAGATCACCGCCGAGGCGCCCGGCTCACGCAGGCGGGTGTCGACCGGCAGACCGAGGATGGCGCGCGCGTGCAGTTCGAATTCCGAGAAGCGCTGCGAGCAGAGGGTGACAAGCCCGGTGTCGTGCGGCCGCGGGCTGACTTCCGAGAACCACACCCTTTCGCCCTTGATGAACAGTTCGACGCCGAAGAGGCCGCGGCCGCCGAGCGCGCCGGTGACCGCGCTGGCGATGTCGCGCGCCTTCGCCAGCGCGCCGGCGCTCATCGCCTGCGGCTGCCACGATTCGACGTAATCGCCGGCGACCTGGCGATGGCCGATCGGTTCGCAGAACGAGGTGCCGACCGCGCCGCTCGCGTCGACCGCGCGCACGGTGAGGAGGGTGATCTCGTAGTCGAAATCGATCACTCCCTCGACGATCACCCGACCCTGGTTCACCCGCCCGCCGCTCGCCGCGTAGTCCCAGGCCGGCCGCACGTCGGCGGGGCCGCGCAGCAGCGACTGCCCCTTGCCGGAAGACGACATCACCGGCTTGACGATGCACGGGTAGCCGATTCCCGGCTCGACACCACCGTCGATTGCGGCCTGCAGTTCGACCAGCGAATCGGCAAAGCGGTAGGGTGAAGTGGCCAGACCGAGTTCCTCGGCGGCCAGCCGGCGAATGCCTTCGCGGTTCATCGTCAGGCGGGCGGCGCGCGCGGTCGGGATGACCTCGGCCAGGCCCTCGGCTTCGACCTCGACCAGGGTGTCGGTGGCGATGGCCTCGATTTCGGGGACGATGAGCTGCGGTCTTTCCTGCTCGATCAGACGGCGCAGCGCGGCGCCGTCGGTCATGTCGATCACGTGCGCCCGATGCGCGACCTGCTGGCCGGGGGCATTGGCGTAGCGATCGACGGCGATCACCTCGACGCCGAGCCGCTGCAGCGCGATGATCACTTCCTTGCCGAGTTCGCCGGCGCCGAGCAGCATGACGCGCAGGGCGCCGGGGGACAGCGGAGTACCAATCTTCATGACGACTTCCTTGGCCGGGGGGTGGAGCGCGTAGCGCAGCCCGGCAATCTAGGCGGGACCGCTCGCCGGGTCAAGTGCTCATCACCTGCCGGTGAGGCCGGAGAGGGCGTAGGCGGCGGCTCGCGCCTGGCCTGGCGCCTGGGGCGAGATGACAGAAATGTAATCTGTCGGTCAGGCTCCCGTGGACCGGATCCTCGCAAGATGTCGCCGCCGCATTGATCGCCTTGGCCGCCTTGCGAAACCCGGCAGGGGCTTTCCGGAGGAGCGCCCGTGCGTTTTCGCGCAACCCTGATTTTCTGGCTGGAGAACCTCATGAAAGCTGCCCTTGCCACCGCCGTGACTGGCCTTGCCGTGATCTTTTCCGCTGCCGGCTTCGCCGCCGGCAAACCCGACAGCCACGACAGCCACGACAGCCACGAAAGCCATGCCGCCATGCCGGGGACAAAGGCTGCCAGCGCCGCGCCGATGACCGACGGACAGGTCAGGAAAGTGGACCGGGCGGGCGGGAAAGTCACCCTTTCACATGGCCCGCTGACCCATCTCGGCATGCCGACCGGAATGACCATGGTCTTTCGCGTCAAGGAGGCGGCCTGGCTCGATCAGATGAAGACCGGTGACCGGATTCGCTTCGTCGCCGACCGGGTCGATGGCGTGTTCACCGTCGTCGATTTCGTCCCCGCCAGATAAGCCCGCGCCCCTCTGACCATCCGACCTTTCGCCGGCCACCATTGCCGGACGATCACGCAGTCCCGGGAGAAGAGCCATCAAGAAGAGCGCAGGACTCAGCGTCGTGCTCGCCGTCCTCGTCGCCGGTGCTGGCGGCTACTGGCTCGGCCAGCGGGGAGCGGCGCCCACGGACGCCGCAGACCCCGCCACCCGGACGGCGGACGCGCCGCGTAAACTCCTCTATTACCGCAACCCGATGGGTTTGCCGGACACCTCGCCGACGCCGAAGAAAGACCCGATGGGGATGGACTACATCGCGGTCTATGAAGGCGAAGACGAGGGCGCCGAGGGCAGCGCTCCGGCCGTCGCCGGGCAGCTCAGGATCAGCACCGAGAAGATCCAGAAACTCGGCGTGCGCAGCGAAGCGGCCCAGCTGCGTCGCCTCGACCAGACGGTGCGGGCCGCCGGGCGGATTGATGTCGACGAACGCCGCCTCTATGCCATTGCTGCCAAGTTCGAGGGCTACGTCGAACATCTGCAGGTGAATGTCACCGGCCAGGCGGTCGCCAGGGGACAGCCGCTGTTCGAGGTGTATAGCCCGGAACTGGTCTCGACGCAGCGGGAGTACGCGCTCGCCGCCGAAGGCGTCGAAGCTCTCGGCGCGGCGGGCGGACCGGCGCAGGTGGCAATGCGCCAACTCGCCGAAGCGAGCCTGCAGCGCCTGAAAAACTGGGACATTTCCGAAGCGCAGGTGAAAGCCCTGCGGCGATCGGGGGACGCCAGACGCACGCTGACTTTCCGTTCGCCGGTGGCCGGCATCGTGACCGAGAAAAAAGCCGTGCAGGGGATGCGCTTCATGCCCGGCGAGGTCCTCTATCAGGTCGCCGACCTGTCATCGGTGTGGGTTCTCGCCGACGTCTTCGAGCAGGACATCGGCCTCGTCCAGGCGGGCGGCCAGGCGAAGGTGCGGATCAACGCCTATCCGGACAAGGTTTTCGAGGGCCGCGTGAGCTACGTCTATCCGACCCTCGACCCGCTGACCCGCACGGTGCCGGTCCGCGTCGAGCTGGCCAACCCCGGCGGGCTGCTGAAACCGGCGATGTTTGCCGAGGTGGAATTGCCGGTCGCGGCGCAAGGGCCGGTGATCACCGTCCCGCTCTCCGCAGTGATCGACAGTGGCAGCCGCCGGATCGTCCTCGTCCAGCTCGGCGAAGGTCGCTTCGCGCCGCGTGAAGTGCGGCTCGGCGCGCGCAGCGAGCAGCATGTCGAAGTCCTCGATGGCGTCCGCGAGGGCGAATTGGTGGTGGTCGCCGCCAACTTCCTGATCGACGCCGAAAGCAATCTCAAGGCCGCCATCGGCGGCTTTGCCGCCCCCTCGGCACAAAGCGATGCGCCCCCGGCGAGACAAGGTGGCGGGCACCAGGGCGAAGGCACGGTGGACGCGCGCGATGCCGGCACCGGCACCGTCACCCTCAGCCACGACCCGGTCGCCAGCCTCCATTGGCCGGCGATGACCATGGACTTCGCAATCGCCAACGCTGCCCTGCTCAAGGCCCTCGAACCGGGTTCCCGGGTTTCCTTCGAGTTCGTCGAGCGCCAGCCCGGCGAATGGGTGATCACGGCCGTCAGACCGCTGTCCGCGAAGCCTGCGGGAGCGCCTGCCTCGCCTGCCGCCGTGCCGCCGCACGCCGGCCACTGATGCGCAGCCGGAGCGCTTGACGCCATGCTGTCGCGGATCATCGAGTGGTCGAGCGGCAATCGCTTTCTCGTCCTCCTGGCGACGCTCTTGATCATCGTCTGGGGCGTCTTTGCCGTCCTGCGAACGCCGATCGACGCGCTCCCCGACCTCTCCGACGTGCAGGTGATCGTCTATTCCGAATATCCGGGACAGGCACCGCAGGTGGTCGAGGACCAGGTCACCTATCCCTTGACGACGGCGATGCTGTCGGTGCCGCGGTCGCGGGTCGTGCGCGGTTTCTCGTTCTTCGGCGCGTCCTTCGTCTATATCATCTTCGACGACGGCACCGACATCTACTGGGCGCGCTCGCGTGTCCTGGAGTATCTCAACTTCGCTGCCGGGCGCATGCCGCGGGGCGTATCGCCGCAGATCGGACCCGATGCGACCGGCGTCGGCTGGGTCTATCAGTACGTCCTGCTCGCCCGCGACAAGACGCTCGCCGAGCTGCGCTCGATCCAGGACTGGTATGTGCGCTACCAGCTGACCAAGGCGCAGGGGGTCGCCGAAGTGGCCTCGGTCGGCGGTTTCGTCCAGACCTACCAGGTGACGGTCGACCCGGTGAAGCTGCGCGCTTACGGCATCCCGCTGATGAAGGTGGCGCAGGTGATCCGCGACTCGAACCGCGACGTCGGCGGGCGCACCGTCGAAATGGCCGAAACCGAGTACATGGTGCGCGGCAAGGGCTACCTGCGCGGCGCGGGCGACCTCGAGTCGCTGGTCGTGCGCAGCGCTGGCGGAATCCCGGTGCGGGTGCGCGATATCGCCCGCGTCGAGCTGGCGCCCGACGAGCGGCGCGGGCTGACCGAACTCGATGGCGAAGGCGAAGTGGTTTCCGGAATCGCCATGGCGCGCTATGGCGAGAACGCCCTCGAAGTGATCCGCAACCTCAAGCAGAAAATCGACGAGATCGCTCCTGGCCTGCCCGCCGGGGTCCGCATCGAAGCGGTCTATGACCGTTCGGAGCTGATCGAGCGCGCCATCGAGACCTTGCAGACCACCCTGCTCGAGGAATCGCTGATCGTCGCCCTCGTCTGTTTCGTCTTCCTGCTCCATCTGCGCAGTGCGCTGGTCGCCATCCTGATGCTGCCGATCGGCATTCTGATGGCCTTCATCGCCATGCGCCTGCTCGGCATGAGCTCGAATCTGATGAGCCTCGGCGGCATCGCGATCGCCATCGGGGCGATGATCGACGCGGCGATCGTCATGATCGAGAACGCGCACAAGCACCTCGAGCGGCTGCCGGCGGGTCACTCGCAGGCGGAGCGCGCGCGGGCCATGCTCACCGCCTGCCAGGAGGTCGGTCCCGCCCTGTTCTTCTCGCTCCTGATCATCACCGTCTCCTTCCTGCCGGTGTTCACCCTCACCGGCCAGGAAGGGCGGCTGTTCTCGCCGCTCGCCTATACCAAGACCTTCGCCATGGCGGGCGCGGCAATCCTCTCGGTGACCCTGGTGCCGGTCCTGATGCTGCTCTTCATTCGCGGCAAAATCCTGCCGGAAGCGCAGAATCCGGTGAATCGCTTCCTCGTCCGGGGTTACCGGCCGCTCATCGCCGGGGTCATGCGCTGGAAAAAAATGACCCTGCTGGTGGCCGTGCTGGTCCTGCTGGCGACGATCTACCCGGCTTCCCGACTCGGCGCCGAGTTCATGCCGACCCTGAACGAGGGCTCGCTGCTCTACATGCCGGCGTCGCTGCCCGGCATGTCGATCACCAAGGCCGCCGAACTCCTGCAGACGCAGAACAAGATCATCAAGAGCTTCCCCGAGGTGTCGTCGGTGCATGGCAAGGCCGGCCGCGCCAACACGGCGACCGATCCGGCGCCGACCGAGATGTTCGAAACGGTGATCAACCTCCATCCCGAGTCCGCCTGGCGTCCCGGCATGACGATCGACCGGCTGATCGCCGAACTCGATCAGGCGCTGCAGTTCCCCGGCGTTGCGAACTCCTGGACGATGCCGATCAAGGCGCGCATCGACATGCTGTCGACCGGTATCCGGACGCCGATCGGCATCAAGGTCTTCGGCAACGACCTCGGGCAGATGGAGCAGCTCGCGAAGCGGATCGAAGCGGTGCTGAAGACCGTTCCGGGAACGACGAGCGCTTTTGCCGAAAGGATCACCGGTGGTTTCTACATCGACATCGAGCCCGATCGCGCGCAGCTCGCGCGCTACGGACTCTCGGTCGGCGACCTGCAGGACGTGATCGGCAGCGCGCTTGGCGGCGAAATGCTCACCACCACGGTCGAGGGTCGCGAGCGCTTCGGCGTCAGCGTGCGTTATCCGCGCGAGCTGCGCGCGAGCCCCGAGCAGATGGCCCGCGAGGTCCTGCTGTCGACCATGGAGGGGGCGATGATTCCGCTCGGGCAGGTGGCAAGCGTCGTCGTTACCCGCGGCGCACCCGGTATCCGGACCGAGAATGCGCTGCTTTCGGCCTACATCTATGTCGATATCCGGGACCGTGACATCGGCCGCTATGTCGCCGACGCGAAACAGGCGGTGGCCGCACAGGTCAGTTTCCCGCCCGGCTACTACATCACCTGGAGCGGCCAGTTCGAGTATATGGAGCGGGCGATCGAGAAGATGAAGGTGGTCATCCCGGTCACCCTGCTGTCGATCCTGCTGCTCCTCTATCTCAACTTCAGGCGTCTTGCGGAGACGCTGATCGTCATGCTCTCGGTGCCCTTCGCGCTGGTCGGCGGCGTCTGGCTCTTGTGGCTGCTCGACTACAACCTCTCGGTCGCGGTCGCCGTCGGTTTCATCGCCCTTGCCGGGGTGGCGGCGGAAACCGGGGTGATCATGCTGATCTACCTCGATCATGCCTGGCAGGAGGTCAGGGAGCGCTGCCGCGCGGCCGGGCGCCAACCCACCCGCGGCGACCTCTATGAAGCGGTGATGTCGGGCGCCGTCGAGCGCGTGCGGCCGAAGATGATGACCGTCGTCGCCATCATGGCCGGTCTGCTGCCGATCCTGTGGAGTCGCGGCAGTGGCTCCGAGGTGATGAGCCGGATCGCCGCGCCGATGGTCGGCGGCATGCTCTCATCGACCGTGCTGACGCTTGCGGTGATCCCCGCGATCTATGCCCTGGTCAAGCAATGGCGCCTGCCGCCCGGGAACGGGGAATGACCGGCGCGACGGTCATGTCGGTCTGCTGCTGCCCGGAGTGCCGCAGTTCGTCGGCGATCAGTTCACGGCCGAGAGCCTCCTTGCGCCGGGAACGCCGCAGTTCATCGCCGCTTTCACCGTCAGCGCGTCCTATGAGGAGGGCGAAGACGGCACCGCTGCTTCCTACGGCACCGCGAGTGCGTTCTTCAACTCGGCCAGCATCGTCGCCCAGGTGAGCGCGATAGCGCTGCCGGAACCGGCGGGTTTCTCGCTCTGGCTGCTTGGCGGCTTCGCGCTTGCCGCCGCCCAGCGACCATCTGCCGGACCCACCACTCAGTCCACGCGATCCGGATTTGCCGGACCCACCGCTCAGCCCCGAGGATCCGGATTTGCCGATTCCCGGCGACCCCGAGCAGCCGCAGCCGATGGACATCGGTGACCCGGTCGACGCCCGCGATGCTCCCCGACTGCTGGCCGGGAACCGCGAGCGGCTGGGCGTCGATGAAGACCACCAGACCCCTGCAATGAAGAAATTCCATCGCGGCACCTTTCCGTAAGCGGCTCGGCCGGCGAGGCGGGCGGCGCCATCATCCTGGCCCTCGCTTTCCGGTCAGCTCGCGAATCTTTTTCGCTCTTCTCGGAACTTCTCCGCAACGCCATGCACGAATGTTGTGTGACTAATTCGTGTGACTGATAACTTCGCATACTCGGGGAGGATCGACGATGGGCGAGAACTCGAAAGAAGTCGTTCGGCGGGTGGTGGTGAAGGGCGGTGAAGAAGGCCCAATGATCGAGCAGGCCGTTGCCGAGGGTTTTGCGCCCGGAAAAATGCCGCTGAAGATCGTCACCGGGACGCAGGAGACGAGCAATCTGCACTTCGAACTCCAGTCCGGCGCCATCGTCGCCCATCCCGGATCAACGGTGATCTTCGTTTGTGGCTAGGACGGCGAAGGATCCTTCGTCGCGCACGGGGCCGTTCGACGGCCAGGGCTGGGCGGCCGGGGCCCTGCGGCACGGCCGGCAGTGACCGTTTCCCTCATCCCGACCCTTCTGCGCGGGGAGGTTCGGGAGTCGTCCGCGCTTCGCTCAGGCCCGGCAGCCGGGGCCGTTGCGCGCAGAACCCGCAAGGCCCGGCCATCGAGGCCAGCGGGATTTCCCGTTCTTGGATATCGATAAAGGAGACCGCATCATGAGCGAAGAATCTACCGAAGTCAGCACCCGCAGCGGGATGGAAAGCAGCGAAGAAGGCAGGCTGGTGGCGCAAGCCGTCGCCCGCGGCTTTCCGGTCGGCAAGGCACCGCTGAAGATCGTCACCGGCCTGCAGGAGACGAGCAACCTGAGCTTCGATTTGAAGCCTTCAGCGATCGTCGCCCACCCGGGCGCAAACGTGATTTTCGTCTGTGGCTAGCCAGCCCTTTTTCCAGCACCCGTGACGCGGGCGTGAAGCTTTGCCGCTTGTCGGCTTCGGCGGCGCCCGTGCATCAACCCGAGGAGCATCGACCATGACCAACGAAACCATCGACAGTAGCGGCGAAGAGATCAGCGAGAGCGGCGAACGGGCGGCAGCGCTCGGCGAGGGACAGGCCATGCAGGCCGGACAGGTGCCCCTGAAGGTCGTCACCGGTCGGCAGACCACCAGCGGCCTGAGCTTCTCCCTGCAACCCGGCGCCATCGTCGCCCATCGCGGCGCGAACGTGATCTTCGTCTGCGGCTGAGCGCCGCTCAGCGAAACCCCGCGATCAGTCCCTCATCGGACCCCCAGCTGCCGTGCCGTCGGACACCCCGAGAGGGGAGTCACCGGTCCGGCAGGCTTCCTCTGCGCAATCGGCTGGCAACCTCGACAGGGTGACGACATGTTTCCCAAACTCAAAGAGAATGTCTGGCACATCGATCCGCAGCAGCAGAGCGCGCTGCTGATCACGAGTTGCAACCGCTTCCAGGTGCCCACCGCTGCGGCGCTCGAATTTCTGCGCATGCGCAGCTACTGCACGGGCTGGCATTCGCTCGACAACATCGCCGACCGCAGCGGGCTCGCGCTCGCCGACGTCAAGGCCCTGCTCGCGTCGCTGGCGCCGGCCGGAATCGTCTATGGCTCGGCGAACGACGCGGTCGATGAGCCGCTCTCCACCGGGCACGTCCGTGAGGTGTTGGTGCGGGCGTGCGGCATCTGGAGCGATGAACTGCGGCTCTCCTACATCGGCAACGAATTTGCCGAAGGCAGCCTGCCGAAGTCGGCGCTGATCGGCTGGCTGATCGAGATGTACCACTACATCCGCGATTTTCCCGACGCCATCGAGCACGCCGCGGCGCACGCGAGCGGGCCACTCAAGGAGGTGCTGTGCCGCTATGCCCGGGAGGAAAGGGGGCACGAAGGATTCGTCCTGCAGACCCTGGTCAATCTCGGCATGTCGAGCGCCGAGGTGACGACCAGCATTCCCCTGCTGTCGACCCGTCTGGTCGGCTTCCTGATGCGTGAACTGTTCGAGCTCGAACCGTCTTCGGCGCTCATGGTGGCCGCTGTGATCGAGGCGCAGGAGTTCGACGAAGCCCAGGTCAGCCGCTTCAAGGCGCGTCTGCACGAGCACTACGGGGTCGATGTGCGGGCCTTCGATCCCTATTTCAGGCACCAGGAGATCGATGTGTCGCTCGGCCACGCGGCCCTCCTCGCGCGCCATCTGAACCTGATCGAGATCGACGACGCAGCGCTTCTCGACCAGGTGGTGAACAAGATTCACGACCTCAAGCACGCCTTCGATCTGCAGGGCATCGAGATCAAGGCCTACTTCACGGCGCTGAACGGCAAATACCTGCCGCGTCAGCCGGTCACCTTCGCCAGCATCTGACCCAGGAGAAGCTGATGACGAACCGCCGGAACGAGGCTTTTGAAATCGCCATCGTCGCTTTCGACGATTTCACCGATCTCGATCTCATCCTGATCTGGGATCTCCTGAACCGGGTTCATCTGCCGGGGTGGAATGTTCGTCTCCTCGGTGAGGCCTCTTTTCATCGCTCGATGACCGGCCTCACGGTGCCGATCCATGGCCACATCAGCGAAGCCGCTGCGGCCGACGCGGTGCTGTTTACGAGTGGCAAGGGAACCCGGGTGAAGATCGGGGATCCGGCTTACCTCGCGCAGTTCCGGCTCGACGAGAAGCGGCAGCTGATCGGCTCGATCTGCTCGGGGGCCTTGCTGCTTGCGGCGCTCGGGCTGCTCGAAGGCCGCCGCGCGACGACCTATCCGTCGGCGAAACCCCTGCTCGAAACCTACGGGGTGGAGGTCGTCGAACGTCCGCTGGTCGTCGCCGGCAATGTGGCCACCGCCGGCGGCTGCCTCGCCGGCCAGTACCTCGCCGGCTGGGTCATCGAACGTCTGGTCGGCAGCGCCATCGCCGAGGCGGTCATCACCTCGTGCCAGCCGGTCGGTGAAGGCCTGTCCTTCGCGACCGAGGTCGAAGCCCTGCCGGCCGTCAGCGCATGATGCGTTACCGGCTGCTCGGCGAGAGTGGCCTGCGGGTCTCCGAGCTGTGTCTCGGAACGATGACCTTCGGCGAGGAGTGGAAGTTCGGCGCGTCGCCCGAAGTCAGCCGGGCGATGTTCGATGCCTTCTGCGAAGCTGGCGGCAACTTCATCGATACCGCCAATACCTACACTTTTGGCAGCAGCGAAAGGCTGGTGGGCGAGTTCATCGCCGGCGAACGCGATTATTTCGTCGTCTCGAGCAAGTATTCGCTGAGTACCCGCGGCGATGATCCGAACGCCGGCGGCAACCAGCGCAAGAACATGCGACAGGCCGTCGAGCACAGCTTGCGCCAGCTCAAAACCGATTTCATCGACCTCTACTGGGTGCACGCCTGGGATGCACTCACCCCGGTCGAAGAAGTGATGCGCGGGCTCGACGATCTCGTGCGCACGGGCAAGATCCTCTACGTCGGCGTCTCCAACACCCCCGCCTGGGTCGTTGCACAGGCCAACACGCTCGCCGAAATGCGCGGCTGGACGCGCTTCGTCGGTCTCCAGGCCGAATACAATCTGCTCGAACGGACCGCCGAACGGGAACTGCTGCCGATGGCGGAAGCGCTCGGCATCGGCGTCCTGGCGTGGGCGCCGCTGGCCGGCGGCGTTCTCAGCGGCAAGTATGTGCTCAAGGGCGATGTCATCCACCTCGATGATTCGCTGCGCGGTGCCCCACTCAACGGCGAGCGCCTGACCCGGGAAGCGATGCAGGTCGTCGCCGCGCTCGTCGAGGTCGCCTCCGAACTCGGTCGGCCGCCGGCGCAGGTGGCGCTCAACTGGCTGCGTCAGTCGCCGAGCGCCGCGATCCCGATCGTCGCCGGGCGAACGCTGGCGCAGATGACGCAGAACCTCGGCTGTCTCGCTTTCACCATCGACCAGCCGCTGATCGATCGGCTCGACGCCGCGACCGACATCAGCCTCGGTTTCCCGCAGCGCTTCCTCGCCTCCGAACCGCTACGCCACGCCCTCTTCGGCGCTCACCGGGAGCGCTGCGAGTTCCTTGCGCCGGCGGCGGTGCCGCAATGATCCACGTCATTGCCACCCTGCAGGCGCGCGACGGGAACCGCGACACCCTGATCGCCGCTTTTCGTGAAATCCTTCCCGACGTGCGGGTCAAGGCCGGCTGCCTGCAGTATGCGCTGGCGCAGCATCTGGCGACAGGATTCCCCGGCCAGGCGCCGTTCGACGCGGAGAACGAGTTGATCATCGTCGAAACCTGGAGCGATCTCGCCGCCCTCGAAGCCCATCTCGCCGACCCCGCGTATCAGGCCTGGTACATGCCGTTGTGGTACCTGATCAGCGGCGCCTCGATGCAGATCTTCGAGGTGATCGATTAGGCAGTCGCTTCACCGGGTTTCGCTCGTGCCGCTCAGGGCGGCGACCGGAAAGTCCTGCAGGAGCGTCGCGAGCGGCAGGCCGGTGTCGGTCCCGGCATGGCGACGGCCGCTGATCACGTCTTCGAGCCAGGGTTCCTGCGGCCAGGCCGCCGGACCGGGATCCGGGAGACGGACGACGGTGTCACCCCACACCTCGCCCACCGGGGCCTCGCCAATGGCGAGACCGAGACTCGCGAAGAATCGCGTCGTGACGACGATCACCCATTGCGCGCCGTCGCAGCGGGCAAACGCGAGCACCTGCCGGGCTTTTTCGCCCTCTACCTCGAGCGGCAGATAATCGGCGCGCTGCAGCAGCGCCTGCTGCCTGCGGCGCAGCTGCAGCGCCGACCAGACGACCCAGAACTTGGCGCGCCCGTCGGGCACCTGCGCCAGCCACTCGCGGAGCACCGGCGCCCGCTCGCGGGTGGCGGCGAGTGCCTGTGCCTGATCGAGCAGCCGCCGGCGGCGCGCGTAGTCGACCGGACGCCGGTTGTCGGGGTCGACCAGCGACAGTTCGATCGTTTCATGTGCCTGGTAGAAGTCCGGGATGCCCGGCGACAGGCATTTGATGAGCGCCATCGAGAGACCGTTGAGCGCGCCATACCAGGCGAAAACGGCGGCGGTCGCCTCCAGGTCGTCGAGGAACAGCCGGCTCTCGCGGCGCGTCAGCAGCGCCTGCACGAAGTGCGAGACGCCGGCCTCATACTCACTGTCGGGGTTGCGCCAGCTGGTCGACACCTTCGCCTCGCGCGCCGACTTCAGCATCGTCTGCTCGATGCGCTGCGCGTAAGCGGCGAGCGCAGCGTCGTCCAGGGGTGAACCCGGCAGGCTGCCGATCAGGGTCTGGTAGAGCAGGTATTCGTCGTTGCGCGTCGGCACTCGCGTGCCCTCCGCGCTGCGCCGGTGCCGACGGTTGATCCGGCTCCAGCGGCGCACCGTCAACCGCCACGCGGCCGGCATCTCGCTCAGCACATCGATGCGCACGCGTACATCTTCCGAGCGCTTGCTGTCGTGGGTCGAAGTGCACAACAGGGTGTGCGGCCAGTTCGCCGCGCGGTCGCGGCTGGCGGCGTGGAATGCCGCGATCGAGACCCCGAAGCTGTCGGGGTCGCCACCGACGTCGTTGACCGAGATCAGCCGGTGGTGACGGTAGAGCGCGGTGTCCTCGATGCCCTTGGCGGCCACCGGCGCGGTGTATTGCTGCAGCCGCTGCGCGAAGACGCGGTAGGAGTCGCCGAGTCCGACCGGCGCGTCGGGCAATGGCCGCCCGAGCAGCACGCGCTGCAGGAAGTCGAAGGCGCTGGCGTCGGCGGCGCCGCTCAAGCGGCGCGCGCGGCCGATCGCCCAGTCGATGAAGCGGCAGTCCTGCGGGCTCGGGGTGTCGACGATGTAGGTCCGGTACACCGGGAAAGCGGCGATCACCTCGGCGAGCGTGCGACGCAGCAGGTTGTACGTGAAGTCGCGCGTGCGCCGGTCGGCGCGCGCCAGGCGCAGCAGGGCGGTGGCGAGGACGGTCAACTCGCCGGCCAGTGCGTCGCGCATCACGAGGTGGCGACTGAAGCGGGCGAGCGCCTCGAACTCCTGTGCTTCGGCATGGACGAAAGCGCGCCAGACGCGGTCGAGCCGCATCTTCGCCTGCTGCTCGATCAGCACGCCGTTTACCACGTTGGCGAAGCGATAACCGGTGGTGCCGTGCACCGCCCATTCACGCGGCATATGTTCGTGGGCGGCGGTGATCTTCTCGATCACCACGTACAGCGGCTTTGCCGGGAGCGCCGGAGCGGTCGCGCCGAGGTCGCTGGCGGCGAGTTCAGCGACCTCGGCGTAGCTCTCCTGCAGGCGGCGAAAGTAGGCGGCCGGGTCGGCGAGGCCGTCGGGGTGGTCGATGCGCATGCCGTCCACGGCTCCGCTCGCAGCCAGTTCGAGCAGCAGCCCGTGCGTCGCCGCGAACACCTCCGGCCGCTCCATGCGCAGCGCCGCGAGCCCGTTGATGTCGAAGAAGCGGCGATAGTTGATCTGGTCGCCAGCGACCCGCCAGTACGCGAGCCGGTAAGGCTGGGCGGTGAGCAGGCGGTCGAGGGCGTCGAAGCTCGGCCGCTCGCCGAGCTGGCCGTTCAGGGTACTCACCGATTGCTCGATGGCGCGCCGCAGCGCCGGCTGTTCGGCGAGACGCTGGGCGAACTGCCGCTTGAGCAGCGTCTTGTCGAGCTGGCGACGCAGGCGCGCCGGGTGATCGCGGCTGTCATGCGGGGTCAGCTGGTCGAAGCGCTCGGCCAGCTGCTCGCTGGCCGCGTCGGCCGACCGTTCGCTGACGGGGATCGCGGCCAGCGCGCCACGGATCAGCGCGCCGTAAGCGGCCGGGTCGAGCGGCAGCCGGTGTTCGTAATAGGCGAGCGTGAAGCGGCCGCGGTCGGCGTCCAGCTGCAGTTGCAGCTCGCCGCGCTCGAGGACGACGCCGTACTGCTCGCCGAGCAGCGGCAGCAGCACGCGGCCGCTGAGCGCCGGGTCGGCGGCCTGCCAGTCGATATCGAAGAAATCGGCATAGGCCGAGGCCTGACCGTTTTCGAGCACGTCCAGCCACCAGCCGTTGTCGTCGCCGAGGACGCCCATGTGGTTGGGAACGACGTCGATCAGCAGTCCCATGCCGTGCTCGTGCAGCGTTTCGACCAGGCGGTCGAGGTCGGCGCGCGTGCCGAGCTCGGGGTTGAGGGCACTGTGGTCGACGACGTCGTAACCGTGACGGCTGCCCGGCCGTGCGCGCAGGAAGGGCGAGCAGTAGAGGTGGCTGATGCCGAGCGCCGCCCAGTACGGCACCAGCGCCGTCGCGTCGGCGAAGCGGAAATCCTGATGCAGCTGGACGCGGTAGGTGGCGCGCGGGATGACCGTCTGGCGCGGCGCGGCAACCGCAAGCGACGGTCGCGTGCGCGCGCTCACGGCATCTCCAGGGTGACGTACACCGACCACGCCGGCAGGCGGTCGGCGTCCGGATGGCTCGCGTAGACCACTTCACCCCGGCCGCCAGCGAGCTGCCCGGCGGCGCCGTTGGCGCCATCGGCCCCGTCGAGCCGGGCCAGCAGGCGCCAGCGACGCCCGCCCGCGAGTGGCCAGGTGATGTCGAGCGTGCCCGGTACCGGCAGGCTGAAGGTGCCGCTGCCGGCGCTCGCGAGCCAGGGAACGAGCCGCGCCTGCCGGCATTGCAGCAGGGTCGTGTAGAGGGCGAGCCAGGCGGCATGCGGCGGGGTGTCGCGTTCGCGCCAGTCGAGCCGTGAGCGCTCGAAGGTGCGCGCGTCGTTGGCGTCGGGAAGGGTAGCGCGCTGCACCGGATCGGCAAAGCCGGCGCGCCGGCCGGCGGTCACCGCCTGCCCGAGTTCGCCGGCAAAGTCGCAGAAGTAGAGGAACGGCGTGCTCGCCGCATACTCTTCGCCCATGAAGAGGAGCGGTGGCGAAGGCGCGAGCAGAACGCAGGCGAGCAGCGCGCGCAGCGCTTCGGATTGGCCGTGCGCGGCGGCGAGTTGAGCGATGCGCTCGCCGAAGGCGCGGTTGCCGATCTGGTCGTGCGTCTGCGTCGCATTGACGAAAGCCAGCGGCGGCAGCTGGGCCGATGAGGTGCCGCGCGGCCGGCCATTGCGGAAGGGCGACGGCTCGCCCTGGTAGGCGAAGCCTTCGGCGAGCGCGCGACCGAACAGGCGCAGCGGTTCGGCCGCGAAGTCGCGGTAGTAGCCATCGGTTTCCCCGATTGCCAGCACATGCAGCGCGTGGTGCACGTCGTCGTTCCACTGCGCGTCGGCCAGCAGGGGCGCACCGGCGGCGTCGCGGCGCAGGCGCTCGGCCTCGTTGTCATCGTTCTCGAGGATCAGGTGGATGGCGCGCGTGCGGCCGGGGCCGGTGCGAACGGCCAGCGCCAGCTGGTCGACGAAATGCGGCGTCGAGCGGTCTTCCATGGCGTGCACGGCGTCGATGCGCAGGCCGTCGAGGTGGAACTCTTCGAGCCAGTAGAGCGCGTTGTGGATGAAAAAATCGCGCACCGTGGCGCTGTCGCGACCGCCAAGGTTGATCGCCGCACCCCACGGCGTCGGCAGCGCAGGATCGAAGAAGGGCTTGGCGTAGACGTGCAGGTAGTTGCCGTCGGGGCCGAAGTGGTTGTAGACCACGTCGAGCAGGACCATCAGACCGCGCGCGTGCGCGGCCGCGACCAGCCGCTTGAGGTCGTCGGGGGGGCCGTAAGAGGCTTCCGGGGCAAACAGCAGGACGCCGTCGTAGCCCCAGCCGCGCCGGCCCGGAAAGTCGGCGACCGGCATCAGCTCGATGGCCGTCACGCCGAGTGCCTGCAGCGCGTCGAGGCGGCCGATGACGGCGTCGAAACGGCCTTCGGCGGTGAAACAGCCGACGTGCAGCTCGTAGATCACCGCTTCGTGCCAGGGGCGGCCGCGCCAGGCGTCGTCGGGCCAGGCGAAGGCCCGCGGGTCGCTCAGGGCGCTCGCCGCATGCACGTCGTCGGGGTTGCAGCGCGATGCCGGATCGGGAACCGTCAGCCCGCCGTCGATGCAGAAAGCGTAGCGGGTGTCGAGGTCGGCGCGCGCGACGGTAAGCTCGAACCAGCCGTCGGCAAGCCGCTGCATCGCCGCCGTGCCGGCGTCGGGACCGGCGCTGCGCACCAGCGCCACCCGCTGCGCGCTCGGCGCCCAGAGGCGAAAGGTCGCACCGCCCTGCTCGAGGCGGGCGCCGAAGGGCATCTCATGGACGCGTCGCATGCAGCTTCTCCGGCCCTCAGCGACGCGGGTCCTCGTGGTTGCGCGCAAACCAGCGCTCGAGCAGCTGCGCCGCGTGCTCGCGGCCGCCAATGCCGAAGGCCAGCGCGAGCGCCAGGACGACACCGCCGAGCAGGATCAGGAAGGTCTGCTGGATCAGCCCGCCGCCGACGTCGAGCTGGTCTACCGCCAGCAGCAGGACGAAGACCATGATCAGATACTGGACCGCATGTCCGAGCAGGTCGGCGTCGCCGATGCCCGTCTGGCGACAATGCCCGGCCGCCGACTGGCCGACGAAGCGCGCGAGATAGCTGCCGAGAACGGCGATCAGCAAGGCGACGAAGAGGCGCGGGATGAACAGCAGGACCTTGCTCAAGAGGTCGGTCACCGGCGCCAGCCCGAGGCCACCGAAAGCGATCAGCAGCGCGCTGAAGATCACCAGCCAGAAGCTGATGGCGCCGAAAAGATCGCAGGTGTCGCGGCGGCTGCCGCCCTGCTGCAGGAAGGCGTCGACGCCGGCGCGTTCGGCCAGGACGTCGAAGTTGAACGCGCGCAGCGCCTTGACGACGCTGAAGCGGACCGCCTTGGCAAGGACCCAGCCGATCGCCACGACCACCAGGGCGAGGGCGAGCCGGGGCAGAAAGGCGCCCAGCTGGCGCAGCAGCGCCTGCAGCGGTTCGAGCATGACGTCGATCGATTCCATCGTGTGGTTTCCCTTCAGTCGTCAATGGCGAGCAGGGCCGCCAGGCCGGTCAGCGGGACGGCGATCCAGTCGGGGCGGTGGTCGATCTCGTAGCGCAACTCGTAGAGTAGGCGCTCGATCTCGAACAGGTCGAGCAGCGGCGCGGCCGCCGCAAAGTCGTCGCGGTCATCGTACAGGGCGCCGGCGATGGTTGCCTCGGCATAGCTTGCGAGGAAGGTGGCGCGCATCGCCCGCGCCCATTCGTACCCTGCGGCGGCGAGCCGTTCGTACTCGGGGGCGGGTAGCGCGAGCTGCTGCACCGCGGTGTGGCGCGCGTAGTCGAACGAGCGCAGCATGCCGGCCACGTCGCGCAGCGCCGAGTGCTTGGCGCGCCGTTCGGCGAGCGGCCGCTGCGGTTCGCCTTCGAAGTCGATGAGCACGAAATCGTCTTGCGAGACGAGGATCTGGCCGAGGTGCAGGTCGCCGTGCAGGCGCGTCCGGGCGCCGCGCGGCCGCGCCTCGCGCGCCCGGGCGAGGCGCGCGAACAGACGCGGCGCGACCCTCGCGACGCGCTCGGCGAGGCTGGCGAGCGGTGCCGGCCAGCCGGCGCGCCGTTCGGCGAGCTTCGCCAAGGTCTGCCGGCCGTCGTTCTCGACCGCCTGCGCCCATTGCACAAGGTCGGCTGCGGTCACCGGCTCGGGCGCGAAGGCGGCGTCGCTCGACGGGCGGGCGAGCGCGAGGTGGAGTTCGGCGACGCGCCGCGCGAGGACCTGGATGCGCTCGGCGATCGCCGGCAGGCCGTCGGCGAGGCTCAGGGTGCCGGCGAGGTGCAGCTCGAGCAGCCGCATCAACTGCTCGACGACGAAGTTCCAGGCGTCGCCCTGGTTGGCCACCTGGGTCTGCAGCAGCGCGAGCACGAAGACCGTGCCCTCGCCACTGCGGTACTCGACGCTGCCGGCCACCGGCACGCAGTTGCGGTAGCCGGCGACGTCGGTCAGGTAGCTGCCCATTTCCAGCTCGGGGTTGATCCCCGGCTGCACGTTGCGGTACGCCTTGAGGAACAGCCGTTCGCCGAGCAGGTTGATCGAGTTGCTGCTGATCGTCAACCGGGTCATCGGCAAGGGACCGGCGAGCGCGTCGCCGACCACCTCAGGGTAGATCGCCGCCGGCACGAAGCGCATGCTGCCGGTCTCGCCAGACAGCTCATGACGCGTACCGATGGCCTGCACCAGGGCCCGACAGAAGGCCTCGTCGCCCATCGCATCGGCCAGCACGCCGACCGCCGCCTGCTGGCGGACGCGGCTGACGGCGTGCGGCGCCAGCGCGCGCGCCCGTTCCTCGTCGTGCTCTTCGAAAGCGATGGCGAGCGGCACGAAGTAGCGCGTCGGCGCCGTGCCGCGCGTATCGACCAGCGTCAGCAGCCATTGCTGGCCATCGGCTTCGAGCAGCGAGTGGTCGACGAGGCTGACCCGACCGGGCGCCTCGCCCTTGCCGGCGAACCAGCGCTGGCGCTGCATGAAGCGCGGCAGCAATTGCGTTTCGAACTGCGTCAGCGTCCGGTCGGCCAGGGTGATGCGCCAGGGGACGACGCGGCGGCGGAAAAAGCTGTTCCAGCCGTCGAACAGCACCAGCACCGCCAGATCCTCGACCGGCTGGCGGTCGACGTGCCAGTCGGGCGGCAAGGCGTCGGTGGCCAGGCGGAACCAGAAGAAGCCGTGCGCCGGCAGCGTCAGGAGGTAGGGCAGGTCGTCGATCGGCGGGAAGGCGTTGCGCCCCAGCATCTCGACCGGCACCCGTCCCCTGTAGGCCGAAAGTTCCAGTTCCACCGGCTGCGCCGAGCGGCTCATGTTGGCGACGCAGAGGATCACGTCGTCTTCATGTTCGCGCAGGTAGGCGAGGATTTTGCGGTTACCCGGATGCAGCAGCGTGAAGCGGCCGCGGCCGAAGGCGCGGCTGCCCGCACGCACGGCCAGCAGGCGGCGCGTCCAGTTCAACAGCGACGACGGCTCGCGCGTTTGCGCTTCGACGTTGACCGCCCCGAAGCCGTAGATCGGGTCCTGGATCGGCGGCAGGTAGAGGCGTTGCGGATCGGCGCGCGAGAAGCCGCCGTTGCGGTCGCTGGTCCACTGCATCGGCGTGCGCACGCCGTCGCGGTCACCGAGGAAAATGTTGTCCCCCATGCCGATCTCGTCGCCATAGTAGAGCACCGGCGTTCCCGGCATCGAGAGCAGGAGGCTGTTCATCAGCTCGATGCGCGCCCGGTCGTTCTCGAGCAAGGGCGCCAGGCGGCGGCGAATGCCGAGGTTGATGCGGGTGCGCGGGTCGGTGGCGTACATCCGGTAGAGGTAGTCGCGTTCCTTGCTGGTCACCATCTCGAGCGTCAGCTCGTCGTGGTTGCGCAGGAAGATCGCCCACTGGCAGGTGGGCGGGATGTCCGGCGTCTGCGCCAGGATCTCGACCACCGGGTAGCGCTCTTCCTGCGCGATCGCCATGTACATGCGCGGCATCAGCGGGAAGTGGTAGGCCATGTGACACTCGTCACCGTCGCCGAAGTACTCGCGCACGTCCTCGGGCCACATGTTGGCCTCGGCGAGCAGCAGCCGGCCGGGAAAGCGCAGATCGATGCGGCGGCGGATCGCCTTGATCACGTCGTGTGTTTCGCGCAGATTCTCGTTGCTGGTCCCGTCGCGCTCGATCAGGTAAGGGACGGCGTCGAGCCGGAAGCCATCGACGCCGATCTCGAGCCAGAATTCCATGGTCTTCAACACCGCCTCGAGGACGGCCGGGTTGTCGAAGTTGAGGTCCGGCTGATGGCTGAAGAAGCGGTGCCAGAAATACTGTTGCGCGCATTCGTCCCAGGTCCAGTTGGACTTCTCGGTGTCGCTGAAGATGATGCGCGTGCCGGCGTAACGTTGGGGGTCGTCACTCCAGACGTAGAAATCCCGTAGCGGTGAACCGCGCGCTGCGCGCCGCGCCGCCTGGAACCAGGGGTGCTGGTCGGAACTGTGGTTGATCACCAGTTCGGTGATGACCCGCAGACCGCGGCGGTGCGCTTCGGCGACGAAGGTGCGAAAGTCCTCCAGCGTGCCATAGGAGGGGTGCACGCCCTCGTAGTCGGCGACGTCGTAGCCGTCGTCGCGCAGCGGCGAAGGATAGAAGGGCAACAGCCAGATCGCGTTTACGCCCAGCGACTGCACGTGCTCCAGCCGTTCGGTGAGGCCGCGCAGGTCACCTATGCCGTCGCCGTTGGCGTCGGCATAGGCCTTGATGTGCAGTTCGTAGATGACGGCATCGCGATACCACTGCAGGTCGTTGGTGCACAGGACGCCTGACAGGGCCAGGGGAGTTTCGAGGGGGACGCTGCCCTTCATCGCGGTAGCCTCGGTAGGGGAAGAAGGCGAAATCACTGGCAGGAGAGAAAGCTCACTGACTCGTTCGGAGGTGGCGCAGGCGTGGCTAGGCGTGGCTAGGCGTGGCCTATTGCGCCTGTGCTTCCAGACCTTCCAGGCGGCCCGGTTGCGCCCGCGCGAGCGAGAGTTCGACGATGATCCGGGTGCCGTTGCCGGGCTGCGACTCGAGTATCCACTGGGCGCCGACAAACTCGGCGCGCTGGCGCATCGAGAGGAGTCCTCGACCGGGAGGGCTGCGGCTCCCCCCGGGGCGGGGATCGAAGCCGTGGCCATCGTCGGCCACCGTCATGATGACGTGACGGGTGTCGTGCACCAGGTCGATGGTGAGGGTCTTTGCGCCGGAGTGTTTGGCGCAGTTGGCCAGCGCTTCCTGAGCGATGCGAAAGAGCACCGATTCGATCTCGGCCGGCAGCCGGCTGCCGGCTTTCGGGCAGACGAGGCGAAAGGCGATCCCCGTGCGGCGGGAAAACTGGTGGCCGTAACTGCCCAGCGCCGGTACCAGACCGGCAAAATCGAGCACCGCCGGCCGCAGGTCGGCCCCCACCTTCTGCAGGCTCGCATCCGTGTCCTCGAGCAGCGCCTGCATGTCCGCCAGCCGCGCTCGCAGCTGCAGCGGGAGCTCGCGCGGCAATTCGTCCTCGATGACGCGCAGGCCAAGCATCAGCGAGGCGAGGTTGGGGGCGATGATTTCGTGCATGACCCTTGCCAAACAGCGCCGTTCGTCCTCCTGGAGCGTCACCAGGCGGTGCGACAGTTCGCTCAGACGGGCCTGGCGCTGCGCCCGTTCGGCAGCCAGCTGGCGGTCCTCGGTGATGTCCGAGACGAGCACGCGGCAGGCCTGCCGATCCTCCGCCACGCTCGCCTCGACCCGCAGCACCCGCAGCGGGTCGGCGGTGAGGTTCAGGATCACCTCCGCCGACCCCGGGCCCGAGTCCGCGAACAGTTGCGCCAGCAGCGTGTTGAAAGTGGGTAACGAGGTGCTGGCGAGGAAGCCCGAGAAGCAGCGACCGGTGATCCGATGCCGCGGTTGTCCCAGGATGCGGGCACCCTTGAGATTGATCTGCAGGACTTCACCGCTCGCATCGAGCGTCAGGTAGCCGATCGGCGCGAAGTCATAGAGATCGGCATAGCGGGCGAGCGCCACCTCTGCCTGCGCCCGCGCTTCCATCAGGACGCTGTTCTGCCGCTCGAGCTCGAACCAGTGCACCTGGGTCTCGTGCAACAGCCGCTGCCGGTCGGCGGCACCGGCAGCGGGTGGACGCAGCACCGCCTGGGCGCAGCCATTTTCCTCGCTGCGATGGCGCAAGGCGCGACCCAACTTTGTCGCCGGCGTCTGCTTCATCTTCGCTTCACCTCCTGGCAAGCGGGGTTTGCCGATCTCTCCGGCAGAGGCCGGATGCGATGCAGACTGCAGGGACTGCGGGCAGGACCGCAGGTCGGTTCAGGCATGGCACCGCACACCCTGCCCTCCCGCCGGGGCAGAGCCGACGCCCGGGGAAAGGCGTGACCCTCGACAGCAAACCGGGAGGGGCGCGGGTCTGTGCGGTGTGCCACATGGTACGGGCCGGAAAATGCCGGATAAATACTTGCTTGTGCGTATTTTGGCTACCGGTTTACCGGTATCGATGCCGTCGATTGCAAGAGCTGCTGCTGGACAGGCAAATTTTACCGCCCGTTTTTACCGCCCGTTGCCCCCCCTGCGCCCTTGTGGATCATTCCCTGCCCGTACCAGCGGGGTCGCAGGGCTGGGCGCCAGAAAATGCGGCTGGCACGCACAATGCTTGTCAGTCGAGGGACGGGATGGCATGCCGTCCAGCCCGCGCGGGCAGGCAGCTGCTGCGCCCGACGGCCGGGACTACCGGCCCATTCATTGACAAGGAAAGGAATTCGCCATGAAACGAGTCAACACTGCTGTCGCCACCCTGGTTCTGGCCACGTTTCTCGGGGCGTGCGCCCCGACCCAGACGCAGCGCAGTACGGGCCAGACCGTTGATGATGCGGCGCTGACCGCCAAAGTCAAGACCGAGCTGGCCCAGACCCGCGGGGTCGGCGACGCGCTGAAGATCAACGTCGATACTTACCGTGGCGTCGTGTCGCTGGCAGGCTTTGTCAACAACCCGCAAGAGGCTCAGGCGGCGGCGGAAGCGGCACGTCGGGTCGACGGCGTTCGTGAAGTCAAGAACAATCTCCAGACCAAGCCGCGGCCGTAAGCACTGACGCCGACCGGGGCCGATCGGGGTAGCCGTTCGCGCCGGGTAAATGACACGCCAGCGCCCGCCATCACCAAGGAGCACGACATGCAAACCGATTCCGATCATTCCTCCGGCAATGGTTCGCTGCCGCAGGACGGCGTCACCGTGGCCGGCAAGCTCGGCCGCGAGGCAGAACACCTCGTCAAGTCAACGGCCGACTATTCGGCACACAAGCTGGAGCTGGCGCGGGACCGACTGCAGGAGACCGTCGCCAAGGCCAAACACTCGATCGACCACGCCCGGACGCTGGTCGCCAGCAAGGCCGAAGGGGCCGCCGCAGTGACGCAGGGGTACGTCGTCGAGAATCCCTGGAAAGCGCTGGCGATGATCGGTCTGGTGGGCATCATCGCCGGCATGCTGGTCGACCGGCTGCTGTCGCCGCCGGCGAAACGGCGCGGCGACGAGCGACGGGAAAACGACTAAACCAGCCACTCAATCAGAGACCACGCCAGCGACCAGATCGGCGCCAGCGAGTCTGGCGGCGCTGAAGCGGCGATTCGTCGCCGCGCAGGCGAAGAAGGGAAAAAAGATGGTAGAGGAAATCGAACTCAAGCTGAGTGTGCCCGCACGCGCCGTCAAGCGCTTGCTCAAGCATCCGCTGCTGCAGGGTCGCCGGCGGCAGCAGCACCTCTGCAATGTTTATTTCGACACCCCCGAACTGGCCCTCAAGGAGGCGCACGTCGCCCTTCGCCAGCGCCGGGTCGGCAGGCGCTGCCTGCAGACCGTCAAGGCGGGAGATGCGATGGCCGGTGGTCTCGCCCACCGCGGGGAGTGGGAAGGACCGATCGAGCAGGGAAAGTTCGATTTCTCGGCGATCGATGACAAAGCCGTCCGGCAGCGGCTCAAGAACTGCCGCCAGCAGCTCAAGCCCCTCTTCACCACCGATTACAGCCGGGTCACCTGGCAGTTCGGAGGCTCGTCCAGGACCGCGATCGAGCTGGCGCTCGATCGTGGCATGATCGAAAGTCAGGGACGGCGAACGAAGATTTGTGAACTTGAACTGGAACTCAGGCAAGGCGAGCCCGCGGCCCTCTTCGAACTGGCGCGCGAACTCCAGCAGACGCTGCCGCTGCAGCCGGCGGCGACGACCAAGGACGAGCGGGGTTATGCGCTGTGGCTCGACAAGCCGCTGCCGCCGGTCAAGGCCACGCTGCCGGCGCTCGACCCCGACCAGTCAATTGCCCAGGCCTTCGTCTGCGTGGCGCAGGTTTGCCTGCAACAGCTTCAGCAGAATCAGGAAAGGCTGCTGGAGAGTGACGATGCGGAGTACCTCCATCAGATGCGGGTGGCTCTTCGCCGGTTGCGCGCGGGGCTGCAGCTGTTCAAGCCGGCGCTGCCGGCGAGCTTCCTCGAGCACTGGCAGCCGATCTGGCGCGATCTCGGCCGGCAACTGGGAAAAGCCCGCGACTGGGATGTTTTTGCCACGCAGATGCTGCCGCCGCTGGCGGCTGCCCTTCCCGGACAGGCCGAAATCCAGTTGCTGAGCCGGGCCAGCGAGCATCAGCGGGCGCTCTGCCGGCAAACGCTGCGCGCGGTGATCAGGGACGATGCCCACGCCAGCCTGATGCTCGATTTCAGCGCGGCGCTCTTCGCGCCCCCCTTCGTCGACTCCCCCGACAAGGCGCCCGACGTCCCGGCTGCGGGCGACCTCAAGAACTTCGCGCGGCGTCGTCTCAAACGTCAGGCCAGGCGTGCCACCGCCCTCGCGGCACGGGTGAGAGAACTCGATGCCGGCCAGCGTCATCAAATGCGCATCGCTTTCAAGAAACTGCGCTACGCGCTGGAGTTCTTCGCTCGCTTCCTGCCGGCGCGGCGTTTGAAGCCTTACCACCAAAAGCTCACCGCGCTGCAGGACGCGCTCGGTGAACTGAATGACCTGCAGGGAGCGGCAGCCTTGCTCACGCGGGTCGGCAAGGCCGATGGCGTCGCCGGCGCCTGGTTCGCGGCGCGCCACGAGGTGCTGCTGGAGCTGCTGCCGGAAAAGGTGGATCGCTTCCTCGACACCAGAACGCCGTGGCGGTGAAACTACTTCAGGGTGACGCGAAAACCGGCGTGCGGCTGGATCAGCTCGGACGTGTCATCGATGAACAGGCTGTCACGCATGAAGGCCAGCTTGGCAATCGTGAAGACGGAGAGGGCGCGGCTGTTTTCAAGGATCAGTTCGTCCCCTTCTCTCATCGCCTGCACCAGCGGGCCGTCGTGGAAGAGGAGCTGTTGTCCTTCCCAGACTTCGCTGCCGATCAGTTCCTGGAGATCAGTCTGGCTGCTGCAGGTATGGGTCATGATGGCTCTCCTCAAAAGAACCCGGCAGGCGGGATCAGGATGCTCTGCCGAAACCACAGCAGATTCCGTTCCAGTGGCGCGCCGCCTGGGCGCTTGTTCATTCCTTCTGCCGCGCGGCAGATCCAGTCATTTCCTGCGAGGATACCATGTCCAGAAAGCCATCCCGATCGAGCAGCCCGGACCTCAGCGGTAAAACCGTGCCTGAAAAAATTACACGGACTTCGGCAGAACTGCCCGAGGAACCCCTGCTGGCCGATCTCCTGGGGTCACTGACGAGCACGGTCTCCGGTCCGGCGCACGCTCCCCGCGAGGAGGGCGTGCTGTTGCCTGACGACCCTTCGCTCGCGCAGTTGCTGACCCAGAAGCTGGGAAGCCAGAGGCTGGCTGCGGCGATGCCGTCCAACCTCGCCAAGCCCGGCGAGTTCGGTGACGGCGAGCCGCCGACCGGACAGGCGATCGTGCCGGCGGACGACGTGGTGACCGCCAGCACCGTCCAGGAGGAGGTGGTCTCGGACAAGGTCGGCGAGGGGATGCCGCCCTGCGCCACCAACCACAACCAGGGCAGTCTTGACCGCGTGCGCGTCGATTCGGCCGGCCGCGCGATCACCACCAACCAGGGGGTGCCGGTGGCCGACAACCAGAACTCGCTGAAGGCCGGCCTGCGCGGGCCGACCCTGCTCGAAGACTTCATCCTGCGCGAGAAGATCACCCACTTCGACCACGAACGGATTCCCGAGCGCGTCGTCCATGCGCGCGGTTCCGGCGCGCATGGCTATTTCGAATGCCATCAGGCGCTCACCGCGCTGACCCGGGCCGATCTTTTCTCGGAAGCCGGCAAACAGACGCCGGTTTTCGTGCGTTTCTCGACCGTCGCCGGCGAGCGCGGATCGGCCGACACCGTCCGCGACACGCGCGGCTTCGCGGTCAAGTTCTATACGCGCGACGGCAACTGGGATCTGGTCGGCAACAACATCCCGGTCTTCTTCATCCAGGACGCGATGAAGTTTCCCGACGTGGTGCACGCGGTCAAGCCCGAACCGCATCACCAGATGCCGCAGGCGAGCAGTGCGCACGACACCTTCTGGGACTTCATTTCGCTGATGCCCGAGTCGATCCACCATACCCTGTGGGTGATGAGCGATCGCGGCATTCCGCGCAGTTACCGGACGATGCAGGGCTTCGGCGTCAATACCTATCGTCTGGTCAATGCAGCGGGGCAATCGGTGTTCGTCAAGTTCCACTGGCTGCCGGTCGCCGGCACGCATTCGCTGTGCTGGGATGAAGCGGTCAAGATCGCCGGCGCCGATCCGGATTTTCACCGCCGCGATCTCTGGGAGGCCATCGAAGCGGGCATCTACCCCGAATATGAGCTGGCCTTGCAGACCTTCAGCGAAGAACAGGCCGAACATTTCCCCTTCGACGTCCTCGATCCGACCAAGCTGGTCCCCGAGGAACTGGCGCCGCTGCGCAAGGTGGGCCGCCTGGTCCTCGACCGTAACCCGGACAATTTCTTCGCCGAGACCGAGCAGGTCGCGTTTTGCGTCGCGCACGTGGTTCCCGGAATCGACTTCAGCAATGATCCCTTGCTCCAGGGCCGCATCCACAGCTACCTGGACACCCAGCTTTCCCGTTTGGGCGGCCCCAATTTCCACGAGCTTCCGATCAACTCGCCGCTCGCCGAGGTCCATAACAACCAGCGCGACGGGATGCACCGGCAGGCGATCGCGCGCGGCCGCGTCAGCTACGAGCCGAACTCGCTCGCCGGCGGTTGTCCTTTCCAGGCCGGCCCGGCCGGTTTCATGTCGGTCCGGGAAACCATGAACGACAGCAAGGTGCGTGGCAAACCGGAAAAGTTTGCCGACCACTTTTCCCAGGCGACGCTCTTCTACCGCAGCCAGTCGCCGGTCGAGCAACGGCACCTGATCGCGGCCTTCCGCTTCGAGCTGTCGCGCTGTACGGTGGCCGCCGTTCGCGAGCGCGTCGTCTCGCTCCTGCGCAACGTCGATGAGGCGCTGGCCGCTGCCGTCGCCGGCGGCATCGGCATCGAACTGCCGGCTTCGCAGCCGCCCCTGGTCCGCTTTGCTGGCGAGAGCGAGGTCAGCACGTCGGCTGCGCTGTCACTTTTCGCGCGACCCGGCGACGGCGCGCTGCGCGGCCGCCGGGTCGCCCTGCTCGCCGTCGCTGGCGTCGATGGCGGGATGCTGCGGGCCACGCAGAGCGCCCTGGTCAAGGTCGGCGTCGCGCCGCGCGTGCTCAGCCTGCGTCTCGGCCAACTGGCGGCCGCGAACGGTGAACTGATCGAGGTCGAGACGACCCTCGAAGCGATGCCTTCCGTCCTCTGGGATGCAGCCGTAATCTTCGGCCACCCCCTGGCAGCGGGGCAGGCGATCGGCAGCGGTCAGGTGCTGGAGTTCATCCGCGACCAGTTTCGCCACTGCAAACCCTTGCTGGTCATCGGGCAGGTCGATACCCTCCGGCAGGCGCTCGGTCTGACGCTTTCCAGCCAGACCGGAAAGACGCCGGCGGGCGTCATCGTGAACGACGATCCGGCGGCGCTTGCCGAGGCCATCGAAGCGTTCATCGCGGCGCTCGCCCGACACCGCCACTTCGAGCGCGAGGAAGATCCCCCGGCGGTCTGAGAGATGTTCCGCTTCCCGCCCGCTCGCGCAAGCCGGTTCCGTCTCGCCGAAGCGGGCGCCCTCCTGTTCCTCGGCGCCCCCGCACACGCCTGCACACCGTGCCGGCCGCTGGTTGTCTGGCAAATCCTGCACGACGGTTTCTGGCAGCAGCTCGCCCTGCTGGCGCCGCCGATTCTCCTGCTCCTCGCCCTCGCGCTCGCGGTGCACGGCGAGCCGGGAGAACCCCATGACTGAAGCCGTGTCCCGGCAGCGCTGGCGACCCCTCGCTGCCGCCGGGCTGCTGCTCGGTGCCGGGCTCGGCGGTTTCGTCGACGGGATTGTCTTGCACCAGATCCTGCAGCTGCACAACATGCTGTCAGCGATCCTGCCGACGAACAATGTGGTGGACCTCAAGGTGAACATGTTCTGGGACGGCATCTTTCACGCCGGCGTCTGGGGGATGACCGTTCTCGGCGTGCTGCTGCTCTTTCGCGCCGGCCGCAACGCGAGCGTCGTCTGGTCGGGGCGCGCCCTGTGCGGCTTCTCTCTGATCGGCTGGGGAACCTTCAACCTCGTCGAGGGGGTCATCAACCACCATCTGCTCGTTCTCCACCATGTCGTCGATGCGGCGGCCAATCCGTTTCCCGCCGACCTCGCCTTTCTGCTCTCCGGCCTGCTGCTGATCGGCATCGGCGGCGGGCTGGTCTGGCAGGCGCAGCTGGCGCACGCGGGCAAAGCCAGGTCGCTGCCTCGCTGACGCCTCTTTCATCCTCTGGAAAGGAACTGCCATGGCTTTATTGACCTCGACCGCGACCCGGGTCACCGCCCACACCGATCCCGACATCAACCAGCGGATCCGGTGCGGGACCGCCGCGCGGGTGTGTCGTCTCGCCGAGCAGGGTGCACCGGCGATCGAGGACCGCTTGCGGGCGCTCGATCGCGAATGGGACATCGAACGCTGCCTCGAGACCGGCGCCTCGTCGTTGATCCTCCTCGGCACTTTCCTCGGGGTGACGCGCAACCGCAAATGGCTGTGGCTTTCGTCCGGGGTGGCAGGCTTTCTGCTGCAGCACGCGTTGCAGGGCTGGTGCCCGCCGCTGCCGGTTTTTCGACGGCTGGGAGTACGCACTGCCGACGAAATCAACGACGAACGCAAGGCCCTCCAGGCGCTGCAGCGCGGCCTTGCCAGTTCCTGAGCGCGGCAAGGGCCTGGCGCGAAGCGGGTCGTGCTGCGCGGTCGCGCCAAGCCTGTCGCATCTGCCGACTTACACCGGCTTGATGACCATCAGCCCGAAAATCGCCATGAAGGCAAAAAAAGCGATGCTGCCCAGAACGGTCCAGTACGCCAGATAGTGCCAGTAGACCTTCGGCAGCGGCTGCTCGTGCGCCACCGCCTGCTGCGCAAGGTCGCGCATCTTCATCTGCATGCCGACCACCGGCAGCCAGCAGCTCACGGCCAGGACGTAGAGCAGCAACGATCCGGCAAGCCAGCGGCTGTCGATCGGGTAAGCCGCCAGATGGATGAGGTAGAAGCCACTCAGCGGCTGCAAGACGATCGTCGTTGCGGTGAAGCACCAATCGGCGCGAACGACGTAACGGGCGACCACCGCCACCACCCGCGGGTCGCCGTCGAGGCTGACGAAAAGCAGGTAATAGGCCGAGCCGATGCCGGTGCCGAAGAGCAGCGTCGATGACACGATGTGCAGCCATTTGACCAGTTCGTATTCCATCTAGCGTTTCTCGAAAGCGAGCAGCAACCCGAGCACGGCGAGTAGCGGCAGATTCTTGAGCATCGGCCCGAAGGGGTGCAGCCAGAATTCGGGCAGACGAATCGTGATGATCAGGGTGTAGACGACGATCAGGGCGATCTGCGCCCACCACAGCCAGCGTCGGCGGCGCAAGACCAGCGTGCCGACACCGAGCAGCAGATCGAGCAGGGCGGCGCCCTGGCGAATGAGCGGCGCGAGAGCGGGGCTGACGCCGACGCGGACGAGCAGGGCATGGCTGTCGGCGACCGGATAGAGACCCAGCGAGACGATTCCGGTGATTATCCAGACCGCCGCCACGCTGCCGCGCAGCACCGGCAGCAGCCAGGCCAGCAACGCTCGTGAACGGCTTTCCCCGGCCTCTGACGGGGCAATGAAAGCGCTTGCCGGGCGCGGCGAATGCCCGAGCAGCCGGCAGGTGGCGGCGGCCGAAGCGGTATTGCCACGTTCCAGCATGGCCAGCGTCTCCGGGTCGAGCAGCGCGCCCGGCAGCCGGCTGCCGAGGACCGCGCCGAATCGCACCAGCGCCAACGGCACCGGCATGAAGCGCGCCGGCCCGAGTGCCATCGCCGTGCGCAGAGCGGTGAGCAGCTGGCGCAGCGACAGCGGCTGCGGGCCGACCAGCGGCACCCGTTGGCCGACGAATTCGTCGCCCGCGCCGGCTCCCTCGATCAGGGCGACGATCGCCGGCACCAGGTCGTCGATGTGGATCGGCTGCAGCTGCTGCGCTCCCCGGCCGGGCAAAGGGATCAGCGGCAGGCTGGCAAGCCCGGTGAACAGGTGGGCGCTGGCGCCGCCCGGCCCATAGACCAGCGACGGTTGCACCACCACCGCCGCGAGCGGCAGCTGCAGCAGGAAGTCGTCGGCCGCCTTCTTGCTCGCATGGTAAGGGCTGCGGGCGCCGGCATCGGCGCCGAGCGCCGAAATCTGCACCACCCGGCGGACCCCGCTGGCCGCACAGGCGGCGAAGAGGGCGCAAGGCCCGGCCGTGTGCAGGGTCGCGAAGCGCTGGCCGGCGGTCTCGCGCAGGATACCGACGGCGTTCACCACAAGCTCGACGCCACGCAGCTGCGCCTGCCAGTCGGCCGCATCGAGCGCGCGGGCCAGATCCGCCTGCAGCACGCGGCCGGGCAGCGACTGGGCAGCAGCCTGACGGGGGTCACGCAGGGCGCAGACGAGGTCGTGCCCGTGTCCGGCGAGGGCGTGCGCCAGTCGACTGCCGATGAAACCGCTGGCGCCGGTAATCAGGATGCGCATGGCCTTCTCCGATCGCCGCCCGACCGGGGAGGGAACGGAAATTGCCCTGCCCTGGGGCGGCGGTGAACTTTTCCGCAAGCAAGTACCGTTCTTCCTCTGCCCGAGGTGCGTATGAAAACCTGGAAGCAAGCATTCAAGAAAGCCGTCATCGTCGGCAGCCTTGCCAGCCTGACCTCGATGGCCGGTCTCGCCTTCTTCGGTCGGCGCGAAAACGGCACCCTCTGGGCGACACTCAATGCGCCGAGTCACTGGCTGTGGGGCAAGCAGGCACTGCGGCAGGATGGCGCCAGCCTGCGCTACACGGCCTGCGGCGTGCTCATTCATCACCTCTCGTCCGGCTTCTGGGCCCTCGTCCAGGCCAGGCTCCCGAGTGACGACCGGCACGCGTTTCCGCAGCGGCTGCGCAATGCCACGGTGACCACAGCGGTGGCGGCAGTGGTTGATCTCGCGCTGGTCCCGCAACGCCTGACGCCGGGTTTTCAGCAACGCCTGTCGCCCGCCAGCCTGACCGTCGTCTATGTTCTCTTCGCGGTCGGACTGATGGCCGGCGGTTACCTCGCCGACCGGCAATCCGGCAAGTCATTTGTACCGGATGGGAAGTAAATCCTGCCTCGACGCCTGACCTTCACTTCATCTGGAGAAACGCTCATGAAATCCACCTCTCTTGTCCTCCCTTTTTTCTCGGCCGCCCTGCTCCTTGTGACGCAGGGGGTCACGGCGCAGCAGGGCAATGCGCCGGTGGCAACGCCGACCGAACAGGCGAGCCCCGCAAGCGCCGATGCCAGCCGCAGGTCGGCCACCCTGGACAGGCCGGATCGGCAGTTCCTTGTCGAGGCGGCAGAGGGTGGCCTGGCCGAGGTCGAGCTCGGCCGGCTGGCTGCCCAGAAAGCACAATCCGCCGAAGTGCGTGCATTTGCGCAGCAGATGGTCAATGAGCATTCGGCGGCCAACGCGGAACTGAAGCAGATCGCAAGCGCTCACGGCATTTCGCTGCCCACCGCAGTGGACTCCAGACACAAGCGCGAGATCGACAAATTGAGCAAGGAAAGCGGCACCGACTTCGACCACAAGTACGTGGAGTCGCAGGTCAAGGATCACGACCAGACCGTGAAAAAATTCGAGAAGTATGTCGCCAAGGCCGGCAATGACGACCTGAAGCGGTTTGCCGAGAAGACGCTGCCGACGCTGAAAGACCATCAGCACAAGATCCATGCGTTGGCAGAACAGACCGGCAGCAAGAAATAGGCACGGGTCGCCGCTTCTGCCGGCGCCCGTCTGTCTCCGGAAACGCCTGCTGACCGGTGCCGAAAGTCATTTCGCCGTCCGGCCCGAAGCACCGCATTTCTCGCCCGATGACACCGCCCGCAATCCCTGAAGCGCAAGCGCCGGCAGGGCTTCCCCCGGTCGCCAGCGGCGAAGCCAGTGCCGCCCTGGCGGCCAGCCCCGCCGCCGAAGGCCAGCCCGGGCCGGCCTTGATCATCCTGACGATGGTCGCCGTCGTCTTCGCGCTCGACTGGGCACAGAGCTTTTTCATTTCCCTCCTGCTCGGCATCCTTTTCGCCTACACGCTCAATCCGCTCGTCGTCGGGCTCACCCGGATTCGCCTGCCGCGCGTCGCCGGCGCTTCGCTCGTCATGCTCAGCGCCGTGGCCGGGGTGGTTCTCGGGACGGCCCTCCTGGCCGGACAGATTCAGAGCATCGTCGACCAGCTGCCGCTGGCGGCGAGCAAGCTCGCACGCGAGTTGACCGCTTTCGGCAAGGAACAGGCAAGCACAATGCAGAAAGTGCAAAGCGTCGCCAACGAGCTTCGCAAAGCGACCCGCCAGGTCGCGGACGCCGCGGCGACGCCGCGGCCGCCGGCGACCCGGGTGGTCATCGAGGCGCCGGTTTTCCGCCTCGACGATTTTCTCTGGAGCGGATCGATGGGCGCCGCGCGACTCGTCGGCCACGCTTTCATGGTGCTTTGCCTGACGTTTTTTCTGCTGCTCGCCGGCACGACCTACAGGCGCAAGCTGGTCCGCCTCGCCGGACCGACTCTCGCCCGGCGAAAGATCACGCTCCGCATCCTCGACGACATCCATCAGTCGATTCAGCGCTACATGTTCACGCTGCTCGCGACCAACGTGCTGACCGCTGTGCTCACCTGGATCGCGCTGCGCTGGATCGGCCTCGAGAACGCCAGCGCCTGGGCCGTGGCAGCGGGGCTGTTGCGCATCATTCCCTACCTCGGTCCCGGCCTGACGGCGACGGTGATCGGCATCGCCGGTTTCATCCAGTTCGACGCCTTGTCGACCGGCCTGCTGCTGGCCGGGATTTCCGGCACCATCAATACCGTCGTCGGGATTTTCGTCATTCCCTGGATGACCGGCAGGATCGCCAGCATCAACGTCACCGCACTGTTCGTTTCGCTTTTCTTCTGGGCCTGGCTGTGGGGCGTCTGGGGTCTCCTGCTGAGCATGCCGATCACGGTCATCGTCAAGGTCCTGGCGCAGCAGGTCGAGGCGCTGAAAGTGGTGGCCGAATTGTTGACCGACGAGTCGCCGGTGGCCTGATCGGCGCTCATCCGTGTCGGCGTTTCGCCCCCTGGCCGTTGGCCGGCACGCGGATTGCTGCCGCGTTTGAAGTCAGCAGCAGCATTGCGTGACGGATGCGCCTCTGGCGCGTGACCTCAACATGACGGAGACAGTAACCATGAATGAGCAGAAATACGGCGAATCGCAGGCCAGCCAGCCCACCGCTTCGCAGAGCAGCATTTCGGGGACGAGCAACGATCTCGATCAGGGCCGGGTCGTGATGGGCACGTCCGACTATGGCATGAGTTCGCCGACGCAGGATGACCCGATCACCGGCACGACGGCCAGCAGCGAGGGCGGTGCGCGGATCGTCGGCGGCGACGAAGCCGCGCTGGGCGAAGGCCCCGGACCGCGGGTGATGGCCGCCGATACGCTCGAAGGCGACGACGTGGTCAATTCGCAGGGCGACGACCTGGGCGAGATCAAGGACATCATGATCGACGTGCGCAGTGGCCGTATTGCCTATGCCGTGCTGGCCTCCAGCGGCTTCCTCGGGATCGGCAAGAAGCTGTTCGCCATTCCCTGGAATGCGCTGACGCTCGATGCCGACCGCAAGTGCTTCATCCTCGACATCGACAAGGAAACCCTGAGCAACGCGCCCGGCTTCGACAAGGACCACTGGCCGTCGATGGCCGATGAGCGCTGGGCGACCGAGATCCACTCGTATTATCACACCCAGCCGTACTGGCAGAACCGTTCGGGCGTCTGAGCGGCCGCTGACCGGTGCGACGCTGGCCGCGCGCACCGGTCTTCCCTGACGCTGCCGCTTTTCGCCCGCGCTGCCGGCCCCGGCAGCGCGGGCGATCGGCAAAAAGCCGGCAACTGACGAATCCATCGACTGCCGCCGCGGTTTGCGCGACCTCTCGGTGACCCTGCCGCGCCGAGCGCCGCACGCCGGTCGCCGGCGGAGTGCGGCCGCTTACCGGTAAACGGGTAGGCAGAATACCGCCGACCGGGTATTTGTCGATTCCGGCGCAGTCCGTACCATTCCTGTATCACGCCCATTCCTGCATCACGCGATGGCACGGCGTGTTAACCCCCCATCGCTTCAGCCCGGTGCGCCAGTGGGTTTTGTTCCTGCGTGCATTTTTTCGTTCGCGTCTCCTCAATAGGTGCCGCCATGCCGCATGTACTCGTAGTCGACGACGATGAGCAGAGCCAGTCGAGCCTCGCCGAAGTGGTGGTCGGGCACGGCTTCACGGTCGCGACGGCCGGTTCGCTCTTTGCAGCACGCCGTCAGATCGCCATCCGCCAGCCGGATGTCATCTTGCTCGATCTGATCCTGCCCGACGGCAACGGCATGGAATTGTTCGAGCAGCTCGAATCCGGCACCCACACCGAAATGATCCTGATCACCGGCTACGCTACCCTCGAGAGTTCGATCGAGGCGTTGCGCCTCGGGGCCGTGGACTATCTGACCAAACCGATCAACCTCACTCAGCTCGAACAGATCCTGTCGCGCATCGCGCGGCCGGTCGACCTCAAGGCCGAGATCGTCAACCTGCGCGGGGAATTGCGCACGCTCGGGCGCTTCGGGCGGGTAATCGGCGTTTCGCCGGCGATGCAGCACGTCTATAACCAGATCGGGCGGGTCGCGCCGACCGCGGCGACCGTCTTCCTCACCGGTGAAAGCGGAACCGGCAAGGAAGTCGCTGCGCAGACGATCCATGAGTTGTCGCGCCGGCGCAAGCAGCTTTTCCTGCCGATCAACTGCGGCGCGATTTCGCCGCAGTTGATCGAAAGCGAGATCTTCGGCCACGAAAAGGGCAGTTTCACCGGCGCCAATCGCCAGCATATCGGTTACTTCGAACGCGGCCATGGCGGCACGATATTGCTCGACGAGGTGACCGAGATGCCGCTCGACCTGCAGGTCAAGCTGCTGCGGGTACTCGAGACCGGCGTCTTCATGCGCATCGGCTCGAACGAGCAGATCGAGACCGATGTGCGGGTGATCGCCGCCACCAACCGCTCGCCGAGCGAGGCGGTGAAGCAGGGCAAACTGCGCGAAGACCTGCTCTACCGCCTGCAGGTGTTTCCCCTGCATCTGCCGCCCTTGCGCGAACGCATGGAAGATCTCGAGCTGCTCGCCCAGCACTTTCTCGACGACATGAATCGCAGCGAGTCGGCCAGCAAACGCTTCTCGCCCGAGATCGTGAACAGGCTGCGCGCCTACCACTGGCCGGGGAACATCCGCGAATTGCGCAACGTCGTTCAGCGGGCCTTCATCATGGCCGAGGGCGACCTCATCGAGGCCGACGCGCTGCCGGAGCTCGGTATCCGCCCGTCCGACAGCGAGCCTTTCCTCAGCGTGCACGTCGGCAGCCGGATCGAGGACGTCGAACGCCGCCTGATCCTGGCCACCCTCAATCAGTGCGCGAAGTCCAAGGAACATGCCGCCGAAGTCCTCGGCATCAGCCTGAAGACGCTCTACAACCGCCTGCGCGAATACAACGCCAACAGCAGTCCGCGTCAGTAGGCCGAAAATGCCGCCGGTGAACACGAGAAGCTTCGCTCGCCTGCTCGCCGGGCGGCTCACCGAACGAGTGGTACTCTTCTTGCTTCGTCCTGGTGCCGATGCCGCAGGGGCATCGGACCGGGTACCGCGGGCCGCCACAAGGGGTCTTTCCCGGCCGCTGCAGGAAAGCCTTCGAGGTCTGACGGAAGCGACGGCATGTCACCACTTTTCCTTACACGCGTCGGACCTCTTCGGCATCTTCCAGCAGCCGTGGATGATGGCGGCAGACCGGCAGGCACGGGAGTTTTCCGGTGAGCGAGGGCGCCTTCGACGAAACGCTGCAGGCACGTCTCGCGGGAATTGTCAGCGCCTCGATGGACGCGATCATCAGCACCGAGGACACCGACCGGCGCGTCTCGCTGTTCAACCGGGCAGCCGAGGAAATGTTCGGTTACGCCGCCGCCGAAGCGACCGGCGAGCCGCTCGAAACCTTCATCCCCGGCCTGCTCGACAAGGCCCCGCCGCAGGGGTGCAGCACGCCGCTGCTGCGGCGTTTCGGGGCCATCGGCAGGCGCCGCAACGGCAGCCCCATCGCACTGCAGATCTCGCTTGCCGAGACCGGCACGCCGCAGCAGCCGGTCTGCAGCGTGATGGCGCGAGAGATCGTGGGGCGTCGCCGCATGGAGGACGAACTACGTCAGCGCGCCGACGACCTGCGGCGGGTCGATCAGGAAAAGACCGCGTTCATCGCGCTGCTCGCGCATGAACTGCGCAATCCGCTGGCGCCGATTCCTGCCGTCGTTGCCCTGCTGCGCCAGCTCAGCGCGCCCGGCGACGGGCGCGTGACACTCGCCCACGACATCCTCGATCGCCAGGTCGCCCGCCTCGCCCACCTGGTCGATGACCTGCTCGAAGTGTCGCGGCTGATGCACGAGGAGGTCTTGCTCTGCCGCGTCCCGCTCGATCTGGGGGTGGTCATCGAGCAGGCGGTTGCCGTCTGCCGGCCCCTGATCGACGAGCGCAACTGCCGCTTCGAAGCGTCACTGCCGCTCTCTGCGCTGCCGGTCGAGGGCGATCAGGCGAAGCTGACACAGGCGATCGCGAAACTGATCGACAACGCGGTGAAATACTCCCGGCCCGGCGGCCGCGTGCGGCTGCGCGCTGCGCTCGAAGCGCAGGAGGTCGTCATCGTCGTCAGTGACGAAGGGCGGGGGATCGCTCCGGAATTCCTGCCGCATGTCTTCGATGCCTTCAGCCAGTCGGATCATTCGCTGGCGCGCAGTGAAGGCGGGCTGGGGATCGGGCTCGCCTTCGTTCGCCATCTGATCGGTCTGCATGGCGGACGGGCGAGTGCGCGCAGCGAAGGCGTCGATCGCGGCGCCGAGTTCGTCGTCCGTCTGCCGCGGGCGGCGGGCTGATCGGCATGCGGCTTGCTTGAGCGGTGATTTGCCTGACCATCGAAGGAGAGCAGCATGCAGGAACAGACCTTTCCCCCGCAACATCAGGAACAGCAGCCGGGCCGCGAGACGCAGATGCAGCCGCCGCCGCAGAGCCGGATGGCCGATTATCGGGGCTCGGGCAAGCTGCAGGACCGGGTGGCGCTGATCACCGGTGGCGACAGCGGCATCGGGCGGGCGGTCGCGGTGGCGTTCGCCAAGGAAGGCGCGGCGGTGGCGATCGGCTATCTGAACGAGCATGAAGACGCCGCAGAGACGCAACGTCTGGTCGAGGAGACCGGCGCCGGTTGCCTGCTGCTGCCCGGCGACATCGGCGACGAGGCGACCTGCCGGCGGGCGGTCGAGGAAACCCTCGCCCGCTTCGGCCGCCTCGACGTGCTGGTGAACAACGCCGCCGAGCAGTATCCGCAGGAAGACTTCACCCAGATCTCCGCCGAACAGATCGAACGGACCTTCCGCACCAACGTTTTCGCGATGTTCTATCTCGCGAAGGCCGCTTTGCCGCATCTGGGCGACGGCGCGTCGATCATCAACACCACGTCGGTCACCGCCTACCGCGGCAGCGAGCGCCTGCTCGACTACTCGGCGACCAAGGGCGCCATCGTCTCCTTTACCCGCTCGCTCTCCCGGGTCGGCCTCGAGCGCGGCATCCGAGTGAACGCCGTGGCACCGGGACCGGTGTGGACGCCGCTGATTCCGGCCTCTTTCCCGGCGGCAGCGGTGGAGAAGTTCGGTGGTCATGCGCCCCTCGGGCGCGCCGCCCAGCCCGACGAGATTGCGCCCTGTTACGTCTTTCTCGCGAGCCATGACAGCGCCTACATCACCGGACAGGTGTTGCACCCGAACGGCGGCGAAATCGTCAATGGCTGAGCCCGCCGAGTAGTAGAGGCAGTTGCCATGCGTATGCCAGGTGAGGATTCTGAGTCGTCTCATGCGGCTCTCCCCGAGGCAGATCATTCGCCGGCTATGCGGCGCGCTGCCGGGCGAGCAAAGGAGTGGCGGCATTCAACACGCCCTGCACCTCGACCCCGTGCGCGCAGGGATGTCCGACGATCGGGCATTGCGCGTGCAGACAGGGCCGGCACGGCGTCGTGTAATGCAGCATCCGGTGGCGGATGGCATTCACCGGCGCCCAGCGCTGCGCATCGCCACCACTCGAAACGATGACGCTCGGCGTGCCGACGGCGATCGCGAGGTGGGCCACCCCGGTGTCGTTGGCAACCAGCAGCTGCGCGCTCTGCAGCAGCTGCGCGAGCGCCCCGAGGCGGGTCGCACCGGCGAGGTCGATCGCCGGATGACGCATGCCGGCGGCGACCTCTTCAATCACCGCGCGCTCACCGGCGCTACCGGTGAGGACGATCTCGTAGCCGCGTGCCGCCAGCGCATCGGCGGTGGCGGCAAAGCGCGGCGCCGGCCAGCGCCGTGAAGCGAAGTGCGCGCCGGGATGCACGCAGACATAGCGGCGCGCCTGCAGACGCTGCACGCCGGGCAGCGCCTGCAGTGCCAGTCGGTCGCCCGGGTGCAGCGGAAACTCGAGCCGGCGATCGACCGCCGGCGCGCCGAGGTGGGTCACCAGCCGCAGGCAGCGCAGCACCTCGCGCTCATCGTTGCACCAGGGGAGAAAAGACTGGCTGTCGGGACAGGGTTGACCGGCGACGTAGTAGCCGGCCGCCCGCCGGGCAGCGAGGGCGAGGATCAGGGGGTTGCTGACCCGACCACTGTCGTGCAGCTGGATCGCGAGATCGAACTGGCGCGCGCGCGCCAGTTCGAGAAAGCCGGCCATCCCCTCGCCATCCTCGCCCCTCTCGTCATCATCGCCCTCGGCGCTCTGCCCAGCGGTCTCGGGCAGACCCGAACAGGCCGGCAGGGCGAGGAAATCGTCGAGGTACTGGGCGAAGCGCGAGACCAGCTCGTGTGCCCACGGCAGGCCGATGAGGGTGATCTTCGCGTGCGGCGCGGCGGTGCGCAGAGCGCGCAGGGCGGGCACGGCACAGAGCAGATCGCCGAGCCTCAAGGCGCGCAGGACGGCGATTCGCCGCGCCTCACGCAGCAGATACGGGCTCGACATGACCCTCTGCTGCGTGCATCGGCGCACGCCGCCTGCCGTGTTCATGCGAAACGCACCCGGAAACGCAGCGCGCCGATGGCGCGCCAGAAGACGGCGAGCGGGGGGATCAGCGCCGAGGTGACGATCATCTCGGCGACATGGCGCGGCGACTTCGAGGTATGGCGCAGCCGTTGCCGGCAGAAAAGCGCCGTCAGCGCGAGCCATGCGCCGCCCGCGGCGAACGCCGGTAGCGGCTGGCCGAAGCCGGCGCCAAGCAGCGCCGTGACCAGCATGATGACCATCAGGTAGTAGTCCCAGCGCGGCGTCGAGCGGATTTTCTGCCGGTAGAGCAGGGGATGTTTCTTGTACAGCAGGGCGTCGAACATCACCTTGCGCTGCTGGCGAAGACAGTTTCCCCAGGGAGCCGCTTGCAGCGGCTGCAACACCAGTGCCGCGGGCAGGGGAACCACCCGCGCCCGCGCGCCGAGCAGCCGGAAATAGAGATCGGCGTCTTCTCGAGAGGCGAGCTCGAAGCGCTCGTCGAAACCGCCGATCCTCTCCAGCCAGCGCTTGCGGCAGAAGCAGTTGGCAGTGGCAAACTCGGCCCGTTCGAGGCCCTGCGCGTCGAGTTCGTACTCGGTCACTTCGGCCGGCAAGGGCATCACGATGCGTCCCCAGGCGGCGTCTAGGGTGGGGTCGGCGAACGCCTGCAAGGCCTTCTCCAGCCATTGCGTACCCGGCACCGTGTCGTCGTCGGTGAAGGCGATCAGCGCTGCGGCGGCCGATCGCCAGCCGCGATTGCGCGCCGCCGCCGGCCCGTGCGGGCCGAACGAAGCGACATAGCCGATCAGGAGCCCGTAGCCGAGCATGCGGCGGACCCAGCGCATGACCACGGCGCGCGTCTCAGCGCTCGGCGCGTCATCGACGACGATGATCTCGAAGCTGGTGAGGTCGATGCTCTGGCGCACCAGCGCCGCCAGGCAGCGATCGAGCAGCGCCGGCCGGCCGGCGCTCGGTACCACCACCGACACCCGCAGTGGCGATCGCCCTTCGAGCAGCGCCCAGTCGGTCGGCATCTTCATCCTGGAAACCCCGGTCTGATACCGGCGATCTGGTGCGGCATGGGGCAGCTCCCGACCTCGTGCCGCGCGCCAGGGCGCACGGACTTTCACGCTGCGGCGCCCGACGACCAGACCGCCTGGCCGGAGCCCACAAGCGACATCGAGCAAGATACGTTCCTGGCCTGGCACGCCATCGCCTGCCACCGGCCGCCGCATTTTCCGGCGGCAGCCGGCGATGGCGCGGGCGCAAAGTGAAGAATTTACCGGATTGCTAGGGGGAGCATCCGGGGATCCTCGGGCGACTATTTGATCTTGTTCGTGCTGCCGCTTTTGGGAGGGTCCTGGTCGCCGTCGGGGTGGCGTTTGATGACGCTGACGACACCGTCGCTCTCCATGAACGCCGCGCGCACCTCGTTGAAATCGGTGATGCCGTATTCACGCAGCTTGGCCCGCAGGTCGTCCTCGGTCATGAACTCGCGCCGCAGATTGCGATGCAGCACGCGCCCATCGCGGATGAGGCAGATCTCCGACGACTGGATCCACGCCCGCAAGCGGGGAGAGCGGAACGAGAGCCAGTCGAGCAGGACGTTCCAGGCAACGATGGTGGATACCAGGATGACCCCGTCGGTAATCGACTTGTACTCCCCCGACATCGCGTTCGATGCCGCGTCAGCGATCAGTACCAGCACGACGACATCGGCGATGCCGATCGCCCCGACGTCGCGGCGAAGAATGACGCGAAAAATGAGGAACAGGAAGCAGTAGATCAGCGAACCGCGAATGATCAGTTCCAGGGGCGAGACGCTGAGCGCGAACATCTGTTGCCAGTCGATAGCCATCGGGCTTTCCTCCTCAGGCAGAACCGACGCAATGAGCGTGCCGAAGCGCGCTGCCGGTCTGCCGCCTGATCGATCCCCGGCACCTCGCTTGCTTGGCCGTCGGTCATGAACGAGCGTTTTTCGATGCCGGCCTTGTCCCTCGCCAGCGACCTGCTCGAGCGGTCGCCGCATCCCCCTGCCGCCGGGCCCTGCGCAAGGTCTGCCGGCAGACCCTCGATGAGCACGGCAGCGGTCGGCGGCGGCGTGCTCGCCGCGGCGCGCCGGGAGGAATTCCTGTACCCCCTGCCCGCAGTAGTCCGCCGATGAACCCGCTGCTGCTCGGCGGCGGTATTGGCGCCGTCGCCTGCGCGGCGATCGCCACCTGGTGCCCTTTCGCCGTGGTCGCGGTCGGCATCGTGCTGGGAGCGTTCATCGGCAGCGTCGTCGGTTTCCTGGTCTGGGTCGAGTCCTGCGCCATCGGCGATGACGCAATCATCATCCCGCCCGCTCGCATGGCCCGCCAGCGGGCGCCGCTTCAGGGCGGGCAGCGCGACGGCCCGCGGCGGCAGCGGCAGCATCGGCAGCGCCGGAAAAGTGTGAGCGCGTCCAGTGCGCTCAGGGTCGCTCGGCGGCCGTGCCGCGACGGCGATTTTCAGCCGCGGCGAGCAAGGCCCGGCAGTCGCTGTCTTCGCTGCCACCCGGGTCGATGAGCGGCAGCAGGGCGGCCAGCGGCGTTGCCAGGATGCCGAGCGCGACGGCGGCGCCGAGGCGCGCGGCGACCGGCCCGGGCGCCGGCGAGACCTGCGGCTGACGAAAGCTGCCGGCAACCACGATCGGCCCGCGCAAGGCCAGGCTCGCCTGTTTCGATTTCGCCCGCAGCACGAGGTCATAGTTTTCGGCGCGCAGGTCGACGCTTCCTTCGCCCTCGATATGGACGGCGGTGGTATCGGCGACCAGGGTTCTCGCGACCATGACCCCCCGCTTGACGGCGAGGTCGGCAACCACGCAGTGAATGGCGGCATTCTCGTCACCGCGCAGCAGCAGCTCGCCTGCCCGCGCGAGGTCGAGATTGGTCAGGAAGAGGGTGAGCGCGCTGGCCTGCCCGCCCGCCATGCCGAGGGCGATCTCGCCGTCGAGCGAGGCGAGCAGGGCAGCGACCAAATTGCCGCTCGCCGCGAGTTGCGCGCGACCGCTCACCTTGCCGCTCTTTCCCCGCGGCGGCTTCAGTTTCGGCATGAGGCGGGCGAGATCAAGCTCGCGCACGCTCGTCCGCGCCGTGGCGCGCAGGGTCTGCCGGCGCGCATCGAGCGTCAGCTGCGAGACGACCCGGCCACCGGCGATGCCGAACTCGATCGGCTGCAGCCTGAGTTCGCCCGCATGGAGCGCGAGAACGACGCTCAAGTGGTCGAACGGCAGCTTGCCGCGCTTGATGCGGGCGCCGGTGAAGCGCACTTTGGCGTCGACCGCGCGCAGCCGGTCGAGCTCGAAGGGCTGGTCGGAGAGGACCTTGCCGCTCGCCACGCGCCGCGCCACCGTCTTCTTCTGCGGCCGCGCCGCCGGCTCCTGCTGCAGGCCGACGAACCCGCCCAGATCCTGATAGTCGAGATAGGCGGACCTGACCGTGGCGTCGATCTGCGGCCGCCCGCCGCGACGGTCGATGGTGATTTCGCCTTGCAGGTCACTGCGCCCGACTTTGCCCGAGAAATCGCGAAAAATCCACCGGCCATGGTCGTGCAGCAGCTGTCCGGAGAACCGGTAAGGGGGCGTCCACGGCAGCGGTACCGGCATCGCCGGATAGAGTTCGGAGAGATCGGCGCCCTGCAAGGTCAGGCTGCCGTCGATGTCCCGCCACTGCAGCGGCACCAGGCTGCCAGCAAAATGGGCGCGGGTTCGGCCGGCGCTCGCCTGCACGTCGAGCCGATAAGGCTTGCTGCTGTCGCGCAAGGCGAGCAGCGGCGCACCGCGACCTTTGATCGCAAACGCCTGCCCGCGCAGCGTCCCCTCTCCGGCAAACTCAAGCGGCAGCGCCGCCTCGCCGCTGACCACCGAACCGAGGTCGAGGCGGATGTCGGTCTTCGCCCGCGGGTCGCGGTAATGCAGGCGTCCGTCCGTGATGTTCGGCGAGCCGATCGCCGGCGGCGCTTTCGCGTCGGCAGACGGCGGCCGCACGATCCAGTTGCCTTCGCCCGCGGCATTGCGTTCGAGCAGCAGGCGCGGTCTGACGAGGACGACCTCCGAGAGCACCAGCCGGCGCGACCACAGTGCGCCCAGGTCGACGCGCAAGGCGACTCGCGCCGCCTGCGCCATCGGTTCGGGGCCCGCCCAGGCGGCATTCGCCAGCACGACCTCATCGGCCTGGATGAACAGCCGGCGCGAAAGGCCGATTTCGAGATTGCCGTGGATGGTGAGTTCGCGGCCCAGCCGGGCACTCAGGTAGCCGGCCAGCGGCGAACGCAGCCAGTTCCAGTCGAACAGCAGCGCGACGACGAGGCTGCCGACAGTCAGCCCCATGGCCAGCGCGCGAAGCTTCGTGAACCGGATCGTCATCACCGGCTGCAGCCGTTCGTCGGCCCGGCATCAGCCGGGCCACAGTCGATCGAAACGCCATCGATCAAGGGCTTTCTTCCTTGTCCGGAAAGCTCGCGGACGGCGCCGTCCACCGGCCGCTCAAGGCATCGGCACTGCCCGCCGCCAGGGACGCGCGGGCCGGCTCAGCGATCGATGCTCAATCCCCTCGACGTGAAGGTCTCCCACTCGCTCTGGCTGATCCGTCCGTCGCGATCGAGGTCCATCACCTGGCGATTGTTTCTCAAGCTCGTCGAGGTCGATCCCTCGTTGCTGTCGAGGTAACCGTCGCGGTTGTTGTCGAGGCTGTTGAACATCGACGAAGCGGGGCGTCCCTGGGCGCCGGACTGGGCGCTCGGGGTCTGCCGCATGGCGTCTGAGGTACGGTTTTTGTCGAAGGTGTCGAACTCGATCTGACTGATCCGGCCGTCACGGTCAAAATCGATGATCTCGCGATGGCTTCTCAAGGTCGTTGAGGACGCCGCTTCGTTGCTGTCGATATAGCCGTCACGATTGGTGTCGAGGCTGTTGAACATCGACGAGGCGGGGCGTCCCTGGGCGCCGGCGGGGCTGCCCGGAGTCTGCTGCATGGTCGTCCCGGGCAGCGTGCTGTTCTCCAGCGGCAGGTTGCGGTCCGCATAGACGGTGTAGGACAGTGCGAGGCCGCCGGCCAGCGCCACTGCAATCGATAGCTTCTTCATGACAATCTCCTTGATCGGTCAGGGAAAGCGTCCTCCACTCGAAAGACGCATACGACAGGAGAAGCATGGCGCGTGCCCATCGCCCGTCACCAGGCCGAAAAGAAACAGCAACTCGCCGACGAAACGGCGCTGGGCAGGCGGCACGGCAGCGTGCCAGTGCTGCAGATAGTCGCTGAAGCTGAGGCTGCTGGCGGCAGTCGGCGCATTCAGATAGGGCAGCGCTTTCCAGCCCTCGGGCTGCGCTTCGAACAGGGGGAGCAGGCGATTGGCGCAGTACTCGTTGTCATTGCGGCGGTAGGGATCGTTCGCCAGGCGGCTGGCGTTGGCCGCGTACCACGGCGCGAGCGCCAGCGCGCCATGGCGATGCGGCTCATTGAGCAGGAGCTCGGCATACTCGAAAAAGATCGGCGCATAGGCGCGATACGCCGCCCCGCGCTCCTGCCAGCGTCTACCCATGCGGCGCAGGACGAAGAGCGAGACGGTCTCGCACAGCGCCTCCTCGAACCATTGATGGGCGGCGGCGGCGGAATGGGGCCGCTGCTGATAGTTGGCGTAGATGTGACAGAGCTCATGCGCGAACTCGTACGCGTATTCCGCCCAGCGCGGTCCGCTGACCGTGAGATGAATCACATATTCGCCATTGCCGTTGCGCTCGTAAAGCACCATCGGGAACAACGGCGAGTGCTCGACGAGAATCGCTTCGCCCGCGCGCTCGGGAAAGAAGACCTGCAGTTCGCGCGCCGTGGTGACCAGCACGTCGTGAATTTCACCTGGCGTCGCGCCCTCCCAGTGGTCGCGGGAAACGCGGATCATCGGTCCGTCCGCATCCGCAACACCGGCGGCGAGCGACTGCGCGAAGACCGCGACACTCGCGGCGAGGCAGAGCAGCCCGACCACGAGCCGGCGCGCCAGCGCCAGCGCCGGCCCGCCGGGGCAGCCAGGAGGGCTTGCCCGGGAGCGTTGTCGAACCTTTCGGACGAAACGGAATGAACCCGGGATGGCTGGCAAAAATTGCCGGCCCTCAGGTAAAAGTTTCTGCAGCGACTTGATCGGAAAAACTTTCGGATGCGGATGCAGGAGAAGCGAGCCGCTTGACGGCGAGCCGGCTTTTCCGGAAGGGCGGTTTTTCGAGCGGCAACAGGCCTCGCCGGGAGGACCAAGCGGGCCACCAGGGGCCGCCAACGCCGCGAACCCGGTGGCGCCGATGACCGCGACGAAGATTACCTGAAAAATCCCGGCGAGGGGGGTCCGGAACGCGAATTGCTAGTGTCGAAGAGAGGACGGAATCCACGGCACGGCTGTCCTCAAGGGATGCCCTTCTCACCGTAATGACGCCTGGAGGATCGCAAAATGATTTATTGGGCAGCAGTATTTCTGGTCATCGGCATCATTGCCGGCCTGCTCGGCCTGACCGGACTGGCGGGCGCGGCGACCGACATCGCCTGGATCCTGTTCGTTGTCGGGATCATCGTCTTCGTCGTTTTCCTGCTGATCGGCCGCCGACCCCCGTCCGCCTGAGGAAAAACCGCCCGTCATTCTCCCGTCCACGGGCAAGGGCAAGGGCAAGGGCGGTGAACCTTGGCGGACCGGTCACGCCAGTGACCCGGGATCAACGTTCGCAGCCGCCGCAGCCAGGAGACCATGGTGGAATTCGGCTATCCCCGTCCGCAACTGGAGCGCGCGAACTGGATGTCCCTGAACGGGCCCTGGCGTTTCACCTATGACGATGAACGCCGGTATTTCCGACCGGCGGACATTGACTGCTGGCCCTTGATCATCGTCGTTCCGTTTCCCCCCGAGTCGACGCTGAGCGGCATCGGTGACCGCGGTTTTCATGCCGCCTGCTGCTATCAGCGCGACTTCGAGCTGATGCCGGCAGACGACCGGGTCATCCTGCATTTCGGCGCGGTCGATTACCTCGCCAAGGTCTGGGTGAATGCTTCCCTGGCCGCCACCCACGAAGGCGGTTATACGCCTTTTGCCGCCGACATCACCGACCTGCTCGACCCTTCCGGCCGGCAGACGGTCACCGTGCATGTGGTGGACGATCCGCACGAACTCAATAAACCGCGTGGCAAACAGGACTGGCAGCTCGAACCGCACGCCATCTGGTACCCGCGCGTCACCGGCATCTGGCAGACCGTGTGGCTGGAGCGTGTCGCCTGCACCTACATCGGCAAGATCCGCTGGACGCCCCACCTCGAGAGCTTCGGTCTGGGCTTCGAGGCGCGCATCGTCGGCGAAGAGCTTGACGACCTGCGGCTCGATATCACGCTGCGCCATGGTGAACTCCTGCTCGCGCAGGACTCTTACTGCGTGGTCGATGGCGAGGTGGAGCGGGTGATCGTTCTCTCCGACCCGGGCATCGACGATTTCCGCAACGAGCTCCTGTGGTCGCCGGAGCGGCCCACCCTGTTCGCGGCGACGATCCGGCTGCAGCGCGCCGGGCGACTCCTCGACCAGTGCACCTCCTACACGGCGCTACGTTCGGTGCAGCTGCTGCGCGACCGCTTCATGCTCAATGGCCGTCCGTACAAGCTGCGCATGGTGCTGGATCAGGGCTACTGGCCGCAGAGCCTGCTCGCCGCCCCTGACGACGAGGCGCTGCGCAAGGATGTCGAACTGGCCAAGGCGATGGGCTTCAACGGCGTTCGCAAACACCAGAAGATCGAGGATCCGCGCTACCTCTACTGGGCCGACCGACTCGGCCTGCTGGTCTGGGAGGAAATGCCTTCGGCCTATCGCTTCACGCGCACGGCGATCCGGCGAACGGTGCGCGAGTGGAGCGAGGTCATCGAGCGCGACTACAGCCACCCCTGCGTCATCGTCTGGGTGCCGTTCAACGAATCCTGGGGCGTCCCCGAACTCACCGCCGTGAACGCCCATCGCCACGCCGTCGAGGCCCTCTACCACCTGACCAAGACCCTCGACGCGGGACGGCCGGTGATCGGCAACGACGGCTGGGAGAGCAGCGCCACCGACATCATCGGCATCCACGATTACGACCCGAGCGCGACGCACATGTACCAGCACTATGGCGGTGAGGTTTCGCCAGCCGAACTGTTCGACCGCCGGCGGCCGGGTGGCCGGGTGCTGACGCTCGACGGCTATCCCCACCGCGGCCAGCCGATCATGCTCACCGAGTTCGGCGGCATCAGCATCGCTCGCCAGACCGAGGCCTGCGCGGAGCCGGGCTGGGGATACTCGATGGCCGGCGATCAGGCCGATTTCATCCGCCTCTATGAGGAACTGCTGCACGCGGTGATCCATATCCCCCTGTTCAGCGGCTTCTGCTACACCCAGTTCGCCGACACCTTCCAGGAAGCCAACGGCCTGCTCTACGCAGACCGGACGCCGAAAGTGGCGCTCGCCCGGATTGCCCGGGCGACCACCTTCTCGCCGAGTCACATCCCGGAGGTCGTCTGATGCACACACTCGATCTCGTCAAGCCAGACGGCCGCCGGCTGACGCTCTATGCCAACGCCCCGCTGGATCCCGAGCTGGTCGCGCCGAGTCCCTTCCCGATGCCGCTCAAGGCCGCCCCGCATCGGCGCTGGCATCCGCTGCGCGGCGAATGGGTCACCTACGCCGCCTACCGCCAGGACCGCACCTTTCTGCCACCGCCCGAGTACAACCCGCTGGGGCCCACCGTCGATCCCGCCTGTCCGACCGAACTGCCAGGCGGCAACTGGCAGGTGGCGGTTTTCGACAACCGCTTCCCGGCGCTGCGCGCGCCGAGGCCGGACGACGAACCGCCGCCCGCGAGCACGGTCCTGACTGCGCCCGCCGGTGGCCACTGCGAAGTGACCGTATACACCCGGGAGGTTGACGCGGCGCTCGGCCGGCTACCGGTCAGCCACCTGGAACTGCTGCTGCAGGTCTGGGCCGATCGCAGCCGTCGCCTCGCAGAGCGCAGCGATATCGCCTACGTGCTGCCCTTCGAGAACCGCGGCGTCGAGGTCGGCGCCACCCTGCATCACCCGCATGGCCAGACCTATGCCTACCCGGTGGTGCCGCCGGTGCCGGCGCGCATGCTCGAGCAGGCGCTCGCCTACCGGGCGGCGAAGGGGAGCGGCGTCCTCGAAGATCTGATCGCCCGTGAGCGCAGCGACGGTCGGCGGATGCTCTACGAAGGGCCGCATGCGGTTGCCTTCGTGCCGCCCTGCGCCCGTTACCCGTACGAGGTGTGGGTGGCCCCGATCACTGCGGTGGCCGGTTTTGCCGACCTCGATGACGCCCGGCGGCGGGATCTCGCGTGCGCCTTGAAAACCGTCCTCCTCAAGTACGACGGCCTCTGGCAGCGACCGATGCCCTACGTGATGGCCTGGTACCAGGCGCCGACCGACCGCCGCCGGCATCCGCAGGCGCACCTGCACGCCGAGTTCTATCCGCCCTACCGCAGCCCGGACCGCCTCAAATACCTGGCGGGGACGGAGATCGCCGCCGGTTTCTTTGCCGTCGATGCCCTGCCCGAGGACAAGGCCCGCGAGCTGCAGCAGGTCGCCGTGCAGCTCGCCTGACCGGCCCCTGGCGATGCCGACGAGAACCTTTGCCGACGTCTTCGGAGAAGCGGGCGAAGCGATGGCCGAGGCGCCCGGCCGGGTCAACCTGCTCGGCGAGCACACCGACTACAACGACGGCTTTGTCTTGCCCATCGCCATCGCCAAACACACGACGGTGACCCTGCGCCGCCGGCCGGGTGAACGGTCTGCCCTCTACAGCAGCACTTTCGACCGCTGCCTGACATTCTCCCTTAGCCAACCGCCGGCCGAACATTTCGCCTCCTACGTCTATGGTTGCCTGGTCGAAGCGCGTGCCGCGGGGGTGCCGGTACCGGCGCTCGACATCCATGTGCACTCCGACGTGCCGATGGGGGTCGGCCTCTCGTCGAGCGCCGCGCTCGAGGTCGCCACCCTGCGCGCGCTGCGCCGACTCCTCGGCCTCGCGCTCGACGACCTGCACATCGCGCAGCTCGCGCAGGCGGCCGAGATCCGGCATGCCGGCGTCGCCTGCGGCATCATGGATCAGCTGGCGTCGAGCCTCGCCGGCACGACGCAGGCGCTTTTCATCGACACGCGCACGCTCGCCAGCCGGCTCGTCGCGTTGCCGGCCGACAGCGCCGTGCTGGTCCTCGACTCCGGCGTGCCGCGTTCGCTCGCGCAGAGTGGCTACAACGAGCGCCGTGCACAATGCGAAGCGGCCGCGCGTCTCCTGGGCCTCGGCGCGCTGCGCGACGTCGTCGATGCGGCGACTCTTGAGGCCTTGCCGGTCCCCCTGCGCCACCGCGCCCGGCATGTCGTCAGCGAGAATGCGCGCGTTTTGCAGGCCATCACAGGCCCTAATGCCGCCACTTTCGGGGCCTTGATGAACGCCTCGCATAGCAGCCTGCGCGATGACTACGAAGTCTCGCTGCCGGCACTCGACACGCTGGTCGCACTGCTGCAGGCGACGCCTGCGGTTTATGGCGCGCGCCTGACCGGCGCCGGTTTCGGCGGCGCCTGCGTCGCGCTCTGTCCTCCGCAGGCCCTCGCCGAAATTGCCGCCGACGTGCTCGAGGCCTATGCCCGGCAGGGTTTCTCGGGACGCCAGCTGGTGCCGTAGGCGGAGACGCAGACGCGCACGAGGCGATCTGGCTACGCCCCCGCTGTACGCCCTCGCTGCGCGCGATCGGCAGGCCGAAGCCCCGGTGTGGCCGCTCAGGGAAGGCGCCGGCAAAGCGCCGAGAAGCGGAAATTTTTACTCTCGGGCTGCCCCTTTTTGCCGCTCAGGAAGCGCTGCGACGCTTCCCGCAAGCGATCGAAGGCGTGGCATGTCGCTTGCTTTTCAATGGACGATGTCTTCTCGACTGGACCAGTTTTCTGCTTTCCAACAGCAAAGCGAGGGCCCCATGAACCACCGCTCGATGACTTCCCTGACTTCATGTCTTGTCGCCTGCGACGCCGTCCTGTGCCTGTCGCATTTACGCTGGGCCTTTGTCTTCCAGCGCCCGCAACACCTCATGAGCCGCTTCGCCGACTCGCTGCCGGTCTTCTTTTTCGAGGAACCGATCATTGACGTCGATGCCGAAGTGCCGCGCCTCGACCTGCGAAAGGAGGGCAAGGTCAGCGTCGCCGTCCCCTGCCTGCCCCCCGGTCTCGACGACGCGGGAACGGTCGACGCGCAGCGGGTGCTGCTCGATTGCCTGATCGGTCAGATGGGAATCGAGCGCCTGCTTCTCTGGTATTACACGCCAATGAGCCTCGCTTTCTCCGATCACCTCGCGCGGGCGATCACCGTCTACGATTGCATGGACGACCTGACCGGCTTTCTCGGCGCCCCGCGCCAGTTGCAGAGCATGGAGCGGCGACTGCTGAGCTGCGCCGACGTGGTGTTCACCGGCGGCCGCAGTCTCTTCGACGTCAAGCGCAAGTTGCACGGCAATGTGCATGCCTTTCCGAGCAGCGTCGACGCCGAACATTTCCGGACCGCCCGCGGCAAGCTCGTCGAGCCACTTGAGCAGCGCTCGATTCCGCATCCACGCTTGGGTTTCTGCGGCGTCATCGACGAGCGGCTCGATCTCGGGCTGATCAGCGAACTCGCCGGCCTGCGTCCGGACTGGCATCTCGTCCTGCTCGGTCCGGTGGTGAAGATCGATCCGCAGGCCCTGCCCGGAGCCGCCAACATCCACTACCTGGGCGGCAAGAAATACGACGAGCTGCCGCTCTACATGGCCAGTTGGGATGTCGCCCTGATGCCTTTTGCGATTAACCGGGCGACCCGCTTCATCAGCCCGACCAAGACCCCCGAGTATCTGGCGGCCGGACGCCCGGTGGTCTCCACGCCGATTGCCGATGTCGTTCACGACTATGGCAACAAGGGTCTGGTCGCAATTGCCGAGGACGCCGCCGGCTTTGCCGCAAAAATCGGCCAGATCCTTGCCGACCGGGAAAGCGCTCAAGCGAGTGGCTGGCTCGCCCAGGTAGATGCGGCGCTCGCCAGCTCTTCCTGGGACCATACCTGGGAGGGCATGGTGTCGCGCATCGATGAAGCGCTACACCGCCGGGCGGTGCCGCCTGAGCGCCAGAGCGCAGGCCATTTGCTGCCGGTCCGGGGGCGCCCGTTCGACTACCTGATCGTCGGCGCCGGTTTCGCCGGCGCCGTCCTCGCCGAGCGCCTGGCCGCCGGGTCGAACAAGCGGGTGCTGGTGGTTGACCGGCGGCCCCATATCGGTGGCAATGCCTACGACTGTTACAACGACGCCGGGATTCTGGTGCACCGCTACGGACCCCACATCTTCCATACCAACTCCGAGCGCATCTGGGATTATCTTTCCCGCTTCACCGCCTGGCGGCCTTACCAGCACCGCGTTCTCGCCTACGTCGACGGAAAGATGCTGCCGATGCCGATCAACCTGACGACGATCAACCGCCTCTATGGCCTCAATCTCTCGTCCAGCGACATGGCGGCCTTCCTCGCCCAGCGTGCCGAAGCGCCGCTGACCCTGCGCACCGCCCGGGATGTGGTGATGGCGACGGTCGGCAAGGATCTCTACGAGAAATTCTTCGAGGGCTATACGCGCAAGCAATGGGGAGTCGACCCCTCGCAGCTCGACAAATCGGTTACCGCCCGCATCCCGACGCGGACGAATACCGACGACCGTTACTTCGGGGATGTGTACCAGGCGATGCCGAAGTGTGGCTATTCCCGCCTTTTCGAGAACCTGCTCGATCATCGGAATATCAAGCTGATGCTGAACACCGACTATCGGGAAATCACCAAAGGCATCCGCCATGAACGGATGATCTACAGCGGGCCGGTAGACGAGTTCTTTGACTATCGTTTCGGACCCTTGCCTTACCGTTCGCTGCAATTTCGCCACGTGACCCTGAATCGTTCCCGGTTCCAGCCGGTGGCAGTGGTCAATTACCCCTCTGCGAACATCCTCTACACGCGGATCACCGAGTACAAGCACCTCACCGGGCAGGCCAACCGCCAGACCAGCATCTCGCTGGAATTCCCCGCTGACGAGGGCGATCCCTACTACCCGGTGCCCAACCCGGAAAACGCCCTCCTGTTCAAGAAATACCAGGCTCTGGCAAACGACACGCCGGGCGTCTGGTTCGTTGGCCGGCTGGCCACCTACCGTTACTACAACATGGATCAGGTGGTAGGTCAGGCGCTCACGCTCTATCAGCGCCTGTGCGGACTCGACGGCGTGGCGGAACAGGATGGACAGGTCAAAAAGCTTGCCATCGGTTGAGCTGTGGGGAGGGGTCGAGTGTACGGTCGCCCGCGTCGGCGACCGCTATACCGATCAGCTGGGATCCACCGGGCACCAGGAGCGGCACGCCGACCTCGACCTGTTTGCCGGCCTGGGGCTGAAGTCGCTGCGCTATCCGGTGCTCTGGGAGCGGGTGGCACCCGGGCAGCCGGCAGCCTGCGACTGGTCGTGGACCGACCAACGCCTGTCCCGCCTGCGCGAGCTCGGCATCCGGCCGATCGTCGGCCTCGTGCACCACGGCAGCGGCCCGGCCTACACCAGCCTCGCGGATCCGGGGTTTGCCCGCGGGCTGGCCGACTTTGCCGCCCGCGTCGCGGAGCGTTATCCCTGGGTAGAGGATTACACGCCGGTGAACGAGCCGCTCACCACGGCTCGTTTCAGCGGCCTTTACGGCCACTGGTATCCGCATGCCCGCAATACGACCGTTTTCCTGCGCCTGCTGCTCAATCAGCTGGCTGGCACCCGCCTCGCGATGGCCGCCATCCGGGCGGTCAACCCCGCTGCGCGCCTGATCCAGACCGACGATCTGGGTTGCACCTGGGCGACACCGAAGCTCCGGTATCAGGCGGATTTCGAAAACCATCGGCGCTGGCTGACCTGGGATCTGCTGACCGGTCGCGTCGGCGCCGAGCATCCGCTGCGCGACTATCTGCTGCAGCATGAGGTCAGCAGGGATGAACTTGAAGACTGGCTGCTGAGGCCTTGCCCGCCCGATCTCATCGGCATCAACCACTACCTGACCAGCGAACGTTTTCTCGATCATCGGCTGCATCACTACGCGCCGCAACGCCAGGGTGGCAACGGCCGCCATCGCTACGCCGACGTCGAAGCGCAGCGGGTGGTCGCCGACGGCTGCGCCGGGCCGGCAGGCGTCCTCCGGGAAGCGTGGCAACGCTACCGGCTGCCCCTGGCGGTGACCGAAGTCCATAACGGCTGCAGCCGGGATGAACAGATGCGCTGGTTCGCGGAGGTGTGGGCAACGGCGCTGCGGCTCCAGGCTGAAGGCATCGATATCCGGGCGGTCACCGCCTGGTCGTTGTTCGGCGCCACCGACTGGAACAGCGTGCTGACCCGCCCGGCAGGGATCTACGAAGCCGGCGTCTTCGATATCCGCGCCCCTTGCCCGCGACCGACGGCGATGGTCGGGCTGCTGCGCGACCTTGCCACGAACGGGCATTGCGACCATCCCGTCCTTGATTCGCCGGGCTGGTGGCACCGCCCTGACCGCCTGCACTATCCGCCGGTGCTTTGCCGCCCCGGCGCGCCGCCGCCGGCACCACCGCAGTCGACCGGCAAGCCAAGAGGGTTGCTCATCGTCGGCGGTCGCGGCACCCTTGGCCAGGCGCTGGCGCGCGCCTGCATCGCGCGCGCCTTGCCGCATCACCTGCTCGGGCGCGAGACCCTGGATATCGCCGACCCGCTCGCGGTCTTTCATGTCCTGACCCGCTTACGGCCGTGGGCGGTGATCAACGCCGCCGGCTGTGTCGATGTAGACCTTGCCGAACGGGAGACCGCCCGCTGCTGGCGGGACAACTGCACCGGCCCGGAAAAACTTGCCGACGCCTGCGCCGAAATGGGCATTCCTATGGTCACCTTTTCCAGCGATCTCGTGTTCGATGGCGAGAAGACCGGCCCTTATCTTGAGATCGACCCGGTGGCCCCGCTCAATGTGTACGGCCACAGCAAGGCAATGGCGGAGCAATCGGTGCTGGCCCGGCATCCGGACACCCTGATCATTCGCACCAGCGCCATTTTCGGACCCTGGGATCGCGACAACTTCGCCACCCGGACCCTGGCCAGGCTACAGGCGGGCAATGAAGTGGCGGCGGTAGACCAGGTCACCCTCTCGCCCACCTATGTCCCCGATCTGGTGCACCACACCCTCGACCTGTTGATCGACGGGGAGAGCGGCATCTGGCACCTCACCAATCCCGGTCGCCTGAGCTGGTATGAGTTCGCCCGCGAGCTGTCGAGCGTCTGCGGCACAGCGCAAGGCCTGATTCGCCCGGCGGCGCCGGCCGAAGCCGGCTGGATCGCCCTGCGACCGGCCAACAGCACGCTCGGCAGCCGCCGGGGCAGCCTCATGCCGAGCTTCGACTCGGCCCTCGGCCGCTTCGTCGACGCGCTGCGCCGCCCCGGCCAGCGACCCTCGATAGAACTCCCGGTCAACGCGCTTCCTCTCTAGAGGCGCGCTCGATCCCTCTCTCGGTCATTGAAGTGGGGTAGGCAAGGCCGCCCGGCACGACTATTGCTGCAAACAGGAACAAAGGCATGGTGCATCGCGCCGCAGGCCGGCGTGAGCACATGGAGGTGATGAGGATGAATGGTATCGAACTGGGGATGCGCCAGCAGCTGGCGATCACCCCGCAGTTGCAACAGGCGCTGCGTCTGCTTCAGCTCTCGGCGTTCGAGCTCGATGAAGAACTGGAACGGGTCCTGGCGACCAACCCTTTACTCGAGGAAGACCCGGACGCGGTGAGCAGGTTGGCTGGTGAACGGCAGCAAGAAGCGGTTGAAACCTCGATCCCCGACGACGCCGACGACCGTGACCGCAGTGTGGACAGTTTTACGCGCGTCAGCGGGCCGCATGACGAGGACACCGACTGGAGCGAGTGGACCGAAGCCGAGACGAGCTTGCGCGACCACCTGCGCGGCCAGTTGCTGCTCTCGCAGATGCCCGATCGCGAGCGGGCCCTGGCCCTCCTGCTGATCGACACACTCGACGATGACGGTTATCTGAGAATCGATCTGGCAGAACTGCTTGCCCTTGTCCCCGACGCACATGAGGTCACGGTCGACGAACTGGGCGCGATCCTGCGCCTGGTTCAGACGCTGGAACCTGCCGGCATTGCGGCCCGCTCGCTCGATGAGTGCCTGCAATTGCAGCTCGCCGGCCTGCCCGATGAGACACCCGGCCTGCCCGCAGCGCGCGCGATCGTCCGCCAGTTCCTGCCGCAGCTCGCCCGCTGCGAGTTTGCCAAACTGCAGCAGGCCATCGGCTGCAGCGAGGCCGAGGTGAGCGCCGCGCTCAAGCTGATCCGCTCGCTGGAGCCCCGGCCGGGTGATCGCTACGGCGCCGACAAGACCCGCTATGTCGTTCCCGACGTCATTGTCGGCAAGGCCGGCGGCCACTGGAGCGTCACCCTCAACCCATCCGCGCTGCCTCGCATCCGGGTCAATCACGCCTATGCTGCAGTGATTTCGAGCCGATCCTACGCCGGCACGCAGCTGTCCCAGCAACTACAGGAAGCCCGCTGGCTGATGCGCAGCCTGGGACAACGCTCGGCGACCATCCAGCGCGTTGCCGAAGCGATAGTCACCCGGCAGAAGCGATTCCTCGAATATGGCGACGTGGCCATGAGACCGCTGACCATGAAGCAGATCGCCGCCGAGCTGGCTCTGCACGAATCGACGGTGTGCCGAACGGTAAGCGGTAAATACATGGCAACGCCGAGTGGCGTCTTTGAGTTCCGGCGCTTCTTTTCGCAGGAGCTGGTCACCTCCGGTGGCAGCTCGTACTCCGCAACCGCGGTGCGGGCCGTGCTCAAGGAACTCATCGCCCACGAAGACCCCCATCAACCCCTGTCCGACGCCCGGCTTGCCGATCTGCTCGGCGAGCAGGGCCTGCAGGTCGCTCGCCGCACCGTCTCGAAGTATCGCAACCTCATGCGATTGCCGACCGTCGAACGCCGCCTTGCGCGGGTCCCGCCGGGAAGCCTGTCGACCTCGGCGGCAGACCTCGTTTAGAGGCTGTCTGGGAATACTGCTCGAACCCAGGGGTCGGCTTTTCGGATCCGCCCGGACTTGCGCTTCCCGGCAGACTCGTTGCTGCCAGGCCCGTGTTCTCCGTGTCCTTCCGGCAAAGTGTGGAAAGAACGAAAAAGTTTGCGGGATCGCCGTCGAACTAAAGGATCCGGCGATGCGAACTTCACATGCCGCTAAAGTTCAGGAAGAAGCCGAAAGCCCTCTCACGGAATTTTCCGGGGTTTCGGCTTGCATCCCTCCACTTTGCTCATCCTCGCGATGACATGCGAGTGCGGAGGCCCGGCGAGGTGGCTAAAGCGCCGCCGGTGATTCGTAAACTCTATTTCAAGGTCGCTTGCAAGCTGATCTCCGCGACGCTGGCCAGGGCCTGCGATAACGGGCAGTCACGCTTGGCAGCCGCGGCGATCTCCTGGAAGGTCGCCTCGTCAATCCCGGCAACCGTGGCCTGCAGGGTCAGTGCGATGCGGTCGATGACAAAACCGTCGCCTTGCCTGACCAGGCGTACTGTAGCCGTGGTATCCGCATCGGCAGTCGCCCACCCCGCTTTATCACAGGCGAACGAAAACGCCATCGTGAAGCAGGCAGCGTGAGCTGCGGCGAGAATTTCCTCGGGGTTGGTGCCGCGCCGGTCATCCTCGAAACGGTTGGCAAAACCATAGGGGTATTGATTCAGGGCACCGGTCTCGGTGCTGATCCTTCCTTGCCCCTTCTTGCCTGGGCCTTCCCAATGAACACTGGCGGTCTTTTCAATCATGGGTGTCTCCTCTTCCAGGGGGTTGAGCAACCGGCTTGCGAAACGAATCTAGCGAGGCCAAGAAACCCGGTCTGTTCGCTACCCCACGGTCTGGAGATCCGGGCTCCCGCGGGATACGACAACCCTTCCTTCATTCAAACCGGGCGGAATCACTGAACAGGCTTCGTGTCCAATGACCACGAATCCTTCCCGGCAGTCGGGAGATTCCAAGGATCAATGGCAGGCTACCACCTCACCTGTTTGCGAAAGGAGACAAAGCAATGGATACACAAACCCAAGCAGCCGGGCAAGCGCTAACTCCAACCCTCCAGGAGGAACACCGCTGGCTGCAGCAACTCGTCGGCGAATGGACGTCAGAGGCTCGGATGACCATGGCGGCCCAGCCGGCGGAGACCTGCAAGGGCACCGAGAGCGTGCGAAGCCTGGGAGGCCTCTGGATTCTCGCGGAGGGGCAAGGGGAGATGCCTGAGGGCGGCAGCGCGACCATGCTGATGACGCTCGGCTACGACCCGGCAAAGAAACGCTACATCGGGACCTGGGTCGGCTCGATGATGACGCACATGTGGCTGTACGAAGGCGAACTGGATTCGAGCGGAAAGGTTTTGACACTCAACGCCGAAGGGCCGGATATGTCGCCCGGAGCAACTGCCGGGAAACTGACCCGGTACAAGGACGTCATCGAGATCAAAGCCGCCGACCACCGGAGCCTGACCTCCCATTGCCTGGGCGACGACGGCAAGTGGCAGGAGTTCATGACCGCCCACTACCGGCGTGTAAAGTAGGGAAGAGGGTTTATGGCCCGGTCCATTCCGGGCCCGGGAGAACCGAACGCCGGCAGGCCGAGGAAAGGATCCATCATCTGGCTGGCGGAAAGCCGGCGCAGCGGCGGACATGGCGCGCTGATGTTCCTCGATCTCGACAACTTCAAGCCGGTCAATGACAGGCATGGGCATGAGGCCGGAGACCTGCTGCTGATCGAAGCGGCGACTCGCCTGAAAGCCTACGTGCGCGCGATGGACTCGGTCGCGCGCTTCGGCGGCGACGAGTTCGTCGTCCTCCTCAGCGATCTGCCGGCAGACGAAGCCGAAGCGCGGCTCCGCACCCGGCACCTGGCCGACAAGATTCGTCTCAGCCTGGCAGCCCCCTATGCGCTGACCTTGGGGAGGGAAGGCCAGGCGGAGACGACGATCGAGCACCATTGCACGGCCAGCATCGGCATCGCCCTCTTCATCGATCATCGACTGACCGCCGACGACATCCTCAGGGAAGCCGATGCGGCGATGTATCGCGCCAAGGAAGCCGGGCGCAACCAGATTCGCTTTCATGACGGCCTTGATCATCATTCCGGCCAAAGTTGAGTGTTGCGCTGGGTGAAAGCCCTGCGGGAGAGTGGCAGGACCCTCGAAATCCCGTACCCTTGGGGTGCGAACCAACCGAGGGAGAAAGAAGATGCTCGAACGTCCTGCCGGGACTGACTATAGCCCAGACACGAGGCGGGTGTCACTGCGCGCGGTACGGCCATTGAGGGTCGGTGGCCATCCCAAGCTGCGCCGCTCGCGCCTGGAACGGGCGGAGAAGCTTGAGAAGGCTGCCGTCCGCTTGGCGGCGGGAGAGCCGCAACGGCAGGTGGCCGAGGACCTCGGCCTGGCACGCAGTACCTTGCAGGAGTGGTGCAAGCCGGTTGCGGCGGGCGCGCCCCCCGCGGTCCTGGCGGCCTGGGTGGAGACCCCGGAAGGCGTGCGGTGGCTGCATCAGCTGGTGTTGGCAGCGCACTTCACCATCACCCTGCAGGGCGGCGCGGGGGTCCGGGTGGTGTGCCAATTCCTGGAGTTGAGCGGTCTGTCGGCATTTGTCGGCGCCAGCTACGGTGCCCACCAGGGACTCAATGTGGCTCTGGAGGAAGCCGTGGTCGCCGTCGCGGGAGAGCAGCGCGCGGCGCTGGCGCAGGACATGGGTAACCGGTAACCTGGAGGCGTTCTTCCTCGATGCCTTGATGCTGACGACAATAGGTCCGTCAGATCATGGAACGAGGAGGCAAGGATGTCGAAGAATGGTCAAGAGTTACGGTTGCGGCGCAGTGCGGACGACTGGCAGGGGTTGCTGTCGCGATTTGCTGGCAGCGGATTAAGCGTAACCGACTTCTGCGCGCAGGAAGGGATCAGCGATACCAGCTTCGGGTAAAACTAAACAAACGACACAAAAGTTTCATAGGATTTGGAGCGGTTCGCGCCCTGAATTTCCCTGCTCACGCAGCGCCGAGCCCCTGTTAACCTGACTCGCGCGCTGTCGGATGGATTTTTGCCGTCTTCATCCCATGCTTCCTGAGCCAGTTGTAGAGGTTCGCTTCCGTGGTGTGGTAACGGCGCGCGATGAACCGCTGCGTCGAGCCGTTCGCCAACAGGCTCTCGATTTCTGGCCGGAAAGCATCGAGCTTGCTTTTGCCTGGCCCTTTGGGCCGCCCGAGGGTGAAGCCTTGTGCTTTCTTGAAGCGCAGGGCTTCCTTGGTGCGCTGCGAGATCAGATCGCGTTCGATCTCTGCCGCCATCGAAAACGCCAGCGCGAGGATCTTGCTCTGGAGGCTGTGGTCCAGTTGCCAGCCGCCCTTCACCGAGTAGACGCGGATTCCCTTGCGTGTCGCGAGCGCCAGAATCTCCATGCATTCGAGCATGCTGCGGCCCAAGCGCGAGAGTTCCGAGACGATGAGGGCATCCCCGTTTTGCAGATCCTCTAGCACCTGCGCGATCTGGCGGTCCCGCCACGACTTTCGCCCGGAGGCGATCTCCTCGACGAAATGCACCTGGCCCAGATCACGGGGGTTGGCGAATCTCAGGATATCTGCCTTGTTCTTCTCAAGGTCCTGATCGAGCGTCGACACCCGCAGATAAGCGACTGTTTTGCGTGCAGGGGAAGGCGCTTTTGTCGCCATGGTTACGCCATTCGATGAATACCGGAATTGTCTGCTTATACGATAAGCATACCGATTGGTATATCAAGCCTTTTCGCCTAATTTTCCTTATCGTATAAACGATCCCTGCATGTTTTCCACCCGGTGAGCGCTTTCCATGGCAAGAATGAAGATCTTCAACACGCTGGAGGAGGAAGCATTCGAGTCTCCGCCGGTGTTCAACAGCGCCGAGCGCAAGCGCTTCTTCTCCCTGCCGTTGCTGCTCAAAGACTCGATGGTGAACCTGCGCACTCCCACCAATAAAGTCTGTTTTCTGCTGGCTGCTGGGTACTTCAAGGCGCGGCGCAAATTCTTTGGCCTGCAATTCCGCCAAGGGGATATCGAGTACGTCACGTGCCAGATCGGTGTCAACCCGGACGAGGTTCGCGTCGAGGCCTACGACAAGGCAACATCTATCCGCCATCAGCGCGTCATCCTGAGCTATTTTGGCTACGGCCCGTTCGACGAAGCGGCGAAGATCAACACCGCCAGGGAGATTGCGACCCGAATACGCGTCCAGTTTCGGCCCAAACTGGTCCTGCTGGACATCATCCAGTTCCTGACCCGAGAGAAGATAGAGATCCCCAGCTACAACGTGTTGGCTGATCTGATGGTCTCTTCGCTCCATCGCCAGCAGCGTACGCTCAGCGAAATCATCGACCATTGCCTCAACGAAAATCAACGCACGAAGCTCAATGAATTGCTGGAAAAGGATCCCGGCAACGGCACAGGTGAGAGCTGGCGCTACCGCCTGACGTTGCTGAAAAAGCCTCACCCATCCACCCTGCCGTCGAAAGTCAGAGCCAATCTGGCAGACTTGGGGATTGTTCAGACGCTCTATCTCGAACTGAAACCGGTTATCCAGCGCCTGGGCTTGAGCTACGAGTGCATTCGCTACTACGCCTACTCGGTCATCAAGGCCCAGATTCCGCAGATCTCGCGACGTGCTGACGAAGACCGCTTTCTGCTCCTGATTGCCTTCGTCATGTATCAGACTTTCAAACTGAACGACACCTTGATCGATACGCTGTTGAGCGCCGTGCAAGCGGCAGTCAATGCCGCCGCGAGGGAGCAAAAGGACCTCTATTTCCAAGAGCGCGAGCAGCGCAACCAGTCCTTCGCCGCGCTCGTCGAACAACTTCGGAAAAACGTCCGGGAGACGCTATCGACCATCAGGCATATCGTTGCCGACGCACAACTGAGCGACAGCCAGAAGCTTGCTTTGATCGACGTGGCGCTGAAGTCGGAATCCGCCCAGCCGGCGCAGGCCGAACAGCAAGAGGCGGTGAAGCTTCAGCAGGGGCTGGACGACTTCGCCCTCCTGGAATCTCGCTCCCTCAAGCTGCAACACCGGGTCGCCGAGATCGTGCGCCAGATACAGTTTGCGCCGAATTGCAGCAATCCTACCTTGTGGAATGCGTTACGCCATTACCAGCAAAAGGAGGGCCACGTCGACAAAAGCGCCCCCGTAGACTTTCTTTCCGACGAACAGCGCGCCGCACTGACCGCCCCGGATGGCAAGTTCCGCGTCTCACTGTACAAGGCAATCCTCTTTGTTGAGATCGCCGACGCCATCAAATCCGGCGCGCTGAATCTGCTCCATTCGGAGAAATATCGCTCCCTCGACGAATACCTGATCCCGAAGGCCGATTGGGAAGCTCGTCGGGCCGAGTACCTTCAACGCGCCCAGCTTGAGGGGTTCGCCCACTACAAAGCCACCTTGAGTGCACTTGATCTGGCTCTTGATGCTCGGTTCCAGGAAACCAACCAGAACCTCAGTTCCGGTGAAAATCCGTACCTGAGCATTCGCCCCAACGGCAGCTTCCATGTCGGTACGCCCAAGAAGGAGGAGGTGGAATGCTTGTCCCTGGGAGCCTTCTTCCCAGACAAAAAATACATCTCCCTACTGGAGATGCTGGCGACGGTCGATCATGCCACGAACTTCCTCGACGAATTCGAGCATTGGCAAGTCAAGTACCAGCGCGCCAGGCCGGCAAGGAAGATCCTGTTTGCCGGCATCATCGGCTGTGTCCCTCCGGCAAAGCTGCAAAACGCCCTGGACAAGGCCGCCGGAAGCCTCCCGCGATCAAATATTTGCACTTTCAGCTGACGTTCCACGCTCAAATCGGGTATGGTGCGGCACATGCACACGCCCCCGAGGGACCGACACCGGCAGATTTCCGAAGACGATCTCGTCTTCATCCGCCCGTCGATCGCCGATCATCCGGCGTCGAGTCGCAAGACCGGGTCGAAGCCGGGGTGTGAAGGGTGGAACCTGGGCTATCCGTGGGTCAAGGACTGTCGCCCGCGGCGATCAGCGCTCGCATGAAGAAACCGCCTGAACAGGTCGATGTCACGCCAGCGCAGATCGACGAACTGCTGGCCCTCGCGAAACCGGTGTTTCCGGCCCCGCAGTACGCCCGGCTCAGCCAGATCCTCTCGACCTTTGTCTTCGTCATGCAGGCCCTGCAGAACACGAAGCTCTCGCTGGCGCGTTTTCGACAGATGGTGTTCGGCGCCCCGACCGAGAGCAAACGCCATCTCCTAAAGCCGCTCCCCCAGACGGACGAAATACCCGCCGCTGCGGATGCGGCCGCGCCCGGAGAGACCGCGGCCGGAGAGACCGCGCCCGCCGAAGCGAGTCCCCCGAAGCCAGGCCACGGCCGCAATAGCGCGGCGAAGTATGTCGATTCGCAGGTCATCGAAGTGAAGCTTCCGGGTCTGAAGGCCGGCGATCCCTGCCCGAACTGCGACCAGGCCAAGGTCTATGCCTCGCCTCCCCGCATCGTCGTCAAAGTGGTCGGCCAGCCACCGATTGACGCCACGATCTACCGCCTGGAAACCCTGCGCTGCCGGATGTGCGAGACGACCTACGTGGCGCCGCTGCCCGAAGGCGTCTGCGCGTCGAAATATGACCCCAGCTGTGCGAGCCTGCTCGCCCAGTTGCGCTACGGCAGCGGGATGCCGTTCCATCGCATCGAAGGGCTGCAGGCGAGCCTCAACGTGCCACTACCGGATTCGACGCAGTGGGACATCCTCTCTCAGGCGGTACCGGCGCCGCGCGCCGTCTTCGACGAGCTGATTCGCGAGGCCGGACAGGCTGATCTGCTGCACTGCGACGACACCCCGATGAAGATCCTGTCGCTGATCGCCGAGAGGAAGCAGATCGAAGCCGCCAGCCTGGAAGCGAAGCGCAAGGCGATCAATACTTCCAGCATCGTCGCCGTGCTCGATGAGGGCAAGCACGTGGCGCTGTATTTCACCGGTCACCCCCACGCCGGGCAGAACCTCTCGGCGGTCCTCGCGAAGCGGGAGCCGGGGCTGGCAATCCCGATGCAGATGAGCGATGCGCTCGCGAGCAACTTCGTCGGCGAGTTCGCGACGATCATCGGCAAATGCATCGCTCATGGCCGCCGCCGTTTTGTCGATCTGGTGCCGCATTTCCCCGAGCACTGCCGCTATGTGATCGAGACCCTGGCCCAGGTCTATGCCCACGAGGCGCATTGCCAGGCGAAAGCGATGTCGCCCGACGAGCGCCTGCTCTACCACCAGGAACACAGCGGCCCGCCGATGCAGGCCATGCGTGACTGGATCGGGGATCAGTTCGCGAAGTCTCTTGTCGAGCCGCACAGCAGTCTGGGCAAGGCCCTGACCTATCTGATCAAGCACTGGGACGGCATGACGCTCTTTCTACGCCAGGCCGGCGCCCCCCTGGACAACAACCTCGCCGAAAGGGCACTCAAGCGGGCGATCATGCATCGCAAGAATTCGATGTTCTACAAGACCCCGAAGGGGGCCGAGGTGGGGGACGTCTACATGAGCCTGATCCATACGTGCGAGCTCTGTCGGGTCAATCCGTTCGCCTATCTGCAGGCCTTGCACAAAAACGTCAGCCAGGTGCTGGCCCAGGCGGCGCAGTGGCTGCCCTGGAATTACCACCAGCAACTTGCCGCCACCTGAGGCGATTTCCAACAAACCTCGTACCGGTATTCTGCCTAATCGTGGAGAAGCGGGTAGATGCATCCGCCTGTGGCCGCCTGCTTCCTCGGCTTGGCGGGTAGAGGAATTTCCTGAAATCACCTGAGCGCTGGCGACCCTACGCCGCGAGGCGGCGCCAGGCCGGCGCCGCGCGGGTCCGCGTGGGGTCGCCGGCCATCAGCAGCACCTGCAGCTCGCAAGCCTGAAGCGGCTGGAGCGGCGCCGTACCATCGGGCCAGAAGGCAAACCGGCCACTCGACAGACGCTTCTGGCAGAGCCAGAAACCCTGGCCATCGTAGACCAGAATCTTGATCGCTGTCCGTGCGCGGTTGCGGAAGATGAACAGCCCGCCGCTGAACGGATCGGCCGCCAGGCGCTGCCGGCAGATGCCGGCCAGCCCATCGATGCCGGCCCGAAAATCGATCGGTTCGACCGCGACCAGGAGACGCATGTGCGGCGTGATCTGGATCATGCGGCGCACCAGAAGGCGCTGCACAGGCCGGCGAGACCGGCCAGGCCCGGGCCATTGAGTTCCACCCGCATCTTGGCGCCGCGTGGGTTCTCGAGTTCTATCGTGCACTCGCAGAGGCGCTGAGCGACGGGCTCCTGGGCGGGCGACACCGTCAATTCGACGAACCGGGTTTCATTTCCCCTGGTCCCGAGCGCCCCCCCGGCCTGCCCCTGCTGGCGCCGCTTCAACCCTTCATAATTCAGCTGGAGTTCCCGCGCGGTGACGTGCAGGCCGTGTTCTCGTGCGATGCCAACCGCCGCCGCCCACAACGATCGAGGAATGTGCTCCCCGCGTCCCCGCGTTTCACGCCAGCCCTTGAACCGCTCCCGTACCTCCGCCAGGCTCTCGCCAGAACCTACTGCCGCCACCTTCTCCAGGTTGTCCATCTGCCGCTCCTCTTCAGGTTGAATTCGCAGCCAACCTTACCAAGGACGTCCAGCGATTTCATGCAATCTTGCCGGAAGGACACGGATGACCATCGTGCTTTCGGCCGAGGAAGCCGCCAAACTCGGCAATCAGCCGCACCATCTGGCCCAGGGGCGGCGGCGTGTCCGGCGGTCGGCGCCGATAGGCGACGATCCACGCGGCTTGCTACTCCTCGCGATCAAACACCACCTCACACGGCAAGGCAGGGCACTCCCGGCCCCAGGTCACCAGGTACAGAATGCGCCAGGCGATGATCAGGTAAATGACCAGGGCTCGTTCCAGCCGCTCCAGTGTTCCCAGTTGCAGGGCTTCGACCTTACAGCCCGATTTCCAAATTCGGAAAAAATTTCCACCAGCCAGCGACGACGGTACCAATCGATGAGTTGCACGATATCTTCCAGTGTTTCCGCCGTCCGATTGGTCAGCAATCGCCATTCAATGGCCTCCTCCCCGACCGGGGGGTGTTCTTCCCGCGCGAGGATCGCCGTCCCGGTGACGACGGGGTCACCCTTGCGCACAGCAGGGGGCTGTAAGCCGGAACCCCAGAAAATTCCGTCCATTTGATTGGGGTTGAAGAAGTGGTGCCCTCAAGCAGCCTCTGGATCGCGCGACCTTCCCAGGAATTGACGAGGGTGACGCGGGCTGCCCTCATGGGGAACCGTGTCGCGTGACGCCACGATGAACCTCCGCGAGACGGCGATCGCGGCAATGTCGCCGTCAGGGGTTAGGAATCCTCGGCCCGCCGGCCTTGGGCGGTCACGACCCCCTTCCAGGCGGCGTCAACGCGTAGCTCGTGCTGCGCCCAGCGGCATCCGATTTCATCAGGACACCGCGTGCCAGCAACTCGTGAATATCCCGCAGCGCCGTATCGGAGGAACACTTGGCGATCACGGCCCACTTGCCACTGGTCAGCTTGCCTTCGAACCCATCGAGCAGCCGGTTGAGCAGTTTGATTTGCCGCTCATTCATCGGCGTACCCGCCCAGCGCTGCCAGAAGCTGGCCTTGGCGAGCACCGCAGCCAGCGTCTCTTCGGCACCATCAATGGCCCGCTGCAGGCAGCCGACGAACCCTTCCAGCCAGTCGGTCACCTCAAGGGTTCCCCGCTGAGTGCGCTCCAGCCGGTCGTAATAATCCCGACGTTCGCGTTGCAGCTGGGCCGACACGCTGTAGAAGCGCTGCGTCGAGCGCTCGGCTCGTGCCAGGGCCATGTCCCCCACGGCTCGTGCGATGCGCCCGTTGCCATCGTCGAAAGGATGGAGCGTCACCAGCCACAGATGGGCCAGTCCCGCCTGGATCACCGGATCGAGGGGCTGATCGCTGTTGAACCAGCGCAGGAAGTCCGACATTCCGGCCGCCAGCGAATCGGCCGGCGGGGCCTCGTAGTGCACCTTCTGTCGGCCCAGGGGGCCGGAGACGACTTGCATCGGTCCCAGCGCGTCGTCACGCCAGGCGCCGACACGGATCCTGGCCAGTCCGCTGTAGCCGGTCGGGAACAGTGCGGCATGCCAGCCGAACAGGCGCTGGGGCGTCAACTCACTGGCGTGCTGCTGCGTGGCATCGAGGACCATGTCGATGACGCCTTCGACATTCCGGTCGGCGGGAGCCAAAGCACCGATGTCCATCCCCAACCGGCGGGCGAGCGACGAGCGAACCGAATCGGGGTTGAGTGTTTCCCCCTCGATCTCGCTCGTCTTGAGTACGTCTTGGGTCCATACCTGGAGGCTGGCCTGCTCGCGCAGCCCGATGCCGAGATCCTGCAGGCGCCCGAGCAGGCGGCCCTGCGACTGATGCACCCGGGCCAGTGGCTGCGCCAGCCTCTCATGGTCGAAACGCCAGTGCGGCCAATCGTCCTGCTGCCAGATGAAGCGCTTGATTCCGTCATTCATGCGGGAATTGTGCGGGTCAATCTGGGCAGAGTCAAGACAATCGCCGCATATCCAGCGGTGATAAATCAACCCATTCGCCGCATGCGTTGACCGGCGCTCAGGTCATGTCGTGGAGGGGCGCGAGCGAAGCCCTTCGTTCCTCACTGTCGGTTCGAAACAGCTGCCCCACCGCCCGTTTCTCCCCCCAAATGACAGAGACCCAGCGTGTGTTCCTCCCCCTCGTGCCGGCCGTGAAACAATTTTCGGCTCTTTAATAGTAGTCATCCATCTGTTTTTTATAAACATTTCTGTCGTTTTTCGCTTTTGTTCCACGCCGCCGGCGCGGTTCCGGCGCCGCTCGTGGCCATTTCTCGCGGCTCGTCCCGGTTTCCAGTCATTAGAAAAATAATGACTGGAAATGGAGGAAAAGCGTTATAAATTAAACGTTGTGCGTTAGTTATGAGACGAATTTTCGGGTTCGTCAGGCTGCCCTTTAGGAGCTCGGGGTTGATCTTTGCTTCGGGAGCCCCGGCCATCCCCAGCGGGCATCCCAGTCGCTGCTATCAATAAGTTGTATTGGCGGTTTACCTCTCCCGCTGCCATATTACCGGCATTATGGAGCTAAAACCCCATGCCAAAAATCAATGAGTTACGCAAGCCACACTGGTCTGGTGCTTGCCGCCAGAGGGCCGAACCAAGTCGCAACCCGCGTCCGCTCATGCCATTGACACGCTGATGGCTGGTTTTGCCGTCTTTTTCAGCCGTTGGCACCATCCATCGGTGCTGTAAGTCCATGATTCAATGAGTTGGGGTGGCTGCTCCATAATGCCGCATATTACGGTGAATGTTTTTGAGCTTTGAAGTCCTGTTACCCAGATTTGACAGGAGCGGGGGCATAGGGCGCACGGGGGGATTCCAAGCCCCGGCGAGCGGGGAAAGGTATGCAAAAGAAGAACGTCAAGGGGGCCGCTGCGCCGGCAGGGCTATCTTTCCAATTCGTCAAAAATCTCGCCATTCTTGGTCCCGAGGATGTGGCGGTCGTTCGTGCGGCCAACATCGCTGTGTCTCCTCACAAGACAACTCGCCCTGACCACTCAACTGCCCGTTCACCAATATGGCTACCGCCGGCTTGCCTGCGCCGTCCAAGGTGCGCTTTAAACTCTTCACGCTCGATCATCGTCAGGTGCATGGCGAGTTTGGCAGGCTCGGATCCGGGGATGCTGCGAATGTTCATCCGGCTTTAAAAAAACTGCTGGACGGAAGGCCTGAACGGCAATTAGCCCAAGCTTGACGGCGGGGATCCCGAGCAACATCCGGGTAGCGTTGTCCCGTAACCGGATGAAGTTGAATTAATATCTTAAATTAGACGAAATCTTGTCTTCTTTTGTGGATCAACTTTACTATGCGATTCAAACTGAGTAATGCACTGATCGTTCTCGTTCTATACGGATACTTGGCGGTCCTGCTATTGGAGGCGGGCGGACCCGGCTTGTTCTTGGCCGGAGCCATTTACGTGGTGCCGGCGATGATGATAAGCCGAGCCATGATCGCCTCTGCTGAGCACAGACGCAACTCCAACGCTCTTGAGTTTTCTCGTAACGGAGCGGCCAACGCGCTCGGCGTTCAGTACGGCACGTTCTTTCACACGTTTCAGTCCAAAGAACCCGTTCTTGAAAGCCTCAAGTCTTCGTTCGGCAACGCCCTCAGAGGCAGCCTTGGTTGCTCCGAATTAAAGTTCGTTGCTTTGAAGGACATTGACCGGGATCTTCCGTCACCCGAGACCCGTACGTTCATGCTTGTTGATGGGAAAGAATCAGTAAGGGGGACAAAATTTCACGTCCTAGCAAGTTTCACAAGGGAAGGAATGGTCCAAAGCCTACAGTGGTGGATTCTGGTGGGGGGCGTACGCGATCCAAATAAATTGCTCTGGCGGTATGCATTGGCGCCACTCACTGTTCCATTTATGCTGCTACCCTACATTCGAAGAGAGCACGATCCTCTGCCAGGACTTCTTACCGTCTACCCCGGGTTTTTCAACGGAATTGATGTTTTGACTCGCACTCGTGAGCTTCAGTTCGTTGCCTTTGAGACTCTGGTTCAAGTGCTCGATTCTTTCGGGGTCGATACAAGTGACCTAAAGCAGCAGCGGGCGAGCGTTCTCAATGTAAACGTAAGCGGCGGCAAGGCTTCGTTTGGGTCAATCGTTCAAGGAGCCATGAACAAGGTAACTGGCACTGCCAAGGCGGCGAACACATGAACAAGTCATTTAATATTAACGTAACCGGCGGGAATGTTTCCCTTGGTGCGGCGGCACAGGGAGACCAGTCTTCAATAACCGGGACCTCAACGATGCAAGCGTCGATTGAGACGGTAACTAAAGAGCTCTACAGTCTACTCGATGTTCTCGCACAGCGTTCGGGGATTACTGGCGAGGTTCGTTCGGCCGCCGAGTCGCATGCGAAGGACTTGGTTCAAGCTGTGAAGACGCAAGATAAATCGAAGGTCTTGGCTGCGCTAGAAGTCGTTCAGAAAAACTTCTCATGGGCCTACCCGGCTCTAAAGGACTTCGTTAAGGTCGCATGGCCCGCGGTTGTGGCAGCAATCGCCTGAGGCCTTGATCATCGTTCCGGCCAAAGTGGGTCACTTCTGGCGAGCGCCAAGGGTCTCAACTAATTTGCGTCAGAAAGGCCCCTTGATTGTGAGTCTGGGCCGACATCATTGCGCGTCGCTACAACTAGTGAACGTTTTCCGCCGCCAGGTTATCGGTTACTCTTGGGCTTCAGTTCGTTGCGCGGAGGCTTCGTCCCCGCGTCGGCAGCGCTGCGCGGCGGCGGCGCTGGATCGGGATCGAACGCGGCCAGGTAGGCCGTGAGGGTGGTGGCGCCCTTCACGTAGGCGCCCTCGGCCTCGGGTGCCTCCGGGTCCTCGGGCATCATGCCGGTGTGGTAGATGCCTACCGGGTTCTCGTCGCCGTCCTTGGCAAGGTGGTACTCCACTCCGTCGCGGCTGCGCAGGATGAAGAACGCGACGTGATCCCAGTCGACCGTGAAGTTGTCGCCGGCACGATCGGGTGACTTCGCGTTGCCCTTGAGGTGGATCGAGCCGTTCATGAACACCAGGTCGCCCATGCGCGGTTCGAACGGCTTCCAGCGGGTCTCTGTCAGCGTCTCGACGCGGCCGCTGAGCCGCACGGCCCCGATGCTGCGGATCCGGTAACCCTTCTTCAGCAGTTCTTCCCACAGCACGCGCGGCAGCAGGTCGCCGACTTGCGGCTGGGTGCCCGGCGCGACCTCGCCGCGCGCCCGACGGACGAAGTCGTTACAGTTCAATGGGCCCACGGACATCGCCTTCACTACACCCGGCGGGAAACAGGCCGTGACGTCGATGCGGCTGCGACCCGCGATCCTGCGCGGCTGGATGCCGGGGCACAACACGCGGTCGAGGTCTGCGTCGGTGTCCTTCATCTCGGGTCTGATGAGGATGGCGTTGCTATCCCCGAGTTCGGCCGTGAAGCGATGCAGGGTCGTGGTCGGCGCGGCTGCCTGCTGCATTACGTGCGCCAGTTCGTGGGCGATCAGCCGCCTGCCGCGCCAAGTCTGCGGCGCAAAGTGCCCCTCGCCGAAGAACACGTCGCGCCCCAGCGTGAATGCATCGGCCTTCACCTCCCGGGCGAGCGCGTCCGCCCGCGGGCCGGTGTGGATACGCACGTCGGGAAGCGCCTGCCCGAGACCGGCCTCGGCGAAGTCGCGCAGGCCCGCGGGCAGTGCGTCGCCGTGACCCGACAGGCCGCGGATCGACCGTTCGACCCAGGCGCTGACGGCACCACCACCCGCACCCGCAGGGGCATGGCGGTGCAGCACCGCCTCATCCGGTTTGACCGAGGCGCCCGGCGCGGCTTCATCGGCCGGGGCCGGCAGCGCCCGGCCGGGCCGCAGGATCCACGCGTACCGGTCCTGTCCCATGATCTGCGGGATCGATTGCGGCCCGCCCCGGCCCGGCAACCTGTCGGCGTAGCTCTTGAAAGGCGTGGTGAGCGCGCGGCCCGAGAGGTGGCCGGGACGGCTAGCGCCGATGAGATTGAATGAGCCACCGGCCTCCGCCGCCACGATGTTGGCGTGGTAGGCGTTGCCGCCCGGGCGGAGGAACAGCACGATGTCGCCCGCCGCGGGCGCGGGCATCTCGGCCGGCGGGCTCGCGCTGTCGTAGATCACCGAGCCGTTGGCGAGCGCCCAGTCGACCATGCGCTCGGCCCACTCGAGGCCCCAGCCGGGCAAGCCGCGACGCTTCTGCATGCGCTCCTTGTCGATTGCCTCGTAGCGCTCGGACTGCGGTAGGTAGATCTGGCCGGTGAGTGGGAAGTCATGGTAGCCCGACAGGCGCATCACGGCTTCGGTGTACGTGTTGCAGACGACGCCATAGTCGCGCAGGGCGGTGAGCAGCTCGTTCGACGCCGGACCGGTCTTGTCCACGATGAGGGCGCGCAGCGTCTTCTGCCAGCAGCTTTCCCTGGCGGCAGCCAGCTGGCCCGCTAGCTCGGCCAAAGTCTTCTCGGCCTGCTCGAGCGCTTTCAGGGTTTTCTGGACGGCGTCGGCGCCCGGCGCCCCAGCGTCGCCGCTGGTGGGCTTGGCAGACTTGGCCGCGTGCAGATTGGCCTTCAGGCCGGCGATCTCGTCGGCCAGCTGGCGCTGCTTCTGGGCGATCTGCGCCACCGTGTCATCGCCCGAGTAGGCATAGGGCAAGCCCGACAGCCTCTCGGCCCAGCGCAGCACTTCCTTGCGCCGGGCGTCAGCGTCATCTGCCCTGGCGGCGGGCGGGCTGGCTGCGGTGCCGGCATCGACAACCTGCCTGAACAGGGTTTCACGCTTCGGTGCCACCTGCAGTGGCGACGCTTCCGGGGACGCCGGGTTCTTCGGGGTCTTTGGCGTGCCCGGCGTCATAGCCCGCTTCTCCGCACTCTGCCCCGGCACGTCCTCTGCCTTCTCCCAGACGAACACCGAGCGGCCGATCTGCAAGTACCGGTGCCTGGCCTTCACGCCCTCCCAGTAGGTATTCTTAGCATGACCCCTGTAGTTGCCGTTCTCGTCCCGCGCCGGATAGTCCGAGAACAGGTCGATCATGCCGCCCTGGCCTACCGCACCCATGACGGGATTCGGCTCCTCCAGGTTCAGTATCCTCAGCGCCAGGGCCCGGTAGCGGGTGATGGCCGGGGCCAGCTGGTCCGCATAGGCCTGCATCGTCTTGGGCTGTTGCTGGGGGAGCCCGGTCGGGTCCCCGGGCTCGAAGTCGCCAATGAAGGCCCGGTACTCGCGCGAGCCCTTGCCCTTGTGGCCGGTCACGCTGCTGTACAGCCGCGGCCGATGCACGATCTTCTGGATCGACGCGCCGCCCTTCATCTTGCCCACCAGCACGTAGCCGACCGCGGCGTCTTCGCGCGGGTCGGTCCGCGACGACTCGGCGAAGATCACTGCTGCCAGCGTCTGCACGTCGGTCTCCGAGACCTGGCCGCTCTTCGTCTCGAACATCGGCTCACCGGCGTCCGTGCCGGTGCCGGCATCCGCGGGCTGGCGGGCGATCCCGCCGCCCTGCTGCACGACATGCGTCAGCTCATGCGCCAGCAAGCGTCTGCCGGTGTCACTGTGTGGTGCGTATTGACCGCTGTTGAACACCACGTCGTGGCCGACGGTATAGGCAAGAGCGTTGACGGCGCGAGCCGATTCGCTGGCCTGGGTGTCGGTGTGGATACGCACGGCACTGAAGTCGACGCCGAAGCGCGGTTCGAAGAAGGCGCGGGTAGGCGAATCGAGGAGGCTGCCGGTGTGACGCAAGGTGGTGGCGATGGTATCGAGGCTGGAACTTCCGGGATCGGTTCCGGTATCCTGGAACTGCCGCTGCAGTTCATCTTCGCATTCCTTGCACAGACGCTGGATCGACAGTGGACGGATCGGTGTTGGATCGATCCCCGGCCGGGTCAGCGCCGGGTCGGGCATCCGCAACACCTGATCGGCGATGCGGTCGGCTTCTTTTTCAAAACGGTCATCCGGGTGGCTCAAGGTCAGTTTGGCCTGGATGACTTTCCTGCGTAACGGCGCTGAGTCGCTGTCATGGCTGATGCACGATGCGCGAGGCAAGGGCGCCGAAGCGGGGCGCCGTGCACGGCTCGCTGCGGGTTGTATCGCCTGCTTTGTCGATTCCATATTGCCAAACCTCCTGCCATCGACCGGTGCCAGAACTCAGGGCATTCCTGGCCGAATCCTGAATTTGAAAGGGCGCTGGCAGCGTCCCGCCAACGCCAATGTCTTTGCCCGCGACGCACGGACGGCGGTCGTTCCCCAGCCTGCCCACGGGTCGGAGGATCAGCGTCCCGGAGGGGGGGGGAACGGAGCACCCGCAAAGGGCGGCGGCTTGGGGAAAGTGTCGCGAAGCGTCTTGACCAGGGCATCGGCCGCTTCCTCTGTCAGGGCAACAATCGATGTCCCGTTTACGTCGATGGTGGCTTCGGTGCCCGCGACCATGAAATGCTCGCTGGCATGGTCCTGGGTCATCGTGAAGACGACGCCCTTCATTTCCTTGGGGTAGACGCGTTCGGTGCTGGCGTTGATGGAATAGGAAATTCTGTAGTAGTTCATGGCCTCGTATCCTCCTGACAATGGTCGATCGATGGTTCGCGGCACCGGCGTCCGGTGGCTTTGACGTTCAGACAGGTGCCCGGTAAAGAGTGCCATCTTCTACTGCCCAAGTATTGACACCGTCGAAAGCCAGCACGCCGCTGACCCATCCTGATCCAAGACGCCCCCAGACAGGTATGGCCAGGACGGTCTGGGTGTAGGGGTCGATTCGATAGAGCTGCCCATCGCTGCATTGAACCAGTAGATGGGTGCCGTTGAAACACATCTTGGTCGGCTGGGCTCCGGTGGGCAAGGCGACGGTTGTAAGTATGGCAGTATCAGAGTATATCGTGCTCAGGGTGTTAGTCGCGGCATGTGCGACCCACAGGCGGTAGTTATCAAAGACGATGGTTTGGGGAGCCGCGGCAACGGAGAGAGTCAGTTCGACTCCGCCATCGATCCAGGCCCCCAGACGGGTGACCATGTTGCTGCCGGTGCTGGTGACCCAGACAGAATAGCGGTCACACGCAACCCCTTGCGGATTGGTTCCCACCTGATGGGTCCGGGCCACCGAGGTATCATAGTCGTAGAATACGCTGATGGTCCCGTCGCCGCTATTGGCCACCCATAGCGTCTGATAGGAACTATGGTAAGCAATGCCGGCCGGATTCGCCCCCACCGCGATGCTGGCCACGACCTCACCGGTCAGCGGGTCTATCTTGCTGACGCTATTGCTGCCATAGTTGGTGACAAAAAGGTGGCTTCCATTGCAGGCGACACTGTGGGGGCGTGTCCCGACCGGCACGGTCTGCACGATCTGGAGGGTGTCGATGTCGACCTTCAGGATCCGATCGCTGCCATAAAGAGCGACCCACAGATAGAGGCCATCAAACGCCATGCCGCGGGATTCCGCCGGCCATACCGTTGCCGCCACGGTATGGGCCGTGACGTCGATCTTCTTCATCTGAAGATCACCAGAAACCCACAGGAATCCGCCGGCATTCACCATTCCATTACCGTAATACCCGACCTGCGCCCCAACGGTGGCGACCACCGCGTTGGTGACGGGATCGATCTTTTTGACCTCCTGCCACCCGCCCACCCATACAAAGGTTCCAATGACGGCAATCGCAAAGGGATTCATGTCGACCGGAAGGGTGGCAGCCACCGTATTGGCGCCCACATCGACCTTGCTCACCGTTATGTCGCCAGCATTCGCCACCCAGAGAAAGGTTGCCGTTGCGGCCGCCAAGGCTACCGGCTGACTGCCAACGGACACGGTGGCCACCACGGTGTTACTCGCCATGTCGATCTTGCTGACGCCGTTACTGCCACTGTTGGCCACCCACAGGAAGCTGCCGACCACCGCCAAACCTAGCGGCCTGCTCCCGACAGGAACCGTCGCCGTGATGGTATGGGTCACCATATCGATTCTGCTGACCGAATCAGCGTAGAAATTTGCAACCCACAGCGAGTCGCCACTGATAGCTAGAGCGAGGGATGCCGATTCGACGCGGATCGTCGCCACCACGGTATTGGTCGCGACGTCGATCTGCTTGACGATATTGTTCCAGTTGGCCACCCACAGATAGCCGCCGCCAAACGCCAAGGGTCGCGGGTAATAACCTACTTCGACCGTCGCCACTACGACATTACTGGCGGGGTCGATCTTCAGGACCACGCCGCTTGGGGAATCCGCCACCCAGAGGCAGGTTCCGTCAAAGGCGCTACCGAAAAGTTGTGATAAACGTATAGCTTGCGCCACATTGACGTTGAGGCTCTGGGCCAGTAAAGGGACTCTCAGCATCCGGGCCCGGGTGGCGGGGTCCAGTTTCTTCAGGGTGACGCTGCCGTCGTCCGGCACGAAGGGGTGCGTGTGGAGTGCAGCGGCGTCGGAAGTAGGGCCGGCGGTGAGGACGTTCAGGTTGGCCGCGGTGACGCGGGCGCTTACCCCCTCGAGGCTCGAGGGGGAGATCTTCTTGCTGTCGGAGCCGTCGTGGTCGTGTCCGCTGGCGGTGTTGAAGCGGGTCTCGCGGGCGATGGTGCTCTCGATGCGCGCTTCGGCAATGGTCCCGGAGCTGGTGTTGATCTGGGTGACGAGTCGGTTGCTGCCGCCCTGCGTATCGACCTGCGCGGCGGTCGTGGCATGCGGATTGGCGCTGTCTGCCGCGTGGGTATCGAGCTTGCTGCCGTCGCTGGACAGGTCGCGACCGTCCACCGTGCCGCTGACGACGATGTTTTTGACGACAGTGAGGTTGCCCGGCACTGTCAGCTCGCCTGCCAATGCGGGCAAGACGGTGTGCGTGTGGAGCGTGGCGGCGTCGGAAGTGGAGCCGGCGGTGAGGACATTCAGGTTGTCCGCGGTGACGCTGGCGCTTGCCCCCTCGAGGCTCGAGGGGGAGATCTTCTTGCTGTCGGAGCCGTCGTGGTCGTGTCCGCTGGCCGTGTTGAAGCGGGTCTCGCGGGCAATGCTGCTCTCGATGCGCGCTTCGGCAATGATCCCGGAGCTGGCGTTGATCTGGGTGACGAGTCGGTTGCTGCCGCCCTGCGTATCGACCTGCGCGGCGGTCGTGGCATGCGGATTGGCGCTGTCTGCCGCGTGGGCATCGAGCTTGCTGCCGTCGCTGGACAGGTCGCGACCGTCCACCTTGCCACTGACGACGATGTCTCCGGAGACCGCGACGTTGCCGTGCGCGGTCAGGTCGCGTCCTACGCTCAGGTCACCTGCCAACGCCGGGGCCGAGTAGATGCGGCGATAGTCGCCGTTCAGCGTCACCGTGCCATCGCCGGCGACGGCCGCGATCTGCGCCAGGCCGACGGCGCCGGCCGGAACCGAGCTCGCCAAGGTCAGCAGCGGGCTTTCGCTCCAGCGCGTTTCGCCCGAGATGCCGGTCTCGGCCTTGGTATCGGTCTTCTTCTCGTCGAGAGCCATCACGACAAAGGCGTCGACATCACCGGCGGCGACCGGCACCGCCATCGCTGCATCAAGGATGATCTCGCGTCCGGACGGGTCTATCGCCAGGCCGGCGCTCACCATGACCTGGTTGGTGGCCGCCAGCACCGTGAGACCGTCAACGATGCCGGGGGTATGCGCCCGCCGGTTGTGGGTTCGACGCATCGTCAGGTGATAGCCCTGTTCATCGTTGAAGTCTTCCTCACGAAGAAACTGGCCGGTGAAATAATTGAGCCGCTTGATTGTCATCGTGGTGCCTCCTGAATGACGCTAGATAAGAGTGTCCTTACCCACTATTGACCGCACACCAATCTGGAAAGTCGGACCGGAAATGCTCAGGTTGTAGTAGGTGTGCGCCGGCTTTTCGATATCGAGCACCGCCCGTACTGATGCCGTTTTTCTGGATAACTCGGCTGGATCCGGCGTCGTGAAAGCGACATTGGTGTGGAAGAAGTGCGCGGGCAGGCCTTCCACGACCGTGTCGACGCCGACCGTCGAGGTGACGCCGACCTGCATCGGATCAAGCTCGTCAAGAATGGATACGCCATCGCCTGCGTATATCTTCAGGTACTCTTCCAGGCCCGCTTTCGTACCCCGTTTGCGATAAAGCGGAATGATCCTGGTCAGCACCTCTCGCTTCTGCACCGCCGACCAGTCGGCGCGCAGCACCAGCGCCGTCCAGCTCGCCAGCCAGGGAAGAAAATCCTCGCGCGCCAGCCACGGATCGAAATAGTCGGAGAGGTTATCGAGCAACAGTTCGAAGTCCGTGAACATCGGATCGATGACCGCCAGCAGACGGACCACTGCCGAAGGCTCTTGTGCTCCTGTCGGGCTGGAATCCGGATGCCGCAGCAACTCCGGCAGCAACGACGCATAATCGGTGTTTTCGTCAGCCATGGTCAATTCACCGTGATGGTTTCCAGACTGCCCATGATCGGCAGATCTTCAATCGGTACCTCGTGGCGGTCCGGGTCAGCGTTCATTTCGACGCTTTCCACGTGGTCCACGCCCGGCACCGATTCGATGATCCGATAAAGCTCATACACCGACACCGGCCGGCCAAACGGCCAGCCAGTGCCGTCCTGACCGCCGGCCAGCGGATCAAAAAAACGCCTGAGCAGCACGTCGGTATCCGAAAGGGCTTTTTCCGCCAGAGAATTGGGCCTCACCCCCAGTCGAACCTTGAGGTCAACCCGGGTGTAGGCGGCGGGCCGGACGATAATCCGGGTGCCCACCAGCTTTCGGTCCTCGAGTCGACGCTTGACCCTGGCCAGGAGGCCCGGGCTCGCGACAACGCCAGTGGCCGGAACGACGGCGACGGTAATGCTGCCGAGCAAGGCGTTGGCGACGATGGCCACCCGTCCGACTGCGGGGTCGGCGAGCATTGCCTCACGCTCGAAATCCGAGGTAGTGATGGCGCGGTAGGGATCATTGAAGAATCGCAGGGCGCGCTGTTTGGCGCTCTCGAGTAGCTCAACGGTCAGTTTCGGGCCCACCACCCATAAGTTCGCCAATTGTTTCTGGGTAGCGGCGACGATATCGGCAAGCTGCGTCGCTCCGGCCCGCACCACGATCAGTACCGAGACACGGGTTTCCTGCTCGGCGTAGCGCACAAAGACGTCTTCAATCTCGGCACTCACCTGCCGGGCCTTGCGCTCGATGTCGGCTGACGACACCCCGTGCATTGCGGCCTGGAAGGCTTCGCTCGGGATCGAAGATTCGCCGAGCAACAGCGACAGGAAGTTTGCCACCGTGCGTGGCGTCACCCGATTGGCGCGATACAGGTTGACTTCGGTCACCCACGCGAGGAGTTCGGTCAGCGTCACACCGGGGTCGGACGGATTGTGGTTGGTCCACTCTGGCGCGAACTGCGGAATCAGCACGCGCATTTCGGCCACCAGATCGTCGAAGCGGCGTTTGTCGAGGTCGGGTAGCGGCAGCGGCATGACTAGGCCTCCGTGGCCAGAACAGCGAGGTTCCCGGCGGCCGGCAGATCGTTGGCGCCGATGGCTATTTGATTGGGCGGCGGCGTCAAGTCACCGCTCTTTCTGAAGATCAGGCTGCGCACGCGATCGACTCCGTCGGTCGCCTGAACGATGGCGGCCACTTCCGACAGATAGAGGCTCCGGCCGAACTCCCAGCCATCCCCATCCGGGCCGCCGCTCAGCGGGTGCAGGAAGGCCTTGAGTTGGTCGAAGACACGCTTCTCGACGGTCTTGGCTTCTGCCATCCGCTTGGGAACGACCACTGCAGACACATCGACCGGGACATATCTGGGGCCGATGACCTCCATCCGGGTCGCCAGCGTTGGCAAGGATCGCTGTCGCAAGTAGTCCTTGACGGTATTGATCAGACCTTCGGTCGGCAGCGGCTGCGCTTCCTGCCCGTCGGGCACGACGATCACCGTGAGCCATCCCGGATCGTTCCCGGGGGAATTCCCCGCCAGCAGCGACTCCGCCCTGGTCAGCGCCAGGCAGCGCGACTTCGCGACCTCGGTGGCCGCTTCCCGGGCCAGCCACTCGTAATCCTCGACCGTCACCGCACGATCGCGGCTCTTGATGCGCAGCGGGCCGCTCATGGCGACGCTGTCGATATTCTCCTGGTCGGCGGCCCCCGCGCTGGATTCGTAGTTGGTGACCTTGTCGATCAGTGGCAAGGTCGTCTTGAGTTCGATCAAGGTACGCTTCGCGCACAGCCCCTTCGTGCCCCCTCCGGCTCGGTAGGTCCTGGCGACGATATTGGCCTTGCCGGCGGGCGGAATCCGCCCCTGGACGCCGTCGCCAAACAGGAGCCGGCCAGACGCCCGGTCGAGCACATAGTGGCGATCCGCAGCCGTCGACAAGCTCAGGGCCGAGACGTCGTGCCAGCGCACCCAGACTTCAGTGATATTGCCGGCGCTGTCAGTGACGGTACGGATCGCGTCCGGCCCTTCGGCGCCGACAATCAGCGCTCGGTCAGCGTCTGTCGGCAGGGTCGGTTCACGAATCTCGACCAGCTGCCCGGCCAGAACCGGGAACTTCGGGTATTGAAACATTTGCTTCGGATCGCCATTGCTCGACCCGAGGACCTGGTCCCTGAAGGTGACGCCATGACTCGCCCAGACGGTGTTCAAGAGGATGCCCTCCAGCCTCGGCGGCGAGCGGTAGCCGCCGGACTCGAGACTGGCCCTGAGCCAAAAGCGCCGCTTCCCGAACAGATAGCGGTCGGCGGCATCTACCGGAACGATGAAGCGAAGCAGACCGCTACGCGTGAGGTTGTCTGTTTCGTCGTCGGCCGGCAAGCGGGTCCAGGACGTGCCATTCCAGTACCACCAGACTACCGCGGGGCGCGCAGCGGAACCGACGGTGTGGGTGCGCGCGCCATAGACCGGCTGCACGACCTGCAGGTATACACACAGCGGCGTGCCGGGAACGACGGTAACGGAGTCAAATTCAAGATACAGCACCGGGGTATGGTCGTCTCCCTGGAAAAAGGGCTGAAACTGGGCGAGCGACGACACGTCCCGGTAGACGAGACCATTGTTCGTCAAGCGCATCGTCGTTCCTGTCGTGGTGCTCAGCGAGTAAGCCAGATCCAAGGACTTGATCGACGGCGCGTCGAAGGTCGCGGCGACATATTGATAGGTGTCGACAAGCCCATATTGGGTCAAGAGATCGATGATCTTTTGATAGTGGGTCGCGTCGGTCTCGATCTTTCCGAGTTCCGCCTTCAGGGCATCGTTCGCCGTTGCCCGATAGGTCGCCTCCTGGCCGTAATCACCCGTCACGATTCGGATGCGAATCCAGTAATCCACCTCGCCGTTTACAGAGGCTGGCTGCATGTCCGGACAAATGAAGCGGATGCTTCCACTCTGGGTAAAGGCCTTGGTCGTGTCGGAAAATTGATAGTTGGGTATCGGGTCGGGAGTGCCGGTCTGGGTCGTGTGGGCAATAAGCTGCCAGCTCGTTCCATCCCAATACTCCCAATCCAGACCGACATTGGTCGGCGTGGCGGGGGTCCTGGACAATACGATAGCGAAGCTAACCCTCGAGGCGTGGCCGGAAAATGCCGGCTGGCTGGCGATGTAGAAGGTATCGTTGAACCTGGGACGTTCGCCGAAGGGAAGGAAGTCCTTGCTGAGGTCAAGAGCGACGTGGTTGAACATGGCCTTGTATGTCGGCACCGCTTTATTGTCGATGCTTACCGCCACGCTCACATTCGAGATCGTCAGCGCCTTCGGGTCGGTGGTCTTCGCCCTTAGCCAATAACTGATCCTGCTGATCGCCTCGCCGGAGTCGTCGTGGCCCTCGACGGCGCGTTTGGCGATACCCGGTGTCTTCAGAACCTGGCCAGTCGAGGTAGTCAGCGGGTCCACCGCCGGCTGCCAACCCTCGGCCGTAGAATACTCCCAGACCAGCGCCGGCAGAGTGTCGCCAATCGCCATCTTGAAGATGATGCTCAGCGGGTCCCCGGCCCCGGCAGCCTGGGAGAACAGGGTGTCGTGCCCGAGATACAAGGCATGCTCGTTGGGCAACCACGCAGGCGAAGAACCGGAGTCGCCGAAAACATCCATGGCTTCTGCGCCCGGCGCCAGAACCACGGCGCTCAGGTCAAGATGGCGATCCCTGGCCGGGTCGACGGAATAGGCGCCCAGCAATGTTGCCCGGCTCACCAGCAGGTCTTCGTCGGTCTCGAAGATGACGTCTTCGCGCTTGACGGCACCGACCTGCGTGCCTTGGGGAACGAATCCATCATCCGGCGCCTTGTCGGACAGGAAAAACGACAACGGCGCGTGCGCCGATTTCGGCGGACTCAGATCGATTCCGACAAAGTCGAGGAAGGCCAGGAAGTTCTTGTCTGGAATTCTATTGACCTGACCGGCGATGACCTGGCCCATATGGGCGGCGAGCTTCAGCAGCGCCATGCCGAAGTCACGTGTATCGTCCGCCAGGCTCAGAACATCCAGGGGAATCTGGGGAATCTCTCGCGCCGACTTCCACTCCGGGTAGGAGATCGGTATGCGCCTGATCATGTCGCGCAACAGTTCGGTTGCCTGTCGGGCTTCAATGGGCGGGTGCCTGAGCGGCTCCATCATGCTCTCGCCAGATAGAAGGGATAGACAAGATTGTGCGTGGTGTCGGTTGCCAGAATCCGATATTCGATGTCTATCAAGAGGCGCTGCGCGACCTGCGCATCAGGATTGGCGTCAACGGCGAGCAACTCGATCCTGGGCTCATACTTTTCCAGGGACTCTCGAACATAGAACATGGCCAGACCCGCCGTGGACGTGTTGTTGGCGGCGAAGGTCAGACGATTCAGGTCGCATCCGAAATCGGGTCGCATCAGCCGTTCCCCGCGCGCGGTGCCGAGGAGGATGTGGATCGATTCCAGTACGGCGCGCTCATACGCGGAGACGCCGATTCGCACCACGTCGTCGGGACCCCGGAAGACCCCCACCGGGAATTGCCAACCCACCCCCAGGAAATCACGTTCTGCCATGGCCTATCCTATGGACACCGTGCCCACGGCGACGACGGTGCCGTTCGGCAGGTCAGAGGGGTCGTTGCAGGTCATTGCCATGTCTCCATTGCGAGCTGCCATTTTTCCGTTGATATTGACGGTAGGACTGCCGGCCTTGATCGTCGCCTTGTTGCCGGGCGGATTCTGGAACGGACCCCCCGGGGGGATGTGCGGAGGCGTATTGGACGCCGTAGAGTCCACCGTCGCCGCCGGCATGCCCATGATGTTGACGTCGGCGCTGAGGCCGCCATCGATGAGACCGGTAAAAGGATGCGGCAAGGGCGTGGGAACCGGGGCGGGGCCGGCCGGGATCATCACGATGTGGATATCGGTTGCCATGACTTGATCGCCTTTCTTTGCCGCCGGCTGCCCCATTGCATCCTCCTGATTGGACTCTACGGGGAGGGTCGTCCCCTGGGTTGGTGAAACACTGGCCTGTCTGGTCTGGCCCTTCGATGCCGGTTCGGGAGCCGGCGCCCTGTCATGAAAACTAGTTGATGTTGACGGTCGCTCCCTTGATATTCATGGTCGCACTCGCCTTGATGTTCATTTCCGATCCGGCCTCGACTTTGAGAGCGGCGCTGGACTTCAGCTCGACCTCTTTGGCTTCGAGGCTGATCCTGCCATTGGGCGCCTGCAGTATCAGGTCCTTGTCGGTAGTGATGGTGATGGTGTTGTCCTTGGTATCGATCACGACCGAGTTCTTGCCGGACTTGTCGATCACCTCGATTCTCTCGCTACCGCTGGTGTCATCCAGCTTGATGAGGTGGCCGCTGCGCGACTTGATGAGCCGGACATTGTTCTTGCCGTCGTTGGCAAACTCGGTGGGCAAGGTGTCGACACCGTTCCACAGCGCGCCGATGACGAACGGTCGGCGCATATCGCCCTGCTCAAAGGCCACCAGAACCTCGTCATCGACCTCCGGCAGGAACAGGCTGCCGCGTTCCTTGCCAGCCATCAGCGTGGCGACCCGGGCCCATTCACTTTCATCGGCTTCGGAAAACCACGAAAACTTCACCCGTACACGCCCCAGGTTGTCCGGGTCCTTGATATTGGTGACGATCCCGACAACGACGCCCAGGGTTGCGGCCCCCGCCCCGGCGCCTCGACCCGCGCTGTCATGATCGCCAGCAACGCCGCTGGCAGCGCCGACAGATGCGGCCTGGGTCAACATCTGACAAAGGCTCACAGCGTGTTCCTCGTCACTTCGAAGCGGGTGCGATAGCCGGTCGGTCCGATCGTATGCTTGGCTGAATCGACGTAGTAAATGGCGCTGAAGGCCTTGCCGACGCCGGCGATATCGATCGTCTTGCCGGCGCGGATCAACGGTGACCCGGCACATTCACCCTCGGCCTTGATAAAGGTGTTTTGTTGGCGATCGTACCAAGCCCTGGCGATCTGTGTCGCCTGGCCGGCGTTGATCAGCGCCGGCGCGCTAATGGTGCGGGTTGTGGATGTGGCTGAGAAAGCGGCTGCCGATCGCTCGGCCCCGGTCTGGCCGCTGCCCATCTTGGCGGTTTCGTCGCCCGGCCCCGCCTTCCCGATGATGGGCTTCTTGGTCTTGACATCCCAACCGCGAACTTCCACCCGGGTGCCTTCGGGCATAGCGCGTTGGCGCGGCGTGAACTCGACCAGGTCGCGTCGGTAGGTCAGGCTGACAACGGCCCCGGCTTGCGGTTTTGGTTTGGAGAAGCTCAGCGTCTTGTCTTCCACCGAAACTTCGTAGTTCAGCGGCCGGGCCAGGCGCAGCAAGAAAGCAAGGTCGGTCTCGTTGATCTGCGTCAGATGCGGATGTTTATCATGGGTGCTGTCGACCGAAGCGGTCAATCCCAGATTGCTGGCGATCTCGGAGGCGATCTCGCTGGACGTCCGGTCCTTGAAGGTGCGCTGATGATCTCCGAAGGTCAGCCGGTGCAGGCGATTGAAAGCCTGCACCTTGACCGAAGTTTAACAAGCCTGAAAAAGCATCTTCCTTAATCAACCGCTTGCGGTCTAAAAAAAGCTCGAGTGGCACTACACGCCGGTGATTTGGATTCAGATGATCAGTTTTCTGGTTCCTCCTGGTGCGCAGTTGAGCCCCAGCGCCTGGTAGATCGCCATCAGCTCGGGCTCGGCGACGGTCGCTTTGCGCACATGCAAGGAGCGCCCGTCACGCTGGGTAAAGGTCGCCGTGACCCGGCGCTGTACCGAGAGGATGTCGCGCAGGGTGGCCCAACTGTCGGTTATTCCCGCCGCCTTGAGCTTGACCCGCAGGAACTGGACGCACTGATAGGCGAGCACGGTAATGAAGAGATGCCCGTCGGCGCGCACTTCGTTGGTGTGATAGACGGGCCGCAGGCCAAGCTCGCTCTTCAGGCTGCGAAAAACGCTCTCCAGGTCGGTGAGCATCGTATAGGTGCGCCAGAGGCGTTCTTCATCCCAGGTCAGTTCGTTGGTGCGCAGGCAATAGACGCCGGGATGGGTGGCCATCGTGCCGGCGACCAGCTCCTTCTGCCAGGTGATCGCGCTCACCTTCTTGCCCTCGTCGCTGATGAACTGGACTTGATAGTGTTGGCTGGCGCCGCGGCTCTTCTGTTTGAGTCGGCCCAGACGTTCGAGCAGTTTGTCGTGGCGTTTCTCGCTCTGCGGCTTTTGCAGACCCTCGCTCAGCTCCTGCAATCCCGCTTCAAACCGCTGGCAGGCCTGCGCGAGCATCGCTTCTTCCTTGAGTTGCCGACTCGGTGAGTGGCAATACAGGCAGATTTCCTTGCCGTCCGGGCTGGGTTCCTTCTGCAGATGGAGCGGCTCCTCGCTGGCAGTCTCAATGGTCACCGCGCGGCTCTGGTCGAACTGGCGCTTGCCGCCGCGGCGAACCACCAGATAGCGATAGCCGTGTTCGGCCAGCCAGCTCACATTGGCCTCGGTGGCAATACCGGCGTCCATCACCACCAGCGCGCCCGCCGGAGTGCCGAGCCCGGCCAGCATGGCAGAGAGCGTGCCGGGTTCCGAGACGTTGCCGGCAAAGGTCTGTGAGCGCCTGACGAAGCCACTGCCGTCGAGCACCAGACCAAGCGTCACCAGCGGGCAGTCACTGCGTCTCTCCTTCGAACGCCCCCGCCGGGCCTTGGCATTGCCGCTGGCTTCGCCTTCGAAATAGGTGTTGCTCAGGTCGTACAGCGTGACCGTCTCTGGCAGATCAAAGAGCGTCTGGACAGAGCCAAAGAGCCGCGCTTCGATCGCTTCACGATGCTTCATCAGAACATCCGAGGCACGGTACAAACCCATGTGAGAGATCGACAGGAAGTCGAAGTCGAGCAATTCGCCCAAGGCGCTATGGTGTTGCAGCCAGTTCCAGGTTGCCCGTTCCGACCCCGGCTGGCCCATTCTGCCGATCAGGCTACCGATGATCGAGGCTTGCACGATGCCATTGACGCCCAGATCCTTCAGCGTTTCAAGGAGCCCCAGTTCGCTCAGCGCATGCAGGCCGACCTGCTCCACCCCCACCGAGCGGGGCTGGGTCATCCGCAGCGAGTCCACATCGACTTCCTGGAAGTCTAGCGGCGGGCACGGTTTGCTGGCTGGCCCGGCGTCCCCCTCACTGGGCTGCCCCGCCGCAGACGCCAGGGTTGGCGCCTGCGCCACCAGTTGCGCAAAGTAGCGCTGCGCCGCCCGCTCGATGGCCTCCGGGCAGGGCAAGGGCAGGAGCAGCCCCTGAGGATTGAGCAACTGCTCGATGCGGCTACTCAACAGCGGCCAGTCTTCCTGCTTGATCGGGAAGTGCCGCCCCAGGTTCAGTACCGTGATCTGACGGACCTTGCCCCCGATACGCTGCGTGCGCACCAGTCGATAGGTGAAGTAGCCCTCACCCGTGGCTTTGTTGTTCGTTCTCGTTTGGCGTATAAACATCCACACGAGCGTACAACAAAAACAAGGGGTTTGGCCGCCTCAGCCAAACTATTATGGCACCACAAAACGTTTTGGAAAATCTACCAACAATAAAATCAACCGCCTAGGCGCGCGCTGCCCGGGAAAAGACCGGAATATGCCAGGAAGATGTTAAAGAGGGGTTGAGACTGTCATGGCCCTCCAGGCCACCGAAAACCGGCTCCAGTGCGGTCACCTCGCCGGAAAATACGGCGCTCTCGCTGTTGATCCCCAAGGCAAGCTCGATCGGTGTTCCCAGCGCGAACTGGTCCAGATAGTCTTCCTTCAGCCGCATACGCATGCCGTCCCAGAGGTTGAGCGAGAACGTCAACATCGCCGGCATATTCAGATCCTCGCATAGCTCAAGCGACGAGAGATCGGCTTTCACTGCTGGCGCCAGCGCCACACCACCGATGGTCAGCGTGAACCGCGGGATCCCGACGAGTGGCAGCGCAGATGCGGTCATGGTTGCTGTCCGGGAACCACGATGAGACGCCCCAGGTCCGATTGCCGCGGGAAGCGCAAAGGATTATCTATCGCGTTAGCCTCAGCAATTGGCCGCCACAACCGTGGATCGCCGTAGACTTTCGCGGCAATCGCCGGCAGGTTGTCGCCTGTCCTGACCGTCCAGACCTTTGTCGTTGTGATCATCGATGATGTCCTGGTTTACTTCTGCCTGGGTATGCGCCCCTGCCATCAGGCCGATTGTGGCCAAGGCTTGAGCGTTAGCGTAATGACTGACCGGACCGGCGTGCCGTCGGCGAGGAACAGGGAAAAATCCTCTTTGAGGCTCGCCACCACCCCCTTGTACGTCATCTTGCCCCATTGGAAGAGGCAGCCCACCGCCTGCTGGGTCCTGGATTGGCTGGGGTCGAGTTGCTGCTTGAACTTTTCAGTCATGCTCCGCACGTCAGTACGCCTCTCGTAGCTGTCGTAGTTGAGCGTAAGCACCAAGTCGCCAGCGCTGGTTTTGCTCCATTGCAGGCTTTGGCCGACCTCGGCCCACGTGATGTTCCACAGGGTAGAGTAAGTGGCCGGGTTGAACTGCACCACTATCGGATCACCGGGTCCGGGGGTTCCGTCGGGACCGAGCGGCAGCAGTCTGGCTTTGTGGTCCGCGCCAAGTGTCATGGTCTGATACCTCGCCGTTCGCGTTCGACCACCAGTCGCCGCTCCAGGATGTGGAAGATCCGATCCGCCAGGGCCTCGATCGACAGCGCCGATACGACGCTCGCCGGACCATGGTCGGACGTTCGGGTGGCGGCTTGTGCCGCGACGGTGGGTGCGGTTGCCTCCAAGGTGGCTGAAACCAGTGTCGGATTCGAAGTGACCCCGGTAGGGGGCTTGGGCAGGGTAAGCGCGGGGGAAGCCAGGGGCGGTGATGCCGGGGGAGCGTCTAGCCTGAGGGTCCTGGTGGACATCTCGACTCCCTCATCCGAGCGAGGACCGCGTACTATCTTGGCGGGGAAGGGTCGACCAGTCAGCTCGCGGTGTGCCCTTGGGCTCACCGCCGGTGGCCATTGCGTAGTGGTCGTGCGTGGGTAGACGAATCCTCCGTCACTGCCATACCCGAGCGTCGTCTTCGGCATCCTGGATGCGGGAACTGGAAGGCGATCGGCGGCCAGGGGGACGATACGGGCAGAAGGATCAATGACGGAGCCGGAAACGCGACTGTCCGAAAGGGTGTGGTGCACAAAATGGCGAAAGCCCGCGGGCACGAACAGCTGTGCAGGGCCAAATTCGAGGGCTAGCCTGGAGCCGTGGCCAAACAACTCACGAGCGGGACGCCCTGGATGGGGCGTTGCTGCCCTCGGATTCAGGGCAGAAGGCTGACCCATCGCCCTATGCGCGGACCCGCCGATGCTGTGATGGCTGAGTGGTTTGCGTTGTACCCACTGTCGTAGGCCAGGCACCGATGCTCGCCGGACCAGTCCCGGGTGCCCGGCTGCAGCCGCATTCGGCGTCGGGCGGGCGCTGCCGACCCGCGATAGCGCTGGGATTGACAGCCCGGCGACGTGATCGCGCGGCAGGAGTGGCGTGGCTAGGGATTCGAGGCGGGCGCGCCGATAGGGACGGGAACTGTCTGTTGCGGGGTAGCCCGAGCCCGCGATCGCACTCTGTGAATCGTGCCCGGTCGCCACGGCTTTGTGCGCGCCAGGATAGGCGGTGGCATCACCGTGGTCGGGAGCGCTTGTGGACCGGGCAGCCACCGGCTGGACATTGCCTGGGTGGCGGACAAAATCCGTCCGGCTGCTGACCGGCGGTGACATCGCTGTACGCGGGGGCGGGCTGCTGCCGCCGGGGTGCCCCGCGTCAGCCATGGTCATATGCGCCGCCAATGTGCTGCTGGTTGGCGGGCTGGCATCGGCGCTCGGTATGATGACCGCCGTGGCCTTCCCAGCGACCAATGGCTGAGCGACCAGGGTCGGCGCAGAGGCATGAATCTCTCCGGAGCTCCGAACCATCGGTTTGCGTTGCACCAGTCCTCGCTGAGCAATCAGGGACGGCGACCGGTACACGTTCAGAATGCCGACACGCGCGCGTCGGGATGACGGCGCCACGGCGGGCCCGTTCACACTGATCCCTGCGGGACTGTGTGCGCCAGGATCGACACCGCCCTCGGGGCCGTCGAGCAGGCCTGCCCACCTGGCCGCCGCCGGTCCAACTGGGTGTGGACGAGAAAACAAAATAGCAGGGCTGCTAACCTGGGGTGAAAACACTCTGCTGGTTGGCGGGCTGGCATCGGCGCTCGGTATGATGACCGCCGTGGCCTTCCCAGCGACCAATGGCTGGGCGACCAGGGTCGGCGCGGAGGCATGAATCTCTCCTGAGCTCCGAACCATCGGTTTGCGTTGCACCAGCCCTCGCTGAGCAATCAGGGATGGCGACCGGTACACGTTCAGAATGCCGACACGCGCGCGTCGGGATGACGGCGCCACGGCGGGCCCGTTCACACTGATCCCTGCGGGACTGTGTGCGCCAGGATCGACACCGCCCTCGGGGCCGTCGAGCAGGCCTGCCCACCTGGCCGCCGCCGGTCCAACTGGGTGTGGACGAGAAAACAAAATAGCAGGGCTGCTAACCTGGGGTGAAAACACTCTGCTGGTTGGCGGGCAGGCCTCGGCACTCGGTATGATGACCGCCGTGGCCTTCCCAGCGACCAATGGCTGGGCGACCAGGGTCGGGGCGGAGGCATGAATCTCTCCGGAGCTCCGAACCATCGGTTTGCGTTGCACCAGCCCTCGCTGAACAATCAGGGACGGCGACCGGTACACGTTCAGAATGCCGACACGCGCGCGTCGGGATGACGGCGCCACGGCGGGCCCGTTCACACTGATCCCTGCGGGACTGTGTGCGCCAGGATCGACACCGCCCTCGGGGCCGTCGAGCAGGCCTGCCCACCTGGCCGCCGCCGGTCCAACTGGGTGTGGACGAGAAAACAAAATAGCAGGGCTGCTAACCTGGGGTGAAAACACTCTGCTGGTTGGCGGGCTGGCATCGGCGCTCGGTATGATGACCGCCGTGGCCTTCCCAGCGACCAATGGCTGAGCGACCAGGGTCGGCGCGGAGGCATGAATCTCTCCGGAGCTCCGAACCATCGGTTTGCGTTGCACCAGCCCTCGCTGAGCAATCAGGGATGGCGACCGGTACACGTTCAGAATGCCGACACGCGCGCGTCGGGATGACGGCGCCACGGCGGGCCCGTTCACACTGATCCCTGCGGGACTGTGTGCGCCAGGATCGACACCGCCCTCGGGGCCGTCGAGCAGGCCTGCCCACCTGACCGCCGTCGGTTCGCTATTGCCGGGCTGACCAACCCCTATCGCCGGTCTGGCCAACGGCGGTGCCAATGGGCGACCAGTTGACGGGCTACGGTCGCCGCTGGGCACGACGGCTACGTGGGCCAGACGCGAAGCCGATAATTGAGCGAATGCGACCTCAAGGGCGGGTGGCGCGACCGGCGTCGGCACAGGGGCACGGACATTACCCGGTTGGCAGAGCATCGGTTTGCGCTGCAGAAGCAGTGGTGGGGCAATGACGGACGCCTGCAAGGACACGCCCATCATGCCGGCGCCAAGACGTCGAGACCGTGGTGCAGCGATCCGGCGAACCCTGGTGGGTACCAGCCTGGCAGCCATATCCCCGAGGGCTGCGGTTTCCAGACTCGTCTTTGTGCTTTTCGCTGCCTTGGGACTAGCGGCGCTTCGACCGGCGCGCAGCATACGCAGGACCAGCGGAGGGCTGTGCCGAGTCGCCGGCGTTACGAAATACTTATGGAGGATATGCTCCGCAAATCCCCCCGTGGTCGTTCGGATCCCCGAAGCGGACGGCTTATCGCCCACGCGGGTAACGATAGATTGACCAGTTTGCTGGTTTTCAGTCGTCATTGTGCTTTCTTCTTGCCGGCTGTACGCACCCGAGGGGCGAGTCCTATCGCAAGCCCGCCAAGCTGATGGCGCCCCGGACGGTCGACAGGCCCTGGCTCAACAGCGATTTGGTCAGGCCATGGTGTGCCAGCGTCAAGGTCTCAAAGGCAACCTGACCGGAGGCGGCGTTGAGTAGCGGGCCGGACCACTTGATGGGATAAGCCTCGGAAAAGTCCCACCACATCGCGGGAATGCCCTGGGTATCGAGGAGATAGATGCTGCCATTCTTGCGATCGATGTTCCCGGCCACCACTTCAGCGTACCAGTTCCACAGAAGATCCCGATCTGTCTGGCCTTTCTTGAGGACTAGATCGCTTTGGGTGGTCCATTTGGGCAGCTTGTGGACATGGTCATTGACGCCGCCTTCGCGTATCGAGTCGACCTCGGTGGTGATTTCCAGTCCCGAAACGTCGCTGAAACCCCCAGCGGTAATGCCCTCTATCTCCACCAGAAACCTGAATGCACCATACGGGTCCAGCCGTGTTCCAAGGGCACGGCTGGAGAGCGCAACGCCGACATTGAAATCCACTATCGCCATGATTATCCCCGCTCATTTTGTTCGTTGAGCTTCTTGTTGATATCCGACACCTCATTACACCAGCGATGTCGATCCCGATGCTCCATATCCAGGATCTCCGCGGATGACCAGTGCAGGTGATAGGCCAGGAAGGCTACCTCCTCGTAAAGCGCGTCGAGGGGGTAGCCTGTTATTCCCCCGCCGGTTCCACCTCCACGGCAAACTGGTAGTCGCACTTGGGGCAGAGGGCCGTGACCGTATTCGACCCCTGCTCGTTGATGCGCCGGTAGATGCCTTGCAGGTAGTTGAGATCCTCTGCGAACAGGCCCTCAACGACTCGGGTATTGACCATCTTGAGGTCGCCAAGCCGGGTGATGACCCGCGACAGCAGGATGATGGTCAAGTACGCGGGATTCTGTTGAACGCGTGCGTCCTTCATCGGGAGGATCTCGTCCCCGGCCGTCGCCAACCGCATCACCCCCTCCTTGTGCAGGTTGCCCTCCGGATCCAAATATCCCTTGGGCAGGATGAACTCATACTCGGTTTGCAGTGCCATGGCGCGCGTCCTCGTCGATCAAGCCGGGAATTATTGCCTTCATTGTCCTCATTGCACTCTCAGCACTTCCTCACAAACCAGATCGAGGTTCTCGATCACCACTTCCGCGCCCTTGGCCGACAAGTCACTGGCGTCGTACTTGGTGGGCCAGGCCTCCATGATGTTCCAGCGCGCCTTGTCATCACCGGTTTCGTCGATCAGCACCAGCGACAGGTTCTTGCGGTTGCCCTGCGCACCTTTGTCGATGACTTGCTTGCGCCAGTTATAGAGATCCATGGAGTCGGTCAGGCCCCATTTCAGCGTGACGTTGCCATAGGTCGTCTGGCCCGACAGTTTGCGGTTGTGCGTCGGGTCGGTGCCGTCCCGATAATCGATGGGCGCGGTGGTTGAATCCGGAATAGTCGCATCGGAGAACGCGGCCTGGGTGATGCCGTCGATCTCGACGCGAAACCGGAAGTTACGATAGGGGTCTTTGCGTGCCATGTGCGTGTTCCTCCTGGATCAAGTTAACCGGCTTTGCCCAAAGTCTTTTGGCTGATGCGGATGATGACGAACTCGGCCGGCTTGACCGGCGCCACGCCAACCTCGATGACCAGACGGCCGGCGTCAACGACCTCGGGCGGATTGTTTTCGGCGTCCACTTTCACGAAGAAAGCCTCCGCGGCAGTGCTGCCAAAGAGTGCCCCGTCGCGCCACACGGTAGTCAGAAATGCTGTAATGTTGCGCTTGACCTTGCCCCACAGGAGCGGCGTGTTGGGCTCGAACACCACCCATTGCGAGCCTTCGTCGAGGGTCTCTTCCAGAAACAGGAACAGACGGCGCACGTTGACGTACCGCCACTCCGAATCTGCGGACAGCGTTCGCGCCCCCCAGACCACGGTACCCGCGCCGGGGAAGGTGCGGATGACATTCACGCCAATCGGATTGAGTGTGTCGTGTTCACCCTTGGTGACGACACGCTCGACGCCGATAGCGGAATTCAGGTAACCGACATCGATACCGGCCGGAGCCTTGTGTACACCGCGCGTCACATCGGTGTAGGAATAGGTACCGACAATGGCGCCACTGGGCGGTGTAAGCTTTGATCTTCCGGTGAGCGGATCGGACACGGATATCCACGGGTAGTAAATCGCCGCGTACGAGGAATTGAAGTTGCCAGTCACCTGCCGGAGCGCGGCAACCCCCGGCACATCCAGATTCTGGGGCGTGTCTGCAACAAAGAAGCAATCCTTTCGGTTCAGGCAGTAAGTGTAGGCATTTTGGGTGACTGTCGGATCGCCCACGGCATCCGGAATGGCGACGATGTTGATGTCGTCCACCGGATCGAAAGCGTTGATGAAGCCTGTGGCTCCAGCCCAGTCCGGGGCCAGCAGGTTGTCGCCGTCGAGTCCGCCGGCCAAATTGGCTGTTCCGTTGCTGGGCCGGGTACTGCCGCTGTCGACGACCTCCACCCATTTCGAATTCAGTCGCTTGAGCATATGGTCGGGCTGGGTATCATCCATGGTGACGTTATCGTAGGTCTCTACTACCTCGCCATCATGAAGGATGCTGAGCTTGAAATAGTCGGTGCGCACGGTACCGGCCGGCAGCGCGGTTTCGTCGGCCACCACCACGCTTAGCGAGTTGCCCCATCTGCCTTCCGAGTTGGCACGCACCACCAGGCTGCCCATAGCTGTGGTCGTGGCTTTGGTGAGGGTTGTCACGCTGCCCTTGGCAGCACGAATCACATAGCAGCGGGTGCCGCCTTCATTGAAGAACTGATAGATGGCGTACGCCAGATAACCGGCGTCAATAAAGCTGCCGTATGTGCTTGTGTACTGCGTCCAGTTGGTGATCAACACGGGTTTGCCGATTGGTCCCCGCTGGGCAAGGCCGATGAATGCGCCAGTGGACGTTCCGACGCCCTCGATGGGCTTGATCCCGGAGGAAACTTCTTCAACGAATACTCCTGGCGATAGATATTCCGGCATGACACACTCCTTTTGATAGGTTGACTGCTAGTTACGTGGGAGAATTGCTCCGAATGGTCTTCGCCGCGATATCCATCAGAGCCTTATCGGCCCTTAAGGCTGAGTTCCCCCGGCTGCCTCCATCGGTGCCTCTTTGGTTGCCACCGGCCCGGGTCCGGCGCTCTCCTGGGCTGCTGTCTCGGTGCTGAGCTGACCCTCGGCACCGGGCTCGGTGAGCATCAACTGCTCGCTCGCCAGCATGCTCTTCAGGTGAGGCGAATCCAGGTCGGTGTCCGAGACCTCGATCGCTTGACGGGATTGCAGATATAAGGCTCTGCCGTCGGTCAAGAGTATCCCGACGGGTTGAAACAGCCTGTTCCTCACGATTGGCATGGTCGATATCCTTGTGCGTTGATGGTGAATGAAAGCGTGCTCAGGTCATGATAGCTACCGGTCGTCGCGTCCCGGCCACCTGCATGACATGAAACCCACGGCGACGTGACTCCGAATCTTCGAAAAACCTCATGGCGCCGATCCGCCGGTCTGATGCACCCGCGTTATCTTTTCGACCACGCGCGTCACGGCCGTCACCCTTGCCGACGGCACGCGGACCGGGGATACCAGATAGGTCATCGACAGGCTGTATGCTTTGTTGGGAAACATCCCCCACAGACGGTTAGTGTCTTCCAGCGACAAGGTCGACGGCATGATTCTGATCGCGTCGTTGCCGGCATCGACCAGCGCCTGGGGCAATAACGGCGGCGCCAATACGGCATGGTCATGGAAGACGCGTAGGATCGACTCCAGGTGCCCGAGTGCGGTATCTGGATCCTGTGACAACGGTGTGAACAGGTAGAGCAGGTCCAACGGCAGCGGTGGAGGTCGCAACCCGTGGACGCCGACCTCCTCCGGTGCGACATTGCGCAACGAGGCGTTGACCTCGATCTGGAACAGGAACATCGCCACCTTGGCCGAGGTCGAGGCATCGACTGGCGACTTCATGACGATGTCGCCGTCCGCAAAGCTGGCCTCGGCCTTGAGAAGCTCGATGATCGTCCGGCCGGTAGACGAGATGATGGTGCCGATTGGGTTAGCCATGACTTGCCTTGATCAGTTCGTAGTAGGGCCCAAAGTCGGTGGCTGTGCACGGGCAACCCAGCTTCTGGTATTCGCGCCGCGCGGCATGGATCAGGTGCCGCATGCCCACTTCCGTACGGTCGGCAGCCGCCAGAAACGCCGCACATACGGCGATATTCCGGATGTTGCCGCCCGGCACCTTGAAATGCCGCGCCAGATAGGAAAAATCGACGTCTACGCCGCAAGGCACCTCGTCCGGAAACAGTCCCTGCCACAGCTTGCTGCGGTGCACCTCGTCAGGAAACGGAAACTCGACGACAAAGTGCATGCGCCGCAAAAACGCCTCGTCGAGGTTGTTGCGCAGGTTGGTGGCCAGGATCACCAAGCCATCATGCTCTTCCATTTTCTGCAGCAGATAACCGGTTTCGATATTGGCATAGCGATCGTGAGCGTCTTTGACTTCCGAACGTTTTCCGAACAAGGCGTCGGCCTCATCGAAAAATACGATAGCATTGCTCGATTGGGCCTCGCGAAATACGCGGTCGAGGTTCTTCTCGGTCTCGCCGATATACTTGCTCACGATCTGGGACAGATCGATCTTGTAGAGGTCGACCTCGAGATCGTTGGCGATGACGTCGACGGCCATGGTTTTCCCGGTGCCTGACGGACCGTTGAACATGACATTCAAGCTGTTGCCCAACGCCAGCCGGCGGTCGAATCCCCACTCGCCGAGCACGATGTGTCTGTGAGTGGCCTGGTTACACAGTTCATGCAGCTGGCGCAGATGATCGGGCGGCAGGACAAGGTCATTCCAGGTGTAACGGGGGATCCGCCGTATCGCCGCAAATCCGGCCTGCGGTGCAGCTTGAGCGCGACAGGCGGAGGAGATGTCGTCGGAGGTCACGGTCCCACTATGGGGATCGCGCCAATAGGCCATGCCGGCCGCTATATTGAGCACGTCACTGATCTCTTCTGCGTCAAACCGGTAGCGGCTCGCGAGTTGTCCATAGTCAAGGTCCGAGCGAATACCACGAGCCTCAGCCTGATCCTGCCACAGCGACCGACGAGCGTTGATGTCCGGCAATGGCAGCTCAATCGGCAGATAGAGCAGATCTTTCCTCAGTCGGCCGGGCTGCCAAGCGACGCGGCCGAGTAGGAAAGTGAGTTGGGAGAAGTGCCGCAGCGCACCGAATATGGCATCGCGCTGCGCGGCGGTCTGGTCGTTGTCCTGAACCCAGATGTCAAAGTTGTCGAGGCACAAGGCGGCTGGCTGGAGCACGGCTTCGCGACCCACCAGCCAGAACAGGTCGCTTGCTGCCGGCCCGGCGGCGGCAAGTTTATACATGTCTACGTTCAACAGGTCGAGAGACAGCTCGCGGCAGACGCTATGGACTACCGCGCGCCCTGTCGCTGTGTCGTGCCCATGCAAATGAAAGACGACCGGTGCGGATGCGTCGCCGGCGGCAAGATGGTGGCGGACGAAAGCGGTCATCCTGTCCACGCTTGACCTCGCCCCGCCCGGCAACGGCGCCACCTGCGAACGGGGTATTTGCAGACTGGCGTAAGGCACCAGGCGATCATCAATACCCGAGATCTCCAACAGAAAGGCAGCGATACGCGGGTCGATGCGTAAGGGGCTCAACAACTCCGGCGACGGACCGGCCTCGGCCTCGACCAGTTGCAGCAGCCGGTAGTGGAACAGCGGTGACTGGGCACGAAGTGCTGCACGCGCTACGGTTCGGGTCTCGCGGTCCTCGCCGAGTAACTCCAGCAGCAATGCGACCGTGGGATGTCTGCCGGCCAAATTACCCTCGTGATCGCCGTATAACCTGCTATAGCGCGCATCCGCCTCTGGTGCAAAACAAGCCAGCAGCAGTTGCTCCTCGACGGGGCTGAGCCGAAACAATCGGGCAAGGTGTGGCAATCCGAGAAACCGGCCACGCTCGACGCTGTTCCCGCGTTGTAGATCGATGTGTCGGTCGAGTCTTCCCAGTTCAGCGAGCAGCGCCTGCTCATCGGAACCGCTCCCGGGGCGCTCCGCCGCAAAGACGGCAGGACAGCGCCGCAGCGCAGCGAGACTAATGCGGACATCAAGCCGACATAGCTCATCAGCCAGATGTTCTGGGCTAGTTGTATACCAGCAGCTAGATACCAATGCATCACTGCTCGCTGGCAAAGTCCCATTACGTGAGGCTTCAGGCATTGACCTCTCCCCGAACCGCTCGTTAACACACTGCGAAGCGCTACGCCGAGTAACCCTCTTTTTCGAAAACCACTTTCGTTTTGATTGTGGCTGGCAGGTGATTTTTGATCATGCCGAAAATTTGGCGGCGACATCACTCTCAAAAATGTCAGAAGCCTACCGTACGATTTTTTCCCGTTTCGTGAGTTGGCCCCAACATTGTTCGGACAAGGAACAAGTGCTGCGCCAGAATTCGGTGCTTTTTGGCCACCATGGACAAGGCAGATGCTCGCGATCTTCGTGTGAAAAAACGGTTGAGATCACCTGTACGGGGCCGCACGTTCCGCCTGCGGAAGTGCTCGCTCTCCCGCAACGGGTTCTTGCGGTCGCTGGGCGGCACGCTGGGTGCCACCTCGCTTGCAAGTCCATGCTATCTTTCCGTCGCTTCAGAGGGCGGATCAAGGAGCCGGCGAGGTAAGGGAGACGAGCGCGTGATCGGCAAAGCAGGAACCGATAATCAGCCGGCGCTCGCCGTTCAATTCGTAGGGGGCCGCGACGCTGCAGGCCGGGATCTCGCCGCCATCATCGCGGTACATCATCTCTGGCCGCGCACGACTGAGGGGCTCCTGATCGACCAGGTCCGGGCTGGCAAGCGCAATTCTGGCGACATACGAGGGGGCGCGATCACTCAACTGGAGCATGAAGAACAGGCCACTTAAGAACTGGCTACCGGCTACCCAAAGAGTGTTCTCGTCTTCCCAGACCAGGTTGTCGGGCAAGAAATCCAACGTAAGTGCGCTGCATCGCCGCAAGGGGGCGGTTGGCTGGAGTGGATCCCAGAAAAACTCGAGAATGCGACCGTTTGTGAAGGATGCGACGTAAATCCTGCCCCTGCGCCGGTCAAGTGCGATGCCATTAGCGTAGGTGATGCCGGTCGCCACGACCTGTAGTTCCGCTTCGTCCGGATCGTGGTAAACGACCGTACCCGTCGGTAGACCGAGCAGCTGTTCCATCTGCTGCAGGGAGGGATGCAGAGACAACGAGTTGGAGACATAGAAGCGCTCGCCATCGACGGCTGCAATGTCGTTCGGACAGGTCAGCGCCTTGCCCGCGACCGTGCGCACATGCCGCAGTCTGTTGGTCTCGAGGTCGAAAATTTCGACGGCGTACTGGTTGGGGCCAGGCCAGTTCACAATGAACAAACGTCGGCTTCCATCGGGATTGACGTGCAGATCCATTCCCACCGGATGGAAACCCTTGTTCTTGGGAAAGTCGTCGGCCAGTTGCCAAAGTGACAGGTCAGGGTCGTTCAGGTCCATCTGGTAGATGCTGCCGCGCACCTCCCATCGGTTTGCTTTCATACGCAGCAGACCACCCATCACCGCTTCGGAGCCGCTACGGTCCTGTGAAGAGAGATAGGCAATGTGGGCCGCCCGGTCGATGACAAAGTCCTCCGGACCGGGAATGGCGAGATTTTTGGGCCAAGAGGTGGGAGAGGTTGCCGGCGCAGCGGCTCCCCTGACGCTCAGTATTTGCATGCTCTTCCCCTTCGCCGTGGCTTTGGACCACCGTCCCCGCCGTGCTTCAGGCCCTGTCGAATCTGGGTGACAGGACTTCAAAGCTCAAAAACCTTTATCTCAATATGGCTGCGGGAGAGGCAAACCGCCAATACAACTTGTTGATAGCGGCGACTGGGGCGCCTGCTATTGATGACAGGGCTCACCAAGCAAAGACCAACCCCGCCATCCTCAAGGGCACCCCCCACGAACCTGAAATATCGTCTATTAACGAACGTTTAACGTTTTAAATATAACGCTTCGCCGCAACTTTTAGTCATTATCCCCATAATGACTATGTGAAGCGGCAGAGGAGGGGAATTTTCTGCTCTCGCCCTCTGGAACGCCGCTGGGCCGTGAAACAATTTTTTAAAATAGCTAAAAGACTCAATAAAACAGTTTGTTACGCTGATGGCAAAAGCCCTGCGCTTGTTTCACGGGCTGATCTGTTTGACGTCGAGACAGGTTCCGTCAGGCCGGAACCCCAGGTGCGCCTGGTGCCCCCCGCTCGGAGCCACTCGCGCGCGGCTGGCCCGCATAACGCTACCGAACTTCCATAGGCCTGGTGGATCACCGAAACATTCACGTCGCCGGCGGCTACCGGGCACCTTGAAATTCTGCTAACGACCAAAACGGCCTGATGATGTTTTGATGAGCAAGGGCCGCTTTCTGATAACATACCTGCCGACCACGAGGCTCGGACGACGGCGTCGCTGTTCGGCCTTTGCAGTCACAAGGCAAATGCCAACTGAACGGCAGATATTTGGCAATCAACTGACGTCGAATTCAGCACCAGCAACCTGTACCAAATTCGCACCCGAGCCCTCGACAAGGTACGTATTCAGAGCGAATGTTACTGCCGACATCCGATGAAGCGCTGGTGGCACATTCACATCGAGGCGTACTCGCCAGGAGGGCAAGGCCTCAAGGGCGGAAAGCCGAGCGTCTATCTGCCGAACAACTTTCGCGAAACCGTCGGCTGATGGAGAGCCGGCGCGTAGCGGCGCAACCACTGGGGCCGATGGGGCGACGGCCATCAGCACCAGCAGCAACTCACAGGCATCCCGGAACTGCGTGCCGTAAAGCCGCGAGATCTTCTGGCGCTCCTCATCGGACGAAACCTTAACTGGAATGCGTGCAAGAAGACCATTCAGCGAGCGTCGACACGAAGCGATGACGAGCGCGGCGCCGTCCTGTGTGGAGGCCAGTGAGCCGATGAAGCCTGGATGTCTCCACGCTGCGTTGCCCAGCGCCCTCATGGTGATACCAGTCAACTGCGGGTCGAAAGTGTTGCTGTGGCCGTGCCGCTGGAGATGATCGAGCAATCGGTTAAGCACAGCCACACGCTCACCCTGACCATCTCCGACAACCATGGCGAGCATGCCTGCCGTCTTCCGATAAAGGGGCACCGGTATCCGCCCATCACCAGCCGGCGCATCGAGTTCGAGCAGCCAGCCGATGACTTCAGTCGGAGCGTCCTCGTGAAGCAACGAGAGGATTTCGAGCGCACGTGGCATGTCATGAACGCTCAGCTTCGGCGGAAGCGCATTCAGCAATTGGTCGCGGAAGCCGTCGAACATTCGGTGCACGTCCGCTGGCGCTGTTGCGAGGCTTCGCCCCTCCGACCAGCATGCGCGCGTCAGCGCGAAGAGGCGCTTCGCATTGCGTTCATCATGCAGGTGAAGGGAGCGTGCGGCATTAAGGAAGGACTCCGTGCCCACGCGATCCCACGGCCTACGTTCGAGCGGCAACGGCTCCCGCGCCACCAACGCGGTGGCGATCTCGCCGCCCTTGATCCACTTGGCTTCCACTCTGGCGAATGGAGCATCATGCGGCAACGCAGGCTCCACGGTGAGCTCATAGCTATTGTCGAGTCCGTACCGGTATGACAGCCGCAGCCGCGCCCGGACGTCGTGGTCGAGGGGGAACGCGGGCGAGTCCAACCGCGCCTCCCACGCGACAGGGCGGCGTCCCTGGCGACCAACGAGCAACGGGAAAGAGAACCAACGATGTCCGCGTCCCAGCGTGAGGTGTTCCGGCACTGTGAATTGCACGGCGTCGCCGAGGAATGGGTCGACGAACGTGCCTCGCTCGAGTAGGGGGAGTTCGCCGAAGTGCCCGTCGCGTACGACCTCCAGCGACAGCTCGGGCAGCCACTCACGCCAAGTCGGCGAGCCGGTGTCCATTCGGAGCAAGCACTCATGGGCTCCACGCGCCAAGTCCTGAGGCATGACGAAGGTGCGCCGTAGCAACCATATCGCGAGCGATGGAACGTGCGGCCGCGACTTGCCTTGCTGCACAGGAGCGACTTGTCGAGCTTCCAGCCCCTTCTTCCCCCTTGCAAAGTCGCACTCAACTGCAAGCCTGGGGACTAGGGTGACATTACGAGGAACACGAGTCGTATTGATGTGAAAGAAGACGTCTACGCCGATCGCATCTAGTGTGAGTAAGCCGAACCCCTTGGCCACATCGAACGTCTTGATTTGTCCGGAGTGCGTTCCGCGGTGAAACCGGCTGTAGGAGCAGGGGCCACCGATGAGCAGCACCCGATGGCCGTCGAGTTGTGCAAGCGTGTTCTGCAGGCTCTGATCCAGTCGTTGGCCCCAGCCCGCCACCTCGTCGTCGAACCACGCGGGGTCTTCAAAGAATTCCACGACGTCGGGCATCGTTCTCTGGCTCGACGGCACCTGCACGAAGATCGACCCGCCGCGCGCTACGAGAGCACCGATCTTGCCACTGCGAAGGAGATCCTCGACAACGCGCTCTTGGACCTCGGGAGCCTGCGAACTCAGCTCACGCTCCACCAACATCCGCGCGTAGGAGCCAAGTACACGCGGCCAACCGAGCGTCTCCAACTGCTCGTCGGGCGGAAGTGGCGGCTTGCGTTCCCAGTAGATTCCGCGTGACGACGGATGTGCCTGCTCGAGCTTCTTGTCGTGGCAGGCGGTGAGCACTGTCAGCGAGACGCCACTAAACTCCGTGTCGACGACGACCACCGACTCTCCTGAGCGCGGGCCGCGCTTCCCCGCCTCCGACGCCCAGGACATCGCGGCCGCAACGCTTCTCCACACCGGAACCGGCCGATGGAACGCCCCCCCGAACGCGCTCCGCAGGCTGCGCTGCGAGAATTCATCGACTGCATCGGGGACGGCATAGGCGACCCGTGCGTCGGTCGGTATCTGTAGCTCAGACGCAAGGCTACCCAGCAGGCGGTCCGCTGCCAAGGCAACCATCCCTGCGTCGGCCTTCCCGTCCGTATCCAAGATGTCGCCGGTGCTCCACAGCGACCGACCGGCAGCACCAAGGACCATCTCTCGTTCTGAACGGCCTTCAAGCCACTCGATGCCGCCCGTGTCCCCCGGCAGGTCGAGAGCCAATGCCCACGGTGCCGACACCAGCGGCAGTTTATGTTGCGCGCCGACATGCAGCGACGCGGTGCCAATCTCGATGCCGATGCGCGCGCCGTCTCCCACTTCAGCAGAGGTGTGCTCCTGGCGCTCGTTATTGGGGTTCCCGCCGCAACGCTCGAGGATCTGCAGAGCCACCTGCGTTGCGAGGGGCGTCAGCCCCGCGAGGTCGGCGTAGCCGCGGTCCGTCCCTCGAACTGAGACCTCGAGGCCATCCACGGCGATCCCAATCCCGCGCTGAGGCAGGAGACGCTCCGAAGTGGGCCGCACCTCAAAGGCAAGCGTAGCGACCGACTCATCAACAAGGAGCCCTCTCCCGCCCAGCGAAGCGACGTGTACGAGGATGTACTCGCCCTCGAGCGCGACGCGGATACGGAACACCGCATTGTTGCCCCCGGTGGGCAGCACCAAGAAGTGAAGCGGTGGGTTCAAGAACCAGTTCGCACCAACCGCCTCGGCACCAAGCACCTCGATGCCGATGTGTCGCTCATCGCCCCGCCCCGTGAGGACGCGCCCGAACGTCTCCGCGACCACCACTCGCTCACGTGTCACAAGTTGTGCCGCCGTCATCCAATAAAGAAGGACGCGGGTACGCTGGAGGACATCCTTCCAAGAGCCACGCAAGGCTTCCTCACCATCGCGCAGCCACTTCCATGCGCGAAACACCCGCGAGTAGTGCGGGTCATTCAATAGAACATTGTTCGGCTGCAGTCGGGTCAGCGTCGGAACATCGGCGAGCTCGGACCGTCTCATCCGCTCATCGCAGAGGCGAACGCACTCCTCCAGCCGACGTATGCGCTCTTCATCCTCGGTCGTGCCGTCGTAGGCGTCCCTGTTCTCCAGGCGATTGCTGGCGCGCTGAACGAGGAGCTTGGCGAACGACCGGAGGAGCCGGTTTTCGGTCGTGTCGACGGACACGTCGCGCTTTGCGCCCAACGCATGGGTGCGGCCCGAGAGCTTCTCGCGGATGTTCCTTCCGGGCTGTCGTGCGAGCCACGCCATCGATCGCGTGTCGACCTCGCGAAGCTGATGGAACGGGAGTTGCTGGTGGACCCTGACGATTCGATGTCGATGCCGGTCGAGCAGGTATTCCAGGGAGTCGATGGCGAACTCGGCGGCGCCGAGGAGGCGATCGCTGGGAAACGGTCGACTTCCGGTCGCGGTCGCGTGGCGAACGTCGCGAAGGATCTCCGTTAGAGGTCTCGAAAGGGGTTCGCCAGTGCGCGGATCGCCGTGCGCGATCATTGAGAAGACGTGCTCCGAAACCTGAAGGGATATCCACCAAGCCGCCGTCACGGTCGGCGCGTCGGACGCCGCAAGGGCGTCCAATCCGTCGAGCTCCGGGAGCGGCGGCGGCCCCGCCGTCTTGGGAGCAGCGCGGTCGCGGGCTGCGCGAACCTTCTTCATTCAGCGTTCTCCAGGTACGTCGCGCTGTTCCAGAGGAACGCACCATGTCCAACGCGGCACGCGATGTCGAAGTCCTTGGACAAGCCTGTGCCAAACTCGGCGAGCTGCTTCTTGATCGGATCGAGGGTCTCGTTTCTCGACTTGCCGGAGGTTTCGATGCCACGAAGCTTCGGCATCACCTTGAGGACGAGCTGATCCTCGTAGGCACGTCGCATCTCGCGCTGGAGCGCGTCCTCGTCCTTCCGCGCGCGTGCGTCGATCACTTCGGGGTGGTTGGCTATGTAGAACTCAACCGACTGCCAGACGCGGTGTCCGAGGGCGCGGCCGACGTATTCCAGCCGCGAGTTGATCTCCTGAAGCCCATCCTTGAAGGGCTTGAGCTCGTCCGAGGTGAACGGCGACCGAAGCTGCAGCCACTCGCGCCACGCACTCTCCGCCAGCAACGGCGACTCCGCACCGAGGGTAACCTCCGTACGACTGTGAAGCTCGCGCGGACGCGGAAAGTACAACAGGTTCGAGCGATCGATGACCTTGTCGGAGAGAGCCTTCGTCGTCTCGTCCTCGTTCATCGTGCCCACCCAGAGCACATTCCGACCAAGGCGCAACTGGTACGGCGGCTCTCTGGAACCGAGGTCGATATCGAGCGTGACGTCTCGGCTCTCCCCACGACGCTGCTCGAGGCGGCTAAGGAGGTCACTGAAGTACTGCTCAACGTGAGCGAGATTCATCTCGTCGAGCAAAACCAACAGGAGGCGGTCCGAGAGCCCGTGTTTGTAGGTCTCGTGGTCAGGGTCATGCTGCGCCTGCACCATCGCGCGCAGGACCGTTGTTGCGTTGAATTGGTTGTCGATCGAGTTGAAGAAACCGAACAGCGACTGCGGGCCGTCCCAGTTTGGTTGGACGGCGAGTGAGAGGAACCCAAGCCCACCGAAACGCGAGTAAAGGCGAGGAAGTTCCGACTTTCCGGTGCCGCTCACGCCGGCGAGCACCGTCAGTGGTGTCAGTGGTGATAGCTCTGCGGCCTTCAGCGACGTATGGAAAGCGTGAACCAGGCGCTTCGGGAAACGCATGCCGCTGTATTCGCACTTGGCCACGATATCGTTGAGCCAGTCGAGTTCCCTCGGCGTGCTGCCCTTGGCTCGTTTGAAATCAGTACGCCACGGATCCTCGATGCGCCCGACCAGTGCCGCCCGCTCTGCGGGGCTCTGATATAGCGCACGCATCCGGTCGACGTCCGCCCTGTACTTTTCCATCTCTCCAGCAAGCACCTCGATCCGACGCTCTGCCACCTCGCGTCGTTCCCGTTGCTGCTCGAGGTCGGCGACACCGGTCAGCCAGCGGCTCTGCTCAGCCTTGAGCTGTGTGATCTCACGAACCAACCGGTCTCGTTCAGCCGCCCAGACACGCTCCTGCTCTTGCAGGGTGACCAAGAGTTCCTTGTCGGTTGCGCTTGGACGACGGAGCAGCTCCTTTTCAAGGTCGCTGATCTTCTTCGCCTGCTGCGCGATGCGCTTCTCGATCTCGGCGGGGTCGTCTCCGAATCGGGTCAGGAGGTCGCGCGACGCTGCCAACTGAGACTCGAGCGAGATGACCAGGTCACGGTCCCGTCTGTGGTCCTCGCGCAGCGCGTCCAACTGGCGCTCCAACGACGCCACTTGGTCGCGAGACCGCTCCTCAATGGACCGGTCGATGCCAGAGCGGTACCCCGCGAGGTCCTCCTCCTTCCAGCGCAGGTCGCCGAGCCTGTGGCGAAGCTCGGCCTCCAGGTCAGCAAGACGAACGCGCTCTCGCTCGATCTCCTCAAGCGCGGTCTGCTGCTCCTTGGCGAAGCGCGCCCTCTGTTCAGCAAGCGCCACATCCTGCGTTGCGCCCTCGGCAGCGAGCTTTGCGATGTGACGCTTGCGATCCGCTTGAATATCAGCGTCGAGAGCCTCGGTGCGGGTTCGTCGCTCATCGGCGAGCCGCTTCTCGAGGTCTTCGATGCCCTTTATCCGGGCGGCATCCAACTCGGACTGCAGACGCTCCGACTGGGCGCGCAATGACGCGTGAGTCTTCGTGAGCGCGGTGAGCGCTTCACGGTTCTTGGAGGCGAATCCTTCGCTCGCCTCGATCTCACGCTGAGCCAAGTCACGAGCGCGCGCCTCAATGGAGCTCTCGGTCTCTGCCACCTGCTTCTGGCGTTTCGCGAGATCGGCGAGGTCGCGCTGGGTCTTCGACTCCGCAGCCTCGACCTCCGCCTCACGTTCCTTAAGTGAGGTAGCCTGGTCCTTGATCTGTCGCTCGAGCTCCTTTAGCGTGTGCTCCCTTGCAGTCAAGGACTGCTCACGCGCGTCGAGTTGCTTGACGCGAACCGCCGCGTTGACGTCGAGCGCAGTATTAGCGCCCTTTGTATTGGCTCCGGCAGTGGTGGTTCCTTCGTATAGGCCGCTCATGGTCTTCGATTTCTCCTTAATCAATCGCTTCGAGCATCGTCCGAATGTCGTTTGCAACCATCGTCTCGATCTCGGCGACTTCGGATGCCGTGACGACGACATCATCTCCATGCCCGCGGGCATCGACGATGCGACCCACGTCCCGAAGCAAGGAGGGAAGCCGCTTCGCGACCTCGCGGAGCGGATGGTCTGCCTTCATGTGCGCTGCAAACAACTGGACAGCAACGCGCGCCGACAACGTCTCCCTCTGACCCTGCGCAGCCCGCCGCATACGGTTAGCTTTTGCGTGGGTAAGAGCCTTGGGGAGTTGCCCCGACGTTTCGACCTCGAAGCCGACCGCGACGGCCGCAGACGCTAGGAGCGTCGCGTTTCGCTCCCGGTCATCCGAGATCGTCTGCGCGACCTCGGATGGCGTCGAAGCCTCTGCTTCGATCGCTGCGAAGGTCGCCTCCATCGCGATGGTGAGAGCCACAACAGCGTCGCGAGCCCGCGTACTCAAGGTTTCCGAGGACGTGGCTGCGGACCCTGCGAGCAACTTTTCCGAGGACGTGGCTGCGGACCCTGCGAGCAACTTCACGAGCAGCGCTGCGTGGTGCATTTCGATCACGCGCGCACGCAGATCGGGACGTTCAACGAGCCCTGGATACCCCTCGGAGGCCTGTTCAGCCCGCGCTCGGACGCGCAGAAGCAGGTCGCCCCCCCATGATGGCGCCTGTGCGTCGGTCTCCACGTCCACTGGACCAGCACCAACCAGCGCCCGTAGGACCGCGAACAAGCGGTCCTTCATCTCGACCGCGATCTCGACGCTCGGGACCGCCGAGGTGTCGTGCGAGGCGTCGATTCTGCGCTTTCCCATCTCAGCGAAGAACTCCAGCGCGTCGGGCTCGCGCGCGGCCAAAGTGGCGAGCGGGTGGTCTCCGTTGCGCTGCGCCGCCAGCAGCGTCGCAGCCAGTCGGCCCGGGAAGGTCTTGTTGCCGAAACAGATCGCCCCCTTCACGATGCCACGGGTGACGCTCAGGAGAGGCAGTATGCGCTGTGAGGCAGCGAAGCCGACCTGATCAGCGATTCGTCGGAGTAGCGTCGCGTTCTCGGGCGCGTTGTTACCTAGCACTGAGAAGAGGCTCGGGTCCGGGAAGAGCGACACCAGCCAGCCAAATACGCTCTCAAGGGCCGCGTACGCATTGCCGAGGAAGTCTTCGATTGGCTTGGCCGTCTGCACTCCTTCGAGGCGCACGTCGGCATCGGCGAGACGTGCCAGTGCATCGGGGGGGAGCAGCCTCGCGGCCTCGCCGAGGCGACGGGCGACGCGCTCGGTAGCGGCTTGCTTAGCCTCAGCCAAGTACAGTGCGAGATCTCCCTCATCGACGTGCCAAGCGTCGCCTGCGACCTTTTTCAGCAACTCCGCGAGGCCGTACTTCCCTTCCTTGGCGAGCTTGGTCACCCCGGCCCGAAGCACGTCGCTGACACCGAGCCCCAAGGGATCCGTGATCAACCAGGAGCGCTGCCGCACATCCTTCGGCAGAAACACACAGGCCGCCACGAAAATGGGCTCCGGCTCCACATCGACGACACGTAGCCCTCCAGCCTTGAGAGTATCTAGGGCTCCCCCGGAGCCTCCGCCGGGAGAGACCTCACGTCGGAAGGCGCGCAATCGGCGAGCGTGATGTCGGGCAGACTTCTGCGCCTCGTACGCGCTCGGCGCGATAGACCGTGCCCCGGTTTCTGGCCACACTACGTTGGCGAAGACATCCTCCGGGTGGCCCAGGGTGCCCCGCTGGAACTTGGCCTTGGACTGCTCGAACTCAGCCTCGACGATTGGTAGGCCTCCTCGGTGGACGCGCGGCCAGACGCGTCTCCCATCAACCACATCGACGAAGACGTAGCCGGCGTCCTCCAACTCACTGGGTTCGTCCTCCTCGTTCATCAGGCGCAGCGCCCGGTGCGTCGGTACGCGCGCCTCATCGAGCATGCCGATGGTGACGAGTTGCTCGATCACGAAAGCGACCAAGTCCAAATGGAGCGAGAGGCGGCGCGAGATCTCCTCGGCGTCCCGGACCCCCGCTCGACACATGTCGAGCGCGGCGCGCTGAAGTACGTTGAACGGCGGGTTGCCCCGAGACGGAAGAAGGACCTTGTACGCGAGCGCGGGCCACACCAGCCATCGACGAGCCCCGCGCTTGAACGGCAACGACGTGGCGCCGAAATCCACGACCGGCGTCGTGCGATCAAACACGGGCGGCATCGCGCACCTCGCTCAACTTGTAGAACTCGACCAGGGGGCTGATCGCCTTCGGCGCATTGTCCGCGCGGAGCATGCCGTCGTCGCCTGCAACGATCAGGAGCCGCTTCTGACGGCTCATCGCCACGCAGAGACGGTTCGGAGAGGTGACGTGCCCGAAGACCCTGCGGGGATTGCTGCGGACCATCGAGAGGAACACGACATCGAACTCCATGCCCTGGAAAGCGTCGACGGTGCCGAACCGGAGGCGCTCCGCGACGCGACCATTGGGGAACGGCAACTCCCGGTAGGGGACAACGATCTCCGTCGTCTCGTCCGTTCGAGCGACGATCCCGGCTTCCACGAGCGCATCCTCGATCACCTTGACCTGCTGCTTGTAGAAGGAGATCACGCCGAAGGTAAGTTCGCGGCCCTCCGTCGAATCCATGAGCCGCTTCAACTCTGCAACGATAGCCTGCGCCTCGACAGGACGCGACTTGCTTTGTCCATTACGCTCAGGGCCAAGTTTGTGCGGCACATTGAGCCACGATGCCGGTCCGCCATGGCCGGGCAGCGAGTGAACGAAGTTCGAAGCAGGAAGGGGCGACCTGAAGGCCTCGCCGTGCGGTTTGTAGAACTGGTCGCTGACGAACTGCCCCAGCACCGGGTGCATGCGGTACTGCTCGTCGAGGGTGACCACGCGAGGGATTCTGTCGCGCTTCTCTCGATCCCCGAGATCCTTGAAGAGTCGCTCGAAGAGGCTCTCTTTCAGCATTTCGCCCGTGCGTTCTCCCGCGCTTTTGCCATCTGACAGCGCCTCCTCGAGTTCGCGCTCAAGCTCTTGGTCGAGAATGTGAGGGAGCTGACGGTGGTCGCCTACGAGCACGATCCGTCGCCTTGCGCGGGCCATTGGGATGAAAAGGTCGAGCGGCATCGCGCGCGCGGCCTCATCCACGACGACGGTGTCGTAGCCCTCGGAGCCCTTGAGCGTTGCAAGCTCCTGCCTTGCCGACTGCTGGCAGGTCGCAGCGAACACCGATGTGTACGAGATGACGGCGAACTTGACGGCCTCTGGCTCCCCTTCGAGCGCCGAGAGGAACCTCCACGTCGCCTCGTTTGCCGCGTCTCGCGTCGTGTTCTGACACTGCTCGAGGTGATCACGCACCTCGCTCAGCAACTCGAGGACATCGGTGCGAACGCGCGGGATGGTGTCCTCGGTGCGATCAGGAGGGAGTAGATCAAGCAACAGCCGTCGGCGAAGCACGCGAAGGTCGTCGAGGAACGGAGGGATCCCAGTCCCGCTCCATCGCGAGGCAGTCTCGAGCAGCGTCTTCGCTTGCTCGCCTCTACGCCCTGAGCGGGCAAACTCGCGATCGAGCCGGACAGCATTTCGTGCTCCATCATCGGCGAAGGAACGCACGTCGCAGCGCAGACCGCGCACGCAGCGGACGAGGCGCTCGTGGTCCGGGTCTCCACCGCGTGCCGCTCGCGCACGCTCGAACAGCTCTCGTGCAAGCGCGACGATGCGGTCGACGAGCGCTGCGGGCACCGCGCCATGGACGCGTGTCGCGACACTTTGAAGCAAGGACGCCGTGTGTTCGAGCGTGCCCGGCGCCAGAAAATAGCCCTGCACCAGCTCGGAGAGCTCCTTCTTCAGAACTGAAGCGGGCTGTGGCGGGAGGTTCTTGCGAATCTCCGCGCTGCGTTCGCCGGACCACCTGTCGATCGTCACGTCGACACTGTCCGCATCCTCGGCGTTGTTCGCTCGACCGCCGAACTTGATGGGAGGGAGTCCGTTCACGTTCATGCGCTGAATCGCGTTCTCGACAGCGTCGTGCTGGAAGCCGCTCAGCAGTAGACGGCCCTGGACGCCGTCCTGCGTGTCCCAGACCTCTTGAAGCCGCTCAACGAGGGCGACAATGACTGTCGTCTTTCCTGTGCCCGGCGGGCCTTGGATTAGCGCGATGTCCGGCGTATTGAGTGCAACCCAAAGCGCCTTCTCCTGCGTCGGCGTGGGGCTGCGCGTCCCGAACACCTTCCGCCTCACGTTGGGCGTCACGGGCTTGATGTCGCCACAGCGAGGGACCGGAACCTCCAGCCCTTCCAACAGATATCGGAGTTGGGGCATCGGGTTGGTGTTTCCACGGATGGCGTTTTCGGCCTCAGACCGGCGCTTCAGCCGCGTTTTGTCTCCATGCAGGGAGACGACCAGCGCCCCTGTGTCCGGCGGAGTGCCCTCGTCGCTCTGCCGCTGGACCAGCGTAATAGTGCGATCTCGCCGGTGGAGTTCCACGTGTCCGTCGAAGGTCCTAGGCGACGGAGCGTCCTTCGGGCGAGGCTGGTCATACTCGGCCCACGACATCTCGCGCGTGAGCACCTCGGGGACCTCGCCGACGGCTTCGACGCCGAGCCCTTGCTCCTCGGTGAGCGTGCGCTTGAACTGGTCCGCATCCTCGAGGGTGCAGTCGTTCGCGAGCGAGAAGCGATACCGTCCGTCCGGGAGCGACTCGACGTGTTCGTACTTGAGCCAACCAGCCCTCCGCGCCCTGCGCAACGCCGCTTCGTTCTCCATCGCTCCGTAGCGGCTCCACAGGTCCAAGAAGCTCGACCCAGCAGTGACCAGAGACGAAAGCTGAGCTGCTGCATCGGCGCGGAGCTCCCCCGCGACAGTTGCATCGATAAACCGTACATCCCCCGACACCAGAGCGAGCTGTTCTCCGCCCTGACCGCGCCCGCGAGCGACGCGATCGACGAGCAGACCCTCGGTGGAGCCCGAGCGCTTCACCCCCCGAATGAACGCCCGCGTCGTCCGGCCAAAGAGCGCGAAGACACCGGTTTTGGACTCCGCCGTCGCAAACCCTCGCCTGCCGCTCTCTCCGTCGAGCAGGAACTGCTCCTCCAGCCATTGCAGCGCACGCTCCGGCGAGGCGAGCCTACGGTCGATCCGCGCCAGCGCGTCCAGCACCTTCTCGTCGACGCCGAGTTCAATCGGCGGCAGCGTCAGGGTTCGCAGGAACGTGTGGACCTGCAACGTGATAACTTGGGCTGCTGCATTGACGACCCAAGCCAGACGAGGCAAGTGCCGCGTGCATAGGTCGGCGAGCAGGACCTCATGCTTTCGACCATCGCCTTGAATGCCCAAGACATCTCCACCAATCCGAAGCGTCACCTGCGCCTCGCGCTCAGAGAACTGAAGCACCGCCTCGGCACCAGGCACGACTGAGCTTGGAAGCGTCCCACTCGCCGACGTCCACCTAAGTCGAATGCTCTCAATCTGGCCGTAGGGAACCTGTTCGATCTTCACGTTTCCTCCGCATAGAGCCGGAGGACAGCCATGCGGTGGGGGCGGTCCAGCGGGCCGAAGTGAAGAATCGCTTCGTTTCCAGCCTTGGGCAGTGGCAGTTTGATCTCGGCCCCCATGCGCAGCATGCGGCCTCCAAGGACCACGTGGACCTCTTGGTTCGCTAGAGCTTCGATGGCGATGCCGCTCCGCAAGACTCGCACGCGGAGGACCGGCGCGTCATCTCTGTCTGCGAGAACAGGCTCGACAACATGACGGAGCACAACGCTGTCCTTCATGACGTCGATCATCTTGTGCCAGACGGCGCCGCGGGTGCTGACCGCAGATGCCCCGGCCGCGTCGTCGAACTCGGGGTCCCAACGGTTCACCTGCATGTGGATGAACGACGGGCTAGGACTCGCCGTGCAAAACGGACACTTGCGAGCGGTCACATCGAACGAAGAGTCGCAGCTCCTGCAAGAGACGACGCGATCGGCTGCACAACGGAGCGCCTCGGCCCACTCGGCCATGCTCGGTCGCGCCAGACGATCTTTTCGACCAGCTTCAAAGGTTCGCTGGAACAGCTCTTTAAGGGGTATCGAGAGCACGAGGTGGCGCGCGACCCCTTTATTAGTGCGGTTGGAGTCGTCCGCGCTGTCTTCGATCCACGGTAGCTCGCCGCGAAACGCGAGTTGCTCGCGATCCTGGTCGCCGTCGTCATCCCATCCGCCCTCCTCGACGTAGTCGCCAAGAAACGGGTGCTGCTGTGTGAGGACCCAGAACGCGAGGACGGCGAAGGAGTAGGAGTCGGAGAGGGTCGAGACCCCTGCGCGGCGCGTCACGACCTCTGGCGCACCGAAGCCAGGCGTGAATATCCCGGGCGCGTTCACGGAGAGATAGTCGAGATTATCGAGGTCGATCAGCCAGACCTCGCTCGCCTCGGCCGTATCCGAGATGAACACGTTGTTCGGCGAGACGTCGGCGTAAACCAGCGGCACGGCGTGAAGGCGCGCGAGCAGGTCCGCCGTGTTGGCGAGCAGCTCGAGCCGGCGCCTGAGGCCTCCGGACGATTGGTAAAACTCGCCGAGATTCAATGTCCCTGGTTCGGCGATGAGGATCCTCATCGGCACCATGCCTGTGAGCAAGCGCATCGTGTATCCGACGTGGTCGCGCAGCATCGACAGGGGCTGCGCGAGGTGAAGCCGGGGCAGCGGCAGCGCGCGCACATCCTCTAGCCGACGTCGAAGCGCGGTGTGCTTCTGCGCGTCGTGCGAGAGCGCGATGCCGGGGGCCTTGGTGAGTTGGTCCCAGAGCTTCTGGGACGATTGGGCTTCAGGCGCGGTCGGGGCGTCTTCTACCACACCGATGAGCTTCACGGCGATGTGCGGGCTACGCGTGCGGAGCACGACGCCTTGGCCACCTCGTCCGAGCGGCTGTTTCAATAGGTGGTGGACATTGCCGTCGTCGTCAACAATGGTACTTGGAAAGTCACTCATTAGGAGCCCTCCATCGTGGCGTCGTTCCAGAGCACGGCCACCGTCTTGTCGTCGCGATGCCGAGGTGTCGGCCAGTCAAGAAGCTCCTTCGCGATGGCGCGGGTTCTCGCCGTAGCGGGGCGGGGCCCGTAGTTCGTGACGAGGAAGTCCATGAAGCCTGCGCGCTTCTCCGGCAGAAGGTCGTCGGCCACGCCATCGGTGGCGAGAAGTATCGACGCAGCCCCCGTGAAGTTAGGCTCGAGGTGGAGCCTCCACTCGCGAACATCGGAGGCGATGCCCAAGCCCGTTGTTGCGCTTCCGAAGCGCTCGGCGGGCGGTTCGAGCGTTATAGTCCCCTTTGGCGTCTGCAGCATCACCAAGCCATCACCGAGTTGCGCAAGCAGCAGACGTCTGTCCTTCGTCACGACGGCGAACAAGCAAGTCGTCGCGCTCTCGTCGCGGCCAGTCTGGTGCACGCGCATGTTCCACAGCGCGTGGATCAGCCGCAGTAGAAGTTCCGGCTGGGCGTCACTACCATCGGCCCAGTGGCGAACAGCGTCAGCGACAGCGCGGCATGCCGCGCGCGAGCCGGCCGCAGAGTGCGGGCGACTCCCCAGCCCATCGCAGACGACCACGAGCGCAGTTCCGCATGAGCGGCGACTCAACCAGGCATCCTGGTTGGGGCGACCATCCTTGCGATGTTCTGGGCCTCGAACACTGGCCCCCATAGCACGCCACATTCCCTTGAGCCTCACACGCGATCAAGATCGAACGGGTTCTGCATCTGCGGAACTTCGTTCGGGTTTGCGCTCCGCGAACGCGCCGTGACGGACATCGTGACGAACTGGAAGAAGTCCTTGATCCGGCGCGCGTCCGCAGCGACAAAGACCTGCTTCTTCTCGTCGTTGAGGAAGCGTCGCAGCATGTCGGAGTCTGCGTCGCCGCCGATTGACAATGCCATGCGGTCTGCCTTCTGCGCGCGACCTTGTTTGGTCATGCGGTCGAGGCCAACCTGCCATGTATCGGTGGGCTGTCCATCGGAGATGAGAACGACGGTGGGGCGGTAGGCGCGCCCCGGTATCTTGTCCTGATCGTCGATGAGGTCGGCAGCCAGCGTCATCGCCTGGCCCATCGGCGTACCGCCATCGGCCTGCATGTCACCCCATCTCACGGTACTCGCAGGCTGTAGTGGAGTATGCACCCGCACCTTCCCACCGAAGGTAATAATGGCAACGTGGATTTCGGCACGTAGGTCATCAGTCGCAGAGAATGTAGACAACATTTCTCTCACGGACTGGTTAAGTGCCTCAATCTTTCCTTCAGCTGCCATACTTCCACTGATGTCAGCAAGGAGGATGATTGGTAGCGGGCGTGCAGATGAAGTAGTGAACTCTTTAAGCTGTGTGGTCATGGTGTTCTCCAGTTACTTTGCTGTGCTTCCTTGGTTGAACGGACTCGTGCAATCCCGGGTCCGTACCACACCCTAGTGCGAATATCGTGCCAGCAAGTCAGCGACCACTCGCCAAAAGACACGTCACCCCATATAAAACAATGTCTTAAACAGCCAGAAACTACTTGGCATAGGATCTCCCCGCAGGCCACGGAAAAGGAACGAACGGAAATATTTTTCCAATTCCAGGATCAATTATTCTTGATTCTTGCAGTCAACCATTCTCTCAAGGCGCGATCCGTTACGTCGCAAAGAGTGTCAGACGAAATGCCACGCTTTCTCGCGATCCTGCGAATTTCACCCGCAAGGTATCCCTTGAGTGCTCGCTCGACGTCCTTCGTCTTGATGGTTTCGCCTGGCGGAATCAGCGCATCTAGAGTCGACAAATCGGCAAACGCACGCGCCACCGACCGAGGAAAATCGTCCGTCCTGGCGTCAGATTGAGATACATCCAGGCCCGCTAGTCCGTACTCGGACGCATCAGTAAGTGACAGAGGCGCGTCACGATCGGACCTGGCGGCGATCGTACGGTACGCCACCCGTAACAAGTCCCTCATGTTTCCGGGTAGTGGATGACGTGACAGTTCATTCACTATTGCCCCGTGTGCATTGTCCGGGAGCTGCATGCGACCACAACCAGCTCTACGCGTGGCCTCAGCGAAAACCCCTTTCCATAGCCAAGGAATCTCTTCAGGAATTTCACGGAGTGGAGGCATCCGCAACGTGAGGTAGCTGATGCGATCAAAGAAGTCTGGATCCAGGCGCTCGCGCAATTTTTTGTCTGAAAGGTTAGTCGCCGATATCAGCCTGAATTTACTGGTCTTCTTTTGATCTTCGCCGAGTCTCGTGTAACTCTTTTCCTCAATCGCCTTGATCAGAAGACGCTGGAGGTCCCGACTGACATCCCCTACCTCGTCGAGAAACAAGGTGTCCTTGTCGGCTTTGGCGAGAAGTCCGTCGTACTCCTTGTCAGCCCCGGTATAGGCCCCTTTTTTGTAGCCGAACAACTCCGCACGCATAGTTTCTGGGGTGTACTGTCCACAGGCGACCGCTGGCCAATGAGCATCTCGCTCACGCACACGATAGGGGCTGTTTGATCGAATCCAGCCAGCCAGTGTTGTTTTGCCGGTGCCACGCTCCCCCAGTATCAGAACAGGCACATTCAACCGCGCAAACCTGCGGGCCTCGTCGAAGATCTTGCGCATCTGCTCCGAACGAAACTTTGCCGGATCCCAGATGACCTCCGCATCTTCGGAAGATGTCTCCGATGGGCGTGCAACCCTGTACGCCTTGTAGTAGCTTTCAATACCAAGCCGAACCGGAACAACAGCTGGCCGGCCGCTCCGCTCTGCTTTGCGATAGGACTTGACGAGGGTGAACGGGACATCGATGAAGCCTGTTTCACCCATCAGTATCAGGACCGTTTGCATGGAAGGTGTGCCCGGACTGACGTGAATGATCAACTCCTGATCAGCAAACTTTCTGCGCATCTCTGGAAGTTTTTCCCTCAGGAATTCGAAGATCTTCCCGTGATCTGTCGGATCGTCCCCGTCCCAAGGCTCCTGGTGAATGCGCAATCTCGCGTCCCTGCTCTTCAGCACTTCCAACGTCTCGTTGACAGCCCGAGACTCCCGCCCCTCCTTTCCTTCGGGCGACCGCCTGTAGAACAGCACCAAGTCTGAAATTCCCCCCGCATACGGTGAGTCATCATCAAACAACAATGTCAGGGTCGGCCCCGGAATCGGTGAATTATTTACGCGGCGATAGTCGCCACTGTTCCGATCACGCTCGTAGGGATCGTTGTTTACGGCCACCCAGGAAATCAGAACTCGATCACGCATGATCTGCTGGCACATCCAGGGTTGTTTTCGAGTGAGGGATAAGCGCCATGTTCAGTCGGATGTGGTTGATAGTCAATGCATCGGCGTCCATGTGACCAATGAAGCACCATCATACATGACCGTGTCCCTCCGGCAAAGCTGCAAAACGCCCTGGACAAGGCCGCCGGAAGCCTCCCGCGATCAAATATTTGCACTTTCAGCTGACGTTCCACGCTCAAATCGGGTATGGTGCGGCACATGCACACGCCCCCGAGGGACCGACACCGGCAGATTTCCGAAGACGATCTCGTCTTCATCCGCCCGTCGATCGCCGATCATCCGGCGTCGAGTCGCAAGACCGGGTCGAAGCCGGGGTGTGAAGGGTGGAACCTGGGCTATCCGTGGGTCAAGGACTGTCGCCCGCGGCGATCAGCGCTCGCATGAAGAAACCGCCTGAACAGGTCGATGTCACGCCAGCGCAGATCGACGAACTGCTGGCCCTCGCGAAACCGGTGTTTCCGGCCCCGCAGTACGCCCGGCTCAGCCAGATCCTCTCGACCTTTGTCTTCGTCATGCAGGCCCTGCAGAACACGAAGCTCTCGCTGGCGCGTTTTCGACAGATGGTGTTCGGCGCCCCGACCGAGAGCAAACGCCATCTCCTAAAGCCGCTCCCCCAGACGGACGAAATACCCGCCGCTGCGGATGCGGCCGCGCCCGGAGAGACCGCGGCCGGAGAGACCGCGCCCGCCGAAGCGAGTCCCCCGAAGCCAGGCCACGGCCGCAATAGCGCGGCGAAGTATGTCGATTCGCAGGTCATCGAAGTGAAGCTTCCGGGTCTGAAGGCCGGCGATCCCTGCCCGAACTGCGACCAGGCCAAGGTCTATGCCTCGCCTCCCCGCATCGTCGTCAAAGTGGTCGGCCAGCCACCGATTGACGCCACGATCTACCGCCTGGAAACCCTGCGCTGCCGGATGTGCGAGACGACCTACGTGGCGCCGCTGCCCGAAGGCGTCTGCGCGTCGAAATATGACCCCAGCTGTGCGAGCCTGCTCGCCCAGTTGCGCTACGGCAGCGGGATGCCGTTCCATCGCATCGAAGGGCTGCAGGCGAGCCTCAACGTGCCACTACCGGATTCGACGCAGTGGGACATCCTCTCTCAGGCGGTACCGGCGCCGCGCGCCGTCTTCGACGAGCTGATTCGCGAGGCCGGACAGGCTGATCTGCTGCACTGCGACGACACCCCGATGAAGATCCTGTCGCTGATCGCCGAGAGGAAGCAGATCGAAGCCGCCAGCCTGGAAGCGAAGCGCAAGGCGATCAATACTTCCAGCATCGTCGCCGTGCTCGATGAGGGCAAGCACGTGGCGCTGTATTTCACCGGTCACCCCCACGCCGGGCAGAACCTCTCGGCGGTCCTCGCGAAGCGGGAGCCGGGGCTGGCAATCCCGATGCAGATGAGCGATGCGCTCGCGAGCAACTTCGTCGGCGAGTTCGCGACGATCATCGGCAAATGCATCGCTCATGGCCGCCGCCGTTTTGTCGATCTGGTGCCGCATTTCCCCGAGCACTGCCGCTATGTGATCGAGACCCTGGCCCAGGTCTATGCCCACGAGGCGCATTGCCAGGCGAAAGCGATGTCGCCCGACGAGCGCCTGCTCTACCACCAGGAACACAGCGGCCCGCCGATGCAGGCCATGCGTGACTGGATCGGGGATCAGTTCGCGAAGTCTCTTGTCGAGCCGCACAGCAGTCTGGGCAAGGCCCTGACCTATCTGATCAAGCACTGGGACGGCATGACGCTCTTTCTACGCCAGGCCGGCGCCCCCCTGGACAACAACCTCGCCGAAAGGGCACTCAAGCGGGCGATCATGCATCGCAAGAATTCGATGTTCTACAAGACCCCGAAGGGGGCCGAGGTGGGGGACGTCTACATGAGCCTGATCCATACGTGCGAGCTCTGTCGGGTCAATCCGTTCGCCTATCTGCAGGCCTTGCACAAAAACGTCAGCCAGGTGCTGGCCCAGGCGGCGCAGTGGCTGCCCTGGAATTACCACCAGCAACTTGCCGCCACCTGAGGCGATTTCCAACAAACCTCGTACCGGTATTCTGCCTAATCGTGGAGAAGCGGGTAGATGCATCCGCCTGTGGCCGCCTGCTTCCTCGGCTTGGCGGGTAGAGGAATTTCCTGAAATCACCTGAGCGCTGGCGACCCTACGCCGCGAGGCGGCGCCAGGCCGGCGCCGCGCGGGTCCGCGTGGGGTCGCCGGCCATCAGCAGCACCTGCAGCTCGCAAGCCTGAAGCGGCTGGAGCGGCGCCGTACCATCGGGCCAGAAGGCAAACCGGCCACTCGACAGACGCTTCTGGCAGAGCCAGAAACCCTGGCCATCGTAGACCAGAATCTTGATCGCTGTCCGTGCGCGGTTGCGGAAGATGAACAGCCCGCCGCTGAACGGATCGGCCGCCAGGCGCTGCCGGCAGATGCCGGCCAGCCCATCGATGCCGGCCCGAAAATCGATCGGTTCGACCGCGACCAGGAGACGCATGTGCGGCGTGATCTGGATCATGCGGCGCACCAGAAGGCGCTGCACAGGCCGGCGAGACCGGCCAGGCCCGGGCCATTGAGTTCCACCCGCATCTTGGCGCCGCGTGGGTTCTCGAGTTCTATCGTGCACTCGCAGAGGCGCTGAGCGACGGGCTCCTGGGCGGGCGACACCGTCAATTCGACGAACCGGGTTTCATTTCCCCTGGTCCCGAGCGCCCCCCCGGCCTGCCCCTGCTGGCGCCGCTTCAACCCTTCATAATTCAGCTGGAGTTCCCGCGCGGTGACGTGCAGGCCGTGTTCTCGTGCGATGCCAACCGCCGCCGCCCACAACGATCGAGGAATGTGCTCCCCGCGTCCCCGCGTTTCACGCCAGCCCTTGAACCGCTCCCGTACCTCCGCCAGGCTCTCGCCAGAACCTACTGCCGCCACCTTCTCCAGGTTGTCCATCTGCCGCTCCTCTTCAGGTTGAATTCGCAGCCAACCTTACCAAGGACGTCCAGCGATTTCATGCAATCTTGCCGGAAGGACACCCATCATACATGACCGGAACCTTTCCTCCATTGCACGGATAAATATTTCCTCCATGGCTGTCGTCAGGTTTTGGCCGGATTTTTTATGTTATTAATATTAATGAAAATTGTTGTTTTATATGAACTTGGCACGATCCTCGCGATAGGACGGTCACCAACACATGGAGACCATCATGAAGACCATCCCGAGTATCGATCACAGCGACCAAGCGGCTCCGAACCTGACGAATCACGCGGTCATTCGGATGCAGCAAAGGGCCATATCACGCAACGCCGTTGATGCGGCCCTTATCTACGGACGGCGTATTCACGCTAAGGGCACCACCTTCTGCGTTGTTGGCCGCAAGGAAGTTCAGCGATTCGCACAGCTTGGCATTGCCCTTTCGGCTATTGAAGGCGTGCAGGTGCTTCTTGGGGGCGACGGGGCGGTGATCACCGCATATCGCAGCCACGACCTGCACTCGATTAAGGCAACGCCTCGTGCACATCGGCATCACTAACATCGAAACCACCTCACTGGAACCACCATGAACAACACGAACAAGCAGTCAGGAACCACCGCCACCGACGCAGCCATCCAGTTACAAACTGTACGTGGCGTCAATGCAATATCAGAAGCAACCGCCGGTGCGAAAATCATCGAAGACGTCGCTAAGCAGTTTGCCAACGCCAGCCACCCCAATCACGTTGCCGGTCGCGTGTTTGAATCACTACAAGCCACTACAGCCAATGTCGATGCTGCACTAAAAGGGCTGCCTCAGCGCTTCGCCACCACTGCCAGCCTAGGCAGCCCCCACGCCCCGGGAGACGTGGTCGTCAAACTCGGGCAAAAGACAGTGGCCACAGCACAGGCCAAGCTTTCCGACTCGTCCACTGCATTGGTGCGGCGCATCTCAGATAAAGCCTATGACGGCATGCAAAAAGTTGTGCCGACCGATAAGATAGATAACGTCCGAAAGATTGCCAGTCGACTCGCGGCTGATGGCCGCCGTCCAGACTTGTCGCTCGGCGATACCGCGAAGCGCGTGAGTGACCGGGTCGAATACAACGGTGCCAGTGCGAAACCTGTGTCCGTCGCAGAGGTGCAAGCCGCAGCCCGGCAGCCTCAGGCAGCAGGCAAGGCGATTGAGTCCAGCACTACCCAGGCGGCCTATGGGTCAGCGGCAGCTGTGGGCGGTGTGATGTCGGGCGCTATGGTTGCCTTGCAAGGCGGTTCGACCAAGAATGTTTTGCAAGCTACTGCGACCGGTGCGGCAAGGGGCCTGGCTCAACAAGCAGCGACAGTGGGCGTGGAGAGATTGGGTGCGGTAGCGCTGTCGCAAATCAGCAGCAAAGCTGCAGCTTCCTTTTCCCGAGCTGGCGCAGCTGGCCCCATCGCTGGTGCAGGAATCAGTGTCGCCAGCGATCTCTACGACCTTGCCAACGGAAAGATCAGTGGGAGCGAGTGCGCTCAGAAGGCCGCCAAGCATGGAGTAAGGGCTGGAACGACCTGGGCAGGAGCTGAAGCTGGGGCAATGATTGGTGCCGTCGCTGGGCCGGTGGGTGTGGCGGTAGGGGGCATTGTCGGCGGAATACTGGGCTCGCTAGTGCCAGATTTATTTTAAACGAAGCGCATGGGCCGTTGCAGCTACCCACAACTCGGTGTGGTTGCTCCGCTCTGAATCCCGCCTCTGGTTCCTGATTCGTAACCGGTAACCTGGAGGCGTTCTTCCTCGATGCCTTGATGCTGACGACAATAGGTCCGTCAGATCATGGAACGAGGAGGCAAGGATGTCGAAGAATGGTCAAGAGTTACGGTTGCGGCGCAGTGCGGACGACTGGCAGGGGTTGCTGTCGCGATTTGCTGGCAGCGGATTAAGCGTAACCGACTTCTGCGCGCAGGAAGGGATCAGCGATACCAGCTTCCACCGTTGGCGTGGCCGCCTGGGTGGGGCAGGCGCAGAGAAAGGCGCCAGGCTCACGGCGAGTTCGCCGTCCGCGGCCTTCGTTGACGTCGGTGCTCTGCGGGAAGGCAGTCCCCCTTCACGGCTCGAACTGACCCTGGACCTCGGCGGGGGTCTGCAACTCCACCTGGTGCGGGGCTGATGTTCTTCCCTGAAGGTCAGATCCGCGTGCAGGTGTATGGCCGGCCGGTCGATCTGCGCCAGTCCTTCGACGGCCTGTACGCGCTGACCCGCAACGTGCTGGGTCAGGACCCCTTGAGCGGACAGCTGTTCGTCTTCTTCAACCGCCGGGCTACCCAGGTCAAGGTCCTCTACTGGGACCGTACCGGCTTTTGCCTGTGGGCGAAGCGGCTCGAAGCCGGCCGATTCGTCGCCGACTGGTCGAAATTGAGCACGCGAGAAACCGACTGGACCGGTCTGAAACTCCTGCTCGAAGGCATCGAGCCCGGCCGGTTCAGGAAGCGTTACCGGGCCCCGGAAATGGCGCAAAATCCCTCACATATCAGCGTATAAACATGGACTTGTGGCCTGTCTTCGGGCATAATTCCGGCATGAAACCGGCGTCGACCCTGACCCTTTCCAGCCTCGAAGAAGCGGCGGCATTGACCCCGCTACAGGTGCTCTCCCTGTGTCAGACGCTGCAGGCGGAAATCGCCGGGCTTAAACAGCAACTCGAGTGGTTCAAACGACAGATCTTCGGTCAGAAGAGCGAACGACGTATCGAGATCGGGCCCAACGGCCAGATGACGCTGGGCGATTGGTCACCCCCGCCCGCCTCGCCGCCGGCCCCTCAGGGCCGCGGGATTGCCGCCCATACCCGCCGACCGCCGACCCGCCACCACGACGACGAAGCGCTTCCCTTCTTCGACGAGACGCGCGTACCGGTCGAAGTCATCGAACTGCGCGCCCCGCAAACCGAGGGGCTCTCACCCGAAGACTACGAGATCGTCAGTCACAAGGAGAGCTATCGGCTGGCGCAGCGACCGGGGAGCTACGTGGTGATCAAGTATCGCCGCCCGGTGGTGAAGATCAAGAAGAGCCAGGCTCTCGTCTGCGCGCCGGCACCCAGCAACGTCATCGACGGCAGCCGGGCGGACGTGAGCTTCGTCGCCGGTCTGTTGATCGACAAGTTCGCCTACCACCTGCCGCTGTATCGCCAGCACCAGCGCCTGATCGACGCCGGTTTCACTGTCAGCCGGCCGTGGCTGACGCAGATCGGGCAACGCGGCGCGGCCCTGCTCGAGCCGATCTATGAGGCGCAGTTCGCGTCGATTCGCGAGTCCCGCGTCAAGGCCATGGACGAGACGCCGATCAAGGCCGGACAGGCGGGTCCGGGCAAGCTGAAGCAAGGCTACTTCTGGCCGGTCTATGGGGAACGTGACGAAATCTGTTTCCCCTTCTTTCAGAGTCGCGAGATCAAGCACGTCGAGGCAGCGCTGGGGCTGACGCCTGTCGAACGCGCGGTGCTGTTGTCGGACGGGTACGCTGCCTATGCCCGCTACGCGGCGAAGACGGGGATCATCCATGCCCAGTGCTGGACGCATACCCGTCGCGGCTTCTTCGAGGCGCAGGCGGCCGAACCGGAAGCGGCGGCCGAAGCGCTGGCGCTGATCGGCGAGCTGTACGCGATCGAGGAAGACATCCGGCGCGCCCGGCTGAGCGGCGAGCAGAAGAAAGATCACCGACTGGCCCATGCCAAGCCGGTCGTCGAGCGCTTCTTCACCTGGGTCGACGAACGCTTCGCCGCCCAGGGTCTGCTGCCCAGCAACCCGTTGACCCAGGCGCTGGCCTATGCCCGCAACCGCCGCTTCGGACTGGAAGTCTTTCTCACCGACCCGGACGTACCGATCGATACGAATCATCTCGAACGGGCCCTGCGCGTCATCCCGATGGGTCGCCGCAACTGGATGTTCTGCTGGACCGAGCTCGGCGCCCGGCAGGTCGGCATCCTGCAAAGCCTGATCGTCACCTGCCGACTGCATGACATCAATCCCTACGACTACCTCGTCGATGTCCTGCAACGCGTCGGCCAGCACCCAGCGAACCGTGTTCACGAACTCACGCCCCGCTGCTGGAAGCAGCTCTTCGCGGCCAATCCGCTACGCTCGCCATTACAGCGGCAGGCACCGTAGGCGGGTCCGGGAAACGCCGCAGAGTTACCGGTTACCCGCAAGGGGCTGTGAGGCACCCGTTTGGGCAGCCTGTCAAGGAACCAGATTCCATTCCGCTCCGTGCACCGCGAGAGGAAGTATTGTCACACCAGGGAGGGTCGAACTGCCGTCAATCCGGCGCGGGGTAGGGGCAGCGAAGGCGTCGGACACCCTTATCGGTAGGAGCGATCCGTTGGTCAAGCGCCTGCCCGTCTGAGGAAAGTTGGAAGCGATAGGTCTCGTCCCAGGCCTCGCCCTCGCCGCTCATCGCCGCTTTGACTATCAGGCTGTCACCTTGTCCGTTAACCGAGACCACCTCCCCGCTGCCCTCATGGAATTCCAGCCTCCGGCCGGTGACGACGAGGCGACCGTCGTTCTCAAGTCCGCCGCAGTCCTGCAACCGGAAGTTCCATTCGCCGCGGAAGGTGGGGGGAATGTTGTCCTGAGCCGGAAGTGCCACCTCAGCGTTCTCCGTCGAAGCGGGCGCGGCAGCGGTGACCATGGACGGGCGCGCATCCGGTAGAGATGTGTCCCTGCACGCGCCAATCGATGCGCTGACCAACCCGCCGAGCACAAAAGCGAGTGCGACACCTCGAAGGCGCGCGCGGCTCATCTACTTCGCCAGCGATGGACGTCAGGCACCGTCGGTCTGAGATGGCGTCAGGAAAGCCGCGAACACGAAGCCGTCCAACTGGCCGTCGCCCTCTAGATCAACTAGCGCCCATTCTCCGCCAGCTCCCTGGAACGAGGTCACGGTAAGCTCCGTTCCGAACTCGAGTGTGCTAATGTGCTCGAAGGTGGGCCCAGGGCCGCCGCGCAGCCTCAGCCCATCTCGCGCGATCACTACATTCATGCCGACGAGAGCCTTGGCGGCGGGCGCGGCGGCTATCGGCTGGCCCCACCCCTTGTTCGCGGCGGCCTTCAACCACTTCGGGGCGTTCACGGCCTTGCCCTCGGCGCCCCACACCAGCTTGCTTCCGAACCCGACGTGGATCGTCTTGGTGCCCATGTAGGCGGCGCCAGCCCCCAAGCCGGTCGCGCCCAGGCCGGCGGCAGCGACGACGAAGTCCTCAAAGTGCTTCAGCTGCACGTCAAAGTCCAGCACGTCGCCGTCGTCGAGCAACTGGATGTCCGCGGCCTGGCCGTCATCGTGCCGGGTCGAACCGGTCCGTCGCGCGTTCGGCGTGCCCTTGCGGTCCTGGCCACCCGAGGTCACCGACACCGTGTCGATCTTGGCCGCGTCCGCGGCGTCCGTCAACAGCTTCTCGAGCTGCGCCGTAAGCTTCTTGTCCCGGATCTTGCCTGCATTGTTGTAGACCAGCGTCGCCATTGTTTTGATCCTCATCAGTAATTTCGGGTTGGCTCATTATGCGTTTCGGACGGTTAAGCCAGAAGGGCATTGAGGAGATGTTTCAGCAAACCTGTGCCACGGATTCTGGCGTTGTGCACGAATTGGAAGAAGCCCAGGTAGAGCGGGAGCTTTTCCTGTGAGATGCCCCGATGGGGACGTAGCCAGGAGCGCAGCAATGACCAGAAGCCTTCCATTGTATTGACATGGACTTCATGGAACCCGTCGCCGTCCTCATCGCGAGCGTACTCGCCCCGGCTGTGGCATACCGTCTGGTGTCCATAGCTCCACTCGGGCAGGCGAGCGTAGATGTCATACTCGTCGGTGAAGACAGGGGTGCCGGGCGTGATGGTGCCCAGGATCAACGGCTTGATGGTCGCCTGCTGTACGTTTGCCCACATTCGCACCACGACCTCCCCGCCGCGTTGGAGCATCCCGAAGATCGGGGGCTTCTCTTTTTCCAGGGTACCGCGCCCGCGTGCGCCCTTCAGGCGCCGTCTACGACCCTTACGGCCATTTTTTACCGCCTCGGGGTGGCCCTTGTGGCCCGCCACGACATAAACCTCGTCACACTCGACCTCGCCTGAAAGCGTCGGCTCTACTTGCACCGCCACGATGCCTGTGTGCAATTGCGAGGTCATGCAGTGCACGTCATCTTTGTTCAAACCCAACTCCTGCCCGATCTGCTCGTTGGAGAGGTTCAGGCCCATCAGGTACAGGCACAAGATCCACATCTGCAGCGGCTGGTGGTGACCTGCGAAGATCGTCCCCGTCAAGTCGTCAAAGTAGCGTCGGCAAGCCGTGCAGCGATATTTTCGGCGCGACGGCTGGGTCGTGTCATAACCTTGCCGGGTCACTTCGGGTGAAGCACAATGCAGACAGCACGCTCCCTTTGGCCAGCGGCGTTCGCGTACTTCGTCGTAACACTTGGCATCGTCCAGCAAGTTCTGAAGGTGGAGCATCTGGCCAACATCCTCAAGGCATAAAACCCCCCAATTCTATCGGAATGACGGCCTGCTTGCGCTCAAATCTTCAGCCGTCCGAAACACATATTGAGCCAGCGGGTTTTGCAGGGCCGACTACTTATAGAGAGGGCATTGGCCGGAAGAGGCAGCATCCAGGCAAAGGAAAGCTGCGGGCGCGCCGCGGCTCTCCCAAGGCGCGAGCCCCGGACTCAGGGCGGCTGAACGATCCCCAGCGCGATGAGGCGCTTCAAGATGACGGCGGCACCGCACTGCTTGGATACAGCCTCAAAAGAGAATACTCCGTCTTGAACGAACTTCCCGCTGCTGTACCGATCGGAGAAACTCCACAGATACGGAGTCGCAAGTCCTCGGATGCGGTAGCCAAAGCCGTTGTAGCGCTCGAGCCGGTAGAGGATCGCAGCGAGCGACCAGTCGGACTGGGTGTTGAATCCCAGCATGGTCAGCGCATCCGTCGCGCTCGTCACCCAGGAGAACGGAGGATCGGCGACGTCCGAGAGCGGCCGGCCTGCCGGGACACGGCTGGTGCGGTGCATCAGCGAGTCGCCATTGTGCAGATGGGTGCCGAAGTTGAAATTCGACTCCATACAGTGGATCAGTCCGATGAAGTACCAGGGCACCTTGACCGTCTGGCCTAGCGGTTCATAGGTGCTACGAAAAGATGCTAAGGTCTTCGCGCGCTTATCAGCCTCTGCCACCCGAGCCGGTGCGACGACAGCCGCGTCAAATATCGCCAGGTACTCGCTAGCGATGTCCTTCAGGCTCTTGCTGGTGCTGACTGTGTTCGGCGCCGGAGCTACGGCAGCGGCTGTGACGTGGGACACAGGTACTTCAGGATCCGCGACAGAGGTGCCAGCGCTGGGGGCGATTTCGGCCGCGAAGTCGGACAACGTCGCCTGGATCTCCCCAAGTTTCCGCAGCGTCGGCGTCAGCAGCCCAACAGCATCGCCACCTGGATGCTTGCGCGCAACCGTGGTGAGGTCAACAAAATCCGTGACGAGTCCGGCAAACGCAGCAGTATTCTCCTGGAAAACCCCAGCTGCGGCCTCTAGCTTACTCTGGGCCAGCTTTTCCGCCAGCGCGCGGGCTGCATTCAAGACTTCATCTGGATGCGAGAAGTCCTCGGAGATGGCCATCAACTGGGCGAGGCCGAGCTGTTGCAACGACTCAATTTGAGCGCGGAGCTCGAATGAGAGTTCTGTGGGCATGGTCCAGCCTCCTTACTTGTTGTCGAGAATGTCGCGTATCGCGCGGGCTTGATCCTTCAGAACGGCAAGGCTCTGCAACGCCTGTTCAGTGCCACCACCGGTTGCAAACACCTGCTGCGACGCGGTCACAAGCGCCTTGAAGGACTGATCCCAACTGGTCAGCAGCGCATCGAAGCCCGCCAAGGCCTGAACACTAGCTTGGTAACGATTTCCCACCGCCTTGAAGCTGGTGACGTACTCCGCTACGTTGCTCAACTGGCCATCCATAAGCTGGATTGAGGTGGCATCAAGAACGGCCACGGGGGCAACAGGGACAAGAGGTACGGCGGGCGCTTGAGAGTTGAAGCGCAGATTTTTGATCCGATATTCATTGCGAACTCTAGGCTCAGGCGTGGAGAAAACACGCTCAAACTTCTCGCTCAACGCGCCATATAGACTGATCCCGAGAGGATCTGTCGGTGGAGCGGCCCCCTGCACTCGCCTCACGATGAGCTGCAGCTGCGAGTTCATGCCATCGCTGATGCGAACAAGCTGCTGAGCCGCGTAGGCACGCTGCAGGCCGTAAAGACCGTCAACGTCTTTGCGCAGCGCCTCAATAGCGGCTAGCACCTGTGGCTCACCCTTGAGCAAAATCGCAAGCAGTGCCTCACGGTCCTGAGCCTTTAGTGCCTCTCCAAGAATGACCTGGAGTGGCCCAAGGGCTGCGCCGATCGCCGCTACAGGCAATGCAACCGCAACGCTTGCGGGCACCAAGTCAAGCGCCGTCTGAGCGCTTTTCATGGCGTTGGCGATCAGGCTCCTTGTCTGCTCCTGACTCTTGCCGCTGCTGATTTCGAGGAGTGCCAGGTTGTACCCCTTGATTGCGAGCAAGGTCTGGCAACGCGTCCTGAGGTCGACATCGGACGCAATTAACCTTCCACACCCTTCTCGGTCAAAGCTTCCCGGGCCCAGTGTCACAGGGAACTCAAGCGTCGTCGCGTTGGTACCGCGTGCCTGCGCCAGTGCTGGCGCCGCATCTTCGTACACCAGAGTTGCCGCAACTTTGACCTCATCGAAGGCCGTTGTATAAGCCTGCAGCTGGGGCTTTGGCACTCCGGCGCAGCCTCCGAGGATGAGGGAGACCGACAGGGCCACTGCCATGGTCAGAACTTGCTGGATATGCATGTTGGATTCCCCCCCTCTACGCTGCAAGAAAAGCATAACTGAAGGCCCTTAGTGCATCCGCAATGCTGTTTATGAACTATTGAGGTCAGATTGGGCCTGAAGGCCCCGACGTTGACAAACATAGTCGCAAACAAGATCGGCCGGCTTCAAACGGAACAGTTTGTGGACTGTCGCTGACGAGGGATAAGAAATCCAACGGCACCTACGAGATTATATGAGCCTGCATCAAGCAGCGTCAATGTCGAATTTGGACCCGGAAGCCCCTGAAAAGTCATACGAATCCCGCTTCGCCCAGGGTAACGCCCTGCATCTCCAAGAGCCGAAGCGCACGGGCGGGCATCAGGCGTAGCGGCGAGGTCGGTTTGCTCAGATGTGGAGATCGTTGGCTGCTCAAGTGTAAGCGTCCAGCCCACCCACGTCAGGGGGTGCTGACTTACCCCCGTTTTTTGAGCGGCAGCAACTCGTCGAGGCGGCTGTTGGGCCAAGTGGGAAGTTTTTGCAGGGTGTTGGTGAGCCAGGCCATGGGCTCGATGCCGTTCAAGCGCGCGGTTTCGAGCAGCGACTGAATGGCCGCGGCACGCTTGCCGGCGGCCTCCGAACCTGCGAACAACCAATTTTTCTTCCCGACGGCGATCGGGCGAATGGCGTTTTCGATAGGGTTGTTGTCGATCGGGTAGAAGCCATTCTCGGCATAACGAGCGAGAGCGCGCCAGCGCTTCAACGTGTAATCGATGGCCCGGGCCAGGGCCGAGCCGTTGGCGACCGACTTGCGGGTGTTCAGGAGCCATAGGTGCAGGGACTCGAGTCGCGGCTGACTGTGCATCTCGCGCAGACGGGCCCGTTCCTCGACCGTGAGGTCCTTCGCCTGCGCCTCGACGGCATACAGTTCGCCGATGCGGCGAAGGGCTTCCGTCGCGACCGGGCTGGCGTTGGCCTGGTGCAGGTCGAAGAACTTGCGGCGCGCATGGGCCATGCAGCCCAGTTCGATCACTGATCCCTGAAACAGCACCTTGTAACCGGCGAAGTCATCGACCATCAGGGCGCCTTCCCATTGCGCCAGGAAATTCACGGCATGTATGCCGGCCCGGCCCGGTTGATAGTCGAAGACGACAATCGGCGGGTCATTTTCCAAGGCATTGTTGCGGTACGCCCAGAGATACGCCCGCTTGGTCTTCCCCTTGCCTGGATCAAGCTGTTGCACCGGGGTTTCATCCGCATGTAACACCTCGCTCTCGCGCAGCAATTCGCCCAGGCGAAGCCAGAGGGGTTCGAGGGCATAGCCGACGCGACCCACCCACTCGGCCAGCGTCGAGCGGGCGAGCGGGACGCCAGACCGGGCGGCCTGCTGTTCCAGGCGATAGAGCGGCAGGTGATCCAGGAACTTGCTGATCATGACCCACGAGAGCAAGGCCGGGGTCGCCATTCCGCCATCGATCACGCTGCGCTCGGCCGGTGCCGCCGTCAGCGTCTCGCAGGGCCGGCAGGCGTATTTGGGATAAACGTGCTGTTCGACGAAGAACTGCGCCGGGACGATATTGAGTTTCTCGGTCACGTCCTCGCCGATCAGCACCAACGCCTGACCGCATTCGCCGCAGGTGCAGTTCTCGGGTTCGTGGCGAATTTCAACGCGCGGCAGATGCTCCGGCAGGGGCTGACGACCGGCGCGTTCGCGTTTGGGCTTCTTCTCGGGTACCGGTTGATCCGACGGCGTTTCAGCGACCTGGAGCGCTTCGGCCAGACGGGCTTCGCAGGCAGCAATGTCGGCCGCCAGGTTTTCATCGAAGAGGTCGCGTTCGGCGGCGACCATGGCTTCGCTCTTCACGCCGAATTTCATTCGGCGTAAATGAGCAAGTTCGAGCGTCAGCTTTTCGATCTTGGCATCGCGCCAGTGAATTTCCGTGGCGCTGGTCTTGGCCTGTTCCAGCAGACCGCCAACCCGATTTTCGACCCAGGCCAGCAGTTCTGGTGAGGGGGAGAAGGCGGCAAGTTCGGTCGCTAAATCCATGAGGCATTATACCGCAGACATCGCATGGAAAGCTCCTGAAAGCCAGGTAGATAGCCGATTATTATCACTTTTTTCGCGGCAGTGACGCGGCCGTTACACTTGCCAGTGTCCCGGCGCTGGGGCTTCCCGACGTTGCCAGTCAACGCCCGCGATCAGCCACCGCCATTGCCCCGGCGTCAGGGAAAAAACCGCCTCGCCAGCGCTCGGCCACGTGAAACCGCCCCGGTGTAGGCGCCGTTGCGCTAGCCACACGCCCGTGCCATCCCACACCAGCAGTTTGAGTCGGCTTCGCTTGCGATTGGTGAAGGCGTAAGCACTGCCGTCACAAGGGGAGCGCCCGAGACTCGCCTGGATGCGGGCAGACAAGCCGTCAATGCCCAGGCGCATGTCTACCGGTTCGAGAGCCAGCCAGATGCGCTCCAGCGGTACGCCGAGGGTCGCGCTCATGAGTGGTTTGCCCAGAGTGCCACCAGCCACTCGGCCGGCGGCAGCAGGCCAAATTCGAGTCGCCAGCCGTTCGGGCTGGCGAGCGACAGGCACGGCATTGAGACCAGCGGATCGGCAACGATCGTTGCCCGAATCAGCGTCAGCGGCTCGCCGACGGCGGCCCCACCTTCGCGCTTGGCCAGACGCTGATGCCAGTAACTCAGCGAATGGTCCTTCAGCCCGTGCCGGTCACAGTACGCTCTCTGCGACTCCCCACTCGCCCGCCACTCGGCAACATGCCCTCGCCAGTACGCTTCCCGCTCGCCGTTCTTGTCCATCGCAACCTCCCATCGAAAGCCGGGAGGTTGCGCTATCTCGTCCGACTTTTACAGGTGGAGCGGTCGGACGCTTACGCTCAAGTGAACGTCCGCAGCGTGCTCAGGTGCAGTCATCCGATGTTCCCGAGTGCCAATGACCGGAATGGGTCGCTAGCTGTAGCGGACTGCATTAGACTTGTTCTCCATGCTAAAATGATGATTTTAAGATATTTTAAAGTTTCAAAGACCAGCCGGAATCCAGAAAAGATAGTCGATGATTAAGTCCAAGTGATTTCTTATCCGGTTAGCCAGGCAATGGAAACTCTTCATTCCACCGATCGCATGCTCCACGGGAATACGGGTTCTCGCATGCAGCCGATTATATTTGTGTCCTTCCGGCAAGATTGCATGAAATCGCTGGACGTCCTTGGTAAGGTTGGCTGCGAATTCAACCTGAAGAGGAGCGGCAGATGGACAACCTGGAGAAGGTGGCGGCAGTAGGTTCTGGCGAGAGCCTGGCGGAGGTACGGGAGCGGTTCAAGGGCTGGCGTGAAACGCGGGGACGCGGGGAGCACATTCCTCGATCGTTGTGGGCGGCGGCGGTTGGCATCGCACGAGAACACGGCCTGCACGTCACCGCGCGGGAACTCCAGCTGAATTATGAAGGGTTGAAGCGGCGCCAGCAGGGGCAGGCCGGGGGGGCGCTCGGGACCAGGGGAAATGAAACCCGGTTCGTCGAATTGACGGTGTCGCCCGCCCAGGAGCCCGTCGCTCAGCGCCTCTGCGAGTGCACGATAGAACTCGAGAACCCACGCGGCGCCAAGATGCGGGTGGAACTCAATGGCCCGGGCCTGGCCGGTCTCGCCGGCCTGTGCAGCGCCTTCTGGTGCGCCGCATGATCCAGATCACGCCGCACATGCGTCTCCTGGTCGCGGTCGAACCGATCGATTTTCGGGCCGGCATCGATGGGCTGGCCGGCATCTGCCGGCAGCGCCTGGCGGCCGATCCGTTCAGCGGCGGGCTGTTCATCTTCCGCAACCGCGCACGGACAGCGATCAAGATTCTGGTCTACGATGGCCAGGGTTTCTGGCTCTGCCAGAAGCGTCTGTCGAGTGGCCGGTTTGCCTTCTGGCCCGATGGTACGGCGCCGCTCCAGCCGCTTCAGGCTTGCGAGCTGCAGGTGCTGCTGATGGCCGGCGACCCCACGCGGACCCGCGCGGCGCCGGCCTGGCGCCGCCTCGCGGCGTAGGGTCGCCAGCGCTCAGGTGATTTCAGGAAATTCCTCTACCCGCCAAGCCGAGGAAGCAGGCGGCCACAGGCGGATGCATCTACCCGCTTCTCCACGATTAGGCAGAATACCGGTACGAGGTTTGTTGGAAATCGCCTCAGGTGGCGGCAAGTTGCTGGTGGTAATTCCAGGGCAGCCACTGCGCCGCCTGGGCCAGCACCTGGCTGACGTTTTTGTGCAAGGCCTGCAGATAGGCGAACGGATTGACCCGACAGAGCTCGCACGTATGGATCAGGCTCATGTAGACGTCCCCCACCTCGGCCCCCTTCGGGGTCTTGTAGAACATCGAATTCTTGCGATGCATGATCGCCCGCTTGAGTGCCCTTTCGGCGAGGTTGTTGTCCAGGGGGGCGCCGGCCTGGCGTAGAAAGAGCGTCATGCCGTCCCAGTGCTTGATCAGATAGGTCAGGGCCTTGCCCAGACTGCTGTGCGGCTCGACAAGAGACTTCGCGAACTGATCCCCGATCCAGTCACGCATGGCCTGCATCGGCGGGCCGCTGTGTTCCTGGTGGTAGAGCAGGCGCTCGTCGGGCGACATCGCTTTCGCCTGGCAATGCGCCTCGTGGGCATAGACCTGGGCCAGGGTCTCGATCACATAGCGGCAGTGCTCGGGGAAATGCGGCACCAGATCGACAAAACGGCGGCGGCCATGAGCGATGCATTTGCCGATGATCGTCGCGAACTCGCCGACGAAGTTGCTCGCGAGCGCATCGCTCATCTGCATCGGGATTGCCAGCCCCGGCTCCCGCTTCGCGAGGACCGCCGAGAGGTTCTGCCCGGCGTGGGGGTGACCGGTGAAATACAGCGCCACGTGCTTGCCCTCATCGAGCACGGCGACGATGCTGGAAGTATTGATCGCCTTGCGCTTCGCTTCCAGGCTGGCGGCTTCGATCTGCTTCCTCTCGGCGATCAGCGACAGGATCTTCATCGGGGTGTCGTCGCAGTGCAGCAGATCAGCCTGTCCGGCCTCGCGAATCAGCTCGTCGAAGACGGCGCGCGGCGCCGGTACCGCCTGAGAGAGGATGTCCCACTGCGTCGAATCCGGTAGTGGCACGTTGAGGCTCGCCTGCAGCCCTTCGATGCGATGGAACGGCATCCCGCTGCCGTAGCGCAACTGGGCGAGCAGGCTCGCACAGCTGGGGTCATATTTCGACGCGCAGACGCCTTCGGGCAGCGGCGCCACGTAGGTCGTCTCGCACATCCGGCAGCGCAGGGTTTCCAGGCGGTAGATCGTGGCGTCAATCGGTGGCTGGCCGACCACTTTGACGACGATGCGGGGAGGCGAGGCATAGACCTTGGCCTGGTCGCAGTTCGGGCAGGGATCGCCGGCCTTCAGACCCGGAAGCTTCACTTCGATGACCTGCGAATCGACATACTTCGCCGCGCTATTGCGGCCGTGGCCTGGCTTCGGGGGACTCGCTTCGGCGGGCGCGGTCTCTCCGGCCGCGGTCTCTCCGGGCGCGGCCGCATCCGCAGCGGCGGGTATTTCGTCCGTCTGGGGGAGCGGCTTTAGGAGATGGCGTTTGCTCTCGGTCGGGGCGCCGAACACCATCTGTCGAAAACGCGCCAGCGAGAGCTTCGTGTTCTGCAGGGCCTGCATGACGAAGACAAAGGTCGAGAGGATCTGGCTGAGCCGGGCGTACTGCGGGGCCGGAAACACCGGTTTCGCGAGGGCCAGCAGTTCGTCGATCTGCGCTGGCGTGACATCGACCTGTTCAGGCGGTTTCTTCATGCGAGCGCTGATCGCCGCGGGCGACAGTCCTTGACCCACGGATAGCCCAGGTTCCACCCTTCACACCCCGGCTTCGACCCGGTCTTGCGACTCGACGCCGGATGATCGGCGATCGACGGGCGGATGAAGACGAGATCGTCTTCGGAAATCTGCCGGTGTCGGTCCCTCGGGGGCGTGTGCATGTGCCGCACCATACCCGATTTGAGCGTGGAACGTCAGCTGAAAGTGCAAATATTTGATCGCGGGAGGCTTCCGGCGGCCTTGTCCAGGGCGTTTTGCAGCTTTGCCGGAGGGACACGGTCATCCTGGCCCCAAGGCCATCTGGGAAGGAATGCAGAAGGTCAGAGCATTTGCCATTGCGCTGGAGGCTGGCCGGGTCGCCTATTTCGATGACGGATAGGTTGTGGGTAAGCGGGTGCGCCCAAGGGGATGGCGCCATCGGCCACCGCCTGGACCATCAAACTTACTCGGCGCCCGCGCAAGTCCGGCGGCATCCACAAGGCTGCCAGAACTGGGGTAGTTTTTTCTATTCCACCTTGCAGAAGACCCGCCGTAGTGCGCGCCAGCGTACAGACCCTTGCCGTTCCCTCGTCGAAGATCAATCCCTCTGATAAAGGCAAAGTGCAGCGGCCCCGCTGGTGATGGGCAGTGTGTTCTCCTGATCACGGCGGAACCGAATCGCATTCCACCCTCCAGATCATCACAACTACCCAAGCATATGCCACTGATTTACGAAAAGAAGGACCGAGCAAGACCCGTGACACGAACGCGAATTGCGGCCCGATCAGTGGCGCGCCCGGGGCGCACCCGATCGGCACAGGTAGTAGGTGCAGCGGTCGGTGGGACGGGTGCCAGCGTGGCCGCATGAAGATCACCAAAATCCCGCCCTGGATGCAACATTAAAACCAGTACTCGACAGGCTGCCTGCCGGAGCCGCAGACGCAGCCGCAGCCGAATCATCCTGAACCGAGGCTGATATTTTTAACGCTTATGTGAGGTTAATCGGATGAAAAAACAAATGATTATCGCAGCCAGTCTGCTCTTGACACCCTATCTGGCAATTGCCGCAAGCGAGCTCGCAACAACCGAAAAGCCCATGGTGCAGGACAGAGACGCCAGCAATACGGGTATCAATAAACGTGATCGTGATGACAAGACCTTGACCCCGATGGATCAGAAGAATAACGAGTCTGATTTGAAGATTACTCAGGAGATTCGCCAGGCACTGATGAAAGACGAATTTTCCATGGATGCAAAAAACATCAAGGTCATTACCCGCAATGGCAGAGTCACCTTACGCGGTCCGGTCAAGACGGCTGCCGAGCTGGAAAAAATCAGCAGCCTGGTTAAAGCCATGCCGGGCATCAAGAGCATCGACAACCAATTGCAAGTCAAGTAATTTTAAAAAGGAAACCATCATGTCAAAAACCGTTATCTGTCTCACCAATACCGAGGCTCAAGCTGAAACCCTCGTTCAACGTTTGAATGAAGCCGGGATTCCCACCAGCGACGTGTCCGCGCTGTTTCCGGACAAAACCGGTAGCCGTGATTTTGCGCACGAGCACAGCACCAAAGCGCCGGAAGGCACCGCCATCGGCGCCAGCGCAGGGGGTGTAACCGGTGGCGTGCTGGGTCTGCTGGCCGGCATCGGCGCACTGGCCATTCCAGGCGTGGGTCCGTTCATTGCGGCCGGCCCGATCATGGCAGCACTCAGCGGCGCGGCCGTTGGCGCAGCCATCGGTGGTATCGGCGGCGCCCTGATCGGCATGGGCATTCCTGAATTTGAAGCCAAGCAATACGAAGCCAAGATCAAGGAAGGCAACATCCTCATCTCGGTGCATGCCCGTGATGGCGATGTGGTCGACCGCGTCAAGGACATCATGAAAGACGCTGGAGCGGAAGATATCACCAGTACGGGTGAAGTCAGCGTCAGCGATGACGAGCGCAAGTCCAGTGGCGACAGGCACGCTGGCCTGGGCGGTTCCGGGGTGATCGATCCGTCTACCGAAGCGTCCTATTGGCGCGACAACTTCAAAGGCCGGCCGTACGCCGAGAACGCCACCAGCTTCGACGACTATGGTCCGGCTTACGACTATGGTGTGAGATCCTACGCCAAATACCCGGGTCGCAGCTTCGACGATATCGAAGCCGATCTTTCGCGCGACTGGGACGGCGCGCGGGGCGCATCGAATCTTCCATGGGGTCAAGCACGGAACGCCGCGCGTGATGCGTGGGAACGTATCCGTAATCGTTAAGCGAGCAATGCCGCGGGCGGCGGCCTCACCGTCGCCCGTTGTTCAGGGCAACACATGGGTGACGCACGGCGCGGAAAGCGCCGCATTCATGCAATCGACAAGCGTTGAATGAAGACAATAGTCTCCCTGCCGGGGGTTCTTGTCGTGGCTGTGTTGATGCTGATGGTGGGCATCCTGGCGCTGAACTTCACCACAGGCGAGAAGAAAATTGAGCAAAGCGTCGAGCGCCGCTACGCGGCTGCCGATCCGGCCTTTGCGCGCGCGATGGGGGTACTGCTCGGGCCGGCCATTCTGCAGGGCAACCGTTTCGAAGCCTTGTTGAATGGCGACCGAATTTTTCCCGCCATGCTCATTTCCATTCGCGCTGCGAAGAAGACCATCACATTCGAGAGCTACATTTACTGGTCGGACGCCATCGGCAAAGCGTTCGCCGACGCGCTGGCCGAACGTGCCCGCGCCGGCGTCAAGGTGCACGTGCTGCTTGACTGGGTTGGCAGCACCAAGATGGACCCGACGCATCTTGCTGCCATGGCGGCGGCCGGGGTCGAAGTGCGCAAGTTTCACAAGCCCGCCTGGTACTCCCTGGCGCGCATGAACAACCGTACGCACCGCAAAGTGCTTGTGGTCGACGGTAAGGTGGGCTTCACCGGCGGTGTCGGCATCGCCGGGCTTTGGACGGGTGATGCCCAGGATCCGCAGCACTGGCGCGATACCCACTTCAGCGCCGAGGGTCCGGTCGTGGCGCAAATGCAGGCCGTATTTCTCGATAACTGGATCAAGGCCACCGGTGTCGTCCTGCACGGCGACCACTATTTCCCAGAGCTGCCGACAGCCGGGAACGACGCCGCCCAGATGTTCAGCAGTTCGCCCTCCGGCGGCAGCGAGAGCATGCATCTGATGTACCTGCTGGCGATTACGTCGGCGCAACATTCGATCCACTTGTCGAGTGCCTATTTCGTTCCCGACAAGCTAAGCAGCCAGGCGCTCGTAGATGCGCTCAAGCGCGGGGTCAAGATGCAGATCATCGTGCCCGGCGAGCACACCGACGCGGCCATCGTCCGGCGCGCCTCGCGTGCCCGATGGGGAGATCTGCTTGGCGCCGGCGCCGAGATTCACGAGTACCAGCCGACGATGTATCACTGCAAGGTGTTGATCATCGACAGCCTGATGGTGTCGGTCGGCTCGACCAATTTCGACACCCGCTCCTTTCGCCTCAACGACGAAGCCAATCTGAACATTTACGCCGCCGATTTCGCTCGCCGGCAAGTCGAAGTGTTCAATGCCGATCTGTCGCGCTCCCGCCGGGTCAGCCTCGACGAGTGGCAGCAGCGCCCGCTTTCCGAAAAGTTTCTGGAGCATGCAGCATCGCTCATCGGCGCACAGTTGTAGATAACGGCCCGAGCGCCGACATCATGGTGCGTCGCTACAGCTAGCCCGAGATCGAATAGACCAAGGTGGCATAACGAACAGACGCCCCAGCACGTCGTTTACAGAATCGACCTCAAAGTCCGGGCCGCCGGAAACTTAACGAATAAGGTTAGATCGTGCGAAGCCACGATCTGAACCGTTTGTTGGACGAGCCCGGCCCGGAGGCCCGAGCCTCCCTTGCAAATATCTTTTTTGGATTTACCCCGGAAGCATGGATCCGGGAGCAGGAAGTCCCCGATGCCGCTGCCCAGGCGGCAAAGGTTTGGCGAATCCGTCGGTTTCTGCGTCCCGCGTTCTGAATTCCGGGCACGCGCATCGCTCAGCTTGGGGAAACTGAACTCCCGAACCAGGCCGGACAGTGGTGAGGGCCAGGCTTACATGATCAGGTGGCGACCGAGGCGAGCGGCGCGACGGTGAGGACTCCGGGCGCTGTGGAGCGAATCCGCGTCCTGACGATCACCATCACGGCGCCACAGCAGGGACAAAGCAGTGCTGGCCGCTCCTTGCGCGGCGGCGCGAAGCGGCTGGGATCGAACTTGAGCAAGAGATGCAGCAAGGCGATCAGGCGCTTGCAATTGGCGTGTAGGAAGCCGAAATTGCGAGCGCGGCGAAACCCCTTGGGCAGAACGTGCTGGAGAATCAGCCAGAGGAAATCGACCCCAGCGAGCGAGCGTTTTTCCGACTTGCCGGTTTGAGCATTGCGATAGCGGAAGCTTACCTGGCCGTTCTCGCAGGCGAGGATATCCGCTTCGCGGATGACGCCCCGGTAGAGGTAACGACCGAGATAGATCAATGCCTTCTCGCCGCTGCCGACCGATTTGCAGTGCGCCACCCACTCCTTCGGATAACGCGCCGGCAGGGGAATGCCGGCGGCCTCGATCGCGGCCAGCATCTTTGCCCGAAAGACCTTGGCCAGTGCCTTTTCGTTGAAGAGATAGGTGCCGTTCTTGCCGCGCCGCTTGCGTCGCCAGCGCCGCTTTCCCGTATCCACCGCGGCTGCGGGAACGATGAGATGGACATGCGGGTGGAAGTCGAGGCGGCGCGAGTGGGTGTGCAACACCGCGATGGCTCCCGGTGTTCCCTGCAACTGCCGGTCGTTCTGGCTGAAACGATGCACCGTTTCCCAGGCGCAGCCCATCAAGCGGTCGAGGACGATCTGGGCGTGGGTCAGCGCAAGCCCGCGCCATTCGGCCGGCAGCGTGAAGGTCAGCAGAAAGTAGTCGGCCGGGACGAGCCGTTGCATCTGCCGTTCCAGCCATTGTTGGCTCTCGTGGTGTTGACAGTGCGGGCAAAGGCGATGGCCACAGGAATGCGGCACGAGATGCTGGTGCGCACAGTCACTGCATTGCACCTGCATCATTGGACTGGCAGGGCTGCGGCAATGCTCGATCGCCGACAGCGCCTGTATCTGGTCAAAGCTCAGCCGTTGACGAAATTGCGCCAAGAAGTCGGTTCCGAATTCAGCGATGATGGCAGAGAGGCGGATCATCGGGGCGCCTCCTGAGCGAAAGTAAACCGGTCCATCAGCGCGTTGATCCGGTCGATCGCATGATGCTGTGTTTGATCCGTCAGATGCGTATAGCGGGCGGTCGTGAGGATGGAATGATGGCCGAGGATCTTCTGGACTTCGAGGAGGTCGACGCCGGCCTCGATCAGGTGAGTGGCATAGCTGTGGCGAAGGCTGTGAGGCGAAATGTTTTTTTTAGCCCACAGGATTCGACGACTGCCCGCAGGGCCTTCTGAACACCGCCGCGGTCGAGGGGTGTGGTGGCTGCGCCAGCACCTGCCAAGCCGCCGTGGCGATTGGGAAACAACAGGACGGGATTGCGGTGGCGCTGCCAGAATCGGCGCAGAAGTCGGTAGGTGGCCATCGGCAACGGCACCAGGCGATCCTTGTTGCCCTTGGCGTCGCGCAGATGAACGCGCTGGCGCGCGCCATCGATGTCGGCGACCGTCAGCCGCAGCCCTTCTCCCAGACGCAGACCAAGACTATAGAGCGTGAAGAAGAAGACGCGGTAACTGAGTACCCGCGTAGCCCTGAAAATCCGCTCGGCCTCCTCGACGGTGACGATGTCCGGCAGCCGCTGCGACCGCGGCGGCTGAACCAGTCCCGGCGCCACCCAGGGCTTCTTCAGCACGTGCTCGTGGTAAAACTTCAGCCCGTAGAGATCGAGCTTGATCGAACTCCAGGAGTGCGTCTCGCTCAGGTCGGAAAAGTAATTCAGCAGGTCGGCATCGCTTAGATTGTCGATCTGATGATCGAAGTAGTCTCCGGCTCGGCGGATGGCGCGCGAATATGCCTCAATCGTCTTGGGCTGCAAGCCCTTGAGCTTCAAGTGCTTCTGATGCAACACGTAGTTGCGATCGAAATCCGTCACTGCGACTGCGGACAGGTCTTCCATCTTGCGGTAACCTCCAGGTTCGTCATGAACACCCCTCGGATGAGGGACGAGGTACCATTTTGAATTCAACGCCTCCGCAAGAGCGCCCTTTCCTCCGCGTAGCGGCTTCGTCCAACTCGAGGTTCAAGGCCATCCTCCTCGCGCCCGTTGTCGAATAACGATGGTCAGTCCGGGCGCGGTCGGTACACCCCCGCAGGAAAATCAGCTATGCGTCTCAAGTTGAAGAATTTGAAGGGGTGTCCGCTAGAGCGATAGCACTTTACGGGGCGCGACAGGGTACAAGCGCCGATCAGCAAGCTGGACGACGATGCGTTCACTCTCGACAAACTGCGCGAGCCTGCCGCCTTCGAGCGTACCGGAACCCGCCTTTAGGATGCGGGGATCACGCACTGGAGCTACGCACCATTGCCCGAGAGCGTGTCCCTTAGCGAGTTGCAGAAAATTCGAGACAAGGAGCACTCCCTCTCTCTCCTCGTGACCGAGGCGATCGAGGGATTTGGGGATGCCCCCAAGGGATTGGAGCCATGGACCTGCTGAAACGAGTCACGAATTATTTGATCGACAACGAACTGAGGCTTGCCACCGCCGAGTCCTGCACCGCCGGGCTCATTTTTTCGGAGCTGGCCCGGGTACCCGGCAGTGGCCAGAGCATCGATTGCGGCCTCGGTGTCTATTCGCCCCAGGCAAAGAACCGCTACCTCGGTGTCAGCTACGACACCATCGAGCGTTACGGCCTGACGAGCGAAGCGGTGGCCGGCGAGATGGCCAGCGGGGCGCTAAACAACGGTGATGCCGACGTGGCCCTGGCCAATACCGGCATCGCCGGCCCCGATCCCGGTGACGATGGTACGCCCGTCGGTACCGTCTGCTTCGCCTGGGCGTTTCGCCACAACGGCGCCCATCACCTTTACTGCGAGACTCGCCGCTTCGACGGCGAACGCAATGAAGTGCGTCTAACTGCGGCCCACTACGCGCTGGAACGTCTGCCCCACTATCATCGGCGGTGTGTCGAAACCGGAGCGCAAGGAGATACGACATGCGCACGCCGGACCATTCAGCGCGCCATCGGGGCGCAGCTGCAAGCTCGGACGGATATCGATGCTCAGCACGAGATCGAGCGGCGCTGCAACTTCCTGTGCCGGGCCATGCAGGAAAGCGGTCAAAAGACCCTGGTACTGGGCATCAGCGGCGGCGTCGACTCCACAGTGGCGGGACGCTTGGCACAGCTGGCCGTGAACCGGTTGCGTGACCAGGGTGATCAGGCCCGCTTCGTGGCCATGCGCCTGCCGTACGGCGAGCAGAAGGACGCCGACGATGCCGACAGGGCACTGGAGTTTATCCAGCCTGACGAAGTGCTTGAGGTGAATATCAAGAATGGAAGCGATGCCTTGTTGCAGTCGCTGGAAAGCGGCGGCATGTCGTTCGAGGACGCAGATCAGCGTGACTTCGTGTTGGGTAACATCAAGGCACGCCAGCGGATGGTGGCCCAGTATGCCGTGGCCGGGGCGCGAAGCGGTCTGGTGATCGGCACCGACCAGGCCGCCGAGGCGCTGATGGGCTTCTTCACCAAGTACGGTGACGGCGCTTGCGATGTTGCCCCCCTCACCGGTTTGAACAAGAGCCAGGTCCGCCTACTGGGCCAGCAGCTCGGCGCACCGGCATCGCTGGTGGACAAGGCACCCACTGCCGATCTCGAGTCACTCGCGCCGCAGAAGCTTGACGAGGAGGCACTTGGCGTCACGTACGAGGAGATCGACGCCTTCCTGGAGAACCGGGGCGTCTCCGAGCGAGCCTTCGATACCATCGTGAAAACCAACCGCCTTACTGAGCACAAGCGTCAACTGCCCATCGGACCGGACTCCCCCAGTCCCAGGTGCACTTGATCAGCCGCAATGGCCGCCGGGCCAATGCCATTCTGAATTACAAGGGGTCGCCTCCGAAAACGGACAATAAAGCACGCCAAGCCCAAAATATGCATCGCTATTGAACAGCGCTAGACCAGACCACCGGCCGCTAACCCAGCGCAGATCAGCAGTATGGCTCCCGTGGGTTGACGACATCCCTCTCTGCTGATCAGTGTCAGATTGGGCTATAGCCAAAATTGACACGCCAATCGGCCAGCCCCTTTGCCACGGTGATTTTTACTTGGTGATGCCGAGAAAGACCGCCAGGCAGCGATCAACTTCCAGCATGGCATCGGCTTCCAGCCTTCCAAACGGTTCTCCCACCTTCTCACGGGCCACGGTCATGACCTTGTCCACCATCGCCTGCGAGGGCTTTCTCAATCCGTTGCTGGGATTCGGCTGGATCGTCACACGGAAGAGCGGGGTGTCATGAAGCTCACTGGTGACGAGCAGGACCGTTACCGAGGGATGCGTGTTGAAAAAATCCGACTGAATCACCAGGGCCGGACGAGGTTTGCCATAGTCTCCCTGCTGCGCGATCGTCACCAAATCGCCGCGCTTCACTCCCAGCCCTCAGTGTCCGCGGCGGCTTCCATCCATACCAGCACCTCACGCTCCCGGTCAGCGCAGAGCAGAGCGGATTGACGGTGGCACTCTTCGGCAAAAGAGGGACGGCGGGTATCCGGCACCCACAACTGCACCGGACGCAACCCGGCCATGCGCAACGCCGCACGGCGCTTTTGAACACGTGTTGCAATCGTCATCGCCATAACATTCTCTTCGTAAGTTACATGTAACAATATAACCCTATCTGGGGGTGTAAGCCGGAACCGCCGAAAATTCCGTCGGAAAACCACTGCGGAAAGGTTTTCGGCTACAACATCGATCCGACACGGTTTTTCGCACACGTTTTGCCCGGTTAGGAGGATGGTTTGTAGCCAGCCGTCGGCTGTGTCGTAAAAGGCCCAGTGGGAGCGAAGCTAAAATATGCGACATTTGGTGCTCCCGGAAGATTCCTGTTAGGGCGAAATTCGGATGCCCGTTTACCGCGTCACGTACCCGCATGATGGTTTGTCGACTGGTGGCGAATTCCTTTGCCACTTGCGCCACGGCAGTGCCAGCGGCCAGGCATTGTAATACCCGGGTACGTTGCTCCTCGCTCTCTCAGTGTCAACAAGTCGCAGATCCTCACCCTGGCCGGCCTGGACTTTCTGCGCCGCGGCGAGAACCTGCTCCTCATCGGACCGCAAGGCACCGGCAATTCCGGGATCGCCATCGGCCTCGTCCGCGAAGCTTGTCTGAACGGTTATCGCGCCCGCTTCTATCACGCTCAGGATTTGCTCGACGAATTGTATGCTTCCCTCGCCGACCGTTCCATCGTTCAACTGATCAAGAATCTGAGCCGGATTCAGCTCATTGCCATCGATGAACTCGGCTACCTCAATCTCAAGCCAGAACACGTCAACGCCTTCTTCCGCCTGATGGATCAACGCTACACCCAGGGACTGTCGACCATCATCACGACGAATCTCGAGCGGCCGGACTGGTATGAACTCTTTCAGAAGAAAGCCCTCGTCGATGCGCTGCTCGATCGGCTTCAACATCGCTGCATCCTCTTGCGCCTGAGGGGTCCTTGCGCAACCTGCCCGTCGTGTCCACCACGAGCAACACTGACACGGCAACGCCTGCCGTTCGCCGTTCCCCGGCCAGAAAGAAATCCTCGCCGGACGCACCCCCGGCGACTTGATGACGGGGCTCGCCAGGCGCTTCGTCGTGCGGATGATCATCCCCCCGATTCGCGCCGTGCCTTCATTGACGGTCAAGACTACCCAGGCTGAAGGGCGCTGATTCAGACTGCCATGGCCCTTCCTTCTCTCCGGCGGTAGTGAGCCCGGCAAGTTCGACGCCTGCCTGTCTGCAGAGTAGTAAGCGCGAAACTGCCGCTCTTACTACCCTGCCTAAGCGTATCGCCCCTCCGCCGTGTCAAGGGAAGCTGCGCCAGGCTGCATAAACCCGCAGCCTGCCCTTGACACGGCTACGGCGCGCCTCTTCCACCCTCCCCAAAAGCATCCCGTCGGCTTCAAAGCTTGGCGCTTCTCGATCGCCCGTCGCACTGCGCACCAGGTCCGCCTCTGCGCATCCGATGGAGCACATTTCGTGAGCGAAAAAGGGTCAATTTTTGTGAGCGCCGAGGGATCTAAACCAGTCGTGTTACAACAGTGAAACGAGATAAGCCCGACTGCTCGCCGGTCGCAAGACCGGCAAGCCGACCGCAAGGAACGCTGATGGGCAAGCGGGTAAAGGATGAGACAAAAAGCGAACGCCGGATTGTAATGACCCGGATAGGGGATGAAACGATCGCCCCGCGGCGAAAGCCGGCAGACTTGTCTCTGGTCACCATCGAGAGAACTGATGGGCGTTGGTGTAGTATATTGGCATGAACCCCCGGAGTTCGGGGTTTGGCGGCAAGAGGAGGGTGCGAGATGGCCATGCGGGTGAAGGCGGACACGGGCGAGGTGGGGCTGAAGCAGCAGTATCGGGTGAGGAACTGGTCGGAGTACGACCGGGCGCTGGTCAATCGCGGCAATCTGACGATCTGGTTCGACGATGAAAGCATTCGGGACCACTGGACGCCACCGCCGCCGGTGGGGCGCGGCACCCCTGGGCAGTACTCGGATATGGCCATCCAGACATGCCTGACGATCAAGGCGTTGTTCCAGTTGCCTTACCGGGCCACGGAAGGATTGGTGAGGTCCTTGATGCGTCTGAGCCACCTGGACCTGCCGGTCCCGGACCACAGCTACCTGTCGCGACGTGCGGCGGAAATTTCGGTGACGATTCCGCGCCGGCCGCGCCAGGGGCCGACGCATGTGGTGGTCGATTCGACCGGGCTGAAGATTTTCGGCGAAGGGGAATGGAAGGTACGCCAGCACGGGGTCGGCAAGCGGCGGACGTGGCGCAAGATCCACCTGGCCGTAGACGAAAGCACCAAGGACATCATCGGCATTGAAGTGACCACGGCCGACTGGGGCGACAGCGAAATCCTGCCCGGCCTGCTCGACCAGGTCGAAGGCGAGATCGACCAGGTATCGGCCGATGGTTCCTACGACAGCCACGGCTGCCACGCAGCCATCGCCGAGCGGGGCGCGCGTGCCACCATTCCCCCGCGGGAAGGCGCCGTTGCCTGGGGAGACGATCATCCCCGCGATGCGATCCTCCAAGAGATCGACGCCAAGGGAAAGAGCGTCTGGAAGAACGAGAGCGGCTACCACCGGCGCAGCATCGCGGAAAACATGATGTACCGACTGAAGCAACTGGGCGACACCCTGTACTCCCGGACCTTCGAGCGGCAAGTCACCGAAGCCCACGTCCGGGCGGCTATCCTCAACACCTTTACCTACTTGGGCATGCCGGAATCTGTCCGGGTAGGGCAAATTGCGCCTGCTGCATGACGAAGGGTGGAAAAAGAGGGAGCGCTTGCCCAAAGTCAGGAATATATCCATACAGGATATCACTCCGAAAAGTATGCCAATATACTACACCAACGCCGAACTGATGGAACTTCTCTTCAGAAGGCAAGCAAATGACTGCATCAACTACTGATGTGGATGCGGCCTTCACTCGCTCAACAGGCTGGTAAGGTATGCTGCGCGAGGTAAAGAAGCTATCAGTGAGTATCGCGAAGGCAGTATGCAATTGTGCTGCCGGTTGGGCGTGATAACCTGACTTCTGGTGATTCAAGCCGGATGCGGCGAAAGTTGCATGTCCGGTTTTTAGGGGGCGGTGGCGCAGCAATGCGCTGCTTCTACCCGACCTTTCAGCTGACTTCTTCACTGTCTCTTCTTGGCCGCAAGCAGTCGTCACAAATGACAAAAAAGTCGGCCGTTTTTCCAATTGCCATCCGTCGTTTATGGCATAAAACGGCGCTGCGGACGAGTGCGATCCTCTCGGGGGTAACGCCATGCAGATTTTTCGGCGGTGCTCATGGGCACCGCCCTGGACCGACTTTCCCGCCATCACCCATGTAGCGTTGCATACTCGCGGGCCGTCGGCAAGACGCGTGGAAGGGCTCGATCTTGTGGGCGAGTGACTTCCCAGCCCAGGCAGGCGAGCCAAATCGAACGTGGGATGGCCTTGTGCGCGGTCCGATAGTAGCTGACCATGCGCCGACTGATGCCGAGCGCTTCGGCTGCCGTCGTGAGCGAGAGATCATTGCGGTGCATCCACTCGCCGAACATCTCGTGGCTGACTTCGCCGGCCTGTTCCTTGGCCCAGGCGTAGACGTTGTCCGAGCCGAGTTCCGCGTCGATCCACTCGATGCCCTGTCCCCACTCGCCGAGGTGAACCGTGTCCTTCCGGCAAGATGGCATGAAATCGCTGAACGTCCTTGGTAAGGTTGGCTGCGAATTCAACCCGATGAGGAGCAGCAGCAGATGGACGACCTGGCGAAGGTGGCGGCAGCAGGGGACGGCGAGAGCCTTGAACAGGTAGAGGAGCGATTCAGGCTCTGGCGAGAAGGCCGCGGGTGTGGCGATCGCATCCCTCAGGCGTTGTGGTCGGCGGCGATTGGGCTCGCAGGGAAGCACGGTGTGTACCGGGTCTCGCGGGCACTGCATCTTGACTACAAGAATTTGAAGCGGCGCCAGCAGGAGCAGGCCGGGGGGCGCTGGGTACCACGGGAAATGAAACCCGGTTCGTCGAGTTGACGGTGTCGCCTGCCCGGGAGCCCGTCGCTCAGCGCCTCTGCGAGTGCACGATAGAACTCGAGAACCCGCGCGGCGCAAAGATGCGGGTGGAACTCAATGGCCCGGGCCTGGCCGGTCTCGCCGGCCTGTGCAGCGCCTTCTGGTGCGCCGCATGATCCAGATCACGCCGCACATGCGTCTCCTGGTCGCGGTCGAACCGATCGATTTTCGGGCCGGCATCGATGGGCTGGCCGGCATCTGCCGGCAGCGCCTGGCGGCCGATCCGTTCAGCGGCGGGCTGTTCATCTTTCGCAACCGCGCACGGACAGCGATCAAGATCCTCGTCTACGACGGCCAAGGTTTCTGGCTTTGCCAGAAGCGTCTGTCAAGCGGACGGTTTGCCTTCTGGCCCGACGGCACGGCACCGCTCCAGCCGCTTCAGGCTTGCGAGCTGCAGGTGCTGCTGATGGCCGGCGACCCCGCGCGGACCCGCGCGGCGCCGGCCTGGCGCCGCCTCGCGGCGTAGGGTCTGGGCCGGCGGCTCAGGTGGCGGCAAGTTGCTTGTGGTAATTCCAGGGCAGCCACTGCGCCGCCTGGGCCAGCACCTGGCTGACGTTTTTGTGCAAGGCCTGCAGATAGGCGAACGGATTGACCCGACAGAGCTCGCACGTATGGATCAGGCTCATGTAGACGTCCCCCACCTCGGCCCCCTTCGGGGTCTTGTAGAACATCGAATTCTTGCGATGCATGATCGCCCGCTTGAGTGCCCTTTCGGCGAGGTTGTTGTCCAGGGGGGCGCCGGCCTGGCGTAGAAAGAGCGTCATGCCGTCCCAGTGCTTGATCAGATAGGTCAGGGCCTTGCCCAGACTGCTGTGCGGCTCGACGAGCGACTTCGCGAACTGATCCCCGATCCAGTCACGCATGGCCTGCATCGGCGGGCCGCTGTGTTCCTGGTGGTAGAGCAGGCGCTCGTCGGGCGACATCGCTTTCGCCTGGCAATGCGCCTCGTGGGCATAGACCTGGGCCAGGGTCTCGATCACATAGCGGCAGTGCTCGGGGAAATGCGGCACCAGATCGACAAAACGGCGGCGGCCATGAGCGATGCATTTGCCGATGATCGTCGCGAACTCGCCGACGAAGTTGCTCGCGAGCGCATCGCTCATCTGCATCGGGATTGCCAGCCCCGGCTCCCGCTTCGCGAGGACCGCCGAGAGGTTCTGCCCGGCGTGGGGGTGACCGGTGAAATACAGCGCCACGTGCTTGCCCTCATCGAGCACGGCGACGATGCTGGAAGTATTGATCGCCTTGCGCTTCGCTTCCAGGCTGGCGGCTTCGATCTGCTTCCTCTCGGCGATCAGCGACAGGATCTTCATCGGGGTGTCGTCGCAGTGCAGCAGATCAGCCTGTCCGGCCTCGCGAATCAGCTCGTCGAAGACGGCGCGCGGCGCCGGTACCGCCTGAGAGAGGATGTCCCACTGCGTCGAATCCGGTAGTGGCACGTTGAGGCTCGCCTGCAGCCCTTCGATGCGATGGAACGGCATCCCGCTGCCGTAGCGCAACTGGGCGAGCAGGCTCGCACAGCTGGGGTCATATTTCGACGCGCAGACGCTTTCGGGCAGCGGCGCCACGGTGG
>JAZKUF010000004.1:0-429753 GCA_036625225.1 Candidatus Accumulibacter jenkinsii | reverse complement strand
CAAGCGTCCAGTCCGGCAGTGAATGGTCCAGTCGCATCAAGGTATCTCATGCCGCAGCCTTGAAGCGCTCGAAGCGCAGCGCGAGGCGGTCGCGGTCGGGACAATCTTTGGCGCGGGTCGGCAAATGGATCGTACCCCCGTTCAGCCGTTTCAGGGCTTCGAGCATCGGTCCATCGTTCTGGGTCAGCAGCCGGTCCGACACATGCAACCGATAGTCGGGATCGATACCGATCAGATGGGCGTCGAAGGCCGCGTGGTGGATCTTTGAAAGCGGGATGCCGTTGATGACTACGGGCTGCCCGAACCGCTCGTCCTTGTCGGCGATGATGTGGGCGGCGTCCAGCAGCAGCGACTCGGGCAAGCCCGATAGCGCGCAACGGCCGCCATAGGCCGAGATGACGGCTTCGCGGAATGATGCCTGATGTAACCGTTGCTTCACGGAACGTAGCGCGTAACGTCGCTCCAGCGCGTTCTCAGGCGGCGCGAGTATCCCCTGATCCTGCACACCGAAGACAACGCGCGCCTTCAATCCCTTGGCGTCCCAGTCAGAAACGAAAACCGGAAAAATCGCTTGATAACGCCCCGGTGCAATGCCCAGAAAGTAGATGATCGGTACCCGGTTCTCGCACGCCTCGCGAAGCCAGCGGTTGTCGGCGGCGTCGGGATTCTGGCCCATGAAAGCGTAGTCAATCGTTTCGTCACCTGCGAAAATTTGCTCATGCACCGCGCGCTGGTCGTCGTACCAGATCCGGCCGCCGGGCCTTGGGAATACGGTCTTGATCGACAGTAGGAAGCGCATTTTCTGCGGCTTGAAGATGCCACGTTGCGGATTGATGAGCGGGATGCGTTCGCCCTGAAAGACAAAGCCCGGCTTTAGATCCGCCGCGGTCAGATGATCGTGAATTTCGTTGAGCCTTCCTATCCGTTCGAATGCGGCGAAGCGCAGGAGTGCGTCAAGATCGGCGTCAGCCATGGGCAGCTGCAGTCTCTGTTTCGTCAGATGGAAGGTCGGGGGAGGCACCAAGGCTCTGGAGGCCGACTTCGTTTCGGTAACACCATTCACATCGATTCCTTGCCGAAACACGAAGTCAGCGCCGTTCGAAGAATCGATATTGGCCTCGAAGTAAAGGACATCGCCAGCGCGCGCAAACCCTTGGGGCTTGGGGTGTGCACCTGAACGATCGGTGGCCGCGAGTCCAGGCCGAGGTAGCGGTTCATGTTGATGTTGTCATTGCGAGGAAATAGCATACACCCAGACGCCACTGCGGGAGGTGACGAGGTACGAATCTTCCACCTTCGTTGTGGTAACGTACTCACAAAGGTGTGGCACGTTGATCGTGGAGGCAGGCTTGACGGGTTCCCTGGGTCGAATCGTCGCCATTGCGTTGGCTCTGGCCATTACCGTGGGTGCTTGGCTGCTGTTCGAGTACAGTGAAACCAGCCGCCACGGTGAGGCGACTGACGGGGGCCAGAGAGGAATCGATGTCTCGCCACCGCCTGCCGTGGATTCTTACTCGGCCTCGGCCAGGGCCATTCCCGATCCGATTTCAAATTCCTCCGCAACGGCGGAGCGGCCTCCAGGCTCCTTCATCTACAAATGCAGGGGGCCGACGGGTATCGCCTACCGGGATCATCCCTGCTCAAGCAAGGAGACAGAGCTGCAGGTCACCGTAGCGGACCCACCCTCTCCGCCACGCAACGATCTTGCTCAGTTGAAAGCCAAAGCCGATGCAATGGAAGCGGCAAGGCTGCATCGGGAAGCCACACAGAGTGCTGCCCAAGCCCAAGCTCAGGCCCAAGCAGAAAAGCCCATGGAGAACCCCAGGAAGACCGCCTGTGAGGCGATCGATCGGGAGATCGCCAGGGTGGATTCGTGGCTCCGCCAACCGCATTCGGCCTCCTCGGGAGACTTCTGGACCGGCGAACGTAGGAAACTGACCGACCGACGATTTTCTCTTGGTTGTTGAATGGTGGCTGCGGGCCGGGCTGTTTGGGGAGGGACCACTTTGCCAAGCCGGGTAGGGGTTTACGGGGTAGTGGCAAGCGTGTCCAGGATGACGTGCGACTAAGTTACGCGAGGGACGCCAACGCGAAATGTCTGGCTGGAGACACCGAGAAGCCGGTCAATAGCAACCATGGTGGCCACTGTCTTTTCCTTCGGTGTCCGCACTCATCAATAGGGGCGTTGATCTCGCTTCGCACGGCAGCAGCCATTGCGATCCGTTACGTTTGCCTCGACCATGCCTTTTCTCGATGTCTGCTTTTCCTCCTGTTGAATGCTCCCTTTCGACCCAGACCTGCCTGATACTTTTATCATGGTTGATGGCGTCTTCCTGATCCGCAAGTTGCTGGTCACGGGAATCTGACGTCGGCCCGCTCGTCGGCCTGAGCTGTCGTTGGCCTGAGAGGTGATGTCGGTCTGCAATGCGCCAGTTACCAGCCACGTAGATGTACCAGCAGCTTCCCCATCCAGTAAACTGGTGCTCCCGACCGAAATCGTTCTTCCGCTAGAGGGGGTACTGCCATCTCTAAGTCAGCTCCACAAATAACGCACCAGAATCACTATGTGCCGATTTGGTACCAGAAGGGCTTTATAGTTGCCCCGAGTAAGTCCCTTCAGCTACTAGATCTTGATCCGCCGCGGATCGACCTACCAGACGGCCGTTCCAAACTCCTCCGAGGTATCCACCTCAATCGTGTACCCGCCAACTGCTTCGTGGCGGAGGACTTGTATACGACAAGATTTGGCAGTGTCATTAACGATGAGGTTGAACGATATCTATTTGGCGCTATAGATAGGCTTGGCGCTACCGCCGTGCGCGCGTTTGCAGTTGGTGATGTGGTAGGCATTCACGAGTCATTCCAGAATTTTTTCTCGTACTTGGATGCGCAAAAGGTGCGAACTCCAAAAGGACTCGACTGGATCAAAAGTAAGTATCAGCAGTTGACGCAGCCCGGCCTAATGATCGAAATGCAGGCGCTACGACAGATGCATTGCACGATGTGGGTCGAGAGCGTTAGGGAAATCGTGTCTGCGGAAAATTCAGATATTAAGTTCATTGTTACCGATCACCCGGTGACTATTTATAATTCGGCGTATCCACCGGAGTCCTCGGCATGTAGTTACCCAGACGATCCGCCAATAGAACTCAAGGGCTCCCAAACGGTGTTCGCACTTGATGCGAACCATTGTCTGATCTTGACGAATTTGGAGTACGCAAAAGAACCAGTCAATGTTGATGTGAAGTCACCGCGAACCCATGCTCGTTATGGCGGCCACCCAACCCTCACCCGCACCGACACCTTTATCCGCACTCGCAAATTGACCAGCCAGGAGGTTTTGGGGATCAATCGTATTCTAAAGGCGAGGGCCCAGAAATACGTTGCTGCCAGCGACAAAGCTTGGTTAGAGCCGGACAAGTTGTCATTAGAGCCGTGGGAGCGCCTTGGAAAGATCCTGCTACCACCATCCGACAAGCTCTGGCATTTCGGTGGAGAGATTTACGTTGGTTACAAGGACGGCTCCACACACTATCAGGACCAGTTCGGACGAACGTCTTACTCACACGAGTACCTAGCGAAGAAACGACGCCCCGGACCGCTTGATCAAAATGGTCTCTGCGGCTGCGGAAGCGGACAAAGATATCGGACTTGCTGCGAGAGCGTGCCTTTGTATGAGCGGCCATCTTGGGACGTTTACAGTATTCGTGAAAGGAACCTGATGTTCTGCCGTGCAGTGCAGGACATTCTGGGACTCGACACTGGCAAGAACTGGGAGGACGTTCGCAGAGAGTTGAGTGACGAGCAGGTCAAACGTATTCACCAGGCCTACGAAAGCCTTTGGCCGCGTGATACAGACCTAGTGGCGTTGTTGCCACGGCCGACCGCGGGAGCGTTTAGGGGCCTCTATCTCGGTATCGTTGATCCAAGAACAATAACGGCTAACGTCACAGGTTGGCTGAGCTATTTCGATCAAGTAGTCATTCCCAATCCATTCATCAACGCTGCTAATGTCAAGCCGGACTACAGTCCAACCCGCAAGTCAAACCAGTACAAAGTCCAAACAATCAAGAATGTACTCGTGCTGACGATGCTCGAACCATACATCCACGCTGGGCTGGTGCATCTGCTGCCCGATCCGACCGACTTTAGCGGCCTGATGCACATCGTGATGGACATGGCGCAGGAACGTGTAGGCAAGTCCGAGGTTGACGATAAAGATATGGAACGATTCCTTCTCCTTCAGAAGGACGAACTCAAAAGGGCAACACAAGGTATGCCATTGCATGCGCTCCGCAGGCTCATTGAGCGCACCTCACCCGATATGAGTCCCGAAGAGATAGAGAAAATAGCGTTGTACATGAAGGAACAGAACATACTAGACCCACTCGCTCTACTGCAAGATCTGTTGCCAGGAGAAGAGGGTGCGCAATTGCAAACGATCAAGGGTTTTAACCTCGAAGTGTCGCTATTCCTCGCAAAGTTGATGGGTGCCACAATCTACACAGACACGCGCGTTCACTGGAAGCACCTTCATGCCCATACAAGCGCCAGTCGGGGTAAAACGCTGCCCGCATGGATTCCGTTTGTCGAGAAAGTTAAGTCAGCGCGCTTCATGCTAGGTGATAATTCGGTTGCAGACTTCGATCGCCGAATGACCGGCAAGTTAAAGGGTATGAGGACTTCGTGGCGTGACATAACAGCTTCCATCGGTGCGAACAGTGGCAAGCCGGTTGCGAAGAAAGTCATCAAGGAGTTGCTGAAAGAATTCGGTACCGCCGAGAGTCGCATGCGCCGAGAGTGGAGAGCTATTGCTTTAGCGGATGCTTCGTCCCCGAGATTACAAGGACGTATTGAACTATCGATCCCTGAGCATGGATTTGAGCTAGCCACAGTGCACAGGCTTCTATTGACGCATGGTCGCGCAAAAATAGTGGCGCCAACACCGATGGCAATGTTTATTGAGCTGGAGGATCCCGACCAAGATACTTTGAAGACGGCAAGGCCGAAACGATAATCTTCTCCGGAACCTGCCGCCCAGGGTGGAAATTTCAAATTACCGTTCCCATGACCGAACCAGTCGCTCGTGACCGCGCCTTTGAGTGCATGTTCCACCGAACGACAGCTTGCAGGGGAACGCGCCGAGAGCGGCGCGCGCCAAAGGCCGGACACTGGATGAAGATGCTACCGTTCAAAGCTATTTACGTCTAGGCGGCTGCTAACTGGCACATTGCCGACCGACATGACCGATATGGTTAATGGCAGTTTTGGCCGATGAACGGGCCGACCTACTGCAGGGCCGAGCGGCCGGTCTCTGATCAGTTATCTGCCGTTCGGACAGCTCGATTTTTCGGGGCCGCTACGGCTGCAAATGGCCGATAGTACTCATCAGTGCCTGCATCCGCCAAGCGGTCACTGCCACCCCATTTACAAACTCTTCCCGTGGCAGAGTGACAGGTCTCAAAGCATCCCTTTCCCACGCAGCGCCTCATACAGCCCCACCGGCCCGAGAGCAGGATCGCCTTGAGGTTGGCGCGAATCTTCGCCGACGCGAGCGCCTGCCGACTCATCGACGAGAAGGCGGACAGCGCATCCATCACCGCGTCCAGAATCCGGGCATAAGTGTTCGCAGCACCGGGCTTCGCTCGCCCTTGACAGCACCCTCAACGCTTGCGATGTAGCCAGATTTAAGATGGCCGTTCTTGACCGCGACCATGCCGGATCAACGACCGCGGTGTAGCCAGATGTGCGAGCTTCTTCTTTCAGCTGCTCAACTGCGGCAAGGGGATGCAAAATCCGTAATCCCTTCAAATCACATTTCTCAGCCGCCATCACGGCGGCAAGCCAGCCACCCTGGCGCACGAAAGCAGACCGCGATTTCTCAGCCGCCATCACGGCGGCAAGCCCTTCCGCCGACCTGTTAGGCTTTGACTCACCTTTCTCAGCCGCCATCACGGCGGCAAGCGCAAGTAACCAGGAAAGCAGACCGATCAAACATTTCTCAGCCGCCATCACGGCGGCAAGCAGCCCGGCCCATGTCGCCCTGCAGGCGCGCGATTTCTCAGCCGCCATCACGGCGGCAAGCTCAGCGTTATCAGCAAACCGCCGGTAGATTGTTTTCTCAGCCGCCATCACGGCGGCAAGCTCAGGCGCAGATCCGCATCAACATCACCTACATTTCTCAGCCGCCATCACGGCGGCAAGCCGCTGACCGTCTCGATCGACATCTACGCGACATTTCTCAGCCGCCATCACGGCGGCAAGCCTGATCAGGATGGCGTTGGCGCCTTCGGTCGGTTTCTCAGCCGCCATCACGGCGGCAAGCACGATCGACCTCGCGACCGAGCGCGCGCGCCTTTTCTCAGCCGCCATCACGGCGGCAAGCTATTACGGGCCAGAAGTAATCAAGACGATGAATTTCTCAGCCGCCATCACGGCGGCAAGCTGTGGCAATCGAGTATTCGCCCGCGGTAAGTTTTTCTCAGCCGCCATCACGGCGGCAAGCGCGCGTTTCGGTCGAGTCGTAGATCTCGTGATTTTCTCAGCCGCCATCACGGCGGCAAGCATCGTATTCGGGCATAACGGCGCAACGATTCGTTTCTCAGCCGCCATCACGGCGGCAAGCGCGACGAACGCTTCTTCTTTCGCCTCGTCGTCTTTCTCAGCCGCCATCACGGCGGCAAGCCTGAATTGGGGCAACGACACCAACCGCGAGCGTTTCTCAGCCGCCATCACGGCGGCAAGCAGCGGGGTTGTTTCAAATGCCCTCGCCCCGAATTTCTCAGCCGCCATCACGGCGGCAAGCGCTGATTATCGACAAGTGCAGGCATGGGAATTTTTCTCAGCCGCCATCACGGCGGCAAGCGCCGGCGCCGCAGCGTATCAGCAAGTCCTCAATTTCTCAGCCGCCATCACGGCGGCAAGCTGCCTCCAGACCGGTGCCATCGGCGATCGCGCTTTCTCAGCCGCCATCACGGCGGCAAGCGACCTCGGCGCCCAGGCGATCCAGCTGGCGCTTTTCTCAGCCGCCATCACGGCGGCAAGCGGACGGCCTGGTATTGCGCGCCGATGATCCGTTTTCTCAGCCGCCATCACGGCGGCAAGCCGAGTCCCGGTGGCGCGGTGTCTGCCGTGATTTTTCTCAGCCGCCATCACGGCGGCAAGCCCCGGTCCGAAGCCTTCTGGGCGCGTCAATGATTTCTCAGCCGCCATCACGGCGGCAAGCGGGTATCGCCCGGTGAGGTGCATTGCCATTTCTTTCTCAGCCGCCATCACGGCGGCAAGCACAGAGCGGCTTTCCGGACTCCGAATAGCCAATTTCTCAGCCGCCATCACGGCGGCAAGCTCGATCCTATCGCGGTACCTGTGGCACACGTCTTTCTCAGCCGCCATCACGGCGGCAAGCATGGGCGCGCAGTTACAGCTTGTCTTGCCTGGTTTCTCAGCCGCCATCACGGCGGCAAGCGCATAGGTGGATTCCCACTCATCGGCACTGCGTTTCTCAGCCGCCATCACGGCGGCAAGCGGTATACGTTCGACGATCGCAGCTGCGGTAATTTTCTCAGCCGCCATCACGGCGGCAAGCATTACAAACGGCGCGGGGTTTGTTGAGCGCATTTTCTCAGCCGCCATCACGGCGGCAAGCGCCCTTGTCGCGCCACATGCCGTTCTGCGCGATTTCTCAGCCGCCATCACGGCGGCAAGCTCTGATGGCGGGGAAACACTGGCGCGTTTCGATTTCTCAGCCGCCATCACGGCGGCAAGCATAAAACCCCCGGTTCGGTGGAATGGAACAGCCTTTCTCAGCCGCCATCACGGCGGCAAGCCCGCAGTCGCTGTCCGCGCGTGGAATCTCATGTTTCTCAGCCGCCATCACGGCGGCAAGCGTCGAAAGCCTGCTCGCCAAGATCATCATCATTTTCTCAGCCGCCATCACGGCGGCAAGCGAGCTGCGCTACTTCGCAATGGTCGATGGCAATTTCTCAGCCGCCATCACGGCGGCAAGCTCGATCTCGACTTGCGCTTTTTCGCGCAGATTTTTCTCAGCCGCCATCACGGCGGCAAGCGTAGTGGCCGCCTGAGTCGATCGCGGTCGCGTTTTCTCAGCCGCCATCACGGCGGCAAGCGGCCGACCATGCTGCGTTCAGGGAGTGGATAATTTCTCAGCCGCCATCACGGCGGCAAGCCATCCGGGCGCACGTTGTCATCCCCATTCTGATTTCTCAGCCGCCATCACGGCGGCAAGCCTATCACGTAGTGCTGTGGGTTCCTCGGCGCTTTTCTCAGCCGCCATCACGGCGGCAAGCCGATAGTACGTACCTGACGCCGATGCTCGATGTTTCTCAGCCGCCATCACGGCGGCAAGCGTCAGCTCGATGCGCGAGTGCAGCAAGTCCTTTTTCTCAGCCGCCATCACGGCGGCAAGCCACGAGTTTCACCCGATCACCTGGGGCGGCAATTTCTCAGCCGCCATCACGGCGGCAAGCCCAGTAGCGCGCGGGCTTGCGGGCGATTTCGATTTCTCAGCCGCCATCACGGCGGCAAGCGAATGGCGGCGCCAAAGATGCGCGCGGGCAGATTTCTCAGCCGCCATCACGGCGGCAAGCGCTGAGCAGATCGCCAGCCTTGCTGCCAGTGCTTTCTCAGCCGCCATCACGGCGGCAAGCGCATCCTTGAGAGACTGCAGCCCCTCGCGCATTTTCTCAGCCGCCATCACGGCGGCAAGCTCGATGGTTCAGCCGGAGCCTGTCGAGAAGCATTTCTCAGCCGCCATCACGGCGGCAAGCGACTTTTACGACGAGCTCGGAGAGGGCGGATGTTTCTCAGCCGCCATCACGGCGGCAAGCGTCGTGCCATTGGCCAGGGCAGCATCCACCTGTTTCTCAGCCGCCATCACGGCGGCAAGCGCTGCTGTTCGAAGAGGGCCAACCGCTGCAGTTTTCTCAGCCGCCATCACGGCGGCAAGCGCGTCTGCACCGCGACCAACACGCTCGCGAATTTTCTCAGCCGCCATCACGGCGGCAAGCCTGGGGCTGCGCTTCACCCCCATTTGTCACAGTTTCTCAGCCGCCATCACGGCGGCAAGCGTGTCGGCTACCTCTTCGGCGTGTCGCTGTTTTTTCTCAGCCGCCATCACGGCGGCAAGCATGCGGCCGCCGCGCGAGCATCCGTGGCTGACTTTCTCAGCCGCCATCACGGCGGCAAGCCATCAGGCCGTCGTCGGTGTCGGATTCCGGTCTTTCTCAGCCGCCATCACGGCGGCAAGCTTCGGTCTTGGCCAGAATGACGGTATTGCGGATTTCTCAGCCGCCATCACGGCGGCAAGCGATGCCTTCGCGTGTGTTGTTGACTGCGGTCATTTCTCAGCCGCCATCACGGCGGCAAGCTTTCTGCGCCTGATCGCGTGGCGCGGCTAGATTTTCTCAGCCGCCATCACGGCGGCAAGCGAGCGGATCTCGGCAATACCGTGCAAGGGGATTTTCTCAGCCGCCATCACGGCGGCAAGCCAGGAGCGTGGCGTCACTGGCGGCCGACTCCATTTCTCAGCCGCCATCACGGCGGCAAGCGACGGGTCGGACAGCCCGTTCTGTTTGCACCTTTTCTCAGCCGCCATCACGGCGGCAAGCGTTGGGTTTGATGACGTGCGCCACTGCCTGCATTTCTCAGCCGCCATCACGGCGGCAAGCCACAACGAAAACATGATTTACTTATGTAGATCAACACACTAAGCAAATACAAGGGTCCAAAGTGATCTTCCTTCGCGTGCACCATAAGTGGTTGAATATTTTGAATTTCTCGTCCACGATAAAAAAGTGCACATTTCTTGATGCGGTTCAAAACATTGGGACTGCTGCTGATTTCGACAGCCCATACGCATTGAACCCTACGCCCTCGGGGCCGGGCTTTGCTGACAAATCCAGCCGCTGAATTCGAAACAAGAACGCCTCCCCGTTCGACTGACTTTGGGAGGCAATCGCAAAACCTGGCTGCTTCTTTTTACCTGTGGGAGTAGTAAAGCCATACACTTTCAGCCGATGATCTGCTCGTCGCCGCGCAGATGGAGAAAAACGGTCGGCAAGCCGATTTCGAGAAAAAATCGCAAATCGTTCGATGGAAGGAACCTCCAAAACGGCAGCGTCTAGGTCGCGAACATAGCGATGGATGTTCGGGTGACGCAATAAACGACCGAGCACCTTATCGTCACCAGAAAAAATTCGGAGTAATCCCCCATGCCCTTTGTCGCAAGAAAGAGGAAAAGCGATAGCAATTGCGTATTGGTTTGAGGAAGTTTCTCCACATTCCTGAATGATCGCCATGTGAGTCCCTCTCAACATTCTCGACATGAGAAAATTAACTTCTTCAGAATCATAACAACCCGGACCTTTCCTGGCGTCGAGATCAACGTAATACTTCAGATTCATGGGCGCTCCCAGTTTCCTTAGGGTGAAGTCGAAGGAAAACGAATATCACGATCTTCCTTCATGGGCATTGATGCACCTATCATTGATCGTGCCTATTCTGGTACAAATCCACTGGGAGCATCGGCCTCTGGTTTGCCGGGCTTTTTGGCAGTTTTTCTTTCAGCGATAGTCGCCTTCTTCGCAATCGCGTTTGCAGCTTTCTCTTCTTCGTCTAGACTTGCCGAGAAAACCCCGCCGCGCATCAGGCAGGCGGCAAGATACACGCAGCGGCTGTCAGCCACTCCTTTTGTTTTAATCTCGGTGGTAAGGTCATCAATGGCTTTGAGGTAAGCGTACAAATCCGTTCCCGTAGCAACAGTACGGAAGCTCTTCTGGTACTGGTGAGAATACCCCATCGGCTCAATAGACAAGGGTCCTGCATTGGCAAATTCCGGATGCCAGATGTCGAATGCACGAATTGCTGCACCAATTTTTTGTGGATGCATGGCTGCCGTTTCGCAACCACCGTCAGGGACGAAGTACAGAACTTTGCTTTTCCCATTCTGTTCCTTCTTCATTTCAAGCTCCTGACTTGGAAATACCTCTTGTCCGAAACCGATGGTGACCTCCGTATCAACGGACAACATCAGCACTTTGCGCTTATCCCCCATCGCGCCAGAGATTAACTCTACAAGGTCATCTGGCGCCGTAAAGCCATCCGGCGTATTCGATGAAACTTCTTCGGCGTTGAAGCGCCACTCTTTGCCTTCTCCCTTGACAATCACGGTTTTTTCGATTCCATAGCGATTTCGCCATAAAACGGCAGCGCTGGCAATGCGCCAGACGATCAAACGCGCAATTTGGTCAAAGCCACCAGCTTCCATGAAGGATTCGAGGAACTGCCGAACCTTGCCGGTGTAGATAAAGTCATTACAAGACTGCCGGGTGGTCGAAACCGCAATGACGTTCATCGAAAACGAGAGGCGGAGACGCTTTGAGTTTTCCGGCAGGAATGCCGAATCTACCCGTTGCGGGTTCGGAGTGTCGATATCCTTGACCGTTTTTGCGTCGCCGCGGGCCAGCTTGTAAGCATCACCGTGGCTAGATTTTGCCCCGCGAACCGAAAATTCGCGCACAGTGATCGGCATCACTGAACCATCGTCAAGGACCGCCCGCATGATGCCGTTGCTGTATTGAATCCCTCGCGAAACAGAGAAGAAGGAAGGAAGTGCCACATTGCTCATGATCAGCCTCAATTAGGAATTAAATGATGATGCGTTGAAAAGGTAAAGACCCGCCTCACGGTGTGACGCGGAATGCCAGAATGCATTTAAATCGAAATCAGCGAGAAAGCGCTTTGCCGTGATGAATTCTCCTAACCCGAGTACAGGGGTGGCAATAATAGATGGAATGTGCGGGTCACGAGCTGCAGGACGACCGGCAACCGGTGCGGCAATGGCTTGATAGCCTCTTTCAATGGGAATCACCCAGCCAGCTTGGTTGCGATGCCATTTTCGTGCGCGCTTTGTATCCTCGCCATCGTCCGCTTCCTGCATCGGCTCGTTTTCGTTCGCGTCATCATCCATGTTGGCGCCTGTCTGCGCCGCATCATCAAACAGCGCGAGGGCATCGGCAAAAGAGTCGAACTCGCGGCCCTCGACGATCAGGTCGTCGCGACTGATCATGAATTGCGCGCGTGAGGCGCGTAACGCCTTGATCGCTTGGATTAGAGTGTCACCATCGGTGCCCGAGATCACTTCCAAGAAACGATCTCTGACAAAAATCGACCCATTAGCGAACCGCATCGCAGGAACCAATGCTCTCAGCGCGATCGCCACAGGCTCGATATCCAATAGGTCATCGGAAGAAATCAAGAGCGTGATTTTAGCATTGCACTTTAATTCGTAATCCAGTACGGAAGAAGCGATTTCCGATCTTCCCTTCCACGGCTTCCACAAGGCCATCTTCGGAGTGACAGGATTTTTTTCGCCTTTGTGCAGGCGATAGTTCTCGACACCGATCGCCACCCGTCGATTTGTGCCGATCGACAGACCCTGCTTCTTGAGATTGCGCTCTATGGCATGCACAAAACCGACTGCGTTGCGCGGGAAAGCCGCCGCCCCTCCGGTGAGCATGCTGCCCCAGGCGCTAATGCCGACGCCGTCAAATCGAATAATTGTAATCACAGGAGTTCCCCTGCCATTTTTTTAATCAATACATCCCGAATCCGCTGGTCTGCAGTGTGGCTGTTGAGGCTTTTGTGAGTCCTTGCTAGCAGGTCGAACACTTCAATAGCAGCTGCTTTTGCAATCGACTCGGCAACCACCTCTTCTCGATTGCGATTGAGATAGGCGCCGATTGCCCCCTTTTCCCCCGTCTCGATCCTGCAGCCAGCCATAAACTCATCAGCCTCCAGCAGCGGTGCCATAAGCACCGACGCAAACCAGTCGTAAGCTGCCTGTTCCTTCTGACGCTTATCGAGATTGCCGACAGCCTGCTCAAGCGGTGCAGACAAGGTGAATGTTCGAATGCTGTCTTCTCGAATGCTGTAACGCGTATAGACCCGTCCGCCTCTTGCGAGTCTGGTCGTCAATGAGGGATCTAATGCCTCAGGCGGCTCCGCCATCAAAAGTTGGAAGGATCCTCCCATGTCGCTGCATAAACCTCCACCGTTGACCGGATTTGCACCGCCTACCGCACACAAAGCTCGCGATGCGAGCCATCGACCAGGGATCTGTGCTTGCCGGTGCATTTCGGCGATCATCGGCTCCGATGCGACGGGTACGATGATGACATCGTCAAACCCTTCTTCCTCATAGAACACCTGTTTGGTCAGAGGATGAATGGGGGTCCGGGCGAGGTCATTCGTGACCTGCTGTTCATAGGCATTCGCTATCGCGTTGCAGCAACTCGCCGGCATGCCTGCTCGGATCAGTGCCGCAGCAAGCGCGCCTTCGGGGCCGATCAGCAATTGATCGAGAACGCGGGTGGACTGCTCGTCGAACATCACCTTTGCCAGCAAGAATTTGGCAAACCGTATCTTTGCGGCATCACCAGAATAGAGCAGCCCAGACGACAGCAATGTTTCGCCCACCAGCCCCTCAGTCGTGTCCCATGGGCTTGCCTTGGCTGCAAAAAAAGGCCGCGTCGTCACTTCCGGGTTGGGAAGTTTGAAACCATGGGTTCCGATATTCTGGAGGATCGCTGGTAATTGTGAAAAATAGGTGTTTATGCTGTGACTACTCATCTCCTTCGGGCCAGCTTGCGCCAGCAACGCCTGTGCCCACAGATCGAGTCCTGATGGATCAGAGGACGACAAGCAAGGAATTTCGTCGGTCATGTCTTTCTTTTTTACCGTGCAAACCGAGCGCTCCACCATCGAGGCGAGCGAGGTTGCCGAATTTCTCTTGAGCATGAAAATCTCCGGAAAAGTTGAGCGAACCCATCCATTCTACGGCGATTAGGGCGAATAAATTTTTTATTTTTTATACCATGGATAGATTTTTCTTTGATCTAGAGGTAAAGTGGCTAGGCGTTGTACAGTGGGGAAAGCTGTTGGCGCGCGAAGCGCATCTTCCGATCAGGGACTGCACTGATATGGAGGCTTAGAATATGGTTTAAAAAAGTTTTTTTATCCGCCGAGACGGCGGCTTCCGGAGGCTTATGCCTAAACCTTTCGAAAAGTCGATCGCCATCCTTCACTCCAAGCGTGAGGGAATTTTCTACTTGGAACACTGCCGGGTGATGATGCGCGACGACCGGGTGGACTACGCCGTCGACAAGGAGAGCGCCGGCACCTACTACTGGAATATTCCCACTGGCAACACCTCGGTGTTGCTGCTGGGAACAGGCACGTCGATCACACAGTCGGCCGCGCGCCGCTTGTCTGAGGATGGCGTGATGCTGGCCTTCGCTGGCGGGGGCGGCACGCCCATTTTCCTGGCGTCGCAATCGGAGTATCGGCCTACAGAATATCTGCAGGGCTGGGTCGCCAAGTGGTTTGCCCCAGAGAAGAGACTCGAAATGGCGCGGCGAATGGCGGTTGCGCGTTGCGATTTCGTCGATGCGGGATGGGGCAGGATCAAGCGCATCAGCGAAGCAGGCGCGTCACCGCACCCGATGACCGCCAGCTTTCGTTCGGCGATTGCTGCAGCTCCATCACCGCAGGCCATCATGGAGGCCGAGGCGCAATGTGCCAAGAAGATGTACGCCGTTCTGGCCAAGTCCTTTGGCCTGGCGGGCTTCTTGCGAGAGCAGGGAAAGCGCGACGCGGGCGATCTCGCCAATTCATTTCTCGATCACGGCAATTACCTGGCCTACGGACTGGCCGCGACGGTTCTCTGGGTGTTGGGCATCCCGCATTCGATGCCGGTTTCGCACGGCATGACCCGGCGTGGAGCGCTTGTTTTTGACACCGCCGATCTTGTCAAGGATGCCATCATTATGCCGTTGGCTTTTGCCTGTGCTGCCGATGGCCATACGGATCAGGAATTCCGGGGCGAATGTCTGCGCGAAATCCGACGCCTGAACGCCATGGAATTCATGTTCGGAACCATCAAGGAAATTGCTGTGGAGGTACTTTGAACGTCATTTTCACATCGGAGAGTTCAGGCAAGGCAAACGCCAGCGCTCGCAGGATCCTCGACCGCTACGCCACGCGGATTGGCCACAATGCCTGGGAAGCATCATTGACGCAGGAGGGGTTGAATACCGTCAAGGCCCTGCTCAACCGAGTGAGTTCGAGTCGCACTTCGGTGGTCTGCCATCGCATTACGAATGATGGCGCTCGTGTGGTTGCCTGGATTATCGGAAACAAGCGAGGCTTCACCGCTAGCGGCGCCTGTGCCACGGGATGGACTGCCAGGAAACTTCGCAAGGAAGACACCGAGCTACCCTATCCGGTACGCCTGTTGTCGAGGGTGCTCTCGCTCGCCGGACTCCTGCACGACATCGGCAAATCAACCAAGGCTTTTCAGGCGGTGATCCGTAGGGATGTCAGGGAAGGCTTTCGCAATGAAGGGGTTCGTGAAGCTTTTCGCCACGAAGCCGTCAGCGCCATGATGCTGGGCTGGCTTGCCAACTCTGGCGATGACGCGAAGTGGGTCGCGTCCTTTATCGCTGCAATCGACAGCGGCGAACTTGACAGCAGAATTCTCGATTCCCTGCGTGCGCAGGCGGCTCACCACTCGCCTGCCAATGACTGCGACAGCACAGCCGCCAGAAGACTCTTTTCCGGGACAAGCCAGCGTGACTGCTCGGAAACCCCCGTACTGTTCGGTTTGCTATGGCTGATCGTGGCTCATCATCGTTTGCCTGAAGGCGCACCGGTCCTGAACCACGAGTGCGCATCGATCAACGCTTCCGGCCACGCGCGACTGAACCCGAAAGCGGAGCCTATCGACACTCTGGTTGAGGACGGGCTGCCATGGCAGCAAGACGCCTGGAAAAAACGCCTGCGCGACGACCTGCAATCGCTGGCAGGTCTCCTTGCTGATCCGCACTTTGCCCAGGCAAAGCCTTGGCTGTTCGATCATCTGAGACTCTTCGGGCGGCCGGCGCTGCAGCTTGCCGACCATCTGATCTCCTCGGACAAGAAACCGGCTCGATCGCCGTCACCGACCTATGCTTACGCTAACTCGGCAGAACTACCGGATGGCTCGCCGACCCTAGGCCAGAAATTGCACGGACATCTCATCGCGGTGAGCCGCAACGCCGTAATGGCGGTTCATGAACTTCTGTCGCTGCGTCACGAAATGCCCGGCGTGGTAGCGGGTGAAGTCCCGTTGCTGCTGCGCAAAAGGAGTAAAGACGCGAAATATACTTGGCAGGACGAAGCCGCAACAGCGATTCGATCTCATCGAACAGGTGTCCATGAAGGCGCATTTTTCGGCGTCATGATCGCTGGCACCGGTTCGGGGAAAACCATCGGTGCCATCAAACTCGCCGCAGCTTTCAAGAACCCGTTACGCGTTGTCTATGCGTCGCCATTGCGTTCTCTCACATTGCAATCAGGCAATGAGTTCGAGGGAATGGGGTTTGGCAGCGACGACATGGCGACCATCATCGGCGACCCTCTAATCCAGAAAATGCACGACGCCGATGGCAAGCCGCTTGACCCCAAAGACTCGTTCTGCAATCCGGAGTGCGATGAAGACTACGCACTCGATCTGGCGGGCGGCAGTTGCTCACCCGATGTCCTTGAGAGATTTCGAATGTTACGCTGTTTTCGCGACAGAGAAACGCGGATGATCACGACGCCGGTGCTCGCGGCAACACTTGATACGGTGATGAAGCTCGCCGATGGACGCCGCGGGAGCTACCTGAGCCATTTGCTGCGCATGGCGTCGTCGGACTTAATCATCGACGAGGTCGACATGTATTCGCCGGTGGATCTTCTGGCGATCGGTCGCCTGATCGAAGCTGCGGGCTTTTGGCGAAGCCGGGTCACTCTGAGTTCGGCAACGCTATCGCCTGTAATTGCTATGGGATTGTTTCGCGCCTATTTTACCGGCATCAAGTCTCGTGACGCTATGACAAATGATGAAACCAGAATTTTCGGTGGTTGGTTCTCTGATACGACCAAGCCCAGCATCGAGAAAATTGCCTCACCCGAGAGTTTTGACGAAGCGCATCTAGCGTTTGCGAGGTCGGTCGCCGATATTGCAGGACAGCAGGGAAAACGTCGCATTGCGGGATATCTATATCCCCCGGAAAAACCCCAAAATTCAAATGAAATGCCTCAGCGACAAAATGAATCATCTCTATTAAAAGCCATCAACTATCTTCACCAAATAAACAGTGTCTCGCTCCCGGATGGGCGCAGGTTCTCCTTTGGCTGCATCCAGGTGGTCAATGTACTTCATTGCCAAGGTATCGCAATGTCGCTCGCTAATTCGGCAGCTCAGGATAAAGAGGGAAATGAGCTGGATATCCGTGTAATTTGTCTGCATGGTAGATTGTCTCTGGCGACACGTAATTGGATTGACGGGCAGCTGAATCGGATGCTTTGCCGTAAGGGCCAGAATGGCGATCTTGCGCCTCTGGTTAATCCATTCGTAAGAGATTTCGTTACCGCCTCTGTGCATCAAAACGTTGCGGTCATTTTGGTTTCGACGCTTGAAACTACCGGCCGAGATCATGATTTTGATTGGGGGGTAATCGAGAGTCGGCAGGAGCGAGACATCCTGCAGTTTGCCGGGCGCATCCGCCGGCATCGACCGCCATTAATTGGCCATGATTTAAAAAATCTGGTAATATGGGATGTCCCGCTGCGGTGGGATGGTAAACCTTGGCAGCCGCAGAAGGCTGGTGAGAACCCGGCTGCTTTCCAGCGCTTCGGGGTCGGGGACAAAATCGGTAATAACACTTATGGCACAAATGTCGATGCAAGCAATATCACCCAAGTGAGCTTACGTCGTGCCCCCGGAGACAAAAATAATAATTATGGGTCGATGCCAAACTACAGGTCGATGATGCTGGCGTCTTATGGGAAAAATGCCTTTATTACTCCATCTCGATGCCTGAAGGATGATTTTCCGTCTGAAAGCGAGTACGACAAGAGCACGCGTGTTGCTTATACTGTTCGTGCTTGCGAAACACAGCGCTTGCGAAATGCGCTGCTGGAAAGCAGAAAAGATAAATGTCATACACTCGTTGAGTGGCTCGCTGATGGAAACCGGGCAGGCCGCTTGCTCAGCAATCATCAAAACCTCTATCGCTTTCGGGCCGGGCGCCCCATGCATCTCTATTGGCGTGATGGCGATAAGCAGTGGTACTACGTCGCCGAACCGGCTCGGGAACTTGATCAGTCGAAACCGCAGAAGGGTATTGGCAACTTGGAGGTCAATGAAAAGGGTTTTCTCTTCAGTTTTGACGAAGATGCGGAGATTGATGAGATAAGAGTAAAAACCGGAGCGTTTCACAAGAGAGACAGGATACGCTTGAGTAGCGTATACTTCACGGAACAACCGTCTGGTGACAATTTTCGGCTGAAGTATCACCCCCAAATTGGTCTGCGCAATGTCGATTTGTAGATTCCCTGACCGCACTGCTGACTGGCACGCGTCGTGAAGAGATGGCCGGCATTCAGTGGGACGACGTAGGCTTCGCAAGGTGATGACCATTTGCGACAATATTGAGGGTGCGCGCATGGTCCTGCTGACGCCCTACGTTGCTTCGTTGCTGGGTCTGCCCGCCGCGTCGTAACGAGTGGGTGTTCAGCAAGCCCCGCCGCGGCATCTGGCAGGCTTCAGGAGGCGCCAATCATGCACACAAGGCGCTTGCCCCCCCTCCATCGGGCTTCCGGCACTGTCTATCCAAGGTCTGGGCCGGTTCTATGGTTCGCCCGCCGAGTGGGTGGAATGCCCCGCCGGTGTCTCCGCTCAGATCATGGGACACAAGCCAAGCGCGACCGCCGAGACGCATTACCGCGTTCGCCCGCTCGGCCTGCTGCGGATGTCGCACACCAAAATTGAGGTTTGGATTTTGAACGAGGCAGGCATCGAGCAGCCTGCTGAATACGCAAGGCCCGGACTTCGGGTTACCACCGCCGCCTGAACTGAGGAAAGCAATGAGTAAATTTCAGAGAGATTATATGGCGTATAGAATGGAAATATTCGCTGACCCATGGGCGAAGGAATATATCATTCCTGCTTTTAACGGTGATGTAGAGGCTGCACGCAGTCTCTCATGCGCCCTATCCATGAAAGGCGTGGTTTTATGGCATTGGCAATGTGGGAAGGGAAAGTTCCGAGAGATGCTTTCCGCACCTACTTGAGTTCCGTTTGGAATCATGACCACAGGCACGTTATTCATGCGGCTGGTACGCGTCGACGCCTGGCCTACATGTTCCGCTATGTCGCATTCCCCCTGCCGGGCGATCTTCCCGACGTGGTAAGGGTCTGGCGTGGAACTTCACATCTGACGCTTGCAGATGCGCAAAAGGGTTATTCATGGACAACTGACAGAGATATAGCCTGCTGGTTTGCGATGCGATTTGGAGTGTACAACGGCTCAGCGTTAGTGTTGGTTGCAGACGTTCCAAAGAACCAGATTTCTCTACTTCATGACGGAAGAAGCGAGCATGAGGCCGTGCTTATGAAGCCTCCGGCAGAAGCCACAATTGATGGCCATGCGGAAGAATGGGCGCTTGGGTATGAGCGCCAGAGCGCCATAATAATTGAAGCCAATCGTTCGAGCCACAAAAGTATTATCGCCGCCTGACGGGTTCAGGCAACGAACACCACTGCCGCGCCTAGATCGGTGACGACGAACGGGAAGGGCCGTTTGCGGGCGACCACAAGCTGGCCAATTTCAGGAATGCTGGTCATGACGCCTCGTTCCTTGCTTTGATCCGAGCAAGCAGCATCCGTGAAATGGCGACGCGAAGACTTGGGCTGCGATCAAGACAATTTGTTGGAATTCTGTTTGAGCCTGATTTCCGGCAAGCGGGATAATTATGTCACGAAGGTAGGAGCGGGGGCTACTTCCAGCCCCCTCAGCTGCTCTTTCGCTGCTTGATACGTGAAGGCGTCTCTTCTCCACCCATCGCGCAGACACGACCATGCCCATGGTCGTGTCTACAGCGCCACGCGGGCTTTCCCGCTTACCGCTCGTGGCGATCTCCGTAGCCTACCTCGGGACAGGTTGGGAGCATCACCACGCCATCGGTGGCTGATGCTCCCTTGCCGGAGCGCTGCCGGAGGGTCAAGCAGGTTCAGGTCGAGCGACACGGCGGCGAGCCGCAACAGCCCCTGGCGGTCGTGGGCTGCTCGTGCCAAACTCTCGATCAAAGGAAGAGGGCCACGATGGAACATCTATTTGCTTACGGGACGCTGATGTGCGCGGACATCATGCGGGAAGTCTCGGGATGCGACCTGTCTCATCTCCAGGGAATCTTGCGGGGCTACCGCAGAAGGGCCGTCAAAGGCGAGCACTATCCCGCGGTCGTGCTCGATGAGCAAAGCTCGGTCGAGGGCGTCATCTACCTGGACGTGCCCGAGTCCGCATGGCGTCGCCTGGACGCGTTCGAAGGGGAAATGTACGCCCGTCAGGCCGTGGCGGTCGAACTGCGCGACGGAACCCCGATGCTAGCCCGCACCTACGTTCTGAAGCCCGCGTTCCTGAATTGCCTTGGCCCGTCCGACTGGGACCTGACCACCTTCCTTCGTGACGGCAAGGCAAGCTTCCAGAGGAACTACCGAGGATACCGCTCGCTGTAGTGAAGTCCTTGAGCCGAGCCTCTGGCGCAATCGTTTAAGCATCGCTATCAGAGCTATCTTCGATATCACAGCAATCAGGGCTACTCCCAGTATCGGCGCTATCTGTGATCGCATCGCTTCGATAGCGTAGCGCTGATAGCACCGCTTGGCCCCACTACCCGATTCCATTTTTTGGATGACGGCCATTCTGCCATCGCCCCCGCCTGGCGATAGATCGACCTCGTTGCGATTCGCGCCGAGCACCTGATCACGAGAAATCTGGATCCTTAAATCCATGCAGTTCCATCACTATCAGGGCCGGCGATTTTAAATCTGATTACTTGCGTGCCGGTGATAAATGATGGGTGTGCGTCGTGGATTTTTTCCGTCTTCGCGATGGGTGAGTTATGCCTCAATGAGAAAGCCGCGATAAATAAACGCCAGTTTTTCTTCATATAAGGAAGTTGCCCAGGAATCTGGAACGATGAATGCACTCCATTCGACGTTAAGTATCCTTATCTGGACTTCGATAAAATTGAGAAAACTTTAACGACGGTCTATGTGACGACTTGTCCGTGGATTGCATCCATGGCATTTTTTCGGTTAAATCGGATCTACTTTCGGCCAGCTTATGTTGCCATAAATCATTAAGTCAGAAGTGTCTATACTTATTTCAAGTCGTTTTATTCGAAACGGCTTAATTGAACTGATAAGGATTTTTCTTCATGACCCACACCACACCAACGCGCACCACCGTCGCCGACTTCATCGCAGATCGCGTGGCGGTATCCGACAAAACGCAGCGTGAAATCGCGCAGGAATGCGGCTTCGAACATCCCAACATCATCACGATGCTCAAGAACGGCAGCACCAAGCTCCCCATCAACCGGGTTGGTCCGCTGGCGAAGGCACTCGATGCTGATCCCGCACACCTGCTTCGCCTGGTCATGCTGGAGTACCAGCCCGACACTTGGGGGTGCATCGAGGAGCTGATGCAGAGCACGCTTCTGACCGCCAATGAGCTTGAGCTGGTTCGGGCCTTTCGGGATGCGACTGGCGACCGTGACCCTGCTGCGGTGGTCATCAAGCGCGATGCGATCATCGCGGTCGTCGCAGCGTGAGAAATCATCTGCGGGTGTCGCTCAGGACCACAGGCGTCACCCCATAGGCTTTCTGATTTTCGACCCCGATTACAGGCGGGGTCGGTGCCAATTGCTTCTCAACATCTAATCAACTAACTGGAAAATTATAATGATCTACGCGAGTGCAGCACCCGGCGTCTACGGTATCTTTTGTCTGCGTAACCGCAAGATGTACATCGGCTCGTCCGGCAACGTGATCAAGCGGATTAACGAGCATCGTTCTCAGCTGCGTAGGGGTCGGCATATTCAGCTTCCACGCATGCAGAATGACTGGAACAGGTTTGGGGAGGGGGCGTTTGCTTTCTGTCAATTTATCTGTCCGCCCCAGCAGCGTAAGGAGGACTACGAGATCTATCTGATCGAAGCCTTCGAGACGCTTGAGCATCAGCGTGGCTATAACGTGATGGTGGGTGGAGAGTGTGGCATCGAGGCATCGATCCGCAGCACCGAGACCAAGCTGAAGAGGAGCGGCAAGTTTTACTTTCTGCCGGGGATCCATCCGCACACGCCGATGCTGACGATCTACATCAATACGTTCAATCGGTGGTCGAAAGACTAGACTAGACTCAAAGAAGAGGCTCGTCGCCGTATTGGATGGCGAGTTTTTTTGTCTGCAAATCAGGGCAACCAAGCGGTCAGGGGGACTGATCGCTTGGTGACATCGGAGCGTCGGGGCAGAAGCAGCCTGGCTGGCCGGGTGGAGTTCAAACCGCTCGTCAAAATCCTCTGCCGTCCACGAGCCGCCAGCCCTCCGGTAGCACTGCGTGAAATCGATCCTGCCAGCCTGCCTGCGTGGCAAATTACAGGCTCATCGGGGTAGGGCGCTTGTATTCGGCAACCCACTCGCTAGCGTCGGCCGACTTGTGAGCGCAATCCCTTTGGGCGAGAAGCTCGTCGGGTCAACTGGAACATCAGCGCCGCAAGGCCACCTTCGTTGTCCCGCCATCCCACGAAATCTGGATAAGGCTCGTTACGCCGTGCGACTTCCTATTCGGCTAATCAAGAACTCTTCAAGGTCCCGGCCCTGCTCTTGATAAACTTTGAGCCACTTGGGCATACTGCCCCGTCCCGCCCACGTTTCACCGGATGCCGGGTCTCGATACTTCGGTGTCAGCTTGTCGCTGGGGGTATATGCACTGGGCAGGACTGGGACCGGGAGTCTCAAACCATAATCAAGCTGGTCGAGGAGGTCCCGTTTGTCGATTAACGTGGTAAGCAGGGTGTCATCTTCATAGCCATCTGCAACCACATTGTCTGATCGCTCGGCGTGTCCGCTAATGCAACGGAGATTGACACCCCCCAGCTTTCCATAGGTCAGCAGGGTATGCCGGAAGGCGTGCATTCCGTGAAGGGCACGTCCTCTCTCGTTCTCTACACCGTGAAGCCCGATTTCACCGAGGAACTTCGAGAACCAGTCAATTGCACTAGGAGCAGCACGTCCTCCCCGAGGTTTCCAGGCCGGGAACAGTTGTTTTGCGCCACTCGACTTGATAGCCTCCACGTAAGCAGGAAATCCCAATCCGATCAGATGTCGATGAAGGGGAATGGCGCGGCTTTCGCCAGTCTTGATGGACTTTGCAATATCCTGTCCTGACTCAGTGTCTTCCGATAGCAGCAGACACCATATGCCGCTCTTCGTATCTATGAACACGTCGGTCTGTGGATTAATCTGGCAAAGCTCATTCGCGCGTGCTCCGGTGTAAAGGCCGAGCACGGGGAGCCAGAATTTGTGAACATCGTCCGGGTTTGTGGAAAAGTTCTGAAAAGCCGGACCTTCAAATAGCAGTTTTAGTTCTTCCCGTGTGAGCGCTCTCTGCTTGCTCTCTCCGTCTTTCCGGGTGCCGGTATAATCGCAACCATCGGTTGTGAGGTTCGTCGGAAACCCCTGATCTTGCCAGTCTCTCTTGGAATCCGACAAAAACTGGCGCACGCAAGCTTTATAGGTGTCGTCAAAGGCACTCGGAGATAATGTTTGCCCGTGGGGGAGTTCAGCCAATTCGGCAATGGAGATCTTCATCTTTTGGCATTGCTGCCTCGCTCTGGGCGGCAATTTGTTCAACAGCGAGAAGAAGCGCCTTACGTCCGCTTGCTTGAGATCTGATACCGCTTTGTCTCCAACGATTTCGAGGAAGAGCGGAAGCACAATAGCGTGCTTTTTCCGCATTGGCTCCTTCGCTGAGGGGTAGTTCGCAAAATAGGACTCGATGATAGTCGACAGCATCGGCGCCGGAGCTTCCGGTGGGCTTGGGGGCGCAGCAAGTTGAGTCCCCGGCGCCACTCTCTGTGCTGCCTGTAGAGCCGTCCTGACGGTAGAGTTGATCGCCTCCTGTTCGTGAGGTTCGCCCTCTACTTCCAGGCTTGCGAGGAAGCCTGCTTCGTCAAGATTGAGCTTGACTGTGTAGTTGAGGCGGTAGGCGTCGCGCTGGTCGTCCGGCATGGCTCGCAATTTGGAGAAGAGGATCAGGGCCTTCGAGGCCAAGAGCAACGCGTACGGCGCGGCAGTACGCCGGTCAGCGGTTTTGAGCGTGCGAACCAGTTCTCGCGAGCCGAGGACTGTTCGAAGGTCAGACGGCACCGCAATTCGGAAGCTATAGGTGTCGCCTCTGCGTTGCAGATAGGGTTTGGGCATCTTCCGCAGACCGAGCGCTTTGTAGCACTCTCTTGTAGCAAACAAGAAAAAGGCTGCGAAAAAAATTCTTTGGATTCAGGATTTTCCCTGAAAAATCATGATGGTGGGCGATAGTGGGTTCGAACCACTGACTTCCACCGTGTGAAGGTGGCACTCTACCACTGAGTTAATCGCCCCGACCGTGTTGCCTGCAGGAACGGCCAGCGAAGAAAGCGTCGCACCTGCTCTGCGATCGACACCGGCTATTGCAGCTGCCTCACGAGCGCTCGCGGCGGGCAGGCCGCAGGGGCGTCAGGGTCGATCGAAGGCAGGATTACATCATAAGTCGGCGGTGCGGTCAATGACGGCGAGAAAGCGAGAAAGCGAGAGAGTCGCGGCGGCGGCCGCAAGGTTGCGCGCCGGCGCTGAATGCGTCCGCTGCAAAAGCCGGAACGTCCTGCACCGGCGTTCGACGGGGTGGGGTCCGCGCCGGGGGCCGGCAGTCCGATCGGAGAAACACCTGCCGTTCAGGCCGGGATCAGGAAATCATGGCTGATACCGTCGCCGAGTTCATAAATGCGATCCATGAAGTCGGTCAGGTACTCGTGCAGGCCACCGCTCAGGACGTCGTCGATGCGCGCGAAATGCAGCCTCGCGTGCAGGACCCCGGCCTGGCGCTCGGTTTCTGCCGAGGCGTTGTTGGCGATCAGCTGCAGCGCGCGAACGATGCCGTCGGCGCAGGCATGCAGCGATCTCGGCATGTCCATGCGCAGGATCAGCAACTCGGCGACCCGCGCCGGAGTGATGGCGTCGCGATAGACCTTGCGATAGACCTGAAACGCCGACAGCGAACGCAGCAGCGCCCCCCAGCGATAGAAATCGCTTGCCCCCTCGTCCCCGTTCTGGCGCAGTATGTGATACTGCATGTCGAGGATGCGGGCGGTGTTGTCGCCACGCTCGAGCAGGCCACCGAGGCGGATGAAATGCAGGGCGTCGTCCTTGAGCATGGTGCCGAAAGTCACCCCGCGCGTCACGGCCGAACGCAGCTTGACCCAGTCGAAGAACTCGCTGACACCGCGCGCCAGAATCTGCTCGAAGGTCTGCTGGCGCATTTCGATCCAGGTGGCGTTCACGCTTTCCCACATCTCGGCGGTCAGGGTGCCGCGAACGGCGTGGGCATTTTCGCGCGCGCCGCGCAGGCAGCTGTAGATCGACGACGGGTTGCCGGCATCGGAGACCATGAAGCGCAGGACATTCTCCACGTTCACTTCGCCGTACACCTGCGCAAAAGCGGTCTCCAGGCTGTTGAGGTCGAGGATGGCGCGCCAGTTCTCGTTCTGCGACGCGATCGATTGCGGCACCAGCGACATCTGATACGAGACGTCGAGCAGGCGGGCCAGGTTCTCGGCACGCTCGGTGTAGCGGGCCATCCAGTACAGGTGATCAGCGGTGCGGCTCAACATGTCGGTTCTCCGTGCATCTTCAGTTTTCCAGCACCCAGGTATCCTTGGTGCCCCCGCCCTGCGACGAGTTGACGACCAGCGAGCCCTCGCGCAGCGCCACGCGCGTCAGACCACCCGGGACCATGCCGATGCGCTTGCCGGAAAGAACGAAGGGACGTAGATCCAGGTGGCGCGGCGCGATTCCCGATTCGACGAAGGTTGGGCAGTTGGATAGCGCGAGGGTCGGTTGCGCGATGTATTTCTCCGGTGCGGCGATGATGCGGGCGCGAAATTCCTCGATCTCGGCGCGGGTCGACGCCGGTCCGACCAGCATGCCGTAGCCGCCGGCGCCGTGGACTTCCTTGACCACCAGCTCGGGCAGATGCGCGAGCACGTACTTGAGGTCGTCCGGCTTGCGCAGCATCCAGGTCGGCACGTTGTTCAGTTTCGGCTCCTCGTCGAGGTAGAAACGGATCATCTCCGGGACGTACGGGTAGATCGACTTGTCGTCGGCCACTCCGGCGCCGATGGCGTTGGCCAGCGTCACGTGGCCGGCACGGTAGGCGGCTAGCAGACCGGGGACGCCGAGCATCGAGTCCTTGTTGAAGACCAGCGGATCAAGGAAGTCATCATCGAGCCGGCGGTAGATCACGTCAATCCGCTGGGGTCCCTGCGTCGTGCGCATGAAAACCGTTTCATCCTTGACGAACAGGTCGCGACCCTCGACCAGTTCGACGCCCATCTGCTGGGCCAGGAAGGTATGTTCGAAGTAGGCGCTGTTGTAGGCGCCCGGCGTCAGCAGGACGACGGTCGGATTGCTGACGCCTTTGGGAGCGACCGTGCGCAGGTTTTCGAGCAGCATGTCGGGATAATGCTGCACCGGTGCGATCATGTGCCGCGAAAACAGCTCCGGAAAGAGGCGCATCATCATCTTGCGGTCCTCGATCATGTAGGACACGCCCGAGGGGACACGCAGGTTGTCTTCGAGGACGTAGGACTCGCCGGCGCCGGCGCGGACGATGTCGACGCCGGCGATGTGCGCGTAAATGCCGGACGGCACGTCAACACCCATCATTTCGGGGCGGAACTGCGTGTTGTTGAGGACCTGCTCGGGCGGAATGCAACCGCTTTTGAGGATCGCCTGCTCGTGGTAGATGTCGTGCAGAAAAGCGTTGAGTGCCTTGACCCGCTGCCACAGTCCCGCCTGCAGCGCCTGCCACTCGGCGGCCGGGATGATGCGCGGGATGATGTCGAAGGGAATCAGACGTTCCGTGCCGGCTTCCTCGCCGTAAACGGCGAAGGTGATGCCGACACGGTGAAAAGCGGTATCGGCTTCCGCCTGTTTGCGCGCCAGGCGCTCGGCCGGCATGCTCGCCAGCCACTCGGCAAAGGCCCGGTAGTGCGGCCGAAGCGCCCCTGCCGGATCGTACATTTCGTTGTAGAAGTCTGCGCTCATGAGGCTCACCGCCAGTGTGGGTTGCTAAGCTAAAAGCAGAAAACGTGCCAAGTATCCGGAAGGTCAGGAAAGCCGGGACTTGGCCGCCGAAACGGCGCCGCGACGCCAGAAAATGGTGCGCTGTTTCCCCGCCTCGCACCCCTCTGGTGCGTCGTCGCTGACCGTTCCGGACCTTGCCGCGTACAGACTAGCACAGCTGCACCGACCGGGATCCGACTCTGCGCGCGCGGGCTGCGGGCCGCCGCCGGGCAGGTCGCTAAAAATAAAAGCACGACGGTTCCTGGCCCGCTGCTATAATGCACGCCGCACGCAGCAGCGTTCCTGCCGCGTGCGGCGTGCATCGCGAACCTGGTCGTAACTCTCAAGCCCTCCTGCCTTCTGGTGTCGATTCAATCAGCGCCGTCCTGGCACAAAGCTTTTGTGCTGATTGCTGCTGATTGCTGTTTCTCGAACAGAGTCTGTCTCTCAGCTTCTCGTTGGTTGGCGTTGCCCTTATTGCTTTTGCAGCGCGCCATGCCGTTCCGGCAGTGCGCGGCATACCGACACGAAAGAGAACATGACGTTTACAGAAATCGGTCTTCATCCGGCCATCCTCAAAGCACTGACCGACGCCGGCTATAGCGAACCGACCCCCGTCCAGCAACAGGCCATTCCCGCAGCGATCGCCGGTCGCGACCTGATGGTTTCCTCGCAGACCGGTTCCGGCAAGACCGCCGCTTTCATGTTGCCGGCCCTGCATCTGTTTGCCTCGCAGGAACGTGCGGCGGCCGCTCGCCCGGTGAGCCAGGATCGTCGCCCGGGACGCAGCCACGAACGCCAGCGCTTCCAGCCGGCGCAACCGCGCATGCTGGTGCTGACGCCGACCCGTGAACTCGCGCTGCAGGTGACTGCGGCGACGGAAAAGTACGGTCGCCAGCTCCATCAGGTGCGGGCCGTGGCGATTCTCGGCGGTATGCCCTATCCGAAGCAGATGGAACTCCTCGGGCGCAACCCCGAGATTCTGGTCGCGACGCCGGGCCGGCTCATCGACCACATGAGTTCGGGCAAGATCGACTTCTCGCTGCTGCAGGTGCTGGTTCTCGACGAAGCCGACCGCATGCTCGACATGGGTTTCATCGAAGACATCGAACGGATCGTTGCCGCGACGCCGGCTTCGCGCCAGACGATGCTGTTCTCGGCGACGCTCGACGGGACGGTGGGCGACATGGCGCAGCGGATGACCCGCTCGGCGCAGCGCATCCAGGTAGATGCTGCTTCCGCGCGGCACGACAACATCGAACAGCGGATGCATTTCGTCGACGATCTCGCGCACAAGAACCGCCTGCTCGACCACCTGCTGCGCGATTCGTCGATCGATCAGGCGCTCGTGTTTACCGCTACCAAACGCGATGCCGATACCGTCAGCGATCGCCTCAATGTCGCCGGGCTCAACGCGGCGGCGCTGCATGGCGACATGCACCAGGGGGCGCGCAACCGCACCCTGACGGCCATGCGCCGGGGGCAGGTCCGCATCCTGGTCGCGACCGACGTCGCCGCGCGCGGCATCGATGTGCCGACGATCACGCACGTTTTCAACTACGATCTGCCGAAGGCTGCCGAAGATTACGTGCACCGCATCGGTCGCACCGGCCGCGCAGGTCGCAGTGGTCTGGCGATCTCGCTCGTCCATCACGCCGAACAGTTCAACGTGCGGAAGATCGAGCGCTTCACCAAGCAGATGATTCCGGTCGAAGTCGTGGTCGGCCATGAACCGACCCGCCGGCCGTCGGCGACTCCCCGTCCAGCCGGCAAGCCGGCCTGGAAAGGGGGCGAGAAGCGCAGCTACGGGCAGCCGGGCGGCGCCGCCGACAGCCGTTTCAGCAAGCCTGCAGCGCCCCGCCGCGATGGCCCGGCGCGTCCCCACCCTGAGGCGGCGAAGCGCTCCTATGGCACCGCTGCTCGTCGTACGACCTACGGCGATCGCTGACCCGAAGGTCGATGTCAGTCGAAGAAGCCCGCCTTGCGCGGGCTTTTTTTCGCCCCCGGAAAATCACTCGCCGGTCGAGGCCTGCGGGGGCGGCGTGCAGCCCACGTCGGTCAGTAAGCGCGGCGTTGACTCACGGCCACCCCGTCGCGCTTTTCGAGGCGGTCCTCGAGTTCGCCGAGGCTGGCCGCGAGGCTGTTCCCCGACTCATCGACTGCGGTCAGCACATCCTTCTCCAGCCGGTCGAGGCGAGCCAGGATGGCGGCTTCACCGGCGAGCGCCGGTTCGCCGCCGGGCCGCGCGAGTTTCTGCAATTCGACCTCGAGAAAGCTGCGCAGCTCGGTGAAGCGCGAAGCCTCGGCGCGGTCGGCGAGTTCGCGGTTCGCCTGCAGCTCCTGGGCATGGCGCCGCGACTCCAGAAGCGCCGAAGCCTGGACATAGACGACAAAGATCAGGAAGAAAGCGGTGAGGAAAGCGACCACGCCGAGCATGATCACGCCCAGCGGCGCCTGAACATCGGCGACGCCGAGACTGAGCGTCGTCGGCGCACTGAAGGCGCCCCAGTTGAGGGCCGAAAAAGCGGCGATGGCGCCAAGGATGAGGAGCAGAAAAAGAGTCCGCAGCTTCATGAGAAATCACTCCTGGTAGTGAAAGTCGCGCCAGCGACTGGTGAATCCTCCCGCCTGCGAAAGGCCCTGGGTGAGAGACGACGACGGTCATGGCGCTGATGACGACTGGCCGCCGCAGAACGGACGTCAGCCCTGATAAAAGTCGATAGTAACCCAGGCGGTCGATCGCCTGTCATCCGCCGCCGGCCGTCGCGCTGCGGCGGCAGCCGGCTCAGGGCAGATCGGCGGCGCGCATGCGGGCGAGGATGATCGCCGTTTTGCGGGCCAGCCCGCGGGTGTTGCGGTTGCGGTCGTAGAAGCGCGGGTTGGGAACCATGCTCGCCAGGCGCGCCGCCTGCTCGGGCGAAAGCCGGGCGGCAGCAATGCCATGGTAATGACGCGCGGCAGCTTCGGCGCCAAACACGCCGTTTCCCCATTCGATGACATTGAGATAGACCTCGAAAATGCGCTGCTTGCTCCAGAGGGTTTCGAGCATCAGCGTGATGATCGCCTCTTCGGCCTTTCGCCAGGGGGTGCGGGCCGGCGTCAGAAAGAGATTCTTGGCCAATTGCTGCGAGATCGTCGACCCGCCGGCGACGACGCGCCCCTTCTTCTGGTTCTTTTCGATCGCCTGCTGGATGCCGTCCCAGTCGAAGCCCTCGTGGTCGACGAATTTGGCGTCTTCGGCAGCGATGATCGCGCGCTTGAGGTTTGCCGAGATGTGGTCGTAGCTGACCCATTGCTTTTTCAGTTGCGCCTGCGGATTGTCGACGCGCAACTCCGCGAGACGAATGCTCATGAAACGGGTCTCGTCCGGGTTCACCCATTTCCACCAGAGGACCCAGCCCAGCAGCCAGAACTGGTAGAGCAGCAGCAGGGCCAGGCAGCCGAGCAGCAGCCGCTGCGTGCCCTGGCGGAAAGTCATCGCGCGGCGGCGCGCAGCCGGGCGATGACCGGTGCCGTCGCGGGGCGGACGCCGCGCCAGACCGTGAAGGCTTCGGCCGCCTGCTCGACGAGCATGCCGAGACCGTCGGCGACGCGCGCCGCGCCCTGGCTGCGGGCAAAGCGCAGAAATGGCGTTTCGTTGTCGCCATACATCATGTCGTAAGCCAGGCTGCCGCCAGCGAAGACGTCGGCGGGCAGGGGTGGCAGCTCGCCAACAAGGCTCGCCGAAGTGGCGTTGATCACCAGATCGAAGGATTGACCGGCGACTTCCGGATAGGCGCAGCCGCCTGACACGGCGGTGCCCGGAAAGCGCTGCGCGAGTTCGTGCGCGCGGGCGGCGGTGCGGTTGGCGATCAGCAGTGCCGCCGGTCGGGCGTCGAGCAGCGGCCCGACGACGCCGCGCGCGGCGCCACCTGCGCCGAGCAGCAGCAGGCGCTGGCCCGCCAGCCGGCAACCCAGGTTGAGCGAAAGGTCACGCAGCAGGCCGGCGCCGTCGGTGTTGTCGCCGAGCAGATCGGTGCCGACGACCGATAGCGTGTTGACGGCGCCGGCAAGCGCCGCGCGGGCGGTCAGCCGGGTCGCCAGGCGGCAGGCTTCCGGCTTGAAAGGGACCGTGACGTTGGCTCCGCGACCGCCGGCGGCGATGAAAGCGGCGAGGCTTGCCGCGAAGCCGTCGAGCGGCGCGAGGATCGCTTCGTAGCACAGATCCTGCCTGCACTGGGCCGCGAAAGCGGCGTGGATCGCCGGTGACCGACTGTGGCCGACGGGATTGCCGAAGACGCAGTAACGGTCGCTCATTGCTTTGCCGACCTGGTTTCCAGGCTGTCGTGGCGGGTGAAGTTCCAGGTGCGGGTAATCTCGAGAACGTCGGTATCGTGCCGGATGGCCGGCGGGAAAGCGGCGTAGGGGGCGGCCATGGCGACGATCCGGCGGGCGGCATCATCGAGCACCTTGTGCCCCGACGACCGGTCGATTTCGATGCCGGCGACCGAACCATCGCTTTTGATGATCACCGTCAGGACCAGGCTGCCATACAGTTTCCCCCTCGCCGCTTCAGGATAATTGAGGGTGCCGACGCGTTCGACCTTCTGCCGCCACTCTTCGAAATATTGCGCGAAGCGGTATTCCATCGCGCTGGCGCCGATGAACTTGCGGCGCGGTCGCTTGTTGTAATCGTCGAGTTCCTTGGCGATCTCGCCCTCGAGGCGCGCCATGGCGAGTGCGCTGTGCGCGAGGTCACGGCCGCTCGCGGCGACCGGCGCCCGTTCCGGCTGGGCCTCCTGGTCGGCCGTCGGGGGTACCTGTGATTCGCTCGGCGCCTCCGTGGCAAGCCGCTGCTGAGGCGCTTCGCGGGTCTGCGGGCGCCTTTCCGAACGTTCGATGTCGTTGCCCTCCTGTTGCCTGGGGGCGGGCGGCAGCGGCGTCTTCGCCCGACGGTCGCGCTCGTTGTTGCCGCCATGGTCGAGGTTGGTCTGGGCATGTGCCTGCGCCTCGGCCGGCGCCCGGGCCGAACGGCTATTGACCAGGATGACGTCGAGGGAATGGTCCCTGGCGGTTCGTGAGGCGTCGGGAAACTTGAAGTGCAGCGACAGGAGCAGACCATGCACGACCAGCGAAACCAAGAGCGCGAGCCCCAGCCGGTGTCCGGAGAGCCAGTGTGCGAGCCAATCACGCGTGTTCACATTCACCTCAATCGATCGCCTCCACCGCTTCGTCTGCCGCTGCTCCGTCGGTATTGCCGGCAGCGCCAAATGTTTCGAGATAACGGCAGCCGAGCGCCAGCGTCAGATAATCGATCGACTCGATGCCCAGCCGGATGCGCTGGCCGGGCTTGAGATCGGGCGCCGATGGCACCCGCTGAACCAGCGGCAGGTGGTCGAGTCGAGCCAGATTCTCGCGGCCGATGATGGTCGCCGCGATGGTTTCCATTCCCTCTTGCTGCAGCCAGCGCAGGCACCAGTAACGTTCCATGCTGCGCTGGAATTCGGCGTAGCTGGTGTAGGTCAGTTCGAAGTCGCGCAGGATGGCGAACAGGGCGTCCGAGCGGGCGGCGAAGGGCGGCGTCTCGCCGCGCAGGCAGGCGATCAGTTGCCACTGGTTGAGCAGATCGACGTAGCGCCTCAACGGTGACGACGACCACGCATATTGCTTGACCCCGAGCCCCTCGTGCGCCTGCGGCGAGGTACTCATGCGCACCTTGCCGCCGGTCTGCACGCGGTAGATCGCGGCCACGCTCTTGCCCGCGAGCAGGCCGCCCCAGGTGCTGTTGGCGACGATCATCAGTTCGGCGACCAGTTTGTCGAGCGGGCTGCCCCGCCGCCGCGCGGCAATCTCGACCCGACAGGCGTCGGCATCGGTGAGGTCACCATCAATGTGAAAGTTGTAGTCATGGTTGCCCTGCATCGCCGAGGGCTTTCCCCGCCGGCCTTCGCAGGCGTTGGCCAGTTGCCAGAGCGTCAGCAGCTCGTCGGCAAAGGCGAACCCGGGCAGGCCATCGCCGATCGTCTGCTCGTTGAACAGCGGTTCGATGTCGTGGTGGCGCAGGTTGGCCACCACCGGAACGAGCTCGAGGCGCGTTTCGTGGGCCGTGATTTCCAGTTCGGGGGTCACCGTCAGGTAGAGCGAAATGGCCGGCACGGTTCGCCCGCTGGCGAGGGTGAAGCGCTCGACCGCGCTGTCCGGAAACATGGTGATCTTGCTGCCGGGCAGGTAGACGGTCGACAGCCTTTCGCGCGCCAGGTCGTCGAGCGGCGACCCTGGCGCGACGCCCAGCGCCGGCGCCGCAATGTGGATGCCGACCCGCCAGCCGAGACCAGGCAGCGTCTGCAGCGAAAAGGCGTCGTCGATTTCGGTGGTCGCCGCATCGTCGATCGAAAAAGCCCGCACATCGGCCAGAGGCAGGCCGGTTGGCTGGGGCGGCGGCTCGACCGCGGGAAAGGCGACGCCGCGGGGAAACTGTTCGAGCAGGAAGCGCTGCAGGTGGTAGTCGTGCGCCGAACGGAGGGCGCCGCAGCGTTGCAGCAGGTGCGCCGCCGACAGACCGGTGGCGCTGCACGCCGCCTCGAGTGCCTTGGTCTCGACGCGGTTGCGGTCGGCCTTGTAGAGCAGTTGATCGAGCATCGGCAGGAACTCGGGCGGCAGCGAAAAAGCCTGGAGTTCGGCGACCATGCGCTCGATGGTCAGAGCCTGCTGGCGCTTTTTCTGGAGACCGGCCAGGGCCGCCTGGAGAATTTCAGTCGGGGCCCTGCGAAAGCGGCCTTTACCTTTGCGGTGGAAATAGACCGGCGCTGAATGCAGGGCCAGCAGCAGCGCAGCCGCTTCGACCGCCGTCGCGACATGGCCGAAATATTCGTTGGCAAAATCAGAAAAAGAAAACTCGTCATCACCCACGCACTCCCAGAGAAAATCGGGCTCGATCCCGCTTGCCAGAGCCTCTGCCTGATCGAGCAGTGCCGTCGGAGCCGGTTCAGCGTAGCGCAAGAGGACATTTGCCGCCTTGATCTTGCTGCGCTTGCCGGAAGCCATCTCGACCTGCAGCGAACTGTCGTTGTCGGCGACAATGGTGGCCGCCTTGAAGGCCCCGTCTTCTTCGAATAGAACATGCATCGCGGTCATTATAACCTACAGAATTCAATGATTTGCGGTACCAGCTCGGGGAAGCGCGTGAAGCTGTGGTCACCCCCTTCGAGAATCATCTGGCGGCAGCCGGCGTAGCGCGCGACGGCCAGCCGGTAGTCGAGCACCTCGTCACCGGTTTCGAGCAGCAACAGGTAACGCGCCGGGGTGATCGACGGTGCGTCGAGGGCGCGCAGTTGGTCGACGTGTGCGGACGTGAACTCGAAGGATTCGCCGCTGTGAAAGTTGGCATGATGGCCGACGAGTCCCCCGAGCAGCTGCGGGGCCATCACCGCCGGGTTGATCAGGACCGCCCGCAGGTCGTGTTTTTCGGCGAGCCAGGTCGCGTAATAAGCGCCGAGCGAACTGCCGACCAGCGTCGTTGGACGGTCCGCGTCGGCGAGCAGTGCCTCGACCGTATGGATTGCCGTCAGCGGTCTCGGCGACAGCGTCGGGCAGACGAAGTGGTCGCCGAGACCGGCGGCGGTCAGCCGTTCTCCCAGCAGCCTGGCTTTCCACGACGCCGGCGACGAACAGAAGCCGTGCAGGTAGAGAATGCGCGCAGTACTCATGCTAATGGCTGGCCCATGAAATCACGTCGAAATGCCAGGTCACCAGGACGACGATACCGAAAGCGATGCGATACCAGGCAAAAACCGAGAAATCATGCGTACTGATGTAGCGCAGCAGCCCGCGCACCGCCCAGAAAGCCGAGAGGAACGAGGCCACGAAACCCACCACCCACATCCCCAGGTCGTCGAACGAAAGCAGCGCCCGTTCCTTGTAGAGCTGGTAAACGCTGGCCCCGATCAGGGTCGGCATGGCCAGGAAGAACGAAAACTCGGTCGCCGCTCGCCGTGACAGGCCGAAGAACAGGCCACCGATGATCGTCGCGCCCGAGCGCGAGGTGCCCGGGATCAGCGCCAGCGCCTGTGCAAAGCCGAGCTTGACGGCGTCGGTCAGCGACAGATCATCGATCGATTCGATACGGATGCGATGTTGCCGGCGTTCGGCCCAGAGAATCAGCAGACCGCCGACGATGAAGGCCAGCGCAACCACGGGCGCGTTGAACAGATAGGTCTTGATCGCCTTGCCGAACAGGAGGCCGATGACCGCCAGCGGCAGGAAGGCAACCAGCACGTTGAGCGCGAAACGCCGCGCAGCGCGGTCGCTCGGCAGGCCGAGCAGCACTTCGGTGATCTTCGCGCGATATTCCCAGCACACCGCGAGCATGGCTCCCGACTGGATGACGATCGAGAACAGCTTGCCGCGCTCGTCGTTGAAGTCGAGCAGGTCGCCGACGAGGATCAGGTGACCGGTCGAAGAGATCGGCAGAAACTCGGTGACCCCTTCGACCACACCGAGAATCAGGGCTTTCAGCAGGAGCAGCGGATCCACGGCAGGCTTTCGACAAAAAGCGGCATTCTACCACTCAAGGTCGGGTTGCCCGTTCGAGCGCCGACAGCCAGGCGAGCGCCTGTGCCTGATGGTCACCGCACATCTCGCCCGACGGTTGCAGGCCGGCGCAGAACGCCGGCCGCTCGGCGCGCCCCCACAAGCGGCAGCGCAGGTCGTCGTCGAGGTTGGCACAGCGCTCGCCGGCGAGCTTGCCCTGCGGATGGCCCGGCATCGCGCTGGTGATCGAAGGGGCAATGCAGCAGGCGCCGCAGGCGGCGCGGCAGCTAAGCGGCGGCGACATGGCTCGCGGCGGCGGGTGGGGCGCCCTCGCTGCTGCCATGCCCGAGCCGCCGGGAAAGCGTTGCTGCGGCTTCACGGGTGCGCTGCGCCATCGGGCTGTCCCAGGCGAGGTCAAAGCTGCCGATGATGCCCAGTGAGGTGATCGCGGCAACCATGCGCCCGCTATGGTCGAAGACCGGCGCGCTGAAACCGTTGATTCCCGGGGTCAGGCTGCCGGAAGCGCGGGCGATGCCGTGCTGGCGAATCTCGTCGAGCTGGTGCGCGAGCGCCGTCAACAGCGCTGCTGGCGGCGTGTTTCTCGTTTCGGCGGTCGCCTGCACTTCGGCGTCGAGCATTTTCCGCAGATACGGCGAGCGGTAGAAAGCGGCGAAGGCCAGGCCGGTCGCCGAACAGGTCAGCGGCAGGACGACGCCGGTGCGCAGGGTGATGGTCACCGGTCCGCCGGCTTCGACCCAGCGCACGCAGGTCGCCCCGTGATTGCCCCACATGGCGAGCGCGACCGTCTCGCCGATCTGTTCGCAGAGGTCGTCGAGCACCGCTCCCGCCAGGCGGACCGGATCGAGGCGGGCGAGACTCGCAAGACCCAGTTCGAGGGCAAACTCGCCCAGATCATACCGCCCGCTGTTGGCGTCCTGCTCGACGAGACCCATGCGCATGAAGCTCACCAGATAACGGCGGGCCTTGGCCGCCGGCATGCCGGCGTTGCGCGCGAGGTCGCGCAGCACCATCGACCGACCGTTGACCGCGAGCGCCCGCAGAAGTCGCGTGCCGACCTCGATGGACTGAATGCCTTGCCGCTGCCGGCTCGCTTCGGCGCTGTCGGTTTCGGACATGCGGGAGTGCGGCCGGGATCAGGCGAGCGCCTGCAGCGCGGCGTCGTAATCGGGTTCGTCCTTGATCTCGGCGACCAGCTGGCTGTGCAGCACGCGGTCATCGGTGTCGAGCACCACCACTGCGCGGGCGGCGAGGCCGGCCAAGGGGCCGCTGGCGAGCAGCACGCCGTAGGCTTCGAGGAACTCGCGGCCACGCAGGGTCGACAAGGTCAACACCTTGTTCAGACCTTCGGCGGCGCAGAAGCGGTTCTGGGCGAAGGGCAGGTCGGCGGAAATGCAGAGGACCACCGTATTGTCGAGCGCGTTCGCCTGCTCGTTGAACTTGCGCACCGAGGTGGCACAGGTCGGCGTGTCGATGCTGGGAAAGATGTTGAGCACCTTGCGCTGGCCGGCAAAGCTGCTCAGCGCACGCTCGCCGAGATCCTTGCCGACCAGCGTGAAAGCGGGGGCCGTCTGGCCTTTTCCGGGAAAGTCGCCGACGACCTGACACGGCTTGCCAGCGAGGGTAACGGTGTTTGTCATGGGGGTTCCTTGGTCAGATGAACGGGTTGAAAGGGCTGCAAAAAAGTGTGCGGGTTGCCCGAGGCGGTTAGCCAGCCGGCGGCGGGATGCGAACTGCCGGCTTCCCGGCAGCCTCCAGTCCTGCCTGGACTTCGCGCGCGATGACTTCGAAAAGCGCCCGGACCAGGAAGTTCATTCCCTCGATGATCTCGGCCACCGAGAGCATCGAGGGAACCCGTGTGCCGCGATGCTCGACGCCGTCACCGATTCGGGTGACGCGTACGCCGAGCCGGGTCAGGTTCATCGCCAGCCGCGGTTCGGTCAGTACAAAGAGCGTGCTGATGCCATAGTGGCGGGACAGGGCGATCAGGCCAAGATAGACGGCCAGTGCCAGATACGGCTGGCGCGGCTGCCTGGGCGTGCCAAAATCCTCTGTCGAGATCGAGATCGGGCTGTCATGTTCGCCTTGTCGGCGGCGGTAGCTGCCGACCACCGCCAGCCGCGAGATCTCGGCAATCCGCGATCGATCCAGACGCATCGGATCAATGATCGAGCGGTCGAGCGTCGCTGCGCAAGTGACTTCGAAAGGCAGCGGGGTGAACGGTGAATCGGGGTCGGCGAGTACCAGCCGGGCGCAGCCGACATAAGCGCCGCTCGAGACCGACTGCACCAGGCAGTGCACCGATTGCCGGTCGAACTCGTCGGCCTCGAGACAGTCGGGACGCAGGGCCTCGAAACCGAGTTCCCGGCAATACACTTCGTGCCGAATACGGTAATTCTCGGCTCGTAACTCGTCACTCACCGCCGGCACGACCTTGAAGAATCGTCGGTAGCCCTGGCTCATCGTGAGTTCTGTCAGATTGGAAAGAAACATCTGCCTCCCGGAACAGGCACCCGCCAGACGTTCGGCAATGGGTGCAAAGAATTGTGTCGTACGACGCCGCCATCCTGGCCTCCCGCATCCGGCGGTGTCAGCTTAACATTGATCATGTTCGTTCTAGTCAAGCTTCTTGAGATAGTCCTTGGTGAAAAGCTTGTCCGGCAGATCGCGCAGCTTGAGACCGGCATACTCGAGAACGGACTGTTCGCCACCGCGCAGCGCGTCTTCCATGACCAGCCGAGTCGGTCGCTTGCGGCCTTCCATGGTCTTGAAATTCTCGTACATGCAGGTCTTCAGGAGACGGTTCGAGAGCGAATAGAACTCCGCCCGGTAAGGCCAGAAGTCCTTCGCGCGGACCCAGTAGAGCACCTTCTGATAGGTCACGCTGCGATCGATGCCGGTGAGTTCGAGGACGTGAAACTCGTCACCGTCGATGGTTTCGCTGCGCAGGACTTTCGGATGGTAGTCGCTGGCGAAATTGGCGCGCGCCAGATCGCCGTTGGCGACCTGGCCGGTCAGCCGTTGCGACAGCGAGAGCCGGATGGGTTGCGACACTTCGGGCATGAAAATCCACAGATCACGGTTTTTCATCAGTATGATCTGGCCACGCTCGGAGGCGGGTTCGGTGACCATGACGACACTGTTGCTGTTTCCTTTCGACAGCACACGGTACTTGCGCACCTCGCTGCCCTGGGCGCTGCCGGTGGTCGTGATGGTGACGTCTACCTGAAAGCCGTCTGCCGGAAAACGAACCTCATCCGCCTTTTCAACGATCACTCTGGCTTCGGAATCGTCGCCTGTCGCCGGCTTTGGCGCCTCCACCGCCGCTGCCGGGGCGGTCCAGGCGAAGAAAGCGGCAGCCAGGAATGCCAGCGCGGTGTTGACACCGGAATGGCGGATGGTCATGATTTCCATTGTTTTCACCTCATTGGGCTGACCGTCGACGCGGTTGGCAGGAAGTGCCAGCGCATGAAGGTTGTCCGCATCGAACACGTATACAAGGATTATCTGCTCGGCGACCAGAAAGTCCAAGCGCTGAAGGACATCACGCTCTCATTCGACCCAGGCGTTTTTCTGGCGATCGCGGGGCCTTCGGGAAGTGGCAAGACGACCCTGCTGAACCTGATCGGCTGCATCGATACGCCGACCAGCGGCAAGATCTTCATCAACGACCAGGATGTCAGCGGCCGCACGCCCGATCAACTCGCCGACCTGCGCGCCCGCACGATCGGCTTCATCTTCCAGACCTTCAATCTGCTGCCGGTCCTGTCGGCCGCTGAAAACGTCGAATATCCGCTGCTCAACCGCAGCGATGTGTCGCGCGAGGAACGGCAGAAGCGCGTGGCGTATTTTCTGGAAGTCGTCGGTTTGTCGAAATACGCGCTCAATCGTCCGAATCAGTTGAGCGGCGGTCAGCGTCAGCGGGTGGCGATCGCCCGCGCGCTGGTCATTCGGCCGTCGATCGTCCTGGCCGATGAACCGACCGCCAACCTCGACCACAAGACCGGCGAGGAGATCCTCCTCCTGATGAAGCGGATCAACCGCAAGTTCAAGACAACCTTCATTTTTTCCACCCACGACAAGCGGGTGATTGCCAAGGCGGATCGTCTGGTACGCGTCGAGGATGGCCAGATTGCCCTCCTGGGAATGCGTTCGAACTCCCGCTGGTCAGTTGCCCGCCATCGCCCGGCAGAGACTGCCGCCGATGATAGCGAGATCACCCCGCCGGCGTCCGTTGCGTCGGCTGCAGCCGGAAACGATAATCATGCCAGTGATGACAACCAGAATTAGCCCGCCGCTCGCGTGCCTCGCTCTGCTGCTCGCGAATCTTTCGCCATCGGCCGCTGCCGATCCTCCCGATGCAATGGACCGCGCCGGACCCGAGCGCCGCGAGTCGACGCCGCCAGGCGGCTTCGTGCTCGCCGCGAAGGCGGCCGACGCACTGCCGACGAGCCGCGACGCGCTGTTTGGCGACGACGAGCCGGCGCCCGAAGCGGCTTCGCCGGCCAGTCGCGAGGCGCCCGAAGCGGCTGCGGGGGTGAACTCGCTGCCAGCCGCGAGCCTGCCGGTCAGTCGGGATTCGCTGTTCGGTGACGATGAGGTGCTCGCCCCGGGGGCCGCCGCGATGATCCCGGGGGCGTCGGCGACACCTGCCGGCTGGCGGGGTTTCGTCCAGAATGTGATGGCTTACGACTGGGAAAAACCGGCGCACTGGTCGGAGATGATGACCCGTGTCGATCTCGCTGCGTCGGGCAGCTTCAACAGCCACGTCAAATGGAAGATCGGCGCCCGGATCGACTACGACGCGACCTATACCCTGACCGATTTCTACCCGCAGGCCGTCGCCGACGACCAGCGTTTCAACGTCCTGCTGCGCGAAAATTATCTCGATATTGGCGCCGGCAACTGGGATTTCCGCCTTGGCCGGCAACAGATCGTCTGGGGCGAGATGGTCGGCCTGCTTTTCGGCGACGTGGTCTCGGCCAAGGACATGCGGCAGTTCATCCTGCCTGAATTCGAGATCCTGCGGATTCCGCAATGGGCCGCCCGGGCCGAGTATTTCGAAAACGATTTCCACGCCGAGTTCCTCTGGATTCCGGTGGCCAGCTACGACAACATCGGCAAGCCCGGTTCAGAGTTCTATGCCTACACGCCGCCGCCGCCGCCCGGCGTCGAGAGCGTTTTTCGCAACGAGAAAATTCCCGCCCGCAGTCTTGCCAACACCAACTATGGTCTGCGCCTGTCGCTGCTGCGAGACGGCTGGGACGTGGCGGCTTTTGCCTACAGCAGCATGAACGTGGCGCCGACCTTCTACCGGGAGATCGTCGCAGCGCCGCAGCCGACGGTGATCTATCAGGCGAGGCACGACCGCATCGACCAGTTTGGCAGCACGCTGGCCAAGGATTTCGGCTCATTTCTGGTCAAGGCCGAGGCGGTGTATACGCGTGGCCGAGGCTATGAAGTGATCAACCTGACCGACCCGGATGGCGTGGTTTCGCTGAACACGCTGAGCTGGGTGCTCGGTCTCGACTATACCGAGATTGCCGATACCCGGATCAATTTCCAGCTCTTCCAGAACCACATCTACGACCATGATCCGGATATCATTCCGGCCGCCAACGAGAACGGCTACAGCCTGCTGGTCAATCACCGCTTCGGCGACAAGGTCGAGGCGCAGGCGCTGTGGATCTCGAGCCTCAACCGTACCGACTGGCTGCTGCGACCGCGCGTCAGCTGGAACTTCGAGAAGAACTGGCGCCTCGCCCTCGGCGTCGACCTCTTCAATGGACCGCCGTTCGGCTACTTCGGTCGCTACGACGACCGGGATCGCGTCTATACCGAGGTGCGCTACAGCTTCTGAATCGCCCGCCCAGCGTTCTCCCGTTCTCTCGTGTGGATGCCGGCACAAACGACCGTTGTGCCGGCCGGGCCGACCTACTTCGCCGGATCCTCCTTCATCGCGTCGCGCACCGCCTTGCTCGCCGCATCTTCCGTGTCGGCCGGCGGGGTTTCGCTTCCCGGGGTGGCCGCTGGCATCCCGTAATCCTGGGTTCCGTATTCGGACTTCGGCATTTCGATCTGCACCGAATCGAGATCGACCTTGACGTCCTGGTCGAGGCCAAAGGTGACCAGTTGCGGAAAAAAGATGAGGATCCCGACCATGATCACCTGGATGCAGACGAAGGGGATCGCCCCCCAGTAGATGTCGGTGGTCTTGACCGCGGCCGGTGCCACCGAGCGCAGGTAGAAGAGGGCAAAGCCGAAAGGCGGGTGCATGAACGAGGTCTGCATGTTGACCGCGAGCAGGATGCCGAACCAGATGAGGTCGATTCCCAGCGACTGCGCCACCGGACCGAGCAGCGGCACGATGATGAACGAGAGTTCGAAGAAGTCGAGGAAAAAGGCGAGCAGGAAGACGAGAATGTTGACCACGATCAGGAAACCGATCTCGCCCCCGGGGAGTCCGGTGAGCAGATGCTCGACCCAGCGATGGCCATCGACGCCGTAGAAGGTCAGCGAAAAGACGCGCGCGCCGACCAGGATGAAGACGACGAAGGTGGTCAGCTTGGCGGTCGTTTCCATCGCCTGCTTGAGCAGTTTGATCGACAGCCGCCGCCGGGCCACGGCCATGATCAGGGCGCCGGTGGCGCCCATCGCGCCGCCTTCGGTCGGCGTCGCGATGCCGAGAAAGATCGTCCCGAGGACCAGAAAGATCAGCAGCAGCGGCGGCACCAGGGTCGTCAGCGAGCGCAGCAGCAGCTTGCCGCCGTGCAGCGTCCGCGCTTCGGCCGGCAGCGCCGGGGCCCAGTTCGGTCTGAAGACCGCCACCAGCACGACATAACCGACGTAAAAGCTGGTCAGCACCGCTGCCGGCAGGACTGCGCCGGCATACATGTCGCCGACCGACTTGCCGAGCTGGTCGGCCATGATGATCAGCACCAGCGATGGCGGGATGATCTGTGCCAGGGTACCGGAAGCGGCGATGACGCCGGTCGCGAGCTTGGTGTTGTAGCCGTAACGCAGCATGATCGGCAGCGAGATCAGGCCCATCGAGATGACCGAAGCGGCGACCACGCCGGTCGTCGCGGCGAGCAGCGCGCCGACGAAAATCACCGCGAAGGCGAGTCCGCCGCGCAGCGGTCCGAACAGCTGGCCGATGGTGTCGAGCAGGTCTTCGGCCATGCCCGATCTTTCGAGGATCAGCCCCATGAAGGTGAAGAACGGAATCGCGAGCAGGGTGTCGTTGCTCATGATGCCGAAAATCCGGTCCGGCAGCGCCTGGAACAACTGCGGGCCGAGCAGCCCCAGTTCGATGCCGATGAGGGCGAAGAAGATGCCGTTGGCAGCCAGGGCGAAAGCGACCGGAAAACCGACGAGCAGAAAGATGACCATCGAGACGAAGATGATCGGCGCCATGTTGCTGATCAGGAACTCGGTCATCACAATTCTCCCTTCTGCGCCTTGATCGCCAGCGCGAGTTCTTCCTCGGGCGTCGGATGGTGGCCCTTGGCGGTGGGGTCGGGACAACGGCCGAGCAGGAAGCCGATGCGCTTGATCAGTTCCGAAATGCCCTGGATGACCAGCAGGAAGAAACCGATCGGCACCAGCAGCCGCACCGGCCAGAGGGCGAGGCCACCGGCGTTGCTCGATTGTTCGTTGGTGGAAAATGCGAGGAGGAAGATCGGCCACGACAGGTACATGACGGCGATCGATACCGGCAAAAGGAAGAAGAGGATGCCGAAGATGTCGATCATCGCCTGCCCGCGTTTCGAGAGGCGACCGGCAATCAGGTCGATGCGCACATGTTCGTTCTTCATCAGCGTGTAGCCGGCGCCGAAGAGAAAGATCGCCGAGAACAGGTACCACTGGATTTCGAGAAAGGCGTTCGAACTGTAGTTCCAGATGTAGCGCATGACGGCGTTGCCGGCGCTGATCAGGGTGACGACCAGAACGATCCAGATCAGCGCCTTGCCGACGCGCTCGGTCAGCCCATCGATCAGCTGCGAGAGTTTGAGTAAACCATTCACGGGGTGTCCCTCCAAAGGCTACGGAAAATGCGCTCCTCCCGGACCCGATCGCTTGCGCGTTGTCTCGTTGGCGGACAATTCATCGGGACGATCTGCAACTTCTGCGGCAGAGATTTCTGCTTGCGCGGTGAGAGCGGCGCAGAGGGCACGATTATGGCACATCTTTGGTCTATGCAAGCGCAATTGCCCGCGGACCGATCCAGTCGCCGGAAAAACAAAAAAACGTCTAATAATCATTAGCCTGAACGGGATGTTCGGATGCCGTTGTCGACCTTCCGGGGGGCTCGCCGGGAGTTGGCGCGGCCGCCTCGACGCGATACCAGGCGGCATAGAGCGCCGGCAGGAAGACCAGAGTCAACAAGGTGGCGACGATCAGTCCACCCATGATCGCCACCGCCATCGGTCCCCAGAAGACGCTGCGGGTGAGCGGGATCATCGCCAGGATGGCCGCTGCGGCGGTCAGCATGATCGGCCGGAAGCGGCGCACGGTCGAGCCGACGATCGCCTCCCAGGCCGGCTTGCCGGCTTTCTCGTCCTGTTCGATCTGGTCGACGAGGATCACCGAGTTGCGCATGATCATTCCCGACAACGCAATCACGCCGAGGTTGGCGACGAAACCGAAAGGCACCTGGAAGATCAGGAGCGCCAGGGCGACGCCGATCAGTCCGAGCGGCGCGGTCAACAGAACGAGGAGCGTGCGGCCGACGCTCTGCAACTGGATCATCAGCAGGGTGACGACACCGACCAGCATCAAGGGCATCACCGCCTTGATCGAGTTTTCGCCCTTGGCCGATTCCTCGGTCGCGCCGCCGGCTTCGATCCGGAAGCCGGGCGGCAGGCTGGCGCGCAGCGCGTCGAGCTGGGGATCCACCTGCGCCGTCGCTGCCGGCGCCTGCATGCCGTCGCGAACGTCGGCGCGAACGGACACCGTCGGCAGCCGGTTGCGGCGCGCGATGACCGTGTCTTCGAGCGCGTAGCGCATCGTCGCCAGCTGGGCGAGCGGCACGTAACGGCCGCTGCCGGTGTAAATGTTGATGTCGGCCAGCGCCGAGAGGCGTGCGCGATCGTCGCTGCCGGCGCGGGCGACGACGTCGATCAGCTGGTCGCCCTCGCGCATCTGGGTGACACTGATGCCGGTCAGCATCGAATTGAGGAAAGCCGAGAGCTGCTGCGAGCTGATGCCGAGGGCACGCGCGCGATCCTGATCGAGGTCGACGCGGATCGCCTTGCCCATCTCGTTCCAGTCGAAATTGACCTCTTTCAGGTGGGGATTGGCGCGCATGACCGCGGCGACGCCGGCAGCGACCCGCCGCAACTCGCCGAGGTCGTCACCGGAAACGCGGAAGATGACCGGAAAACCGACCGGCGGACCATTTTCGAGGCGCAGCACGCGCGTTCGCAAGCCGCTCCAGTCGCCATTGCCGTCGGCAAAACGCTCTTCGAGGCGTCGCTTGAGATCCTCGCGCGCAGCGATGTCGTGCGTCATGATCACGAACTGCGCGAAGTTGTCGTTGAACAGCTGCTGATCGAGCGGCAGGTAGAAACGCGGGCTGCCGTTGCCGAGATAGCTCGCGAAGATCTTCACCGAGCGGCTCATGTCAGGCTCGGCGAGCAGCGCTTCGACTTTCTTCGCCTGCGCTTCCGTCGCTTTCAGCGAGGCGCCGTTCGGCAACCACAGGTCGACCAGCAGCTCGGGGCGACTCGACGCCGGGAAGAACTGTTTCTGCACCCCGAACGCGAGCCCCGCGAGGGCGGCTGCGAAAGTGAGCACGGTGGCGGCGATCACCCACCAGCGCTGCCGCAGCGCTCCTTCGATGATCCCCCGCAGCCGGCGATAGAACGCCGTCTCGTAGCGGTCTTCGCCGTGCGCCAGCGCCTTGCGGTGCAGCTGATCGGCGTCGAGCAGGAGGTGGCCGAGAAACGGGGTGAACACCACCGCGACCAGCCACGACACCAGCAGCGCGATGCTGACGACGAAAAAGATCGACGAGGTGTACTCGCCGGCGCCCGATCTGGCGAGCCCGACCGGCATGAAGCCGATGGCGCTGATCAGGGTGCCGGTGAGCATCGGAAAAGCCGTCGAAGTGTAGGCGAAAGTCGCCGCGCGGAAGCGATCCCAGCCCTGTTCCATCTTCACCACCATCATCTCGGCGGCGATGATCGCGTCGTCCACCAGCAGGCCGAGGGCAATCACCAGTGCACCGAGCGAGATCCGCTGCAGATCGATGCCGAAGGTGTACATCAGGAGAAAGGTCACCGCCAGCACGAGCGGGATCGACAGCGCGACGACGGCGCCGGTGCGCATTCCCAGGCTGAGAAAGGAGACCGCGAGGACGATCAGCAGCGCTTCGGCGAGCGAGGACATGAAGAGGTTCATCGACTGGCGGACGATCTGCGGCTGGTCGGCGACGACGTGCAGATCGATTCCCAGCGGCAGTTCCTGCTGCAGACGCTGGCTCGCGGTGCGCAGGCGGTCGCCGAGGCGGATGACGTCGCCGCCCGGGTTCATGGCAATGCCGATGCCGATCGCGTCCTGCCCCGAAACCCGCATCCGTGGCGTCGGCGGGTCGGCGAAGCCCCGTTCGACGGTGGCGATGTCGCCGAGCCGGAACAGGCGTCCGTTGGCCTCGATGCCGATCTCGCGGATGCTGTCGACCGACTCGAAATCTCCCGAGACGCGAATCCGGACACGGTCGGACGGCGTTTCGTAGAAACCGGCCGGGGTCATGGCATTCTGTTGCCGCAGCGCTTCGAAGATCGTCAGCGGGTTGATGCCGAGCGTTGCCAGCTTGGCGTGCGCGACCTCGATATAGATTTTCTCTTCCTGGACGCCGAACAGCTCGATCTTCTTCACATCCGGCAGCTGTCGCAGTTCACGGCCGATGCGGTCGGCCGCCTGGCGCAGCGCAGCGAGGTCGAAACCGTCGCCGGTCAGGGCATAGAGGGTGATGAAGGTGTCGCCGAATTCGTCGTTCAGGAACGGCCCGAGAACGCCCTGCGGCAGGCTGTGGCGAATGTCGCCGACCTTCTTGCGCACCTGGTACCAGGCACCCGGGACCTCTTTCCTGGGGGTGTAATCCTTGAGCAGGACGGTGATCAGCGACTCACCGGGTCGCGTCTGCGAGCGCAGGACATCCACCCAGGGCACCTCCTGCAGCCGCTTTTCGAGGCGTTCGGTGACCTGCAGCTGCACTTCGTCCGCCGTCGCTCCCGGCCACAGCGTGCGCACCACCATCGCCTTGAAGGTGAAATCGGGGTCCTCGGCGCGGCCGAGCCGGAAGTACGAGACGATGCCGGCAAGCATCAGCACGACGCAGAGGTAGGCAACCAGCGAACGGTGGCGCAGCGCCCACTCGGAGAGATTGGGCGAGCTCATCGGGCCGGCAGGCTGGTGGGCACCGGCTCGGCCGGGCCGGGCGCTCGCTCGATCAGCCTGATCCGCTCGCCCTCGGTCAGCTTGTGCACGCCGGCAATGACGATCCGCTCGCCGGTCTGCGCACCGCTCTCGATGATCGCCGTGTCTTCGCGGTAGCCGGCGAGCGCCACCGGGCGCAGGCTGACGGTCTGGTCGGCGCCGACCACCCACAGCGCCGGCTGACCGTCGCGCTGAAAGAGGGCGGGCAATGGCACCGTCAGGCGGGGCTGGCCGTCGCGGCGCAGAAAACGCACCTTGGCGGTCATCCCGAGCAGCACGCGGGAATCCGGATCATCGATCGTCACCCGCGCGGCGTAGGTGCGGGTAACCGGGTCGGCGACCGGCGACAGCTCGCGCAGCGTTCCCCGGTAGCGGGCGCCACTTTCCGCCCAGAGGCTCACTTCGGCGACGCCGAGCGCGCGGACAGCGGGCATGCGTACCTCGGGGATGGCGATCGCCACTTCGAGGGTATCGGCCCGCGCCAGGCGCATGACGGTCTGGCCGGCGGCAACGACCTGTCCGACTTCGCCGGCGATGAAGCTGACGACCCCGGCCTGATCGGCCTTGAGCACCGTGTACGAAGCCTGGTTGCGGGCGAGCGCCGCCTGTGCCTGCGCCGTTCTGAAGGTCATCGTGCGCGCATCGAGCGCCGCCTGGCTGACGAAGTTCTGCGCCTGCAGATGCCGGAAGCGCTGCAGGTCGGCGGCCGCGAGCTCGAGCTGGGCCGCCGCCGCCGCCGCCGACAGCGCGCTGTCGCCGGGATCGATCCTGGCGAGCGCCTGGCCGGCTTCGACCCTGGCGCCGGTATCGACCAGGCGGGCGGTGATCTTGCCGGCGATGCGGAAAGCGAGCGGAATCTCGTAGCGCGAGCGGACTTCACCCGAATAGATCAGCACTTCGTCGCCGGCGGTGTCACCCAGGACGAGGGTCAGCACCGGTCGCGGCGGTTCGGGGGCGACCGGCTCCTTGCCGCAAGCGGCGAGCAGCACGAACAGCACGAGCGCGAGCAGGCGCCGCCCCGGCTGGCGCGTCAGAAAACGCGGCATGCTTCCTTTTTCACCTGCCTCACGGCCGACCGCCGGTGGCGCTGTTCAGCCTGCGATTGCCGGCTGAAATCCATGACTTCCATTTGCCGCTTTCCTGCTTTTCCGTTTCGTTTCAACTGCGGACCATTCGCGTGCGCAGGTGGTCGCCCAGCGCATCGACCGCCAGCACCAGGACGAACATGGCGATCAGCACGGTCGCCGCCTGTGCCTGCTGGAAGATCAACAGGTGATAGTACAGCATCTGACCGAGGGCCGCCGGCGCCGACGAAGCCGAGCACCGCGGCCATGCGGATATTCATTTCCAGGCGGTAGAGGGCGTAAGCGACGCATTGCGGCCAGATCAGCGCCTGCGTGCCGATCAGGTGCCCCGAAGTCGACGCCGGCGAACCGGAGGCGAAGGTCTTTTCCCTTCAGGTCAGCGAGCGCAATGGCAATCACTGGGCTTTCCGTCAGTTGAAAAGGGCTGCGGCGGCTGTCGACCAGGGACGCTGCACGCCACATCATGGGGCACAAGCGACGCCGGGAATTTCCCGGCGAGTCTCAGTCCAGCAAGCCCTGGCGCTTGATGAAGTCGATGATTTCCGCCAGTCCCTGCCCGGTCTTCATGTTGCTGAAGACGAACGGCCGCTCGCCGCGCATTTTCCGGCTGTCACGTTCCATCACTTCGAGCGATGCGCCGACCAGCGGCGCGAGATCGGTCTTGTTGATCACCAGGAGGTCGGCGCGGGTGATTCCGGGGCCGCCCTTGCGCGGGATCTTGTCGCCGGCGGCGACGTCGATGACGTAGATCGTGAGATCCGAGAGTTCGGGGCTGAAGGTCGCCGCGAGGTTGTCGCCGCCCGATTCGACGAAGACGATCTCGATGTCCGGGAAGGTCGCGGTCAGCCGGGCGACGGCTTCGAGATTGATCGAGGCATCTTCGCGGATCGCGGTGTGCGGGCAGCCGCCGGTTTCGACGCCGAGGATCCGCTCCTGCGGCAGGGCGGCGTGGCGGACGAGGAACTGCGCGTCTTCGGCGGTGTAGATGTCGTTGGTCACCACGCCGAGGCTGTACTGGTCGCGCAGGGCGAGGCAGAGGGCGAGGGTGAGGGCGGTCTTGCCGGAGCCGACCGGGCCTCCGATACCGATACGCAGGGCAGGGCGTTGCTTCATCTGGGTTCGCTTTCGTTCATGATCGAAAAAGTCTCGAATACTGCGTTTCGTGGCGGCACGAGGCGAGCGCGAGGCCGGGGGCGAAGTTGCTCCAGGCGGCTTCGGGTCGTTCGAGCGCCTCGCGAACGACTGCCGGGATGCGGCCACCGAGCGCCAGGAGGAGGCGCTGGCCGGCGGTCTGGCCGAGCGGCACCGCTTTCAGCGCCGCCATCACCTGGTTCTCGCACCAGGCGCCGAGGTAGCCGGTCAGCGACGCTGCCGGGGTGATCTGCCAGGCCGCTGCGGCGAGCGCCCAGCCGACCGGGAACGAGACTTCGGGCAGCGAGACAAAGGTCGGCGGCAGCGGAAAATCGTCGAGGTCGTGCAGCAGGCGGCGCAGCGAATAGCCCATCTGCACGGTCTCGGCGCGCAGCTCTGAGGACTCGCGGCTGGCCAGGAAATCGGCGTTGAGACCTTCGACGGCGCGCGTGTCGGCCGCCTCCCAGGCCCGCTGCAGGCCGGCGGTGAGGGGCGCTTCGAAGCGGCCGACGGCGTTTTCGAGCAGGCCACCGATCCATTCGAGGGCAGAGGCCTGATCATGCACGAGACCCGCTTCGACCGCCCATTCGAGGCCCTGCGAATAGGTGTAGGCGCCGACCGGCAGCGCCGGGCTGGCGAGCTGCAGCAGGCGAGCCAGTGCGAGGCTCACCTGAATTCGTGAATCTTCGCCGGCGAGCGCTGCGGAAGCTGAGCGGCAGGGGGTGCTTCGCCCGCGCCGCCGCGGTGTGGCCGGTAGTCGTTGCCGCGCGCCGGGGTGCCGCCGTGCACATGCGCGCCGTAAGCACCACCCTCGGGGTCGAAAGGCGCTTCGACCTCGCTGACCGTACAACCGAGACCGACCAGCATCTCGGCGAGGACGTGATCGGGCTGCAGATACAGACAGCGCTCGCCGAGTTGTACCGGCACATGCCGGTTGCCGAGATGATAAGCGGCACGGATCAGGCCAAAGGGGTCGCCGGCGCGAACTTCGAGCAGGGTTTCCGGCGCGGCGTCGATTTCGATCACGCGCCCGTCGTTGGCGAGCAGCCGGTCGCCATGGCGCAGCACGGTGCCGGCGGGAAAGACGTAGCCGAGCGTCTCGCCGCTCGCGAGGACGACCCGCTGCCGGCTGCGGCGACGGGCTTCGTAGGGCAGCAGCAGGCGGTCGCTGGCAGGCGTCGAACGATCGGCGAAAGTGTCGGCAAAAAGCATCGGCGGCTCAGAAGAGGAAATACCGCTGCGCCATCGGCAGCACGCTCGCCGCTTCGCAGACCAGCAGTTCGCCGTCGGCGCGCACGGCGTAGGTTTCGGGATCGACCTCGATCTTCGGCGTCGCGCCGTTGTGGATCATGTCCGCCTTGCCAAGCGATCGCGTTCGACGCACCGCGTGCAGGGGCCTGGCGAGGTGCAGCGCGGCGATTTCCGGGTTGTCGAGCGCGGCTTGCGAGACGAAGGTCAGCGAAGTCCGGCGGGCGCCGCCGAAAGCGCCGAACATCGGTCGATAATGCACCGGCTGCGGCGTCGGGATCGATGCGTTGGCGTCGCCCATCGCGGCCGCGGCGATCATCCCGCCCTTGATGATCAGCGACGGCTTGACGCCGAAGAAAGCCGGTTTCCAGAGCACCAGGTCGGCGAACTTGCCGACCTCAATCGAGCCGACGAGATGGCTGATGCCGTGCGTGATCGCCGGGTTGATGGTGTACTTGGCGAGGTAGCGCTTGACGCGGAAGTTGTCGGGGGTCTGGGCTGCCGGGCCGGCGGGTGGTGAGAGATCACCGCGCTGCAGCTTCATCTTGTGCGCCGTCTGCCAGGTGCGGATGATCACTTCGCCGACCCGGCCCATGGCCTGCGAGTCGGACGACATCATCGACAGCGCACCGAGGTCGTGCAGGATGTCTTCGGCGGCGATCGTCTCGCGCCGGATGCGACTCTCGGCGAAAGCGACATCTTCGGCGATCGCCGGATCGAGATGATGGCAAACCATCAGCATGTCGAGATGCTCATCGATGGTATTGACCGTGTACGGTCGCGTCGGGTTGGTCGACGAGGGCAGGACGTTGGCTTCGCCGACGGCGCGCAGGATGTCGGGGGCGTGCCCGCCGCCGGCGCCTTCGGTGTGGAAGGTGTGGATCGTGCGCCCCTTGAAAGCGGCGAGCGTCGTCTCGACGAAACCGGATTCGTTGAGCGTGTCGGTGTGGATCGCCACCTGCACGTCCATCTCGTCGGCGACCGCGAGGCAGTTGTCGATCGCCGCCGGCGTCGTTCCCCAGTCCTCGTGCAGCTTCAGGCCGATGGCGCCGGCGCGCACCTGCTCGCGCAAGGGCTCGGCGAGCGAGACGTTGCCCTTGCCGAAGAAGCCGAGGTTCATCGGAAAGGCGTCGGCCGCTTCGAGCATGCGCCGGATATGCCAGGGCCCCGGCGTGCAGGTCGTCGCGTAAGTGCCGGTGGCCGGTCCGGTGCCGCCGCCGAGCATCGTCGTGACGCCCGACATCAGCGCTTCTTCGATCTGTTGCGGGCAGATGAAATGGATGTGGCTGTCGATGCCGCCGGCAGTGACGATCATTCCCTCGCCGGCGATGATCTCGGTGCCGCCGCCGATGTTGATCGTCACCCCCGGCTGGATGTCCGGATTGCCGGCCTTGCCGATGCCGGCGATCAGACCGCCCTTGAGCGCGATGTCGGCCTTGACGATTCCCCAGTGGTCGATGATCAGCGCGTTGGTGATCACCGTGTCGGCGACTTCGGCCGCCACTTTCTGGCCTTGTCCCATGCCGTCGCGGATCACCTTGCCGCCGCCGAACTTGACCTCCTCGCCGTAGATCGTCAAATCGTCTTCGACGGTGATCCACAGCTCGGTGTCGGCGAGGCGAACGCGGTCGCCGACGGTCGGGCCGAACATCTCGGCGTAAGCCTGGCGCGAGATTCGCACGCTCATTGCAGCGCTCCCATCACCTGAGCCTTGAAACCATGGACCCGGCGTTCGCCGGCGAGCGCGACGAGCTGAACGGAGCGCGTCTGGCCAGGCTCGAAGCGCACTGCGGTGCCGGCGGCGATGTCGAGCCGGAAGCCGCGCGCCGCCGCCCGGTCGAAATCGAGCGCGTCATTGGTTTCGGCAAAGTGATAGTGCGAACCGACCTGGATCGGTCGGTCGCCGGTATTGGCGACGACCAGCCGGATCGTCTCGCGGCCGGTGTTGAGTTCGATCTCGCCGGGTAGCACCACCATTTCGCCGGGAATCATGTCAGAACCTCAAAACAGGGTGTTGATCAGCAGGGCGCCGCCAACCAGCGCCACCGCCTGACCGAGACGACGCGTCCACGTCTCGCGTTGCTGCAGGACCTGGCGGGCGAGCAGCATTCCCGTGCCGTGCAGCACCGCCGAGCCGAGAACGATGCCGGCGAGAACGCTGCCCGCTGCGCCGAGTTCGCCGCCGTGCGCCATGCCGTGGCAGAGGGCAAAAGCAGCGATGACCGCCAGGGGCGCCGAGGTCGCACGGCCCAGCGGCAGGGTCAGCATCAGGCCGAGAACCAGCACCGAGGCGGCGACCAGCGGTTCAAGCTGCGGTACAACCAGACCCCCGTGACCGAGAATCGCGCCCAGCGCCAGGAAGCTGACGAAAATGAGCGGCGCGAGCCAGACGCGGCGGCTATGAAGCACGCTCCAGATGCCCACCACGACCATCGCCAGCAAATGGTCGAGACCCAGAAAAGGGTGCATGAAGCCAGAACCCAAGCCGTCTCCGGCGTGGCCGGTGTGGGCGATGGCCGGCAGTGACAGCAGACCGGCGACGAGCAGCAGGATCGTACGCTTGTTCATTCTTGTCTCCTTCTTTCAGATGATCGGGTGATGGACGGTGACCAGCTTGGTGCCGTCCGGGAAGGTCGCTTCGACCTGGATATCGTGAATCATTTCCGGCACGCCTGCCATCACGTCGTCACGCCCGAGCAGCGTCGTGCCGTAGCTCATCAGCTCGGCGACCGTCCGCCCGTCGCGCGCGCCTTCGACGATCGCCGCGCTGATCAGCGCCACCGCTTCCGGGTAGTTGAGTTTCAGCCCGCGCGCCCGGCGTCGTTCGGCGACCAGCGCGGCGGTAAAGATCAGCAGCTTGTCTTTCTCTCTCGGTGTCAGTTCCATGCCTCTTTCTCCGCTATTCCCCTGGCGCCATCGATCCGCGCTCAGGTACTCCAGATGCGCGGCGCCACTGCCCTGCGGCCGATCGCCGCTGGCCGCAGCAGCGCCCACAGCGCGCTCAGCCAGGCGCGTGCTGCCTCCGGTCCCGGCGCGAGGCAGCGCGCGACGAGCAGCTCGGGCAGCGCGGTGACGCCGGTCAGCAGGTGACCGGCGACCGGCAGCGCGCGACAGGCGTCGATCCACTCGCGCTCGACCGGCCGCCCGGCGAGCAGCAGCGTCGCGCTCACCGGCTGGCCGGCGAGACCGGCGGCCGCTTCGAGCCACGGCGAACCGCCGTCAAGCTGACCGCGTTCGATCCACAGCGGCTGGCCTTCTTTTTCAATCCGCGTCGCGAGATCGATGCGGCCCCGGCGGAAGCGTTCGCCGGCCGCGGTACGGCCGAGGCAGACGATCTCCCAGCCGCAGAAGACGCCGCCGGCAGCGAGTTCGATCTGCGTCTGCATCGCCGCGTCGGCGCCGTCGAAGACGATCGTTTCCTGCGGCAAGCTCTCGACCACCGCGCCGGCAGCGACCTGGACGGTCAGGGACTGCTGCGCCGGCCGACCCCCCGAACGATACCACTTGCCGGCCCCGGGTGTCGTCAACAGCGTGTGCGCAGCCGGTCCGGCGTGCACCGTGATCGCCAGCCGGTCGCCGCCGGCGATGCCGCCCGGGGGATGGAGGACGAGCACATGGCAGACGTCCGGACCCTCGGGGTAAAGCGCTTTCTGGACGCGCAGCGGTCCTTCATGGTCGCGCTGCACCAGCGCTGTCGTTTGCCCGCGCCGCTCGAAGCCGAGTGCGAGGCGCGCCTGCCAGCCGGGGCGGGCGGCTTCCTCGCGCGCGTTGGCAATCGCCTGTTGCGGGTCGGCGGTCAAACCGCGAGGGCCGCCAGCACCCCGTCCTTTTCCATGTCTTCGCCTCTCCCGCGCAGGATGATCTCGCCGCGCTCCATGACCAGATACTGGTCGGCGAGGGAACGGGCGAAATCATAATACTGTTCGACCAGCAGAATGGCCATCTCGCCGCTCGCCGCGAGCGAGCGCACGGCGCGTTCGATGTCCTTGATGATCGATGGCTGGATGCCTTCGGTCGGCTCGTCGAGGATCAGCAGCCGCGGGCCCATGGCCAGCGCACGGCCGATCGCGAGCTGTTGCTGCTGGCCGCCCGAAAGGTCACCGCCGCGCCGGCGCAGCATCTGCTGCAGGACCGGGAACATGTCGAAGATGCGCTCCGGGATCGGTGTCCTGCCGGGACAGCTGGCGAGCCCCATCAGCAGGTTCTCGTGCACCGTCAGGCGGGGAAAGATCTCGCGTCCCTGCGGCACGTAGCCGATGCCGGCGCGAACGCGCTGATGCGACGCGGCGCGGGTGATGTCGTGGCCGGCGAACTCGATGCTGCCGCTTTTCGTCGGCAGCAGGCCCATCAGGGACTTCAGCAGGGTCGACTTGCCGACCCCGTTGCGGCCGAGAATCGCCGTCACCTTGCCGGCTTCGGCGGTGAAGCTCAGGTCACGCAGGATGTGGCTGCCGCCGTAATACTGGTTGAGATGGTTTACCGTCAACATGATCGCCCTAACGTCCCAGATAGACTTCAATCACGCGCGCGTCGGCCTGCACTTCGTCGAGGGCGCCTTCGGCGAGCACACTGCCTTCGTGGAGCACGGTGACCTTGCCGCCGAGCTGCTTGACGAAAGCCATGTCGTGCTCGACGACGACCAGCGAATGCCTGCCGGCCAGGGCAATGAAGAGCTCGCCGGTGCGCTCGGTTTCCTCGTCGGTCATGCCGGCGACCGGTTCGTCGAGCAGCAGCAGCTTCGGCTCCTGCATCAGCAGCATGCCGATCTCCAGCCACTGCTTCTGGCCGTGCGAGAGCAGGCCGGCCTGGCGGGAGGCGGCGGTGTCGAGACGAATCAGCTGCAGCGTCTCGGCGATGCGGTCACCGGCGGCCGAGTCGAGCTGCGCGAAAAGGCTGCGCCAGACGCGCTTGTCGGTCTTCATCGCGAGTTCGAGGTTCTCGAATACCGTGTGGTTTTCGAAGATGGTCGGTTTCTGGAACTTGCGGCCGACGCCGATGTGCGCAATCTCGGGTTCGCTGAGCCGGCTGAGGTCGATCGTCTGGCCGAAGAAGACGGTTCCTTCGTCGGGCCGGGTCTTGCCGGTGATGACGTCCATCATCGTCGTCTTGCCGGCGCCGTTGGGGCCGATGATGCAGCGCAGTTCGCCGGCGTCGATCGCCAGCGACAGCTTGTTGAGCGCCCGGAAGCCGTCGAAGCTGACCGTGATGTCTTCGAGATAGAGGATGACCTTGTGCGACAGATCGAGCTCGCCGGGCTTCAGGATGTGCCCGAGTTCGGCGGTGCCGCTGTCCCAGTCCGGGTTGTCGAGGTCTTCTGCGGGCCGGGCGGTCGTGTTCATGCCGCGGCTCCGCGGGTCGCCGCAGCCGGTTCATCGTCGCCTCGCCGCCAGCGGGCGCGCAGCCTGAACCACAGGCCGACGACGCCCTGCGGCAGGTAGAGGGTGGCGACGATGAACAGCGTGCCGAGGAAGAACAGCCAGTATTCGGGAAAGCTCACGGTGAACCAGCTCTTGGCGAGATTGACGATGAACGCCCCGATGACCGGTCCGATCAGGGTCCCGCGGCCGCCGACGGCGACCCAGATGGCGATTTCGATCGAGTTGGCGACCGACATCTCGGACGGGTTGATGATCCCCACCTGCGGCACGTAGAGCGCGCCGGCGATGGCGCACAGCATGGCCGACAGGGTCCACACGAAGAGCTTGTACCAGAGCGGCTGGTAGCCGATGAACATGACTCGCGACTCGGCGTCGCGGATCGCCGTCAGGATGCGGCCGAATTTCGAGGTCACCAGATAGCGCGCGAGCAGCAGGGTGCCGATCAGCGCCAGCGCCGAGAGCGCGAAGAGAACGACGCGCGTCTGCGGCGCGGTGATCGAATAGCCGAGGATGCGCTTGAAATCGGTAAAACCGTTGTTGCCGCCGAAACCGGTTTCGTTGCGGAAGAAGAGCAGCATCGCGGCGTAGGTCAGCGCCTGCGTGATGATCGAGAAATAGACGCCCTTGATGCGCGAGCGGAAAGCGAAATAGCCGAAGATGAAGGCGATCAGCGCCGGCACCACGAGCACCAGCAGCACGACCCACAGAAAGCTGTCGCTGCCGACCCAGAACCACGGCAGCTCCGGCCAGTCGAGGAAGACCATGAAATCGGGCAGATCGCTCTGGTAGCTGCCGTCACGCCCGATCTGGCGCATCAGGTACATGCCGAAAGCGTAACCGCCGAGGGCGAAGAAGAGACCGTGGCCGAGCGAGAGAATGCCGCCGTAACCCCAGATCAGGTCCATTGCGACGGCGACGATGGCGTAGCAGAGGATCTTGCCGATCAGGGTGATGAACCAGGTCGACAGGTGCAACGGGTGCTCCGGGGGCAGCACCAGGTGGGCGATCGGCACCGCGATCAGCGCGAAAGCGGCGAAGAGACCGACCAGCTGCCAGCTGCGTGCGTCGAAGCTCCGCCCGAGGCGGACGATGAAAGGCTCTCTCATGATCGGTTTTCCCGGCCTCACGATTCGACGAAGCGGCCCTTGAGGGCGAACAGGCCCTGCGGACGCTTCTGGATGAAGATGATGATGAAGACGAGGACGACGATCTTGGCGACCACCGCGCCGGTCCAGCCTTCGAGGAACTTGGTGAACACACCGAGCCCGAGCGCTGCCCAGACCGCGCCGGCGAGCTGGCCGACACCGCCGAGAACGACGACCATGAAGGAATCGACGATGTAGCCCTGTCCCATGTCCGGACCGACGTTGGCGATCTGCGACAGGGCGACGCCGCCGAGCCCGGCGATGCCGGCACCGAGGCCGAAAGCCAGCGTGTCGATGCGACCGGTCGGCACGCCGACGCAGCCGGCCATGGCGCGGTTCTGCGTCACCGCGCGGACAAACATGCCGAGCCGCGAGAGGTTGAGGATCGCCCACATCGCGGCCAGCACGGCAATCGAGAAGCCGACGATGATGATCCGGTTCCAGGGCAGCATGAGGTTCGGCAGCAGCTCGATGCCGCCGGCCATCCACACCGGGTTGGCGACCTCGACGTTCTGCGCGCCGAACAGCGTGCGCGCGACCTGCATCAGGAAGAGCGAGATGCCCCAGGTGGCGAGCAGGGTCTCCAGCGGCCGGCCATAGAGGTGGCGGATGACGATCCGCTCCATGAGCACCCCGACCAGCGCCGCGGACAGAAAACCGACCGGAATCGCGGCCAGCAGATACCAGTCGATCGCCTCCGGCAGATAGGCGCGAAAGACGCTCTGCATCGCCCACGCCGAGTAGGCGCCGACCATCAGCAATTCGCCGTGCGCCATGTTGATGACGCCCATGACGCCGTAGGTGATCGCCAGACCGAGGGCGGCGAGCAGCAGGATCGAGCCGAGCGAGAGGCCGGTGAAGGCGCGGCCGAGGTTGTCGGCCCAGGCGAGGCGTTGCTCGATGGCGCGAATCGACGTCCCGGCCGCCGCGCGCACCGCGCCGTCGGGCTCGATCCAGGCTTCGCCCTGCTTTTCGGTCAGCGGGATCAGGAGCTGGCGGACCCGCGGATCGCTGCTTTCTCCGAGGGTGCGCACTGCGTCAAGGCGGACGCCGGCGTCGGTCGACCCGAGGCTCGCCTGGGCATGCGCGAGCTGCAGGCGCTCGCGGATTTGCGGATCCTTTTCGCTCGCCAGCGCCTTGTCGAGCAGCGGCAACATCTTCGCGTCAGCGCTCAGCGTCACCTCCTGGGCGGCCTGCCAGCGCACCGCGCGTTCACTCGAAAACAGGCGCAGTGCGGCGAGCGCGGCCGACAGTTCGCGGCGGACGCGGTTGTTGATGTCGATCGTCTCGCTCGCTGCCGGCGCCGGCTGGATCTCGGCCTGGCTTGCGGCATCGAGCACGCGCTCGCCGTCGACGATGACCAGGCGCTCGCCGACGACCGCCAGCGCGTTGTCGGCGAGCGCTTTCAGCACCGGCAGCGCGGCTTCCGGCGCCGCCTGGGCGAGCGCCACGATGGCCGCGATCCGGGTCTCGGAGTCCTCGGACGCGAGCGGCTTGAGCAGCGCCGGGTCGATCGCCGCGTGCCCGCACGAAGCGGTCAGCAGCCAGCCACAGAGCAATAATCCGGTGATGCGCATGCGTCCTCCTTAGACTCGTTGGCTGACAAAAAGCAGATATCGTGCCAGGAACTTCGAGCCGGCGCCAAGCCGCGCCGGGATTCGTCGGGGACGTGTCGCCGCCAAGCGTCAGGGAATGGTCAGCGAATCGTCAGCGCATCGTCAGCGAACTCCCTCTCCCTGTCGCGCACCAGAATGGCGCACAGGCCGGTCCCGGGCACCACGATGGAGAGTCGGGATGGCGGAATGGCGGAATGGCGGAATGGCGGAATGGCGGAATGGCGGGATGGCGGGATGGCGGGATGGCGGGATGGCGGGATGGCGGGATGGCGGGATGGCGATCGACCAGGACTGGTTCTCTGCCGAATAGTGGGGATGCTGGTAGATGCGTCCGCCTGTGGCCGCCTGCTTCCACGGCTTGACGGGTACAGGATTTTCCTGAAATCAACTTAAACCAATGTCTGAATTCCGCGGACCACTATCTTCGGTTGGGGAACGCCATTGCCGGCGCAAACCCCGAGCGATGGTACCCGGAACGGGCAGCTTGCACACAGTGAAATGCCGACAGGATCGATCCTTTAATGCCGCTGCGGTCAAGGCAGTGGCGGACCAGGCAAAGTGACGGCTCTGCGCGAGTGCCGAACCGGCGACGCCATCAGGCAGCTGGCGATCGGAGACCACATCTTGCCTGTCGGAGGAGGCTTCATTCATGGGGTGGCTGTCGCAGACGCCGCCCATGGCATACTTCCGGCGGCTCAGGAAACCGTCGAAGTTGCCCGGCTGCTGCCCTTCGACGACGACGGCTGGTGCCCTCACCGTGAAATGGACGACATGAAGGACATGAAGGACAGGAATGACATGAAGGCAATACACGAATCGACGAAGGCAGCGCCGGCCAGCTTGCCCGCCAGCGCGCAGCGCGTGGCCGATCTCCTCACCCGGATCGGCCACGCGCAGCCGGTCGTCCTCTTGCCGGCGAGTGGCCGCACGTCGGCCGAAGCGGCGGCGGGTCTCGCTTGCCCGGTCGCCGAGATCGCCAAGTCGATCGTCTTTCGCCGCCTGGCCGACGATCGCGCGGTCATCGTCGTCGCGAGCGGCGCGCACCGCGTCGACGAAGAGAAGGTCGCGGCACGGGTCGGTGCGCTCGGCAAGGCAGATGCCCGCTTCGTTCGTGAGCACACGGGTTACGCCATCGGCGGCGTCTGCCCGATCGGGCACGTCGAAAAGACGATCCTTCTGGTCGACCAGGCGCTCCTCCAGTTCGACGGCATCTGGGCCGCCGCTGGACACCCGCGCGCCGTTTTCAGGCTCTCGCCCGGTGAACTGGTGGCGATGACCGGCGGACAGGTGGCCGACGTCGCTGGGTCAGACGCGGGAATGGTCTGAGCACCCTTGCTGCCCAATCCGCCGGCTGAAGGCTGGCAGCGCAGGCAGAAACCCGGCCCACGCTCCCGGGCCGGGCGAGAACGGGGGTAGGGGTGACGGAAGGTAGCGGATTTCGTGCGCATTGCACCGGCAGGTGAAGAATGCCACAGAGGCGCCCTGGATCTGCTTGCTACAATGACTGCCCCTCTCGATGAGGTGCCCCGGCAGGAATCGGTACCCCGGCGATCCTGTTCGCTCAGGCCGGCAGCAGAATCGACGGTGTCCTGTCTTCTGTTTTTGTCATTTTCCATTTTCTGTCTTCTGCTTTTCGTGGGCTCAAAATGGAGCCATCTCTTCCCGTCAGCGTCGAGAAGGATACTGAAATGAGATTTGCCCTGTGGCCGGCCAGACCAGACCGCAACGGCGGGCGCTGGCGGCTGCTTCCCGGAATGATGGGCGTCCTCGCGGCCGCGTCGATGCTGTTTTTGAGCGGCCGCATGACGGTCAATGACCCGCTGCCGGGCCTGCTCGCGACTGCGATCGCGGCGCTGGTCAGCCTGCTCGTGCTCAGTCGGATGTTCCAGGAATTCGCCCGCGCGCAGCAGCAGGAATTGTCGCAGCGGGTGAGGAGTGCCGAGGCGCGCTTGCAGGTGGCCCTGGAGTCCTCCGACGAAGGCGTCCTGATGGTGGCGGCCGATGGCCGGGTGCTGTCCATCAACCCGCGCTTCCGGGAACTCTGGCGGGTGCCGGAGGAACTCGCGACGGCCGGCCACGACGCGCTGCTGCTGCAGCATGTGCTTGATCAACTCGAGGCGCCGCAGGCATTTCTGGACGAAGTGCAGCGCCTGTATGGCAGCGATGCGACCGCGGAGGACACCCTGCAGTTCAAGGACGGCCGGGTGTTTCAGCGCCATACGCGGGCGCTGTCGCTGGGCGATGAAGAGGGCCGCATCTGGTGCTTCAAGGACGTCACCGAGCAGGCGCATGCAGTGACGGCGCTGGCCGAGCGCGAGGAGATTTACCGGACCATCGTCACGCAGGCGAAAGACGCGATCACCCTGGTCGATACGCAGACGCTTCGCTTCGTCGAGTATAACGATGCCGCCTGCGAGAGTCTGGGCTATACGCGAGAGGAGTTTGCCTGCTTGAGTCTGCCGGATATCGCGCTCGCCGAGGAGGCGCAAAGCGTGCACCGGCGCCTGCCCCAGATCCTGGCGACCGGCATCCGGAATGTCGAGACGCGGCATCGTCACCAGGATGGTTCGTGGCGGGACGTTCTGCTCAGCCTCAAGGGCATCGAGCTGCGCGGGCGGGCGCGGGTGGTGATCACTTGGTCGGATATCACCGAGCGCAAGCAGTCGGAAGTGGCGCTGCGCGAGCAGGAAGCGCTTTACCGCGCGATCGTCAGCCAGGCCGCTGCCGGCATCGACCTGATCGATGTGGACAGCCTGAGTCTCATCGAGGTCAATGACACCGGCTGTCGCCTGCTCGGCTACGATCGCGAGGAACTGGTGCACCAGCCCCTGGCCACGATACAGGCGGTGCTCGCAGGAGATGCTCTGCGCGAGGCCGTGAACCGGGTGGTGCAAGCCGGCCAGGCCAGTTTCGAGAACCGCCATCGCTGCAAGGACGGACGCATTCTGGACGTTCAGATCAATGCCCGGGCCATTCGCCTGCAGGGCCGGGATTGCCTGCTCGGCGTCTGGAGCGACATCACCGAGCGCAAGCGGGCCGAAACGGCGCTCAGGGAATCGCGCAATCTGCTGCAGACGATCATCGACATCGCTCCGGTGCGGGTTTTCTGGAAAGACCGCAACCTCGTCTATCTCGGCTGCAACCCCGCCTTCGCGAACGATGCCGGGATGGCGGGGCCGGGCGAGGTCATCGGCAAGGATGACTTCCGGATGGCCTGGGCCGACCAGGCCGAACGCTATCGGGCGGACGACCGGGCGGTGATGGCGTCCGGGGTGGCCCGGCTGTTCTATGAAGAACCGCAGACGACCGCCGATGGGCGGACGATCTGGCTGTGCACCTCCAAGGTGCCGCTGCGCAACAGCGGCGGCGAGATGATCGGCGTGCTCGGCATCTACGACGACATCACCGAACGCAAGCAGCTCGCTGATGCGTTGCAGCAACGCGAACAATACCAGCGCGCCCTGCTCGACAACTTCCCTTTCATGGTCTGGCTGAAGGACGAGGAGAGCCGTTTTCTCGCCGTCAATCAAGTCTTCGCGACCGTCGCCGGAAGCTCGCCCGAAGCGCTGATCGGCCAGAGCGACCTCGATCTCTGGTCGCTCGATCTGGCCGAGAGCTACCGCGCCGACGATCGCGCCGTGCTGCAGAGCGGCCAGCCGAAAAACGTCGAAGAAGCGATCGAAATCGATGGCCGGCGGGTGTGGTTCGAGACCTACAAGTCACCCGTGAGGATCGCCGGGAAACTCGTCGGCACCGTCGGATTCGGCCGCGACATCTCGGAGCGCAAGACCCTCGAAGAGGAACTGCGACAGCACCGCGAGCACCTGCAGGATCTCGTGCGACAGAAGACCCATGCCTTGCTGGCGACCGAAGCGAAGGCGAGCCGCATTCTCGAATCGACCGCTGACGGACTCTTTGGCGTCGACCTCGAAGGTTGCGTCACCTTCATCAATCCCGCCGGCTGTCGCATGCTCGGTTACCGTGCCGAGGAGGTCATCGGCCGTTCTGCGCATGATCTCTTCCATCACCGTCGACCCGATGGCAGCCCTTTTCCGGTCGAAGAATGCGCGGGCCGCCTGGCGTGGCGGGCGGGCCAGGAAATGCGCTTCGACGACGTCACCTACTGGCATGCCGACGGCAGCCCGCTGCCGGTGGCGCTGGCCACTCACCCCATGTTCGAGCAGGACAGGATCACCGGCGCGGTGGTCAGCTTCGTCGATATCAGCGCGCAACGCGCTGCCGCGCTGGCACGCGAGCAGGCGCTGACGGCGGCGGAGAATCTCGCGCGGGCGCGCAGCGAATTTCTCGCCAACATGAGCCACGAGATCCGCACCCCGATGAACGGCGTCCTCGGCTTTGCCCACATCGGCCATCGTCATTGCTGCAACAGCGAGAAAGCCCGCGGCGCTTTCGAAAAGATCATCGCTTCGGGCAATCAGCTGCTCAGCGTGGTCAATGAAATCCTCGACTTTTCCAAGATCGACGCCGGCAAGCTGCAGATCGAGGCGACCGAAATGTCCCTCGACGATGCGCTCGGCAGCGCCCTCGAACTCGTCGCCGATCGCGCCCGCGCCAAGGGTCTCCAGCTGCGGCTGGAAAAACGTGCCGGCTGGCCGGCGAGCTGCGTCAGCGATCCGCTGCGCATTGCTCAGCTGCTCAACAACCTGTTGTCGAATGCGATCAAGTTCACCGCGGCCGGCGGTGTCACGCTGACCGTCTCGCTGCAGGGCACGCAGCTGGTCTTCGGGGTGACCGATACCGGCATCGGCATGAGCGGGGAGGAACTCGCTTATGTCTTCGACCCCTTCCAGCAGGCCGACGGCTCAACCACGCGCAGGTTCGGCGGCACCGGCCTCGGCCTCGCGATCTGCAAGCGCCTGCTGGAACTGATGCAGGGCGAGATTCAGGTGCAAAGTACGCCCGGGGCGGGCAGCCGTTTCGAGTTCCGCTTGCCCTATGTGCCGCCGCAGGCCCCTGAGGCGGCGCTCCCGACCGGATCGACCGAACCCGCGCTGCCCGCCAAACCGCTGGCCGGCATCGCCATTCTGGTCGCCGAGGACGATCCGGTCAGCCGAATGATTCTGGAAAGCAATCTGCTCGAGGACGGCGCGCATCCGGTGCTGGTCGGCGATGGCCAGGAGGCCGTCGAGCGCGTGTTCAGGGACGGGCCGGGCGCTTACGACCTCGTGCTGATGGACATCCAGATGCCGGTCATGGACGGCTACGAGGCGACCCGACGGATCCTCACCCTGCGGCCCGATCTGCCGATCATCGGCCAGACCGCGCACGCCTTCGAGGACGAACGGAACAGGTGCTTCGCCGCCGGAATGGCCGGCCACATCGCGAAGCCGATCGATCCGCAGGCGCTGGTCAGGTTGATCCTGCAGCTCCTGGAGAAGCGACGCAAGCCATGAGCGGGCCCGCGATCCGATCAGAAAAGGCGCCATCGACCGGCGTCCGGAGGGTGCTCTCCTCCCCCCGAAGGGCGACCCCGCCGTTGCCCTCGGGATAGGCCCGGCAGGGGGGTCGCGTTCGCTGCTGCGGCTGTTCAGCTACCGTGATGGTTCCGGTGGCCGCCATTGTGGCCATTGTGGCCATTATGGTTGCCAGGCCCATGCTCCCCGTGATTTCCGGGCCGCTCGTCGAGGGCCAGCATGTGCGCCACGTCGGGTTCGTTCTCCTGCAGATCCCTGAGCAGTCCCGCGTCCGAGAGGTCGAGCACAGACGAATTCGCCCAGTCGTGGTGAACGACTTCCCGCACACGCCGGATCACCGCCTCGTCCTGCACCTCGATGGCCAGTTCGCGCCGGCTGTCGAAGCTGCCGGGAGCGAGGTTGATCGAGCCGATGATCACCCGCGTGCTGTCGGCCAGCATCAGCTTGGCGTGCAGCTTCAGCCCCTTCAGGCGGTGCACCTTGGCGCCCAGATCCTCGAGGATGCGCAGCCCCTCGACGCCTTCGACGAGCTTGCCTTTCTTGAGAAAGTGTGCCGGCCGGGCGAGCACGTGCAGCTTGACACCGCGGCGCGTGGCGCGCACCAGACGCTCGATGATCACCTCGTCCTGGTAGCGCTCGTTCTGCAGGAAAAGGGACTCCCGGGCAGCGTCGATGAAGCGCGCGACGCGGTTGCGACCGTTGATGTTGCACCAGACGAGATGCGATTCCTGGCCCGGATCGAAAGGCTGGCGCTGCCAGTCGGCGTCGAAACACTGGACGACCTCGTCCACCTCGTGCCGGTGCGAGGTGACGACGGCGAAGTCCCGGGTTTCGGTGAGATTCCTGGTCTCCCAGTTGAGCGACTGGATGAATGCCGTCTCGCCATCGATGACCAGCGATTTCTCGTGCGTGATGTCGAAGGCCGGGTTGCTGTCCTGCACCTCGACGCCGGCGGCCTCGAGCGCCGTGCGCGTCGCCTCGTTCTCGGCCTCGCCGCTGCGCCGGGCCGGGTTCAACATGACCCGCACCTGCACACCGCGCCGCTGCGCATCGATCACCGCAGCGAGAAGGTCAGGGTCGGAGAAAAGGAAGATCTTGATCCGCAGCGACTGCTTCGCCGCGGCGATGGCATCGACGAAGGGCTGGCCGCCGTCGTCAGGCAGGACAATCAGGGAACGGTGCATGCGAGGGAAGCTCCTGGGAGTGGTCGGTTGGCGAGCGGTTCAGCCCGGCGCGCCGGTCGGCGGTGCGGGCTGGACCTGGGCATGGTAGAGCTCGGCATAGATCCCGCCGAGGCCAAGCAATTCGTCGTGGGTGCCCTGTTCGGCGACGACGCCGCCTTTGAGGACGATGATCTTGTCGGCGTGGCGGATGGTCGACAGGCGATGGGCGATGGTGATCACCGTGCGCCCTTTCATCAGCTTTTCGAGCGCGTCGATGACGAGTTTCTCGGACTCGGTATCGAGTGCCGCGGTGGGTTCGTCGAGGATCAGGATCGGTGCGTTGCGAACGATCGCCCGGGCAATGCCGATACGTTGGCGCTGGCCGCCCGAGAGAGTCATGCCGCGCTCGCCGACCATCGTCTCGTAGCCGTGCGCCATGCGGGCAATGAACTCGTCGGCGTTGGCCAGCCGCGCCGCTTCGATGACCTCATCAACGGTCGCACCGGGCCGGCCGTAGGCGATGTTGTCGTGGATCGTGCCGTGAAAGAGCGAGGTGTCCTGGAGCACGAAGCCGACCTGCCGGCGCAGCGCCTGCAGGTCGAAGTCGCGGACGTCGACGCCGTCGATGCGTACCGTGCCGGCACTCGGGTCGTAGAAACGCGGGATCATGCTCACCACGGTCGACTTGCCGCCGCCGGTGGGGCCGACGACGCCGACGAGCTGCCCCGGCGCGATGTGGCAGACGACGTTGGTCAGCACCTTCGCCTCGGGGGTGTAGGCGAATGCGACGTTCTCGAACGAGATCTCGCCGCGCAGCGTCCCCGGGTCGCGCGCATCCGGCTTCACCGGCAGGATGTCGTCGGTGTCGAGGATGGTCTGGATGCGCTCGATCGCCACCGCCGTCTGGGCGATGGTGTTGCTCATCTTGGCCAGATCCTGCACGGGTTTGAAGAACTTGCTCAGGTAGGTGAGGAAGACGGTCAGCGCGCCGAGCGTCATCACCTCCCTGAGCACCAGGCCGGTGCCGCGCCAGAGGACATAGCCGGTACACAGGGCGACGGTGATCGATACCGCCGGCGAGAGCAGCGACTTCACCCGCCGTGCCGCCAGCGCCGCATCGACGGTCGCGTGGCTGACATCGGCCAGCTGCTGCTTCTCGAGTTCCTGGCGGCCGAAGGCCTTGACGATGCGCATCGATTCGAGGCCCTGCTGGACGACCGCGACGATGTCGCTCTGGTAGCGGCGGACCTCGTGCGTCGCCGCTTTCACCTCCCTGTTGAAGCGCGCGACGAAGAGCAGCAGGAAGGGAGTGGCGCCGATGGCGATCAGCGCGAAGTCCCAGTCGAGCCAGAACATGATGCCGACCATGCCGAGGATGGTCAGCAGGTCGACGACGATGGACAGCGTTCCCGACGAGGCGAAGCCCTGGATGGTCTTGACGTCGGCGGTCAGCGTGGACAGGATGGTGCCGGTCTGGTGGGTGTCGTAGTAACCGAGCGACAGCCGGTGCAGGTGGTCGTAGACGCGCATGCGCAGGTCGTGCGCGACCCATTGGCTGACGCTCTCGGTATAGTAGTTGTCGATATAGCTCGCCAGCGCGCCGAGCAGTGCGATGACGACGACGGCGGCGCCGGCCACCGCGGCAAGTTCCATCTTGTCGCCGCCGAGATCGAGGAAGCGCAGCGCGTCCAGCCAAGCGGGCGGCTGGTGGCTACCGACGACGTTGTCGAGGATGATCTTCAGCGGCCAGGGTGAGGCGACCGACATCGCCGTTTCGATCAGCATCATGCCGAAGATGACGACCAGCCAGCGCTGGTAGGGGCCGAGCAACTCGCGCACGAGGCGCATCTTGCTGGCCGCGGGAACGCCGCTCGGGGCAGACGGGTTTTTCGACATGGCTCTCTCCTCGCACGCGGTCGAATTCTGGTCGGTCAATCAACAGGGTCAAACTCCCGGCGAACGGGGCCGGCAAAACCCAGGCCCGCTGCTGCGGATCAATGTCCACCTGCGGTCGCGCGGTGGGCGTAGAAGCGGATCGGGCTGGCCGTCAACAACACGCGGCCGGCGCGGTCCACCAGCGCCACTTCGAGCTGGTGTTCGACCTGATCCCTGGCCGCCATCTGCCACTCGCCGGCGGTGATGTCGAACTGCAGCGCCTGCCGCTGCTGCGGCAGGAGCGTGCCGTCGAGTGTGATGGCGATCCTGTCGCCCTGGTCGGTCCGCAAGTCCGGTTCGATCGCCACCACGATCGAGAACTGGCCGGTATTCGAGTGTACCGTGCCGCCGTTTTCAGGCTGCGTGATCTGCACTGCGCGGTAGGGCGCCACCGCCGACACTGGCTCGGGCGCCGGCGCCGGTTCCTCCACCGAATCCATGAGATTGATCTGCGGCGGCAGTTCCACTTCGCGCGCGCCCGCGCTCGGCAGGTCGGAAAAGACCGGACCCGCCCGGTCACGGGTTTCATATACCGGCTGGGCAGGGGCGGCCCTGGCGCCGAACAGCGCAGCCAGGAGCAGGGTGATCGCCATCCCCGCCGCCCACCTGTCGCCGGGTTGACCGGCCGCACCCCCCGTTTCTCAGGAATCCTGACGACTACCCTACACCCTCTGGGAGGGAGGATCCACCCGGGATGTGCGCTTCAGGGCTGGAGCTCGCGTAGTACCTCTGGGTGGGAGCAGGCGACCCGTGGCAGAGTCTTGGCCGCTCCTGTAGGCTCTCTCCGGCCTTGCTCCCAATCCTGCAGCGTGCGCGGAGAAATCCCTAACAGGGTAGCAAAATCGTGTTGCGACAACCCAACCTTCGAGCGTGCTTCGGCTGCAGGCGTAATTCTTACTGTAAGGTGGATGTATGTAACCGCTAACCTGGAGGCGTTCTTCCTCGATGCCTTGATGGTGACGACAATAGGTTCGTCAGATCATGGAACGAGGAGGCAAGGATGTCGAAGAATGGTCAAGAGTTACGGTTGCGGCGCAGTGCGGACGACTGGCAGGGGTTGCTGTCGCGATTTGCCGGCAGCGGATTAAGCGTAACCGACTTCTGCGCGCAGGAAGGGATCAGCGATACCAGCTTCCACCGTTGGCGTGGCCGCCTGGGTGGGGCAGGCGCAGAGAAAGGCACCAGGCTCACGGCGAGTTCGCCGTCCGCGGCTTTCGTTGACGTCGGTGCTCTGCGGGAAGGCAGTCCCCCTTCACGGCTCGAACTGACCCTGGACCTCGGCGGGGGTCTGCAACTCCACCTGGTGCGGGGCTGATGTTCTTCCCTGAAGGTCAGATCCGCGTGCAGGTGTATGGCCGGCCGGTCGATCTGCGCCAGTCCTTCGACGGCCTGTACGCGCTGACCCGCAACGTGCTGGGTCAGGACCCCTTGAGCGGACAGCTGTTCGTCTTCTTCAACCGCCGGGCTACCCAGGTCAAGGTCCTCTACTGGGACCGCACCGGCTTTTGCCTGTGGGCGAAGCGGCTCGAAGCCGGCCGATTCGTCGCCGACTGGTCGAAATTGAGCACGCGAGAAACCGACTGGACCGGTCTGAAACTCCTGCTCGAAGGCATCGAGCCCGGCCGGTTCAGGAAGCGTTACCGGGCCCCGGAAATGGCGCAAAATCCCTCACATATCAGCGTATAAACATGGACTTGTGGCCTGTCTTCGGGCATAATTCCGGCATGAAACCGGCGTCGACCCTGACCCTTTCCAGCCTCGAAGAAGCGGCGGCATTGACCCCGCTACAGGTGCTCTCCCTGTGTCAGACGCTGCAGGCGGAAATCGCCGGGCTTAAACAGCAGCTCGAGTGGTTCAAACGCCAGATCTTCGGTCAGAAGAGCGAACGACGTATCGAGATCGGGCCCAACGGCCAGATGACGCTGGGCGATTGGTCACCCCCGCCCGCCTCGCCGCCGGCCCCTCAGGGCCGCGGGATTGCCGCCCATACCCGCCGACCGCCGACCCGCCACCACGACGACGAAGCGCTTCCCTTCTTCGACGAGACGCGCGTACCGGTCGAAGTCATCGAACTGCGCGCCCCGCAAACCGAGGGGCTCTCACCCGAAGACTACGAGATCGTCAGTCACAAGGAGAGCTATCGGCTGGCGCAGCGACCGGGGAGCTACGTGGTGATCAAGTATCGCCGCCCGGTGGTGAAGATCAAGAAGAGCCAGGCTCTCGTCTGCGCGCCGGCACCCAGCAACGTCATCGACGGCAGCCGGGCGGACGTGAGCTTCGTCGCCGGTCTGTTGATCGACAAGTTCGCCTACCACCTGCCGCTGTATCGCCAGCACCAGCGCCTGATCGACGCCGGTTTCACTGTCAGCCGGCCGTGGCTGACGCAGATCGGGCAACGCGGCGCGGCCCTGCTCGAGCCGATCTATGAGGCGCAGTTCGCGTCGATTCGCGAGTCCCGCGTCAAGGCCATGGACGAGACGCCGATCAAGGCCGGACAGGCGGGTCCGGGCAAGCTGAAGCAAGGCTACTTCTGGCCGGTCTATGGGGAACGTGACGAAATCTGTTTCCCCTTCTTTCAGAGTCGCGAGATCAAGCACGTCGAGGCAGCGCTGGGGCTGACACCTGTCGAACGCGCGGTGCTGTTGTCGGACGGGTACGCTGCCTATGCCCGCTACGCGGCGAAGACGGGGATCATCCATGCCCAGTGCTGGACGCATACCCGTCGCGGCTTCTTCGAGGCGCAGGCGGCCGAACCGGAAGCGGCGGCCGAAGCGCTGGCGCTGATCGGCGAGCTGTACGCGATCGAGGAAGAGATCCGGCGCGCCCGGCTGAGCGGCGAGCAGAAGAAAGATCACCGACTGGCCCATGCCAAGCCGGTCGTCGAGCGCTTCTTCACCTGGGTCGACGAACGCTTCGCTGCCCAGGGTCTGCTGCCCAGCAACCCGTTGACCCAGGCGCTGGCCTATGCCCGCAACCGCCGCTTCGGACTGGAAGTCTTTCTCACCGACCCGGACGTACCGATCGATACGAATCATCTCGAACGGGCCCTGCGCGTCATCCCGATGGGTCGCCGCAACTGGATGTTCTGCTGGACCGAGCTCGGCGGCCCGGCAGGTCGGCATCCTGCAAAGCCTGATCGTCACCTGCCGACTGCATGACATCAATCCCTACGACTACCTCGTCGATGTCCTGCAACGCGTCGGCCAGCACCCAGCGAACCGTGTTCACGAACTCACGCCCCGCTGCTGGAAGCAGCTCTTCGCGGCCAATCCGCTACGCTCGCCATTACAGCGGCAGGCACCGTAGGCGGGTCCGGGAAACGCCGCAGAGTTACCGGTTACCGGCAAGCTGCACACCCGCGGCAAACGGAAGCGGGCGGACCTTGTCCTCTATTACGCGCCCAACCTGCCGATCGCCGTGATCGAGGCCAAGGACAACCATCACACCCTCGGCGATGGCCTGCAGCAGGCACTGGGCTATGCAGAAACGCTGGACACCCCCTTCGCCTTCAGCCGCAACGGCGACGGCTTCCTCGCGCCCTGCAAGGTCGTGCGCATCGACATCGACAAGGATCTGCAAGGCTGGCGCTCCGCCAAGGGATCGAATCCGCACTCGAAGTCGCCTGATACTGGAGCGATCATGCCGATTCGCACCGCACTCGGGAAAGTTGCGGCCGGGAGATTGCAAAACCTCCGCCCGCTTTCCGCCATCGCCATGAGCCACCGCTCTGGCCGGGGTCGCCGGGGTCGCGCAACAGTTATCCACTGACCGCCGCATCGCTCTGGCTGCCGTGCCCCCCGGTGGCGAAACCTGCGCGCAAGCCATAAAGCCCGAACGGCAAGTCCTGACGACTGAGCGACGACTCTCCGGGACATGAAGCCGACGCTCTGCGAGTGACGCGCGACTCTCCGGGACATGAAGCCGAGGCTCTACGAGTCACGTGCGACTCTCCGGGACATGAAGTTGACCCTCGGGGAGTGACGCGCGACTCTCCGGGACATGAAGCCGACGCTCCACGAGTCACGCGCGACCCTCAAAGACATGAAGCTGACTCCCGGAGAGTCGCACGCCACTCCCGGAGAGTAAGCGTCCGACCGCTCCACCTGTAAAAGTCGGACGAGATAGCGCAACCTCCCGGCTTTCGATGGGAGGTTGCGATGGACAAGAACGGCGAGCGGGAAGCGTACTGGCGAGGGCATGTTGCCGAGTGGCGGGCGAGTGGGGAGTCGCAGAGAGCGTACTGTGACCGGCACGGGCTGAAGGACCATTCGCTGAGTTACTGGCATCAGCGTCTGGCCAAGCGCGAAGGTGGGGCCGCCGTCGGCGAGCCGCTGACGCTGATTCGGGCAACGATCGTTGCCGATCCGCTGGTCTCAATGCCGTGCCTGTCGCTCGCCAGCCCGAACGGCTGGCGACTCGAATTTGGCCTGCTGCCGCCGGCCGAGTGGCTGGTGGCACTCTGGGCAAACCACTCATGAGCGCGACCCTCGGCGTACCGCTGGAGCGCATCTGGCTGGCTCTCGAACCGGTAGACATGCGCCTGGGCATTGACGGCTTGTCTGCCCGCATCCAGGCGAGTCTCGGGCGCTCCCCTTGTGACGGCAGTGCTTACGCCTTCACCAATCGCAAGCGAAGCCGACTCAAACTGCTGGTGTGGGATGGCACGGGCGTGTGGCTAGCGCAACGGCGCCTACACCGGGGCGGTTTCACGTGGCCGAGCGCTGGCGAGGCGGTTTTTTCCCTGACGCCGGGGCAATGGCGGTGGCTGATCGCGGGCGTTGACTGGCAACGTCGGGAAGCCCCAGCGCCGGGACACTGGCAAGTGTAACGGCCGCGTCACTGCCGCGAAAAAAGTGATAATAATCGGCTATCTACCTGGCTTTCAGGAGCTTTCCATGCGATGTCTGCGGTATAATGCCTCATGGATTTAGCGACCGAACTTGCCGCCTTCTCCCCCTCACCAGAACTGCTGGCCTGGGTCGAAAATCGGGTTGGCGGTCTGCTGGAACAGGCCAAGACCAGCGCCACGGAAATTCACTGGCGCGATGCCAAGATCGAAAAGCTGACGCTCGAACTTGCTCATTTACGCCGAATGAAATTCGGCGTGAAGAGCGAAGCCATGGTCGCCGCCGAACGCGACCTCTTCGATGAAAACCTGGCGGCCGACATTGCTGCCTGCGAAGCCCGTCTGGCCGAAGCGCTCCAGGTCGCTGAAACGCCGTCGGATCAACCGGTACCCGAGAAGAAGCCCAAACGCGAACGCGCCGGTCGTCAGCCCCTGCCGGAGCATCTGCCGCGCGTTGAAATTCGCCACGAACCCGAGAACTGCACCTGCGGCGAATGCGGTCAGGCGTTGGTGCTGATCGGCGAGGACGTGACCGAGAAACTCAATATCGTCCCGGCGCAGTTCTTCGTCGAACAGCACGTTTATCCCAAATACGCCTGCCGGCCCTGCGAGACGCTGACGGCGGCACCGGCCGAGCGCAGCGTGATCGATGGCGGAATGGCGACCCCGGCCTTGCTCTCGTGGGTCATGATCAGCAAGTTCCTGGATCACCTGCCGCTCTATCGCCTGGAACAGCAGGCCGCCCGGTCTGGCGTCCCGCTCGCCCGCTCGACGCTGGCCGAGTGGGTGGGTCGCGTCGGCTATGCCCTCGAACCCCTCTGGCTTCGCCTGGGCGAATTGCTGCGCGAGAGCGAGGTGTTACATGCGGATGAAACCCCGGTGCAACAGCTTGATCCAGGCAAGGGGAAGACCAAGCGGGCGTATCTCTGGGCGTACCGCAACAATGCCTTGGAAAATGACCCGCCGATTGTCGTCTTCGACTATCAACCGGGCCGGGCCGGCATACATGCCGTGAATTTCCTGGCGCAATGGGAAGGCGCCCTGATGGTCGATGACTTCGCCGGTTACAAGGTGCTGTTTCAGGGATCAGTGATCGAACTGGGCTGCATGGCCCATGCGCGCCGCAAGTTCTTCGACCTGCACCAGGCCAACGCCAGCCCGGTCGCGACGGAAGCCCTTCGCCGCATCGGCGAACTGTATGCCGTCGAGGCGCAGGCGAAGGACCTCACGGTCGAGGAACGGGCCCGTCTGCGCGAGATGCACAGTCAGCCGCGACTCGAGTCCCTGCACCTATGGCTCCTGAACACCCGCAAGTCGGTCGCCAACGGCTCGGCCCTGGCCCGGGCCATCGATTACACGTTGAAGCGCTGGCGCGCTCTCGCTCGTTATGCCGAGAATGGCTTCTACCCGATCGACAACAACCCTATCGAAAACGCCATTCGCCCGATCGCCGTCGGGAAGAAAAATTGGTTGTTCGCAGGTTCGGAGGCCGCCGGCAAGCGTGCCGCGGCCATTCAGTCGCTGCTCGAAACCGCGCGCTTGAACGGCATCGAGCCCATGGCCTGGCTCACCAACACCCTGCAAAAACTTCCCACTTGGCCCAACAGCCGCCTCGACGAGTTGCTGCCGCTCAAAAAACGGGGGTAAGTCAGCACCCCCTGACGTGGGTGGGCTGGACGCTTACCCCGGAGAGATACCATCGGCTCTTCGAGACGCGCGGGCGGCTCTGCGAATCATGGCTCTGAGCCTTTGGGCTTCGCCATCGACTGTTCATGGATCTTCGGCGACAGGGAAGGGAGGTCGAGTGCAAGCCGACGCTGGGGTAGACGCCGACGATGCCATCACTTACCCGGCGAGTGGCCTTGGCGGGGCGGGCAGGGTTCGGCCAGGCGCGTTCCCTCTTGAGATTGAGGACGGCGCGCTCGATTGGCTCATCCGGGGCTCCGCCAATGGGGCATCCCGCTATCGAGGGGTCCGGGAAAATGAGACCCCCTTCGACGGTTCCGGACGGTGCCGCGAAAAAGGGTAAGCGCCCGGATGACTGCCCGGATGACCACGGAAAAAAGCCGGAAACGCTTCCCTGGTGACACCCTGATCCTGCCAGTGTTAATTGCGCCGGGGTAGTCAGTCCGCATAAGGTTTTGCCTTACAATGGCCAACCTGCGTTTGGTCCAGCCCTTGCTGGATTCAAGCCGCGCCATCGCCGCCCTTGCCGGAAATCCCAAACCTGATGCCTGCTGGCCCATTCGAGGAGCAAACGTGACTATTCGCCGCCTGGTTTCCCTTTTCACCCTGGCGACACTTGTCCTGTTGTGTGTACTGATCTTGACGATTTGGTCCGGGTTCCGGACCGCTCGGGAAAGTGCTCGCAACACGAACGCTGTCGCGCTACCGGCTTTGGTGGCGATCCTGGAAGCGCGTTTTTATGTGGTTCAGGTTCAACAGTTCCTTACCGACGTTTCGGCAACCGGCGAAAGCGGCGGCTTCAAGGAGGCCCAGACGGCCTACGATGAGGCGATCAAGGATCTGGACCGCATCGCCCGGCTCGAACCGATGCTTGCCGACCAGGTGACGCAGGCAAAGGAGGGTCTGGGCCGGTTCAACGCGCTCGGAATCGAAATGGCCAAGGCCTACATCAGCGGTGGTCGGGACGCGGGGAACGCACTGATGAAGCGACCCAACGATGGCTTCGACGCTCAGGCCGAAGGGCTGACCGGCCAGCTTGAGCGTATCGAGAAAACCGTTCGCGACCATATGACCGAGTCCGCCGGTAGCGCGGAAACCGGAATCCGGCAGGCGCAAGGCATCAGCACCGGGCTCGGGGTGGCGGTCGGTGGATTGATGATGGTGTCGGGATTCATGCTGTACCGGTCGCTGATCCGGATTCTCGGCGGTGAACCCGTGGATGCGGCCAGGGTGACACAACGCATCGCCAGCGGCGATCTCACCCAGGACATCAGCATTCGTCCGGATGATCGCAGCAGCCTGCTGGCGGCGATCCGCGGCATGCAGGAGAGTCTGCGCACGATCATCCGCGGCATCGGCGAGTCGGCCGACACGCTGACGGCTTCTGCGCACGACATCTCGCTCGCCGCCAATCAAGTCTCGGCGGCGGCCAATTTGCAGAACGACAAATCCGCTTCGATGGCAGCGTCGATCGAGGAAATGGCGGTGTCGATCACCCACATCACGGATAGTGCCGCTGGGGCGCATCAGAGCGCGGCCGATGCACAGGCGCTTTCCGATGTCGGCGAAGCGGCGGTCACTGAAGCGATTGCTGAAATGGACGGCATTTCCGCGGCGGTGATGACGACGGCCGGATCGGTCAGGGAACTGGGCGAACGCTCGGCGCAGATTTCAAAGATCGTCGATGTGATCCGTGAAATTGCCGACCAGACCAACCTGCTTGCCCTGAACGCGGCGATCGAGGCGGCGCGGGCGGGTGAACAGGGGCGCGGCTTCGCGGTCGTGGCCGACGAAGTCCGCAAACTTGCCGAGCGCACCACCCAGGCGACCCGCGAAATCAAGGCTACCGTCGATTCCGTGCGCGACGGCACCGTCAAGGTGGTGAAGGAAATGGCGGACGGCAGTGATCGTGTGCAGGCCGGAGTGGTGCTCATCCGGCGCGCTGGCGAAACAATGAGCAGGATTCAGGGCGGTGTGGGCCACATGATGAGCGCGGCCGAGGAGATCTCCGCGTCACTGCGCCAGCAGAACACGGCCAATCACGATATTGCCAGAAATGTCGAAGAAATTGCCCAGATGACCGAGGAAACCAGCGCCGTGGTCAGCTCTGTCGCCAAATCGGCTGATCACCTGGAAAAGCTGTCCGTTTCAATGAGCGCGTCGGTGCACCAATTCCGGATCTGATGCCTGTCGCTGCATTGCTGCCTGCCCGTGGAAAGATCGAGCGCGCAGGCTAAACGACACACCTACGGGTAACTTGTCCTGATCAGCTGCGGTTTTGGAGAAAATACGTCAGGGGCTGATACCGACCCAATGCGGACCTTCAGCCAGCCGCCTGCTGAATGGCAGGTAACAAAGTAGACCTGCCGTTCCAGCCGACTGCTTACTGGCAAGTTCTCGGCCTGAGCGGACATTTTGGAGCGCCTGCCCAACGTCCGCCACGAAGAAGTCAGCAGTCATTAGACGGGAAATCGGCTCGAACGAACGCTTGGCACCTGAGGCTGGTACCGCACCCGACCCTAAGCCGAAGTTGGCGGCGTGAGAACGCCTACTCTCAGGAACGTTGACGCAACCTGTCGCCGCGAGAGGTGGTCCGTTTGAAGAGCGCCACGATTACGGTTGTCGGCTTGACGCAGGGTTAGCAGGGTGTTTTTCTAAGCCTTCGTTTTGGCTCGTTTGAGAACGCGAAAGCCCTTCATTGTGGGCTGGTCAATGTGCTCAAGGAGTCGCTTGGCGCGACGGACTTCTCATGAGTATGCGCGCAGTCCGCCTGCAAAGCTTCACAAGGGCGAGTGGGAGCGCGCGCGTCGAACGTCTTACTCATCGAGTTGGACCTCCATCTCGACTTCAACCTCTGTTTCAATCTGCGTTTGCAGCTCAATGACTGCAGTCCGCAGCGCGTCGTAGATGCTGATCTCCTGCCCGACTATTTCGAATGTGACGGCGAGCGCATAGCGTGCCGTTGTGTCGGGGTCACGGCTCCATCCTTGGTGTCCGCGCACGGCGATGCAGAAGTGGTCCGGCAAGGAATTTGACCTCACGATGGCCCAGTCCTTCTGCACCGTGCCGCTGTTGCGGCGGGTGTTACGGATCAGACCTGTCGTCAAACTTTCCTGAAGAGTCCACGGAAGGGTTGAACCAGTCAACGGCTCGCCTTCGTTTTCTTCATCCTTCATGGCTCGAACACGGAAGTCGTTGAGTCCCTCGCCCAGCTTGCTGGTCACCCAGTCCACCCAGGTTGACAGATAGCGGCGTGGGTTGCGGCGCGTACGACGCGGCTGAGCCACATAGGAAAGCGTTACATCGATCCGGATGTCGTATTCGTCCGCCTGCTGACGCAAGGCAGCAGGGATCGGGACTTGGTAAATGTGACACTCCCCTGCATGGATCGGAGTTTCGGCACTCGTGATGAAGGTGGTACGGTGATCAGTGTTCACCGTGGCGCGAGTCTGGTCCGGAATTCCGAAGCCAATACAGCGGATGATTTGCGAAGCGTTATCCAGCAACCGTTGCCGCATCGCTTGGGTCTGCTGCCCATTTGGCAATCGCAGCTGCGAGAGCACGCCTTCAGCCCAAGTCGGCCATTGCGCGGATTGCACCAACAATGCGCGGTAGAGCAGTGTCGGTTCAGCTGGCAAGAGGCGCTGCAGTTGCGCCGCAATTCGGGCCACCTTCGGCGTGGCAAAAGAAGTGCCGGTTGCGTCGCGATCGGCCGCTGGTCCAGGCGGAAACATAGTCGAGCGAACCAACTCCGGGCAAGCTGCTGGAATACCGCCCCCTCCTTGTACGTCAGTCGGCTGATTGCTCGTGCGAATAAGGTCACCGCCATATTCCACCACTTCCGGCTTGATGACGTTCCAGATGCCGGGGCCGGACCGCGAAAATGCAGAGGGGAAGTCGGGCTCGGTCGCGAAGCTACGCCAGTTGCCGGCTTCAAAGGCGCCATACGCTATAGAGCCAACCGTCAGAGCTTGGAGGCTTTGCCCTGGGTTGGCGACGCGTGCTGCCGGTTCGTAGAGATATCCAGGATATGTGCGACCAGCGTCTAGATGATCCTTGACGCCAGGGTAAGACATTGGTCCAGTGAGCCGAAGGTTGCCGGCGCTTTGAATGATCAGTACATCGTACTGATTCGAGAGCGCATCAATCTCCGCCGCCCAGGACGACATGTAGCGCGAGCGACAATAGCCGTAGGCGTTGATCGAGTGATTGAAGATACGAGTAGTACGCGGCCCTAAGTGATAACGCTCGACCGCCATGCGCATCGCCTCGGCTGGAAAAACCTTGTCTGGCATACGGTTGTCGTCGTCGAGGACGCGCGCATTCTGAATCCAGAACGGCAGATTGGGTGTCCCAGCTTTGGCCACCTCCTCGCCGTACAAGACCGCGCCGGCGACGCGCGTCCCATGACCACCGCCGGCCACGTAGTCACCCGCATCAGTAGCAGACTTGCCGGGCAGGAAACAGTGCGAAGAGCTTTGGTCGATCGCGGGCTGAAGCAGTAGATGCCCCTCCTGAATGCCACTATCGATGACACAGACTGCAGGTGCATCGGCATCGGGTGCGATCGGAGCGACAACCGGTTGAGGCGCAGTTCCCGGTTGCCCGAGGTTCTGCGGAAACGCGATGTCTTCCGGTTCAACGACCTCGAAGACGTAGGGATAGTTGAGAACGAAATCCTTCAGCCCCTTCCCTGAAATCTTCAGCCTAATCGTAAAGCTGTCGGCAAGAACGCCTGCGTCGAAGTCGGATCCGTCAACAAGGTGCAGGATCTCAGCATGGTAGAAATCGGCGAATCTCTGGATCGCGGTTTCGCGCTCTCTCTTGATGTCGTCCCACTCGTCGTAGGCGCTGGCGCGCGCCTCCGACCAGGCAAGCTCTTTGGCTGCCCAATCTGCGTCCGTGGTGCGCCTGCCACGCGTGGGACGTGTGGGAATTTCTCGAGTGCCCGCACAGGCAATGCCAATGTCTACGACGTAGAGTTGGTCGTCGTCGATGTTGCCCCATGTGTTCATGAGGTGTTCGGAGAGGATGCGTCCCAAGCGATCTGTTTGGTTTGGATCGTCAAACAACTTATGCACCTGGGCGATCATTGCCGATCCACGCACTGTGCCGGCGAAGCCTTGAAGCATCGCCCGAAAGGGGGCGATCTGAATGTCTTCAGACGCCACAATCACGTAGCCTTCCTCTTGTTCGGCGACGATTTCAAAGGCGAACTTCTCGCGCAGCACGTCCAGGTCGAGGTTAGGATCAACCTGCAAGAGGATCGGGACGCCTGACGGGATATCCGGCAAGGCCTGACCTGCCGCCTGCCGCTGCGCCTTGCGCGTTTGCCAATTTTCGCTGAACGCTTGCGCGGCTGTGTCGAGTGCGAGACTGTGCGCTTGACGCGCGTTTCTGTTAGCGAACGATTGTTGCGAGGGCATGGGAGGCCTACCCAGTTTGGCTGGGCCTTTGAAGGTGCGTATCAGCGGCAGGTATTCGAAATTATGCTCGCCAGACATGGTTCAGGCCGCTTGTCCCGCGTCGTGCCGTTGCAGCTCATCGATCGCTTGAACAAGCCTGTCATTCGATAAGGATACGCCGCCAGCCAACACAGCCGCCTTTGCGGCATCCTGAGCAGCTTTGACGACCATCGCGGCGGACGACCCTGTCAGCTTCGTAACCAGTTGTTCCCAAAAAACATCCTTCTCCATCTGCACTGTGGAGAGCGTCATCCGCAAAAGCTGCTCGATCTCGGCTGGGCCAGGCACCGGGATTGAGAAAACATCGTCAAAGCGGCGGAAGAGCGCCGGGTCCAGTGCGGACTCGAGATTCGTCGTCGCGACCAGTAGTCCCGGTGCGTCGTACTCCTCCATGAGCTGAAGCAACGCGTTCACGATGCGTGACACCTCGCCGATGTCCTTGGAGTTCGTGCGCGAACGGGCGATAAAGTCACATTCGTCCAGCAGGAGCACACAGGGCTTCTCCTTCGCCGCGCTGAAGATTGATCGCAGGTTTTGTGCTGATTCGCCAAAGAAGGACGATATAAGCACATCGAAACGGACCTTCATCAACGGAAGTCCGATGTTCCAAGCAAGGCGTTTTGCACCGAGCGACTTACCGCAGCCGGGCGGGCCGTACAAGAGCACGGTCTTCCGTGGCTTAAGACCAAATATGCGCAGCCGATCGCGTGCCGCATATTCGGATTCAATGCGGGCGAAGCGCTGCTCGACGGACTCTGGTAACACCATGTGGTGCTCAAGGTGTTCAGTCGGGATCAACGTCGCCAGCGTTTCGCCGTGTCGCCGACTCATCGGCAACTCTTTGAGCGTTCGCTCAATATCTGCCGGTGGATTCGAAACAGATTCCGCTCGTTTCGCCTTGGGCTGTTTGAGGATGGCCTCCAGTTGCTCAGCCAGTCTGACGTGGCCGGTCTTGCGCTCGGCTTCGACGATCTTGAACGCCAAGTGATCAAGGTCGCTTTGTGAACCGTCGGCGATGGCCCGGACTACCCTTTTGAGAATATCTGCGTTCATGGGATACCTTGCATTAGCAAACCATCGCGCCGTTGATGCCACGTCGGCGGATCGTATTCCACTATGAAATCCGCTTGTCCACATCTACGAACGAGCGGATCAGACATTTCTCGGTTGTCTGTTGATTGCGCGTCGCGTGCAGTCATTGCGCGCGTCTGTCCTGCTGAGCCGTCACATGCAGCGTAAGGCCGGCGTCACGCTGAAGATGGCTAATGATGCCGAACAGGTTGCGCGCCTGTGGGTTGCCACCGGAGCCGAACATGCGGATTAAGCTCTTTGGCGACGAGCCGGTTTCGGCGCCTAGTTTCTCGAAGCCGACAGTTGCCTTAATATAGTCCCGAAGGATCGATTTGCCACCATCTATGTCTCCGGCCAACATGGTCTCCACGCCTTCCTTTAGAAGCGCATCGCGGAACTTCGGATCGGCCAGCACACGTGCCTGGATCGTTGCCTTGAAATCGCGTGTAAGTGCCATAGTTTGCCTCGTTCTTTTCTCGCGTCGCTTGCGGTCCACCCAGTACACCGACCCAACTGCCGAACTGGCATCCTCGCGTGGTTGCACCATCGGGTTTGACATAGAGCCCGTCGGCAAGGAGAACGCCAACGGGTACCACATAGGTTACCACGCGCGACCTAGCTGCTCACAACAAAAAGCCGAAAACCTGACGTGCCGAGCGGTCGTTCGAGCCGACTTCCCCGGCCATGACCGGTGACCTATTATTCATTGCAGCCGTTGGTGGCGCACACTCCCAATGACCGCAATGGCGGAGTTGCTGGCGTAGGCTTTCCGGCAGATTTCCGAGCCAAGTGGCCGTTCAGATGACTGCTCGGAGGGGTAGGCGACCGTCCGCTCCTGGCCGTAAGCAGACATTCGGGAACCGCTGACATATCCCGCTCCTATCCATCGGCGGCCTCGCCTGTTCTCACTTCCTGTCGTCAGAACTGCCCGCAACAGCCTTGACGCCAGCGGCAGCCACATCGACGGTCGTACCGACGACCGTGGCGCCAACCTTGACCGTTGTTGCCACCACGGTCACCGCAGCGTCAGCGACCGCTACCACGGCGCAGCCAGAGCAGGGCAGGCAGAATGAAAGTTCTCAGCAACGACTTTCGGAGTGAAGGTGCAGACCCGGGCGGGGAATGGCCAGACACGCGGACTTGGTGTCAGGGCAAACGAAAACGCCAACCGGTGATGGTTGGCGTTTTCTTCTTGTGCTTCAGAGGCTTGTTCTTGGTGGCCAAGCGCGGAATTGAACCACGGACACGCGGATTTTCAGTCCGCTGCTCTACCAACTGAGCTACTTGGCCAACGAGGTGCGAAGTATAGCGAATCGCTTGCCGGTCGTCAAAGAGAACGCGTCGATTACTTGATGCGCTGCAACCTCGCACGCCGGGCAGGGGGCGGCGGCTCGGGCGGCTCGTCCGGGGGGTCCTCGCTGCGCTCGCTGGAAGCCGTGGCGCTTTCCGGTTCGAAAGCCATGCCGGCGCCGTTTTCGCGTGCGTAGATGGCCGAGACATTGCCGATCGGGATCGAGATGTCGCGGGCGACCCCGCTGAAACGGGCCTGGAAGCTGATGCCGCTGTTGTCCAGGCTGAGATGGGCGGTGGCATCGTAGCCGACATTGAGCACGATCTGTCCGTCGCGAACATGTTCGCGCGGGACGCGCGTGCGGTCGTCGACCGCCACCGCGAGGTAGGGCGTGAAGCCGTTGTCGCAACACCATTGGTGAATGGCGCGGATCAGGTAGGGTTTGGTCGACGGCAGGTCCATGTTCATTCCCTCAGGGTGGGCCGGAATCCGTAAGCGCTGCGCGACAAGCCGGTAGCGGCTATTTGCGCATCGCTTTTTCGGACGGGGTCAGCGCGTCGATGAAGCCCTGGCGGCTGAAGATGCGCTCGCCGTACTTCATCAGCGGCGCCGCGACTCTCGACAGCTCGATGCCGTAATGGTCGAGCCGCCAGAGCAGAGGGGCGATGGCGACGTCGAGCATCGAAAAATCTTCGCCGAGCATGTGCTTCTGCTTGACGAAGACGGGTGCCATTTCGGTCAGCCGGTCGCGAATCTGCTGGCGCGAGCGCTCGGCGAGCTTGGTGTTCTTCTCGAGGGGTTCGATGTACGAGAAGACTTCGCGCTCCATGGTGATCAGCAGCTGACGGGCGCGGGCGCGCATGATCGGATCCGCCGGCATCAACTGCGGATGCGGGAAGCGCTCGTCGATATATTCGTTGATGATGTTCGGCTCATAGAGAATGAGATCGCGTTCAACGAGCACCGGCACCCGGCCATAGGGGTTGATGATGGCGATCTCTTCGGGCTTGGCGAAGAGATCGACGTCGATCACCTGGAAATCCATTCCCTTTTCGTAAAGTACGATACGGCAACGGTGACTGAACGGGCAGGTGGTTCCCGAATAGAGATTCATCATGATCAATACCCTCAAAAACGAATCGGCATCGCCTCGGCTGCGGGCGCTTGTCGCGCCCTCACCGGCGATGCCGCGGCTTGAAACCCGGCGTTTGTGCGACAGTTACTTGATGGACAGTTACTTGATGTCTTTCCAGAACTGTTTCTTCATCGCGTAGGCGAAGCCGAAAAGAACAACGAGGAAAGCGAGGACGCCAAAACCCAGGCGCTGGCGGAAACCGGCGTCAGGTTCGGCGAGCCAGACCATGAAACCGACCAGATCGCCGACGACCTTGTCATACTCGGCGGGAGACAGGCTGCCAGGTTCTGCCAGTTCGAGCTTGTGCTCCGCGTTGAGGACCTGCTTTCCCTGCAACTGCCAGAGGACGTGCGGCATGCCGACGTTCTCGAAAACGGTGTTGTTCCAGCCGGTCGGTCGCTTGTCGTCGACATAGAACGAGCGCAGATAGGTGTACAGCCAGTCGGCGCCGCTGCCGTCCGCCGACGCGCGGGCGCGGGCGATCAGCGAGAGATCCGGTGGCGCTGCACCGAACCACACCTTCTGTTCGCCTGCCCGCGCAGCGACACGCATCGGTTCGCCCACCTTGTCCGCGGTAAACATCAGGTTTTCCCTGACCTGCTGCTCGGTCAGGCCAAGTTCGGTCAGGCGGTTGTAGCGAACGAAGCTCGCGCCGTGGCAGTTGAGACAATAGTTGACGAAGGTCCGGGCGCCGCTCTGCAGGGCTGCCTGATCTCCCTGCACCTTGGGCGCCTTGTCGAGATGAATCGCGGCGCCACTGGCGAGGGCAAGCGCGGGCGCAAAGAGCAATGCCGTAAGCAGTTTTTTCATTTTGTGCATTCCTTTACATCGTCACGCGATCAGGTTCCGGCTTGTACTTGTCGATCCTCGACCACCAGGGCATGGTCAGAAAATAGAGGAAGTAGTAGGCGCTGAGAACCTGTGCCACCGGGGCGCTCGGGATGACGTCGAAGAAGGCGTAGGACGGCGATTTCGTGCCCAGGAAGCCGAGCAGGAAGAACGCGATGACGAAGATGGTCAGCAGGGTCTTGAAGATCGGCCCGCGGTAACGGATCGATTTGACCGGACTCCGGTCGAGCCACGGCAGGAAGGCGAGAATCACGACCCCGGCGCCCATCGCGACGACTCCCCAGAACTTGGCGTCGATGCCGAACAGCGGCCAGACCATCGCCCGCAGCAGCGAGTAGTAGGGTGTGAAGTACCAGACCGGAGCGATGTGTGGCGGTGTCTTCAGCGGATCGGCGGGCAGGAAGTTGTTGTACTCGAGGAAGTAGCCGCCGCCTTCGGGGGCGAAGAAGACGATGATCGAGAAGACCATCAGGAAGACGACGACGCCGACGATATCCTTGACCGAGTAGTAGGGGTGGAAAGGGATGCCGTCGAGCGGATGGCCGTTGGCGCCTTTGCGTTTCTTGATCTCGACGCCGTCGGGGTTGTTCGAGCCGACTTCGTGCAGGGCGAGAATGTGCGCGGCGACCAGTCCGAGCAGCACCAGCGGCACGGCAATGACGTGGAAGGAGAAGAAGCGGTTGAGGGTCGCGTCGCCGACGACGAAGTCGCCGCGAATCCAGAGCGAGAGGGGCTCGCCGATCAGCGGAATGGCCGAGAACAGATTGACGATCACCTGGGCGCCCCAGAACGACATCTGTCCCCAGGGCAGCAGATAGCCCATGAAGGCTTCGGCCATCAGGCAGAGGAAGATCAGCGTGCCGAAGATCCAGATCAGTTCGCGCGGCTGCCGATAGGATCCGTAAAGCATGCCGCGGAACATGTGCAGATAGACGACGACGAAGAAGGCCGAAGCGCCGGTCGAGTGCATGTAGCGGATCAGCCAGCCCCAGGGAACGTCGCGCATGATGTATTCGACGCTGGCAAAAGCCACCGGAATGCCGTTCTCGTTGAGCGAGGCGTCCGGCTTGTAGTGCATGACGAGGAAGATGCCGGTGACGATCTGCAGCACCAGCACCAGCATCGCCAGCGAGCCGAAGAAGTACCAGAAGTTGAAGTTCTTCGGCGCATAGTATTCGGACAGGTGTCCGCGCCACATCGACGTGGCCGGGAAGCGGGCATCAAACCACTCGAGCAGATTGCCCTGCAGCGAACCGTCAGACTTGTATTTTTCGAAACCGCTGTTCGATGCCATTGCTTAAGCCCCCTTCTTGTCTTCGCCGATGAGAATGCGCGTATCGGACAGGTACATGTGCGGCGGCACCGCCAGGTTGTCCGGTGCCGGCTTGCTCTTGTAAACCCGTCCGGCGAAGTCGAAGGTGGAGCCGTGACAGGGGCACAGGAACCCCCCTGGCCAGTTGGCCTCCATGCCTTCGTCGGCACCGGGCTTGAACTTGGCCGAGGGCGAACAGCCCAGGTGGGTACAGATGCCCACCACAACCATCACCGGCGGTTTGATCGAGCGCGTCTCGTTCTTGCAGTACTCAGGCTGCATGTCCTTCTCGGACTTCGGGTCGGCCATCTCGTTATCGAGCTTGGGCAGCGTTTCGAGCATCTGGGGCGTGCGGTTGATGATCCACACCGGTTTTCCTCGCCACTCGACCGTAATCATCTGGCCCGGATCGAGGCTGCCGATCTCGACTTCGACCGGCGCGCCGGCTGCCTTCGCCCGCTCCGACGGCAGCATGCTGGAGAGGAAAGGCACGAGCGCAGCTAACGCCCCCACCCCGCCGACTGCGGCGGTGGCGACGACCAGTCGCCGCCTTCCGCAGTCCACTTTGCACTCATTGCTCATGGCGCTGATCATCCCTAGGACGTAAAAAAAATGGGTGGGAACTAAACCGCAACATTATACGTGAATCTCAATCCGGAGAAAATTTCGGGAGCTGCCCAAAGCGCTTATCCGGCAAGCGGTCGGCGTTCGCGCAAGGCCTGTGCCAGCGTTCCCGCGTCGACGTATTCGAGCTCGCCGCCGACCGGCACGCCGCGTGCGATACGCGACACCCTGATTCCCCGGTTCCTGAGCATCTCGGACAGATAGTGTGCCGTGGCCTCGCCCTCGTTGGTGTAGTTGGTGGCGATGATCACTTCCTGCACGACGCCGTCACCGGCCCGCGTGAGCAGGCGATCGAGGTGCAGTTCGCCGGGACCGATGCCGTCGAGCGGCGACACCCGGCCCATTACCACGTAATACAGTCCCGAATAGGCCTGCGTCTGCTCCAGCATGTTCATATCCACCGGTGTCTCGACGACACACAACAGACTCTGGTCGCGCTTGGGCGACAGGCAGCGGGGGCAGACTTCAGACTCGGTAAAGGTGTTGCAGCGCTGGCAATGGCGCAGGGCGGCGAGCGCGAACTGCAGCGCGTCGGCCAGGCGCCGGGCGCCGGCACGGTTGTGCTGCAGCAGGTGGTAAGCCATTCGCTGCGCCGATTTGGGACCCACCCCCGGCAGGCAGCGCAAAGCCTCGATCAGGGACTCGAGGCTCGACGGGGTGTTCATCAGAAGGGCATCTTGAAGCCGGCCGGAAGATTGAGTCCTGCCGAGAATCCGGCCATCCGTTCCTGGGAGACCTCTTCGGCCCGCCGCATGGCATCATTCACGGCAGCCGCAAGCAGGTCCTCGAGCATTTCCCTGTCGTCCATCACCGACGGATCGATCGTGACCCGGCGCACGCTGTGGGTGCAGGTCATCAGCACCTTGACCATGCCGGCCCCCGACTGCCCCTCGACCTCGAGCTGCGCGAGCTGCTCCTGGGCCTTTTTCATGTTTTCCTGCATCTGCTGAGCCTGTTTCATCAGGCCGGCGATTCCGCCTTTCATCATCTTGCTTGCCTCGCGTTGAATTAAAGAATCAAGGAATCAAATCGGTTTAATGGAAGATTCGACCAGGGTGGCATCGAACATTTCGATGACCTCACGCACGAAACCATCCTGCTCGACCGAGGCGATGGCCCGGTCCATGCGCTCGCGGTGGTTCCGCTGGGCGGCGGCGGCGGGCGTATCGCCGGAGCCCTCCGCGAGGTCAATCACGAGCTGCAGGGGTTTTGCGAAATACTCGCTGAGCGACTGTTGAAGCTTGTCCTGGGCAGGCTTCATCAGCAGATGGCGATGCGCCGGGGAAAGATGGAGGACGATGCGGGTCGGTCCGAGGTCGCGCAGCTCGCAATGCTGTGCCAGTTCGCGCGCCATGCCGCCGATCTTGAGCGCGCCCAGGATATCGTGCCAGCTGGTCAGCGGCGCAGCGGGTTGGTGGGCGCCCGACACGGCTGCCGCGGGCGCAGGTGGCGCCGCCGTTAGCGGTTTCGTCGACGGGGCGGGCGCCGCCGGTTTGACGGATGGCACGGCGATCGCCGCACCTGCCCGCTGCTTGCCGGCGGGTGGCTGGTGTTCGCCCGAATCGCCGTCGAGCAGCGGCCGGAAAGCGTGCAGCCGCAACAGGGTCATGATGAAACCGGCCTGCTCGTCGGGCGCCAGAGGCAACTCCTGGCGGCCGTGCACGGCAATCTGGTAGGCGAGCTGGATGAATTCGGGATCGAATCGGGCGGCAAGGGCGAGCAGGCGTGGACGTTCCGGCAGCTCGTCCGGGAGCGCCTGCGGCGCGAGCCGGGCGATCTGCAGGCGGGTGAACAGACTCGCCATTTCCTGCAGCGCCGCATCAAAGGAGAGGCTGCGCGCCGCCATCTCGTCGGCGATCTGCAGCATCGCTGGCGCGTCGCCGGCGAGCAGGGCGTCGGTGATCGAGAACAGGTGGTCCAGATCGACCGCGCCGAGCATCTCGCGCACCTGTGCTTCTTCGACCTTGCCCGAGCCGTGAGCGATCGCCTGATCGAGCAGGGACAGCGCATCGCGCATGCTGCCGGCTGCCGAACGTGCGAGCAGGTGCAGCGCGCCGATTTCGGCGCTGATCGCCTCGGCTTGGAGAATCTGCCTGAGATGGCTCGTGATCAGCGGCTGCGTCATCTGCTTGAGGTTGAACTGCAGGCAGCGGGAGAGCACGGTGACCGGGATTTTCTGCGGATCCGTGGTCGCGAGAATGAACTTGACGTGCTGCGGGGGCTCTTCGAGCGTCTTCAGCATGGCGTTGAACGCCGAGGTCGACAGCATATGCACTTCGTCGATCACATAGACCTTGAAGCGGCCGCGAGTCGGAGCATAGACCGCATTCTCGAGCAGTTGCCGCATCTCGTCGACCTTGGTGTTGGTTGCCGCGTCCACTTCGAGCAGATCGACGAAACGTCCGGCGTCGATCTCCCGGCAGGCGGAACAGGTCCCGCAGGGGGTCGCGGTGATGCCTGTCTCGCAATTGAGCGCCTTCGCGAGGATGCGCGCCAGCGTCGTCTTGCCGACTCCCCGGGTGCCGGTGAACAGATAGGCGTGGTGCAGGCGCTGTGCGGTCAATGCGTGCGTCAGTGCCCGGACGACGTGTTCCTGGCCCACCAGGCTGGCGAACGATCTCGGGCGCCACTTGCGCGCCAGGACTTGGTAACTCATGGGCGGATTCTAGCAGATGGTACCCCGGGCTCCGCGCTAGATTTTCGGTGGCGATTCCGCGACAGGGTCTGGAGAGCATGCGCCGGCGAAATGGCGGGCGAGGAAATGGCGGGCGAGGGTCAGGTGGCGGTGCGGGATGAGGGTGGCGAGCCTTACCCCCGGCACTCACATGAGACGGCTGTGGCTGCTTCCTTCCGGACCTGACCAGGTTCACCATCCTGCGATGCGGGGAGACCCGCCACGACGAATGCTATCACATCATTGCGCGCTGCGTTCGCAATGGTGCGCGAGGCTCACCGGTCCGACCCGGCCTTCGAAGCCGGTTGCCGCCGGCCAGCGGTCTTGTCAGGCCGGGCTTCGGCCAGCCCGGACGCGAGGCTCCGTCCGCCGCCACCGGCGGCGGGCATGCAGACGACGGGCGGATGGCTTAAAATCCGGGCTTCGCCGATCGGGTCGCTGACCACCGGTGCGCGGCAGGGGCGTGCCGCCGAACATCTGTCGCCTTCTTCATCTATCGAACAGCCCACATGGAAGCCACCCGAATTTGTCTTGTCCGCCATGGCGAGACCAGCTGGAATGCGGAAAAGCGCATTCAGGGCCAGATCGACATCGGTCTCAACGCCGCTGGCCAGGTGCAGGCGGAGGCCGCGGCGAGCTGGCTCGCCGAGCAGCCGGTGACCGCACTCTACAGCAGCGACCTGCTGCGTGCCCGGCAAACCGCCGAGCGCATCGGGGCGCTGCTCGACCTGCTGCCACGCTTCCGTGCCGAGTTCCGGGAGCGGCGCTATGGTTTTTTCGAGGGCCTGACCTACGAAGAATCACGCGCGAGGTATCCGGTGGATTACGAGTCGTTCGAGACGCGCGACCCGGAGTACGTCATCCCTTTCGGCGGCGAGAGCCTGCGGCAACTGCACGCGCGGGTCAGCGCCGGTCTGCACGAAGTCGCCGCCGCTCATCGCGGCCAGACGATCGTCGTCGTCACCCATGGCGGCGTGCTCGACATCGTGAACCGTTTGGTGCGCGGCCGTTCGCTGTCCAGCCCGCGTGATTTCCTGATCCCGAACGCCGGCATCAACTGGGTCAGGGGGTGCGACGACGGCTGGCAACTGGAGGCCTGGGGCGGCACCGCACATCTGGTCCGTTTCGGGCTCGATGAACTGCCGTAGTCCTCGACGCAGTCGTTTGCCGCCGGTCGATCGGCCTGACCCGCACCCCCTTCAATCCTTACTGCGCGATGTGCCAGACACCGTTGAAGCCGTCGCCGGTCTTGTCGCCCGGCTTCTGGTCCTTCGCCCAGAAGTACAAGGGCCGGCCCTTGTACGCCCACTGTCGGCGGCCGTCATCACGCATGATGATGCTCCAGTCGCCGCTCGCCTTGTCGCCAGCGTTCGCCATCAGCGGCGGCCAGTTGCTCGCGCAAGGACCATTGCAGGCGCTCTTGCCGCCGCTGTCCTTGTCGAAGACATAAAGGGTCATGCCATTGCTGCCGACCAGGGTGCCTTGCTCATTGCTGGCCGGGGCGGCTGATTCGGCGAGGGCGCCGCAGGCCCACAGGCCTGCGGCAAGGGCAACGGTGCGAAGGGACAGGTGCATGACGTTCATCGAGATCTCCTCTGAGGTGTGGTGGCTGGAACCCGGGTACACAGCATCCGCTGCCCGCTTATTCTATCGCCGTATCGGCTGCAGAGGGCCCATCTCGCGGCCGGGCGGCGGCATGCGGCAAGGCCGCGAGGTTGCCGGGGTAGCTGCTGGGCGCGAGAATCAGCCTCTCTTGAGGCTTGCATTTCTCGCTCCGCTCGGTTCTAATCGTGACTAGCCGTTTTCGACTTCCCCTTGACGACGATGACCTGCTGCGACGACCTGGATGCTGCCCGACTTGCCATGCTGCATGCGCCACGCTTCGGTGCGGCTTCGGTGCTTGCCCTGGTATGCGTGGTATGCGTGGTATGCGTGGTAGGCGTAGGAGCGCACGCATCGTCGAGGGTCGGAAGAAGATAGGTCAAAGCGAAGCACGAAAGACAGAAGATTCCACAAACCCCCGCCGGTGCAAGCCGAGCGGGGGTTCGTTTTTCTGGACGCCCGCCTGGCAACGCCAAACGCCACCTTCTTTTTAGGAGAGTTCCTTGCCCCAACCGACCCCCGAAACCCTCACCGGCGCACAGATCGTTGTGCGTCTGCTCGAACGACAGGGCGTTCGTACACTGGCCGGCATTCCCGGCGGTGCCATCCTGCCGATCTACGACGCCCTCTCGAAGTCGTCGCAGATCCATCACGTCCTTGCCCGGCATGAGCAGGGCGGCGGCTTCATGGCGCAGGGAATGGCACGTGCGACCGGTGTGCCGGCGGTCTGCATGGCGTCCTCCGGCCCCGGCGCGACCAATCTGCTGACCGCGGTGGCCGACGCCAAGCTCGATTCGATCCCGCTGGTGGCGATTACCGGCCAGGTGCCGAGGGCGATGATCGGCACTGACGCTTTTCAGGAAGTCGATACCTACGGCCTCAGCATTCCGATCACCAAGCACAACTTTCTGGTCAGTTCGGCCGACGACCTGCTGGACATCATCCCGCGTGCCTTCCGCATCGCGGCTTCGGGTCGTCCGGGGCCGGTGCTGGTCGATATCCCGAAGGACGTGCAGAACCAGCGGGTCGAGGTCGCTGAGTGGCCAGAGCCCGGCGTTGCCGACCCGCTGCCGGCGCCGGCCGCCGCGCTGATCGACGCCGCGGTGACGATGATCAACGAGTCGCGCCAGCCGATCCTCTACCTCGGCGGCGGGGTCGTGTATTCGGGCGCTGCGGCCACCGCGGTGGCACTGGCCGAAAAGGCCGGACTGCCGACGGTGATGACCCTGATGGCGCTCGGCGCGATGCCGGTCGATCATCCGCTGTCGCTCGGCATGCTCGGCATGCACGGGGCGCGATGCACCAACCTCGCGCTCGACGAATGTGATCTGCTGATCGCCGTCGGCGCCCGCTTCGACGACCGGGCGACCGGCAAGGTGGCGGGCTTCTGCCCGCAGGCGAAAATCATCCACATCGACATCGATCCGTCCGAACTGGACAAGATCAAGACCGCCCATGTGGGCATCGCCGGCGATGTCGAGACCGTGCTGCAACTGTTGCTGCCGGCGATCGAGCCGCCCGAGCGCGACGACTGGCAGGTCCGGGTGGCCGCGCTGAAGGCGGCGCAGCCGCTGCGCATGCCGGGCATCGACGATCCGCGAACCCCTTACGGCCTGATCCGGGCGGTTGCCGACTGCCTCGACGATCAGGCGACGATCACCACCGACGTCGGTCAGCATCAGATGTGGGTCGCGCAAGCGTATCCCCTGCGCCGCCCACGGCAGTGGCTGACTTCGGGTGGCCTCGGCACGATGGGCTTCGGCATGCCGGCGGCGATCGGCGCAGCACTCGCCGAACCGGAACGGACGGTGGTCTGCTTCACCGGCGACGGCAGCATCCTGATGAATGTCCAGGAGCTGGTGACCGCTGCCGAGGAGGACGTCAATGTCAAGATCGTGCTGATGAACAATGCCTCACTGGGCCTCGTCTTCCAGCAGCAGACGATGTTCTACGGCGAGCGCATCTACGCCTCGAAATTCAAGGGCATGCCTGACTTCGTCCGGGTCGCCGAGGGTTTCGGCGTGCCCGCGATCGATCTCGACCTGGCAGACGATCCCCGGGCCGCGCTCGCCGCCGCCCTGTCCACCCGCGGCCCGATGCTGATCCACGTCAGCATCGCGATGCACGAGCAGGTGTTGCCGATGGTGCCGCCGGGCGCCGCCAACAAGGAAATGATCGGAGGCTGAACGATGAACTCGCTGACAAGAACGGAAAATCAGGCACTGGCGCGCACGGTACTCGAGCTGGATGTCAATAATCACCCCGGCGTCATGTCGCACGTCGTCGGTCTGTTCTCTCGCCGGGCATACAACGTCGAGGGAATCCTGGTGATGCCGGTCGGCAGTGGCGCGACCAGTCGCATCTGGCTGCTGGTCAATGAGGACGAACGGCTCGACCAGATGATCAAGCAGGTCGAGAAACTCGAGGATGTGCTGGCGGTCCGCCGGCATGGCGCCGAGCACGAGGTCTTCGTGCATCTCGAGGCGTATTTCCTCTAGCCTGGCGAGCCGCTCCGGGTAGGGCCGGCCAGCCTTCAGCGGCTGCGCTGCCCGGGGTCGAAGCGGACGATCGATCGCCCGTCGGCGGTTTTTTTCGGCTGCGCTTTCCAGGCATGGCCATAGACGACTTCAAGCGTCGCCGGCAGCCGTCCGGCGTCGGTCAGTTGGGCATAAGCGGCGCGTGCCGCCGCCCAGGGTGAACGCCCGCCCAGGCCATGTCGGCGGGCCCGCATCGCGCACGTCGAGCCACTGCGGCGCAGATCGGCGAGCAGGTCGTCGAAGGTCGCGTAGGTCAGGGTCAGGCGCTCGGCATCCATCACCGGATCGGCGAAACCACACGCGACGAGCATGTCGCCGTAGTCGTGCAGGTCGATGAAACGCTGGGTGTGGACCTGGCCGTCGGCAAAACTCGCGCGCAGTTCCTTGAGCGTGTCCGGCCCGAAGGTCGAGAACATCAGCAGCCCATTGACTTCGAGCAGCCGATGCGCTTCGCGCAGCGCGAGCAGCGGGTCGTCCAGCCAGTGCAGCATCAGGTTCGACCACAGGAGGCCGATCGACTGCGTCCTGAAGGGCAGGGCGGTCGCTTCCGCCACGACCAGCAGCGGTCGCCGGTGGCGCATGAACGGCAGCCAGCGGCCAATGCCCGACGCCGGCGCCCGCCCGGCACGCAGCATCGGCTCGCTGAGATCGGCGCCGATCAGCGCCGCCTGGGGATAACGTTCCTGCAGCGCGACCAGGCTGGCACCGGTGCCGCACCCGAGATCGAGCACGCGTTGCGGCGCGATGCGCACGTAATCGAGCCGTTCGAGCATGCGAGCGCCGATTTCGCGCTGCAGGACCGCCGCTTCGTCGTAGGTTGCTGCCGCCCGGGAAAAATTCCGCCGAACCTGGCGCGTATCGACGAACTGTCCCGGTGTGGTCAATTCGGCCGCATCTCGTGCGGATCGACGGACTGCGCCGGGGTCGACATCGAGGCCTAGATCGGCCGCAGGCCGAGCTTTTCGAACAGCGCCTGGTCGCGGTCTGCTTCGGGATTGTCGGTGGTCAGCAGGCGGTCGCCGTAGAAGATGGAATTGGCACCGGCCAGGAAACACAGCGCCTGCAGCTCTTCCGACATCGCCTGCCGACCGGCCGACAGGCGGACGAAACTTCCCGGCATGGTGAGGCGTGCGGCGGCGATGGTGCGCACGAACTCGAAGCTGTCGATCGGCGCGACATCGGCCAGGGGCGTCCCGGGAATCGGCACCAGATTATTGATCGGTACCGATTCCGGGGGCGGATTGAGGTTGGCCAACTGGACGATCAGAGCGGCGCGGTTCCGGCGCGACTCGCCCATGCCGATGATTCCGCCTGAGCAGACCTTGATGCCGGCTTCGCGTACCTGGCCGAGGGTATCGATCCGGTCAGCGTGCTTGTGGGTGGTGATCACCTGTCCGTAGAACGAGGCGTCGGTGTCGAGGTTGTGGTTGTAATAGTCGAGACCGGCCGCCTTGAGTTCGTCGGCCTGACCCTCCTTGAGCATTCCCAGGGTGACGCAGGTCTGCAGCCCGAGGTCCTTGACGGCCCGGATCATTTCGCTCACCTTGGCGAGATCCTTGTCCTTGGGGCCACGCCAGGCAGCGCCCATGCAGAAGCGCGAAGCGCCCTTGTCTTTTGCTGCCTGCGCTGCGGCGACTACTTCCGCGAGCGGCAGCAGGGCTTCGCGCTCGGTCTCGGTGTTGTACCTCGCGGCCTGCGAGCAATAGCCGCAATCCTCCGAACAGCCGCCGGTCTTGACCGAGAGCAGCGACGAGAGTTGAATCTCGTTGGCGTCGAAATTCTCGCGGTGCACCTGTTGCGCGCGGAAAATCAGATCCATCAGCGGCAGCTGGTAGAGTGCTTCGACTTCGGCGACCGTCCAGCGGTTGGCGCGATCGGGTACGGGATTCTCGCGCGTCGGCGCGGCAGCTTGAGAAGTTGCATTCATGAGTTGTAGCCTGTCGGTTGGAGGAAGTTGAGGCACGTCGGCAAAAATTTCTTGCGAGGGCTTCGAGGATGTCAATCTTAACCCAAACCGCCGCCCTCTTCAGCAGATCGTGCGCCCGCCTGCTGACCCAGGATTGCCTGCTCTGTGCTGGAGAAAGTGGCAGTTCGCTCCTTTGCCACGCCTGTCAGGAGGATCTGCCGCGCCTGCCGGGGGCGCGCTGTCCAGTCTGCGCCCTGCCGACAACGCAGGGCGAGGTCTGTGGCCGCTGCCTCGCGAAGCCCCCGCACTACGATGCGACCTTCGCCGCATTTCGCTATGCCTTCCCGCTCGACAAGCTGGTGCAGTCGTTCAAGTATGGCCATCGTCTGGCGCTCGCGGCTTTCTTCGGTCGCGAGCTTGCCGCGGTGGCCGAAAACGCCGGCGCCGACCTGATCATCCCCATGCCCCTGCACCCGCTGCGGCTGCGCGAAAGGGGCTTCAATCAGGCGCACGAACTGGCGCGGCCGGTTGCTGCCGCCTGGCGGATTCCGCTCGACGCCCGCAGCTGCCAGCGAACGCGTCACACCACCGCCCAGGTTGAACTGCCCTGGCGGGAAAGGGCCAGGAACGTGCGCGGCGCCTTTGCCTGCCGGCCGGATTTCACCGGCAAGCGACTGCTGCTCATCGACGACGTGATGACGACCGGCGCCTCGCTCGACGAACTGGCGCGCACGGTCAAGCTGCATGGCGCAGCGCACGTCGCGCTGCTGGTGCTGGCGCGCGCGTTGCCGCCCTGACGCGGACGACCCGGGGCGGCGTCAGAGATGTTCGAACTCGGCAATGTCGGCAGTCGGGCTGCCCGCCGAGGCGGCAAATGAAATGACCCCTCGGCCGCGGAGGATGAATTGCTCGTGCCTCAAAAACAGCTCCTGTTCGCCGTTGACGGTGACGAAAGTGCCATTGGTGCTGAGGTCGGTGAGGACGAAGTGGCTGCCTCGCCGCTCGATCCGCGCGTGGTTGCGCGACGCCCGGCGATTGTGCACCGTGATCTCGCAGGTCGTATCGCGGCCCATGACGACGCTTGGCCGATGTCGGTCGAGCAGCTTGACGTAATTGCCGTAACGGACGCAAAGACGCAGTTCACGCTCGCGATTGACCGTGGGAACGTCGAAGATCACCTTCGGCGCATCGACCCGGGGTTCACTCCAAAGCACTTCGAACAGCGGCTCTGCCGCCGGCTGCGCGGCGTTGGCGTCGTTCTCCAGGCGGCGGGTCGACAACTGCAGCTGCGGCGTCAACAGGGACTGCGTCGTGTTGCTGGTCAGGATCTGCCCCGGGCCCGCCACTCCCGCCAGCTCCTCCGCCCTGAGGGCGCCGTCGCCGAGGATCTTGCCGCTCGCCTCGACCACCGGTCCGTGATGAAAGCCGATGCGGATCGCGAGCTCGATGCCGGAAACGGGGGGCAGGTCGGCCGTTCGCCGCTGCATGGCAATCGCCGCCTGGCAGGCATCGCTGGCATTGTCAAAGAGCGCGCCGAGGTCGTCCCGGCCGGTTGTCACCAGGCGGCCATGGAAGCCGTCGATGGCCCGCGTCATGCGCTTCAGGCAACGGTCAACCGCGTGCAGGGCCTCGGCATTCTGCAGTTTTCCGAACAGGCGCGAACTTTCGGCGACCGCCGCCGAGACCACCGACAGCATCCTCTCCCGGCTGCTCATGAAGCCTGCTCCCTCACTGCCGGGTGCTCTTCGCTCACCTGCTCACCACAGGCAATGGCGATGAGCCTGCATGGGCGAGCGGCGGCGGGTCGAACAGCACATCGCCGCCGTCGACGACGCTGACCTCGCCAGCGCATTGCAGACCCTTGAAGTCAAACAGGACCTGGTCGGCGAGGTGCGAGGGAACGACCTTCTGCAGGGCTGAAAACACCACTTCGGTACGTCCGGGGTAGCGCAGATCCCAGTCCGCCATCATTTCGCGGATCTTCTGGCGCTGCAGGTTGTCCTGCGAGCCGCAGAGCCTGCAGGGGATGATCGGATACGCCATGCCGCGCGCGAAACGGGCGATGTCCGCTTCAGCGCAGTAGGCGAGCGGTCGAATGACGACATGGGCGCCGTCATCGGTCACCAGTTTCGGTGGCATCGCCTTGATCTGGCCGGTGAAAAAGAGGTTGAGAAAAAGCGTATGCACGATGTCGTCGCGATGGTGGCCCAGGGCAATCTTGTTGGCACCGAGTTCCTTGGCGGTACGATAGATGACGCCGCGCCGCAGACGGGAGCACAGCGAGCAGGTGGTCTTGCCCGGCGGGATCTTGTCCTTGACGATCGCGTAGGTGTCCTGCTCGACGATGCGGTACTCGACGCCGAGCTTTGCGAGATAGCCCGGCAGGACATCGGCCGGGAATCCCGGTTGCTTCTGGTCGAGGTTCATCGCGATCAGGCGAAAGTCGACCGGTGCTCGCCGGCGCAAGGCCATCATGACCGACAGCAGGGTGTACGAGTCCTTGCCTCCGGAGATGCAGACCAGCACCGTGTCACCGTCCTCGATCATGTGGTAGTCGGCAATCGCCTTGCCGGTCTTGTTTTCGAGGCGCTTTCGCAGGCGCAGCAGGGTGTTCGACGGTTCCAACAGGGCCCTCTCCAATGGCGTGACGAGTTACAGGTGTGCGCTGCGGCGACCGTCGACGTTGATCACCTGACCGGTCACGTAGGTCGCATCTGCCAGCAGGTAGTGTACCGCTCTGGCGATGTCCTGCGGGCAGCCAGTGCGTTGCAGCAAGGTATGGGCGACGATTTCTGCCCGCGCCGCGCGGTCGAAATCGTCGCTTTCCGGCCACAGGATCGGTCCGGGGGCGACCGCGTTCACCCGTACCAGGGGTCCGAGTTCGATTGCCAGTGCCCGTGTCAGCCCCAGCAGTCCGGCCTTGGCGGCACAGTACAGCGGATAGCCGGCGAGCGGGCGTTCGGCATGGATATCGGTGATGTTGACCACGGCGCCGCGGGTGGCAAGCAGATGCGGCGCCGCCGCCTGGGTCAGAAAGAGCGGTGCCTTGAAGTTGCTGCCGACAAGTTCGTCCCACGCCGCGAGATCGATGCTGCCCAGTGGGGTGGGGAAGAAGCTCGAGGCATTGTTCACCAGCGCATCCAGGCGACCGAAACGCTCGACGGTGCCGGCGACCAGTGCCGGCAGGGTTTCAAGCTGCCGCAGGTCGGCCTGCAGACAGGCGGCCGAAAAGGGTCTGAGGGCGTTCAGTTCGGCAACCAGCGCCGTCGCCGCTGCGGCTGCCTGATGGTAGTGCACGAGGACATTGGCGCCGGTCGAGTGCATCTCGCGCGCGATCGCGCTGCCCAGTCGCCTGGCAGCGCCGGTCACCAGGATGGTTTTTTCGCTCATGTCCGGGGCTCCGTGCGAGCAACAACAGGAAGCCGATTTTAACGGAATATCGTTACGACTCCGGGAAAAACAGCGCTTTCGATGAGCGTCGCGTTAAACTGTCCGCTCGTAAACCTTGGAGAACGAGCGATGGTCCCTCAGGACAGGCCTCTTGACGCTGACGATATCATGATGCTTGCCGAGCGCATCGCCGGTCTTCCCCCTGCCGATGCGCAGTGGGTCGGCGTCCTGCTGCAGGAGTTGCTGCGGGCTCGCATGCACGAAGCCGAGTTACTGGCCGGACGACCCGAAGAGGGACCGGCGGTGGTTCACCGTGAAGGTGATCTGGACGACCAGCTGGTCCAGATCGCGCTCGACACCGCCGAATGGTTGCGCACACTGTGGAATGTGGGTTACATGGGAGCGGGCAACTTCCGCGCTCAACCCCGTTCGGCTTTCCCTTCGATCGACCTCGAAGACGTCAGGAAATCATCACTCTTTGCCCGCATTCGCCAGGGCAAGTACGCGCTGCCGTTCCCGCCACCCACCCGACACGGGTTGCCCTGGCACGAACTGTTCGAAGACGGCGAACAAATCCACCCGGTCAGGGCGGAGATCATTCGTGACGAAAGTGGCGTGCCGATCAGTGCCATCATCGAAGCCTGTGCCGAGTGGGTGGTGGTCGAAGAAGACGCCGCCAGGCACACCTGCCTGGTCCAGTATCAGGGCAAGGGGTACACTTACCACCTGCGCATGACCAGCGACGAGGGTGGCGAATTGCGTCGAGAACCGCCGCGCCTGACGCGCCGGGTCTTCGTTCAGGATCATGGCGGTTTCCACGCCTATGCGCTCGAGTGGCCGGACCAGGATGGCCGCACGCAGCTCATCAGCCTGCGCGCAGCGACCTGGGAACGTGCCGAATCCGAGGCCGAGCACTGGCTGGCGACCGTCCATCCTGAGTTGTACGGACAGGTGTGCTTCACCTGTTGCCAGGAATCCTGAGCCTCGCTCATCGGCCTCGACGCTCGCCGCCATGCTGACTCGCCTGCCCGAGCGAGCGCCCTCGCTGCCGCAGCCCGCGGCCGATGCCCTTGCTGCCAGTGAAGCGCTGAGTCATCAGATTGTTGCCCGGATCGCTGCCGCTGGTGGCTGGATCGGCTTCGATCGTTTCATGGCACTCGCACTGTACACGCCAGGGCTCGGCTACTACGCGGGCGGCGCGCACAAATTCGGCGCGAGCGGAGATTTCCTGACTGCCCCGGAACTCTCCGCCAGCTTCGCCCAGGCACTTGCCGGGCAGGTGCTGCAGGTGCTTGCCCTGAGCGCCCCGCAGATCATTGAGGTCGGCGCCGGCAGCGGGCAGCTGGCGACCGACCTGCTGCAGGAACTCGAACTGCGCGGCCGCCTCCCCGAGCGTTACGGGATCCTCGAACTGTCGGGCGAATTGCGGGCGCGTCAGCGGCAGACCATCAGCCGCCGGAGTCCTCACCTGCTGCCACGTGTGCACTGGCTTGACCGTTTGCCGGAGCGTTTCGATGGCCTGGTTCTCGCCAACGAGCTCCTCGATGCCATGCCGGCACACCTCGTTGTCTGGAATAGGGAGGTCATTGCCGAAAGAGGGGTTGGCGTCGCCAACGGACAATTCGCCTGGCGCGACCGTCCGGCCAGCGGCCACCTGCTCGAACGGGCACGATCCCTGGCGGCCGAATGCGCGATCAATCCGCCTTATCTGAGTGAAGTCTCGCTGCTCGTACCGAGCTGGATCAGGCAGTGGGCGGCGATCCTTGGCAGCGGTGCACTGCTCCTGATCGACTACGGCTTTCCTCGCCGCGAGTATTACCATCCGCAACGCGATGCCGGAACCCTGATGTGCCACTACCGCCACCATGCGCACGGTGAACCCTTTTACCTGCCGGGTCTGCAGGACATCACGCTGCACGTCGACTTTACCCGTGTCGTCGAAGCCGCTTGCGAAGCCGGGCTCGATCTGTTGGGCTACACGACGCAGGCGAGCTTTCTCTTCAATTGCGGGCTGACCGAGATCCTCGCGCGAACGCCGGCCAGCGACCCGCTGCATTATCTGCCGCTGGCCAACGCCGCGCAGAAGCTGGTCTCGCCCGCCGAAATGGGGGAACTGTTCAAGGTCATCGCCCTCGGCAAAGGCATCGACGAACCGCTACTGGGCTTTGCCACCGGCGACCGCAGCGCGACGCTCTGATCTTTCGCTCGCCAGTCGTCAATCCTGCCGATCCGGCGATTCAGTTCGGGCCGCGGGATGAGCGGCAGGGACCTGCTTCAGCGCAGGCCGAGCACGTCCTGCATGTCGAACAGGCCCACCTGCCGACTGGCGAGAAAGTGTGCCGCGCGCAGGCTGCCGAGCGCATACGGCATGCGGCTGCTCGCCTTGTGGCCGATTTCGACGCGTTCGCCGAGCCCGCAGAACATCACGTTGTGATCGCCGACGATGTCGCCTCCGCGCACGGTGGCAAAACCGATGCTCGACGGCAAGCGTTCGCCGGTGACGCCCTGGCGCGCGAGAACGGCGCATTCCTGGAGATCCCGGCCGAGCGCCTGTGCCACCACCTCTCCCATGCGCAGCGCCGTTCCGGACGGTGCATCGATCTTGTGCCGGTGATGGGCCTCGACGATCTCGACGTCGTAGCCTTCCCCCAGAATGCGGGATGCAAGGTCGAGGAGCTTGAACACCACATTGACGCCGACGCTCATGTTCGGCGCGAAGACGAGCGGGATGTCCTGCGCGGCGGCGGCAATCGCTTCCTTGCCGGCGCCATCGAAGCCGGTGGTGCCGATGACCATGGCCACCCCGTAGCGGCGGCAGATGGCGAGGTGCCGCAAAGTGGCTGCGGGCCGCGTGAAATCGATCAGGCAGCTTGCCCGGGCAATGCCGGCGTCGCAATCGCTGCTGACCGGCACGCCGCAGGGCATCCCGACCATCTCGCCCGCATCCTTTCCTTCTGCCGCTGCACCAGGCTGGTCGAAGGCAGCCACCAGCGTCGCTTCGGCATCGTGCAGCGTTGCCTCGATCAGCGTCCGTCCCATGCGGCCGCCGGCGCCGGCGATCGCGATTCTCGATTGCTTCATTTCAGAAACCCACACTTTCCATCATTTTGCCAAAAAGGCCCTTCCCGTCAGGCGGCGGCATGACCGCACTGCCGTCGGTCGGCAAGGACCCGAGGTCGATTTCGCGCAGGCGAGTCCCGGCATCGGCCGTGCTGTCACCGGCCTGTGCCGGGGCGACATCACCACTGACCCGAAGCAGCCGGCCGTCGGCGTCGAAGAAGACGGTGAAGCGGCGAGTCTCGACCTCTCCCGACCGTCCCTTCTGCAATGAATAGAAATAGTCCCAGCGGTTGACATGAAACATGTCCATCAACACCGGCGTGCCGAGAATGAAGCGGACCTGGTCCCGGGAGAGCCCCGGGCGCAACTGGGAAACCATTTCCTGCGTCAGCACGTTACCCTGCTGCACGTCGATGCGGTATTCCTTGACGATACGTGGTACCGAAGTGCAGGCGGTGAACGTGCACAGGGCAATGGTGGCAATGATGAATCGCGGCAAGATCATGTTCGGGTCGGAGCGTGGTGGATGATCGATGGCAGGCCGGCCGGAGGCGCCGGTTTCACGGGTGGGACGACGGCAGGCGGGCAGCGGCGCCTCACCGCTGGCGGCGAAGGTATATCATAACCGAAAATCTTCTCCTCCCTTCGTAGCCAACCAAGGTAAGCCGATGAGCAATTCCGACGACCTCAAGAGTATGGGGTTGAAAGCCACCATTCCTCGCCTCAAGATTCTCGCCCTGTTCGAGAAAACGGAGGTTCGCCATCTCACGGCAGAGGATGTCTATCGACTACTGCTGGCCGAAAACCTCGACATCGGGCTAGCCACCGTTTACCGCGTCCTGACCCAGTTCGAGCAGGCGGGTCTGCTCGAGCGCCATTATTTCGAATCGGGCAAGGCGGTTTTCGAGTTGAGTCCGGGTCAGCATCATGATCATCTGGTGTGTATCGATTGCGGTCAGGTCGAGGAATTCTATGATGCCGAGATCGAACGTCGGCAAATCCGGATTGCCAGGGAGCGCGGCTTCGTGATTCGCGAGCACGCTCTCTATCTCTATGCTGAATGCACCAAGCCGGACTGCCCGCATCGCGGCAGCACGGTGAAACCACCGGGCGAACGCACCAGGACCCCGTCCTGAACTGTCGATCACACGGCTGGATGGGCAAGCGGTACTGCGCGGGCGAAGCTGCTCGAATCGCCACCAGCCGCTCTTCGGGAAGCCGAGGGCCGCCATCCGTTCCCGTCACAGTCGCTTTTGCCGCTCGGGTGCTCAGAACTCCCGCAGCAGTAGGTCTTCGGGCAAGGGTGCGCCTCGGACCACCTGCAGCGGCAGGATGCCGATCGTTCGCCCGTCCTGGGTGGCGACGATGAAGCGCCAGTCGCCGGGCTGTGGATTCACTACCCAGGAGTAGCCGCGAAAGCCCTTTTCCCGGCCGCCGGTGGACTGAAAGCGGTTGCGATAGACCGCTCGCCAGCGCCCGTCCGCGCGCACTTCCCAGCGATGCTCGAGCGCCGCAGTCAAACCGAGCGGCGCGAAGACGGCCGAGACGCCATACAGTCTTTCGCCTTCAAGCAGGTGAACCGACGCCGCCTGATCTCGCCAGACCTGCCAGGACGGTGCTCGCTCCACCTGCAGGGTGTAACGGCTGCCGTCCTGGACGAAGTCGTGTCCGACGGCCAGGTCCTGTCGCACCAGCGGCACCGGGGCGATCATGTCGAAGCTCCAGGCGAGCAGCAGCGCGCCGGCGAGTCCCCAGGCAGGAAGGATCCGGCCCGGTCGCCCGGGTGCCAGCCCGCGCAGGCCGTGGGCGAGGATGACGCCGGCCGCGGTCGAGACGTAGAACCAGTTCGGGTTCAGGCTGCCGACCGCGTGCGGCAGGGCGAAATTGCAGAGCAGGATGGCATTGAGCGCGAACAGCGCCCAGATCAGGGTGAAGCGGCGTCCGAGATGTTGTCCGGCAAACTCGTTGCCGACCAGCAGAATGCCGAGCAGCGCGGTCGTCAGCCAGGTTCCGAGATGCCCCGAACTCTTGAAGTAGAGAATGAAGAGTGCCGAGAAGATGCCGCCAAAGAAGAACTGGAGCAGCAGGTAGGGCGCCAGCCAGACGAGTTCGGCAAGGCGGCCTCGCCAGTGCTCTCCGGCGGTCGGTGCGCTGAGCTCTCGCGCCTGACGATGGGCGAGGAAGAGGGTCAGCAGTGCGGCGCCGAGCAGGAACAAGCCGAGGCGCCAGAAGTCGGCGACCCTGACTTTCTGGCCGAGCGTCAGGGCGTCCCAGATGAAGCCGCCGAGAAACGCTGCCAGGGGGTAGAAGCGCCGCACGAGGAGCATCGTTCAGTCGCCCTTCCGTGCCCCGGACGGGAATGAAAAAAGCCCGCCTGGCGGCGGGCTGGGTTGACCATATGCAGGCACTGGTGGGTTTCGCCGGGCCTTATTCGAACTCGATGATCACCTGGTCTACCGAGAGGCTTTCGCCGGCGATGGCGACGACCTTCTTGACCTTGCAGTCGCGCTCGGCCTTGAGGACGTTCTCCATCTTCATCGCCTCGATGACCGCGAGTTTCTCGCCGGCGGCGACCTCCTGGCCCGCTTCGACCGCCACTTCACGCAGCAGGCCCGGCATCGGCGAAAGCAGGAACTTCGAGAGATCCGGCGGCACCTTTTTCGGCATCAGCGCGAGCATGCGCGCGGCCTTGGCGGTCATCACAGTGGCCTTGACCTGCTTGCCGAAATGCACGACGCGATAGAGCAGCCCGATCCGCTCGAGCTGCAGGCAGAGCGGTGCACCGTTGCAGGTGCCCTGAAAGACGAGTTCGCCGAAGCGCCAGTTGGAAACGAGGTCGTAGCGATCGTTGCCGTAGGTCACCGAGTAGCCGCCGGGGATCGGCGTGACGACGACTGCGTAATCCTTGCCTTCCATCTGGACCACCCACTCGCTGCCCACCTGGCGCTGGTGACCCGCCATCTGGCCGCTGACCTGGACCGCGCGATCGATGTAGCGCCGGCGACCGAAAGCGGCGACCGCGGCCAGCAGCCCGGGGTCGTCATGCACCACGTCGGCGGCCACGAAACCGTTCGGGAACTCGTCGGCGATGAACGAGGTGGTGAAGATTCCGGAGAGGAAGCGCGGATTCTGCATCAGCGCTGCCTGGAAGGGAATGTTCGAGTCGATGCCGCGAATCACGAAAGCGTTGAGCGCGTCGCGCATGCGGCCGATCGCCTGCTCGCGGGTGGCGCCGTGGCAGATCAGCTTGGCGATCATCGAGTCGTAATACATCGAAATCTCGCCGCCTTCGAAGACGCCGGTGTCGACCCGCACCTGGCCGTCGCTGGTCGCCGGTGGCCGATATTTGACCAGTCGGCCGACCGACGGCAGGAAGCCGCGGAAGGGATCTTCGGCGTTGATCCGGCACTCGATCGCCCAGCCGTTGGGTTTGATGTCGTCCTGGGTGAACGGCAGTTTTTCGCCGGCCGCGACGCGGATCATCAGTTCGACGAGATCGACGCCGGTGATCATTTCGGTGACCGGGTGTTCGACCTGCAGGCGGGTGTTCATTTCGAGAAAGTAGAACGACTTGTCTGAGCCGACGACGAACTCGACGGTGCCCGCGCTTTGATAGTTCACCGCTTTGGCGAGCGCCACCGCCTGTTCACCCATCGCCCGGCGAATGCTGTCGTCGATGAACGGCGACGGCGCTTCCTCGAGCACCTTCTGGTGCCGACGCTGGATCGAACACTCCCGTTCGAGCAGGTAGACGGTGTTGCCGAACGAGTCGGCGATCACCTGGATCTCGATGTGATGCGGCCCTTCGACGAATTTCTCGATGAACACGCGGTCGTCGCCAAAGCTGTTGCGGGCTTCGTTGCGGCAGGCCTCAAAGCCCTCAAAGGCTTCCTTGTCGTTGAAGGCAACGCGCAGGCCCTTGCCACCCCCACCGGCCGAGGCCTTGATCATGACCGGGTAACCGATGTCCCGGGCAATCTGCACCGCCGCCGCGGCGTCGGTGATCTCGGCGTTATAGCCGGGAATGGTATTGACCCTGGCTTCCATCGCCAGCTTCTTGGAGGCGATCTTGTCGCCCATCGCGGCCACCGAATAGTGCTTGGGTCCGATGAAGATGATGCCGTTTTCTTCGAGGCGGCGCGAGAACTCCTCGTTCTCGGAGAGGAAGCCGTAGCCGGGGTGCACGGCTTCGGCGCCGGTCTGCCGGCAGGCGGCGATGATCTTGTCGATCACCAGATACGATTCCTTGGACGCTGCCGGACCGATACACACCGCCTCGTCGGCCATCAGGACATGCATCGAGTCCTTGTCGGCTTCGGAATGGACGGCGACCGTCTGAATGCCCATTTTCTTCGCGGACTTCATCACCCGGCAGGCGATCTCGCCCCGGTTGGCGATCAGAATTTTCTTGAACATCTCTATTTCTCCCCGTGGATCAAAGCGGAATGTTGCCGTGCTTGCGCCACGGGTTTTCCAGTTGCTTGTTGCGCAACATCGCGAGCGATCGGCAGATGCGCTTGCGGGTCTCGTTGGGCATGATCACGTCGTCGATGAAGCCGCGCGCGCCGGCAACAAAGGGGTTGGCAAACTTGGCCTTGTACTCGGCCTCGCGGGCGGCGAGTTTGGCCGGGTCACCCTTCTCCTCGCGGAAAATGATCTCGACCGCGCCCTTCGGACCCATGACCGCGATTTCGGCCGATGGCCAGGCGAAGTTCACGTCACCGCGCAGGTGCTTGGAAGCCATGACGTCGTAGGCGCCGCCGTAGGCCTTGCGGGTGATGACGGTGATCTTCGGCACCGTGCACTCGGCGTAGGCATAGAGCAGCTTGGCGCCGTGCTTGATGATGCCGCCGTACTCCTGGGCGGTGCCGGGCATGAAGCCGGGGACGTCGACGAAGGTGACCACCGGGATGTTGAACGCGTCGCAGTAGCGGACGAAGCGGGCGGCCTTGATCGAGCTCTTGATATCCAGACAGCCGGCAAGGACCAGCGGCTGGTTGGCGACGATGCCGACCGTCGAGCCATCCATGCGCGCGAAACCGATCACGATGTTCTTCGCGTATTCGCGTTGCAGTTCGAAGAAGTCGCCGTCATCGGCGACCTTGATGATCAGTTCCTTGATGTTGTACGGCTTGTTGGCGTTGTCGGGGACCAGCGTGTCGAGCGAGAAATCGAGGCGGTCGGCGGGATCCTGCGAGGGCAGGCGCGGCGGCTTCTCGCGGTTGTTCGACGGCAGGAAGCTGATGAAGCGGCGCACCATCATCAGGGCTTCGACGTCGTTCTCGAAAGCGAGGTCGGCCACCCCGGACTTGCTGGTGTGGGTGACCGCGCCGCCGAGTTCTTCGGCGGTGACGTCCTCGTGGGTCACCGTCTTGACCACCTCCGGGCCGGTGACGAACATGTAGGACGAATCCTTGACCATGAAGATGAAGTCGGTCATCGACGGGCTATAGACCGCGCCGCCGGCACAGGGCCCCATGATCAGCGAAATCTGCGGCACCACGCCCGAGGCGAGGACGTTGCGCTGGAAGACGTCGGCGTAACCGGCGAGCGAAGCGACCCCTTCCTGGATGCGCGCACCGCCCGAATCGTTGAGGCCGATCACCGGCGCGCCGACCTTGATCGCATGGTCCATCACCTTGCAGATCTTTTCGGCATGTGCCTCCGACAGCGAGCCGCCGAAGACGGTGAAATCCTGCGAGAAGACGAACATCAGGCGGCCGTTGATGGTGCCGCAGCCGATGACCACACCGTCGCCCGGGACCGACTGTTCGGCCATGCCGAAGTCGTTGCAGCGGTGTTCCTTGAACATGTCCCACTCTTCGAAAGAGCCGGAATCGAGCAGTAGCTCGATGCGCTCGCGGGCAGCCAGTTTGCCCTTGCTGTGCTGGCTGTCAATGCGTTTCTGGCCACCACCCAGACAGGCCGCCGCACGCTTTTCTGCAAGCTGGCGAATGATGTCGTGCATACCTTCTTCTCCCTAACGGTCGCGTCAATCAGAACTACTCAAACAAGGCGGAGGATTCCGGTTCCTGCAATCAGTGCTTCAGACAGGTCAGCAGTCGTGAGGCTGCCGCCCCCGGCGTCGTGCGCCCTTCGGCGACGTCGCGTGACAGTTCCGGCAGTGCCGAGCGCACCGCTGCATGCGCCCGGAAATGGCGGCGCAGACCGGAATCGATCAGATTCCACATCCAGTCCACGGCCTGCCGGCGGCGCTTTTCGTCGAATTCGCCGGAGGCGCCAAGGGTGCTCCGGTAACGTTCGATTTCGGTCCAGAACTCGGCGATGCCGCTCCTGGTCAATGCACTGACGGTCAGCACCGGCGGCCGCCAGTTCGGACTCGCGCTGCGCAGCATGGTCAATGCGGCGCGCATCTGCCCGCGGGCAAAAGCGGCGGCACGTTCGTCGATGTCGGCCTTGTTGAAGACGATCAGGTCGGCCATCTCGACGATTCCCTTCTTGATCGCCTGCAGATCGTCGCCAGCGTTCGGCAGCTGCAGGAGGACGAAAACATCGACCATGCCGGCGACTGCGATCTCGGATTGTCCGACGCCGACCGTTTCGACGATGATCACGTCGAAACCGGCGGCTTCGCAGACGAGCATCGCTTCGCGCGTCTTGTCGGCGACGCCACCGAGCGAACCCGACGACGGGCTGGGCCGGATGAATGCCTGGTCGCGCTGACAGAGCAGTTCCATGCGCGTCTTGTCGCCGAGAATCGAACCTCCTGACACCGAGGACGAAGGGTCAACGGCGAGCACGGCCACCCGCCGGCCGGCGTCGATCAGATAGAGTCCGAGCGATTCGATGAAGGTCGACTTGCCGGCACCCGGCGACCCCGAAATGCCCACCCGAATGGTTCGTCCGGTGTGTGGCAGGAGCGTGGTCAACACCTGCCGGGCGCGCCGCTGGTGATCGCCATGGGTGGATTCGACGAGGGTGATGGTCTTGGCCAGCGCCCGTCGGCGGCCGGCCAGGACGCCGTCGACGAGATGCTGGTCGGCAGCCGTCAGGCTGCCGGTGGTCGGGTTGGTCATGTCGGTGCGCGGGGGTGAGGCGAGCCGCGTTCAGGCCGTGGCCAGGGCGCGTGCCTTGCGAATCTCCGCGAGGACGGTCATCGCCGAATCCTCGATCCGGGTGCCGGGGCCAAAGATGGCCTTGGCGCCCGCCTGGAACAGGAAGTCATAGTCCTGCGCCGGGATGACGCCGCCGGCGAAGACGATGATGTCGTCCGCGCCCTGATCCTTGAGCGCCTGGACCAGCGCCGGCAGCAGCGTCTTGTGGCCGGCTGCGAGCGAGGAAACGCCGACCGCATGGACGTCGTTCTCGATCGCGAGGCGAGCGGCTTCCTCGGGGGTCTGGAAGAGCGGACCGACGTCGATGTCGAAACCGAGGTCGGCAAAAGCGGTGGCGACCACTTTTGCACCCCGGTCGTGACCGTCCTGGCCAAGCTTGGCGATCATGATCCGTGGCCGGCGGCCTTCGTCGTCATTGAAGCGGACGATCTCGGCCTTGAGCGTTTCCCAGCTCGCCATGCCATCGAGGACGGCGCCATAGACGCCGGAGACGGTCTGCTGCGTGGCGCGGAAGCGGCCGAAGATTTTTTCCATGGCGTCGGAGACTTCGCCCACTGTGGCGCGCAGGCGCATCGCCCGCACCGCGCAGTCGAGCAGATTGCCTTCGCCGGTTTCGGCGCAATGGGTCAGCTCACTCAGCGCGGCGTTGACCTGGTCGCTGTCACGGCCTTCGCGGACGGTCTTCAGGCGCGCAATCTGCGAGTCGCGGACGGCGTTGTTGTCGATGTCGCGGATGTCGATTGCATCCTCTCTGGCCAGCTTGTACTTGTTCACGCCGACGATCACGTCCTTGCCGGAGTCGATGCGCGCCTGCTTGTCGGCAGCACAGCCCTCGATCTTCATCTTGGCCCAGCCCGATTCGACGGCGTGCGTCATGCCGCCCATGCTCTCGACCTCTTCGATGATCTTCCAGGCTTCGTCGACCAGATCCTGCGTCAGCTTCTCCATCATGTACGAACCTGCCCAGGGGTCGATGACGCTGGTGATGTGCGTCTCTTCCTGGATCACCAGCTGCGTGTTGCGGGCGATGCGCGACGAAAACTCGGTCGGCAGGGCGATCGCTTCATCGAGGGCGTTGGTGTGCAGCGACTGGGTGCCGCCGAAAACGGCCGCCATCGCTTCGATCGTCGTGCGCACGACGTTGTTGTAGGGATCCTGTTCGGTCAGCGACCAGCCGGAAGTCTGGCAGTGGGTGCGCAGCATCATCGACTTCGGGTTTTTCGGCGAGAACTCCTGCATGATCTTCCACCACAGCAGGCGGGCAGCGCGCAGCTTGGCCACTTCGAGATAGAAATTCATGCCGATGGCAAAGAAGAAGGAGAGCCGGCCGGCAAAGAAGTCGACATCGAGGCCGGAGGCGATCGCCGTCTTCACGTACTCGCGACCGTCGGCCAGCGTGAACGCGAGTTCGAGCGCCTGCGTGGCGCCGGCTTCCTGCATGTGATAACCCGAAATCGAGATCGAGTTGAACTTCGGCATATGGTTGGCGGTGTAGCCGATGATGTCGGCGATGATCTTCATCGACGGCTTCGGCGGATAGATATAGGTGTTGCGGACCATGAACTCCTTGAGGATGTCGTTCTGGATCGTTCCCGAGAGTTTGTCCTGCGAGACACCCTGCTCTTCGGCGGCCACGATGTAGCCGGCGAGGATCGGCAGCACGGCGCCATTCATGGTCATCGACACCGAGACCTTGTCGAGCGGGATGCCGTCGAAGAGGATTTTCATGTCTTCGACCGAATCGATCGCGACGCCGGCCTTGCCGACGTCGCCGGTGACGCGCGGATGATCGGAGTCGTAACCGCGGTGGGTGGCGAGGTCGAAGGCCACCGAGACGCCCTGTCCGCCGGCGGCGAGCGCCTTGCGATAGAACGCATTCGAGGCTTCGGCGGTGGAGAAGCCGGCATACTGGCGAATGGTCCACGGACGCACCGCATACATCGTTGCCTGCGGACCGCGGACGAAAGGCGCGAGGCCGGGAAGCGTGTCGGTGTACTCCAGATCGGCGACATCGGCCTTGGTGTACAGCGGCTTGACGACGATGCCTTCCGGGGTGACCCAATTGAGCGCTTCGACATTGCCCGCCGGTGCCGATTTGCCGGCGACCTTCTTCCAGGCGTCGAGATTTGCAGAATCCGCTAATGGAGCTTTGTTCGCGTTGGACATGACGGAACCTTTCAAGAAATCTGTGGATTGAGGCGGCACTTCCGCCTGGCGACGCAGAAGCCCTGATGCTCAGGGTCGCGCTGCTTCGTGCAGCCGATTTTAACGCTTGACACCCCGCCCCGTGAATAATACTGTATCCATAATTATGAAAGCAAGGTCCCTTGGCGACCCTGAGCCTTACGACGAAAAAGATCTCATGCTTTCGAGTCGTATCGCCCAGACAGCCCTCTACCAGGAAGTCGCTGAAAGACTGCGGCAGCGGATTTTTTCGCATGAACTGCAGCCGGGGGATCGGATCGACGAGCAACTGTTGACGATCGATTACGGCATCAGCCGTACTCCCCTGCGTGAAGCGCTCAAGGTGCTTGCCGCGGAAGGGCTGGTAACCCTGAAGCCACGCCGCGGCTGCTTCGTGACCGAAATCTCGGAGCAGGATCTCGACGAGATCTTCCCGCTGATGGCGATGCTCGAAGGCCGTTGCGCGCTGGAAGCGACAAGGCGGGTGCAGCCCGAGCAGATCGCCACGCTGGAGACGATCCACGGGCAGCTGCAGCGCTTCGCCGCGAGCCACCAGGTCGAGCGTTTTTTCGAGGCCAATCAGGAGTTCCACTTCCGTATCCAGGAGATGTCCGAAAACCGCTGGCTGCGGCAGGTGATACAGGATCTGCGCAAGGTCCTCAAGCTGACCCGCATGTTTTCGCTGACCATCGATGGCCGCCTGCAGCAGTCCCTTGCCGAACATGCGGCGATCCTCGAAGCGATCAAGGCCGGCGATGCGCTACGCGCGCAGACCACCATGCACGACCACATCCTGGCCGGCCGGCAGGCGCTCGCCAGGAGCCCGGCCAGGCACAGCGCGGTGTCATGAGCGGCAGCGTCTTTTGCACGCGTGAAGGGGCAATCGCCACGGTCACCCTGTCGAATCCGGGCAAACTCAACGCGATCGACTTTGCCATGTGGCAGCAACTGGCCAGCGTGCTGTGCGGACTGTCCGCCGACGCTGCGGTGCGCTGCGTCGTCCTGCGCGGCGACGGCAGGCAGGCCTTTGCTGCCGGCGGCGACATCGAGGAGTTTCTGAGCCGCCGCGACACGCTCGAGCATGCGCTCGCCTATCATGCCGAGGTCAGCGCCGCCTTGCAGGCGATCTTCGACTGCCGCCATCCGACCATCGCATTGATCGAGGGCGCGTGCATCGGTGGCGGCCTTGAGGTCGCCGCACAGTGTGACCTGCGGATCGCCGGCGAGTCGGCGCGCTTTGGTGTGCCCATCAATAAACTGGGGTTTTCGATGTACCCGGGCGAGATGGAAGGCCTGTTGCGGCTTGCCGGGCGGGCGACGGTGCTCGAACTGCTGCTCGAAGGCCGCATCGTCGGGGCACCGGAAGCGCTCGCCAAGGGTCTCGTGAACCGCGTCGTCGCTGACCCCGAAGTGGTCGCCGAAGCCGGCGCCAGCGCCCGTCGCATCTGTGCCGGCGCGCCGCTCGTGGCGACCTGGCACAAGCAGTGGATACGCCGCTTGCAGCACGATACGCCGCTCAGTGACGAAGAGTTGCGGGCCTCTTTTGCTTTCCTCGAAAGCGAGGATTACCGTGAAGGTCTGGCGGCTTTCGTCGGCAAGCGCCAGCCGAGATTCCGTGGTCGCTGATCGCCTGCCTCAGGCGAAGAGACCCCACAACATCTTGCCGGCGAGCACCACGAGGAGGCCGGCGAACAGGCGTTTCAGGGTGGCTACCGGCAAGCGGTGCGCCATCTTCGCCCCGAACGGTGCGGTCAGCATGCTCGTCGGCACCAGCCAGGCGAGCGCCGGCAGATAGATGTAGCCGAGGCTCCACGGTGGCAAGCCGGGGTGCTCCCAGCCGTTGAAGAGATAGCCCAGTGAACCGCCGATGGCAATCGGAAAGCCGACCGCCGCCGAGGTGCCAATGGCCTGTTGCACGCGGACGTTGCACCAGGTCAGGAAAGGCACCGTCATCGCCCCGCCGCCGATGGCCACCAGCGCCGAGACGGCGCCGATGCCGGTGCCGACCGCCAGGACGCCGCTGCTGCCCGGCAACTCCCGCGTCGCGCTCGGCTTAAGGTTGAGGATCATCTGGAGCGCGACGAGGCAGACGAAAACGGCGAAGAACACCGCCAGTGGCCGCGTTGGAACGTTGGAAGCCAGGAGCGTGCCGAGGACTGTTCCGAGAAGAATTCCCGGCGTGATCTGGAAGACCACGGGCCAGAGAACGGCCTGGTGGCGATGGTGCTCGCGCAGGCTGGCGAACGCGGTGAACAGGATGGTCGCCATCGATGTGCCGAGCGCGAGATGCAGCACCTCGGTGGCCGGAAATCCCGCCTGGGCGGTAAACAGCAGGGTCAGCGCCGGCACCATGACGAGTCCGCCGCCAATGCCGAGCATACCGGCGAAGAAACCGGTGAACAGCCCCAGCGCGATGTATGCGAGCCACCAGAGCATCCCGCTCTCCCGTCGTCGGTTGTCAGAAGCCGCCTATCATCGCACCATTTTCGCTGGGCGTGTCGCGCCGCTCGCCGCTTCGCCGGCGCGCCATGACGTTTGTCTTACTGCCCGAGCACTTCTTCGAGCATCCGGTCCACCCCGGTCTGCCAGGCCGGCAGGGTGATGCCGAAGGCCGCCTGCAACTTGCCGGTCGCCAGGCGCGAGTTGTTCGGGCGCGGGGCTGGCAAGGGGTAGGCGCTGCTCGGCACCCCTTCAATCGCCGTCGGAGCAACGCGGATCGCCTGGCCGGCCTGGCGGGCGTGGGCGATGACGTGCCGGGCGTAGCCGAGCCAGCTGGTTTCGCCCGCCGCCGCCAGATGGTAAAGGCCGGCGAGACCCGCTTGCTGCTGCACCTTGCTCAGCGCGTGCGCGGTGACATCGGCCAGCAGTTCGGCGCCGGTCGGCGCACCGATCTGGTCCTCGACCACCCTCAGCTGATCGCGCTCGCAGGCCAGGCGCAGCATGGTACGGGCAAAGTTGTGGCCGCGCGCCGCATAGACCCAGCTGGTGCGAAAGATCAGATGCTTCGGGCAAGAGGCGACCCCTTGCTCGCCTTCGAGCTTGGTCCGCCCATAGGTGCCGAGCGGTCCGGTCGGATCATTCTCGTGCCAGGGCGTTTCGCCGCTGCCGTCAAAGACATAGTCGGTCGAGTAATGGATCAGCCAGGCACCCAGCCGGCCGGCTTCGTCGGCCAGGACGCCGGGCGCCAGCGCGTTGATCGTCCGCGCGAGTTCAGGCTCCGACTCTGCCCGGTCGACCGCGGTGTGGGCGGCGGCGTTCACGATGATGTCCGGGGCGACCGCACGCACGCACGCCGCGAGGCCGGCGAGATCGGTGAAATCGCCGCACAGGCTGCCCTGACCTTCGCTGTCGAGAGCGATGACCTCGCCGAGCGGCGCCAGGCTGCGCTGCAGCTCCCAGCCGACCTGTCCGCGCTTGCCGAAGAGCAGGATCCTCATGCCTCGCTGCCGCCGTAGTGCTTCTCCACCCAGTCGCGATAGGCGCCGGACTGGACATGGCTCACCCAGTCCTGATGGGCGAGATACCAGAGGACGGTCTTGCGGATGCCGGTGGCGAAGGTTTCGGCGGGTTTCCAGCCGAGTTCCCGTTCGATCTTGCGGGCGTCGATCGCGTAACGCCGATCGTGGCCGGGCCGATCGGCGACGTAGCTGATCTGTTCGCGGTAGGGTTTGCCGTCGGCCCGCGGGCGCAGTTCGTCGAGCAGGGCGCAGACCGTGTGCACGATCTCGAGATTGGGTTTTTCGTTCCAGCCGCCGATGTTGTAGGTTTCTCCCGTCCGGCCGGCGGCGAGGACCCGCCGGATGGCGCTGCAGTGGTCTGCGACGTAAAGCCAGTCGCGAATCTGCTGGCCGTCGCCATAGACCGGCAGGGGCTTGCCGGCCAGGGCATTGACGATCATCAGCGGGATCAGCTTCTCGGGAAAGTGGTAGGGGCCGTAGTTGTTCGAGCAGTTGGTGGTCAGTACCGGCAGGCCATAGGTGTGGTGGTAGGCGCGCACCAGATGGTCGCTCGCCGCCTTGCTCGCCGAGTAGGGGCTGTTGGGTTCGTAACGGTGGGTTTCGCAGAACGCGGGATCTTCACGGGTCAGCGAACCGTAAACTTCGTCGGTCGAGACGTGCAGGAAACGAAACGCCTGTCGGTTCTCGTCGGGCAGCCGGCTCCAGTATTCGCGCACCGCTTCGAGCAGGTGGAAGGTGCCGACGATATTGGTCTGGATGAAGTCCTCCGGACCATGGATCGAGCGATCGACGTGCGATTCGGCGGCGAAGTTGATGACCGCGCGCGGCTGGTGCCGGGCGAGCAGGTGGCTCGTCAGGTCGCGGTCGCCGATGTCGCCCTGCACGAAGAGGTGCCGCGGATCACCGGCCAGCGCGGCGAGGTTTTCGCGATTACCGGCATAGGTCAGCTTGTCGAGGTTGATGAGGGCTTCGTCGCTCTGTGCGAGCCAGTCCAGAACAAAGTTGGCGCCGATGAAGCCGGCGCCGCCGGTGACCAAAATCATGGGGAAGACCTTTCAGTCAGGTTCTGGGGAGAAAGCCGGCGACGCCTTCAACCGGCGAGGCATGAAGCCGGCCAGGCCGGTCCGGCACGTGCAGCTCAGCGGCCGTAGCTGTCTTCGAGGCGAACGATATCGTCCTCTCCGAGGTAGCTGCCGGACTGGACCTCGACGATTTCGAGATCGATCTTGCCGGGGTTCTCGAGGCGATGCACGACGCCGAGCGGAATGTAGGTCGACTCGTTCTCGGAAAGCAGCAGCGATTCGTCGCCGCGAACGATCACCGCAGTGCCCTTGACGACCACCCAGTGTTCGGCGCGATGATGGTGCTTCTGCAGGCTGAGACTGGACCCCGGCTTGACCAGGATGCGTTTGACCTGATAGCGCGGGCCGTGCGCGAGGCCTTCGTAGCTGCCCCAGGGGCGATGGACGATGTGCCTGAATTCGGTTTCGGAACGGGCGCAGCGCTTCAACTCCTCGACCAGCCCCTTGACTTCCTGGGCTTTCGCCTTGTCGGCGACGAGCACCGCGTCCGGCGTGGCGATGACGATCAGATCCCGGACGCCGACCGTGGCGAGCAAGCGGCCTTCCGAGAAGAGGACGGAATTGAGGGTGTCGATGCTCAGCACGTCGCCACGCTGCGTATTGCTGTTGCCGTCGGCCGGTCGGATGGTCGACAGCGCGTCCCAGGCGCCAATGTCGTTCCAGCCGGCAGCGAGCGGAATCACGACACCGCGGTCGGTCTTCTCCATCACCGCGTAGTCGATCGAGATGGCAGGACTCTCGGCGAAAGCGAGCGCATCGAGGCGCAGAAAATCGAGATCGCGCCGCGCCGCCGTGACTGCCCTCGCCACGCACTCGCCAATGCCGGGAGCGAAACGTTCGAGTGCCGCGAGGTAACTGTCGGCGCGGAAAAGGAACATGCCGCTGTTCCAGTAGTACTCACCGGAATCGAGGTAGGTTTGTGCGGTCTCGGGATCCGGCTTCTCGACGAAGCGGTCGAGGTGGTAGCCATCGGCCAGCGGCTCGCCGCGCCGAATATAGCCGTAGCCGGTTTCCGGGCGATCGGCCTGCACGCCAAAGGTGACCAGTGCACCCGCTTCGGCGTGCGGCACGGCCGCCAGGACCGCTGCCTGAAAAGCCGCCACATTGCTGATCACGTGGTCGGAGGGAAGGACCAGCAGCAGGGCAGAGGTTTGCCCGCCGGTTTCGCTGACCGTCTGCAAAGCGGCCGCGGCGACCGCTGGCGCCGTGTTGCGGGCGGCCGGTTCGAGCAGGATGTCGGCCGTGAGTCCGATCTCGAGGAACTGCTCGGCGACCAGGAAGCGATGGTGTTCGTTGGCCACCGCGATCGTCTTGCCGAGCCCCGGCAGCCCATCGAGTCGTCGCAGGGTGTTCTGGAGCAGGGACAGATCATCGACCAGGCGAAGAAACTGCTTCGGGTAATGGGTTCGCGAGAGCGGCCACAAACGGGTTCCGGAACCTCCGCAGAGAATCACCGGGCGAATCACGGGGGAATGCATTCAGAATGTCTCCAGACACGGCGTATTGGCCGGGAAAGAATCGCGGGAGGCAGCATTATAATGCGGCCTTATCCGATCACTACCCCTCTTCTCGATTCTGATCCGACGATGCGCATCCTACTGGTAAAAACATCGTCGCTCGGTGATGTCATTCACAACCTGCCGGTGGTCAGTGATCTCCGGCTGATCTTTCCCGAAGCGCAGATCGACTGGTGTGTCGAGGAAGGCTTTGCCGACCTGCCACGCCTGCATTACGCGGTCGGTCAGGTGATTCCGGTGGCCATCCGGCGTTGGCGCCGGCACCTCGGCAGCCTCGCCACCTGGCGCGAAATCGGTGACTTCCGGCGCCGCATCGCCGCCACGCGCTATGACGCAGTGCTCGACACGCAAGGCTTGCTGAAGAGCGCCCTGATCGCACGCCAGGCGCAGGGCCGGCGTCTCGGCTACGCGGCCGAGGTGGCGCGCGAACCGCTCGCGGCCCGCTTCTACGACGCGACCTTCGTCATCCCGCGCAATGTGCATGCGGTGCAGCGCAACCGCTGGCTCGCCGCCGCCGCGTTCGATTACGCCGTCGACCTGCCGCTCGACTACGGCATCGTGGCGCCGACCATCGATCGCCGCTGGCTCGCTGGCGAACGCCTGGCAGTGCTCCTGACGGCGACCAGCCGTGACGACAAACTGTGGCCGGAAAGGTACTGGTGCGCGCTCGCCGAGGCGCTGCTCGAAGAGGGCCTGCGGCCCGTTCTGCCGGCCGGCAGCGCACGCGAACGAGAGCGGGCCGAACGGATCGCGGCGGCGGTTGCCGGCGCCGTCGTCGCGCCGCCGCTGCAACTGCCGCAGGTGGCTGCGCTGCTGGCCCGGGCGAGCCTCGCGATCGGTGTCGACACCGGTCTCGTGCATCTGGCTGCGGCCTTGCGCGTGCCGACGATCGCCGTCTACGTGGCGACCGACCCGGCGCTGACCGGCGTCTACGGCATCGGCTTCGTGCGCAATCTCGGCGGCGTCGGTGCCCCACCCCTGGTCGCCGAGGTGCTGCGGGTCGCCGAACAGGCGCTGCGCTGATGGCGCGGGCCGTCTACTCGCTGCTCTTTACGCTCGCCATGCCGCTGATCTGGTTGCGTCTCTTGTGGCGGGCGCGCCGGCAACCGGAATACCTGCACCACCTGGGCGAGCGGCACGGTTTCTACGCGCCGCGCCCGACGGCACCGCTGATCTGGCTGCACGCCGTTTCGGTCGGCGAAACGCGTGCTGCCGAGCCGCTGATCGCCGCCTTGCTCGAGCGCTACCCTGGCCACGCGCTGCTTCTGACGCACATGACGCCGACCGGTCGCGCGACCGGTCGCGCGCTCATCGAGCGCCATCCCGGACGGCTGACGCAGGCTTACCTGCCCTACGATCTGCCGGCGACCGCGGGGCGCTTTCTCGATCACTTCCGGCCGCAGATCGGCCTCCTGATGGAGACCGAATTGTGGCCCAACCTGCTTGACGCTGCCCGCCGCCGCCGGCTGCCGGTGGCTTTGATCAACGCCCGCCTGTCGGTTCGTTCGCAGCGGGGCTACCGTCGACTGCAGCACCTGATCGGTCCGGCGCTGGCCTCGCTGAGCGCTATCGCCGCGCAGACGGCGGCGGATGGCGAGCGTCTGCAGCAGCTCGGCGCGTGCGCCATCAGCATCTGCGGCAACCTCAAATTCGACGCGACGCCGGCAGCAGAAAAGCTGCAGCAGGGAGCCTTCTGGCGACAGGCGCTGAGCCACCGCCCGGTCTGGCTCGCCGCCAGTACTCGTGAAGGCGAGGAAGCGCTGATTCTCGACGCTTTCGCTGCGCTCGCTTGTCCCGGCCTGCTGCTGGTTCTTGTGCCGCGTCACCCGCAACGTTTTGCCGAAGTCGCGGAACTCGTCGCCGCGCGCCGCCTGACTTGCTGCCGGCGAAGCGAGGGTCACCTGCCGAGTCTGGCAACGCAGGTCTGGCTGGGCGACAGCATGGGCGAGATGGCGGCTTATTACGCCGTCGCGGATCTGGCGCTGATCGGCGGTACGCTGCGCCCCTTCGGCGGTCAGAATCTGATCGAGGCGGCGGCCTGCGGCTGTCCGGTCCTGGTCGGGCCGCACAGCTTCAATTTTGCCGAGGCGAGTGTCGATGCCATCGCCTGCGGCGCTGCGCGCCGAGTGATTGACGCGGCCGACGCAGCGCTTGTCGCGGCGGAGCTGCTCGGCGACCGGCCGCAGTTGCTCGGCATGCGTCGCGCCGCCCTCACCTTCAGCCAGGTACACCGCGGCGCCACGGTCCGTACCCTGATGCTGATCGACCAGCTCATGGCGCTTCCAGCAGGGCGTTGATGCGCTCGATATCGCTTTCGCCGAGCGCGCCGACGGCGGCCTGCAAGCGCAACTGCGAGAGGAGGGTGGTGAAACGCGCGCGGGCGAGGTCGCGGCGGGTCACGTAGACCTGGTTCTCCGCGTTGAGGACGTCGATGTTGATCCGCACGCCGACCTCGTAACCGAGCCGGTTCGATTCGAGCGAGCTCAGACTCGACACCAGCGCCGCTTCGAGTGCCCGCATCTCGGCCAGGCCATTGACCACGCCGAGGTAGGACTGGCGCGCCGTGAGCGCCGAGTTGCGTTTGACATTGTCGAGGCTGGCGAACTCGGCGTCTCGCCTCGCCGCTGCTTCGCGGACCCGTGAATTGACCGCACCCCCCTGAAAGATCGGGATGTTCACCTGCAGACCGATCTGCTGGGTCGTCGTGTCGATCGAGCCGGCGCCCAGCTGCCCCGGGCCGTTGTTCTGGCCGTAGTTGGCGACCACGTCGAGGGTCGGATAATGGCCGGCACGATTGATCTCGACCGCTTTGGCCGCGGCTTCGGCAGCCGCCTGCTGGGCCTGCACGACGAAGCTGTCGCGTTCGGCGGCGTCCACCCAGGGCTCCATGCTGGCCGGTTGCGGCGGTGCCATGATCGCTTTCGGTTGCAGACGGTTGAGTTCGCCCGGATCCCTGCCGATCAGCACGCGCAGGGCATAGCGTCTGACTTCGAGTTCGTTGTCGGCGGCAATCTCCTGAGCTGTCGCGAGGTCGAAGCGCGACTGCGACTCGTAGGTGTCGGTGATCGTTGCCGTGCCGACCTCGAAGTTCTTCTTCGCCTGCTCGAGCTGCTGCGCGATCGCCGTCCTGTTGGCCTGCACCGCACGCAGGTTCTCGATCGCCAAGAGGACGTCGAAGTAGGCCTGGGCGACGCGCAGGATCAGATCCTGTCCGGCCTGCGCGAAGTTGGCCTCGGTCTGCATCACCAGCAACTTCGACTGGTCGTACTGGACGAAATTCTGCCAGCGGAACAGCGGCTGCGTCAGGTTGATGCCATAAGTATTGCTGTTGTAGCGGTTGTCGTAAGTCTGCCGGGCTGCGCCGAGCTGGCTTTGGTAGCGGGTGTCGTTCCAGAAGGTGTTGCCGCTGGCGCCTATCGTCGGCAGCAGACCGGCCAGCGCCTGCGGCTGCCGCTCGCGACCGGCTTCGGCAGTCGCCCGCGCGGCGGCGTACTGGGCGTCGTAGCTTAGCGCGTCGCGATAGACCTGCAGCAGGTCGGCACCGAAGACCGGCGCGGCAGACAGAAGGGCCGCCAGCACGAAGCTGCAGCGGCCGGCGCTCGATTTCAGGGGCATCAGGCTAACTCACTTTCACGACCTGCAGGGGGCGGTTCAGGGCCGGTTAAGCCCGCATGCCCAGGCCTCGCCCCCCGTCGAGGTGACAAGCTCCTGCCGCAAGGCCGGGCCGGGAGTCAGAAGACGAAGCTCTGGCGCTTCCGGCTGGTCAGCGCGGCGACCACGGTTTCGAAGAGATTGATCGTGTTGAAGGCCTGCTCATCGGTGCGGATGATCAGGCGTGCTTCCATCACCGGCGGCTCGCCGATGAAAACCGCCAGGCGGCCGCCGATCCTGAGCTGCTGGAGAAGCGCTGCCGGCAGTTCGGGCAGCGAACCCGAGATGACGATGACGTCGTACGGTGCGTGCGCCGGCCAGCCCTGTGAGGCGTCACCGGTTTCGACGCTGACATTGGCAACGCCGGTCTGGCGCAGGGTCTGCCGCGCTTTCTCGGCCAGCTGCGGGTCGATTTCGACGCTATACACATACTGCGCCTTGGCCGCCAGAAGGGCCGCCATGTAGCCGCTGCCGGTACCGATTTCGAGCACGATGTCGGTGTTCCTGAGTCCGACCTCCTGCAGGATGCGCGCCTCGATCCTGGGTTGCAGCAGGGTCTGTCCGTTGCCGATCGGCAACTCGAGGTCGGCAAAGGCAAGCGCCCTGAGCGCCTCGGGAACGAAGTCCTCGCGCCGGACCTCCCCCAGAATGTCCAGCACCTCGGGATCGAGCACCTCCCAGGGGCGGATCTGTTGCTCGATCATGTTGAAACGAGCCTGTTCCATATCCATCTTTACCGCGGCCATAGCATTCCCCGTCAATATAGTAATATTAGAACGATCTAATATTGTTCCCGGACCGCGAAATTATACCTTGTAACGCTCATCGCTCGCTGCTCATGCTCCGGGAGGAGTGGACTCGCAGCATTGACGGGGTCGTCCTTGACGGGCATGTCCCGCTGGCCGCGGTTTGCCAGGTCGTAAAGGCAAACCGCGGCCAGCGGCGCCGCAGAACTAGGCCGCGGCAAGCGCCTTGATATGGGCCGACAGCCGGCTCTTGTGGCGTGCAGCCTTGTTCTTGTGGATGATTTTCTTGTCGGCGATACGGTCGATCACCGCCACCGACTGCAGGTAGATGCTCTGGGCCGCTTCCTTGTCGCCCGCCACAATCGCCTTGTTGACGCGTTTGACTGCCGTGCGCAGGCTGGAGCGCAGGCTGGCGTTGTGCGCGTGTTGCTTGACGGCTTGACGGGCACGCTTGCGGGCTTGTGCGCTATTGGCCATGAATGATTGTCCCTATGAAAAGCTGGTAGAGGAGTTCGAAAGGCGCGCAGTATATCCAGTCCGCTTGCCTGGCGCAAGCGTAAACAGGTTCACGCCGGTAATTCCGCTGCCTTTCCCGCCTCCGGTCAGGTGCGACAACGGGCGCCGAAGCGCCCGCTGATCGGGAAACGGGCAAGGAGGATCAGAAGCTGTGGCGGATGCCGGTACCGAAGGTGTAGTTGTTCTCACCCGCGACGCCGATGCCGAGGCCGCCACCGGCGACCTGGGTTTGCACGGGAGCCGAGCCGCGGTCGTTGTCGAAATAGGTGTAAGCGGCATAAAGGGCGGTGCGCTTCGACAGGTTGTGCGTGTACATTGCGCCCCAGCCCCAGCTGTCGCCGTCGGGTACATTGTTGCTGTTGTCGGTCGACAACTGGCCGTAGCTCAGGCCGATGGTGCCGGCGGTGAAGACCGGAACGGTCACGCCGACGGTCCAGATGTCATTCTTGTCAGCGACCAAGGCGTTTCGGTAAGGCCTCGCCAGAACGGTACCGGTTCTGTTGTTGTTGTCGAGTCCCTGGTAGCTGGCGTAAACCTTGACCACCTTGAAGTCGTAGCTGCCGCCGAGGTACCACTCGTTGATGCTCTCGCTGGTGCCTGGCACCTTGGCCGGGCCGCCCGGAATCGGGTTCGGGATCGCGACAGAAATCTGGGATTGCCAGACGGCGTCGAAGTTGATCGGCCCATTGGCGTAATTGAGACCGAGACCGTACTGGCTATTGTCGTAAACGCTGGCGTTGTTATACCCACCAATATTGCTCTCGCCGAAGCCGTAGATCGCGCTGACCGTAAAACCGGAAAGGTTGTTGCTGGTATAGGAAATCGAATTGTCGTAGCGGGCCGGGCTGTTCGGGGTGATCGTATTGCCGGCATAGACGCTGAGGCTCGACTGGATGCCCATGTCGGTCGCTTCAAGCGCGTCGTTGTTGGCCGTTGCGTTGAAGCCCGGAGCATACTGGCGGCCGAGTGCCACGGTGCCGTATGGGGTTGCGAGTCCGACGAACTGCTGACGCGCATCGAGCCCACCGGTGTTGCCGATGCCCGAGTTGTCGTCAAGTTGCAGGCCGTACTCCAGGGTGAATACGGCCTTGAGGCCATTGCCCAGCGCTTCTTCACCCTTGAATCCGAGACGGTTGCCGGCAGTGACGCCGCCACCGGCGAGGCCGCTGAACTTGTTCGTACCCAGGCCTGGGCCAGCGCTACCGGAGCTGTAAACGTAGCCCACGTCGGCAAGACCATACACGGTCACATTGGATTGGGCCAGGGCGGCACCCGAAGCAAGACCGGCAATGGCCAGCGCGATAACTTTCTTGTTCATGTCAATCACTCCTGTAGGTCCGAAAAGTTGAAGCCAAAAGCTGCTTCCCACCAGGTTTCATGCTGCAGCGGGGAAAGTCGTGGAAACTCACGACTGAATTGTCGCAGCTAGCGGCGGGGTGAGCAACATTGATGAACTTTATGGGCGCCGTACAGAAAGCCTTTGTTGCATTTTTGTCACACCATTGAAGCAGCGGGGCTTAGGCCTGAATCAGGGGCCACTTAGCCAGTGCTGGAACTGCGACGGGAGGGGTCGCTGCGACGGAAGATTTCGCGTGAGCGGTTTTCCGCTCAAAAAAAACGGGCGCCGAAGCGCCCGTTTGACAAGCTGAACAACGAAGGTCGGATTAGAATGCGTGACGCACGCCAGCCACGAAGGTGTTGTTGCTCTCGCCCGCAGCACCAATGCTGGCACCAAGGCTGGCGGGAGCAATGGGCATGCTGTTATTGTCGTTCTTGACCCAGACGTAACCGGCGTAGGCAGTCGTGCGCTTCGACAAGGCATAGGTACCCGCAAGCATGGCACCGTCGGTATTGCCATCCCACGCTCCGTCAAAGTCAGTCTGGGCATACTGCAGATGGATGCCAAAGTTGCCGAGCGGGACGACCGCACCAAGAGTCCAGGTGCTGTTGTCGTTGTTGAAGGTGTTCTTGTCGTCCTGGTCCTGATAGCTGGCCATCAGCTTGACAAACTTGAGGTCGAAGCTGCCACCAACGTACCATTCGTTGATGTCGTCCCCAGACAAATTGGTGACATTTTGACGCACTTGATAAAGTGCGTCGAGGTTGAATGCGCCGGTGGCGAAATTGGCACCGAGGGCCCATTTGCCGTTATCCGAGGTCGACACAAAATTGTCGTTGAACCCATTGGCCCCCGAGCTTGTTTCACCGAAGGAATAAATCGCCTTACCGGTGAAACCGCCCCAGTTCGGGGTCGTGTAGGTGAGGCCGTTGTCCCAGCGGGCACCGCTGTTCGGGGTGATGGTGTTGCCAGCCTGGGCGGTCATGAACGACTGCGGCTCAAAAGCAGCTCCGCCAGCCGGGTCATTATTCACCGTTGCCATGTAACCCGGAGAATACTGACGACCCAGCGCGACGGTACCGAAGCCGCCGGACAGCCCGACGAACTGCTGGCGAGCGTTCAAGCCGCCGCCCTGGGTGTTGCCGATCCCCGAGTTGTTGTCGATGTTGAGCGAGTATTCGAGGGTGAAGATGGCTTTCAGGCCGTTGCCCAGCGCTTCTTCGCCCTTGAAGCCGAGGCGTGAACCGCTCAGCAGGCCGGACTGGACGCCGCTGAACTTGTTGGTGCCGCTAACAGCTGCGTCGCCCTGGCTATAGACATAGCCGGCATCCGCGATACCGTACATGGTGACATTGGTCTGGGCGAAAGCAGCGCCCGAGGCCAGGCTGGCGACTGCCAGTGCGATGAGTTTCTTTTGCATTTTGAATCTCCTCTAGGTTTGAGATCGACGAAGCCGGATGCGGCTGCTTCATCAAACTGGACCTCTCGATAAAGAAACGAGAAGTTGGGGCGATTCTGGCAAACGCCGATTGCTGCAGCAAGGCCTCTGATCGCTTTCGCCGATGGGAAATCGGTAGTTGTTGGGTTTTTGCAACATGCGTCGCATTTTCTGGCCCCGAAGCAGTTTTTTGCCCCGTGGCTGGGTGCGCGAAGGATCGCTGGTGACGCTTTCGCCGCTCTCCGGGTCGCAGCACGCATGATCAGAGAGGTGCTGGCGAGCGCACCTCCCGCGCCTGCCACTGATCCCGCCGACGAGCGAATGACCGTCGCCTGTGGCCACCGCTGTCAAATCCCGGCCGCGCGGAAAGTCACGCGAACAGCTCGGCCAGCGCCTCCCCGGGTTCCGCGGCGCGCATGAAGGCTTCCCCGACGAGGAAGGCGTTCACCCCGTGCTCGCGCATCAGATCGACGTCGCCGCGCGCCAGAATGCCGCTTTCGGTGACGACGGTGCGGTCGGCCGGCAGGTAGGGCAGCAGTTCGAGCGTCGTTTGCAGGCGGACTTCGAAGCTCTTCAGGTTGCGGTTGTTGATGCCGATCAGCGGCGTGCGGAGTTGCAGGGCGAGATCGAGTTCACGGCCATCGTGCACTTCGACCAGCACCGCCATGCCGAGACTGTCGGCGATGGCTTCGAAGTCACGCATGGTCGCGAGGTCGAGGGCGGCAGCGATGAGCAGGATGGCGTCAGCGTCCATGGCGCGGGCTTCATGCACCTGATAGGCGTCGACCAGAAAATCCTTGCGCAGCACTGGCAGGGTGCAGGCCGCCCGCGCCGCTGCCAGATAGGCCGGCGCGCCCTGGAAGAACTGGCGGTCGGTGAGCACCGACAGGCACGCGGCGCCGTGTTGCTGGTATCCGGCGGCGATGGTGGCCGGCCGAAAGTCCGAGCGCAATACCCCCCGGGACGGGCTCGCCTTCTTGATTTCGGCAATCACGGCCGGTTTCTCGGCGGCAACCCGGTGGCGCAGGGCGCCGAGAAAGTCGCGCGGCGCCGGTTGCCTCTCGGCCGTCGCACGGATCTCGACGAGCGGCGTGACGGCCTGTGCGGCGCGGACTTCTTCACGCTTGACGGCCAGAATCCGTTTGAGAATGTCGCTCATTGCCGCGCCGCCAGGTCTACGAAGACATCGTCCTGCAGGCTTGCGAACGGGCCGCAGGCGGCGTCAAAGGGTCTCTCAAGCCGTGGCTGGGTCATCACGATCTCCCGGGCGACGCGGTGCGTCAAGTCGCAAAGCGCTGCGTGAAGGCAATGAAGTCGTCGAGCCGGGCGCGAGCGGCACCTGAAGCGATGCCTTCGAAGGCCTGCTCGACGCCATCCGCGAGGCTGGGCGCAAGTCCGCTGACGTAGATGCTGGCGCCGGCGTTGAGGGCGACGATGTCACGCGCGGCGCCGCTGCGGTTTTCGAGCGCGGCGAGCAGCATGGCTTTCGATTCCTCGACATTGGCCACGCGCAGGACGCGCGGATCGTGCACCGGCAGATTGAACTGTTCGGGGTGCAGGGTGTACTCCTCGACGCGGCCGTTCTTCAGTTCGCCGACCAGGGTTTCGCCGGAGATCGAGATCTCGTCGAGCCCTTCGCGGCCGAAAACGGACAGCGCGTGCGTGCTGCCCAGCCGCTGCAGGACGCGCACCTGGATGCCGACCAGGTCGGGATGAAAAACGCCGAGCACCTGGCTGGCGGCGTTGGCCGGATTGGTCAGCGGGCCGAGAATGTTGAACAGCGTGCGCACGCCGAGCTCGCGGCGTACCGGCGCGGCGTGCTTCATGGCGCTGTGGTGATTGGGGGCAAACATGAAGCCGATGCCGACTTCATCGATGCTGCGGCCGACCCCCTCCGGTGACAGGTGGATGTTGACCCCGAGCGCTTCGAGCACGTCGGCGCTGCCCGATTGCGAAGAGACCGAGCGGCCGCCATGCTTGGCGACGCGCGCGCCGGCAGCCGCGGCGACGAACATCGCCGCCGTCGAGATGTTGAAGGTCTGGGCGCCGTCGCCACCCGTGCCGCAGGTGTCGACCAGATGCGCGCGGACGCCGACGTGCACCTTGGTCGACAGTTCGCGCATCACCTGCGCCGCGGCCGAGATTTCACCGATGCTTTCCTTCTTGACGCGCAGCCCGGTGATGATCGCCGCGATCATTACCGGCGTCACCTCGCCGCCCATGATCTGGCGCATCAGCGAAACCATCTCGTCGTGAAAAATCTCGCGGTGTTCGATCACCCGCGCCAGGGCGTCCTGGGGTTTCATTTGATATGCTCCTCAAGGAAGTTCTGCAACAGGTCGTGGCCGCGCTCGGTCAGGATCGATTCCGGGTGGAACTGAACCCCTTCGACGGCCAGGGTCCGGTGGCGCAGGCCCATGATCTCGCCGTCGTCGGTCCAGGCGGTGATTTCCAGGCAGGCCGGCAGGGACTTGCGCTCGACGGCGAGCGAATGGTAACGCGTACAGGTCAATGGCTCGGGCAAGCCCCGGAAAACCCCCAGGTCAGTGTGATGCACCGGCGACACCTTGCCGTGCATCAGCTTCTGCGCATGGACGACGCGGCCGCCGAAAGCCTCGCCGATCGCCTGATGGCCGAGGCAGACGCCGAGCAGGGGAATCCGGCCGGCAAACTCGCGAATCGCCGCCAGCGAGATGCCTGCCTGTGCTGGCGCGCAGGGGCCCGGAGAAATGACCAGGAAGGCGGGCTTCAGGCGAGCGATCTCGGGCACGCTGATGGCGTCGTTGCGGAACACCCTGACTTCCTGTCCCAGTTCGCCAAAGTACTGTACGAGGTTGTAGGTAAAAGAGTCGTAATTGTCGATCATGAGCAGCATATTCTATGCATCCTGTTGTTTTTATTGTCTTTTAATCACAAGCCGCATTTCTGTCCCGGCTTTGATGCCCGCTATCCTGCGCACTGGGCAAGCCAGGGTCACACGCAGGCGGGGGGGGGGCTCGCGCGCCCACGCGGGCGCCATGGGTCGGTCAGGCAGCCGGCTTACGCCAGCGCAGACGATAGAGAGCCGCAAAGGACGAGAAAAAGGTGAACATAGGGCTTCATTATATCCAGTCCACTCCAGCGCAAGACCACATGAATGCGTCACCCGGTCAACAGGCTCATTTGGCGGCTGCCGTCGAGCGGGCAAGGTCATCGAGCAGCTTGATGAAATTCCGCTTCGGCTTGAACTGAACCCGCAACTCGGCCAGATAGTCAGCGAATTGCCGGGACCGATTCAGCGTTTTCATCAAGGCGCCGATCTGGCGGATCAGTTGGATACCCTCGTAATAGGCGGAGTTCTTGGTTTCATTCACGATCATCGGAACCACTTGCCGGTAAAGACTGATGGCATCCTCCGGTCGGGTCGATTCCAGCTTGCCGGCGAGGGTGACCAGCAGGTGACGCTCGCAGGATCCCTGGTGAACTGCCGTCCATGCCGCATCCCAGTCCTCTTCCCACAAGGCGATCGCGATTCGCAGGGAATGGTTTGGCGCCGAAGGCTGGGGCTTCCAGCGACTGGTCGCCGCAACCTGGCAGGCGGTGAACTCGGCAATCCGGGCCAACGCCCGCTCGCGCTGCGCTGGCCAGAGGCCGAGCTTTCCGGCCACATCGTGCAGCTTTTTGAAGGGCGCCAGGCCGGGACGTTCATCGAACTGAATCCAGGTCAGCTGCAGGGCTTCGTCATTGCGCCCGCGCTGGAGGTAGATCGCCACCAGAAAATCGCGCAGATCGTCGTGCGGGCGATCCGGAAAGGCCTTGAGGCCACGTTCCGCCCATTCCAGGGCCTCATCTACCCGGCCCGCCTGGGCAAGGATTTGGGCAATACCGAGGTAGCGATAGCTGGACGAAAGATCCCTGGCCTTGATCGCCACCAGTTCATCGATGTCGCCACTGGCTTCTGCCAGGCGCTCCATGATGTGGGTGATGGTGAGCCGGCGGGCGTCGTAGACTTTGTCGTCGGAGCGCGGCGTGATCTTGTCCCACTCCGCTTTGGCCAGCTGGCGATAGCGTTGCAGGCCCTGCTCGCCAAGGGCCTGGCTGTACGTCGCGGCATCAAGGCTGCACAAGCCAAAGGGCAAGGTCGTTGCCAGGTGGAACAGGCGTTCCGCCAGTGCCGCAGCATCCGGCCTGGCCATCGTGCAAGCCTTGAGGTGCATTTCGCCCAGGCGACAAACGATGCCGCCAATCTCGCCATTCGAGTCATCGACCTGCTCCATCGCCTGCTCGACGCGCTCGATGGCGTACTCGGCGAGTTCCACCAGCAGGGCAGCCGTGTCTGGCTTGAGCAGTTCAGCCAGTGAATCTGCCACCTGATCGATATTTCTGGCGAAGGATCCCACTTCGCGCCAGTCGATCAATCCATGGATTCGTGATGCCTCGTCGATCGCGCGTTGAAAGGCCTGGAGCACATTGCCCCCGTCAACCACCCGTTCGGCCTTGAGCAACAGCGACTGGAAGAGTTGGTCATCGCGCTGGGCGACATCGAGCAGGAGTTCAATCAGGGTTTCAGGCGACTGCGTACCGAGAAAGTCCTTGATGTCCTGCCAGGGGTCGCGTCGCCTGGTCTTGCCTTGACCTGATTTTTCCTGCGGGTCTTCATCCGGGGCGGAATCCGCGATCCAGGCCAGCCCCACCGCGACACAGTGCTTGCAGAAATAGCCGTCGCCGGCGCGTGGGCAGGTACAGTCGTAAGCCAGTTTGCCGCTCTCCTCCCGGAGCTCGACCTGGTAGGTGTCGGAGCCTTGGACCCTGGCGCTAATCCTGTCACCGGTGGCGCGCAGGCGACCGACTGCGCCGGCGGAAAAGTATCCCTCGCCACGCCGAAAAGCGGCACTGCCCGCAAGGTCCTCGAGTGTCGAACGGGTCATCAGCTTGCTGAACACGGTGAAGCTCCCTCATTTTTTTGCCGCACCCCACGCGCCAAGTGCAGGCATTGTCTGCGCTTATGTCTGAAGACGCAACGGCGCGCGCCAGCCTGATCGCGTACCGGGTGCACCGCTGGCCGGATTCCCGCTCGCCAGCCCGCCAGGCGCTCGCGGAGCAGCGACCGTCGGCCTGGAAAATGCGCCCTGCAGCACTATACTTTTACCTTGTATCAACCCGAGCGCGTGCTTTTGTCAGGGGGTGTAGCCGATGAGACCTCGTAACCGGAGTTTCTGGATGTGGGCGGAGGCGCTGGATCTTCTGCAGGGCGCTGAAGCACCACAGCGCCGGTTTTTCAGCCTGGAAGCCGTGCACTCCCTGCCCTGCTGGGAACCGGCGGTCGATCTCTACGAGAACGGCGAGGAACTGAGGCTGCTGGTCGCGCTGCCCGGCGTCAGCGCGCACCAGTGCGAGGTCGTTCTCGATGACTCCGGCCTGGTCGTGCGTGGTCAGCGGCCAATTCCGTCGATTCTTCATGGCGCCGCGATTCACCGTCTCGAAATTCCCTATGGGCGTTTCGAGCGCCGGATAGCGCTGCCGCCGGGCAATTATCGATTGCACGAACAGTGCCTCGAGGATGGCTGCCTGGTCCTCGTCCTGCGCCACCTGCAGTGAGGGATAAAATGGGAAATGATTCGACAGCGGCGGATCGGGGCACGCGCGGAGGCGGCAGCGTCTTCGTCATTCCCGGGGACGCCATGGTCATCGTGCCGATCCGCAACGTCGTCCTCTTTCCCGGCATGATCCTGCCGCTGACCATCGGTCGCGAGGCATCGATCCTGGCCGCGCAGCAGGCGGTCAAGACCGAGCAGCCGGTAGGCATTCTGCTGCAGCGCGAGGCCGAGGTCGAGGCGCCGGGTCCGGACGACCTCTGCCTGGTGGGGACGGTGGCCAACATCCTGCGCTACGTCACCCTCCAGGATAACGCCCATGTCATTGTCTGTCAGGGGCTGCAACGCTTCCGCGTCGCCGAGTACCTGCCCGGCTATCCTTTTCTCGTGGCGCGCATCGCTCGCATTGATGAAGACGAGGCGAGCGGCAGCCAGGTCGAAGCGCGCATGATCCAGCTCCGGGAGCGCGCGCTCGAAGTGCTGCAATATCTGCCACAGGTGTCGCAGGAGCTGCTCGCCGCCGTCAGGAGTATCGCCCAGCCGGCGGCGCTGGCCGACCTCGTGGCGAGCGTGACGGAACTGAAGCTGAGCGACCGGCAGCGCGTTCTCGAGACGGTTGACCTGCTGCGCCGGCTGGACATCGTGCTCGACTGCCTGCTGGGGCGCCTCGAGGTGCTGCGCCTTTCGCGCGAGCTTGACGAGCGCACCAAGGCGAGCATCGACCAGCGGCAGCGTGAATACCTGCTGCGCGAGCAGTTGAGGTCGATTCAGAAGGAACTCGGGGAAGGCGATGCCGGCAACGGCGTCGAGATCGATGCCTTGCGCAAGGCCATCGCCGAGGCCGGGATGCCGGAGGAGGTGGCGACGCAGGCGAACAAGGAACTGCAGCGACTGGCGCGCATGGCCGACGGGTCGGCGGAGTATTCGATGGTGCGCGCCTATCTCGACTGGCTGGTCGAGTTGCCCTGGAAAACGCCCGAACCGGATCACATCGAAATTGCCGAAGCACGGCGAATCCTCGACGCCGATCACTTCGGGCTCGATCGGATCAAGAAGCGCATCATCGAGTTTCTTGCCGTGCGCAAGCTCAACCCGGGCGGTCACGGGCCGATTCTCTGCTTCGTCGGTCCGCCCGGCGTTGGCAAGACCTCGCTCGGCCAGTCGATTGCCCGTGCCCTCGGACGCCGGTTCGTGCGTGCTTCGCTTGGCGGCGTGCACGATGAAGCCGAAATTCGCGGTCATCGCCGCACCTATATCGGCGCCTTGCCCGGCAACATCATCCAGGCGATCCGCAAGGCCGGGTCGAGGGGCTGCGTGATGATGCTCGACGAGATCGACAAGCTCGGCGCGAGCATCCAGGGCGATCCGTCGGCGGCGCTGCTCGAGGTGCTCGATCCTGAACAGAACGACACCTTCCGCGACAACTACCTCGCCTTGCCCTACGACCTGTCGCGGATGCTGTTCATTACCACGGCGAATGTACTCGACAACATTCCCGGACCGCTGCGTGACCGGATGGAGGTCATCCAGCTGCCCGGCTACACGCAGGAGGAAAAGCTGGAGATTGCGCGGCGCTATCTGGTCGGGCGCCAGATCGCCCAGAATGGCCTGAAGGAAGGTCAGATCGAGTTCTCGGCGTCGGCCTTGCAGGCGATCATCCGCGATTACACGCGCGAAGCCGGCGTGCGCTCGCTCGAACGGGAAATCGGCGCGGTCTGCCGCCGCGTGGCGGTCGAGATTGCCGAAGGCACGAGAACGATGCTGCAGGTCGAGGAGGGCGATCTCGCCGGCATCCTCGGGCCGGGCCGGTACGACAACGAAATCGCCCTGCGCACCGGGCTTGCCGGCGTCGCCACCGGCCTGGCATGGACGCCGGTCGGTGGCGATATCCTGTTCATCGAAGCGAGCCGAACCGGTGGCGACGGCAAGCTGATCCTCACTGGCCAACTCGGCGACGTCATGAAGGAGTCGGCACAGGCGGCGCTGACCCTGGTGAAGACGCGTGCGGCGGCGCTCGGTATCGACGCCGGCACCTTCGACCGGAGCAATATTCACGTGCACGTCCCGGCCGGGGCGATCCCCAAGGATGGCCCGAGCGCCGGGGTCGCGATGTTTGTCGCCCTGGCATCGCTCTTCGTCGACCGCCCGGTGCGCAACGACACCGCGATGACCGGCGAGATCAGCCTGCGCGGACTTGTGCTGCCGGTGGGCGGAATCAAGGACAAGGTGCTTGCCGCCATGCGCGCCGGGATTCAGCGCGTGCTGTTGCCGGCCAGGAACCGCCGCGACCTCGAGGAAGTGCCGCCGGAGGCGAAGAACCGCCTCGAAATCGTTTTCCTGGAGAACGTGGACGACGCGGTGGAGCACGCCATGCGGGAATGATCTTTGTTTCAATTCAGCGTCCGGCGTCATTCTGCCGGGGCTGCGGCAGCCTGCCAATCGCTTCGAGTCAGCGCTTACCGCCCTTGCCGATCGCTTGCGGCTGGGTTGCCGTTCAGTTGCCGATATGCATCTGGTAGCTAGCGCCGTTGGCAAATGAGCAGGTGCCCGCCCCCTGGTAGGGTGTGTTCATCTGGTACTCACACGACATGTACATTCCGCCGGGGCCGAAAGCGCTCGCTACGCCGCGCTTCTCTTCATTCGCAACGCGAGTCGCTTCGCCGCTCAACACCTCGCCCTGATAATTCACCACGAAGCGGCCCTTGCCGGTCATCATGTTGGTGACCGTGCCGCTGATGACGCCGGTCTGGGTCGCATGCGCATTGGCCGGATAGAGCCTCACCGTCAGCGTTGCCGGCGTCGCTGCCGGCATCCTGGGGGCTGTCTCCCCTCCCGCTGGCGGCACTGTCGCAGGTGGCACCGGGTAATAACCGTAGGTCGTGCTGCCGTCGGGCGCCGTGGCCGGCACCACGTAGCAAGCGGAAGTGCCGGCCATCGCCAGCAGTAGCACGGCGGTTGCGCGCCAACCCGGCGCGCAGCTTGTTCCGGACATGGTTTTCTCCCTTCTCGTGAATGTTGTCGATCACAGCAAGCTGATTGGCATCAGTATAGACTGATCCGGCCTCATTGCATGACGCACGGCGCTACACCACCGGCCCCCTTGAATGCAGCGCCGCAGGCCGATGGGAAGTCAGCAAGCGGCTTGAGCGAGGGGTGGCCTGACTTTATCTGCGGCAGCGACCCTTGACTTCGCCATGACGCGGGCACGTCGTCAGATGGTCGTTGACCATGCCGGCCGATTGCATAAAGGCATAGCAAATCGTCGACCCAACGAACTTGAACCCCGCTCGGCTCAAGGCCTTGCTCATCGCCTCCGAGGCGCTCGTCCTGGCCGGCACCTCGGCCATCGAAGTCCATTGATTCTGAATCGGAATGTCATCAACGAAACGCCATAGGAAATCGCTGAACGACGATCCTTCGGCGGTGAGAGCCAGGTACGCTTTCGCATTCTGGATGGCGGCGGCAACCTTGGCACGATTTCGGACGATTCCCGAATCTGCCAACAGTGCCGCAATCTTTCCTTCACCATATTGGGCAATCTGCACCGGATCAAAACCATCGAAGGCATGGCGGTAGTTTTCTCGCTTTTTCAGGATCGTCGCCCAAGACAAACCGGCCTGCGCTCCTTCGAGGATCAGCAACTCAAACAGAGCTCGATCGTCGTAGAGCGGCAGGCCCCATTCCGAATCATGGTATTCACGGTAAAGGTCAAAACCTTCGCACCAGGGACAACGTTCCATCGATATTCACTCAGCAAACAAAGCTTCAGTCTACTGCCAGGAGACCAGGATTGTGGAGTCTTCCCTGGCGCTCCTTGGCATTGGTTCGCAGATCGATTGGGGTATGGGCCAGGGTTCCGTAGAATGGGAAAAACACTGATCAAGGATCTGCCGTGGCCACTGCATTGAAGAAACCCGCTCCGACCCTCTTTACCCTGAAGATCGAACTCGTCGATAGCATGCCACTCATCTGGCGCCGGATCGTGATCAGTGGTCACGCGAGCTTCGCCACGCTCCACCACGTCATTCAGGCCGCGATGGGCTGGCATGATGCCCACCTGCACGAGTTCCGGGTCGGCGAACAGAGGTTTTGCAGATTGGCCAGGGCTGTTCACGCGGCGGGGCTCGACTGGTGGTACATGGGCAAAGGGATTCAGGTCCGATTGGGTCGCAAGAACCCCGGCAGTGAACGCGCGATCGGTGTGCTCGGCGTGATCCGTGACGCGCACACGGAAGATATCCGGGACACGCGATGTCGGTGAGGTGCCCAAGTTGAACCGCGAGCCACTGACCGATGATCTGGTGTGTATGCAATAAAGGAGCATTCCATGCGCGACGCCGCCATCAACCTGCGCGCACTTCCCGAACAGCGGGACCTGATTGATCATGCCGCGACTTTGTTGGGCAAGAGCAGATCGGACTTCATGCTCGAAGCCGCCTGCGACAAAGCGCAGTCGGTGGTGCTCGATCAGGTTTTATTCCGCCTGGATGCCGACAAGTTTCGTCAGTTCACCGACCTGCTCGATGCACCACCGGCCCGCAATGCGGGGCTGGAGCGCCTGATGGCGGTCAAGACGCCTTGGGAAACCGACGCCAGCCCGGCATGAGCTTTCAACTCAACTCAGCGCACCGCAGCCGCTGTTGGCAGCGCATCGGATCGATGAATTCGCGTGTGGCGAGGCCCTGCTCGACGAGTGGCTGAAGCGGCGCGCCCTGGCTAACCAACTGAGCGGCGCCAGCCGCACTTTCGTGGTGACCGATCAAGACCAGCGTGTCTGCGGCTACTACGCGCTCGCCGTGGGCGCCGTTTCCCACCCGATGGCCACAAGTGCCGTTCGGCGCAATATGCCGGACCCCGTGCCGGTGATCGTGCTGGGCCGGTTGGCCGTCGATCATCGTGCCCATGGGATCAAGCTGGGCGCTTCGCTGTTGCAGGATGCCGTCAAACGGGCGGCAGCCGTCGCGCAAAACTCCGGCGTCCGGGCGCTTCTGGTGCACGCCCTTCATGACCCGGCCAAGGCGTTTTACGAGCACTACGGATTCCAGATGTCGCCAGCGCATCCGATGACGCTGATGCTGCGCTTGATCGACCAAAAGCCCTGACAGAATCACCCCGCGATCTCCGACCAGGGATCCTTCTCCTTGTCCGCATCGGCCGGCAGCGAAATCCCTGAGCGCGCGGCCGGTGTGAAGCCCATCGCGGCCTCGTAGCCCTTCATCCCCAGCGCCAGATCACGGATCACGTCCATCAACGGCGAGCGCCAAGGGCGCCGCAGGATGCCGCTCGGCGTCTGGATGAGCATCCCGTTTGCGCCCGCCTGGTTGATCTTCGCCAGCGCCTCCCGGTACATGTCACAGCAATTGGCCCAACGCTCCAGCACCGCGCCGTCAAGCGCCGACAGCGTGCGAATGAAGCTGCGTTCAAGTCGGGAGTTCTGACCAAACCAACGACGTGAAGAGCGATCAAGAAGAAGATGTTGGTGGCAATACGGCCAGGAGTTCTTCCCTCAGCTTTTCGACAGCTTTGTTCACCGTAGTTACTCCTATGTCTTACCGGCCGTGCTGTATTCACTAACACAGTGATGGCCGGTTTTCGGCCGATACGCGCGGCATGTTGGCGGTTCGAGTCGACCCGTTACAAGGCTTAATCTACGAGGATACGAACATTACGCGACAAGGGCGAGATCTGTTCCGCCATCGGCCTTGCGCTTGCTGCTTGGTGAACATTAGGCGCACCTGCGCGAACTTGCCAGGACGTGCGGCCGGAGGCGAATGCGGGCTCAGCGCCCGCACCAACTCCGAGGCTCGCGTTGGCCCGCGCCACCCCGTTCCGCCAGCCTGAACTTCCGGAACGGGGGGCCGCGGGCAATCTCCTATGTTCCCAACCGCTTCACCTCGGGTGGGTTCCACGTGCCCGCACCGGGTGGCAGGATCGACGGCGGCTCGGCCTTCGGCCAATACAGGCGCATCACCAGGTAGATGGGGCCGTCCGGCGCGGGCAGCCAGTTCGACTCCTTGTCCTTGCCGGGCGAATCCTTCTGGACATAGAGCGTGAGCGAGCCGTCCGTGTTCTTCTTCATCGCTGGCAGCATCGGCGAGTTGATCAGGTAACGGTCGATCGGGTTCTTGATCAGGAACTGGGTCTTGCCGTCGTACATCGTCACCGACCAGAAGGCGTTGACCGGCGGGAACTGGTCCTTGGCGAAGGTCAGCGTGTACTTGTGCTTGCTGCCGTCGAGCACGTCGCCGTTCGCCAGCGTCTTGGTGAGGGGATACATGGCTTCGACCGCATCGTTGCCGTAGATGCCGGCGCGGGCGGCGGCCGCGCGCAGCAGCCAGTCACCCTTGTAGAAGGCGCGATCGCCGAACGCCGAGCCGACATCCCAGCCATTGATCCGCTTGCCGATAGCGTCCGCACGCGCGGTGACCTTCGTGTCTCCTTCCTTCATGCCCAGCAGGATCGCCGCCTTGTGCTCGACGGAAAGGTCCTTGAACGCGAACTTCTTGCCAGGCCCCACGCCGATGCTCGCGAGTCTGGCCCGGATCGCTTCCTCGTCAGGTGTTGCCGGTATCGACTGCAGGGCGACGTCGAGGAACTCGAAGAACTCGGTCTTGACGAGATCCTTGTCGAACTTCGGCCAGTTCACCGCAGGCGGCACCGGCGGTGCGGGCTGCTTGAGGTACGCCGACAGCGGCAGCGCCTTGTAGCCGTCCTGCACCTTGATGACGTTGGACATATCGGCGGAATCGAACAACTGCGTGCGGAAGATGGCCAGCGAGTAGTCCGAGCCCGACTGCAACACCTTCTTGATGCCCGGAGGGGCAGCACCTTGCCAGTGCGGGCCGACGATGAGATAGTCGCCGGCTTCGGTGCCCGTGGCGCGGGTTCCGATGTAGGCATAGTTGAACGTGCTGCCGTCGACCAGCATGACCGAGTAGTAGCGCTCCCTCTCCACCGCCGGCACCGAGAGCACCATGGGTTCCGCCCGCAGGTCCATCCAGAGCAGCGAATACGGGGTGTCGCTGTTGGGCGTCGGGATGGCCGTGTCCTCCCAGGTGAAGACGCGGTGCTCGTTGTAGATCGTGTTGAACGGCGTCTTCCACTGGCTGGAGGTCTTGTCGATGATGTACTCGTACATTACGCCGTAGTTCATCACGATCGGCAAGCCGTAGATGAAGCCTTCCTCGGCGATGGCCTTGACTTCCGCGATACCGGGCGCCGTCACGCCGCCAGCCGCGTCCTGCTTCGCCGCTTGCGTGACGGGGTCGGCGGGCTTGTTGCAGCCGGCCAGCAGCGCGGCGGTCATGGCGACGCCCATGGCGCCACTGAGGAGTGTGCGTTTCAACATTGCGATTGCCTTCGGCAATGCGATGCCGAAAATTCGAGGAATATGGCCATTCGTTGGGTTTCCTCCATTAAGAGTCGATGAAGTAGTTTGTCCATTGCACGAGGGTGCGATCATATTTTAAGCTATACATGGCAACGCGCAAGGCAAGTTGCGAAAACCGGACAAGGGGGCGGTCCAATGCAAGCGATTCGGATATAACGATTTTTTTCTGTCCTCGGGATCGTGGCGAGCTTTCTGGCAAGGGCCCGTGGGCAAACTTCGCTTGCGCTCGTTCGGGCGTTGCCTTGCGCATTCGCCGGAGCGCTGGGGATCGCTGTTGCCTCAGCGCCGGCAGCGGCGCAGGGCCATCCCGCACTGCAAGCCAACGCGCGCTGCCCTGAGCAGCCGCAGCCTCGAGGCGCAGGATACCTCGCCGCCACGCCCGTAAAGCGCGCGGTCGCCGTCCTGGCGTTTCCGGGGGGGACGAAGGCGGGTTCCTGAATCGGCGGTGAATAGCGCAGCGGCATCATGTTCCGGGGCGCGCGCTTCGCCGGGCACTATTTCGCGGACGAATACGATGTCGATAGATGGCTTCCCGCCAGCTTTCTCTCCGCTCTGAACACGTCCCAGGCACATCCTCCGGCAAACAAATTTGACGAAAACGATGTACGATGGCTTTCCAGCCACCCGATCGATTGGAGAACGAGAATGAAGAGTCTTGTGCTATCCCTGACTGCTGCCGTGCTCATGACGGCTGCTGCCAACAGTGCCCTTGCCGTGGAATGTGCCGAAGGGGTCCGGCACGCCGGATGTGTCGGTCGCGAGGGCGCAGTGGAAGTGCGTCAGCCCGTCGCGGAGCCGGCGAAGGAAGTCGTGGTCGCACCAAAGAAAGAAGTCGTCGTCGCACCGACGAAGGAAGTCGTTGTCACGCCCGAGAAAGAGGTGATCGCTGGGCCTTGCCGCATCATTGACGGAAGGCGAGTCTGCCCCTGAAATTGCCTTGGCGACGCAGTGATGCAGCGCGCCACGACCGTCTTGCCTTGGGCGCGCCTTCGCTGAACGCGGATAGCTGTTTCGGTAAAACCCCTGTCCGCGGGGGTTTGAACTTCTTGGTCAACAATTAGAGTAGCAAACGGCGCTTGACCCGGATGGTGTCGGCCCGGGGCAAGTAATCGCCAAGCTGGAACGGCTGCAGAAACTTGCGGACGATCGCTTGGCCAAGATTGCGAGGCGTGGCAATGGCGGCATAGTTGCGGGTCGCCATCAACCGGCGATTTCCGGCCAGGGTCGTTATCTTTGATCGTGCGGCCGGCCGGCTTCCGCCGCCTCGTGCGTCGCAGCGTTCGGTTTGCGGGGCTGCTTGGCGCCTGGCCCCAGGTAGCGGTCGCGAACCCGTGTTCAAGCGCCTCGTCGCTAGCGACGCAGAACGCGCCATCATTCCTGATCATCTGCTCGCCTTGTAGCGGGACCTGCCGGTGTGCAACAATCCGCCATCCAATACCCCTGCACGGAGGAACGCTTTATGAGCGTCAGGAACCGTTTGCTGGCGCTAGTCGCGCTCGCCTTGTCGACGTTGGCTGTTTTGATCGTGGTGGTCCTGCTGGCGATGACCCGTTTGGGTGACATGCAGGATGCCGGCTTCGCCAGGAGCCAGACCGAAGCCAGGGCCAATGACGCGTCGTGGCTCGGCGCACAGTTCTACCAGCTCTTCGCGGATGCGATCATCAACCGCCACCTTGATGAGTCGCGCAAGGAATTTGCCGAACTACGCGCCACTGCAAACACAAACCTTGAGCGGCTTGCCCGCGAAGCCGACACTCCCGATGAAAAGCAGTCCGTCGCCAATGCCCAAAAGGCTGTCGACAGGGTTGCGGAAATCTTCGAAAAATCTCTGCTGCCAGCGCTGAATGACCAGAACCGAGTCAGTGCGCAGATTGCCAGTATCGACGAGGAAATCGATCGGGATGTGCGCGACATTCGCGTCGAACTTGCCAAGGTGGCAAAATCGATGTCGGCGGAAGCGTTCGAGGCCGATCGGGATTTCGACGCAACGCGCTCGGCGACCCTGACCAGGCTGGCCATCATCGGGGTTCTGGCAACGCTGGCGCTGGTCGTCGGCGCGCTCTTGATCGTGCGCTCGATCCTGCGCCCGCTGCACAGCGTTCAAACGGCCGCGAAACGGATTGCCGGCGGTGATCTCAGCGAGTCGTTCGACGCCCCCGGTCATGACGAGCTTGCGCAGGTCCTGGCCTCTTGCGTCACCATGCAGAGCAATCTGCGCCAGACCATTGGTGCCATCCAGAACAACGCCGCAACCGTCGCCGCGATGAGCCAACAGATGGCAGTCACGACCTCACAGCTGTCGACCGCGTCCAGCGCGCAGGCCGACGCGGCGGCGTCGATGGCGGCGTCGGTCGAAGAGATGGCGACCAGCATCTCGTTGATTTCAGATCAGGCAACGGGGATCCGCGACTCGACCACACGTTCGGGCAACGAGGGGCGGGCGATCATCTCGCGCATGATCGACAGTGGTCGCGAAACGGGAATCGTCGTCGACCAGGCGGCTGGGCAGATCCGCCAACTCGGGGTCGTCTCGGAACAGATCTCGTCGATCGTTAACGTGATTCGCGAAGTTGCCGAACAGACCAACCTCCTGGCCTTGAACGCCGCCATCGAGGCCGCACGGGCTGGCGAACAGGGCCGCGGCTTTGCGGTCGTCGCCGACGAAGTCCGTCAACTGGCCGAACGCACCGGTGCGTCAACGCGGGAGATCACGGCGATGATCGGCCAGGTTCGGCAGGTGACCGAACAGGCTGTCAGCAGCATGGGAGTGGTCGCGACCCAGACCGGCAATGTTCAGCAACTTTCGCTCGAGGCGGACGGCGCCATCAACCGTATCGACGAGCAGTCGCGGCAGGTGGTAAATGCCATCGACGATATCTCCGCCGCGCTCAGAGAACAATCGGCGGCCAGCACCCATGTCGGCGGGCGAATCGAGCAGTTCGCCCAAATCAGTGAGGAAAACAGTGCTGCCGTCAAGGGGAGCGCCGAAGCGGCAAATCGGCTCGGATCGGTAGCCGAAGAGTTGCATACCGCCACCCGCCGTTTCCGGCTGGCCTGAGACCTTTCCTGAACTCGTGGATGCGCGATCCAGCAATCCCGCTGCAAGGCGCTGTTGCGCGCGAGATTGCGCTGGAACCCTGGCGCGAGCGGGCGCTGTACCGCCTGCGGACCGCGCGTACATCAACCGGCGATCTCCGACCGGGGTCGTTATCCTTGGGCGAATCTTTCGGCATAGAAATGCGCGAGCGCGATGCCGGCGTGAAGCCTATCTCGGCCTCGTAGCCCTTCATCTCCAGCGCCAGATCCCGGATCACGTCCATCAGAGGCGAGCGCCGAAGGATGCCACTGGGCGTCTTGATGAGCAATCCCGTTCACGTCCACCTGGTTAATCTTCGCCAGTAGAAGCTGAGCGCGATGCCTTGCATTTTTCCCTTTGCGTCAGCAAGATTCGCCATATTGCACACCGAGCAGGCAAAGGGTCTAACGGAAAGACCCTGCCGGCGGCTCTATGCGCGCGCAACAGTTCCGGAGGGCTGGCAATCGCTCGACAAGGACAGAGGGATGGGGTCAAGAAGTGGCTTTGCCTGCCTGACCAACAAACAACTTCAGGCGCGGCGGGCGCGCTCAGTGTGCCGCAGCACAGGAGAATGGTGATGAATGCGACGGTCGAACAAAGCTTGATGTCGAAGATCAGAACACTTTCGCCACAGCAGGTGGCCGAGGTGGAAGATTTCGTCGAGTTCCTGGCCACCAAGGCCAGGAAGAGGAACGCGCTGAATCGTTTGCTGGCCATCGCGCCGGCACTCGAAGCCGCTGGCGCTGCGCCGATGAGCGAGGACGACATTGCCGCCGAGGTGGATGCGGTGCGCGTCGAGCGCCTCGTCCGGCAAGCTGGATCAACCAGCCAAGACTCGGGTGCGGATCGTTCTTGACACCAACGTGGTCCTGTCGGCGCTATTGTGGCGCGGCACTCCGAATCACTTGCTAAGCGCCATCGGCCAGCGGCAAGATGTCCAAGTCTACAGCAGCACGGCGCTGCTCGAAGAGTTGGCCGACGTACTCACACGATCATCAGCAAGCAAGCGCCTGGCCTTGATCGGCAAGACAGCCCCCGAAGTGCTGGCTGATTACGTCGAGATCATCGGTGTCCCTCCGGCAAAACTGCAAAACACCCTGAACAAGGCCGCCGGAAGCCTCCCGCGATCAAATATTTGCACTTTCAGCTGACGTTCCACGCTCAAATCGGGTATGGTGCGGCACATGCACACGCCCCCGAGGGACCGACACCGGCAGATTTCCGAAGACGCTCTCGTCTTCATCTGCCCGTCGATCGCCGATCATCCGGCGTCGAGTCGCAAGACCGGGTCGAAGCCGGGGTGTGAAGGAGGGAACCTGGGCTATTCTCGGGTCAAGGATTGTCGCCCGCGGCGATCAGCACTCGCATGAAGAAGCCGCCCGAACAGGTGGATGTCACGCCAGCGCAGATCGACGAACTGCTGGCCCTCGCGAAACCGGTGTTTCCGGCCCCACAGTACGCCCGGCTCAGCCAGATCCTCTCGACCTTTGTCTTCGTCATGCAGGCCCTGCAGAACACAAAGCTCTCGCTGGCGCGTTTTCGACAGATGGTGTTCGGCGCCCCGACCGAGAGCAAACGCAACCTGCTGAAGCCGCTCCCCCAGACGGACGAAATACCCGCCGCTGCGGATGCGGCCTCGCCCGGAGAGACCGCGCCAGCCGAAGCGACCCCCCTGCCGCCCCCGAAGCCAGGCCACGGCCGCAACAGCGCCGCGAAGTATGTCGATTCGCAGGTCATCGAAGTGAAGCTTCCGGGTCTGAAGGCCGGCGATCCCTGCCCGAACTGCGACCAGGCCAAGGTCTATGCCTCGCCTCCCCGCATCGTCGTCAAAGTGGTCGGCCAGCCCCCGATTGACGCCACGATCTACCGCCTGGAAACCCTGCGCTGCCGGATGTGCGAGACCACCTACGTGGCGCCGCTGCCCGAAAGCGTCTGCGCGTCGAAATATGACCCCAGCTGTGCGAGCCTGCTCGCCCAGTTGCGCTACGGCAGCGGGATGCCGTTCCATCGCATCGAAGTGCTGCAGGCGAGCCTCAACGTGCCGCTGCCGGATTCGACGCAGTGGGACATCCTCTCCCAGGCGGTACCGGCGCCGCGTGCCGTCTTCGACGAGCTGATTCGCGAGGCCGGACAGGCCGATCTGCTGCACTGCGACGACACGCCGATGAAGATCCTGTCGCTGATCGCCGAGAGGAAGCAGATCGAAGCCGCCAGCCTGGAAGCGAAGCGCAAGGCGATCAATACTTCCAGCATCGTCGCCGTGCTCGATGAGGGCAAGCACGTAGCGCTGTATTTCACCGGTCACCCCCACGCCGGGCAGAACCTCTCGGCGGTCCTCGCGAAGCGGGAGCCGGGGCTGGCGATACCGATGCAGATGAGCGATGCGCTCGCGAGCAACTTCGTCGGCGAGTTCGCGACGATCATCGGCAAATGCATCGCTCATGGCCGCCGCCGTTTTGTCGATCTGGTGCCGCATTTCCCCGAGCACTGCCGCTATGTGATCGAGACCCTGGCCCAGGTCTATGCCCACGAGGCGCATTGCCAGGCGAAAGCGATGTCGCCCGACGAGCGCCTGCTCTACCACCAGGAACACAGCGGCCCGCCGATGCAGGCCATGCGTGACTGGATCGGGGATCAGTTCGCGAAGTCGCTCGTCGAGCCGCACAGCAGTCTGGGCAAGGCCCTGACCTACCTGAGCAAGCACTGGGACGGCATGACGCTCTTTCTACGCCAGGCCGGCGCCCCCCTGGACAACAACCTCGCCGAAAGGGCACTCAAGCGGGCGATCATGCATCGCAAGAATTCGATGTTCTACAAGACCCCGAAGGGGGCCGAGGTGGGGGACGTCTACATGAGCCTGATCCATACGTGCGAGCTCTGTCGGGTCAATCCGTTCGCCTATCTGCAGGCCTTGCACAAAAACGTCAGCCAGGTGCTGGCCCAGGCGGCGCAGTGGCTGCCCTGGAATTACCACAAGCAACTTGCCGCCACCTGAGCCGCCGGCCCAGACCCTACGCCGCGAGGCGGCGCCAGGCCGGCGCCGCGCGGGTCCGCGCGGGGTCGCCGGCCATCAGCAGCACCTGCAGCTCGCAAGCCTGAAGCGGCTGGAGCGGTGCCGTGCCGTCGGGCCAGAAGGCAAACCGTCCGCTTGACAGACGCTTCTGGCAAAGCCAGAAACCCTGGCCGTCGTAGACGAGGATCTTGATCGCTGTCCGTGCGCGGTTGCGAAAGATGAACAGCCCGCCGCTGAACGGATCGGCCGCCAGGCGCTGCCGGCAGATGCCGGCCAGCCCATCGATGCCGGCCCGAAAATCGATCGGTTCGACCGCGACCAGGAGACGCATGTGCGGCGTGATCTGGATCATGCGGCGCACCAGAAGGCGCTGCACAGGCCGGCGAGACCGGCCAGGCCCGGGCCATTGAGTTCCACCCGCATCTTTGCGCCGCGCGGGTTCTCGAGTTCTATCGTGCACTCGCAGAGGCGCTGAGCGACGGGCTCCCGGGCAGGCGACACCGTCAACTCGACGAACCGGGTTTCATTTCCCGTGGTACCCAGCGCCCCCCCGGCCTGCTCCTGCTGGCGCCGCTTCAAATTCTTGTAGTCAAGATGCAGTGCCCGCGAGACCCGGTACACACCGTGCTTCCCTGCGAGCCCAATCGCCGCCGACCACAACGCCTGAGGGATGCGATCGCCACACCCGCGGCCTTCTCGCCAGAGCCTGAATCGCTCCTCTACCTGTTCAAGGCTCTCGCCGTCCCCTGCTGCCGCCACCTTCGCCAGGTCGTCCATCTGCTGCTGCTCCTCATCGGGTTGAATTCGCAGCCAACCTTACCAAGGACGTTCAGCGATTTCATGCCATCTTGCCGGAAGGACACATTACGTCGAGATCATCGAGTTGGTCGAACCCACCAGCGTGTGGTGACGGGCGACATCGACGACGATCAAGTGATCGCCGCCGCTGTCTCGGCCCCCGCCGATCTGATCGTATCGGGAGATCGCAAGCATCTGCTGCCCTTGGGTAGCCCCCAAGGCATTCCCATCGTCGACGCTGCCGAGGCGCTCAGGCGCATCGCCAACGGCTGATACGTACAGGACAGCAAATGAACGCGAATAAGCGAGCCTGACCCCTTTCCCTCGACCCATGCGAGCACATGATTCCGTCCGAGATCGGAGGGCATCGAGATCTGCAAATCATCACTAACCGTCTGGCGATCCTTCGAAATGTCTTCGATCGCACTCGCAAGCCCGCTCAGTGCCGAGCGGGCTGCCGCCAGGAAACGTTCGCCCACCGGCGTCAGGCGCAGGCTACGTGTAGAGCGAATGAGCAATAGTGCCCCCAGTTCGCTCTCTAGCCGTTTCAGACTGGCGCTGGCGACGGCGGGAGAAAGATCGAGCATACGCGCGGCAGCGGAAATACTGCCGGTGTCGGCAGTGAGGACGAAGATCCGGAGATCCTGGAGATTCTTCATTTTCAATTATTGTTTGAAACTGATTCGCGAGATTCGTAGTTTAAGCGCCAAGGCTTCTCGCCGATACTCCACCTCCGTGAAAATTATCGAAAACTTGTCCGGAGCGGGAATCGATGCCGCCTGGACGCAACGGGGGCCCGAGCGTGATCGGCACAAAAAATGCAGGTTGGTCCTTGCCGACTCCTTCGACTACATCAGGCCGTTCTAAAACCCCAGGCGCAGGCATTCTACGCTCGGCCACGTTCAGTAGCAGCAGTTCGTGAGAGTGGGTCAAGTGCAAACTTGAAGAGGAATTGGCGGCATAAGGCCGCCGAGGTGGAAGAAAAGACGAGGGAAGCTGATTCACTGTCGGCCACGCCTGATTCAGAGGCTTTGATAGTTGTTTTTATAAATTGAGGAGTTATGCCTGTGTTTAAAAAAACTTACGTCGGTTTTGCAGTTCTGTCCTTGCTTGCCGCGCCCACTGCTTTCGCATACGGCGATTTCAATGCCCGTCTGGATTGTCTGAGCAAGGTTGCGCCTTACGGGTCTGAGTATTCCGGCCCGCAGGATGTCCGCTCGGAAGAGACGGGGCACAATTCATTCAATGTCAGCGGCAAGGTGAACGACAAGCATGGCAACAAACGCAACTTTGATTGTCGTATCGAGCACAAGGAAGTCGTGAGCTGGAATGTCTCGCATGACTCAGACTCGGACAAAAAGAAAGACAATACCGGCAAAATGCTGGCGATCGGAGCGGGCATTGTGGGCGTCGCAGCGCTTGCTGCCGTGATTGCCAATAGCAAGAGCGGCGACCAGGCTCATGATGACAGCCGCACGACCTATAACGCTGGCAAATCCAATCCGTTTGACGACATGCGCTACCTGCGCAACGAGTGCCGACGTGTCGTACGTCAGCACCTGGTCAGGGATCACGGCGCAGTGGAGGATCTGGATCTGGATCAGGCCAATCTCAATGGCCGGATATTGAGCGGCGACGGGCGCGTTTCCTTTGAAGCGGGCGGCGCACACAATCTGACCTATACCTGTAACTTTGATCGCGGCGGCAATATTTACGATGGCAACTATAGCTATCGGGGTAGCTGATAGGGCAAACCGCTGAAACGTCGAGTCGAGACGTACGGCGAAAATCGCTTTGATGCCAAACTTAAGCCGCTGATTTTTTCTACACTATTTTCCAGTTACCTATTTCCATGACAAATCGCCTTCTTGCCGCAGCCCTTGTTGCAGGCTTTATCTTGAGTCCTCTGGCGTTTGCCGGCACTTATCCGGATGATGTGCCGGCATTGGGTTATTCGCCGGCCAACATGGATACTCGCGTCGATCCGCGACAGGATTTCTATCGCTACGCCGCCGGCAACTGGCTCAAACAGACCGAGATTGCGCCCAGCGATCCCGACGTCGGCGGTTTTGTGCTGCTGGGACACAATCTGGACAAGCAGCTGCTGACCCTGATCAAAGCGGCCGCTGCCACGGCCGATGCGCCCAAGGGCTCCGCCCGTCAGCAAGTGGGTGACTTCTACAAGGCGGCCATGGACAACGCGCGCCGTGATGCCCGCGGCCTCAAGCCGCTGGAGGCCGATATGCAGCGCATCGCTGCGGCAGGTGGCACGCCGGCCGACTATGGCCGTCTCGCCGGCCGGCTACAGGTCGCGGTGGGCGGCTCGCCGCTGATCATGGTCGGGGGCATGCCAGATGCCAAGGACAGCAGCACCGGCGTCATGGTGCTGGCACCCGGCGCGCAACTGCTCGAACAGGACGAGTACGCGCGGCCCGAGCAGCAGAAACTGCGCAACCTCTATCGCATGTACATCGTGGCCATGTTGCATGGCATCGGCGAACCCATCGAAGCCGCCAAAACCCAGGCGGCCAAGATTGTGGCCATGGAAAAGCAAGCGGCGGCCGGGATGATGACGCCGCTGCAGCAGCGCGATCCGGCCAACACGTACAACATCATGACGCTGGATCAGGCGCAGGCGCTGGTGCCGGCGCTCGACCTGCGGGTCTATTTGGCCGAATTAGGCGTCGCCGTACCCGCGCGGGTTCAGGTGGTGGATATCAACGCCATGAAGGCGCTGCAAAAAATGCTGACCGAGCGTCCGGTCGATGAGGTCAAGCTGCTGCTGCGCTGGTTCTTGCTGGCCAGCCGCGCCTCGGAGTTGGGACAACCGTGGCGTTTGCAGGAAGAAGCGTTCACGGTGGAGCGCAATGGTCTGAAGAACCCACCCGAGCAGACGCGCGTAGTCACCCAGCAGATCGGCGCGCTGCTGTATCACCCGCTGTCGCAGCTGTATGTGCAGACCTACTTTCCCGATTCCACCCGGCGCGACATCACCGAGATGGTCGGGCATATCAAGGACGAATTCGCCACCCGTCTGCGCAACAATCCCTGGCTGGACGAGGCGACCCGCGGCGCGGCGCTGGAGAAACTGGGCAAGATCGACATCCAGGTCGGCTATCCCAAGGCGTGGGTCGATTTCAGCACGCTCGAGATTCGCCCGGACGACCATTTCGGCAACGTGCAGCGCGCCAATCGCTTTGCGTTCCAGCGCGAAATGGCGCAGGTCGACAAGCCCGTTCTGAACAACCGTTTTGCCGTGGCGACCAAAACCACGCCGATTGCGGTGAATTCCGCCTACAACTTCACCACCAACACCATCGACATCACGGCGGCCATTCTTCAGCCGTCGTTTTACAAGCCGGGTGCCGATCCTGCCGCCAACTACTGCGCCATCGGCGGCGTGATCGGTCATGAAATCACCCATGGTTTCGACAGCCTGGGGCGTCAGTACGACCCGCAGGGCAACCTGCGCGACTGGTGGACGCCGCCGGCGAACGCCGAGTTCAAGCGGCGCACCGACGTGCTGGTCGATCAGTACAGCCACTACGAAATCCTGCCCGGCCTGATGCACAACGGCGCCATGACCGTGACGGAAAACACCGCCGATCTGGGCGGCATCACACTCGCCCATGCTGCCTTGAAGCGCTACCTGGCGAAGAACCCGGTGCCGGACATCGATGGGCTGACCGCCGACCAGCGCTGCTTCGTAACCTGGGCGCAGACGTGGGCCTACAAGGGACGTTCGGAACGGTTGCGCTTCCTGGTATCGGTCGATGTGCACGCCATCGCCTCGGTGCGCGCCGTCGCGCCACTACTGCATCTCGACGCCTTCCACCAGGCTTTCGGCACCCGGCCGGGGGATCCGATGTGGCGGGATCCCAAGCAACGCGTGGTGATCTGGTGACAGGCACCATGGCGGATCGGGCACGCCAGTGCGCCGTCGCGATACTCGCCGCCTGCGTGATGGGTGCGGCGGGCGTTGCGAGCGCCGCCAGCCCGGAGAGCCATCCGCCGGAGATCCTGCGTGCCAAGGCGGAACCCGCGACTGTCCAGGTTCAGGGTGACACGATTTACTACACCGGCAACTTCTCGAAAGCGAGCACCGTCGCGTTCGATGCCGCTGTGGCTGGCATCAGGCGCGGCCAGCTGACCCGCCTGGTCATCAATTCCGGTGGCGGCGATACGGTAGCTGGACGCCATGTCGGGCGCTGGGTCAGGGACATGGGGCTGGTGGTCGAGGTGGATGTCATCTGCTTTTCGTCCTGTGCCGACTACATTTTTCCGGCCGGGCGTGCCCGAGTGATCCGTGCCGATGCCTTCGTCGGCTGGCACGGCAACGAGCGGCAGTTTCATTTGCTGGCCGTACGCAAGGGCATCAGCCTGGCAGACCTGTTGTCTCAATATGTCCCCAAGGACGCATCGCCCGAACAACGGACTGCCTTCTTTCGGGATTTTGAAGAGACGACGAAGGTGACCATGAAGGAGGAGGCCGACTTCTACGCGAAACTGGGTCTCAACGACGCCTTTGCCGTGTGCGCAGTCGGCGACATCCTGGAGAAACGCCCTGGCTACGCTGGCCAGATCGGCTGGGGATTTTCCCTCGCCGACATGGCACGCCTTGGCATGACCAATACCGTGTATCTGGGCGATGGCGCCTACGAAGACTCCGCCCGTTTCCGGAAGTACCTCGTGCGCATCAGCGCTGAAGAGTGTCTGGCACTGCTGAAATGACGCAATGCTCATAAAATCGAAGAAAGCACCCTCATGACAAGCTTCATCAGTAGCCCAATCCGAAACGAAGAGCGGTTTACCCGGCTGGAAGATTCCGCGACCGATTTCCCGTTCTATAACGGAGTGCCAGTTTCCATTTCGGGAAGGCAATGGCTGTTCGTCATGGCCATGGTCGTTGCCGGCTTCCTGGTGCTGGCTTCACCCATTGACTGGCCAGATGGCGCGTTCTGGAAATTCGTGCCAGCCCTGTTGTTGCCCGGCGTGCCACTGATCGCGCTGGCTTACGTCGCGCCCGGCCACTGGAGGGCCATCTTCGGCAAGGTCGGCGGTCGCGAGGTGAAACTGATGTTCGGGTTTGCACTGCTCAACATCGCCGTCAGCATGAGCGTCGGCGCCATCGTCTTGGCGCTGTTCGGCGCCAGTCCGAACGCCTCGACGGCCGAGTTGGCCGGCCTCGACACGGCAGGGCGCATCGCATATTTTGCCAAGACCATCCCGCAACTGCTTGGCGAGGAAGTCGTCACGATCCTGCCGTTTCTGGCACTGCTCCAACTGTTCTCGAAGGGACTCGGCCTTGGGCGCAAGGCGGCGATTATTGGCGCATGGCTGATCACTTCCATCCTGTTCGGCCTTATCCACTTGCCGACCTATGACTGGAACTGGATCCAGTGCGTCGTCGTCATCGGCTCGGCACGGATGATGCTGACCCTGCCATGGATCTTGACCAAGAACATTTGGGTATCCACCGGGGCTCACATCACCAATGATTGGCTGCTGTTCTTGATGGGGATTTTGGGAGCCGGTTTGGTTGGCAAGGTTTGAACAATCAGTTTTCACGCACAGAAAAGGTCGAATTCCATGAAGAAAACACTCGCCATCGCTATTGTCGCGTTGCTTTCGGTACATACCTCCGCTTACGCGATCAGTGCCAAATACCGGCAACAACTCGAGCGCTCCGGTTGCACGCAAGCAAGCGAGGCGCAGGGGTGTGACATCACCAAGACGAAGGAAGAGAACGCCAAGGCAGGTTTCGATACTGGCGTTCCCGTCGAAAAAGCCAAGACCTCAAACCAGACGCCCTATGCCGGACAGTGGGTTGCCAAGAGCACCACGGGTGCAACGGTTGCAACAGTCCGAATCGACAATAAAGAGCATGTGTGGGTCAATGGCAAGAAGGTGAAAGCCAAGCGCAGCGACGGAGCACTCGTGTTTCGCGACGGCACAATCACCTACACCATCCAAGGGGATCGGCGCTTGAAAGGTGAAGATGTCTGGGTTGATTCAGATGCCGGAACCAAAGGCCTTATCATTGTGGAGTAAAGGAGGCGATCGCACGAGATCCTTCTTTCTGAATTATCGAGCCCTCACTGCCGGCTCAGCGTTTTAGCAGTTAAACCAAGGCCTGCTGATTGCCGGATACCAGCCACCCGTTCGGTGCTTGTCGTATCACGGGAATGACGGAGGCACATAGCGTGCCCTACCATCTTGAGCGACCGCTTTGTCCGGAGACCTGTCGCTGCTTCCTCCCGGGCCCAGGCGCAGAGCACTTCCTGATGCGTTTCCGCTAGCTTGCGAGGGGCGCCGCAGCGTGGCCGATCGCGCAGGCCCTCGAAGCCTCGCGCCAGCCAGGCATCCCGGTGGCGGGCAACGGTCTCGCGATGGATCTTCTGCGAAGCCACCATGGCACTGATGGACAGTCCCTGATCAAAGAGAAGAACGGTTCGGGCTCGCCGACGTTCGCGCCAGTCGCTGCCACGCTCGTCTATCCGCACCAGCTGCTCGCGTTCCTCCACAGACAGGCTCAGAGTCTTGGCTTGACGGGACATGGCGAAGCTTTCGGGAGGTTGGGAGCAGGAGAGCATACAGGATGAGTCGGAGAACTTATCGCGGACCGCTTAATCGACAATAATGATGCGTTTTTCATAAAATGGATACGTTTTTCGAGCTCGTAGTGCGCTTCGGGCCTCAAGCCCTGCACTGGGGTGAATAAATCGGCGCTTCCTTAAAGAGCTAATAGCTACACCAACGGGGGAAAAATCATGAAGACTGATCAGAAAAACGCTGTGTTGAGGTCCCGCGCGAGGCTGCTGCGGCGACCACAAAATAGTAAGTTTTATCACGAAAGAGCGCTGGCGAAGTACGAAGCCGAGGCCGCGTTCGACGTCAGGCCACCACACCCGCCCCTCGTGATTGAATTTCCCGTCGACTGGTTCTGTAATCCCTACAACGACAAGACATGGCGACTCTATTTCTACTCCTTCGGTTGGCTCAATGTTTTGTGTTTCGGAATCAACAAGTACGCTCGCAGCGACCCGCAGCGATCTGCCCAATTACTAGCCATGCTCCACCGAACCGTCCTCGACGGGATCGAAATGGTTCTGGTCCATCGTGACAACAAGGTTGTTTGGGGCGACCATGCCACGTCGTATCGGACGTCGAACCTTTCTTATTTCTATGCAGCGTTTCTTTGCCGTGGCCTCACGCCGGAGGAAGATCAGTTCTATCGGCGGGCCATCGGCGTTCACATGGAAATTGTGAGCGGCTTTCTAGAGTCGAAAAGGTGGAGAAGAAGGAATCACCTGCTCTTTCACGCCGAGGGGCTGGCCGACGCATGCTTTGTCTTTGGAGACGGCCTCTTGGCCGCGCGCCAAGGAATGGAGCTCGCTGTTGCCGAGGCTAGCATCTTCGTCGAAGAGTGCTTCACCGACGATGGCACCGTGCACGAGCACGCCTCTTGGTACCACGTTTTTTTGATGCAGCGAGTGATGCAAACGGTCGACTATTTTTCGAGTATAGGTCAGCCCATCGTTCTCATTTCAGATGAAAAGCTTGATCGGGCGGCCACATTCCTGTGGTCTATTTGTCCACGTTGGGGCATCCTGCCAGGGTACGGCGACACTCAGTTCGAAAAAAAAATCGATTTTCAGATGCTGCGGCAGTACTTGATGCCGGAACGTGCAAACGTAGCCCTTAGACAATGGCTCGAAACGTCGGCGGTGGACGAACCACCACGGTTGAGTGCATTCCCAAGAGGCGGTTATTACATATTCCGGGAGGGTCGTTGTACGAACGAAGACGCGCTGTACTCGCTCTTCCTTGAGAAACGCGCCCTTGGCCCCCACGCCCATTGCGACGGTGGTAGTTTTATGACTTTCTTTGGGGGTGAGCCCTATCTCATCGATTCGGGGGGGCCTTACAAGTATCACGATCCGCTGAGGTACAAGTACTTCCGCACGCAACTCGCGCACAACACCGTGGCCTTCGTTTCCGAGGGCGATGAGTACTCCACCTGTGTCCAGCGCGCTGATGTCGTCGGCAAGGTGTCGTATGTGGTGAGCGACGCGGAATTTTCGCGCGGGGACCGTTGGAGGCGAGTATTCGGTCACGCCAGCAGCATGACGGTGTTCATCATCGATTTTGTTCATCCCGTCGGAGAGTTGCCGCCGGTCGCGCTCTTCCATGTCTCGCCAGATCTCCAAGTTGGCATCGCACTCGACAGCTACCAACTTCAGGGTCGGAGCGGCACTTGTCTCGTCACCTTTGCCGACCCGGATGGGCCTGTGCAGTGCTCTGAGCGCCCCGAGCCCGGATATGCCGCCTTCGTCACGCGCTCCGACGTCGGAATGGAGCCAGGACGAGTCTTGACTCGACGATTGCAGCAGAAAAGACCGAACTTGACCATGTTGAGCTTCGACGGATCGAGAGCCGCCCGCGTACGACAGATAGCCGACGTTTGCGAAATCGATGTCCAGAGTCCTGCGGGTAAATTAACTAGAGCGGTCATTAAGATCCCCCACCACTGACCGTTTCAAAGCCAGCCACGAGACGCAGAAGGCCGGCACGCATTTGCGAGACACTAAGCCGGGGGTGCGCAAGGACGCGGTGCACGGTAACTCCGAGTACCCTCGGCTCGCCTTCGAAAATTATGCATAATTTGTCGATAAGCGCTCCCAGATAAGTTCTCCGACTCATCCTGTATGCTCTCCGACATCGCTTGAAGGATCTGTTTCGCCAAGAGGCGCTGGCCGTGCGGCGCCGCAGTTCTTCATTCAGGTACCGAACGGCGGCTTCTTCGACGCGGACCCGCCCTTCCCGTTGTTCGAGCGCGAAGAGTTGTTGAAGGCGTTCAAGCTCTCCCAGAGCGATTCAACGATCTCCTTCGACGATGTCGAGAGCGAAGTCCATCGCGTCGACCTGGAGCAACTGGGCGAAGAGAACTACGCCCCGCGGGCGTTCAAGCTGGCCGCCCGGGGCGCGTGCGCTACTCGACCTACCTGCTGAGCCTGTCGGTCGATAGCCAGATCATGAATCTGGTGTCCTGGCTGACGGAACTGGTCGGCAACATGTACCCGATCACCGACCCGGAGATTAAGGCATACATCCGGCGAGTGCTCGGCGGCATGAATCCCGAGCAGATCCGCGACTGCATCGAGCGGGATGTCGCCTACGTCCGCAAGATCAAACAGAAGATCACGACGCTCGCCAACGCCCCTGACAGATCATTGTGAAGTCTCCTCCAGCGCGGCGCCGATGCCGTTGATCAGCTGCGTCAATTCTGCGATCAGGTCGGCGCAGTGCCGCTCGATCACCTCCCATGGCGCGGCGTCATGGAGGGCGGCATCGAGAGCCTCTGCGCATTCGGCCGCCTGCAGCGCACCGATGTTGCCGGCAGTGCCTTTCAGGGTATGGGCGAGGCTGCGCAGCAAGGATCGATCCTGCGCCGCGAGGGCCGCCGACAGATGGCTCGAGTCCTCCCTGTGGGTGGTGGCGAAAAGCGACAGAAATCGCGCCTGCCTGGCCGCGTTGCCGCCCGCGATCGCGAGTCCTCGCCGGCGATCGACTCCGGGAATGTTCCCCAGCCCCGGTAACGCTTCAGCTTCAGTCCCCATCGCCGTCGGCGTCGGTGTCGGTGCACTCTCGATCCGCGGCGCCGGTGTGACCCGGGGGGCCGGGGAAGCCGAGCGAAGCCCGATCAGGAGCGTCGCATAAAGGGCCTCGCGATCGACCGGCTTGGCGATGAAGCCATTCATTCCCGCCGCCAGGCAGCGCTCACGATCCTCGACGAAGGCATTGGCGGTCATCGCCAGAATCGGGACTGTCGCGCATCCCGGCAGTTGGCGAATCGATCGCGTCGCCTCCAGGCCATCCATGCGGGGCATCTGCACGTCCATCAGGATGGCCGCATAATCATTTTCTGCCGCCATGCAGAGCGCTTCCCGGCCGTCGCTCGCGAGGTCAGGATGCAGTCCCACTTCCAGCAACAGCAACTGCGCCACCTCCTGGCTGATGGCATCGTCCTCGACCAGCAACACGCGGGTGCCGCAATATTCCCTGATCAGGATGACTTCGGCTCCTACTTCCGGCAGCGGTGCGGGGTTGGCGGCGCCCGCCGGCGTTCGACCCATCCGGGCCGTGAACCAGAAGGTGCTGCCCTGCCCGAGGGTGCTGTCGACGCCGACCTCGCCGCCCATCATTTCGGCGATGCGGCGGGTGATGGCGAGGCCCAGGCCGGTGCCGCCGTACTGGCGAGTCACCGACTGGTCCCCCTGCTCGAAAGCGGCGAAGAGTCGCGTCTGCTGTTGCGCCGTCATGCCGATGCCGGTATCGCTGACCGCGAAACGCAGCAGGTAAGCGCCGTCGGTCTCCTCGGCGACGCAGGCCGCCAGCGTGATGCTGCCGCGCTCGGTGAATTTGACGGCGTTGCCGAGGTAATTGACCAGCGCCTGTGACAGGCGGGTGGGGTCGCCACGCAGGGTCTGCGGCATGCCGGAGACGTCGGTCTGCAGGGTGAGTCCCCTGGCGATCAGCGAGTCGTTGACGACCGCAAAGACCGAGTTCAGCACGTCGTCGAGCGCGAAGTCCCGTTCTTCCAGAACGAGCTTCCCGGCTTCGATCTTCGAGAGGTCGAGAATGTCATTGATGATGGCGAGCAGGTGCTGTCCCGAGGCCATGATCTTATCGAGCTGCGCGGCCTGCATGGGCGTCACACGGGATCGCCGCATCAAGCCGGCGAGACCGAGGATGCCGTTCATCGGGGTGCGGATTTCGTGCGACATGTTGGCCAGAAAAGCGCTTTTCGCGATATTTGCTGCCTCGGCGACGGCCTTGGATCTTGCCAGCTCGAGGGTCCGTGCCGCGACCATCTGCTCCAGGTGCTGGCGGTACTCGTCGAGTTCGGCATACGCCGTCTGCAGGCGCTGCTCCGCCAGCTTGCGCTGCGAAATGTCGGTGGAGACGCCGAGCAGGGCATAAATTCGACCCGTTTCATCCCGCAAGGGCAACTTCTCGGTCCAGTAGGTGCGCGTCTCTCCATCCGCGTTCGCGGCCAGCACTTCCTCGGCTTTGATCGTCTTCCCGTGATCGAGCACCTGGCGGTCGTGGCAGTGAATGACCTGGGTGGCGTCGGCGTCGAAGAAAGCGGCATCCGTCGCGCCGACCACCCTATCCAGCGTGGTTTGCCAGAGTGCGCACACCTGTTGGTTGACGTAGAGGTAACGCCCCGCGACGTCCTTGAGGAAGATATTGGCACTCATGTGGTCGAGAATGTCGGTGAGCTTCTTTTCGCTGCGGCGCAGGTGAATCTCGGCCTCCTTGCGCGCCACCACCTCGCGCCGCAACTGGTACACCCACAAGGCAAACAGCGCCAGGATCGACAACAGGGCCGCACCGGACAGGAAAACCGTTCGGGTCGAGACCCCCTGTTCGATGCGTGCACCCATCCAGCGATTGAGCAGGGTGTCGAGTTCGCTCTGGGGAATCGCCGCCAGAGTCTTGTCGAGAATGCCGAGCAGTTCCGGGTGCCGATGCGTTACGGCCATGCTGTGCGCGCTACGGTACTCGGTGGTGCCGGAAAAACGCAGGCTCAGATGTTCTGGCTGTTGAATCAGGTAATTCAGCGCGGGGGCGTCTCCGACATAGGCATCGGCCTCGCCGCTTTTCACCAGCGCCAGGGCCGTCGCTTCATCCGGGCTCGGAAGGAGCTTGATCAGCGGGTGCTCTGCCGCCATCACCTCCTGCATGAAGTAGCCCTGCTTGACCGCAACGACCTTGCCGTAGAGATGGTGAAGGCCGGCGATGTAACCCAGTCGTCCGTCGTTGATGATGACAATCGGGGAATTGACGTAGGGTTCGGTGAAGCCGAGAAAAGTTCGCCGCTCGGGCGTGTTCACGGCGTCCGTGAGCATGTCGAGTTCTCCTGCACGCGCCATGTCCAGCGTCTGTTGCCAGGTCTTGTCCCTGACCACTTCGAAGCGCACGCCCAGGCGCGCTTCGAGCATGCGCAGCAGGTCGGCGTTCATGCCGACAAAATCGCCTTTGTCGTTGATCCATTCGTAAGGCGCGAATTCGCGGTCGATCCCGACGCGGATCACCGGATGCGCGCGCAACCAGGCGCGTTCCTCCTCGGTCAGCACCAGCGACCGCCGACTGGCGAAGATGAACTGCTTCAGCTGACGGTCGGAAAGCGGCGGCGCAAGCTTCTGTTCGGCATAGAGCGAAGCCACTCGCCGCAACCGGGCAGGGTCGATGTGGCCGAGCGGGATGCTTTCCGGCAGGATCAGCTTGCGCACGGCCGCCGCTTCGAAACGCAGATGGTCGAGGTCAGACGCACTCCGATAGTCCTGCCGGATGAGCTGGATCACCTCCTCCGGATGGTCCAGCGCGTATTGCCAGCCCTTCAGGCTGGCACGCAAAAATCGTTCGGCCCGCCCCGGATGGGCCTGCAGCTCATTCTCGCTGGTAAAGATCAGGTCGCCATAGAAATCCACCCCGTAGCTCTGCGGGTTGATGAGGTTGATCGGCGTTCCCTGCTGCCGGAAATGAAAGATCTCGTTGGTCAGGTAGGCCGACATGACATCGACCTTGCCGCTGGTAAAGTCGTCGTTGTTGAAGGTATGCTGGACGAAGGTGTAGCGGTCTGGTGTCAAGCCGCTTTCGGCGAGCAGGGCGCGCAGCGGCGCATCATTGCCGCCACTGGCATCGAACATGATGCGCTTGCCCGCCATCTCATAAGGGCTGATGATGTCCGACTGCCGACGGCTGACGAAGACCAGCGGATCATGCTGAAAGACCGCCGCCAGGGCAACGATCGGCGCGCCCCGGGCGTAAGCGCCAAGCAGACCGGAATCGCCGATGCCGTAATTTGCCTGGCCGGAACTGACCTGCCCGACCGGATCGACGCCGGGGTCGCGCGGGCTAATCTCGACCTCGAGCCCTTCTGCCGCGTAGTAACCCTGCGCCTTGGCAGCGTAGTAACCGGCAAACTGGAACTGGTGAAACCACTTGAGTTGCAGCACCACCTTCTCGAGCGGCACGGCAAAGCCGGCGGCCGGCACGCAGCACAGCAAACCCAGCAGTAGACGCCAAACGGTGAAATGGAAAGGATTGCGCGCGCGCATCGAAAAACGGGCTCATTTGGCGTATCGGACAGGGCCACCAGTCTACAAGAAGCTGCAGCGGGGATTGTGCACGATGGCACAGGAAGCCCCTGTTTTGTCTTTGCTTCTACCGCTGGCTCACCGGCCATGGCCTTGAAATGCTCAATCAGCGCGACATCGAGATACCGCGTGACGCGCTTCTTGGCTGGCGCCACTCGGCCCTCGACACGCTTGCCGAGGCGCTGCCGGCCGCTGTCGATGTCAGTCTGGTTGATTGCAGCGTGTTCATCAGAGGGCGTCAAAACAGCATTCCTGTTCATTGAAATGTCCTGGACAAATTTAACAAATAACCGTTGACATGGCGATAAACGCCGGATAGCATCAAGATTAATTGAAATTTGTCCAAGACAAAAATGAAATTCTTTCTCCCAGGTGTGGTCGCTGGCGCTTCCCGAAGGCCTTGCGTCATCGCTGCGGACGACCCATCACCCGCATTCTTTCGCCTCAATTGAACCCGTCCTTCCGGAGACCCTGCCATGAATGCTCCCGACTGCTTCTTCCTGCCCGATATCCAGGCGCGTGCCGACCTGCGGCAGCTCGCGATCCACAAGGTCGGCGTCAAGGGGCTGCGCTATCCGCTGGCGCTGCTCGACGCTGCCGGCAAGGTGCAGCATACGGTCGCCGAGCTGTCGATGGCGGTCGGTCTGCCGCCGGAAGTCAAGGGGACGCACATGTCGCGCTTCGTCGAAATCCTCGAACAGCCGCGCCCGCCGCTCGACGCTCCCGGCCTGCTGGCGCTTTTTGACGACATGCTGCTGCGGCTCGATGCGCAAAGTGGCGAGATCGAGCTTGCTTTCCCTTATTTCATCCGCAAGGCCGCGCCGGTCTCGGGGGTCGAGAGTCTGCTCGACTACGATGTCCGGATGATCGTCCGCCAGCGCCCAGGTCGGGCGCGCGAATTCACGCTCGAGATCGTCGCGCCGGTGACCAGCCTCTGCCCGTGTTCCAAGGAAATCAGCGACTATGGCGCCCACAACCAGCGCTCGCATCTGACGATCAGCGCCCGGCTGCGCTCGCCGATGAGCCCTGACGAGCTCGTTCGCCTGGCCGAGGACGAGGCCTCGTGCGAGGTCTATGGCCTGCTCAAGCGGCCGGACGAGAAGTGGGTGACCGAGCGCGCCTACGACAACCCGAAGTTCGTCGAGGACCTCGTGCGCGACCTCGCGCTGCGCCTGATGAATGAGCCGCGGATCGCGCGGTGGACGGTCAGGTCGGAGAACTTCGAGTCGATTCACAACCACTCCGCCTACGCCCAGATCAGTGGCGAAAATGGTCGCGATGAAAAGGATGGCGAAAAAAGCGGCCACGGCGACTTCGCCGGCAGGGGTGAGCGCAGTGCCTGAGCCGGAAGGAATGAGCATGCGCGCCAGCCAGCGGATCGCTGTCGTCGGTTCGGGAATCTCGGGCCTCGCCACGGCCTGGCTGCTGTCGCAGCAGCACCAGGTGACCCTCTACGAAGCCGCGGCAAACCTCGGCGGCCACACCAACACCGTCGATGTGACCGTGGACGGCGTCAGTCATCCGGTCGATACCGGTTTCCTGGTCTATAACAGCCAGACCTATCCCCATCTGACGGCCCTCTTCGCCCATCTCGGGGTGGCCAGCGTCGCGACCGAGATGTCCTTCTCGGTGAGCCTCGAAGAGCCGCGGCTGGAGTGGGCCGGCAGCAGCCTCGCGACCGTCTTTGGCCAGAAGCGCAATCTGTTGCGGCGCGATTTCTGGCGCATGCTGGCCGACATCCTGCGCTTCAACCGCGACAGCGTCGCCTGGCTCGATGCCTTTCCCGACGACCGCCGCAGCCTGCGCGATTTCCTTGCCGCCGGCGCTTATTCGCGGCCTTTTGCCGAGTGGTATCTGCTGCCGATGGCGGCGGCGATCTGGTCCTGCCCGGCGGGCCAGATGCTCGACTACCCGCTCGCGAGCTTCGTTCGCTTCTGCCGCAATCACGGCCTGCTGCAGGTCTTCGACCGGCCGCTCTGGCGCACGGTCAAGGGCGGCGGCCGCGAGTACGTGCGCCGGCTGGCCGCCGCGATCGATGACATCCGGCTGGCGACGGCGGTGCGCCAGGTCCGGCGCAGCCCGAGCGGACTGACGGTCCATAGTGACGGCGCGGTCGAGCCGTACGACGCGGTCGTCCTCGCCTGCCACAGCGACCAGGCGCTCGCCATCCTCGGCGATGCCGCGACGCCGGCCGAGCGGCGTCTGCTCGGCGCCATCCGCTACGCGCCGAACCGTGCCGTCCTGCACACCGACCCGGCGCTCCTGCCGCGCTCGCCGGCTCTCTGGTCGGCGTGGAACTACCTCGCGAGCGCCGGCCAACCCGACCGCCGTCCGGTCAGCGTCTCCTATCTGATCAACCGTCTGCAGCCGCTGCCGTTCAGAACGCCGCTGATGGTGTCGCTGAATCCGCAGCGCGAGCCCGCCGCCGAGCGGGTGATCGCCGAATTCGACTATGCCCATCCGATCTTCGACGCCGCGGCGATTGAGGCGCAGCGTGACCTGCCGGCGATTTCAGGCGCCGATGGCGTCTGGTTCTGCGGCGCCTGGCACGGTTACGGTTTTCATGAGGACGGCTTGCAGTCGGCGCTGCAGGTGGCCAATGCGCTCGACTGTCGTGCCCCCTGGCAGGGCGTCAGGCCCGCCTCGGCAGCGCCGGCGGCTGGCCGGCGCAAGGAACGTGTGGCATGAACTCGCCGTCGGCCCGCCTCTTCCTTGGCCACGTCATGCACCGGCGTCTGCGGCCGGCGGTGCACGCCTTCGTCTATCCGGTCTACTTCTGCCTGTTGCCGCTCTCCCGGGTCGAACAGTCGGCGAGCGCGCTGTTCTCCGTCAACCGCTGGAATCTCTTTGGCTTCCGCTTTGCCGATCATGGCGCGCGCGATGGTTCGCACCCCCTCGTCTGGATCCGCGAGCTGCTGCACCGCGAGGGCATCAGCGCCAACGGAGAAGTGTGGTTGCAGTGCTTTCCGCGGGTCCTGGGTTTCGTCTTCAACCCGATCAGCCTGTGGTTCTGCCACGACCGTTGCGGTCAGCTGATCGCCGTCCTCGCCGAAGTGAACAACACCTTCGGTGAGCGCCACAACTACCTGCTGGCGCACGCCGACGGCCGGCCGATTCGCGACGGCGAAACGATCACCCGGCGCAAGGTCTTCCATGTCTCGCCGTTCATGGCCGTCGCCGGCCATTACCGCTTTCGCTTTCATGCGAAAAGCGGCGAGGACGGTTCGCCGGCCTGGCGCCTGACGCGTATCGATCACGGCGACGCGGCCGGCGATCTCCTGCACACGGCGATCTCCGGCCACGCCCAGCCGCTGGCCAGCGGTCCCCTGCTGAACGCTTTTGTCCGCTTTCCTCTGCTCACCCTGCGCGTCGTCGTTCGCATTCACTGGCAGGCACTCAAGCTGTGGCGCAAGCGCGTTCCCTTCTTCACCAAACCCCAACCGCCGCTGGAGGAAACCACGCGATGAATGGCCTCGATCACACCCTTGCCCTGCTGCCCGCGCGGACTGCCGGGAGGCGTCTGCCGCGCAGCGCCCGCGTCGTCCTCGCGCTGCTCGAAAGAATCGACCACGGCAGCCTGGAACTTCGCCTGCCCGACGGTTCGCAGCAGCGGCTGGGGCAGCCTGGCGAGAGCGCGGCGACGCTCGAAATCGGTGCCTGGTCGGTCTTCGACAGCGTCATCGGGCGCGGCGATGTCGGTTTTGCCGAGAGCTGGATCGCCGGCGACTGGCACAGTCCCGACCTCACTGCCCTGCTGACCCTGCTCGCCAACAATCGCCAGGCGATCTCCGGCGCCGTCTACGGGCAATGGTGGGGCCTGCTGGCGGCGCGTCTGCGCCACCTGCTGAACGCCAACACGCGCGGCGGTTCGCGGCGCAACATCAGGGCGCACTACGACCTCGGCAACGACTTCTACCGCCTCTGGCTCGACCCGACGATGAGCTATTCGAGCGCCCTCTACGCTGGCGAGATGTCGCTCGCCGCGGCGCAGCTCGCCAAGTACCGGCGCATTCTGCAGCGCCTCGGCGCACGTCGCGGTCAACGGGTGCTCGAGATCGGCTGTGGCTGGGGGGCTTTCGCCGAGACGGCGGCGCGCGAAGCCGGCGTCGAGGTGGTCGGGCTGACCCTCTCGCCGGCGCAACTGCAGTACGCCCGCCAGCGCATGCAGCTCGCCGGCGTCGGCAAACAGGTGGCGATCGAACTGCTCGACTATCGCGATCTCGCCGGCGAGCCTTTCGACCACATCGTTTCGATCGAGATGTTCGAAGCGGTCGGCGAACGCTGGTGGCCGACCTACTTCGCGCATGTCGCTCGCCTGCTGGCGCCGACCGGTCGCGCCGTCATCCAGAGCATCACCATTCGCGACGAGCTTTTCGCGCGTTACCGGCGCGGCACCGATTTCATCCAGCAGCACATCTTTCCCGGCGGCATGCTGCCGAGCCCGTCGGTCTTCGGTGAACGCGCGACGCGGGCCGGTCTGCAGGTGCGCGACACTTTCGCTTTCGGCAGGGACTATGCGCGAACGCTCGCCGAATGGTCGGCAAACTTCGAGCAGCACTGGCCGCAGATCGCGGCGCTCGGCTTCGACGAACACTTTCACCGCCTCTGGCGCTTCTATCTCGCGTATTGCCAGGCGGGCTTCAACAGCGGCTGCACCGACGTCATGCAGTTCGAACTGGCGCATGCGCAATGAAAACGCTCTGCGCACTGCTATTCTTCGCGGTCAGCGGTCTCGTCCAGGCCCTGCCTGACGCGGTTCGCCAGAACGACGCCGGCTGGCAGCAGTGGGGCAGCGGCGAAATGAGCTGGCTCGGTTTCCCGCTCTACCGCGCGACGCTGTGGGTGATCGGTGAGCCGACGCCGGAACTGCCGCAAAAAGTGCTCTCGGCGCCTTCCGCCCTGCAGCTCGATTACCGACGCGACATCCCGCGCGAGCGGCTGGTGCAGAGCAGTGTCGACGAAATGCGCCGCCTGGGTGCGAGCGAGCAACAGCTGCAGCGCTGGGAACCCGAGCTGCGGCGCGTCTTTCCCGATGTCAGGGAGGGCGACAGCATCGTCGGCGTGCACTATCCCGAGCAGCGTGCGGTCTTTTTCCATCAGGGTCGCCCGACCGGCGAGGTGCGCGATGCGCAGTTTGCGCGCCTCTTCTTCGCCATCTGGCTCGACCCGCGCAGCCGCAGCCCGAGCTTGCGCGCGGCGCTGCTCAAGCGCCCGGCAGGATGAGCGTGTCCGCCCTCCCGGCTCTGCCCCTGCCGCGCCGGCAATGGCTCGCCTACGGCGCTTTTGGCCTGCCCCTGGCGATGGCGGCGCTGCCGGTTTATGTCCATGTGCCGCGTCTCTACGCCGAAATCGGCGGCATGAGCCTGAGTCTGCTGGGTGCGCTGCTGCTCGCGGCGCGCCTGCTCGACGCCGGCATCGACCCCTTGCTCGGCAGTTGGAGCGACCGGACGACGAGTCGCCGGCGCCTGATCGTCATCGCCCTGCCTTGCCTCGCGATCGGCATGCTGGCCCTGCTGCATCCGCCGCCGGGGGCGCCGCCGCTGTGGCTGCTCGCTTCGCTGCTCGGCACCTATTTCGGTTTCTCGCTGGCGACCATTGCCTATCAGGCGTGGGGTGCCGAACTGGGCCGCGATGCCGGCGAGCGTACCCGCCTGACTGCCAGCCGCGAGGGTTTCGGTCTGCTCGGCGTGATCCTCGCGGCGGCGCTGCCGGGACTGATCGCCAACGATCTCGCAGAGGGTCTCTCGACGCTGGCGCAGATTTTCCCCCTGTTGCTGCTGCTGTTCGCCAGCTGGACCTTCCTCGGCACGCCGCCGTCGGTGGCGCGGCCGCGGGCGACCGGCAAGGTTTTCGCCGACCTGCGTGGGGTGCTCGACGATGGTCGTTTTCGGCGCCTGCTCGTGGTCTTCGTGGTCAATGGCGTCGCCGCCGCACTGCCGGCGACACTGTTCCTTTTCTTTGTCACCGATGTGCTGCACGCCGAAGCCTGGAGCGGCGCTTTTCTCGCCCTTTACTTCGTCAGCGGCGTTGCTTTCCTGCCGCTGTGGGTCGCGCTCGCCCGGCGTTTCGGTCGCGTTCCGACCTGGGTCGCGTCGATGTTCGTCGCGGTCCTCTCCTTCGCCTGGGCCTGGGGTCTCGGCGCCGGCGACGTCTGGCCCTTTGCCGTCGTCTGCCTGCTCTCCGGCGCCGCGCTGGGCGCCGACCTGACGCTGCCGGCGGCGCTGCTCGCAGATCTCGCCGAATCGCCCGCTGCGGGTGGCCAGGAGAGCGCTCGGCCGGCGCAGGCCGGGGCCTACTTTGGCTGGTGGAATCTGGTCGCCAAGCTCAACCTCGCGCTCGCCGCGGGCCTCTCCCTGCCGCTGCTCGATCTGGTCGGTTACCGGCCGGGGGACGAAACGGCAACGCAGGGGCTCGCTGCCGTCTATGGTCTGTTGCCGCTCCTGTTCAAGACGCTGGCCGCTGCGCTCGCCTGGCGCTGGCGGAAAACTCTGGAGGTGTGCTGATGAAAACCCTGTGGCTCGCCTGTTTCGCCTTTGGCATCCTCGGTCTCGGCGGTTGCGGCGGCGTGCCGGTCGAACGCTACCGCGCCGCCCAGCCGGTGCTCGATCTGGCGCGTTATTTCAACGGCACGATCGACGGCTGGGGGATGTTCCAGGACCGTTCCGGAGCGGTGATCAAGCACTTTTACGTGGTCATCGAGGCCCATTGGGAAAAGCGCGACGGGGTCGATGTCGGCACCCTCGACGAGCACTTCTCGTGGTCGGACGGCACCACCTCGCGCCGTCTGTGGACCATCACCCGCGTCGACGCTTCGCGTTACGTCGGCCGCGCCGACGATGTCGTCGGTGAGGCGATCGGCGAGGCGGCGGGCAACGCGCTGCGTTGGCGCTACGTCCTTGCCTTGCCGGTCGAAGGCCGGGTGTGGAACGTCGAACTCGACGACTGGATGTTCCTCATTGACGAGCAGGTGATGCTCAACCGCTCGTCAATGAAGAAGTTCGGTTTCCATCTCGGCGATCTGACGCTGAGCTTCCGCCGGCGATGAACAACCCCCGCATCGACGACTGGTCGGGCAAACGCGTCTGGCTGCTCGGCGCATCGAGCGGCATCGGCGCCGCGCTCGGCCGCCTGCTGCTCGCGCGCGGCGCCCGCGTCGCGCTCTCGGCGCGCCATCAGGCTCGTCTCGCCGAAGTCGCCAGCACGGCCGCGCAGGCGCTGCTGCTGCCCTGCGATGTGACTGACGAAGCCAGCCTGCTAGCGGCCTGGGAGACCTTGTTAAACACCTGGGGCGGGGTCGATGTGGCGCTCTACGTGGCCGGCGATTACCTGCCGATGCGCGCCTGGGAACTCGACGTGGGAAAAGCGCATCACCTGATCGACGTGAACTTCGGCGGCGCAGTGGCTTTCGCCGCCTTGGTCGTGCCGCAGCTGTTACGCCAGGGTAATGGCCAGATCGGTTTCATGGCCAGCGTCGCCGGTTATCGCGGGCTGCCGAAGTCGTTGATCTACGGCCCGACCAAGGCCGCCCTGATCAACTTTGCCGAAGCCTTGTTCCTCGACCTGCAGCCGCGAGGAATCGGCGTGCGGGTCATCAATCCCGGTTTCGTCGCGACCCCCCTCACTGCCGGCAACGATTTCGCGATGCCGGCGCTGCTCACTCCCGAACAGGCGGCGAAGGCAACCCTCGCCGGTTTTGCCGGCAGCGCTTTCGAAATCCATTACCCGAAGCGCTTCACGTGCGTGCTCAAACTGCTTGCCCATCTGCCGTACCGGATCTATTTTCCCTTGCTGCGCCGTTTGGCCGGCGAGTGAGGAAACCCCGATGAACAATTCCCTGGCGGTTGACGCGCTGATCGCCTTTTTCGAGCAACTCAGCCCGGCGAGCATCGATCGCTTTGCCGATTACTACGCCGCCGACGCCTGTTTCAAGGATCCCTTCAACGAGGTCTGCGGTCTGCAGCCGATCCGGCACATCTTCGCGCACATGTTCACGCAGCTCGTCGAGCCGCGCTTCGTCGTCCTCGAGCGCGTCGTCGACGAGCACGGTGCGCTGCTCGTCTGGGAACTGCGCTACCGGCTCGAAGGCGGGTGGGCGAAGGCCGGGACGCAGGTGATCCGCGGCGCCTCGCACCTGCAGTTCAATGCCGACGGCAAGGTCGTCCGCCATCGCGACTACTGGGACGCCGCCGAGGAACTCTACGCCAAGCTGCCGGTAATCGGCTGGCTGATGCGCTTCCTGCGCCGCAAGCTGGCGGCCTGAGCGGCGGCCAGGCAGGCTGACGGGCGGTTGCCGTCGCCGTCAGCGTTTGGCGGTCTTCCGCCGCAGCCGCTTTTCGAGGCCGACGACGAGGTAAGCGATGACGCCGACGGCGAAGATCTCCAGCCATTCCGACAGGCCGATCGGCGCCGTCGCGAAGAGGCGGTTCATCAGTGGCACGTACGTCAACAGGAGTTGCAGCAGGGCCATGACGAGAACCCCATACCAGATCGCCGGATTGGAGAAGAGGCCGACACGCAGCGCCGAGAGGGTCAGCGAGCGGCAGTTGAAGAGGTACATCGCCTGCACCACGACGAAGACATTGACTGCGACGGTGCGCGCTTCGGCGAGCGAGCTGCCCTGCGCCAGTTCGCGCAGGAAGAGCCCGAAAGCGCCGGCGAGCAGCAGCACGCTGACCAGGACGATCCGCCAGACCAGCGCGGCGTCGAGGATCGCCGTTCCCGGGAGGCGTGGCGCGCGTCGCATGATGTGCGACTCGATCGGCTCGAAAGCCAGCATCAGACCGAGAAAGACGGCCGTCGTCATGTTGATCCAGAGGATCTGCAGCGGCGTGATCGGCAGCGTTGCCCCGGCAACGATCGCCGCGACGATCACCAGCCCCTCGCCGAAGTTGGTCGGCAAGGTCCAGGTGATGAACTTCACCAGATTGTCGTAGACGCCTCGTCCTTCCTCGACCGCGGCCTCGATGGCGGCAAAGTCGTCATCGGTGAGCACCATGTCGGCGGCGTCCTTGGCGACCTCGGTGCCGGCCAGCCCCATGGCGATGCCGATGTCGGCCTGCTTGAGCGCCGGCGCGTCGTTCACGCCATCACCGGTCATCGCCACGACCTCGCCGTTGGCCTGCAGGGCGCGCACCAGCCGCAGCTTCTGCGCCGGTTCGACGCGCGCGAAGACGTTCACCGTCCGCACGACGTCGCGCAAGCCCGGCTCGTCGAGCTGCGCGAGCTCGCGGCCGGTCAGGGCCGTCTCCTCCGGCCGGGCAATCCCGACCTGGCTGGCGATCGACAGCGCCGTGATCGCATGGTCGCCGGTGATCATCTTGACCGCGATGCCGGCGGTATGGCAGGTCTTGACTGCGGCGACCGCTTTCGGGCGGGGTGGATCGACCATGCCGACGAGACCGACGAACTGCAGCCCGGCGTCGACCATGCCGGCATCGAGCGTATCTGCCGCGCCCGCCGCAAGACGCGCGACGGCGAGCACGCGCAGGCCTTCGGCGGCCATGCTGCGGGCGCTGCGCTCGATCTCTTCCGGACGCAGCGCAACGCTACGGCCCTGGTCGTCGAGCATGTCGCGCGAGCGGGGCAGCAGCTGTTCGAGCGCCCCCTTGAAATAGGCCAGGCGTACCCCCTCGATCTCGTGCAGGGTCGCCATGTACTGGCGCGCCGAATCGAAGGGGATTTCATCGAGGCGCGGAAAGAGCTGCTGCAGGGTGTGCTCGTCGAGTCCGGCCTTGCGCGCGACGACCAGCAGCGCGCCCTCGGTGGGGTCGCCGATCACCTCCCAGTGGCGGTTGTTCCTGCCGAGACCGGCGTCGTTGCACAGCACGCCGGCCAGCAGGCATTCGCGCAGGGCGCCGCTGAGGTTGCCGCCGTCGCCGACCTTGCCGTTGGGCGCGTAACCGCTGCCGGTGACCGGCGTGCGAACGCCGCCGGCGAACAACTCACGAACGGTCATCTGATTCTCGGTCAGGGTGCCGGTCTTGTCCGAACAGATGACGGTCGTGCTGCCCAGCGTTTCGACCGCCGGCAGCTTGCGGATGATCGCCCGCCGCCTGGCCATCCGCGAGACGCCGATCGCCAGGGTGATCGTCATCGCTGCCGGCAGACCCTCGGGGATGGCGCCGACGGCGAGCGCGACCGCCGCCATGAACATGGCAAAAGCCGATTCGCCCCGCCACATGCCGACGGCAAAGGTGAGGGCGGCCAGCAGACCGATGGCGATCAGCAAGCAGTTGCTGAACACCGCCATCTTGCGCGTCAGCGGCGTCGTCAGATCGGGCGTCCCGGCGATCAGTTGCGAAATGCGGCCGGTCTCGGTGTGGTCGCCGGTCGCAACGACGATGCCGGCGCCCTGGCCGCTGATCATCACGGTGCCGGCATAAGCCATGTTGCAGCGCTCGGCGAGCAGGGTGTCTGCGGGCAGGGCGTCGTCGTGCTTGGCGACCGCTGTCGACTCGCCGGTCAGCGCCGCCTCGATCGCCTGCAGATCCCTGGCGCGAAACAGTCGCAGGTCGGCCGGCACCTTGTCCCCTGCGGCGAGCAGGACGACGTCGCCGGGAACCAGCTCGGTCGACGACAGGCGCTGCTTGCAGCCGCCACGCAGGACGTTCACCTCGCTGGTGACCGAACGGGCGAGAGCGGCGAGCGCACTCTCGGCGCGACCTTCCTGGATGAAACCGATCAGCGCATTGATCAGCGTGACGCCGAAAATCACCCCGGAATCGACCCACTCGCCGAGGATCGCCGTCACCGAGCCGGCCAGCAGCAGCACCAGCACCAGCGGCTGCACGAACTGCAGGGCAAAACGCAACAGCGGTCCCTTGCCCGGTCTCGGGGTGATCCGGTTGTCGCCGTGTTGCGCGCGCCGGCGGGCGACTTCATCGATGTCGAGGCCGTTCTCGCAGCTGGCCTGAAGACGCGCCGCCGCTTCGTCAGCCGGAAGGTAATGCCAGGCAGTCGTCTGTTCGGGGAGGACGCTCATCTGGTCTCCTGGAGAAAGCACAGCAATCCGCGGGTCGTCGGTTGCCAAGCAGTCATCATGGCCGGCGACATGTCTGCCTTGGGCCGGATCGCCAGCGCCGGCAGCGGTCGGCCGACGCTCCCCGGTCATTCTGGTCGTGCGTTTCATCAAAACGGTTACCACCGGAGCGTTCGGCCTGAGCCTGTCGAAGGCCGGTCAACCCTGAGAAATGCGGTTCGACAAGCCTGTCCTGAGCCAAATCGAAGGGCTCACCGCGAACGGCAATTCTTTTAACGGAACTCACTCCTGGCCGACCCGGCGATCGCTCACCGAGGTCGCGAGGACTGTCGCCGCAGATTACCGGCGGGGCACTTCGATCCCGTGCGCAGCCAGCCAGTCGCGATCGAGTTCCCAGCGCACCGCCTTGATTCCCGGCTGGGCGAGGACGATCGCCCGCGCTTCGGCCTGCACCCGACCGAGCAACTGCTCGGCGGCAATGAAGGCCGGATCGTTCGGATTGCGCGTGTCGATCTGCGGATAGAGCACGCCCAGCGCCTTGAACGCGGGCACCTCGACGTTGCGCGGCGTGCTCATGACGGCCGTCTCGCCCTCGACCTTCATCACCCGAAAGGCATAGGGATAGTCTTTCAGGGGGGCGCTGGCCTGGGCCTCGATCGTCGCGGTCAGGCCACGTGAGCGGGAATCCGGGGCGCGGATGCTCCAGTCGAGCCCGATCAGAAAAAGCACGACGAGGATCGCCCAGTATCGCTTCTTCATCGTCATCGCCTCAGGGCCGCATGAAGGAGGCTTTTTTCTTCACCTGGAGACGCCGATGCGGTAGCGATGCGTTTGTTCGTCGTTGTGCATGATCCTCGAAACCTCCGTTAGCGGGAGGAATTTTAGCGCACGTCGCCGCCTGCAGGCGGACGATCGGAAAGGCTTTCGGGAGGAAAGACTCTTTCATTGGCGCGAACTTCTCCTGCGCGTCGCGCCGAAGCCCGCCAGCGTCGTTCTGCTCGGAGACCGGCACCGCCAAGGAATTCGCGGCGCGCCTGATGATGCCGCATTTGACGGCATGCCGAGAGCCAAAGATACTTGCATCAGGGGGACGGCCGCTGCGCCTGGCGTGTCCTTTTTTCTTGACCATGGTAAACAAGGAGAGCACGGATGCGAACAATCAACCTGCTGCTGGCGGGATTCCTGATGGTGGGGTGGGGCGGGACGGCCTGGGCCGAGAAAGGCAAGGGCGATGCGAAAGTGGTGGTTCCCGCCTGCGGGAAAAGCACGAAAGTTGCGCGGGCGAATGAGGATTCGATCTACACCCTCAGGGAGAAGCAGCGCCGGGGATGCAGGATCGACGTCAAGGCGCTGCATCCGACCCAGTCGGCGGTGGGCATGCTCGCCGCCGCCTGCAAGTCGGCAAAGGTGTCGGAAAAGGCCGCCGCCGGGGATCTCGAACGTTTCCTGCTGGCGGACAACCATTGGGTGCCGGTGGTTCGCGGTCCCGGCGGCATCTTTTATCTGACCGACCATCACCATCTGGGTGTTGCGGTATGGAATGCCGCCATCGAGGACCAGGACAAGCAGGTCTACGCCTATCTTCTCGACGACTGGTCCAGGCTGAGTGAGAAGGCTTTCTGGAAAAAGATGCAGGAAAGTCATCGGGTCTGGCTGAAGGACCCGGCCGGCAGGGCGATCGAGCCTGATGATCTGCCAGGCGAGATCGGCAAACTGCAGGATGACCCGCTACGGACGCTGTCGGCGTGGGTACGGGAGAATTGCGGTTATGTGAAGTGCGATCCTCCGGGGATGGCGAAGGTCGATGACGGGCACAGCTGCGCGGATCAGAGCTGCGAGGAGAGGTTTGGCAGCAAGCAGGTCGCGTGCGCGAACGCCTATTTCATCGAGTTCGCCTGGGGCGCCCACCTCGCCGGAATCCCCGACGTGAAGTCCGCGCTCGGGGACCATGCGGCCTGTTCGCAGCAGAACCCGATGAATCAGCGCTGCCTCGACAAGCAGTACGACAGCTTGCTCACTGCCCTGCCGGTGGCGATGCAGGCGACCGCCACGCTGGCAGCGAAAGCGGCGGTCGAGCAGATGACCGGGGGCGACACGGCAGGCAAGGAGATCAGCGTTGGTCACAATCCCAAGATCCAGACCCCCCTGCTACCGCCCCGATGCGCCGTCAGTACCGGTCAGTAAAATGACCTGGCTTGGCATCGCCGGCTGGCGGCTCCTCGCGCTGCTGCCGGCGCTCTGGCTGGCAAGCGCCGCTGCCGCTCATCCGATCGGCAACCTGGACCATGGCGCATCGGCGGCAGTGGCGGGCGAACGCTTCGACCCTCCGGGCGAAGCCGCCATCGCCCTCGTCGATCAGCCCATGACCCACGGGTCACCGGTCTTCGAGCCGCTGCCGGGATCGCCGGCCCATGAGGGCATTGGGTCGTTGGCGTACCCGCTCGCTGAAGGTCCCGGCGAATTTCTGGTTCACCGCGACGACCCGGCCGCTACGCCGATCGATCCGACGGCAGCGCCCGCCGATCCTTCACCCGGCGCGCGGCTCACTCGCCCCCCTCAAGAGCGCTCGTCCGTGGTGCCGCAGCGTCGGTTGGCGCCGCAGGCCGGCGAGGAAATCGGGGCGGCGATGTCCGCCCTCGAGGGGGTGGTGCTGGATACGCTGCTCACGGCGACCGATGCGCATCGGGATCCGGACGGGCGGATCGGCTTTTCACTCGCCGGACTCGATGGTTTTCACCTCGCCATGGAGGGCCGGGCGATGTCGATCGGACATGGCGAGCTGTCGTTGGCGACTCTCGGTCAGGAGGACGGCCTGACCCGTGACGAGATGCGGCTGGCCATGTCGCGCGGCTCGCCGCAGGCCGCCAACGACGGCAATCCGGCACGGCAACTCGTCGCCTTCGCCGAGGAGACGATGCAGTACCCCTTGTTCTGGGTGGTGATCGGGACGCTGCTGGTGGGCAAGACTGCCCTGCTGGTTGCCAGGCGTCATGTCGGGCGACGCAACCGTCGAATGGCGGCGCGCAGCCGGCAGCCAGTCAAGGCCAAACCGATCCGCAAACGGGTACGCTTTCGCCTCAAGCGGCGCCCTCTGCAGGAGCGCCTGCAGAAGCCCTGAGAGGCGCTGCGTTGCCGTCGCAGCAGCTTTCGGCCGCCCTCGTTCCGGCGCTGCAAGTATCGGTTTTAGAATGATATTCTTTATTTCGCCAGGGCTCATGGCTTGCGCTATACTGGCATCGATACCGCCGCTTCCCGACCCGTGGCGACCGTCGTGCTCATTTTCCCCAACCTCCCCACCTCTCCTCCACCTTTTTCCCAGGAACCCATCATGTTGCAGAAGTGTGCCTCTTTCCCTGGAATTCAGGGCCCCATCGTGACCATCGTCATGGACGGCTACGGCATTTCCCCGACCGATGTCGGCAGTGCCATCGCGGCCGCCAGAAAACCGACCCTGGACCGTCTTTTCGCCAACTACCCGAATATCACCCTGCGCGCGCACGGCGTCGCCGTCGGCATGCCTTCCGACGAAGACATGGGCAACTCCGAGGTCGGTCACAATGCGATTGGCGCCGGGCAGGTCTATAGCCAGGGCGCATCCCTGGTCGCCGACGCGATCGCTTCGGGCTCGATCTGGCAGGGCGCTGCCTGGCAGCAGGTCGTCGCCGGTGCCAAAGCCGGGCGCGGGGTGATCCACTTCATCGGCCTTTTCTCGGACGGCAATGTCCATAGTCACCTCGATCACCTGCGGGCGATGGTGCTGCGCGCTCGTCAAGAAGGCGTGCCGGCGGTACGCATTCACCTCCTGCTCGACGGGCGGGACGTTCCTGAAACCAGCGCCCTCGATTATGTCCTGCCTTTCGAGTCATTCCTCGCCGAAGTCCGCAGCAGCGCTTTCGACGCCCGCATCGCCTCGGGCGGTGGCCGAATGAACATCACCATGGATCGCTACGAGGCGAACTGGAAAATGGTCGAAAAAGGATGGCACACGCACGTCCTCGGCGAAGGCGATCAGTATGCGAGCGCGGCGGCCGCGATCAACACCCTGCGGGCACAATGGCCGGGAACGATCGACCAGGATCTGCCACCTTTCGTCATCGCCAGTGACGGTCGCCCCGTCGGCACCATCGAGGACGGCGACGCGGTCGTTTTCTTCAACTTCCGGGGCGACCGCTCGATCGAGATCACCCGGGCTTTTGAAGAAACCGCTTTCGACAAGTTCGACCGCGTTCGCGTGCCGCGCGTGACCTATGCCGGAATGTTGCAGTATGACGGCGACCTCAAGCTGCCGAAACGCTTCCTGGTCGACCCGCCGGCCATTCTCGATACCATGGGCGAATGGTTTGCCAAATCCGGCATCACCCAGTTCGCCTGCTCGGAAACGCAGAAGTTCGGCCACGTCACCTATTTCTGGAACGGTAACCGCTCGAACAAATTCGACGGCGAAACCTACCAGGAAGTGACCAGCGACGTCGTTCCCTTCGAGCAGCGGCCGTGGATGAAAGCGGCCGAGATTGCCGACGCGATGATCGAGGCCCTGAAAAGCGGCCAGTACCGCACCTTGCGCTGCAACTTCGCCAATGGCGACATGGTCGGCCATACCGGCAATTTTCGTGCGGCCACCATGGCCATCGAGGCCGTGGACCTGCAACTCGCCCGCCTCCTGCCGGTCATCGATGCGGTCGGCGGCGTCGCGCTGATTACCGCCGATCATGGCAATGCCGATGAGATGTACGAGATCGACAAGAAGACCCGGCAGCCGGGAAAGAACCCGGACGGAAGCTTCAAGGCCAAGACCTCGCATACCCTCAACCCGGTGCCCCTGATCCTCTACGACAACGTCAGCGGCGGCAGGCTTGGTCTGCGGCAGACGGCCGACGCCGGTCTGGCCAATATCGCGGCGACGATCAGTAACCTGCTGGGCCTGGAAAAACACGCCAAGTGGGATGCCAGCCTGCTGGAGATTGGATCTTCGTCCATCTGACGCGAACTCGATCTGGCTGGCGACGCCGGCCCCGGCTTACGGGTAGCGCGAAATCCTTCCCTCTGCCCGCAAGTCGGTCCCGCGGCCTCTGGGCACGACAACGATCCCGGAGTCGGTGACGGTGAATCGGCAGCGGTCGGCCGCGGCGTCGAATCCGATGCACTGGCCGCGGTCGATGGTGTTCGAACGGTCGACGATCACGCGCCGCAGTCTCGCTCCCTGGCGCAGCACCGCGTAGTCCATGACGATGCAGTCATCGAGTTCGACGTCCTCCTCAATCAGCACTTCGCGGCGGACGATCGAATTGCGGATGCGCGCCCCCCTGATCAGACCGCCGGAACTGATGATCGAGTTTTCCAGCTCGGCACGGAAGAATTTCGGCGACGGCCCCTGATAGTGGCTCGAACCGATCCGCCACGTCGGGTTGAAGATGTCGAACTTCGGCTCGACGCCCAGGAGATCCTGGTGGGCGGAATAATAGGCATCGATCGTTCCCACGTCGCGCCAGTAGCCCGCCTCTTCGGAAGGATGGATGCCGGGGACGCGATTGTCGGCGAAATCGTAGGCCAGCACCCGCCGGGTCCGAATCAGTCGTGGCAGCAGATCCTTGCCGAAATCCTTCTCACCCAGCCGGTGACCTTCGCGCAGCGCCTCGATCAGGACATCGGTGGTGAAAACATAGTTTCCCATCGAGGCGAAGGCGCGCGCCGGATCGTGCGGCATCGGCGCCGGCTTGGCCGGTTTTTCGACAAAGCTGCGGATGATCCCGTCGCCGGCGGCCTCGATGATGCCGAATGCCGGCGCCGTTGCGATCGGCACCGGCAGCGCAGCGATGCTCACGTCGGCCCGGCTGTCGAGGTGACACTCGATCATCTGGCGCACGTCCATGCGATAGATGTGGTCGGCACCAAAGACCAGGACGAGGTCCGGCACATGTTTTTCGATCAGGCCGATGTTCTGGTAAACCGCGTCGGCAGTGCCCTGGAACCACTCCGGCCCTTGCCGCATCTGCGGCGGAACGATGGTGATGAACTGCTCGGGAAAGATCGGCGCGAGCACCCAGGAACGGCGGATATGCTCGATCAGCGACTGCGACTTGTACTGGACCAGAAGATAGATCGCGAAAACCTTCGAATTGACCAGGTTCGAGAGAACGAAGTCGACGATCCGGAAACGGTCGCCGAAAGGAACCGACGGCTTCGATCGATGCTGGGTCAGTGGACAGAGCCGCGTGCCTTCGCCGCCCGCCAGGACGAGCGCGAGAATGTTGGGCATATGGGTCATTGCCTCGCCTCTCGGTGAAAGAGCGCAGTAAAGAGCGCAGGGTTGTCGGGCCACCTCGCCCTGCCGCAATTCGTCCTTGCCGATCCGGCTGAACGAGCACTCAGAATGTAGATGACCGCCCGTTCAACAGCAAGTTCGATCACGGATATTCGCGCAACGGCCAGAGTCTTGCCCGAAAGCGTCCTGATTATAGTCTTGACTTCAATGCCCACTTTGCCCACCATTGATAATCGATTGACTGCGGGGGGCAGACATTGAAAGCCGTGATCATAATCCCAACTTATAATGAGCGGGAAAACCTTTCGTCGTTGATTGCAGCATTGCAAAAACAGTTCGAACGAATCAGGCACGAAATGCATGTGCTGGTGGTCGACGACAGCTCGCCGGACGGGACTGCCGATGTGGTTCGCAAACTGCAGGCCAGTCACACCAACCTGCACCTCCTGATGGGCAGAAAGCAGGGTCTGGGTGTCGCCTACATCCGCGGTATGCGGCACGCCATGGATGCTCTCGGCGCCGAGGTCGTCTATGAAATGGATGCCGACTTTTCCCATCGGCCGGAAGATGTTCCGCAGCTGATGGCGGTCATTGACCAGGGCGCCGATTTCGTCATCGGCAGTCGTTATGTCACCGGCGGTACGATACCCAATGAATGGGGCTGGTTGCGGCGACTCAACTCGCGATTCGGGAATCTGGTTGCCCGCTACGTGGCGGGAATCTACTCGGTCAGAGACTGCACGGCAGGTTTTCGGGCGATCCGCGCTTCGACGTTGTCCAGTATCGATTTCGACAAGCTGCGGGTGCAGGGTTATGCCTTCCAGGTGGCGCTGCTGCATGCAGCAAAAGTCCGGAAGGCGAAGATCGTCGAAACCCCGGTAGACTTCATTGATCGCACTCATGGCGACTCCAAGCTGGGGCTCAGGGATATTTTCGAGTTCATTACCAACGCCTGGTGGATTCGCTACGACAGCTCGAAGACCTTCATCAAGTTTCTCCTCGTCGGTGCCTCGGGTGTGGTGGTAAATATAGGTTTTTTCAGTACTTTTCTGGCATTTGGGATGAACAAGTTCCTTGCCTCGCCGATGGCCATCGAACTTTCGATCATTTCCAACTTTTTCCTTAATAATGGCTGGACCTTCCGCTGGCGAAAATCAAAGGACCGGGTCCGCATCCGCGGCATCAAGTTCAATGCTGTCTCCTTGCTTTCTCTCGGCGTCAGTTACAGCACCTTCATCATTCTCTCTTTTTATTTTCCGGACTACCCGCCTGCGCTTCACCAGTTTATCGGCATCATTCCGGCGACGCTGATCAATTACTTCATGAATTCATACTGGACATTCAGGCATGTCGACGACAGCAGCCGGTAATCGAGGGATGTGGACAGCGGTGGCTGCAGGAAAGCAGGCGGCCGTTCTCTTTGCGCTATGCGTCGCCGTTCTCCTGATGATCTGCTGGTTTGTCGTCGACCCGCTGAAGTACGGTATTCTGGAAGAGCTGCAGAGCAGCCGCTCGTTGTCGGAAGCCGCCCGGGTCGCGCTTTCTCCGTTGCTCCCGCGCCTGGTTTTTCTCGGCCTCCTGCTCGCAGTTCTCTGCGCGTTCCTGGCGCGTCTGGAAGTGCGCACCGGAGCTCTTTCCTCACTCCTGACCGGGGACGGAACGTGGGCTTTTGTCCTCGTCGGACTCAGCCTTCTCCTGTGGTTCACCCAGGCTTATTTCTATCCCGGTCATTTTCTCGGTGGCGATACCGGTGCCCACGTGACGCGGGTTGCCCATTTCGGGAGGGGCCTTGCCGAGGGCAAGAATCTTTTCTGGAACAATTATTTTTATGTGGGCGCGCCCATTCTGCAGTTTTATGCGCCTCTGTTCTTCTGGCTCGGTGGAGGGATTTTCGCGTTGACCGGCGAGATCGATCTTTCAATCAAGCTGCTGTTGCTGTTGCTGCATCTGCTGAGTGGTGTTTTTTTTTATGGCTTCATGCGCGTGGTGGGCCTGCGGCGCTTCAGCGCGCTGCTCGGGGCGATCAGCTTTGCCGGTGCCTGGGCCCATACCAACCTCGTCCTTTTCAAGGGAGCGCTGCCGCTGACGGTGGTCATTGCCCTGTGTCCGGCCGCTTTCCTGCTCGCCGAACGGATGATGCGCAGCGACCGCGTGGCCTTCGGCTGGAACTGGGCTGGCCTGGCCCTGGTGCTGGCTGCCATGGTGGCCGCGCATCAGCTGCACGGCGTCTATGTCGGGGTGTACCTCGCGATTTATGTGTTGACCCGGCTCTGGCTGGACAATCGCCTTGTCGCTTGCCTGCCGCGCTTTGCCGGCGCGCTGCTGGCGGCTGCGGCGATGTCCCTGTTCGCCGTGCTTCCTTTCCTGCTGGAAAGGCAATGGGTGGTTACCGACGCCGGGGCGAGCCAGCTCTTCGGACTCCGTCTGCCTTCGCCGGAGACGCTGCAGCGCCTGCTGACCTGGAGTAATGCAGCGACCAGCATGGGTGAAGCTTCGGCGGCTTACCTCGGTCTCAGCGTGGTGGCGCTGGCCGCCTCAGGGGTGTTTTTTCTCGTTCACAAGGCAGCGCTGCCGAAGGCGCACAAGTCCTGGGGCGTACTGATGCTTGTGCTCTTCATCCTGTCGTTTTTCCTGACCGGATCACTGCTTCGCGAGGTGATCTACACCCTGTTCTTCATCTCGGCCCTGGCCGCGCTCGGCTGTGAAGGGCTGCTCGCCAGCCGCCCTGCGCAACCGCGTCTCGCTTTACTGCTGCTCGGCCTCGTGCTGCTGGATCTCGGACCTACCGCCGTGCAACCGGTCGCCCGAAGCGACAAGTATTTTCTCGACGAAGCCGGTCAACTCCTGGCTGCCCGGTCACCCAACGAGCGGGTGGTGATTGCCAGCACCCGACATGCCCGAGGAGAAGATGCCCGGATCGTGCTGCAAACGGGTCCGGCGGGGCTGCCCTTGAACTACTATCCGGTGCAGACGGTGTCCGGTCCCCATAACCACACGGCCACCCTGATCCACAACTACGCGGTGAGCGCCCTGCTGTGGGCCGAGCGGGATCTGCGTGAAGCCGGCAGGCTTTCAGCGGGCTCGGCAGCTCTGCTCGGCATCTTCAATGTGAGCAGAATCGTCAGCGACGACGGCCGTTCGATGGGATTGCCGGCGTCGGTGGCAGAGGCCATCGACGAAGGACCGCAACTCGGTCGGACGCTGCGCGTGGCGCATCCGACGCCGGCCCTGTTTGCTCCTGACCTGGGTCTGCTGCCCGATCAGTCAGCTCTCGAAAGGCCGATGCTGTGGCGGGAAGGCCTTCCGTCTCAGCCGCTCCCACAGGCAGTCGCCCTTCGTCGCTTCCTCGAGAATTTCCTGCACACGCTCGAACCCCGTCTGCCGTTGCTCGCCGCATCGCGGATTCCCGTCTACTCGCTGCCCGACGGTCATGCCAGTCGAGCGGTCGGCGCCCGGGCCGAAACGAACAGCGAGCCGGCGCTGGTGGTGGTTGATCATCAGGTCAGCGCCGATTCGGTCAAGCTCAGGCTGCTGGTCAAGGCCGCCGGCTATCTGCAGATCAGCCACGCCTGGTATCCGACGCTTGCAGTCTTCGACAACGGTCAGCGCGTCAGCACGAACCGCAGCGCCATCGGCCTCATTGTCGTCGCCGTCCAGCCGGGATTGCACGATTTCCGGATTCAGCCGCAGCGCTCATCCCTGCGCCGGAACCTCGGTGCGCTCGGCCTCGCGTCGCTGATCCTGACCCTCGCCGTGCCCCTCCTGAACCGCCGGCGCGCCTGATCCAGGATCACGGCCGCCGACGATCAGCTTGGCCTGTTCTGCGCCGGCAATCGCAACGTTCGGTTCACAAACGCGCGATCTCGACCAGGCAGTCGTAGAACGTCGCCCCGCCGCCCATGTCGGTCAGTGCCTGGCTGGTGACCTGGTTGCAGTTGCGCCCGTCGGGCGAGAGCTTGCGCCACCAGATCGAGGTGGCCATCGCGACACCGGCGCGCACGCGATCGGTGACCACCGCCCGCGCCTGAAACTCGCCGCGAGAGTTGAAGATGCGCACCGGAGCGCCTTCGGCAATGCCGCGTGCCGCAGCGTCGGCGGGATTGATGTGCACCGCCGGCGATTTTTCCTGCGCGAGGAAGCGCGCCGAGTTGGCAAAGCTGGTGTTGAGGAAGTGGCGTGCCGGGGGGGTGATCAGCGCCAGCGGAAAGTCCGTTGCCAGCGGACTTTGCCGCCATTCGCGCGGCGCGATGAAGGTCGGCAGGGGGTCCAGCCCCTGGTCGGCGAGCGCCTGGCTGTAGAATTCGCATTTGCCCGAAGGCGTCGGGAAGCCGCCGTCGGCGAACGGTGGCGCGCCGCGCGGCAGGGTCAGGCGGGCGTGACCGTCAGCCTTGAGTTTCTCCCAGGACAGGCCCGCGAGCCGCGGATCGCTCCAGTCGAAAGCCTGCCGGCAGAGGTCGTCGTCGCAGTCGGCAAAACACGCTTCGCTGAAGCCCATCTGCCGGGCCAGCCGGCGAAACAGCTCGGTGTTCGGCAGCGCCTCGCCGAGCGGGGCGATCGCCGGTTGATTGACCTGCAGATAGAGGTGCCCATACGACTTGTGGATGTCGAGCTGCTCCATGTGGCTGGTCGCCGGCAGAACGATGTCGGCGTAATCGGCGGTGTCGGTCAGGAAGAGATCGTGCACGACGGTGAAGAGATCCTCGCGGGCGAAGCCGCGCACCACCTCGCCCGATTCGGGCGCGACCGCCAGCGGATTGCTGTTGTACACGAAGAGCGCCCGGATCGGCGGTTGAGCGTGCAGCAGGTCGTGGCCGATGGTGCTCATGTTGATCGTTCGCGGCCGCGGCGTCGGCATCAGGTCCGGCCGCTCGAGCGCGGCGGTGGCGACCGGATAGTTGCCCGAGGTCGACAGCAGGACGCCGCCCGCGGCATCTCGCCAGGCGCCGGTCAGCGCCGGCAGGCAGGCGATGGTGCGCAGCGCCATGCCGCCGCCGGCGGTACGGTTGATGCCGTAGTTGGTACGAATCGCCGCCGGCCGCGTACTCCCGTAGACGCGGGCGAGGTCTTCGATCTCGGTCGCCCCGAGGCCGCAGATCGCCGCCACCCGCTCGGGTGGATAAGCCAGCGCACGTTCCCTGAGGGCGTCGTAGCCGAGCGTGTAGCGGGCGATGTAGTCATGGTCGACGAGGTCGTCGCGTATCAGCACATGCATCAGACCGAGCGCCAGCGCGCTGTCGGTGCCCGGCAGCAGCGCGACATGCTGGTCGCACTTGTCGGCCGTCACCGTGCGGCAGGGATCGATGGCGATCAGGCGCGCACCGCGCCGTTTCGCTTCCTGCGCGAGGCGCCAGAAGTGCAGGTTGGAGACGACGCTGTTGGTTCCCCAGAGGATCAGCAGCCGCGCGTCGACCACGTTCTCGGCGTCGAAGCCCATGCTGGCGCCGATCGTCGCCTGATAGCCCATCGCTCCGGCGCTGGCGCAGATCGTCCGGTCGAGTTGGGCGGCGCCGAGACGGTGAAAGAAGCGCCGGTCCATCGACCCGTAGCCGAGCATGCCCGAGTTGCCCGCGTAGCTGTAGGGCAGGATCGCGTCGCTGCCGTGGTTTTCGCTGATGCTGCGGAAGCGTTCGCCGATGGTCGCCAGCGCGGCTTCCCACGAGAGGCGCTCGAAGCGGGCGCCGGGACCCTTGGCGCCGACCCGGCGCAAGGGATGGAGCAGCCGGTCGGGGTGATGGATTCGTTCGGGGTAGTAGGCGACCTTGGTGCACAGCACCCCGGCGGTCGGCGGGTGAGCGGCCGCTCCGGCGACCTTGACGACCCGCCCGCCGCTGACCGTGACGTCGAGCGCGCAGGTATCCGGGCAATCGTGGGGGCAGGCGCCGCGCACGACAGTGGAAAGGGCAGGGTTCTGCGCAGAAGGCGGGGCAGAATGGGGGGCAGGTTTGGCCATCGACGACTTTCAGGCGGACAGGGACGGCGACAAGATAGCAGTTTGTCGACCTTTCCGGCAGCCGGAATGGAGCCGGCGAGCGCTGGAGTCTTTTCTGCGCCGCGGTCCGGCACGGGGGCGTGTAGGGTAGAATGCGGCCGATGCTGGTTCTTGGAATCGAATCCTCCTGCGACGAAACGGGTATGGCGCTCTACAGCACCGACGCGGGCGGTTTGCTGCTCGCGCATGCGCTGCACTCGCAGGTGCTGATGCATGCGGATTACGGCGGGGTGGTGCCCGAGCTCGCTTCGCGCGACCACGTTCGGCGCGTCGTTCCCTTGCTGCGCCAGGTGCTGGCGAAGAGTGGCCGCCGCCTGGCCGAACTCGACGCCGTTGCCTACACGCAGGGGCCGGGCCTCGCCGGCGCGCTGCTGGTGGGCGCCGCTTTCGCCGAAGCCCTGGCGACCGCGCTCGACATTCCGACGATACCCGTGCACCACCTCGAAGGACACCTGCTGTCGCCGCTGCTGTCGCCGAGGCCGCCGCGTTTTCCCTTCGTGGCGCTGCTGGTTTCTGGCGGCCATAGCCAGCTGATGCGCGTCACCGGCGTCGGCGAATACGAACTGATGGGTGAAACGCTCGACGACGCGGCCGGCGAAGCCTACGACAAGACGGCCAAACTGCTGGGTCTTGCCTACCCTGGCGGCGCCGCGCTGGCGACGCTGGCCGAAAGTGGCCGCGCCGGGCGGGTCAGACTGCCGCGTCCGATGCTGCAATCGAGCGATCTCGATTTCAGCTTCAGCGGACTGAAAACGGCAGCGCTGCTCAAGGTCCGCGAACTGACGACGCCCAGCGACCAGGAGCGCGCCGACATTGCGCGCGGCTTCCAGGATGCACTGGTCGAAGTGCTGGTCAGCAAGGCGTTGCGCGCGGTGAAAATCAGCGGTCTATCGCAGCTGGTGGTCGCCGGCGGCGTCGGCGCCAACCGGGAACTGCGTCGCCAGCTCGATCTGCACGCCGCGCGGACCGGCGTCGCCGTCTTTTACCCCGAACTCGAATTCTGTACCGACAATGGCGCGATGATCGCGCTGGCAGGTGCCCTGCGACTGCAGGCCGGGGTGTCGGGCAAGCCGGCCGGCGCTTTCGCGGTGCGGCCGCGCTGGCCGTTGACCGATTCCTGAACTATTCGCCTTCCTCGGCGACCCGCAGCAGGTCTTCGATGGCCTTCATCCTGAAAACCTCGGTTGATGACACGAGAGCCCTTCGACATGCCCGCGGTGTGGGCTTGACGATCGGCGACGTCTGGCGCAAGTGGGCCTCGGGTGAGGCCGGGCGTGAAAAAACGCACACCCTGCCGCCAGCACACGGCTATAGCATTCCGGCACCGGGACCCGGCTCGTGCAGCGTCAGGGTCATCGGGAAAGAAGTGACATACGACATACCGCGAACGGCAATCCGGTGCCTGTGGTCCACTAGAAGAAGAAAGAGCGATGAAAGATAGTTTGGTGATGAAAAAGGAAGCATTTGACGAGCCACCGAAGTGCATGTCGGGGTTGTTGCCCGAGCCTGACCTCGGAGACTTCGCGGTTGTCTCGGGGATCATTGATGGTTTCGTCGAAGAGATTTTCGAGTGGTTGCTCGCCCGCTCGTCCGGGAACATGGATGGTGCGGAAATGAAGCAGGCGATTCGCCTGCGAGGCCAGGAGTTTTCAGCCATTTTCGCCGGCGACAGCCCGGACTACCGGCCGGTCGCCGGCTGGAATTCCCGGTTGGGCGGCCTCTGCGAGGTGCTGCGGATCGAACTCGGAGATTATTGGCAGGCGCAGCGCTACCGCTGCGACGACGACCCTTACCGGGTCATGTACGCCTGGCTGGTGAGTGCCGTCTGCGACTCGATCACCGAAAACAGCACGAGCAGGGCACAACGGGTGATGGGCGGGTCGATCGAGCAGGCCGTTCGCGTGCTGACCGGCATGCCGCGCGCGAAAGATCCGCTCTGAGCACTCCGCGGCAACGCGCTGGCGTCGCCTGCCGCGCATCTCAGACGGCAGCCGCCGACGCGGGTTCATCGGCAAAGAACTGGTAGGTATTGCCGCCACTCTGCTTCGCCTGGTACATCGCGTGGTCGGCGTGGCGCAGCAGTTGTTCGAGAGTGGCGTGGTTGTCGTCGAAATAGACGGCACCGATGCTGATGCCGATCGGTACGGGGTGCCCGAGCACTTCGACCACGCCGTTGAGCCGGGACAGCAGGCTGCTGGCGACGCGCGCGCAATCGGCCGGGGAATCGATGTCGACCAGCAGGATGGCAAACTCGTCGCCTCCGAGGCGGGCAATGAGGTCGATTTCCCGCACCGAGTGGCGCATGGCGTCGGCGACCAGCAGCAGCAGTGCGTCACCCGTCTCGTGGCCGAGGGTGTCATTGACCGACTTGAAGCGATCCAGGTCGAAATAGAGCAGGGCATTGCCGATCCGCTTGCGGCTGCAGTGGAGCAGGGCCTGCTGCAGGCGATCGTGGAATTGTCGACGGTTGGGCAGGTCGGTCAGCGGGTCGTGCAGGGCAAGGTGGAGTGCCGTTTCCTCGGCACTGCGCCGCTCCTGGACCTCCTCGTGCAGACGCTGGTTGGCGAGCGAGAGCTCGCTCGTGCGCTGCGCGACCAGCTGTTCGAGGTGAGCCTGCATGCTGCGCAACTGACCGGCCGTACCGAGGTGCTCGCTGATTTCGCGCCGCAGATCGGACAGCGTCGTATTGACGGCGTCGGCCATGGCGTCAAAGGAATCGGCCAGGGCGCCCATTTCGTCGGCGCTTCGGCTGTGAAAGCGGAAATCGGCCTCGCCCTGGCGAAAGCGTGAAATGCCGCCGATCAGCTTGCGGATGTGTCCGGTGAGGAAGGAGGCCATCCAGACCGCGATGACGATGACCATGGCGCACATCAGCAAGGTGGACACGCCGAGGCTCCAGGTGGTGCTCGCCACGTTGTCGACCACCGTTTTCTGGGCGGCGGCTTCGAGCTGGGAGAGTTCCTGGTCGGCAGCGCTGATCATCTGATCGATCCGCAGCTTGCTTTCGCTGGCCGGACGGTAGAACTCGTCGACGTTGGCGCCGATGGTCACCATGCCGAAGCCGCGCGGCGAGCGGGCGTACTGACCGGTGTAATAGGGGATGGCGGCGGCGGTAACGAGTTTGGAGAGCCCGCTCCAGGCAATGATGAAAGATCCTGAACCCCCGTGCTGCGTCAGTTCGAACCACCCTGTGCACTGCGGTGCGAAATTGGCGTAACGGCAATCGATGCCGACCCGCGCTTCCTGCTTGAGCAGGGGGGAGGGCGTTTTGCGATACGATTGCTCGTGGAATAGGGGCAGGTCGCGCATGAACTCGCGGTCGGATTTGCCGTTCTTTCGCCGCGCTTCATCGACCCCGGCGTCGAGCCAGGGGATTTCCGGCTCGCCGGTCGCCGGCCGATAGCCAACGATGGTGTGGTGGCGCGGATGAACGATGCTGCGCCCCAGATGATCCCAGACATAGGCATAGTTGCCGCCGCCGGCATCCGGGATGTCGGTATAGCGTTCGGCGGTGGGCATCAGCGTATTGGTGAACTCCATCAGATGATCATGATCGAGTGCCAGTGTGACGTAGCCGATGATGCGCCCGTCGCGCACCACCGGCATTGCCCAGCGGACGAGGCCCTCGAACCGTCTGCCGAGCGGGTTCTCCTTGCCGGCGTAGGCGGCCTTTTCCGGCGCGAAGGCAATGCCGGCCCTGGCCGCAGCGGCCGGGGTGTAGTGGCCGATGATGGGTGAGCCGACATAGGGGCCGATGACTTCGGAAACGTAGATTTCTCCGGGTTTCAGGCGCTTGAGGTCGGCAAAATAGGTTTCCGCTCTGGTGTAGGTGTTTTCTCGCCGGGAAACGTCGCGTAAACCAGGGGCCAGGCGAGGCGAGGTGGAGACCTTGACCTTCTCGCGGCCATCGGTGCCGACGAAGGTCATCTCCAGATAGAGCGGTCGACTGCGCATGTGCAACAATGAATCGGGCGGCCGGTAATGAAATTCGCGATCGTTTTCGGTGAGTGAGGAAGTCACCTGTGGCGCCGGAACCGGCGCGGCGACCGGCTGCCAGTGGCTGCCGTCGGCTGCGAGTTCCCAGCGTCCGTGCGTGGTGATGTTGCGAATCCGGCCTTCGAGGAAGGTGCGGTAGACCTGCTGATCGGGGGCGAGCGATCCGGCATAGCGAATGTCATCATCGCGCTGGAGGAGAAAAATGGCGATGCGACGCGCGACGTCGGTGGTCTGACGTTCGATTTCCTCGCGCATGCGCGTGTTCAGCGCTTTCATCGAGTCGGCGACCGCCAGTTGGCCGACGTCGTTGACCGCCCGGTCGGCGCGTTGGGTCAGGCGGTTGGCGTCGAGCGCCAGCAGTTCACCGAGACGTTCGGACTGGGTCCAGGCGAACCCGCCCAGCAAGACCAGCGGCAGTACCTTGATGACGACAAAAATGGCGATCAGCTTGCCGCGGATTCCCCAGCCGGTCCGCGCCAGCAACCTTGCCGACCCGTTCCAAAGTGCCGCGCGCCAGATTCCGGCAGTGGCGACAAGGGAGGCGGGGTTGAAATTCACCGGCCGCAGTATATGACGTGCGCGCGGCTGCGGTCAATGTGGGTACGGCCTGACTGCTGCAGTCTACGCTCGCCTGCCGGTCGGAAAATCAGCTTCGGACCGGCGCCTTGCGGATACCCCCTTACGCGGACTCCTCGCCATCGCTCTCGTCGATATCGTCGTGCGCATCGCCTGACTACCGCTACCCGCGCCCGGTCGACGGTTGCCTTAGGGTGCCGGCACCACTTCGTAATAGACTCCGCTGGAGCCGAAATACGGCTTGTACCAGGTCGGTCCGTTCTGATAATAGCTGACCCCGTTGACCATCATGTTGCGTGAGCCGGCAGGCAAGGTGGCGAATTGGGTGCCGAGCGGTGCGTTGCTCTGGGTGACATAGATCGGCTGCTGCGCGACGTAAGTCGGCTGGTCGACGATTACGGTGGGCCTTGCTGCACTCGCCACAGCGGCGCCCACCATGACTCCGGCAACCGCACCCGCCGCCGCCCCACAGCCGTAGCATCCTCCGGGGTGGTAATAGGCGCCCCCATGGTAGCCGCCGACTGCAAAGCCTCCCCGGCCTGCGGCGATCCAGGCGTTTGCATCGGTCAGAGGAAGCAGCACGCCGGCAGTCGCCGCGAGCCCGAAAATCAGGGTCTTCATTTGTTTCATCGTCTTGCTCCTTTCAGCTCAGCGGGATGGTGAAACACCGGCCGCCTTGAAGTCGACCTTTTGTGCCCCTTTCGGGAGTGCAGGGCTGAAGGTTCGTGGCGGGATCGCTGCGCCGAGTTTCCAGTCGGAGAGGGCCACCGTGAAGGTCGGTTGCCGATCGCCGCTGCGGTAGTGAACGATGATCAGGCGGGGCAATTTGTCCTTGCTGCCGATCCACATCTCCCAATCGACGCCGCTGCCGGTAAATGCCAGGTGTTCGGTGTGGACGCCATCGATGGTCGATTGTCCGACCAGGAGCGCACTCGCCAGGTCCTGGGTGAGACGGGCATAGGGGTCGCCAACGAGCAGGTCGACAAAGGGGGCCAGCGTATCGGAAGCCGTGTGTTTCGTCTCGATCAGCGCCTCGACGGTATTAGCCGCGACGGCCTGCTGCGCGTAGTGACGAGTCTCGGCTGCGAGCGCGGTCACCGTCTTGCCATCGAAATAAAGATCGTGCGGGAAGAGGTCGCCCCGGGTCTCGACGAACAACTTGTCAGGCCGTTGCATGACGACGCGCGAGGTGCCGAAGAGGCTGATCTGCTGCCCGGACGGCATGGCGAACGGAATCCGGGTGCGCGCCTTGAAGATGAGGGTCTGCGCCTTGGCCAGGGTGTCGCTCATTCCCTTCAGCACCGTCAGCGCCCGTTCGTCCCTGACCGCCTGCGTCGGCGCGGGCGCGGCCTTGTCCTGGGCGATGGCAGGGCTACCGGGCAGAAGGGTCGCGGCGAGTAGAACGGCGCCGAAAAAATGTGCCACCGGATGGTGCTTCATCCTGTTTCCTCCGATTGTGGTGATGCCATCATCACCAATGCCGTACGTTCACGCAATTTCGGTGAAATGTCAAACCGGAATTGCCACTGCAAAAAAAGGCCAGCAGGCACGCTGCGACATCCCTGCTACACTGTTGCCGCCGCTGCCGATTTCGTGTCTCGCTTGACTGCTGATCGGCCGCGTTCAGAAAGAGAAGAAGATGAACTCCTGGCAAACCGTGGTTTTGTTGATTCTCGCTCTGGCGGGCCTGCCGTCGACCGCTGTCGCCCAGTGGGCCTACACGGCCAAGGAGTTGAACCTTCGCGCGGGGCCGCAAAGGGATTATCCCGTGGTCGCGAGGCTACCGGCAGGGGTGGCGATCTCGGTCGCCGGCTGTCTGCGCGACTATCGCTGGTGCGACGTTGTGGCAGGCCCTTATCGTGGCTGGGTCTATGCGAAAAACATCGTCTATCCCTACCAGGGAACCCGCGTGCCGGTGCTCACCTACGGCGCGATGATCGGCCTCGGCATAGTGACGTTCAGCGTTGCCCGTTACTGGGATACCCATTATGTGGGCCGCCCGTGGTATCGGCAGCGGCAGGTCTGGGTCAACCGGCCACCGCCGGGATACCGGCCCGTCGCTCGGCCACCTCATCGGCCGCCGGACTATCGGCCGGGTCGACCGCCGCCGCCACCGCATTACCGACCGGGTAGCGGTCAGCGTCCGCCGCCGGGTCAGGGTCCGGGTAGCGGTCAGCGTCCGCTGCCGGGCCAGGGTCCGGGAGGTGGTCATCGTCCGCTGCCGGGCCAGGGTCCGGGAGGTGGTCATCGTCCGCCGCCGGGTCAGGGTCCGGGAAGCGGTCAGCGTCCGCCGGGTCAGTGATGCGCTTGTCGGTTTTCCCGCAGGGATGGACGAACGGCGATGGTGACGCTCGGTGGCGACGGTCTCCCGTCCCGTCGAACAACCGCCGAGGAGGAGGAACCATTGCGCGTGGGTCACTGGTTTTCCGTTCAGCCGGTCCCTGGCGGTGCTTCCCTGAGTGCCGCGATGCGGGCCGCGTGTACCCGCGCGGCGATCTTCGTGCGATCGCTGCAGGCGCGCGCAATCGCTCCCGCATCGACGCTGCGGAGTCGCGCCAGCGCGCGTTGCAGGATTGCCGGCGCGGTGTAGGGCCGCTCGTGCCAGCCGAGCCGGCCATGGAAATCGCAGGCGCAGGCTTCCAGCAACTGCCCGAAGCGCTCTGGTCGGCGCAGGGCGTCGGTGCTTTCGAAGAGCCTGACGAGGGTTGCCGGCGCGAGTTCGTGCGCCCGGTGCACGTCGCCGTGGTAGCGCGCGACCAGCAGCGCGAGCTCTCGGCAATCGACCGGCACCCGCAAACGCCCGCAGACTTCTCCCACCAGCTCGACGCTGCGGTGTTCATGACCCGGATGGCGCGGCAGGTCGCTGGCCGGCGTCGTGCCCTTGCCGAGATCATGGAGCAGGGCGGCCCAGCGCACCGGCAGCGCACAGCCACGCAGCGCCGACTGGTCGATAACCATCATCACATGCACGCCGGTATCGATTTCCGGGTGGCAGTCGGCGCGTTGCGCAACGCCGTACAGCCGATCGACTTCGGGCAGCAGGCGGGCCAGTGCGCCACCTTGCCGCAACACCTCGAACATCCGCGACGGGCGGGCCTCCATCAGCCCCTTGGCGAGTTCCTGCCAGACCCGCTCGGCAACCAGGTGGTCGAGTTCGCCGCTGTTGACCATGCTGCGCATCAGCGCCACGGTTTCCGGGGCGACGCTGAAGTCGACCAAACGCGCGGCAAAGCGGGCCAGGCGAAGGACGCGCACCGGGTCTTCGGTGAACGCCGGGCCGACATGGCGCAGGACGCGAGCGGCAAGATCGTCGACGCCGCCGTAGGGATCGATCAGTGAGCCATCGGCCGCCCGAGCGATGGCATTGATCGTCAGGTCGCGGCGCGCGAGGTCGTCGGCCAGGGTGACCTGCGGTGTGCTGTGGACCGCAAAGCCCTGATAGCCATGGCCGGTCTTGCGCTCGGTGCGGGCGAGCGCATATTCCTCGTGCGAGCGGGGATGCAGGAAAACCGGGAAATCCTTGCCCACCGGCTTGAAGCCGCGCGCCAGCATGTCCTCGACCGATGCGCCGACGACGACATAATCGCGATCCTGAACCGGTAAACCGAGCAACTCGTCGCGGATCGCTCCGCCGACCGTGAAAATCTGCATGGTTGGCGGAACGGATGCCTAGAGCGGCTCGGCAAGCGCCCCGGCCTGCCATTCGCGCATGGCCGGCAAGGTGCGCAGGCTGGCGACCCAGTCCTGCGAAGCTGGCGGCAAGTCGACACCGTAAGTGACGAAACGCCAGACCACCGGCGCGTACATGGCGTCAGCGATCGAGAAAGGGCCAAACAGGAAAGGACCGCGGTCAGCGAAGCGGCTGCGGCAGCCCTCCCAGATGTCCACGATGCGCGCGATATCGGCAGCGACCGCCGGCGTGATCGGCTGGCCAGGTTTGCTGGCGCGAATGTCCATCGCCATCTGCTGGCGCAGCGGCAGGAATCCGGCGTGCATCTCGGCGCTGATCGACCGCGCCTCGGCGCGCTGCGCCTGATCGGCGGGCCACAGGGACGGCACCCGTTCAGCGAGGTATTCGCAGATCGAGAGCGAGTCCCAGATCACCAGGTGGCGGCTGCCTCCGGCGTCGATCAGGCAGGGCACCTTGCCCGACGGCGAATAGTGGCGGATTTGCTCGTCGGTGTCAGCGCGGCCGAGGCGGATCGAAACCTCGGTGAACGGAATCTCCGCCTGTCTTGCCGCCAGCCACGGTCGCAAGGACCACGATGAAAAATTGCGGTCGCCGATTACCAGGGTCAGCATGGCGGTCTTCCCGTGTTGGCGCTGAAGGGCTCAGCGACCGGCTCGAAAGCGATAGCGATCGAGGCGGACCTGCGTCAGTTCAGTGGCCGAGAGATAGGTCGGGGCGATGGCTTCGAGCCCTGTCGGCTGCCAGCCCGGATAGTTGTGCAAGCCGTCGGTGACGCTGTCGACCTGCATCGAGCGCAGGTTGTCGGGAGACAGCGGCGGCTTCGGCAGCAGCCACATCAGGCCGGCCTGCAGGTAGGCCCAGCCGCCGGTGCCGAGGTCGATGATCCTGGGCTTCCGGCCAACCAGTCTGGCGGTGTACTCGACCAGCTCGCGCAGGGTATAGACCTTTGGCCCGCACAGCTCGTAAGTCTTCCCGAAGGTCGCGGGATCGCTCAGGCAGCCGGCGAAAGCGCTGGCCACGTCGCCGACATAGACCGGCTGGAAGCGCGCCGCGCCACCACCCAGGGGCAGCAGCGGGAAAAGTTTGATCAACTTCGCGAACATGTTCAGGAAGACGTCATCCGGCCCGAAGATCACCGACGGACGAAAAACCGTGACGTCGAGGTCGGACATCGCGGCGCGCACCAGCGCTTCGCCCTCGCCCTTCGAGCGCAGATACTCGGAGGGCGCGTCGATCGCGGCGCGCAGCGCGCTCATGTGCACCAGGCGACGAACGCCGCTCTCGCGCATCGCGGCGATGATCTTGCGCGGCAGGTCCACGTGCGCCGCAGCGAAACCCTTGCCGTACGGCAGGCGTGAATCGCTGTCGTGGAGAATGCCGACCAGATTGATCACCGCATCCTGGCGCTGCATCAGTTTGACCAGCGTCTGTGGATCATGGACGTTGGCTTCGACCATGCTCACCGTCGGCAGCATGATCAGTTTCTTGGTGTTTTCCCGATGACGGGTCGCTATCGTCACCCGCACGCCCCGCTCTGAAAGGCAGCTGGCAATCCAGCCGCCGACAAAACCGCTGCCGCCAATCAACAACACGTTCTGAAGTTCCATAGCATCCTACCGATGAAGTAAATGTCTGAAAAACATCATTTTAAGGTAAATCACTGTCCCGGGTTCCGGTGCCGGAGCGCGGCGCGATGATCCCCAGCCGGCTCTTGAGGGTCTGTGGCTTGCCGTCGAACAGGGCGGCGTAATAGAGGGCATTGTTCATCACCTTCTTCACATAGTCACGGGTCTCGCTGAACGGAATGGTCTCCGCGTAGATGGCGCCTTCCAGCGGGCGATCGGCGCGCCACCTGCGGGCCCGGCCGGGACCGGCGTTGTAGGCGGCCGATGCGAGGACCGGATGATGGTCGAGGCTTTCGAGTACCAGCCGCATGTAGGTGGTGCCGAGCAGCAGATTGGTTTCGGTGTCGTTGACCCTGCCCTGGTGAAAATCCTTGAGGCCGATCTTGTTGGCGACCCACCTGGCGGTCGTCGGCATCAGCTGCATCAGGCCCGAAGCCCCGACGTGCGACCTGGCGCTGCTCACGAAGCGGCTCTCCTGACGCATCAGCCCATACACCCAGGCATCATCGAGCGCCTGATTCTGCGCGGCCGGGCGAACCTGTTCGCCATACGGGGCGAGGTAACGCAGCGAATAGTCATGTTCCGTACGCGTGCGGTCGGCGGCGGCGATCGCACGGTCGTAGTTGCCGGCGCGGCGCGCGATCTCGGACGCCGCGAGGAGGTCGCGGTCGCTCATCGAGCGTAGCGCCCAGTTCCATTCCCGCACGCCTTCGGTCCGCAGATTGAGGCGAAAGAAGGCCTGCGCACGTTGTACGGCAGGTGTTGCGGCGACCTGTAGCAGTTCGTCCCGGCTCGCTGGCGCGGCTTTGGGTGGGGTCATTGTCGGCCGGTCGAGTTCGTCATTGGCGAGGCTGCCGTAGAAATCGGGCTGTCCGGCGATCTTCGTGAAGAGTTTGTTGGCCTCCTCGAGTCGCCCGCCGGCGCGATAGGCGCGACCCAGCCAATAGACCCAGGCCGGTTGCGCGGCGAGGGCCGGCGGCATTCTTTCGATCGTCGAGCGGACGCTGCCCCAGTCCTGCACGCGCAGCGCGGCGCGCACTTTCCATGCTGCCGCCTCTTCCGAGAGCGCGACGTCGCCGGCCAGGCGGTACCATTCGATGGCTTCGGGCAGATGCCGCTGCGCCGCCTGCAAGCCAATCTGACTCCATGCCCAGGCTTTCTCGCCGGCATTCAGGGAGGCGGCGATCTTTCCGAGCTGTTCGGCCGCGACGCGCGGATCGTTGCGTGCCACGCGCTGGATGGCCAGCGCCGCGAGTTCACGCTGCACGCGACTGGCCGAGAAATCGCCCGGCAGACGAAGCAGCCAGGGCATCGGCGCATCGGCCACCGTCTGCGCGGTCTTTCGCTCCGGCGTCTGGCTGGCCGGCAGATAATTCATCGTGTACAGGGCCGCAGCCACCTTGTTGGCTTCGAACTGGAGCCGGATGCGGCTCCACACGGCATCGGCGAGGACGCGTTTGTCAACGATCAGTGCCTCGAAGACCGGGTAGCAGGATTCGGGCGGTTCGAGCACTGTCAGCCAGAGCGGCAAGGCGTCGTCGAGGGCCTTGGCGTCGCCCTGTGCTCGCCGGCTCTGCAGCGCGTAGCAGACGATCTCCTGGCCGGGCTGGGCCAGCCGCGGATATTCGGCGTCGAACAGCGCCCATTGCTGCCGGCGGCCCTGCAGGCGCAGCCAGTCGGTGCGCAGCTTCTCGGCCACATAGCTGTTTTCGTGGCGGCTGAGGAAAGCGGCAACGGTCGTCGGGTCGCTGTCCTTGAGGTCGAGCAACAGCAGCCAGTAGTCGACATAGGCGGCCAGTTCATGGCCCTGCAGGGGATACGCCAGCCCTTCGAGTCGCTCCCGGTCGCCGCTTCGGGCCGCCTCGCGCGCTGCCATGAACTGCGCGTCATCACCCGCCGCCAGGGCCGCGATGGGCGCCAGCAGGAACTGAATGAGGAGGAAAAAAATCGTGTAACGGGACTTCATGATAAGCTGAATTCGATGGATGACACCCTTTTTGAGCATACCACATGGCTGCCCGGTTGACGCCTGCAATGATCGCCGAAAGCCTGCTCGAAGGCGCTGCCCGCGCGCCGGCGGGAGACCGCCGGCGCTTGCGCAAGGCGCTCGTCGAGCGCCGGCGCGGCCTCTCGGCGGACGACTGCGCGCGCCTGTCGAGGCAAATCCGCGCGCTCCTGCAGGCCTTCCTTCCGTGCCTGTCGGGCATGCGGGTCGGTTTCTGCTGGCCGGTCAACAACGAGCCCGACCTGCGGCCGCTGATCGAGCGCTGGGTCAGCGAAGGCGGCCCCGGCTTCGCTGCCCTGTTGCCGGTGGTCGGCGAAGCGGCGGGGCTGGCCTTTCGCCCCTGGGCGCCGGGAACGGTCATGGTCAGCGATCGCTACGGCATCCCGATGCCGGCGGCTGGTGACTTCATGCTTCCCGAGGCGCTGTTGATCCCGGTCAATGGCTTCGATGCCGCCGGCTATCGCATCGGTTACGGGGGGGGGTATTTCGATCGCCTGCTGGCAGCGCTGTCGCCACGCCCGCTGGCGATCGGCGTCGGCTTCGAACTCGCCCGGCTGGTCTCGATCGACCCCGAGCCGCACGACCAGCCGCTCGACGTGATGGTCACCGAAGCCGGCGTTTTCGTTTCCCCGTCGAGCACCACGGCAGTGCCCCTGACGAACGGTACCCTGGCCGCAGAAGCGCCCGCGCGCAGCGGATGACGCTCAGCCGAACATTGACGCCAGGTCTTCCCGCAGGTCGCAATACTCGTCGTCATTCAGGCCAAGGTGGTCGAGAGCCCGGCCGCCGATCATTTCCCAGCGGCTGTTACCGCGCAGGCGGAAGTGTTCGTCGTGAAAATGTTCGGCCATGGCATTGATGGCGATCAGGGTCAGGGTCAGGGAGTTGAGGCTGTCCTTGTCGTCGAAGACCGAGTTGTCGTGATGGTAAAGAATGGCTTCGCAGATTGCTTCCGGGAGGAACCAGCTCTTGGCCACCAGATAACCCAGGGTCGCGTGGTCGGTGGCGTGACGCTCTCTTTCGACGACGGTCAATGGGTGGTCGCTCATGTTTTCCGCCAAAACCAGGGTCTGCTGGTAATCGGGAAACTTCTGCAGCAGGATCGGAATGCCGATATCGTGAAATAGACCGAAGCAGTAGGCGTCGTCGCGAGGTCCTCTGGGGAGGGTCGAGGCAATATAACCGGCGATTCCGGCGACTTTTTCGGCGTTGTCCCAGAAGCTTTCGAGGGCCGGGTTCTTGCCTCCGAGTGCAGCCCTCAGCACCAGTCCGGTGACGATCTGCGCCGTCGCTTTCATGCCCAGCAGAGCCACCGCCTGTGTCACCGAACTGATCTTGCGCGACAGGGCGAAGAACGGGGAATTGACCGTTTTCAGGACAGCCGCCGAGAGGCCGACGTCGCTGCCGACGATGCGAACGATGACCCGCGGTTCCGGGTTGTCTTTTCTCAGTTCGGCTTCAATCTGGATCAGCGCCTGGGGCTTGGCTGGAATTACGACGCCCTTCAGGGTTTTTTCGACCACATCCGGTGGTAGCAGCTTTGACATGTCTTTCCTTGCACATCAGGCGTGACCCTGTTGCCGGTAAACGCCGGCAACAGGTCACGCCTGATTATAATCGAGGCTAATTCGCCAGGGAATTCTGATTCATGTCCGATCTGCTCGCCCATCTCAACCCTCCTCAACTCGCCGCGGTGACGCTGCCGCAGCAGCACGCCCTGATCCTCGCTGGTGCCGGCAGCGGCAAGACGCGTGTCCTGACGACGCGCATCGCCTGGCTGATCTCGACCGGGCAGGTCGGAGTCCACGGCATTCTGGCGGTGACCTTCACCAACAAGGCGGCGAAGGAAATGCAGTCACGCCTGGCGGCGATGCTGCCGATCAATCCGCGCGGGATGTGGATCGGCACCTTTCACGGCCTCTGCAACCGTTTCCTGCGCGCGCACCATCACGAGGCCGCTTTGCCGGCGCAGTTCCAGATTCTCGATTCGGCCGATCAGCTGGCGGCGATCAAGCGTCTGCTGAAGATTCTCAACGTCGACGACCAGAAATTTCCGCCCCGCGAGCTGATGCATTTCATCAATGCGCACAAGGAACAGGGAATCCGCGCCGCCCAGGCGGAAGCCTACGACGCCTTCACCAGCCGCCGCATCGAGTTATACACGGCGTATGAAGCGCAGTGCCGGCGCGAGGGCGTGCTTGATTTTGCCGAACTGCTGCTGCGCTCGTATGAGCTGCTGCAACGCAACGAGCCCTTGTGCCAGCATTACCAGGCACGCTTTCGCCATATCCTGGTCGACGAGTTCCAGGATACCAACCGCCTTCAGTATGCCTGGCTGAAGCTGCTCGCCGGCCGCGGCAGCGTCCGTCCCGCCGGCCCGCCGGCGTGCCTCTTTGCGGTCGGCGACGACGACCAGTCGATCTACGCTTTCCGCGGCGCCGAGATCGGCAACATGCGGGACCTGCAACGCGAATTCGAGCTCGGGAACGTCATCCGCCTGGAGCAGAACTATCGCTCGCAGGGCAACATTCTTGACGCCGCCAACGCGCTGATCAAGCAGAACCGCGGCCGCCTGGGCAAGAACCTGTGGACCGAGGCCGGCGCCGGCGAACCGATTCGCGTTTTTGAAGCCTGTTCGGACGTCGACGAGGCGCGTTTCATTGTCGAGGAGATCGCCGAACTGCAGCACGACGGCATTTCGCGCCATCAGATTGCCCTGCTCTACCGGGCCAACGCGCAGTCGCGGGTGCTCGAGCATCACCTGTTCACCCAGGGCGTGCCGTACCGCGTCCATGGCGGCCTGCGCTTCTTCGACCGGCAGGAGGTCAAGCATGCGCTTGCCTACCTGCGCCTGATCGCCAACCCCGACGACGACACGGCCTTCATGCGAGTGGTCAATTTTCCGGCGCGCGGGATCGGCACGCGCAGCATCGAGGCCTTGCAGGAAGCGGCGCATGCGGCCAGTTCGAGCCTCTACAACGCCGCCGCGAGCCTCGCCGGCAAGGCCGGCAGTTCGGTCGCGAAATTCGTCCGGCTGATCGAAACCCTGCGCCACGACACGCGCCATCTGCCGCTGCCCGAAGTGATCGACCAGGTGATCGAAATTGGCGGCCTGCGCCAGCATTATCTGGCCGACAAGGAAGGCCAGGACCGGCTCGAAAACCTCGACGAACTGATCAACGCGGCGACCGCCTTTCTGCACGACGAGGACCCTCCGGCGGCCGAGAGCGAGGCGGTCGCGGATGGCGGGCCGCTCGCCTCCTTTCTCGCGCACGCTTCGCTCGAGGCCGGCGAGCATCAGGCCGGGGAGGGCGAGGAAGCCGTCCAGTTGATGACCGTGCATGCCGCCAAGGGGCTGGAGTTCGATGTCGTCTTCATTACCGGCCTTGAACAGGGCCTCTTCCCGCACGAGAACGCAGCCCAGGAGCGCGACGGGCTGGAGGAGGAACGGCGACTGATGTATGTCGCCGTGACGCGGGCGCGCCGCCGCCTCTATCTGACGCACGCACAGACGCGCATGCTGCACGGGCAGACGCGCTATTGCCTGGTGTCGTCCTTTGTCGACGAACTGCCGGCAAACCTGCTGCGCAGAATCAACCGCGCCGCGGCCATCACCCGGCCACCGGCTGCGTCCGCTGCGCGGCCGTCGCCGACCCTCGGCGGCGGGCTGCGCATTGGCCAGAGCGTGCGCCACGCGCGCTTTGGCGTCGGCGTCATCGTCACCAGCGAAGGCGCCGGACCGGAGACGCGCGTGCAGGTCAATTTTGGCAAGGCTGGCAGCAAGTGGCTGGCCCTCGCGTACGCCGGCCTGACGCCGGCCTGAGGCGCCGCTGGCGGAGCGCGATGCAGGCCGGGTGCGGCCTTTTTACCCACCAATCCTGTGGACAAGTCTGTGGAACGTTACTCGCTTGCCGGGTCAAGTGGCAGACCGCAAGGGGCTTTTTGCGCTTGCCTGAAAAGCGGGCACCGCACTAGACTGTCGCGTTACGCCCAAAAAGGAGATTTTCATGCCATTTGCCATTCGTATCCATGAGACCGGGGGCCCCGAGGTCATGCGCTGGGAAGCGCTCGAAGTCGCCGATCCGGCGCCCGGCGAAGCGCGCGTGCGGCACCAGGCGGTCGGTCTCAACTACATCGACATCTACCATCGCAGCGGTCTCTACCCGCTGCAGTTGCCGAACGGTCTCGGCCTCGAAGCGGCCGGCGTGGTTGAAGCGGTGGGTGCCGGAGTCGCTGATCTGCAGCCGGGAGATCGCGTCGCCTATGCCGGCGGTCCGGTCGGTGCCTACAGCCAGGTGCGCTGCCTGCCGGCGGAGCGGCTGCTGAAGCTGCCGGAAAGCATAGACTTCGGCAGCGCCGCGGCGATGATGTTGCAGGGGCTGACCAGCGCCTATCTGCTGCAGCGGACGTATGCCGTCCGGGCGGGCGACGTCGTCCTGATCCACGCCGCTGCCGGCGGCGTCGGCCTGATCGCCTGCCAGTGGGCGAAAGCGCTCGGCGCGACGGTGATCGGGACGGTGTCGAGTCCGGCCAAGGCGGCGCTGGCCGCATCGCATGGCTGCGATCACGTCATCGACTACACGCGCGACAGCTTTCCCCGCCGGGTGCGCGAGATCACCGCCGGCGAGGGCGTTGCGGTGGTCTACGACGGGGTTGGCAAGGACACCTTCGCCGGCTCGCTCGACAGCCTGCGGACCTGTGGCATGCTGGTCAGCTTCGGCAACGCGTCCGGTCCCGTGCCGCCTTTCGATCCGCTGCTGCTCTCGCAGAAGGGCTCGCTCTTCCTGACCCGGCCGACCCTGATGCACTACACCGCGAAACGCTCCGACCTTGTCGCGCTGGGCGCGGAATTGTTCGACGTGGTCGCTTCGGGCAAGGTGAAGATCGAGGTCAACCAGACTTATCCGCTTGCCGAAGCGGCCACTGCGCACCGCGACCTCGAAGCGCGCAGGCACACCGGGTCGACCATCCTGCTGCCCTGATGGAGCGTCTGCGTGCCCGGCTGGTCGCTCTGCGCTACATGCTGGCGACGGCCTGGCCGATCGTCCTCATCACCGCGATCGGTTTTGTCGTCGCCTACCAGTTCGTCGCGCCGGAACCGCCGCAGCGCATCACGATCACCACCGGCAGCGAGACCGGCGCTTATTACGCCTATGCCCTGCGTTATGCCGCGATTCTCGCCGGCAAGGGCATCACGCTCGAGGTCAGAACGTCGGCCGGTTCGCACCAGAACCTCGAACGTCTCGAAAAAGGTGAAGCCGACATCGCTTTCGTGCAGGGCGGGGTGCTGTCCGAGACGAACCCCGAAGACGAGGACGAACCCGGTCCGCTGCGTTCGCTCGGCAGCGTCTCCTACGAGCCGGTGTGGGTGTTCTATCGCGGGGCCGAGCGGGTCAGCAAACTGCATCAACTCGCCGGTCGGCGGGTCGCCGTCGGTGAGGAGGGCAGCGGCATCCGCGGCCTCGCGCTGCAACTCCTCGAAGCCAACGACATCAAGCCCGATGACCCGCGTCTGCTGCCGCTGGCCGGCCTGACGGCAGCCGAAGCATTGCAGCAGAGCACCATCGACGCCGCTTTCATCGTCGCCGCCCAGCAGGCGCCGGTGGTCCAGGTCATGCTGCGCTCGCCCGAACTGCGGGTGGTCAGCTTCAGCCAGGCCGACGCCTACCTGCGCCGTTTCCCTTTTCTGTCGAAGGTCGTCCTGCCGCGCGGCGTCGTCGATCTGGTGCGCGACCTGCCGCCGCGCGATACCACCCTTCTGGCGACGACGGCCAACGTCATCGTGCGCGACGATCTGCATCCGGCGCTCGCCAGCCTCCTGCTGCAGGCGATGACCGAGGTCAACGGCAAGGGCGGCTTTTTCCAGCGCGACGGCGAGTTCCCGGCCTACAAGGACCAGAGCTTTCCGCTCGCGAGCGACGCCGCACACTACTACAAGGGTGGGCCGCCGTTTCTCCAGCGCTACTTGCCTTTCTGGCTGGCGGTGCTGGTCGAGCGCCTGTTCGTGATGATTCTGCCGCTTTTCATGGTCTTGTTGCCGCTCCTGAAATTCGCGCCGGCGATTTACAGCTGGCGCGTACGCTCGAAAATCGTGCGTTGCTACGGCGACCTCAAGTTCCTCGAGAACGACCTGCGTCAGCACTACGATCCGGCGCGACACCCGGAGTACGTCGCCCATCTCGAGCGGATCGAGGAGACGGCGAGTACGCTCAATATTCCACTGGCGTTCAGCGATCTGCTTTACACTTTGCGCGAGCACATCAACCTGGTTCGTGCTGAGCTTTTCCGGCTCGCCGCGACCCATGACAGGGACAACAAGAAATGAAATCTTTTCTGATTGCGAATCCAAAGGGGGGTTCCGGGAAATCGACGCTGGCGATCAATCTGGCCGCTCATCTCGCGCGCAGCGGCCATCGGGTGATGCTTGGCGACGTCGATCGCCAGCAGTCATCGCGCGAGTGGCTGCGGTTGCGGCCGTCGGTCCTGCCGACCATCCGCAGTTGGGAGATCGAACCCGGCAAGACCGCCAAACCACCGAAGGGCACCACGCACGTCATCCTCGACACGCCGGCCGGTCTGCACGGCAAGGCGCTCGACACGGTGATCAAGCAGGTCAATCGGGTCCTGGTGCCGGTGCAGCCGTCGCTCTTCGACATTCTCGCGACACGCGATTTTCTCGAGGCACTGCTGGCCGAGAAAGCCGTGCGCAACGAACAGGCTTTCGTCGCCGTGGTCGGCGTACGCGTCGATCCGCGCACCCGGGCGGCAGCCGAGCTCGATCGCTTTCTCGCCGAGTACGACCTGCCGGTGCTCACCCACCTGCGCACGACGCAACTCTACGTGCAGACCACGATGCACGGCATGACGATGTTCGATCTTTCGGCGTCGCGTGCGGCGCGCGACCTCGAACAATGGCAGCCGATCATCGACTGGGTCAATAGCTGACGGGCCAACGCTTGTTCGCCCCCGGCCGAGCCGGTGCGCGTCGACCCGCCGGGTCGCCGGCCCGAGCCGCGCCGCGGGCGCGATCATCCCTTCGGGATCTTTCGGGCGGGGTAAAATGGCGCCATGCCTGAAACCCCTTTCATCCACCTTCGCCTGCACAGCGAGTATTCGATCACCGACGGCATCGTCCGTCTCGGCGATGCCGTCGCGCGCGCCGCCAGCGACGGCATGCCGGCGCTGGCGCTGACCGACCTCGCGAATCTCTTCGGCCTGGTCAAGTTCTACTCGGCGGCGCGCAGCAAGGGCGTCAAGCCGCTGCTCGGCTGTGATGTCTTCATCGCCAACGAGACCGACCCCGATCGCCCCTATCGTCTGTTGCTGCTCTGCCGCTCGCGACAGGGTTATCTGCAGCTTTGCGAACTGCTCTCGCGCGCCTACCTCGTGCCGCGCGTGCGCGGGCGGGCCGAGATCAGCCGGCGGATGCTGCAGGAAGTCGGCGTCGACGGGCTGATCGCGCTCTCGGGTGCCGCCACCGGCGACGTCGGCGACGCGCTTCTGCAGGGCAATCACGAGCAGGCGGTGAGTCGCGCACGGCGCTGGGAGGCGCTTTTTCGCGGCGCCTTCTACCTCGAAGTACAGCGTTATGGTCAGCCGCAGCAGGAGGCGCTGGTCGCCGCCACTGCTGATCTCGCGGCCGAACTCGAACTGCCGCTGGTCGCCACGCATCCGATCCAGTTTCTCGAACGCGACGACTTCAAGGCGCACGAAGCGCGGGTCTGCATTGCCGAGGGCTACATGCTCGGCGATGCCCGGCGGCCTCGCCTGTACACCGATGAGCAGTACTTCAGGTCGGCGGAGGAAATGGTCGAGCGCTTTGCCGATCTGCCCAGCGCGCTCGGCAACTCGGTCGAAATCGCCAAGCGCTGCAATCTGCAGATCACCCTCGGCAAGAGCTACCTGCCTGATTTCCCGACGCCACCCGGCGTGACGCTCGACCATTTCCTGCGTCAGGAAGCGGTCCGGGGCCTGGAAATCCGCCTGCAGCAACTATTCCCCGACCCCGTCGAGCGCGCGGCACAGCGCCCCGCCTACGACGCCCGCCTGCAGCTCGAAACCGACACCGTCGTCCAGATGGGATTTCCCGGCTACTTCCTGATCGTTGCCGACTTCATCAACTGGGCCAAGCACAATGGTTGTCCGGTCGGGCCGGGCCGGGGGTCGGGTGCCGGTTCCGTCGTCGCCTACGCGCTCGGCATCACCGATCTCGATCCGCTGCGCTACGCGCTGCTCTTCGAGCGTTTTCTGAACCCCGAGCGGGTGTCGATGCCCGACTTCGACATCGATTTCTGCCAGGACAATCGCTGGCGGGTGATCGACTACGTTCGCCAGAAATACGGGACGGCAGCGGTTTCGCAGATCGTCACCTTCGGCACCATGTCTTCGAAGGCGGTCATTCGCGACGTCGGTCGCGTCCTCGATCTGCCGTACAACTTCTGCGACCAGCTCTCCAAACTGATCCCGATCGAGACCAACAAGCCGCTGTCGCTGGCCAAGGCGATTGCCGCCGAGCCGCAACTGAAGGCGAGGATCGAAGACGAGGAAGAAGTCCGGGACCTCTTCGATCTCGCCGCCCGCCTTGAAGACCTGACCCGCAACGTCGGCATGCACGCCGGCGGCGTGCTGATCGCGCCTGGCAAACTCACCGATTTCTGCCCGGTCTATTCGGCCGACGGCGGTGGCTCGGTGGTCTCGCAGTACGACAAGGACGATGTCGAGAAGGTGGGGCTGGTGAAGTTCGACTTCCTCGGCCTGCGCAACCTGACGATCATCAAGCTCGCGGTCGACTACGTCGAAAAACTGAGCGGCCAGCGTCCCGACCTCACCGCCTTGTCTTTTGACGACCCTCAGGCCTATCAGATCCTCAAGGACGGCAACACCACCGCAATCTTCCAGGTCGAATCGGAAGGCATGAAGAAGCTGGTCAGAAAGCTCGCGCCGGACCGCTTCGAGGACATCATCGCCGTGCTCGCGCTGTATCGGCCCGGGCCGCTCGGTTCGGGAATGGTCGACGACTTCATCCTGCGCAAGAAGGGGCAGCAGAAGATCGATTACTACCTCGACGATCTCAGGAGCTGCCTCGAACCGACTTATGGCGTCATCGTCTACCAGGAACAGGTGATGCAGATCGCCCAGATCATCGGCGGCTACACGCTCGGCGCCGCCGACCTGCTGCGGCGGGCGATGGGCAAGAAGAAAGCCGAGGAGATGGCGCTGCACCGCGACCTGATGCGCGACGGGGCGAAGCGGAAAGGCTACGACGAAAAGCTCGCCATGCAGCTTTTCGACCTCATGGAGAAGTTCGCCGAGTATGGCTTCAACAAGTCGCATACCGCCGCCTACGCCGTCGTCACCTACCATACCGCCTGGCTGAAGGCGCACCACTGTGCCGCCTTCATGGCGGCGACGCTGTCGTCGGACATGGACGTCACCGATACGGTCAAGATCTTCCACGACGACGCGATCGGCAACCGCCTGCGCCTCCTCGGCCCGGACGTGAACGCCTCCGAATACCGCTTCACGCCGGTCGACCGCAGCACCATCCGCTACGGTCTCGGAGCCGTCAAAGGAACCGGCGAGCAGGCGGTCAACGCGATCCTCAAGGTGCGCGAGGCCGGCGGTCCATTCAAGGACCTGTTCGATTTCTGCCGGCGGGCCGACAAACGGCTGGTCAACCGCCGCACCATCGAGGCGCTGATTCGTGCCGGCGCTTTCGATTCGCTCGACGATCATCGCGCGCGCCTGATCGCCTCGGTCGGCATCGCCATGGAGGCCGCCGAGCAGGCCGAGCGCAACGCCATGCAGGTCAGCCTGTTCGACCTTTTCGAGACCGGCGAGCAGGGCGGCGGGCACGCTCCGCAATACGTCGAGGTGCCACGCTGGAGCGAGCGCCAGCAACTCAATGAAGAGAAGCTGGCGCTCGGCTTCTATTTTTCCGGCCACCCCTTCCACGGCGTGCAGACCGAAGTATCGCGCTTCGTTCGTCGGCCGCTGGCGGCGCTCGAAGCGAAGAAGGAAACGCAGTGGCTTGCCGGCCTGGTGGTCGGGGTGCGCAGCAAGTTTACCGCGCGCGGCAAGATGGCCTTCATCCAGATCGACGACGGCACGACCGCCCTCGAAGTCTCGGTGTTCAACGAATTGCTCGAGTCGGAGCGGGCCAAGATTCGGGAAGACGAGGTGTTGATCATCGAAGGCCGTGTCCAGCGCGACGACTTCGCCGGCGAAGGCCGGGTGAAGATCGTTGCCGAGCGGCTGCTGACACTGGCCGAAGCGCGCAGCCGCTTTGCCCGCCATCTGCGCCTGTCGCTCAACGGCCAGGCCAGCGGCAGCAATGCGCGCAGCGCCGCGCAGCGCCTGCGCACGCTGCTCGCGCCCTATACGCCGGGGGATTGCCCGGTGCGGCTGGCGTATCGCAACGGCGAGGCGACCTGTGAACTGACTTTCGGCGACGCCAACCGGGTTCGCCTCGAAGACGATCTGCTCACGGCATTACGCGAGTGGCTGAGCAGTGACAACGTGAACGTCGACTATCTGTAAGACCGGGCGCAAATGCTCGCGGCGACCGGCGATGCGCGCGACCCGGCGCGGGCGCCTCAGGCTTTCGGGTCATGAAAGCGGATCAGGTTGCCGCCCGACTCCTTGGCCTGATACATCGCTGCATCGGCCCACTTCAGCAGATCGTCCTGGCTCGCCTGATGATCGAAGAACAGGGCGACGCCGAGACTTGCCGTGCACTGATGCGCGAGGGTCTGCTCGGCCATGTCTTCGCGCCTGATCGTCAGCTGATAGGGCTGCACCAGGGCGAGACGGATTTTCTCGGCAACGATGCCCGCCTGTGACGCCGATTCGGTCTGGTTCGCATGCAGCGTGCTCAGCATGACGACGAACTCGTCGCCGCCGAAGCGCGCGACGGTATCCATTTCGCGTACACAGGCTCTCAGTCGATTTGCCGCCTCGATCAACAGGCAGTCGCCTGCGTCATGGCCATGGGTATCGTTCACCGGCTTGAAATTGTCGAGATCGACAAACATCAGCGCGCCATAGCGTCCCCTGCGTTTGCTCGCCGCCATCGCCTGGCTCAGCCGATCCTTGAGCGTCAGTCGATTGGGCAAGTGGGTCAGGGGGTCATGGAAGGCGAGGTGCAGGATGCGGGCCTCGGCTTCCTTGCGCTCGGTGACGTCATTCGAGACGACGACGACGCGTCGGGTTCGTCCGTCCTCGTCCTTGATGACGCCGCCGCGGGATTCCATCAGCCGGACATCGCCGCTGGCCATCACGAAGCGATATTCGAGATGCTGGCCGATACCGGTGGCGACCGTTTCGCGAAATGATTTCATGACCCGTTCGCGGTCGGCGGGGTGGATATTGGCAAACGAGGAACTTCCGGAAGGATCTTCCTGACCCAGCAGACGTGCGTAAGACGGGCTGTTGTACACCCGCCGCCCGTCGACGTCGAGAACCGCGACGAAGCCCCTGAGGTTTTCGGTGATCAGGCGGAAGAACTTTTCCTGTTCGCGCAAAGCCTCTTCGGTGCGCTTGCGCTCGCTGATGTCGAGGGCAATGCCGCCGAGCAGCGGCGGTCTGCCGGATCTCGGCAGACTGAATTTGTAAGTCTGGTAGCAGCGCCACCTGCCATCCGGGTGACGCACTTGCTCTTCGGTGACCAGAAAACCGCTTGCCATTGCCCGCTGGTCGTCGGCCACCATCTGTTCCGCCACTTCGGGCGGAAAGAGGTCGCGAGTCGATTTGCCCAGCCACGCTTGTCCGCCCATGATGTCAGCGAGGTAGCGATTGACAAAAAGAATGGTGCCCTGCGCATCCTTGATGAACGCTGCTGCCGGTAGCGCATCCATAAAAAGACTGAATCTCTGCTGACTCTCCCGCAACGCGTCCTCGGCGTGCCGGCGCTCGGAGAGGTCGCTGATCGCGAGCTGGCAGAGGAGTTCGCCGTTCCTGTCCCGCATCGCCGTGGCTTCGAGGCGCGCCCAGAACGTCGTCCCGTCAGCCTTGACCATTCTGAGTTCGCTGGTCTGTGGTTTGCCGGTTGCCAGGAGTTGTCGGCGGTAGAGAAAATAGATGTCCTGATCTTCATCGGCGATCAGGCGAACGATCGGCCGCATCAGCAGCAAGCCGCGGCTGATGCCGAAGAGCGAAGCGAAGGTGAGGTTGGCCTCGAGGATCAGACCCTCTCCGGAGAGCGCGCAATAGCTCACCGGCGCCAGATGGTAGAGATCGAAGTAGCGTGCCCGTGCGGCCTCCAGCTCGACCTGTACCCGGCGCAGCTCTTCGTTCTGGATCTCGAGTTCGATCTGATGCACCTGCAACTCGTGCAGCGCTCGCCGCAGGGCCTCGGGCGACATCGACTCGGGCGGCCAGGCAAAGCCGGTTTCTTGGGCGATGGCCTCAGCCCGGGGGCGTAGCGGGTGGATCGCCGGGAATTCGTTGTCGGTGGTCACTACGTTCCTCCATCGTCCGCTCGGGTCGCGCCTCACCCGCTCGCCTTGAGCCTGCAGGGGGAAAGCGCCGCAATGGAACCTGCTACGTCGTTCACCCTTGCGGTGGCGACATCCCTGTTCCGCGACGCTGTTTTTCTTTGGCGAGACTATGGTACACAACTTTCCGACGCTGATAATGATCTTTAAACCCTGATTTATAGGATAAGTATAATAAGTTTGACTTATCTGGTAACCCGCTTGTACGCTTGGTTTCGTCTGCTCGTCGACCGGAAGAATGGGGTGCGCCGCGCCGTGATGCGCTCGCGAAAGTCCTTGACGAGGCGTCGGTGCGGCGCCTCGTCAGCGACCGGGTTGACGCACTCACCCGTCCGGTCGCCGCCGCGGGCAGAGGCCGGTGGGTGAAGGATCGGGGAAGAGGTGCGGGAGCCGGCGCTCGCCGGTCGGCTGGAGGGGGGCTACTTGCCGGTGCCGATTTTCGGTTCGCTGCCGCTCATCAGGCGTTGCAGGTTCGCCCAGTGCTTGCCGATCAAGGCGGCGGCGATGATGCCGACGACCAGAACCCGGCCGTCATTGCCCCAGATCAGCAGGGCGTAGATCGGCGCCGCGGCGGCAGTCACCAATGCTCCGAGTGACGAATAACGCAGGCTGAGGACGATCAACGACCAGGTGCCGAGCGCGGCAAGGCCCAGCCAGAGATTGAGCGCGAGCAGCACGCCGGCGGCGGTCGCGACGCCCTTGCCGCCCTTGAAGTCGAGGAAAACCGGGTAGAGGTGACCGAAAAAGACGGCCAGCGCGACCAGCCCGACCGCGTAGCTGCCGAACTCGTCAGCGGCGGCATGACGGCTGGCGAGAAAGACGGCCAGCCACCCCTTGCCGGCATCACCGAGCAGGGTAAATGCCGCCGCGCCCTTGTGGCCGCTGCGCAGGACATTGGTTGCGCCGGGGTTGCCGGAACCATAACTGCGCGGATCGGCGAGGCCGAAGAGACGGCTGGAAAGCATCGCGAACGAGAGCGAACCGAGCAGATAAGCGGCGACGATCGCCAGCAGAAGGGACAGGAACGGCGGCATCGGGCAGGATCATCCAAGGAGGGTTGCTCTGGGTTAGAATGCGTCCTTTTTTGTCGCGCGGTGGACGGCATGCCGGCGCGATGATACTACACTGACCTGACGCCCTGCCCGATGGACATCATCTTCATCAACGACCTTCGTGCGTCGACCGTGATCGGCATCTATCCGCGCGAAAAGGCGATGCCGCAGACGGTCGAAATCTCCCTGCAGATCGGCACGTCGACAGCGAGTGCCGGGGCCAGTGACGACATTCGCGATACCATCGATTATGCGCAGGTGGTCGACCGCCTGCGGGCTGAACTGGCGGCGCGCCACTTCAACCTGCTCGAAAGACTTGCCGAGTACGTCGCCACACTCCTGCTCGAAGACTTCGGGGCAACCTGGGTCCGCGTCTCGATTGCCAAGCTCGGCATGATGCGGGGTGTGCAGCGGGTGGGTGTGGTCATCGAACGCGGCGCGGCGGCATGAGGCGGCTCGCGCGGTACGGCGCGGTGCAAGACCGGCGAGACGAAACGGCTGCTCGCTGCCCGCGGAAGGTCGCTGCGTGATCCGCCGTTACGCCTCGGTTTTGTACATTCTCGGCATCCTGATCACCGGTTTCGGCGGTCTGATGCTGATCCCGCTCGCCCTCTCGTGGCTCAATGCCGACGGCGCCGTCGGCGCCTACGACGAAGGGGTGCTGATCACCGTCGCGAGTGGCCTGCTGCTGTCGTTCTCGGTCCGCAAGGGCCGGCGCGACATGCGTGTGCGCGACAGCATCCTGCTCGTCGCCCTGATCTGGTCGCTGCTGCCGGCGTTCGGCGCGTTGCCCCTCTATCTGCACATCGCCGACCTGTCGTGGACCGACGCCTATTTCGAGGCCGTTTCGGGTCTCACCGCCACCGGTGCAACGGTTCTCACGGGACTCGATGCGCTGCCGATGTCGATCAATTTCTGGCGTACCTTCATGCACTGGATCGGCGGCCTCGGGGTCGTCGTGCTGGCGGTGGCCATCCTGCCGCTGCTCGGGTTTGGTGGCCGCAGCATGCTCAAGGCAGAGACGCCGGGCCCGATGAAGGATGCCAAGATCACGCCGCGGATCACCGAGACCGCCAAGGGTCTGTGGGTCGTCTACATGATTCTCACGGTTGCGTGTGCCGGCAGCCTTTATTATGTCGGCATGGAACCCGGCGACGCCCTGATGCACGCCTTCTCGATCATGGGTCTGGGCGGTTTCTCGACCAAGGATGCCAGTCTCGGCCACTTCGACAGCCTCGAGGTCGAAGTCGTGGTCATCTTTTTTGCGCTGCTCGCCGGCATCAACTACAGCACGCATTTCCTCGTCCTCTCGAAGCGCTCCTTGCGCGCCTATCTGGCCGACGTCGAGGCACACTACTTTCTCGGCGTCCTCGCCGTCAGCTGCCTCGCGCTGACGCTCTACCTGTGGCCTGACGGCATCTACGACGATTTTCTGACCACCCTGCGCTACGTCACCTTCCATTCGGTGTCGCTCGCGACTTCGCTCGGTTTTGCCACCGCCGACTACACGCAGTGGCCCCTGTTCGCCCAGCTGTGGATGCTCTTCCTCGGCAGTTTTGTCGCCTGTTCGGGTTCGGGCGGCGGTGGCATCAAGATGATTCGCGCCGTCGTACTCTACAAGCAGGTGTCGCGTGAACTGATGCGCGCCATGCACCCGCGCGGGCTGCAGAACGTGCGCTTCGGCGAAACGGTGATCCCCGACCACATCCTGCATGCGATCCTCGGTTTCGTGTTCATCTACGTCGTCTCTATCGTTTCGCTGACCCTGCTGCTGATCGCGACGCGGCTGGACGTGATCACCGCTTTCTCGGCGATCGTCGCCTGCCTCAACAATACCGGTCCCGGCCTCAATCTGGTCGGCCCGTCAACCACCTACGCCGTGCTGAACGACTTCCAGACCTGGGTGTGCACCTGGGCCATGCTCCTCGGGCGCCTGGAAATCTTCACCCTGCTGGTCATTCTGACGCCCGCTTTCTGGCGGCGCTAGGAAGCGGGCCAGGAAGGCCGCCTGGCGTCATTCCGGCGCGCCGACGCAACGCCAGGTGAGGGTCCAAAAACGAAAGGGAAGGCCGCATCAGCGCGCTTGATGGTGTCGCTCGCTCCCCGCCACTGTCTGGGCGCGAGCGACAAGCAGACTTTCTTTGCCTGTCGTGGCTTCTGTCAGTTCCCCGTAAGGATCAGCAATAATAATCAAAGATCGGTTACCGCTTCGGTGGTATGGAATTCCGGATCATCAAAACAATATGGAGGAGACAAGCATGGATGACGGAGGTAAGGCCTACTGGTCGGCGACCCTCGGGTTGCTGAGCTGGATCATGGCAGTGTGGTTCGTTGTGACTTTCCTGGCAGGCATCGTTTTCGCGCCGGAACTCAACAGCATTCATCTGGGCGGTTATCCCCTGGGCTTCTGGTTTGCCCAGCAGGGAGCGATCTATGTCTATATCGCGCTGATTTTCATCTACAAGAAGATGATGGGCGACATCGACCGTCGGTTCGACGTTCACGAAGAATAGGGGAGTCACACACATGGATCTGCAAACCACGATTTACCTGTTTGTCGGGGGCACGTTCGCGCTGTACATCGGGATCGCCATCTGGGCCCGCGCCGGTTCGACGAGCGAGTTCTACGCCGCCGGCGGCAGCGTGCCGCCGGTGATGAACGGCATGGCAACGGCGGCCGACTGGATGTCGGCCGCTTCGTTCATCTCGATGGCCGGCCTGATCGCCAACATGGGTTACGGCGGCGGCCTGTTCCTGATGGGCTGGACCGGCGGTTACGTGCTGCTGGCGATGCTGCTGGCGCCTTACCTGCGCAAGTTCGGCAAGTTCACCGTGCCGCAGTTCATCGGCGACCGCTTCTATTCGAAGTCGGCCTCGACCGTTGCCGTGATCTGCCTGCTGACCGCCTCGCTGACCTACATCATCGGCCAGATGACCGGGGTCGGCGTCGCCTTCTCGCGCTTCCTCGGCGTTTCGAGCGACACCGGCATCTACGTCGGCATGGCCATCGTCTTTGCCTACGCGGTGTTTGGCGGCATGAAGGGCATCACCTACACGCAGGTTGCACAGTATATCGTGCTGATCTGTGCCTACATCGTCCCGGCGATCTTCATCTCGCTGCAACTCACCGGTATGCCGATTCCGCAGCTGGGGCTGGGTTCGAACATGGTGGGCACCGACGTTTCGCTGCTCTCCCGCCTCGATCAGGTCATCGTCGATCTCGGTTTCGGCAAGTACACGACGACGACCGCCGGCAGCACGCTGAACATGTTCGTGTACACCATGTCGCTGATGATCGGCACCGCCGGTCTGCCGCACGTCATCATGCGCTTCTTCACCGTGCCGACGGTCGCCGCTGCCCGTAGCTCGGCCGGCTGGGCGCTGATCTTCATCGCGCTGCTCTACACCACCGCCCCCGCGGTGGCGGCGATGGCCAAGTACAACCTGCATGCGACGGTGAACACCGGCATCAACGCGAACGCCGACCTCTATGCCACCGAGTCGAGCCTCAAGGCCGAGGATCGTCCGGACTGGATGAAGCGCTGGGAAAAAACCGGTCTGCTGAAGTGGGAAGACAAGAACGGCGACGGTCGCATCCAGTACTACAACGACAAGACCAAGAGCGAGGCAGTCCTCGGCAAGGCCGAAGCGGCGGGCTGGAAGGGCAACGAATTGACGGTCAACGCCGACATCATCGTGCTCGCCAATCCGGAAATCGCGCTGCTGCCGAACTGGGTCATCGCACTGGTTGCTGCCGGGGGTCTGGCTGCCGCCCTGTCGACTGCTGCCGGTCTGCTGATGGCCATTTCGGCCGCCATCTCGCACGACCTCGTCAAGAACGTCTTCGTGCCGAACATCAGCGAGAAGAACGAACTGCTGACCGGCAAGTTCGCGATGGCTGGGGCGATCATCGTCGCCGGCTACCTCGGCCTCAACCCGCCGGGATTCGCTGCGGGTACCGTGGCCCTGGCCTTCGGTATTGCGGCGAGTTCGCTCTTCCCGGCGATCATGATGGGCATCTTCTCGAAGAAGATGAACAAGGAAGGCGCCATGGCCGGCATGCTGTCGGGCCTCTTCATCACCCTGTTCTACGTCTTCGCGCACAAGGGCATCTTCTTCATCAAGGGAACCGAGTTCGTCGACCTGATCGGCGGCCCGAACAGCTTCTTCGGCATCACGCCGGAAGCCTTCGGCGCGGTCGGCGCGCTGCTCAACTTCATCGTCGCTTTCCTGGTCGACAAGGTGACCAAGGAGCCGCCAGTCCACATCCAGGCGATGGTCGAAGCCGTGCGCGTGCCGCGTGGTTCCAAGGCGGTCACCGGCGCGCACTAAAGTGGTGGCATGATTCTGGCCGCCTGCCGCTTCCTGGCAGTCACGGCCCAGACCCCGCCGGCCCAAAGCCCCGGCGGGGTTTTTCTTTTTTGAGCATGCCGCATCGGCGCATGCGGCACTGCAGGAGTCATCGATGGAGATCAGCCTCGCCCTGACCTGGATTCTGTTTCTCGGCCTCTTCCCGCTGGCCTTCTTCTGGCTGCGGCGGGCATGGCGGATTCTCGTCCAGCGGGATTTTTCCGAGGTGGCGCTGAAGGGCGGCGAACCACCACCGGACGCGGCGAAATATGCGCCCTACACGGCCGCCGTCAATCTCGTTGCCGGCGCCGTCGTCGTGACGGTGATCGTGCTGGTCGTGGTCAGTGGCATTCCGTACGAAACCTGGACGGCGATTGCCGGTTCAACGATCTGGATGAAGTTCTTTGCCGACTTCATCGTCAGCCGCCATGCGCAGCCGATCTGGGGCAAGAAAAAGTAGCCAGGCGAGTAGTGCTGGCGGGTGTTTTGCAGTCCCGCTCGATGGCCTGGGCGAGTCCGGGAGCGCAGGGGCAGGCTCCGTCGGATTTTGCGCCGGGCTTTGCGCTCAGCCGTCGCTGCCAGCCGGCGTTGCCTGGCTGGACGGACTCGCCTCGAGTTCCTTGGCGGGGGTGTCGGCGATGATCTCGAGCAGCGAAACCACCTTTCTGACGCCGGTCGTGGTCCGCGCCACCTGGACCGCCGAGTCGGCCTCGCGCTGGCTGACGAGACCGAGCAGATAGACGATTCCCGCTTCGGTGACCACCTTGACGTGCACCGCGTTGAACTGGCCGGAGTCGACGAAGCGGCTCTTGACGCGGCCCGTGATGTAGGCGTCGTTGCTGCGCGCCGAGTAGGAAGCCACCGGGCCGACGGCGAGTTCGTTGTAGACGCCTTTGACCTGCGGCACGGCGGTAACGAGACGTCCGATTTCCGCCTTCATGTTTTCCGAGGGAACTTCGCCGGTGATCAGCACCTTGCGGTTGTAACTCGTGACGTTGGTGTGCGACTGGTCGCCGGACTTTTCGTTGACCCGCGCGCTCGCTTTCCACTCGATGGTCTCGTCGTCGGTCTGCGTGCCGAGGCTGCGGCGGTCCATGGTGGCCAGCGCGCCGGTGGTGGCCCCGGCCGCGACCATCGGCAGGCAGCCCTGTAGCGTCGGCACCAGGGCGGCGCCGAGCAGCAGGCTGGTACTCAGAAAATTCTTCACTCTTCAGCTCCCATCAGCAGACAATCAATGCCATCGCAAAGACAGTGGATGACGAGCAGATGCGTTTCCTGAATCCGTGCCGTGCGCTCGGCAGGAACACAAATGTGGACGTCGCCCTCACGCAGGATCTCGCCGATCGTTCCGCCTCCCTTGCCGGTCAGGGCCACGACGCAGAGGTCGTTCTCGTGTGCGGCATTGATCGCTTCGATGACATTGGGTGAATTGCCTGAGGTCGAAATGGCGACCAGGATGTCGCCGGCCTGACCGAGGGCGCGCACCTGTTTGGCAAAAACCGCTTTGTAACCGTAGTCGTTGGCGATCGCTGACATGATCGAGGTATCGGTGGTCAGCGCAATCGCTGCGAGTTCGTGGCGTTCGACCTCGAAGCGGTTGACCAGTTCGGCAGCAAAGTGCTGGGCGTCGGCCGCCGAACCGCCGTTACCGCAGGCGAGAATCTTGCCGTTGTTGAGCAGGCTGCCGACCATCGCCTCGATCGCCTGTGCCACCGGCACTGCCAGCAGTTCAACGGCGTCGAGCTTGGTTTGCGCGCTCTCATGGAAGTGCTGGCGGATACGGGTGGTCAAGTCCATGGGCTGTGTTCGGGATCCGATGTGGAGGGTTCATGAGCCGCGGATTCTAACATCAGAGGGTCAGGAAGACCTCGAACTCGACGCGACGCCAGGGGTCGGGATCCCGGCGCAGCCGCGAAACGCGCGCCTCGAGCTTTTCGCCGGCGTCGAGCGCCCTCGCAACGGCTCGGTTCTCGGCCCGCGGCACGTAGCCGAGCTGCCGCCCGTTCCATTCGACGCGCACCGCCTGCCGGTCATGTCGATTGTCGGCTTCACGAACCAGGGTCAGGCGGTCGCCGGGCCGAATCTGCGACCACAGTTCATCGACCGCGTAATACTGGCTGCCGGCCAGCGGCGAACTCTGGACCAGCACCCTGATCGCCTCTCCGGCGCCTGCCGACAGCCACACGGCGAGCCCGAAGAGGAGGCTAAGGCGCCGAAAATGCATCCTGCAACCATTCGATGGCCGCTTCGGAAAGCCTGTCGAGCAGGATGCAGTCGAAGCGGCAGTCGGCGTTTTGCCACCGTTTGGCGGAGAGATAGTGCTCGGCGGCGAGTACGATGCGGCGCTGCTTGGCCGCGGTGATGCTCGCCGCTGCGCCGCCGTAGTTCGCGTTGCGGCGCAGGCGAACCTCGACGAAGACCAGCACCTGCCTTTCCCGGCAGACGAGATCCACCTCGCCGCCACGGCAGCGATAATTGCGCGTCAGCACGCTCAAACCCTGGCGTTTGAGGAAGCGCGCCGCCAGCTCCTCGGCGATCTGGCCAGGATGATTCGCGGCGTCTCCGCCGGGCCCCGTGTTATCTTTGTCGCTCACCTTCAGGCTGACCCCGATGACCGAAGATCCGCCGGTATTATATGTAGTTCCGACCCCGCTCGGCCATCTTGGCGACCTCACGCAGCGATCGATCGAGGTTTTGCGGCAGGTGCCGTGGGTGGCCGCCGAAGATACCCGACACAGTGCGCTGCTGCTGCGTCACTACGGCTGTCACGCCCGCCTGCTCGCTGCCCACGAGCATAACGAGGAGAGCGCCGCACGGCAGGTGATCGCGCGGCTTGCCGGCGGCGAGTCGGTCGCTCTGGTGGTCGACGCGGGTACGCCCGGGGTGTCCGATCCGGGGGCACGGCTGGTGGCGAGGGTGCGCGCTGCCGGTTATCGCGTGGTGCCCTTGCCGGGCGCTTGTGCAGCGGTCGTCGCCCTGTCTGCGGCGGGCCTGGGCGAAGCCCACTTCCTGTTCTACGGCTTTCTGCCGAGCAAGGCCGGGCAGCGCGCGGAAGCCTTGCGAGAACTGGCTCAGCTGCCCTACGCGCTGATTTTCTACGAGGCGCCGCATCGCATTCTCGAGACCGTCAGCGCGCTCGCCGCAGCTTTCGAGCCGGCGCGCACGCTGGTCCTGGCCCGCGAATTGACCAAGTTGTTCGAGCAAATCCACGCTTGTGCGCTGAGCGAAGCGCACGCCTGGCTGTCGGCGGACGCCAACCGCCAGCGCGGTGAATTCGTCCTGCTGGTCTCGGGGGCGCTGCCGGTGGCGCAGAATTCGGATGGCGAACGGGTGCTGCAGCTGCTGCTCGACGATGGCTTGCCGGTCAGCCAGGCCTCCCGGCTCGCGCACGCGATTACCGGCGTCAACCGGAAGACCCTCTATCAACGGGCGCTCGACTTGCAGGGTCGAGCGCAGCATGGCGACCGGCAGCGGCTTTCGCTTGCCGACGAATAAATGATCTAGAATTCCGCTTTGTCTTCCAGCAGGTGCCGGCATGCAGATCAGTCTTACCCGACCCGATGACTGGCATCTTCATCTGCGCGACGGTGCGGCGATGGCGGCGGTCGTGCCGCATACCGCCCGCCAGTTCGCCCGTGCCATCGTGATGCCCAACCTGCGCCCGCCGGTCACCACGGTCGCCGCCGCCGCCGAGTATCGCGCGCGGATCCTCGCCGCCGTGCCGCCGGGTCTGTCGTTCGAGCCATTGATGACCCTTTACCTGACCGATCATACGCCCGTCGACGAGATCAGGCGCGCTGCGGACAGTGGCTGGGTGCTCGCGGTCAAGCTCTATCCGGCCGGCGCGACGACCCACTCGGACGCCGGGGTGACTGATCTTGAGCGCTGCGATGCGGTGCTGGCGATGCTGGCGGAGGTCGGCATGCCGCTGCTTGTGCATGGCGAGGCGACCGACCCGGCAGTCGACGTCTTCGACCGCGAGGCGGTGTTCATCGAACGGGTGCTGCAACCTTTGCTCCTGCGCCACCCGGCGCTGAAAGTCGTCTTCGAGCACATCACGACCAGCGATGCAGTGGATTTCGTCGCTGCCGCCGGCCCCCAAGTCGCGGCGACAATCACCGCCCACCACCTTCTGTACAACCGCAACGCGATTTTTGCGGGTGGACTGCGGCCGCACTACTATTGTCTGCCGGTGCTCAAGCGCGAGCGGCATCGACTGGCGCTGCTGCGCGCGGCGACTTCCGGCAACCGGAAGTTTTTTCTCGGGACCGATTCGGCGCCGCATGCCCTAACCAGCAAGGAGGCGTCCTGCGGCTGCGCCGGTTGCTACACCGCGCACGCGGCGCTCGAGCTCTATGCCGAAGCCTTCGCATCGGTCGCCGCGCTGGATCGGCTGGAAGCGTTCGCGAGCTTCAACGGCGCCGGCTTTTACGGCCTGCCGCGCAACTCCGGACAGGTGACCCTGGTCGACGAGGGCTGGCAGGTGCCGGCCGCCTATGCCTTTGGCGCGGGCGAAACGCTGATTCCCTTGCGTGCCGGCGAGCGGCTGCCCTGGCGGTTGCTCGGTTGAGCATGGGCATGTTCCTGAAGACTGCCGGGGAAACCCGCCTGGTTTGCCAAAGAGGGCTGCTCTGTTTTCTGCTGCCGTTGTTGCTGGCCTGCTCGGACCAGCGGGCGGCATTCGAGATCGGCCCCCGCCAGCATTCGCTGACGCTGATCCGCGTCCAGACCTTCTTCTGGGACAGGAGCGCGTCCTACTCGATCGTCGCGGCGCGCATGCCCGATTGCATGCGTCGACACGAAATCGGTCCGGGCGGCGCGGCGGCCAGGGTCGAAGTCTATGCGCCGGGGAACGATGCCTGGATTCTCAAACAGGGCAAACGCATGTACGTGGTCGAAACGCGGACCTGTGAAGGCTTTGCCGTCCTCGAGGGGGAGCCCGAGGGTGGCATGGGAGTCTTGCAGGGCGCTTTCCAGATGCAGAACGGCACCTTGACCTTTGTTGCCGCGCAGTGACTCGGGAAGCGTTCCCTTCGCCGGGTGGTCTGCTCTTCCCCTTGTCGCCCCTGCTGGAGCAGATCCCGTTCGCCCCTGAACTGACCGCGCTCGACTTTCTCAACTCGACGCGGCATCTGCGGGCCCATTCCGGCCGGCGAATCGCCTTCGTGCCGCCGGCCGCAGACGGATTGGCTTACGAAACGCGGATCTGGCAGAGGGGGGAAGTCGCGACCCGCCCCGGCAACTGGCACGACTTTTTCAACGCCCTCGTTTGGCTCACCTTTCCGTTGACCAAGGCAACGCTCAACGCGCGTCATGCCGCAGCGGTCGCGCAACAGCCCGGCAGTCGGGGTCGCGAGCGTGATGCGATGACGCATTTCGATGAGTGCGGCGCCATCGTCGTCTCATCGGACCCGGACTTGCTCGCCCTGCTGCGCGGTTTTCAGTGGTCGACCCTGTTCTGGGATCGTCGGCCCGACCTGTCGCGCGCGTTGCGCTGCTTCGTTTTCGGACACGCCACCTATGACCAGTTGCGGCAGCCCTTTCGCGGCCTGACCGCCAAGGCCGTGTTGCATGAAGTGGCCGCGGACTGGCTCGCGCGACCGCTGGCCGAACAACTCGTCGCCCTCGACCGGCGCCTGGCGGCCGAATTCGCTGCTGGCGACCATCTGCAGCCGCGCGGCTTTCATCCGCTGCCCCTGCTCGGTCTGCCGGGCGTCACCGCGGACAATGAAACCGCCGCCTACTATGACGACGGTGAGCAATTTCGGCCGGGGCGTCGCCGTCCGGGCGTATAATCGGCTCGGGAAGTCGGTCAGGCAGCCGCTGGGCAAAGGGTGCAAACCGCGCGCCGAGAGGAAAGTCCGGGCTCCGCAGAGCAGGATGCCGGTTAACGACCGGGCACCGTGAGGTGACGGACAGTGCAACAGAAAACAAACCGCCGATGTGCCAGCGCAGGCTGGGGCAGGTAAGGGTGAAACGGCGAGGTAAGAGCTCACCGCGGACGTGGTAACACGGACGGCATGGCAAACCCCATCTGGAGCAAGGCCAAATAGGGAAGCATGGGCGTGGCTCGCGCTGCTTCCGGGTAGGCTGCTTGAGCGTGCTGGCAACAGTACGCCTAGAGGAATGGCTGTCCACGACAGAACCCGGCTTATCGACCGGCTTCCCCCCTTCCTCGTATCGACGTCAGCAGCGCTGGCATTTCCGCCTGATTGCCCTTTGCGCTGCGATCAGTGCCCCGCAAGCGCCGTTAGCTCGCCATTTATCCCTTTTCTTGCAGGTACTTGGTGTTGACTAGCGAGAAGCTACTTTAATAGTAGTGATTACCATCTTGCCCTGTCTTGCAGAATTTCTTTCGAACGTTTCTCGGAAGTCGCTCATAAGTCATTGTACCTATTGAGAAAATGTGCCACTCAAGGCGCTTGCTTTAGGCGCGTCTTTAGCTTAAAGTGGGAAAAGGTGGCGAAAAGTGGGAAACTGTCGGTTTCCACAATGGGTTTGCAAGGGAAGATTTTGTCGGATGTTTCAGGGTGCGGCTGCGTTGAGTCTCGATGCCAAGGGCAGGTTCGCCATCCCGGCGCGCCATCGGGAGGCGCTCGTCTCTGCCGCGGGCGGCGGACTGATCCTGACTGCGCATCCGCATCGTTGCCTCCTGCTTTATCCCGAGACGTCCTGGGAGCCGATTCGCGACAAGGTGTTGGCAGCGTCGAGTTTCAACCTGCAGGCGGCGGCGATCAAGCGACTGCTGGTCGGGAATGCGCGTGAAGAGGTGATGGACGCGGCAGGTCGCCTGTTGATCGCGCCTGAACTACGGCGGTTTGCTCAGCTTGAGAAGCTGATCTGGCTGGTTGGCCAGGGCAGTCACTTCGAAATCTGGTCGGACGCCGGTTGGCAGAAGCAACAGGAGGCGGTGTTCGCGCTTGGCGATCAGTTCCTGCCCCCCGGCCTCGAAGATCTGGCGCTGTGAGGGTGCCGCAGCAGCATCAAACCGTCCTTTTGCGGGAGGCGGTTGAAGCTCTGGTGGTCAATCCCGCAGGAATTTACGTGGACGGCACCTTCGGTCGCGGCGGGCACAGCATGGCCATCCTCGAACGACTCGGACCAAACGGCTGTTTGCTGGCGCTCGACCGGGATCCGCAGGCGGTAGCTTTGGCCGGCGCAATTTCCGACCCGCGATTGCTGGTCATGCACCAGTGCTTTGGAGACCTGGCAGAGGCCCTCGGGCAAGCCGGGTTTGCAGGCGAAGAGGGCGTTGATGGCGTGCTGCTCGATATCGGCGTTTCGTCGCCCCAGCTTGACGACGGGCAACGGGGTTTCAGCTTTCGCTACGACGCACCGCTCGACATGCGAATGGATACGACACAGGGCGAGACCGCGGCACAGTGGCTTCTGCAGGCCAGTTTGCACGAGATCACGGAGGTCATTAGGAATTATGGTGAAGAACGGTTTGCTTTCCAGATTGCAAAGAAGATTGTGGCTGCTCGGGGAGAGCGGCCGCTTGCAACCACGGGTGAGCTCGCCGCGCTTGTACGCGCGACCGTGCGCACCCGTGAGCCCGGGCAGGATGCGGCGACGCGTACCTTTCAAGCTCTACGGATTCATATCAATCAAGAGCTCGCACAACTCGCGTTAGTGCTGCCGCAGGCCATGACAGTCCTGAAGAAGGGAGGACGCCTGGTGGTGATCAGTTTCCACTCGCTCGAAGACCGTATCGTCAAACGTTTCCTGCGTGACGAGGCGGCGCCTGATCATTCGCCGCGACGGCTGCCCCTGCGTGCTGCCGAGTTGCCGCAGCCGAGGCTTCGGCTGCTGGGCAGGCCAGTCCGGGCAGGCGTCGCCGAAGTGGCGGCCAACCCCCGGGCGCGTAGCGCGCTGATGCGAGTCGCCGAAAAACTTGCCGGAAAGGCCGCCTGAGATGGTTCGCCTGAACATTCTTCTGTTGCTTGTGCTGGTGATCTGCAGTCTCGTCGTGGTGACTTCGCAGCACAAGGCGCGCAAGGTTTTCCAGGCGCTGGAGGCGGAGCAGGAGCGCGCCCGGCAACTGGAGGTCGAGTTCGGGCAACTGGAACTGGAACTGTCGACCTGGGGGGCGGCGCCGCGGATAGAAAAGATTGCCCGCGAAAAGCTCAAGATGAGTACCCCGGAAGCTGCTCGCATGATCCCTGTAATGCCCGCTGGAGGTCGTTCGCCATGATGCGTTTCAAGGGAAAAGTCGCGCACAAGTTCGCCGAGAGCCCGCTCCTGCAACTGCGCCTGCCCTCCTGGCGCTCGCGCCTGATGGCCCTGCTGATCCTCGGGTCTTTCGCCATGTTGATTGGCCGTGCTTTTTACCTGCAGGTTCTCAACAACGACTTCCTGCAGGAAAAGGGCGAGTCGCGTTACCGGCGGGATATCGAAATCAGCGCTTCGCGGGGGCGGATTGCCGACCGGAATGGCGACGTACTGGCCATCTCGACGCCGATGAAGTCGATCTGGGCGGTGCCGTCGGCTACCCGGTTGACCGCCGAACAGACCAGTCAACTCGCCTTGCTGCTCGAAACCGATGCCACCCAGCTGAGCCGCAAGCTGAGCACGGACAAGACCTTCGTTTTCCTTCGGCGGCAGATTCCGCCGCCGGTGGCCGAGCAGATCGCGGCGCTCAAGTTGCCCGGAATCGGTCAGAACAAGGAGTACCGTCGCTTCTATCCCACCGGCGAGATGACCGCCCACATGGTCGGTTTTACCGGAGTCGATGACAAGGGCCTCGAAGGGGTGGAACTCGCCTTTCATGGCGACCTGCTCGGTCAGCCGGGCAGCCGCAGTGTCATCAAGGATAGACGCGGGCAGATCGTCGAGGATGTCGGCTCGATCAAGCCGCCGCAGGATGGCAAGGAAATCCGGCTGGCCCTCGACTCCAAGATCCAGTACCTCGCCTACAGTCACCTGAAGCAGGCGATCAGCGATCACAAAGCGAAAGCGGGCGGCGTTGTGGTCCTCGATGTGCGGACGGGCGAAGTGGTCGCGCTCGCCAACTGGCCGACCTATAACCCGAACAATCGCGAGAGCCTGTCCGGCAGCCAGTTGCGCAATCGCGCGGTGACCGACACTTTCGAACCGGGGTCGACACTGAAACCTTTTACCATCGCCCTCGGGCTGGACAGCGGCAAGGTCCGCTTTGACAGCATCATCAACTGCGCACCGGGTCGGTTGACGATCGGCAATCGGACGATTTCGGATGCTCATCCGCACGGCGCACTGACCGTCGCGGAAGTCATCCAGAAATCGTCGAACGTCGGTTCCGCCAAGATCGCCGCCATGCTGCCGTCGCAGAAGATGTGGCAGATGTTCGACGACGTCGGTTTCGGTCAACTGCCGCGACTCGGTTTTCCGGGCGAAGTGACGGGCCGGGTGCGCCCCTGGAAGAGCTGGAAACCGATCGAACAGGCCACCATGGCTTACGGCCACGGCATCTCGGTGTCGCTGATCCAGCTGGCGCGTGCCTATTCGGTCTTTGCCCGCGATGGGGATCTGGTGCCGCTCTCGCTGACCCGGGTCGAGTCGGTGATGCCACACGGCACTGCCGTATTCACGCCGAAGACGGCGCGGGAAGTGCGGGCGATGCTTGAAATGGCTGTCCAACCGGGCGGCACGGCGCCCAAGGCGCAGATCCCCGGTTACCGCGTCGCCGGCAAGACGGGGACGGCGCACAAGCTGGATGGCGGTCGTTACGCCAACAAGTATGTCTCGTCCTTCGTCGGTTTTGCGCCGGCGTCGGATCCGCGCCTGATCGTTGCCGTCATGATCGACGAACCCAGTGCCGGCCAGCACTATGGCGGCGCGGTCGCGGCGCCGGTCTTTGCCAGTGTGATGAACAGTTCATTGCGCACCCTCGGTGTCGCGCCCGACGCGCCCCTGGTCGTTGCGCAGACGCCGAAGTCTCTGGCAGCGAAGGCCAGGCTTTGAGCGCCCGCCACCGGCAAGCCGCGGGCGAACGCAGCGCCGGGATCCTGGCGCGCCTGGCAGTCCTCGGCGTGATCCCGAGTGCGGTCACCGACGACAGTCGCCAGGTTCTTCCTGGCGCCCTCTTTCTCGCCTATCCGGGTGAGGTAGCGGACGGTCGCCGCTACATCGCCGACGCCATCGCTCGGGGTGCGGCGGCGGTTCTCTGGGAAGAGCAGGTCGCCGAGACAGGCGCTTTCACCTGGAACAGCGACTGGCGGATCGCCAATCTGCCGGTCGCGGGTCTGCGCGAATTGTGCGGACCGCTCGCCCACACCATCTACGGGCGACCGAGCGAACGCCTGTCGCTGGTGGCGGTCACCGGCACCAACGGCAAGACCACCGTCACGCAATGGATCGGCATGACACACCCGCGGCCATGCGCGGTCATCGGGACGATCGGTTCGGGGTGGCCCGGTCAGCTGGTCGACACCGGTTTCACGACCCCCGAAGCGACGATGCTGATGCACGCCCTGGCGGGCTTTGCCGACGCCGGTGCTCAGGCCTGCGCACTCGAAGCGAGCTCGATCGGTATCGCCGAGGGACGCCTCGACGGCGCGCGGGTGGACATCGCGGTGTTTACCAATCTCACCCGTGATCACCTCGATTACCACGGCAGCATGACAGACTACGGGCAGGCGAAGGCGCGTCTGTTTACCTGGCCGAAGCTGCGGCTGGCGGTGTGCAATCTCGATGACCCCTTCGGCCACGAACTCGCTGCGCTCAGTACGGCGACCAAGGTGGTCGGCTATACGCAGCAGGACCTGCCAGGCGATCGACAGGGGACGATTTGTGCCGATCAGGTCGAAGAAACCCTCGATGGCCTGCGTTTCCGTCTTTGCGCGCCGAGCGGTCGGGCGCAGGTCGAAACCGGCCTGCTCGGTCGCTACAACGTCGCCAACCTGCTTGCCGTGGCAGCGGTCCTGCTGGATGCCGGACTGACGCCGCAGGCGGTGGCCGAACGGCTTGCCGCATTGACCCCGCCGGCGGGTCGCCTGGAGAAGATCGGTGGTCACAACGAGCCGCTGGTGGTGGTCGACTATGCGCATACGCCGGATGCCCTGGAGAGCGCGCTGAACGCCCTGCGACCGGTGGCCAGAGCGCGCGGTGCCGGTTTGACTGCCATTTTCGGTTGCGGTGGCGATCGCGATCGCGGCAAGCGTCCGCTGATGGGCGAAGTCGCCACCCATCACGCCGACCGTGTCGTGTTGACCAGCGACAATCCGCGCAGCGAGGATCAGCAGGCGATTCTCGACCAGATCGGCGTCGGCGCCCCGACCGCCGAGATCATCGTCGATCGGGGCGAGGCGATCCGTCGGACCCTGCTGTCGGCCCATCCGGCCGAGGTGGTCCTGATTGCCGGCAAGGGGCATGAGTCGTATCAGGAGGTTGCCGGCGTCCGCCGGCCATTCTCGGACGCGGCGCACGCCCGTCTTGCCCTGCAGGCTCGCCAGGAGGTGGCGTGATGAGTGCGATGATGGATCTGCTCGCTGCCACCCGGGCGACCGCCGGCAAGTTGACCGGCGACAACCTGAGCTTTGACGGCGTCTCGATCGACAGCCGCACGATTGCTGCCGGCGATCTCTTTGTGGCGCTGCGTGGGGAGCGTTTCGACGGACATGAGTACGTCGCGGCCGCCCAGGCGCGCGGCGCCGTCGCCGCGGTGGTCGCCGCCGATGCCGCCGAGCCGCTGCGCGCGCTTGCGCTGCCGCTGATCGAAGTCGCCGACACCCGGCTTTCGCTGGGGGCACTGGCGGCCGACTGGCGCAGTCGCTTCACGCTACCGCTGATCGCCGTGACCGGCAGCAACGGCAAGACCACGACCAAGGAGATGATCGCCAGCATTCTGCAGGCGGCTTTTGCCGACGCGGTTCTTGCCACCCGCGGCAACTACAACAACGACATCGGTCTGCCGCTCACCCTGCTCGGATTGAACGGGGGTCACCGTGCGGCGATCATCGAGATGGGCATGAATCGCCCCGGCGAAATTGCCTATCTGGCGGGGATCGCGCGGCCCGCTGTGGCCGTGGTGACCAACGCGCAGCGCGCGCATCTCGCCGGGATGGGGTCGCTGGCGGCGATCGCGAGCGAGAAGGGCGGCATCTATTCCGGTCTCGACGAGCTAGGGGTCGCCGTCTTCAACGCCGATGACCCCTGGGCGGACCTCTGGCGCGACCAGTGTCGGGGGTTGAGGGTGATGACTTTCGGCTTCGAACAGCCGGCCGACGTGCGCGGACAGGTGTGCCTGCATGGCCTCGAAAGCCGCCTGACCGTCTGCGCTGCAGACGGTCAGTTCGAAGTTCTGCTCGCCCTGCCGGGGCTGCACAATGCGCGCAACGCGCTCGCGGCGGCCACCGCCAGTCTCGCCGCGGGCGTCCCGCTGGCTGCGGTGGAGGCGGGTCTGGTCAACTTTCGCGGGCTCAAGGGCCGCCTGCAGCGGCGGGACGCCCTGCACGGTGCGGTGCTGCTGGACGACACCTACAATGCCAACCCGGACTCGGTGCGCGCCGGCATCGACGTGCTCGCGGCAACCATCGGCCGAAAGATCCTGGTGCTCGGCGACATGGGCGAGATCGGCGAGATGAGCGCCCAGTTTCACGACGAAATCGGTGGCTATGCCAAGAGCCAGGGCATCGATCGCCTGTTGTCGCTGGGCGAAGCCAGCGCTCTTGCAGCGCACAATTTTGCTGCCGGTGGCGATCACTACCGCCATATCGACCAGTTGATCGACGATTTGACGGGTGAACTCACCTCGCAGACCACCGTTCTCGTCAAGGGATCGCGTTTCATGCGCATGGAGAGGGTCGCCGACGCCATCAGTGTGCCCTCCGGCGGGGCAGAATAATGCTGCTCCTTCTTTCCCAATGGTTGTCCCAGGATGTCCGGGCCTTCAATGTCTTCGGTTACATCACGCTGCGCACGGTGCTGGCGGCAATGACCGCGCTGATCATTTCCTTCTTTGCCGGACCGCGTGTCATCCGCTGGCTGGCGGCCAAGAAAATCGGCCAGGCGGTGCGCCACGATGGTCCGCAGACGCACCTGATCAAATCGGGAACGCCGACCATGGGTGGCGTCCTGATCCTCATCGCCATCATCACCACTACCCTGTTGTGGGGAGATCTCAGCAATCGTTACGTCTGGGTCGTACTGATGGTCACCGTCGGCTTCGGCGGCATCGGCTGGTACGACGACTGGCGCAAGGTGGTCAGCCGCGATCCGCGCGGCTTGCCGGCGCGCTGGAAGTATTTCTGGCAATCGGCGATCGGCCTGCTGGTGGCGCTCTACCTCGGGCTGACCGCCAGCGGACCGGCCCAACTCGAGTTGATCGTGCCCTTCTTCAAGAGCGTCGCCTATCCGCTCGGACTGATCGGTTTCGTCGTCCTCAGCTATCTGGTGGTCGTCGGCACCAGCAACGCCGTGAACCTCACCGACGGCCTCGACGGCCTGGCGATCATGCCGACGGTGATGATCGCCGCCGCACTGACCATCTTCGCTTACGTCGCCGGCAACGCGGTCTATGCCAAGTACCTGTTCATCCCGTATGTGGCTGGCGCCGGCGAACTGGCCATCCTGCTCGGCGCAATGGCCGGCGCCGGGCTCGGTTTCCTGTGGTTCAATGCCTATCCGGCGGAAGTGTTCATGGGCGATGTTGGCGCCCTGGCGCTCGGCGCTGCGCTCGGCACGGTCGCCATCATCGTCCGCCAGGAAATCGTGCTGGCGATCATGGGCGGCGTCTTTGTCGCCGAAACGCTCTCGGTGGCGGCGCAGGTCATCTACTACAAGCTGACCGGCGGCCGACGGATGTTCCGCATGGCGCCGCTGCACCACCACTTCGAGCTCGGCGGCTGGAAGGAAACCCAGGTCGTCGTTCGTTTCTGGATCATCACCATCATGTTGGTGCTGGTCGGCCTGTCGACGCTGAAGTTGCGCTGACATGGCGCTTCAGGGCAAAACCGCGCTGGTCGTCGGCCTCGGGCAGAGCGGGCTGGCAATGGCCAGGTGGCTGGCGAAGCAGGGCGCAACGGTGCGCGTTGCCGACAGTCGCCCCTCGCCGCCACAGGCCGACGCGCTCCGCTCGGCGGTGCCCGACGCGCTCCTGTTTGCCGGTCCCTTCACCCCGGCGGCCTTTGTCGGCGTCGCCCTGATCGCCCTCTCTCCCGGCGTGCCGGCGCAGGAGCCGCTGCTCCAGGCAGCGCTGGCGCGCGGGGTCGCGGTCGTCTCCGAGATCGAGCTGTTCGTCCGCTCCCTTCGCCAGGTGAGCCCGCAGGCGCGGCTGATTGCCATTACCGGCAGCAACGGCAAGACGACCACCACCGCCCTGACCGGCGCCCTTTGCCGGGCGGCCGGACGCCGCACCGGAGTGGCCGGAAACATCAGCCCGGCGGCGCTGGACGCCTGGATGAGCGCGCTCGAGGCCAATGACCTGCCGGAGATCTGGGTGCTCGAGCTGTCGAGCTTCCAGCTGGAAAGCACGCACACCCTGCAGGCGGACGCCGCCACGCTGCTCAACGTCTGCGAGGATCATCTCGACCGTCATGCCAGCCTCGACGATTACACGGCCAGCAAGCTGCGCGTCTTCCAGGGGCATGGCGTGCAGGTCCTCAATCGCGATGACGCGCGTAGCCTGGCGGCCGCGGGCAAGGATCGCAAGGTGGTGACTTTCGGTCTCGACGCGCCCGTGCGCGACGACGACTATGGCCTCTCCGACGGCTGGCTCATGCGCGGTCGCGAGCCGCTCATCCGACTGAGCGAGTTGCAACTCGTCGGTACTCACAATGCGGCCAACGCGCTGGCGGCACTCGCGCTGTGCGAAGCGGTCGGTCTCGACCCGCAGCGCCTGTTGCCGGCGCTCGCCGCTTTCAGTGGCCTCGCCCATCGTGTCGAATGGGTGGCCGAAATCAATGCCGTCAGCTTCTTCGACGACTCCAAGGGAACCAATGTCGGGGCAACGCTGGCTGCGGTCCAGGGCCTCGGTCGCCGCCTGGCGATCATCCTCGGCGGCGACGGCAAGGGACAGGACTTCGCGCCCCTGCGACCGGCGATCGAGCAGCATGGGCGGGCCGTTGCCCTGATCGGACGCGATGCGCCGGCGATTGCCGCGGTGCTTGCGGGCAGCCACCTTCCTGTCCGTCGCTGTGCCGACATGTCCGAGGCCGTGCGCTGGTGCGCAGCCCAGGCGCAGGCCGGTGAGGCCGTTCTGCTGTCGCCGGCGTGTGCGAGCATGGACATGTATCGGGACTACGCACATCGCGCCGAGGCCTTCGTCGCCGCGGTTCACGCTCTCGCCGGGGAGGCTGCCTGATGTTGCCATCGCTCGGCGCCGAGCGCCGGATGCCTTCCGAAATCGATCTCGCCCTCCTCTGGAGCACCCTGGTGCTGCTCGTGATCGGTATGGTCATGGTCTATTCGGCGTCGATGGCGACGGCCGAGGCGGCTCGCCAGACGGGCCATCAGCCGACCTATTACCTCATTCGCCATGCCGTTTTTCTGGTCGCTGCGCTGGTGGCTGCCAGCCTCGCTTTCCAGGTCCCCCTGATCACCTGGCAGCGCTGGTCGCCGTGGCTGTTCGTCGCCGGTTTCGTGCTGCTCGCGCTGGTGCTGATTCCCGGTATCGGCCGCGAGGTCAATGGCGCACGGCGCTGGCTGCCGCTGGGCGTGGCCAATCTGCAGCCTTCGGAGTTGATGAAACTGTTTGCCGTCCTCTACGCCGCCGATTACACGGTGCGCAAGATGCCGCACATGCACGACCTGAAGAAAGCCTTTCTGCCGCTCGCGAGCGCGATGGTGGCGGTCGGGATTCTGCTGCTCAAGGAGCCCGACTTCGGCGCCTTCGTGGTCATCATCTCGATTGCCATGGGGATTCTTTTCCTGGGCGGCATGCGGGCGCGTCTGTTCGTCGTTCTGATCCTCGTCCTGGCGGCCGCCTTTGCTGCCCTGATCATCTACTCGCCGTACCGCCGCGATCGCATCTTCGGTTTCATGGATCCCTGGGCGGATGCCTTTGGCCGTGGCTATCAGCTCTCGCACGCCCTGATTGCCTTTGGTCGCGGCGAACTCTTCGGTGTCGGCCTGGGCGCCAGCGTCGAGAAGCTGTTTTACCTGCCCGAAGCACACACCGACTTCCTGCTCGCAGTGATCGCCGAAGAACTGGGCTTTGCCGGGGTTCTGGTCGTCATCGTCCTCTTCGGCCTGCTGATCCAGCGGGCTTTCGCCATCGGCCGTCAGTCGGTCGCCCTCGATCGCCTGTATCCCGCCCTGGTGGCGCAGGGGATAGGCGTCTGGCTGGGAGTGCAGGGCTTCATCAACATGGGCGTGAACATGGGCCTGCTGCCGACCAAGGGGCTGACCCTGCCACTGATGAGTTTTGGCGGCTCAGGGATTCTCGCCAACTGCGTCGCGCTGGCGGTTCTGCTGCGGATCGACTGGGAGAATCGGCAATTGATGCGGGGAGCGAAAGTATGAGGACGCTGCTGGTAATGGCTGGCGGAACCGGCGGCCACGTCTTTCCAGCCCTGGCGGTGGCCGACCTGCTGCGAGGTCGCGACTGGCGCGTGGTCTGGATGGGCGCGCCCGACGGGATGGAAGCGAAGCTGGTTCCCGGCCGGGGCTACGAAATGGCCTGGGTTCGCTTCGCAGCCCTGCGTGGCAAAGGGATGCTGCGCAAGCTGCTGCTGCCGTGGCACCTGTTCTCGGCCTGCTGGCAGGCGCGGCGCGAAATTCGTCGGGTGAGACCGGACGTCGTCCTCGGCATGGGTGGCTACGTCAGCTTTCCCGGCGGCATGATGGCGGCGTGGCTCGGCTGCCCGCTGATCATTCATGAACAGAATTCGATCGCCGGTCTCGCCAACCGGGTGCTCGCGCGCTGGGCAAAACGGGTCGCCTGTGGTTTCCCGAATGCGCTGCCGACCGGGGTCTGGGTCGGCAATCCGCTGCGCCAGGAGATCAACCACCTGCCGGCGCCCGCCGAGCGGCTTGCCGGCCGCCAGTCGCCGCTGCATTGGCTGGTGCTCGGCGGCAGCCAGGGCGCTGCCGCACTCAACGACATCGTCCCGCGCGCGCTCGCTCTGATCGATCCCGGCGCGCGCCCGCTGGTGGTGCATCAGGCGGGCGAAAAGCATCTCGACCGCTTGCGCGAGAACTACGCAGCGGCCGGCGTGCCGGCGCATTGTGCGGCTTTCATCGACGACATGGCGGGCGCTTACGCGTGGGCCGACCTCGTGATCTGCCGTGCCGGTGCGCTCACCGTCGCCGAGCTGGCGGCGGTCGGCGTCGCCAGCGTGCTGGTGCCCTTCCCGCACGCGGTCGACGATCATCAGACGCTCAACGCGGGCTTCCTGTCGCAGGCCGGCGCCGCCCTGCTGCTGCCGCAGGCAGAACTGACCCCGGCAGCGATCGGCGATCTGTGTACCTATTCGCGGAGTCGATTGCAGGAGATGGCGCAGCGGGCGCGCGAACTCGCGAAGCCCGAAGCGACGGCCGAACTGGCCAGGATGTGCGAGGAGCTTGCCCAGTGAAACACAAAGTCAAGAACATTCATTTCGTCGGCATCGGCGGTTCGGGAATGAGCGGCATCGCCGAAGTACTGGCCAATCTGGGTTTTGCGGTCAGCGGATCGGATCTCGCCGAAAACTCGGCGACCCGGCGGCTCGCTGCCCTCGGCGTGCGCACCATGCTTGGACACGCCGCCGAAAACGTGATCGCGGCCGACGCCGTGGTGATCTCGTCCGCCGTCCGTTCGGACAACCCCGAAGTCATCGCCGCGCGCGCGCGCAAGATCCCCGTCGTGCCGCGCGCACAGATGCTGGCCGAGCTGATGCGGCTGAAACAGGGCATCGCGGTGGCCGGAACGCACGGCAAGACGACCACCACCAGCCTGGTGGCTTCGATTCTCGCCGAAGGTGGCATGGACCCGACCTTCGTCATCGGTGGCCGCCTCAATGCTGCCGGTGCCAACGCTCGCCTCGGTTCGGGCGATTTTCTGGTGGCCGAGGCAGACGAGTCCGACGCCTCCTTCCTCTTCCTCTCGCCGGTGCTGTCGATCGTCACCAACATCGATGCCGACCACATGGAGACCTATGGCCATGATTTCAGTCGGCTGAAACAGGCTTTCGTCGATTTCGTTCAGCGCCTGCCCTTCTATGGCGTTGCGGTGCTCTGTGCCGACGATGCCAACGTTCGTGAAATCATGCCCCTGGTCAGCAAGCAGATGGTCACTTATGGCTTCGATCCGGCGGCCAACGTCTATGCCGAGAACGTGCACGCGGCCGATGGCCAGATGCGTTTCGATTGCGTTCGCGTCAATGGCAGTATCAGCCGACTGGCGGTCACCCTCAACCTGCCGGGACGGCACAATGTCCTGAATGCGCTGGCAGCGATTGCGGTGGCGAGCGAACTCGGCATTGCCGACCCGGCGATCGTCAAGGCGCTCGCCGAGTTCAAGGGTGTGGGTCGCCGTTTCCAGCGCTACGGCGAGGTGCCGCTCGCGAACGGCGCCTGCGTCACCCTGGTCGACGACTACGGCCATCACCCGGTCGAGATGCGCGCAACCCTCGCCGCCGCCCGCGGTGCTTTCCCCGGCCGCCGTCTGCTGCTCGCCTTTCAGCCGCACCGCTATACCCGGACGCGCGACTGCTTCGACGATTTCGTCAAGGTCCTGGGTGGAGTCGATGCTCTGGTGCTCGCCGAAGTCTATGCCGCCGGCGAGCAGCCGATCGTCGCTGCCGACGGGCGCGCGCTGGCGCGCGCCCTGCGCGTTGCCGGCAAGGTCGAGCCGATTTTCGTCGAGACGGTCGGCGACCTGCCGCAAGCGATTCGGGATGCCGCTCGCGATGGCGATGTGGTAATGACCATGGGAGCCGGCTCGATCGGCGCAATTCCCGGCCAGCTGGCGGCCGGGATCGGGGGCGGACGATGAAGAGCGCCGATTTCGGCCGCGTCGCGGTCCTCTTCGGCGGTCGCTCCGCCGAGCGCGCGGTCTCCCTGAACAGCGGTTCGCGGGTGCTCGCCGCCTTGCAGAGCCAGGGCGTCGACGCGCACGCCTTTGATCCGGCCGAACGCTCGCTCGATGATCTCGCGGTGTTCGATCGCGCCTTCATTGCCCTGCATGGGCGTTATGGCGAAGACGGGACGATCCAGGGGGTCCTCGAACTGATGGGGATTCCCTATACCGGCAGCGGCGTCATGGCCTCGGCGCTGGGCATGGACAAATGGCGCAGCAAGCTGCTCTGGCGGGCCGCCGGGCTGCCGGTGCCCGAGTACCGGCTGCTCGACGCCGCGAGTGACCTGGCCCGCGTCACCGCCGACCTCGGCTTGCCGCTTTTCGTCAAGCCGGCCTGCGAGGGGTCGTCGATCGGCATCAGCAAGGTTCAGCGGGCCGGTGAACTCGGCGCCGCCTACGCCGCTGCCGCTCGCCATGACTCGCTGGTGATCGCCGAGCGGGCGATCCTCGGCGGCGAGTACACCGTCGCCATCCTCGGCGAAGAGGCGCTGCCGATCATCAAGATCGAACCCGCGAGCGAGTTCTATGACTTTGAGGCCAAGTATCAACGGGACGATACTGCCTACCGTTGTCCTTGCGGCCTTCCCGAGCAGCGGGAAAAGGAACTCCGCGAGCTCGCCCTCGAGGCTTTCCGGATCCTGGGCGGCCGCGGCTGGGGCCGGGTCGATTTTCTGATGGACGAGGCAGGTGCCGGCGGCGGGCAGGCTTACCTGCTCGAAGTGAATACCTCGCCGGGCATGACCGATCACTCGCTGGTTCCGATGGCGGCACGCGCCGCCGGCTTCGGCTACGAGGAACTGGTGGTCCGGGTGCTTGCGCTCGCGACCCTGGGATGAGCGATGTGGCACAAACCGCACCTGCTGACGGCTGTCTCCGATCTGCTGTTTCTGGCCGGGTCGGCCGCGCTGCTGGTTGCCGCGGTGGTCTGGGGGGCGCCGCGGCTGAGACTGTTCCCGCTGCACGAAGTGCAGGTGACCCACGAACTGCGCGACGTTCGGCGCAACGAACTCGAGGCGTCCCTGGCGGAAGGTTTGCACGGCAACTTCTTCACCGTCGATCTCGAGGCGCTGCGCCAGGCGATCGAGGGCTTGCCCTGGGTGCGCCGGGCGGAGATCTGGCGAAAATGGCCGTCGCGCCTCGAAGTCCGCATCGAGGAGCAGCAGGCGGCGGCACACTGGGGCGACGGGCAGGTGGAACTCGTCAATATCTTCGGCGAGGTCTTTACGGCGTCGCTGACCCGCGGCCAGACGCTGCCGCGGATCAGTGGTCCGGCCGGGTCGGCGAACGAGGTTCTGCGGCATTACGAGGAGTTCGCCCGCATCATGCAGCCGGCCGGCCTGCGACCGGCGCAGGTGGCGCTGTCGCCGCGCCTTGCCTGGCTCCTCCGGCTGGAGGACGGGATGTGGATTGAACTCGGTCGCGAACAGGCCAAGGCGCCGATCCGCGTACGCCTGCAGCGTTTCGTCGATTACTACCCGACCCTGTCCGATACCCGTCATGAGCGACCACTGGCGGTGGATATGCGGTATCCAAACGGTTTCGCATTGCGCTTTGCGGCCAGTGCAATTCAGGAAGTCAAAGGAAAGAAATGAGCAGGGATAGCAAGGATCTGATCGTCGGTCTCGACATCGGCACGTCAAAGATTGTCGCCCTGGTGGCCGAGGTCACGCCGGAGGGCAGGTTGAACGTCATCGGCATGGGATCGCAGGAATCGAAAGGCCTCAAGAAGGGCGTCGTGGTCAATATCGAGGAGACCGTGACCACCATCTCGCGGGTCCTGCAGGAAGTCGAACTGATGGCCGATTGCAAGGTTCGCGACGTGTATACCGGCATCGCCGGCAGCCACATCCGGAGCTTCAACTCGAATGGAATGGTCGCCATCAAGGACAAGGAAGTGACCACGATGGACGTCGACAGGGTGATCGAGACGGCGCGCGCGATGCCGATCCCGGCCGACCAGGAGATCCTGCACATCCTGACCCAGGAATTCATCATCGACGACCAGGATGGCATCCGCGAGCCGATCGGCATGAGCGGCTTTCGTCTCGAGGTCAAGGTGCACATCGTGACCGGCGCGGTCTCGGCGGCGCAGAACATCGTCAAGTGCGTGCGTCGTTGTGGTCTGGAGGTCAACGATCTGGTTCTGCAGCCGCTCGCCTCGAGCTGCGCCGTGCTCTCGGAGGACGAAAAGGATCTGGGCATCTGCCTGATCGACATCGGCGGCGGCACCACCGATCTCGCGGTGTGGACACAGGGCGCGATCCGGCACACCTCGGTCATTCCGATCGCCGGTGACCAGGTCACCAACGACATCGCGATGGCCCTGCGCACACCAACGCGCGAAGCCGAGGAGATCAAGCGCAAGTATGGCTGTGCCCTCGCTCATCTCGCGGATCCGGCAGACGTGCTCGACGTCGCCGGGGTTGACGACCGTCCTTCGCGCAAGCTGTCGCGGCGGGCGCTGGCGGACGTCATTCAGCCACGGGTCGAGGAACTGTACGAACTGATTCAGGCGGAACTGCGCCGTTCGGGTTTCGAGGACGTGCTGTCCTCCGGCATCGTGCTCACCGGCGGCGCTTCGGTGATGCCGGGCATGATCGAGCTCGGCGAGGAGATCTTCCACATGCCGGTCCGCCTGGGGGTTCCCAAGTATCAGGGGGCTCTCGCCGACGTGGTGCAGAGCCCGCGCTTTGCAACTGCCTGCGGCCTGCTGCTGGAAGCGCAGACGCAACGCAAACGTGGCCTGAAGGTACGCGAGACGCGGGACGTCAAGCAGGTCTTCGGGCGTATGAAATCCTGGTTTGAAAAAAATTTCTAACAGGCACCAGGCGAGTTTCGCCGCTTTCCACAATTTTTGAATTTAATGCAGAGGAGGCTTTCAATGTTTGAAATCATCGACAAGGCTGGTGACGACAGGGATACCGTGATCAAGGTCATCGGCATCGGCGGGGCCGGCGGCAACGCCGTCGACCACATGATCCGCGAGGGTGTCAATGGCGTGGACTTCATCACCGCCAATACGGATTCGCAGGCGCTCGGTCGCAGCATCGCGATCCAGAAGCTGCAACTCGGCAAGACCGGTCTCGGTGCCGGCGCCAAGCCCGAAGCCGGGCGCAGTGCTGCCATGGAGGAGCGCGAGGCGATCACCGAATCGCTGCGGGGTGCGCACATGGTTTTCATTACCGCCGGCATGGGCGGTGGCACGGGTACGGGTGCGGCGCCGATCGTCGCCGAAGTGGCGCGCGAACTCGGCGTACTCACGGTCGCCGTGGTGACCAAGCCGTTCGGCTTCGAAGGCAAGCGCCTGAAGATCGCCGATGTCGGCATTGCCGAACTGCAGAAGCATGTCGATTCGCTGATCGTCATCCTCAATGACCGTCTGATGGACGTGCTCGGCGATGACGTTTCGATGGACGATGCCTTCAAGGCGGCCGACAACGTGCTGCGCAACGCGGTCGGCGGGATCGCCGAGATCATCAACTTCCCGGGGCTGGTCAACGTCGACTTCGAGGATGTGCGCACCGTGATGGGCGAAATGGGGATGGCCATGATGGGTTCGGCGAATGCCGCCGGCGTGGACCGCGCGCGTATCGCCGCCGAACGTGCCGTATCGTCACCCTTGCTCGAAGGGGTCAATCTCTCCGGCGCCAAGGGCGTGCTGGTGAACATTACGGCCACCCGCTCGCTGAAGATGAAGGAGGTCAATGAAGTGATGAACACCGTCCGCGCGTTTGCCGCCGACGATGCGCACATCATCTTCGGCGCAGTGTATGACGAAGAGATGGGTGAGGAAATCCGGGTGACCGTGGTCGCCACCGGTCTGGGTCAGGTGCAGGCCAAACGGCAGACCTTCGAAGTGATCAGCGGTTCGCATGGCCAGGGTACCGGAACTGACGGCCGCTTCGCTCATGGTCCGAACATTGACTACTCGTCGCTCGAGCAGGTACCGGCGATCGTTCGCAAGGGACGCAGCGCAACCGTCGAGGCACTCGCCAATAGCGGCGTCGATCGTTATGATATCCCGGCCTTCCTGAGAAAGCAGGCCGACTGAGGGCTGTGCTAGAATCGGAAAATCATTCGTTTTTTCAGTGACATGTTAAAGCAGAGAACACTCCGGGCGGTAGTCCGTGCGGCGGGCGTCGGTCTCCATTCGGGGGTCAAGGTGACGATCAGCCTGCGGCCGGCGGCGGCCGGGACCGGCATTGTCTTTCGCCGTGTCGATCTCGACCCGGTGATCGACCTGCCGGCTTCGGCGCTGCTCGTCAGCGACACACGCATGTGTTCGTGTCTCGAGCGTCACGGGGTCAAGGTGGGGACCATCGAACATCTGATGTCGGCTTTTGCCGGCCTCGGAATCGATAACGCCTTCGTCGACCTCGATGCCGCCGAGTTGCCGATCTTCGATGGATCGGCGTCACCGTTCGTTTTCCTGATCCAGTCGGTCGGCATCGAAGAGCAGCCGGTCGCCAAACGTTTCATCCGGGTCAGGCGACCGATCGAGGTACGCGAACCGGATGCGGCCGGAGAAAAGTGGGCGCGCCTCGATCCTTACGAGGGTTTCCGTCTGTCGTTCTCGATCGGCTTCAACCACCCGGCAATCGATCGCACCGGTCAGCAGGTGACGATCGATTTCGCCGAAAACTCGTACGTCCGTGAAGTGGCAAGGGCGCGCACCTTCGGCTTCATGCACGAAGTCGAATGGCTGCACGAGAATGGCCTGGCACAGGGAGGCGGGCTGGAAAACGCCGTCGTGCTCGACGAATACCGGGTGCTTAACGCCGATGGTCTGCGTTACAGCGACGAGTTCGTCAAGCACAAGGTGCTCGATGCGATCGGCGACCTCTACCTGCTCGGACACCCCTTGCTGGCCTCATTCAGGGCGCACAAATCGGGGCACGCACTGAACAATGCCCTGGCGCGCGAACTGCTGGCCCGCCCCGAAGCCTGGGAATACGTCAGTTTCGAGGACCGTCAGCAGGCCCCAATGACGGTTTCGCGCTGGCTCGCTTTGCCGGCGGGCTGATCAGATGTGGTTGTTGCGCCTGCTGGCGGTCCTGACGATGCTATGCGTCGCCGGCGGCGTGGTCATTTTCCTGTTTACCCGGGATGCGCGCTATCTGCAGTTTGCCTGGCGGGTGTTTCGCTACGCCCTGATCGTCGCCCTGCTGGTTTTCGCGCTGATGATTCTCGAGCGGGTGGCGGTCATTCCTGTCTAGCCGAACGCGCGAGCAGGTTTTCGAGTGCCTCGCGTAGCGGCGACGCCGGCAGGGACGCGCTCAAGGCGGCGATCTCCTGGCTCGCTTTTGCGCTCAGCGGCCTTGGCTCGGGAACTCGGGTCGGCTTCTCGCCGGGTCGGGCCTGAACCTTGACCTGCACGCCGGTACACTCCAGCCCGCGCCTGAGCAACTCCCTGACCAGGGTCGGCGCCATCTGGCGCAACTTGGCGGCGACCGCGCCGTTGTCAGCCTGAATGACCAGTACCGCCGATTTGTAATTGGCGACGCGGCTCGCTTCAGCCAGGGGCTGCGGCGCGATCTCGCGGTAGATGCCGGCGAGCCTGACCAGCTGTCGGGCGTGCGCCATGACCTTGTCGGCGCCTTCGGCCGTGTCGAGATACTTCTGCAGCAGGTCCGGCATCGGTGACTTTGAAGGGATTGACGGCGGTATCTTATTCTTGCGGCTGCTGGTCAGGCAAGTGCGGCGATTGCGCGGGCGGGACGCTGCGCCAACCGCCCTGACAACGTTCGTAGATCACGAAATCGAACGTCGGATGCCGCGACGATCCAGCCTCTCCCGCTCGCCGCGAGACTTCGCGCCATTCGGCCGGCGCAAGCTCGGGAAAGAAACAGTCGCCGGCGCGCTCTTCGGCGACTTCGGTCAGGTACAGGCGGGCGGCGAGCGGCAGCGCCTGGCGATAGAGGTCGGCGCCGCCGATGACGAAGATCTCGCCATGCTTGCCGGCGAGTCGAATCGCCTGGTCGATCGAGCCCGCCGTCGTCGCGCCCGCTGCGACGTAGGCGGGCTGGCGGCTGACGACGATGTTTTGTCGATCGGGCAGGGGGCGAAAGGCCGGCGGCAGCGATTCCCAGGTTTTTCGGCCCATGATCACCGGCTTGCCGAGCGTCGTTGCGCGAAAATTCCGCAGGTCTTCGGGCAACAGCCAGAGCAGTTGCTGGTCTTTGCCGATCGCCCGGTTGCGGGCAACAGCAGCAATCAGGGCGATCACCACCCGCGCTCCATCCGCGGCCATCGGCTCAGACCGCCACCTGAGCGGCGATGTGCGGCTGCGGATCGTAGCCCTCGAGCGTGAAGTCCGCGTAGTGAAAGCCGAACAGATCGCGCACTTCGGGGTTCAGCCGCATGCTCGGCAAGGCGCGCGGCGAGCGGCTCAATTGCAGTCGCGCCTGGGCGAAGTGATTGCTGTACAGGTGGGCGTCACCGAGGGTATGCACGAAGTCGCCCGGGCGGTAACCGCAGACCTGCGCCAGCATCAGCGTCAATAGCGCGTAAGAGGCAATGTTGAAGGGGACGCCGAGAAAGATGTCGGCGCTGCGCTGATAAAGCTGGCACGAGAGCCGGGCGCGGCAGTCGGGATCGCTTGCGGCTGGCGGAGCGACGTACAACTGGAAGAAGGCGTGGCACGGCGGTAGCGCCATGCGCCCGACGTCGCCCGGGTTCCAGGCCGTTACCAGGTGACGACGCGAGTCGGGATCGTTCTTCAGGCCATCGACGAGTTGCGCCAGCTGATCGATCTCATGCCCGTCCGGCGTCTGCCAGTGGCGCCACTGATGGCCATAGACCGGCCCGAGTTCGCCGTTCTCATCGGCCCACTCGTCCCAGATGCGAACGCCGTTTTCCTGGAGGTAGAGGACGTTGGTGTCGCCCTGCAGAAACCACAACAGTTCGTGGATGATCGAGCGCAGGTGCAGCTTCTTGGTCGTCAGCAGCGGAAAACCGGCACCGAGGTCGAAACGCATCTGCCAGCCGAACACCGACCGTGTGCCGGTGCCGGTGCGGTCTGCCTTGGCGTTGCCATGTTCGAGGACATGGCGCATCAGGTCGAGATACTGCTGCATGCTGCATGCCTGTCGATGGGTCAGGCCGCATTGTAAGGTATCACGGGCCTGCTGCCCGTCCTTTTGCCTCCTCCCGGTTGCTTTCTTGCTTTCCCCTTTTGGTCGGTGCTTGTCGCCCTCCTGGTTTACAATCCTGCGTTTCCTCCGAGCGATTCCTGACAAGGCTGCTTAGCAATGATTCTCAACTTGTTTCCGCAACGTCCTGATCATCCCCTGGCAGATGCCAAGGAGTTCAAGCGGATTCTTGCCGAACTGCTGGTCGAACGGGCGGAGAATGCGATCGATGAAGTCAGCGGCTGGTATGAATCCCTGATGCACGCCAGAAACTTTCGCCTTGATCACTACTTCGAGATTTTTCGCCAGCTCGACGATGTTGCGCAACCCCATCTGCGTCGCCTGGCGCGCGACTACCTGTACTCGCCGCATCTTTCGCCGGTCGAACAGCAACGCTTGTGGAACTGCAGTCTCAACTATCTGCGGGCGGTCGCCGCGGGCTATTCGCTGTGCCTTCAGCGCGCCCAGCAGGAGCCCAAGGGAAAGGGCTCGGAAGCGTTCAGGCTGTCATCGCCGCTCGCTTTCGCGCGCCTCCAGTTCGCCCTCGGCGCGCAAATCCGCTGGCGGGCGTACCGTTACGAACCGGTCGGCGATGACCTCTGGCGCAGTCTCGGTCACACCTACCTGGCGGCTGACACGGCCGGCCATGCGCAGAAACCGCTGGCGCTCTACCCCACGCAGCGTGGCCTGAGCAGCACGGCGCAGCACTATCTGCAGGCAGTGGTATTCTTCACATCGTCGATGGACAGCCTGCTGCCGCAACAGATCGAACTTGCCGATCGGCTGATCGGACACTTTCTGCCCGGTTTCGTCTTTTCACCGGAGTGTCGTCCGGATAGCGTGTACTGGGTTGACGCGGACAGTGCCACCGGACCGGCTCGACTGGTCCGGCAGCCCGGCGCCAGCCGGCCCGGTCTGCGCTTCTTCTCGCCGGGGACGGCGCTCGCCTCCTTGAACGAACTGATTCACATCGTCGAAGGGGGGGGTGAAGTGCCCACCGGGATCGACCTCGGCGGCGAACATTCGCAGCAGGCCTTGCTGCCGGTCCTCCGCCATCTGCGCGTCTACTGGGCGCTGCAGCCGCCGCAGCGGCGGCATCGGCGTCATTCGGTGCAGACCCGGATGGTCGTGCTGAGCGGCTTCGAGCATTGCTATACGGTGTTTGGCGGGGTCATTGGCCAACTTGAAGAGAGCGGTGCCCGCCAGCAATGGATCGTTGAAAACGTCAGCCTCGGGGGCTTGCGGGCACGTCTCGAGCAGGCGGGAGGTGACCGGATCAGGCTGGGCACCCTGCTCTGCCTGCAGGCGGAGGGCGGCGAAAACTGGCTGCTCGGCGTCACCCGGCGGCTCAGCCGGCTGCCCGGGGAGCGCACCCTGGTCGGTGTTCAGATCATCTCGAGGCAGGCGCACAGCATCAATCTGCGACCGCGTCGCAGCGGTTTTTCGGCGGCCCTGGGCCTGCCCGGGATCTGCCTGCGTGACGGCGGCGCGCCTGGCCTTTTGCGCATCATTCTGCCGCCGGGCGCTTTCAACGTGCGCGAAAGTCTGGATTTCAGCCGTGATGGACTACCCTGCGTGCTGACGCCGGTCGAACTCGAGGAAAACGGCGGCGATTACCAGATCGCCCGTTTCCGCGAATTGCCGTCGGGTTAACGGTCATGGCGTTTCAGGTCTGCAGCAAGGGCCTGACCGTTGGCGTCGTCGCGCTTTCCGGCGTCATCGATTTCCTTGAGCAACTGGAAGATGGCGCGAAAGTTGCGTGGCGGTTTGCCCTGGGCCTGTTCGAGCAGTGCCGCCCGGCGCAGCGAGCGCAATTGCTGCAGGTCGACCGATGGTGACGCACTGGCCAGGCGGTAGAGGACCTTCTCGTCGGCCAGCAACTCGCTGCGCAATCGTTCGAGACGGTGCAGGCGGGCCGTTTCCTCGGCAGAGTCGCCGCGCAGCATGGCCAGGGCCGCCCGGATCGGTTGCGCGTCCACGTCACGCATCAGCCGGCCAATGAACTGCAGCTGTCGCCGCCGCGCGTCGTCCTGTCGGGTCATGCGCTGTGCTTCGCGGACAGCGGCGAGCAGGTCTTCGGGCAGCTCGATCCTTTTCAGGCGATCAGGCGGCAGTGCGGCGAGTTCCTCACCGAGTTCCTGCAGTTCTTCCATGGCCCGCTTGCGCCGGGTTTTCGAGGTCAGGACAGGCTCTTCTTCAGGGGTGCTCATTGACCGACGACTCGCCTTTCGCGCTGACAGGTGAAGCCGGAGACGGCTGCATTGCAGCAGCAGACGCCTGCCGGGGAACTGCTATGATAGCGGCTTTTGCTTTTGGCCACCGCCCTCATGTCTTCACAAGCCCCCGCCGCCACTAATGAATCACGCTTCAGCCACTCCCTCGACACACTTCAGGAACTGGCTCGCGACGTCCTCGAGCATGCTCGCAAAGGCGGGGCGAGCGCCTGCGAGGTCGATGTCTCGACCGGTTTCGGGCAATCGGTGACGGTTCGCCGCGGCGAGATCGAGACCATCGAATACAATCGCGACAAGGGCATCTCGGTCTCGGTCTACTTCGGCCAGCGCAAGGGGCACGCGAGCACTTCGGACTTTTCACCGAATGCCCTGCGCGAGACGGTCGAGGCGGCGATCAACATTGCCCGCTTTACCGCCGCCGACCCCTGTGCCGGTCTGCCCGACGCCGAACTGCTGGCGATCGATTGCGGGCAGCGACCCGATCTCGACCTCCATCATCCCTGGCTGTTGTCGGTGGAGGCCGGCGTCGAGCTGGCCACGCGCTGTGAACAAGCGGCTTTTGCGGTCAGCCCGCAGATCGCCAATTCGGAGGGAGCGACGGTTTCGATTCAGGAAGGGCAGTTCGTTTCAGCCAACAGCCTTGGCTTCATCGCCGGCTACCCGAGCTCGCGGCATTACCTGTCGTGCTCGGTGATTGCCGGCAAGAACGAGCAGATGCAGCGCGACGACTGGTATGTGGTGGCCCGCGACCCGCAGGCGATCGGCGCGGCCGAAGCGATCGGCGAGCAGGCGGCGCGGCGAGCCCTGTCGCGTCTCGGGGCGCGCAAGGTCAGGACCTGCAAGGTGCCGGTCATTTTCGAAGCGCCGCTCGCCGCTTCGCTGATCGGCAGCTTCGTGCATGCGGTCAGCGGCGGCAGCCTGTACCGCAAGACCTCGTTCCTGGTCGATAGCCTCGGCAAGCGCGTCTTCGCCCGCAGGGTGCAGATCAGCGAGCGGCCGCATCTGCCCGGCGCTCTCGCGAGCAGCTATTTCGACAGCGACGGGGTTGCGACCCAGGCTCGCGAAGTGGTTGCCGACGGGCGCTTGCAGGGTTATTTTCTCAGTGCCTACAGTGCGCGCAAGCTGGGCATGCAGACCACCGGCAACGCCGGCGGTTGCCACAACCTGATCGTCTATCCCGGCAAGCGCGATCTCTCCGGCCTGCTGAAAAAGATGGGACGCGGATTGCTGGTCACCGAGCTGCTCGGTCAGGGGGTCAATTACGTCACCGGCGATTATTCGCGCGGGGCTGCCGGATACTGGATCGAAGGCGGCGAGATTGCCTATCCGGTCGAGGGAATCACCATTGCCGGCAATCTGCGCGACATGTTCAGGAACATTGCGGCAGTCGGTAACGATGTTCTGGTTCGGGGCTCGAAGCAGGTCGGTTCGCTGCTCATCGAGCAGATGAAAGTGGCGGGCGATTAGTCGCCGGGCCTGCGGCGTGGTCAAATGATCGTCCCGCGCATGGCGCTAGTGGCTATAATCGCGATGCAATCCATTGACAAAAAACTACAGGAGACAAAGATTGTGGAAAGACGTTCGTTCTTGAAGAATGCGGGTGCCGGCCTGGCGGCCGGGACCCTGGCCATGCCGGCCATTGCCCAGAATGCACCGACCATCAAGTGGCGTCTGGCCTCGAGCTTCCCGAAGAGTCTCGATACCATTTACGGGGGTGCCGAGTACATGGCGAGGCGGGTGGCCGAAGCCACCGGCGGCAAGTTCCAGATTCAGGTCTTTGCCGGCGGCGAAATCGTTCCCGGGCCGGCGGTCTTCGATGCCGTCAAGGACGGAACGGTCGAAATGGGGCATACCGTCTCCTACTACTTCTTTGGCAAGGACCCGTCGTACGCGCTCGAAACCGCGGTTCCCTTCGGCATGACCAACCGTCAGATGGACGCCTGGATGCGTTACGGCAACGGTACCAAGCTGATGGCCGAGTTGTTCGGCAAATCGAATATCGTGACCATTCCCTGCGGCAACACGACGACCCAGATGGGCGGCTGGTATCGCAAGGAAATCAAGACGGTCGCCGATCTCAAGGGGTTGAAGATCCGCATCGGTGGCTTTGCCGGCGCCGTGATCAGCAAGCTCGGCGCGGTTCCACAGCAGATTCCGGGCGGTGACATCTATCCGGCGCTCGAGAAGGGTACGATCGACGCCGCCGAGTGGATCGGTCCCTACGATGACCAGAAGCTCGGTTTCAACAAGGTCGCCAAGTTCTACTACTACCCCGGCTGGTGGGAAGGGGGTCCGCAGGTGACGGCCTATATCAACAGCAAGAAATGGGCCGAGCTGCCGAAGGAATACCAGACCATTCTCCAGATCGCCTGTGCCGACGCGCACGTCGACATGGTCGCCAAGTACGATGCCAAGAACCCGACGGCGCTCAAGCAACTGGTCGGTTCGGGCACGCAGCTGAAGCAGTTCCCGAAAGAGGTCATGGACGCCTGCTACAAGGCAGCCATGGAGCTTTATGCCGAAACCTCGGCGAAGAATCCGGGCTTCAAGAAGATCTACGACGATTACAAGAAGTTCATGGACGACCAGAACCTCTGGATGCGCATCGCCGAGGGCGCTTACACGAACTACATGTACAGCAAACGCTGAAGCTTGCCGGCGAAGGGATCGTTTTCAACGCGCTCTTCGCCCGCTCTTTGCCTTGTGCAGGCGCCCGCCGGATGGACGAGGAGGCGGGCCAGTACCGGGGCCCGGCGCTCAGCCCGTGCGAAACGCCCGCACGCCGAGGATCACCCCGCCGATCAGCAGCGTGATGCCGAAAAGCGCCGTGCTGCCCGGCCATTCGCCGCGCCAGAGGAAGGCATAGGCAAAAGCCGCGAGAGTCTCGAAAACGATCAGCTGGCCGGCAAGCCCGGTCGGCAACAGCTGGCTTGCGCGATTCCAGAGCCGCGTGCCGAGCCAGGAAGCCAGCAGACCGAGCATCAGCATCAGCCCGACGTAGCGCAGGGGACGGGGCCCGAGCGGATAGTCGAAGCGCTCGCCGTCGAGCAGGAAGCCGGCAAGGACCATGCCGATCGCCGCCAGCGGCAGCGTCGCCAGCCCCTGCGCAATGGCCCAGGTGCCTGAAGCGAGATGGGGTCGCTGGCGCAGCCAGCGGGAGTTGCGGACCGGATACCAGGTCCAGGCAGCGACCGCGGCCAGCGCCAGCACGCCGCCGAAGAAATAATCGTGCGCCTCATCCTGCTCGTCGAGCCGCGCCATCTCATGCTGATTGACCAGCGCGATGCCGGTCGCCATGACCAGCAGCGATGGCAGAAGGCGCCGCCACGGCAGGGCTTCGCTGCCGAAGTTGGCGACCACGGCGATGACGATCGGCAGGGTGCCGATGAGCATCGTCGGCAGCGGGGCGTCGGCCAGCTGGATCGCCGCCGAGAGGAACAGGTAGTAGAGGAGATTGCCGACCAGTGCCAGTTCGCAGGCCATCCGCCAGTCCGCGCGGCGCAGGCGTTGCAGGCGCGGCAGATCGGCCCAGGCGAGGAGCAGGGCAATCACCCCGAAGCCGAGGTAGCGCCCGCAGGAGAGCATCGCCGGCGGGTAGTCCGGCAGCAGCAGCGGAACGACGAAGACGAGTCCCCACAAGAGGCCGGCGCCGAGGGCGCAGGCGACGCCCTGGATGAGCGCTCGACCGGGCGCCGGGGGTTGCATGGCGCGTGCCGGTTCGAAATCGCGGCTCAGTGGCGAAAGATCGGCCGCGTCGGGAACGATGGCCACTCGACGGCATCAAGCATGTTCTTGATCACCAGGCCGAGTTCGGTGTCGCCGACGATCGACAGTTCGCGGTTGAAGAAGAGCGTGTCGGGGTCTTCCTGGCGGGTCAGCAGTTGCAGAAAAGCCGAAAGGTTGGCCCGGAAGCAGAGGTCCGGCGCCTGCGGGGTGTTGAAGAGCGGTCGGAAAAGGCCGCCACGATAGCTGAAGCAGGCTTGTCCACCGGCGTCCAGCACCTCGACGACGAAGGTCCGTTCCTCGAGCAGCGCGAGGCTGTCGTCGGGGAACAGGCCAAGCCTGGCGGCGGCGTTGAGCGCCGTCGCCAGGGCCAGCGAGTGCGGCCATTGCGGCAGATGGGCGCCGATCGCGGAGACCACGCCTGGCAGCCTGAAACGGGGAATCGAAAAGCTCTGGCTCATGAACGGCCTCCTTCCTTGGGTGCGGGGGGCGCTGGCTGATGGCGGACGATGCCGGCCTCGCCGAACCAGTAGCCGTCTACCAGCCCTTCGCGCGCCCAGTCGGCGGTGTCGGGTTCGCCTGGCCGGCCATGGCGTGCGGCGTCGAAGGCGGCAATGATCGCCGCCATCGCCCGCGGCTGCGGACTGATGCGGATCACCTCGACGCCCATTGCCAGCAGCTCGGGAACCTGCGCCAGCAGATTACAGGTCTGTGCCGACATCGTCTGGATGCCGTTGATGGTCAGGAACGGTTGCCCTTCGCGAGTGCGCAGCGTCATCCCCTCGGGGTGGTCGAGGCATTTGAACTGGCAGTCGTCCTTGTTGAGGTTGTAGCGTCGGGCGGTGAAACAGCGCGCCGAAAAGGCGAGCGGCAGTTTACCGAAGACGAAGACCTCGGTTTCGACGCCAGCCGGGCGGCTGCGGTGCAGCGACTCGATCAGCCGCCGGTCGCCTTCGAGCGGCGGTAGCCAGCGGCACATGCCGTAGCGGGCAAAGGTGGCGAGTGTCGCTTCGTTGTAGATATTGAGATGCGCGCCCGCGACGAAAGCGCGGCCGGCGGCAATATTGACTGCGCCGAGGTCATTGGCTTCGAGCCGGCAGCCGGGGATTTCGCCAAGCTGGTCGGTCAGACGACGCAGCGCTTTCAGGTCGTTTTCCGATTCGAGCAGTGCCTGCGCCGAAATCACCACCTCCTTGCCGGCGTCGGCCAGATCCCCCGCCAGGCCCAGCCAGTCGGCGGCTCGTATCTGCTGCCGGCGCGAGCAGACGACCTCGCCGACGTAGAAGATGTCGATCGCCGGGTTCTGCGCCATCCCGGCATAGAACTCGAAGACCTCGTGTTTTGGCCAGAAGAAGAGGAGCGGCCCGAGCGCGAGTTTCATGTCGGCTCCCGGATTAGCGCCACGGCCGGTTGTAGGCGCCGAGCGTCACCTGGCTACCCTCGGAAAGCCGGGCCAGGTCGGCGAGCCATACCGGTTTGACGTGAAAGCGCTGATCGTCGCGGGCGAGTTCGTCGAGCGCGGCGCGCAGGGTGCGGGTCACCTGGGCGACGTAGGTCGGGCTGCGCTGACGTCCCTCGACCTTGATCGCGGCGACGCCGATGCGGGCCAGTTCGGGCAGGATTTCGAGCACGTTGAGGCTGGTCGGCTCTTCCAGCGCGTAATACGTTTCGCCATCGACGTCGAAGCGACCCTTGCACAGCGTCGGATAACCCGCCGGTTCGTCATCGCCGAAACTGTCGATCAGGATACCGTTGAGCCGGGTCGTCATCTGCCCGGGCGATTTTTCCCATTGCACGTAGCGGGCCGGCGAGCAGGCGCCGACCGTATTCGGCGATTCGCCGGTGGCGTATGAGGATAGCCAGCAGCGCCCCTCGTTCATCACGCACAGGCTGCCGAAGCCGAACACCTCGATCTCGACCGAGGTGTTGCGAATCACCGTTTCGACCTGCGCCAGCGTCAGCACGCGCGGCAGGACCGCGCGCCGGATCGCGAACTCGCGCTGGGCAAAATTGACCGCTTCGTAACTGGTCGCCGACCCCTGTACCGAGAGGTGGCGCCGCAGGGCCGGGTGGCGCCGCGCAGCGTAGTCGAGCAGGCCGATGTCGGCGAGAATCACCGCATCGACGCCGAGTTCTGCCGCGCCATCGACGGCGCGCTGCCAGTCGGCCGCCCGTCCCGGCTGGGCGAAGGTGTTGATCGCCATCAGCACCTCTCGGTGACGCGACTGTGCGTAGCGGATGCCCTCGACCATCGCCTTGTGGTCAAAGTTGAGGCCAGCGAAATTGCGCGCGTTGGTGTCGTTGCGGTAACCGAGATAGACCGCGTCGGCGCCGTGGTCGACCGCCGCCTTGAGCGCCGGCAGGCTGCCGGCGGGGCAAATCAGTTGGGGGATTTTTCGGCGCGGCATGGCGGACCTCGTCAGGCGAAGCACGCCAGTATAGCCAAGCCTGCCTGGTGGCGCTTGATTCTGGTCAAGTTGGCCGCTGATCATCCGCCGCAAGGTCTGCTCTGTGGCGCCCGTCGACGAGAACGCCCAGGCCATCGCCGGCGGCACGTCGGAGCGCCCATAGTACGATAGTACGGGTGAAGCTAGCCAGCCATCCGGACTTCCCGTAGACTAGCCGGCTGTGATCGAACCCGGGGAAAGACCAAGCGATGAAATGCCCTTTGTGCGAAGAGAGAAAAGGCAAGCGCCTGTGCAAGGTGAACGCCGGCCAGTTCATCTGCCCGCTTTGCTGCGCGGCGACGCGCGGCGCCGGTTGCGAGGGTTGCCGTCATTATGAGCCGTGCCTTGCCTATCAGCGCGAGAAAGACCTCGTCAAGGCGTCGGTCAACAAGCACTTCACCGTCGAGGTTCTGCAGGAGGTGGATGACCGCTGCGACGACGCCCTGCTCCTGGCCGAGAAAGGCGAGCTCTCGCGGGCCGCGGCGGCCATCGAGACGATCCGGCGGCAGTATCCGGAATACCACACCGTGCTTTATGCCATGGGCGTCATTCACGCCCTGCGCGACGAAATGGACGAGGCCATCCCTCTCCTGCAGCGGGCGGTCGAGATCTTCCCGGTCTTTGCCCATGCGCACTACAACCTTGGCGAGGCGTTCTGCAGGAAAGCACTGCTCGAGCCCGCGGTTCTGGCTTTTCAGTCGGCGATCGCGGTGGATGGCGAAAGAGGTCCGGTAGGGCGTCTCGCGAAAGAGAAGCTCGACAAGCTTGAAGCGATCGTGAAGACCGGCGGCATCAGTCTGGCGACCTACATGGAAAGCTCGCGGACCTTCGATCGCGCCTTTGATGCCCTGCGTGAAAAGCGCTTCCAGACAGCGATCGACCTCTTCTCGAAGGTCCTGAAGACCACCCCGAACCATGTGCAATCGTACGGCAACATGGGACTCGCCTACGCCGGCCTCGGCAACCGTCAGAAAGCGTTCGAGTGCCTCGACCGGGCGATTGCGCTCGATCCGGAGTACGCGCCCGCGATCACCAATCGGCGGCTGATCGCCAGCCTTCCCGAAGGTGAAACGCTTTCCTCTGGCGAGATGCAGGAGATCAGCTATTACTCTGACCGCAGCCGGTCGACCAAGGACCGCCTGCTGCGATGAGCGCTCTCCTTCCCCCGGCGCCGCTCGTCTCGGCCTTTCTGCTCGCGAGCTTCGTCCTCGCCATCACGCCCGGCCCGGGCGTCCTCTACATCGTGACGCGCAGTCTCGTCCAGGGGCGTCGGTGTGGCCTGGTGTCGGTGGCCGGTGTCGCGCTCGGCAATCTTGGCAACGCGTTCGCCGCTTCAATCGGCCTGGCCGCGCTGTTTGCCTTGTCTTCGCTCGCCTTTGCGGCGGTCAAATACGCGGGAGCCCTCTATCTCGTCTATCTCGGCGTGCAGATGTTTCGCTCCTCGCCGGCCGATGAAGCGGCCGTCGTGCCGCCTGCCGTACCGTTGCGACGGGTCTTCAGCGACGGCTTCGTGGTCGCCCTGCTGAATCCCAAGACGACCCTCTTCTTCGCCGCCTTCCTGCCGCAGTTCCTCAGTCCGCAGGCCGCTCCGATGCTGCAGAGCATGACGCTCGGCGCGCTCTTCGTCGCCCTGGCGGCAGTCACCGACTGTGCCTACGCCCTGGCAGCCGGCTTTGTTGCGCCGGCCCTGGCGCAGGCGCGCGGCCTGCGTCGCTACGGCCGGCGTCTCGGCGCTGGTGTCTTCATCGGCCTCGGTGTGTTCACGGCCCTCAGCGGTAGTCGCACGACCCCATAAGCCGCGCCCTCAAACCGGCAAGCGTCATCCCGGGGCAGCCAGACTCGCCCGCAGGTGTCGCAGGTAGGCGAGGCCGCGGATCGCCCGGCTGCCGTACCAGGAGACCATCTCGCCATCGATCAGCGTGCAGCGATCAGGTGACTTGCCGAGCGCATCTGACCATTGCATGATAAGGCTCCATGTTCAACCCAGGAGAGACAGATGCTAGCTCAGAAACTTGCCGTTGTGACCGGCGCGGCGCGGGGTATCGGCTTCGCGGTGGCGCGGGATCTGGCCGCCACCGGGTGCCTGGTGCTGATGGTCGGGCGAGGCGCCGAAGCGATCGAGAACGCTGCCCGGGAACTGCAGGAGCGGGGTTTGCGGGTGCTGCCGCACGTCGCCGACGTCACCGACGCGAGCGCGGTTGCCGCTCTGGCGGCGCGCCTGCGTCGCGAGTTCGGGCGCCTCGACATTCTCATAAACAATGCCGGCGTGCTGCTCGAGGCGAAGGATTTCGTCGCCCCGCAGGCGGCCAGCGTCTTCGTCGTCGATCCGCAGGTGGTGGTGGCGACGCATGCCTGCAATACCCTCGCGCCACTGCGCCTGATTCAGTCGGTGGTGCCGCTGATGCGGGAGAATGGCTGGGGGCGGATCGTCAATGTATCGTCGAGCATGGGGCAACTGGCCGAGATGGGTGGTTTCTGGCCCGCTTACCGGATGTCGAAAACCGCACTCAACGCGCTGACGCGGCTGACCGCGAAGGAACTCGCCGGCAGCCCGATCAAGATCAACGCCGTCTGCCCGGGCTGGTGCCGCACCGCGATGGGCGGCGATGACGCGACGCGCAGCGCCGACCAGGGCGCGCAGGGGATCGTCTGGGCGGCGCTGTTGCCCGATGACGGCCCGAGTGGGGGCTTTTTCCGCGATGGGAAGCCCATCGACTGGTGATGCGGTCGCTCGGCGTCGACCGCATCCGGGCTTAGGGTGGCGAAGCCTGCCGCGGCTTGCGCGGCGCGGCGGCGGACAGGCGATCGTAAAGCGCGTTGGGCAAGAGGCGCAGGAGTGCGGCGACCGGGATCATCTGCCAGGGAATGACGGTGTAGCTGCGGCCGCGGGCGATCGCTCGCGCAAAACGTCGGGCAGCCACCTCGGCCGGCAGCAGGAAAGGCATCGGGAAGGGGTTGTGCGCGGTCATCGGCGTCCGGATGTAGCCGGGACAGAGGGTGAGCACCTGGATGCCCGCGTCGCGCAGTTCGACGCGCAGGCTTTCGAGATAGCTGATCGCCGCGGCTTTCGAGGCGCTGTAAGCCTCGGCCCCCGGCACGCCGCGGATGCCGGCGAGCGACGCGACGCCGACCAGCCGGCCACCACCAGCTCGGCGCATGGCGGCGATGAAGGGCGAGAAGGTCGCTGCCATGCCGAAAAAATTGACGTCCATGACCCGACGGATGGCGTCGAGATCCTCGGCATGTTCGCTCAGCGTGCCGACCGAGACGCCGGCATTGGCAATCACGATGTCGGGCGTGCCGAAACGCTTCATGAAGCTGTTGGCGGCAGCGCGCAGGGCCGCCGCGTCGGTGACGTCGAGCGGATAGCCGACGACCTGTGCCGGCCAGCCCGCGGAGAGGCTCTGCAAGAGCTCGCCCCGGCGGGCACAGACGCCGAGCTGTGCGCCCTGCGCCGCGTAGTGTTCGACCAGGGCGCGACCAATGCCGGACGAAGCGCCGGTGATGAAGATCCTGAGCACGCCGCCGGATGGTGAAAGGGGCATCAGGGACGCACGAAGCGCGCCTCGCCCACCGGCGGCAGAGGCGTCGGGTGGACGCGCCAGGCCATCACCGTCCACCGCCAGATACCGCCTGCCCGATGCGACCGCGAACCGGTCCGCGCAGCGTGCATCACTTCTTGCTGCGTTCGCGCCTAGCCTTGTCGATCACCTGGTCGGTCAGCCGCAGCAGGTCGGGAAAGCCCTTGATCTCCTTGCCGGTGACCAGGTACTTGCCGTCGACGGCGAGCGCCGGGACGCCCTGGATCCGGTAGGCCTGCGCCAGCTGGTCGGCGCGCTTGACCTGGCTGAGCACCCCGAAGGCGTTGTAGGCCTCGCCGAATTTTTTGGCGTCTACGCCCTGGGCTTTCACCCAGGCGAGGATCGTCTGCTCGTCGTAAAGCTTCGCCCCGCCCTGGTGCAGTGCGTTGAAGACGGCGACATCGAGCCGCGCGAGATCGCCGGTCGCCTCGAGCGCGTAGAAGAGCCGCGCGAGGCTCGCCCACTGCGGCCGGGCGAAGGAAACCGGCACCCGCTTGAAGACCACGTCGGCCGGCAGGGCGGCGGCCCAACGGCTGACCACCGGGTGGAATTCGCTGCAGTGCGGGCAGCCATAGGAAAAGAACTCGATCACTTCGATGCGGGCCGGGTTGTCGGTCTGCTGTGGCGGAACGATCGACACGTAGTCGCGGCCGACCGCGAGTTCGGCCCGGGCCGGCATGGCGAGGGCCAGCGTGGCGAGGACCAGGGCGATCAACCATCCGGTGAGGCGTTGGCGCGCGTGCATGAGTTTTCTCCTCTCTCAATCCTTGCGGACGACGTTGGCGTCGATCCCCTGCCGCGCCAGGTCGGCGCGCAGCTGATTCACTTCGTCGATTTTGTGGTAAGGGCCGATGCGCACCCGGTACCACACCTTGTCCTGCAGCATCACCTGCTGAATCCGCGCCTCGGCACCGAGCAAGGCGAGCCGCGCCTTCTGGTTGTCCGCTTCGCCGGCACTCTGGAACGAGCCGGCCTGCAGGTAGATCGGTTCCTTGATCGTCGGTTCGGGCTTGCCGTTGACCGGTTTGCCCGCTGCAGGCCTGGCGTCGGCCGGCTTTGTTTCACCCGGCCGGATTTCGCCCGGCCTGGGCTCGGCCGGTTTGCTGACAGCGGGCTTCGCTTCGGCTGGTTTGGCTTCGATCGGTTTGGCTTCGACGGGTTTGGTCTCGGCCGGCTTGGGCTCGACGGGTTTGGGCTCGACCGGTTTGGCTTCGGCCGGCTTGGGCTCGACCGGTTTGGCATCGGCCGGTTTGGCTTCGGCCGGTACGGGGTCGGGAATCGCTTCCGCGTTGCCGGGCAGGATCTTGTAGAAGTCGAAGCGCGGTTTCTCGGGTACCGGGTCGCCGGGCTTGCCGGGCAGGGCCACCGGCGCCGAGGCGAGCGGTTCGGGGGGCGGTGGTGGTGCCGGCTGACTGCCCACCGGCGGTGCCAGTCTGGGCTGCTGGCCATTGGTGGTGAAGGGCAGCGGCGCCTTGTTGATATACCAGACGACGCCGGCCACCGTGATGACGCCGATGACGAGGCCGATGAACAGGCCGAACAGGGTGCCGCCGCCGGACGTCCGGGCGGGTGCTGTCTTGCGGGGTTTCATGTCCACGCTCATGGAAGTCCTCTGTTGATTACATGGATTCCGGGCAACTGACGCCCAGAATCGCCATGCCGTTGCGAATCACCTGCCTGACGGCCGCGGCCAGGGCGATCCGCGCCAGGGTCAACGCGGGCTCGTCAACCAGGATGCGCTCGGCATTGTAGTAGCTGTGGAATTCGGCCGCCAGATCCCGGAGATAGAAAGCGATCAGGTGCGGTGCGAGGTCAGCGGCGGCGGCTTCGAGGACTTCGGGGAATTCGCCCAGGCGCGCGGCGAGGGTCAGTTCGTAAGGGCTGTCGAGCCGCGCCGGGTCGGCGCCGGCGAGCGCCTGCGGCTCGCCGCCCCACAGGGCGAGCAGCGAACAGAGGCGGGCGTGCGCGTACTGGATGTAATAGACCGGGTTGTCGTTGGACTGGCTCTTGGCGAGGTCGAGGTCGAAATCGAGGTGCTGGTCGGACTTGCGCAGGACATAGAAGAAGCGACAGGCGTCGTTGCCGACGTCAGCGCGCAGCGTGCGCAGGGTGACGAAGTCGCCCGAACGGGTGGACATCTGGGCTTTCCAGCCCGAGCGATAAAGCACGGCAAACTGCACCAGCGCCACCTGCAACCGTTCCGGATCGAGTCCGAGCGCGCTGATCGCTCCCTTGACGCGTGGAATGTAGCCATGATGATCGGCTCCCCAGACGTTGATGATGCGCTCGAAACCGCGCTCGTACTTGTTGAGGTGATAGGCGATGTCCGACGCGAAGTAAGTGAAGAGCCCGTTGTCACGCTGAACGACCCGATCCTTCTCGTCGCCGAAGGCGGTCGACCGGAACCAGCGGGCGCCATCCTGCCGGTAGAGATGTCCGGCCTGGTCGAGCCGTTCGACACAGCGCGCGACGAGACCGGTGGCAAACAGCGCCTGCTCGGAGAACCAGACGTCGAAATGCACGCCCGACTCTTCGAGGTCGCTGCGGCAGTCGGCCAGTTGCTCGGCGAGCACGAAGTCATGCAGGTAGTGCCATTCCTCGCCGAGCAGGCTTCGCGCATTGGCAATCAGCGCGTCGAGATGGGCCTCGCGCTGTTGTTTGGCGAGATCGTCGGTGCGCGCCGCATCGGGCAGGCCGGGGGTGTCGGCGACGATCGCTGCCAGCGGCCGCAGAAAGCGGTCAGCGTGCGCCGTCAGCAGCTGGCTGGCCATCGTCCGCACGTAGTCGCCCTGATAGGCGTTGGGCGGAAAGGTCACGGCTTTGCCGGGCTGGCCGCGCAGTTCCAGGTAGCGCAGCCAGGTCGACAGGGCGAGGATATCCATCTGCCGGCCGGCGTCGTTCACGTAGTACTCGCTGGTCACCGTCCAGCCGGCGCTGGCGAGCAGTCTGCACAGGCTGTCGCCATAAGCGGCGCCACGACCGTGGCCGACGTGCAGCGGTCCGGTCGGATTGGCCGAGACGAATTCGACCAGCACCTTGCGCCCACCGCCGCTGTTCGAGCGACCGAAAGTGCTGCCTTCGCGGAGTACCTCGCCGACCACGGCGAGCTTGGCTGCCGCCGAGAGACGGAAGTTGATGAAACCGGCGCCGGCGACTTCGGCCTGCTCCAGGAGCGACGAGTACGGCAGTTCCGAGACCAGCAACTGCGCCAGCTGCCGCGGATTGCGCTTCAGCGGGCGGGCGAGCTGCATGGCCAGATTGCAGGCAAAATCGCCGTGCGAAGCCTGCTTCGGTCGCTCGATGTGGATCGCCATGTCCGACTCGCTCGGCGCTACACTGCGCAGCGCGGCACGCATCAGGTCGGCGAGGTGGGATTTCAGATCTGAACTCATCGCGATGTCTGTACCCGAAGGATTGGCTCAAGCGGCGGATTATACGATGCGCGACCGAGGCCCGGTCGAACGATGCGCGGCGATCGAGGCCGTTTCTGTGTAAACTGGCGCCTTTGTTGACCTCCGAGCCGCCGTCTGCCGTGCGCCTTTTCCGCCTCGCCAAAATCCTCCGTATTGCGAGCCGTTACGGCATCGACGAGATGATTCTCGAACATGAGCCCAGCGGCCGGCTGACGGCTGTCTCGCGGAGCGTGCATTTCTGGCGCCGCTTCGATACCCCGTCGGCGGTCCGTCTGCGCCTCGCGCTCGAGAATCTGGGACCGATCTTCGTCAAGTTCGGGCAGGTGATGTCCACCCGTCGCGATCTGCTGCCGACCGACATCGCCGACGAACTCGCGAAATTGCAGGACCGCGTCCCGCCGTTCTCGTCGGCGCTCGCGCTGGCGCAGATCGAGCAGGCCTATGGCCGGCCGGCGAGTGAGGTCTTTGCCGAATTCGATGCGACGCCGGTGGCCAGTGCCTCGATCGCCCAGGTCCATTTCGCCCGTCTGCGGCCCGACGACGGGGGGCATGAGGTCGCGGTCAAGATTCTTCGCCCGGGCATGCACGACGTCATTGCCAGCGATCTGGCGCTGCTCGACACCCTCGCCGGTCTGCTCGAAAAGGTCTGGTCGGACAGCAAGCGGCTGAAGCCGCGCGAAGTCGTCGGCGAGTTCGCCAAGTATCTCTACGACGAACTCGACCTGATGCGCGAAGCCGCCAACTGCTCGCAGCTGCGGCGCAATTTCGCCGGTTCGCGGCTGCTGCAGGTGCCCGAAGTGTACTGGGATCAATGCACGACGACGGTGATGGTCATGGAGCGCATGCGCGGCATCCCGATCAGTCAGACCGAGGCGCTGATTGCCGCCGGGATCGATCTGCCGGCACTGTCGCGCGCCGGCGTCGAGATCTTTTTCACCCAGGTCTTTCGCGATGGCTTTTTTCACGCCGACATGCACCCCGGCAACATTTTCATCGCCACCGACGCGGCCCATCACGGCAGCTATATCGCGCTCGACTTCGGCATCGTCGGGACGCTCACCGACAACGACAAGAACTATCTCGCGCAGAACTTTCTCGCCTTTTTCCAGCGCGACTACAAGCGCGTCGCGATGGCGCACATCGAAGCCGGCTGGGCGCCGGCCGATACGCGTGCCGACGAGTTCGAGGCCGCCATCCGCGCCGTCTGCGAACCGATCTTCGACCGCCCGCTGCACGAAATCTCGTTCGGCCGCGTTCTCCTGCGCCTCTTCCAGACCTCTCGCCGTTTCAACGTCGAGATCCAGCCGCAGCTGGTGATGCTGCAGAAGACCCTGCTCAACATCGAAGGGCTGGGTCGCCAGCTCGACCCCAACCTCGATCTCTGGAAGACCGCCAAACCCTTTCTCGAACGCTGGATGAGCGAACAGCTCGGCGGCCGCGCCTTTCACCGCGGCGTGCAGCAGGAAGCCCCCTACTGGGCACGCACCCTGCCGCAACTGCCGCGTCTCGTTTACCAGGCGCTGGCGCAGACCAAAGGGCCGGATCTCGCGCCGCTGCTGGCTGAACTTGCGCGTACGCAACGCCAGCAGCAGCGCCTGCTGGCGGTCATCGCGCTTCTCCTGGCGATCCTGCTGCTTACCCACTACCTCTGAAACGAGCGGCCGTCGGGCTGCCGGCACCAGCGCAGGCGGGCCTCGAAACCGCCTCCGACGAGGTTTTCGACCTCGAAACGGGCCTCGTGCAACTCGGCAATCCGCTGGGCGATCGCCAGCCCCAGGCCACTGCCTTCGGCGCTCGCCTCGCGGCCGCGATAAAAGCGTTCGGCGAGCCGCGGCAACTCCTCGGGAGCGACGCCGGGGCCGTCGTCGGCGACGCCGAGCGCCAGTTCGCCGTTTCGTCGGTGGGCGAAGAGAGTCAGGGTGCTGCCGAGGGGGGTATAACGGCGGGCGTTGTCGAGCAGGTTGCGGAGAACGATTTCCAGCAGCTCGGCGTCGCCGCTGACCATCAGCGGTGGCTCGTCGATGGCGAGTCGCAGCGTCCGGCCGTCGCCGTTGTGCAGGCTCTCGGCGCAGAACCGGCGCGCGAGTTCGCCGAGCTCGATCGGGCGCGGATCCGGCAGGCGCGCCAGTGGATCGAGGCGGGCCAGGCGCAGCAGCTGCTCGAGCACGCGCGTCGCCCGGTCGGCGCCGGCCAGCACCTGCGTCAGCGCGTGCCGGCGATCGTCGGCGTCGGTCGTCAGCGCGGCCACCTGCGCCTGGACTTTCACCACCGCCAGCGGCGTGCGCAGTTCGTGCGCCGCGTCGGCGGTAAAGCGGCGTTCGTTGTCGAGCGTGTCACGCAGCCTGAACAGCAGCCGATTGAGCGCCGACACCAGCGGTTGCGCTTCGAGCGGTGCCAGGCGGTTGGCAAGTGGCATGAGATTCTCCGGCGAACGCGAAGCGACGTCGGCCGCCAGGTCGTCGAGCGGTTTGAGCGCGCGGCGGACCGAGTAGTAGATCATCAAGAGCAGGACGGGTGAGATCAGCGCGATCGGCAGGACCGTCTGACCGGCGACCTCGAGCGCTGCCTGGTCGCGCAGTTCGAGCGCGTGACCGACCTGCACCCGGTAGTCGCCGGCGCTGGCGGCCAGATTGAGCATCCGCCAGGGCTGGCCGTCGTGCTCGATGATGGAGTAGCCGGCTGCCGCCGACAGCGGGATGAGCGGTGCGTCGTCCGAGCGCAGCAGGAGTGAACCGTCGGCGCGCCCGATCTGGAACTCGAGCGGCGGTTCATAGAGATTGGCCTGGTTGTTGCGCACCGTCGCCAGGCGCATCGCGAGATCGGCGAGATGGCTCTCGTTGTCGCGCACCAGCGCCAGCAGCAGTCTGGCCGATTGCGCCAGATGCCCGTCCATCAGCTCCTCGGCCTCGTGCTGGGCCTGCCAGTAGCTCATCAGGCCGCTCAACGCGAGCCCCAGCAGCGCGGCGACGCAGACCGTCCGCAGCAGCCGCCAGCGCAGCGACTGCAGGCGGGTGCATTGCAGCGAATCGGGCATCAATTGACCTTCAATCGGTACTACCCAGCTGGTAGCCCAGCCCGCGAATGGTGCGCACGAAGTCGCCACCGAGTTTCTTGCGCAGGTGGTGGATATAGACTTCGATGGTATTGCTGCCGGTTTCCTCGCCCCAGGCGTAGAGACTCTCCTCGAGCTGGCTGCGCGTGCGGATATGGCCCTTGTGGCTGATCAGGTCAAGCAGCAGGGTGTACTCGCGCGCCGACAGGGTGACCGGCTGGCCGTCCCGACTGACCCGTTTGCTGGCCGGATCGAGCACCACGCCGGCGTGTTCGAGGGTTGGTGTGGCAGCGCCGCCGGCGCGCCGGATCAGGGCCCGCAGGCGGGCCTGCAACTCGGAGAGGTCGAAAGGCTTGGTCAGGTAATCATCGGCGCCGGCATCGAGGCCGGCGATCTTGTCGGCGCTGCTGTCGCGGGCCGTGAGGATCAGCACCGGCAGAGGGTTGCCGCGTTGCCGCAGATCGGCCAGCACCGAGAGACCGTTGCGTTTCGGCAGACCGAGGTCGAGGACACACGCCTGATAGGCATGGTCGAGTAGCGCGAGACGCGCCGCTTCGCCGTCGCGGACCCAGTCCACCGCGTAGTCGGCGAGCTTGAGGCCCGCCCGGATACCGTCACCGAGGGGGCCGTCGTCCTCAACCAGCAGGATGCGCACTTATTTCTTTTCCTTTTTGAGTCGCGCGAGCAGCGCCTGGATTTCCTGGCGACGACCGCTGTCTGCGAGTTCCCGCCCCGGCCGGGCCGGCGCCTTGAGCGCTTTTTCGAGATGGCTCACCGCTTCGCCGGTGCGTCCCCGGTCGGCCAGATAGTCGCCGTAAAAGAAGTTCGGGTCAATCCCGTCCGGGTTGATCGCCAGCGCCTTCTGGAAATATTCCTCGGCGCGCGCCTGGTCACCAAAGCCGATTGGCCAGCCGGGAACCCTGGCGTAGAGGGTCGCGAGGCTGGTATAGGCCGAACCGTTGAGCGCGCGGTCGTTGATCTTCAGCGCCTGGTCGAGCAGCTGGCGCGCCTCCTTGGCGAGCGACAGCGCGCCGATGCCGCCTCTCGCCCCGGCTTCGCTGGAGACGACGATGCCTTCCCAGATCAGCGGTTCGGGCAGGCCGGGGTGGGCTTCGACGAGCCGGTGCGCCTGCGCCGCCAGCGTCCGATAGCTGTCGGCCTGCTGTTTCTCGGGCTGATGGTACTTGACCTCGGCCCATTGTTCCTGGATCGGCCGGACCAGCTCTTCGCCGGTCGCGGCAGCCGCCAGCTGGCTGAAGGCGAGAAGGATCGGCAACGCCAGCATTCTGGCCGTGGGCAAAAAAATTTTCATCGATGGGGTCCTTGCAGGGTCAGGAAGAAGGGCTGTGTTGTTTGATGGTCGTCAGCTTGCCGGCGAGGGCGCGATCGATGAGCGACGGGGCGACGCCATTGAGCCAGGCGAACAGCCTTTCGGGAAAGCCGAAATGATGCTCGCCATGACCGCTGCGCAAGGCGGCAACGACCTGTCGCGCGACCTCCTGCGGCGGATCGCTGGCGGTCCTGAGGGCACGGTTGAGGGCTTTGACGGCGTCGCTGTTGAGCGGCGTATCGATCGCCCGGGGCGCGATGTGGATGACGGCGACCAGCGAATCGGACAACTCTCGGCGCAAAGCCTGGGAAAAGCCGCGCAGACCGGCCTTGGCCGCCGAATAGGCGACGAAACCCGGAAAGGGCAGGCTGCCGAAGGTCGAACCGATATTGACGATGGCCGCCTGCGGTTGCGCCTTGAGCCAGGGCAGCAGGGCGCGCGTCAGCTGCATCGGCGCTTCGAGATTGGTCGCCAGCAGCCGCGTGAGGGCCGCCGCATCCTGATTTTCGAAGAGACCGAAAGCGCTGACGCCGGCGTTGTTGATCAGCACGTTGACGCCGAACTCGCGCGCGGCGCCGGCCAGGGTGGCGACCCCCGCCGGCCGTTCGAGGTCGGCGCAGACCTTGGCGGTGCCCGCCCCGAGGGCGGCGCTCAGGGCAGTCAGGCGGACGCTGTCGCGCCCGGCGAGCAGGAGCGCGGCGCCGGCGTCGGTGAACTGGCGGGCGAGTTCCTGGCCGAGGCCGCCGCTCGCGCCGGTGAGCAGGATGCGGGCGTTCTTCAGCTGCATGGCGCGCCCTCGCGGGTCGGCAGGGTCCGGAAAACGTTGCCGTAGAGCTGGTAGAAGATGCCAGCGCTGCGCTCTACTGCGGTCTGGTCGGCCGGTGTCATCCGGGCCAGCAGATCGGCGAGATGACGGATGTGCTGCTGGTCGAGGGTGCCGTGCGAGCGCAGGTAGGAGAAAGCCGTGTTCGGCAGCGCCAGCGTCTGCTGGATGCGGTCGGCGGCCTGCAGGGCGAGGGCGACGCTGGTGCCCTCGAGGACGAAAACCATGCCGAAGAAAGCCGCCGGGTTGCCGCGGTTGAGCAGGTCGTAGGCGTAGGCGACCATGACTTCGGCCGCCAGGCCGGGCTCGCTCACACGTACGGCATCGGCATCGCCGCCGGCCGCGGCGATGTCGTTGAGGATCCATTCCTCGTGGCCGATTTCCTCGCTGATGTACTCGGCCACCGGCCGGCGCAGCCAGGACAGCCGCTCCGGCAGGCGGCCGCCGAGGGTCATCAGGAGCGGTGTCGTATGACGAACGTGGTGATACGCCTGGCCGAGAAAGGCGAGGTAGCTCGCCAGGCTGACCCGGCCCTGCAGGCACTCGGCGATCACCGGTGCCGCCAGCAGCTGCGCGCGATCGGCTGCGGTTGCGGCGATCAACTGTTCATGAAACGACATGGCGGGTTTCCTCATCCTGATAGAGTGCAGCCAGTTCGGCGGCATGGTGACTGAAAATGGCGGCGCGGATCGGCCGCCCATTGCCGGTGGCAAGACCATTGCCGGCGGTGAAGGGCGCTGCGGCATGCCAGCGGCCGATGCGCGCGTAATCGGGCAGCGTCTGGTTGGCACGCCGGACGGCGGTAGCGAGCGCGCCGTGGTCGGCGCCGGGCGACGCGACGAGCACCGCAGCCAGCCACGGCTCGCCGTCGCCGACCACCAGCGCCTGCGCGATCGCCGCTTCGCCGAGCAGGACCGACTCGACCCATTCGGGCGCGATGTTGCGCCCGTAGGAAGTGATCAACAGGTTCTTGCGTCGCCCCGACAGATGCAGATGGCCCGTCTCGTCGAGTTCGCCGAGGTCGCCGGTGGCAAACTCGCGCCGCGCCGGTGGCGAAGGTCGTGCGTTGTCGTCGCCGACATAGCCGAGAAAGGCGCGCGTCGCTACCCGCACTTCACCGTCGGCAATCCGCAGTTCGGCGTGCGCGAGCGGCCGTCCGACGTCATCGCCGTCATCGCTGTCGTCGCCGGGGCGATTGAGGCTGATCACCGAACCGCCCTCGGTCAGACCGTATCCCTGATAGGCCGGCAGCCCCAGTGCCCGCGCCCGGGCCAGCAGGACAGGCGGGACGCGGGCGCCGCCGACCGCGACGAAGCGCAGCCCGCCCGGCGCGCGCTGCCCGCTGCTCGCAAGGCAAGCGCTCCATGCCTTGAGCAGTTCGGGCACCAGGATCAGGCTCGCCGGCGCTTCGCTGGCCACCGTGCCTTGCAGGATATTGGCATCGAAGCCGGCCATGCCGCGCCATCCCACGGTTTGCAGGCCGGGAATGCAGATCTCGGCGGCACGCAGCAGAGGCGCGTAGATGCCGGCGCTGTTCTCGAGCAGCAAGGACAAGGGCAGGACGGTCAGATGGCGGTCGATTGGCAGATCGGCGAGTCGTTCGGCAAGCGCGGCGGCGGTGTCGAGCAGGCCCGCAGCGCTCAGGCAGACGCCTTTGGGGGCGCCGGTGCTGCCCGAAGTGAACGAAACCTTGGCGGTCGCGGGGGGCAGATCGACCGCTGTCGCGCTGCGCTGCATGATCAGCAAGCCGTTCCATTTGCCGCTCGGCCCGAAGCCGAGATCGAGTTTGGCGATGCGCTCCGGCTGGTCGGTGAAGACCGTTTCGGCGCCGGTCTGTTCGAGGGCATGGCGCAGCTGCGCGTGACTGAAAAAGTCGGGCAAGGGCAAATGCACGATGCCGGCGCGCAAGGCGGCGAGATCGGCGATCACCCAGGCCGGGCCATTGTCGGCGAGCACGGCGACGACGCGCGTCCCGGCAAGGCGCTCCGCCAGATCGTCGATCGCCGCCAGCAAGTCGCCTGCGCGCCAGGTCTGTCGCGTTCCCTGAAGGACGACAGCGTCGGGCGGGCGGCGGGCGAGGGCGGCAAACAGGGCTTCGCTGCCCGCGTGCGGCAGCAGTTCCTCCTCGCTCATGCGTGCCGGCCGATCCGTTCGATCGCCATCCGGATGCGACCGGCGACCACCACCGGCTGCGTCTCGTAATAGCGGCCCCAGGCGCCGGCCTGCTCGCCGAGCCGGGCCGGGTCGGCCGGGGCCAGCGCCAGCAGGGGCATGCCGAGGCGGCTGAAGATGCCGATCAACTCGCGCGTGGCCGTAAACACCACCCATTCATAACCCAGCGAATCGAGGTAGGCGGCGAGCGCCATCACCACCTGCAGCGTGCCGCCGGATTTCTCGGCCGCCAGATTGCCCACTTCGACGATGTGTTCGCGGCGCACCGGCCGGTCGGCAAGTTTCGCCATCGCTTCTTCGATCGGCTGGTCGAGATAGCGCTCGAGAAACAGCGCTTCGGCTTCGGCGCCCCGCCAGCCGGTGGCGGCGACGATTCGCTCGTGCTGCTCGATGAGCAGCAGCGCCGGCATGAACGAAGACAGCTCGGCGTCGTGATGGCGGGCGAAGACCCGGCTGATGAACGCTTCGGTCTCGGCACGTCGCGGCGAAGCGACGGCGTGGTGAGTCACGCTCACGGCGTCGAAGCGGCTGGAAAATACATCGCGTCTGGCTGGCTGCATGGCAGGGTTTCCATCAAGGGAGTGCCGGCAGCTTAATCGGCGACCCTTAACGATTGCTTAACCTGAGACGCAGCCGGTCGACGACCTTATGGGCGATAGCCGAAGCGCTTGAGCAGCTGCGCCGTCTCGCACAAGGGCAGACCCATGACGCCGCTGTAGCTGCCGGCGAGGTGCTCGACGAACATCCCGGCGCGACCCTGGATGCCATAGGCGCCGGCCTTGTCGAGTGGCTCGCCGCTGTGCACGTAGCGCCGGATTTCGTCGTCGTCGAGGTCGCGAAAGCGGACTTCACTGCATGACAGTGCGAGTTCGATGCGCCCTTCGAAGCCGATCGCGACCGCCGTCAGCACCCGGTGCGTGCGGCCGGACAGACGGCGCAGGATACGCCCGGCGTCTTCGTCGTCGAGTGGTTTGCCGATCAGTTCGCCGGCCAGTTCGAGCGTCGTGTCGGCAGCCAGCACCGGCTGCGGCAGCAGCCGGCGCCAGCCGACGATGGCACAGCCATGTGCCGCCTTGCTGCGCGCGATGCGCTCGACGTAGGCGAGCGGATCCTCGGCGGCTAGCGGGGTTTCGTCGAGCGCCGGGTCGGCGCGCGGGGAATTGCGAAAGACGATGGTATCGAAGCCGACGCCGATCTGCGCCAGGAGATCGCGCCGCCGCGGGCTGCGCGAGGCGAGATGCAGGCGCGGATGCTGCGCATCGATGGTCATCAGCCCTCGCGGTGGTAAGGGTGCTGATGGACGATGCTGACCGCGCGATAGAGCTGCTCGCAGAGGATCAGGCGGGCCAGGGCATGCGGCAGGGTCAGGCTCGACAGCCGGATCGATTCGCTCGCCTGCAGCTTCAGCGCCTCGTCGATGCCGTCGGCGCCACCGATCACGAAAGCCGTATCGCCGCCCTTGCGCATCCAGCCTTGCAGACGTTCGGCGAGCGCCCGCGTCGGCAGGTCGTCGCCGCGCTCGTCCAGCACGACCATTCGCGGGTAGGCCTGCAGCGCCGCCTGCAGACGCGTCTTCTCGGCGGCGAGCAGTTGCTGGCGGGTTTTCGAGCCCCGCGGTTCAGGCTTCACTTCGAGCACCGTCAGCGGCATTTCGCGCGGCATCCGCTTGACGTACTCGGCGCAGCCGGCGGCCACCCAGGCAGGCGGCTTGTGGCCGACGGCGAGGATGGCGAGCTTCATCCAGCGCTGGCGGCCCCGACCTCGGTGAGCGCCCGCCGCACTTTCAGCGGACCCTTGCCCCCCCACAGTTCCTCGAGGTTGTAGTAGCTGCGGATCGCCGGTTGCATGACCTGGACGATGATGTCACCGAGGTCGACCAGCACCCATTCGCCGACGTCTTCACCTTCACAGGAGAGGACGTCGCCGCCCGCTGCGCGGACCTTTTCCTGCACGTTGCGGGAGAGGGATTTGACTTGCCGGTTGGAGTCGCCGCAGACAATGATCATGCGGTCGAAAAGCGAGGTCAGACGGGAGGTGTTGATGACCTCGATATCGCGGCCCTTGATGTCTTCGAGGGCGTCGATCACGAGTTTTTCCAGCTGGGGAAGTTTCATTGTGTGTTCAGTGTTCCTGGTAAAGGTGCTGCCTGCGAATATAAGCGATAACTTCGTCGGGCAGCAAATAACGGACGCTGCGGCCATTTGCCAGCAAGGCGCGAATCTGCGTCGCCGAGATCGCGAGCTGGGTCATGGCAAAGGTGACGATGCGTCCTGCCGGCGATTCGCCAAGGGCCGCCTGGTGGGCAGACCCGCGTTCGCGAAAAGCGTTCGCGAGCGCTGCCGGTAGTTGGTCGGGCGCGATCGGAAAGCCGGGGCGATGAGCGACGGCGAGGTGCGCGAGCGCAAACAGCGACTGCCAGCGGTGCCAGCCGGGCAGCCGGGCGAAAGCGTCGGCGCCGAGCAGCAGGACGAGCGGTTGCTGCGCGCCTTCGCTCGCGCGCAGACGTTCGAGGGTGGTCACCGTGTAGCTCGGCAGCCGGCTGTCGACTTCGCTCGCATCGACCGTGAAGCGGGGGTTGCCGGCGGTGGCCAGCCGCACCATCGCCAGCCGTTCTTCGGCCGCGACTTGCGGCCGGCCACGCAGCGCCGGCTGGCCGGCCGGAATCCAGCGGATGCTGGCGAGCCCCAGGCCGTCGAGCGCTTCTTCGGCGAGACGCAGGTGGCCGAGATGGATCGGGTCGAAAGTGCCGCCGAAAACGCCCAGTGCCGACCCGGGCGGGCTGTCAGCCATCGTCTTCAAGGGTCACGAAAACATCCCGGTAGCTGACGTAGAAGCTCGCGAAGAGCGTCGGCGCGAGAACCAGGATGACCAGCACCGTGCCGAGGATGGTCAATAGCCCCGCGCCGCCGGGGATCAGGCTGGCGAGAACGCCCAGAAGGAGTCCCGGCACCAGCGTCGCGACGACCAGGATCGCCAGCGAGTAGACGAGGAAAGCGCGCCAGTTGCGCAGGCAGGCGACAAAACTGAAGAACAGCGCTTTCGCCGGCGACAGGTCATGCCAGCCGACCAGCACCGGCGCGTACCAGTAAGCCATGATCAGCGGGCAGAGGAGAAGCAGCGCACACTGGGCCGCGAGCAGCAGGTCGCCGCTCGCCATCGTCTCCTCGTCCGGCTTCTCGCCGAACAGCATCATCGACATCAGCGCACCGTCGTCGGCCAGCGCCGAAATGGCGAGGATGAGGACCGTCGCCGCCAGATAGATGGCGCCGAGGGTGAGCAGCGCCCGCAGGTTGCGCTGAAAGCCCGAGAAGAGGATTTGGGGCGCCAGCGGCAGGCCGCGCTCGATGCTCCGGCAGGCGTTCATCAGGCTGACCGAGAAAGCCGGGATGCACAGGGTCGTGGCGATGGTGCCGACGATCGGGATGACATTCACCAGCGCCATCAGCATCCAGTAGCTGATCACCAGGAAGGCCAGCATCAGGTGATTCTGGCGAAACAGCCGGAAGCCTTCGGTCAGCCAGCGCCATCCTTGCGCGGCGGGAAGAGTCAGTGCTTGCATGTCGTCAGCTCACTCAGGCGGCGATGAAGATGTCACGATAGGAGGCATACACCGAGCCCGCCAGGATCGGGCCGATGACCAGCAGGCCGAGACCGGCCGGCAGCACCGCCAGAAAACAGAGGAGCATGGCGAGCACAGCATGGAGCAGCAGCGCGACGGCGTTTCCGACACAGGCCCGGAAGCTCGCGCGCAGCGCGTCGGCCGGCGGCATCCGGTTGAACAGCACCAGCGCCGGGGCGAACCAGAGGGCCATCAGGATCGGCAGCGAGAGCAGCAGCCAGAGAAAGCCGGCGAAGAGAAAACTGCCGAGGGCGAAGCCCACCCCGAGCGGGTTGCCGAGCAGCAGGCCGCCGGCGACGCCGCCGCCGACGAAGAGAAAAAGCAACAGGAAAACCCCGAGCATGGCGAGCATGTAGAAGACGCCGAGCATCACCAGGGGGCTGCCATGGCGCTGGCAAGCGATGAACAGGTCACTGATGTCGAGCCTTTCCTCGCGCGCCACCCGCTGGCAGGCGCACAGCATGCCGGCCGCGAGCAGCGGCGTCAGCAGAGGCGCGGCGAGCAGTCCGAACAGCGGCACCATGGCGACGCCGACATAGATGACGATGACCAGGATCATCATGGCCATCCAGACGCCCGGATTGACGATGAAGATCGCCCAGCCCTGCCGGAGCCAGTTGAAGGCACTGCCCGGTTCGACGCTGCGGCAGCCGCCGTCGAATGCCGGGGCGGGGATAGGGAAGTGCTCCATGAAAAGGCTCGGGCAAAGGTGAAGGGAAGGGAGGCTGGCAGCCGGGAAAAGAAGAGGCCAGCCGAAGCGGCAAGCCGGGCGATCCGGCGCTTGCCTGGCGGCGGGAAAACGCCGCTCCCGCGAGCCAGGCACCTTGTGCGGTCAGAACGTTCCGATGACCCACATCGGCACGGCGAGGCCGGGAGTTCCCATCTGCTCGGGGCTGAAGTTGCCGTCGCCTTCGCGGTCGATCAGGGAGTAGGGGACGCCGTGCGCTGGCGTCACCTTGATCCGGTAGAGCTTGCCGTTGATCCGGTGCTCCTCGACGATGTCACCGTCGCGTTTGCTGATCGTCACTTCGGGCTCGAGAGCGGCGTCGAAGGGCGCCATCTCGGGGGGCGGCGGCGGCACCGCCGGCAGCGGCTGCAGATCGGCGGAATTCTGGGCTACGGCCGCTGCGCTCACGAATGCGAGGACGGCAAGGAGAGCTTGAGAGCGGCGCATGGGCGATTTCCGGAAGATTGAGCAATCAGCGAGCAGCTGACTGGTTTATCGGGATTGTAGTACAGATTGACCGTCAGCCCGCGACCCAGCCCGACAGCGCTGCGGTATGGCCGACGAAGTCTGCGATAATGCCAGCGATTCACCGGCCATCTGGCGCCGCGGCCGGCGAGGTTCTCCGGTCCTCTTCTCTTCCCGTTCATTTCGCGATTTGCCTATGCCCACCCTGTTGCTGGTCGATGGATCGTCCTACCTCTACCGCGCTTTTCATGCCATGCCCGACCTGCGCACGACGCACGACGAACCGACCGGGGCGATACATGGTGTGCTCAACATGCTGCGCCGGCTCGAAAGCGACTACCAGGCAGCGGGAATCGACTACAAGGGCTGCGTCTTCGACGCCAAGGGCAGGACCTTTCGCGACGACTGGTATCCGCAGTACAAGGCCAACCGGCCATCGATGCCGGATGACCTGGTGCGCCAGATCGAACCCCTGCACGCGGCGATCACAGCGCTCGGCTGGCCGCTGCTGATGGTCGACGGCGTCGAAGCCGACGACGTCATCGGCACCCTGGCGACGCAGGCCGCAGCGCAGGGCGTGCACGTGGTGGTGTCGACCGGCGACAAGGATCTCGCGCAACTGGTCGGACCGCAGGTCCGGCTGGTGAACACCATGAGCAACGAGGTCTTCGACGAAGCCGGCGTGCTCAGGAAGTTCGGCGTCCCGGCGGCGCACATCGTCGATTACCTGGCGCTGATCGGCGACCCGGTCGATAACGTTCCCGGCGTCGACAAGGTCGGTGCCAAGACCGCTGCCAGGTGGCTGGCGCAGTACGGTTCGCTCGACGGCGTCATCGCCGCCGCCGCCGACATCAAGGGCGTGGTCGGCGACAACCTGCGCCGCGCGCTCGGCTTTCTGCCGCTCGCGCGCCGGCTGGTGACGGTGCGCTGCGACCTCGACCTGTCGCTCTCGCCGACCGACCTCAAGCCGCGTCCGGCCGACCGTGCACGGCTGATCGAGATTTTTACGCACTACGAGCTGCGCAGCTGGCTCAAGGAAGTCGAGGGCGAGGCTGCGGCCAGCGATGGGCCGACGGTCGCAGCGCCGGGCCCGCAGCCGGATCCGCCAAGCGACGGCGCTCACCGGGCGGCCTACGAAACGATCCTCGACTGGCCCACCTTCGAGCGCTGGCTGGAGAAGATCGAGCGCAGTCCGCTGACCGCTTTCGATACCGAAACGACCAGCCTCGATCCCTTCGCCGCTCGCCTCGTCGGCCTCTCGCTCGCGGTCGCCGTCGGCGACGCGGCCTACCTGCCGCTCGCCCATCACTATCCGGGTGCGCCGGCGCAGCTGCCCTTCGACGACGTGCTGGCGCGCCTCAAGCCGTGGCTCGAAGCCGATCGCTACCCGAAGATCGGCCAGCACCTCAAGTACGACCAGCATGTGCTCGCGAACCATGGCCTGCAGCTTGCCGGCGTCGCGCACGACACGCTGCTCCAGTCATACGTCCTCGAAGCCGGCAAGGAGGGCGTGCGCGGGCATGACCTCGGCACCCTCGCGAAGCGCCATCTCGGCCTCGCGACGATTCCCTACGAAGCGCTCTGCGGCAAGGGCGTGAACCAGATCCGTTTCGACCAGGTGGCGATCGACCAGGCCGCCGAATATGCCGCCGAAGACGCCGACCTCTGCCTGCGCCTGCACGCCCGGCTGTATCCGCAGATCGCCGCCGACGCGGGCCTCCTGCAGGTCTATGAAACGATCGAAATGCCGGTGCGCGAGATCCTCTTCCGCATGGAACGTCACGGCGTCCGGATCGATTCGCAGTTGCTCGCGCAGCAGAGCCACGAAATCGGCAAGCGCCTGCTCGACCTCGAAGCACGCGCCTACCTCGCGGCCGGACAGCCGTTCAACGTGAACTCGCCGAAGCAGCTCGCGGAGATCCTGTTCGACAGGCTCGGCCTGCCGGTGAAGAAGAAAACCCCGTCGGGGACGCCGTCCACCGACGAGGAGGTGCTCTCCGAACTCGCGCTCGATTACCCGCTGCCGAAGATCCTGCTCGAATCGCGACAGCTCTCGAAGCTCAAGGGGACCTATACCGACAAGTTGCCGAAGATGGTCAACGCCGCCACCGGCCGGGTGCACACGAGCTACGCGCAGGCGATCGCGGTCACCGGCCGGCTGGCGTCGAGCGACCCCAATCTGCAGAACATCCCGGTGCGGACGGCCGAAGGTCGGCGCATCCGCGCGGCTTTCATTGCCGCACCCGGCAGCCACATCGTCTCCGCCGATTACTCGCAGGTCGAACTGCGGATCATGGCGCATCTTTCCGAAGATGCGCGCCTGCTCGAAGCCTTCGCCCAAGGCGAGGACGTCCATCGGGCGACCGCTGCCGAAATTTTCGGCGTCGCCACGAGCGAGGTCGGTCCCGACCAGCGCCGCGTCGCCAAGGTGATCAACTTCGGCCTGATCTACGGCATGAGCGCTTTCGGTCTCGCGCGCCAGCTCGATCTCGAACGCGGCGCCGCGCAGGCCTACATCGAACGCTATTTCGCGCGCTACCCCGGCGTCGCCCGCTACATGGCGACCACCCGCGAGACCGCCCGCACGCAGGGTTATGTCGAAACCGTTTACGGCCGCCGGCTGTGGCTGCCCGAAATCCGCTCGAACCAGGCCGGCCGTCGTCAGGGCGCCGAGCGGGCAGCGATCAACGCGCCGATGCAGGGTTCGGCGGCGGATCTCATCAAGTCGGCGATGATCGTCGTCCAGCGCTGGCTCGACGAACAGAACCTGCGCAGCCGTCTGCTGATGCAGGTGCATGACGAACTCGTCCTCGAAGTGCCGGCCGACGAGTTGCAGCACCTGTGCGCCGAATTGCCCCGCCTGATGACCGAATGGGCCCGCCTGCGGGTGCCGCTGGTGGTCGATGTCGGGGTCGGGGCAAACTGGGACGAGGCGCATTGACCGGTCGACGCGGGCGAACTTCCCCGCTCCTGGCGCGCTGCCCATCGGTCATCCGCTCGATACGCTGCGTCGTCGCCTGCTGGGCTCTGGCGGCGCTGGCCGGTCTGCTGGCTGCCTGCGGCAGCATGCAGCCCGCGCTCACCGTCTACCAGAATGAAGATTTCGAGGCCAACGAGACCTTTTCCCGCCTGTTCGACGCGAGCGTCGGCGCGACCTGCGAGGCCGCCCGTCGCGCGCTCCTCAGCCAGGGCTATCTGCCGACCACGGTGAAGACCGATTTCATCAGCGCCAGCAAGCATTTCCAGCCCGAGGGCGAAGTGCACGTGCAGATCATGTTCAATGTCGTCTGCGTCCCCGAGGGCGGCCTCGGCAAGGTCGCCACGGCATACGTGAACGCGATCCAGGAGCGTTATGCCCTGAAGAAGAATCCGAACTCGGCGAGCGTCGGCGTTGCGGCGATCGGCTCGGTATCGATCCCGCTCACCTCGAGCGACGATTCGCTGGTCAAGGTGGCGAGCGAAACGATTCCGGCCGGGCGATTCTACGACCGTTTCTTTGCGCTGATGCAGCGCAACCTGGAGCAGCAGAAAGGCGAATCTCCATGAAAACCCCGAGCAGACTCCTGCCCCTGGTCACCGACGGCCTGGTCGACCAGGTGATCCGCCAGCTGATGAGCGGCAAGGAGGCAATGGTCTATGTTGTCCAGTGCGGCGACGACCTGCGCTGCGCCAAGGTCTACAAGGAAGCCCAGCAGCGCAGCTTCCGCCAGGCGGTCGCCTACACCGAAGGGCGCAAGACCCGCAACACCCGGCAGGCGCGGGCGATGGAAAAAGGTTCGCGCTACGGCCGCCAGGAACAGGAAGCCGCCTGGCAGCATGCCGAGGTCGACGCGCTCTACCGCCTCGCTGCGGCCGGCGTGCGCGTGCCGACACCGTACAATTTCCACGCCGGCGTGTTGCTGATGGAACTGCTGACCGACGCCGACGGCGAACCGGCGCCACGGCTCAACGACGTCGTGCTGACCGACGACCTCGCCCGGCAATTCCACGCGGTCCTCATCCGGCAGGTGGTCCGCATGCTCTGCGCCGGCATCGTGCACGGCGATCTCTCCGAATACAACGTCCTGGTCGATGAGCAGGGGCCGGTGATCATCGACCTGCCGCAGGCGATCGATGCCGCCGCCAACAACAACGCCCGCCGGATCCTCGAGCGCGACGTCGACCATCTCGCCGCCTACTTCGGCCAGTTCGCCCCGGAGCTGCTGACCACCACCTACGGCCAGGAAATCTGGTCGCTTTACGACTCCGGCAAGCTGCGCCCCGAGAGCGTCCTCGAGGGTCACTTCAAGCCCGATGAGACGCTGGCCGACCTCGCTGAAGTCCTGCAGGTGATCGACGCGGCGAGCGCCGAGGAAGCCGCCCGGCAAGCCCGCAAGGCCGCCGCCAGCCTGCCCGACCCGCCGCGAGAACGGCTGCCCTGAGGCGCCCGGCCCGTCGACAGATCGCCCGATCAAGCGGGCGCCTGCGCTTGCCGTGTGGCTATCCCGCGGCATGTTCCCGTCGCCCGATTCATCGGGCGACGGGTGCTGCCGGTGGCAAGCGCTGCCGGCGGCAGGTCGCGGATCATGGCACCTAGGCGATGAAGTCAGTCATTGTCAGCGTACCGATTCCCGTCAGCTGGATGGCGAATTCTGCGCTGCTGTCGGTGTCGGTGTTGCCGTACAGGACGTTCCCGACCAGCTTCAACTGGCCCGCCGCCGAGAATGTCGTCGCACTGCCAATGAAAGCCGTGAAGGCGTCATTGACCGAGGCCGTCGCCGCATTCGCATCGATGGTCGACAGGTCGATCCTGTCCTGACCGCGCGCGAAGTCGGTGATGACATCCCAGGTGGCGATGGTGATCCCTGTTTCAGTGAGGGCATTGAAGTCGAAGACGTCGTTGCCTGCACCGCCAGTGAGGATGTCCTTGCCCAGCCCGCCGACAAGTCGGTTGGCACCGGTATTGCCCGTGAGCACGTCGTCGTAGTTTGAACCGGTCAGGTTCTCAATGCTGGTAAGGGTATCGGCGCCAGAACTACCGGTGGCTTGCGCCGAGGTTTTGGACAAATTGACGCTGACGCCGGTGGTGCCGGTGACGCCATAGGCGTAGCTGACGGTGTCGGTGCCTGTGCTGCCATCGAGCACGTTGTTGCCGGTGCCCGCGTAAAGAACATTGTTCAGGGTGTTGCCGGTCAGATTGGCCACGTCGGAGGCGCGGATGCGACCATTCTCGACGTTGGCGGTGAGGGTGTAGGCGGCCAGGTAGCTGTGCACCTGGTCAGTACCGCCGGTGCTGGCTAGCGCGTTGGCCTCGCTGACGAGGTCGCCGATGTCGCGGACGTAGTAGGTGTCGCTGCCATCCCCGCCGGACAGGGTGTCGATGCCGGCGCCACCATCCAGGGTATCGTTGCCGCCATTGCCGGTCAGGCTGTTGGCGCCGGTGTTGCCGGTAAGCTTGTCAGCGTAGGCGGAGCCGATCAGTTTCTCGATGCTCAACAGGGTGTCGGTGCCTGAGCCACCAGTGGCCTGCGCCGATGTTTTGGACAAATTGACGCTGACGCCGGTGGTGCCGGTAACGCCATAGGCGTAGCTGACGGTGTCGGTGCCTGTGCTGCCATCGAGGACGTTGTTGCCGCTGCCAGCGTAAAGGAGGTTGTTCAGGTTGTTGCCGGTCAGATTGGCCGTGCCGGTGGCGACGATGCGACCATTCTCGACGTTGGCGGTGAGGGTGTAGGCGGCCAGGTAGCTGCGAACATAGTCAGTACCGCCGGTGCTGGCTAGCGCGCTGGTCTCGCTGACGAGGTCGTTGATGTCGCGAACGTAGTAGGTGTCGCTGCCATCCCCACCGGACAGGGTGTCGATGCCGGCGCCACCATCGAGAGTGTCATTGCCAGCTCCGCCACTGAGGCTGTCGTTGCCGCCGCCACCGGAAAGCAGGTTGTTGGCCGTGTTGCCGATCAGTTGATCATTGCCGCTTCCGCCCAGCGCTTTTTCGATGACAACGCCCTTGGCAATCGCCAAATTGTGACTGCCGTTGTAGATGTCGGCGGGAAGCGCTGCCGTGAACCACACGGGCAAATCCAATCCCAGGCGTTTCTCTGCATCGGTCAGACGTAAACCGATTGAACTGTAGTTCCCGGCGCGCAAATCGATGATGCAGGTGAGGGTTTGATTGGAGCAGTCAATCGTATCGGTGCCCCCGGCATCCCAGATCGTCTCCAGTATTTCGGCATTATTCGACCAGTGATAAATGTCGTTGCCGGTTCGGGTGGTCGTGTTGGCGCCATAAAGGGATTGCAGGGCCTCGATGTCCAGGGGCATCAAGGTGCTTGGCCGCAGATGAGTGATGAGCCACGAGTAACTCCATTGGTTTCCGGTGACGGCAATCAGGGCGGAGTGGGGTGCCCGGGTGTAGGACATGACCGTATGGCTCTCGTCGTCAAGTGACGCAGCCAGAGTGTAGGTGCCGTCAAACGGATGTTTCAGGCCGAGCGCATGCCCTGTTTCATGGAGTAAGGTCGCATAGCCATCATGACCAGGAATCCAGGCGTCTGCGACCCAGCTCTGGTTGCGGTTGATCCAGACATCGCCCCCGGTGTCGAGCTCGGTGACGGATTCAATATTGCTCCGGTAAGCATATGAGAAAGCGGGTGCGTAGGCGAAGCCTCCCTGGCCGGCGGGCTGCGATGACATCCCGAACGTCAGCTGGCCAACGCCCGCGATCTCGTTGAAATCCACGTCAATCAACGCTTCAATGGATGATAGAAGGGTTCGCGTGGCCTGCTTCTGAAGATCGTTAAATGCCAGGAAACCCGGTTCGGAGGAATAGCCAGGCAAGCTGCCAGGGAAGCTGTAACTCAGGCTGACGGCGTTGCCGATTCCCCCGGGCGTGATGAAGGGGGTTCCCACCGCATCCGGAAAATTCCAGCGGCCAGCGGGATGGCCGTTTCGAATGTAAAGCAAGCCATCCAGCGCATTAGAAGTGGTCGTCATGTCGAGTTTTTCTTCTTTCAAAAAAACCTTGGGAAAGCTGACTGCAAGCTTTGGCCATCGGGTCGCCACGTCGTCGCGCAGCAAGCTGCCGGGCAAGCGAATGACATGTTAACACGGCCATCGGGCGGTCTGCGCGCTGCTGATTGCCGTCGATCAGAACCTAGCCGTCGCTGCGGCATTGCCCACCGTCGCCGCTGACGCGCGTGCGCTGCGTGATGTCCTGGTGCATCCTGCGCGCTGTGGCTATGCACCGGACAAGGTCCGCCTGCTGACCGGCACCGGGAGCAGCCGTGTGGCGATCCTCGACGGGCTCGACTGGCTCGGCGACGAACTGGCGGCGAGGCCGGACGGCACGGCAATCCTCTACTTCAGCGGCCACGTCGAAGGCGGTGAAACCTGATCGAAGCGCTGACCGGGCACGCGCAGCCGAGCGGTGGCGCGTCCGAGGTGCTGGTTTCCGACCTCATCAGCCACCTCCAGAGTCAGGTGCCGCAAAGCTCACTTGCGCAGCATGGCTCCCCGCAGACCCCGGACCCACGCCTCACCGGCAACTTCCCGGTCGCGCTGGTGCTGGGCGGCGACGGACTCGGCAAGGGTCGGGGTGGCGCCTGATCCGTTGGTGCCATTGGCGTCTCTACCGGCGGTTTCCGGGCAGGCTACCTTCAGCGGTTCTGGCGCCGTGGCGCAGGGCGGTGGCAACGCCTTGGCGAAGGGGCGGTTCAGGTCGGTGACGACAACAACGGCACCATCCCGGACAGGTCCTCGCAGCCATAAGGGCTGCGCCCTGGTTCGAAGCAGCCGAGGGTGCTGGCCTCGCCAAGATCCCCTTCGACATTGGCCTTCTCGGCGTCCCAGTCATCGCCCCATGGATAAGCGCGCTGCGGCTCCGGATTGTTCTGCAGCGTCGATGCCGCAAAGGCGAAACCGTCCCTCGCTGTCGTTCTCTGCACTGCCCCCGGAATCTGCACGCCGCCACGCGCGGCTTTCTCCCACTCCGCTTCGGAGGCCAGCGAGATACCCCAGCCCGCCGGCAGGCGGTCTCGCCAGCGCTCGCTGAGCCAAGCGCAGAAGGCGCGCGCGTCGTACCAGCTCACCTCGACCACCGGCCGATTCGGCGGGTGGCGCAGGGCGTCCGGGTCATGCGCGCGCCAGGCACTCGCGGTGACAAATTGTGCGAAGTGGGCGACGGTGACCGGCGCCGCGGCAATCTATCGGGGTAGTCGAAGCGCGCCAGGTGGCAGGCGGCGAGAAATTCCTGGAACGAGCGGTGCGGGAACTGGTACAAGCCTTCGCCGTGCGAGGTGAGCAAGCCGGCGCGGTCGCGCAGGTATTCCTCGATGCGCATCAGCCGGGCGTCGGGCCGCTCGCGCGAAGCGGCGAGCCGGGCATTGATCAGCTCAAGTTGAGGAAGGTCGTTTTGCCGCTGCCCGGCTCGCCCATGAGGACAAGGCATCGGGATCGGTCCAGGGCCTCGAGCGCCGACAGCCGATTGCCCGTAGACGCAGGGGCAATCTGCCCATCAAGGCCGGTCTCGCGTCCCTCGGTCAGCAGCGCGGTGTAGACCGACGACAGCTGCACCGGTCTGCCGCCTTCGGCTGCGAGTAGCGGCAGCTCGTTCGCGTGCATGCTGAGCCAGGCGAGATAGCCGCAGCGCAGCTCGGTGGCGGTGGCGCCGGCTTGCGCCGCCTGCTGGATGATCGTCTGATAGGTCGGGCTGTTGATCAGCGTTCCGGTGTTGATCGGGGCGGTGTTGTCACGCTTGACCAGCACAGCACCAGGCGCGGCCGCCTGCGCGCCACTGCCCTGGGCACTTGCGCTGCCATCGCCGAGCGTCGTTTCCTGCGCCGGCTTGAATTCGATGAAACCGTTGGCGACCAGCTTGTCGAGTTGCTGGCTGAAATGCAGCATGAGTTCGGCGGCGTTCGCGTATTCGGTCTGGAAGTGGCCGAGCGCCTTCAGCTTGTCCTGAAACGCCCACAGGCTCTGCTGATCGGCTCGGGAGGCCGTGTGCGGCGCGTGCTGTCCGTTCATGCCGCCATCCAGGCCATCCCCAGCGCCTTCGCCTGCTGCAGCACCAGCTCCACTGCGCCCTCCTGCAGGTCCGGCGGGTATCTGTACTTGCGCAGGATGCGCTTGACCATCAGGTGCAGCCTGGCCCGGACGCTCTCGCGGGCGGACCAGTCCACGCTCAGGTTCTTGCGCAGGTTCTCGGTCAGTTCCTGGGCGATCTTCTTCAGCGTCTGGTCGGAGAGCTCGCGCACGGCCGACTCGTTGTCGGCCAGCGCGTCGTGGAATCGTGACCTGATCTCGCCTTCGAGCAGGCGCTCCAGCAGTTCGACGGCGAGGTTGCGCTCGGGCAGGTTGCGCACCTCGGCGAGGAAGGCCTCGTCCAGGATGCCGATGTCGGGTTTGTCGAGGCCGACGGCGTGGATCCAGATGGCGGCTTGAGAAGGCCAGCAGCACATCCGGCGCCCCCTTGACGCAGAGCCGAACCTGGTCATCTTCTTGATGATAGGAGGCCATGAACTTGCTGGCCGAATCGAAGGGAATCTCGGCGATACGCGGCAGCTGCTGCATCGCCTCTTCCGGATTCAGCCCGGCCTTGGCCGCCAGCGTCTGCCCTTCCGCCGTATCGGCCAGCAACCCGGCCAGCCGTCCCATCCCGGTCGCCATGCCCGTGGCGGTGACGATGGTCTCGAGGCGACCGCGCGTCACCACGGTGTTCATGAACACCATGTTTTGCCGTTCCGCCAGCGCCGACTTTTCATCGAGTGCTTCGGACAGCTTGGCCACGGCCTGCGATTCACCGGTCAAGGCGGCCTCGGCTACTTCAGCGCTGTGCGCCGACAGCACTCGCGCGTCGGCGGGAATCCGGTCACCGGCTTCGAGCAGCACGACAATGCTGATGACGATGCATGGTTATTCCCGGATTCAGGGATTGAGCGTGGCCCAGACAAAGCCGGCATAAAACAGCAGAAGCCCGTATGCGCGCCCGCGGCCGATCAGCCCGACGCGATTGGGCAACAACAGGAGCAGGGCGAAAATGCCGCAAGCCAGGGTCAGGGCCACTTCGGACAGCGGGACCGAAATCGGATGGATCGTCGCGGCTCCGCCGACAATGGCGAGGCCGTTGAACAGGTTGCTGCCGATCAGCGTGCCGACGCCGACATCGTCGTGGCCGCGAAGGCGGGACAGGATCACGGTCACCAGTTCCGGCAGCGAAGTGCCGATCGCCACCATCAGCACGCCGATGACATAGGTGTCGACGCTGAAAGCGGCGGCGATGCCGGTTGCCCCCGAGACAAACAGGCGACCGGCGGCAATCAGCGCACCGAGACCCAGCACGCCGAGGATCAGGCTCTTGCCCGACGACAACGCTCCGGAGTCGATGGTCCCCGTCGCCTCACGCTGGCGCAGGGCGTTGCGCACGGTCCACGTCAGCCAGACCAGGAAGATCGCCAGGAGCAGCAGCGCCTCCCAGCGGACGAGGTGGCCGTCGAGCACCAAGAGCAGGGTCAGGACCGGAATCGCCAGGGCCAGGTAGTAATCCCGGCCGAAATCCTGAGGCGAGGTTTGTATGGCACCGAACAGCAAGGCCAGCCCGAAGATCAACGCGATATTGACGACATTGCTGCCGAGCGCATCGCCGAGGCCGATCTCGGGCTGTCCCGCCAGCGCGGCGACCGATGAAACGGTGAGTTCCGGGCTGGAAGTGGCGAAGGCGGCCAGCGTCGTGGCCACCACCATCTTCGGTACGCGAAGATGGACGGCTGCACCCAGAATGGACTTGAGGAAGGCTTCGCCACCCAGGGCTGCCAGCAGCACGGCGCCAGCGATCTGTGCCAAATTGGTCATGACGATTCGTCGAGCGGCCTGCGCGGGTCGCACATGACCAGCACATCGCATTGCGATTCGGCGAGAACATGCTTGGTCACGCTGCCCAGAAGCAGTTCCTCCGTGATGTGCGATCCGTGCTTGCCGACGACAATCAGGTCGCAGTCGTACTCCTGCTCCATGGTGAGGATCTGCTGCACCGGGTCGCCGTGGATGACCCGCGCCGAGTAGTCCATGGGTACCAGTCCGGCGGCAGTTGCCAGGTCGTGCAGTCGCTTGCGGCGAACTTCGCTGCCGCTCGTGACGTGTTGCCGGATCACCGGTTCCTCCACGCCGGCAAGAACCAGCTTGCCTTCATAGGGCAGTTCGAAGGCATGCAGCAGGGCGAGATCGGCAGCGGGGGCCAGCAGTCTTGCCGTGCGGATCGCTTGCAGCGACACCGGCGAGAAATCCACCGCCACCAGCACGCGGCGATAGTCCTCATGCGGGGGCTGCTTGACCACCAGCACCGGGCGTCGCGCCGATTTGCGCAGCAGGCGCGCCGCCGTCGAGCCCAGCATGGCGTGGCGCAGGAAGGACTCGCCGCGCGCGCCAAGAACCACAAGGTCCGCGTCCAGGGCATCGGCCTCTGTGGCGATGGTGGCCAGCGGGTTCCCCTCAGCGACGCAGGTCCGCGCAGTCACGCCACAATGGATCGCCGGATCTCTGATCAACTGCTCGAGGCGGGTGTGAGCATCGCCGTTCAGGGCCGCCTTGACCGCGAACACGTCGTCCCCCAGCATTTCGCGCAGGCTGTCCACGGCATTCAACTCCAGCGCATGGAGAATGTAGAGTTCGCAGTCAGCGCGGGCAGCCAGCTGGAAGGACCGCTCGACAGCATGGCGTGCTGGCCCGGAAAGGTCGGTCGCGGCAAGGATTTGGGTGAGCGCTTTCATGGCTTCTCCTCCTTCGGATGAATGATGGCGGTCAGGGCCTCGACCGCGTAATCGACGGCATTGCGCATCGGATAGAGGATGGTCGGGGCGCCCAGCTTCTTCAAGGCAGTGCCGTCGAACTCCTCGCGGGCGACGATCGCCACTTCACCGGTGAAATGCAGTTCGCGTAATCCGCGCAGCAGATCGCGGTTCGAGGCCATGTCCGGCAGGGTACTGACCACCCAGCGTGTCTCCTTCAGTGGCAGGCTTTCGAGGAACTCGCTGGCGATGCCGTCGCCGTAGCGCACGGGCAGGCCTTGCCGACGCAGGGCGCGCGCCACCTCCGGGTCGAATTCGACACCGAGCACCTTGAGTTCGGCCTCTTTCAGGCCCAGTGCGAGTCGGCTGCCATAACGGCCGAGGCCGAACACGATGACGTCAGCCTCGTGCAGATCGTGTCGTTCTGTGGCCACCGCCAGTTCCCGATAGGGGAGCTTGCGCTCGAAAACGCCCAACCAGGGTGCCAGCTTCTCGTAGAGCGGATGCGAGTAAAGAATCATGTAGGTCGACAGGGTGATGGTGATCAGGCCGACCAGCGTGGTCAGCCCCAGCGCCCCCTTGTCGATGTGGCCGAGCGTGATGCCCATGGCGACAAAGATGATCGAGAACTCGCTGATCTGTGCCACGGTGAGGCCGCAGAGGAGCCCGGTACGTTTGCGATAGCCCATGAAACCCATGATGGCCAAAACGATCAGCGGGTTGCCGATCAGCACGAACAGCGAAAGGAGGATCGCCGGCCCGACTTCGCCGCCGAGCGTGGAGAAATCGAGCTTGGCGCCGAGGTCGATGAAGAAGAACAGCAGCAGGAAGTCGCGGATGCCGCTCAGGCGTGTATTGATAGCATCGCGATAGTGTGTCGAGGCCAGCGAGAAGCCGGCGAGAAAGGCACCTGCTTCCTTCGAGAAACCGGCCCATTCGCCCAGCGTGGCGAGGCCCGTGCCCCAGCCGATGGCGAAGATCAGCAACAGCTCCTGCGACTGCGCCATGCGGTCGACAACTTTGGGCAGAATGTAGCGCATCAGCAGATACAGGCCCGCGCCGGCGATGCCGATCCGCATGGCCAGCGAACCGGCCAGCGCCAGCAGCGAACCCTCGCCGCCATCACCACGCACGGCGCTCATTACCATCATCGCGATGACGACGGCGACATCCTGGACGATCAGGAAGCCGACAGCGATCCGGCCATGCAGCGAATCGATCTCGCGTTTGTCGGAGAGCAGCTTGACGATGATGATGGTGCTCGAGAAGGTCAGGGCGATGGCGACGTAGAGCGCTTCCACCCAGCCCTTGCCCATGGCCAGGATGATGAGGAAGCCGATGACGATGGTGAAGGTCAGCTGCCCGAGACCGGTGGCCAGTGCTACCGGGCCGATATGGCGGATATGTTGCAGATCGAGCTTGAGGCCGACGACGAAGAGCAGCAGAGCCACTCCCACCTGCGCCAGCAGGTCGATCTGGTCGTGGGCCGTGACGAGACCCAGCACGGCCGGCCCGGCGACGATGCCGACCACGATGTAGGCGATCAGCACCGGCTGGCGCAGTCGTATGCCAATAGCGCCGATAGCGGCGGCGGCGGCGAGCAGCAGGGCAATTTCCGCGAAGGCGTTTGTCATGGCGAACAACGCGCCGGTGAAGCGAGCCGGCGTTTCCCGCCCGCGACCCTGTTCTGATCATTCATCCTGGAAACCTCGGTTGATGACCCGAGAGCCATTCGACACGCCCGCTGCGCGGGCTGCTCAGGGCGAACGGAAGATCCCCCATGGGGTGAGCCGAAAAAATCCCGGTCGTGCTGAGCCTGTCGAAGCAGGAACGGGATTTTCCCCCGCTAACGGAGGTTTTGAGGTTCATGGCGACGAGCCTCCCTTGTCAAGCCGTTCGGCGCGCAGCGCGGCGCGTCGACCGCGCGCCACCTTCACGCCGGAGAGCAGGAACAGTCCGATGACGAAATAGCTGCCGGTCAGCAAGAGGGCGCTGCGGTGGTCGCCGTCGGAGGCCCAGGTGATAATGCCATAGGAAAGCGGTCCGGCGATCGACGACAGCTTGACCGAGAGTCCCCAGAAGCCGTAAAACTCGGCCAACCGGGACGACGGGGCCAGCAGTCCCACCAAGGCGCGGCCAGCCGATTGCGCAGCACCCATGCACAGGCCGGCGAGATTCGCCGCGATCCAGAACAGCGTTTCGCCGGCCGCAGCCACTGGCGCGGCCCAGGCGATCAGTACGGTGACGATCCAGCCGCCGAGGGTCAGCGCGATGGCAGGCACATGACCGATGCGATCCTGCACCCGACCGAAAGCAAAAGCCCCGATGGCGGCCGTGATGTTCACGGCGAACACCAAGAGTAAGGTTTCGCGCGTGCCGAAGCCCATCGCCTGTCCGGCATAGATGGCGGCCAGGGTGATGACGGTCTGAATGCCGGCCTGGTAAAACAGGCTGCACAGCAGGAAGCGGGCGAGATCGGCGAATTGCCGGGTCTGGCGCAGGGTGTGCCCGACTTCGCGCCAGGCTTCGGCGAGTGGCGCGCTACAGGGAATGGCATCGGCCGGGCGCGGCACGGCGCGCTCCTTCAGCAGCAGAAAGGTGGGCAGGCTGGCGAGCGCGAAAATCCCTGCGGTGATCAGCATCGTCACCGGCACGAACTCCGCTGCGCCATGCCCCCGGGCTTCGGCCCAGGTGATATAGGCGAGGCAAAGGCCGAGAGTCAGCAGTCCGCCGAGGTAGCCGAGGCTCCAGCCCCAGCCCGACACCCGGCCCAGGGTGCGCGGTTGGGCGAGTTCCGGCAGGAAGGCCGCGATCAGGTTTTCGCCGCTGCCGAAAAAGAAGTTGGCGGCGATGACGCAGGCGACCGAGTACCACAGCAGCTCGGGCCGCGCAAACCAGAGCAGGGCGGTAAACAGGACGCAGCCCGCGGTGGTGATCAGCAGCAGTCTCTTTTTGGCCGCGTGGCGATCGGCGTAAGCCCCGAGCAGCGGGCCGGAGAGGACAATCAAGACATACGAGACCGACAGCGAGGCGGTCCAGGCGAAGGTGGCCCAGGGTGTGTTGCCGGCGACCACGGTGACGAAATAGGCGTTGAACAGCGCGGTGATGACCACGGTCGTGAAGCCCGAATTGGCGAAGTCGTACATCGCCCAGGCCCACAGCTCGCGGGGTCTGACGCCGGGCTGCAATGCGCCCTTCACAGGAACTTCCGCCGCTGCAGATGGTGCACCACCCAGAGCGCCGCCAGCGCGGCGACAACGTGCTTGAGCGTGTGGCCGCTGACGAGGCCGCCGGTCAGTGCGAACACGGGTCGATCGGTGAAGTCGAAGAGCAGCGCGAGCAGGTACAGCCCGATGACCGCCAGAATGTCGCGCCCGCCGCTGTAGCGCGGCGGGTAAAGCCACAGCAAGAGCGGGATCAGGAGGGTCGGCATGAGCTGCATCAGGGCGTAGAAGCGCAGGTCACCGACGCCTCGCGCTTCGCTCCAGTCCCAGTAGAAGACGCTGCCGAGGCCCGCGCCGACCAGCAGTGGCAGGAGCAGGAGCCCGGAGCGGAGGCCGACGCGTTCGCACCAGATGGCGGCGAACCAGGCCATGAACGCCATCGCCATTGCCGCTCGGTCCCACGCCAGCCCGGCGTTGTCCGGAGCAAGGTGATAACGGCCCGAGGCGAGACCGACGAGGATGACAGCGAAAAAGAACAGCCCGTAGGGCCATGCCTCGCGCGCATCGATGAAGGCGCGCTTTCCTGTTTCGCTGCGCATGAAAAGCAGGCCGGTCGCACCCGCCAGCACGAACAGGAGATTGGACGCGGTGTCGAGGCAATTGGGCAGGCCCATACAGGCGCGCTGGTCGGCGAAATCGTGATACTGCAGGGGCTGCGCGATGGGTGGCAGCGCCAGGGTCAATCCGGTCAACGCCGCCGCCAACAGCCAGGGGATGATGCGCGCAGCGGTCGTCAAATCAGCCACCTGCGGCGCCGGTTCTTCCCTCGGGGCAGTGCTTCAGCCAGACGGGTTGCATGGAAGCCTCCTCGCAAGATCTGAAAACCCTACGCCACCAGCACGTCGCAGGGTGCGTCGTAGGCGAGCAGTCGGGTGATGCCCCCTACCATCGACTCTTCCAGGCGAGAGCCACCATGCTTTCCGACAACCATGAGGTCGGCGCCCAATTCGTTGGCGATATCGAACAGAAGCGGATTGGGGTGGCCGTGAACGGTCCTGATCTTCAGGTCAAGGCCGACAAGTTCCGGGTCCGCGAGCAGCGCGCTGACGTTCCTTTGCGCGGCCTGTGCTTCCGGCTCCGAGTAACGCGCGATCTCCTCCGCGGAGAATCCCTTGTAGCGCAACCTGGCTTCGAAAGGGGCCTGGTAGGCATGAACCACCGTGACCCGGGCCTTAGCCGCCACGATGATGGCCGCGTGCAGCACGGCCTCCGAGCGTGCCCGCAGATCGACCGCCGCCAGCGCCTGGCAATAATCGCGCACGGGTTCGCCGCGCGTGACCAGCACGGGACAGACGGCGCGGGTGAGGATACGAGATGCCGTGCCACCGAGAAAGAACTGCTGCAACGGTCCCTTGCCGTGGGCGCCGATGACCAGCAGATCGGGATGAAAACCTTTCGCTACATTCGCCAGCGTCCGCCGGGCCGGGCCTTCCGGGGCTTCCGCCCGGACCCGCCGCACACCGGCCTGCGCCGCGGCATCGACCAGCGCCGCGAGTCTGTCCCTGGCCACGGCGCGCATGCGTGCCGGCAGGGCCACGTCCGCGACAAAGATCTTGTCCAGCACCGATGCCCTGGGCAGGGCATGGACGATAAGCAGCTCGCTGTCTTCCCGTGCCGCCAGCACTGCGGCGCGATGGACTGCCGCATCACCCAGGAAGGAGAAATCCGTCGCGGCAAGTATGCGTTTGAGGTTTATGTCTTTTTCAGTCATGTTGCCGTTTCCTTTGCTTCAGGGGCTGGCGGATGGCCGATCCATTCGTGCCCTGGCAGCTGGCTGTCTGGCGAAGATTTGATTGTGCCCGGTTTGTTGAGCCTTTCGGCCACCCGGGTATCGAAATGTCGTCATCGTAACAGACTGGAGTTGTCGCGGCGGACCGCGAATAGCCGGACACACCGCTCCAATCCATCGGCCCGAGTCAAGCCTTGAGCGGCTGGTGGCAGTAGAGGTGATCGCCCAGGGCGCCATGCCCGGCGCCCACTGCCGCAACCCGCGACGACTGCCAGCGCCGACTGGCCGCCCGTTCACAGGCCTGCTTTGCCGGCCGAAATCAGTTAGCATTCCCGGCCGCTGATCCTCTCTTGCGTCACCTCGGCATGAGCGAACTCCAGGAAAAAACCCACAGGTGCCCGATGGCCAAAGCAACAAGGAAAACCGAATCCAGCGCCAACATTGGCTTCGAAGCGAAACTCTGGCTCTCCGCCGACAAGCTGCGCAACAACATGGACGCGGCGGAATACAAGCACGTCGTCCTCGGCCTGATCTTCCTCAAATACATCTCCGACACCTTCGACGAACACCACGCCAGACTCGTCGCCGGTGCCGGTGACTACGAGGGGGCCAACCCCGAGGACAAGGACGAATACCTCGCCGCCAACGTCTTCTGGGTGCCGGGATGCCCGCTGGGCGCAGATCCAGTCCCGCGCCAAGCTCCCGAGTATCGGCAGGGACGTGGACGACGCCATGGTGGCGCTGGAGCGCGACAACCCCCGCCTCAAAGGTGCGCTCAACAAGAACTACGGCCGTGCCGACCTCGACAAACACCGCCTCGGCGAACTCATCGACCTCATCGGCTCCATCCAGCTCGCCGATGTCGCCAGCCGCTCCAAGGATCTGCTCGGCCGCGTCTTCGAATACTTCCTCACTCAGTTCGCCAGCGCCGAGGGCAAGAACGGCGGCCAGTTTGAGGAGTCTTTGAGGCTGGAGCAGGCGATCAAGGCGAATATGGAGAAGCTCGGATATGGTCTCTAGCAAGAAAACCGACACACCTGCCCTGCGCCCCCAAACGTCCGAGCGCAAGCAGCGTGGTCGCACCGACCGCAGCGCCATGTTCCCGGCAACGCCCGGCAGCGTTGAAATGCCAACCGGCTACGCCGACTGGTTGACCGACATCAAGACCCGGATTCGCCAGGAACGCCTGCGCGTCGTGCTGGCCAGCAACAACGCCATGCTGCTGCTGTATTGGGACATCGGCCAGAGCATCATCGCCAAGCAGGCTGCGCAGGGTTACGGCACGCGCGTCATCGACCGTCTGGCCGCCGATCTGCGCGACGCCTTCCCCGACATGAAGGGCTTTTCGCCACGCAACCTCAAATACATGCGCGCCTTCGCCGCCGCCTGGCCGGACCGGGAGCTTGTGCAAGCGGCACTTGCACAAGTCACCTGGTATCACAACATCACCCTGTTGGAAAAACTGGACACTCCCGAAGATCGCCTCTGGTACGCCGCTCGAACCGTCGAGCACGGCTGGTCGCGCAACATTCTTGCCCTGCAGATCGAAACACGCGCCCAACTGCGCCATGGCAAGGCGCAGAACAACTTCCCCGCCACCCTGCCGCCGGAAGACTCGGACATGGCGGCGCAAGTCTTCAAAGACCCTTACCTGTTCGACTTTCTCGGCACCGACGCACCGCGCCGGGAAAAGCATCTTGAGCAAGGCCTGATGGACCACATCCAGAAATTTCTGCTCGAACCCGGCCAGGGCTTCGCCTTTGTCGGACGGCAAGTCCATCTGGAACTGGGCGACGAAGACTTCTACCTCGACCTGCTCTTTAATCACCTCAAACTGCGCAGCTACATCGTCATCGAACTCAAGGCGCGCAAATTCGAGCCCGGCGACGGCGCCCAACTCGGCGATTTCCGGTCATGCAGCGACAAAAGCAGCGTCCCCGGAGTGAATAGGAATGAGCTTCACCGGATTCCAGTGCTGCTCCCACCCCTAGCCGTGCAAAAAGCCATCGCGGCGGTGCTTGGGGCGCTGGACGACAAGATCGAGTTGAACCGGCGGATGAACGCGACGCTGGAGGCGATGGCGCGAGCACTGTTCCAGAGCTGGTTCGTGCCTGAAGTGTAATTCAGAACATCAAATCGGCTGACCACACTCGGCGCTTCCGGGAGACGAACAGATGAGGCTATCGGGTTCAAAGGAAGAAATCGCTGGTCGCCAGCGCGCTCACCCCGGTGAACTTGATGGCGAACTCGGCTTCGGCGTCGGTATCGGTGTTGCCGTACAGTATATGCGCCACACTATCGAAGTACAGATCCCCGGGATTGGCAAAGGCACCGGAAAAGCTTCCGCCAACCACGGGTACCGAGAAGATCTGGTCACCGGCGATGTCCGTGTCGGCGTCGATGGTCGACAGGTCGATCTTGTCCTGGCCGCTCACGAAGTCGGTGATGACGTCCCGGGTGGCGATGGTGACTCCCATCTCCGAAAGCGCATCGAAGTCGAAGGTGTCGTTGCCGGCTCCGCCGGTGAGGAGATCTTTGCCTAGGCCGCCGATCAAGAGATCGTTGCCATCTCCACCGTTGATGGTGTCATTCAGGTCCAGGCCATCGAGCGTGTTGGCATTGCCATCGCCGACCAGCGTGTCGTGGAAGCTGGAGCCAGTCAGGTTGTCGATGTTTTGCAGCGTATCGAAACCTGAGCCGCCGGTGCCCTGGGCGGCGCTTGTGGCAAGGCTCACCGACACGGAAGCGGTCGCATGCTTGTAGGAGACGGTATCGATCCCGCTGACGCCATCGAGCAGGTTGTCGCCCACGCCGGCGTAGAGGACGTTGTTCAGGGTGTTGCCGCTGAGGGTGGCGGTGCCGGTGGCGAGAATGCGGCCGTTCTCGACGTTGGCGCCGAGGGTATAAGCGGTCAGGTAGCTGTTCACATGGTCAATGCCGCCGCTGCTGGCGACCGCGTTGGTTTCGCTGACGAGGTCGCCGATGTCGCGGACATGGTAGGTGTCGCTGCCATCCCCGCCGCTCATGGTGTCGATGCCGGCGCCACCATCCAGGGTATCTCTGCCGTCATTGCCTGTCAGCCTGTTGGCGCCGGTGTTGCCGATCAGCTTGTCGGCGTAGGCCGAGCCGATCAGTTTCTCGATGCTCAACAGGGTGTCGCTGCCCGAGCCGCCGGTGGTCTGCGCGGTGGTTCTGGACAAATTGACGCTGACGCCGGTCGTACCGGCGACGCCATAGGCATAGCTGACGGTGTCGGTGCCGCTGCTGCCATCGAGCAGGTTGTCGCCAACGCCGGCGTAAAGGAGGTTGTCGAGCGTGTTGCCGGTGAGGGCGGCGGGGCCGGTGGCGAGGATGCGGCCGTTCTCGACGTTGGCGCCGAGGGTATAAGCGGCCAGGTCGCTGTTCACATGGTCAATGCCGCCGCTGCTGGCGACCGCGTTGGTCTCGCTGACAATGTCGCCGATGTCGCGGACATAGTAGGTGTCGGAGCCGTCACCCCCCGTCATGGTGTCGATGCCGGCGCCACCATCCAGGGTATCGTTGCCGTCATTGCCTGTCAGCCTGTTGGCGCCGGTGCTGCCGATCAGCTTGTCGGCGTAGGCCGAGCCGATCAGTTTCTCGATGCTCAACAGGGTGTCGCTGCCCGAGCCGCCGGTGGCCTGAGCGGTGGTTCTGGACAAATTGACGCTGACGCCGGTCGTACCGGCGACGCCATAGGCGTAGCTGACGGTGTCGGTGCCGCTGCTGCCATCGAGCAGGTTGTCGCCAACGCCGGCGTAAAGGAGGTTGTCGAGCGTGTTGCCGGTGAGGGCGGCGGTGCCGGTAGCGAGGATGCGGCCGTTCTCGACGTTGGCGCCGAGGGTATAAGCGGTCAGGTCGCTGTTCACATGGTCAATGCCGCCGCTGCTGGCGACCACGTTGGTCTCGCTGACAATGTCGCCGATGTCGCGGACATAGTAGGTGTCGGAGCCGTCACCCCCCGTCATGGTGTCGATGCCTGTACCTCCATCCAGGGTATCGTTGCCATCATTGCCCGTCAGCCTGTTGGCGCCGGTGCTGCCGATCAGCTTGTCGGCGTAGGCCGAGCCGATCAGTTTCTCGATGCTCAACAGGGTGTCGCTGCCCGAGCCGCCGGTGGTCTGCGCGGTGGTTCTGGACAAATTGACGCTGACGCCGGTCGCCCCGGTGACGCCATAGGCATAGCTGACGGTGTCGATGCCGCTGCTGCCATAGAGCAGGTTGTCGCCAACGCCGGCGTAAAGGAGGTTGTCGAGCGTGTTGCCGGTGAGGGCGGCGGGGCCGGTGGCGAGGATGCGGCCGTTCTCGACGTTGGCGCCGAGGGTATAAGCGGTCAGGTAGCTGTTCACCTGGTCAATGCCGCCGCTGCTGGCTACCGCGTTGGTTTCGCTGACGAGGTCGCCGATGTCGCGGACATAGTAGGTGTCGGAGCCGTCACCCCCCGTCATGGTGTCGATGCCTGTTGCTCCATCCAGGGTATCGTTGCCATCATTGCCCGTCAGCCTGTTGGCGCCGCTGTTGCCGGTCAGCTTGTCGGCGTAGGCCGAGCCGATCAGATGCTCGATGCTCATCACCAGTGTGTCGCTGCCGGAGCCGCCGGTGGCTTGCGCGGTGGCTTTGTACAAATTGACGCTGACGCCGGTCGTCCCGGCGACGCCATAGGCGTAGCTGACGGTGTCGCTGCCTTTGCTGCCATCGAACAGGTTGTCGCCAACGCCGGCGTAAAAGAGGTTGTCGAGCCTGTTGCCGGTCAGATTGGCGGTGCCGGTGGCGAGGATGCGGCCGTTCTCGACGTTGGCGCCGAGGGTATAAGCGGTCAGGTAGCTGTTCACCTGGTCAATGCCGCCGCTGCTGGCTACCGCGTTGGTTTCGCTAACTACATCGCCAATATTGTCGACATAGTAGATGTCTGAACCGTCACCGCCGATCATGCTATCAAGTCCGGCGCTGCCGTCCAGTGTGTCATTTCCGGCGTAGCCGGTGAGGGTGTCTTCACCAATGCCACCGATCAGGGAATTGCTTGCCTCGTTGCCGGAGATCGTGTCGTTTCCACTACCCCCCGTGGCATTCTCAAGCTCCGTACCAAAACCGATAAAAGCCTGTCCACTGGCGAGAAGGCTGCTCCCCCTGCTTCCAGCATAAAGCCAGCTTCCGGTATGCAGGTTAATAGACACGGAAAGAGTCTGATCCATTGCGGATAGTGTATCGTTGCCTGCGCCATCCCAGATGTAGCGATCACCGATTCGGTAGGTGTCATCTCCGCTCCGTGCAGTATGGTTTACGCTATAAAGATAGTGAATTGAGGCAAGGTCAAACAAGCCAATATCCTGGGCAAACGGATAAGAAATATTGTAAGTCATCACCGTATTGGCCTGGTAATCTTCCGCCGGGTCAAGAACAGGAGCTTCAAACGGATGCTTGAGTCCCAAGGCATGCCCCGTTTCATGCAAAAGAAGCTGGAAGCCATAGGCGTCTGGTGACATATCCACTAAGTCAGTTCTGATATGCACATCGCCACCCGGCGGATAGGAGGCATAGCCAGAATAATCCTCAAGTCCCAAGGAACTCAGGTCATCGCGAAAATACCTGAGTCCCACTTCTGGGCTGTCAACCGCTTCAGTGAACTGTAGGCCAGAAACGGCACTGTATTTGCTCAATGCCAGGCGTACATAGGCCTGTTGTTCAGTTGAGTACGCCGCAAACCCGGTAACGCCGTCCGTCGCCTGAGTAACAAAACTATAGGTCAATGATTGAGACTGCCCGATATTCCCCCATGAGTAACCGCTGAACAAGGTATTGATGAAATAAGGCAACGGCTCTGCGCCGGAAATGTAGACGACATGTTCGATCTCAGTGGATAAATGGTAGCCATTGACAGAAACATAAACCGTATCATCGGTGCCTTCACTTCCATATCCATAGATCACGTCATACAGATCGTCGACGTAATAAACGTCGTTGCCACTTCCGCCAGCAAGTGTGTCGCTATCAAGGCCGCCACCAAGCGTGGCGTCACCATCCATTCCAATTTTCAGTACCGTCGAGCCGACATAAAGTGTTCCCACATTTCCGTGCGAAATGAGCTGAATCGAATCGAGGTTCGAATAGGACGATAGATGTTCCATCATCTGCTGTATACCATCCTTGTCTGCATTGAGCAGCACCCATACAGTGTCATCGCTCAAGCCAGCCACCAGCGTTTTATAATTGCCGATGCGGTTATCGATAAAAACGAAATTCTTGACCATGGTCAGCTTTCCTGGAGAACAAGAAAAAATGAACCGAGCGCTACGGGCGTTCAGTGCTTTGTGGATGGGGGGAGAAGACTGCCTCTGTCCTCAAAAGTCGATTGTGATGTTTAATCGGCAGAATACACGATAAGCGCTCTTGAAGGAGGCTTCTGACATTCCTACGGCGAAGCCGAGGAATGGGCTTCCCGGAATGCCGGAATGCCGGAATGCCGGAATGCCGGAATGCCGGAATGCCGGAATGCCGGAATGCCGGAATGCCGGAATGCCGGAATGCCGGAATGCCGGAATGCCGGAAAACTGATCCGTAAGTGCCTGGTACGAGCGGATACTATATCACCAAAGTCATACTCCACTGGACATTCAGGGATTGCCGCTTGTCCTGTGGACGCATGACCAGACAGATTCCCGGCTTGATTTAACAGGTTGACTTATATTTTCCATCAACGCGTAAAATATGGGCGTGAATTGCCAGAGTCATTTATAATCAACAGGTTGGAGAGTTTGTGCGGGGAATTGCTGATGATCCGATCAACTAAACCGTAACCCTTTACTCATTCGGCTTTTCAAGTTCTTAACAGAAACTAAGCGTGTATTCTGTTCCGAAACCCGTCAAGCGCTGGTCAGCCGTCGGTTTCTGGGGGGCGCCACAACGGGCTTGGTCAGGCAACGAGGCAAAGCTCCCTAACCCCCTTGCCGCCTCCGGGTGCGCCTCGAACAGTTGGCCGGTGCTTCGCCGATCACTTCCAGGGCAGCACGGACACGCAGCTTCAATCCGTCGCCCCGAGTCAACCGGTCCTTCCACCCCTCCACCCCCGCCTCAGAGGCACAAACGAACCGGCGCCATCGCTTCACTCGCTGGCAATACGCGCCCGATGCGGGCGCAGCGCGCGTAGCCGAGCTGACGCAGGGCGGCGAGACAGGCGTCGGCGTTGACGGCGGGGACGCTCGCGAGCAGGCCGCCGGCGGTCTGCGGGTCGAAGAGGAGCGGATAGTTCGCGTGCGTCACAGCCGCGGCCGGGTTCTGCAGCGCGTGACGTAGCTGCTGCACATTGGCCGCTTGCAATGAGCTCACGATTCCCGCCCCGGCGGTTTCGGCGGCGCCGTCGAGGAGCGGCAGCGCGTCGAGGTCGATCTCGGCGTCTACCCCGGACGGGCGGGTCATCTCGAGCAGATGACCGACCAGCCCGAAGCCCGTGAGGTCGGTGCAGGCGGTCGCCCCGTGCGCGAGCAGGCAGGGCGCCGCCAGCCGGTTCGACTGCCGCATCGAGGCCAGCGCGTCATCGATCCAGCGCCCGCGCGCCTGCAGGCGGGCGTGGGCCGCGAACAGGGTGCCGGTGCCGATCGGCTTGGTCAGGATCAGCGCGTCGCCGGCTCGCAGGCCGCCCTTGCGCAGAACGCCGTGCAGCTTTTCGTCGAGCAGGCCGTTGATCGCGAAACCGAGGGCGAGTTCGCTGCCCTCGCCGGTATGGCCACCGACCAGCGAGCAGCCGGCGTCGTTCAGGACCGCGACGGCGCCGGACATCATCTGGAAGAGCGTCTCCTCGACCTGGCGCTCGAGCCCCGGCGGCAGGGTGGCGATGGCGGTCGCCGACTGCGGCGAGGCACCCATGGCAAAGAGGTCACCGAGCGCGTGATTGGCGGCGATCTGGCCGAACAGCCAGGGGTCGTCGATGAAGGCGCGGAAGAAATCGACACTATGGACAAGCACGCTGCCTGGCGGCACGCGCAGCACCGCCGCGTCGTCGGGCGCCTGCAGGCCGATCAGGATGTCGTCGCGCGCGAGCGGGTGGATCCGCGCCAGCGCACGCGACAGCACCGTTGCCCCGACCTTGGCGCCGCAGCCACCACAGCGCATGGTGATGGCCGAGCGGGCCTGGGCCTTTTCGCCTTCATCGAGCGGAATCGCCGAAGCCGCATTGCCGGTCATCTTTCCGGTCATCGGCACCAGTTCCTGGAAGCGGCGCATGAAGCGGCGGTCGATCCAGTCCTTCCAGCGCCACACCCAGTCGCCGCGCGCGAAGAGTCGGCCGCGCGAAGCGATGGCGTGCCGGTCGCCGGTACTGATCAGCGCCAGCCAGCGCTGCTGCGGGTGATAGCGGAGGAGGGGCTGCCTGAGCACGCTCAGGCGCAGGTTCATGGCCAGCGGTTTGCCCATGCGCACGGCGAAGACGCCGGCTTTTTCGAGCGGCCGCCCGATCAGCGACGCGCAATCGCCGGCGGCGAAGATCAGCGGGTCGCTCTCGCTCTGCAGGGTCTCGCCGACGCGGATGAAGCCTTCGTCATCGAGCGCGAGGCCGCTGTCCTGCAGCCACGGCGCGCCGCCCGCCTGCGTCACCCAGACCATCTCGTCGGCCTTGAGCGTCTCGCCGTTCCTGGCCCGCAGGTGGCCGGCGCCGACCTCGACGACTTCGGCAGCGCGGTGGATGACGACCCGGCGTTCGCCGAGCACCCGCTCGAAAGCCGCGCGCACCGCCGCGTTGTGCGTCGGCAGGATCTGCTCGTCGGCGCAAAAGAGATGAAAAAGAAGCTCGTCGGGATCGCGCCCGAGCGCCTGGAGTTCGCCGCGCAGCCGGTACTGCATGGCGAGTGTCAGCTCGACCCCGCCGGCGCCAGCGCCGACGACGGCGATCGTCGTCGGCCCCGGCTGTGAACGCACGCGCGCGAGCAGCGCGAGCCAGCGTTCGTTGAAGCGGCGGATCGGTTTCACCGCCACCGCGTGGTCGGCGGCGCCCGCGACGCGCGCCAGCTGCGGTGTCGAGCCGATGTTGATCGACAGCAGGTCATAGGGCAGCGATGGCCGCGTCCGGCAGTGCACCCGCCGCTGGCGACGGTCGATGCCGACCACCTCGTCGTGGCAATAGCGCGCGCCGGCGAACCCGGCCAGCCGCCGCAGATCGATGTGCACCGCGTCCGCCTCGTAGTGCCCGGCAATGTAGCCGGGCAGCATTCCCGAGTACGGCGTGTCGGTATCGGTACAGATCACTGTCAGGCGAACACCGGGCAGCGGCTGCATGGCAAAGCGGTGCAGCACGACGACGTGGCTGTGACCGCCGCCGATGAGGACGATGTCGCGAACGATCGGCGTCGTCGCCTGCATGGAGAGCACTCCGTCGGTGAAGAGGGTTCCTGCCGGGGTTTGCCGCGTCACGGTGGCAGAATCCGGGTGCGGGTGATCGGGCTGCCGGGCCGATTCTGCCTGACGGATGGCTCGCTGCCAATCCGGCCCTGCGCCGGGTGGCGCGTCAATCTCCTCGGACGACTGTTTCATTCGCACCCGGCGGGTCGTCCTGGCGGGTAGCGGGAGCGATTCGTCGTAGAATCCAGGCATTGTCGATTCTCCACTCTCCACTCTCCACTCCCCCGATGCTCGACGCCTTCTCTGCCGATCGCCTGCCGCTCGCGCTGCCTGCGGCCCTCTGGCTGCCGCTCGCCGCGGTGGCCGGCGTGCTGCTCGATCGACTGCTCGGCGAGCCCCGACGCTGGCATCCGCTGGTCGGTTTCGGCACCCTCGCGAGTCTGGCCGAAAAAAGGCTCAATCGCGGTCCGCAGCGCTTGAGGGCCGGAATCATCGCCTGGGCGCTGATCGTTCTGCCGTGGGTCGTGCTCGCTTTCTGGTTGAAGCGCGAGAATTTGGGTGGCTGGCTGATCGACGTGCTGCTGCTCTATCTTGCGCTCGGCGGGCGCAGTCTGGCCGAACATTCGCGGCGCGTCGCCGGCGACCTCGCGGCCGACGACCTGCCGGCGGCGCGCGAGCATGTCGGCTGGATCGTCTCGCGCGACACCCGCGCGCTCGACCGCACCGGGGTGGCCAGCGCCTGCGTCGAATCGACCCTGGAGAACGGCAACGACGCGGTCTTCGGGGCGCTGTTCTGGTTCATGCTGTGCGGCGGCGCCGGCGCGCTGCTCTTCCGTCTGGCCAACACGCTCGACGCGATGTGGGGCTACCGGAACCCGCGCTTTGTGCGCTTCGGCTGGGCGGCGGCGCGCATCGACGACGCGCTCAACTACCTGCCGGCCCGGCTCACCTCGTTTTCCTACGCGCTCTGCGGCCAGACGCGCCGCGCCCTCGCCTGCTGGCGGCGGCAGGCGCCGGGCTGGGAGAGTCCGAACGCCGGGCCGGTGATGGCGGCCGGTGCCGGCAGCCTGGGGCTCACCCTGGGCGGCGCGGCGATCTATCACGGCCGGCTCGAAGCGCGGCCGCTGCTCGGCGAAGGGCCGCCGGCGAGCGGCGACGACATCGCGCGGGCGCTGACCCTGGTGCGGCGCAGCGTCGGCCTCTGGCTCGCGGTGGCTCTTTTGATCGGCGTGCTCGGTGCTTGAGCATGGCGGCCAGTTGCGGCGCGCGGCGCAGCAGTACGCCCTTCCGCCCGCCGACTGGATCGATCTCTCGACCGGCATCAACCCCGCCGCTTATCCGCTGCCGCCGATCCACGCAGAACATCTGCAGGCCTGGCAACGCGCCGGCCACCAGTTGCGTCGGCTGCCCGAGTCCCCGCTGCGTCCCCCCCTTTTGGCGCCGGAGAAACCATGACCTGGAGACGACGCGTGATGTTCGGCCTGGCGGCCCTCCTGAGCCTTTCCTTCGGCCTCAGCCTGGCCGATGCGTCGCTGACCGGCGGCGAGACGCAAAGCTGGCGAACCGCGCCGCGCCACTCGGCGGGGATCGCCCCGGACCCGGTCGAACAGGCCGATCTCGCCATCGTTCAGGTGTACTCCGCCGCCACGTACGGCTGGCGGGGCCTTTTTGCCGAACACCCCTGGATCATCTACAAGCGAGCAGGGGAAACCGCTTTCACCCGCTATGACGTCGTCGGCTGGCGCGGCAATCAGGTCGTCCAGCGGAACTACGCGCTTCCCGACGGGCTCTGGTATGGCGCGCAACCGAAGCTGCGGGTGGACCATCGTGGCGAAGGCGTCGAGGCCATGATCAGCCAGATCGAGGCGGCCATCGAGAGCTATCCCCATACCACCTACCGCAGCTATCCGGGGCCCAACAGCAACACCTTTCTCGCCCATATCGGACGCAATGTTCCCGCTTTGCGGCTCGATCTGCCGGCCAACGCCATCGGCAAGGATTACCGTCCGCTCAGCCATCCGCTGGGGCTGTCGCCTTCGGGGAGCGGCCTGCAGCTTTCCCTGCTCGGCCTGCTGGGCTTCAGCGTCGGCCTTGAGGAAGGCGTCGAGATGAACCTTCTCGGTCTCAATTTCGGTCTCGATGTGAACCGCCCGGGCCTGCGCCTGCCCTTCATCGGTCGCCTGGGGCTGGACGACACCACAGTTTCGGGCACCGCAGAATCTCGCGAGTAGTGCGTTTGCGTTTCATCGAAACGGTTGCAACCAGACCGTTAGCCTGCGCCTGTCGAAGGCCGGTCAACCCAGAGAAATGCGCGTCGACAAGCCTGTCCTGAGCCAAGTCGAAGGGCGCACCGCGAACGGCAATTCTTTTAACGGAACTCACTCCTGGAGCGCGCGGCGCTCGTTGTTCCCGAATATTGCCGGCAAGCGCGTGGGGTGTGCAGGCGGCTGGGCGCGGACAGCAGATCAATGGCAGCTTCCTGATCAGCAAGCTGCCGGTCACAGGAATCTGCCGTCGGCCGGCTCTTCGGCCAAAGGCGACACTCGATTTTCAACCGATCCGGTCCGCTGTGTCTGCAGGGCCGGACATTCCGGGTCGGACATTCACCCATTGCGGGCCTCGATCCTCGTTCCGGCCATCGCCGCGCTACGCCGCCAGTGGCATCACGGAGGGTTGCCTCGGTGTGCGTGATCTTTGTCTCCTCTACCACGTTGCGGGCGGCGTCAATGCGGGCGGACGAACGCGTGGACGGGGCGACTGGTCTTCGGACGCCTGCCGGGCTGCCAGCTCAATCCCGCCGAGGCGCCGAGCGGCCGCGACAGCCGCGACAGCCGCGACGCTTGCGGCGGCCTGGCGGGCCTGACGGGCGAGGGCCAGGCTGGTGGCCTTCGACACCTCAGGGGCGTTCAGCCGGTTCAGCAAGGCCGCCGTCCGCCGCAGGCCCGGCGGACATTGCCACGACAGGCCGTGAACCGACCTGGCAGACGGGTAGCCGCAGACCGCCGCCGGTGGCCAGCACGCCCCCGACAGCCTGACCGGTCCCGCCGACTTTCGCTTTGCACCCTCATGGTGTAAGGTGGGGCGTCAGAGAGGAGCGGGAAATGCCAACCAAAGGCAAACGATCAGCAGCAGCACAGTCGGAACGGAAGACCGCCCGCGCGTCCGTGAGTTTCCCGCTCGAGCTGTACGAAACGCGAGAGCGCATCGCCAAGGAAAAGAAGGTTTCCGTGGCCTGGATCGTGCGCGATGCCGCTGAGCAGTACGTTGGCCAGCAATGGCCCTTGTTCACCGAAGAAAAAGGAACGCCCCACGCATGACGGCGAACACCACGGACGCATTCATTCCCGACGACATCCGGACCTTGTACGAAGTGCACAACTACCGCAATGCCGCCCAAGTGCTCGCCACAGGCTGCGCTGCAGAATTTGCAGACATCCTCCAGGGCTGCGCACCTTTCGCCTGACGCTGGCCGACATTCGCAAGCCCGGCGGCAACGAATCCGACATCCCGAAAATGATCTCCAGCCTGCTGCGCGCTAAAGGCTGGCAAGAAACCCGCATCAAGGGCGACCTGCTCATCCAGAAAGTCTCCGTCTCAGGCCCCGCCAGAAGAAGCAGGGCAGTAGCCGAGCAAGGGGAGGAGGAAGAATCCGAATCCGAGACGCTGGAAACCATCGAGGAGATGAAGCGCAAGGGCTACCACGTCGAACAGATCAAACGCGAAAATTTCCTCGACGGTCACAAGATTGGGCAGAGTATGAAAAAGAACACCCTTAATCCGGCGGCGGCCGATCTTCTTGCCCACTGCGGGGAGGAGCGCTTTCGCACGATCCTGGCCGATCCGCCGTGGCAGTTTCAGAACCGCACAGGCAAGATGGCCCCGGAGCATAAGCGGCTGAACCGCTACGGCACCATGGAACTCGACGATATTCTGAGCCTGCCTGTTGGCGCCGTGGCCGACGATCCTGCGCATCTCTACTTGTGGGTGCCGAATGCCCTGCTGCCGGACGGGCTGCGCGTGATGGAAGCCTGGGGCTTTCAATACAAAAGCAATATCGTCTGGCACAAAATCCGCAAGGATGGCGGCCCGGATGGGCGGGGAGTGGGCTTCTACTTCCGCAACGTCACGGAACTGGTGCTGTTCGGCATTCGGGGAAAAAACGCCCGCACCCTTGCACCTGGCCGCCGCCAGGTGAATTTCCTGGCAACGCAAAAGCGCGAGCATTCACGCAAGCCGGATGAGATTTTCAACATCATCGAGGCTTGCAGCCCTGGCCCTTACCTCGAACTTTTCGCCCGTGGCACGCGGCCCAAATGGTCGGTATGGGGTGACCAGGCGGACGATGACTACCGCCCGACGTGGGATACCTACGCCAATCACTCTCAGGCCGAGATCATTACGCTTGAAGTCCAGCGGCGGGCGTAACAAAAATCACAGAAAATGCTTGCGCAGTGGCGGCGTTGTCCCAGACCGAGCGCAAGCGATCTGGCCAAGCCCCGATCGGCACGTCAGCAGGCCCGCCGTCGTGCGGTGTGGCCGGATCAGTGCATTAGCAAGGCAGCACTCACCCCTATCTGCGAGCCAGCAGCAGCGCCTGTGAAGGCGCAGCACGGCCCGGCAGCCGGATAAGCAGACGACACGCCCTGAAGGATCGCGGACGGCTCGACCATCAGCCGGCCGTTCAGGAGCACGGAGTGTTCAGCACTTCACGGTGGCCAAGGCCTTGGCGCTCACCCGAATTGCAGCAACTGATTGAAACTCTCGCGTAGGAAGTTTCGGTGCTCGTCGGGACTCATGGGGTGCCGGAGTGCAACGGAAGTATATTCTGACGCCTAATGTTAGCGTTCACCGACGCGCGCTGCCTTTCGCCCGTCCGGTGGAACGTGCGGTCAGGCGCGAGGATCGTGAGGTCAGCCATTTCTTGAAAGAGATCTGACTCTCTCCAGAAGCTCTTCCAGCCAACAGACCTTCCACACTGATGTCTTCATCAATAGCTTCCCAATGAATGCCTCGGCCCATCCCAATCAACCGCCACGTCTTTCGCTCATCAGCCGTGGCATGCAGCAGGCGCGGATACCAGGCGAGTGGAACCGAGATCGTTCGCCCGTCAGCAAGATCGACAGGCAGGGAATCCTGAGTGACCCTCACGGCTTGAGCGAGGGGAATCTCAATTTCAATCGCGGAAATAGGCCTTGATCATCGTTCCGGCCACGCCGCGCTCGCGGCCCTGCTCCTGGACGTGGCGAGAGCATGCGCGGCTCTCGGGTCGAAGGACGGTGGAAGCGCCGCACCCCAGTGCAGAGCTGCCTCGCCAGTGACATCGGCGTCGCGTGCCGCGGATAGACCACGCCGCACTGGGGTGCGGCGCTCCCAAGTAGGTGGCCGGAACGATGATCAAGGCCGCGGAAATACTCATTCCAAGCCTCCATCAATTCGTACTGATGCTTCTTCACGAATTTCTCAATGCGGCTGATTTCGGCTCGCGATAGACCTCCGTTGCTTTGAAGACGAACCGGGTCAAGCCAAAATTTGGCGATGTTGTCTTCGCGCTCCACATGGATGTGTTCGGGCTCCTCTCGATCGCTTTACTCCCCGGATTCATGCTTCCGGGGTAAATCCGAAAAAGATATTTGCATGGAGGTTCAGACATCCTCGTTGCGATGTTTAATCAAGATGGGCAATTTGACCAGCGCATCAAGCACCGGCAAACGCTTGTTGGTGATGTAATCCACATCGCCAACTAGGTACACCGCATCGCGAGCTCGGGAGATGGCCACGTTCATGCGGCGGTCGTCGGCATAGAATGTCGCGGGGCCGGTGTTTCTGACGAATGAGAAGAACACTATATCGGCTTGTCGTCCCTGGAAGGCATCTACTGTATCGACCTCCACAGCGAGGACTTCACTAAAGTCGTGTTTCTTGAGTGCTTGTCGCAAGGCCTGGCACTGGGCGCGGTATGGCGTAATGAGGGCCACACTGATTTTTCGTTCAGCCTTGGCTTTCTTGAGGCGTTCGTTTATCTCAGCGAGGCGGGCCATGATGATTCGGATCTCAAAATCGTTGATCAGAACCTTCTTCTCCATTCCCTGCTGCGCCGGTACGCGGTAGCCAGTGGACTTGTATGTGAACCAGCCAAAATCCTGAAATTCGTGGTCGGTTTCCGTGCGGTGGTGCTCAAGCTCTCCTTTGTAGAAGTGGTGAGAGATGAACTGACCAATGTGCGGAAGCATGCGGAACTGCTTGCCGAGGGTTCCCTTCATCTCGGATGGCAGGCTCTCAAAGAGTCGCTCAATCACTCCGTTGCGGATCAGTCGCTCCTTGTGATCGTCCATTTGCCCCAGCACTTCGGACTCTTCCGTGCAGAACGTGGGTGGCAGTTGCTTGTGGTCGCCGACCAGAATGCACTTCTTGGCCACGCTCATGGCCATGAGCCATTCAGGCATAGTGGCCTTAGAGCATTCATCGACGATGGCCAAGTCGAACATCTGAGTTTCGCTATCCATCAGATGGTCGATCTGATTACAGGTGACGCCAATCACCTGGTGCATTTCAGCTAGGTTACGTGCTTGCCAGCGAGCGATAGAGAGAGTTTCATCGTCATTCTTTCTGCACGTATCCAGATCAGTCCAGAGCTGCATGGTCAGCTCTGGAGCGGCCTCATGAGCCTTGTGCCAGAGGGCGTCTGCTCGTGTCAGCGCATCTGCCTGCGGAGTGTTCTCGCATTCAAACTCAGAGATAGAGAACTCTGGGTAGCGCAAGATCGAGTCCATCAGCTCGGGAGATGCCTCCTTTGCCAGGCGGTCTAATGCATTGTCAACGGCCACGTGGGTTTCAGAGCTGATCAAGATGCGAGCATTGGGCTTGGCTTTTATCAACTGCAGGATGATCTCCACAATTGCCGTTGTCTTGCCGGTGCCAGGTGGCCCTTGCATGAAGAACAGATCTTCGCTGGCCAAAGCCTTGAGGATTAGCTTGAAGGCAGGATCGTTGGGCTGGTAGCTTCTTTGGATCGGCTCAGTCGGATGGATCGACATGGAGGTCGCGCCTTCGCGGGCTTTTATCTCCTCAATAAAGGCATCTATCCTGGCCTGTGTGTCAGGCGAGTTTTCGTCCGGAACGCACTCATCTTCAGCGTTGTAGTTTTCACCGGGCAAAGAGATGTTGTCGCCACCCTCGCTAGTCTGGTTGCTGTAATAATATTGCAGCAGCCGGTTGTGATTGATGTTGCAGTTCGTGCCGGCGCGAAAGCCCAGTAGATATCTGATCTGGCGCTCCAATTTCGGCTTAGTTGCTTTGTCAGCATTGTCAAGCAGCGTCGTGAGGTATTCCAGCCAGTGGTCGATGTGATCGACGAAATCAACGGATACTTCGGTCTCGGTGTGCAAATTCGGATGTGCGCCCATTTATACCTCAGCGGTATTTGTGTTCAGGAGTGTTTCCACGCCAGCGGGATTCTTGCAGCCGAGCTTGTTTATAAGTACGCGGCGCACACCCGGGGCCTTCGCGTCTTTCACTCTCAACGGGAGCACAAACTTGCCTTTGAGCAACTCAAAGATAACGTCCATATCTGGATGGATCTTAAGCGCGCCGAGATTATTTTCTGCCATGTCGGCAGTAATCAGGGCATCGATGGCCAAGGCAATTCTGTAAGTTGAGAATTGAGGCAATGCGGCCAGCAGCTTGTCCTTGGTGTCGTAGCCAGCAGCGACAGCCTTAGTGACTGCGACGATGGCCTCCTTGATGTCCTGGCGCCTCCAGTAGAACTGCAGTTCAATTTGCGGTTGCATTTTCAATCCTATTTTGTTTCTTTTCCCAATGTCCGCGCTTTTGCTTGCTGGTGTTGATGCCGAAGGCGAGCCAGGCATTGAATTCGCGGTCCGAGGTCAGCATTTCACATATTGCATCAATGGCCACGTCGGGATGCAAAGGCTTGATGCGATCAATATAGCCACGCAGCTCATCACGGCGGGTGTATAGGAACTTTCTAGCCTCAATGAGTGCTTTCTTGTCTTCGAAAGCAGCTGTAACCATAGTGACCAAGCGCTTACGCTGAGCATTGTCGTTTGCGAAGGTGTCTGGGTACTCGTTACTGTCACGAGCTGCTTTTACGCGGCGCTTATAGGGCTGGTACTCTTCGTTGAGGTCGTTGAACGCTTCGGTGGCGCACTTGACGATTTCGTTCGCGGTACCGATGACCTTAATGATCTCTGGCAGAGTGCCGCCCTCTCTGAGGGTGCCCGTCCATTCTTTGACGTACTTGAGTTCGCTAACTTCGAATGCATAGTAGGCCTCAAACTTCTTGGCAATCTGGCTCCAATGTTCAACGCACGATTTGTACTTCTCATCCAAGGCCTTCTTGTTGACCTTGTGCTGGTGGTCCACCGCCTTTTTGCTTTTCAATAAAGCAGCGCGCTCAGCGCGTAGCTCGTGGGCCTCTTTGTTGAGGGCAGCGCGGTGACTTTGAAGACGCTTGAGTTCATTCTTGAACTCATTGTGGTTAGATTTGGAGGCGCTATCAATGCGAGCCTTCGTTTTCTCAACAAAGTCGTTGGTGACCGTCAGCTCCCGTGCCGCAGTGAATTCGCGCCATACCTGGCGCCCCCGGCGCTGAGATAGCTTATTCAGCTCAGAGATGTATGCATCGAGCAAGCCAATCGTGGTGACGATGGTGCTTATCTTCTGAGAGGCGATATCGATCTCTTGCTGACACAAATCTACGTGCATCCATGAGTCCACGCAGGTGGACGTGAAGCTTTGAAACTGATTGAGTTCTGGCAAATAACCCACAGTTATCTCTAACTGCTCGTTCATAAAATCAATACGGGTCTTCAGTTCCATATTGCGCTTTTCTTGATGAGCCTTGATCTTGTGTGAGTATTCGTTCTTCTTGGCTTGAATGCGCTTGTTGGCAGCTGCTTTGGCACGGTCCAGCTCGCAGATCAGCGACTGTGTTTGCGCTTCCTCTTTTTCCAGCTTGGAACTCGCCCACCAGTGGGCTATGGCTTTAAAAATCATAACGACAGGTCCTTACTGCAGCTCAAGAAACTCGCAGGCTTGATCCCAGCCCGTCTTATGTGGGATGAGCATTTCCATGCGGGTGCGGATCGTTTTTTGCACTTCCTGCTTGATGGTGCGGTCTACTTGATTCGACACAGTGAAGCCTTCGAGCTTGTTCTGCAATTCCTCAAGTTCATGGGCAAAGGCTTGCGAGCAATCTTCAGTCTCTTGCTGCTTGCGCAGTTCAATATCCATCAGCGCGGAGTGCTCGAAGTAGCTCTTGCGTACAGGTGCGAACATCAGGTACTGCATCTCCAGGTGCTGACTGAGATCCTTGCTCATAGCATCGAACTGGTCGAATGCCTGCTCGGTAATGCTGGCACGTGCCTCTTCGTACTGGCGATCGATGTGTGCGATCGCTCTGTTGTACTGATTTGCCAGCTCCTGCATCATTGCGCGTTCTTGCTCTGGCAATACATCGAGCTGGTCGAGGATGCTGCTTTGAACGGCACGCAGTTGGTTTTTGCGGGAACCGTACTCGGAAATCACCGAGATCGCGCCGCTGAAAGGCAGGATGTCGCTCCAACTGAAGGTCAGCTCAGACATCTTGCCAACCTTGCCCACATAGGAAGACAGATCGATCTGTCCTCCATTAAGTAGCTCCAAAGCCGACTTCAAATCTGCATTGGCGAGTGCAACACCCTTGGATGAGAAATGATTGACGTATGCACCGGCTGCTACAGCGAACCCAATCGCAAACACTGCACCGCTGGCCATCACACCCAGGGCTCCCAGTGTGGTGCCGCCAATCGCGTAGCCTGAAATGGCTGCGGGAACGCTTGCGCCAAGGTAGACTCCGGCACCCGTACCCACGCTAAATGCTAAGCTGGTGCCAACAACCTGTACCGCACCACCAATCGTTGACGAAGCAAACTGCAGATTGTCAATCTCACCTGTGGAGAATTTGTACAGGTTCTGGGCCAGTTGTACCGTGATTTGAGCCACTGCTGCAGCTACGTTGCCCTTGATGAGTTGTTTGCCGATCGTCTGGCCGATGGCTTTGCTGGTTTGTTGAGCCGTAGCATCAATCATGGCCTGGCCTGCATGCTGGATGCTGGTAATCAGCAGCGCGTTGCCAGCACCCTTTACGGAGCTTACTACCACTCGTTGTGCCGCTTCCATGCATTGATCCATGGTCAGAGGCTTGTCGCTGCGCAATACCTCCAGCAAGATGGTTGCCCCTTCGCTGACGGCGCCGCCAATTGCGCCTGCCTTGGCTGCATTGCGGTACTGCATCGAATTAAACTCACTGCGCACGCGCCCCTTTTCCTTGTACTCAGGACCGCCTCCTTTTGTCTTTGTTTCCTTTGCCAGTTCTTCAGCGCTGCCGTCACCCTTGCGGTTTAGGCCTTTGCTGGAAATCTTGCCATCGCTGGATGTCAGCGTGTCGGTGGCGTTGTCGGCGGTGTCCTGATTGCTTTTGGCGACGTTGGGGCGAGTATCTTTGTTGCGCAGCGCCTGCTTGCGCGCCGAAGCCGTCACGGAGTCGACCTGATCTTTGGGCACGATCTTGCCAACATCGTCGTACTTTTCTGGTGATAACGCCGCAGCGGTCTTCTCGCCATCCTTATAGAACTTGATCTGGTGCTTGGTTGTGCCATCAGGCGTTGTCACGTGGATGTCGGCCACGGGGTCGTTATGGGTGCCAACATCGCGGGTGGCGCGATGGTTGTTCTGTCCCTTGGCTGCTGCTTCAATATTGAACGAGCCAGTGTGATGCGCTTCTGCTGCAAAACCCTGCTGCACGTCCATAGACTGATTGGTGAATCCGCCTCCTCCCTTCTGGGAAATGGATTGCTGGATACCTTTGCCGTAATCGGCCAGTGCTTTATTCAGGGCGTCACCCTGCAGTTGATTCAATGCACCTTGGAATTGCAAGACACCTTGGTTGATGTTGTCTTTCGACTTCGGTTTGTCGATCATTGGCCACCTGTCAGGCTAGTTCATATGCATATGCAGGTCACCGCAACCGGTGAACTGGCCGCTGTTGAAGACAACAAGACCCTGATCGGCGACGTCAAAAACGACCGACTCAGCTTTGGCGTCATCCGCATTTTGAATGAGCTCCAGGGCCATACGTCGTACCCTTGGAGCGCCTCGAGATGAGACTTGATGGTGCCGATGAGATCTGAATCGTAGTCAACGATTGTTTGCGCGTTGTTATGGTTGCTCATCCCCTTGATCTCACCCTGTGTCGACCTGATAGTTGGAGGAAGCCGCTACGCGGAGGAAACGGCGGCGCTGTCGTGGTGTTGGAGTCAAGATGTGACCTCGCCCCTCATCGGAGGAATATTCATGACGAACGCGAGGTTACCGCAAGATGGAAGATATGTCGTAAGCGTCCAGCCCACCCACGTCAGGGGGTGCTGACTTACCCCCGTTTTTTGAGCGGCAGCAACTCGTCGAGGCGGCTGTTGGGCCAAGTGGGAAGTTTTTGCAGGGTGTTGGTGAGCCAGGCCATGGGCTCGATGCCGTTCAAGCGCGCGGTTTCGAGCAGCGACTGAATGGCCGCGGCACGCTTGCCGGCGGCCTCCGAACCTGCGAACAACCAATTTTTCTTCCCGACGGCGATCGGGCGAATGGCGTTTTCGATAGGGTTGTTGTCGATCGGGTAGAAGCCATTCTCGGCATAACGAGCGAGAGCGCGCCAGCGCTTCAACGTGTAATCGATGGCCCGGGCCAGGGCCGAGCCGTTGGCGACCGACTTGCGGGTGTTCAGGAGCCATAGGTGCAGGGACTCGAGTCGCGGCTGACTGTGCATCTCGCGCAGACGGGCCCGTTCCTCGACCGTGAGGTCCTTCGCCTGCGCCTCGACGGCATACAGTTCGCCGATGCGGCGAAGGGCTTCCGTCGCGACCGGGCTGGCGTTGGCCTGGTGCAGGTCGAAGAACTTGCGGCGCGCATGGGCCATGCAGCCCAGTTCGATCACTGATCCCTGAAACAGCACCTTGTAACCGGCGAAGTCATCGACCATCAGGGCGCCTTCCCATTGCGCCAGGAAATTCACGGCATGTATGCCGGCCCGGCCCGGTTGATAGTCGAAGACGACAATCGGCGGGTCATTTTCCAAGGCATTGTTGCGGTACGCCCAGAGATACGCCCGCTTGGTCTTCCCCTTGCCTGGATCAAGCTGTTGCACCGGGGTTTCATCCGCATGTAACACCTCGCTCTCGCGCAGCAATTCGCCCAGGCGAAGCCAGAGGGGTTCGAGGGCATAGCCGACGCGACCCACCCACTCGGCCAGCGTCGAGCGGGCGAGCGGGACGCCAGACCGGGCGGCCTGCTGTTCCAGGCGATAGAGCGGCAGGTGATCCAGGAACTTGCTGATCATGACCCACGAGAGCAAGGCCGGGGTCGCCATTCCGCCATCGATCACGCTGCGCTCGGCCGGTGCCGCCGTCAGCGTCTCGCAGGGCCGGCAGGCGTATTTGGGATAAACGTGCTGTTCGACGAAGAACTGCGCCGGGACGATATTGAGTTTCTCGGTCACGTCCTCGCCGATCAGCACCAACGCCTGACCGCATTCGCCGCAGGTGCAGTTCTCGGGTTCGTGGCGAATTTCAACGCGCGGCAGATGCTCCGGCAGGGGCTGACGACCGGCGCGTTCGCGTTTGGGCTTCTTCTCGGGTACCGGTTGATCCGACGGCGTTTCAGCGACCTGGAGCGCTTCGGCCAGACGGGCTTCGCAGGCAGCAATGTCGGCCGCCAGGTTTTCATCGAAGAGGTCGCGTTCGGCGGCGACCATGGCTTCGCTCTTCACGCCGAATTTCATTCGGCGTAAATGAGCAAGTTCGAGCGTCAGCTTTTCGATCTTGGCATCGCGCCAGTGAATTTCCGTGGCGCTGGTCTTGGCCTGTTCCAGCAGACCGCCAACCCGATTTTCGACCCAGGCCAGCAGTTCTGGTGAGGGGGAGAAGGCGGCAAGTTCGGTCGCTAAATCCATGAGGCATTATACCGCAGACATCGCATGGAAAGCTCCTGAAAGCCAGGTAGATAGCCGATTATTATCACTTTTTTCGCGGCAGTGACGCGGCCGTTACACTTGCCAGTGTCCCGGCGCTGGGGCTTCCCGACGTTGCCAGTCAACGCCCGCGATCAGCCACCGCCATTGCCCCGGCGTCAGGGAAAAAACCGCCTCGCCAGCGCTCGGCCACGTGAAACCGCCCCGGTGTAGGCGCCGTTGCGCTAGCCACACGCCCGTGCCATCCCACACCAGCAGTTTGAGTCGGCTTCGCTTGCGATTGGTGAAGGCGTAAGCACTGCCGTCACAAGGGGAGCGCCCGAGACTCGCCTGGATGCGGGCAGACAAGCCGTCAATGCCCAGGCGCATGTCTACCGGTTCGAGAGCCAGCCAGATGCGCTCCAGCGGTACGCCGAGGGTCGCGCTCATGAGTGGTTTGCCCAGAGTGCCACCAGCCACTCGGCCGGCGGCAGCAGGCCAAATTCGAGTCGCCAGCCGTTCGGGCTGGCGAGCGACAGGCACGGCATTGAGACCAGCGGATCGGCAACGATCGTTGCCCGAATCAGCGTCAGCGGCTCGCCGACGGCGGCCCCACCTTCGCGCTTGGCCAGACGCTGATGCCAGTAACTCAGCGAATGGTCCTTCAGCCCGTGCCGGTCACAGTACGCTCTCTGCGACTCCCCACTCGCCCGCCACTCGGCAACATGCCCTCGCCAGTACGCTTCCCGCTCGCCGTTCTTGTCCATCGCAACCTCCCATCGAAAGCCGGGAGGTTGCGCTATCTCGTCCGACTTTTACAGGTGGAGCGGTCGGACGCTTACGATATGTCCGCTGTCGCAGCTACGATTTTTGACAAGAACTACGAACTGCATCAGAAGCATCTGAAGCCACGGCTTCGCCACTCGGATTGCATGCGCCAACTTGCTGTTTTTTTTTAGCTTTTCATGCGCTACCGAGAATTCTTTGTGGTTCAACCCTTGCCTGTCCCAGCATGATCAAATGGTCCAGGATGGGAGGCAGCCTACCGGAAGGCAGTCAACTTCAAAAATTGTTCTATAAGAATCATAAGGTTGATCACCTTTGACCATACCTCGGCCATCGAGCACTGCCGCAGTCCTGCCAGTCCGACGATGCAGGTGCAATGCAGTGACTGTGCGCACAAGCACCTCGTGCCGCATTCCTGCCTGCGGCCATCGCCTTTGCCCGCACTGCCAGCACCACGAGAGCCAGCAATGGCTGGAACGTCAGATGCAGCGCCTGGTCCCGGCCGACTACTTCCTGCTGACCTTCACGCTGCCCGCCGAATTACGCGGGCTCGCTCTGGCCCACGCCGACATCGTCCTCGATTCCTTGATGCGCTGTGCCTGGGAAACGGTGCTGCGTTTCAGTCAGAACGACCGACAGTTGCAGGGAACACCGGGAGCCATCGCGGTACTGCACACGCACTCGCGCCGCCTCGACTTCCACCCGCATGTCCATCTCGTCGTTCCCGCAGCGGCGGTCGATGCGGGACGGCGGCGCTGGCGATGCAAGCGGCGCGGCAAGAATGGCACCTATCTGTTCAACGAGAAGGCGCTGGCCAAGGTCTTCCGAGCCAGGATGCTGGCGGCGATCGAGGTGGCCGGCATTCCTCTGCCGGCGCGTTATCCGAAGGAGTGGGTGGCGCACTGCAAATCGGTCGGCAGCGGCGAGAAGGCTCTGATCTACCTCGGTCGTTACCTCTACCGCGGCGTCATCCGCGAAGACGACATTCTCGCCTGCGAGAATGGCCAGGTGAGCTTCCGCTATCGCAATGCTCAAACCGGCCAGTCGGAAAAGCGCTCACTCCCCGCAGCCGATTTTCTCTGGCTGATTCTCCAGCATGTCCTGCCCAAGGGCTTTCGCCGGGCTCGCAATTTCGGCTTCCTGCACGCCAACTGCAAGCGTCTGATCGCCTTGCTGCATCTCTTGCTCAAGTTCGATCCCAGCCGCTTCGCGCCGCCGCGCAAGGAGCGGCCAGCGATGCTTTGTCCCTGCTGTGGCGCCGTGATGGTGATCGTCAGAACGCGGATTCGCTCCACATCGCTCGGAGTCATCACCGTCGCGCCGCTCGCCGCGGCCGCTCTCTGATCATGTAAGCCTGACCCTCACCCCTGTCCGGCCGCGTTCGGGAGTTCAGTTTCCCCAAGCTGAGCGATTCGCCTGCCCGCAATTCAGAATCCGAAGCCCAAAACCCGCCGGATTCGCGAAACCTTGGCCACCTGAGTAGCGGCAATCCAGGATTTCGTGCTCCCGGCACTCCGGAATTCATGCTTCCGAGGTAAATCCAGAAAAGATATTTGCAGAGGGGCGCTCAGCGCTCCGGACCGGGCTCGTCCAACAAACGGTTCAGATCGCGGCTTCGCACGATTGTGAATGGCGGTCAAAAAGCGCGTAATTCTGGCGCACCGTTTTTTCCAGGCCCAAAAAATGCTTTCGCCCTTCGCCGAAGAGGAGCTTCGTAGCCGAGTCAAGGGCAGGCTGCGGCCTTATGCAGCCTAGCGAAGCGCACCCTTCACGCGGCGTAGAAGCGATACGCTGGGCGTGGCAGTAAGGGCGGCAGTTTCGCGCTTACTGCCATGCAAACTGGGCGTTTCTGCCGCCAACTTTGCGCGGTTTTTCACCGCCAGCAACACACGATATCTCCTTATTCGTTAGGTTTCATTAGGCTGAATCTTGGCATATGCAGCTACTGCCATAATGGCTTCACGAGTTGCGTTGGTGCAGTTAGCTATTGATAGTGTGGAACCGATTTGTTGTCCGTCACGAATTACCTTATACATCAATGCATGAACAAATGACTGAGTAGCGAAACGTACCTTGTCAAAGTCAATGACAATCATTTTCCCGCTATTAATGCTTGGCAATATTATTGTTTCTCTACACTGGGCGGCGGCCTCAACATCTTCCTCGAATTTTAATACCTTTACCACAATCAATCCTGGCACATCTGGCACTTCTTCAATAAAGTCGAGAGCTAGTTCTGCGGGGTATTTTCTAGCTTCCGCTGCCATGTTGCGGCAAACAGACAGAACCCCATCGAATTCGGCAATAGAATCTCTCCTAAGCTGAAGGTATGCAAAAGTTCCTGGCCAACCTCCATTTTTCGCTTGTTTATAAAGTTTTTTCTGTTGCCCCTCTTGACTGCCCCACAAATCCATGAGCGCTTCTTTTGAAGCGAGAAAGAAACTTCCTGCAGCAAGGGACGCGATTTGCTTAATGAAAAAAAGCCCAAGGCCCGCATTATCACGCATTGCAGTATACGTTGCAGGGCCGAAAGTCCTGGAAACGTGAGGCAAAGTGGCTAACTTGAGGGCTTGCAAATCCGTTTCAAGTTCAGGATAAGCCTCCCTCAGACTTTCCTTGACACCAACCCCCATGTCAGCGACGCAGATGTTGACCAGACCGCTGCTTGGGTAATACTGCGCCATGGCAATGCCGCCCACTTGGCTACCGGAATGCTGGACAACATTACGTAAGAGCTCGATTAATGAGTATTTGACCGCACCCTCTAGTTCTTCATCTTCTATACGAAGAATTTCCATAACCTTCGTTGCAAAGGCCGGTATTTCTGAGCTTGATGTGATTCTCGTTAGCTTAACTGTTCTATCTGGCCTTTCGGGAACATCTGGCGCAGGCTGTTCGCCAAATATTTCAAAAAAACCCGTTTCAACAAGATAGTTGCCCGCAACACTACTTCGAATTGCATGAATTCGCACTGCTTTTTTCTTTATCTCCTTGAGCCACAGGAGATATGCGGCGAAAAGTGTAACAGCATATGGAGCAAGGAAATTGCACCCTTTAAAGTTTACTTCTACTGGTGACTGTAGATCGAAGTGCCACCTCCACCCTTGAAAGAAACGAATTAGTTCTTTGTCTACTACATTGTCGGGTATGTTGAGATGGAACATGTGGGCCGAAACCTAACGTAGAGATGACCGGCGCTGGGAGGCTATATCGCGCAGCGTACAGCGACCGCAGGGAGCGAGGTCGATCGCCGGGTTGGCCGAAGCCGCTACGCCGAGGAAAGGGCGATCTTGCGGAGGATTTGAATTCAAAATGGTAGCTCGTCCCTCATCTGAGGGATGTTCATGACGAACCGGGAGGTTACCGCAAGATGGAACATATGTCTGCAGTCGCAGTGACGGATTTCGATCGCAACTCGTGTTGCATCAGAAGCACTTGAAGCTCAAGGGCTTGCAGCCCAACCCCTCTTTAACATCTTCCTGGCATATTCCGGTCTTTTCCCGGGCAGCGCGCGCCTAGGCGGTTGATTTTATTGTTGGTAGATTTTCCAAAACGTTTTGTGGTGCCATAATAGTTTAGCTGAGGCGGCCAAACCCCTTGTTTTTGTTGTACGCTCGTGTGGATGTTTATACGCCAAACGAGAACGAACAACAAAGCCACGGGTGAGGGCTACTTCACCTATCGACTGGTGCGCACGCAGCGTATCGGGGGCAAGGTCCGTCAGATCACGGTACTGAACCTGGGGCGGCACTTCCCGATCAAGCAGGAAGACTGGCCGCTGTTGAGTAGCCGCATCGAGCAGTTGCTCAATCCTCAGGGGCTGCTCCTGCCCTTGCCCTGCCCGGAGGCCATCGAGCGGGCGGCGCAGCGCTACTTTGCGCAACTGGTGGCGCAGGCGCCAACCCTGGCGTCTGCGGCGGGGCAGCCCAGTGAGGGGGACGCCGGGCCAGCCAGCAAACCGTGCCCGCCGCTAGACTTCCAGGAAGTCGATGTGGACTCGCTGCGGATGACCCAGCCCCGCTCGGTGGGGGTGGAGCAGGTCGGCCTGCATGCGCTGAGCGAACTGGGGCTCCTTGAAACGCTGAAGGATCTGGGCGTCAATGGCATCGTGCAAGCCTCGATCATCGGTAGCCTGATCGGCAGAATGGGCCAGCCGGGGTCGGAACGGGCAACCTGGAACTGGCTGCAACACCATAGCGCCTTGGGCGAATTGCTCGACTTCGACTTCCTGTCGATCTCTCACATGGGTTTGTACCGTGCCTCGGATGTTCTGATGAAGCATCGTGAAGCGATCGAAGCGCGGCTCTTTGGCTCTGTCCAGACGCTCTTTGATCTGCCAGAGACGGTCACGCTGTACGACCTGAGCAACACCTATTTCGAAGGCGAAGCCAGCGGCAATGCCAAGGCCCGGCGGGGGCGTTCGAAGGAGAGACGCAGTGACTGCCCGCTGGTGACGCTTGGTCTGGTGCTCGACGGCAGTGGCTTCGTCAGGCGCTCACAGACCTTTGCCGGCAACGTCTCGGAACCCGGCACGCTCTCTGCCATGCTGGCCGGGCTCGGCACTCCGGCGGGCGCGCTGGTGGTGATGGACGCCGGTATTGCCACCGAGGCCAATGTGAGCTGGCTGGCCGAACACGGCTATCGCTATCTGGTGGTTCGCCGCGGCGGCAAGCGCCAGTTCGACCAGAGCCGCGCGGTGACCATTGAGACTGCCAGCGAGGAGCCGCTCCATCTGCAGAAGGAACCCAGCCCGGACGGCAAGGAAATCTGCCTGTATTGCCACTCACCGAGTCGGCAACTCAAGGAAGAAGCGATGCTCGCGCAGGCCTGCCAGCGGTTTGAAGCGGGATTGCAGGAGCTGAGCGAGGGTCTGCAAAAGCCGCAGAGCGAGAAACGCCACGACAAACTGCTCGAACGTCTGGGCCGACTCAAACAGAAGAGCCGCGGCGCCAGCCAACACTATCAAGTCCAGTTCATCAGCGACGAGGGCAAGAAGGTGAGCGCGATCACCTGGCAGAAGGAGCTGGTCGCCGGCACGATGGCCACCCATCCCGGCGTCTATTGCCTGCGCACCAACGAACTGACCTGGGATGAAGAACGCCTCTGGCGCACCTATACGATGCTCACCGACCTGGAGAGCGTTTTTCGCAGCCTGAAGAGCGAGCTTGGCCTGCGGCCCGTCTATCACACCAACGAAGTGCGCGCCGACGGGCATCTCTTCATTACCGTGCTCGCCTATCAGTGCGTCCAGTTCCTGCGGGTCAAGCTCAAGGCGGCGGGAATAACCGACAGTTGGGCCACCCTGCGCGACATCCTCTCGGTACAGCGCCGGGTCACGGCGACCTTTACCCAGCGTGACGGGCGCTCCTTGCATGTGCGCAAAGCGACCGTCGCCGAGCCCGAGCTGATGGCGATCTACCAGGCGCTGGGGCTCAACTGCGCACCAGGAGGAACCAGAAAACTGATCATCTGAATCCAAATCACCGGCGTGTAGTGCCACTCGAGCTTTTTTTAGACCGCAAGCGGTTGATTAAGGAAGATGCTTTTTCAGGCTTGTTAAACTTCGGCTCAGAAGCACTTGAAGCTCAAAAGTTTGCAGCCGAAGGCGATCGAGGCGTATTCGCGCGCCATTCGCCGGGCGGGAGACTACTTCGATCATCAGATCGACGATCTGACCGATGCCGACCTGCTGAATGACTTTTCCGACCTGAGCGAGACGCACTCCTGGAGTTCGATCAAGCTCGATCTCTACGGGCTCAAGTTTTACCACGAGCACGTGCCGAAGGAGCCTTGGGTGGCGCCGGGACTGGTCCAGCCGCCGCGGGCGCAGCGGCTGCCGGACAGCGTCACCGTCGAAGAGGCCGAGCGGATTTTCAGGGCGACACGGATACTCAGCTATCGCGTCTTCTTCTCACGCTCTACAGTCTCGGCCTGTGTCTGGGAGAAGGGTTGCGGCTTGACCGTCGCCGACATCGATGGGGCGCGCCAGCGCGTCCATCAGCGCGACGCCAATGGCAACAAGATCGCCTGATGCCGTTGCCGATGGCCACCTACCCGTTTTGAGGACCAGCCTGACGGTCATTGATCAGGCGAGGTCGCGCTGTCGCGCAAGCGGAGTTCGTGGTCGAATTTACCCTTGCGCGATTCGACGAGGTCGCTCATCGAGGCCACCATTTCGATGAAGCTGCGAAAGCCGAAGCTCGCTTCATTGAACGTCGGATCCATGCGCTGGATGAACGGGCGCAAGCGGGCTTTCTGGATCCATTTCTCCCCTCGCGTCTGCGACAGGCGCGTGATTGCCTTGGTCACCAGTTCACGCGCCGCCTGCTGCCGGGCTTCCGGGCTGACGGCGATGACCAGCAGTTCGCCCAGTTCCTCCTCTTCGGCCGGGGTAAGCGGGGGATTGGCTTCGTTCGCAGACTGCTGCGACTGCCGTAACTTCTCCGACTCCTGCAACTCCTCCGACTGCTCGATCGGTGGCATCGGGTCGTCCGTCGGGTCGGCTGTCGGGAGCGGCTCTGCTGCCGGGCAGGGGGCCGCCGGGGTCGGGTTCAGCAGGGCTTCGTAGAACTTGAATTCATGGCAGCTGCGGGCCCAGTGGCGATTGGTGGACCGTTCGCTGCCGATGCCGATCAGCGTTCGTCCGGCCGCCTTGACCTTGTACGAGAGCGGCATGTAATCGCTGTCGCCGCCGACGACGATGATCGTGCTGATGTGCGGAAAGCGCATCATGTCGTCCATGACGTCGAGGCACAGCTTGATGTCGGCGCCGTTCTTTGCGTTCGCCCCGGGCGGAAAAACCTGGATCAGTTCGATCGCCGACTCGAGCAGCTGGATCCGGTAGCGGTTGAAGGACACCCAGTTGGCGAAAGCGCGGTTGATGGCGATCGGACCTACCGACAAGGCAAACTCCATGATCGTCGAGATGTTGACGATCTCTTCCTGCGGCCGGAAGCGGCTGTTCTCGTAGGTCCCCGTTCCGTACTGCTGATCGATCAGGCTGGCATGAAGATTCTCGAAATCCCAGTAGATCGCCACCGTTTCCGCCGTGTGTTCCACGCTGAGCTCCCTGAGGTCACCAGCCGGAAATATACAGCATGTGCCATTTTCGCGGCTGTCGCCCGGCACCGCTGCGGGTTCGGACAGCGCCGTTCGGCAAGGCTGGCGGCCAGCCGATCCGCAAGAAAGCGCGCTAAGCGAAGAGGCTTCCACGTATACTCGACGCGCTCCGGGCGCCTCGCTTCCCCGACCGGAGGCGCAAAGGTTTCATCGGGAGCGCCGACTTTTCCTGAGTCTCCACCATGCCAGCTGATTCTCATCGCTACAGCGACCCCGAAATCGAAGCCCTCTGGCGCGTCCTGCGCGAACGCCGCGACATGCGCCACTTCCTGCCTCCGGGCGCCGCGAAGCCGCTGCCCGACGGCCTGATCGAGCGCCTGGTGCTCGCCGCGCACCTGGCGCCGTCGGTCGGCTACATGCAGCCCTGGCGCTTCATCCGGGTCAGCGACCCGGCGCTGCGAACGGCCCTGCAGGCGCAGGTGGCGAGCGAACACCAGCGCACGGCAGCGGCCCTTCCTTCGCGCCAGAACGAATTCCTGACGGTCAAGATCGAAGGCCTGCGCGACTGCGCCGAGGTGCTGGTGGTGACGCTGATGCCGGGCCGCGAGCAGCACATCATCGGCCGGCGAACCTTGCCCGAGATGGACATCGCGTCGGTCGGCTGCGCCATCCAGAACATGTGGCTGGCGGCGCGCGCCGAAGGTGTCGGGCTCGGCTGGGTGTCGTTCTTCGATCCGCAGGCGCTCGGCGAACTGCTCGGCCTGCCGGCCGGCGCCCACCCGCTCGGCATCCTGTGCATCGGCCACGTGCCGGCCTTCTACCCGCGCCCGCTGTTCGAGGACACCGGCTGGGGCAAGCGCATCGACCTGACGCAGGTGCTGTTCGAGAACCACTGGCCGGCCGACGCGCTGACCACGCCCAGCGCTTATTAAATTGCCGTCGATGGTCGCGGCGAGCACCGGCGTGCCGCTCGTCGCCGCTTCCATGATCACGTGCGCGCCGCCCTCGATGCGGCTGGCGTGGATCAGTTCACTGCGAACCGCCGCCGGATCGTCTTCGGCGACCTGCAGCAGGGTCGGCGATCTCATGGCGTCGTTGCGGTCAATGCCCGCACTGCGGCGAGCGTGCCTGCAGCAGCACCTTTCCCGCAGGTCAGGATGTAGCGCGCGGTGAACACCGTCGCGGCGCTGATCACTGCCGGCGCTGCCGGCCATTCGAGCCAGACCGACAAGGAGTCATGGTTGGCATTCTTCGTCGCCGCGAGGAAGCCCTGCAGCCCGAGGCGCAAACCGGCCGCATCGACGATTGCCACCCGCAGCGACGGGCTGTCGGGGAACCAGGTCGACCCCGGCGTCTTGATCAGCTCGAACCACGAGCCGAGGGCGACCGGCCGGGGGAAAAGATGCGCAGCGCGCGGGGTCGCGTCCTTGAGGGCGAACGTCCGGATGACGCCGTCCGCTCCTTCATAGCGCAGCAGATTGGCATCGAAAACGGTCGCCGATGAGAACATCGACGACAGCGTCAATAACCGGAAGCGGTCGTTGCCGACGAAAGGCGCGCCGCCTGCCAGCCGGATCCCGGCCGGCGCAGCGAAGCCGATGGTCAGCATGGCGCGCGACTCGCCGACCACGGGCGCGGGAAATGCGCTGCGACTCGTCACCTGTGCTCCGCTAGCGAAGAGACCCCGGCTGACCACCTGATAGCGCTCAGCGGCGCCGGTGACGAGTTCGCAGTGGCTTGCTGCGGGGATCAGGCACAGCCCGTTCTCCGTCCGGTAGGAAGGGGTGACGATGACGCTCGTCCCGAGAGGAGCGCTGCCGCCGTTCGCCTGCTGGTAGGTCAGGCGATAGTGGAAATTCGCGACCAGGTTCACCGCCGTCAATGGGTAGCTGCGCGTTCCCGACACGCGATCGTAGGTTTCCAGTGCGTTGAATCGTGCCTTTGGAGAACCCACCCGGAGGCCGTTGTGAAACATCTGAACCGGCGGCTCGATGATGCCGGGGCGTTGTCCGGCAAACAGCGCATGGCTGCCGTCGTCGAAGAGCCTGCTCCGCCGGGTATTCGCCGAAGCGACTGCGAGGAAACGCCTGCTTGCCATTGGCAGCCCCTTTCTCCTCCCGGCCGCAGCAAAAAAGCGATCGGCCGATAAAGTCTTTCCGGGCAAACTTTAGTCGGCAGGGTCGCAGGAGTCAAAGACCGCCGCCATTTTCCACCGTCCGGAGGAGTCACGCGGAGGCGCGCAGGCGCGGAGCAACCCTTGGTCGATGGGTTTTTCCCGACCTGTCCCACAACGGGTCCAAGACTGAAAGGGCTGTTGCCGCCCCGCCGAGCGGCAAAAAATGGTGCCAGCCTGTTATCCTGTGCCGATGCGCCGCCCTCCTGCCGAGAAGTTGCCCGACCCCTTGCCCCGGCACGAAGCGCTGCGTGTTGCCCAACCGACCCGGACGCCATGAACTATACCTTCGCCTCGGCGACGATCCTGCTCATCCTGATCACCGACCCGATCGGCAACATCCCGATCTTCGCCAATGCCCTGCGCCATGTGGCGCCGCAGCGGCGGTCGCGGGTGATCCTGCGCGAGGTGCTGATCGCTTTTGTCTTGCTGCTGATGTTCATGTTCGTCGGGCAGCGCTTTCTGCAGCTGATGAACCTGAGCGAGCTGTCGCTGCAGATCGGCGGCGGCGTGATCCTGTTCCTGATCGCGCTGCGCATGGTTTTTCCGCCGGCGAAAGCGGAAACGATCGATGTCGTCGGCGAACCGCTGATCGTGCCGCTGGCGATCCCGGCGATTGCCGGGCCTTCGGCGCTCGCCACCGTGCTCCTGCTGGTCTCGCAGGCGCCCGACCGGCGGCTCGAATGGATCGGCGCGCTGTGCGTGACGATGGCGGTCTGCGCGGTCGTCCTGGTGCTGGCCGAGCGCATCCAGCGCATTGCCGGCGAGCGCTTCGTCATGGCGCTGGAGCGCCTGATGGGGCTGGTGCTGGTCGCCATGGCGATCGAAATGCTGCTCGGCGGCCTGCGGACCTTCGCGCTGCAGGTCGTCCGTTCCTGAATTTTCGGGATTCGAAAGCAGGATGCGGGGTGTTTTTCTTCGTCGGCAGGCCGACGATGGTGGCCTGACCCAATCGCCACAGGAGAACCCGCCATGATGCCGAAGAACGCCACGGCTACTGCCGACGCCCTGAGCGCGACCCTCGCCGATCCGCGCTGGGCGGCGCTCATCGCCCGCGACGCCGACGCCGAAGGACGCTTCGTCTATTCGGTGGCGACGACCGGCGTCTATTGCCGACCGAGCTGTCCGTCGCGCCTCGCCAGACCCGAAAACGTCCGCTTCCACGCCAGCCCGGCGGCGGCCGAAGCTGCCGGTTTTCGTCCCTGCCGCCGCTGCCGCCCCGACCAGCCCTCCCTCGCCGCCACCCAGGCCGAAACCGTCGCCGAACTGTGTCGCTTCATCGAAGCGTCCGACCATCTGCCGAGCCTCGCCGAACTCGCCGCGCGCGCCGGCTGGAGCGCCTCGCATCTGCAGCGCCTGTTCCGCGCCATCACCGGCGTGACGCCGTACGCCTATGGGGCCGCACAGCGCGCCGAGCGCCTGCGACGCAAACTCGCAGGGAAGCGCTCGGTCACGCAGGCGATCTACGACGCCGGCTACAACGCGAGCGGGCGCTTCTATGCAGAGTCCGACCGATTGCTCGGGATGACACCGGGCAGCTACCGCCGCGGCGGCGCGAAAAGCGAAATCCGTTTCGCGGTCGGTCAATGCTCGCTCGGGGCGATCCTCGTCGCGCAGAGCGAACGCGGCATCTGCGCCATCCTCCTGGGTGATGACCCCGAGGCGCTGGTGCGCGATCTGCAGGACCGTTTCGCGGCGGCCCGGCTGATCGGCGGCGACGCCGATTTCGAGCAATGGATCGCCCGCGTCGTCGGTTTCGTCGAAACGCCCGCCTGCGGCCTCGAACTGCCGCTCGACATCCGCGGCACGGCTTTTCAGCGCCGGGTGTGGGAAGTCCTGCGCCAGGTGCCGGCCGGCCAGACGGTCAGCTACAGCGATCTTGCCGAGCGGATCGGCGCGACCCGCGCGGTGCGCGCCACCGCCAGCGCCGTCGCCGCGAACCCGCTGGCGGTCGCCATCCCCTGCCATCGCGTCGTCCGCCGCGATGGCAGCCTGGGCGGCTATCGCTGGGGGATCGAGCGCAAGCGCGCCCTGCTCGACCGCGAGGCGGCCGCCGCGCTGCTCCCCGCCCGGCCCGCCGACTTTGATGGCTTTAACAACATTGACGACTTGGACGACTTCGCTGGCGCTGCGTCGCCGCGCTGAACGGCGACCGTTGCGACTTTCCGCGTCAGGTGAGGATCGAAGAATGGGCCGTGGGCGGCGTGTACTGGCTGTGGCCGGTCCGGCCGCACGCGCTGCCGAAAGGTTTTTGTCGAGCGCGCCATTCCGGCTTTCTGCCTCCCGACGGCCATCGCATCATCTCCTCGCTGCCTTGCTCAGGGTACAATAAGCTGTACATACTGAAAGGTGCTTCGATGAACACCATGACTTACTCGGCGGCGCGTGCCAGCCTGGCTAGCACGATGGACAAGGTTTGCCAGGACCACGAGCCCATGATCATCACGCGCGCTGGCCAGCAAGCCGTGGTCATGCTTTCCCTGGAGGACTTCAAGTCCATGGAAGAGACTTCCTACCTGCTTCGCAGTCCAGAGAACGCCAGGCGGCTGTTGTCATCCGTCACCGCGCTCGCGGAGGGCAAGGGCAAAGAACGGCAACTGGCCAAGTGAAGCTGATCTTCTCGGACGAGGCCTGGGAAGACTACTTGTTCTGGCAACGGCAGGACAAAGCGGTCCTGAAGCGGATCAATGAGTTGATCACTGCCTGCATGCGTGACCCGTTCGTGGGCATCGGCAAGCCCGAGCCGTTGAAATACGCGCTGGCAGGATTCTGGTCGCGTCGGATCACCGAGGAACATCGGATGGTCTATAAAGCGGACAAGGATGCGCTCTCGATCGCGCAGCTTCGGTATCACTACTGAGCGCGTGTTTATTTCGCCTGCAGGTTGACGACGAGGATGAGCAAGCTGGGCTTCTGACCCCTCCGGTTCTCGCAGACCGTGTCCCTCCGGCAAAGCTGCAAAACGCCCTGGACAAGGCCGCCGGAAGCCTCCCGCGATCAAATATTTGCACTTTCAGCTGACGTTCCACGCTCAAATCGGGTATGGTGCGGCACATGCACACGCCCCCGAGGGACCGACACCGGCAGATTTCCGAAGACGATCTCGTCTTCATCCGCCCGTCGATCGCCGATCATCCGGCGTCGAGTCGCAAGACCGGGTCGAAGCCGGGGTGTGAAGGGTGGAACCTGGGCTATCCGTGGGTCAAGGACTGTCGCCCGCGGCGATCAGCGCTCGCATGAAGAAACCGCCTGAACAGGTCGATGTCACGCCAGCGCAGATCGACGAACTGCTGGCCCTCGCGAAACCGGTGTTTCCGGCCCCGCAGTACGCCCGGCTCAGCCAGATCCTCTCGACCTTTGTCTTCGTCATGCAGGCCCTGCAGAACACGAAGCTCTCGCTGGCGCGTTTTCGACAGATGGTGTTCGGCGCCCCGACCGAGAGCAAACGCCATCTCCTAAAGCCGCTCCCCCAGACGGACGAAATACCCGCCGCTGCGGATGCGGCCGCGCCCGGAGAGACCGCGGCCGGAGAGACCGCGCCCGCCGAAGCGAGTCCCCCGAAGCCAGGCCACGGCCGCAATAGCGCGGCGAAGTATGTCGATTCGCAGGTCATCGAAGTGAAGCTTCCGGGTCTGAAGGCCGGCGATCCCTGCCCGAACTGCGACCAGGCCAAGGTCTATGCCTCGCCTCCCCGCATCGTCGTCAAAGTGGTCGGCCAGCCACCGATTGACGCCACGATCTACCGCCTGGAAACCCTGCGCTGCCGGATGTGCGAGACGACCTACGTGGCGCCGCTGCCCGAAGGCGTCTGCGCGTCGAAATATGACCCCAGCTGTGCGAGCCTGCTCGCCCAGTTGCGCTACGGCAGCGGGATGCCGTTCCATCGCATCGAAGGGCTGCAGGCGAGCCTCAACGTGCCACTACCGGATTCGACGCAGTGGGACATCCTCTCTCAGGCGGTACCGGCGCCGCGCGCCGTCTTCGACGAGCTGATTCGCGAGGCCGGACAGGCTGATCTGCTGCACTGCGACGACACCCCGATGAAGATCCTGTCGCTGATCGCCGAGAGGAAGCAGATCGAAGCCGCCAGCCTGGAAGCGAAGCGCAAGGCGATCAATACTTCCAGCATCGTCGCCGTGCTCGATGAGGGCAAGCACGTGGCGCTGTATTTCACCGGTCACCCCCACGCCGGGCAGAACCTCTCGGCGGTCCTCGCGAAGCGGGAGCCGGGGCTGGCAATCCCGATGCAGATGAGCGATGCGCTCGCGAGCAACTTCGTCGGCGAGTTCGCGACGATCATCGGCAAATGCATCGCTCATGGCCGCCGCCGTTTTGTCGATCTGGTGCCGCATTTCCCCGAGCACTGCCGCTATGTGATCGAGACCCTGGCCCAGGTCTATGCCCACGAGGCGCATTGCCAGGCGAAAGCGATGTCGCCCGACGAGCGCCTGCTCTACCACCAGGAACACAGCGGCCCGCCGATGCAGGCCATGCGTGACTGGATCGGGGATCAGTTCGCGAAGTCGCTCGTCGAGCCGCACAGCAGTCTGGGCAAGGCCCTGACCTATCTGATCAAGCACTGGGACGGCATGACGCTCTTTCTACGCCAGGCCGGCGCCCCCCTGGACAACAACCTCGCCGAAAGGGCACTCAAGCGGGCGATCATGCATCGCAAGAATTCGATGTTCTACAAGACCCCGAAGGGGGCCGAGGTGGGGGACGTCTACATGAGCCTGATCCATACGTGCGAGCTCTGTCGGGTCAATCCGTTCGCCTATCTGCAGGCCTTGCACAAAAACGTCAGCCAGGTGCTGGCCCAGGCGGCGCAGTGGCTGCCCTGGAATTACCACCAGCAACTTGCCGCCACCTGAGGCGATTTCCAACAAACCTCGTACCGGTATTCTGCCTAATCGTGGAGAAGCGGGTAGATGCATCCGCCTGTGGCCGCCTGCTTCCTCGGCTTGGCGGGTAGAGGAATTTCCTGAAATCACCTGAGCGCTGGCGACCCTACGCCGCGAGGCGGCGCCAGGCCGGCGCCGCGCGGGTCCGCGTGGGGTCGCCGGCCATCAGCAGCACCTGCAGCTCGCAAGCCTGAAGCGGCTGGAGCGGCGCCGTACCATCGGGCCAGAAGGCAAACCGGCCACTCGACAGACGCTTCTGGCAGAGCCAGAAACCCTGGCCATCGTAGACCAGAATCTTGATCGCTGTCCGTGCGCGGTTGCGGAAGATGAACAGCCCGCCGCTGAACGGATCGGCCGCCAGGCGCTGCCGGCAGATGCCGGCCAGCCCATCGATGCCGGCCCGAAAATCGATCGGTTCGACCGCGACCAGGAGACGCATGTGCGGCGTGATCTGGATCATGCGGCGCACCAGAAGGCGCTGCACAGGCCGGCGAGACCGGCCAGGCCCGGGCCATTGAGTTCCACCCGCATCTTGGCGCCGCGTGGGTTCTCGAGTTCTATCGTGCACTCGCAGAGGCGCTGAGCGACGGGCTCCTGGGCGGGCGACACCGTCAATTCGACGAACCGGGTTTCATTTCCCCTGGTCCCGAGCGCCCCCCCGGCCTGCCCCTGCTGGCGCCGCTTCAACCCTTCATAATTCAGCTGGAGTTCCCGCGCGGTGACGTGCAGGCCGTGTTCTCGTGCGATGCCAACCGCCGCCGCCCACAACGATCGAGGAATGTGCTCCCCGCGTCCCCGCGTTTCACGCCAGCCCTTGAACCGCTCCCGTACCTCCGCCAGGCTCTCGCCAGAACCTACTGCCGCCACCTTCTCCAGGTTGTCCATCTGCCGCTCCTCTTCAGGTTGAATTCGCAGCCAACCTTACCAAGGACGTCCAGCGATTTCATGCAATCTTGCCGGAAGGACACCGCAGACCCCCGCCGCCCAGACCGCGCCGTCACCCAACATGACGCCCTGCGCGTTTTCGAACAGGTCCGCAGGATCCTGATCCAGGACCTGCTTCGTAACCTGCGCGGTGAATATCCGGTCAAAGTCTCGCTTGAGTTCAGCGGCCCTCAGTTTGCGCGGCTTCTTGTGGGCATGATTGACCGTTCCGGATGCGCGAAAAAGGCCCAGCGTGGCGTCAGCCCTCAAGCGATACCGAGGGCGGTCTTGATGATGCGCATCCCTGATGGCGAAAGCAGCCAACCCAGGCCAGCGCAGTTCAGTACCACCGTCGCCCAATACGTCAGCTGAAACGATTGCTTGCGCGTCTTGTGGCGAAGTCTTTTCTGGGCAAGCATGGCACCCGGCCACCCACCCAGCAAACTGAAGAGGTGCAATGTACTCTCCTGCGTTCTCCACTGCCCATTCTGCGCCGCAGCTTTGTCGAACTCGTAAGCCAGGTATGCCACACAGCTCACCACAAGGTATGCGATGAGCACCAGAAAAGGTAACTTGCCCACCGCCACTGCCCCCGCCATGAATACGAGGAAGACGACTGCGAAACTCAATGCCAGCAGCCCGGGGCCGGGCGCGATTGCCGGCGGCGACGATGAGCGGTCGCCAACGAATGCGATGTTCACCCCTTGCGGTCTGCCGCCCGAATCAGCGGTAAGTTCGTAGGTGACCAGCTCGTCACCGACCGGTCGGCGCTGCCGGTTCGAGAATGACTTGATATGGACGAACACCCTCGGGCCGCCGCCATTCGGCGCCACAAAGCCGAAGCCCTTGTCGTCCTTCCATTCGGTGATCCTGCCTTGGTATCGCATGGGTGTCCTTTCTGAGGGTCAAGGTTCAAGGTGGCCGGCGCTGTGCGGGGTCTTGATCATCGCTCCGGCCCACCGCTATTCCGCCAGGCACCTGTCGCCCGAAGAAGCGGGCTCCTACAGGAGCAAGCCGCGTGATCCACACGACCACTGTAGGAGCCCGATTCATCGGGCGATCTGGCGAACGTCCGGCAGGAGGCCGGAAGGGTGATCAAGGCGCTGCCCGCTGCTCCATCGCGCAGCGTACGGCGACCGAAGGGCGCGAGGTCGACCGCCATTTTAGGGTTCGGTTGGCAGGGCATAGGACACATTGCTTCCCTCCACCTTGACGACGCCACGCTTGCACAGCGCAGCAAACAATGCGGCCAGCTGTTGCTCGGGAAGCTCCTTTTTGAACAATGCATGGAGGGTGCTCAGTAAGGTCTTTTGTGTTTTTGGCTTCGATTCTTTGCGACGAATGAGGTCTGCAATGACGGCTTCGACTTGGGCATCTGGCGTGGCAGGAAGCACGGGCTTGAAATAGGGAATGTCGGCAATGCAAACAGATCGCTGGGCAAAGATCTTTTTCCCTTTGAGATATTTCAGCAGCGAATCAAACCCTGTGTCTTTCGAGATGACATGGAAGAAGGCGGCCGGTTCGCTCACCGACAAAGCACCGATGTAATAGGCAATGTGAAAGTCGAGAGCATTGTTTCCGGCCGTTTCGAGAACGATGTATTCGGCGTTGTCACCCAGCGATTGAAGGGCGGCAGCTAACGAAATGGGAATCTTTGATTGGTTGGCTCCGAGAAAAACTTTGACCTTGAACGGCCCGTCCTTGAGCAGGTTAATGTCCTTTGGCTGGACATTCTCAAAATCGACGAAGACGAAGTTGGTGCGCGTTGTCACGGGAGAACCCTACGTCTGAAATCACCGGCGCCGCGCGGCTTTGTCGCGCAGCGTCCAGTGGATTGATGGGTTGGGCCTCGCAGCGCAAATTTGGGTCATGTGAAAAGCTTGTCGAAGATGACCTTCGCGACTGCGCCGAAAATCGACCCAATAAAACCGACAATTAGTCTTTCAGCATTGCGCCCGAAGAAGCTTTCCAGTTCGTGTTCCTTCTTCAAATGCAGTACTGGCTGCCATAGGGTAGCCGATGCTGAAAGCAGAGCAAGAAGAAAAATGACCGGAATAACCCACTGCAACCAATACGCCTTAGTTGGGAAAGCAACCAACAACTCGGGCTGCTTTGGCAAAAAAATACCACCGCGAAGGCGAGATATGGCATGGGAGGCCAACACACGAGACGAAGATACCAAGGCGCTCGCCTGGATAAGATGTCCCGAATTTCATGCCACAGAACAATGAGTTTTTCAGACTTGTTCGAGCGGAGGAATATTGCCCCCCGCTCAAACTCAAGGGTAAGTGAATCGTAGGCGCCTTCGAAACGGGCCGTGATTGCTAGCCCCTTTACCTTTTCACCGCGGTTCGATCTGATCTTCTCCAGTGACTCATAATCATATTCAGTGTCCGATATGGAGTACTGAGCGCCTCTATTGTCCAGGACTTCAACGATCTGTGTAATGTCCTCAAGATAAAGCGCCACTGGAGGACAGCGGTACTTCAATCGGTTGAAAAGCTGAACGTCGGATTTACGTTTCATGGCGAATCCATTGAAGAGGCCCAACGTGTCACGTAACCGGCCGCCGAGTTGGGCGTCATAGCTGGCCACCCACAGACCAAACTTCGACGCCGCCACGATCAAGCTTGCGCTGCCGGCCTTGCTCGTAGCCGGGACACATGAAGAAAACAAGCTTCAATTGAGCGTCAGTCTGGCTCACTTTGGCTATGTCTTTCGCCAGCTTGCGGTTGCTCGAAATGCTCACTGCTGCGAAGACCTCAGCCGCCAAGCCTCCCCCATTGGTTGATTCAATGTCCGACCCCGAACTTGTACCGAGATTGACCGTAAATGGTGCACGCTCCGGGTGAAGCTTCAGTAACAACTCAAGTGCCTTCGCAGTGGCCAGATACGTGAACGTCTGATTCAATTGTTCGATCAGGTTGAGTGGCGAATCCGCATCCAATGGATCGCAGCCGATTTGAGAGAACTTCATCGACCAGAGCGCCTGTAGGCCCTGTGATCCTGAGCTAATGTTCGCAAATTGCTCAAGAGCTCGTTCGGCTGATCGGGTGACGGCATCTACCAGGAGATGCACCTCCTTCTTGCTGCTAATGGTGCGGATCTTCATGATGCCCTACGTTTGAATTCAGGGGCGCAACACGGTTTTATCGGGGCCGTCCTTGGAATGATGGGTTATGCATTCCTCGGCAAAGAGTATGGTCTGCAGTGTCATTGGCCTTGTAGCGCGGGAATGGTTCATTAAGTGAGCTATTCTCAGCGTCACTAAGTGCGGCGAAGTCGATCTGTATCAAAATCGGCCTCCCAGCTTCAAAGAAGGCAGAATCATTCAGCAGATCTACGAGCCCAGCTTTTTCATCACAGTAGTCCTTTAACAGGCCGGCTCCGCTAACTACTTCAAGCCGAGACGCATTGTTTTCACCCACCACTTCTATTGTTCGGTAACTTGAAAAGAGATTCTGGAAAATGGTTTGAGCCAATACACCGTACCGCATCATTTCCATTGCTCTATCAATCAGTGCGCTATCGTCCAAGAGGCTACCACTTATCGGTATAAGAATAGACAGCACTTCCTGATGGGTAGTGACGGATAAGGATGTAACAGGCATCTTGCGCGCACCACAGTGGAAAAAGATTATCGGTGCCAATCTTTCAATTTTCTCTTCTGTCGAAAGCGAAGAGTTCTCGCGTACAGCTGCATATGCCGAATCTAGGCGAGCCGAGAGTCGTTGCCTTTCATTTAGGTCTGAATGAAATAAAAGAAACTGTAGAAGAGTTTTTGCGTTTCCAACTATTCCATCTAGACAATCGATTCCAAAAACGTTTTCCACTGCGTCAATCGAGATGATGCACTCGAACAGGTCGACAATCCGCTTCTCCAATTCGGCTACAGTCCAAGTCACCATAGTCACGCGACTTGAAACGCTCCGCGATATGTCACGAAAGACGATCTCATTTTCTCTGTAAGTAACGCCGTGGGAGCCTGAATGAGAAATGGCGTTGCGGACTCGCCCATCGTAACCGATTAGCATCCGCCCACACTCATTTCGTGCCGAAATGTACTCAACCTTGTTGCGCTCCCCACGTGCCAAGTTCGCATTATCGATATTGGTAAACGACCCGTGTTTGAATTGATAACTAGCGACAATTAATGTCAGGTATGGATCAAAAAGGTCGGAAACTATATTTCTGTATAGTTGCACCAGATGCGCCATATTCTCAGGAGAACCGGCGCTAAATTGGCCGATTCGTGAAAACTCTTGAAGGATACGTTCGCGATGGATTGATGTTCTACGCTTCAAGCCAGTCCAAGGCAAAAATACGTCATTTATGTACCGCTCAAAATCCATGGAAACACAATCGTGCAAAAGGCAAAGAATGAAATGAACGTTGTCTGCGCGGAGCTCTGGGTTACCCGGAAGAGCGAAAAGTGCTTCTAGCTCGTGAAGGTCGCTAGGATACAGGTCCTCGTTGGCATTAATGAAGAAGAACAATTTAGCAGGGTCTAAAAGAGGGGGCAGTAACATCAGAGATCAGTCGACTGAGTTAGTGGATGTGCATACCGTGAAGTAGCAATCCTATTCGCCGCAACTCTTTGCGTCGATATGCTGTATAGCTTAATAGCAGTGATACCAATTCCAGATAAAACAGGATGGTGCGGCGCATGGACCTCCGTCCCCTAAGATTTCCTGCAACTGCTTCAATGCCCTCCCGGCTTTGCCACTCCCGGAGGCTGCTTGAACAGCTTGGCGACCGCATTCGATGCAGCACTATAGCATGTGGACGGAGTAGGGCTATAGCGACTGGAGCCGACGATTCGACGCTTCATCCTTTTCCACCACCATCGGCACCCTCATGAAATTTGCGCGCGCGAGGTCGAGTCGCTTCTCACGCACCTTGCCGTGGAGAGGCGGGTTTCCGCATCGACCTGATAGCAGGCAAAAAGCGTGTTGCTTTTACTTTGCAAGAAGGCTCTGGAGAACGCGCTGGCACGTTGAAGCTCGGGAGCGGTCTGGCTTGCGGTTGGTCTTTCTTTCATGTTTGATGGATCGCCCGATGAATCGGGCTCCTACAGTCGTGCGGATCATGGGCCGCGCGGATATCCCCCGCCGTGTGGAGCACGGGCCGCGCGGCTATCCCCGGTCGTGTGGATCACGGGCCGTGCGGTTGTCCCGGGTCAAGTGGATATCCGGCGTCGTGTGGATATCCCGGGCCGTCTGGATCCCGGCTCGTGCGGATATTCCGCGTCGGGTGGATATTCCGCGCCATGCACCTGTCCATGATTCATTGGGCGGCTGATGCTCTTCCGTGGCCCTGGCGGCGAAGGAGGTAATTGCCAAGCGTTCTCCCCGTCGAACATGGCCAATTTTGATCCGGGTCAATTAAACCGGCTGCTGCTCTCGGTAGCATCCGCCCATCACCGGACGGGAAGGCTCTCGTCCGTTCGTTCGTATCTCATTGATATATGGAGAAGGCTGATGAACAAGACACCTTTGCTGGTCGTCGCGCTGCTGGCGGCGTTTCTTGCGGGTTGTGGCCGCCAGGATTCGGACAAATCGGCGGCGTCGGCACCGGCTGCGCCTCCGTCTGCGGCCGCTCCGGCGCCCGCGGCGCCACCGCCAGCCGCGGCGCCTCCGCCTGCCGCTGCACCGCCGCTGGCGGCAGCGCCAGCGCCAGTCGCCAATGCGGTTGGCGAGAGTGTTTACAAGAGAACCTGCGCCATGTGTCATGCGGCCGCGGTGGCCGGTTCGCCGAAGCCGGGGGACAAGACCGACTGGGGGCCGCGCATCGCGCAAGGCCGGGATGTTCTTTACAAACACGCGATCGAGGGATTTACCGGCGCCAAGGGAATGATGCCGCCGCGCGGTGGCGCCTCTACGCTCACCGACGACGAGGTCAAGGCGGCGGTGGATTACATGGCTGACAAGTCGCAGTAAGCCTCTGCGCCGTCAGCCGGCGCCGTCAGCCCGCCCGGTCAGCCGGGCGGGTTTCTACATTCGCTGGTCGTGCAGGGCGCCGCCGTCGAGCGCGACCATTTCGAGGGTGACCTCGCCAAAGCGCAGGGTCTTGCCGCCGTGGCTTTCGGCAAACGCGCGGGCATCGGCTTCGGTGGCGAAAGAGGCGAGGGTCGGTCCCATCGAGCCGAGCCGTTTCGAGCCGTGGACGTAGATCGCAATGCGGGCGTCGATCCAGTGCCCGCGTGGCTGCTCCCAGTCGGCCCGGCCCATGTCCTGGACATGGAGGGCGACGATCCGGCGCGCCTGCTCGGGGCGCAGGAAGATCGAGAACATCTCCACCGTGTCGCAGAACCAGTCGGGCTGGGTGACGCCCGCGTAATGGATCTGCGCTTTCGGACCGGGATAGTCGGCGAGCAGCATGCCGTCGAGCGAGCAGCTGGTGCCGGCGTCGATTTCCCTGGCGGTGACCGCCGCCCGATCGCTCTCCTTGCCGCTGCCGCAGGCGGCGAGCAGGCCGCTGGCAGCGCTGACGAGCAGGAAGCGGCGCCGGTTGAGGCTGGGGTGATCTGCGCACATGGTTTGTCTCCAGAAAAAGGCGGCCGGGGTTTATCGGCGAAAGCGCCAGGTGGCGACGGCCAGCGGTAGCACGATCCAGGCGAACATCACGAGAGCGAGCAGCCAGGGTCTTGCCAGGGCCGGGGGGAAGACCGTTGCCAGGCCGTAGAGCGTGCGGACGTCGTCGAGCGTGAAGATGTTGAGGACGCGAAAGACGTCGGCCGGGTTGAGCAGCAACAGGTAGGGGAAGATCTCGCCGCCCCACTGTCCGCCCGACACCACCAGTGCGCCGAGCAGCAGCAGGTCGAAGACGAGGACGAAGAAGAACCAGAGGGCGATGGCGAGTCCGGAGGCCCGCGTGCGGTCGGCGGCGAACACCGACAGCAGCAGCGCGAGGCTGAGGAAGGCGCAGCCGAGCAGCACCGAGCTCGCCATGAAGCCGGCGTAGTCGTAGAGGGCGGCGGCATCGAGCTGCGCCGAGAGCAGCAGTGCAACGAGGCCGAAGCCGGCGACGGTCGAAGAGGTCAAGGCCGCCGCGAGGCCGAGGTACTTGCCGAGCAGCAGCTCGCCGCGGGTGATCGGCAGCGACAGCAGGAGATCGAGCGAACCGCGCTCGCGTTCGCCGACGATGGCGTCGAAGCCGAGCACCAGGGCGATCAGCGGGATGAGATAGATGACCAGGCTGACGAGGCTCGCGATGGTCACCTCGATCGAACGGAAACCGACCGCACCCTGCTGCGCCGCGCCGAAGTAGGCGATGACGAGGGCGAAAGCGGTGAAGATCAGGGCCACCGCGAGCACCCAGCGATTGCGGATGCGGTCGCGGAATTCCTTGCCGGCAATTGCCATGATCTGGGATATCTCGATCATCGTCGCCTCAATCCGCAAAGCCGAAGAAGACGTCTTCGAGCGAGGGTTCGCGCACGCTGACGTCGCGCACCCGGTCGCCGAGCGCGAGGAGGGCTGCGAGCACTGCCATCTTGGCGGGTCGCGGGCAGTGCAGGGTGAGCAGGTCATGACTCGCCTCGATCGCGCTCACCGGCAGGTTTTCGAGCGCCGAGCGCACCGCCGCCAGCGCTGCCGGCGCCAGCCGCACGCTGAAGCGCAGCGGCAGCGCCATCGTTTCGCGCAGCGCCTGGACGGTGCCCACGGCCTGCACCTTGCCGGCCGCCATGATCGCCAGCCGGTCGACCCGCTGCTGGATCTCGGCCAGGATGTGCGAGCTGATCAGCATCGTCACCCCCTCCTGCTGCAACTCCCGCAGGATGGCGTAGAAGTTGCGGATCGCTTCCGGGTCGAGGCCGCTGGTCGGTTCGTCGAGGAACAGGATGCGCGGCTTGCCGAGCAGCGCCTGGGCAAAGCCGAGCCGCTGGCGCATGCCTTTGGAGTAGTCGCCGACGCGCCGCCGGGCAGCGTCGGCGAGGCCGACCCGGGCGAGGGCCGGGGCGCTCGCCTGCGGCGGGAGGCCTTTCAGGCGGGTAAAGAAATGCAGCGTCTCGAGGCCGCTCAGGTTGTCGTAGAGGACGACGTTCTCGGGCAGGTAAGCGACCGTTCGCCGCACGGCCCGGAAGTCGCCGCCGTCGACGCGGACGCCGCCGATGCGGATTTCGCCCGCGCTCAGGCGCACCAGACCGAGCATCATCCTGAACAGCGTGCTCTTGCCGGCGCCGTTGTGGCCGATGAGGCCGAACAGCTCGCCGCGCTGGATATCGAGATCGACGCCGTCGACCGCGGCGATGGCGCCATAGTGCTTGCGCACGCCGCGCGCGACGATCACCGCTTCGCTGGCGGGCTTATCGGCTGAAATAGCGGTCACGCCATGGGCTCCAGTCAGTGTGCTGCGGCCGCATGCGCGGCTGGCGGTCGATGACGCTGGGCGCGCGCAGCAGCGGGAACTGCTGGCCGACCAGGCGCAGCGTCTGCACCGCCGGGCTCGCGAGCAGCAGCTTCATCAGCGGATGTTGCCACGACAGGCGATCGACCAGGTCGTTGGCCTCGTAGGGCACGTCGCCAACCCCGTCGCCGTTGCGGTCCCAGCCGAGGTAGTTGCTCCAGTAGTTGCCGTGCTTGCTGCCCCAGGGCAGGTCGCGCGCGCCGACATAGCGCACCTGTTCGCGGTTGGCGATGAAGTCGTTGCCGTCGACCTCGTTGTTCTTCGAACCGGCCCAGAGGTGGACGCCGACCGCGTTGTCGATCACCGCGTTGCCGCGCACGACGTTGTATTCGGCGTCGTAGATGAAGAAGCCGCGCTGGTTGCCGGCGACGATGTTGTTCTCGACCACTGAATCCTGGATGGTGCGCAGCATGATGCCGTGGTCGGAGTTGGCCCAGGCGCGGTTGTTGCGCACGGTGATCCGGCGCACTTCCATCAGCGCGAGGCCGCCGCGGTTCTGCCAGGTGTCGTTGTCCTCCCAGACATTGTCGTAGGCGTTCATGTAGTGCGTTCCGTAGCGGCTGTGGTGCAGCCGGTTGCCGCGAAACAGGGCATCGTGCGAGACATCGACGTAGAGCGCGTCGCGCACGAAGCTGATGTTGTTGCCGATGATCTGCGCGCGCCGCGTGTTGTAGAGCTGGATGCCGTTGCCGCGCTGCGAGGAGGGATAGTCGCGCTTGCCGGTGATCAGGTTGCTCTCGATGCGCACATCGTCGGCCTTTTCGATCCACAGCCCGAAGAGGTTGTAGGTGAGGTCGCAGTTCTGCACCACGGCGCGGTGCGAACCGGGAAAGATGTAGATGCCGGCGTTCTGGTCGCGCAGGCGGTCGCCGGAGTCGCTGACGATCAGCCCGTCGATGGTGACGTCGGTGGCCGTGATGCGGATGGTGTCGCCCCTGAGCCCGCCCGACAGGGTCGGCCGCTGCCGCCCGCGCAGGGTCAGCGGTTTGGCGATCAGGAGGTTCTCGAGGTAGCGGGCGCGCTCGATTTCGATCGTGTCCCCCGCCGCCGCGCGGTCGATCGCCGCCTGGATCGATTCGCCGGCCTGCACGCGCCAGGTGGCGGCGGCGACCGATGCCGGGCAGCCGAGGGCGGCCAGCGCGGAGAGGGTGAAGAGGGCGGAGAGGGCGAGCCGGGCGCGGTGGGCGAGGGCTGCAGGCTGCCACGCCGGCCGCTGAGGGGTCGGTCGCGGGCAGGGCTGGCGGCTCGGCATGGCGGTGGCGACTTCAGACGACCAGCAGGCCGGTCGATTTGAGCCCGATGAAGAGCGCCGCGCCGATCAGCAGGTTCTTGAAACCGACGTAGCAGATCATGTCCATCAGGCTCGCGCGCCGATAACGCTTGCCCCACCAGGGCCCTTCCTTGACGTAGGGTTTGGCGCCGAGGCGAACGATGACTTCGAAGACGCTCCAGCCGCTCCACCAGCCGATGACGACGCCGGAATGGAGGTGGCCCATCGCGGCCAGCACCCAGACCACGCTTGCCGCCAGCGCGAGCGCCAGGCCAGCCGCCTGCAGCGCCCGCTGATGCGCCTGCTGGCCGCGAAAACCGTTGCCACGCCACGGCCACAGGTGGTCCCAGACTTCGCCGGCGAGCTGCTGCAGGACGCCGCCGCCGGTCGCGTAGGGCGGATGTACCGGATCGCTCGGCAGACGTGGATCGACCATCATTGTCTCCTGCTTCGGCTCAGGGTTGCGCCGGCTGGCCGGGCACCCGCTTGATCGGGATGTAGTAGCCATCGGCGCCGATCGGCGTCAGCGGCAGGCCGGCCCGGGTCCGCCGCTTGCGCTCCTGGGAGAGCGGCGGGCAGGCGTTCGGGTCGGTGTAGAGCACCATGCAGTCGAGGCACAGCATGCACTCGCGCGGGTCGATGCGGCCGTCGGCATCGATCGCGTTCGAGCCGCAGCCCTTGGCGCAGGCGTGGCAGGAGTCGCACTCCTGCTTGCGCTTGAGGCCGTACCAGCGAAAGGTGGTCGGCATCGCGAGCGCCGCGCCGAGCGGGCAGAGATACTTGCAGAAAGGGCGCTCGGTGAAGATCGACAGGGCGAGCAGGCCGGCGGCAAACAGGGTGTAGGGCCCGCTGCGGTTGAACAGCCCGACGAGGAAGGTGGTCTTGAACGGCTCTACCTCGGCCAGTTTCTCGGCAAGACCCAGTGAGAACATCGACACCGCCAGCAGGCCGATGAAGACGGCGTACTTGATCCATTTGAGCCGGTTGTGCAGCGCCATCGGCAGCGTGAACTGAAAACGCTTGAGGCCGACCGCGCTGCCCACCTTGTAGAGCAGTTCGGAGAGCGAGCCGAACGGACACAGCCAGCCGCAGAAGAGGCCGCGGCCCCAGACGAAGACGGTGACGATGATGAAGATCCAGAACAGGAAGATGAAGGGATCGCTCAGGAAGAGTTCCCACTGCCAGTGGAAGAGCAGCGAATGGAACCAGGTCAGCACCTGCGTGATCGACGGCTGCGCGAGCAGCCCGAAACCGACGAAACCGACACTGATGATCCAGGCCGGGTACTTGAATGCGTTCACCGGCCACTTGTTCTTGCGCGTCGAGCGGCGGGTGAGGCGGTCGCGCTGCGCATAGACGACGCCGACCGCGAGCAGCAGCGCCGAGAAGAGGCCGATCTCGACGGCGCGCATCTTCCACACCCGCTGCCAGGCGGCGTCGGGCTTTTTGACCTCGGGTCGGCCGCCTTCGAGAAAATGCGCGGCGAGCCAGTATTCGCTGTCGAAGCTGGCAAAGTGGCGCACGCCGGTCTCGCGGTCGACGCGGTTGCCGAGAAAGGTGAATTTCCACGGGAAGGCGGCCGAGAAGGCCGGTGAACGGATGATGAAGATCGCCGACTCGGTGAACGCCGGCGCCCCCGGCGCGTTCACGCCGTAGAGGTTCAGGGAGTCGAGGTCGCGAAAGGTGAAGGCGTCCTGACCTTGCCGGATCTGCACCCGGTCATAGAGCCCGCCGCGGACGAATCCCGAGCCCTTGAATGATTCGATGCCGCTGCCCCGGATGACGAAGATCGCGTGCTCGCCTTCCTTGAGCCGGGCCATCAGGGTGCGCCAGCCGTCTTCGCCGAGCACCGCGCGGCCGATCTCGGGGTGGTTCAGATAGCCGTACCAGAGGTCGATGAAGGGTTCCGGGTCGCGCGCGAGGCCAACCTGCTCGCGCTTCACGGTCAGCCGCTGGACGGCGCCTTCGCTGACCAGCGTCGCCCAGTCGAGGCGGCGTCCGGCATCGACGAAGCGCGCCGGCGGTCGGCTGGTCGCCTGGAGAAGACCGACCTGCCGGGCAACGGCGGCGCCCGATGTCATCATCACCTGGTTCTGGGTGATGACGGTGACGGTGGCGCCGGAGATGGCGTCGAGGCCGATGATGTTCTCGTCGGGGCGCGAGTGGCCGATCTCGATCTGATCGCCGACGAACTTGCCGAGGTACTGCTCGTTGAAGCGGATCAGCGCCGACTCGGGGATGCCGAGCAGCAGGATGGGTTCGGAGTGTTTGAGGATCTTCACGCCGGTGAAGCGGCCGCGGGTGTCGATGCCGATCAGCGTGATCACCGGCTTGCCGGAGTAGGCCGGGATGTCGGTGATGTCGGTGGACAGCATGACGTAGCCGAGGAGGGTGCGGCGCCCGTTGTCTTCGGCAAAGCCCTCGACGTAGCGCGGCTGCCCCTTGCGCTCGGAGAAGACGGTGGCGCCGGGCAGCACCTCGCGACAGGGAACGAGCTCGCAGAGCGCCGGCGCGCTGTTGATCCCGGCCGGCAGCCGGGCCTCGTAAGCCGTCTGCGCGCTCGCCGACGGCGCGATGAGAAGCAGGGCGGCAACGAGGAGAGCGCAACAGGCCGCGAAGCAGGCCGCGAAGCAGGCCGCAAACCGGGCAGCAAAGCACGCCCTCCCCGGCGCGACCCGCCCCTGGCCGGGGAGGGCGCGCGCCGTCATGATCGATCGGTGCATGGCCGGCAAGGGGCTTACGCTTCGACGATCATTCGGCTGCGCATCTCCAGGTGCAGCGCATGGCAGAAGTGGCTGCAGTAGCACCAGAAGACGCCGGGCCTGTCGGCCTTGAAGGTGACCGACTTGGTTTCCTGCGGGTTCACGATGAAGTTCACGTTGTATTTCTCGATCGCGAAGCCGTGCGTCAGATCCTCGATCTTGTCCAGGTTGGTCAGGATGATGGTCACCTCGTCGCCGACCCTGACCTTGAATTCGCGCGGTTCGAAGGCCGGCGCGAGCGAAGCGATGCGCACCGTGACCTTTTTGCCGTCGCGGGAGACACCGGCTTCCTTGGCATCCTTGACCGCCAGCGGGAACTCGTCGAGGGTGTACACCTGTTTCGGCTGCAGCAGTTCGCGTTTGAAGATGATGAAATCGTGGGGTTCGGGACGCACCGGATGATCGGCCACCAGGACCATTTTCTCCCCCGAGATGTCGACCAGCTGCTCGGTTTCGGCGTGCAGCGGGCCGACCGGCAGGAAGCGGTCTTTCGAGAACTTGCAACCGACACACAGCCACTTGCCGTCGGCGAACATGGTTTCCGACTGCGAGGCGTTGATGTGGCCGGGCTGATAATGCACGTCGAGGCGATCGACGACGTACTGCGCGGCCTGGTCGCCGGCGGCAAACCTGATCGCCGCATCGACGTTCCATTTCACCACCTGGCTGTCGAGGAAGAGCGTCGTGTAGGCGTTGCCGCGGCCGTCGAAAGCGGTGTGCAGCGGGCCGAGGCCGATCTCGACCTCGGCCACGATGGCCTTGTCGAGTTCGGGCAGATTGCCGTCGAACCAGGCCAGCACCTTTGCCAGCTCGATCACGGTGGCGGTCGGCGACAGCTTGCCGGCGCAGATGAAGTACTTGCCGTCCGGACTCGCGTTGACCCCGTGCGGGTTCTTGGGCACCGACACGTAGGCGACGAGGGCCGTCTTCGGGTCGGCATTGGCGGCCTTCGTGCCATCGACCACCGGCACCTTCGAGGCGCCGAAGGTCTTCGACTTGCCCTCCTTGACCGCCTGCTCGATGCGCGCGACGTTGAAGAAGATGCAGGCGTCGCGTTCGGCCGACATCATGCCTTCGTACTGATGGCCGCCCTCGGTGTTGTACTGGTTCGAGGCGGCGAGCTTGCCGTCGTAGGAGGTGGCGACGAGGTCGCAGTTGCCGTCGATCAGCACCTGCCAGCGCACCTCCATGGACTCGGCATCGACGCACGAGAAGAGCGCACGGTACTTCTCGGGCGAGTCCGCGTCGCGCCCGTCGTTGGGCAGCGGCGTGTGGAACTCGGCGCCGCAGAAAACGCGGGTGGTAAAGTTGATCGCTGGATCGACCGGGTCGCGCTTGTCCGGAAAGATGCCGTGAAAGCCCTGGACGTTGGGCAGTTCGGTGATCTTGTCGCAGATGAAATAGTCGAGGCGGATGCGCGCGATGCGCGCGTTGATCTTGTCGTTGATCCAGGCGTAGCGCCCGTCGTAGTTGCCGTCCTTGTACGAGGCGTGGGTGTGGTGGGTGTCGCCGACGGTGTAGCGCAGGCTGCCGTCGGCTTTGGTGCCCATGATCGCCTTCGATTCGTTGGTGATCCCCCAGCCGACCAGGGCATCGGGAACGAAGCACGGCACCCGGTGCAGCTCGCGTCCCGACGGCATGCCGAGGACGCGAAAGTCGCCGGTGTGGCCGCCCGACCACAGGCCGTAGTAAGCGTCGAGTTCACCCGGCTTGAGGTGCGCCGGGCTGTGCGCGGCCGCCACCGGGGTCGGGGCTGCGGCTGGTGCAGTGGCCGGCGGCGCCGCTTCCTTGTTGCATCCCGACAGGCCGACCGACAGGCCGGCGAGGCCGACAAAGGCGGCGCTGTTGAGGAAGTTGCGGCGACTTGGGTCGGGCATCTCGTCGACCGGGTCGGTCTTGTCTGCAGTCATGATCTTGTGGCTCCAGTTCCTGAGGGTTGAGGTGTTTGTCCGCTGCCAGCGCGGCCGGAGTTCCCGACTGCGCTGCTGGCTTGCCGGTGACCAGGTGCTTTCCGGTTGGCGGTCCAGCCGGCGACTCTAGTCGCCGGCAAAAGCGAAATCCTTGATTTTTTGCAAGGGCGCCGGCGATTGCTGATCGACCTGAATCAGGTGAGGGGTGCGCGGGCAAGACCGATCGACGGCGCTGGCCGGTCGCAGCCCTTGCCGATTTCGCTCGCCGGCGACCTCGTCGAGCGGCAGCCTCCAGCGGCCGGCCGGAGGGCGGCACATTTGCCGGGCGGTGCCGGGAACCGCCCGCGCGGGATTTTCTCCAACGAGACTGCATGCCACCCGGAGCGCTGATTGAGTCCGACCACTGTCCGCTGGCTGAAGATCCTGCTGCTCGTCATGATCGCAGCAGGAGTCGTTCGTGGCCGCCTGTGGGAACGCATCCCGCCCGCCTGGAATCCGTGGCTGCCGCTCGCGATCGACCATCCGCTGAATGTGGTGACGCGCTGGAAGCTCGACCAGCTCAAGGCATCTCCCGAACAGTGCCTGGCAGTACTCGAATCGGCCCCCGCCGGGGCGATCGATTATCAGCCCCTGAAGGATTACACGCCGGTCGCCGGCTGCCCGTTGAGCAACGTCGTCCGCCTGCGCCGCACCGGCGTCGATTTCAATTCGCCGTTCACGGTGACCTGCCCGCTGGCGGTCCGCTGGCTGATGTTCGAGCGCCAGCAGTTGCAGCCCCTCGCGCGGCAGCACTTCGGCGAACCGGTCAGCCGCATCGATCACTTCGGCAGCTTTGCCTGCCGCAATGTTTATCATCAGGAGAGCGGGCGGCGCAGTGAACACGCGACCGCTTCCGCTTTCGACGTGGCGGCGTTCCGGCTGGCCGATGGCCGCCGGATCACGGTCCTCGATGATTGGGACAGTTCCCGCGCGCCGGCCAAGGCCAGCTTCCTGCACGACGTTCATGCGGCGGGCTGCGACTATTTCGGCACCGTCCTCGGCCCCGACTACAACCTGCCGCACGCCAACCATTTTCACTTCGACACGCGCGGCTACCGCTTCTGCCGTTAGGGGATGGCCATCGAAGAACCGCCGCGCATTCCCGCCATCGACCTTCCTCCCGAGCAGGACGCCTCCTTCTTCATGGGCCTGCGCGCGCCTGCCATGTCTTTGCCCTTGCCTCCTGAATTCGTATCGGGCATTCTTGCCAAACAGCTTTGCCGGCCATCGCGGCCCGGCGGTTGGCCGCAGCAGCGGGAGAGCAGCGATGGCCTACGTTGTCGAGTACGAGCACGACGTCTTCATCAGCTACGCGCACGTTGACAACGAGCCGCTGGTGGGCGCCACGGAAGGCTGGGTGACGACCCTGGTGCGCAACCTGGAAACGGTGTTGCGCCAGAAACTGGGCGATCGCGAGCACCGGCTGTCGGTCTGGATGGACCACGAACTTGCCGGCAACCGGCCCTTTGGCGCGGACATCGATGCCGCCCTGGAGCGAACGGCGACTCTGCTGGTGATCGTCTCGCCCGGCTATCTCACCTCGGACTGGTGCTCCCGTGAGCGCGAGACCTTCCGCCGCCTGGTCGCCTCGCGCTCGCGCAGCGGCTCGCGGGTCTTCATCGTGCACCGCGATCGCCTCGAGTTGACTCGCCTGCCGCGCGAATTCGAAGGCCTGCTCGGCTACCGCTTCTGGGTCGAGGAGGGCCCGGCCCGCACCCCGCGCACGCTCGGCGTGCCGGTGCCGACCGCCGCCGAGCTCGAGTACTACGGTCGGGTGAACCAGCTGGCGCTCGAGGTGGCCGACGAGTTGCAGCGCCTGGGTGGCGGCCCCGCGGCCGCAGTGAGCGTCGTGGCGAGGGTCGCAGAAAGCGTGACGGCTGGGGGTCCGACGCTGTTTCTCGCCGAAGTCACCGACGATCTGGAGCCGAGGCGGGAAGCCGTCCGCCGCTATCTCGTGCAGCTCGGTTTCGAGGTCCTCCCGGCAAGCGAGTATCCGCGCGCCGACGCCCGTGCTTTCGAACAGGCGGTCAACGTCGACCTGGCGCGCAGCCGTCTCTTCGTCCAGTTGCTGAGCGAGGTGGTCGGCCGCAAGCCGCCGGTGGCCCCGCGGGGTTTTCCGGCGCGCCAGTATGAGCTCGCCTGCGCGGCGAAGATTCCGGTCCTGCAATGGCGGGCACGTGAACTCGCCGTCGAGACCGTCGTCGATGTCGACCAGCGCGCGCTCTTGCAGGAAGAGACCGTTCGCGCCTGCGCCATCGAGGAGTTCAAGCAGGCGGTGAGCGACGAAGGACGGCGCGAACCGGTCATGCCGGCGCCACCGCGGGGCGAGGTTCTGTTGTTCCTCGATTGCGAGGACGCCGATCGTGAACTGGCCGAGCAGATCGGCGGCTATCTGCTGGCCAACGGCATCGGTTTTGCCGAACCCTTGCGCGCCGGCAGCCCGGAGGAGATTCGCAAGGATCTCGAACGCAGCCTGGAAGAATGCGATGGCCTGATGCTGATCTATGGCCAGGCGAGCCCGAGCTGGATTCGCAGCCGGTTGCGCCAGTGCCGCAAGCTGGTCAGCCAGCGCGATGAGCCGCCGGTCGCGCTGGCGGTTTTCGAAGGACCGCCGGCAGAGAAACCTGAGGTCGGCATCTCGATTCCCGGCTGGCAGTGGATCAACTGTCGCGCCGGCAGGCTGGAGCAGTGCCTGGGCAGCGTCGTCGACCGGGTACGGAGCTGACCCCGTGGGCGGCGAATTCAGCAGCGCGCCTTACCCGGGGATGCGCCCGTTCCGGGCAGACGAGTCGGACATCTACTTCGGCCGCGAAGCGCAGACCGACGCCCTGCTCGACAAGCTCGCTCGCCACCGCTTCCTGGCGGTCGTCGGCCCTTCCGGCTGCGGCAAGTCGTCGCTGGTGCGGGCGGGAATGATTGCCGCTTTGCAGACCGGTTTCATGGCCGCCGCCGGGGCTGACTGGTGGGTGGCCGAAATGCGTCCCGGCGACCGGCCGATGGCGCGCCTCGCGAACGTCATGATGCGCGCCGTCGGCGGCGTCGCCAAATCTGCCGGGGCCACTGCGCCGCTGGTCGAAGCCTGCCTGCGCCGCGGGCCGCTGGGTCTCGTCGATCTCGTCCACGACGGCGACCTGCCGCCGGCAACCAACCTGCTGCTGCTGGTCGACCAGTTCGAGGAGATCTTTCGCTACCATCAGAAGGGCGGCAGCGACGAAGCCGATGCCTTTGTCGGTCTGCTCCTCGCGAGCGCCGCGCAGACCCGCTTGCCGATCTATGTCGTGATCACCATGCGCTCGGATTTTCTCGGCGACTGCGCGCTGTTCAGTGGCTTGCCCGAGGCGATCAACGACAGCCAGTACCTGACCCCGCGCCTGAGCCGCGAACAGTGCCGCCTGGCCATCAGCGGTCCGGCGCGGGTGTTCGGCGGCACGGTGGCGCCCGCGCTGGTCAATCGCCTGTTGAACGAATTTGGCCCCAATCCCGATCAATTGCCGCTGCTCCAGCATGCCCTGATGCGCATGTGGGATAGCGCGCGGCGGGACAGCGGCGAGGCGAGCGCCGGGGTAACGATCGGTCTGGCCCACTACGAGCGGATCGGCGGCCTGGCGCGAGCGATGTCGGATCACGCGGACGAAGTCCTCGACGAATTGTCGAGCGATCAGAGTGCGATCGCCGAAGTGATGTTTCGCCGCCTGACCGAGCGCGGTATCGGCCAACGGGATACGCGCGCGCCGGCCCGCCTGTCGGACGTGGCAGCGGTCGCGGGCGTCGCGGCGTCGGCGGTCTGTCCGGTGGTCGATGCTTTCCGGCGCCCGGATCGCAGCTTTCTGACGCCGCCCGCCGACATCGCCCTCAATCCCGAGACGCTGCTCGATATCGGTCATGAGAGCCTGATCCGCCAGTGGCAAACCCTCGGCGAATGGGTGGACCGGGAAACCCGTTCGGCCGGCCTCTATCGACGTCTCGGCCTGACGAGCCAGCTCTGGCTGCGCGGGGAGGCCGCGCTGTGGCGCAATCCGGACCTCGAACGCGCGCTCAAATGGGAGGTGGACGAGCGTCCGACCCCTGCCTGGGCGGCACGCTACGGGTCGGTCGAGGAATTTGCCCAGGCGATTGCCTTCCTGCGTGAAAGCGAAACGGTCTGGCTCGGGGAACAGGCGCGCGCCGAGCAGGCGGCGCGCCGCGAGCGCGAACAGGAGATCGTGCTGCAGACGCAGAACGCGGAGCAGGAGAAGCTGCGCGCCGAGAATGCCGCCCTGCGTTCGCACAAGCGCCTGCTATCCACCCTCTTCGTTCTCCTGCCGCTGCTCGCCATGGTTGCCGGCCTCGCCTTCTGGCAGATGAATGTTGCCGAGGAGGCCCGGCTGCAGGCGGAAGAAGCCCGGCTGAATGCGGAGGAAGCCCGGCAGAAAGCGGAGCAGCAGGCGAAGCAGGTGCAGGCGCTGCTCGCTCGACTGACCAATTCCGAGGCGATCAAGCGCGCTTTTCTCGCCGAAGATGGGGCCGCCATTGCGCGCTTTGCGCAGGCAGCCGCCAGGAATGACGCCGTTGTCTTTGCTGCCGAGAAGAAACCCCTGACCTGGAAAACCGAGGACGACCGGAGCCTCTTCAATTATCGGCTCTTCCCGTTGCCCGCAACCCTGCGCGGTCCCTTGAACTCGGCGACCCAGATCACCTACTTCATGAACCACCCGACATTCCAGAAAAAGCTGATCACCGCCGGACCGGCAGACCATTTCGTCGGCAGCTACATCGGTTGGGGCTGCCTGGATCGGGTCTATGCCCTGGTCGAGTTCGCCGACCCTGACCGGCTTCCCGAAGTGTATGAGTACGACATGTGCGCCCAGCTCTCCGGCTGAGAGCGAAAGGGGAAGCGGCGGTCCACAGCGGCACTCTCGACCCATTCCGTGCCCGGGCAGCGATAGGTGCAGAGCAGGCGGATGCCGACACGGTCTACATGCAGGCGCGGACACATGGCTTGGCGGACGACATCCAGGCGCAGGCCGATGGTTGGCGCGAACGAGCAGGTTGGTGCCGTCGACCACGGTTCAGGCGACCTCCCAGCTGCAGATGGTTCCGCTGGCGTCAGCGCCTACGAGGGTGTGGTGCTCGGGATGCCAACACAGACCTGTGACTTCGTCCTCGAGTACGGCGAAGCCAATCGGCTTTCCGTGCTTTCTCGGTTCCCACAGCAGCACCGATCTGTCCTGGCTGCCGCTCGCGAGTACTGCCCTGCGTGGGCTAAAGGCCAGGCGCGTGCACAGGCTCTTGTGGCCCTCGAGTTGCAGGGGCTGAGTGCCCTCGGGTCCTTTGCCGCGGAAGTCCCAGACCGTGACGTCGGCATCGCCCGAGGTCGCCAGGAGCTTCGACTCGCTGTCCCACGCCAGCGCTTTCGGCTTGAACCGGTAGCCGCTCATCTGGGAGTCTTGGCCCGACTTCAATCGCCAGAAGTGCACCGAACTGTCCTGGTTGCCGCAAGCGATGACTTTGGCGTCGGGGCTCCAGGCCAGCGAGATCAACGAACCCTTCCACGCCAGGTGGCGCATCTTCGCTCCTGCGACGAAGGGCAGAATGTGTACGCCTCCGTAGCAAGTCGCTGCGAGGCCGCTACCGTCGGAGCGCCACGCAAGTGCGGTCACCGTGCTCGCGAGCGGCTCGGTCTCGACGATCCGTTCTCCGTCGGGCATCCACACACAGAGCTTCTTTCCCGCGGCCGTCGCGATTCGACCGCCTGCCGGAGCCCATGCGACGTGCTCTACCCAGGCGCTGCCACCTCCCCGTAGCTCGCGCACCAGAGCGCCCTCTGCCGACCAGACTTTCGCCACTTCGTCTTGCCCGCATGTGGCGAAGTAGCGCCCGTCAGGCGAGATGCTGACGCCGAGAACACTTCCTGCGTGCGCTGCTGCGATGGTGAATCCCTCTTCGCCCGTCGACAGATCGAAGCCGACCACCTGCCCGTCGCCGAGGCCCGCGATGCAGACACCCCCGTCTGGCGCGACTTCGAGCGCCGATACGTAGTCGCCCATCGTGAGGCGAAACCTCGGCCGCAGCTCGGCCGTGCCGTGAGGGGGATCCCCGGTTACGCCAGGCATCGTTCGAACCCCCGCGTGAGTTCGTCGCGATCGAGCTTCCGGCCGATGAAGACCAGATCACTGGCTCGCGGCTCGATACCCCAAGGGCGATCCTCTCGCCCGTCGAAGAGCATGTGCACGCCCTGAAAGACAAAGCGGCTGCGCGAACCCTTGATGTTCAGGATGCCTTTCATGCGGAAGATGTCGGTTCCCTTATCTCGCAGCAACTGCGATACCCATTGGCTGAGTCGATCGCCGTCAATCTCTCCCTCAAGGTGGATCCCGACCGAGGTCACCTGATCATCGTGCGAGTGTCCGGCCGCGAAGGTCTGCTCGCTGCTTGGCCGAACTGCGACGCCGCCGTCGAGCACCTGCAACTGGAATTCGGACGGCAAATGCTGCGTGTACAACCCGATACGCCCCCTACGCGGTGCGCGAAGCTCGAACCGTTTGGCGCCAGCGGAATCAAGCTTCAGCCGCACGGGCTCGGCCGCCCCGATCTCGATGCGTTCACCCGGTAAGGCCGAACGCGCCACTTCAGACCAGATGCGCGCGGCGTGGTCAGCGTCACCCCGCGAACCGGCGTGCTCGTCGCTATCCAGGAAGCTCGCAACCAGGTCCATTGTGGGGTCCGGGCCATCTTCGAGCACCAGCTCGTACACCCCTTTCTCGATTTCGAAGGTCCCCGCCCATTCGAAGGGATACTCCGGCTCGAGGAACGTCGGCTTGGCTGCCATTGCACGATCGAGATCGAACCCACCGATGTCGAGAAGCGCGGCGATCGGCACGCTCGCGTTCTGGGCGCGGAGCACCTTTGCCATCGAATTCATGCTCGTCACGCGCCGCTCCAGCTGCTCGAGCTCGTGTCCGCTCACGAGGTCCGTCTTGTTGAGGACAAGGACGTCGGCGAACGCAATCTGCTCCTTGCACTCGCTCGAGTCATCAAGGTGCAGGTGCACGTGCTTTGCGTCGACGAGGGTCACGATGCCGTCCAGCGAGAAAAGCTCGCGAAGGTCGTCGTCGACGAAGAACGTCTGCGCCACGGGACCCGGGTCGGCCATGCCCGTAGTTTCGACCAGAATGTGGTCAAACTTGTCCTTCCTCTTCATCAGGTTACCGAGGATGCGGATGAGGTCGCCTCGGACGGTGCAGCAGATGCACCCGTTGTTCATCTCGAATACTTCTTCGTCGGCATTGATAACCAGCGCCTGATCGATTCCGATCTCTCCAAACTCGTTCTCGATGACGGCAATGCGCTTGCCATGGTTCTCAGAGAGGATTCGGTTCAGGAGCGTGGTCTTCCCTGAGCCAAGGAAACCGGTGAGGACGGTGACGGGGATCTTTTTCATGAGTGTTCTCGCTAAAGGTTATGCGACACGTAAAGCAGCAGATGCAACTTCATTGCAGGAGGAGAACAATGGATGGGTCACCAGTCGGCATCCATCGCCAGCAGAACGCGCGCTGTCTCGCCCCGCGTAACGGCCGGCGAGCGATGAATGACACCCCGCCCGCCATTGCCCTGCCACAGGCTACCCTTGAGCAGGGCCACGGCGAAAGGCGGAATCACCTTGATGCGGCTGCCCGGGCCCAGCAGGCCGGAGCTTTCGTCAGGCAGTCCCCTGGCCCCAGCCCCGAGACGGCCGCGATCGACCGCCGCGTCGTCCACCCATTCGGTCCCCGGACCGCGATAGGTGCACAGCAAGCGGATGCCGACGCGATCGACATGCAAACGCGGACACATCGATTGGCCGACCACCTCAAGGCGGAGGCCGATGCTCCTTGCATCGAGCAGCTCGCCAAGCATTTCGGCAAGCAAGGTGAGATCGGCAGCCAGCGCGTCGCGGCCGGCACCCGCCGGCAGGCGGGCGAGATCCGGGGTCTTTCCTGGTGCCAGGATCTGGCGAAAACCTGATCCGAGATCGTCAGCATGGGTGTTCAGCCAGTCGGCGATGGCGCCATTGACCGGGCGCCACCACTGGGCGAGCTGGATTCCCGGATCGAAGATGCGCGTCAGATCCAGCGCCTCTTGCGAGATGGCGGCGCAAGTCGTGGCGGTACGCGGTAGCGGGGAATTCATCAGAAAACTCCTGTCAGTTACGGTCAAACCGGAGTATCAGCGCAGAAAGGAAAGCGCCCGGCCGCGGCAGTTGGGGCGCACTTTCCCGTCATGCCAGGCGATCTGGCCGGAAACGACCGTCGTCGCCACCCGGCTGCGGAAACGTCGGCCGACAAAGGGTGACCAGCCGCAGCGGGCGAGCACGGGGTCGTCCGGGATGTCCATGTCGCGGTCGCCGATCAACACCAGATCCGCCCAATGGCCTTCTCGCAGGTAGCCGCGGTCGACGATGCCGAACAACTCGGCAACGCGGTGGCTTGTCTTGGCGACCAGCGTCGGCAGGTCGACGAGGCCGTCGTGCACCAGCCCCATCAAGCCGGGCAACGCGTGCTGGACAAGCGGTAGGCCAGACGGTGCCTGGAAATAGTTGCCGGCTTTCTCTTCTGCCGTATGCGGCGCGTGGTCGGTGCCGATAACGTCCAGCCGATTGCTGTTGAGCGCGGCGCGCAGGGCGTTGCGGTCGGCCACGGTCTTGACGGCCGGGTTGCATTTGAGGTGACTGCCGAGTCGCGTGTAGTCGCTGTCGTCGAACAAGAGGTGATGGACGCAGACTTCGGCGGTGATGTGCTTGTCGGCCAGCGGCTTGTCTTCGAAGAGTTCGAGTTCGCGGGCGGTGGAGATGTGCAGCACATGCAGGCGAGTGCCGTGCTTTTTGCCCAGCGACACGGCGAGCGACGAAGATTTGTAGCAGGCCTCGGCATCGCGGATCAGCGGGTGCGCCGAAAACGGCACGGCATCGGCATACGTCTTTCGCCATTTTTCCTCGTTCACCGCAATCGACGGGGTGTCCTCGCAATGCGTCAGCAGAATCGTCGGAGCACAGGAGAACAGGCGCTCCAGCACCGCTGGATCGTCGACCAGCATGTTGCCGGTCGATGCGCCCATGAAGACCTTGATACCGGCGACTTCACGGGGGTCAAGGGCGGCCACGGCATCGAGGTTGTCGTTCGCGACACCAAAGTGAAAGGCGTAATTGGCCCGCGAATCGCAGGCGGCGATCGCCTTCTTTTCCGCCAGTGCCGCCATCGACAGGGTCGGCGGATTGGTATTGGGCATCTCCATGAAGCTGGTTATTCCGCCAGCGACGGCCGCCGCCGACTCGCTGGCGATACAGCCTTTATGTGTCAACCCCGGCTCGCGGAAATGCACCTGGTCGTCGATCATGCCGGGCAATAGCCACTGCCCGGCGGCATCGATTTCGTCATCGGCGCAGGCGTCGATTGCCGGGGCGATCCTGGTAATCCGCCCATCACGAACGAGGAGGTCGGCCGCGCGGATTTCACCTTCGTTGACCAGCCGGGCGTTGCGGATGAGCAGCTCGCTCATGCTCAGAACTCGTTCTGCAGGCGTTTGTAGCCCTGGACCAGTTCGTGATTGGTTCGCACCACATCCTCGGAAAACTCGGTGGCCTCGGCGCTGACGCGGGGCATGCTGGCGAGGTCGGTCTCCGGACCGATACGCAGGGTGGATGAAACATAGAAGCCCGGCGGCAGGTCGTTGCCATCGACCACGGCGTTGTGTCGAACGACGCAGCCATCGCCGATACGGCAATTGAAGACGACGCTATTGAAGCCGATGAACACGTTATTGCCGATGACGGCCGGGCCATGCACGATGGAACGGTGGGCAATCGAGGTGTGTTCGCCGATATCGACCAGGGCGCCGGACTTGGAGTGAATGACGACGCCGTCCTGGATGTTGGAATGGGCGCGGATGCGGATCGGTTCGAGATCGCCGTCGGCATTGACCTCGTCGGCACGGATCACCGCGTAGGGGCCGACGAAGACGTTTTCCTCGATGATGACCTTGCCGCAGATGATGGCGGTCTGGTCGACGTAGGCGGTTGCATCGATTTGCGGCAGGTCGCCACGGGGATTCTTGCGGATCATTGTCTACACTCCGTTGGGATGAAACGTTCGTTCGCCGCGTTTGAGCTTGTCGAACAGGTCGTGGTTGGGCCATTCGTTGCGGATGGCTTCAGAAAATTCAATGTCTTCCAGCGCGATCAGGCCCATGCGCGGGCTGCAGGCATCTTCGCGGAAGCACTGGGCGTAGCCGGTTTCGGTCTCGTGGACGATGACCGAATGCAGGCGCACGTCGGCCTCGCCGTTACGCATTTCGGTCAGATCCAGCAGACGGTCGATCATTACGAAAAACAGCCGCGACAGCTGCTCGGCGCTGGGCGAAACAGGAATCAGAATCCAGCGCTCGGAAAACCGCTGGCAGGCGGCGATGTAATCAGGATCGTCGCCAGACCACAGAGCGACGGCATGGTCAAAGGCGTCGATCAGCGCGCGCGGGCCATCCTTCAACAGGCCGAAGTCGTAGACCATCTGGCCGTGATCAAGCGCCTGAGCTTCGAGCAGCAACTCGACTTTGTACGAGTGGCCGTGGATTGAGTGCGAGCAGCGCCGCGTGCTGCAGCCGCGTACGATGTGGGCGTTCTCGAACTTGAACAGCTTGCGGATCAGCATGCGTTAGTCCCGCCGGGGGGTCGCGCTTCTTCACGCAGGTGGGCGATGACGTCGGCCAGCGGCAGGCTGCCGAGATCCTCGCCTGCGCGTGCGCGCAGTGCGACCCGGCCTTCCGCTTTTTCCCTATCGCCGACGACCAACAGGTAAGGCACTTTCTGCAGCGAGTACTCGCGAACCTTGTAGCCGATTTTCTCGTTGCGCAGATCGACCGTAGCGCGGACGCCGGCCCGCTTAAGCGCCTTCAACACGCTTTCCGCGTAGTCGCTCTGACCTTCGCTGATGTTGAGTACTACGGCCTGCTGCGGCGCCAACCAGAGCGGAAAGAGGCCGCTGTAGTGCTCGATCAGGATGCCGGTAAAGCGCTCAAGCGAACCGAACAGCGCCCGGTGCAGCATCACGGGCCGTTCGCGTTCGCCCCGTTCGTTGATGTAACTGATGTCGAAACGCTCCGGCAGGTTGAGATCGACCTGCAGCGTGCCACATTGCCAGTCGCGGCCGATCGCGTCGCGCAGTACGAATTCGAGCTTGGGCCCATAGAAGGCACCTTCGCCGGGGTTGATCCGGCATTCGATACCCATCCGGTCGAGCGCCCCGGAGAGCGCACCTTCAAGCTGATCCCAGGTTTCGTCACTGCCAATGCGGTGGGCCGGTCGGGTCGACAGCTTGACGGCGACATCGTCGAAGCCGAAATCGCGATAGATGGCGAAGACCAGTGCGATGGTGCTGGCGCATTCGTCCTGCATCTGGGCAACGGTGCAGAAGATATGGGCGTCGTCCTGGGTGAAATGGCGTACGCGCAGCAAGCCGTGGAGGGAGCCTGAGGGCTCGTAGCGATGGACCTTGCCGAATTCGGCCATGCGCAAGGGGAGGTCACGGTAACTTTTCAGCCCTTGGGCAAACAAGGAGACGGCGCCGGGGCAGTTCATCGGTTTGAGAGCGAAGACGCGCTCGTCCTCGGTTGTCGTCGTGAACATCGCCTCGCGGTAGTTGAACCAGTGGCCGGAGGTTTCCCACAGGCCGCGATCCATCACGTCGGGCGTATTGACCTCGACGTAATCGGCGCGCTCCTGGCGTCTGCGCATGTAGCCAATCAGTTGCTGGAACAGCGCCCAGCCCTTGGGGTGCCAGAACACCGAACCGGGTGCGCAGTCGTCGAAATGGAACAGGTCGAGCTGCGCGCCGAGCTTGCGGTGGTCGCGCTTACCGGCTTCTTCGAGGCGGGTCAGGTAGGCCTTGAGGGCCTTGGCATCCGGCCAGCAGGTGCCGTAGATTCGCTGCAGCATGGCGTTCCTGGCATCGCCCCGCCAATAGGCGCCTGCCACCTTGGTCAGCTTGAAGGCTTGAAGCCTGCCCGTGCTCGGTACGTGCGGGCCGCGACAAAGGTCTTCAAAGCCGCCTTGGGCGTAGAGCGACAGGGTTTCGCCCTCGGGAATGGCGCGGATCAGTTCCGCCTTGTAGGACTCGCCCAATTGCTCGAAATACGCGACTGCCTGGTCACGCGGCAGTTCGCGCCGGCCGAGCGGCAGGTCAGCGGCGGCGAGTTCCTGCATGCGGGCTTCGATCTCTGCCAGGTCGTCGGGCGTAAAGGGGCGCTCGAAGGCGAAGTCGTAGAAAAAGCCGTCTTCGATAACCGGGCCGATGGTGACCTGGGCGCTCGGGTAAAGCTGCTTGACGGCCATGGCCAGCAAATGCGCGCAAGAATGGCGCAGTAATCAGCAGGATGGCACGGGTCAGAAGGCGTTTCATACCGCGGTCTGTGCGTGCAGGCGATGCCAGCTCGTACCCGTCGCGCTATCCTCGATACCGATGCCAAGGGTCAGCAATTCCTGGCGCAGCTCATCGGCACGGGCAAAATCACGGCGAGCGCGCGCTACGCGGCGAGTGGCGATCAGTTGTTCGATGGTTTCGGCCGCTGGGCAGTTGTCCTGCGCCCTTGCCTGCTGGCGCCAGGTGGCCGGATTCTGTTGCAACAGGCCGAGCAAGTCGGCAGCATCGCGTAGCGTGGCAAGGAGGCGGGATTGTTCTGCCGGATCCGTACATTTGCGCAGTGCCGTGGCGTTTTCGTGCAAGCAGCCGAGGGCCAGGGGCGTGTTCAGGTCGTCGGCCAGCGCGGCTTCGACTGCCTCGGCGCGCACGCCTTTGGGCGCTGGATCTGGCGCGGAAAAAGGTTGCAAGCTGCCGTACAAGCGGTCGAGCGCCGCCCGCGCCTGATCGAGCGCACTCAGCGAGAAGTCAAGTGGCTTGCGGTAATGGCCGGCGAGCAGCGCGTAACGGATGACCTCGCCGGGGTAGTACTGCAGCAGGTCGCGTACGGTGCGGAAATTGCCAAGGGATTTTGACATTTTTTCGCCGTCGACCGTGACATAGCCGTTGTGCAGCCAGTAGCGGCAATACTGTCCGCCATTTGCCCCTTCACCCTGGGCAATTTCGTTTTCATGGTGGGGAAAGATCAGGTCCTGGCCGCCGCCGTGGATGTCGATCGACGGGCCGAGGTGGGTGTTGATCATCGCCGTACATTCCATGTGCCACCCGGGGCGCCCAAAGCCCCAAGGGCTGTCCCAGCCGGGCTGTGCTGCGGTCGACGGCTTCCAGAGCACGAAATCGGCCGGGTCGCGCTTGTAGGGTGCGACTTCGACCCGCGCCCCGGCAACCATGTCGTCGTGCTGACGACCCGAGAGCTTGCCGTAGTCGGGCAGCGACGGCACATGAAACAGGACGTGGCCCTCCGCGACATAGGCATGGCTACGCTCGATCAGGCGCTCGATCAGCGCAATCATCTGCGGAATGTGGCCGGTCGCCCAGGGTTCGATGGTCGGTGGCAAGGCGTTCAACTGCGTCATGTCCTCGCGATAGGCCGTGGCGTAACGCTCTGCCAGGATGCGAATGGGCTCGCCGTTGGCGGCTGCGGCGGCATTGATCTTGTCGTCCACGTCGGTGATGTTACGGGCGTAAATCACCCGCGGGTAATGCCGCGACAGCAGGCGGTAGAGCACATCGAAAACGACCACCGGGCGCGCGTTGCCAATGTGCACGTAGTTGTAGACGGTTGGGCCGCAGACGTACATGGTGACGCGCTGCGAGTCCGCCGGGATGAAAACCTCCTTCTGCCGGCTCAGGGTGTTGTGCAGGCGAATACTCACCATGCCGACGTGACCTCCGGCTCGGGCGGTAAATCCATCACGCCGCAGAACATGGCGAAGACTTTCTCGACTACCGATTGCTCAAGATCGCGGACGATGAAGATGAGACGACTCTTGCGGTCGTTATACGGCGGCTGCTCCGGCCAGGCATCGAGCCGTGCGTAAGGGTAGTTAACGTGCTGGACGCACTGAATGACGCGCGGGCAGGCATCATCTTCAACGTTGAGCAACCCCTTGATGCGCAGGATGCGGCCGCCGGATGTAGCCAGCAGCATTTCGATGGCATCGACGAAGCAAGGCCACTGCAGGGGCTGATCGAAGGTTAGCGCGAAGCTGTAGACGTGGGCATCATGGCGGTCAACATCGTGACGATGGTGGTGAGGATGGTGCTGGCGGCTCTCTTTGCGCACCTTTTCCTCAGCCAGCCAGCCGGCGACATCAGGTGTTTTTGTGCCCGGGTCATACAGGCCACATTGGCTGATCGATGCAGCAGAGACCTCCCCGCGCCGAACGTAAATCTGCGGCGCGGAGGGATTTATTATTCGCAGTTTGCGCGACAAGGCATCCATTTGCGCCGTCGTTGCCAGGTCGCATTTGGTTATCAGCAGGCGGTCGGCCATCGCCACCTGCTTGATTGCTTCGTTGTGCGCACCGATCTGACGGTCCGCGTGGGTAGCGTCAACGGCGGTAATCACGCCGTCGATGCGAAAACGTTCAGCAACGAAAAGATCTCCCATCAGCGTAAAAATCACCGGCGCCGGATCCGCCAGCCCGGTGGTTTCGATGATGACACGGCTGATTGGCTTCAGCTCGCGGCGCATGCAGCGCATGAACATTTCCTTCAGGCTGCGCGTCAAATCACCGCGGACGGTGCAGCAGATGCAGCCGGAGTTGAGCATGATCACGTCTTCGTCAATTTTCGTGACCAGATGGTGGTCGACCGCAACACTGCCGAATTCGTTGATCAACACCGCCGCCGTCTTCATGTCCGGCTGGCTCAGCAGATGATTGAGCAGGGTCGTTTTTCCTGCGCCAAGAAAGCCAGTGAGCAGCGTAACCGGAATCCGGCGCTCAGTATCGTGGGAAGCCATCTGAAGTCCTAGCCGCCAAACTGGCGTTTGCGTTGTTCATGGCGCTCATGCGCCTCCAGTGACAAGCTCGCCGTCGGACGGGCGAGCAGACGGGCAATGCCGATCGGCTCGCCGCTTTCCTCGCACCAGCCATAGGTGCCATCCTCGATTCGCTGCAGGGCCAGCGATATGTTCTTGAGCAACTTCCGTTCGCGGTCGCGCACGCGCAGTTCCAGTGCGCGCTCTTCCTCGGCACTGGCTCGATCGACCGGGTCCGGTGCCGCTTCGCTTTCCTGCAGGTGATGGGTGGTCGCTTCGGCTGCGGGACGAAACGCCTGCTCCTCGGTCAGCAAGCGCTGCTTGAAGGTCAACAACTGAACCTCGGACATGTACGCCGATTCAGGCGCAGCCAGTAGTTCAGCATCACTCATTAGTTCGATCGTCTTGCTCACGACTCAGTCCTCCGCCACTTCATCGATCGACCATTGCGGAAATGGGTCTTCATACCGAGCCCAGGCCTCGGGGCCGGCTGCCAGCTCGCTGTCGCTCAGCAGGCAGGCATCAAGGGCCTGGCGCAGCGCAGCTTCATCCATTTCGATGCCGATCAGCACCAGTTCCTGCTGCGCATCGCCATAGGGTTCGACCCAGCGATCCAGGATGATCCGGCGGTTGTCTTCGTCCTCCGGCCATTCCTCCTCGGGAACGGCAACCCACCACAGACCGCCCAGCTCGTGCCGGGTCATCGGGCCGGCCTGCGACCAGCTACCGACCAGACCGGGGCGAGAGGCCAGCCAGAAATAGCCTTTCGAGCGGATGACGCCTGGCCATTCCTGATTGATCCACTGATGAAAACGCGCCGGATGGAAAGGCCGCCGAGCGTGGTAAACGAAGCTGGAAATCCCGTATTCCTCGGTTTCCGGGATGTGCTCGCCGCGCAGTTCCTGCAGCCAGCCGGGGGCTCCCGCCGCTTGCTCGAAATCGAAGCGACCGGTGTTGAGGAGGCATGCGAGCGGTACCTGGCCAAAACGGGCGTGAACGATGTCGGCACGCGGATTCAGGGTGTGCAGGATGGCTTCGAGGCGAGCCACGTCTTCCGGCAACAGAAGGTCGGTCTTGTTGAGTACAATGACGTCGCAGAATTCAACCTGCTCCACCAGCAGATTGACCACCGTGCGCTGATCTTCTTCGCCCAGGCTTTCACCGCGGTCGGCGATGTAGTCCTGCGAGCTGTAGTCGTGCAGGAAGTTGAAGCCGTCGACGACGGTGACCATCGTATCCAGCCGCGAGATGTCCGCAAGGCTGGTGCCGTCCTCGTCACGGAAGGTAAAGGTCTCGGCTACCGGCAGCGGCTCGGCAATGCCGGTCGATTCAATGAGCAGGTAATCGAAGCGCTTTTCCTTTGCCAATCGGGCGATTTCGATCAGCAGGTCTTCGCGCAGCGTGCAGCAGATGCAGCCGTTGCTCATTTCGATCATCTTTTCTTCGGCCCGCGACAACTCGGCACCGCCTTCAGCGACCAGCCGGGCATCGATATTGACCTCGGACATGTCATTGACGATGACCGCAACGCGCAGGCCTTCGCGGTTGTTCAGGACATGGTTGAGCAGCGTAGTCTTGCCGGCACCGAGAAATCCGGACAAAACGGTGACCGGGAGACGGGAATCGTTTTTGTTGAGCTGGTTGGTCATTTTTGGTTCTGATGAATGGGAATTTGAATTGGTGCCGAGATCACTTCAACACGGTCGTTTTTGACCGCGTTGACGGCAAGCGGCAAGCTTGCGCCGATGGGCACGCCTTCAAGTGGGGTTAACATAGGGGTTTTTGGATGCAGTAAATGCAATGTTATAACATCGCATTTACACCACCAAGACCCCAATGATGAAAACCTCAATCCACGACGTTCAATGTCCGCCAGGGGATAGTGACAATACCGATGCACTGGATCGGGCCGAAGCTGCTTGCCGGGGGCGGGGCGCCAGTCTGACGGCGATCCGCCGGGAAGTGCTGGAGCTGCTTTACCGCAGCCCCACCGGCGTCAAGGCTTATGATCTTCTGGCCCGGATGAAGGAGGCCCGTCCCGGCGCTTCACCGCCCACCGTCTATCGCGCGCTGGATTTTTTGATCGAACAGGGTCTGGCGCACAAGATCGGGCGCATGAATCTCTTCGTTGCCTGCCGGCATGCTTCCCATCAGATCCCCAGCCTCTTTCTGCTCTGCCCGAAATGCAGCGGAATTACGGAATTGCAGGAACAGTCGGTGATGAGTGCGCTGTCATCCAGTCTCGCCGCAGCCGGGCATCGCCTGGAGAGCCCTGAGGTGGAAATCAGCGCGCTTTGCCCGAAGTGCGTCGAGGTTCGATAGAAGCTCTATTTCCATCCGGGATTTGACCGAGTTCAGGGGGCCATCCCTGTCGAAGAGTCGAAGTGTCAAAGTGACGAATGCCTTGCCGGCAGTCCGCAGGCCATTCTGCTAACATTGCCGGCCCTTGTCGAGAGTCGTGGAGGAATACATCATGCGCCTGGATGATCAGAACGAAAGCGACAATGTCGAAGACCGCCGAGGCGGTGGCATTGGCCGAGGCGGCATCGGCATCGGGACTGTGGTCATCGCGCTCGTCGCCGGCTATTTCTTCGGTATCGACCCGGCGCTGATCCTTGGCCTGGCCTCGAATCCGTCGCCGGGATCGATGCAACCGGCGACGCGACCGCCTGCCGGTGATGAAATGGCGACCTTTGTCGCCAAGGTGCTCGGCAGTACCGAAAGCACCTGGCAGACGGTCTTCAGAGAGTCCGGGCGCCGCTACGAAGAACCGAAACTCGTCCTCTTCACCGGCGTCACGCCGACCGCCTGCGGCACCGGACAATCAGCGATGGGGCCTTTTTACTGCCCGTCGGATCAGAAGGTCTATATCGACCTCGCGTTCTTCCGCGACCTCCGGGAACGTTTTCACGCGCCGGGCGAGTTCGCCCAGGCTTACGTGATCGCGCACGAAGTCGGTCACCACGTGCAGAACCTGCTCGGCATCTCGGACCAGGTGCGCGCCGCGCAGCAGCGCAGCCGCAACCCGGCGGCAGCCAATGCGCTGTCGGTGCGGCAGGAGCTGCAGGCAGACTGCTTCGCCGGCATCTGGGGTCATCGCGCCGACAGCATGCAGAAGATCCTCGAACCGGGCGAAACCGAGCAGGCGCTCACTGCGGCCTCGGCGATCGGCGACGACCGCCTGCAACGGCAGACGCAGGGGAGGATCGTCCCGGAGTCGTTCACCCACGGCACTTCAGCGCAGCGGGTACGCTGGTTCAAGCGGGGAATGGAAAGCGGTGACATCCGCCAGTGCGATACTTTCAATGCCGCCTCGCTCTAGCGGACAGGGGTTTTTCATGAAGAGACGCGACCGAGTCATCGTTCTCTGCGCCAGCCTGTTGCTGGTTCTCGCCTTTTCGTCGCGCGCCCAGGCGACCTTGCCGCGGGCGGCGAGCGTCCCCGGCGGCGTCGCGCGGGTCGCGCTGGGCCCGCGGGTTGCCGGCGGCAGCCCGCCGCGCGCCTGGTTCGGCGACCAGCAGGTGCTGGTCGCGGGCGAAGCCGGGCAGTGGTTCGCGCTCGTCGGGCTGGCGCTCGACACCCTGCCTGGCGACTACCAACTGCGGGTCGAGGAAACGGCCGGCGCAGCGGCCCGGCAGGTCGGTTTCAGCGTCAATCCCAAGCGCTATCCGGAACAGCGGATCACGCTCAAGGACAGCAGCAAGGTGCAGCTGGCGGCTGATGATCTCGCCCGCGTCGAGCGCGAAATCGCCGCCATCCAGCGTCTCAAGCGTCACTGGCGCGATGCCGACGATACCGACACGAGCTTTGTCCTGCCGGCCGAGGGGAGGCTCAGCGGGCGCTTTGGCGTTCGTCGATTCTTCAATGGCGAAGCGCGTTCGCCGCACGCGGGATTCGACATCGCCGCGCCGCGCGGCACTGCGGTCAAGGCCAACGCCCACGGGGTCGTCCTCGCCGCCGATGATTACTTCTTCAACGGCAAAACCGTCTTCGTCGATCACGGCAACGGGCTGATCAGCATGTACTGCCACCTCGAAGCGATCGAGGTCGCGCCCGGCGAGACGGTCGCCAAGGGGCAGCGGCTCGGACGTTCGGGAATGACCGGTCGCGCCACCGGCCCGCACCTGCACTGGAGCGTGGCGCTCAACGGTGCCATGGTCGATCCGGAACTCTTCGTCAACCCCGGGCTTCGGTGATCCTGAGCGGGGCAGGCTGCGCCGAGGTTGCCGACAAAAACCCCTTTTCGGCGCCCGGGCTGCGGATCAGGCACCCGTCGCCCGATGAATCGGGCTCCGTCCGCATGTTATAAGCGGTCGGAAATAAGTTCTCCGACAATCACATGGCGCTATCTGACATTAAATCAGTGCCGGAGCATCCTGGAATGTCGAATAACTTTATCACGACCGCTTAAGCGGTCCTAAAAAAGTCTTCCGATATTCCGCCATTGATCTAAAGATCAATAAGGCATCTGATTGTCGGATGACTTATTGCTGACCGCTTATTGCTGTTGGCCGATCGGTTTTACGGCACGGTGGAATTGCTGCAGCCTTGGCCTTGCATTGGTGTGTCTAAAGTTGGCTGGCAAGATCAACGAGGGTCCCCGACACCCTTGGAAAAGAAAGCACGGGAGCAGACATCTGAGAATCACTGGAGCATTCGGAAAATGCTCCGTAGCCGTCTCTCGTGGTTCACTCGTGGGCTGAGAAAGCTCTACCGACTCGTCGAAAATGGATTGCCACTGCCTCCGTTTTGGAGGCCAACTTAAACTGATAGGTGCCCAGGGCCATGCGGAGCAATGAAAAGACGATGCGTTGATTTATAAATATATTTTACTTCGCACATTTTGAATATCTCTTGCCAGATCAACCGCTTAGAAAAAAACTTGAACATCGAATTACAAATTTCCGCAGGCGTGTAATAATGGAGTTATGAAGCCATCATTGGTTCTGGCAGGTCGCAGCGCCGAAACGGCTCGCCTGGTACAAAAACGACAGAATTGGCGATGCCTCTTCTCGCAGCGACGGCAAGTGTAAAGAAGTGCACGAATGAGCGTGAGAGAGATGGGGTTTGGGTTGAGGTTTATGGGGGTTCGTGCGATCTGGGACGAGTTTCTGCAGGTCCATGGCGATTTCCTTCATCAGGGATTTGAGTCTGCGGGCGGTTGCAGCGCCGGCAAGCAGCCAGCGGCCGACATTTTCCTTGATCTTCTGGATCTCCTGGGTCCGGTTGATCTTGTAGGACGAGTCGGGGTCGAGGTGGGCGTCAGTCGCGACATAGGCCGCCAAGGCATTGAGGTTGTCGAAGATCACCTTGGCACCAAAGTCTTGATTGGCTGCGTGCCAGGAGAGGCCGGAAGTGTGCTCCAGGCTGAGCCGATGCTTGATCCTTTTGAAGGCCTCCTCGACTCGCCATCTGGAATGATAGAGCGCCGCGAAGGAGGTGGCGGGAAAGGCGATGGTCTCGAGCAAAGAAGTCATCACCACATGGATCCGTCCATTCGGGGTCAGCACCCGCACCAGGCGAACCGTCGTGGGCATCGCCGGGCATTCGTAGTCTTCAGCATCGCGCCTGTTCGGTGCGCGCAGGGTGACCACCCGTTCGCTTTCGCCGGAGAGGAGGAATTCCCGCACCACCTTGAATCCATGGGAAAGATCGCAACGGATACAGAAATGAATGCGACGCGCGATGAGTACTGCTGGCAGCCATCGGCAGGGAAAACCGCGGTCAAGCAGCAGATCATTCGGGCACAGGAGACTTTAGGATTCGAAGAGCATCTGCCGTTCGCTACACGATCCGAGTTGCAGTTTGAAGCTGAGAAACAGTTCGATTCCCGGCAAATAAAAGCCGAATGCCAGGCCACTGACGATCGAACGGACCCCGTTCTTCAGCAGCGTGAGCTGAACCCCGGTGCCATCGCCGGCAACCACCCGCAGACCGTGCCATCGGGGAATCGACATCTGCTCGGCCACCTGGGCGATCAACTCCCGGTTCACGTCGTCGAAGACCCTCGAACTGATCTTGTAGCGCGCTTCGGAAAAGGCTTGTGCGCTCACTTTGCGGATCGACTCCGCACGATTCCGGAGGTCGGCAAAGAACGTGTTCAACTCGGACTGGACGGCCCTCTGCACGCTCGAGAGCAGAAAACTCAGGATCACGGGGAAGGTGAGCTTGCGCTCGCGCGTGAAATGTCTGGGATCGAGACGCGATTTCTCCATCAACTCCCTGGAGGACAGATGGCGGGCAAGCGCGTTAATTATATTTGCATAACCGGAGGTCAATGAGCGAACCCTTTGTCTCTCTTATTAGCAGGTTAGAGAGGCGCTATGCTATACGAACTGCGCTGACTGGGGCGTTCTCGCAGAATTATGTCAAAGGGTTAGCTTGTGAGGGTTGGCTTGACACCCGCTCCCTCGCGGGCGGGCGGTGGGGAGCGCCCATCGCGGCAGACGAAAAGCAGCAGAACAAGTAGAAAAACTCGGCGAGCAGAATCGCCATGAAATACGACCAACCAAGGGTGGGACAATGACATCGCAAAATAATCGGAGCTGGCGCAAGCCAGGCAGTGGGTTGTGCCGGACCGTCACGTTACGTTTCGCGGCCATCGCTATCGGCATGGCGACCGTTGCCCAACTCGCCAGCGCCGGAATCACCGAGATCTCGCCCAGATACGGCCGGGTCGACGTGTTGCAGACCTTCGGTGTCCTTCCGGCAAGATTGCATGAAATCGCTGGACGTCCTTGGTAAGGTTGGCTGCGAATTCAACCTGAAGAGGAGCGGCAGATGGACAACCTGGAGAAGGTGGCGGCAGTAGGTTCTGGCGAGAGCCTGGCGGAGGTACGGGAGCGGTTCAAGGGCTGGCGTGAAACGCGGGGACGCGGGGAGCACATTCCTCGATCGTTGTGGGCGGCGGCGGTTGGCATCGCACGAGAACACGGCCTGCACGTCACCGCGCGGGAACTCCAGCTGAATTATGAAGGGTTGAAGCGGCGCCAGCAGGGGCAGGCCGGGGGGGCGCTCGGGACCAGGGGAAATGAAACCCGGTTCGTCGAATTGACGGTGTCGCCCGCCCAGGAGCCCGTCGCTCAGCGCCTCTGCGAGTGCACGATAGAACTCGAGAACCCACGCGGCGCCAAGATGCGGGTGGAACTCAATGGCCCGGGCCTGGCCGGTCTCGCCGGCCTGTGCAGCGCCTTCTGGTGCGCCGCATGATCCAGATCACGCCGCACATGCGTCTCCTGGTCGCGGTCGAACCGATCGATTTTCGGGCCGGCATCGATGGGCTGGCCGGCATCTGCCGGCAGCGCCTGGCGGCCGATCCGTTCAGCGGCGGGCTGTTCATCTTCCGCAACCGCGCACGGACAGCGATCAAGATTCTGGTCTACGATGGCCAGGGTTTCTGGCTCTGCCAGAAGCGTCTGTCGAGTGGCCGGTTTGCCTTCTGGCCCGATGGTACGGCGCCGCTCCAGCCGCTTCAGGCTTGCGAGCTGCAGGTGCTGCTGATGGCCGGCGACCCCACGCGGACCCGCGCGGCGCCGGCCTGGCGCCGCCTCGCGGCGTAGGGTCGCCAGCGCTCAGGTGATTTCAGGAAATTCCTCTACCCGCCAAGCCGAGGAAGCAGGCGGCCACAGGCGGATGCATCTACCCGCTTCTCCACGATTAGGCAGAATACCGGTACGAGGTTTGTTGGAAATCGCCTCAGGTGGCGGCAAGTTGCTGGTGGTAATTCCAGGGCAGCCACTGCGCCGCCTGGGCCAGCACCTGGCTGACGTTTTTGTGCAAGGCCTGCAGATAGGCGAACGGATTGACCCGACAGAGCTCGCACGTATGGATCAGGCTCATGTAGACGTCCCCCACCTCGGCCCCCTTCGGGGTCTTGTAGAACATCGAATTCTTGCGATGCATGATCGCCCGCTTGAGTGCCCTTTCGGCGAGGTTGTTGTCCAGGGGGGCGCCGGCCTGGCGTAGAAAGAGCGTCATGCCGTCCCAGTGCTTGATCAGATAGGTCAGGGCCTTGCCCAGACTGCTGTGCGGCTCGACGAGCGACTTCGCGAACTGATCCCCGATCCAGTCACGCATGGCCTGCATCGGCGGGCCGCTGTGTTCCTGGTGGTAGAGCAGGCGCTCGTCGGGCGACATCGCTTTCGCCTGGCAATGCGCCTCGTGGGCATAGACCTGGGCCAGGGTCTCGATCACATAGCGGCAGTGCTCGGGGAAATGCGGCACCAGATCGACAAAACGGCGGCGGCCATGAGCGATGCATTTGCCGATGATCGTCGCGAACTCGCCGACGAAGTTGCTCGCGAGCGCATCGCTCATCTGCATCGGGATTGCCAGCCCCGGCTCCCGCTTCGCGAGGACCGCCGAGAGGTTCTGCCCGGCGTGGGGGTGACCGGTGAAATACAGCGCCACGTGCTTGCCCTCATCGAGCACGGCGACGATGCTGGAAGTATTGATCGCCTTGCGCTTCGCTTCCAGGCTGGCGGCTTCGATCTGCTTCCTCTCGGCGATCAGCGACAGGATCTTCATCGGGGTGTCGTCGCAGTGCAGCAGATCAGCCTGTCCGGCCTCGCGAATCAGCTCGTCGAAGACGGCGCGCGGCGCCGGTACCGCCTGAGAGAGGATGTCCCACTGCGTCGAATCCGGTAGTGGCACGTTGAGGCTCGCCTGCAGCCCTTCGATGCGATGGAACGGCATCCCGCTGCCGTAGCGCAACTGGGCGAGCAGGCTCGCACAGCTGGGGTCATATTTCGACGCGCAGACGCCTTCGGGCAGCGGCGCCACGTAGGTCGTCTCGCACATCCGGCAGCGCAGGGTTTCCAGGCGGTAGATCGTGGCGTCAATCGGTGGCTGGCCGACCACTTTGACGACGATGCGGGGAGGCGAGGCATAGACCTTGGCCTGGTCGCAGTTCGGGCAGGGATCGCCGGCCTTCAGACCCGGAAGCTTCACTTCGATGACCTGCGAATCGACATACTTCGCCGCGCTATTGCGGCCGTGGCCTGGCTTCGGGGGACTCGCTTCGGCGGGCGCGGTCTCTCCGGCCGCGGTCTCTCCGGGCGCGGCCGCATCCGCAGCGGCGGGTATTTCGTCCGTCTGGGGGAGCGGCTTTAGGAGATGGCGTTTGCTCTCGGTCGGGGCGCCGAACACCATCTGTCGAAAACGCGCCAGCGAGAGCTTCGTGTTCTGCAGGGCCTGCATGACGAAGACAAAGGTCGAGAGGATCTGGCTGAGCCGGGCGTACTGCGGGGCCGGAAACACCGGTTTCGCGAGGGCCAGCAGTTCGTCGATCTGCGCTGGCGTGACATCGACCTGTTCAGGCGGTTTCTTCATGCGAGCGCTGATCGCCGCGGGCGACAGTCCTTGACCCACGGATAGCCCAGGTTCCACCCTTCACACCCCGGCTTCGACCCGGTCTTGCGACTCGACGCCGGATGATCGGCGATCGACGGGCGGATGAAGACGAGATCGTCTTCGGAAATCTGCCGGTGTCGGTCCCTCGGGGGCGTGTGCATGTGCCGCACCATACCCGATTTGAGCGTGGAACGTCAGCTGAAAGTGCAAATATTTGATCGCGGGAGGCTTCCGGCGGCCTTGTCCAGGGCGTTTTGCAGCTTTGCCGGAGGGACACGCACGTCGATGGCGGCGGTGTCGATCGACAACTGCACTCCAGATGGCTCGCCGGCGATCAGCGCCACGCAGGTCACTTTCCGCTGCACGCCACGCCTGCCGGGAGCGCAGGCCGTGTCGATGGGCGGTGTTCCGGCGAGCGGAATAGCGGTGATGGTCGGCAACGCCATTCGCCAGGGCAACGCGGCATCTCGTGGAATCCCCTCGGTCAATGGCGTTTCTCTGTGGAACGGCAACTTCTTCCACGAAGTGGCCGACATGAGCGTCCCTGGCAAGGGACCGACCTTCATCCTCTCACGCTCGTACAATTCGTACTACTGGTCATACGAGGCGCAGCGCGGCGGCGTCGACAACTACAAGCCCTGGCGCTTCAACTGGGACTTGGGCATCGGCTATACCCCGAACAGCAACAAAAAGCAACTTTTTGTGCAAATGCCCGACGGATCGGGGGCGAATTTCTTCAAGGATAGCGACGGCAATTGGTATCCGGTCGACCAGGCCAGCGTCGATGTCCTCAAGCCCAACGTTCCGGTGGCCGGACAGACGACGCTCTTCACCCGCGGCGGCCTGCGCTACGTCTTCCAGAACCCGGCCGGCGCCATCACCGGCAAACTTCTCATTGTCGGCGACCGCGACGGCAACAACCTGAAGCTCACCTATGGCGTCAACGGCAAGGTCTCCCGCGTCACCGATGCCTCCGGCCGCAACTATACTTTCGACTACGAGCTTCCTACCGCGGACCGCCCTGGCAATACCCGCCTCAAGTCCGTCACCGATGTCATGATGCGCAGCGTCCAGTACACCTGGGACGTGGATGTCCTGCCCGGCGGGGAGGTGCGCGAGCGCATCAAGACCGTTCGCGACGTGCGCGGCAATGTGACGACCTATAACTATCGGACCTACGTTTCGGCAGACATCGGTAGTCGAATCTTCTTGGCCAGCATCGTCGATCCGCGCAAGAAGATGGCGGTCAGGATTACCTATAGCGACCAGGTCTACGGCAACTGGGGGGTGGCTTCGGTCGCCAATGCCCTTGGCAACACCTGGTCGTTCAAGTTCTGCGCCGAACCCGATCCGCTCTGCAAGGACATGGCAAAGGCCGAGCGTTTCGTCACCACCGTTACCCCGCCGACCGGCGGCAACCGGGTCGTTCGCTTCAATCCTGCCGGCCGCCCGTTCGAAAGCGCCGATGGTCTCGGCAACCTGACCAGGGCGGAGCCGTATGCGACCGCCACCTTGCCGATTCGCCAGCAGAACCTGGCCGGCCTGACGACGAAGCAGCAGAGCGCCCTCAACAACGCCACACAATACCTCTACGACCCCGAGACGGCCAACCTGAAGACACGTACCGACGCCAACGGCAAACTGCATCAGCAGACCTGGAGCAGCAATGCGGCGATCAACCTGCACGCCGTCGCCACGTCCACGACGCCGGAGAACCTTGTCAGCGGCTACCAATACACGCCGACCGGCAACCTCATCCGCCACACTCTGCCGAGCGGTGGCTTCAGCGAACTCACCTACAAGCTTCCCAATCTGCCCGGTTTTGCCGACAGCGTCACCGACCCGCGTGGCAAGACGACGAGGATGACCTACGACGCCTTCGGCTACCTGGCGAGCGAAACCGGTCCGCTCGGCGAAGTGAGCCAACACCGCTACGACTTGATCGGCCGACGCATCCAGACCATCGACGCGCGTGGCGGCGTCACGACGACCACGTACGACGCGGCCGGACTCGTCCTCACCGTCACCGACCCGATGGGCCGCAAGACGACCAATACCTACGACGCAAACGGCAACCTCCTGACGCGCACCGACCCGCGCACGCAGGTGACGACCTACCGCTACGACGACGCCAACCGCCTTGACAAGGTCAGCACGACGATCGCCGGCCAGACGATCGAGACGAGCACCATCTACGACCTCGCCGGTCGCGTCATTGCGACGATCAACGCCAACAAACACCGCGACAGCACCACCTACGACGCCACCGGCAACGTCGTCGCGCGCGCCAATGCGCTGACCTTCACGACGACCTACGCCTACGACGCCGACAACCGCGTTATCGCAGTCACCGACCCCGAAGGCCGACGCACCGAAACGACTTACGACCCCGTCGGTCGCGTGACCAGCGTCAGGACACCCGCCGGAACGCGTAGCACCACTTACGACGGCGACGGCCGGGTGATCAAGTTCATCGACGCCGCCGGCCGGCAGACGCTCTATGGCTACTATCCGCCCGGCCACCCGGCCGCCGGCCACCTGGCAACCGTCACCGACGCGCTGGGCGCCGTCACGCAAGCTGCCGAGTACGACCTCGCCGGCAACGTCAAGCGCATCATCGACCCGGCTGGGCACAGCACGTCCTTCACTTACGATGCGCGCAATCGTTTGTTGCGGCGCACCGACGCCAAGGGGCAGGTGTGGAGCACTGGGTACGACCTCGCCGGCAACGTCATCCGCCGCGAAGCTCCCGGCGGTCTCGTCACCACCTACACCTACGATCTCGTCAACCAGTTGCTGACCGAAACGCTGCCCGACAACCGCGTGCTGACCTATACCTATGACGCCAACGGCAACCGCGTCAGCATGACCGACGATACCGGAACGACCCGCTACAAGTACGACAGGGCGAATCGTCTGAGCCTGGTCATCGATCCCCGCAACAAGCAGGTGAGCTACACCTACGACCCCGCCGGCAACCGCATCGCGCTCGGCTACCCGAACGGCAAGACCGTCGCCTACGGCTTCGATGCCGGCGAACGCCTGACCAGCGTCACCGACTGGCTCGGCAAGACCAGCACCTACGCACTCAACAAGGCAGGCCAGGTGGTGGCGATCAACTACGCCAACGGCAGCCGCGCGACGATGGCCTACGACACGTCCGGGCGGCTCACTGATCTCGCCAACCTGCAGAACGGCGACACGGCGATCTCAAATCACAAGCTGACGCTCGACGGCAATGGCAACATCACCACCGCCACCGCGCAATTGCCGCTGCTGCCGACCTTCGCGGCGAGCACGCGGACGATGAGCTACAATGCGGCAAACCGGCTGGCGACCGTCGACGGCGTCGCTGTCAGCCACGACCCCGCCGGCCGCATCACAGGACTTGCCGGCAACAGCTATGCCTACGACGGCCGCGATCTGATGACCGCCATCAGCGGTGCGACGAGCGCGAGTTTCAGTTACAACGGCGCCGGCCACCGCGTCGCGCGAACGCTCGCCGGCGTCACGACGCGCTACGTCATCGACCCCAACGCCGAGCTGCCCAACGTCGTCACCGAGACCGACGGCAGCGGCGTAGACCAGCGCAGCTACATCTACGGCTACGGACTCCTCGAACAGATCACTGCCGCCAACGTCCCGAGCTGGTACCACTTCGACCCGACGGGCCACACGCTGGCGCTGACCAACGCCGCCGGAACGGTCAGCGACCGCTACGCCTACACGCCCTACGGCGACACCACGGCGATCGGAACGACGGTCAATCCGTTCCGTTTCGTTGGCAAGTACGGGGTGATGGACGACGGTAACGGCATGCAGTACATGCGGGCGAGGTATTACCGGCCGGATGTGGCACGGTTCATGAGTCTCGATGCGTTGCCGGGGAACGTGAAAGAGCCGCAGGGGTTGAATCGGTATGCGTATGTGAGGGGGAATCCAGTCTTAAAGGTTGACCCACTTGGGATGTCCCCTGTACCGGTTTTCTCTTGGGGCGATAATGGTTGTTCCGGACTGGTGGGGTCGATGGAGTGCCGGCTTTCGGCTTATTCGTTCCTTACCGACCCGATGCATCCTATTCTTAAGGTTGATTTTTCTATTGCTCAAGGGCCTGAAGTTGGATACAAGGCTTTCACACAGGATGGAGGCCTTGGATCGAACTTAGAAGGGACGCTTTCGTTCGTCCCAACACGCGTTAGTGCTATTCCTAACGCTGATTGGGTACTCTCGGCGACGGTTGGTGTAGAGGCCAGTGGCCAAGTCGGTGGATACGCCAAAGCCATACAGTCAGACGGGACGTTACTGGATGCAAAATATGGTCCATGTGGCGGCATAAACGTGGTTATTGACGTTGAAATACTTGGCGTTAGGTACATCGTAACTCCTGAGCTCAGGAGTGGCGCCTGCATTAACGGGAAAGCAGGGTGGGTTGATCAGAACGGGTACTCTGGCGTTAATCTGGATGGTGTGCTGACTCTGGGTAAAGGCGGAGGTGGAAGTATTCAGGTCTTGATCAACAAGTCATCTCCGACCTATTCCAAGGTTCTCGAGAACTTTGGTGCGAGCATTTATGACTTCTTCCATTAACGGTGCTTTAAAACGGTAATCGGAAAGCGGTAATCGGGGGCAGACCACCTTTTGTTGACTAGCTAAAAGCCGCACCCCGATTATCCAGCACACCCTTTCCCCGAAAACCCCGCACCTCGCCGCAACCCGCACCACTGAACCACCGAACAAAAACCGAACCCCAGGGATCAAGCGATGAAACGACACTCTTACCTCCTCCTCTGCGCCCTGCTGCTGCCGGTCGGCGCAGCCGCGGTCGACTACACCTACGACCCACTCGACCGCCTCAAGCGCGTCGGTTACGAGGACGGCAGGTCGATCGCCTATGACTATGACGCCGCCGGCAACCTGCTCAAGGTAACCTCCGTGGCGCAGCCAAGCTGGTGCAACCAGACGGTCAATTTCGACGGCAACGTCCTGCCATCCAACTGGAGCCTCGCGCTGGTCCGCAGCGGTCCCGGCATTCGCAACAACCGCCTAGAGTCGCAGGTGACCGACAGCGGTTCGCGCATCGATGCGGCGGCTGTGGTCATGGATCCGGGGGTCGGCCGCATCGTCGTCGAGTATCGCGCGTTGCACATCCCGTCGACCTGGGGAATCGTCAGCGGCATCGAGTTCGTCGACCCGGCCGTCGGCCGCTGGGGATTCTGGCTCGACAACTCGACCTACCATTACCCCAACCGGATGAATTTCCGCGTGGTACGCGGCGGCACGCTTTTCGGTGACGCCAACGACATTGGCAGCGTCCATTCGGCTACCCAGGCGGATTTCACGTACGGCGAACATCGGGTCAGGGTCGAAATCCAGGACGGGTCGATGCGCTGGTTGATGACGAATGTGGCGACTGGCCATGAAACCATCGTCACTAGCGCGCTGCCGGCGGACTTCCATGTCGCGGGGCTGCGCACCGCCCATAGTTTCATCTACACGACCACCAACAACGCTTCCTGGCTCGACGACCTGCACATCCAGTGCCTGCCGCCTCTGCCGCTGTGAGCGACCGACAAGCGAGGCGCTCTTCCTGAATCGAATCGCCGTAGCCCGGCCAGGCGCTCATTTCCGCGCCTGCGGGAATCGATCACTTAGCACTGCTTCCTTTTCGGCGAAACTGATCGCTCGTCTGGATTCCCGCCTGCGCGGGAATGGCGGGAGAGGGAATCGTGATTGACTGATTCATTGACCAGCGCCCGGCGGCTGGCGGCGAGACGCTGATGCCCGACTATCTGGTGCGCGTGCACGAACCGGGGCGCGGCGTCGCCGTGCGCCGCGTCAGCGCTCCCGACCCCCAGTCGCTCGCCGCCGTCCTCGGCGTTGCCGCGACGCGTGTGCTGTCGGCCGAACCCGTTGCCGCCGCCTCCGTGTTCGCCAGGCCCGTCGCCGCGCGGCGCGTGGCATTCCCGCTGCGCCTCTTCAGCCAGGAACTCGCGGTGCTGCTCGACGCCGGTATTCCGCTCCTCGAAGCGCTCGAAACCCTGTGCGAGAAGGAGTCCGAGGCGCGCGTCGCCGCGGTGATCGGCGCGCTGATCACCGGCCTGCGCGACGGCCAGCCGCTGTCGGCGACGCTGGTGGCGCAGCCAGCGGCTTTCGACACGCTCTTCTGCGCCATCATCGCCGCCAGCGAGCGTAGCGGCCAGATCGCCGCCGCGCTGCGCCAGCACGCGCGCTATCTTGGCTGGGTCGACGAACTGCGCGCGCGCATCGCTTCGGCGACGATCTATCCCTTGTTGCTGCTTGCCGTCGGCGGCGCGGTGGTGATGTTTCTGCTGCTCTTCGTCCTGCCGCGCTTCGCGGCGGTCTTCGAGGGGCAGGGGCGCGATCTGCCGTGGGCTTCGCTGGCGCTGATGGCTTTCGGCCGCTTTGCCGGCGAGCACCGGCTCGCCGTCCTGGCTCCTGCCGCGGCGTTGTCGCTGGCGCTCTTTGCCGCGTGGCGACGGTCGGCGCTGCGCAACGGTTTCGCCGGCCTGCTCGGGCGCTCGCCGTGGATCGGCCCGCGCCTGCGCGTGCTGGCGCTGGCGCGCTGCTACCGCACGCTGGCCATGCTGCTCGCCGCCGGGGTGCCGGCGGCGGCGGCGCTGCATCTCGCCGGCGCGGTGATCGCCGCCCCTTTCCGGCCGGCGCTGGCGGCGGCGACGCAGCGCGTCGAGGAGGGCGTTCGCCTGTCGGACGCCCTCGAAGCGCAGGGGCTGGCAACCCCGGTGGCGCGGCGCATGCTGCGCGTCGGCGAGCGCAGCGGCGAACTCGCGGCGATGCTCGAACAGACGGCAGCTTTCCACGACGAGGAGATTGCGCGCTTTACCGACTTCATCACGCGTGCGCTCAACCCGACGCTGATGCTGATCATGGGGGTGGTGATCGGCGGCATCATCGTCCTCATGTACCTGCCGATCTTCGAACTCGTGGAACAGGTGCATTGAGTGCCGAGACTCTCGGCGCCCCTCCCGGTGGGCGCCTGGCCCTCGCCGACTGGCTCGCCGCCGAGGGCGCGCCCTGGCAGCTCGATTTCGCGCGCTGGCCGCAGGCGCAGGCGCTACGCTGGCGTGCGGTGCTGGCGGCATCGGCGGTCGATCGGCTGGTGCTGCTCGCCGACCGGGAGTGCGACGCGTTGTTGCTGCAGAGCGTCGAAGCGCGGCTGCAGCGCGCGGTGCGCTGGGTGGTCTGCGACGCCGCTGCCGTCGACCACTGGCTGGGCGCCGGCGAAGCGGATTTTCGCGCCCTGGCGCAGGTCGATGACAGCCCGGCCGACAACGCGGTAGCGGCCGTCGACGACCTCTCGGCGCTGCGGCTCAGCGCCGAGGCGAGTCCGGTGGTGCGCCTGCTCGACGCGACGCTCTACGATGCGCTGCAGGACGGCGCCAGCGACGTGCATGTCGAGTGCACCGCGCGGGGCGCGAGCATCCGCTTTCGCATCGACGGGGTGATGTCGCCGATGCGCCGCGTCGACGGCGTGGCGATTGCCGAGCAGCTCGTCTCGCGGCTGAAGGTGATGGCCGAACTCGACATCGGCGAGCGCCGCCTGCCGCAGGACGGGCGCTTCAAGCTGCGCGTGCAGGGCCGCGTGGTCGATTTTCGCCTGTCGATCCTGCCGACCGGCTTCGGCGAGGATGCCGTCGTTCGCGTCCTTGATCGCAGCCGGATCGATCAGGCGCAAGGCGGGCAGTTCACGCTCGAAGCGCTCGGTTTCGACGCCGCCGACCGCGCCGCCGTGCGCGCCCTGGCGCAGTTGCCGCATGGCATGCTGCTCGTCACCGGGCCGACCGGCAGCGGCAAGACGACGACCTTGTACGCGGTGCTCACCGAGATTCACACCGGCGGCGAAAAGATCATCACCATCGAGGACCCGATCGAGTACCAGCTCGCCGGCGTGACGCAGATCCCGGTCAATGAAAAGAAGGGGCTCGGTTTCGCGCGCGGCCTGCGCTCGATCCTGCGCCACGACCCGGACCGCATCATGGTCGGCGAAATCCGCGACGCGGAGACTGCGCAGATCGCCGTCCAGGCGGCGCTGACCGGGCACCTGGTCTTCAGCACGGTGCATGCCAACAACGCTTTCGACGTCATCGGCCGTTTCATGCACATGGGCCTCGATCTCTACAACGTCGTCTCGGCGCTCAATGCCGTCTTCGCGCAGCGGCTGCTGCGCGTCGTCTGCCCAGAGTGCGCACGGCCGTTCCAGCCCGACGGCGACACTCTCGCGCGCTTCGGCCTCGCCGCCGGCGACGGCGCATTCCGGCGCGGCGAAGGTTGCGGCCATTGCCGCGGCACCGGCTACCGCGGGCGGCGGGCGGTCGCCGAGTTGCTGCGCCTCGACGACGGGCTGCGCGACCTGATCGCGACGCGCGCGCCGATGACGCAGATCAAGGAGGTGGCGCGGGCCCGCGGCATGCGCTCGCTGCGCGCCAGCGCGCTGGCCTGCGTCTGCCGCGGCGAGAGCACTTTCGAGGAGTTGCTGCGTGTCACGCTGGACGATTGAGGCAAGGCGGCTACAGCAGCACTGGCGGACGCGCTGGGCAGCGCCACGGCGGCTGTTCCTGCGTCGCAACGGGGTCTGCGACTATGGCCCCGCCGTCGCTTCCGGTTTGCCAGTGCACTACGCAAGCTTTGACGCGTGGTGCGCCGCGCAGCCGGGATGCGCCGCCGAAGTGCTCGTCGCCGGCGACCTGCTGCACGATCTCATCGTCGACGCGAGTCTGCCGCTGACCGGTGAGGGCGAAATCGCGACCTACGCGCGCCAGTTGTTCACGCATTATCACGGCGCCGCGGCGCAACGCTGGGGAATTGCGCCGTGGCAGTCGGGAGCGACGCGCGGCGCCTGCGCGCTGCACGGCGTCGAGGCGGCGGTGCTGCAGGCGCAGGCCGCCGCGCACGGTGTTTATCTGCGCGCGCTGCGCCCGTGGTGGAGCGTCGCGCTGGCTCAAGTTGCTCGCGCCGAACCGGTCTGGGCGGCGGCGCCGCACGCGGCGCTGGCGCTCGTCGAAGGCGCTCTGGTCACCTGGATCGAGGTCGATGGCGGCGTCTGCGTCGCCATCCGCCACCTGCGCCTCGAGCGTGCCGACGGCGACTCCCTGGTCGAGGCGCTCGCCGCGGTCGGCGCCGTCGAGCGGGCAGTGATCGTCATCGGTTACGGCGGCGAAGGATCTGGTGTGGAGGCGACCGGCGTGTGCTGCATGGGCGCCCTCGAAGGGGTGGACGTCGACGCGCGGTGGGTCGGGGGCGACGACGACAGCACTGCCACCACAGCCTGGCCGTGTCCCGACCTGCTGCCACAAGCTGTGCGCCCGCCGGCGCTGGCCTGGGCGCTCGCCGCTACCGGCGTGCTGGTTCTGGCCGCCGCCGTCGGGGGGGCTTTCGCGAGCCGGCAGGCGCTGCTCGGCGAAGAGGCGCGCCTGCAGCGCCTCGCAGCGCTTACCCTCCCGTCCGGCGTCACTGCGGCGCTCGCCGGCGCGCGCAGCGATTCGCGGGGAGTCGAAGCCGCGCGCATCGCGCGCGAGATCGCCGCTTTGCTTCGTCACCCCTGGCCCGATCTCCTGGTCGCGGTCGAAAACGCCGGCGGTGACGACGTGCACTGGCTGGCGCTCGAACATTCTGCGGCGCAGCCGGAAATTCGCCTCGAAGGCGTCGCGCCGGACCTCGCCGCGGCGCTGCGCGTCGTTGCCACGCTGGCGCACGAGGAGGGCTGGAACGACGTGACGCTGCGGCGAACGCAGGTGGCCAGCGGCGCCGGCCTGCGCTTCGAATTGACGGCGCGCATCGGTGCGCCGTCTGGTGGCTCGTCCAACGCTGCGCCGGGCGCTCAGTTTCCAACCGCAGGCGCCAGGCCGTGAAGGCGCTGGTCGCCCGCTTGCGCCTCTGGGGCTGGCCAGGCCTGGTCGGCGTCGTGTGCCTGCTGCTGGCCGGATTCATCGCCTGCGGTCCTGGCGCCGACTGGGACGCGGCGGCGCGAACGACGGCACGTGCGGCGGATGCGTTGCAGGCGCGCGCGGGTGAAGCGCATGTCGCCGCCCGGCCGGCCGGGGCTGCGGCAGAAGCGCAGCAACTGGTCGCCGTCCTGCCCGGTGTCGGCGAGCGCGAAGTGCGCCTTGCCGGGCTGCTGGCGCTGGCTGAAAAGCAACTCCTGCGTGCCACGCAGACCGAGTTGACGATGTTGCCGAAAAGCGCACTCGGCAGCGAGCGGCTGCTCGTTGCACAGCCGCTCACAGGCAGTTACGAGGGACTGCGGGCGATGCTCGAAGAGGCGTTGCTTGCCGACCCGGCGCTCAGTCTCGACCGGCTGCGTCTCGCGCGTCCTGCGGCTGATACGAATGAACTCGAAATCGAACTCGTCTGGTCCTTGCACCAGCGGGGCGCCGAAATTCTCGCCGGGAATCCGCCGTGACACGCCGCCACGGGTTCCTCGGCGGCGCGCTGCTGCTGACTCTGGCGGTCAGTCTGTGGCTGGCGCTGGCAGATGATGACACCGGCCAGGTCGTCGACGCGACGCGTCGGGGCGCTGCGCCGGCCGCAGCCCTGCCCAGCGCCGCCCTAGTCTGGCCGCCGAGCCTGCTCGCCGGTGCCCGCGCCGCTTGGCCCGTGCCGCAGGAGGCGCGCTTCCCGGTGTGGTCGCCGCCACCCCCACCCCCACCCCCACCACCGCCGCCTCCCCCGCCGGCGCCGGTGTTGCCAGCTCCGCTGCAGGCGCCACCGTTTCCCTTCCAGTTGATTGGCAGGCTTGATGACGGCGTGGCCGCGCAGGCGCTCCTCAGCAGTCCAACGAGCGCTCGCGCCGTGCGTGCCGGCGAAGTCATCGACGGCCAGTGGCGGGTCGACTCGGTCGGCGCTGGCGGTTTGAATGTCACCTGGCTGCCGGGCAGCCTGCCGCAAAGCGTCGGCTATCGATCCCCCTGAGATTTCCATGAACTCGTCCAATTCTTTCTTCCGTTGCCGTTGCTTTCGCCAGTCGATCGCTCTGACTGGCGTCGTCGGCGCGCTGCTGCTCGGCGGTTGTGCCAACCAGGCGCTGCAGCGGGCCAACGAACTGGCCACCGTCAATCAGTATTCGCAGGCCTTGGCGGTGGTCGACGAAGCGCTCGTTGAAGACCCCGGCAATCCGGCGCTGCGCGCCGCGCGGCAGCGCTTGCGCGAGCGCGCCGCGGCGCAGCTCGTCGTGCAGGTCGACGCCTTGCGCGTTGCCGGCCGCTATCCGGAAGCTCTCGTCGTCGTGGACCGCTTGCAGCTGATCGATCCCCAGTATCCGCGGGTCGCGACGCTACGCAGCGAACTGGAACGTGCACAACGTCACGACCTTCTCCTCGCCGAAGCGCGCCAGGCGCTGCAGGAAGGCCGGACGGCGCTTGCCGAAGCGCGTCTGCGCGAAGTGGCGGCCGAATCGCCGGGACACCCCGCCTTGCGCTCGCTGCAGCAACGCCTGGCCGAGCGCTGGCAGCGGGAGGTGCCCGCGATCGAAATGGGGGCGACCTTTCAGAAAGTGATCTCGCTGGAGTTCAGGGAAGCGCCTCTGCGCGACGTTTTCGAGGCGCTCGCGCACGCTTCCGGCCTGAACTTCGTTTTCGATCGGGAAGTGCGCGGCGAAGGACGGGTCACGGTCTTCCTGCGCAACGTCAGTGTCGACGAGGCGCTGCGCGTCATTCTGAGCACCCAGCAACTCGACCGCAAACTGCTCAACCAGCAGACGGTGCTGATCTATCCGGACAACCAGGGCAAGCAGCGCGAACATCAGGAATTGATCACGCGCACGCTCTATCTGGCCAACGCCGACGTGAAGCAGGCGCAGAACCTGGTACGCACGATCGCCAAGGTGCGCGATATCCATGTCGATGATCGCCTCAACGCCCTGGTGATTCGCGATACCCCCGAAGTGGTGACGCTGGTCGAGCGCCTGCTGGCCTCGCTCGACCTGCCCGAGCCCGAAGTGATGCTCGAAATCGAGGTCATGGAGATCGCCAGCGATCAGTTGCAGGATCTCGGTCTGCAATGGCCAGAGCAGATTCAGTACGGAATCCCCGGTTTCGACGGGCAGGTGGCGCTGAACCGGCGCGACGAATTTCGTTCTTCGGTGGCCAACCCGGCCGTCGTCGCGCATCTGCGCGGTACCGCCGGGACGATCAACCTGCTCGCCAATCCGAAGATCCGGGTGCGCAACCATGAGAAGGCGAAGGTGCATATCGGCGAAAAGCTGGCCATCTTCACGACCACGACGACGGCCAACGTCGGCGTGGCGGCGTCGATCTCGTACCTTGATGTCGGCCTCAAGCTCGACGTCGAGCCGAACATTGGCCTCGACGGCGACGTGACGATGCGCATCGGCCTGGAAGTCAGCAACCGCCTCAACGAGGTCAAGGGGCCTTCCGGTGCGCTGGCCTACAACGTCGGCACGCGGTTGACAACGACCTCGCTGCGTCTGGCCGACGGCGAGACGCAGATCCTCTCCGGCCTGATCAACGACGAAGATAGCCGCAGCGCGACCGGGATTCCGGGCCTGTCGGCCTTGCCGGTAGTCGGTGCGCTGTTCGGCGTGCAGACTTCGACGCGCAAGAAGACCGAACTCGTCATGTTGATCACGCCGCGAATCGTGCGCAGTCTGTCGCTGCCCGATGCCGGCATCACGCGCATGGCCGCTGGTACAGACGCTTACGCCGGCGCTGTGCACACCCGTTTGCGGCCTGCGGCCAGCGCCGGAGTCGGCCTGGCGGGTGGCGGGGGCGGCGCGCTCAGCGCTCAGACGCCACCACCAGAGGGGAACAGCAGTGCAGCAGTCGCCACTCTTGACCCGGCAACCTCGGCCAGCGCTGGTTTGCCAGCAGTGACACCGAACTTTTCGCCAACGGGGAGCGGTGACAGCCGGGTGATACTCGATGTGACGCCACAAACGGTGGTCGGCGGCGTGGTCACCGTGACGCTGCGCCACACCGGCGAGAGCGGCGTGCGGGGCGAAATCCGCTTCGACGCCACGCGCTTGCGCGATGTGCAGGCCCCCGCCGGGGCCTCGGGCAGCGGCCGGGTTGCCTTCGAACTCGGTGCCCGTGGCGAGCGGGTCATCGTCCTGCGCGCTTTGCCGGGAGCGAGCGACACCGTCGAAGTCACTGCCACGGCCCAGGGGATGCCGGGCGCCGGCGGTGAAACGCCGGCGGTGCGGGTCGAGGGGAGCGGCACGGTTCAGGTGGAAGCGGCCAGTCCATGAGCGCGGTGCGCGGCTTCACCCTGATCGAAATGCTCGTCGTTCTGACCCTCCTCGGCATCTTGGCCACTGCTGCGAAACCGTTGGCCGAAACAACCCTTCAGCGCAACCAGGAGATCGCCCTGCGCGAGGCACTGCGCAGCCTGCGTGGCGCCATCGACGCCTACCGGCTGGCCGTGGGCGAAGGGCGCATCGCGCGCACGATCGACGACAGCGGCTATCCGCCATCGCTGGAGACGCTTGTACAGGGCGTACCCGATAGCAAGTCGGCAAGCGGACGCCAGATCTATTTCCTGCGCCGTCTGCCGCGTGACCCGTTTGCCGATGCCCGCCTGCCGGCGGCGCAGACCTGGGGCCTGCGCAGCGCCGATAGTCCGCCCGACGCGCCGAGGCCCGGCCGCGACGTCTTCGACGTCATGTCCCTGTCCGATCGCACCGCGCGCGACGGAACCCTTTACCGGGACTGGTGAGCGCGGTGAAGCGATGGACAAGAATATCAGGGGCGGCAGGCGGCTTCACGCTGATCGAGCTCCTTGTGGTGATGAGCATCATCGCTCTGCTGGCCTCGCTGGTGGCGCCGCGTTACCTCAATTCCCTGGATCGCGCCAAGGAGAACGTCCTCCTCAACTCGCTTGCCGTGATGCGCGAGGCCATTGATCATTATGTGGCCGACAAGGGCCACTACCCGGAGACCCTGGATGAACTGGTACAGACCCGTTATCTTCGTAGCGTTCCGGAAGACCCGATCAGCGGCCGGCGCAATACCTGGGTAATCCTACCGCCGCCGCCCGACGCGCAAATTGCCGGCAGCATGGGCGACGTGCGCAGCGGTGCCGCTGGTCGGGGTGCCGACGGGAGTCCGTATGCGGACTGGTGAGGGTGGCGCGGGCCGCATTCATCGAGGCGTCTCCGGCTATACCTATCTCGGCGTTTTGCTGTTGGTGGCGATCAGCGCTGCAGCCATGGTCGCATATGCGCAGAACTGGGCTACCGTTGCTCGACGAGAGAAGGAAAAGGAACTGATCTTCCGGGGGGAAGAGATCCGTCGCGCAATCGCGGCTTACGTCGTGGCGTCCGGCAACCAGACGCAGCGCCTGCCGCGATCGCTGGCGGATCTTCTCGCTGATCGGCGCGGAGCAATGCCGCGCTATCACTTGCGCCGACTGTATGCGGACCCCTTCACCGGTCAACCCGACTGGGTACTCCTGATCGCTCCGGGGGAGGGCGGAATCGTCGGCGTGCGGAGCCGCTCGCCGCTTCGCGCCTTCCACATCCAGGGGACACCGGCGGGTGCTGGCCATGACCCGTGCGTTTGCGAATGGGAGTTCAGAGTCGCCGCGGACGGGACGGAGCAGCAGTAGCCATTTCACGATGAGCACACCCGCCGCTCTGAGCGTGCGTCTCGCTCAGGCCGGAGAAGTCATTCAGCAGATCAGCCTCGCTCAGATCGTCGATCTGATGATCAAAGTAGTCTCTCAACCGGCCCTCCCTCCCGGTCGCGGGCGCGCGAATACGCCTCAATCGTCTTGGGCTGCTAGCCCTTGAGGGTCAGGTGCTTGTGATGCAACAGGTCGTAGCGATCGAAATTCGTCGCTGCGACTGCGGACATGTCTTCCATCTTGCGGTAACCTCCTTCGTCATGAACACCTCGGATGAGGGACGAGGAACCCTTTTGAATTCAAATCTTCCGCGAGAGCGCTGTGTTTCCTCCGCCTAGCGGCTTCGTCCAACCCGGTGCTCACCCTGACACGTGTAAGCGGTCTCAGATAAGTTTTCCGACAGTTTAAAGCCGGAATTTGTTCTATGGGCACTGCCGGAATGTCGGAAGACTTTTTCCGGGGCGCTTGTCATCTACAAGGGGGAACTGATCGCGGCCATCGAGCTGAAAAGCCAGGTGGGTTCCTTCGGGAACAACTTCAACAACCGAACCGAGGAAGCCCATTGGCACCGCACACGATCTCTGGACTGCCTACCGTGAGGAGGCATTTGGCAAGCAACCGCGTCCTTTCGTTGACTGGTTGATGATGGTTGAGGATGCCCCGCAATCCAGATGTGTGGTCAGGAATGCGTCGCCGCATTTTCCTGTTTTGGAAGACCGACAGTCCACACGGACGCTGCGCGAAAAGCTGCGCCGGCGGGTGACTTCTACGTGGGCGTCGGAATCCGACGGCATGACGACCGCTGGACACCCGGAATCTGCGCAATGGACGCCTTCGGCGTCCGCGCCATCCTTTCCCGCCCTGAAGGGCGAGATTTGTCACCCAAGCCGATTATTTACCCAAGCCGATCAACCCCCTCTTTGATGAGTGCGCCATGGTCCCTTTTGAAAAATCCCCCGAAATGGCCCGCCCGACGCTGGCGGTCCTCGTTCTCTGCCTGCTGATTGGCGTTTCGCTCTGGATCCTCAGTCCCTTCATCCCGGCGCTGATCTGGGCCACGATGGTCGTCGTCGCCACCTGGCCGATGATGTTGCGGGTGCAGAAGGCCTGCGGCAACCGGCGTGCGCCGGCCGTGTTCACGATGACACTGCTGGTTCTCCTGCTGCTGATCGTCCCCCTGTCGCTGGCCATCGCCACCCTCGCCGACAATGCCGACAAGATTGCCGGCTGGGGTCGCTCTCTGAGCGACTTCAGGATGCCACTGCCACCGTCGTGGATCGTTGAACTGCCGCTCGTCGGCGGCAGTCTCGAGCATGCCTGGCAGCAGTTGGCGGCGATCGGAATGACCGAGCTGGCCACCAGGGCGGCGCCTTATGCGGGTAACCTGACGCGCTGGTTCGTCAGCGAGGTCGGCAGCTTCGGGCTGGTTTTCGTCCAGTTTCTGCTCACCGTCGCCCTGTCGGCCGTCCTCTATACGTGCGGCGAGAAAGCGGCGGCGCGCGCGCGGCGTTTCGGCTATCGCCTGAGCGGCGAGCGCGGCGAAAGCGCCGTCGTCCTGGCCGGTCAGGCGGCGCGCGCGGTGGCGCTGGGCGTCGGCGTCACCGCCGTCGTCCAGTCGCTGCTCGGTGGCGTCGGCCTCGCCATTGCCGGCGTTCCTTTCGCCCCCATTCTGACCGCGCTGATGTTCATGCTCTGCCTCGCCCAGCTTGGCCCGGGACTGGTCCTGGTGCCGGCCGTGGTCTGGCTCTACTGGAGTGACAGCAGCGGCTGGGGGACTTTTCTGCTGGTGTGGACGATCTTTGTCGGCACCATGGACAACTTCGTGCGACCGATCCTGATCCGCAAAGGCGCCGACCTGCCAATGCTGCTGATCCTCGCCGGGGTGATCGGCGGCATGCTCACCTTCGGCCTGGTCGGTATCTTCGTCGGCCCGGTCATCCTCGCCGTCGCCTATACCCTGCTCGGTACCTGGATCGACGAGGCGCCGGTGGACGGGAAGAGGGCTGCCGCCGCCGACGGCAGTCAGGCGCTGAACACCGGCGAGCCGGGATAGTCCCGGCCCGAACCGGGAAGCGGGCGCGCTGCGGAACACCCAGACGATGGCCGACTGCCGCGTGCCGCCGGCGAATCCCGCCGCTTCCCAGACCTTTGGCAGCTGCGCGAAGGACGCCCGGATCGCTTCGGCGGGCGACTCGAAACCCTCGGTTCACCCTGCCGCCTGCTGCTGCCAGGCTCGCCGGCGGCATGCTAGAATCGCCCGACCTTACCACTCCCTCTTCGATCGGTGTTCGCCATGTTTTCAGGAATCGTCGCTGCTGTCGGCCAGATTACCCACATCACTCCCCGTGACGACGGCGCCGAAACCGTTCGCCTGACGATAAACGCCGGCGAACTCGATCTTTCCGACGTCGGCATCGGCGATTCGATCGCCTGCAGCGGGGTCTGCCTGACCGTCGTCGACCGGCAGGACGCCTGTTTCTGCGTCGATGTCTCGCCCGAGTCGCTGGCGTGCACGGTGGGTCTCGCGCGGCCCGGCCCGCTCAATCTCGAAAAAGCGCTTCGCCTCGCCGACCGCCTCGGCGGGCATCTCGTCTCCGGACACGTCGATGGCGTCGGCAAGGTGCTGCGCTTCGACCCGGTCGGCGACAACCGGCTGCTCGAAATCGAAGCCCCGGCAGCGCTCGCCCGCTACATCGCGCGCAAGGGGTCGATCTGCGTCGACGGGGTGAGCCTGACGACCAACACGGTCGACGGCGCCACCTTTGCCATCAACCTGATTCCGCACACGCTCGCCGCCACCACCCTCGGCACGCTGCAAGCCGGCAGCCGGGTCAATCTCGAGATCGACCTCATCGCCCGCTACGTCGAGCGGATGCTCAGCATGGACAAGCTCGCGGCCTGACGGACCGGTAACGCCGAGGGTTTGGCGGCGGGCCGGTCGCGCGGATTGATCCCCCAGCATGCCTTCAGCGCGCCGCCTCCTGCCCGGCTGGCTCAGGGACTATCGCCGTCAGACCCTGGCCGCCGACCTCTCGGCGGGGCTGATCGTGACCGTCCTGGTGATTCCCCAGAGTCTCGCCTATGCCCTTCTCGCCGGTCTGCCGCCGCAGGTCGGCCTCTATGTCAGCATCTTCCCGGTGATTGCCTATGCGCTGCTCGGCAGCAGCCGGGTGCAGGCGGTCGGACCGGTGGCGGTGACGGCGATCATGACCTACGCCGTCCTGGCGCCGCTGGCGGCCCCCGGTTCACCGCGCTATCTGATGCTGGCGGCGGCCCTTGCCCTGCTCTCGGGAGTGATCCTGTTCGCCTGCGGGGCGCTGCGCCTCGGTTTCCTCGCACAGTTGTTGAGCCGGCCGGTGATCAGCGGATTCATTTCCGGTTCGGCGATCCTGATTGTCATCAGCCAGATCAAACATCTTTTCGGGCTGCCGAGAAGTGCTGGCAATCCCTGGCAGGTGGCGCGCGATCTGCTGTCCCAGCTCCCCGCCAGCCACCTGCCGACCCTGCTCATCGGGCTGGCGGCGTTGCTGACGCTGATCCTGGCCCGCAGCGGGCTCGCCTGGCTATTGCTGCGGATCGGCATCGGTGCCGGTGGCGCAGCCCTGGCCGTTCGCCTGGCGCCGGTGCTGGTGGTCGCCGCCGGGACTCTCGCGGTGATCGTCTTCGACCTCGACCGCAGCCGGGGGGTGGCGGTCGTCGGCCCGGTCCGCGAAGGGTTGCCGGGGGTCGATTTCTTCATTCCGGATTACGCGACGCTGCAGGTGCTGATCGTTCCGGCCGCGCTGATGGCGCTGATCGGCATGGTGCAGAACATCACCATGGCGCAGGTCCTGGCGATCAAACGGCGCGAGCGGATCGATGCCAATGCCGAGTTGCGCGGGCTGGGCGCGGCCAATGTGGTCGCCGCTTTCGCGGGCGGCATGCCGGTCGGCGGAGGGCTGTCGCGCTCGGCGGTGAATGTCGCTGCCGGCGCCCAGACGCCGCTCGCCAGCATCGTTTCGGCGCTCTCGATGATCGCTGTCGTGGCGGGCGCTGCGCACTACTTCGCGCGCGTGCCGCTGGCGGTGCTGGCGGCGAGCATCGTCATCGCGGCCTACTCGATGGTCGACCTGCGCGCCCTGCGCCACGCCTGGGCCTACGATCGTGCCGATGGCCTCGCCTGGCTGGGCACCGCTGGCGGCGTCCTGGTCTTCGGCCTCGAGATCGGCATCGGGCTTGGCGTCGTCTTCTCGATGGGCACTCTGCTGCTGCGGGCGAGCACGCCGCATATCGCGCTGATCGGCAGGATTCCGGGCAGCGAGCACTTTCGCAACGTCGAACGGCACGCGGTGGAGACGATTGCCGGGGTGATTTTCCTGCGCATCGATGAAAGCCTCTTCTTCGGCAATCTCGGCGCTGTCGAAGCGCGCTTGAACCAGGCCCTGCACGCCTCGGACGAGGTGCGCGATGTGGTGCTGGTGATGAGTGCGGTGAACCGGATGGATGCCACCGCCGCCGAGGTCCTCTGCGAACTCAACCGTGACCTGGCCGACCGTCATACCCGCCTGCATCTGGCCGAGGTCAAGGGGCCGGTACAGGACCGGCTGCAGAACGCCGAACTGTGGACATCGCTTTCCGGCGAGGTCTTCCTGTCGGCCAACGCGGCTTTCGAAAAACTCAACAAGGCGACCCTGGCGAGCGCCGAACCCGCTGCTCCTCGTAGGGTGTGCGCCGAGTCGCACCGCGCTCAGCCGGGGCTGCCGAGCACAGGCAAAAGGTGATACGGCAATGACCTGGGATCCGGAGCAATACCTCAAATTTGCCGACGCCCGTCGCCGGCCGGCGCTCGACCTCCTGGCAAGGCTCGCCAGCCGGTCGTTCGGGCGCATCGTCGATCTCGGCTGTGGCGCCGGCAACATCACCCGTCTGCTGGCCGAACGCTGGCCTGCGGCGCAGATCACCGGCATCGACAGCGATCCCGCGATGCTCGCCAAAGCGGCCGGGGTGGAATCGACGATCGCCTGGCAAGAGGCCGAAATGGCCACCTGGCGGGCGCCGCTGCCGCCTGATCTGATCTTTTCGAATGCCGCCCTGCACTGGCTCGACGACCACCCGCGGCGGCTGCCGGAGCTGATCGGGCAATTGACCGCGGACGGCGTGCTGGCGGTTCAGATGCCGGCCAACTTCGCTGCGCCATCGCACCGGCTGCTCGCCGAACTCGCTGGCGAAGCGGACTGGCAGGAGTTCCTGGCGGACGTTCGCATGGGCCACGTCCTTCCAGTGGCCGAGTATCACGCGCTGTTGTCCCCCCTCTGTCGCCATCTGGATCTCTGGGAAACCAGCTACTGGCAGCAGCTCGGCGGCGAAGACGCGCTCGTCGAGTGGATGAAAGGAACGACCTTGCGGCCTTACCTCGCGCGGCTCGATGCGGCGGCCGGCGAGCGCTTTCTCGCCGCTTACCGGCGAAAGCTGGCCGCGGCCTACCCGCCCGGCGCCGATGGACGGACGCTTTTTCCCTTCCGGCGGATCTTCTTCGTCGCCCAGCGCTGACCGGCGATGACCGGTATCGACCTTTCTTTGCTGCTCGGTCTTGCCGTCGCCGCCCTGTTCGCGGGATTCATCGATGCCGCGGTCGGCGGCGGTGGGCTGATCCAGATCCCTGCGCTGTTCAATGCGCTGCCGCAGGAGCTGCCGGCGACGCTCTTCGGGACCAACAAGTTCTCCAGCGTCTTCGGCACCGGCAGCGCCGCCTGGCGCTACGCGCGGCGCGTCGAGATGCCCTGGCGAACGACCCTGCCGGCAGCGCTGGCGGCGTTTGCCTGTTCGTATCTCGGCGCCATGGCGGTGGCCTGGCTGCCGCCCGCCCTGCTGCGTCCCCTGATCCTGCTGCTCCTGATCGGTGCCGCCGTGCATACTTTCTGGCGCAGTGATTTCGGCGCCCTGCATCGGCCGCTGCACAGCGGCCGCCGGGAGTTCGCCTACGCCCTGCTGCTCGGCGGCGCGATCGGTTTCTACGATGGTTTCTTCGGTCCCGGCACCGGCAGCTTCCTGATCTTTCTCTTCATCCGCTTCTTCGGCTTTGACTTCCTGCATGCATCGGCGGCGGCCAAGGTGGTCAATGTGGCGACCAACCTCGCGGCGCTCGCCTTCTTTCTCCCGCACGGTCATTTTCTGCCTGCGCTGGCGGTCGTCATGGCGTTCTGCAACGTGCTCGGATCGTTCCTCGGCACGCATCTCGCCTTGCGCCATGGCAGCCGCTTCGTGAGAAAGGTCTTTCTCGTCATGGTCAGCGTTTTTATCGTCAAGTTTGCCCACGACACCTTCGTTTAGGCTTGTCTCACGCGCGCTGCGGCCGCACAATGGCCGCTTGCCGCAAGCCGGTGGGGTGGCGGCGTGACAGCGAAAACGGGGTTGAGGGGACGATGATAAGCAAACGCTCACTGAGCAGGTGTCTGGTGATTCTGGCGACCGCCCATGCCGCTGCGGCAGCGGCCGACATCAACGTCGGGGTGACGCTCTCGGCGACCGGTCCGGCCGCTTCGCTCGGCATTCCCGAGAAGAACACCTTTGCCTTGCTGCCGACGGAAATTGCCGGCCAGAAGGTCAATTACCTCGTCCTCGACGATGCCTCAGACACCACCACCGCGGTCAAGAATACGCGCAAGCTGATCGCCGAAAACCGGGTCGACGTCGTCATCGGTTCGACCACTTCGCCCAACTCGCTGGCGATGATCGACGTCGTTGCCGAAGCGAGGACGCCGATGATCGCCATGGCGGCGTCGGCGAGGATCATCGAGCCGATGGACGACAAGCGCTACTGGGTGTTCAAGACGCCCCAGAACGACATCCAGATGGCGACGGCGATCGTCGAGCACATGAGCCGCAACAATGTGAAGACCGTCGCCTACATCGGTTTTGCCGACGCCTACGGCGAAGGCTGGTGGAACGAGTTCTCGAAGATTGCCGAGCTGCGCAAAATCCGCATCGTCGGCAACGAACGCTTCAACCGCACCGATACCTCGGTCACCGGCCAGGTGCTGAAGATTCTCTCCGCCCGTCCGGATGCGGTGCTGGTCGGCGGCGCCGGGACGCCCGCCGCGCTGCCGCAGAAGTCGCTCAAGGAGCGGGGTTACAAGGGGATCATGTACCAGACGCACGGCGTGGCCAACGCCGACTTTCTGCGCGTCTGTGGCAAGGATTGCGAAGGCACCTTCCTGCCCGCCGGACCGGTGCTGCTGGCAGCGCAACTGCCGGCCAGCAACCCGGTCAAGAAAGCGGCGCTCGAATATGTCGACAAGTACGAGGCGGCGCATGGCAAGGGCAGCGCCTCGACCTTCGGTGCGCACGCCTGGGACGCCGGCAAGCTGCTCGGCAATGCCGTCCCCGAAGCGCTGAAGAAGGCAAAACCGGGCACTCCCGAGTTCCGCAAGGCGCTGCGCGACGCGCTCGAAAAGACCAGCAACCTGACCGCCGCGCATGGCGTCTTCAACATGAGCCCGCAGGATCACCTCGGTCTCGACCAGCGCGCGCGCGTGATGGTGAAGATCGAAGGCGGCAACTGGCAGCTCGTGCAGTAAATCCTCCGGCCGGTCGCCTGGCCCGCCCGCCGGGGTGGCGCTCCCGGCCGTGGGCCTGCAGGGATTGAACCGGTCGGGGTCGGGACAGGAATTTCGATGGATTTGCAGATTGCCTTGCTGCTCGGTCAGGACGGCGTCACCAATGGCGCCGTCTATGCGCTGCTGGCGCTGGCGCTGGTCCTGGTGTTCGCCGTCACGCGGGTGATCTTCATCCCGCAGGGCGAGTTTGTCGCTTTCGGTGCGCTGACGCTCGCCAGCCTGCAGGCGGACCACCTGCCGGGAACCCTCTGGCTGCTGCTCGCGATGGGCACCCTGATTGCCCTCATCGAAGGCTCGGCGGCGCTGCGCGAAAAGCGTTTCCGGCAGCTGCCGCTGATCCTGCTGGTCAACTGCGGGGCGCCGCTGCTGCTCGCCGGAATGCTGCTCGCCGTTTCGCCGGCGAGCCTCGCGCTGCCGCTGCAGGTCGTTCTCGCGCTGCTGCTCGTGGTGCCCCTCGGGCCGATGCTCTATCGCCTGGCTTACCAGCCGGTCGCCGAAGCGTCGGTGCTGGTGCTGCTGATCGTCTCGGTCGCCGTGCATGTGACGCTGATCGGTCTCGGGCTCCTTTTCTTCGGTGCCGAGGGGTCGCGAACGCCGCTCTTCACCGAGGTCAGCTTCGCGGTCGGCGACGCCCTGCTGCAGGGCCAGGCGGTGCTGGTCCTGGTGGCGAGCGTGCTCTTGATCATCGCGCTCTATTTCTTCTTCGAGCGAACGATCTACGGCAAGGCCTTGCGGGCGACCGCCATGAACCGCACCGGCGCACGCCTGATGGGCATTTCCGGCAAGCTTGCCGGGCTCCTCTCGTTTACCCTCGCGGCGGCGATCGGCGCCCTCTCGGGAATCCTGATTTCGCCGCTCACGACCCTTTATTACGACTCGGGTTTCCTGATCGGCCTCAAGGGTTTTGTCGGCGCCATCATCGGCGGCCTGGCGAGCTACCCGATGGCGGCTGCCGGCGCCATTCTGGTCGGCCTCCTCGAATCGTATTCGTCGTTCTACGCCAGCGCCTTCAAGGAAGTGATCGTGTTTACCCTGATCATCCCGGTGCTCCTCTGGCGCTCGCTGAAGACGCAGCACGTGGAGGAGGGATGAAGCGCAGTCTGCAATCGACCGTCTTCCTGCTGCTCTTCGTCGCTGCCCTGCTGGCCGCGCCGCTGCTCCTGCCCGAGTTCCATGTCACGCTGCTGAACTACATCGGCCTCTACGCCATCGTCGCCCTCGGCCTCGTCATGCTGACCGGCGTCGGCGGCCTGACCTCTTTCGGGCAGGCGGCTTTTGCCGGGCTGGGTGCTTACACCTCGGCCTACCTGACCACCGTCCAGGGGGTCTCGCCCTGGCTCACGCTGCCCGCCGGCCTCCTGGTGACGGCGCTGGTGGCGCTCTCGCTGGGACTCGTGACGCTGCGCCTGTCGGGTCATTTCCTGCCGCTCGGCACGATCGCCTGGGGGATGAGCCTCTATTATCTGTTCGGCAATCTCGAGGGGCTCGGCGGCCACACCGGCATCAGCAGCATCCCGCCGCTGCAGATCGGCGAGCTTGAAATCCGCTCCGGCCGCGAGTTCTTCTACCTCATCTGGGCGGTCCTCCTGCTGCTTGTGCTGGCGACGCGCAACCTGCTCGATTCGCGCGAGGGCCGCGCCATCCGGGCCTTGAAGGGTGGCTCGGTGATGGCCGAAGCGATGGGCGTGGACACGGCGCGCGCCAAGATCCTCGTGTTTACCGTCGCCGCCCTCTACGCAGGCACCTCGGGCTGGCTCTATGCGCACCTGCAGCGCTTCGTCAATCCGACGCCTTTCTCGCTGACGCAGGGAATCGAATACCTGTTCATGGCGGTCGTCGGTGGCGTCTCGCACGTCTGGGGAGCGATCCTCGGCGCGGCGCTGATCACCGTCCTCAAACAGGGGCTGCAGGACTGGCTGCCGCGCCTGCTCGGGCAGAGCGGCAATTTCGAGATGATCGTCTTCGGTCTGCTGATGATCGTCGTCCTGCAGCGCGCGCGCGACGGCGTCTGGCCGATGCTGCAGCGTTTTTTTCCGCAGCCGCAGCGGCGCTCGCCGGTCGAGGCCGGCGCGGCGCTCGCGCGGCGACCCTTGCCGGGCGCGGACGCGGTGCTGCTCGAAGTGCAGGACGCGAGCAAGCATTTCGGCGGCCTGATCGCCAACGACTGCGTGAGCTTCACGGTCAGGGCGGGAGAAGTGATGGCGCTGATCGGGCCGAACGGCGCCGGCAAGAGCACCATGTTCAACGGCATCTCGGGCGTCGACCCGCTGACTTCGGGCAGCGTGCTCTTTCGCGGCGAACGCGTCGAATCGCTGCCCGCGCGCGCCATCGCGCGGCGCGGCATGAGCCGGACTTTCCAGCATGTCCGCCTGCTGCCCGCCATGAGCGTCATTGAAAACGTCGCCATCGGCGCCCATCTGCGCGGCCACCGCGGCGTCGTCGCCGCCGCCTGCCGCGCCGACCGGGCCGAGGAGGGGCGCCTGCTGCAGGAAGCCGCCCGGCAGATCGAACGCTGCGGCCTCGCCGAGCAGATGTACGAAGCCGCCGGCAGCCTGCCGCTCGGCAAACAGCGCCTCGTCGAGATTGCCCGGGCGCTCGCCGCCGACCCCTGCCTGCTGCTCCTCGACGAGCCCGCAGCCGGTCTGCGATACCTCGAAAAACAGGCGCTCGCCGACCTGCTTCGCCGCTTGCGCGCCGAAGGCATCGGCATCCTGCTGGTCGAGCACGACATGGATTTCGTCATGGGACTCGCCGACCGCGTGCTGGTCATGGAGTTCGGCCGCAAGCTCGCGGCCGGTCTGCCGGAAGAGGTGCAGCGCAATCCGGCGGTGGTCGAAGCCTACCTCGGCGGTGTCGAATGAACGGGCTGACGGCAGCAGATGAAAGGTCCGTCGTGCTCGAGGTACAAAACCTGTCGGTCAGCTACGGCAAGGTCGAAGCACTGCACAACCTCGCCCTCAAGGTGCATCGCGGCGAGATTGTCACCGTCATCGGTCCGAACGGCGCCGGCAAGACCACCCTGTTGTCGGCGCTGATCGGTCTGCTGCCGATCCAGGGCGAGGTCGTCTATCTCGGCGAGCGGCAGCGCGCCGGGCGCAGCGTCGAACAGCTGGTGCGCCAGGGAATGACGCTGGTGCCCGAGAAGCGCGAGCTCTTTGCCGAAATGAGCGTCGAGGACAACCTCCTGCTCGGCGCTTTCGACCGCTATCGGGCCGGCCATCGCGACCGGCTGGAAACCATGGACGAGGTTTTCGACCTCTTTCCGCGCCTGCTCGAACGTCGTCAGCAGTTCGCCGGCACCCTCTCGGGCGGCGAACGCCAGATGCTCGCCATGGGCCGCGCGCTGATGGCCAAGCCGCGGCTGTTGCTGCTCGACGAACCGAGCCTCGGCCTCGCGCCACTGGTCATCAAGGAGATTTTTCGCACCGTCGCGCAGCTGAAGAAAACCGGCGTTGCCATCCTGCTCGTCGAGCAGAATGCCCGCGCCGCCCTGCAGGTGGCCGATTACGGCTATGTGCTCGAAACCGGCGATTTCTCGCTCGCAGGACCGAGCCGCGAACTCGCCACCGATCCGCGCGTGATCGAGAGCTATCTCGGTCTCGGCGGCCGCCGCTAGCGCGGCTTCGACGAGCGGTGGCGGCAACCCGTTTACCTGACATCTCCGCCGACCAGCTTCCGCCCTTGACCGACCTCATCCGCCAACGCGCCGCACGAGCCATGCCACCCCTTCATGAGAAGTTACGAAGTATCATGCTGCCCATTGATTTCAGAGAGACCCTATGGCCTGGCGGATCTACGACAAGCTGGCCGATGCGGGCGATGATGCCGCGGCAAGCTGGTTACGTGCTCGATGGCCAGGTTCAGGTCGATGGCGCCTAGGTGGGGGGCGAACGCACGCGCGGCCAAGCCGGGCGCCGATCGGAGAACGAGGTCTCGTTCGACGAGGAAGGACACCCTCGCCCCTGGTGTTGGGATTGAATAAGAAGTAACCCTATGCGGTTGGACGGTTTTTCCAAATCATTCCTCTTTCTTCAGGGGAGTTGCAGTCATTTCTTCATGCGCCTGGCAAACGCTGTTGCGCGAGATGGACATGCTGTCCGGCGAGTGGTGTTCAATGTCGGGGACTGGATCTATTCGCAGAATAATTCCCGGGTGCATTTCCGCGGTCGACAGAAAAATTATCGTGAATTCTTGAGCGTGTTGATCGACCGGGACGGGATCACGGATCTCGTCATGCATGGTGACAGTCGCTATCTTCATCAGGAGGCGAAAAGGCTTGGCATTGAACGAAACCTGCGGATCCACGTGTTTGAGGAAGGCTATTTTCGTCCCAACTGGATTACGCTGGAGCGAGGTGGGATTAACGGACATTCACCATTGCCGAGCGATCCGGATTTTTATCTTGAGGTTGGCCGGGCCCTGCCGGAGCAAGGAAATGGTGAACAGGTCAGTAATCCAACGTGGCTGCTCGCCGCACACGAGTTGGCTTACCACGTGCCCAATATTGCCAATTATGTGCTTTATCCAGGGTATCGGACGCACAGGCCATATGTCTCTGCTGTTGAACTGGCCGGCTGGGCCATCCGGTTTTCAACACTACCTTTACACGAAAGAAGAGATAACGATACGATTGACCAGCTGCTCTCCAGTCGCCAACGTTTCTATTTTTTTCCGCTACAGCTCGACAGTGATTCACAGATAAAAATTCACTCTGATTTTCAGGACATGAGTGAGGTTATCGAGATGACTCTTCGATCATTTGCTGCACATGCTCCTGTCGATCACTTGTTGGTAATAAAAAACCATCCGCACGATATCGGCATGGTGAGCTTCAAGCGTGTCGTTGCCCGACTGGGGCGAGAGTTGGGAATCAGCAAGCGGGTTGTCTATCTGGAATCCGGTAACCTTCCTCGACTCTTGAAACATACTCGGGGGGTCGTCACGGTAAATAGCACAGTCGGACCTTCGGCTCTCGTCCATCTCAAGCCGGTGATCGCTCTTGGCAGAGCGGTTTATGCGATACGTGGGCTGACGTTCCAGGGGGACTTGCGCGACTTCTGGCACCATGGTGAGCCGCCAGACAAGCAACTGTTCCGTTGTTTCAGAGATACCGTCATTTATGCAAGCCAGATAAATGGCGGATTATATTCTTCTCATGGCATCGATCTTGGCGTACGCAATAGCCTGACATCACTCTATTCCGATCGGAGTCCTTTGGAATATTTGCTGGGTGTGGGCAATACCCAGAATTGTTCAGGGAGTTAAACTCATCCGGGCGCCGCCCAGGGCACACGCTTCAGGCCTGTGGGTCATGGAAGCGAATCAGGTTGGGTCCTTCCTCCTTGGCCTGGTACATCGCTGCATCGGCCCATTTCAGGAGGTCATCCCGGCTACCCGGCTGACTGGAGAACAAGGCGATGCCGATGCTGGCCGTGCAGTGATGTTCGATGATCGTCTCGGCCTTTCCCTGCTGTCGGATGGTCAGGAGATAGGGCGCCGACAAGGTGAGACGGATTTTCTCGGCGACGAGCCGGGCTTGTCCAGTCGACTCGGCCAGGTCCGCATGCAGCGTACTCAGCAGCACCACGAACTCGTCACCGCCAAAGCGCACCACGGTATCCATGGCGCGCACACTGGCCTGCAAGCGATTGGCGGCCTCGATCAACAGTGAATCGCCCGCCTCATGTCCATGGGTGTCATTCACCGGCTTGAAGTTGTCGAGGTCCACGAACATCAGCGCGCCATGACGGCCCGTGCGTTTGCTGGCCGCCATCGCCTGGCTCAGGCGGTCCCTGAGCGTCAGTCGGTTGGGCAGATGCGTCAGTGCGTCATGGAACGCGAGATGATGGATCCGGTCCTCGGCTGCGCGGCGCTCGGTGACGTCATGCGAGACGACCACCACGCGTCTGATCCGGCCTTCGTTGTCCTTGATGACGCCGCCACGCGACTCCATGAACCGGACGCTACCGTCGTTCATCAGAAAGCGATATTCGAGCGAGTGGCTTTTACCCGTGTCGGCCGTTTCACGGAATCTCCTCACGACCTGATCGCGGTCAGCCGGGTGGATTGCCTCGAAGGAAGAGGTTCCGGACAGTTCCCGCTTGCCGAGCAGGCGCGCGTAGGACGGACTGGCATACACCCGCTGCCCGTCGAGGTTGAGAACGGTGACGAAATCCTCGAGGTTTTCGGCGATCAGGCGAAAGAATTCTTCCTGCTCGCGCAACGCTTCCTCCGCCCGCTTGCGCGCAGTGATGTCCCGATGGGCGCCGGAGACGCGGATGGCCTTGCCCTTGCCATCGCGCAGGATATGCCCGCAGGACAGGAGGGTGGCGTACTTTCCGTCCTTGCAGCGCAGGCGGAATTCCATCTGGTAGGCGTCTGTGCCGCTCATCAATGCCGCCGCGAAAGCGAGATCGATCCGCGCCAGGTCGTCAGGGTGCATCAGGCGACGCCACAGATCCGGATCGGTAGCGAGTTCGCCCTCGATGTAGCCGAGCATGGTCCACCAGCGCGGTGAATAATAGAGTTCGTTGCGTACGAGATCCCAATCCCAGAAACCGTCCCGGGTGGCGCGAAGGACCAGGGACAGGCGCTGTTCGCTCCTGGCGAGCGCCCGCTCCGCCGCCTTGATGGCGCTGATGTCGGTATGGGTAATGGCGACGCCGCCTCTGGTATCCCCGAGTGGCATGACCTCCATCGAGAACCAGCGCTCTTTCTGTGGTGAATGGCACGGGTATTCGAGGCTGAAGCTCGGCAAGCGGCCAGCCAGAACCGCTTCAATTCCGGCAAGCGCATTCAATCCGGCACCATGAGACGTCATCGCAGCGGGATCTGCCCTGCAAATGGCCAGGTAATTGACGCCGACCCCGGTATTCGGTGGCGATCGGCCGGCCTCGCTCCCGTTTTCCAGAGCAAAGCGCGTCCAGCGTTCGTTGACCGACTGAATCCGCCCATCGCGATCCAGCACGACGATTTCGGCAGCGACCGAATTGAGGACGACATTCTGGAAAGCCTGGTTTTCCTTCAAGGCATTTTCAGCCTGCTTGCGCTCGGTGATGTCCGCGATGTTGCCGACGACCTTGACAATTCGATCCCTGCAGCGAACCGCCTCGGCGCTCGTTCGAATCCACTTCGGAGGGTGCGAGGGGCTGCTGTTGAAGGGAACTTCGAAATCGTAAGCTTCGCCGTCTTCGACGCAACGTCGGAATGCTTGGAGGATGCGGGCGCGGTCATCCGGGTGATAACAGGCCAGGCTCTTCTCGATCAGGTCGGGCGACACCGGCGCACGACCGCTGGCCGCAAGGCCATGGATGCGATACGTTTCGGCCGTCCAGGTCATCGTCTGCTTCCCGATGTGCCATTCCCAGCCGCCCGTCCGGTTGATGCGCTGCGTTCGGTTGAGGAGCGCAGCGCTTTCTTTCAGCGCGTCCTCCCGTTGCGCCAGCGTTTCCAGCAGGCCGTTGAAGGCAGCGATCAACTGACCGATTTCATCGTTCCGAACGACCGGCAGGGGCAGCAGGAAGGGGGGCTCTGCCGGCCGGTTGGCGAGCCTCCTGGCGGCCGCAGAGAGCGGTGACAACTGGCCGTGCAGCATGTGCCAGGTGAGGATGCCGGCCAGCACGGTGAGCAGAATCGTCGCCTGCAGCATGCGCTGCTGCATGGCACGCAGCGGGGCAAAGGCTTCTTCAGTGGGCAGTACGGCGGCCATGATCCAGCCGGCAGCGGGAATGCCCTTGTCCGACGCCAGGACTTCCACGCCCCGCGGATTGACGATGACGGCAGAACCTTCGTAACCGTCGAGGAAGGTGTCGAGCCAGGGGTGGGTTCCGGCCGCCGGGAGCACTTCCATGATCCGGCTTTTGTCGGTTGCGGTGACAATCAGACGATCCTTCGGCGCCACGAGAAGATAGCCACCGGTGTTGCCGTACCGGTTTCCCGTCACCTTGTCGAGGAAATTGCGGAGATCCAGCCGGGTCACGCCACAGACTGCACCCATCACCTGCCGGTTGCGGTCACGCAGGGGAGTGCTCATGACGAAGACCGGGCTCTTTGAAGCCCTGTCCAGCGTTGCCCGACCGATCGAAACCTGCCCGGCGCGCAGCGTCTGGGCAGTGTCGTCGCCTTCCAGGCAGCCGAGGGGTCCGGTCGAGCGCGGAACGGCGGCGATCGATCGCCCGTCAAGGCCGGTCACGAAGACGCCTCCATTGAACAGCGTCTGCAGGAGGGTCTGTTGTTCGAGAAAGCGGGAGAGAGCGGCGGGCTTGTCGAGCAGCGGTGCGCCGATTCTCCCGGCGATTCTTTCCAGCACGTCCAGCCGGTCTTTCAGATCGCCTTCGACCGCTGCGGCCATGAATGTTGCGGTCGAGAACTGCTGCTCACTCAGCAGGCGCTGCATGTCCTGGCGCAGCATCTGGCTCACGTAATACGACAGCGACCAGAGGCTGAGGAGAAAAATCGCCAGCGTGAAGAGGGTGATTCGGGACTTCAGCGACAGCCATTGAACCCTACCCAGGCGCATTGAATCTTCCCCCGCTGGACTGTGATCAAGAGATTACAAGGCGTGACGAGTCATGGCTGCCATACCCAGGACCGGAGGCTGCGCAGGTGGCAGGCTCGCCGCCGGGCAAACCACAGCAGACCGACTCGCCCGATGACGCGGCCAGCCGCAGCCGGGATCAGGGTAGTCGCTGCTCCAGCGCACAGAGTTCCTCGACCGTTTCGCGCCGGCGGACGAGGTGGGTTTGTGCACCATCGACCATGACCTCGGCGGCACGCGGTCGGGTATTGTAGTTCGAACTCATGGCCATGCCATAGGCGCCGGCCGACATGATCGCCAGCAGATCGCCGGTGGCGAGGACCAGTTCGCGACCGCGACCCAGAAAATCTCCCGATTCGCAGACCGGGCCGACGATCTCCCACGGCAGGGCCGAACCTGAGCGGGCAACGACCGGAACGATGTCGTGCCACGATCCGTACAGCGCGGGCCGGGCAAGGTCGTTCATCGCCGCATCGACGATGGCGAAATTCTTGACTTCGCCAGGCTTCAGGTATTCGACCCGGGTCAACAGAAGACCGGCATTGCCGACCAGCCGACGCCCGGGTTCGAGCAGGATGCGCAGTTGCCGCTGCCGCAGCTTCTCCAGCATCGGCAGCAGATACGCCTTGACGGTGGGTGCTTCTTCGTCGCGGTAGCGGATGCCGAGGCCGCCGCCGAGGTCGATGTGATGCAGCACGATGCCCTCGGCTGCGAGCTGATCGACCAGCAGGAGGATCTTGTCGAGCGCCTCGGCAAACGGCGCCGGATCCAGCAGCTGCGAACCGATATGGCAGTCGATGCCGCCGATGTCGACGTGGGCGAGCCTTGCCGCCTGACGGTAGATGTTCAAAGCGTCGTCGTAGGCGACGCCGAACTTGTTTTCCTTGAGGCCGGTCGAGATGTAGGGATGCGTGCGGGCGTCCACGTCGGGATTGACGCGCAGGCTGATCGGCGCCCGCTTGCCGAGTTTGCCGGCGATCGCGTCGAGGCGTTCGAGTTCGGCCACCGATTCGACGTTGAAGCACAGGATGCCGATGGTCAGCGCCAGTTCCATCTCGCCGGCCGTCTTGCCGACGCCCGAGAAGACGATCCGGCGCGGATCGGCGCCGGCCGCGAGAACGCGCTTGAGTTCGCCCGCGGAAACGATGTCGAAACCGGCGCCGCGACGGGCAAAGACGTCCAGCACTGCGAGGTTGGAGTTGGCCTTGACCGCGTAGCAGACGAGCGAATCGAAACCGGCGAGCTCGTGCTGGAATTCGTCGAGCGCGTTTTCGAGGGCGTGCCGCGAATACACCCAGCAGGGCGTTCCGAAGCGTTCGGCGAGGTCGACCAGCGACACCGATTCGGCGTGCAGAACGCCGTTTCTGGCAGTAAACGCGCTCATCGGCCGGGGTCTGCTGCCGTGCTAGAATCGCTGCCAGCGGTCGCTGGCGAGGGCACGGTCGCCGGCAAGGCGGAGGCAGTCGCGGTGGCCGGTTTCGGCGGCAGCGTCAACGGTCCCCGGTTGCCGCAGCCGCCAAGCGTCAGGGTCGCCAGCAAAGCCAGCGCAAGATATTGCCGCATAGGTCAGAGGGCCAAAAAACGAGGATGGTAGCACAGGATGAATGATAACGAATTCAACGCGCTTGCCGACGCAGCGCTGCAGGCGATCGAAGCCGGCCTGGAACGAAGCGGCGCCGATCTCGATTTCGAGATGGTCAATGATCAGGTGTTGCAGATCGAGTTTGCCGACGGCAGCAAGATCCTCGTCAATCGCCATGACGCGATGCGCGAGATCTGGGTTGCCGCCCGCTCGGGCGGTTTCCATTACCGCTGGAATGGTCAACGCTGGCAGGACACGCGCCATGACGGCGAATTGATGGCGGCGTTATCGGCGCTGGTTTCGGAACAGGCGGGAGAAAGCGTTTCGCTGGTCTAGAGGCAATGCGTGGCGCTCTGGCCATTTTCGTCACCGGCGATCGCCCGGTCAGCTTGCCCGGCGACCTTCAGACCTCGAACGCGGCCGTGTCGCCAGGCCGCCTGAGCATCTTGTTGACCTCATCGGTATGCAGTTCCTCGTCGACGATCAGTTCGCGGGCGTATTCTTCCAGCAGGACGTTCTTGCCGGTGACGAGGTCGAGGAGCTGGTAGTAGGCGGCCCGGGCCACGGTTTCATGTTCCAGGCTCTCGCGCAGAATGTCGCCGATGTCGTGGCGGTGGGTTTCCAGCAAGGGGCCGATTGCCAGCGAGGGATGGCCGCCGAGCAAAGTGACCATTTCTCCGGCGCGACTGGCATGCAGCAAGCCCTCGGCGGCGTTTTTCTTCATCCAGTCGACGATCGGGATGCGGTTGTAGCCATAGACCATCAGCGAGTAATGGGTGTACCGGACGACGCCGGCCAACTCCAGTTCCATGATTTTGTTGAGCAGCGCAATGGCTTCTTCGCGGTTGAATTCATTCATCATCATTCTCCAAAGTTTGATCGATCAGAGCGCCAACTGCAGGCGGGCACCGGCAACGGTCGCATGCGGAAGGTAAAGGCCCGGGTGGAAGATGCGCTGGATGACCGGTTGGACGACCACGCCGGGAGCAAGTTGCATGCGGTAGGTGATTTCGAGTGCCGTCTCGGCGCTTGACGAGAGCGGCATCCCCAGCTCATCGGACAACAGGGCGCGGCCTTGCGGACCGGCATGGGCGCGCGTCGCGGCGATGCCGAAGGTGTCGTTCTCGCGCCCGGCGAATGGGCCACGGTAGCTGAAACCGATGCTGAGCGAGTAGTCGAGGGTGGTCGTGGTGCCGTCGGTGAACCCATAGCGAACGAACGCCGCGAGATCTCGATTCGTTTCCGGGACGCGATAAAGCGTCTGTTCGGCGATGACGTAGGCGCCCCAGTGGGTGGCCGACAGCGGCTCGCCGCTGGCATCGACGTTCACCAGCTCCGGAAATTGCGGTGAAAAGCGCCAGATTCCCAGCGCAAGCTTGCTGATCGGCTCATAGTCATCCTTCCCGGCGGATGCCGCCGGCTCGCCGCTGAGTCGGGCCTTGAGCGGGCTGAAACCGACTTCGCCGATCAGCATGCTGCCGCGGCCATCAGACCAGTGCAGGTGGGGGCCGGCCGTTGGCGCTCGCTCGCTGTCGACCCCCTGGGTCAATGCCAGCATGGCGTACCAGGCCGGATCGGGATCGACCCGCAGGCGCGCGCCATATGAACTCGTGGCGTAGATCGACGGCCCGGCGAAGCTGCCGAAGCTGGCCACCTCCGCCGCCATGCCGAAGGACGGATGCACGAAAACGCCGGCCGCGTCGGCAACGTAGAACTCGCTGTCGAGCGGGTAAAGGCCGACCCGCAGCGACGCTTGGTCGTCAAGAAAGGATTGCTGCAGCCAGGCCTGGAAGACGCCGCTGCGGTTCACCGGTGCCTCGAGGTTGCCGACGCCCATCAGGCTGCCGACTTCGTTGAGGTTGAAGCGGCCGCCGCTGTTGTCGATCAGCTGCAGGTAGCCGGAGCCGCCCGTCCAGCCAAAGAGCTTCTCGCCGTCCAGTTGCAGGATGAGGTCGCCGTGACCCATGTAGGCGCTGCCGCGTTGCAGGCCGCCGGTGTTGTTGCGCAGGAAGTCGGCGGTATACACCAGTTCGGCCTCGACGCCTGCGTCGTACAGCCGTTTGCGAGCGCCGCCCCAGTCGCCGCCGAGCGTGCTCGCCTGCCAGTCCGGGGTGTCGGCAGCGGTCTGGCTGGGCGCCATTTCCCTGGCTCCGACGCCTTCATGCAGCACGGCGGGTTCCGCTGCCATCGCCGCGGCGGCGGTCAGGAGCGGGCCCGCCAGGGACAGCAGCAGCGCCGTCAGCAGCGATCGGTGTTTGTTCATGGCAATCATGCGGTCACCCAGGTGCTTGTCGTTGTTGTCAAACCCGTTGGTCGGCGTCATGGCGTTCATGGGGTCGGTGGTCCTCGTTCGAGTGCTTAGTCAATGAGAATCTGCAGGGTTTGCAGGGGCAACGATGCCCGGATCGGCAAGGCCGCAGGGCTTGTCGCTGGCGGATTATTTTCGACCCTGGCCAGGACGGGGAGAATATACATGAGAATGATTCTCGATGATAGACGCAGGGAGCCTTTTATCAAATGAGAAGAGTTCTTGTTTACGCATCGCCATCCCCGGCCTATGATGCGAACTCTTCTCAATATCGCGAGAAAGAAATGGGCAGTATCGTGTTCAATACCTTCCTTGCCGGCCTGCTGCTCTGGTTGTTCATGGCCGGCATCTAGTGCGGGACTACCGGGACGTTGCCATGCCAGACAGCGATCGCTGGGCCGAGCGCTTGAGCCCGCCATGCCGATCACCCTTGCCAGGGGTCATCCCGGCGCCTGCCGGGCCGGGCCAGCAGTTGCCGATTGAAGAACCGGGTGGTCTGGCGACCGGATCGCGGCGGCGAAAGTTGTGGGATCTTTCGCACAAGTTCCACTGTCCCCTGGTCGGCGTTTGTTTCGCGGTCGATGATCTGCGCGCGCTGATGTCGAGGGTGATGTTCTTTACGGCCGGGGCGAGCGATTTTGAACTGCACACCACCGCCGTCGGCACCTGCGAAAGCCGCAGCCGCCTGTCCGAACTGCTGCACAAGACGCTCGAGAAGCGCTTTCATCTGCACGTCCGCAGGTTCGCTGCCGCCCGAGACGCGGCGGCGCTGCAGGAGCTGTGGCGTGAGTTCAGCGCGACGGGCAGCGACCTGCCGGGAGCGCTCTGGGCGAGCTGGACGCACCCGTCGTGCGGCGCGCTGCTGGCCGAACAAATCTACGCCGACATCCACATGATCCAGCATCAGGTGGGCTGCGGCAGGCGTGCCGATCTCGCCACCCTGAAGGCCCTGCAGGCAGAGAACGCCCGCCTGCGCGGGCAGCTCGTCGAATTGCGCTGCGAAAGCGAAACGCAACGCTCGGAACGATTGCGCGAAACGCAAGGGCTCGCGCAAGAGCTTGCCCGGCTACGCGCCGACCTCGTCATTTGCCAGGCGGGCTGTATCAGCCACAACGCCTATTGGCGGGTCAAAGAGCAGTGCAAACGCACGGGCAAACCCTGCGTCTTCGTCAGGGGCACCGGGGTGACCAGTTTTGGCCGCGTCGTCGGGGCGGCTTGCGGGTCGAGCGGGGAGACGGGCGACCTGACGGACGATACCGACCCGGCGGCTTGCGACCTCAAGCACCACTCATGATCGCCGCTGCCAAAGCGGCCAGCGGCAGGCTGCGATCGACCGCGCCGAGCTTCACCGCTTCCTTCGGCATGCCATAGACGACGCAACTCGCTTCGTCCTGCGCCAGCGTATGGGCGCCGGCGTCGTGCATTTCCTTCATGCCGCGTGCGCCATCGTCACCCATCCCGGTCATGATCACGCCCATGGCATTTTTGCCGGCGTGTCGCGCGACCGAACGGAACAGCACATCGACCGATGGCCGATGGCGATTGACCGCCGGTCCATCCCGCACCTCGACGATGTACTGGGCGCCACTGCGGGCCAGTTGCATATGCTTGCCGCCGGGGGCGATCAGCGCCAGACCGGGCAGCACCCGTTGTCCGTTGCGGGCTTCCTGAACCGAGATTTGACAAAGGCGATCGAGGCGTGCGGCAAAGGCTGCAGTAAACATCTCCGGCATGTGCTGGACGATGACCAGTCCCGGCGAGACGCGTGGCAATTGGGTGAGCAAAGCTTCCAGCGCCACTGTACCGCCGGTGGAGGTGCCGATGGCGACCAGGCGCTCGGTGGTCTGCAGCGTCACCCGGCGCGGCGCGGCCGGCGTTGTCACGGGCGCCCGTGCCGGCCGCACGCTGCGTTGCACGGCGCTCATATTGGCCCGCGCCGCCGCTTTGACGGCGGCGATCAGGTCGTCGCTGGAAGCGCGCAGGAAATCTCCGACCCCGAGGCCGGGCTTGCTGATGATCGCGACGGCACCGGCCGCCAGGGCCTGCAGCGTGGTTTCGGCGCCGGCAGTGGTCAGTGACGAGCAGATGACTACCGGTGTCGGTCGCTCGCTCATCAACTGGCCGAGAAAGGTGATGCCGTCCATGCGCGGCATCTCGATGTCGAGCGTCAGCACATCCGGCCACTCGCGACGCATCTTCTCGATTGCGAAGAGCGGATCGTGGGCCGTGCCGATGACGCGGATCTCGGGGTCGCGGTCGAGAATGGTGCTCATCACCTTGCGCACCACTGCCGAGTCATCCACGATCATGACCTTGATTTCTCGTCGCATCGCTGATCTATCCTCGTGGCAGGCGAGCGTTCATGCGGCGGCCTCTGCCCGGATCATCGCCATTTCGTCGATCGACAGGACGCGAGCGATGTCGAGAAGGATCACGAAGCGGCCATTGACCCGCGCCATGCCGGCGATGAAGTCGGTGTCGAGGCGGGTACCGAAGGCCGGCGGCTGTTCGATGCGATCGGCGCCGATTTCCATCACCGAATTGACGCCATCGACCATCAAACCGAGGATCTGGATGGCGCCCGCATGCGCCGCTTCGACGATGACGATGCAGGTCCGTTTGCCGACCTGGGTGGCCGGCTGGCCAAAGCGGATCGCGAGGTCGATGACCGGCACCACTGCCCCCCGCAGGTTGATGACCCCGCGCACCGAAGGCGGCATCATCGGCACGCGGGTCGGCAGGCTGTACTCGAGGATCTCCCGGATGCAGAGGATATCGATGGCATAGACTTCCCCGCTCAGCCGGAAAGCGAGGTACAGCGCGGCGGCGCCGCCGCCAGCCGGCAGCGTCTTCTTGCCGGTTGCGGGTGAGCCGGCGGCCGGCGCCAGCAGTTCGGTGTTCATGGCCCGCTCCTCAGAATCTTTCGTAATCTCTCGGTGGCTGGGCTTTGGCCTGCTGGCGCCTGGGCGTGCCGGTTGCGACCGTCCTCGCGGCAGATGCCGGCGCGACCAGATCGTTGCCGGCAAGCGTGAACTGCGTCATCAACTCGTTGAGGCTTTCGGCCTGGGTGTTCATCTGCTCGGCGGTGGCCGACAGTTCCTCGGCCGTTGCGGCATTCTGCTGCGTGACATTGTTCAACTGCGCCATGGCCTGGCTGATCTGGTTGGCGCCGGTCGTCTGCTCTTCCGACGCGGCGGTGATCTCGCCCACCAGATCGGCCGTCTTGCGAATCGACGGCAACATCGTCTCGAACAGCTTGCCGGCACGTTCGGCGGTCTCGACGCTGCTGCTCGCCAGTTCGCCGATCTCCTGCGCGGCAACCTGACTGCGTTCGGCGAGTTTCCTGACTTCGGCGGCGACGACGGCAAAGCCCTTGCCGTGCTCGCCGGCCCGGGCTGCCTCGATCGCCGCATTGAGCGCCAGGAGATCGGTGCGGTAGGCAATGTCGTCGATGATCGAGATCTTGCCGGCGATCGATTTCATCGCCGCCACCGTCGAACGTACCGCTTCGCCGCCGGCCAGCGCGTCGGCCGCCGACTGGCGCGCGATGCTGTCGGTGGTCTTGGCGTTATCGGTGTTCTGGGCAATCGAGGCAGACATCTCTTCGATCGCCGAAGTCGTCTGCTCGAGACTCGCCGCCTGTTCCGAAGTGGCTTGCGAGAGCACCTGCGAGGTCGCCGAGACCTGGGTCGATGCGTTGGAGAGTTCGCTGGCCGAAGTGTTCACCACGGCGATCGTCGTCGACAGCTTGCCAACGGTGTTGTTGACGCTGGCCTGCAGGACGCCGAAATCGCCCTGGAAGTTGCCCTTGATGCTTTCGCTGAGGTCGCCCTGTTCGACCGAGGCCATCACCCGCCTGACCTCGTCGATCGGGCCGACGACGGCATCCAGGGTGCTGTTGATGCCGTCGATGATGGCCCGGAATTCTCCCTGGTGTCGGGCAGCCTCGGCGCGCGTCGCCAGATTGCCCTGCGCCGCCGCCGCCGAGAGCGAATTGGCATCATTGATCATCGCCCGCACCGCTTCCCGGACCAGCATCACGGCCCGGAAAACGGCGCCGGCTTCATCACGCCCGCTGGTGTCGAGTTGGAAGTCGAAGTCGCCGGCAGCCATGCGGTTCGAGACCTCGACCACCGAATTGAGTGGCACGGAAATCGAGCGCGAGATGGCCCAGCCCAGGGCAGTCAACAGTGCCAGCAGGGCAAAAGAGATCAGGCCGAGCCTGATCAGGACCTGGCGGAAGACGAGATCGACGTCGTCGATGTAGATTCCGGTGCCGAGAATCAGATTCCACGGTTTGAACGCCGCCGCATAGGCGATCTTCGGTGAAGCCACCTGCGCGCCGGGTTTGGGGAAGTCGTAGGCGACATAGCCCCCGCCGGCCTTGGCGGCATCGATCAGTTCGCGGATCAGGTACTTGCCGTTCGCATCCTTGAGATCGATCTTGTTGGCGCCCTCGAAGTCGCGGTTGACCGGCATCAGGTAGAAAAGTCCCTCGGGATCAAAGGCGAAGAGGTAGTTCTCGCCTTCGTAGCGCATGTGGCGCAAGGCATCGAGCGCAGTCTCCCGGGCGTCCTTTTCGGGGAGCTTGCCGCTGGCCGCCAGTTGCTGGTAGTGCGCGAGGACGCCGCTGCCCGCCTCGATCAGGCTCTTGATCCGCTGTTTGCGGTCTTCCATCATGCTGTCGCGGATGGCGACCAGCGCCACGACGCAGAAAATCAACAGGCCAATCGCGGTCATTCCTCCCCAGAGCAGATTGCGCGTACTGACCTTCATCCCCCGTAACCACTTCATGTTTCACCTCGATATTCTTATCATCTGAAAAATGACGCCAGACCAGGGTCTGTGGTCGCCTGAAGCCCGTACCTTTCGTGACCCTCAGCTCGATCGCAAGCCGTCTGTCTTCTCCGCCCGAGCATTGATCCCGTTCTGCTTCGCCAGCGGCCTGTCTGGCACCACATTGCGCTGGCGTCTGCCCGCTGCCGCACAATGACGGACCAGTGCCGGCACGTCGAGGATCATGCCGACCTCGCCGTTACCGATGATCGTGCAGCCCGACACCGTCGGTACTTCGGCAAACAGGGGGCCGAGCGGCTTGATCACCGTCTGGCACTTGCCATGGATGCGATCGACCACCAGACCGGCCTGGCGGCTGCCATGACGGACGACGATGACGCGCGGGCGAGGGTGCGCCGGTCCCTGCTCGTCGAACAACTGGCGCAGGCGGATGAAGGGCAGGGGGGCTTGCCGCAGTTCGAGGTACTCCTGGTCGCCAATATCAGGCGGCAGCTCGATGCATTCAACGACCATGTCGAGCGGGATGATGAAGTGCGAACTGCCGACCGCGACGTGAAAGCCGTCGATGATCGCCAGCGTCAGCGGCAGACACAGCCGCATGGTCGTGCGCTGCCCGGCAACCGATTCGATATCGATCGTTCCGCGCAAGGCTTCGATATTGCTGCGCACGACGTCCATCCCCACCCCGCGGCCGGACAGGCTGGTCACCTTTTCTGCCGTCGAGAAGCCCGGCGCGAGAATCAGCCGATAAACATCCTGATCGGAAAGGTTGGCGTCGACCGCCACCATTCCCTTTTCGATCGCCTTCCTCAGGATGGCGTCGCGATCGAGGCCGCCCCCGTCGTCGCTGACTTCGATGTTGATGCTGCCGGATTCGTGATAGGCGTTCAGTTCGACCGTTCCGCGCGCCGGCTTGCCGTGCGCGAGGCGCGTCGCGGCCGGCTCGATGCCGTGATCGATCGCGTTGCGCACGAGGTGCATCAGCGGGTCGCCGATCCGGTCGACCATCGACTTGTCGAGTTCGGCATCGGCGCCCAGGATGCGCAGCTCGATCTCCTTGCCAAGCTCCCGCGAAAGGTCGCGAACGACACGCGGAAAGCGCGAGAAGACCTCGCCGATGGCCACCATGCGCAGGCGCAGCGTCATGTCGCGGATGTCTTCGACCAGCGAGAGCAGCAGTTCGGCCGATTCCTGAATGTCGGGACGCTGGATACGACTGATCTGCAAGTGTGTTCCGACACCGGCGATGACCAGCTCGCCGACCCGATCGATCAGGGCGTCAAGCCGGTCGGCCGGGACCTTGACGATGCGCGCTTCGCTGCTGCGCTTTTCTTCGACCCGCTTCTGCTTGTCCGCCGCCGCCTCGACGACCATCGGCGGCACCGATCCCTGCCCGACGAGGATTTCCCCCAGGCGAGTCCGCGGTACCTGTTGATTCTGTGAAGCGAGCGCCGCCGCGAGTTCGTTGGCGGTCACCGAGCCGCAGGCGACGAGCATTTCGCCAATCCGTTCGACCCCTTCATGGCGCGACTCGATGAGCGCGAGGTAGGCGGAAAGCTCGCTCGCCGGCGGCAGGATGACGATCTGCGAGCCTTCGCGGATGAAATCGAAGACGCCTTCGATCTCTGCCTTGCTGGCCGAGCTGGCCAGAGCGACTTCGAAACCGAGATAGCAGAGCTCGGGATCGGCAGCGGCAAACTCGGGCAGGCCGTCGGCAATGGTTTCGACGTGCAGCAGCCTGCCGTAATGGGAAAGGTAATTGATGAACGCCAGCGGGTCCATGCCCTCCTGAAGGACCTGTCGGCCGAGGCGCAGGGAAATGTGCCAGTGTTCAGCGCCCAGCGCATCGCCACCGCTGCTCCCGACAGCGTCAGCCGACGGCCCGGCTGCCGCTCTCGCCGCCAGATCGCCGCCGCCGGCGTCGAGAACGGTCTGCAGGCTCACGAGCAACTGGTCGCTGCGGGCGACCGGGACGTCAGAGTGCTCGGCGACGGCGGCGATCAGGTGGGCGATATGATCCTGACAGTCGAACAGCAGGCTGATCAGATCGCTGTCGAACTGCAGCCGGCCGTTGCGCAGGCGATCGAGGGCATTTTCGACGACATGCGTGAAGCGCACCACTTCATCCAGACCGAACAGGCCACCGGATCCCTTGATGGTATGCGCGCAGCGGAAAAGGGCGTTGAGATCGTCCTCGCCGGGGCTGCCTTCTTCTGCACGGAGCAGGATCGCCTCCATCTCGGCGAGCAGTTCGCCGGCCTCCTGCATGAAAGTGCCAAGCGCCTGCGAGAGATCGTCGACGGCGTCGTTCATGACCCTCCCGTAACCGGTTCGCTCGCCGGAATGAACAGCGGATCGCCGAACACGCTGCCAAGATTGGCCAGATCGATCAGGCGCAGGACGCACGGGGGATGATTGACGAAGCGTATCTGCTTGCCCGGATGGCGTTTGGCGATCAGCATCAGCTGCAGGCCGGCGGTATCGATCTCGGTAATGCCGCAAAGGTCGAGCTCGATGTCGTCGGCGCTGCTCATGGCGTCGGCCAGTCCGGCCTTGATTTCGCCCGCACTGTAGATGGTCAGTTCGCCGGTCAGGCTCACCCGCGCGCGCTGGCCGTGACGTTCGATCTCGATCATCGTCATCGGCCTACATCATCAGCAGGCGGGAAACCGCGGCCAGCATCTGCTGCGGCTGGAAGGGCTTCACCACCCAGGCCCTGGCGCCCGCTTCCTGACCGGCCTTCTTCTTCTCTTCGTTGCCTTCGGTGGTCAGCATGATCACCGGTACGAACTTGTAAGCGGCGTTCTTTTTCATCTCCCTGACGAAGGAGATGCCGTCCATGTTGGGCATGTTCACGTCGCTGATCACGAGATGAATCTTCTGGCCGCCGAGCTTGCTCAGCGCGTCGCGGCCGTCGCAGGCCTCGATGACGTCGAAGCCACCCCCCGTGAGCGCCATCCTGACGACCTGCCGCATCGAAGCGGAGTCGTCGACGATCAATATGGTCTTGCCCATGGCAACCCCCCTGGTCCAGGTTAAAAGAAGGTGATGTCGCCCGCTGCCCGCTGTCCCGGTACGGCCGGCTGCTGCGAATCGAGTTGTTCGAGCGTGGTGTAGGTTTTTTCGAGTTCGGCAATCCATTCCTGCACCGCGAAAGATTCCGGCGTTCCGCCGCTCGCGAGGCGACTCTCGGCGGCCTGCACACGCGCCAGCAGACGGTCGATGTCCTGGCAGACGGCGCTCAGAATCTGGCTCACCCGATCCTGGAACTGCAACTGCACGAGAACCGCTTCGACCTTCTCGCGGACACTCTGGCTGACTTCGGCCATGTGCCCGGACGAGTCGCTGAGCCCCTGCACGAGATTGCCGAAATGTTCCAGCACCGTGCGGATCGTCGCCTCCGAAGCGGTCATCATGGCCTCGTTGCGGCGTGACATGTCGCCGGCGCTGGCCAGCGCGGAAGTGGTCGCCGCGTCCACCGTATCGACCTTTTCCCTGATCTGCCGGGCGAGGACTCCCGACTGGTGGGAGAGCTTGCGCACTTCGTCGGCGACGACCGCAAAACTACGCCCGGCTTCACCGGCCCGGGCTGCCTCGATCGCCGCATTGAGCGCCAGCAGATTGGTCTGTTTGGCAATCTCGGCCACCCCGCCGGCCATGCGATTGAGGTCGGCGGTGACTTCCGCCAGGCTCTGGAACTCGCGCAGCATCGGCTTCTGGGCGTCGAAAGCCTGCCTGAGCTGGTCGAGCATGGCCGCCAGCTGGTGGCGCGACTGCTCGATCACCGCGAGCACGCCATGCGCCGCGTCGCGGTCGCGGTGATCGAGCATGGCGGCCAGCTGGCTCAGGATGGCGGCAAAGTCATTCGTCAGTTCTGTGCCCGCGCTCTCGGTTTGTTGGCGCGCGATGCCGATATGCCTGCTCCATCGTCCGAGAGAAGCGTCGGCGACCTCATGCAGGCTGCGGGTATAAGGCAGGATGACCGGCCGCGCCGCGTCAGGGTCGGCACGCTCGGCAAGAACCCGCTCGAGAACCGCCCTGATCCCGCGACGTTCCCAGTAAGAGGCGCCCGCGGCGAGCGCCAGCAGGGCGAGCGCCATTGCCAGCGCAACGGCCAGCGACGCTTCGTGACTCCAGATCAGCAGGCCGCCGGCGACCATTGCCAGCAGCAGTGGGCCGGGGCCTACGGGAAGGATGGTCGCTGATCGATCCTGCATGCGCTTCTCCTGCTCTGCGTCTGACCCTGTTTGCATGGGCCATGAAAGATTGGCCGTTGCCTCACACGAGACGCGGGCAGCCATAAACAGGGAGAGAGATGTCAGGACGAACGTTTCTGGCGAAATCTCTCCCAGTCAACGCAGGTCAGGGTGCGCGCCTCCCGGTCGGCGATAGGCGCCCGGCATGCCTGCGATCGAAGCCTATAAGCATACAGTGATTTAATTGACGGAGAGCAAGAATTAATCATGGAACCGATCGGTGGCGGGCGTTCTCTCCCCGCTTGCAGAGGGTCGTGTGCCGTCTCCGGGCAGGGTTCCGGGCGTTCGCCCGCGCCCTGCCCGTTGCCGGCCGGATCAGGCGAAGGAGCTGTTCAATCGGCTGTCCACTCGTACACTTCCAGTCCCTGCGGGTCGCATTTTGCGCATCCGCTGCACTTCGTGGCGGACGGCAGGCGGCGCACGCGACCCTTGCGTTCGAGGATCGCGAGCATGCCCTGCAGGGCGTCCGGGGTGGCGTCGAGGCCCAGGGCGAGGTCAGTCAGGCTGGCCCGCCGGTGTTCCTTGAGATAATCGCTGACACGGGAAAGGATCATGATCCGTTTTCCTCAGGCTTTCATCGGCACGGTGAGACAGGCCTCGGCTTCGCGCCGGCCAAGCCAGTGCAGGGTCAGCAAGGCGAGCGCAAAGGCTGCCAGCACGCCGGCGATCCAGGCCAGCGAACTCTCCGGATGAGCCGCCCAGGTGGCCGCCTGGTAGTAAAGCGTCGCCAGACCATAAGCCAGGCCGCTGGTCCACAGCGCCACGAAGACGGTCCAGCGGGCACCGGATTCCTGATAGACGGCGGCGATGGCCGCGGTGCACGGGAAGTAGAGAAGGATGAACAACAGGTAGGCAAAAGCCCCGGCAGCGCCGTCGAAGCGGGCCGCCATCGCGCCGAAGGTGGCGGTCGAGACTTCCTGCGCTTCGGCGACGGCGGCCTGGTCGCTCAGGTCTCCGACCTCGAGTCCGAGCGGATCGGTCCATTTTCCGAGGGCGTCGGCCAGATTGGCGGGGATGGTGGCGAAGGCTGCCGCGAGGCCATCGCGCAGGCTGAACGGCGCTTCTGCCGCCGTCTCCTCGCCGGCTGCCGCGGCATCGCTCTCGGCAAGCGCCGTATAGGCCGCGTTCAGCGTCCCGACCACCGCTTCCTTGGCCAGCACGCCGGTAAAGATGCCCACTGCGGCCGGCCAGTTTTCCTCGTTCAGACCCAGCGGCGAGAAAGCCGGGGCAATGCTGCGGCCCACTTCGGCGAGCATTGACTGCTCGCTGTCCTCGTTGCCGAAGCTGCCATCGGTGCCGACGGCATTGAGGAAGTTGAGCACCAGGACCATCGGCACGATGACGCGGCCGGCGCGAAACATGAAGCTCTGCAGGCGATCCCAGGTGTGGATCAGGATCCCCTTGAGCGTCGGAATGTGGTATGGCGGCAGCTCCATGATGAACGGCGTCGCTTCGCCCTTGAGGATCGAGTTTTTCAGCACCAGGCCGGTGAGCACGGCCACCGCGATGCCGATCAGGTAAAGGCCGAAGACGACGTTCTGCGCACCGCTGGGGAAGAATGCGGCGGCGAAGAGGACATAGACCGGCAGGCGGGCGCCGCAGGACATGAAGGGGGCCATGGCGATGGTCATCAGGCGGTCGCGCCGGTGCTCGAGGGTGCGGGTGGCCATGATCGCCGGCACGTTACAGCCGAAGCCGACGATCAGCGGCACGAAGGACTTGCCCGGCAGTCCGACCCAGCGCATGAAGCGGTCCATGACGAAAGCGGCGCGGGCCATGTAGCCGGAATCTTCGAGCACTGACAGAAAGAGGTAGAGGAAGCCGATCACCGGGATGAAGGTGGCTACCGTCTGCAGGCCGCCGCCGATGCCCTTGGCGAGCAGCACGGTGAGCCATTCCGGCGTGCCGAGGGTCGCCAGCAGTTCGGCAAAGCCGTCCACCAGCAGGACCCCGGCGAACTGATCGAAGAAGTCGATGAAGGCGCCGCCGATGTTGATGGTGAACATGAACATCAGATACATCATGAGCAGAAAGATGGGAATACCCATGGCGCGGTCGAGCACCACCCGGTCGATCCGGTCGGTGAGGTCGCGGCTGGCTTCGCCGGTGGCACTGACGGCCAGCCGGGCGATCCGGTTGGCCAAGCCATAACGGGCATCGGCGACCATGATGTCGATGTCCTCACCGAGGGTGGCGGCGCGGCGGGCAGCGTCGGCGGACATTTTTTCACCGGCGGTCTCGCGGGCGAGATCGTCGCCTTCGAGCAGTCGCACCGCCAGCCAGCGCGGTGAGGTACTCAAGCGCGTCCGGCGCGCCCGGGCCTGTTCCTCGAGGGGGATTGCCAGGCTGGTGATCGCCTGCTCGAGCGCGGCTTCGTAGGTGATCATGGCGCTGGCGCGGGGCTGTTCGGTGACGGCGGTCCCGATGGCCGCCTTCAGCGTATTGATCCCGATCCCTTCCGAGGCGACGACGGCAATCACCGGGCAACCGAGCTGGCGCGACAGGGCCTCGGCGTCCACCACCATTCCCTTGCTCTGGGCGACGTCCACCATGTTCAGAACGACCAGCAGCGGTACCCGCATTTCGGCGAACTGGCAGGTCAGGTACAGGTTGCGCTCGAGGTTCGAAGCATCGACGATGTTGATGACGAGATCCGCCTCGTTGGCATGCACGTAGTCGCGCGCCACCTTTTCGTCCAGCGAGACCTCGCGGTCCACCACGTCGAGCGAGTAGGTGCCCGGCAGGTCGATGACTTCGAAACAGCGGTCGCCGAGGCGGAACTCGCCGCTCTTGCGCTCGACGGTGACGCCGGGCCAGTTGCCGACACGCTGCCGGGAGCCGGTGAGGGCGTTGAACAGGGTTGTCTTGCCACAGTTGGGATTGCCCACCAGTCCGATGCTGTAGTGGTCTTTGCTGGCCATCAGAGCTTCTCCACCGAGAGGACCGCCGCTTCATCGCGGCGCAGTGACAGCGAGCAACCGCGCACCCGGATTTCCACCGGATCGCCCATCGGTGCCAGGCGGGTGACGCTGATTTCAGCCCCCGGGGTGAGCCCGAAAGACAGCAGCTTGCGCCGGTAATCGCCGCCGCCTTCGAGAAAACCGGCCACCCTGGCGTGGTCGCCCACTTGCAGGTCCTTGAGGGTCATGTCAGTACTCCTGAGAAATACGAGAGAACGGCTTGTCCGCCGCCGTGCACGCGCGAGGCGTTACCAGGGCGACGGGGGGCAATGGCCGCAGCGAAGAGAAGTTTTCGCTCATTCGATCGGCTCAACGATGATCTTCTGCGCGATGCCGCCGCCGAGGGCGAAGCGCGATTCGCCGCGGGATACCACCAGACCTCCCCCCTGACGCTGGCGGACGCAGATTTCGCTGCCGACGTTGATGCCCATCTCGGTCATCCGCCGGTCGAGTCCCGCACCCGCGCGCAACGCGACCACGCGCACCCGGCTGCCTTCGTCGGCCATGCTCAACGGAAAATGTGCCCGGCCCGGCCCGTTCACGACCACACACCGAGGGTGTGGGCACGGCTTGCCGGGGCACTCTGCCGGAAAGCGTCGTCGTTCACGTGCCGTAGCCCGAAAAGACCGGGCAAAGGCAAGCCCTTGCCGGTGTCGGCAATGTTCCGTCTCATTCGGGGATTTCCCCGGCTACGCGCGGATTCCCTCGACTGACACCTTTTCCCCATCGCCCGCTGGTCTCCCCTTCATCCTTTATTGAGAAGTATTATCATCTGGATGGCGATCCGCTGTCAAACGAAACTGTCGCTGGAACCGGGATGAGTGGCGCCGGTGCGGGTACGTTCGCGAGTCGTCGGCGCTTCCGGGAGACCTTCAGACCGTCAACCGCCAGCGTCTCCAGGCGTTTGCCAGACCCCAACCCAGCAACACCCCGGCGGCGTCGGCGAGCAGGTCTGTCCATTCAGCAAAGCGATAGGGGGTGAGCGATTGCAATCCCTCGATCAGGCCGCCGTAAGCCAGCAGCGCGACCATTAGTCCTCGCTGCCTGCCGGGAAACGCCTGCATTCCCAGCACGGCGAGGGTGGCAAAGGCCAGCAGGTGGTTACTCTTGTCCCAGCCCGTGTCGGGCAGCCGCGGCGCCGGCGGCATCAGCGACAGAATCAAGACCGCCAGTACCGTCGCCCAGAAAAGGAACTGCCAGTGAGCGGGCGTCAAAAAACGCGAGAAGCGGGCAATCATGACGCGGCCCGGCGGCGCAGCCACCCTCCGCTCTGGGCGGCCGTTCGCTGCCGCTGCGGGCCGGGGCCGGACAAGGCTCGGGTGATGAGGAAGCGGTCTCCGCGTCGAAGAAGGGTCATGATCGGCTGCCAGTGGCAATGGGAAAGGGGAAAGGAAACACGATGGCGTCACTTTATCAGGTCGCAAGAATCGTCGCAGAGTCGCCGGAGAGGCGCTGTGCCGGGTGCCCTCAGCGCACGGCTGGCGGTGACCGAGTCAGCGGCGCTGTCTGCCTGCGGCGATTGCGCGGAGGGCTGCACGAGCGCGTAGAATTCGACCTTCCCGGGTTACCAGGCTGGTTTGATGTGAAAGGCGCCATGGCGATCAGCAATCACCGGCATACCGACGGCACCCTTGATCGGATGCGGATCGACAAGTGGTTATGGGCGGCACGCTTTTACAAGACGCGCTCGCTGGCTGCGCAGGCGATCGCTGCCGGCCATGTCAGGCTTGATGGCCACACCGTCAAGGCGGCCCGCGAACTCTGTTGCGGCGACCTGCTCGAGATCGCGATCGGCGATCTGGTCTGGACCGTCGTCGTCGAGGGTCTCAACGAACTGCGCCGCCCGGCCAGCGAGGCGCAGCGACTCTATGCGGAAACCCCCGAGAGCAGCGCGCGGCGTGCGGCATTGCGGGAAGAGCGACAGCTCGCACCGGTTCCCGGCAGTGAACTGCGCGGCCGGCCAACCAAGAAAGCCCGCCGCCAGATCCGGGGCTTCAACGATGACTTCTGACCCTCACTGTCGGGCACCTGGCGGCCTTTCGCCGCTGCTCCCGCAGTCGAGCGCCCGGCCGGCACGGGTCGGTGCCCGATCTTCTTCGATCGCGCTTTTCGCGGGCGTTGCCGTTCCCGACGGGCCCGGTGGTGGCGACGCGCGACGCGGCCGACGATCGGCGCAGCTCGCATGAGCGATCGCCTGCTTGCCGACGGCGTCGTCGTGCTGCATCTGATCTTCATCGCTTTCGTCATTGGCGGTGGCCTGCTCGTGCTGCGCTGGCGAGTGTTCGCGCTGCTCCACCTTCCGGCAGTCTGCTGGGGCGTGCTGGTCGAACTGAATGGCTGGATCTGCCCGTTGACGCCACTGGAAAACCGCCTGCGCCAGGCTGCCGGGGATGCCGGTTATCAGGACAGCTTCGTCGAGCATTACCTGTTGCCGATCCTCTATCCGCCGGGGCTGACACGCACCACCCAGTTCGCGCTGGCGATGGTGGTGATGCTCATCAATCTGTTCATTTACGCCTGCATCGCCCGCCGGCGGGGGAGGGGAGCAAGCGCGGGCGAACGTGCAGCAGCCAAGGCCAGGCATGATTGATCTTAAGCACCTTTTTGATCTTAAGCATTTTTCCCGGATCTCCTCCGACCCGTCCCGGTCTGCCGCTTCGCCGGCGCTTGCCGCGCCGCTGCGGCTCGTGCTGGGGGCCTGCCTGCTGGGTCTGAGCCTGTTTTCCGGGCGCGTTCTCGCGAATATCTATGGTTTTGTCGACGCGCAAGGGGTATCGCATTTTGCGACCGAGCCGGTGGATGCGCGCTACAAGCTGTTCCTGCGCGGTGATCCCAGCCGTTCGCCGGACGCGGCACCGGCCGGACCAGGCAGCCCGGCGCTTCTGCGCCACCTTTCGCAGCACCCGAATCTGAAGAAATTCGAGCCCTTGATCCAGCGGGCCGGCGACGAGTTTGCCATCGATCCGGCGCTCATCAAGGCCATCATGGCTGCCGAGTCGGGTTTCAGGCCTGATGCCGTGTCGCCCAAGGGCGCTGTCGGCCTGATGCAGGTCATGCCTTCGACGGCCGAGTCTTACGGACTGCAGGCGGATGCGCAACAGACCCTGGAAGAGAAGCTGACCGACCCCGGAACCAATATCCGTTTGGGCGCCCGTTATCTGCGCGACCTCAACAAGCTTTTTTCGCATGATCAGGATCTGGTGCTCGCGGCCTACAACGCCGGGCAAGGTGCCGTCAGGCAGTATAACAACAGCATTCCACCTTATCCGGAAACGCTCAATTACGTCCAGGTGGTGACCCAGTTCCTGCATCTCTATCGCGCCACCCCGGCCCGAACGAAACGCGGCCCGACGGTTTTCACGCGCTCTGCGGCGGGCGGCCAGCGTATCTACATGAGCCTGCCGGGACGGCGGGACGTTCCCGCCTCGCCGCCTGCCCGTTAAGCCACCCGGGGCCACGGCGCGGCGGCACGAGGGCATCGGGTATCGGCAGCTGCCGCGGCGGGCGGCGGCGGTCGCTGTCGCCTCCGGTCCGCAATCGCCGTCCGTGATTTTGTGCTGTGTGTGCCAGACGAATCCCGGCTATCATGCAGTGATGGCGAGTTGACCGGAAGCAGACGAGTCCGGGTGGCCCTGCCCCACATCAGCGCCCCGTCATTTCCTGCCGCGCCTTGAGCCGGCACGTACGCTTTTCCGGGCAGCGTCTTCCTCGCCGTCAACCGTGCCCGTGATGAAGCCAATCCTCCTGTATTCGTTTTTCCAGCGCCTTTCCCGCGCCCTGGTAATGGGCTGTGCGCTCCTTGCCTGCCCTGCCATCGGCGAAGAAATCACGATCGCCGGCACCGGCAACGCGCTGGGCAGCATGCGCCTGCTCGCTGAGGCGTTCAGCAAGCAGGCGCCGGCAATCAAAGTGACCGTCCTCGACAGCCTCGGCAGTAGCGGCGCCCTCAAGGCCGTTCCCGCCGGGGCGATCGACATCGGCCTGAGTTCGCGTGCACCGAGCGATGCCGAGCGCAGGAAAGGCATCCTGGCGATCGAGTACGCGCGCTCCTTAACCGTTCTCGCCGTGTCGACCCGCTCCGGGGCGACGGCCATCACCCGGGAGCAGATCGCCGAGATCTATGGCGGCAGACTCACCAAGTGGCCGGACGGTACGCCGATTCGGCCGATCATGCGCCAGTCTGGCGACGACAATACGAAGCAGCTCAAGAGACTCTCACCGGCAATCGAGGCGGCGCTGGTCGTGGCCGAACAGCGTCCGGGCCTGACCCTGGCGGTCACCGACCAGGAGGCCGCCGACAGGATCGAGAGCATTCCCGGCGCGATCGGCGTCAGCACGCTGGCGCTGATCCAGTCGGAAGGCCGCGCGCTGCGCGCGTTGAAGCTCGATCAGGTGGCGGCGACGACCGGCAATGGCGCTGCTGGCGACTACCCGATGATCAAGCGCTTCTTTTTTCTCACCCGGCTGACGCCCTCCGCCGGCGTGCGGCAATTCACGGCTTTTGTGCGCTCCCCCGCCGGGGGAAAAATCCTCAAGCAAAGCGGCTGCTGGCTTCCCTGATCGTTCATCCCCATGCTTCCCCACTACGATCGCGTCACGCTGACCATCACCCGCCTGGCGAGCGTCCTTGCGCTGCTGGTGGCGATCAGTCTGCCGCTCGGTTACGGCCTGACCGAGCTGAACAGTTTCTCCGAAGCTCTCGAATTCAAGGCCCGGGTCAAGGCTGCCGCGCTGGATGGATTGATCGCCCATATCCCCGATCTCTGGATGTTCGCCGAGAACCGCATGCAGGGCCTGATTTCGCGGGAACCCGTGCCGCTCGGCAACGAGCTGATCCGCGTCTTCGATGCCGCAGACCAGCTGGTCCTGGAAAGCGGCAAGGCACCGGCAGAGCCGGTCATGAGCAGAAGCCATTCCCTCTACGACGCGGGCCACGTGGTCGGCCGCCTCGAGATCACCGATTCACTGCTGGGCGTCGCGTACGGCACCGGGGTGGCAGCGGTGATCGGCTGCCTGCTCGGCGCGCTGGTGTTCGTCGTCATGCGCGTGCTCCCGCTGAAGGCGCTGCAGCGGGTGACCCATTCCCTGGTCGAAGAGAAGGAGCGGGCCGAGACCACCTTGCGTTCAATCAGTGACGCAGTCATTACCAGCGATGCACAAGGCTGCCTGCGGCAGATGAACCCGGCCGGGTTGATGATGATGGGGGCGGAGTCGATGGCGGAGCTGAACGGGCAATCGGTACTCGAACACATCGCCCCCGAATACCGCAGTGCTTACGCCGAAGTTTACCAGCGGGTGCTTGCCGGCAAACCCGAGCAATTCAAGTACGAAGCCATCGACCGGCATGGCCGCCGCCGCTGGCTGGAAGCCCGGGCGGTTCCGCTGCAGGACCATGGCCAGCCGATGTGCCTGTCCGTCATCCGGGACATTAGCGAACGTCGCCAGGCCGAACTCGCCCTGCAGGAGAGCGAAGAACGCTTCCGCTCGCTGATGGAGAACATTCCCGGGGTCGCGGTCCAGGGTTATACCCTCGAGGGCACGGTGATGTTCTGGAATTCGGCTTCGGAGCATCTGTATGGCTACAGCCGGCGGGAGGCCGTGGGAAAGAATCTGCTCGATCTCATCATCCCGGCCGAAATGAGGAAGGACGTCAGCAGCGCCATCGAGCAGATGGTGGCAACCCGCCAGCCGATCGCTGCCGGTGAACTGCTCCTGAAGCACAAGAATGGTTCGCCAGTGCCGGTTCTCTCCAGCCATACCCTGGTCAATCCCTTTGGCCGGATGCCGGAAATGTTCTGTATGGATGTCGATTTGAGCGAGCGCCGGCGGGTCGAAGAGGAGGTGCGGCAACTCGCCTTTCATGATCCCCTCACCCGGCTGCCAAACCGCCGCCTGCTGGTCGACCGCCTGCGGCAGGCGCTGGCCGCTGGCCAGCGCAGCGGTCTGCATGGCGCGCTGATCTTCATTGATCTCGACAACTTCAAGCCGATCAATGACGCTCACGGGCATGATGTCGGAGACCTGTTGCTGATCGAGGCGGCGGATCGACTGAAAAAATGCATGCGGGAGGTCGACACCGTGGCGCGCTTCGGCGGTGACGAGTTTGTGGTGCTGCTGAACGGTCTGCTTGCCGACCCGGCCGAATCGACGGCGCAGGCGGCGAGGGTGGCGGAAAAGATTCGTCTCACCCTGTCCGAACCCTATCGGTTGCGCATCACGCACGAGGGGGAGGCGGCCCGGACGATCGAACATCGTTGCACGGCGAGCCTCGGGGTGGCCTTGTTTCTGGCTCATGAAGGCAGCCGGGAGGATATTCTCAACTGGGCGGATGCGGCGATGTATCAAGCCAAAAAAGCCGGGCGCAACCAGATCCGCCTGCATGACGCGAGCGGGTTCCCGGGCCGGGCGTAGCGCGCAGGATTCGGCGTTGCGCCCGGACCTGTCCGCCGCTGCCGGCTATTCCGGCTTGCGCTTCGCGCGCGGATGCGCCTGGTCGTAGACCGCGCTCAGATGCTGGAAATCGAGGTGCGTGTAGACCTGCGTCGAGGCGATGCTGGCATGGCCGAGCATCTCCTGCACCGCGCGCAGGTCGCCCGATGACTGCAGGACGTGCGAGGCGAACGAGTGGCGCAGCATGTGTGGATGCACCCGCGCCGGCAGGCCCTGGAGCAGACCGCGCCGCTGCAGGCGAAGCTCGATCATGCGCACGCCCAGGCGGCTGCCTCGCTGGCTGACGAAAAGTGCACTCTCGTCAGCGGCGGCCAGCCTGGCGCGCTGCGCGGCCCAGGCCGACACGGCTTCCCTCGCCTGGCTGCCGACCGGAACGATGCGCAGCTTGCTGCGCTTGCCAAGGACGCGCACTTCGCCGGCGAAGAGGTCCTCGAGACAGGCAAGGTCGAGTGCTGCGAGTTCGGCGAGACGCAGGCCGGAAGAGTAGAAGAGTTCGAACATCGCCTGGTCGCGCAGCTCTAGCAGGCTCTCGCCTTCGCTTTCGAGCAGGCGGCTCGCTTCATCGGGCGACAGCGCTTTCGGCAGGGCCTTCGGGCTTCTCGGTGGCCGCACGCTGTCGACCGGGTTGTGGGCGACCGTGTCGTTACGGCCGAGCCAGCGATAGAAACCTCGCCAGGCGGAAAGGGTTCGCCCGAGTGAACGGCCGCCCAGACCCCGGACATGCAGGCGGGCGACGAAGCGGCGGATGTGGTGCGTCCCGATGGCGGCAAATTCGCCGTCGGCGGCCAGTTCACCGATCAGGCCGTCGAGCAGTTCGAGATCGTGCCGATAGCCCCGGATGGTGTGCGCCGATAGCCGCCGCTGTTGCGCGAGTTCATCGAGGTAGGCGCCGATGCTGCCGGCGCGGGTACTGGCGGTGCTCATGACGGGGTCAGGCGAGGACGCGTGCCAGGGCCGCCGCAGCCATTTCGCCCAGACGTTCGAGGTAGATCGTCCCCATGCCGGCATAGAAACGTTCGTGATCCTCGCTGCCGAGGGCGATCATGCCGATCGTCGAGCCGCCATTGCGCATCGCGATCAAGCCTTGCGAGCGGACATGCGTGGACGCTTCGCCAAACCACGAAGAGGTCTCGAAACCGGTGGTCGAACCACAGTAGGGCTGCGCCAGGGTTTCGGCAAAGGCCTGCAGGTCGGCAGTCACCTCGGCAAACTCTGGCAGCTCGCCGCTCCCTGCGGCGTGATGCCAGAGACGCAGGGCGACGTGCGGGATGGCGAAATCGTCGCGCAGGTGAAAGTTCAGCGTGTGCAACACCGCCTGAAAGGTCCGCGCGGCGATGATCCCGATCGCCAGTCGGTGCATCTTCTCGCTGATCGCGTCGTTTTCTTCGCCGAACTGCAGCAACTCGCCCATCTTGCCTTCGAGCTGCTTGTTCTTTTCGCGCAGCGCAAGCATCTGCCGTTCGGTGATCGAGATGGTGCGCCCGCCATGCGGGTGGGGCACCACCACATTGATCAGCAGATCGGCATGTTTATCGAAAAAGCGTGGATTTTCCTGCAGATAACAGGCAACGTCTGCCTCTTTCATAAATCGATTTCTCCGTTGAAGACAGTGACGGCGGGGCCGGTCAGACGGACCGACGCGCCGCTCCAGGCAACGCTCAGTTCGCCGCCGCGCATGCTGACGCGCACCGGCGAGTCGAGCAGGCCGCGGGCAATGCCGGCGACCACGGCGGCACAGGCGCCGGTGCCGCAGGCCAGGGTTTCTCCTGCCCCCCGTTCGAAGACCCGCAGGCGAATCGTGCACCGGTCCTGCACCTGCATGAAACCGGCATTGACGCGCTGCGGAAAGCGCGGGTGCGACTCGATCAAGGGCCCCTGACGTTCGACCGGCGCGGTGTCGACCTCGCTCACCTCCTGCACGGCGTGCGGATTGCCCATGCCGACGGCGGTAATGAAAATTTCCTCATCGGCGAGCAGCAGCGGCTGCAGCAGATCGTCGCTCGCGCTCAGGAAGGGGATCCGTTGCGGGATGAACACCGGCTGCCCCATGTCGACGGTCACCGTGCCGTCGTCTTCGAGCTGCGGGACGATGACGCCGGCCAGGGTTTCGACGCGGATTTCGCGCTTGCTCGTCAGGCCCTGCTGATGAACGAAACGGACGAAGCAGCGGGCGCCATTGCCGCACTGCTCGACCTCGCCGCCGTCGGCATTGAAGATCCGATAGCGGAAATCGACGCCGGCCTGCGTGGCCGGTTCCACCAGCAGCACCTGGTCGCAGCCAATGCCGAAATGACGGTCGGCGAGGAAACGCAGCTGCGCTGCCGTCAGCACGATACGCTCGCGAATGCCGTCGAGCACGACAAAGTCGTTGCCGAGGCCATGCATCTTGGCAAATTTGAGTTTCATCGTCGTTCAGGAACGTGCAGCCGCTAGAGGAGGGGGCGGGCCATTATAAAGTCGTCCATGACGAAGCCGTTGCCAATCTCGACGCAGACCGCTTCACGGACGGCAAAACCATGCTTGTGATAAGCGGCGATGGCGCGCTCGTTGCGTTTGTTGACCGCGAGGATCAGTGTCGTGCAGCCCGCTTCCCGGGCGCGCGAGGCGACCTGTTCGATCAGCCGGGCGCCGATTCCCAGGCGCTGTTGCGCCGGGTCGACGTAGGCCTTGTCGAGCTTCATCTCGGTACCTGCGGCGGTCAGCAGGCACGAGGAGAAACCGGCCAGCTGGCCATCGACCGTCGCCAGATCCCACCATACTCCCGGCAGGGTCAGCTCGTCACGCAGGCGCTGCGGTTGATAGCGCTGTTCGAGCATGAACTCGATCTGCTGCTGGCTGATGATGCCGGGGTAGGTCTGCTGCCAGACCCGGCGGGCGAGCGCGATCACGGGCTCGATGTCGGCGACGGTGACGGGGGTGACGAGGATGTTCATTGCGGCTCCCGAGGATGGGCGCTGGCGCCGGCAGCACGATAAAGGGACGCCGCCGGCGAGCGATGGAGAGGAAGAAGCTGGCCTTATGGGCTCTGGAACTTGGCCTTGTTGAGCGTGTAGCTCCAGGGCAGGCCCGAGTTTTTCCAGCCATTGACGAGGCGCCAGTTCTTCCGCTCGCCCTCCTTGACCGTATCGCCCTCGAAACCGTCGACCACGACATAGACCCGCTTGTAGCCCTTGCCCTCGAGCATTCTCGCACTCGGGGCGCCGCGCTCGCCGCCGGAGCGACACATCAGGAGGATCGCATGATCCTTGCTCAGCTTGCGCGCCGCCAGCGCCCGGGCGAGCGCCGGTTCGAAGTCGGCGTTGACCTCCATTGCGAAGACGTTTTTCTGCTCGTTCCACTTCTGGCGGTTGCTCGTCATGAAGGGAATATTGATGTCTACTGTATCGGCGAAGCCGGTAAACATGATCTCGATCGGGTCGCGGACGTCCACCAGCAGCACCTCCTGGCCACCTTCCCCGCTCTTCATCTGGTAGGCCTCGCGCGAATCCACATAGAGCCCCCAGGCGGTCTGACGTGCCGGATCCTGCGGCGTGTCTGCGGCCTGCAGCGGTGTCGCGCAGGCAGCTAACAGCAGGATCCGGCTCAGGGTCTTGATCGACATGTCATTCTCCCTGAGCTAGAAAACGAGAACCTTGCGTTCGGCTTCGAGTATGCTGCGGCCCATGACATCAGGCTTGGCAGCGACGATTCCGTCCTTGAGACGCTCGGCGGTGTTGCCGGAATTGGCCGGGTAAAGGGCGCAGACCGAGGCTTTGGCGCCCTTCTGGATGGCCGCGTCGAGCAACTGCGCCGGGGTCACGTCCTGCGGCTTCAATTTCTCGCCACCGGCACCCCGGAGCGCCAGATCCCCGGCCTTGTCGCAGAGCAGAATCTGCACCTGTGCGCCCTGGGCCTGCATCTGGTTGCTCAGGACCAGCGCGATGCCCTGGGTCATGGGGCTGGCTGAGTTGAGAATGACGGTCACCGGCTGACCCTCGGCATGGGCAGCGGCAGCGCCGAAGGTGCAAGCCAGAGCAATTAAGGTCTTTTTCATGAGGTGTGGGGCTCCTTGACTGAAGTGATGCATTGACGTGACAAACGAAGAAATATTAGCATCTCCTTATGCTAAAGCACAGCAAAGATCGGCCTGCAATGGTGTGTACCGCTGGCGTAGTGGGAAAATGATCAGGATAAACGATAGCGCCCGAGCCGCGCCGGGCCCCCTCTATATACTTCAGGTTTTGAGCGCGAAAGGAGTATGCACTTTTGATTTTGCAGCATTGCCACACGAGCGGCGTTTGCTGACGGGTCGTCAGCTTCGCAGACCTCAGTCCACTGTGTCAGGAACGGAGAGAAATATGGATCCCAAGAATTTGAACAATGTCGGCAAATGCCCGGTGATGCACGGCGGCGCCACGTCGGCCAGCATGTCGAGCAGTGAGTGGTGGCCCAGGGCGCTGAACCTGGACATCCTGCACCAGCACGATACCAAGACCAACCCGATGGGAGAGGGCTTCAGCTATCGGGACGAGGTCCAGAAGCTTGACGTCGAGGCGCTCAAGAAAGACCTCAAGGCCCTGATGACCGAGAGCCAGGACTGGTGGCCGGCGGACTGGGGCCACTACGGCGGTCTGATGATCCGCATGGCATGGCATGCGGCCGGTACCTACCGTACCGCTGACGGTCGCGGGGGTGGTGGCACCGGCAATCAGCGCTTCGCTCCGATCAACTCCTGGCCGGACAACGCGAACCTCGACAAGGCGCGTCGCCTGCTGTGGCCGATCAAGAAGAAGTACGGCAGCAGGCTCAGCTGGGCCGACCTGATCATTCTTGCCGGCAACATGGCCTACGAGTCGATGGGCCTCAAGATCTTCGGTTTCGGTTTTGGCCGCGAGGACATCTGGCATCCCGAAAAGGACGTCTACTGGGGGTCCGAGAAGGAATGGCTGGGCGCCAGCCGCTACGACGGTGAAAACCGCGAGACGCTGGAGAACCCGCTGGCCGCGGTGCAGATGGGCCTGATTTATGTGAACCCCGAAGGCGTGAACGGCAAGCCGGACCCGCTGCGGACGGCGCAGGATGTTCGCCTGACCTTTGCCCGCATGGCGATGAACGACGAAGAAACCGTCGCCCTGACGGCTGGCGGCCACACCGTCGGCAAGTGCCACGGCAATGGCGATGCCAGCCTGCTCGGACCCGCTCCGGAAGGCGCGGAGGTCGAAGAGCAGGGCCTGGGCTGGATCAACCACAGCACGCGCGCCATCGGTCGCAATACCGTGACCAGCGGGCTCGAAGGCGCCTGGACTACCCACCCCACCCGGTGGGACAACGGCTACTTCTACCTGCTGCTCAAACACGACTGGGAATTGAAGAAGAGCCCGGCCGGCGCCTGGCAGTGGGAGCCCATCAACATCAGGGAAGCAGACCGGCCGGTCGATGTCGAGGACCCCTCGATCCGCTACAACCCGATCATGACCGATGCCGACATGGCCATGAAGATGGATCCGCAGTACCGCAAGATTTCCGAGCGCTTTTACCAGAATCCCGACTATTTCTCGGAAGTGTTTGCCCGCGCCTGGTTCAAGCTGACCCACCGTGACATGGGGCCGAAGGCACGTTACCTCGGCCCGGATGTTCCCAAGGAAGATCTGATCTGGCAGGATCCGGTACCTGCCGGCCGCAAGGATCCTGACGTCGCGGCTGTGAAGGCGAAGATTGCCGCCAGCGGCCTCACCCTTGGCGAAATGGTGTGCACGGCCTGGGATAGCGCCCGCACCTTCCGTGCTTCCGATCTGCGCGGCGGTGCCAACGGCGCCCGCATCCGCCTGGCGCCGCAGAATGACTGGGAAGGCAACGAACCGGTTCGCCTGGCCAAGGTCCTGCGCGTGCTGACAGCGATTGCCGCCGAGACCGGCGCCAGCCTGGCCGATGTCATTGTTCTGGCCGGTAACGTCGGTGTCGAACAGGCTGCCAGGGCTGCCGGATTCGACCTCACTGTACCCTTCGTGCCGGGTCGTGGTGATGCCAGCCCGGAGATGACTGATGCCGGGTCGTTCGCGGTGCTGGAACCGATACATGACGGTTACCGCAACTGGCTCAAGAAGGATTATGTCGTCAGTGCGGAAGAGTTGATGCTCGACCGTACGCAGCTGATGGGCCTGACCGCTCCCGAGATGGTCGTGCTGGTCGGCGGCATGCGCGTCCTGGGTACCAATCACGGGGGCACCAGGCACGGTGTCCTGACCGATCGCGTTGGGGTGCTGAGCAATGACTTCTTCGTCAACCTGACGGACATGGCCTACACCTGGCAGCCAGCCGGCAGGAACCTGTATGAAATCCGGGAGCGCAAGACCGGTGCACTCAGGTGGACGGCGACCCGGGTGGATCTCGTCCTCGGCTCGAACGCGATCCTTCGCGCCTACGCCGAAGTCTATGCGCAGGATGACGGCCAGGAAAAGTTCCTGCAGGACTTCGTTGCTGCATGGACGAAGGTCATGAACGCTGACCGTTTCGATCTGAGCTAGCGCTTTTCGGACGAGCCGCAGGGAGCCATGAACTACAACGCCAGGCGCGCACTGGATCTGCTCCGGATCGGCGGGCGCGCCGGCGCCTGTTGCCGGGAAGGCTGGGAGGACGCCATTCGTCATCTCGTCGAAGGTCGCGGCCGCCTGCTCGTTGTCCAGAAGACCGGCTGGGGCAAGATCTTCGTCTCCTTCATTGCCCCCCAGCTGCTGCGTGAAGCGGGCCGCGGCCCCGCCCTGTTGATCTCACCCTGCTCGCCCTGATGCGAAATCAGCTCGCCGCCGCAGAACGGATGGGGGTTCGTGCCGCCACGATCAACTCGGATAACCGGGCGGAGTGGACAAAAGTAGAAGCAAAGCTTGCTCGCGGCGACCTCAATCGGAGTTCGCTGTCGCTGCAGACCACCCGCCTGCCCAGCCAGGCAGAGCGCCTGGCCTGCTTGGCCGAGCAGCTCGCCACCCTGCAAGGGCACGGCATCATTTGAAAAAAGAAAACGGCCTCTCGCTTCCCGAATTGCTCAGCCGCGTCAATCTGAGCAGGGGGCGGGTCGACAAGACGATCGCGCTGCTCTGCCTCGAAGCCCCCGCGCCCATCGCCAGGCAGGGCAGCAAGTGCTCGTGCGGCAAGGCAGGTATCATGACAGCAGGTTTGCCGACGAGCTGCCGGGGGCGTGCGTGAATCTCGCCGAGGGTCGCCTGGTGCTGGTTTCGCCTTACGACCCGAGTACCGGGTTCAACGTCGGCAATGCCATGCAGCGCAACAAGCTGATCTATGCGCTGGCGGATGCCTCGCTGGTCGTCAGCTCGGATCTCGACGAAGGGCTGATCGAGCAGCGCAAGAGGCCGGCGGGCTACATCGTCAAGCTGCCCAGCCTCTTCGAGTGAGCGATGAGCATCCGTCATCCCGCGCCAGGCATGCAGCTCCATCTCCTGCTCTCATCCGGAGGGCGGCGCCGGTGATCGAAAAGCTGGAGCACCTGGTCGATGACCTGAGGGCACTGCAAAGCAAGCTCGTCCTGCTCATCGGGCCGCCCCAGTCGGGCAAGACTGTGCTGCTGCATGCGCTGGCAAAAAGGAGAGGTCTCGCGCCTCTGAACGTCGGGGTGGAACTAGGTCATCGCCTGGCGGCAATCGGGCAACGACAGCGCCACCTGCAGACCGCTATCATCTTGCGTGAGCTGGCTGAACAGCATGCCACTGGCGATTTGCTGCTGCTGGACAACATCGAGCTCCTGTTCGACCGATCACTCCATCTCGATCCACTCGATCTACTGAAGCGTCACGCACACGCAACACGCGTCGTGGCCGTTTGGCCAGGCGAGCTGCAGGGCGACACGAGAACGGGCCGGCTGACTTACGCTGACATGGGGCACCCAGAACATCAGGACTACAGCCTTTCTGGCCTGGTCCCCTTCGAAATTCAGAAATAGGGAAAAGAAGAAGACATGCGCTACGGCGACCTCATTCAATTCGAACCGATCGAATCGGTCATCCAGCTGCTCGACGCCAATCGGCCGGACGAGGCCAGGAAGCTCGTCACGACCTACGTCATGTCGGATGACATGGCCGAGCGGATCGCCAGGCAGATGATCCCGCAGATCTCCTTCGACGAGTCCGTCGACCACATGGGCGTACTGGTGGTCGGCAACTACGGCACCGGCAAGTCGCACCTGATGTCGGTGCTCTCCCTGGTTGCCGAGGACGCGGTCTACCAGTCGATGATCCGCCACCCCAAGGTGGCGGAGGCGGCGGGAAAGATCGCCGGCAAGTTCAAAGTGCATCGCATCGAGATTTCCAGCCAGATGTCGCTGAGGAACCTCATCACTCAGGAGCTTGAGGCCTTCCTGGAAAGAAACGGTGTCAGCTACTCGTTTCCGGCAGCGGACAAGGTGGTCAACAACAAGGCGGCGTTCGAGGAGATGATGGCCGCGTTCACCGAGGTTCACCCCGACCACGGCGTGCGGTGGTGGTCGTCGAGTTTCTCGATTACCTGCGCTCGCGCAAGGATCACGATCTGGTGCTGGACCTGTCTTTCCTGCGCGAGATCGGTGAAGTCACCAAGCACCTGCGCTTTCGCTTCGTGGCCGGCGTGCAGGAAGCCATCTTTGACAGCAACCGTTTCCAGCACGTCGCCGACAGCCTGCGCCGCGTGAAAGACCGCTTCACGCAGGTACTGCTCGCTCGGCAGGATGTCAGTTTCGTGGTCGCCGAGCGCCTGCTGAAGAAGACTGCTGACCAGCAGAACAAGATCCGGACCTACCTCACCAAGTTCGCCAGGTTCTACAGCTCGATGAACGAGCGGATGGACGAGTATGTGCGACTGTTTCCCGTTCACCCGGAGTACATCGGCACCTTCGAGCGATTGATCTTCACCGAGAAGCGCGGCGCCTTGGTCACCCTGCGTGACCAGATCCAGGCCGTCCTGAACGACGAGGTGCCCAACGATCGCCCAGGACTGATCGGCTACGACAAGTTCTGGGAGACCGTGGCCGCGAATTCCGTGCTGCGCTCCGACCCCAGCATCGGCCCGGTCCTGAAAGTGTCCGAGGTCCTGGCCGAACGCGTGCTGAAAGGATTCACCCGTCCGCCGTACAAGGCCATGGCGCAGCGCGTGATCGCCGGCCTGTCGGTACATCGGCTCACCACGGGCGGCGATATCTACGTTCCGGTCGGGCCAACCGCTGCCGAGTTGCGGGACACGCTGTGCCTGTACCAGCCCGGCATTGAAGACCTGGGCGGCGACCCGGCCGATGATCTGCTCACCGCTGTGCAGACCACGCTGCGGGAGATCGTCAAGACGGTCAACGGCCAGTTCATCTCCAAGGCCCCTGACACCGAGCAGTACTACCTCGACCTGAAGAAAGACATCGACTACGACACGCAAATCGAAAAGCGTGCAGATGTCCTGTCCGATGACGTGCTGGACCGCGCCTACTACGGCGCCATCAAGCAGCTGATGGAACGTTCCGACGAGAGCACCTACGTCACCGGCCACCAGATCTGGCAGTACCCGATCGAGTGGCAGGACCGACGCGTCGAGCGCAATGGCTACCTGTTCTTCGGCGCGCCGAACGATCGGCCCACCGCCCAGCCCGAGCGCGATTTCTACGTCTACTTCATCCAGCCCTTCGAACCGCCACGCTTCCGTGACGAAAGCAGGCCGGACGAGGTGTTCTTCCGGCTGAAGGGCCTAGACGAAGCCATCAAGCGCCACCTGGCTTTCTACGCGGCGGCGCAGGATCTTGCTTCCACCGCCAGTAGCGGCGCAAAGGCCGTCTACCTGGACAAAGCCAAAGACGCGCTACGCGACATGAGCAGGTGGCTGCAGGAAAAGCAGATGACCGCTTTCGAGGTCACCTATCAGGGCAAGTCCAAAACCCTGCAGGCCTGGGCCAAAGGCGTCTCCATCCGCGACAAGCTGCGCCTGGGGTCTGACGAGCGTGCCAACTTCCGCGACATCGTCAACGTCGTCTCCGGCCTGGCGCTCAGCCAGCAGTTTGCCGAGGTCTCGCCGGAGTACCCGACATTCTCCGTGCTGGTGACCGAGTTCAACCGCAAGCAGCTGGTGGGCAATGCCTTGAAAGCCCTGGCCGGCGGCCCCCGCACCAAGGATGCCAATGCCGTGCTCGACGCGCTGGAGATGCTGGATGGCGATCGCATCGATCCGGGGCGCTCACGCTATGCGCAGGAAGTGCTGAGCCGTCTGAAAGCCAAGGGGCATGGCCAGGTGCTGAACCGCAGCGAGTTGCTGAACGGACAAACGGACGTGGAGTACTTCCACCCGGTGAAATTTCGCCTGGAGCCTGACCTGCTGGTGGCAGTGCTGGGTGGCCTCGTTTACTCCGGCGATATCGTGCTGGCGATCACTGGCGACAAGATCGACTCCGGCAAGATCACTCTGCTGGCCGAGCGCGGCCTTGAAGAGATCAAGCAGTTCAAGCATGTCGAGGCGCCGAAGGAGATCAACGTCGCCGTGCTGCGGTCCTTGTTCGAACTGCTCAGCCTCTCGCCCGGCCTGGCGCAACTGGCCGCGCAAGGCTCCGAGGAACCCGTCAGGCAGCTTCTCGAAGCCGTCTCCAGGCTGGTCGGCCGTGTTCTGACGGCGGGCACCGATCTGCAAGGCAAGCTCACCTTCTGGGGCAAGCCGCTGCTCACGGACGACGAAATCCGCGACTGGCGCACCCGCCTTGAAGCGCTGAAGACCTTCACCGAAGGCCTGACGCCGTACAACACGGTCGGCAAGCTGAAGAACCTGCGCATCGGCTCCGACGACATCGACGCACAGAAAAAGAACCTCGAAGTTCTGGCATCCGTAGAGAAGCTGCTGGAGCTGATTATGGAGTTGGGTAGCACAGCCTCCTATCTGTCGCAAGCCGAGATGGTGCTGTCCAGCAACCACGCGTGGGTCAAGCAGGCGCAAGGCGCACGCGAGGACATACTGGACAAGCTCGCGCTGGACCGCAACCCACAGCACGCCGCCCAAAACCTCACGTACAGCCGGCAGACCCTGGCCCAGCTCAAGAAGGACTACCTCAACGCCTACATCGCCCAGCACAGCAAGGCACGCCTGGGGGTGGCCGAAGACAGGACCAAGTCTGCCTTGCGCAAAGACACGCGTTTGGTCGCAATGCGGGCCCTGGCCGGCATTTCGCTGATGCCCACCAGCCAGCTCACCGCCTTCGACGACAAGCTCGACAAGCTCAAGAGTTGCGCGTCCTTGGTGGAGTCGGAGCTTTCTGCCAGCCCCTATTGCCCGCATTGCAGCTTCCGCCCCGCCAACGAACAAGGCGACTTTCTGCCGGCAGCCAATGTGCTCAAGCAACTGGATGCGGAACTGGACCGTCTGCTCGACGGCTGGCAGCAAACGCTGCTCGACAACCTGGACTTGGACCACCCAATTGTTCAGGCCAACCTCAACCTTGAGTTGCTTAAGCCATCCGCTCAAGATCTGATCAAGAAGTTCGTCGCGTCCAGGAAGCTGGCCGACCCCGTGCCCCCGGACTTTGTCAGCGCCGTGCAGGAAGCCCTGTCAGGGCTGGAGAAGATCGGCGTCAGCGGCGACGATATCAAGAAGGCCCTGCTGCAAGGCGGCTCACCGGCCACGCCGGATGACCTCCGCAAGCGCTTCGAGGCCTTCCTGAATGACCGCTGCAAGGGCAAGGATGCCAGCAAGCTGCGGTTCGTGGTGGAGTAGCGATGGACGCCGCCGAACTCGACACCATCCTTGCCCGAGGCGAAGACAGCCGCCACCAGTTCAAGCGCGACTTCACCAACGTCGATTCAGTGGCGGCTGAACTGGCTGCGCTGGCCAATGGCAGTGGTGGCCAAATCCTGATCGGCGTCGCCGACGATGGTCAGCTTGTCGGTCTGACCCCGCAGGATATCGGCCGCCTCAACCAACTGCTGTCCAATGCGGCCAGTCAGCATGTCCGCCCACCACTCAATCCGACCAGCCAGAACATTCAGACCGACCAAGGACTGGTGCTGGTGGTGGAGGTTACGCAGGGAATCAACAAGCCCTATATGGATTTCCACGGGCGTGTCTGGGTAAAAAATGGCGCCGACAAACGCCACGTCACCGCCCGCGAGGAAATGCAGCGCATGTTCCAGGCCTCCGGACTGCTGCAAGCCGACCAGGTACCGGTGGTCGGTACCTCCTGGGCCGACATCGACGAACGCGCCTTCGCCCGTTATTTCGAACGTCGCTACAAGCAAAACCCCGAGCAAACCGATCTGGCACTGCCTGCCTTGTTTGAAAACATCAAGCTGGCGGACGGTGGCACACCGAATCTTGCTGGCATGCTGCTGTTTGGCAAGAATCCAGAAAGGCACCTGCACGTTTGCATGATTGCGGCTGTGTGTTTTCCGGGCACCAGACTCTCCGACAGCCGCTACCTCGACAGCGAAAACATACAAGGTACTATCGAGGAGCAATACCAGCACGGCCTGGCCTTCATCAGGCGCAACCTGCATCATGTTCAGGGAGACCAGGGCTTCAATAGCCTGGGATTGCTGGAGGTTCCGGAAGAAGCGTTTGTCGAATTGCTGGTGAATGCACTGGTACACCGGGATTTTTTTACCAGCGCCACCATTCGCCTGTTCATCTTTTCCGACCCCGTGGAAATCATCAGCCCCGGCCACTTGCCGGACAGTCTTACCCCCGAACAGATTCGTATCGGGATCTCCAACCGCCGCAACAAGGTGCTGGCCGAACACGCGGCCCATATCCTGCCCTACCGTGGCCTGGGCACGGGGATCCCAAGGGCGCTAGGCGCCTGGCCAAAGATCGACTTGTGCGATGAGCGCGAAGCCAACCAGTTCCGGGCGGTGCTATGGCGACCCCGGACTGAACAAGTCACTGAACAAGTCGGACAGCAACCGGCAGCAAAAGGTGAACAAGTGACAGAGGAAGTCACCGGGCAAGTTGGGACTGAGTCGGGACCAAGTCGGGACCAAGTCGGGACCAAGTCGGGACCAAGTCGGGACCAGGTTCCAATTGACGCAGGAGCACCGAGCGCTGCTGGCCAAGATGGACGGCGAGCATGCCATTACAGAACTGATGGCGTGGGCCAACCGCAGCAACCGAACCAAGTTCCGTAACCAGTTGCTCACGCCCTTGCTGGCGCAAGGTTTGATGGAAATGACCATCCCGGACAAACCGAACAGCAGCAAGCAGCGCTATCGGCTGACACCCTCTGGCGAGCAGATCGTTCAGCCGGCGAAAAGGGATAGCTAATCATGGGCAAAGCAAGCGGATACGTTGCCCTTCTTTCCAAAGATCGGATGATTTTATTCCTCGCGTGTGTCGAGGAAGAACAGCGCTTTGCTGAGCCAGTTCCTGACTTTCAGCACAGCCGCAATGCGCCCTTGGTTTGTTTCCTGGTGATCGGGAGGAAGGTCACGCATATCGCGTTGGGTGGACGTGGTACTGCTGCTGGCACCGATTTGAGAAGGCTGAATTTTGACAAGTCTGAGAAGCTGCCGTCCCCGCTGCCTATTGCGCAGATTCTCAAGCTGCTGCCTCAACGGAACAAGGCGTCGGTTGAAAAGCGCTTCGCGTCTGGCGGACTTCTAACCGAGAAGGGTTTCGCAGCAGTTGTCGAAGCTGTGCGACAACTTGCGCCGCAATCGAGCGCCATCCTTGACAGGTACAGCAGCGAACGGGTGGCCCGCTTAGGCCGATTGTCCTCGAAAGCGCGCGACAACCTCGCGTACCAAAAAGAGGCTGTTCTGACGGCGCTTGCGATTGCGGACATGGGCCGCAATCCAGTTCAAGAATGGGCACCACCTGATGGGACGCCAGTTTCATTCTTGGATGGTTTGCCGAACGCGCGACTACGAGAGGACCCAATGGTGGTGCATGACCTGATGCATTTGCCCGGGTTCGATATCCTTAAGGCCATGCCCTATAACGCCGCTGTTTTCGAGTCTGACTCTGAGCGTTTGACGGTGATCCTCGCCAACCGACTACCACTTGAAGAGCAGACGGGCACCGATCTCATCTATTACAACGAGACCTTCCAAAGTTTCGTTATGGTTCAGTACAAAGCCATGGAGCGCGAGGATGATGACAAAGGCAACATGATTGCCGGATTTCGTCTACCCAACCATCAACTGGCAGAGGAAATAACCAGGATGGACGCATTGTTGGCCGAACTGAAAGTCTGTGAAGTAAATACAGCACATGATGGCTTTCGACTGACGGACAACCCCTTCTTCCTCAAACTTTGCCCACGGCTTGTATTCAACCCTGACAACATTGGCCTAGTCCCTGGCATGTATTTGCCCCTGAACTATTGGAAGTTGCTTGAGCAGCACCCAGGCATCAAAGGCCCGCGTGGCGGCCGACGAGTGACCTACGAGAACGTCGGACGGCATTTCGATAACTCCGCATTCACCACAGTGGTTGCCAAGGCATGGGTGGGAACAACACCCAGCCAGTCTTTTGTGCTGGCCAGTGCCATACGCCAAACCCTTCAAACCGGGAAGGCTGTGGCCATCGCGGTAAAACCGAAAAAACAGGACAACGATGCAACCGTGGGCCCAGTTGATCTCAGCGAGATAAGACCCGATGAATGATTTTTTCCATAACCAGAAGGCTGAATCAGGCCATGTCGAATGCCTCGGCCAGACATTTCCGAACGAGCAGGCCCGGCGCGAACACTTCCGTGTCCCTCCGGCAAAGCTGCAAAACGCCCTGGACAAGGCCGCCGGAAGCCTCCCGCGATCAAATATTTGCACTTTCAGCTGACGTTCCACGCTCAAATCGGGTATGGTGCGGCACATGCACACGCCCCCGAGGGACCGACACCGGCAGATTTCCGAAGACGATCTCGTCTTCATCCGCCCGTCGATCGCCGATCATCCGGCGTCGAGTCGCAAGACCGGGTCGAAGCCGGGGTGTGAAGGGTGGAACCTGGGCTATCCGTGGGTCAAGGACTGTCGCCCGCGGCGATCAGCGCTCGCATGAAGAAACCGCCTGAACAGGTCGATGTCACGCCAGCGCAGATCGACGAACTGCTGGCCCTCGCGAAACCGGTGTTTCCGGCCCCGCAGTACGCCCGGCTCAGCCAGATCCTCTCGACCTTTGTCTTCGTCATGCAGGCCCTGCAGAACACGAAGCTCTCGCTGGCGCGTTTTCGACAGATGGTGTTCGGCGCCCCGACCGAGAGCAAACGCCATCTCCTAAAGCCGCTCCCCCAGACGGACGAAATACCCGCCGCTGCGGATGCGGCCGCGCCCGGAGAGACCGCGCCTGGAGAGAGCGCGCCAGCCGAAGCGACCCCCCCGAAGCCCCAGAAGCCAGGCCACGGCCGCAACAGCGCGGCGAAGTATGTCGATTCGCAGGTCATCGAAGTGAAGCTTCCGGGTCTGAAGGCCGGCGATCCCTGCCCGAACTGCGACCAGGCCAAGGTCTATGCCTCGCCTCCCCGCATCGTCGTCAAAGTGGTCGGCCAGCCCCCGATTGACGCCACGATCTACCGCCTGGAAACCCTGCGCTGCCGGATGTGCGAGACGACCACCGTGGCGCCGCTGCCCGAAGGCGTCTGCGCGTCGAAATATGACCCCAGCTGTGCGAGCCTGCTCGCCCAGTTGCGCTACGGCAGCGGGATGCCGTTCCATCGCATCGAAGGGCTGCAGGCGAGCCTCAACGTGCCGCTGCCGGATTCGACGCAGTGGGACCTCCTCTCCCAGGCGGTGCCGGCGCCGCGTGCCGTCTTCGACGAGCTGATTCGCGAGGCCGGACAGGCCGATCTGCTGCACTGCGACGACACGCCGAGGAAGATCCTGTCGCTGATCGCCGAGAGGAAGCAGATCGAAGCCGCCAGCCTGGAAGCGAAGCGCAAGGCGATCAATACTTCCAGCATCGTCGCCGTGCTCGATGAGGGCAAGCACGTAGCGCTGTATTTCACCGGTCACCCCCACGCCGGGCAGAACCTCTCGGCGGTCCTCGCGAAGCGGGAGCCGGGGCTGGCGATACCGATGCAGATGAGCGATGCGCTCGCGAGCAACTTCGTCGGCGAGTTCGCGACGATCATCGGCAAATGCATCGCTCATGGCCGCCGCCGTTTTGTCGATCTGGTGCCGCATTTCCCCGAGCACTGCCGCTATGTGATCGAGACCCTGGCCCAGGTCTATGCCCACGAGGCGCATTGCCAGGCGAAAGCGATGTCGCCCGACGAGCGCCTGCTCTACCACCAGGAACACAGCGGCCCGCCGATGCAGGCCATGCGTGACTGGATCGGGGATCAGTTCGCGAAGTCTCTTGTCGAGCCGCACAGCAGTCTGGGCAAGGCTCTGACCTACCTGATCAAGCACTGGGACGGCATGACGCTCTTTCTACGCCAGGCCGGCGCCCCCCTGGACAACAACCTCGCCGAAAAGGCACTCAAGCGGGCGATCATGCATCGCAAGAATTCGATGTTCTACAAGACCCCGAAGGGGGCCGAGGTGGGGGACGTCTACATGAGCCTGATCCATACGTGCGAGCTCTGTCGGGTCAATCCGTTCGCCTATCTGCAGGCCTTGCACAAAAACGTCAGCCAGGTGCTGGCCCAGGCGGCGCAGTGGCTGCCCTGGAATTACCACCAGCAACTTGCCGCCACCTGAGGCGATTTCCAACAAACCTCGTACCGGTATTCTGCCTAATCGTGGAGAAGCGGGTAGATGCATCCGCCTGTGGCCGCCTGCTTCCTCGGCTTGGCGGGTAGAGGAATTTCCTGAAATCACCTGAGCGCTGGCGACCCTACGCCGCGAGGCGGCGCCAGGCCGGCGCCGCGCGGGTCCGCGTGGGGTCGCCGGCCATCAGCAGCACCTGCAGCTCGCAAGCCTGAAGCGGCTGGAGCGGCGCCGTACCATCGGGCCAGAAGGCAAACCGGCCACTCGACAGACGCTTCTGGCAGAGCCAGAAACCCTGGCCATCGTAGACCAGAATCTTGATCGCTGTCCGTGCGCGGTTGCGGAAGATGAACAGCCCGCCGCTGAACGGATCGGCCGCCAGGCGCTGCCGGCAGATGCCGGCCAGCCCATCGATGCCGGCCCGAAAATCGATCGGTTCGACCGCGACCAGGAGACGCATGTGCGGCGTGATCTGGATCATGCGGCGCACCAGAAGGCGCTGCACAGGCCGGCGAGACCGGCCAGGCCCGGGCCATTGAGTTCCACCCGCATCTTGGCGCCGCGTGGGTTCTCGAGTTCTATCGTGCACTCGCAGAGGCGGCGCCCGCGTTTCGCCAGAGCACTTCTCGCCAGAACCTACTGCCGCCACCTTCTCCAGGTTGTCCATCTGCTGGCCGAGAAGCTGCAAGACCCGGCGTTTCGCAAGATCGAAGGATTCCCCCAGGGCACCGACGAAGCCATCCTGGCGATGTCGGACCCGCCGTACTACACCGCGTGCCCGAACCCGTTCCTCGAAGAGTTCGTGCGCCACTACGGCAAGCCCTACGACCCCAGCGTGAAGTACAGCCGCGAGCCGCAGACGATCGACGTATCGGTTGGCAAGACGGACCCGCTCTACAAGGCGCACTCGTATCACACCAAGGTGCCGCATCTGGCCATCGTGCCGTCTATCCTGCACTACACCGAGCCCGGTGACATCGTGCTCGACGGCTTCGGTGGCTCGGGCATGACCGGCGTTGCAGCGCAGTGGTGCGGATCGGCGCCAGCCAGTTACCGGCACGAGCTGGAAACGGACTGGAAGAAACAAGGGAAGGCTGCGCCCAAGTGGGGATCACGTCGCGTCATCCTCAACGACCTGTCACCTGCAGCCACCTTCATCGCAGCCAACTACAACCTGCCGTTTGACGTGGAGGCTTTTGCAAAAGCGGGCAAGCAACTGCTCAAGGAAGTCGAGCAGGAACTTGGCTGGATGTACGAGACGACCCACACGGACGGCAAGACCAAAGGCAGGGTCGAGTTCACGGTCTGGAGTGAAGTGTTTACGTGCCCGCACTGCGCAGGTGAGGTCAACTTCATTGATGAAGCGCTTGACGAGAGCAGCAAGAAGGTCCGGGACAGCTTTCCATGCCCACACTGCGGCGCTGATCTAAACAAGGAAAGTCGGACGAGATAGCGCAACCTCCCGGCTTTCGATGGGAGGTTGCGATGGACAAGAACGGCGAGCGGGAAGCGTACTGGCGAGGGCATGTTGCCGAGTGGCGGGCGAGTGGGGAGTCGCAGAGAGCGTACTGTGACCGGCACGGGCTGAAGGACCATTCGCTGAGTTACTGGCATCAGCGTCTGGCCAAGCGCGAAGGTGGGGCCGCCGTCGGCGAGCCGCTGACGCTGATTCGGGCAACGATCGTTGCCGATCCGCTGGTCTCAATGCCGTGCCTGTCGCTCGCCAGCCCGAACGGCTGGCGACTCGAATTTGGCCTGCTGCCGCCGGCCGAGTGGCTGGTGGCACTCTGGGCAAACCACTCATGAGCGCGACCCTCGGCGTACCGCTGGAGCGCATCTGGCTGGCTCTCGAACCGGTAGACATGCGCCTGGGCATTGACGGCTTGTCTGCCCGCATCCAGGCGAGTCTCGGGCGCTCCCCTTGTGACGGCAGTGCTTACGCCTTCACCAATCGCAAGCGAAGCCGACTCAAACTGCTGGTGTGGGATGGCACGGGCGTGTGGCTAGCGCAACGGCGCCTACACCGGGGCGGTTTCACGTGGCCGAGCGCTGGCGAGGCGGTTTTTTCCCTGACGCCGGGGCAATGGCGGTGGCTGATCGCGGGCGTTGACTGGCAACGTCGGGAAGCCCCAGCGCCGGGACACTGGCAAGTGTAACGGCCGCGTCACTGCCGCGAAAAAAGTGATAATAATCGGCTATCTACCTGGCTTTCAGGAGCTTTCCATGCGATGTCTGCGGTATAATGCCTCATGGATTTAGCGACCGAACTTGCCGCCTTCTCCCCCTCACCAGAACTGCTGGCCTGGGTCGAAAATCGGGTTGGCGGTCTGCTGGAACAGGCCAAGACCAGCGCCACGGAAATTCACTGGCGCGATGCCAAGATCGAAAAGCTGACGCTCGAACTTGCTCATTTACGCCGAATGAAATTCGGCGTGAAGAGCGAAGCCATGGTCGCCGCCGAACGCGACCTCTTCGATGAAAACCTGGCGGCCGACATTGCTGCCTGCGAAGCCCGTCTGGCCGAAGCGCTCCAGGTCGCTGAAACGCCGTCGGATCAACCGGTACCCGAGAAGAAGCCCAAACGCGAACGCGCCGGTCGTCAGCCCCTGCCGGAGCATCTGCCGCGCGTTGAAATTCGCCACGAACCCGAGAACTGCACCTGCGGCGAATGCGGTCAGGCGTTGGTGCTGATCGGCGAGGACGTGACCGAGAAACTCAATATCGTCCCGGCGCAGTTCTTCGTCGAACAGCACGTTTATCCCAAATACGCCTGCCGGCCCTGCGAGACGCTGACGGCGGCACCGGCCGAGCGCAGCGTGATCGATGGCGGAATGGCGACCCCGGCCTTGCTCTCGTGGGTCATGATCAGCAAGTTCCTGGATCACCTGCCGCTCTATCGCCTGGAACAGCAGGCCGCCCGGTCTGGCGTCCCGCTC
>JAZKUF010000003.1:0-659207 GCA_036625225.1 Candidatus Accumulibacter jenkinsii | reverse complement strand
CTTAATCCGTGTGCTTTTGTCATAAAAAATATGCAACCTGTTGATTGTGTGTTAAATTTGGCGTCACCACTTTTCACCAAAATTGAACATGCCCCGTTTTTCCCTGAAGGAATCGCACCGCCAGCAGACCTCCTGCGCTGGCCTGTCGTTGATCGGCCAATGCTGCGAAGTGGCGCAGGTTGATCAGATTCTTGGCGCGGCGATGCCGGTAGCCACAGGCCGCATGACCACCGCGGATCTGTTCAAGAGCCTGACGGCCTTGATTTCGCTGGGCAAGAACGACTTTGAGGCGATCGAACCCTTCCGCAAGGATCGTTTCTTTCGCGAAGCGCTGTCGATTGGCAAGGTGCCGAGCAGCGCATGGCTGCGCCAGCAACTGGATGCCCAGGGGGCTAAACTGCGCGAGCACACCGATGAAGCCAGCCTGCGCCTGCTGAAACTGGGCAAAGCGCCGATCACCGCGCACAAGGGCTACGTCTGCCTGGACTTCGACACCTTCGCGATGGACAACAGCAACAGCCGGAAGGAAGAAGTCAGTCGCACCTACCAGGGCTTTGACGGCTACACCCCGATTGCCGCCTACCTGGGTAACGAGGGCTGGAGCATCGGACTCGAACTGCGACCTGGCAAACAGCACTCGGCCCTGGAGACGGACTACTTCCTGGAGCGAGTCTTCCCGCGTGTCGCCCGTTTGGTGCCGGCCGCTAGCCCGGTGCTGGTCCGCTCCGACAGTGGCTTTGACAGCGCCTGCCTGCTGTTCGCGCACGCACAGGAGCGGGATCGGATGGCATCTCTTGGCCGCGGCTTTGAGTACCTCATCAAATGGAACCCGCGCGGCCAGGCCGCCGCGAAAAAGAAGCCGACGTGGGTTGCCCGGGCTGAAGCCGCCAATGCCTTTCGGGAGGTTCGCCCCGGCAAACGGGAGGCCCTCCTGAATCTTGACGTGGAGCGCGCCTGGAAAAAGGAGCACCGACGCTTTCGCCTGATCGTTCGGGTCGTCGAACGGACCATCGACAAGAAGGGGAAGCGCTTGCCGGAACCCGAAGTCGAGATCGAAGGCTGGTGGACGAGCCTTGTCGAAGCGCCCGAAATGGTCATCGAGCGCTACCAGGATCACGGCACGCACGAGCAGTTCCATTCGGAGATCAAGACCGACCTCGATCTGGAACGACTGCCCTCGGGCAAGTTCGATACCAACGATGCGGTGCTGCATGTCGCGATGTTCGCCTACAACTGTTTGCGTCTGATCGGCCAACTGGGGCTGATCGGCGAACTGTCGTCGGTCAGACATCCGGCCATGCGTCGTCGCCTGAAGACCGTATTGCAGGAAGTCATGTACCGGGGGGCGCAGTTCATCACCAGGGCGCGGTACCTGTTCCTCGACTTTGGCGCCTGCGCAGGTCACATCGTGCCGGTCTTCGCCCATGTTCAGGCGCGACTGCTGGCGGCGCGAAGTCCATGAGACCGCACGGGATCGTCCTCGATGCGCTTCCGGCAGTCCTCCGGGCAGGAAGGGGTAGTCTTGCCTGGCTGACAGGGAAAGAGGGTCTGGACATGACATCGCGCCGCTGCGCCACGCTTTCCGATGCTGACCGGGGGGTATTTGACCGCCTTTGAGGGGGAAAATTGATCGGCCAGCTGAAAAATCATGATTATATTTCATTCGAAATGAATTAATATTTTTCGCCCACGGATTCAGGAGAAGGTAATGCAAGCTGCAGGGAGGTGAACCGGTGCTAGATGAGTCTAAACAGAATAGATGGTTGATGTAACTTGGATCTATGCTATCCGAGTGACGATGCACTGGAGGTATCCAATTGAAAAATTCAGAAGATTCTTCAATCGGTTCACCGAATATTTACCGTGAGCAGACGTCTTTTTGGTACAAATTCTCTCTATTAAAGTGGAATATAAGATTCCTGAAATCCAAACCTCTTTGGTCCAAGCAATTCAACCCCTCGATCTGTTTTCCATATTGAAAGGGCTGGTGTCCCGAACACTAACACATTTATTCCTAACTGCAGAGAGCTATTGGAAACAGGAAGAAGTGAATCAGAGTCTATAAGTGATATCGAATCAGGGGCACTGCAAAGGCATTTCTTGTCACAGAATAACATGATATTCTCATTTTTGTAGTATATTTTGAATTCCTGGCCATCGAATGCTTCTGAACCCATTATTTGAATTATCCCAGACAGAAAACCAGGCTCCTCTTTTGGCATTCTGTTTGTAACTTTTCCCGTTGCCAGTAATTTTGAGTTACAGTTATCATTAAGCGCAGCAATAATTTCAACCTTGCTTTTGCATTTAAGCATTACATTGCCTATTAAAATTGATCGAGATATTGTCCCAGGCGGAAATATTAGTTGAGCATTAGCCTTCTGAATAGGTCTGCTTGCTATGTAGCAGTACCCGCCAGACGCAATTGCGAAAGCTCGATAAGTGCTTTCTAAAATGGACATGTTTTTGGAGTTTTTTACTATTATAACGTCCGATTGGTCGTTAACGACAACTGCGGGGGTTGATTTAATTTTATTAATTCCGTATATATCCATATCTTCTTCAGGAACTGCTCTGCCGCCAGCCATATCCGTATCTACAAGTACTATGTTTTTCCTGCTGGCTGTCCATACAGCATTAATCTCCGATCCTATTTCACCAGGGATTAGCCCCTTAATTTTTACCCCTAGATACTGCTCCAGGCATTCCACTGCCAGTAGAAATATTTTATACTCTTTATTACTACGTCCGCTTGCACCTATTGCATAGACTGTGCAAAGCCAGTCATCGTCAGAAAGTTCATCTAAAGATATTAGGTTCGTACTTTCACTATCGTCTGAATTCATTAGCTCGATACTAATTTTGTAGGGCACACCACCTCCGCAAGAAAAAAAGGCTGAGCCAGTAAAAAGGCTTTTGTAGCTATTTCGGTTTAATGTAATCATGACTTTTCCTAAATGCTGGGTATTTCGGTTAATTTGGATTTCATTATGAAAGCCCTTCGCCTTTTAAAGCCTAACATATCAAGGGATATTGTTAGATCAAGCAAGCCATATTTCTCTATAAAGGGGTGTATTGTCACGCAAGAAGCGCCTTGTCTTGCTAAATATTCTGTCAGAGAAAGTACCAGTGACTCAATAATTGCAGACACTACTGTTGCCTGCGCAACAAAAATACGTTCAATTGTTGCTTTTCCTGTCAGTTCATGAATAGACGCTGTTATTAATCCGACAAGAGATTCTTTTATAAAAGCACCGTGAATTACTTGTGCGGAATCAAGGCATGGTATATTCCTACTCTCCATATCAGAAATCAATACGCTTAGGAATTGAGAGTACTGGGCTTTTTTTATGTCATACATCTGTATCTGCTTGACGATAACTTCCTTCTTTTTTAGTTCAGAATTTATAAAATCAAGTTTATTTACATACCATTGTGTTAAAACACCTTCCGAATAATTATTTTTGGCTAGCAAGGCAGTCATTGCTTCATTTGTAACGTGACAAAATGAACGAAGCATCCTCATACCTGCCTCTACTGAATGCTTTTCGAATTCACTGAGAAGTCTAGAGGCAATACCCTGTCTTCTGAAATGTTTCTTGACATGAATATTTTCTATAGTAGCAACTTTCCCCTTACTAAAAATGGCAAATAAAAACCCAGCGACTTCCATATCCTGATCTACAGCTACAATCATTGACCCGTCTTTTTCGTTGGCCCAATTCTTCAATGTTTCTTCTGACCAGAAAACAATTTCTTCACCGGTGGCAAACTCCTGTGTATTTCGCCCGACATGCATAACATATGCAAGATGCTTTTCTGTGCAGAAGTCTCTAACGATTACACCTTGATGATCTCCAATTGATGGAGTTTGAGCCTGGTATTGATGGGCTGTTTTCTTTCTATAGAACAGATGAACTTTAGACATAGTAAGCACCTCGATTCAAATTTGTTTTTAAGGAACGATCTGAAAAATAAGCAGACTCTCCATCACACAATTGTGCTATTTATTCATAAACATCAGCGAAGATAAACTGATGTTTAGACTTCTAAAGTCTAGCAAACGAAGTGCTGTGATATCGAGCAACAGCTTCTATAAAAAATATAATAAATTTTAGACCGAGTATTTTGCAAAACTCGCACTCTAAAGCTGATTTTTTTCTACGGAAGGAAAAAGAAGAGAGGCGGCCAGCCATTTGTGGCTTGATAGGGCTACCAATGCCAAAACATAACGCCAGCCAATTGAATACTAGCTAACGCGAACAGATCATGCAACGGTGGAGCAAGAACTGCTGCCCGAATTGAACGAGCAGGTTGGCGCCCTGATGCTGAAGTTGGTGAAAGTCATCCACCCTCCTGGTATGGGTGTAGATTGAGTGGTATAGGGCATCCGCCTTTTAAACAGGCGTGGATAGCAAACGCCTTTGTGGCCAAGGCGATGCTGGGACGGCCACCGCGGGGCTGATCGAGCGCCTGGCGATCGAACGTGCGCTGCGCCGGATGTGTGGTTTCGCACTGTGCAAGACGCCGCCTTCGGAAGCCACCTTCTCGCTGGCTTCCGACGAGTTTGCCCAAGCAGACCTAGGCCAGCGGGTGCATAAAGCCATGATCAGAGAGCATCTCGGAGATGAACTGATCGGGCATATCAGTCGCAACGGCACTGCCATCGAAGCGCGAACACCCGTTTCGACAAAAAAAACAGTTGCAGAGGAAGCTGCCTCGATGACGCAGCCCGAACTGTTCCAAAAACAATGTTGCCTGCGGCGTGGGGAAACCCGTCCGCCCGTAAAAGAGTCTCCGATCAAGCGCCTGCACGGGCTGAGCCTGCACAAATGCTGGGGGAGATTCCCATCGACACCAGCAACGGTGCCGTGTTTGTGACGGCCCCGCTCTCCAGCGCCTTAATACACGACAATGCCGCCATTCCAGGGCTTCCGCACTCGGAATGCATACTCCAAGCCACTGTTTCCAGTAGATTTTCTTGCCGTTGCTGGGTGTCGCAGCAAGCCAACGCTCAGCTTGCCATAATGCGTGCCCGCGCCCGGCGACACGGAGCGATTTAAGTGAAGGCCGAGAAATGAAATATAAGTCTCTGGAATCATTCGGTTACTGGGCCTAGACTATATGATATCCGAGTGCGCAAGCCCTGGCCGCCATTCCCTCCCTTGTCACTGATCAGCGCCGAGCGCGTGACAAACATCTCTACGACCGCATGGATGCCGCCTATTGCAGCACCGAATTCCGGGCGCACAGCCCCACTCTCAATCACCTGCCGTTGACGTGGATCGATCACAACCCGCGCCGTGGTCAGAAGATCGAGTTCTCCGCCGCCGATCGCAGTACCGAACGGCTCAAGGATGAATTCGGCAACAAGATCCTCAGGGTAAAGGGCGATAGCAAAGCAATGGCCCACTTGATGTTTGGCGTCCTAACGCTATCAGCTGATCAGTTGATGCAATTACAAGAATGACCGGCACCCTTACTTCTCCTGACCTACGCATTCAATGAATGCAGGACGCTGTTTACTCCGAAGAATGAAACTATGCCATAAAGTTAGTTATTCGGCCAAGGAGACATCTCTCGCCACAAAAAACGCGTCCAGTGGGCGAAAGATACGGCGCAGCAGTTTTGCAGGCTAAAATAATAAAGCCCTTACTTTAAAACGGCATGATCGATACTCACAACTGAAAAGGTAGAATCATTTTTTTTAAGTTTGATTACAGCGCAATTGCCAATATTTGTAATTTCACCTAATTTAAGTATCTCTCTAAATATGCAGCGGATTGGACCACCGTGGGTTACGACCGCAATAGTTCTAAACGATTGGTGAGTGATATTTGAAAAGCATTGGATTATACGCCCTTTAAAATTTATGTATGTTTCAGATCCATCAACCACATTGTCTCGATTAACTAAAATTTCACCAAGCATTCTATATTCTTCTTCTGGCTCATTTTTCCCAAGTTCACAATATGCACCATAAATATTCTGCTCAGCAAGACCGTCTATTACAAGAGTTTTACAGTGAAGAGCGTCGCTGATAATTTTTGATGTTTCACGTGCACGGATTTTTGGACTCGTAAAAATAACTTCGATATTGCATTTGCTCAATTTGTTAGCAAGGGTTTCAGCATCTTGAAGTCCGTTTTTACTCAGGTGATCGTCATAATCTCCATCGTACTTTTGCTTTAAATCGGAAGCACTTTCTCCATGGCGGATAAGGTAAATATCCATATTCAAATATAAAACCAAGAATACTTATAATAGATTCCTTATTAAGTTTAGTATATACGCTCACTTCTGTATAGCGAATTAATAAAAGTACAACTTAAAAAATCTTGACTATAGCAGAGTAGATTTATGTTTTTGGCGTCCGCCTGAATAAATATTAGGAAGCCATTTCTCGGAAGATCTGAGGTTTTAGTTGTTTGAGTTGCTGAAGTTGGCTAAATAGTAGCGCTAACGCAACCTCGACCTTCTTTAAGGATATCTTAAAGTGGCAAATCAGAGCCATAGGATCAGTTGATCCACGCGCTTGCACTCACGCTCTTGGTCTTGCATGCGGGGCCGGGTCTCGCGCTACGGAAGAGACGAAGTATCCGTGCGCTTAGAGGCTTTGTCCAACCAAGTTCCTCTTTCGCCTACCATAAGCTTGGGCCACATGATCACGCTCTTGCTATTGATGTATCCAACCATATGCGGCACCACATGCTTTTGAGGAATGAGGATCAGCAGGTGAAGATGAGCTGGCGTCTGATGTCCTTCTTCGATCTCCCTCGCTTTCTGGTCGGCCAGATTGCAGAGGAACTTTCCAATGTTTAGGCGCGTCCGCTACCGAACTTCCTGAGTCGGTACTCCAGGATAAACACTACGTGATATTTGCACTTCCATGTCGAGTGGATTAAGCTATCGAATTCGTCCATTGAGGTTCTCAACTGCCACATGCTTGGCGGCTAACGGCCTGAAGCTTTACTGATGTTTATGGATAAGTAGTACAATTTTATAGTGGATGGTTTGCTTATTTTCGGATCGTTCATTAAAAAAATTTCAATCGAGGAATTTATATTATGCATAAAATCAACTTAAATAGCAACGTGTGGACAGTTACTAATGAACGACACAATGCAAGTCCGTTACTTGGGTTTCTTCCATTGTTTTGTTCAATGACGACTGACATAGAAAGGTTTCTTGATGGCGAACTCAATTTAGAGTTCCTTGTTGAATTTTCATTTCAACATGTCAGAATGGCGGCTGTGGCATCAAATTGGGAGAAAGCAGGCTGGCTTACTGTACAGAAACTCGATTCCACTGAATTCGTGGACCGGATTATAACCGGACTTTCAAGTGAAACGATTAATCTTAACAGACTCGGCGATTTTCTTCGTTCTACTAATTTTAGAGACTTTGCAGACGAGGATATTGCAAAAAAAGTATCAATAATAGTAGATTCTCTCAGCCGCTTTATTTTTTTTAACAACATTATTAACACATCTGACTTCTACCATGAAATTTTTACTAGAAAAATACTAGAGTCCTTGCAAATATCTTTGGGTTCCGAGTCGGCTATTACCGCAGAGACAGTGTATTCTGTTTTAACAACGCCAAAAAAAACTGTGTGGATACAGGAAGAAGAAGTTGGTTTGTTGGAGATTCTCACTTTAGTATATCAAGACTCTCATCTTGTGTTTCTTGCTCATGACGGCAAGCTTGATGATTTTTTTAATGGTGTTAGTGTCATGTTCGGTTCGGAGCTTGAAGCGCATGCCCAGAAATATTTTTGGATTAGATACGAACAGGAAGGGGAGATTCTTACAGGGAAGTACTTTTGTGACGAATTAGCCAAAATGATATGTGATGGAGTTGATGCGACAGCGGCTTTGCATTCTGTCAATGAAAGAAGGGTGCGAACTAAAGACCAATTCAATTTAATTAGTTCGTCTGTAACTCTTAATCCAGAAGCAAAACATCTGCTTGATGTGGCTCGCAAATTTATTTACTGGAAACTTCATTTGAGAGAAGTGAAGATACGATTCTACTGTTGTGCGAATAACATTCTGGATGAGGCAGCAAAACGACTTGGTCTTAATCGTTACCAAATAAGGCATCTGATGGTAGATGAATTGATTGGCGCATTGCGTGGAACGGTTCAGTTGGATGCTCATTGTTTAGACAAGCGAATAGAATACTGCGTGTTTTATTTTACCTCTGGGCGTACTACGGTTTACGAAGGTCAGAATGCGCGTGAGATTTTTAGTATTGTTAATCAGGACATTCCTCTTGCCACAGACAAAGTTAGTGGCGTTTGCGCTTTTCCTGGCTTAGTAGATGGAGTGGTGAAGCAAGTTCTTGATGTAAATGATGGTGATAACTTTTCTCAAGGAAACGTGCTTGTTGCCTATATGACGGACGTCGGGGTTGTGTCTGCTATGAAAAAAGCAAGTGCAATTGTGACAGATGTTGGCGGCGTTACATGTCATGCATCAATAATTGCGCGCGAGTTTGGCATACCTTGCCTTATTGGAACAAAGATTGCGACCAAGATTCTCCTGAACGGGTACACTGTTCAAGTTAACGCTACCGACGGTTTTTCTATTGTTCTTTCTAAGAAAATTAGTTCTCCAGAAGGTGCAAGTGACTTACCGAAAAATGAAGATTTAACCATTCACGATTTCCAAATTCCTATGGTGAAATCTACGCGTAAAGAAACTAAGCACATCTGCAGTCTCGAAAGAATTTTTTCAGATGATGTGCAGATAGCAGGAGGGAAAGGAGCTTCATTGGGACATCTACTACAATTAGGTCTGCCCGTACCAAAAGGATTTGTTATCTTAACCTCAGTCTTTGAAGAAGTTTTCTTTGGGACCAAGTATGGCAAACATATCAATCAGCTCCTTCTTAAAATTTGCGACCAACGCTCTTTGCGACGAGTTTCGAAAGCAATTCAACAGTTGATTGTCAATATGGAAATCCCTTCATATATTGAATGTGACATCAGAGACTTTTTTTCGGATATGCCTTATGATTATGTTGCGGTTCGAAGCTCGGCAATCTCAGAAGATTCGGCTACAGCGTCCTGGGCCGGTCAACTTGATAGTTTTCTTAATACTACTCATAGTAACCTACTGCTTAACATCCGTCGATGTTGGGCGTCACTTTTTTCGGATCGTGCTATTTCATATCGAGTCCATTGCGGCTTAAGTTCAAGCGATATAGTCACTGCTGTTCTTGTGCAAGGTATGCTTGATAGTCGGGTTTCCGGAACAGCATTCTCTGCACATCCGGTTACAGGGCAGAGTGATTCCATTCTTATCGAGAGCTGCATTGGGCTTGGCGAAACGCTCGTTCTTGGGAGAGAAATGCCAACTACGTTCCTTGTAAAGAAGGATGGCTTGGATATATCTTATAAGGACGTAGGCCACCAAATAAATGGCCTACGACGTTCCAGCAACGGGAAAGGTAATGAGTTATTCTTGGTGGATTCCACTATGCAACCTCTCTCTGATGTGGAATCACAAGAAATAGCCCGGCTTGTTATCGATGTTGAAAGGAAGTTCGGCTTCCCCGTTGACGTTGAATGGGCTTATGAAGAGGATCGGCTTTACTTACTGCAAAGTCGCCCTATTACTGCACTGAGGCACGATCTTCGTTCTGGCTATTCCGGTTAGGCCTTGATCATCATTTCGGCCACACGCCACGGTCGCGGCACTACTCCGGCGATGTGGAGAGAACACGCGCAGTTATCGAGTCGATCGACGCCCCCCCGGTGCGACGCTGCTTCGCCAACGACTTCAGCATTGCGTACCGCAGATAGACTACGCCGGACTGGGATGCGGCGCTTTCAGGTAGGTGGCCGGAATGATGATCAAGGCCTCCGGTTACCCGCTTCAAGCACCCGTCTCCCAATGAATCAGGCTTCTACGGGTGCGCAGCGCGCGATATCCACACGGGGCAGCCGTAGCAATCTGTCGAACACGGAATACGGAATGGATACGTGCGTAAGCCCACTGCTTCCTTAATTTTCAGCGTGGTCTCCGGTCATGTTTTCAGCCTCCACCTGTTTGAGGTGCTGTTGAAGATGAACTTGTGCTGGTGTTAGCGGATGAGATCGATGGCGGAATGGCGGAGATGATTGAAGTACGAGCCTCAGATACGGCTGTTCTGGCAACGAAATTGCCACCGGAAATGCAACGTGATGAGGTACGGAAAAAGTGGCTGCGACGGCTACCACCAACTGAGCATTTAAGCTGCTCACATTTTTTCTGATGAGGCTTCGTCACGCTTGATTCGTCCCGCTTAGAACAAAAAACAGGTCTTACCGATGAAGATAAGACCCGCAGCTCCCCTACACCACCCCCCGCTCCGCCAAGCTTACCGATGCGGCCCCAGCTATGATGATGTGATCGAGCACCCGCACCTCAACCAGTCCGAGCGCTTGCTTCAAATTGGATGTCAGAAGTTCATCCGCCCGGCTTGGTTCTGCTACCCCTGAGGGGTGATTGTGGGCCAAGATGACCGAAGCAGCATTCACCTGAAGCGATCGCTTCACGACCTCCCTCGGATAGACCGAAGTCTGGGTGAGGGTGCCGCGGAAGAGATCCTCCAGAGCGATGAGTCTGTTCTGGGCATCGAGGAAGAGGACGACGAAGGACTCATGGGGCTGGCCCGCGAAGTGAAGTATGAGGAAGTCACGCACTTTTGCTGGACTTTCCAGCATGTCTCGCTCTCGCATCTCCTCCATAAGCCAGCGACGAATGAGTTCGCGCACGGCATGCAAGCGCTTCGTGCTCTGCTCTTTTTCGGTGCCTGAGGCAAAGAGCGGTGAGAGAGCACCCTGATAGAGGCGCTGGGCCTCACGCGGTCCAACCACCATCGCCAAGAGTTCCATGTTCGAAAGTGTGTTGAGGTCGTTCATGTCGGATTCTCCTTTTAAAAAGAACTCTCCGACTTCATCATCATGCCAATCGCATTCCTAACCGAGACCAGGAAGTGTGCCAAGCAGGCACGAGGGGATGTCTCCTTCTTTCTGCCACATCCGCTACCGTAGGGACATGGCTTCTTCATCCGACATTTCTTTCTTCGCCGAGACCAATGTCCGGCTCCCGTTCCAACAATTCGGCATCCGGCAAGCGGACCGACTTTTTCACCTGTACGCCATCGGAAAGACCGGGACGGGCAAATCGACACTCCTCGAAACCCTCGCTCTCCAAGATATCCGCTCTGGCCGTGGCTGCGCCGTCCTCGATCCACACGGTGATCTTGTGGCACGTCTCGCTGCCCACATGCCAGACGAAAGAAGTTCACAGCTGGTCTACCTCAATGCTCCCGACCCAGCACAACCCTTCGGTTACAACCCCCTGCGGCGGATACCGAAAGACAAAATCCCACTCGCGGCCTCCGGTCTCATGGAAGCCTGGAAGAAACTTTGGGCTGAAGCTTGGGGCGTCCGTATGGAGCATATCCTGAGATATACCCTCTACGCCCTCCTGGAATACGGAGAGGCCACACTCCCGGACATCCTGCGCCTGCTTTCCGATGCTGTGTATCGCCGGGAGGTGCTCGCTAGCGTAACGAATGAACAGGTGCGAGCCTTCTGGCTTTCCGAATTTCCGAAGTACCACCCGCGCTACCGTCAGGAGACCATCGCACCCATTCAAAACAAGGTGGGTGCCTTCCTGGCTGACCCACGGCTTTACCGCATCTTGGTTGAGCCCTCAATCGATGTGCGTTTCAGGCGAGTGATGGATGAAAGCAAAATTCTCCTGGTCAATCTCTCCAAGGGCGAGCTCGGTGAAGACAGCGCGAATCTTTTGGGAAGCCTACTCGTCACCACCCTTTCTCTGGCTGCCTTCTCACGAGCAGAGCTGCCGCTCTCCAGGCGCCGCCCCTTCTTCATCTATGTTGACGAATTCCAGAGCTTCACGACGCTCTCTTTTGCCGGCATCATCTCGGAACTCCGTAAGTTCGGCATCGGCCTCATTCTGGCCAATCAACATCTCCATCAACTCGAACCGGATGTGTTGCACGCGGTACTCGGCAATGTCGGTACTGTCATCGCCTTCCGGCTCGGTCCCGAAGACGCAGCCTTCTTCGAGAAGATCTTCGCTCCCCGCTTTGGCGCCTCGGATCTCATACGCTTACCCAATTACGAGGTGTACCTGCGCCTCATGATCGATCAGTCCCCAAGTGAGCCCTTCAGCGCCACCACCCTCTTGCCTCATGACGCCCCCCTTGGCCCTTGATATATTCAGAAAAAAAGGCGGATAATCCGTCAGATGGAAAACATACATGAGGGGAGGGGTATCCATGGGTCACGTCGTTCCTACCACGGTCATTTCTCACTGGAATCACCGCATCGAAGGCATGCAGCAATCCTCGAATGACTTTTATGCCGAAGTCGAAGGCCTCATCAAGGATGAAAGCGTCGAAGGCGTGAAGATCGAGCGGGTGAACATCTCGGAAGGCGGTCTCTTTTCTTCCAAGCGTGAGTATCTCCAGATACGCCGCGGTGAGCACGTCTTCCATGTCTGCGCCGCTCCCTTTGGAACTGGCTTCTTCCTCTCCTCTTGGCTTGGAATCCGGGAATCGGGCTTCTGGGCCTGGCTCTCAGATCTCCCCCTCGTCGGAGGGCTCGTCCAGAACTTCCTGAAGCCTCTGACCTACTACAAGATTGACACTGCCCTCATGTTCCAATCGATTGCCCACGCAGCAGTGCTCCGGGTGCTCGATGACCTTACCGCGACGAAAGGCATCCAGGCGCTCACGGAATCTGAGCGCAAGCCAATCATGAGAGACTTCTTCTCTCGCCTGGGAGGCAGCAGCAGCTAAGAGAAGAGCCAGTGGCCCTCTCGCCAGCGGAAATCACCACTGCCAGCTTCTACTCTTGGGAAGTCCGGGGACGCGGCTGGCAGGTAGCCGACTACCCGGTTTCGCTTGAACCACCCTTCCGCCCCTGCTTCTTCGTGCCTGGATTCGCTCACCATGACGAGGTGATTGATGACGGCAAACGCCACACCTTTTTCAGCATACTTGTCGATGTTTTTCGGAAGACCTTTTCATCAGGCAACACGAGCAGACCCTTGGTACCCGACTTCACAGAGCCGGAGCCGGCGGAAGCTCCCCCCTTCGAACCGCTCGTCGCTTTCCGTTTAACCGTCCCGCGCTCCTTTTCCCCCAAGCTAGAAACGACGCTCCGGCTGCTTGGCTCTCTCTGTGCCAGCGCCGGCACACTCTCATTCGAAATCGTAGGGCAGGAACAAGAAATCACTTTCCAGGTCGTCTGCCGACGAAGCGATCGGGAACGTGTGGCGGCGCAATTCCAGGCATTCGTGCCGGAAGCCGGTCTTGTCGAGACAGAAGATCAACTCGCCGTTCAGAACGGCGCTCGAAAATCGATAGCCGTCGATCTCGGATTGTCCCGCGAATTCTTCTTGCCTCTCCATCTCGCCGGATCTTTCAATATCGACCCATATGTCGCCCTCATTGCCGCGCTCGCTTCCGCCCGTGAGGACGAGCAAGTCGTCGTCCAGATACTCTTTGAACGGACCTGGAATCCCTGGGCGAAAGCCACCTTCGATGCCCTAGATGATGGGCGCGGTGGCTGTGTCTTTTCGGATGCGCCGGAATTTCCTTCGCTTGCGAAGGAAAAACTCCGCAGTCCCCTGTTCGCGGTCAGTGTCCGCCTCTCTGCCACAGCGCCGACAGAGGAACGGGCGTGGGAACTGGTACGCGGTACCCAGGCCTTTCTCCTCCAGTTCGCGCGACCGGGAGGAAACGAACTCATTCCTCTCGAAAACGAAGGGTATGACGAATTCTTGCACACGAGAGGCGTTCGAGACCGTGAGACCTTCCGAACCGGGATGCTGCTCTCGGCAGAAGAACTCGCCGGCTTCGTTCATCTGCCTGATGCTTCGGTGCGGCATCCCTACCTTGTACGCGAGGATCGCCCGACAGAGGCGTGTCCCCTGGCTGCGCGCGGTCATGGCTATGTCCTCGGAAAGAATGCCCATCGGGGCGAAGAAAGACTGGTCTCGCTCTCCGAAGAAGATCGTCTCCAGCACCTTTGGGTGATCGGCGCCTCGGGCTCTGGCAAATCGACGCTTCTTCAGAACCTCATTCTTCAAGATGCGGCGGCAGGAAATGGCTTTGCGGTTCTGGACCCCCATGGCGATCTCATTGACGACGTGCTTGGGCGCCTGTCGGATCGGAAAGCGGGAGATGTCATCCTCTTTGACCCAAGCGACGCCGAGACGCCAATCGGCTTGAATATCCTTTCGGCCGGGAACGATATCGAACGAACACTCCTTGCTTCCGACCTGGTGAGCATCTTCCGACGCCTATCGACCAGTTGGGGCGATACCATGAGCACCGTCCTCGGAAATGCTGTCCTCGCCATGCTCGAAAGCGAGAGAGGAGGAACTCTCATCGATCTACGCCGCTTCTTGGTCGATGACCACTTCCGCAAAGACTATCTCGAAAGCGTGGAAGACGAAGAGATCGCCTTCTTCTGGCGACGGGAATATCCCCTGATTGGTTCCCGGGCCATCGGTCCGATCCTGACGCGCTTGGATACCTTTCTCCGTTCCAAGCTCATCCGTCATGTCGTCGGCCAAAAGCAAGCGAAGCTTGATCTCGGGGCGGTCATGGAGGGACGGAAAATCTTTCTCGCCAAACTCTCGCAAGGCCTGATCGGCGAGGAGAACGCCTATCTCCTCGGCAGTCTCCTGGTAAGCAAATTCCATCAATTGTCGCTGGCGAGGCAGCAACAGGCGAAGGGAGACCGGACTCCCTTCTATCTCTATGCCGATGAATTCCAGTCTTTTGCGACGCCCTCCATGGAGTCTCTCCTGACTGGAGCCCGGAAGTACCGGCTCGGTCTCATCTTGGCGCATCAGACGCTCGCCCAGCTGGAAGCGGTGCCAAAGATCACGAGCGCTTTGTTCGGCAATACGTATACGCGTGCGGTCTTCCGAGTCGGGGAAAGTGATGCTCGGCGCCTGGCTGAGGGCTTTGCCTCTTTCAAAGCGGAGGATCTGCCGGGTCTTGCCCGCGGCGAAGCCATTGTGCGCCTGGGAGCGTCCTATCAGAATTTCAATCTGACCACCTTCCCGCCCTCTCAGGTTTCCGAAACACAGGCAAAGAAGCACTGCGAGGAGCTTCGAGCGGCTTCCCGTGAAATCTATGGGGTTCCGGTCGCAGAACTCCGCGCCACGCTGCACGCTGCCTCTCTAGAATCCGATGGCAGAAACGACACCAGACAGAAAATGGAAACGGTGTCTGCCAAGGTGGAAGCCGAGCGCCCTCTCGTGATGCCCCCCGTACCGACTGCAGAGGTGGTTGCGACAACACCCGCCACTCCCATACCCAAGAAGCCCCCAGTTTCACGTACCCGAGGTAGCGAGCCAACGCTTTCAGGACGCGGCGGCCAAGAACACAAGTATCTTCAGCACTTGGTCAAACGATTAGCGGAAGAACGTGGCTTCCGAGCGACGATTGAAGAGGCTGCCGGGAACGGGCGAGCTGATGTGGTTCTTCGGAAGGAGAGGGTTTCCATCGCCTGCGAAATCTCAATCACGACCGATGTTGAGCATGAGAAGGACAATCTGAAGAAATGTGGCGCAGCCGGGTTCTCGCAGATCATCGCCATCGTGCCCGACAAGCGACGCCGAGAGAAATTCATCCGAGAGACGAAGGATCTCATAGTCGTACCACTTCACGTGATCGGTGCCGAAGACCTACCCACGCTCCTTGATGATCTCAATACACCGATGACTACCGAAACGACTGTACGTGGCTACAAGGTGAAGGTGACAAGGCAGGCGGTGTCACCGGAAGATGTCATCAGCCGCCGAGCAGCGATGGCCAGCGTCATCGCCCGCTCCATCGAGAAGCGGTCGAGCGGGGGTTGAGGGGTAGCAGAAAGTCGATGGTTCAGGAGAATTCTTCGCCCGTTGGGAGAACCCGAAAGAACACTGCCATAATATATATGATGGGGGCAGGGAATGTCTCTCGGTATCAGGGAACACGAGAGGGGTTGGGTGACGAGGATGGAGGAAGGTGCAGGAAACAGTTCGTCAAGCATGCACGCGGAGGGGGCTACGTGTCGATGAGCCCTTCTCGGTCCAGGTGACCTTTACCGTATCCTTTCTCAAGCAGCCAACCAAACGCTCCTCATCCTGTAAAGATGGAGGCATTATGCTTTAAAAGCTGGAATACAAGGAATGATCCATAAAATTAACATTTTGTAAGAAATGAGGAACTCAAAGTGTCAGAACAGGCCATCGACAAAAAGCGGATAAATGCCTCTCCAACAAAAGAGTTCTTTATATACATGCTCATACGTGATATTCCACTATCGCGCGCAATTCTTGACTTGGTTGACAACTCTGTTGATGGAGCTCGCAGGCTGTATCCCAATGGGGACTTCCAAGACCTATGGGTCAGAGTTGAGCTTGACAGTACTCATTTTCGCATCGCAGACAATTGCGGGGGTATTCCCGTAGAGATCGCCCGCAACTATGCGTTTCGCTTCGGCAGACCTAGCGGGGCTCCCCCGACTCCCCATTCAGTTGGTCAGTTCGGCGTTGGAATGAAACGAACTTTTTTCAAACTTGGCAGTAAGATTAAAATCGATTCGACGACAAATAATTCACGATTTACCATGGACATTGATGTCGAAGACTGGAAAACCGGAAATGAATCCGCTAATCCAGATGATTGGCATTTTAAATTTGATACCTTGAGCGAAGATCTTTCGGCGGTACCAGCCAACGATATTGGAACTCGTATCGAAGTGACGCAACTCCATGAAAGCGTCAGCCAGAGCTTTGCACTTGCTACTTTTACGAATCGACTCAAACAAGAATTAAGCGTTGCTCATTCATTAAGCATGGCAAAAGGGCTAAAGATTTCTGTCGATGGCATTCCATTGAATTACGAACCACAGAAGCTTTTCGTTTCTGATACGTTGAAGGCAGTATTTAGAGAGAGAAGCATTTTGCACGAGTCCATTGATAGTCGAGCCGGACCTCCTGTGAAAGTAAAACTCTACGCAGGGCTCGCTGAGCGTAGTCTTCATGATGGCGGATGGTATATCTTCTGTAATGGCAGACTTATCTTACGGGCAGACCAGACCGCAACAACAATTTGGGGTTCCGTTCATGCTCTTCGTCAATATCATCCTGATTTTGCTCGTTTTCGTGGATATGCATACTTCGATTCAGACGATTCATCCTTGCTCCCTTGGACCACAACGAAAACAGGTGTTGATACTGACTCACCTGTTTACAAAACCATCCAGCAAGATATGGTGGAAATATCAAAGCCCGTGTTAGAGTTTCTATCTAATTTAGAAAAAGAGCGTGTTGCGGTGGAGCAAGGCGATGGCATCACACCTGTGCTATGCGATACCGTAGAAAATGCTAAAGCTGTCGTAACTAATTCAGTTCCTCTCTTAATAGCGTTCGTGGCACCTAAATTTCCCCCAATACCATCTGGGCCAAAGATGCAAAAAATTCAATACAGCAGGCCGCTAGAAGAAGTCAACAAAGCTAAGAAGATGCTCCAAGTTAAAACCTACACTGCCGTCGGAGAGAAGACGTTTGACTATTTCATGAAATATGAAGGGAAGCAGTGATGGTTGCGAGTTATCGACGGATTAACTACTCTCTAAGGCCAGCAAAAACGGTCGAGAGAAAGATGTTGTGCGAGATGTTCCAACGTCTTCACCCTTTCACCAGAGTTGATAGATACAGATACATAGGATTTGGATCAATTTACTTCAGTGATTTTCACTTGTTTCATCGCTTGCTCGGTATCACTGATATGCTGAGCATTGAGCGAGACGCTTATGTGGAGGAATGCTTTGCGTTTAATTGTCCTTACCAATGCATCCGCTTGGACTTCAGATCAAGCAGCGAAGTATTACCTGGGTTAGACTGGAGTTTGCCGAGCATCGTATGGTTAGATTATGATGGAAAGCTTGATGTCTCTGTTCTATCCGATATAATAACCTTTTGCAAATCGGCAACGTCTGGGAGTATTCTCCTGATCTCAGTCAACGTAAAGCCCGACTCCAGACCAGATGATCAAGAACAAAAGCAGTGGGAAATGGATAGAGGAAAAGAATTTGATATTGACGAGTATCGGCTCTCAAAGTTTCAAGATCTCGTCGGCGAAAACTTACCTTACGGATTAACAGGAGCCGCCTTACGAGGCGATAAAGTATCGCAAGTAGTTCGTAAAATAATGAAAGAGAAGATTGACGAGGTTATTGCAACACGAAACCAATTAGTAGAATCAGCGAGCCACATCAAGTTTGACCAGTTAATTCACATTAACTACGACGATGGAGCGAGAATGCTCACTTTTGGCGGGATTCTTTTTTCTGAAAATCAGCGGGAGTTGAGGGACGCCTGCGCTTTTGATTCGATTGATTTTGTCCGAAAAGATGACGAGCCATATGAGATAAAAGTGCCCTGTCTCACATCAAAGGAAATGCGCCACCTCAATGCTAACCTCCCTACTGTCTCGACTGCCTCTATTCCATTAGCATGGCTTTCTCCTACCGACATTGCAAATTATGCAAAGATCTACCGTTACTTTCCAACCTTTGCTGAAGCGACGTTTGCCTGAACAGCCTATCGGGAGCGAGGGTATTAAGATCGAGGCGCAAGGCTCCCTTTTACAGGGAGCACCGACTTATCGTTGTTTATCGTACCCGCGCTGCTCTTTCCCGCAATACTGCTTCCTTATCAGAACGTAGCGCAGACACCCCATGAACCCGATCAGCCTCGCGACCCGGTTTTGCCTTCACCAGCATGTCTCCTTTACCAAGCAGATTCTCAGCACCCGTTTCGTCGAGAATGATGGTCGATTCGGTGCCACGTTGGACAGTGAGGGCAATGCGGGCAGGGATGTTACTACGGATAAGACCCGAAAATGTTTTTGAGTCTGGACGCTGTGTGGCGAGAATTAAGTGGATACCGGCTGCACGAGATTTCTGTGCCAGTCTGACGATATAGTCTTCAATATCACGATCTTGAAGAATCAGATCGGCCAGTTCCTCAATGAGCACCACGATGTATGGCAATACCATCCCCCGCTTCCGCGCCTCAGCAATATTGGTGACGCCGGCAGACATGAAGCGCTGATAGCGCAAATCCATTTCGGACAGCAGTTCGATAAACCGCTCGCGTGCCATTGAAATGTCGATAGCGACATCGCCACCGTACAAGTAATCGCTCCCCTCATATACAGCGAACTCTACCTGCTTCGGATCGATGAGTGCAAGCTGAAGCGCGGCGGGTGGGAAGCGGAGAATGAGAGAAAGAATCAATGAATGCAGGCACACGCTCTTGCCACTGCCTGTGGTGCCGCCGACCAATAGATGGGGTGCGTCTGCGAGATCAAAAGAATAGGGAGCTCCCAATACGTCAACACCAGGAAATACAATCAGCTTGTCTGCATCGACCGGGGCGAAAGCCACCCATTCACGGAGATTTGCAAATGGTACTGGCTGCCACGTATTCTCCGCGCGCGGTACGTCAAGGCTAATGGTCTTTGCTTCATCGCCAGGGCCAAGCGTTGGCTTCGCTTTTTGCAGATTAAGCACGAGACTCAGCCGGTCCATACCTTTTTCTAATTTTGGCTTTTGATTGACATCGGCAAGATACACCTTGTAGCGCGTTACTCGCGGGCCATGTGTGAAACCGCGAACCTCAGCGGTAACGCCAATTTCAGCAAGTGCCTTAACTAAATCGACTGATATGTCTTTGGGTTTATCAACAACTCTAACTTCCTGTTTTTTGATGATTCCTTGCGAGGCGTCATCAGATAGTTCTGCGCGGCGAACGATGAGTGTCTCCAGAAATCTATCGAAATCCCCATTAGAGCACTCCCAGTCTTGTTGCAATAAAATGGCCCCTCGATGCCAATGCTTTCTCACGGCCGCACGAAAGGTGTCCATTGAATCGATTGGATCGAGACTATGCCAACGGGCATGGGTTGTAATTAGACCAACCCATACACCGATGTCGTCCTGAGTGAAGAGCGATGAAGCCGGAATTTCCAAGCCCTTCGCATCAATTCCATCATCGACAAATGCACCGACGGCCAGAGAACGACCGATCGCGAGTCGGGCGACATTCGCCTTCGTCGATAGTCCAAGATTACTCATTAGTACAACAGTAATTCGGTCAGCTTCAATGCTGGTACGAAATCGCGAATTGAGCACCTGTTGAATGTTAAGTTGACTCATCGACGGCCCGCCACAAAATATTCGTCCTCAACCGCTGTAGTGCGACCAATACCATCACCAACATCGATGTGCTCAAGAAGGTACGTCTTACCAACGCTGCCTTCAATAGATTTATAGAAGTGAAAATCAATTTCCTCATCCTGTGACAGCAGAATGACTTGCCGCTTCTTGTCGCTCGTCCAAAACTTGAGAATATTCGCTCGGTGTTTACTATCCAATCGCCCCAAAGGTGTATCAACTACCATTGGTGCCTGAACGCCGGACACTTTTGCTAGGCCCGCAATGAGCGCCGTTGCGAAAATTTGATTCTCGCCCGCAGACCGATCAAAGGTGATCTCTTTGCCCGTCTTGCCGAGTATTTTGGTAGTTCCATCGTCAAGAATCGTTATTTTTTCAACCTGATCTTTATGAGCAAGCTGCTTGTAAACAGTGGTCATAGCGGTTGCAAGCTCGCCCACCTTGAGAGGAAACAGCTTAGGAATTAACTCGTCAATGACATGACGAACACGTTCAGACCTTTCCAGTGTGGCCCGAACTGGACTCGATTTGTCAAGTTCGTGTTTTTCCCTATTGTATTCCGCACTTTGGGACTGAACTTGTGCTTGGAGTGTCGTAATGGTGCGATCGTCGGATCGAATACGTTCAGAAAGATCATCCATTCGTTGCTGTATACTTTCTAGCTCCTTCTTCAATGCAGCAAGAGTCCCATCGCGGTCGATACCCTCAAGGCGGGAAACCTTCCTCCCCAACTCATCGATACGCTGCTGCAAAGCATGTTGCTCGTTCAGCAAATCATGAATTTCCCGCTGCCCAAGACTGATGGTTTCCATAAAAGCTAGAGCTTTGTGGCGTAAAGCATCATGAAGATAATCGTGAATAACTTCTTTTGCACAATCTTCAGGGGGCGGGTAAAACAAACTAGCCCATGCGGATTCCAATCGGGCTCGGATCGCGTTCAACTGATCATCAGTCAAATCTGGATCTATTTCTGGTGAAGTTTGTTCCATGAAGGCTGAGTCAAATTCCGCCTTACGGGGTTCGAGCGCGCGCTTCTCAGCATCCCAATCAGCCAGTTTAATTTCAGCCAGTAACTGCCGACGGAAATCTTCCAAGAGATCTTTTGGCGTGAGATGAAATGGCAAACGTCCAGAAAGAATCCCCTCCAATCGTCTTTGAATTTCTCTCAATCTGTTTCGCAGTTGCTCACGCTCCTCCACCAGATCCTTCACAGTGGCAATATCGCCACCACCACCGCCAGCAGCAGTAATACGGTTCAAGAGAGATTGTTGCTCGGCACGCAACTGCAGTCTTTCGCTTTCGCCTTGTTCGGCATCCCGCTTGAGATCTTTCAGTTGGTCCTGATTGGCCGTCAAGACTTCCAAGAGGCGCGCAAGTTTGTCTTCATCCACGGACTGGATTTCATTGCGTTTCCCCGCCTCAAAGCTCTTTAAGCGCTCGGCGAGTGAACGCAGTAAAACGACCCCGAGTAACCCCTCAAGCCCTTGTTTGACCTGCTCTAGCCGCGACTGGTTAGCGAGTTTTTTTACTTCTTCACCGTCGAAGAAAAAGAATGGGGCCACATGGGCTGGAAGGAATTGCATCTCATCAAGTAAGTCAGGCAGGTGGAATCCGTTTCGACCATCCACACGCGGAGTTTCCGGAACACCACGAACAACCTGACGAACGACAGTCTCCTCTTCAATCCAGTTTCCATTGGCCCGGAAATACCATTTCCGTCCAATATCGATAGCTTTCGCTCTTGTTTGGTTGATGACAATCCGTACACTCATCGTATCGAGGCCATCCCGTTTGGCCTCACCGTTGAATGCCCGCTCCAAAAAGGTCGGGTATCCCTTCTTATCATCACTTCTTAGCCCGGCTCGCGCGAGGTGCACCATAGCATCTTTGCCATAGAGACATAGGTAGAGCGCCTCTAGGATCGAAGTTTTTCCGTAGCCATTCATGCCACCAATCAGCACGACATTTTTGCCGTCGATTGGCTCCGGGCACGAAAAGACTTGGTGCTGATAGCTCTTGAAGCATGTCAGCTCCAGTCTGGAAATCCACATACCCATTGCCCCTATTTTTTGTTATTCGATGCGCCCGAGAATTTCTTCAAAGCGTTGATAAATACCGTGTGCCCGTTCTTGATGCTGTCGCTCACGTTGTACTCTGACAAGCTCAGTCAACACGTCTACAGGAACGTCGTATTTCCCGCAAATTTCCTCCATTACGGTGTGCGCATTCCCATCAGCCCACAACGGTAGGTCACTCAAGTAACTTTCATCATAAGACCCCTCAGCCATCAGCCAGCCCCTTTTCTTGTTGTAAATCGATAGTCCACAGCTGGTAAATCAGGTCAAGCTCAGCATCAGTAATCAAGGGGGCACCAAATTCTTTCTGAACTCGGAGCAGATACTCTAGAATTTGCTTACGCGCCTGAATGGTGAAGGGGCCAGGGATGTGTTTGCCGGACGCGTCAAAAGAGAGGCGCCCATTTCGACGATGCGCTTGCCGCATCTCCGGGTTGTTCCGGTTGTCTTTCAGCCAGCTACGAAATTCCACAAGGGGTTGAAAATGATGATTTCCCGAGTCTATAAACCCCTGCAAGCTTTTGTCTTTTTCTACTACTGTGCATGTCCAGCAGCCGAAACGGCTATTCTTCGTTCCACAACCAGGCGCTTCATTCTGACTCAATACAACCGGGCACTCACCCCCTTCTGCATCCCGGTAAAGCTGAAATAGATCTTTGTGATTGCCACCCCACGGAGCATGAAAGGAACCCAATATTTCCCAAACGTCATCGGTTGTCAGATCAACAATCGGACGATAGATGAAGGCGCCCGGCAGGTCGGTATGAGGCGTGAGGTTAGATCCCCTATCGTTGTGACGCTTATCGATCGACCGTTGACGAGTCTGGCTTTCGTCGCGCCGAACGCCAAGAACCACGATGGCAGCACCAAATTTAGAGATATTCTGCTTGATATAACTGCTGGTTGGCTGAATTTTTAGCCGGTCTGTGCACCAGCGCATCGTCATATTTGGGCTTGGGTAGCCTTTGCCAATCAACAGTACCCAAAATGTCTTATCCGGTTCAGGGTGCGTTCTGGCAACCGTGATCGGGAGGTTCAAGTTTTGGGCTGCAGTCTCGATGAGTTTGGTCACTCCATCCAGATGTGCAATGATGAGCGGGCTTTCGACCAAAGTATCGTTTGACACAATGTGAATGTCACGAGTACGTTGCGAGGGAGGAATGGAAAGCAGCGCTTCGAAAACGGCGTGCGAAACTACCGTGCTGTCCTTACCACCAGAGAAGCCAACCACCCACGGAAAACGGTGGGTCGAATCTAAGTACTCATCACGAATGCCGCGGACGATGTCTCTCCAACGTTCTGAGATCGACTTTTCCTCGCTAATCTCTGTTCGCTCACCACCAAAGAAACCTAGGGGCAGATCAAGGGTTCCCGTGGTAAAGCTCATGTCTTCAGCAACTTGTATCGTCATGTCGTTCATGGACGGCTCCAGACACCGAGATAAGGCGGCGATGTTGCCAGAAAGAGAGCTCCTGGTCCATCAGAGTCGTGACTCCTCATGGGACCTCGGAGGGGAAAGGGACCACATTACGTCGGCACAAGCAGCTCTTTGGGATAACAAGGGGTGCTGCAGAACCCGTTGTTGGTCACCACATGCATGTGATCCCAGCCTGTCGTTGGTGGCGCTGCAGGCAGATCAAGTTCCTCGGAAGAGGAAGGAGTATATAAAGATCCTGCGTTCCGGTAGATTTGGGATGCTCCAACCTCGCTAAACTCGTTCACTCTGGCTCGGCAGAGAGGAAGTGCTCGATGAGTGCCGCGTGCTTTCTCTGGGGCACCTGCCGCCCAGCTTCCCAGCCAGCCCATGTCGCTTCGTCAATGCCACATTTTTGCGCTGCTTCCCGCATGCTCCAGCCGTGAGCCCGACGTTTGGCGAGGAGGCGTTCAGGCAAGCTGTGTGCTTCTCCGAAAGGGTCATACCCCAAGAAGTATACAATGCCGGGCATGGACTCAATCGGCGGCTGTGTGCGGCCCTTCTCCCAATGTAACACCGTCTCAGGGGTCACTCCCAGCTGCTCGGCTACCTGCTTCTGCGTGAGACCCAGAGCAAGCCGCCTCCTGCGCACATGCTCACCGATGGTGTGGGGTTCATCTACAAAAGGCTGTGGTTTCAAGGCTTTGAGGGTGACTTTGATGCCTGGCAAAAAGGCAACGCGGCCATGCCCCTGTGGCTATCACGGTGATCCGCGCGGCCGCTGCCGGTGTACCGCCGAGCAGGTGTCGCGTTATCGCAACCGGATCTCCGGCCCGCTGCTCGATCGCATCGATCTGCAGATCGAGGTCCCGGCGGTGCCGCCGGAAGTGCTGCAGCAGGCGCCCGACGGCGAGGCGTCGGCGCTCGTCCGGCAGCGCGTGAGCACGGCCCGGGCGCGCCAGATCGAACGACAGGGAAAAGCCAACGCCGGCCTCACGAGCCGGGAGATCGATGCCTACTGCCAGCCCTCGGCGGCGGCAGCGAGCCTCCTGAAACACGCCATCAGCCGTTTCGACCTTTCGGCGCGCGGATACCATCGCGCCCTAAAGGTTGCTCGCACGATTGCCGATATGTCTGGCAGCGACGTCATCGAGGCCCAGCATGTTGCTGAAGCCGTCCAGTACCGTCGTTTCGCGAAGGATTGACATGCCTGAAACGAACAAGCCGCTGGCGCCCCCGGGGATTTCCTTTCTGCTGGCAGGACTGGCAACGCTCGGACCGTTCTCGATCGACACCTACCTGCCCTCCTTCAACGACCTCGGGGCGTCGCTGCAGGCGACCCCGCTGCAGGTCCAGCAGACGCTGAGCGCTTACCTGCTGCCTTTCGCCCTGATGACCCTGTGGCATGGCGCCATCTCGGATGCGCTCGGACGTCGCCGGGTGATCCTGATCAGCGTGGCGCTCTTTGCGCTCGCCTCGGCCGGCTGCATGTTTGCCCGCAGCATCGAACAGCTCTGGCTGCTGCGGGCCTTGCAGGGGATGACCGGCGGCGCCGGCATCGTCGTCTGCCGGGCCATCGTTCGCGATCTCTACGATGGCCCGCTGGCGCAGCGCCTGATGTCGCAGGTGATGATGATGTTCGCCATCGCTCCGGCCGTGGCGCCGATCATCGGCGGCTGGCTGCAGCTCTGGTTTGGCTGGCGCGCGGTGTTTGCCTTCCTGGTGCTGCTCAGCATCGGGCTGTGGCTGGCCTGCTGGTATCTGTTGCCGGAAACGCTGCCGCGTCTTCGCCGCCAGCCGCTCGATGCACGCTACCTCATGCACAGCTACTGGAAAGTGCTGACCGCACCCGCCTTCCTCCTGACCTGCGGCGCACTGGCGCTCAATTTCGCCGGTTTCTTCCTCTACGTGGTGTCGGCGCCGGTCTACCTGATGGATCACCTGGGCGTGTCGCCCACCGGCTTCCTCTGGCTGTTCGGGCCGGCGATGAGTGGCCTGATGCTCGGCGCCTGCCTTTCCAGCCGGCTGGCCGGCAAGTGGTCCGCCGGCCGCACGATCGCCGTCGCTTACCTGGTGATGAGTTGCGCGGCAGCGATCAACATCGGCATCAGTCTCGCGCTGCCGCCAATGCTGCCCTGGAGTGTGCTGCCCCTGTTCGGCTTCACCTTCGGCATGTCGCTCGCCATGCCGAGCCTGACGCTCCAGGCGCTCGATCTGTTTCCCGAGCAGCGCGGCCTGGCGGCGTCCTGCCAGACGTTCCTGCAGTCGTCTTTCAACGCCCTGGTGGCCGGCCTGCTGGCGCCGGCGCTGTGGGGATCGACGGCGACGCTGGCGCTCGGCATGGGCGGCCTGCTGCTGCTCGGCATTCTCGCGACCGCCATCCGGCACTGCCGGTGCTCATCCGCGCCTCAGCTGGTCTGCCTGCCGTAAGTCTCCCGGGCAAAAGGAATCAGGCACAGCGAAACGGCGATGGCGGCGGCCAGCAGGCTGAATCCTGCCTGATAAGCGGCGGCATCGTAGATGCGGGCACCTGCTGCCGTCGCCCCCAGCCAGTGACGGTCGAGCATCCAGCCGACGGCCGGTTGCAGCAACATGCCGCCAAGCAGCGGCCCCATGTTGCAGATCCCTGCCGCCGTTCCCATCAGGCGCGGCGGCACCGACTCCCTGGCAAAGGCAAAGCCGATGATCAGGTTGCCCGAGAAGAAGCCGGTGAACAAGAGCGTGACAATCATCAGCCAGACGGGGACCGGCAGAAAGATGATCACCGCCCAGCCGGCGAGCGCTGCAGCGGTGGTCACCACGTAGAGCGGCCGGCGCTGCCCGATGCGTTCGGAAAGCGCCCCGAGGAGCGGTCCACCAATCGCCCAGGCGATCAGGAGCAACGAGGTGATGGCCGCCGCAGACCGGGTTTCGAGGCCATGCACCTGGCGCAGATAGGGCACGCCCCAGAGACCGGCAAAGGTCAGCACGGCGCCCGCGATGCCGATCGGGGTGATCAGCAGAATCCAGATATTGCGGTACGAGAGGACCTCGATCATGTCCCTGAGGATCGCCGCATGGCCCGTGCCGGTGAGCGTCGCCGGCGCATGGCTCAGATAGCCCAGATCGCGCGGGTCGTCGCGGACGCGCAGCCAGATGGCCACCGCGAGCAGGCCGGTGACGAGTGCCGAAGTGGCCATCACCGGACGCCAGCCCCAGGCTTCGATCAGCATGCGCAGCGGCACCCCGGCCATCACCCCGCCGACCACGCCGCAGAACAGCGCCATTCCCGAGGCCAGGGCAAACTGGCGGGGAGCAAACCAGTGCGTGGCGAGCTTGAGCATCGACACGAACGCCACCGCGACCGAAGCGCCGACCAGCAGGCGACCGGTGTTGGCCCAACCGAGGTCGGACGAGAAGGCAAACAGCGCACTGCCGACCGCTGCCACCGCGGCACCCGTGGTCAGCAGGCGGCGCGGCCCCCAACGGTCGGCGATGATCCCGGTCGGGATCTGCATCGCCACGTACGAATAAAAATAGAAGGCCGACAGATTGCCCAGTTCGGTGGCACCGATGGCAAACTCGTTCATCAGGCGATCGGTCATCACCGCCGGCGCCACGCGCTGGTAGAAGCCGATCAGATAGAGCAGCGCACCCAGCCCCCATATGCTCCAGGCGACCCTGGCCGGAGGGTAGTGTTGACGCGCGGAGGTCAAGCTGCTCTCCCGACATGGGCAGTGGCAGCGCTGCGACGGCGGGGAATATCGCTGTCAGGAGGGCCGCCGGCGAGCGCCAGGCGGCGCTGCCGGAGTTGCCGGCAGGCGGACGACCGGCAAAGGGGAAATCGGCAGGATTCAACAGGGCTCACACGGCTCCTTGGGGTCGCTTCGTCTATACTTGTCGCTGGCCCAAGGCGATTCCAGCCACAGCGAGCGGAGCACCGAAGACATGTTCATGAAATTCCTGGTAAACGTTCTTCTCGCCGGTCTCATCACCGTCGGCCTGTCCGCCTGCGATGTCGACAAGTTGAGCAGGCTCAAACCGGGCATCACCACCGCCGAAGAAGTACGCAAGGTGATGGGCACGCCCAACCTCGAGTGGAAAGAAGCAGATGGTACGCGCATCTGGGAGTATCCGCGCATGCCCGAGGGAATCGTCAACTATATGCTCGTCATCGGCCCGGACGGCGTCCTGCGCGGCGTCCTCCAGGTCCTGACCGAGGAGAACTTCGCGCGCATCCAGCCCGGCTGGAGTCGCGATCAGGTCCATCGTCTGCTCGGCCGACCGGCGCGCCAGGAATACTTCTCGCTGAAACAGGAAACGGTCTGGAGCTGGAAGACCAAAGTGGAGCCAGGCATGGCGTGGTTCTTCAATGTCCATTTCAACCCGGACGGAGTGGTCACCCGCACCAGCACCCACTTTGTTCCGAAGGGGTGAGCGCGGCCTCTCCGACCAGAACGATGATTTCACTGATGAGGATTGCGGTTTTCCTGCTCGTCCTGGCCAACCTGCTGTTCTTTGTCTGGGCCCGCGGGTATCTCGGCACCTCGGGCACTCCTGACACGCGCCGTGTCGAACAGCAGCTGCTTGCCGATCAGCTGCGGATCGTTTCGCGCGGACAGCCGCCACCCCCGACCCCCGGCAAGGAGGCGGCCGAACGGAGTGCCGCCCCGAGCAGCAGCGTGGGCTGTCAGTCATGGAATGGCCTCGCCAGTGGCGAGGCCGATCAGGTCGAACGGCTGTTGACCGAAAAGCGATTTGCCGCTTTCCAGGCGACGCGCCGCGCGCTGTCGGAGAACACCGGTTACTGGGTGTACGTGCCGCCGCTTGCCAGCCGGGAAGAGGTGCGGCAAAAGACCGACCAGCTGCAGCAGCTCGGGGTCGATGATTTCTTCATCGTCCAGGCCAGTGGCCCCAACCATCTGGCGATTTCGCTCGGCACCTACCGCACCGAGGTCGCCGCCCGCGCGGGACTCGCGGCCTTGCAGGCCAAAGGGGTGCAGTCGGCAGTCATGAGTCGGCGGACAGGAAAACCGGAATCGGCGGTGATCGAAATTCGTGGCCCCGAATCGCAGGCTGAAACGCTCGCTCAGGCAGTGGCCCTGCTCTTGCCGAAAGCCAGCCGGACCGCCTGCGGGCCAGCGAGCGGGGAGCCGGCGCCATGAGTTTCATTGTGGGCATCACCGGCGGCATCGGCAGCGGCAAGAGCACGGTCGCCGATCTCTTTGCAAAGCGCGGTGCGGCACTGGTCGATACCGACGCCATCGCTCATCAGCTGACCGCTCCCGAAGGGGCGGCCATGGCGCCGATCGCGAGCGCTTTCGGCCCCGACGTGTTGCGTGCGGACGGCGGGCTGGATCGGGCAGCGATGCGCCGACTGGTCTTCGCCGACCACGGCGCCAAGGCCCGACTGGAGGCCATCCTGCATCCGCTGATCCGGCAGCGCAGCGAGGCCGACTGCGCCGCCGCCAGCCAGAGTGGGCAGGCGCCGTACGTCATGCTGGTGGTGCCCTTGCTGGTCGAATCGGGCAGCTATCGCGGGCGAACGGATCGCGTCCTGGTCGTCGACTGCGACGAGGCGGTGCAGATCGCCCGCGTGATGACACGCAATGGACTGACTGCGGTGGAAGTCCGCGCTATCATGGCAACCCAGGCCGCGCGCAGCGAGCGGCAGGCGCTGGCGGACGATCTGGTGCACAATGAGGGCGGGCGTGACGCCTTGCTGCCACAGGTCGACGATCTGCATCGCCGCTATCTGGAACTTGCACGGATCAAAGCTCATGCTGACCGTTGAGATTTTGTCGCAAATGATTCAGAATTCTCGAAAATTTTCGTTTCCGACCCTGGCGGCCGTGTGATCATATACGAATATCCTTTCAATGAACGCATACGCACGCTGTTGCGGCTGGAGGATTTGTTCCACAAGGGCAGCGCTTTCCTGGAGCGCGACGGCCCGCAGGAACACCACGTCGTTCTCCTGACCCTGTTCGAGATCCTCGATGTCGCCGGCCGCGCCGATCTGAAAATGGATCTGATTCAGGAACTCGAACGGCAGCGCCAGAGCCTGCTGAGTTTCCGCAACAACCCCGCGATATCGGAAGCAGCGCTGGCGATCGCTCTCGGCGAAATCGAGAACGCCTCGTCGGCGCTGCTCGGCATGGCCGGCAAGATCGGTCAGCACCTGCGCGACAACGACTGGCTGATGAGCATCAAGAGCCGGGCCAGCATTCCCGGTGGTGTCTGTGAATTCGATCTTCCTTCGTATCACTACTGGCGACATCAAGCTGCGGGCATCCGTCGCGACGCCCTCATCGCCTGGCTGCAACCCATGCTGCCGCTGCGTGACGCTTTGCGCATCGTGCTGCGCCTGTTGCGCGCCAGCGGCCACCCCGAGCATCACGTGGCCACCGGCGGCGCTTTTCAGCTGATGCTCGGCGGCAGCAGTTCGCAGATGGTGCGCATCTCGCTCAAGCGCAGCGACCCCTACATCCCGGAAATCAGCGCCAACAAATACGCGCTCAACATCCGTTTCACCCGCCCCGACAGCGATCACCGACCGCGTCATTGTGACAACAACGTCGAGTTCGACATGTTGTTCTGTAATCTGTAACCGGTTTTTCCTTCCCACCGTATCGCTACCTGGAACATCCGCTCGCCCCGCCGCTCCAGGGAAACCCTTCCCCGCCACCGTGAGCCCATCGATGTTCCGTACCCTCAATCAACCTGCCCTCTGGGCAATCACGCTCTCGGCGGCCGGCATCCTGATGGTGACCATGGGCGCCCGGCAATCGCTCGGCCTCTTCGTCTCGCCCCTCAATACCAGCACCGGCCTCGGCGTCGCATCGATCAGCCTGGCGCTGGCCGTCGGTCAATTCACCTGGGGCGCCGTACAACCCCTTGCCGGCGCCGCCGCCGACCGCTACGGGCCGGGTCGCGTGCTCCTCGCCGGTTTGCTCCTGCTCGCCCTGGGCAGTGCGCTGACGCCGTTCATGGACAGCACCTTCGGCCTGATCATTTCACTCGGCCTGCTGTCGGCGATCGGCTCGGGCGCCGGCAGCTTCTCGGTGCTGATCGGCGCTTCGAGCCAGCGCCTGCCGATCGAGGCGCGCGCTGCCGCATCGGGCGTGATCAATGCCGGCGGCTCGTTCGGCCAGTTCGTTTTCGCGCCGATCCTGCAGACCCTGATTCAGCTCCTGGGCTGGATGGGCGCCATGTGGTCGCTGGCGCTGATGACGCTGGCCGCGCTGCCGCTGGTCAGGGCGGTGTCGCAACCGATCGCAGAAGCGCCCCGAGCCAGCAGCCCTGAAGCCGGGATCTGGCAGAGCGTGCAGGAGGCGGCAGCAGATCGCAGCTACCAGTTTCTCAACCTCGGCTTCTTCACCTGCGGTTTCCACATCGCCTTTCTGGTCACTCACCTGCCCGGCGAAGTAGACCTGTGCGGTCTGCCAGGCAGCGTGGCCAGCTGGTCGCTGGCGATCATCGGCCTCGCCAACATCGTCGGCAGCCTCTACGCGGGCTCCTGTGTCGCCCGCTATCGCAGCAAGTACGTGCTGTTCTGGATGTACGCGTCGCGCGCGCTGATGGTCGCGCTTTACCTGCTGGCGCCGAAATCCGAGCTGACTTTCTACCTCTTCGCCGCCGGTCTGGGGTTCACCTGGCTTGCCACCGTGCCGCCGACGGTGGCCATCGTCGGCAAGCTGTTCGGTGTCCGCTATCTCGGCACGCTGTTCGGCGTCTCGCTGCTCTCGCACCAGATCGGCGGCTTTCTCGGAGCTTATCTGGGCGGCATTGCCTTGACGGAGTTCGGCGACTATGCGTGGATGTGGTACGCCGACATTGCCCTTGCTGCGGCAGCGGCGCTGTTGAACCTGCCGATCCGCGAAGCCGCGCTGCCGAGGCCGGCAAGGTCGTGACGAGGTGAGGATTCCTGGCACGCCCGAGACGATTCGAACGTCCGACCCCTGCCTTCGGAGGGCAGTACTCTATCCAACTGAGCTACGGGCGCATGCAGGGTGCGAAGCTTAACCTTTTTGCTCGGGGTAGTCCACCCCGGCACTTCTGGGCGTTCGCAAACGGCGGTACAATTCACGCTTTAACCCGCTCTCCATCGAGGACTTGGCATGGCTCAGCAACAAAACTCGTCGCGGTCGATCCTGATCGTCACCATCGTCGTCGCAATCCTCCTGATCGTTGTCATCTGGCCGCTTTCGCAGCTCGGCAAGGGTAACAGTGTCAAGGCCAGCGACAGTGATGAGGCCGCAGGGCGGATCCAGCCGGTCGCCACACTGGAACTCGCCAAGGCACCGGTGGCCCAGTCCGACGGCAAGCCGCGCGACGGAGCCACGGTCTATAACTCGGTCTGCATGGCCTGCCACGCGAGCGGTGCCGCCGGCGCGCCGAAAGCCGGCGACAAGGCGGCCTGGGCGCCGCGGATTGCCACCGGTACGGCGGCACTGGTCAACAGCGCCATCAACGGCAAGGGCGCCATGCCACCCAAGGGGGGCGGTGCCGATCTGACCGAGGACGAGGTCAAGGCGGCCGTGGAGCATCTGGTCGGTCTCGCCAAGTAGAACCCGTTTTGGCGGCAGCAAAAGGGCGACACCAGCGCCTTTTGCTGCCCTCTCAGGAAGCGGTCCCGAGGCACCGGTTCATCGGGCTTTGCCGAGCATTGCCTTGAGCGCCGAAAAACGCTCGGCATTGACCGCCTTGTCCGGCGCGCTCTCGCTCTTGCCGCCGGAAAAACGCAGGTCCTCACCCATCTCGCCAATGAAGCGCGATGCCTGGCAGGCCATCACCTCCCTGCCCTGCGAGCGCTTTTCGGCGTAGCTCAGGTGCAGTGAGCGCTGGGCGCGGGTGATGCCGACGTACATCAGGCGCCGCTCTTCCTCGATGCGGCCGTCGGCTTCGGCTTCGCGGTGTGGCAGAACGCCCTCCTCGATGCCGATCAGGAAAACATGCTTGAACTCCAGCCCCTTGGCGGCGTGCAGCGTGGACAGCTGGATGGCGTCGACTTCCGAATCCTGGCGGTCGAGCAGGTTGATCAGGGCAAGGGTCTGGGTGAGTTCGAGCAATGACTTCTGGTCCTCCTCTCCTTTTCTGCTCAACCAGTCGCAGAACTCCTGGACGTTGCTCCATTTGCTCTGTGCCGCACGCGCCTCGTCCTGATCGTACAGCCACGCCTCATAGCTGATCGCCGTCAGGAGACCCGCCATCACCTGCCCTGCCGGCTCTCGCCCGGCGCGTTCCTGCAGGCGCTCGATGAACTCGCAGAACTCGACCAGCGATGCCAGTTGCCGGGTCTGGATGCGCTGGGCAAAACCCTGCTCACAGGCGCCGGCGAAGAGCGAGATCCGGCGCTCGCCGGCATAGTTGCCGAGCGCCTGCAGCGTGCTCGTGCCAACGCCTCGCCGGGGAGTGCTGACGGCGCGGATGAAAGCCGGGTCGTCGTCGGGGTTGGCCAGCAGGCGCAGGTATGCGGTGAGGTCCTTGATCTCGGCCTTGTCGAAGAAGGACTGACCGCCGGACAGGAGATACGGCAGACGCTGGTTGCGCAGGAACTTCTCGACGGCGCGCGCCTGGAAGTTGCCGCGATAAAGGATCGCATAATCGCGAAACTGCCCCTGATGCTGGAAGCGATGAGCCTGCAGCTTCATGACCACGGACTCGGCTTCCTTTTCCCTGTCGGGGCAGGTGTTGACCGTGATCGGATCGCCGTGGCCCAGATCGGACCAGAGTCTCTTGTCGAACAGTTTTTCGTTGTGCGAAATGAGCGCGTTGGCGGCCTTGAGAATGCGAACCGTCGAGCGGTAGTTCTGTTCGAGCTTGATCAGCTTGAGGTTGGGGTAGTCGCGCGGCAGCCCGCGCAGGTTGGCGATGTCGGCGCCGCGCCAGCCATAGATCGCCTGATCGTCGTCGCCGACCGCAGTGAACGCCGCGCGAACGCCGGCCAGCAGCCGCAACAGCTGGTATTGACTGGCATTGGTATCCTGGTACTCATCGACCAGCAAATAGCGCAGGCGGTTCTGCCATTTGTCGCGCACCGCCGGCCGGCTTTCGAAGAGCGCCACCGGAATGGCGATCAGGTCATCGAAATCGACTGCCTGGTAGGCCTGCAGGGTGGCGGAATAGCTGGCGTAAGCGTTCGCGGCGAGGACTTCGCTTTCGTTCTGCGCCCGCTTGCGCGCCTCATCCGGCGACACCAGGGTACTCTTCCAGTTCGAGATCAGCGCCTGCAGTTTACGGATGGTGGCCTGGTCGACGCTGCCGGCAAGTTCCGCAATGATGCCGAAGCAGTCGGTCGCGTCGAGGATCGAAAAGCCCGGTTTGTAGCCCAGCGCAGCCGCCTCTTCGCGCAGGATGCGCACGCCCAGCGCATGAAAGGTCGAGATCGTCAGGCCGCGCGAAGGTTTGCCGGCGAGCAGCCTGCCGACCCGCTCCTGCATCTCGCGCGCAGCCTTGTTGGTAAAAGTGATCGCCGCGATGTTGCTCGGACTGAAGCCGCAGGACTCGATCAGATAGGCAATCTTCTCGGTAATCACCCGCGTCTTTCCCGAACCGGCACCGGCCAGGACCAGCAGCGGTCCGTCGAGGTAGTGGATCGCTTCACGTTGCGGAAGGTTGAGAACGGACATCGAACGAGCCTGCTGGATCGGGGCGCGATTCTAGCATGCCGCGATCAGCGGCACGCCGGAATCAGGCCGCTCTGCCGGTCTCGACGCCGGTCTCGACTTCGGATCGGGTTTGCCAAGCCGGGCCGCATCTTTGTAGAATGGCCGCGATTTTCCAGGGGTGGCACCGCGATCTCGTCCGGCAGCCAGAAAGGTTCGGGAAATTGGGTGGCCAGGGGTCTTCCCGGCTGCATTCGATGCGAGCATAACAGGGGGTAGCATGGCAGAGCAGAAGCTGGGTAATCCGGCGGTGGTCGGTCTGGCAGGTTTTGGCCTGACGACGATGGTGTTGCAGTTTCACAATGTCGGCTGGATCGGGTTGGGGCCCGTCGTCTGGCTGGGACTGATCTTCGGGGGCCTGGCACAGATGATTGCCGGTCTGCAGGAAATGAAGACCGGGAACAACTTCGGTTATTGCGCCTTCACCGGCTACGGTTGTTTCTGGATCGCGCTGACGCTGCTCCTGATCGGCAACCACTACAACATCTACACCTCCAGCAAGACGGACGTCGGCTGGTTTCTGATTGCCTGGACCTTGTTCACGGCGATCCTCTGGATTGGTGCGATGCGGGTCAGCAGCGCCCTCGCGCTCACCTTCACCCTGTTGCTGATCGGCTTCATCCTGCTCGACCTCGCGCATTTCGGCTATCCCGACCTGACGGTGGTGGCCGGCTATGAGTTGATGGTGACCGCGGCGATGGCGTGGTACATCATGGCGCACATCATCTATGCCGATCTGTTTGGCCGGGACATTCTCCCGGTCGGCAAGCCGTGGATCAGCTAGGGCAGCTCAATCAGTGGCTGGAAGCGATCTGACGTCGACCAGGACCGGGGGTCAGGAGACCCCTCAACCGAAAGAAAGGGAGTACCGTGTCATGAAATTTGCAACAACGATGGGATTGATCGGGCTGCTGCTCGCCTGCGGGCCAGCCGCTGCCGCAACGCCGACAGACCCCGAGGTGGCGACCGCCGAAGAAACGGTCAGCCGGGTACGGGCGGCCGCCCGCTTCCTGCATGACAAGGGAGCGTCGGGCTATGCCGATTTCAACCAGAAGGACAGCCGATGGGTGTGGAAGGACAGCTATGTGTTCGTCTACGACTGCCGCAAGGACCGGATGATCGCGCACCCGATGCGGCCCGACCTGGTGGGCAAGCCGATCATGCAGGTCACCGACAACACCGGCAAGTACATTTTCAAGGAACTGTGCAAGGCCGGCAACGAAGCGCATGGCGGCTGGGTCGAGTATAGCTGGCCGAAACCCGGTGCCGGACGGCTGTCCCGGAAGGTCTCGTTCGCCCTCGCAGCAGATATCTCGTTTGCCGCCGGGATCCAGGTCAGTGCCGGTATCTACGACGAAGGAATCACCCTCCCCGAACTCGAAAAAGTCGTCGAAAAAATGTCCGATCCCGCCAAGTATCCGGCGATGTAAGGGCTTCCGTTCGTCAGGCCGAGACTGCCGGTCAGGATTCCCTGTCGCCCAGGGGCTTGAACGGCGGTCGGAAAATACTGTCGATATGACCGATGCAGCCGAAAGCGGGTGCGCAGGAGCCTGAACCCTGCTGTCGGCTTTTTCCATCCCCTTGGCGAACCATTTCCGGAGAGCTTCATGAAGAGTGACAACGATACCATCAACATTCTGAACGCACTCCTGGCGGGAGAACTGGCGGCGGTCGATCAGTACCTTGTCCATGGCGAAATGTATTCGGACATGGGCTTCACGCGACTGGCGGCAAAAGCGCTGCACGAATCCGAGCACGAGCGCCAGCATGCACGGGCGATCATGCAGCGCATTCTTTTTCTCGAAGGCACCCCCGACATGAGCACCCGCAGCCCGCTCACGGTCGGCAGAACCGTCCCCGACATGCTCCAGGCCGACCTTGCCTGCGAATACCATGTCGTCGGCGAATTGAAGAAAGCCATGGCGGCCTGCGAAACGGCCCGCGATTACGTCACCCGCGACATGCTCGCCGTGCAGCTCGAAGATACCGAGATGGACCACGCCTACTACCTCGAAAAGCAGCTTCGACTGATCGCACAGATCGGCCTGCAGAACTATCAACAGAGCCAGATCGGCTCCGACAACCCGGCATAGAGAGGCAGCGTGATGAAAGGCGACAAAAGAATCATCGGCGCCCTGAACAAGGTGCTCAAGAACGAACTGACGGCGATCAACCAGTATTTTCTGCACGCCCGCCTGTTCCGCCATTGGGGCCTGGAGAAGCTCAACGACTACCGGTACGAACAGTCGATCCGCGTCATGAAGGAAGCCGACACGCTGATCGATCGCATCCTCTTCCTCGAAGGCCTGCCCAACCTGCAGAACCTGGGCAAGCTGCTGATCGGCGAACACGTCGTCGAGTGCCTGCAGAGCGACCTCCGCTACGAGCGCGAGGTCCAGCGTCCGCTGCTGGTCGAAGGGATCGCCCTGTGCGAAGCGTTGCACGACTACGTCAGCCGCGACCTGCTCGAAGAGTTGCTGGAGCATTGCGAAAAGGCCATCGACTGGCTGGAGACGCAGCACAGCCTGATCGACCAGGTGACGCTGGCCAACTATCTCCAGGCACACATCGAGCCCGGCGACGACTGAACCGGATCCCTCGCGACCATCGCCCGTTCGGCGGCAGCGTCGGCGATCATCTCTCTGGCTGGAGAAACCCCTTGTACGTCTGCATCTGCATGGCCGTCACTGAACGCCAGATCCTCGAAGCCGTCGAGGCGGGGGCCCGCACCCTGAAAGATCTGCGCCGCGAGCTCGGGGTGGCCAGCGAATGCGGCAACTGCGCCAGCCATGCGCAACAGTGCCTGGTAGAGGCCAGGGAGGCGCAGCGCAAAGCGGGCAAGGCAAAGCCGCCGGCCGGGGGCTTGAACACGACCCTCCCGATGCTGGTAAAGGCGGGTCCGGGAGACTCTCCGGAAATGCCGTGATCGCCGGCTGCGTCGTCGATGAGCGGTACAGCCGGCCCAGGCTTCTCCTGCCGATCAGCAGGAAAAACGGTTGGCGAGCAGGTTGAGTTCGCGGGAAATCTTCTCCATCTCGGCGGCCGTTTCGGCAGTCGACTGCATGGCGGCCGTCGTCTCGGCGACCATCGTGGCCACCTGTTCGACCTTCTGTGCCATGCTGGTGCTGGCCTCGCTTTGCTCTTTGGTGGCAACGGCCACTGCCCGGATGCTGGTCAGCGTCGATTGGGCAGCGTCCTTGATCTGACGCAGCGATTCGGCTGCGCCTTCGGCCGCCTGCACCCCCGCCTCGACCTGCGGCAATGCCGCATCCATCACCCCGACGACCTGCACGGTATCGGCCTGGATGCCGGTAATCATCTGTTCGATTTCAACCGTTGCCGACGAGGTTCGTTCGGCCAGCTTGCGCACTTCATCCGCAACCACCGCAAAGCCCCGGCCCTGCTCACCGGCCCGTGCCGCCTCGATGGCCGCGTTGAGTGCCAGCAGGTTGGTCTGCCCGGCAATGTCCTTGATCACGCCGGCAATCGATGAAATCCGGTTCGCATGCCCTTCGAGCTGGCGGATGCGCGTCGAGGCATGACTGACGAGCAAGGCGATTTGCCTGATTTCGTGGGTGGCGGACTCGACCCTTGCGACGCCATCCTCGGACAGCCGGACCGCGAACAGCGAATTTTCCTGCGTGTCCCTGGCCCCGTCGGCTATGTGGTTGATGCTGACCGTCATTTCCTCGATCCCGGCGGCCATCGCCGAGGTGGCATCCGACTGGTATTGCGACGCCAGCGCGACTTCACGCGATGCGCCGCTGATCTGCTCGGCACCTTGCGTCAGGCACCGCGAATGCTGACTGATTTCCGCCACCAGGTTGCGCAGGGCATGGACCATCTCGCTCACTGCCGCCAGCATGCTGCCTTTGCCGGCGGCGGACATCTGGCCGGTCAGGTCGCCCCCGGCCACCCGCGACATCAGCCCGATGGCATCCTCCGGTTCACCACCCACCTGGCGCAGGATGCCGCGCGCAATCACGAAACCCAGCAAGCCGATCAGGCCGATCAGGACCGCCGAACCGCCCAGGCTCCGAACCAGGCGCCGGCTGAATTCACGATCGATATCATCCACATACACACCGGTCCCGAGCACCCATGACCAGGGCTCGAAAATCCTCGTATAACCGAGTTTTTCCAGCAGTTCCTTCTCACCCGGGCGCGCCGTCATGGTGGTCAGATAAGCGCCCTCCGGACTTTGCCGGGCGGTGGCAAGGATGTCTTTCCAGGTGTAGTTGCCCTGGGCGTCCCTGATCTTGTCGAGCATGTTCTGCCCGATGCGCTCCCGAACCACGTGATAGATGCCAACCCCCTCGGTGGTAAAGGCGTACACGTACTCCGACTTGCCGTCCTTGCCGCCGTATCGAATCCGCCCGATCGCGTCGGCCGCCGCCTGCTGCGCCTGCGCGCGCGTCAGGGTGCCGGCAATCTCCTGTGCCTGAAAATCGACAAGCGTCGCGTGCACGCCTTCAAGCATCGAGCGGATCAGTTCCTTGCGCGCGCCGATCAGATCACGCCGGGCCTCGAAAGCCGAATGGACAACCATGCTGACGAGCCCCAGCAAAGCCGCCATGACCAGCAGGAAAATCTTGTTCTTGAGTTTCATGCGACCCATCCCCGCCCCCCTCCGAAAAGAAATCTGGAAACCGGCGTTGGCTGCGGCGGCAATCAAGAATTTCTATACCCATGATACGCCAGGTCCACGCCTGGCTTGCCGCTGTCGGAAAATTTTACACTTGCCCGGCGCCAGCGCGCCTCTGCCGTGCCAGAGGGCCGGCAAGCTGATGATTATGCCTCGCGGTCGGCGGCCTCTTGCTGGGGTGGAGCAGGCGGAAGATCGAGCGCCATCGATGAGCCGTCAGCCAGCCGCTTCTGTGGCAAGATGGCGCGATGCATACACTCCACCGTCTTGCTCTGGCCGACTGGCTGGCGCTTCTCGCCTTCTTCACCTGCTGGAGCGGTTATGCCTGGTTTTCCGAGCAGAGTCGGTGGGCTTCCGCCGGGCTGATCCGCAACACCCGGGATTTTCGCCTCGAATGGGCTTATCAGATGCTGGCGCGGGAGGTGCGCGTCACCGACTCGACGCTGATCGGCAACCTGGTGGGGAGCGTCACCTTCTACGCCAACACCACCATCTACATCATCGCCGGCCTGGTCGCCGCGCTCGGCGCTGCCGACAAGCTGTTGAACTTCACCACCGACCTCGCCCTTGCCGGCGCCAGCAACCGGGAAGCGCTGGAGATCAAGCTGATGCTGGTGCTCTCGAGCTTCGTCTATGCCTACTTCAAGTTCACCTGGTCGCTGCGCCAGTTCAACCTGCTCTCGATCCTGGTCGGCGCGGCACCGCTCGGTGAGCGCTCGGCGCCTGACATCGAGCGTTATGCGCAGCGTCTGGCCGGTGCCAACAACCTCGCCGGCGACGATTTCAATCGCGGCATCCGGGCCTACTATTTCGGCCTCGCAGCCTCCGGCTGGTTGCTCAGTCCACTGCTGCTCGCGATTCTTGCGTTGCTCATTCTAGTGGTGCTCTATCGGCGGGACTACCGCTCGGCAGCGCTCGACATCCTGCGCCCTTGAACAGCGGCCGCCCACTGGCCGGCGTCGCTTGCGGCCTGCTCGCCTACGGCATGTGGGGATTCTTCCCGCTTTTCTTCCGTCAGTTGGCGCACGTGCCACCGATGGACGTGTTGAGCAACCGCGCCGTCTGGGCGTGCGTCTTCGTCGCCTTGCTGCTCTCGCTGCGCCGCCAGTGGCACAAGGTTGCGGCGGTTTTCCGGAGCGGGCGGCAGCTGCTGATGCTCTGCGTCGCCGCCCTGCTCATCGGCAGCAACTGGCTGGTATTCCTGTGGGCCGTCGCCAATGAGCAGGTGGTGGCCTCCAGCCTCGGTTATTTCCTGACGCCGCTGGTCAACGTGGTGCTTGGCCTCGTCGTCCTCGACGAGCGGCTGAACCGGCTGGAGTGGCTGTCGGTCGGTCTGGCAGTGGCGGCGATCGCCAACGAGATCATCGCCATCGGCAGCCTGCCCTGGGTGTCGCTGATCCTTGCCGGCACCTTCGGCACCTACGGCCTGGTGCGCAAGCGCTTGCCGGTGGACGCCGTCTCCGGTCTCTGGCTGGAAACCCTCGCCATGCTGCCGGTGTGCGCCCTCTATGCCTGGTGGCAGGGACAGAACGGGCAGCCGGTATTCACCGGCCACGACCCGGTAACCAGCGCCCTGCTGATCGCTGCCGGTGCGCTCACCGCCCTGCCCTTGCTCGCTTTCGCCGCCGCCACCCGGCGCCTCGACCTCGCAACCGTCGGCATGCTCATGTACATCAACCCGACGCTGCAGTTCGTGACCGCGATCTGGCTCTTCGGCGAGCCGCTGCAGGTCGCGCAGCTGTTCAGCTTCGCCCTCATCTGGCTGGGGCTCCTGGTTTTCAGCTGGAGCGCCTGGCGCAAGTACCGGCGTCCGGTGGATCGCGTGGCCGATGAGCACGGTCAGGCAGGATGACGGCGTCAGGTCTTGAGACGGTAGCCGGTCCTGAAGATCCAGCTCACGATGGCGAGAAAGATCGCGAGAAACAGCAGGGTCATCGCGAGGCTGATGCCGACACTGACGTCGGCCACGTCGTAGAAGCTCCAGCGAAAGCCGCTGACGAGATAGAGCACGGGGTTGAACAGGGTGACCGTCTGCCAGATCGGCGGCAGGATGTCGATCGAGTAGAAGCTGCCGCCGAGAAAGGTCAGCGGCGTGATGATGAGCAGCGGCACGAGTTGCAGTTTTTCGAAGTTGTCTGCCCAGATACCGATGATGAAGCCGAAAAGGCTGAAGGTCACTGCCGTGAGGACGAGAAAAAGGAGCATCCACCAAGGATGTGCGATCTCGATCGGGACGAAAAGGCCGGCAGTCGCGAGGATGATCAGGCCGAGGACGATCGACTTGGTCGCCGCAGCCCCGACATAGCTGGCCGAGACCTCGAGATACGAGACCGGCGCCGAGAGCAGCTCGTAGATGGTTCCGGTGAAGCGCGGAAAGTAGATGCCGAACGACGCGTTGGAAATGCTCTGCGTCAGCAGTGACAACATGATCAGGCCGGGAACGATGAAAGCGCCATAACTGACGCCGTCGATCTCGGGAATTCGTGAGCCGATCGCCGCGCCGAAGACAACAAAATAGAGCGAAGTCGAAATCACCGGCGAGACGATGCTCTGCAGCAGCGTGCGCCGGGTACGCGCCATTTCGAAGCAATAGATGGCGCGCATTGCCTGCAGGTTCATCGCGCGTCCTTGACGAGGCTGACGAAGATGTCTTCGAGCGAACTCTGGGTGGTGTGGAGATCCCTGAAGCCGATGGCGGCCTCATTCAGATCCCTGAGCAGCGCCGCGATGCCGGTCCGCTCGCCTTGCGCGTCGTAGGTGTAGACCAGCTCGCTGCCGTCGTCCGAGAGCTCGAGCTGGTAGGCGCGAAGCCCGGGCGGGATGCGATCAAGCGTCGTCTGCAACTGCAGGACCAGCTGTTTCCGGCCCAGTTTGCGCATCAGCTCGGCCTTGTCCTCGACCAGGATCAGTTCACCTGCGCGGATCACGCCGACCCGTTCCGCCATCTCTTCGGCCTCGTCGATGTAGTGGGTGGTGAGGATGATCGTCACTCCGGTGGCTTTGAGCGAGCGTACCAGTTGCCACATGTCGCGCCGCAGATTGACGTCCACCCCTGCGGTCGGTTCGTCGAGAAAAAGGATCTCCGGTTCGTGCGACAGCGCTTTGGCGATCAGCAGACGGCGTTTCATGCCGCCCGACAGGGTGATGATCTTGCTGTCTTTGCGCTCCCAGAGCGAGAGATCGCGCAGCACCTTTTCGATGTAGGCCGGATTCGCCCGTTTGCCGAAAAGGCCACGGCTGAAGGAAACTGCCCCCCATACCGATTCGAAGGCATCGGTGGTGAGTTCCTGCGGCACCAGGCCGATGATCGCTCGCGCGGCACGGTAGTCCGTGACGATATCGTGACCATCGACGCGGACGCTTCCCTCGCTCGCCTTGACGATGCCGCAGATGATGCTGATCAGGGTGGTCTTGCCGGCGCCGTTGGGGCCGAGGAGAGCAAAGATTTCGCCGCGGCGAATGTCCAGGCTGACGCGTTTGAGGGCCTGGAACCCGGAAGCGTAGGTCTTGGAGAGCTTCGTTATGGCGAGGATGGGCGGCATGTGCAAGACCATAGCAGATCCCGGGAGACAATGATGAGCCTCAGCGGAATTCGATTCACCCGATTCACCCGATTCACCCGATTTGCCGACTCCTCTTGTGCCTCGGGTGAAGGTTCATGAGCCAGGCACGTGCTTTTAGCCCTAAAGCCAGTACACGAAGACGAAGAGCAGGAGCCAGACGACATCGACGAAGTGCCAGTACCAGGAGACGGCCTCGAAGCCGAAGTGCTGTGTGGCGTTGAAATGACCGGCGAAGACCCGCCCGGTGATGACCATCAGCATGATCGCGCCGAGCGAGACGTGCAGGCCATGGAAACCGGTGAGCATGTAGAAGGTCGCGCCGTAGATGCCGGTGCGGATGGTGAAGTCGGTTTCCAGGTACTCGTACGCCTGCAGGGCGATGAACAGAAGGCCGAGGATAATGGTAAGCAGCAGGCCGAGCTTGAGCTGCCCACGGCGACCGGCCTTCAATCCCCAGTGCGCCCAGGTGACGGTGAGTCCCGAGGAGAGCAGGATCAGGGTGTTGATTGCCGGAATACCCCAGGCACCCATCGGCGTGAAGGGATCGAGGAGCGCGGGGCCGGCGGTCGGCCAGGCGTCGGTATAGCCCGGCCAGAGGATCTGTGCCTGGGCAAGATCAGGAACGGCGACGTTGCGGGCGTAGAAGAGCGCGCCAAAGAAGCCGGCAAAGAACATCACCTCCGAGAAGATGAACCAGACCATCCCCCAGCGGAACGACACATCGACCTGACCTTCGAGCAAACCGGCCTGACCCTCGCGGATGACGCTGCCGAACCAGCCGACCAGCATGTAGATCAGCAGCAGCGCGCCCAGCGCCATGATCCAGGCACCCCCCGCCTGCTTGGCGAGAACGAGGATGAAACCGCTGGCGAGGCCGAGAAGGGCGAAGGAGCCGACGATGGGCCAGTAGGAGGGTGGCGGGACATAGTAGCTGGTGCCGTTCTTGGTCATCGGATTTCTCCCGCGTTCAGGCGACCCGTGGAGGGGTGGTGAAGGAGTGATAGGGCGGCGGTGAGGACAGCGTCCATTCCAGCGTGTCCGCTCCCTCCCATGGGCGTTCGCCGGCCGGCTGCCCGCCGCGGATGCACTTGACGACGACGTAGACGAAGAGCAGTTGACTGAAGCCGAGGACCAGACCAGCAGCGCTCGCGATCAGGTTGAAGTCGGCAAATTGCAGCGCGTAATCCGGAATCCGCCGCGGCATGCCGGCGAGACCCAGGAAGTGCATGGGGAAGAAGGTGACGTTGAAGGCGATCGTGGTGAGCCAGAAGTGCCATTTGCCCAGCGTTTCATCGTACATGTGGCCGGTCCACTTGGGTAGCCAGTAATAGACGCCGCCCATGATGCTCATCGCTGCGCCGGAAAAAAGGACGTAATGGAAGTGAGCGACGACGTAATAGGTGTCCTGGAGCTGGATATCGACCGGCACCAGCGCCAGCACCACGCCGGAGAAGCCGCCGATGGTGAACAGGCAGACAACGGCGATGGCAAAGAGCATCGGCGTCTCGAAGGTCAGCGAGCCGCGCCAGAGCGTCGCGACCCAGTTGAAGACCTTGACCCCGGTCGGGACGGCGATCAGCATCGTCGCGTACATGAAGAACAATTGTCCGGCCACCGGCATGCCGGTGGTGAACATGTGGTGCGCCCAGACGATGAACGACAGCAGGGCGATCGAGGCGACCGCATAGACCATCGAGGTGTAGCCGAACAAGGGCTTGCGGGCGAAAGTCGGAATGATCGTCGAAATGATGCCGAAGGCCGGCAGGATCATGATGTACACCTCGGGATGCCCGAAGAACCAGAAGATGTGCTGAAACAGCACCGGATCGCCGCCGCCGCCGGCGTCGAAGAAATGGGTGCCGAAATGGCGGTCGGTGAGCAGCATGGTGATGACGCTGGCCAGCACCGGCATCACCGCCACCAGCAGATAGGCGGTGATCAGCCAGGTCCAGACGAACAGGGGCATCTTCATCAGGGTCATACCCGGCGCCCGCAGATTGAGGATGGTGGTGATGATGTTGATCGCCCCCATGATCGACGACAGGCCGAGGATGTGGACGGCGAGGATGGTCATGTCGTAGGCGATGCCGCCCTGCATGAAGAGCGGCGGGTACATCGTCCAGCCGGCGGCAAGTGCGCCGCCGGGAACGAAGAACGACGACAGGAGCAGAATGGCCGCCACCGGCAGCAGCCAGAAACTCCAGTTGTTGAGGCGCGGAAAAGCCATGTCCGAAGCGCCGATCATCAGCGGCACCTGCCAGTTGGCGAAACCGACAAAGGCCGGCATGATGGCGCCGAAGATCATGATCAGTCCGTGCATCGAAATGAACTGGTTGAAGGTCGCCGGATTGACGAGTTGCAGTCCGGGCTGGAAAAGTTCCACCCGGATGACCATCGCGAGCGCGCCGGCAAACAGGAACATGCTCAGCGAAAACCACAGGTAGAGCGTGCCGATGTCCTTGTGATTGGTGGTCGTCACCCAGCGCATCAGGCCGCTCGGGTGGTCTTCATGATGGCTGGCAGGCAGGACGTTTTCCATCGCATTTCCCCTTTCTATTTGGCCGCGGCGCGGCGCAGGGCGGCCACCTCACGCGGCTGGACCGCGTCGCCGAGCTGGTTGTGCCATTGGTTGCGCTCGAAGGTGACGACCGCGGCGATGTCGATATCCGACAACTGCTTGCCGAAAGCCTGCATGGTCGTCCCCGCCTTGCCGTGGAAGACCAGGGCGAGATGCGCCGCCTTGGGGCCGGTGACCAGCGGCGACCGGTCGAGGCCGGGAAAAGCGCCCGGGATGCCGAGGCCGGTCGCCTGATGGCATGCGGCGCAGTTGGCGAGATAGACCTTCTCGCCGCGGCTGATCAGATCGGCGAGCGCATGCTCCTGCTCGCTGTCGACGCTGGCGGCGGCGAGCAGCGTTTTCTGCTCGGCGAGCCAGGCGGCGAACTGCTCGGGCGGCACCGCTTCGAGGACGATCGGCATGTAGGCATGGCCGACGCCACACAGTTCGGCGCACTGGCCGCGGTAAGTCCCCGGCTCGTCGACCTGGATCCAGGCGTCGCGAATGAAGCCGGGAATGGTGTCCTGCTTGACCCCCAGAGCCGGTACCCACCAGGCGTGGATGACGTCCTCGGCGGTCATCAGGAGGCGGATCTTCTGCCCGGTGGGCACTACCAGCGGACGGTCCACCTCGATCAGGTAGTGTTCGCCCTTGGGCGCCCGACCGTTCATCTCATCCTGGGTGGTGGCAAGATTGCTGATGAACTTGAGATCCTGGCCGAGGTACTCGTATTCCCACTTCCACTGGCGGCCGGTCACCTTGATCGACATCGCCGATTCGCCGGTGTCCTTCATCGCCATGACCAGCTTGGTCGTCGGGATCGCCATGACCACCAGCAGCAGGAAAGCGGCCACGGTCCAGGAGATCTCCAGCAGCAGATGTTCCCGGATCGGCTGCGCCTGGTGGCCACGCGACTTCCGGTGCCGCCAGAGGGCGTAGAACATGGGCAGGAAAACAGCGAAGAAGATTCCCAGGCAGACCAGGAGGACCAGGTTGTGAAGGTCGTAGATCTGCTGGGCGATGGTCGTCGCCGGTGGCGGCAGGTTGATTTCGTATGCCGCCCAGGCGGCCGGCGCCGTCCCCGCCGACAGGCCAATCGCCCAGGCCACGTTCCCCGATCGCCTTTTGTTCATCGCGTCTCCTTTATTGTCTGATGCGAGCCAGCCGTCGACCGAGTTCCCGGCTCACCGCCATGCGCTCGGCGTCCGAAAGAAGGCGGCCGAAAATGACTTCCTTGCCGTGGGAACGTAGCGCGAGCGTGTTGCCGCCCCCGACCGCCGTCGACCGCAGGGCCACCTGAACCCAGTGGCTGTTGAACTCCATGTGTTCATCCTGATCGAGCGTATGGGTGTCGACGATCAGGCGGTCCCCATCCAGAAGCAGGCGCTCGAAATCGCCCGAGTGCCGTTCGACGTGCCGGAACGCGGCCGCCAGAAGCGCGATGTGCAGCCCCATGAACACGCTCACCGGCCAGGCGCCAAGAAACAGAAAGGCGGTACCCGCGATGGTGCATGCCGGGATCAGTACCCACATGCTGACCCGCAGGCCGGATCGACCGGAGACCGAATTGGGCCTTGCCGTAACGCACAGATGAGTCGGATTGTCTACTGCCGCGGCTACCTCGACCATCTCGATAATCTCCAGGGATGCGGCGTCGAATGACCCATGCCGGCTTCAGGGAAGCAAGTGGACCCCCGGTCACGGTACGGTGCATGTCGTTCGCGCGACCCACCCACCGCGCCCGGTGAGCACGGAGAACTGCCCAAACGCCGTGGCAGCATCACCATGGACGGATGAGTAGCGCACGCTAAGAGAGTTCCTTGTCTTTATCTCTTTCCCGGTTTCATCCCGTCTTTCGTCAGCCGCATCAGGGTCGTCGGTCAGTTCCCGTTCATGTCGCACAGGTTCGCGAGGTCCACCAGGTCTATCGCTTCACGCTTGAACACCACCTTCGCTGCCCACTGCCCGCAGAGGCCCCCGGCGGGACGCTTGGCGGGCGACAGGGCCGTTTCACTGCGTCGCCGCTGCTTCCACCTCGTTCGCCGGGCAGCAACGGTACGCCTGCGATTTTTCCAATGGCGCCGCTGGTGCCGGCGTGGCCTTTGGCGGAACCTCGACTAGAGGAGGATGCCGAAGATGAGTCGCGCAGTGAAGTTGCGTGATTCAGGCGGTAATGGAAATCGATGACGTCGCAGACATCGTCCTTGACCAGCGGTGGACAGCAAGGAACTTCAAGCAGGCTGGTTTCGGCCATTTTGCGTTCTCCTCTCGTAGAGTTCCTTAATCCGTGTGCTTTTGTCATAAAAAATATGCAACCTGTTGATTGTGTGTTAAATTTGGCGTCACCACTTTTCACCAAAATTGAACATGCCCCGTTTTTCCCTGAAGGAATCGCACCGCCAGCAGACCTCCTGCGCTGGCCTGTCGTTGATCGGCCAATGCTGCGAAGTGGCGCAGGTTGATCAGATTCTTGGCGCGGCGATGCCGGTAGCCACAGGCCGCATGACCACCGCGGATCTGTTCAAGAGCCTGACGGCCTTGATTTCGCTGGGCAAGAACGACTTTGAGGCGATCGAACCCTTCCGCAAGGATCGTTTCTTTCGCGAAGCGCTGTCGATTGGCAAGGTGCCGAGCAGCGCATGGCTGCGCCAGCAACTGGATGCCCAGGGGGCTAAACTGCGCGAGCACACCGATGAAGCCAGCCTGCGCCTGCTGAAACTGGGCAAAGCGCCGATCACCGCGCACAAGGGCTACGTCTGCCTGGACTTCGACACCTTCGCGATGGACAACAGCAACAGCCGGAAGGAAGAAGTCAGTCGCACCTACCAGGGCTTTGACGGCTACACCCCGATTGCCGCCTACCTGGGTAACGAGGGCTGGAGCATCGGACTCGAACTGCGACCTGGCAAACAGCACTCGGCCCTGGAGACGGACTACTTCCTGGAGCGAGTCTTCCCGCGTGTCGCCCGTTTGGTGCCGGCCGCTAGCCCGGTGCTGGTCCGCTCCGACAGTGGCTTTGACAGCGCCTGCCTGCTGTTCGCGCACGCACAGGAGCGGGATCGGATGGCATCTCTTGGCCGCGGCTTTGAGTACCTCATCAAATGGAACCCGCGCGGCCAGGCCGCCGCGAAAAAGAAGCCGACGTGGGTTGCCCGGGCTGAAGCCGCCAATGCCTTTCGGGAGGTTCGCCCCGGCAAACGGGAGGCCCTCCTGAATCTTGACGTGGAGCGCGCCTGGAAAAAGGAGCACCGACGCTTTCGCCTGATCGTTCGGGTCGTCGAACGGACCATCGACAAGAAGGGGAAGCGCTTGCCGGAACCCGAAGTCGAGATCGAAGGCTGGTGGACGAGCCTTGTCGAAGCGCCCGAAATGGTCATCGAGCGCTACCAGGATCACGGCACGCACGAGCAGTTCCATTCGGAGATCAAGACCGACCTCGATCTGGAACGACTGCCCTCGGGCAAGTTCGATACCAACGATGCGGTGCTGCATGTCGCGATGTTCGCCTACAACTGTTTGCGTCTGATCGGCCAACTGGGGCTGATCGGCGAACTGTCGTCGGTCAGACATCCGGCCATGCGTCGTCGCCTGAAGACCGTATTGCAGGAAGTCATGTACCGGGGGGCGCAGTTCATCACCAGGGCGCGGTACCTGTTCCTCGACTTTGGCGCCTGCGCAGGTCACATCGTGCCGGTCTTCGCCCATGTTCAGGCGCGACTGCTGGCGGCGCGAAGTCCATGAGACCGCACGGGATCGTCCTCGATGCGCTTCCGGCAGTCCTCCGGGCAGGAAGGGGTAGTCTTGCCTGGCTGACAGGGAAAGAGGGTCTGGACATGACATCGCGCCGCTGCGCCACGCTTTCCGATGCTGACCGGGGGGTATTTGACCGCCTTTGAGGGGGAAAATTGATCGGCCAGCTGAAAAATCATGATTATATTTCATTCGAAATGAATTAATATTTTTCGCCCACGGATTCAGGGAGTTGTCAGGTCGTGCATTTTTAGTTCTGATTTAATGTATTTAGTTCAGATTCATCGGCAATTTTTTGGGGCGCCTGAGGCAGCTCCGGGCGAAATGATCGACCGCGCCTGCCCTGCGGCAGCAATTTCCTTGAACTAGCCGCCCGCATCGCCTTCTAAGCCGGACTCCAGGTTATCGAACGGGCGTGACGAACGGCACGGTCTGGCTGCCGGAACGAGCGGCTGAATGAGAAGATGTGATGAACGAGAAGTGGCACGCTGGAATCCCTCCAGCGGATGATTCCTTCCGTCGGGTGGTCGAATGGGCCCCCACCGCGATGGTCATGGTCGATAGTGATGGCTGCATCGTGCTGACCAACGCCCAGGCCGAGCGCGTTTTCGGCTACTCCCGCGACGAGCTGCTCGGAGAGCGGATCGAGAAGCTGGTACCGGAACGTTTTTCGGCCCGGCATCCGGGCTATCGCGAAGGCTTTTTCGCCGACCCGCGCCCGCGACCGATGGGCAGTGGCCGCGACCTTTTCGCCCGGCACCGCGACGGGAGCGAGTTCCCGGTCGAGATTGGCCTCACCCCGATCGACTCCGGGCACGGCTTCATGGTGCTTGCAACGGTGGTCGACATCACCGGGCGCAAGCGGCTCGATGAGCGTTTCCGGCGGGTCGTGGAATACGCGCCGAGCGCGATGGTGATGGTCGACGCCCGCGGCACCATTGTTCTGGTCAACGCGCAGACCGAGCAGCTCTTCTGTTACGCGCGCAGCGCCCTGATCGGACAACCCGTCGAACTGCTGGTGCCGGTGCGACTCACTCATCACCACGTCGACTTTCGCAACGGCTTTTTCGCCGTGCCGCAGGCGCGTCCGATGGGGATCGGGCGCGACCTTTTCGCGCGCCGTTCGGATGGCAGCGAGTTTCCCGTCGAGATCGGGCTCAACCCGATCGAAACCGAGGAAGGATCGATGGTGCTGGCGTCGATCGTAGACATCACCGAGCGCCGGCGAGCGCAGCAGAAAATCGAAAACGCGCTCAAGGAAAAAACGGTGCTGCTCAATGAAGTCCATCATCGGGTGAAGAACAACCTGCAGGTCATCGCCAGCATGCTCAACCTGCAGGCATCGCACACCAGCGACCCGCGCTTGCGGGCCATCCTCGGCGACAGCCAGAGTCGCGTCCGCGCCATGGCGCTCACCCATCAGCTGCTCTATGAACGCAAGGACTATTCGCGCATCGACCTCGGCGATTACCTGCAGCGGCTGACCCAACTGCTGGGCAGCTACCGTCAGGGCCGCAGCAAGGTCGTCCTGCAGAACCTGTTGCCGGAGACGCCCCAGTACCTGGACTTCGAGCGTGCGATTCCCTGCGGTCTGGTGGTCAACGAACTGGTGAGCAACGCCTTCAAACATGCCTTTCCCGACGAGCGCGGCGGGACGATCGGCATCGAGCTGCGGGTGGCGAACGGCGAGGTCGAAATCGTCGTCGCCGATGACGGCATCGGCCTCCCCAACGATTTCGACATCGGCCAGATCAAGTCGCTCGGCCTGCAACTCGTGCCGCTGCTGATCGAACAACTGGCCGGCACGTTCACCATAGAACCCGGGCCGGGTGCACGCTTTCATCTGCGCTTCCCGAGCGATCCCCCACGGAGGGACGTCCCATGAACGAATTACAACCGATCAGCCTGATGCTCGTCGAAGACGAGCGCGTCGTCGCTTTCGACCTCAAGAACCAGTTGCAATCCTTCGGTTATGTCGTTGGCGCCACGGTGGCGAGTGGCGAGCAGGCGCTCGCCCGCCTCGCCGAGGTGGCCCCCGACCTGGTGCTGATGGACATTCACCTCGAAGGCAAGATGGACGGTATCGATGCGGCGAACGAAATCCGCGCACGCCACCAGATCCCGGTCATCTACCTCACCGCTTACGCCGAAGACGACACCCTGCGCCGTGCCCTCGACAGCCGGCCGTTTGGCTACCTGGTCAAGCCCTGGGACGCGCGCGAACTGCACGCGACGATCCAGATGGCGGTCGCCCGGCGCGAGGTCGAACAGGCGGTGGAAAACAACGAGCAGCGCCTGAAGCTGGCGCTCGACGCCGCCTCGATGGGAGTCTTCGAATGGCTGCCGCAGGCCAAGCGTCTGTACGGCGATGGCCACTTCAGGACTTTGCTCGGCGACTGCCAGGCACCGCTCGACGAACCGTGGGAACCCTTCCTGGCCTGCGTCGACAAGGCTGACCGGGAAAGCCTTGCAGCCAATCTCAGTGCGACGCTGTCCTCGGGGGCTGCGGTACGCACCGAGTTTCGCACCGTACAGCGCAACGGCGAACCCCAGTTCCTCGAAGCCAGCGTCAAGGCCTATGCCGGCGGACGCGTGCTCGGCGTGCTGCAGGATGTCACCAAACGGCACCAGACCGAGGATCACCTTCGCCAGTCGAGCGTCGTCTTCCACACCTCGGCCGAGGCCATCGTGATTGCCAATGGCGACCACCGCATCGTCGCGGTCAACCCGGCTTTCACGCGGATCTCGGGCTACAGCGAGGCTGAAGCGATGGGTATCGACATCGATCTGATGCTGCGTGCAAGGCGGGAGGGACCGGGGCGCGAACGCTTTTTCGCCCAGCTCGCGGCCAGCGGCAACGCTTACTGGCAGGGGGAGGTCTGGTGTCAGCGGCGCAACGGTGAATCCTTCCCGGCCTGGCAAAGCATCAGCGTGGTTCCCCGGTCAGGCGGGCAGTCGAGCAATTTCGTGATCGCCTTCTCCGATGTCAGCGCCATGCACCTCGCCCGGGAGAAGCTCAAGCATCTGGCCCAGCATGACCCCCTCACCGGACTCTCCAACCGGCTGCTCTTCCACGACCGGCTGGAGCAGGCGATCAAGCATGCGCGGCGTCGGCAGGAGCGTTGCCTGGTGCTTTTCCTCGACCTCGACAGCTTCAAGGTGTTGAACGACACGCTTGGCCACAGCGTCGGCGACGAGTTGCTGAGGGTCATTGCCAGTCGCCTGCGCGGCGCCCTGCGCAGCGGCGACACGGTTGCGCGGCTGGGCGGCGACGAGTTCGTGATCGTCGCCGGTAGCAGCAACCCGGCCGACGCCGCCGAACTCGCCCGCAAGATCCTGTACGCACTGCGCGCACCGATCAGCCTGGCGGGTGAGTCGATCAGCATTTCGGTCAGTATCGGTATCGCCGTCTTCCCGAACGATGGCAATGACCGCCACCAGCTGATGCGCGCTGCCGACATCGCCATGTATTCGGCCAAGGCGGACGGCCGCGACCGTTACCGCTTCTACTCCAGCGACATGGCCGCGCGCAGCAACGAACGTCTGCTCATGGAGCAGGGTCTGCGCCACGCGATCGAAGCCGGCGGGTTGCTGCTCCACTACCAGCCGCAGGTCACCCTGGCCGACCGCTGCATCATCGGCGTCGAGGCGCTGGTGCGCTGGCAGCATCCGAAAATGGGGATAATTCCGCCGGCACGCTTCATTTCGGTGGCGGAAGAGAGCGGCATCATCGACAGTCTCGGGCGCTGGGTGCTCGAATCCGCCTGCCGCGAGATGCTCGGCCTGTGCGACTGCAACGGCCAGCAACTGCGGCTCGCGGTCAATGTCTCGGCCCGCGAATTTACCCGCGAGGACTTCATGAAGACGGTCCGTGAGACGCTGCAACTCACCGGTTTTCCGCCCACGGCACTGGAACTCGAGATCACCGAAAGCACGCTGCAGGTGGTACCGCGCAGCGTCGAGATTCTCGGCGAAATGAAAGCGCTCGGCATTGCCGTCAGCATCGATGATTTCGGCACCGGCTACTCTTCGCTCAGCGTGCTGCGCGACCTGCCGATCGACCGCATCAAGATTGACCGCGCGTTCATCCATGACCTGCCGGAAAATTCGCAAGGCGTCGCCATCGTCGAGGCGATCGTCGCGCTGGCCGATTCGCTGCACCTGGAGATGATTGTCGAGGGGGTGGAACGTGGCGAACAGGCGGCCATCCTCGACCGATTGGGTTGCCGGAGTGCTCAGGGCTATCTGTTCAGTTACCCGCTCGACCATTCGCAGCTCGTCGGCCTGCTGGCCAGAAGTCCGCAGGGTTCTGCCGGCTCGCCAGTCTGAGGTGCAGCCGGCAACACTCAGGGCGGCAGCAGCAGCCGGAAGACTGCACCGCCGGCATTCTCCAGCCTGATCTGACCGCGCTGGCCGGCGTTCTGGTGCATCCGGGCAATCCGTCGGGCGAGTTCGAGGCCGAGTCCGGTGCCTTCCCGAGTCACGTGCGCCGCGTCGCCGAGGACAGCGGCGAGGACTTCGTCGGGAAAACCGCAGCCGTCGTCCTCGACCCGGAACTCGAGCAGGCCGCCTTGTTCCGCTACCCGGATCAGGATGCGCGTGCGCGCATGGCGACCGGCGTTCTGCACGGCATTGGCGAGCACCATGCGCAGCAGGGCTTCATCGTAGAACCACAGCGTCGGCGCCTGCGTGCAATCGAGCTCGACCCGGCAGGGACCGCGGGCGGCCGTCTGATCGACGAATTCGGCTGCGAGATCGGCCGGCGAATGACCATCGATGTCGAGGGTGAGGCTACCCATGTCCGACCGGTAATAGATCAACAGACTGGTGAGCTTGTCCGCCGCCTCGATGGCCTGGCGCATGGTCTCGGTGTCGCCCCTGGCCTCGGCGCTGCCGGCGAGCTGAGCGAGGCGATTCTTGACGTCGTGCAGGGTCAGCGCGACGATGTCGGCGAAGCTCATGAAGCGGCCGGCAGCTTGTACTTGCGCTGAATCTTGGCCACGATATCGGCAATCGGACCGAGCCGGGGATGACGCCCATCCCGGTCGAGCACGATCTGCTGGTAGCGCTGCGCATCCTGCAATTTGTCGATGTCAAGACCGTTAGCATAGACATCGAGGAACAGCGCGTAAGCCGCGTTGGCGACGATCTGCAGGTTTCCCGGCAGGCGTTCGGCGGCCTCGCGGAGCATCGCCGCAGCGCTCCTGAAATCGCCAGCCTGCCCCTTCCTGACCGCGTCGTCATTGAGCCGGATGACCTCGGCGCTGCTGCTGCTGACCAGCGTCTCCGCCCGCTCGGCATTGCCGTGGGTTTTCATCATCTGGCTGATGCTGGCATGCAGGAGAAGCTGACCGGGGTTGTTCTGGACGATCTCCCTGAGCATCTGTTCCGCCTGCTCGTGCCTGCCGTGCACCAGACAGGCTTTGGCCACGGCCAGCTTGGTCGCCTCCGACAGGCTCTGATCACCCACTTGCAGGGCCTGCTCGAGGGCTTGCCGGGCGAGTTCCGGGTGGCCCGCCTGGCGCTGCGCGACGGCTTCGATCGCCGAAAGCAGGATGGTGTCGCCGGCCTCCTTGAAGCTGGTCCTGGCTTCCGCGATGACGGTGATCGCCTTCTCGGGGTCGCCGAGTTCGCTCAGCGCATTGCCAAGCTTCGCGTAATCGTTGAGATCGCGCAAGGGTGTGTTGCGCGTCTTGCGAACGACCGTACCGAGGGCCTTCTCGACCCGGCCGAAGTCGCCGGCATCCTCGGCAATGCCGGCAATCGCGCGGTGACGAAGCAGCGAATTGGGCGACATCGTGCACGCCCGGTCGAGGATGCTGAGCGCCTCGTCGACCTCGCCGGCATCCCGGTGCAGGCGGCCGAGCGCATCGTAAGCGGCGAGGAAGCGCGGCGTCTCGGCCACCAGGTCATTGAGCGTGTCCCTCGCCTGCCCGGCGTCACCGCTGCCCTGATACGCCTTCGCCAGACCGAGTTTCGCCCAGGGCATCGAGCGCATCTGCAGGGCTTGTCGGTAGAACGTGACGGCCTCGTCGAAACGGCGGCTCATGATCAGTGCGTTGCCCTTGACCCGCATGGCGTCCAGCAGATACTTGTCGTGGGCAGCGATGATTTCGTCGCAGGCCGGAATCATCTCCTGCCAGCGACCCTGATCCTGCAGTCGGTCGATGTGCACCAGCCGCAGCTTCTTGTCCAGCAGGCGATCGATGCGCGACTTCAGGGCGTCGGCGGTGAAGGGCTTCAGCAGGTAGTCGTCCGGCAGGCATTCGGCCGCGGTGATCACCGCCCCATAGCTCTTTTCGGCGCTGATCATGATGAACAGCGCCGCCCGACTGATGATCGCGCGGCTGCGGAGAAACTCGAGGAACTGCTGCCCGTCGGTGCCACCGCCGAGGTAGTAGTCGCACAGAATGATGTCGAAGCGGTTGTTCTTGATCATCTCCAGCGCATCGCGGACGTTGCCGGCAACGCCGGTCTGCTCGATTCCCAGGCTGACCACCTGGCTGCGGACCGAACTGCGCATCTCGGGCACGTCATCGATGATCAGGGCGCGCTTGTTGCGGTAAGGCGAGAGAATGGCCATTGCTTTGCAGCGTAGCGGAGATTGGGTGGATGGTACTGGATTTCAGCAGGCACTGCACTGGAGCGGCAAACTTGGGCCTCAGCCTGCCCAGGTCTCAAGACACAGGCAGGCCGGGCGAAACAGCGGCTGCGTCCCTCGGACGGGCGTCTGACCCGACAGCCATCAAGCCGCTTTCAGTGCTGCCAGGGCGCGCTTGACGGCGCGCTCGAAGATCGGCTCGACCGCCACCAGTGCCGCTTCGCCACGCTCGAACTGCACCGCCAGGGCGTCCGGCGATACCGACAAGGCCTGTGGCGACTGGGGGTTGGTCAGGAGAAGGATGCCCCGCTGCGGACTGATCCAGGACAGCCGGTAGCGCATGGGTCCGGCTCCGGCGTTGGCAAACTCGATCCAGTCACCCCGCTGCAGCCCGGCGACCAGCGAGCGGGCCTGTTCACTGCCCGCGGAGTTGGCGGGCAGGCAGCCGGGGGAAAGGAAAATCCGTTCGAGCGAGGTGTCACCGGACGCGATATGTTCGCTGCTGATCTGCGGCGACGCCGGCTCCGCTTTCGGCAACGCCGGCAGGGCGCTGGCTGCCGGCAGCACCGTACCGCGCAGCACCGCCGCGTGCAGGGTGAACAGACTGTCGACCAGGACAAGGCGACGTGCTTCAGCCACCTGCAGGCAGTCGAGATCATCGTAAATCCTGCGCACCAGCGCCGGCAGGCGGACAGCAAGACGTTTTCGGCTGATGGCATCCGGCTGCGGCTGGACGCTCGCCACCAGATCGGCGATGGTCGTCTTGGCCACTCCCCAGGCACTGTCATCGCCGTTCACGTAGTGGCGAATGAGCAGGCTTCGCCACTCGTTGTGCAGCAGGTCGATCAGCACTGCAGGCAACGGTTTTGCAAGCCAGCCGGCGAGGACCTGTTCGGCAGCCAGCGCGGCGAGGTCGCGCAGTTCCTGTTCAGCGACCAGCGGGGCCGCCTCGACGGCACGCGCATCGGCGGTCGCTTCCTGGCCATCGAGAAAACCGTCGAGTTCAACACAAAGCAGATCAAACAGACCGGTATCCTGCCTGAACTCGCTCTGCACGCGGTCCACGAGTTGCGCCAGGCGGGCGTAGAGCGGGTCGTCATGGCCGGCCGTCGGACCGCAGCGCACGGCAGCCCGGGAAATCCCGTTCAAGAGACGCCGTGCCGGATGCGCCTTGCTGGAAAAAAAGCTCTTGTCGAGCAAGGCCACCTTCAGCACCGGAATCTGCAGGCGCGCGACCAGAGCCTTGATCGGGTCGGCAACGGCAGCATCATCGAAGATAAAGTCGAACAAGGTGGCGACGATGTCCACGGTGACCGCGTGCAACTCGTCCAGGCTCTGACCGGTGTCACTGGCGCGGAAATCCCGCAACACGTTACCTTTCCCCGGATCGGGGACGACCGGCGCCGGTGCCGCCCACTGCAGGGTCTGCAGAGTCGCCATGACGTCGTCGATGGCCACCGCCATCCGGCCGGAGGTGCCGGCCGGCAGGGGCATTCCGGTAGCGGCGAGAGCGCGCGGGGTGAGTGCATCCGGCAGACCAGCGACCGTTGCCGCCGCAGCGACCGGCGGCGAAGCGACCAGTTTCTGCAGCAGGGCAAAGAGGTCGGTCGCTTCGGATGAATTTTCATCGGCGATCGGGTGTTTTTTGTCGGCGGCCGAGGCAAAGTAACTGCGGCGCAGCTTGGGCAGTACGCCACAACCCAGCAGAAAGACATTCAGGTCGTCGATCGCCGGTCCGAAGACTTCGCTCGCATGGCGCTCGATGGCACGCAAGAGTTCGAGTTGTGCCATGCCCGACAGCCCGACACCGGCGAAAGCCTTGTCCACCGACTGAGCGATCAGATCCTCGACCGGCCAGTTGGCGTCGGACTCCCCCGAGAGAAAGCCAAGCCGCCGACCGGCGCCGAAGAGGCTCTCGTCGCAAGCGCTGCGCAGACGACCGGAGATCGCCGTGACGGCAAGTTCATGGTCCATGGCGCCGAAATCGACCAACTGCAGATCTTCGGGCTCGCTGATCACCCGCGCGGGTCTGGTTCTCGCACCGGGCTGCATGCGCTGCTCAGCGAGATCCAGCCAGCGGGTGGCGAGCAGACTCGGCAAGCGCTGTGCGTGCTCATGGATCGTCTCGCGCGTGCCGTAGCAAAACTCCCGTTGCGCGCGCCCGCTGGCGATGTCACCACTCGCGAGAAGTTCTTCTTCGAGCCTCGGCAGCAGCAAAGCCAGGGCTTCGCCGAGCTTGTGGGCCATGAAGGAGCGCGCCTTGGCAAGCGTCTGCGGACGATCCGAGTCCGCGGTCGAAAGGCGGGATCCCTCAGGGAATCTGATCACGTTGTCCACAGACACAGCCATCGCCGATTCTCCTTGCCGCTGGCGCCAAAGCCCACTGCCAAACCACAAAACCTGCCCGGCTGGCACAAGTCCACCCCTGGAATGACAAGAACCACTGGGGGACCGGACGGGTTGATCGCGGACGGAGTGTTCGAACGGAGACCTGATGTCTCCGGACCTGCCTCGGTTAGCCTGGCGGCCCCGCCATCCTAGGCAACGACTGAATCCCGTTACCTTTAGACCGGTGGCTTTGCGTCCCCGCCTTTCGACGAGTTTGCCTTTTTTCAGATGAATGGAACAGTCATGAATCTATAGCAAAGATCGCCGTAATGCAAGGTCGTTGGTGAGCCCGGTGAGCGGTCGCCCGGCAGCGCAGGGCGATGACCGCTCAGCGGGTCCGCCCGCTCAGGCAAAGCCCTCGCCGCTACGGCCGAAGCGCGACCTCGGCGTCGATCGGCGTGACGGTCACCGCGACATCGAGCTCGTGCGCGTCACCGCCGAGAATGATGCCGCGCAATGGCGAGACGTCGGCAAAATCGCGCCCCCAGGCGAGCGTGATGTGCTGGGTGTCGGGCAAAAGATTGTTGGTGGGATCGAAATCCACCCAACTGCCGCCTTCGAGTTCCGGGCAGAACACCGAAACCCAGGCGTGCGAGGCGTCGGCGCCGACCATTCGCGGCTGCCCGGGTGGCGGATGGGTGAGCAGATAACCGCTGACGTAGCGGGCGGCAAGGCCTTGCGAGCGCAGACAGGAGAGCATCAGGTGGGCAAAGTCCTGGCAGACGCCGCGCTTCTCGGTCAGCACCTTGAGCACCGGGGTGGCGACCGTGGTCGCCTCGGGATCGAACTCGAACTCGCTGTAGATGCGGCTCATCAACGCCTGTACCGCCTCCAGAACCGGCCGCCGTGGCGTCAGGCACGTCCGCGCATAGGCCGCAAACTCGCGTTTGACGCGAACATGCGGCGACTCGAACTGGAAGCAGCTGGCGTTGCGCAGAACCGGCCGAGCGCCGTAAGCCAGTGCGTCGCGCACCGACTCCCAAGCCGGCGAAGCGCCGAGATAGGCCGGTGATGCGGCAGGCAGCGCGCCGGCGAGCGCCACCACGGTATCCGCTGGCAGGTGCGGCAAGACGTCGATCGTGCTCTCGGCGCGGACGCTGAGGCTGTCATGCGGAAATTCGATCGCCAGCTGGCGGACCCGATTGCCGAAACAGTCTTGCCGCTCGCGGGCCATCGTCACTTCGGGTTCGACGCTGATCTGATGCGCCAGGCAACGCTGCCACGCACAATCGCGCGGCGTCAGATGCAGGAGCTGGCGCGACAGCGACACCGGGCTCTCGTAGCTGTAGCGCGTTTCATGGAGGACGTGATAGCGGGCAGGCTGCGCGTTCATGGCGTCATGAGGCGAGGGTATAGCGGCTGACATCGCCGACATGACTGAAAAAGCGCATCGCCAGGCGATCCGAAAGGGCTGCGGCGGCGAGCGAGATCTCGCTCAGCATGGCGGCCAGGTCGCGGCAAGCCTCGCAGGCATGGCACTCGCTGAAACTCCGCCCCTCGAAGCGCTCGAGGTCGAAGCCTTGCAGGCGCACGAGCGCAGCCCGCAGGGCTTCGTCACGCGGTCCGCCGAGCAGGCGCGCCAGATTGTCGAGGTAGCGCACCAGAATCTGCAGTTGGAAGGCCACGGAATGCGGGTTGCCGTCGTCGAAAACGATCAGATCGAGGGTCGGCAGGACCTGCGGCTGGATCATGTAGCGCGAGCGATAGGTGATGATGCTGTCGGTCAATTCCAGCAACCACTCGAGGCTGCCGGCCGCGCGCGTCGTTTCCAGGCGCAGGAAACCGGCAACCGCGTTGGCCAGGAAGACCAGTCGCTCGATCCGCCGGCCGATGATCAGGAAACGCCAGCCATCATCCCGGGTCATGTTGTCCATCGCGAAACCGGCCAGCGATGACGAGGTGAGCAGAATCTGGTCAAGAAAAGCGAGCGCTTCGCTCAGTTCAGGCTGGCCGTGTTCGCTGACCCCTTTGCTGTAGCGCTGCAGTTGATGTTGCAGCAGATTGATCGCATGCCAGTTGTCGAGCGAGAAGCGCTCGCGGACCTGCGTCGCCACCCAGAGCAGCCGGCGAATGTCGCCGGCCAGCCCGTCGTTCCACTCCTTGCCGCAGATCGCGCTCAGCATCTGCGCTTCGCGGAGCAGGTCGGCAGCAGCGCTCTTTGCCTTGGCAGCGCCCGCCCGGAGCGTGCCGTTCACTTTGCTGGCAGGGGGGGTCTCGGGTTCCTCCGCCGGCAACAGTTGCAGGGCACGACACAGGTCGAAAGCCGAGATCAGCGCCGGCAGCGTGTCGGCACTGGCATCGACCAGACGCGAAAGGGTAACGCGCAGGAGCCGACAACTCTTGTCGCAGCGTTCGGCGTAACGGCCGAACCAGTACAGGCTTTCGACCACGCGGGAAGAGAGGTTGCGGCCACCACGCACGAGGTCCGCCTTGCCAACCGAGTGCTTGAGCAGGCTGAAGGTATTCACGCCCGCATCGGTCAGGATCCAGGTGTCCTTGCTCGAACCGCCGCGCTGCATCGAGATGACCCGCGCATTGGAGACGGCGGAGACGCGGGTCAGCCCCCCCGGCATCACCACGTGGCCATTCGGCGTCGCGGCGACAAAGACCCGCAGGCCGACGCCACGCGGCAACAGGCGTCGGACGTGGGTCGTACTCCAGGCCGGCGCCTGCGAGAAATTCACCAGTTCCTGGGCGACATAGGCCTGCGGCCTGGCCCGCAAGCGCTCGATCATCTCTTCGCGCCGGCTGCCGGTGAGTTCATTGCCGAAGATCGGATCAAAACGCTGCGAAGGATAGGATCCCTTGATCACCAGTTGATCGAGGTGTTCGATGGTGAACGCCAGCGCCGCCTTTTCGCCGCACCACCAGGTCCCCACCGAAGGCATCTTCAACGGCTCCCCGAGCAGCTTCCTGCAGATGCCCGGCAGGAATCCGGGCAACGCCGCCGACTCCAGCAAACCGCTGCCGAGCGCGTTGGCAACCAGGACATTGCCGGCACGAACGGCCTGCAGCAGGCCGGGAACCCCGAGTGCCGAATTGCCGCGCAGTTCGAGCGGATCGCAGTAATCGTCGTCGAGCCGGCGCAGAATGGCGTGCACCCGGCGCAAGCCGCTCAGCGTGCGCAGGTAGACGCATTCGCCGCGCACCGTCAGATCATTGCCCTCGACCAACGGAAAGCCGAGATAGCGCGCGAGATAGGCGTGCTCGAAGTAGGTTTCGTTGTACGGCCCCGGCGTCAGAAGAACGATCAGTGGCGCTTCGCTGGCCGGTGCCGCCCAGTGCGCGAGCGAGTCCTGCAACTCGCGGAAGAAGGAGGCGAGATGCTGGACATGCAGGTCACGAAACTGCTCGGAAAACACCCGACCGACGATGGTCCGGTTCTCGAGCGCATAACCGGCGCCCGAGGGCGCCTGCGTGCGATCGGCAATCACCCACCAGCGGCCATCGGGCGAACGGGCGAGGTCAGCCGCATAGAGGTGCAGCCAGGTGTCTCCGGCTGGCCGGATCCCCTGGCACGGCCAGAGAAAATTGTTGTGACCAAAGACCAGCGCCGGCGGCAGGCTGCCATCCTGGAGCAGTTCCTGCGGGCCATAGAGATCCTTGAGCACGGCGTTGAGCAGCCGGGCACGCTGGGTCACGGCAGCGGCGAGTTGCCGCCACTCGGCCGGCGACAGGATCAGTGGCAGGGGATCGAGTTCCCACGGCCGGTCGGCGCCCTTGGGGTCGGCATAGACGTTGTAGGTGACGCCGTTCTCGAGGATGCGGCGGCGCACGTAATCGAGGCGATGCCGCATCTGCTCGGGCGTCGCCGCGTCGAGGTGGGCGACGAACGGTTGCCAGGACGAGCGAAGGCTGCCGTCATCGGCGAGCATCTCGTCGAAACGGTCGGTTTTCCTCGGATAGTTGGAGAGCAGGGAACGCGGCATGAACAAAAGAGGCGCGGAAGTTCTTCCCGCGCCGGCTGTTTTCAGGATCGCCGCAAGTCTAGCGTAAACGGGAAGCCGGCATTGGCCGGTGTGGGCTGAACTTCGATCATGCCCGGCGTATGGCCGAAGGGAACGAAGCGCGCCAGCCGCCGGCCCTCGGCTTCATTGGCGTTGACCGGGTAGCGATCGGGGTTGCGTCCGCCGGGGTGTTCGACGTGATACTGGCAGCCGCCGAGCGAACGTTTCATCCAGGTATCGACGAGATCGAAGATCAGCGGCGCGTGCACGCCGATCGTCGGGTGCAGCGCCGACGGCGGATTCCAGGCCCGGTAGCGGACGCCGGCGACAAACTCGCCGACCTTGCCGGTCGCCCGCAGAGGCAAGGTGCGGCCATTGCAGGTGACGACATAACGATCCCCCGCCATGCCGGTGACCTTGACCTGCACGCGCTCCAGCGACGAGTCGACGTAGCGTGCCATGCCACCGCTTGCCCCCTGCTCGCCCATCACATGCCAGGGTTCGAGCGCATGCCGCACTTCGAGTTCGATACCGAGCGCCGAAATGCCCCCGTGCACCGGGAAACGAAACTCGAAATGCGGCGCAAACCAGGCGCTTTCGAGCGGATAGCCAGCCGCGCGCATCTCGCCAATGACATCGTCGAAGTCCTGCTGGACGAAGTGCGGCAGCATGAAGCGGTCGTGCAGCTCGGTTCCCCAGCGCACCAGTCGCTCCGGCGCGTAAGGCGTGCGCCAGAAGCGGGCGATCAAGGCCCGCAGCAGCAATTGCTGGGCAAGCGACATGCGGGCATGCGGCGGCATCTCGAAAGCGCGCATCTCGAGCAGACCGAGGCGGCCGGTCGGGCCATCGGGCGAGTACAGCTTGTCGATGCAGAACTCGGCGCGATGCGTGTTGCCGGTCGAGTCGATCAGCAGGTTGCGCAGCACGCGGTCGATGACCCAGGGGGCAACGCACTCGCGGCCATCGCCGACGGGCGGCGGGAACTGGCTGAAGGCGATCTCGAGCTCATAGACCGAATCGTTGCGCGCCTCGTCGACGCGCGGCGACTGACTGGTCGGCCCGATGAACAGGCCCGAGAAAAGATACGACAGCGAGGGGTGGTTGTGCCAGTAACTGATCAGGCTGCGCAGCAGGTCGGGGCGGCGCAGGAACGGCGAGTCGAGGGCGGTGGCCCCACCGAAGACGAAGTGGTTGCCACCACCGGTGCCGGTATGGCGACCGTCGAGCATGAACTTTTCGGTGCACAAGCGCGACAGGCGGGCGGCCTCGTAGAGATGCGTGGTCCTCGCGACCAGTTCATCCCAACTGGCGGACGGCTGGATGTTGACTTCGATCACCCCCGGATCCGGCGTCACGCGGAAGTTGGTCAGGCGCGGATCGGACGGCGGCTCATAACCTTCGACGACGATCGGCGACGCGAGCGCTTCGGCGGTGGCTTCGATTGCCGCCGTCAGTTCGAGGTAGTCGTCGAGCGTCTCGGTTGGCGGCATGAAGATGTACAGGACACCGTTGCGCGCCTGCGCCGAAAGCGATGTCCGCGTCACCTCCACCGCCGAGGTCGCCGGTGGCCGCTCGCTGCCGCCAGCGTGCGTCAAGGCATCGGCGAGGCGTTCGAGCGAATGTTCGGCGAAATTCTCGCCGCTGACCGCAGCCTGCTCGGCCGCCAGGCTCTCGCTGTGGCTGACGACCACCTGCGCGCGGATCTCGGCCGGCGATGGCAAGGGCGGGAAGGCCTGCGTCGGGTCGGGCGAATGGATGTACGGATAATCCTCCTTGCGCACCCAGGGCTGGGAGTCGAGCGGCAGACGATAGCCGATCGGCGAGTCGCCGGGGACCAGATAACAGCGCCCCCCGCGCAGGAACCACTGGCCGCTCTGCCAGCCCCCCTGCGGCCGGCGCTTGAGCGGCAGGACATAACCGACGATCTGGTCGATTCCCTGGCGAAAGACCTTGGTCAGGCGCTCGCGCTCGAGCGGGTCGTCGAGACGGGAGTCGAAGGGGTCGACATTGGCCGGCAGGCGGTGCTCACGCCAGAGATAGTAGTACACGTCCTCGCAGGCCGGAAAGACATGCTTCGGATCGAGCCCGAGGTGCTCGGCGAAAATGTGGAGGAAGCGCCCGGCGAGGACCTCGTCGGCGCCGTAGTCGCGCGTCTCGTCGGCATACAGCGCCGGATTGTTCCAGATCGGCTGACCATCGCGCCGCCAGTAGCAGTTCAGCGACCAGCGCGGCAGTTGCTCACCGGGATACCACTTGCCCTGGCCGAAGTGCTGCAGGCCGTGCGGCGCATACGCTTCGCGCAGTCGCTGAAAGACTTCGGCGGCCCGCGCCCGCTTGGTCGGGCCGAGGGCCTCGATGTTCCATTCGGCGCCATCGTGGTCATCGATCGAGACGAAAGTCGGTTCGCCCCCCATCGTCAGGCGAACGTCGCCGGCAACCAGCTCGGCGTCGATCTGATGGCCCAGCGTTTCGATCGCCAGCCACTGCTCGTCGCTGTACGGTCGGGTCACCCGCGGTGCCTCCCAGACGCGTTCGATCTTCATGTGGTGCTCGAAGGTGCATTCACAGCCCTCGGTGAAACCGGTGATCGGTGCTGCCGAAGACGGCTGCGGTGAGCAAGCGAGAGGGATGTGCCCTTCGCCGGCGAACAGGCCTGAGGTCGGGTCGAGGCCGATCCACCCCGCCCCCGGCAGGTAAACCTCACACCAGGCGTGCAGGTCGGTAAAGTCATGATCGGTGCCGGAAGGCCCGTCGAGCGACTTGACGTCGGGCACGAGCTGGATCAGGTAGCCCGAAACGAAGCGCGCCGCGAGTCCCAGATGCCGCAGCAGCTGCACCAGCAGCCAGGCTGAATCGCGACACGAGCCGCGGGCGAGGGTCAGCGTTTCCTCGGGGCTCTGCACGCCGGGCTCGAGACGGATGACATAGCCGACCGCACGCTGCACCTGCTGGTTGAGATCGACGAGAAAGTCGACGCTGGCCCGCGGCGCCGCCGGCACCGTCGCCAGAAAGCGCTGCAGCAGCGGCGTCAGCGGCAGGCGGTGCAGATAGGGCTCGAGTTCTTCCTGCTGCCAGGCCTCGTACTGGAAAGGGAAGGTCGTGGCATAGGGTTCGGGAAAGAAGTCGAACGGGTTGATCACCGACATGCTGACCACCAGATCGACTTCGACGCAGAATTCGCGCGTCTTCTCCGGAAAAACCAGGCGTGCCAGGTAATTGGCCTGGGGATCCTGCTGCCAGTTGACGAAATGCTGCGCCGGCGTGACCTTCAATGAATAGCTGAGGATCGGCGTACGCGAATGCGGCGCGGGCCGCAGGCGAACCACCTGCGGCGAGAGCGAGATCGGCCGGTCGTAGCGGTAATGGGTCAGGTGATTGAGGGCAACATGAATGGACACGGTCAACTCCGGAGCGAAAGGATCAGATCGTTGTCTAGCAAGAATGAGGCCAGACGAGAATGGGAAGAACAGGGGCGATCGTCGCCATGTTTGCACTTCACAGGTACATAAGTCCAGCAGCGCGGTCGAGCGCTACACTGCGCGCTCGTCAGAGCTGCAACTGCTTCAGCAGATCCATTTCGAGCCTGACCCGACAGGTGCTTTCGTCGAGATGCCCACCGCTGATCAGGAAAGTGTCTTCGACGCGCTCGCCGAGGGTGGCAATCTTGGCCGTATGCAGGTTGGCGCCATGCCCGGCGAGTTCGCGGGCGACGATGAAGAGCAGACCGGGGCGGTCAGCGGCGACGACGGTGAGCACGAAAAGCTTGCCGGTCTCATCGGCTTCGAGGCTGACCAGCGGCTGGATGCTGACCAGCGGCTGAATCGGGAAATGTCTAACCTGACGCGAGATGCGCCCGCTTCCCGGCACATCCGGTGGCGCCCGGCGGGCCAGCCGGTCGCCGAGTTCATGCTCGACATAGCTGATCATCGCACGATCCCCGTCGCGGCCGCTGACGTCGAGCAGCATGAAGGTGTCGAGCGCGTAGCCGTGACGCGTGGTGTGGATGCGGGCGTCGACGATGCTGTAACCGGCGCGGCCGAAGAAGCCGACCAGGCGCAGGAAGAGATCGGCCTGGTCGCGTGCGTAAACCATCACTTCGAGTCCCTCGCCGAGCGGATTGAGGCGGGCCCTGACCACCGGCTGGTCGATCCTGACGCGATCATGCAGCGCGCGCGCGTGCCAGGCGATCTCCTCGGCCGACTGGCGCAGGAAATACACCGTATCGAGCTGCTCCCAGAGGGCTTCATGCGCACCTTCGGGAAGGGCGAAGAAACGCATCAGCCGGATCGCTTCGCGCTGACGCTGGGTAATGGCGCCGTCGGTCAGCAGGGTCGCCTCGCTCGACAGCAGGCAGCGGCGGGTTGCCCGGAAGAGTTGTTCGAGCAGCTGCGCTTTCCAGGTATTCCAGACCTTCGGGCTGGTGCCACGAATGTCGGCGACGGTCAGCAGGTAGAGGGCGATCAGGTGTCGCTCGTCGCCGACGACGCGGGCAAAGGCACCGACCACCGCCGGATCGGAGAGGTCCTGCTTCTGCGCCACGCTTGACATCAGCAGGTGCTGGCGAACCAGCCAGATGATCAGTTCGCTATCGGCACTGCCAAGGCCATGCTCGACGCAGAAATCGCGCGCATCGACCGCTCCGAGTTCGGAGTGATCGCCGCCCCGACCCTTGGCGATGTCGTGAAAGAGGGCCGCGATGTAAAGCACCCAGGGGTCGCCGAGGTCGCTGATCAGGCGACTGCAGAAGGGATACTCGTGCGCAAACTCGGCCATCGAGAAGCGGCGAAGGTTGCGCATCACCTGCAGAATGTGCTGATCAACGGTGTAGACGTGGAACAGGTCGTGCTGCATCTGGCCGACGATGCGTCCGAAGGCGGGCAGATAACGCCCGAGGACGCCGGACTGGTTCATGCGCCGAAATACCTGCACCAGGCGACGCTCCTGCTGCAGGATTTCGAGGAAACGGGCGCGATTTTCGGGCTGACGGCGGAAATCGTCGTCGATCAGCTTGCGCGCGCGCCACAGCGCGCGTTGCGCGCGCGCCGTCAGACCCTTCAATTCGACCCGCTTCTGGAGCAGCACGAAGACCTCGAGAATGGCTGCCGGGGTAGCAATGAAGACGTCCTCGTCGACCACGTCGAGGAATTCGTGGACGTTCTGGAAGCGTTCGTTGATCGGCTGCGGCGGCTCGTCCGGCGGCGGAAAAAGCGCAGTGCCGATGTTCTGCAGCAGGATGGCGTTGATCTGGGTGACCGTTTTCGCCGTCCGGTAGTATTTCTGCATCAGCTGTTCGCTCGAGCGGCGGCTGTCGGTAGCGGCAAATCCGAGCTGTTCGGCAAGCGCCGTCTGGTACTCGAAGAGCAGGCGATCTTCGCGCCGGCCGGCAAGCAGGTGAAGTTGCGTGCGCAGGAGGCGGAGGAAGGCTTCGCAGGCTTCGAGGACACGTTGCTCCTCGTCGGTAATGAAGCCGCGTCGTTCGAGATCCTTCCAGCAGCTGCCGTAACCGGCAGCCTGGGTGATCCACAGGATGAGCTGCAGATCGCGCAGACCGCCGGGACCGTCCTTGCAGTTGGCTTCGAGGCTGTACGGGGTGTCGCTGAAGCGCTGATGGCGGTCCTCCTGTTCGACCCGCTTGGTCTGGAAGAAGGCGCGCGCATCGAGGCTGCCCTTGATGATCGTCGAGAAGCCAGCAAACAGCACGGCGTTGCCGACCAGAAAGCGAGCCTCGATCATTGTCGTCTGCACCGTGATGTCGCGGCCGGCCTCTTCCACGCACTGTTCGATGGTGCGCACGCTGTGGCCGATTTCGAGTCCGATGTCCCAGAACAGGCAGACCAGCTGTTCGAGGCGTGCGGTCAGCACGCTGTCGGCCTCTTCCGGCAGGAGGATCAGCAGATCGACGTCGGACGCCGGATACAGTTCACCCCGGCCGTAGCCACCGACCGCAATCAACGCCAGCGACGCCGGTATCGCCAGCTCGCGCCACAGTTCGTGCAGCACTTCGTCGATCAGACGGCAGCGTTGGCACAGCAGTCGCGCCGCATCGCGCTCGGCACGGTACTGCTCGGTGATTGCCCGCTGACCGTCCTGGAGTCGGGTCTTGAGGCGCGTCATCAGGGCGTTGCGCGCCGCGGCCTCGTCCATTTCTGCCCGACGCCCTGGCCAGGGAAGAAGCACTGGTGAATTCATTTCGTATTCCGATGATCGAGAAGGTCCGCAAATGCGGGTCGGCTCATGTGCCTGGAGCTGGAGGAGCATCAAGCAAGATCCATGCAAGATAGATCTTCAGCTTGGTATGTGTTTTGCTTGATTTTTGCCCGAGGAGCGGTCGTTCGCGCGCAGCACGCCAGGTTTTACCGCCACGGATTGCTTCCTCAGCGCGGCTGCCGATTGCCTGCCGGTCGACACGATCGACCTCTGCACCACGGTGGGCACCAGACCGGTGCGCGGCGGGAACGTCAGGCCCCACGACGGGGCGAGGTCGCGCGCGAGCCGGGTCGGCGGCAATGCCGGGTCGGCGACGCGCGCAGGAAGCGGTCGCCTGGGGGGGCGCGAGTCGGCGCCGCTGCCGCGCTCGGCAAAGATCGTTTGTCTTGACAAGCAAAGAGGAGAAAAGGCATGAGCAGCCAACATCAGGCGACGCTGACCGTACACGGGGAGGCACCGATCCATTTTTCAGTTCTCTCGCCGACCCACGGCAAGGATTGTCTCGACATTCGCGCGCTCGGCGCGAAGACCGGTCGTTTCGCCTACGACTCGGGTTTCGAGTCTACTGCCAGTTGCAAGTCGAAAATCACCTTCGTCGACGGCGAACGGGGAGAACTCCTCTACCATGGCTATCCGATTGAGCAGTTGGCGCGACAATGCGACTTTCTCGAAGTGGCCTACCTGCTGAAGAACGGCGAACTGCCGAACGTCGGGCAGAAGGAGGTCTTCGCCGCGGCGATCCGCAAGCAGGCGCCGGTGCATGAGCAGATGGTCAAGTTCTACCAGGGCTTCCGGCGGGATGCGCGGCCGATGGCGGTGATGGGCGGCGTGGTCGGCGCGCTCTCGGCCTTCGACCACCAGGCCAGCGAGGTTGCCGATGCGCCGCGACGCGAATTGAGCTTCCACCGCATCGTCGCCCGAATGCCGACGATCGTCGCCATGGCCTACAAGTATTCGATCGGTGAGCCGTTCATGAACCCGCGCAACGATCTTGGCTATACCGCCAATTTCCTGTACATGATGTTCGCCACCCCGCGCGAAGCGTATCGGCCGCAACCTGTACTCGTTCGCGCCCTCGACCGACTTTTCGTGGTGCATGCAGAACACGGGCAGGATGCGTCGACGGCGACCGTGCGCATGGCAGGCTCCTCGGGCGCCAACCCCTTCGCCTGCGTTTCGGCGGCCATCGCCTGCCTGTCGGGCCCGGCGCATGCCGGCGCGGGCGAGGCCTGCCTCGCAATGCTCGAAGAAATCGGTGACAGTTCGCGCGTCGCCCAGTTCGTGGTCCGCGCCAAGGCGGAAAACGACAGCTTCCGCTTGATCGGCTTCGGCCACCGCGTGTACCGGAAATTCGACCCGCGTGCCGCGCTGATGCGCGAAGTCTGCGACGAGGTGGTGCACGAACTGGGACTCGAGAATCAGCGGCTGTTCAAGGTGGCGAAGACGCTTGAGCGGATCACCCTCGAAGATCCGTATTTCGTCGAGGAGAAGCTCTATCCGAACGTGGATTTCTATTCGGCCATCCTGTTGAAGGCCCTCGGCATTCCGTCCTCGATGTTCGCCTGCATCTTCGCGCTCGCCCGAACGGCGGGCTGGATGGCGCAATGGGAAGAAATGCTCGCCGATCCGGAATACAAGATCGCCCGCCCCCGTCAGCTCTACACCGGCGTGGACCGGCGCCAGCTTTTGGCCTTGCCGCAGGTGCAAGCGGTCTGATATTTTGGGGGTTTCGACGCATCGAGGAGACCACCCGTGATCCCGACTCGCCTGCTGCTCCTGAGCCTCGTTCCGCTGACCCTGGTCGCCTGTGCCTTCGGCGGTCCGCGGTCGGTGACCACCACCGCTGACCCCGCTGAGCAGCAGGTGGCGGCCGGCGGGAAGTCCGGCAGGCAACTCAACTTTCGCCTCGCGAGCGGCGTCTATCGTTGCGAACTCGGCCGCAACGTCGGCATCCAGCGCCCTGCGCAACCGGCCGGAGCGCTCGAACTCGATTGGCAGGGCAAACGCCACACCTTGCTGCGTCAGGATTCGTCCTCGGGCCTGCCGCGCTACGAGGACCGCCAGAATGGCTTGCTGTGGATCGACCTGCCCTGGAAAGGGATTCTGATGAACGTGCGCAGCGGGCAGCCGCTGGCGAACGAATGCAAGCTCGCGCAAGAGGGGTGAACGAAGCGACGACTACCACGGGCTGGCGCCAAAGGTCCGCGCAAAAAGCGCAGCAATGTCACTGCGGGCCGGGCGATGATTCTGGCCGCCGCGATGGGCGATCTTGGTCGCTCCCATGACCGCTGCCAGGCGGCCGGTCTTTTCCCAGTCCCAGCCGGCGGCAATGCCGTAGAGCAGGCCCGAGCGGTAAGCATCGCCGCAGCCGGTCGGATCGATCACGGCCTCGGCCTGGACGCAGGGGATGTCGTGGCGACGGCCATGGGCGTGAATCTGGGAGCCGGCAGCCCCGCGGGTGACGATCAGCGCCTCGACCTCGGCGGCGAGCTGGTCCAGGGTGCGGCCGGTCCGGTCGCAGAGCAGCTTGGCTTCGTAGTCATTGAAACAGGCATAGGTGGCGAGCTGCATGAAATTCATCAGGTCGTCGCCGGAGAACATCGGCAAACCCTGGCCCGGATCGAAAACGAAGGGGACGCCGGCCGCCGCCAGGTCCCGAGCGTGCTTCAGCATGCCGTCACGGCCATCGGGGGCGACGATCGCGAGCGTCGCGCCGACGACATCGGAAACCTGGTTGAGATGCGAGTAGCTCATCGCTCCGGGGTGGAAAGCGGTGATCTGGTTGTCGTCGAGGTCAGTGGTGATGAAGGCCTGCGCGGTAAAGCTGCCGGCGATCCGGCGCACGTGGCTGCGCGACAGGCCATGGTCGTCAAGCCGCAGCAGATAGGGATCGGCATCGTCACCGACGGTGGCCATGATCAGCGGATCGCCATCCAGCAGCTTGAGGTTGTAGGCGATGTTGCCGGCACAGCCACCGAATTCCCGGCGCATTTCGGGCACCAGGAAAGCCACGTTCAGGATGTGAATCTGCTCGGGCAGGATATGGTTCTTGAAACGGTCATGGAAGACCATGATGTTGTCGAAGGCAATTGAGCCGCAGATGAGCGTGGACATGGATTTTCCGGGAGTTCAGGAGGGACGGCGAGGAGCGAAAAGTATAGCACCGATGAGGGCTTCCGCCGGCCGCCGGCAGACGTTCCGCTACGGGTAGAAGACGTAGAGCCGGTAACCTGCCGCCGCGAGATCGCCGGTCTCTAGCCACAGCCGCAGATCGACGTAGGCATTGGCCGGGAACGCTTTATCCTCGACCAGGGGTGCCGGCAGGTAGTCGTCGGGCATCAGGACGCGGCGGGCAATCGCCTTGTCATGGGTGTCGGTGAGCGTCAGTTCGAGCGCCGGGTAGGCCTGCGCATACGCCGCACGATTGCGTAGCGTGGCCTGCAAGGCGAGCAGCTGCTGGGCTCCGGCATCGACCTGCAGGTCCGAGGTTTCGATGCTCACCAGCGCCGCCTGGCGTGGCAGGGGCATCTCGCTCGCCAGGGCGCTGCTCAGCGCTTCGAGCGCGGGCCGTAGACTGGGCGCAGCGATGGCAATGTCGCTGCGAAAATGAAAGACCAGCTGGCTGACGAGAATGACCACGAGAAAAGCGGCGACCGCCGCGAACGGTCTGAACAGGGTCCGCTCGGCCAGCGGCGGTGGGTTCCCGACTTCCTCCAGCCAGCGACCGTCCCCCGCTGCGCTGGCCGGCGGAGAGACGGGCGACGGCTCGTCGTCGCCGGCCACCTGCGCGCGGGCGGAGACCGCCTGCCTCGCTGAGACCGACCGCGACGCTGGCTCGCTGGCCGAGAGCAGGTCAGGGGTTTCCTGGGCGAGTCGGGAATCGAGTGCCAGCGCGAGCCTGACCGCCGGTGCGGCTTTCCGGCCAGCTTTCCCATCCGGCGACGGTGCCGTCGGCACCTTGCCGTCGGTCGACCGCGGACCGTTGACGCGCAGCTTGTCGTTCTCGTCGAGCAGCCGGTCGATGGCGTTGAAGACGGCCCGGCATTTGCCGCAACGGACCTTGCCGGCGCGCAGCCCGAGTTGCTCGGGACTGACGCGGAAGATCGTCTGACAGCTCGGGCAGCAGGTCTTCACGGCTCAGCCCTTGACGCCCGACAGACAGACCCAGCCGTCGCGCAGATCGGCAATGGCGAGCGGCAGGTAGGGCGCGTAGGCGGCGATCAGATCGTCGGTCTGTTCGCAGAGGATGCCGGACAGCGCGAGGCTGCCGCCCGGGCGGACGTGCGCACTGATTGCCGGCGCCAGAACCTTGAGCGGGTTGGCGAGAATATTGGCCACCACGATGTCGAACTGGCCGTTCAGAGCGCCTGCCGAGTCCTGGAAGCAGGCGCTGACGCGGTTGCTCTCGGCATTGTTGCGGGCCGAGGTCACGGCCTGCGGGTCGATATCGACCCCGACCACCTGTGTCGCGCCGAGTCTCGCTGCGGCAATGGCCAGAATTCCGGAGCCGCAGCCGTAGTCAAGCACCGACATGCCGGCGACCACTCGCCGCTCCAGCCATTCCAGACAGAGGCGAGTGGTCGGATGCGAGCCGGTGCCGAAAGCCATGCCCGGGTCAAGGACGAGAACGATCGCCTGCGGGTCGGGGGCTGCGTGCCATGAGGGAACCACCCACAAGCGCCCGGAGATGCGGATCGGCTCGAACTGCGACTGCGTCAGCTGCACCCAGTCCTGTTCGGCCACCACTTCCTCGGTGAAGGTGGGCAACTCGTCGAGTCCGGCGAGGCTTGCGCACCTGCCGAGCAACTCCCCGACCTCGCTATCGGCCGGCAGCAGGGCGATGACCAGCGAACGCGCCCAGCCCGGCCGGCTGACCGACCCGGGCTCGCCGAACTGCGGCTGCTCGTCGCGGGTGCCGGCGTCGGCGTCCTCGATACTGACGGCCAGCGCGCCGGCCGCGAGCAGCGCGTCAGCCAGCGCTTCGGCGTGCCGGCAATCGGTCGGGATGCGAAGAGATAACCAGGGCATGCGTCATCGACGGCGGTCAGCCGCCCTTTTTCACTTCGTCCTTGGCCGCCAGACGATGCTCGAGATAGTGAATGCTGGTACCACCTTCCATGAAACGCGCGTCGTGCATCAGTTCCTGGTGCAGCGCGATGTTGGTCTTGATACCCTCGATGCTCATCTCCGAGAGTGCGGTTCGCATCCGTCGAATCGCCTGATCGCGGCTGTCGCCGTAGGCAATCACCTTGGCGACCATCGAGTCGTAGTGTGAGGGAACGGTGTAACCCTGATAAATGTGGGAGTCGACGCGAATGCCGGGACCGCCCGGCGGATGATAGAAGCTGATCTTGCCCGGCGAGGGAACGAAGGTGAAGGCATCTTCGGCGTTGATCCGGCATTCGATGGCGTGGCCGCGAAACGACAGGTCGCGCTGCCGGAAGCGCAGTTTCTCCCCGGCGGCAATCCGGATCTGCTCGGCGACGAGATCGACGCCGGTGATCAGTTCGGTCACCGGATGCTCGACCTGGATCCGGGTGTTCATCTCGATGAAGTAGAACTCGTTGTTCTCGAAGAGGAATTCGAAGGTGCCCGCACCCCGGTAGTTGATCCGTCGGCAGGCTTCGGCACAACGCTCACCGATGCGCACGATGTGCCGTAGAGGGACGCCGGGGGCCGGTGCTTCCTCGATGATTTTCTGGTGACGGCGCTGCATCGAGCAATCGCGTTCACCGAGATAGACGGCATTGCGGAAACTGTCGGCGAGAACCTGAATCTCGACGTGGCGCGGATTTTCGAGGTACTTCTCCATATACACGTTGGGATTGCCGAAAAAGCTCTGCGCCTCCGAACGGGTCATGTTGACGGCGTTGATCAGCGCCGCTTCGGTATGAACGACGCGCATGCCGCGGCCGCCGCCGCCGCCGGCCGCCTTGATGATCACCGGGTAACCGACCGCCTTGGCGATGAGCACGACCTCCTTGGGGTCATCGGGCAGCGCGCCCTCCGAACCGGGAACGCAGGGCACGCCGGCAACCCGCATGGCTTCCTTGGCGGAGACCTTGTCGCCCATCAGCCGGATGGTTTCCGGACGGGGACCGATGAAGACGAAGCCCGACGATTGCACCCGTTCGGCAAAATCGGCGTTCTCGGAAAGGAAGCCATAACCCGGGTGAATGGCTTCCGCGTCGGTGACCTCGGCCGCCGAGATGATCGCGGGAACGTTGAGATAGCTTTGCGCCGAAGGCGCGGGGCCGATGCACACCGATTCGTCGGCGAGCCGGACGTACTTGGCTTCGCGATCTGCCTCCGAATGCACGACCACGGTCTTGATTCCCAGTTCGCGGCAGGCGCGCTGGATGCGCAGAGCAATTTCTCCGCGATTGGCAATGAGGACTTTCCCGAACATGACTGCAGGGTCTCCTGTTAGCCGATGATGAACAAGGGTTCACCATATTCGACCGGTTGGCCGTTCTCGATCAGAATTGCCTTGATCGTTCCCGCCTGCTCGGCTTCGATCTCGTTCAGCAGCTTCATCGCCTCGATGATGCACAGCGTGTCGCCGATCTTGACGACGCTGCCGACTTCGACAAAGGGTTCGGCACCGGGGCTCGATGCGCGGTAGAAGGTGCCGACCATCGGCGCCTTGACCGGATCGCCTTCGGGCAAGGCCACCTCCACCGCCGCCGCTGGTGCCGCGGCAGCGACGGGCACCGCCATCGCGACGGCCGGGGCATAGGCCTGGTGCGCGACGCCTCCCCCATGCTTGACGATGCGCACCCGCTCTTCGGCATCGTTGATCTCGAGTTCGGTGATGCTCGACTCCTCGACGAGGTCGATGAGTTTCTTCAGTTTTCGCAGATCCATGGATTGACTCCCTATGATTATTGTTGGTTTGCAGCCGCGCCGGCAGCAGCCGACCGGCGGCGCCGACAGCGGATCGAAAACGTCACTCGGCAGAGATCCTGCTCAGCAGATATTGAAGTGCGAGCAGGTAACCTTCACTGCCCAGGCCGCTGATGACGCCGAGTGCCAGGTCGGAAAAATACGAGTGCTGGCGGAACGGTTCGCGGGCATGGACGTTCGAGAGATGAACTTCGACGAAGGGGATGCCGGTCCCGGCGAGCGCGTCGCGCAGCGCGACACTGGTGTGTGTGTAAGCGGCCGGATTGACGATCAGGTAACGCACACCCTGCTCGCAGGCAGCATGCACCCGTTCGATCAGGGCGCCTTCGTGATTGCTCTGAAAGGCTTCGAGATGGACTCCGGCAGCTTCGGCACGGTTGGCGAGCGCGCGATTGATCTCGGCCAGCGTGGCGGTACCGTAGTGCTTGGGTTCACGAGTACCGAGGAGGTTGAGATTGGGTCCATGCAGGACCAGCAGGCGAACCTCGCCCGGTCGCTCGTCGGCTGCGGACGAAGTGTCCTTTTGCTTCTTCATGGCCGCAAGTTTGCCGCAAATGGCCGCATTTTGTCCAGCAGTACGTCTTCAGCGAGCAAGCGTCTGCTGCACGGCAAGAGCCAGTTCGTCCTCGGACAGGGGCCCCAGGTGACGCAGACGCAGCTCGCCAGCGGGACTGATCACGACGGTATACGGCAGGCCCAGGCCGGTGTTGCCGAATCGCCGCGCGAGTTCGGCGCCGTCGCCACCGCCGAGCAGGAGCGGGTAACTCACCGGCGAGGCGGCAGCAAACGCGCGGACGCTGTCGGCGGTGTCGAGCGCGATGCCGACGAACTGGACGCCCTGCTTTGCATAGCGCTCCTGCAGGCGCGAAAACGCCGGCATCTCCTCGCGACACGGTGGACACCAGCTGGCCCAGAAATTGACCACCAGCGTCTTTCCCTGCCAGTTCGAGAAGGATCGCTGCCGACCTTCGAGATCGTCGAGGCTGCTGGCAAAAAGACCTGCCACCGCTTCTGCCCCGCTGCCGGTCGGCGGCACCGAGACGCTCCTCGCGCGCTGCAAGCTCAGGGAGATCCCGGCCAGCAGGGCGATGAGCACGGCCACGAGACCGCTCAGGAAGAGCTTGCGGCGGCTCATTGCGGCCGGCCTGCGGTCGCCGCCAGCAATCTGTTCACCGCATCGAGACGCGCCCGTTCGCGGACCCGGCCATCGCGTGTCTTCGGGCTGACGCGCTCGTCATCACGCGGGTAGATCACGAGATTGACGATCGCCTGCTCGCCGGGCAGGGTCAGGACCGCTTCGGCACGAGCGCTGCGCGGCGTGCTGTGGCGGTACTCGATGTGCTCGTTGAGCAGGAACAGTTCGACCTCCTTGGCACTGTCGGGGAAGAGCTGCAGGTCGATCTCGGCGTAGCGACCGGCGCTGCCGTCGAGTACCGAGCCGCTCAGATAGGGATTGAAACGTTGCAGGATCGCCATCAGGCGAGCCGCCGTACGCAGCAGAAGCAGGTTTCTTGCCGCTTGCTCCTGGTCCTGAAACAGGCGCTGGTAGGTCCGCAGCTCGATCTCGACTTCACTGTCGTCGGGCATTGGCGCGCTCTCCGGCAGGCCCAGGCGGCGTGCCGCCTTGCGCTTGGCCAGCGCCGGCTCGGCGATGCCGTCCTCGGCCATGTGGCGCGCCGCCAGCGCAGCGATATGACTGCGCTGGCGGGAGTTGCGCTGACGGTCCTGACGGCTGCTCATAACGGAATCCGGAAGTGTTCTGAGGAAGGCAAAGCGCTGGTCGAGACCGGGAACAATGTCGAAGGGGTACAATCGCGCCTCTTTGGGCGGATTTTAACTTGGATTCGGGACATGCATATTCATATCCTCGGCATTGCCGGCACCTTCATGGCAGGGCTTGCCCAACTGGCACGCGCTGCAGGGCACCGCGTCACGGGTTGCGACAGTGGCATCTATCCGCCGATGAGCGACCAGCTCGCCGCGGCAGGAATCGAAGTCGTCGAAGGTTATGATGCCGCACAGACCGCGTTCGCCGCCGACTGTTATGTGATTGGCAACGCCATTGCGCGGACCAATCCGCTCCTCGAAGAGATCCTCGATCGCGACCTGCCTTATCTTTCCGGGCCGCAGTGGCTGGCCGAACACATCCTGCGCGGCCGCTGGGTTCTGGCAGTGGCCGGCACCCACGGCAAGACCACGGTTTCGGCAATGCTGGCGTGGATCCTCGAGGATGCGGGGTTGAGTCCGGGCTTCCTGATCGGCGGCGTGCCGCTGAACTTCGGGGTTTCGGCGCGCCTCGCCGGCACTCTCAGGGACTCGCCATTCTTTGTCATCGAAGCCGACGAGTACGATACCGCTTTCTGCGACAAGCGCTCGAAGTTCGTGCACTACCGCCCGCGAACGGCGGTCCTCAACAATCTGGAGTTCGATCACGCAGACATCTTCGCTGATCTGGCAGCGATCGAGACCCAGTTCCACCATCTGGTCCGCACTCTGCCGCGCCATGGGCTGCTCGTCTCGAACGCCGCCGAAACCACGCTCGAACGGGTCCTGGCTCGCGGCTGCTGGACGCCGGTCGAACGATTCAACAACCCCGGAGGCTGGCGAGCCGAAGGCAGCGAGATCGCGGGAACCTTGCAACTGATGCATGGCGAGGAACTCGTCGGCACGACGAGCTGGGCGTTGACGGGCGAGCACAACCGCAGTAACGCGGTCGCTGCCCTGCTCGCCGCCAGACATGCCGGTGTGCCGCTGGCGTATGGCCTCGCTGCCCTGGCACGCTTTCGCAACGTCAGGCGGCGGATGGACGTTCGCGGCACGGTGGGCGGCATCACGGTCTATGACGATTTTGCCCATCATCCGACCGCCATTGCGACGACCCTTGCCGGCCTGCGCGGCAAGGTCGGCGGCAGCCGCATTCTGGCGGTTCTCGAGCCGCGTTCGAACACCATGAGGCTGGGCGTGATGAAGAACCTCCTGGCGGCGAGTCTTGGCGATGCGGATCGCGTTTTCTGCTACGCCGCCGAACTCGGCTGGAGCGCCGAAGAAGCCCTCGCACCGCTGGCCGGGAAGGCGGTCATCGAAAACGATATCGACCGGCTGGTGAGGCGGGTCGTCGCCGCCACACTCCCCGGTGACCAGGTGCTGGTGATGAGCAACGGCGGCTTTGGCGGCATCCACGAGAAACTGCTGGCCGCGCTCGCCAGGAAGGGATCAGCGCAGGAAGTGGTCGGCCAGCAAGGCGGCGAATAGCAGCGTCAGATAGATGATCGAATAGCGGAAGGTCAGCCGGGCCAGCGGGTCGCTGTACTGTCGCCAGAGCGTCACGCTGTAGACGAGAAAGATGGCGTCGAGGATCAGGGCGGCGACCAGATACCAGGGGCCGCTCATGCCCAGGGTATAGGGCAGGATGGTCGCCGCGCTCAACATGACGACGTAGAGCAGGCTGTGCAGGCAGGTGAAGCGAATGCCGTGGGTCACCGGCAACATCGGCAAGCCGGAGCGCGCGTAGTCGGCGCAGCGATAACAGGCCAGCGCCCAGAAATGCGGCGGCGTCCAGATGAAGATGATGAGAAACAGGACCAGCGCTTCGGGACCCACCTCGCCGGTCATCGCGGCCCAGCCAAGGAGGGGCGGCATGGCGCCGGAGGCACCGCCGATGACAATGTTCATGGGTGTCGCCGGCTTCAGCAGAACGGTGTAGATGACGGCATAGCCGAGAAAGGTCGCCAGCGTCAGCCACATCGTCAGCGGATTGACGAAGGCGTGCAGCACCCACAGCCCGCAGCCGCCGACCAGGGTCGCCAGAGTCAGCGTTTCTGCCGCCGAGACTTCGCCCCGGGCTGTCGGGCGGGCGCGCGTGCGCGCCATGCGGGCGTCGATCTGCTGTTCGATCAGGCAGTTGATCGCCGCCGCAGCGCCAGCAACGAGCGCGATACCGACCGACGCGGCGACAAAGAGCGCCAACGGCGGAAATGACGGCGTCGCTAGGAACATCCCGATCATGGCGGTAAACACGATCAGGCTGTTGACCCGCGGCTTGCACAGTTCGAAAAAAAAAGCCAGGCGCTGCCCGGCCGATCGGCGGGAACCGGGGTTCATAACGGCCATGGACGCTTCTCTCCTAACCGACCCAAGAATACTTCAGCAAACGCTCCAGGTCCCTGAGCATGCCGCGCATTTCCGGCTTGTCGGGATAGCGCATCATGACGTTGCCGAGCGGATCGATGACGTAAAAGCGATAACCGGCGCCATCGAGGGTCGTCCGCCAGATGACGCCGCTTTCGTCGGTACTGGGTGCCGCGATGATGAGGTCGGGATAGCTGCGCTGGATCTCTGCCAGCGCCGGATCGGTACGCAAATCAGCAACGCTGCTACCCAGCAGCACACGCCGCAGACGGACCATTTCCTTGTTGAGCGCCACCTGCACCTGGCGGATCTGGTGCAGATCCTGCTGGCATGCGCTGGCGCAGGGGTTTGAAGCAAGCAACACCAGCGTCCATTTGCGGCGCAGTTCGGCAGTCGGCAGCGGTCGCCCATCGACCAGCGTCAAACCGGTTTCCGGCAGCGCCCGCGCCGGCTCGATCAGTTGGCCATGGTTGGCAAGCTTCGCCGGGCGCCATTCGAACCCGTAGAGAACAAAGGCCACAATGAACGGCAGAGCCAGCAAGGCCGTCACCAGGAGCATCGTGCGCCGGCCGGAAGTCAGCCCGGCGGTCATCGGAGCCTCCTCATGTGGGGCGGCGCAGATTGACGACCAGCCAGATGATCACCGTTGCCGCGGCAAATCCCCACCACTGGAAGGCGTAACCGACATGACGTTCGATGCGCTCGTCAGGTCGCGGCCACTCGCGGGCGAAACCACCGGCGGGACTCTCGGGCGAAAGCTCGATGACCACCGGTTGCAGCGGAAAGGCAACCCTGGCGGCGTAGCGTTTCAGATCGAGGTTTTGCCAGACGACCTGCCATCCCGAGTGGTGAACATTCGCTGCATCGGGACCGAGGGTGAGGTAGCGCGTCCCCGGAACAATCGCGATGCCGGAGACTTCGTGCACACCGGTCGGTGTCGCCACCTGCGGCCAATGACTGTGGTCGGCGAGAGCCGGTACCCAGCCGCGATTGACCAGCACGCGCAGATCGCTACCTTCCAGTCGCAAAGGGGTAAGGACATGGTAGCCCGCCTGTTGACGATGGATACGGTTGTCGATCAGGATCTGGAACTCGGGCTCGTAGCTGCCACGCGCCTGCACCGGCCGATAGCGAAGTGACTCCGGATCGGCCATCGTACCTGGCATTTGGACCGTTGGCTCGGCACCGCGGGCAGCGCGCAGGGTCTGCGTCCCTTCCTTGACATCAGCCTTGTTCCATTGCCATTGCCCGAAAGCAATGAACAGCGGCACCAGCAACGCGGCGGCCAGGGTGGGCAGCAGGCGAGGCCGGAAGCACAGGGCGGCCGGCCTCGCCTGCTGTGGCGAGGTTGCCTCAAGGTCACCGCTACGAGCATAATCAGCACTCCGTTCACTGGAGTCAGCCATGTTCAAGCTCATCGTCATTCTCTTGCTGGTCACTGTGGTAGGCAGTCTTTTTTCCGGGCTCTTCTTTCTTTACCGCGACCGGGGAACGGGCATCCGCACCGCACAGGCGCTGACGCTGCGTATCGGCTTGTCGATCCTGATCTTCGTCCTGCTGATGATCGGCTTCCGCCTGGGCTGGATCCCCGGTTACAGCCAATAGACTAGAACAAAGAGTCCGAGCCAGACCACGTCGACAAAGTGCCAGTACCAGGCGACGCCCTCGAAAGCAAAATGTCGCTCAGCAGTAAAGTGGCCTTTCAGGCAGCGTCCATAGACCACCATCAGCATGATCGCACCCAGCGTGACGTGAAAGCCGTGAAAGCCGGTCAGCATGAAGAAGGTTGCGCCATAGACGCCCGCGCCCAGCGTCAGCCCCAGTTCGGTGTAGGCGTGGTGATATTCCCAGCCCTGAAAACCGAGGAAGAGGACGCCGAGGACGATGGTCAGCAACAGGCCAAGGTTGAGCTGGCTCCGATTGCCCTTGAGCATCCCCCAGTGCGCCCAGGTCAGGGTGGCGCCGGAGGTCAGGAGCAGGGCAGTGTTGAGCGCCGGCAAGCCCCAGGCGCCCATCGGCGTAAATTCGGGTCCTTTTGGACCGGCCGACGGCCAGACCGCAGTGAAGTCCTTCCAGAGGGTGAACTCGGGATCCATGCCGGCCAATGCGGGCACCGAGATGTTGCGGACGTAGAACAGGGCACCGAAGAAAGCGGCGAAGAAAGCGACCTCCGAGGCGATGAACCAGATCATCCCGTAGCGAAACGACTTGTCCTCCCAGGCGGTATAGGCGCCGCTCTGGTTCTCGCCGATGATCTTGCGGAACCAGTTGTAGGCCACGAACAGGATGACTGCGGTAGCCGCGAGCATGATCCACGAGCCAGGCGCAAAAGCGTTCATCTGCAGGATGAAACCCAGCGCGAGAAGGAAGATGCCACCGGAGAGGATGAACGGATAGACACTGGGCTGTGGTACGAAGTAATGCTGTGGATGCTGCGAGGTGTGGCTGCTCATTCGTCACTCACTTTCTTGAGGATCTGTTTTCTGGCCGTCGACATTGAAGAATGCGTAGGACAGGGTCACGGTGCGAATCTGTTCATCGATTTCCGGCTTGACGATGAAGGTCAACGGCAACTCCTTGGTTTCGCCAGGCGCGAGCGTCTGCTGCGAGAAACAGAAACAGTCCAGCTTTTCGAAGTGCTGGGCGGCCTGGCCTGGTGATACGCTGGGTACCGCCTGCCCGACGATCGCCTTGTCGGACGTGTTGCGAACCAGAAACGTGGCCTGATGCAATTCACCTGGATGCAGGTCGAGGCTGGGGGTCACCGGGCGCATTTCCCAGGGCAGGCCAGGCATCACGGTACCGGTGAACTCGACCGTGACGATGCGACTGCGGTCAATACGCGATGGCGCAGCCACCGGGCCCGCGATACCGCCGACTCCCAGCTGGCCGGGACGGGTTTTTCCGTTGAAACCGGTGGCTTCGCAGAGGACGTCATAAAGCGGCACCAGCGCGAAGCCAAAGGCAAAAGAAGCCACGACCAGTCCCAGCAGCTTCACCACCAGCGAGCGGTTGCCGCGCGCAGGCGCTGCAGGAGCGGCATCGGAAAGACCTGTTTCCGTCATCTCATGACCTGTAGACAATGAAGCCAAGGACATAGATGGCCACCGCCACCCCACCGAGCAGCCAGGCCAGCCGCCGGCTGGCCACCCGACGGCGACGGAGTTCTTCGGCGGTGAAACCCGTTGACAAATCCATCTCGGCTACCTCCTGCGTCGCGATCATTTGATCACCGGCTGGACTTCCCAGGAGTGGTGCGGCGGCGGCGATGACAGATCCCACTCAAGCCCGTCGGTGCCTTCCCATACCTTGGCGGTCGCTTTCTTGCCGCCCTTCACGCACTTCCAGATGTTATAGGCGAAGATCAGTTGCGAAAAGCCCAGAATGAAAGCGCCGACAGTCGAGATGGCGTTGAACTCGACAAACTGCAGCGCATAGTCCGGGATCCGGCGCGGCATGCCGGCGAGGCCGAGGAAGAACTGCGGCATGAAGGTCAGATTGAACGAAATCACGGTCAGCCAGAAGTGCCACTTGCCGAGCGTTTCGCTGAACATGTGCCCGGTCCACTTCGGTAGCCAGTAGTAGACCCCGGTCATCACGCCCATGATACCGCCGGCAAAGAGCGCGTAGTGGAAATGGGCGACGACAAAGTAGCTGTGATGATACTGCGCGTCGGCGGCGACGTCGGCGAGCACCAGTCCGGTCAGGCCGGCAAGGCCAAAAAGAACGATGAAACCCTGGGCAAAGAGCATCGGCGTCTCGAAGCTCATCGCGCCGCGCCACATGGTGGCGATCCAGCAGAAAAAGAGTACCGCCAGCGGCAGCGAGATGAGCATCGTGCTGTACATGAAGTAAAGCAGTGCCGCCACCGGCAGGCCGGCGGTGAAGAAGTGATGCGCCCAGACGACGACCGAGAGGAGACCGATGGCAATGAAAGAATAAACCTGTGCCTTGTAGCCATAGATCGGCTTGCGCGAGAAGGTGGACACGACGTGCGGGATCAGCCCCCAGATCGGCAACAGCAGGATGTACACCTCGGGATGTCCGAAGAACCAGAACAGGTGCTGAAAGAGGATCGGATCGCCCCCGCCGGCAGCGTTGAAGAAGCTGGTGCCGAAATGGCGGTCGGTGAGCAGCATGGTCACCGCACCGGCCAGCACCGGAATCGTGGCGATCAGCAGGAAAGCGGTGATCAGCCAGCCCCAGGCGAACAGCGGCAGCTTCATCATCGTCATTCCCGGCGCCCGCAGGTTGAAGATGGTGACGATGATGTTGATCGAACCGAGGATCGAGGAGATGCCGAGAATGTGGATCGAGAAGATGGCGAAGTCGACCCCCATCCCTCCCTGCACCGAGAGCGGCGCATAGAGCGTCCAGCCGGTATTCACCGCACCATCACCAATCCCGAACAGTGCCAGGATGAAGGGCAGCGTCAACAGTATCGCGGCCGGCGGGAGCAGCCAGAAACCCCAGTTGTTGATGCGCGGCAGGGCCATGTCCGGGGCGCCGATCATCAAGGGAATCTGCCAGTTGGCAAAACCGGTCGCGGCGGGCATCAGCGCCGCAAAAATCATCACCAGCGCGTGCACGCCGATCAGCTGATTGAAGAACTCGGGCTGCATCAACTGTAGACCCGGCTGGAACAGTTCAGCCCGGACGGCGAGGATCATCGCGCCGCCGATGAAGAACATGATCAGCGCGAAAGTCATGTACATCGTGCCGATGTCCTTGTGATTGGTCGTCGTCAACCAGTACATGATGCCGCCCCGGTAGTGCTCATCGGCGTGCTGCCCGTGGCTGGTGTCGTGCTCGATAGAGGGTGCAGTGCTCATGGCAATCTCCTGATTCCTGGGCGTTAGCGTAGGGACTTGATCTGAGCCGGCTGGATCAGGTCGCCCTTGTTGTTACCGAAGCTGTTACGCTCGAAAGTAATGACGGCGGCAAGCTCGGAATCGGTCAGCGTGGTCTTGAAGGCCTGCATGGCGGTCCCTTCCTTGCCATTCAGGACGCGGTCCACATGGCTGTCCTTGAGCAGCTTGCCCTCGGGCGAGAGCAGCGGGCCAGTGACCATCTTGCTACCGGCGAGGGCCGGGAAGACCGGGGCGAGGCCTTGCCCTTCCGGCTGGTGACAGACTGCACACTGCTTCTCATAAACATCCTTGCCAGCGGCCATCAGTTCATCCCGGCTCCATGACTTGTCGGCGCCAGCGGCGGCAGCAGCCAGCTGGGTCTTTTTCTCGTCGACCCAGGCGAGATACTCTGCCTCGGGCACGGCACGAACGACCACCGGCATGAAACCGTGATCCTTGCCGCAAAGTTCGGCGCACTGTCCGCGATAGATCCCGGGCTGCTCGATCTTGACCCAGGTTTCGCGCAGGAAGCCGGGAATCGCGTCACGCTTGACGCCGAACTGCGGCACCCACCAGGTATGGATGACATCGGTCGAGGTCAACAGAACCCGCACCTTCTTGCCGACCGGCAGGACCACCTCATTGTCGACTTCGAGCAGATAGTGCTCGCCCTTGGTCTCCTTGTTGGCAATCTGATCGCGCGGCGTACTCATCGTGCTCAGATACTTGATGCCGCTGTCCGGATACTCGTACTGCCATTTCCATTGCATGCCGGTCACCTTGAGCACCATGTCGGCCTTGGTCCGGGTATCTTCCATGTCGATGACGGCATGGTAGGCCGGGATGCCCATCAGGACATAGTCGATGAACAGCAGGATCGCGAAGGGAACCAGTGCCCACACCCACTGGATGGTCCCCGTCGGCCCGGTGAACGTCGCCGGCTGATGGCCGGTGCTTTTGCGGTGTTTGAACATCGAGTAAATCATGATCCCGAAGACGACGACGAACAGTACCGTGATCACGATCATGAAGTGATTGTGAATCTCCAGCGTGTCGCGGGCGATCGGTGTGACAGGGGTAGGAAAATTCCAGCTGTAATCGGCGCGCGCCAGTGAGGGGATCACCACCGCGAGCAGACCCGTGAAGAAAACGCCCACCCAGAGACGGAAACGACGAAGGATTTTCAATTTTTCTCCTTAGAATACTTATTCGGGGCTAAGCAGCACCCAGGGTTTGTCTCAGCTCTTTGGCGAGCGCCATCTTCTGCTCTTCGGTCAGCAAGCTGCCCACTTCGACTTCCTTGCCGTGCGAGCTGATCAGCAAGCGGTGAGCGCTCCGTCCCGGTGGCCTGACATACTGCAGACGCGCCCAGTACGGCTGAAACTCATGGCGTTCCACCCGCGCACCACGGCGGCTTTCGATGGTCAGCTGTCCGGACTCGACAGTGATCTTCTCGAAGTCGCCAGCCATCGACTCGCTGCGGCGCAGAGCCCACCAGAGCAGGGCAAGCTCAAGGCCGGCGAAGGGGATCACCGGCCAGGCGCCAAAAAATGAAAAAGCGAACGCAACCACGCTCGAACCAGCAGCCGTCCCGACAAACAGCAATCTGCTGCCAGTGACTGAAAGCGATTGGTTGGGTCGAGCCACCCAGCTTCGACCCGCGAGTGTCTGTGCTACCACCAGGCTCATCAGCCCCCCTCCAAAAAGCCCGACCGCCCCGAATGGTCGTGCCCGATTTGACACAAATCAAGGCAATAGACGAAGTCTAGCATGAAGCATCGCTTTGCGGGCAAGAACCCTGTCTAACGCCATGATTGCATTCAGCTAACCGAACCCGTTTGCGGCAGTGCAAAAAACTGCTCGGGAGCCCGTTCGATGCCTGTTACAGCGCAGATCCGCCCCCCCTTTGACGGCCTGTTGCTGCATTGAACAATCGAGGCGAAAAAAAGTCCGGCAAGCCGGACTTCGGTGCCGTCAACGGCGCGGTATCAACGCGGTTTCAACTTTGCACGACGAAAGGCGCCAGACTGGCGCGCATCTTCTGCATCGCCTTGGCTTCGATCTGGCGAATTCGTTCGGCGGAGACGCCGAACTCGGCAGCCAGCTCGTGCAGGGTGGCCGAGTGGTCGTCGGTCAGCCAGCGGGCCTCGATGATGCGACGGCTACGTGGATCGAGGCCGGCCAGTGCGCTCTGCAGCGCATCACCATGCAGGTAGCCGCAAGCACGCGCTTCGAGAACATGCACCGGCTCGCTCGAGTGATCGGCGAGATAAGCGACCGGCGCGAAGGTGTCCTCATCGCTGCCATCGCTCTCGAACGCCACATCCTGGCCGCAGAGGCGCGCGTCCATTTCCCACACCTCCTCCGGCTTGACGCTCAGACGGTGGGCAATATCCGCAACCTGCAAAGTATCGAGCGACTCACTGTTCGCCTTCATGCTGCGCAGGTTGAAGAAGAGTTTGCGCTGCGCCTTGGTCGTCGCGACTTTGACCATCCGCCAGTTCTTGAGGACATACTCGTGTATCTCGGCCTTGATCCAGTGGATGGCAAAGGACACCAGGCGCACACCGCGCCCCGGATCAAAGCGCTTGACGGCTTTCATCAGGCCGATATTGCCCTCCTGAATCAGATCGGCGTGTGGCAAGCCATAGCCGAGATAGCCCCGCGAGATGGCAATCACCAGACGAAGGTGCGAAAGTACCAGGCGCCGCGCCGCGTCGAGATCGTCTTCCTCACGGAAACGGGTTGCCAGACCGAACTCCTCCTCTTCGCTCAGGAGCGGAAATTTTCTCGCCGCCTGGATATAGGCGTCGATACTACCGACCGCCGAAATCATTGGAAAAGCCAAAGCTTGCGTCATGGTGACGATCCTCCTCGAACATTGACACAGGTTACACTTCTGCAAACCATTTTAGCACTCGTCGCATGAGAGTGCTAACGTGCGTAAAAGTTCACCCGAAGACTGCCCGAACTGCCTGCAGCGACTCACTGCCATGAAAGCCCCAGACGGGCGGGCAACATGAGAATGGCGTCGCGGTTGCTGGCTGAAAAACACCTGGCGGCGGCCGCGCGCCAGGGCAACCAGCAAAAGTTCAGATGTTCGCCGGGGGCGAGGGTGACCGGTCCTGCGGTCGGCAGCTGCAGCGAAAAGACATGCTCGATGTTGTCGCGCACTCCCGGCGCGTAGCGGTGGCGCCATTCGGCAAAGATCTCGTAGCGGTTGCTGAGTTGCCAGTCGCACAGGGCTGCGAGCGGCGCGTTGATGCCGGTTTCCTCGGCAACTTCGCGGGCAGCAGTGGCCAGCAATGGCTCATCCGTTTCCTGGCTGCCGGTGACCGACTGCCAGTAACCGGGGTGCGCCGCGCGCTCAAGCAGCAGCACCTCCAGGTCGGCGGTGTGAATCACCACCAGAACCGATACCGGTCGCTTGTACGACCTCATGTCGAGTCCGGAAGCGTCGTCGAGCGAACGTACGCATCGTAAAACACCCACATCGGGACGCCACGCATGCGCCACTCATCAATCGCCGTCGCGAAGACTTCGTTTACGGCATCCAGCACCGCCGGACGTTCGGCATGCAGGCGCTCGCTGCCGGAGATCAGCAGGACATAGCCGGCGGCTTCCCGCCAGGAAAAGTCGGTCAGGCAGTCGTTCAGGGCATCAAGATTGCGACCGTACCAGGCCGGAAACGCGAGATCGTCGCCAAGTTGGTCCAGGACGCTATCGATCTCCTCGCAGGCCGCAAAACTCACCTCGAAACAGGCGAAGCCCGCGCCTTCGGCCCGCGCCCGTACGGCGGCATGGCCACTCGCGGGCATGGGGAAGATTCCGGCCTGCCGAGAATCGGTCAGCAAGGTCAGCAGGTCGTCCTCGGTCATGGCGACTCTCGTATCCGGCGGAAACTGCGATAGTGATCATCGGTGTAGTAATACTCGCCGGAAGTCGCGACATCGCCGCCTTGGCCGATCCCCGCAACGATGCGTCGAGGTCCACGGTCGCGGCTCCCCGGCGTCGGTACCGTATACTCCCGATAATAGTTGCGCGCCTGACGCGGCAGACGCTGTTCGAAGTTGCCGAAGGTGCTGCCGTCCTTGCGCGGATAAGGAAACGGCCCACCCTGGCGGATCAGATCCAGGGTGTTCCTTGCTTCCGGCGGCAACCCGGCGCGACTGATGGTCGATGGATCATGGGCTTCGCGGGTCTGCGCCGCACCGGCCAGGCCCCCGACCAGGACCAGCAGCAGCAGCAGACGAAGCAGGCTGGCAACCTGGAACACGATCAGCTCTTGCCGATCTCGACCTGTGTGTCGACCTTCTGGCGCAAGCGGATATGGAGCTCCCGCAGCTGCTTTTCGTCGACGCTGTTTGGCGCGTCGGTGAGCAGGCACTGAGCGCGCTGCGTTTTCGGAAAGGCGATCACGTCGCGGATCGACTCGGCACCGGTCAGCAGGGTGACGATGCGATCGAGACCAAAAGCCAGGCCTCCGTGCGGCGGAGCGCCGTACTTGAGCGCGTCGAGCAGGAAGCCGAACTTCTGCTGCGCCTCCTCGTCGCTGATCCCCAGCGCCTTGAAGACCTGCTCCTGAACCGCAGCGCGGTGAATCCGCACCGAACCCCCGCCGAGCTCGGAGCCATTCAGCGCGAGGTCGTAGGCCTTGGCGAGACAACTGCCGGGGTCGCTCCCGAGGTGGGCCAGATGTTCGTCCTTGGGACTGGTGAACGGGTGATGGCAGGCCGTCCAGCGCTTCTCCTCCTCGTCGTAGTCGAACATCGGGAAGTCTACGATCCACACCGGTTCCCAGGAGCGACCATTGACGAAACCCTTTTCGTGGCCGATCCGGACGCGCAGGGCACCGAGCGCATCGTTGACCACCTTGCGTTTGTCGGCGCCGAAAAAGATCAGGTCACCCGACTGCGCACCGGTGCGCTCGACGATGGTCTGCAGCGCGCGGGAATGGAGATTCTTGACGATGGGCGACTGCAGCCCGGTTTCGTCGAGCCGGCTGGCATCGTTGACCTTGATGTAGGCGAGGCCGCGGGCCCCGTAGATGCCGACGAACTGGGTGTAGGCGTCGATCTCGCCACGCGTCAGGCTCGCGCCCCCGGGAATGCGCAAGGCTGCGATGCGCCCGTCATCGCGGCTGGCGACGCTGGAAAAGACCTTGAACGAGACATCCTTGAGCGCATCGGTGACGTCGACCAGTTCGAGGGTGACTCGCAAATCCGGCTTGTCCGAGCCAAAGCGGTCCATCGCCTCGGCGTAGCTCAGGCGTGGGAAAGGATCGGGCAACTCGGCAAAGATCACCTCCCGGAACACCGTCCGGATCAGATCTTCCATGATCGCGATGATTTCACCCTCGCCCATGAACGAGGTCTCGATGTCGACCTGGGTGAACTCCGGCTGCCGATCGGCACGCAAGTCCTCGTCCCGGAAGCATTTGGTGATCTGATAGTAGCGGTCGAAACCGGCCACCATCAGCAACTGCTTGAAAAGCTGGGGCGACTGCGGAAGCGCGAAAAACTGGCCGGGATGGACGCGCGAAGGAACGAGATAATCGCGCGCGCCTTCCGGAGTGCTCTTGGTCAGCATCGGGGTTTCGATGTCGATGAAACCGGCTTCGTCGAGGAAGCGGCGGAAGGCGCGCGCCGTCCGGTAACGCAGTTGCATGTTCCTCTGCATCTGCGGCCGACGCAGGTCGATCACCCGATGCAGCAGACGGGTGTTCTCCGACAGATGCTCGTCGTCGAGCTGAAAAGGCGGCGTCAATGACGAATTCAGAACCTCGATCTCATGACAGAGAATCTCGACCGCGCCGCTCGGAATATGGGGATTGACAGTCCCCTCGGGGCGCGCGCGGACCTTGCCGACAATCCGCAGGCAGAATTCGTTGCGAACCGACTCGGCAATCCTGAACATCGATGGCCGGTCCGGATCGCAGACGATCTGCGCCAGGCCCTCGCGGTCGCGCAGGTCAACGAAGATCACGCCGCCGTGATCGCGGCGCCGATGCGCCCAGCCACAGAGGCTGATCTCCTGGCCGATGAGGCCGGCATCGACTTGTCCACAATAATGAGTTCGCATACTGTCTTTCAGTTTGACTGGATCAATGGCTGGTCGTGTCGCCAGGCGCAGGCAGCGGTCGCAGGGGGGGTGCCACGACGCCCATCGAGATGACGTATTTCAACGCCGTATCGACGCTCATCTGCAATTCGATGACTTCCGCCCGGGGCAGCATGAGGAAGAAGCCCGAGGTCGGATTCGGCGTCGTCGGCACATAGACGCTGACATAATCCCCCTCGAGATGGTGCAGCATCTCACCGCCCGGTTTGCCGGTCAGGAAAGCGATGGTCCAGGCGCCTCGCCGCGGATACTCGATCAGCAGCGCCTGGCGAAAAGCATTTCCGGAGGAGGAGAAGAGTGTGTCCGAGACCTGCTTGACGCTGTTGTAGATCGAGTTCACCACCGGAATCCGCGCCAGCAGGAGTTCCCACCAGACGACCAGACGCTGGCCGATGAAGTTGGCGGCGAGCAGACCGGTGACGACGATGATCAGCAAGGTCAGGATCGCGCCGACCCCCGGCAGGTCGAAGCCGAAAAGGCTGCGCGGGTGGATCGCTTCGGGGAGCAGGCGCAGCGACTGATCCATGGTGCCGACGATCAGGACCAGCACCCAGGCGGTGATCGCCAGCGGCACCCAGATCAGCAAACCGGTAATGAAATAGCGTTTGATCAGTTGCCGGCGCACGCACTGGCTCCGGTGGGGCTGGCGGAAGCGGGCACACCCGCCGTGCCGGCTTTGCTTGCGCTGCTCCCGGCACTCGCCGTACTCGTCGTCTTTTCCGCACTCCCGGCAGCCTGCGCGCTCTCAGCACTCTCCGCACTCTTCGCTTGCTCGCTCGGAGCCGGCTTGTTGCCGCCCTTGAAGTCGGTGGCGTACCAGCCGTTGCCTTTCAACTGGAAGCCGGCCGCGGTCACCTGCTTGCGATAGCTGGCCTCGCCGCATTGCGGACAAAGCTCAAGGAGCGGGTCGCTGAGTTTTTGCAGATGATCTCTTTCGAAACCACAGGAGGTGCAGCGATAAGCATAGATCGGCATGACTAACCTTCAAAAAGCACTGGAAAAACAATCATTATACGCGACAAGGGCGAAGCTTTGGCGGTTCCTCCGAGGACGCAGGGGACGCCGGAAGGCTAGAGCAGACCAATGTAGGCGCTGGTCAGCGGCCTGCCCCAGAACAGCGCGAGGAGACCCGCCGCGGCAAGGTAAGGGCCGAAAGGGATCGGGATATGGCGCCCGCGTTTGGCGACCACGATCAGCGCGATGCCGACCACCGCGCCGAGCAGTGACGAAAGCAGAATGGTCAAGGGCAGCATCTCCCATCCCAGCCAGGCGCCGAGAGCGGCAAGCAGCTTGAAGTCGCCATACCCCATGCCCTCCTTGCCCGTGGTCAGCTTGAACGCCCAGTAGACCGACCACAGCGAGAGATAACCCGCCACCGCACCGATCACTGCCGACTGCAGGTCGGTGTAGGTGACGAAGACGTTGAACAGCAAGCCCGCCCAGAGCAGCGGCAGGGTGATCGCGTCGGGCAGGAGTTGGGTGTCGAAGTCGATGCAGGTGAGCGCGATCAGACAGCAGATGAGCAGCATGGCACCGAACGTAGCGGCGCCGAAACCGAAATGAAACGCGGCGAAGGCGCAAAGCAGGCCGCTGCTCGCCTCGACCAGCGGATAGCGTGGCGAGATCGGCGCCTGGCAAGCCGAACAGCGGCCGCGCAGAACGAGCCAGCTCAGAATCGGGATGTTCTCGATGGCGCGGATGACCTGCCCACAGGCCGGACAGTGCGAGCGTGGCCGCAGCAGAGAGAACGGCGCCTGTGGCGGCAGCGGTTCGCCGCGCAGTTCGGCGCAATGCACCCGCCAGTCGCGCTCCATCATCTTTGGCAAGCGATGGCTGACGACGTTGAGGAAACTGCCGATCAGCAGCCCCAGCAGGCCGGCGATGACGGGGAACAGGGTGGGGTCGGCGACGAGCATTATCCGACCACGGCGCCGAGTTTGAAGATCGGCAGGTACATTGCAATCACCATGCCACCGATCAGCACCCCGAGAACCACCATGATGATCGGTTCCATCAGGCTCGCCAGCGCTTCGACCGCATCGTCGACCTCGGCCTCGAAGAAATCGGCAACCTTGCCGAGCATGGCATCGAGCGCACCCGATTCCTCGCCGATCGCCACCATCTGATTGACCATGTTCGGGAAGAGTTCGGTATTCTGCATTGCCGAGGTCAGGCTGGTACCGGTGCTCACCTCGCTCTGGATCTGCCGGGTCGCCGATTTGTAGACATAGTTGCCGGCCGCACCGCCGACCGATTCGAGTGACTCGACCAACGGCACCCCGGCGGCGAACATGGTCGCCAGAGTCCGTGTCCAGCGGGCGATCACCGATTTGCGAATGATGTCGCCAAAGACCGGCAAGCGCAGAAAGAGCCGGTCGAAAGCGATCTGCATGACTTCCGATCGCTTCCAGGTATAGAAGAAGGCGTAGATCACGCCGCCGATGCCGCCAAACAGGGCCCACCACCATTCGACCACGAAATCCGACATGCCGATGACGATCAGCGTCGGAGTCGGCAGGTCGGCACCGAAGCTCTTGAAAACTTCCTTGAATGCCGGAATGACGAAGATCATGATCACCGCGGTAATGATGAAGGCGACGACGATGATGGCCACCGGATAGAACAGGGCCGATTTTATCTTCGACCGGATGGCGATCATCTTTTCCTTGTAATTGGCCAGGCGATCGAGAAGCGTCTCCAGAATGCCGGCCTGTTCGCCGGCGGCGACCAGGTTGCAGTACAGGGGGTCGAATTGCAGCGGATATTTGCGGAAGGCCTGCGACAGCGAACTGCCGGTCTCGACATCCGCCTTGATGTCGAGCAGGAGCTTGCCGACCGCCGGATTGTCATGCCCGCGGCCAACGATTTCGAAAGTCTGCAGCAGCGGAACGCCGGCTTTCATCATGGTCGCCAGCTGGCGCGTAAACAGCGTGATCTCCTTGTCGGTGATCTGCCGTCCGCCCTTGAAGCGCTGTTTCGAAATCTTGCTGACCAGGATCCCCTGGCGGCGCAGCGTAGCCTGGACAACGGTCTGGCTGGAAGCACGCTGCTCGCCACGGACGACCTTCCCGGCCTTGTTCTTCCCCTCCCAGAGAAAGACATGTTCCTTGACTTCGGAGGCGGTCTTCCTGATCGGTCTCGCTGCGGTGGCCATACTTCCCTCTTCTTCAACCGTTGGTACTGCCGAGGACCTCGTCGAGCGACGTCAGCCCTTGCCTGACCTTCAGCAAACCCGAACGACGAAGATCATTGACCCCTTCCCTTCTCGCCTGGGCTGCAATATCGAGTTCCGTTCCATTGGCCATGATGATGCGTTGAATCGCTTCAGTCACCGGCATGACTTCATACAGCCCCACCCGCCCCTTGTAACCGCTGCCTTTGCAGCGATCACATCCGGCCGGGCCGTAGAGCAGCCAGTTGCCATCGAGGTCGCTTTCCCGGAAGCCGGCATTGAGCAGCGTCTCGATCGGCGTGTCGAGCGGTTTCTTGCAGGTGCACAAGCGACGAACCAGGCGCTGCGCAGTAATCAGCAAAATGCTCGAAGCGAGGTTGAAGGTCGGGATGCCCATGTTCATCAGGCGGGTCAGCGTCGCCGGCGCATCGTTGGTGTGCAGGGTCGAGAGAACGATATGGCCGGTCTGCGCGGCCTTGATCGCGATCTCGGCGGTCTCGATGTCACGAATCTCGCCGACCATGATGATATCGGGATCCTGGCGAAGAAAGGCCTTGAGGGCGATCGGAAAGGTCAGCCCGGCCTTGTCGTCGACGTTGACCTGATTGATCCCCGGCAAGGGAATTTCGGCCGGGTCTTCGGCGGTCGCGATGTTGACCCCTGGCCGATTGAGAATGTTGAGACAGGTGTAGAGCGAGACGGTCTTCCCCGAACCGGTCGGACCGGTGACCAGGATCATGCCGTAGGGCCGATGGATGGCATCAAGCAGGAGCACCTTCTGTTCGGGATCATAGCCGAGGACATCGATCCCCAGACTGGCGCTCGCCGGGTCGAGGATGCGCAGGACGATCTTCTCGCCGTACATGGTCGGCAGGGTGCTGACGCGAAAGTCGATCGAGCGAGTCTTCGACAACACCAGACGCATGCGGCCATCCTGGGGTACCCGCTTCTCGGCGATGTTGAGGCGCGAAATGACCTTGATCCGGGAAGCGATCTTCTCCTTGATCACGAGCGGTGGCGCGGCGACCTCGCGCAGGATGCCGTCGGTGCGAAAGCGAACGCGATAGCTTTTTTCGTAGGGCTCGAAATGGATGTCGGAGGCGCCCTCGCTGATCGCGTCGAGCATCATCTTCTGAATGAACCTGACCACCGGCGCGTCATCGACTTCGAGGCTGGCCGCCTCCTCTGCCTTGTCCTGCGCCTGTTCGTCGGAAAACTCGAGGTTGATCTCCTCGCTGGAGAAACTCCTCAGGGTTTCCTCGGCCGATTCGGACAGGCGAGTGACCAGCGGGCCCAGCTTGTCTTCCTCGACGATCACCGGATCGAGCGCCAGGCCGGTCTGAAAGCGAATCTCGTCGAGCGCCCGCAGGTTGGTCGGGTCAGCGATGGCGATGGCCAGACGGTTGCCGCGTTTGTGCAATGGCACCACGCGATGCGTCAGGATCAGCTTGCGGTCAATCGCGTTCTTCTGAATGTTCGCATCATCGAACGCGGCCAGGTCGAGCAGCGGATAGCCGAACTTTTCGGCAGCGAAACGTGCCATTTCGAGAAAGGTCGCTTTTTTCGCGCTGACGACCTGTTCGATCAGAGAGGTCTTCCTTGCGGCCGCCTGGGCAAGCAAAGACTCGGCTTCGGCTTCCCTGAGTCGGCCGGCTTGTACCAGTGCACGAGCAAAACCGCTAAGCGGTGATTGTTGCAGATTGGCTGCCATTTTTCGCGATCGGTCCTTGCAACGCGGGGTGGACCATCATGCCCCATCACTTCCGGGAGCCTGCCGGATGATGCATGGACAAGGGACTTTTGTAAAGCAGGGCACGGCCGTCTGCCGGCGCCGATGCACCCTTTTCCGGCGCTCGCCGGACAGCCCGCCGGCGGTACGGGCGGCCTCACCGGTGGCGCGCGGCGAAGTTCACCGGCCACCGGCTGCAGAGGCCTTGCGCCCCCTACTTGCTGGCCGCGTCCACCACCACCAGGGCGGTCATATCGACGACTCGGCGAACCGTCGAGGTCGGCGACAGGACATGTACCGGGCGGGCGGCGCCGAGCAGGATCGGACCGACCGCCATCCCGTCACCGCCGGTCATCTTGAGCAGATGGTGGGAGATGTTGGCGGCGTCGAGGTTGGGCATCACCAGCACGTTGGCTTCACCCGAAAGCGTAGACTCCGGGTCCGACTGCTTGCGGATCGCTTCCGAGAGCGCGCTGTCGCCGTGCATCTCGCCGTCCACTTCAAGATCGGGCGCCCGGCTGCGGATGATCGCCAGTGCCTCGCTCATCTTGCGCGCCGACGCCGTCTGCGAGGAGCCGAAGTTCGAATGCGACAGGAGTGCCACTTTCGGCCGAATCTTGAAGCGACGAACCGCTTCGGCGGCCATCAGGGTAATCTCGGCGAGTTGGGCGGCATCGGGATCCGGATTGACGTGCGTGTCGCAGAGAAAGAGGGCGCGACCCGGCAACAACAGATGCGTCATCGCCGCCATGGTCGTGCAGCCCGGCGCCTTGCCGATGATTTCATCGACCTGACGCAGGTGATGGCCGAAACGACCGGACAGACCGCAGATCATTCCATCAGCGTAGCCCAGGCGGATCAGCATGGCGCCGATGATCGTATTGTTGTTGCGCAAGCGGGTCTTGGCGATGTTCATCGTCACTCCCTGACGCTTGCGCAGCTGGTGATAGGCCATCCAGCATTCCTTGTAGCGGCTGTCGCTGTTGGGATCGACGACCTCGAAATCGGTGCCGGCCGTCAGCTTCGAGCCGATCCGCAGCAGCCGCGCCGCAATCACGTCCGGACGGCCAATCAGGATCGGCCGCGTCAGCCCTTCATCGATGATGATCTGGGCGGCACGCAGCATCCGCTCTTCCTCGCCGTCCGGATAGACGATACGCGTGCGGCGGCCGCGCTTGGCGGCCGAAAAGACTGCGCGCATGCCGACGCCGGTCCGGTAGACGAAGTCTCTGAGCTTCTCGCGATAGGCTTTGAGATCGGCAATCGGTCGCGTCGCGATGCCTGAAGCCATCGCCGCCTCGGCCACTGCCGGGGCAATGGTGGTGATCAGACGCGGGTCGAAGGGCTTGGGAATCAGGTACTCCGGGCCGAAGGTGAGTTGCTCGCCGGGATAGGCCATCGCCACCTCGTCGCTCACTTCTTCCTGCGCCATGGCCGCCAGGGCCCTGACGCAGGCCATCTTCATCTGCTCGTTGATGCCGGTCGCGCCGACATCGAGCGCACCGCGGAAGATGAACGGGAAGCAGAGGACATTGTTCACCTGGTTGGGATAGTCGGAACGACCGGTGGCCATGATCACGTCGGGACGGACTTCCCGCGCCAGCTCGGGCATGATCTCCGGTGTCGGATTGGCAAGCGCAAAAACGATCGGCTGCGCGGCCATGGTCGCGAGCATCGCGGGCTGCAGGATGCCGGCGGCCGACAGCCCGAGAAAGACATCCGCGCCGACCAGCGCATCGGCGAGCGTGCGGGCGTCGGTGGCGCGCGCATAGCGCGCCTTGGTCGGTTCCATCTGCGCGTCGCGGCCGACGTAGACCACCCCTTTCGAGTCGCAAACGATGATGTTCTCGCGCCGGACGCCGAGATCACACCACAGGTTGAGGCACGAGATGGCCGCGGCACCGGCACCCGAACAGACCACCGTCACCTCGGCAATCGCCTTGCCGGTGACCTTGAGCGCGTTCAGGATGGCGGCCGCCGAAATGATGGCCGTCCCGTGCTGGTCGTCGTGAAAGACCGGAATCGACATCCGCTCCTTCAGTCGGGCTTCGATGTAGAAACACTCCGGCGCCTTGATGTCTTCCAGATTGATGCCGCCAAGGGTCGGCTCCATGGCGGCGATCAGGTCGATCAGCCGATCCGGCTCGCTCTCCGCGAGCTCGATGTCAAAGACATCGATGCCGGCAAACTTCTTGAACAGGCAGCCCTTGCCTTCCATCACCGGCTTGGCGGCGAGCGGCCCGATGTTGCCGAGCCCGAGCACCGCCGTGCCGTTGGTAATCACGCCGACCAGGTTGGCGCGCGAGGTGTAGAGGCTGACCGTTCCCGGATCGTCGACGATCGCATGGCAGGCGTAGGCGACACCCGGCGAATAGGCGAGCGCCAGATCGAGCTGGTTGTTCAGCCCCTTGGTGGGCTGGACAGCGATCTTGCCCGGGGTGGGGCAGCGGTGATACTCGAGGGCTGCCTCGCGAAGATCGGCCTGACGCTGATCGTTTTCCATGCGGTCTCCTGATGCGATGTGGGTCAACGTAAAGCGCGTCACTTTATCCGAGTCGCGCGGTTTACACAAAACTGCTTTGGGCCTGAAAGTGAAGCTGCTGGTCCGCCGTGCCGGCAGGCAGCGACGGGCAAGCGATTGGCAAGCGGCAGGGGTAGAATGTCTGCAGCACGCCAGCCACCATGCCATGTGGCTACCCCTGCCGCTGCGACGTGCTTTCGACTTGAATGGGAGATGAGGAATGGGCCAGACCGCCAGCAACAACCTTCGCACTGTCGCTCTCGTCGGCCACGGGGCCGCAGGCAAGACCACACTGGCCGAGAGCCTGCTCGCTGCAGCGGGCGCGATCAGCAGCCGCGGGGCCGTCGAAAAAGGCAGCACCGTCTGCGATTTCGATCCGCAGGAGAAGGAATTAGGTCATTCGCTGAATGCGGCGCTGGCGAGCCTTTCCTGGCAGGGAGTGCAGGTTCATCTGATCGATACGCCCGGCTTTCCCGACTTCGCCGGGCAGGCGATCGGGGCGCTCGCGGCCGTGGACACCGCCCTCGTGGTGATCAGCGCGCAAAACGGCATCGAACTGGCCAGCGAACGGATGATGAAACTGGCAGCAGCCCGCGGGGTCTGCCGGATGATCGTGATCAACAAGATCGACGCCGACAACGTCGATCTGCCGGCGCTGGTCGGCAACATCCGGGAGCGCTTCGGTCGGCAATGCATGTTGCTCGACCTGCCGGTCAGACAGGCGAGCGAAGTCGTCGAACTCCTCGGCCATGACGACGGCGAAAGTGATTTTGCTTCGGTGGCGGCGGCGCACCGCGCGCTGATCGATCAGATCGTCGAGGAAGACGAGGATCTGCTGGCCCGTTACCTCGAGGAAGGGGTCGATCCGGGTCTGGACGAACTGCATCTGCCTTTCGAGAAAGCGCTGCGCGCGGGCCACCTGATTCCGATCCTCTTCGTTTCGGCGAAAACCGGAGCCGGCATCCCGCAGCTGCTCGACGTCCTCGCGAAACTGGCACCCCATCCCGGCGAAGGCAACCCGCCGCCCTTCTATCGCCGCCAGCCCGGCGGACAGGGGGTGGCTTTCGAGGCCGACCCCGACCCGGGCAAGCACGTCCTGGCGCATGTCTTCAAGGTCGTCAGCGATCCCTTCATCGGCAAGGTCGGCGTCTTCCGCGTCCATCAGGGAACGATCCGGAAAGACTCGCAGCTCTTTGTCGGCGACGGCAAGCGACCGTTCAAGGTCGGCCACATCTATCGCCTGCAGGGCAAGGAGTATGTCGAGGCCGACACCCTGGTGCCGGGCGACCTCGGGGCCATCGCCAAGGTGGACGAGATCGACTTTGACTGCGTGCTCCATGATTCGCATGACGAAGACCAGATCTACCTCAAACCCCTCGAATTTCCGCAGCCCATGCACGGCCTCGCCGTGCATGCCCGGCGCAAGGCCGACGAGCAACGACTGTTCGAGATCCTGCACAAGCTCGAAGTCGAGGACCCCTGCTTCCGGGTCGAACGTCATCCGACCAGCAACGAAACGGTGATTCGCGGCCTTGGCGAGATGCACCTGCGCGCCAAGCTGACCCGCCTCGCCCAGCAGTACAAGCTCGAACTGGACACCAGCGCGCCGCAGATCGCCTATCGTGAAGCCATCACGGTCGCCGCCGAAGGGCATTGTCGGCACAAGAAGCAAAGCGGCGGCGCCGGCCAGTTCGGCGAGGTGATGCTGCGCGTCGAGCCGCGCGAACGCGGCGCGGGTTTCGAGTTCGTCGATATCGTCAAGGGCGGCGTCATTCCCGGCGTCTTCATGGCGGCGGTCGAGAAAGGCGTTCACCAGGCGCTGGCCGACGGCGTGGTGGCCGGTTTTCCGGTCGAGGATCTGCGCGTCACCGTGCACGACGGCAAGACCCACCCGGTCGATGGCAAGGACATCGCCTTCTTCACCGCGGCCCGCAAAGCGACGATGGAGGCGATACGGGCTGCCCGGCCGATCATCCTCGAACCGGTGGTGGATATCGAAATCCTCGCCCCGGAGGCCGTGACCGGCGACCTGACCGGCGATCTTTCGAGCAAGCGCGGCCATCTCACCGGCACCCAGCTGCGCGGGCCGGGGGTGATGGCGATCACCGGCGAAGTGCCGCTGGCCGAACTCGAAGGCTATCAGTCGCGCCTCAAATCGCTGACCGGCGGCCAGGGCTCCTACAACATCACCTTTTCGCACTACGCGCAGGTACCGCCGACCCTGCAGCAGCAACTCGCGGCGCAGCACAAGGTCGCCGAGGAGGAATAAGGCGCCTGCCCTCGACGGCGCCGCGCCGTGCCCCAGCCCTTCCGGCCTGGCGACTGGTTGATGCCGCTGGCTCGCCGCCTGCTCTACTCCTGGGTACGCAGTTCGGTCTTTCCGGACAAACCGCAGGAACTGCGTCTCGACGCCGCGAAACCGGTCTGCTACGTCCTGCAGGACAGGCATCTGTCGAACCTGCTGGTGCTCGTCGAAGAATCGCGGCGCGCCGGCCTGCCGCGGGCCGAGCTGCCGCTCATGCTCGGCACGCAGCGCCTGCCGCGATCCTTCTTTTTCCTCAATCGTGACCGTCGTCTGGCGGGCCGGCGGCGCGTCGACCGCGGCTACCCGCCCTTGCTGGCCAGGCTGATCAGCCAGACGGTGGCCGACCCGGCACTCGATGTGCAGCTGGTGCCGGTGGTCATTCTCTGGGGGCGCAGCCCGGACAAGCAGGATTCGGTACTCAAGGCGCTGTTCTCCGAAACCTGGCGGCCGCCCGGCGCCTGGCGGCAAATGCTGGCCATCCTGTTACACGGCCGCCACCTGCTGGTGCGTTACAACCCACCGATCTCGCTGCGCGATTTCGTGCAGGGCGGACTCGCCGAGGAAGCGGCGCTGCGCAAGCTGTCGCGCATCCTGCGCGTCCATTTTCGCCGCCAGCGCCAGATGGCGATCGGCCCCGACCTCTCGCACCGCCACACCCAGGTCCATGCCGTCCTCGCCGGCGAGGCGGTGCGCGCGGCGATCGCCAGCGCAGTGGCCAGCCACGGCATCTCGCCCGGCGAAGCCCGGTCCCGGGCCGCCGGCTTCGCCCTCGAGATCGCTTCCGATTATTCCTACGGGGTCGTGCGGGCGCTCGAACTGTTCCTCGCCTGGCTGTGGACGCGCCTTTACGACGGCATCGAACTGCATCGCTTCGACGTCGTGACGCGCATCGCCGCCGGCCACGAGATCGTCTACGTCCCCTGCCACCGCAGCCACATCGACTATCTGCTGCTGTCCTACGTCATTCTCCGCCAGGGGCTGACGCCGCCGCATATCGCTGCCGGCGCCAACCTCGACCTGCCGCTGATCGGCCGGCTGCTGCGCCATGGCGGCGCCTTCTTTCTCCGCCGCAGCTTCAAGGGCGAGCCGCTGTATGCCGCAGTCTTCCAGGAATACCTGCACCTGATGCTGGCGCGCGGCTTTCCGGTCGAGTACTTCATCGAAGGCGGACGCAGCCGCAGCGGACGCATGTTGACGCCGAAAGCCGGCATCCTCGGCATGACCCTCCAGAGCTTCATCCGTGCACATGCACGCCCGCTGGTTTTCGTGCCGGTCTACCTCGGCTACGAGAAAGTCATCGAAGGCCGCACCTATCTCGGGGAACTGGCCGGCAGACCCAAGCAGGGTGAATCGCTGTGGGGCCTCCTGAGGAGTGTGCGCGGCATCCGTCGGGTTTTTGGCAAGGTGCATGTGAACTTCGGCGAACCGCTGGCGCTGGCCGGCTTTCTCGATGCGCAGCATGCCGGCTGGCGCGAGGAAGACGACGCGGCGCAGTCGCCCTGGGCGCGCGCCGCCACCCGCGACGCGGCAGCCGAACTCGCGCGACGGATCAACGACGCGGCGGTGATCAATCCGGTCAACCTGATGGCGCTGGCGCTGCTGGCCACGGCCAAGCATACCTGCGACGAACACGCCCTGCGACGTTTGATCGGACACTACCAGGCGCTCGCCCGCGAGGCGCCGTACGCGCCGACCAGCATCGCCTGCATGCTGGCGCCAGCGCAGATCGTCGCTTACGCCGAGCGGCTCGCCGTCGTCGAGCGCTTTGCCGATCCGCTCGGCGACCTGATCCGGGTGCCCCAGGAACAGGCGCCCCTGCTGGCGTACTTTCGCAACAACGTCCTTCACCTCTTCGCCCTGCCCGCCCTGATCGCCTGCCTGCTGAGCCACAACCGCCGCCTGGATGCGGCGCGCGTCACACAAGCGGTGAATGGCATCGGCGCCCTGATGCGCGCCGAGCTATTCCTGCGCTGGCGAGTCGATGAACTGCCGGCGGCCAGCGCAGCGGTGGTCGCGGTCCTGCTGGCGCGCGGCCTGCTGCTCCGCTCGGCAGGATCAGGCGCCCTCGCCGCGCCCGATCCGATCAGCGAGGAATCGGTCGAACTGCATCTGCTCGGTGAAACCATTCGCCCGCTGCTCGAACGCCACTTTCTCACCCTGTCGGTGCTCGATCGACACGGTAGCGGCCGCTTGAGCCGTCAGGCGCTCGAGAACCACTGCCACCTGCTGGCCCGGCGGCTATCGCTGCTGTACGATTTCAACACGCCGGAGTTTCCCGAGAAGGCCACCTTTTCGGCTTTCATCAGCAACCTCATCGAAGCCGAATTCCTGCACGAGGATGAAAGCGGCCAACTCCATTTCGATCAGCGCCTGATGACCCCGCTCGCCCACGCCGAACTGGTCCTCTCGGTCGAGGCCCGCCAGGCGATCCGCCGCATCGCGGGCGCCGGCGTGGTCACCGAGCCGATTCCCGGACAAACCGCCTGAGCGATCAGACGCGTGCCGCCGAAGCTCGCCGTGCCGCCTGCTCGAGGCGCTCCTTCTCGGCCAGCACCTTGTGTGCGTAACGGGTCTCCGGGTCTTCCGGGGCGCCGCCGTAATGCTGCAGGCCGGCCGTCAGGCTGCCGCGCCAGCGGATCGCTTCCTCGAGGACATGGACGCCGACCTGAATGTTGGTCACCGGGTCGAGAAAAGGCTGCTCGCCGGCGCCCTGCGGCACCTTGTCCAGATGGTAGCCGGGAATCACCTGCATCAGACCCTGGGCACCGACGCCGCTTTCGGCGAAGGGATTGAAGCGGGACTCGATGCCGATGATGGCAATGATCAGCAGCGGGTCGACCCGGCGCTCCCGGCCTACCGCCTGGGCAGCTTCGAAGACCGGCACCAGCGCTTCCGGGGCCACCCGATAACGACGCGAGACGAAGTCGAGGGCGCGTTGCAGCCGGAGCGGCAGCGCTGCGGGTGCGGGTGCGGGTGCGGGTGCGGGTGCGGGTGCGGGTGCGGCTTTGCCGGTTTCCGTCACCCTCGCTTCGCCAGCCGGTGCCAACTCGACGACCGCGGGCGCCGGTTCGGCCACCTCACGCGTGCTGACCCAGGGTTTGAGAACGCCGAGCGCGAGCATCAGGCCGACAATGATCAGGCTGTGTTGAACGAAACTGGAACTGGCGTCGATACGACGCCCCGAAAGACCTCTAAGTACGATTGTTGCGGACATGCTCTCTCCTTCACTTTGGTCATCGGGCCAAAAGAACGGCTCGACGATGGCCGGTTGCAGGCGGGTGCAAAGCCTCGAATACTGCGGGGATACTGCCCCTGAGGCCGGAACTCCATTCGCTGAGACAGCCTGCGAACAGAGCGGCGAGAATGCAGCCGAGTGGCTGCGAAGTAGTTTTTTGCTTCTGGAGTTGGCGCAGTCTATTGATTAATCTGGATTTGTCAACCCGCTTCGCAAATGTCCAGGACAAGAAAGGCAACCGGGCGCCCACTTTCCGGCTGCTCACCGGCTCGACCCAATCCTTGCTTTTAACCTTAAATCAATTGGCTCATCGACCGGCAAGAGCCATACCGGAGCGCTTCCGGAAGCCGCCGCCGGTCCTTCGACAGCAGCCGGGTCAGCCTCCTGGAAGACCCTTATAATGGTCTGGCGGTGACGCTTCGGGTGCAGGCGCCGGGGTCGCAACCCGGGGCGCGGCCACCGGCATCGGCAGCGGCCTCGCCACCCTCCCGACTGACTTCGGATATTGAACCCAACGCATGGACATTGCTCTGCTGCTCTTCCTGATCGTGCTCAACGGCGTCCTCGCGATGTCGGAGATCGCGCTCGTTTCTTCGCGACCCTCCCGCTTGAAGAAGCTCGCCGACGACGGCCACGCGGGTGCCCGCTCGGCGCTCGCGCTGCAGAACGAGCCATCGATCTTTCTCTCCACCGTTCAGGTCGGCATCACCACGGTCGGCATCCTCAGTGGCGCGATCGGCGAAGCGAGGCTGTCGGCACCTTTGGCCAGCTGGCTGAGCGCCTTTCCGCTGCTGGCGCCCTACGCCGGTGGGCTGGCGCTGACCATGGTCGTCGTCAGCGTGACCTATTGCTCGGTGGTGATTGGCGAACTGGTGCCGAAACGCCTCGGACTGCTGGCACCGGAGCGCATCGCCTCGCTGATTGCCCGGCCGATGAACCTGCTCTCGCGCCTGGCGAGCCCGCTGGTGCGGCTGCTCTCGTCGTCGTCCGACCTGCTGTTGCGGCTGCTCGGTGCCCGGCACAAGCAGCTGTCGTCAGTGACCGACGACGAGATCAAGGAACTGATGGGCCAGGGCGCCGAAGCCGGCGTCTTCCACGCCAGCGAGCAGGCCATCGTTTCCAACGTACTGCGCCTGGACGAACAGCGCATCGATGCGATCATGACCCACCGCAAGGACATCTACCTGCTCGACCTGAACGCCAGCGACGAGGAAATCCGAGAGCGTCTCGCCGCGAGTCCATACAAGCGGATCGTCGTCTGCCGTGACGGGCTTGAGCAGATCGTCGGCGTCTTGCGCACCGGCGATCTGCTCAAGGGATTCATCCGTGGCGAGCCGCTGTCGATCGAGGCTTTCGTCAAGCCGGCGCTCTACGTCCCTGCCAGTGTGACGACACAGCAGCTGCTCGAGACCTTCCGGCGGGCGCGTCAGCAGTGTGCGCTGATGGTGGACGAATACGGCGGCCTGCAGGGTCTGGTGACGCTGACCGACGTGCTGACCTCGATCGTCGGTGACCTGCCGACTTCGGATGCACCGGAAGAACACGATCTGGTCGTTCGCGAAGACGGCTCGTGGCTGGTCGATGGCAGCGTGACGATCGAACGTCTGAAAGCGGTTCTCGGCATCCGGAGCGAACTGCCTGGCGAAGACGAGAACGCATTCAATACCCTCGGCGGTTTCGTCATGTACGTCCTCGGCCGGATTCCGCTGGCCTCGGATTACGTCGAGTCCGGCGGGCTGCGTTTCGAAGTGGTCGATATGGACCAGAACCGGGTAGACAAGGTGCTCGTCGCGCGCCGCCCGGAAGCGGGCGGAGGCAGCGCCTGACACCAAGTGGAGCCGATCGCGACAGGCGAACGGCCGGCGCGGTGCTCGGCGGGAGTGCGCTGCACGTGGCCGGGCCGGTGCCTGCCCTTCAGGCGGCATAGCGCGTCGGGTCGCCGCCAGCGACCGAAGCAAAACCCGCGCGCCGCAGCCGGCACGAATCACAGACCCCGCACGCGCGCCCGTCGGCATCGGCCTGATAACACGACACCGTCAGGCCATAGTCCACACCGAGTTCAAGACCACGGGCGATGATCTCTGCCTTGCTGAGCCGGATCAGCGGCGCGTGGATACGCAGCGGCGCGCCTTCGACGGCGGCGCGGGTGGCGAGATTGGCCATCCTTTCGAAAGCCTCGATGAACTCGGGCCGGCAGTCCGGATAACCGGAATAGTCGACCGCGTTCACGCCGACAAAGATGTCGCGGCTCGTCAGAACCTCGGCCCAGGCGACCGCCAGCGCCAGCATGACGGTATTGCGTGCCGGCACATAGGTGACCGGAATTCCGGCCTGGACGCCGTCGACCGGGAGGGCGATGGTCTCGTCGGTGAGGGCCGAACCGCCGAAATTGTCGAGTTGCAGGCGCAGCACCCGGTGCTCGCTGGCGGCGAGCGCTTCGGCCACCGCCGCCGCGGCCTGCAGTTCGGCGCGATGCCGCTGACCGTAGTCGATCGACAGGCAATAGCAGGCGAAACCGTCGGCGCGGGCGAGCGCCAGCGTGGTCGCCGAATCGAGCCCGCCGGACAGGAGGACGACGGCCGGCTTGCCGTCAGACAATGATTGAGGGGTCATGGGGTGGCCAATATACCGCTTTCCGGTCGAAGAGGGGAAGGTCAAGAACGGCAGCCGTCCCCACTGCCAGAGGAACAGGATCAGCCAGATCCGGCAAACGCAGCAGCGCCCCTTTCTGGGACAGGTCCAGCACCTCCACCGGCAACGCCTGCTCACCCAGCAGCAGGCGCGCCGGGGCAGCAAAGGCGATTCTCGAATACTGGCGGCGCTCGTCGGCCATGGTTCGGGCCTCTCGCAAATTACCTGCGGCGCAGGTTACCCCAGAGAATCTTGTGCAGTTGCACCTGAAAACGGACCGGCAGCCGATCGGCGACAATCCAGTCCGCGAGGAGCGTCGCCGCCAGTTCACCGGCGACCGGAGAGAAGAGCACCGGGCAGCGCGTGGCGAGTTCACGGTCGGCAATCAGTTGTCGCGCCCACTCGTAGTCGGCCCGGTCCCTGAGGACGAACTTGAGCTCATCGTTGGCGGTGAGCAGCGGCAGATTCTGCCAGCGATTCCGCTCGGATTCGCCGGAACCCGGCGCCTTCAGATCGACGATGCGGGAAACCCGTGCGTCGACGCCAGCGATGTCGAGGGCGCCGGAGGTTTCGAGCGACACCGCGTAACCGGCATCACTCAGTTCGCTCAAGAGCGGCAGACACGCGGCCTGCGCCAGCGGCTCGCCTCCCGTGACGCAGACGTAGCGCACCTGATGGCCCGCGACCTCGGCAAGAATCTCCGGCAGCGCCATCGTCTGGCCGCCGCTGAAAGCGTAAGCGGTGTCGCACCAGACGCAGCGCAGCGGGCAACCGGTCAAGCGCACGAAAACGGTCGGCAGCCCGACGCGTGAGCTTTCCCCTTGCAGGGACAGAAAAATCTCGCTGATCTTCAGCGCCAGCGGTCTCACCGCGATGCCTTCACTCGCCTATTTCTTCAACCGCTGCCGGGCGGTGGCAGCGGCCGTACTGTCCGGATACTTCGCCACCAGCGCGTCGAGCGTACTCTTCGCGCCTTTGCCATCGGCGAGCTCCTGCTGGCAGGTCGCGACATTGAGCAGCGCGTCGGGCGCTTTGGCATTGGCCGGCCACTTACTGGCCACCATGCGCTGGGCCTCGATCGCCCTCTTGCAGTCACGCAGCGAGTAATGCGCGTTGCCCAGCCAGTAATAGGCGCCGGGCGTCAGGGTGCTGTCGGGATGCGCGCGGGCAAAAGCCTCGAAAGCCGCTGCCGCTTCCTTGAGCTTGTTCGCCCGGAACAGATTGAGCGCCGCTTCGTATTCGCGGGTTTCGGCTGCCGGATCACTGACGGCCTTGCGCACTGCCTCGACCGGTGGCTTGCTCTCCTCGGCGGGTTTCGCTTCAGCGCTGGCCGCAGGCTGCGGTTCGAGCTTGCGCAGGCGAACGTCGAGGTCGACGTAGAAATCCTGTTGTCGCTTCCTGGCGGTTTCGAGTTCGTGAGTCAAGGTCTCGACCTGACCCCGCAGGCGCGAGTTTTCCTCGCGCAGCGCCTGAATCTGATTGGCGAGTTCGATCTGCCCCTTGGCAGAGGTGTCGAGGCGTTCGTTGGTCTTGATCGACAGATCCCTGATCTGGCGACGCGCTTCCTCGTCGTCGAAAAGTCCGGCCCGGGCTTCGTGTGCGCCGAGCGCGGCCAGCAACAGAGACAGCGCGAACCAGCGCCAGGCGCCTCGACGAGGCGTCAGCAAACCTCCCGGCATCCTAGAATTCGCCGCTGTAGAGCATGTCACCACGGCGGTTCTCGGCCCACGCACTGTCGTTGTGGCCTTCATTCTTCGGCTTCTCTTCACCCAGGCTGACCGACTCCAGCTGATCTTCGCGAACACCGAGCAGACTCAACATCTTGCGGATCGCGTCGGCGCGCTTCTGACCCAGCGCCAGGTTGTACTCGCGACTTCCCCGCTCGTCGGTGTTGCCCTGGATCAGCATCTTGAACTGGCGGTTGTCGGCCAGGAACCTGGCGTGCGCGGTGACGAGATCCTTGTATTCGGACCTGACTTCATAGCTGTCGTAATCGAAATAGACGCTGCGTTTCGAGAGAATGCTTTTCGGATCGGTGAGCACCGCCGGCAACCTGGCGCCATCAACACCGCCCGTGGTGACCGTTGCCACCGCCGGCCCATCGCCGCGGGTTTCGACCGGAGCAGCCTGGTCGCTGGTCTCCGGCGTCGAACTGCAAGCGGTGATGAGAAGGGCCAGAACAGCCGGGATTATCAGTTTTTTCATCAATTTCTCCAGCGGAAAAGTCGGCATCAAAAAGCTCTTGTCATCGATTGAACGGGCCCCAGGCCGGTTCGCGAACATCGCCGGCCGAAATCGAAAGACGCTGCTTGATCCGGCCATCGATCGAAACGGCAGAGAGGACGCCACGGCCGCCCATCTCGGTGGCAATCAGGATCATCCGGCCGTTCGCCGAAAAAGTCGGGGATTCATCCTTGTGCGAATCGGTCAGGACCTGCACCTGGCGGCTCGCGAGGTCCATCACGGAAAGCCGGAAACTGCCCTCCCGCCGACTGATGAAGGCCATCGACCTGCCGTCGGGTGAAATCCGCGGCGTCACGTTGTAGCTGCCTTCGAAGCTGATCCGCTGCGCCTCGCCACCGCTGACGCCGATCCGGTAGATCTGCGGGCTGCCGCCGCGATCCGAGGTGAAATAAACCGATTGTCCGTCAGGCGAGAAGTTCGGTTCGGTATTGATCGCGTTGGCAGTCGTCAGCCGTTGCGCAGCCGAGCCATCGGCGTTCACGAGGAAGATCTGCGACCCGCCCTCCTTGCTCAGCACGACGGCCAGCTTGCGACCATCGGGCGACCATGCGGGGGCCGAGTTGGAGCCCTTGAAGTTGGCCACGACGACCCGCTTTCCCGAGGCCAGCGAGTGCACGTAGACCACCGGCTTCTTGTTCTCGAAGGAAACGTAGGCCAGGCGGCTGCCATCGGGCGACCACGACGGCGAGATGATCGGCTCCTTCGAGATCAGCGCCACCTGGGCATTCTGGCCATCCGCGTCGGAGATGTGGAGCTCGTAACGCGAAGCACGGACTCTGACCACATAGGCAACGCGGGTCGAGAAAATCCCCGGCTCACCGGTCAACTTCTGGTAGATGATGTCGGCGATCCGGTGGCCGGCGGCACGCAACATGCTCTTCGAAGTGACAAACGCCGAACCGACCAGCGGCGTTTGCTGGGGAACGTCGTAAAGGCGGAAGCGGGCCTCCTGGCGACCGTCGGCACTGGCGCCAATGCTGCCGGCGGCGAGGGCGTCGGCGCCGCGGTTTTTCCAGTTGGCGTAGTCCGGGCTGGAAGTCTCGGTCATGACCGCCCCGCCAGGGTCGATCATCTTGAACAGGCCGCTGCGTTCGAGGTCGCCCTGGATCACCGAGGTCACGATTCGCGAGGCCGCCGCATCGCCACCGAATTCGGCGATGGCGACCGGGATGCGATTGGCACCGGCACCGGTGATCTCGATCGTCAGTTGGGCGTCTGCCGGGGTTTGCAGAAAAGCCAGCGTGGCGACGGCCAGCAGCGCAAGACGACGTAGTTTGAACTCGATATCAAACATGGGCAGTCCCAGTACAGAATGGGGGGGATTATATCGTCTGCAGGCGCCTGCTTTGTAACCATGCGTCGTCATCTTGCGCCTGGCGAATGATCGCGGAGCGGCCCGGTCGTCTGCCAGGCCGCAGTCCGCTTAATCGTCCGGCTTGTAGCGGATGTCGAGATCCCGGGTGAACAGGTCGGGCTGGGAAGGCTTGGGCAAGGGCGAAGACTTGCGAATCGCCCGCTCGACCGCCGTATCGAGGGCAGCGTTGCCACTCGACCGGACCAGCCTGACCTCGAGCACCTCGCCGGTCGGCAGCTGGGTCACGTTGAACCTGGCCTCCGGATTGCCCTGGATACCGGCGGGCAGCGAGACGTTGTTGCGAATCTTGCGACGGACGTTGTTCATGTACTCGGCGAGCGCCCGCCTGTTTTCCGCCGATGACTGTTCCGCCTGCAACTGCCGGCGTTGCCGCGCCTCGGCGTCGGCGCGGGCGCGCTGGTCCTCACCGGCTTTCAGCGCCGCCTTGTGCTGTTCGAGCTCCTTCATTTCGCGGGCCAGCTCAGCGCGAGGATCGGCTCGTCGCACCGGCTCCGGCGTGCCGGGCGCTTCTTTCCGGGGCGTTTCCTTCGGTTTCGCGTCGTCCCTGGTCGCCTCCGGCTTCGTTCTGGGCTCTTCCTTCTTCGGCGGTTCCCTGACCTTCGGCTCCTCCTTCTTCGGCGGTTCCCTGACCTTCGGCTCCTCCTTCTTCGGCGGTTCCCTGACCTTCGGCTCCTCCTTCTTCGGCGGCTCCTTGACCTTCGGCTCCTCCTTCTTCGGCGGTTCCTTGACCTTCGGCTCCTCCTTCTTCGGCGGCTCCCTGAGCTTCTTTTCGTCTTTCAGCGCGATATCCGGTTTGATCGGCGGTTTGGGCTCGGGCTTTGCAATGGCCCTGGCCACTGGCCTGGGTTCGGGCTTGGGTTCGGGCTTGGGTTCGGGCTTGGGTTCGGGCCTGGGTTCGGGCCTGGGTTCGGGTTTCGGTTCGGGTTTCGGTTCGGGTTTCGGTTCGGGCTTGGGTTCGGGTTTCGGTTCGGGCTGGGTCGCCACCGAAGGCGCTGACGCAGCGCGCCAGATTTCGACTTCGACCGCGCTCGGCGGCTGGCTCTTCCATTGCACCCCGAGGAACAGGGCCGCGATCAGCAGCACATGGACGGTCGCGGAGAGGGCCAGCGAGGGCCATTTGGCCGGATCGTCCTGCGGCGGCCGGATGATCGGTTCGACAGATTCCACCGTTCAGGAACTCACTGGCCGTTCTGCTCGACGAGAAGACCGATGCGTTTGATCTGCGCTTTCTGCAGCGCGGCCATCACATCCATCACGGCTTTATAGTTGACCTTTTTGTCGCCGGCGACGACCACGGCCTGCTCGGCGTTCTTCTGCGCAGCCACCACCGCCTCCCCCAGCTCACCGAGACTCACTCGCCTGCCGTCGGATTTCCCCGGCAACACCAGCGTCAACTTCCCGTCGGCGGTGACGTCCACGCGCAGGGCGTCATCCTTCGTCTGTGCGGCCTTGCCGACCGAAGGCACGTCGATCGTGCCGGTGGTCATCATCGGCGCCGTCACCATGAAGATGACCAGCAGCACAAGCATGACGTCGATGTAAGGGACGACATTGATTTCGTTCTTCAGACGACGTGGGCGCATGACCTTACCTCATTTGCCGTTGCAGGATGTTCGAGAACTCTTCCATGAAGGACTCGAAACGCGAAGAGAGGCGGTCGATCTCGTGCGCGAAGCGGTTATAGGCGACCACCGCCGGAATCGCCGCGAAGAGGCCGATGGCCGTCGCCACCAGGGCTTCGGCAATGCCCGGCGCGACCGCGGCCAGCGTCGCCTGACCGACGTTGGCAAGCCCCCTGAACGAATGCATGATCCCCCAGACGGTTCCGAACAGGCCGACATACGGACTGACCGAACCGACCGAAGCGAGGAAGGCGAGATGCGAGTCGATGCTGTCCATCTCCCGCTGAAAAGTGGCGCGCATGGCACGGCGCGAGCCGTCGATGACGTCTTTCGGGTCGAGGTTGGTCTGGCTGCGCAGTTTGGTGAATTCACGAAAACCCGCTTCGAAGATCCGTTCCATGCTGCCGGTGCTGTGACGGTCGTTGATCGCGCTCTGGTAGAGGCTGTTGAGGTCGCCCCCGCTCCAGAAGTCGCGTTCGAACTGTTCGGTCTGCCCCCGCGCCGCCTTGACCGTGAACCACTTGCGGAAAATGTAGTACCAGGACAGGAACGAAACGCCAGCCAGCAGCAGCATGACGACCTGGACGACCGCGCTGGCGTTGAGGATCAGGTGCAGGATCGAGAGGTCTTGCGAGACATTCATTGCAGTGCTTCCAGTCTGGTTCGCAGAATTGCGGGAATCGAAGTGGCTTTCATCAGCGCGGCATTGACACAGACGACGTGGACGGCGCCGCGGACCAGTTCCTGCCAGCCCCCCGGAATGGCGTCGTCGGCCCGCCGGACATGCTGGCGGAAGAAGATCTGTGCGCGGCTGATCTTCTCCACTTCGAGGCCGACGAGCAGGCAGTCGTCGAGCCGCGCCGGCTTCAGGTATTCGATGCTGACACTGCGAACGACGAAAGCGATTCCCGCTTCGCGCAGCAGCTCCGCCTGCTGCTGCCCGACCTCGCGCAGCCATTCGGTCCGGCAGCGTTCGAAGAACTTCAGATAATTCGCGTAATAGACGACGCCACCGGCATCGGTGTCTTCGTAGTAAATGCGGACAGGGATGGTGAACGCGGGGGTGTTCTGCTGGGGTCTCATGGCCGGCGCCGATTCTAGGACAATATCCTGCTTGCGAATGTAAGTATTTGTGACGAAGCGCGCGCCTCAGGGGGCTTGCCAGAGATCACCCGACGCGTCGCCGCGCAGCGCCGGCAAGCCGAGGTGGCGGTAGACCGCCGCCGTCGCCACCCGGCCACGCGGCGTGCGCTGCAGAAAGCCCTGCTGGATCAGGTAAGGTTCGAGGACGTCCTCGATGGTATCGCGCGCCTCGCCGATGGCGGCGGCGAGGTTGTCGACACCGACCGGACCACCGGCAAACTTGTCGATCACTGCCGAGAGCAACTTGCGGTCCATGACATCGAGGCCGCCGTGGTCGACGTCGAGCATCAAGAGGGCCAGATCGGCCACTTCCTGCGTGATCTGCCCATTCGCCCGGACCTCGGCGAAATCGCGGACCCGGCGCAGCAAACGGTTGGCGATGCGCGGCGTGCCCCGCGAACGGCGGGCGATCTCGAGCGCGCCGCCGGCATCGGTCGGCACCTTGAGCAGCTGCGACGAGCGGCTGACGATCAGCGTCAGTTCTTCGGGAGTGTAGAACTCGAGCCGCGAGACGATGCCGAAACGGTCGCGCAGCGGATTGGTCAGCATGCCGGCGCGGGTAGTCGCGCCGACCAGCGTAAACGGCGGCAGATCGAGCTTGACCGAGCGCGCCGAAGGCCCCTCGCCGATCATGATGTCGATCTGGAAATCCTCCAGCGCCGGATAGAGGATCTCTTCGACGACCGGCGACAAGCGATGGATCTCGTCGATGAACAGCACGTCGTGCGGTTCGAGATTGGTCAGGATGGCGGCGAGGTCGCCGGCCCGTTCGAGCACCGGGCCGGACGTCGAACGCAGGTTGACGCCCATCTCGGCGGCGATGATGTGGGCCAGCGTCGTCTTGCCGAGGCCCGGTGGACCGAAAAGGAGGACGTGATCGAGCGTGTCCTGGCGCTTTCTGGCCGCTTCGATGAAGATCGTCAACTGTTCGCGAATCTTCGTCTGACCGACGTAATCGGCCAGCCGCCGCGGCCGCAGGGCACGCTCGATGGCTTCTTCCTGGGTGGACCGGGAGACGGCCGAAATCAGCCGCTCGACCGGAACACTGCCGAGGTCGTCGTTCTCGATCATCGCGGCACCCCCGTCGCTGCGGTGGACGATTCCGAATCGGCATGGGCCAGCCACTCGCGGATCAGGACCTGGCCGAGGGCGAGCAGCGCGGGCCCGAGGAAAAGTCCGATGAAACCGAAGACCAGAACACCGCCAAAGACACCGACCACGATCAGCAGCAAGGGCAGGCTGGAGGTGCGCGAAATCAGGATCGGCTTGATGAAGTTGTCGACGCTGCTGATGCCGAACATCCCCCAGAGCAGCATGAACACCGCCCAGCCGGCCTGTCCCTCGTTGTAGAGCCAGACCGCCGCCCCGAGCCAGATCAGCGTCGCACCGATCACCGGGATCATCGAGAAGAAGAAGGTGGCCACGGTCAGGATGATGACCCCGGGAACGCCGGCGATGAGAAAGCCGAGCATCGCCACGATCGCCTGCGCTGCCGCCGTGCCGACGATGCCGACCATGACCCCGGTGACCGTCCCTTCGCACAGGGCCAGCATGCGCTCGCCGAGATCGCCGGCGAGCGTCCGGCTGCCAAGGTGCAGCGCGTCGGCATAGATGTGGGCGTCGCGAAAGATGAAGAAGACGAAGAAGATCACCAGCACCAGCTGCAGCAGGCCCTGCGCCAGCAGCGTCGCGGTCGCCAGCGCGAGCCGGCGGATGGGCTCGACGAACTGATGCAGCAGTTCGTTCATCGCCTCGCGGCTGGCCGCCAGTTCGTTCCAGTAGTCCGTTGCATCGCGACCGATGACCGGCAGTCGCGCGAGCCAGGCGGGCGGGTCGGTCGGCAAGCCTTTTTCCAGTAAGGGCTTGAAGAAGCGAATGGCAATCTCGATGCCGTCGGCGAGCGACCCCGAGAGCAGGGCGACCGGGGCGACGAGCAGCAGCAGCAGCAGGATCGACACCAGCAGCGCCGCCAGGTTGCTGCGCCCGCGACAGAGTCTGAGCAGGCGGTTGCGGACCGGCAGGGTGGTGACGCAGATGACGATGGCGAACAGCAGGGTGCCCGTGAACGGCAGCAGGACGGCAATGCAGCCGACCAGCAGGAGCGCGACGAGAGCGATCTGGATGAGTTGTTTGTGACCGGGGTTCATTGCCGATTCAGACCCTTGACAGCAGCTTGAGCGCCTGCCGAATGCCGTCCGAGGTGGTGGTGTCGAGCGGCAGCTGTTTCATCGCTGCGCCCGCTTCGCGGTCATTGTAACCCAGCGCCAGCAAGGCATTGAGGATGTCATCGTGGACCCCGTCGACGGCGGCGACGCTGGCCGGCAGCGGCTCGGCGAGCTTGCCCTTGAGTTCGAGCAGCAGACGTTCGGCGGTCTTGGTGCCGATCCCCGGCACTCGCGTCAGGCGGCCGACTTCCTGCCGGGCCACGACCTGCGCGAGGTCGCTCACCGACAGGCCGGAAAGCACCGAGAGCGCGAGGCGGGCGCCGATTCCCGAGATTTTCAGCAGGAGGCGAAACGCCTGTCGCTCGGCTTCGCTGGCGAAACCGTAAAGAAAGTGCCCGTCCTCGCGCACCGCGAGATAGGTCAGCAGGCTGATCTTTTCACCGTTTCCCGGCAGGCTGTAGAAGGTACTCATCGGTACGTCGAGTTCATAACCGACGCCCTGAACATCGACCACCACCTGCGGCGGATTCTTTTCCAGCAGGATCCCGGTCAATCGGCTGATCATCGTCCATTCCTCATTCGCCCACGGCCTTTTCGCCACCCTTGCCGACCATCAGTCTGCCCTTGCGAACGCGCAGACCGCTACTCGCCAGGCGCCCGAAACCCTGCCCGCCGTGCGCGTGCGCGATCGCACAGGCCAGCGCGTCGGCGGCGTCGGCGCGCGGGTTGGCCGACAAGCATAACAGCTGGCGCACCATGTGCTGTACCTGCACCTTGTCGGCGTGGCCGTTGCCGACCACCGCCTGCTTGACCTGCAGCGCGGTGTACTCGGCGACCTCGATGTCGCAGGCGACCAGCGCGGTGATCGCCGCCCCGCGCGCCTGACCGAGCAGCAGCGTCGACCGGGGATTGACATTGACAAAAACGATCTCGACCGCCGCCTGATCCGGTCGCAGCCGGACGACCAGTTCGCGCAGGCCGGCGAAGATGGTTCCCAGGCGAGCCGGCAGCGAGTCCGCCGGGTCGGTGCGAATGCAGCCACTGGCGATGTACTGCAAACGGTTGCCGGTTTTTTCGATGCAGCCGAAACCGGTGACGCGCAGGCCCGGATCGATGCCGAGGATGCGCAGCACGGGCTGGACGGTGGCGTTCATCGGCCTGGCGCCCGGGCCAGGTAAACCCCGCCCACCGCCAGCGCCATCCCGGCCAGCGCCAGGCTGCCGAGGGTTTCGCCGAAAACCAGCCAGGCGATCACGGCAGTACTCGGCGGCGTGAGGTAGAAGAGGCTGGCAACCTTGACCGCACTGCCACTGCGGATCAGCACGTTGAGCAGACTGATGGCGCCGACCGAGAGTACCAGCACCAGCCACATGAGGGCAAAGGCGAACTGCGGCGTCCAGTCGATGCGCATGCTTTCGCTGTGCCAGGCGACCAGGGCGGTGACCATCGCGGTCGGCACGAACTGGATCACCGAACCGCTGCGCAGATCGAAGTGCGGGCAGAAACGCTTCTGGTAGAGGGTGCCGAGCGTGATCCCCAGCAGCGCCGCAAAGGCCGGCAGCAGCATGGCGGCCAGCGGCAGGTCGCCGAGTTTGTGGGCGACAACCAGCGCCACGCCGGCAAAACCCAGCAACAGTCCCAGCCACTGCCGCGGCGAAACCCGCTCGCCGAGCAGAAAACCGGCGCCACAGGCGGTCAGCAGCGGTTGCATGCCGACCACCAGCGCCGTCACGCCGGCCGGCAGGCCCGCCTTGATGGCCATGAACACGCCACCGAGGTAGAGCGCGTGCACCAGCAATCCGGCAATGCCGATATGCGCCACCTGGCGCGCGTCGGCCGGCCAGGGGGCGCGCGTCGCCAGCGCCAGCGGCGTCATCAGCGCGATGACGAGAAGGTAGCGGACGAGCAGAAAGGTCAGCGGTTCGGCATACGGCAGGCCGAACTTGGCGCCGACGAAACCGGTGCTCCAGAGGAAGACGAAGAGGACGGGCAGCAATGAGGGAACGGGGCGCATGGGATCGGCTGGTTGACGCAGGCGTGGAGTGTATCAAGCATCGCCCACCGGATGGCGGCAAAGCGCCGCAAAGCGAAGCGCCCCGGGATCTTCGACGGGAAACGGCACCCTCTCCGGCAGGGGGCTGACGTCGCTGGCAGATCCCGGTGGCCAGGAAGAGCGGTCATTCTTTGGCGGCGCCGGCGTCCTCGCGGTGCACCGGCTCGGCTGCGGCCGGCGCCGCGGGCGGTAAAACTTACCTGGGGGTCGCCGGCGCAGCGGGGGGAGCCGGCATGGCGGGCTTCGCCGGCTCGCTGACGACCGGCATCGCCATCTTGTTCGCCGGTGCGGGGGCAGGTGTTGCCATCTTGTTCGCCGGTGCGGCAGCAGGCGTTGCCATCTTGTTCGCTGGCGCCGCGGGCGTCGTCGATCCGGTCAGCGTCACCTCGCTCCTGATCTTGCTCAGGACGCCGGCGCCGATGCCGGGAACCTTGGTGAGATCATCCACCGCCTTGAAAGCGCCGTTCTTGTCCCGGTAGTCGATGATCGCCTTGGCCTTGGCCGGACCGATCCCGGCCAGTGTCTGCAGTTCCGCTTCGCTGGCGGTATTGACGTTGACTGCGGCAAAGGCATTCAGCGAGACCATCAGCAGCGCAACCAACAGGGTAATCAGCTTGTGCATGGCATTCCTCCTGAAAAAATGGAAATTGCCGGTCAGCGGGCGCCTGGCGGCGACCTCCGGCAGAGATCAGTATAGGCGGCTCGGGCGGCGGCGCTGGCCGACCTGCGTCGAGCTCAGGGGTGTAGCGGCCGGCGATAGCCCAGTACCTGCGAGATCTGGTTGGCGGTCGCCTTGATCGGCGTCGACCAGTCGGGATCATGGCGGTCGGCCGGCGCCGAGACCGATAGCCCGGCGACCAGTTGCCCTTCGTCGTCGCGAATCGGCGCGGCAATGCAGCGCAGACCGATCTCGGCCTCCTCGTTGTCGTAGGCGCATTCGTGCCGGCGGATGCGGTCGAGCTCCTTTTCCAGTGCCTCGAGACGGGTCAGCGAATGCGGCGTCTTGCCCGGCAGACCGGTGCGCCGGGCATAGGCACGGACATCGGCTGGCCTGTCGGCCGCCAGGAAAAGCTTGCCCACCGACGTCAGGTGCAAGGGCGCCCGGCCACCCACCAGGTACACCACCCGCAGCAGCGAGCGGCCGCTCGAGGTTCGCTCGGCATAGATGATCTCGTCGTCGTGGCGAATGCCGAGATTGACGGCCTCGCCAAGCAATTCATGCAGTTGCTGCATGTAAGGGAGCGCCACCTGACGGATCCTGATCCGCGACTTGACGAGGTTGCCAAGTTCGAGCAGACGGATGCCAAGCGCGTAAGTTCCGGCATCATGCCGCTCAACGACGGCGACACCGGCCATCGCCGCCAGGATGCGGTGCGCCGTCGAGGGATGCAGACCGGTACTCTGGGCGAGGATCTTGAGACTGACCGGTTCCTCGACGCCGGCCAGCACGTCGAGCAAGGACATCATGCGCTCGATGACCTGGATGGACCCCTTTTCCGACTGTTGTTCGGCCATCGCCTTCGTCTCGAACCTTCCGTTCCTGATTACGCTGAAAACCCGTTCGGCGCGGCGCCAGTTACCGACCGCAGCCACTACGCCGCAATAGCTTACCATCATGCGGCCTGCCCAGCTTGCCTGCTGTCGGCGCTTTACCGCTGGGCTGGGTTTCCCCGGCTGCCGCAGATCAGCCGGCCTGACCCGCGACGGCGCCCTGTCGACTTTCTTTACAGCGCGCGACCGGGCGCCGCCTGAGCGCTTGCAGGCGGGGGTAACGGCGGTTCATAAGCGCCTGTTTTTCCGGGACCGATGCCTCCCTGCCCCGTCACTGGAACATAAATTGCTTTTAAAGTAATGATTTGAATCACTTCTGGACATTCTCGGTGCCGCTTCCGTCAGATCGGAGTGGTCGCCACGGAAAGGGGCGGCGCGCAGGCTCGCCGTCTGACTCCGGGAGAACCAATGGAGAGTGGCCATGGATCTGGTTCTGCTGTTTTTCGGTTGCGCGGCGCTTTCGCTCGCGACCATCCGCCTGAGCATGTGGCTCGCCCGCTCGATCGGGATCCTGGATCGTCCCGGCGAGCACAAGAGGCACGAGATGGCGACGCCGTTTGTCGGCGGCACGGGCCTCATGGTCGTTCTGCTGGCCGCCTTCGGGCTGGCCGAGTGGGCTTTTTCGGGCGCTTTTGTCGGAACCCTGAGGGCACTCGTCGTCGCTGCGCTGGCCATCTTCCTGAGCGGCCTCGCGGACGACGTGCGCAACCTGGACTTCAGGCAGCGCCTGTTGATTCAGGCGCTGGTGGCGCTCTGGATGGTTTTTGTCGGCGGCGTCGAACTCGGCTCGCTGGGCGAGCTGTTGCCGGGACGGATCGTCGACCTCGGCTGGCTCGCCGTGCCAATGACCGTCTTCGCCACGATCGGCCTGATCAATGCCGTCAACATGATCGACGGCATCGACGGTCTGTCGGGATCGGTGAGCCTCGCGAGCCTCGCGTTTACCGCCTTCATCGCGCATTACGGCGGCAACGGCGGCAGCGACCTCACGGTCTTTCTGATCGTGGCGCTGATCGGCGGGCTGGTCGGCTTCCTCCATTTCAACCTGCGTTATCCCGGCCACCCGCGGGCGCGGGTCTTTCTCGGTGACAACGGCAGCACCCTGCTCGGTTTCCTCTTTGCCTGGCTGCTCATTGGCCTGTCGCAAGGGGAGCAGGCTGTGATGACCCCGGTCACCGCCCTCTGGCTGTTCGCGCTGCCGCTGATGGATACGGTGGGCATCATGCTGCGTCGGCTGTGGCTCGGCAAGTCGCCGTTTCGCCCTGACCGCCACCATCTGCACCATCTGTTCGTCCGCGCCGGCTTCCGCGTCTGCGACGTCGTCGTCTTTGCCGCTTTCATGCAGGGGGTCTTTGCCCTGGTCGGCATCGGCGGTCTGCTGCTCGGCGTCCCGGAATATGTGATGTTCTGGCTGTTTCTCGGCGTTTTTGCACTCTATGGCCTGTTGATCCTGCGGCCGTGGCGGCTGGTGCCCTGGTTGCGGCAGCTCAATCGCCGGCTCGGCATGCCCTCGGGGCAGGTCCGCGGCATTTTCGTCGGCCACCTCTGCCAGGAAAGGTGTCCGGAAGTCCTCGAGGTGATTTCGCAGGAACTCGGCAGCGATTACGATTACCGTCTCGGCCTGTACGAGATGGAGCAAGCGACCCCCGGCAGCGAGAACGTCTATTGCATCGTGCACATCCCCGACGAGGGCGACGAGCATCTGCTGGGCAGGATCCAGCGCGATGCGCGGCGCATCGGACGGCGGCTGGCCGGGCAGCAGGGCGTGGACAGCCGCGTCTTCCTGCGTCGGAGCAGCGAGAACGACCTGCGCAACGATGCCGGCGCGATTCCCCGCGGCGGCAGCCGGACAGCCGATCGGCGGGGAATCCGCAGTGTGCTGATCTACGCCCTGGCCGTCCGCCAGGGCAGCAGATGGCAAGAGGCCTGAATCCGGCGCGGCGCCTGGCCCAGGCGGAGCGGCCATCGATCGGCTTTGGCCGACCCGACCTTGCCCTCAAATCCGATGCGTCCGATAAGTGTCGGCGCCGATCGCGGCATTGGCGACTTCCAGCAGGTGCTCGTGGTGCGTCAGAAAGAGGATCTGCGTGCGCCGCGCCAGGTCGGCGAGGACCCTGAAGGTCGCTGCGGCCGCCTGGTCGTCGAACTGGATCAGGAGATCATCGACAATCACCGGCAAGGGTTCGCTGGTGTCGACGTGACCTTCGATGGCCGCCAGGCGCAGGGCGAGGAAGAGTTGATCGCGGCGGCCCGTGCTGAGCTGGTCCATGGTCAGCCGTTTGCCGTCCGCGCGGACGGCGACGAGGATCTGTTTTTCCTCATCGTAATCGATCGCGATGCCCGAGAAACGGCCGCTGGTGACGCCGGCAAAGCACTTCGCCGCGCGTTCGACGAGCGGCCCCTGGTTGCGCTTCTGATAGCTGTCGACGACCCGGGCGAGCACCGCCGAGGCGATCCTTGCCGCGGCGTAATCGGCACCGAGCTCGGCGATTCGCGCCGCCTGCTGGGCCATTTTCTGCTGCGCCTCGGCGGCCGCCGCCGAACCATCGCTCTGCTCGAAAGCGGCCTTGGCGGCGATCAGGACTGCATGACACTCCTGAACGCTGGCGCCGCATTCCTCCTGCTCCCGCGACAGCCGGTCGAGGGCGTCGGCGACGGCATCGGGATCCTGTCCTGCCGCCTGCTGCAGGGCATCGACCAGCGGCAGGCCGGCGGACTGGACGAGACGCGCCTCGATGGCGTGTATTTCGCTCGCCAACGCCTGCCGCCGGGCGCTCTGCCCTTCGACCAGTTCAAGCTTTTCGAGCTCGCTGCAGGCGGCACGCTGCAGCAGATGGTCGATCACCAGACTGGCGTCGGCCCTCGCCTGACGGGCGTCAGCCAGCGCCTGCCGGTCGTCGGCGATCTGCTGGCGCAGCGTACTGCGTTTCTCCTGCTGCGAGCGCATCTCGACCAGCAGCCGGTAGAGCTCGCCGACGACGGTGTCGGCGGAGCGACCCTCGTCGGCCAGCGGCATTTTCCACACCCTCGCCCAGACCTGCCCGAGACGGGCCTCGTAATCGTCGATCTGTGCCCGCGCCCCCGCCTGCTCGGCTCTGCCGCGCGCCAGCGCGGCATGCGCCTGGGCGAGCCGGGTGAACTGTTCGAGGCGCGCGGTCGCCTCCTGCTCGCTCGCCGCAGGTTCGAGCCGCAGGGCGGCCATCGCGTCGCGCCACTGGTGGTCCCATTCGAGCAGCGCCTGATCACACTTCTCCGCCGCCGCCCTCGCCCGCCGCAGCGCCGCCTCGGCGGTCAGGCGACTGCTCTTCTGCAGCTGACGTTCGGTGAGCACGTCGGCGTTGCGCCGGGCGATGGCACGCGCCCGGGAAAGGATTTCCGAGAGGCGCTCGCCGGCGGCCGGCGGCGGCATCTTCAGCGCGGTCAGGACGTCACCGATCCGGCGACGGATTTCGGCCGCGTGCGCGCGCTGCAGTGCGGCCTCGTGCCGCTCGCGTTCGCAGGCTTCGAAGCGCTGCAGGACGATCTCTCGCCGGGCGATCCACGGAGCAGCCTCGGTGATGCTCAGCGCCGGCAGGCCATTGGCCGCCAGGCGATCGGCCCAGCGCTGCTCGATGGCCTGCAACTCATCACTCGTCGCTGCCGCCCGCCCCTGTTCGAGCGCCAGGGTGCTCAGCATCTGCGCTTCGCGCACCCGGTACTCGGCATAGCGGGTGGCTTTTTCGGCGTCCATGAAGAGACTGTCGGCGGCCTGATCAGCCTTGCCGACGGCGAGCTCAAAGGAGTCAGCGCCGGGCGGCGGCGGCGGCGAGTCGCCGGGTGACGGCAGGTAATGGCGGCGAATGCCGAGCCAGAGGCGATCGCGCTCCTCGCGCAGGGCGATGACCGCTTCCCGGGTCGGCACTTCGCCGCGCACCGCGAGACCCTTGATCTCTCCCTGCAGGGTGGCGAGATCGTTCTCGATCCTTTCCGTCGCCTGGCGGATCGAGCGCAGGCGGCGGACCCTCTCTTCATGTTCGCTGCGGGCAGCGGTCAGTTCGGCCTCGAACGGGATTCGTGCCCTCTCCAGCGCCGCGACCGACGGCATCCCGAGCTTGCCCGCTTCGGCATCGAGACGGGCGGCGATCGTCTTCACCTCGTCTTCGAGTTGCTGGGCACGGGTTTGTGGATCACCGAGGTCGGCGATCGAATCGAGATAGGCGCCGAGGTCGATCGACCCCTCTTCGTCGCCGAGGGCGAGAAGGGCAGCGTCGATCTGCTCGACCGCGGCGCTCCGCTCGGCGAGCGCCCGGGTCGCCGCCTGTTGCGCGGCCTTGAGCGTCGCACCGGCAGTGATCAGTCCCCGGATGCGCGCCACCCGGGTCGGATCGGGGATCAGTTGCAGCGGGTCGGCCAAGGGAAAATCGGCCGCGTCCGCTGCCGGCAGCGGCGCATCGGGGGCTGACGAGGCGCTGGCGATCTGCCGGACGAGCTCATCGAAGACGCTCTGCGCGAGGGCCATCGCCGCCTCGGCTTTCGCCGCCTGCAAGGCGGCATCACGGGTGGCCGGCGTCGAATGGTGCAGCGCTTCGATCGCTTCGGCGTCGGCCAGCACTTCTTCGCTGACCGCGATGGCGTCGAGCTCTCCCTGGTGCTGGTCGAGGCGGCGCGCGGCGTTGTTCTCGGCGGCGATGGCCTGCGTTCGCCGGGTCACCGCGGCAATCCGCTCGGCCGCTGCCGACGGCGGCAACAGCGGCACGCTCGCGAGCTCGGCTTGCCTGGCCAGCGCCAGTTCGCGCGCGGCGATGTCCGGCAGGGTCGCCGCCAGCCGTTCGAGTCGGCGCGATTCCTTCTGCAGGCGCGCCTGCAGGGTACGCGCCGCGTCGTAGTCGCGTGCCGCGGTCGCCATGGCCGTGCGCCGCGTGCTCCATTCAGCCGGTCGCACGATGGCCTGGCGGGCGCTCTTGCGCGCCTCCTCGTACTCGGCCAGGCTGCGGTAGATGACGCTGGTCGAGGCGCGCGGCCGGAACAGGGCTTCCGCTTCGCGATCGAGCCGGCTGCGCAGCGCCCGGATCGACGACAGACCGGCGCCGGCTTCGAAGAGACTTTCGCCGGCCTCACCCCGGCCCTGCACCAGCGCCTCGCCGCCGCGCACGAGAGCATCGTGGTCGAGACTGAACATGGCGAGGAAGAGGCTCTGGCCGAGACCGCCCAGCCATTCGCGCAGGCGATCCTCGGAAACCGCCCCGGGAAGTTCGTCGCCGCTCTGGGGATCGTAGCCGAGCAGCGTATTGACGCGCCCCTTGCGGCGCATGAGCGCCAGCTGCTCACCGGCGGCCGACCTCAGGACGAGGCCGACGCGCAGCTGCGGATTGCCGTGCAGGTGGCCGTCGCGGGTCTGCTCGGGGACGCCGAACAGGGCGCCGTTGATCGCCCGCCAGAGCGTCGTCTTGCCGGCTTCGTTGGCGCCACAGACGATGTGCAGCCCGGCCTGGCCGCGAAAATCCAGGCGCTGGCCGGTAAAGTGGCCGTAGGCCTTGAGATCGAGCTGATCGATCCTCACCCGGCGTCCTCGGCGGCAATCGCGGCCAGCAGACGCTCCCTCGCCGCGGCGAGGGCCTCGGCGAGCGCCGCCGGCGAGTCCAGCGCCCACTCGCCTTCGGCGCCGCGCAGCTCGGCGGGAATTTTCTGCCCGAGCTCGGCGAGAACGCCCTGCGCCAGATCCTGGAGATCGTGAGGATCGGCGGCCAGCGCGTCGAGCGAGCGGAGCAGGAGACCGACCGGATCGTCGCGCGTTGCGAGGCGCGCGAGATCGAGCGGCGCGCTGACCTCGACGCGCACCTTCTCGAGCCAGGCGAGCCCCGCCGAGGCTTCATTGATCGAGGCGGCCAGTTGCGCCCGCAGCGCTTCGCGACTGGCGACCAGCCGGCCATGCAGGGGGCCGCGGCCGCGCAGCGTGAGGCGCAGGGCCAGGAGGCGCTCCGGCGCTTCGCCGTGCGCTGCGCGGACCTCGGCCTGCAGCGCGGCATGCAGATCGCTTTCGCGGTCGAGACCGGTGATGTCGATCACGAGTTGCTGCCAGCGCGCGACATCGGTCGCCACGAAGTCGACCGCGAGAATCCCGGCACCGGCTTCGGCATCGACCACCAGGCAGCCCTTGGCACCGGTCTCGCGGGCGTGCCGTCCCTGCGTATTGCCGGGAAAAACGATCCACGGCGCCCGATGGACGATTTCCCGCGTATGGACATGTCCCAGTGCCCAGTAGTCGTAACCCTTGTCGATCAGTCGCTCGGCGGTGGTCGGCGCGTAGGGCTGATGGCCGACGCGGCCCGAGAGCGCGGTATGCAGGAGGCCCAGATTCAACAGGCCGCTGCACGGACGCGGGTAGTCCGCCGCGAGGTCGGCGGTCACCGCTTCGGTGGCGAAACTCTGTCCGTGGATGGCGACGCCGAGGCGCTCGTCGAGCACCGTCGTCGCCTGCCTGGCCGGGAAAGCGGTGACGGTCTTCGGCAGCGGCACCGATCGCGTCAGCTTGCTCACCGCATCGTGATTGCCGTAGGTCAGGAAGACCTTGATCCCGGCGTCGGCGAGTCGCCGCAGCTGGGCGGCGAAGAAGAGCCCGGTATTGAAATCCGGCCAGTCGCCGTCGAAGACGTCGCCGGCAATGAGAACGAAATCTGCCGCACGCTCGATGGCCAGATCGACGACATTGACGAAGGCGCGACGGGTCGCGTGCCGCATCGCTGCCGCCGGTGCACCTTCGTAGAGTTCCAGCCCGCGCAGCGGCGTGTCGAGATGAAGGTCAGCGCAGTGGATGAAGCGCATGCCTCTGCCCTTGATCCCGCATCCCGGGCGTCGCCTGACTGTAGTAGAGAAGCCGAATCATGCTGATCCATTTTCTGATGGGGTTGACCCGTGTCGCGGCCATCGCGGCCATCGCGGCCATCGCGGCCAGTGCAGTGTACACCGCCTGGCACCTGGATTGAACGCTATTTGGCTCGACCCCGGGGCAGGAAAGTGCGGGCGCGAACGAAATATGCGCGCCGCGCCCCTTTCCGCTGGCAGAAAGCGTATGCTGACTCGGGCCATCTGGCATGCAACCGCAGCGAAAGGAGTCCATCCATGGCCAAGAGTCAATTACGCGGCAACCGCGAAAGCAAGAAGCCGAAGCAACCCCAGAAGCCGACGGCGCCGGCGGCGCCTTTCGGCGGCACCTCGTCGACCACCGGCACGCAGGGATCGCAGCCGACCAGGAAGTAATCCCGCTCGTCTCAAGGCCTGCCGCCGGACCCGCCCGGCGATCGCCAAACTTTCCCCCGACCGGCATCGCGCAACCGTGACCCGGCCCGCCGCCGCTGGCGGCAGGCCGGCGCGCCGCGTCGACGGCACGACGGCATCGCCCAACACGCCGGCGATGAGCGATAATGATCGGCCTGCAACCTTGCGTGAATTCCCATGCCTCAGCTCTCGTCACTGATCGTCACCCGCCCCACCCGTTGCTGGCGCTACGGGCACGCACTGGCGGTCGGCCTCGCAGCCGGACTCACCATCGGACTGTCGAGCGGACTGGCCATCGCGCAAGCCCCGGCGAGCAGCTTCGACGCCGCCGCCGAGGAGCCCCCGCGCTGGTTCGTCGAACAGCGCCCGCGAGCCGCCGCCCAGCAGGCGGTCGATCTATTGGCACGGGCTGCCAGCGAGGGCCTCAATGCCGGCGACTACCACGCGGCCTGGCTGCGCGACGCGATCGAACGTGCCGGCAGCGGACCGGCGCCAGCGGAAGAACAGCTGCGGCGCATCGATCAGGCGCTGACTGTCGCCATGCGCCGCTATCTGGCTGACCTGCATGGTGGTCGAATCGCACCGCAGCAGCTCGGCGCCCGCTACACGCCGGCGGCAAGTCCGGATTTCTCGCCCGATGCCCTGCTCGATTCAGCCATCGCCGAGAATCGCCTGCTCGCTGCCGCGCGCAGCGCAGCGCCCACGCTGCCGGAGTACGCCGGCCTGCGCGAGGAGTTGGCCCGCTACCGCAACCTCGCCCGTCATTCCGCCTGGCAGAAGAACCTGCCGCCCCTGCCCGCCGGCAAGCTGCACCCCGGCCAGAAATACAACGGCATCGCGCTGCTCGGCGAGCGGCTGCGGCTGCTTGGCGACCTGCCCGCCGGCAACGCGCCGCCGCCCCTCTATCAGGGACCGCTGGTCGAGGGCGTCAAGTCATTCCAGACGAGGCACGCGCTGACGCCGGATGGCGTCATCGGCAAGACCACCTTCGACCAGCTCAATGTGTCGCCGGCCAGCCGCGTGCGGCAGATCGAACTGACCCTCGAACGCTTGCGCTGGATGCCCTTGCGGCAGACGCCGCGGGCCATCGTCGTGAACCTCCCCGAATTCATGCTGCACGGCTACGAGCTGCGCGAGGGCAGGATCGAAACCGGCGTCGCCATGAAGGTCATCGTCGGCATCGCCAGCAAGCACGAGACACCGCTCTTTGACGGCGAGATGCGCCTGATCGAATTCAGCCCTTACTGGAACATTCCGCCGTCGATCGCCAGGGGCGAGACCTTGCCCCGCCTGCGCCGCGACCCCGGCTACTTCGGCCGGCAGGGCTTCGAGTTCGTCGGCGCCGACGGCCGGGTCAGCGGCGGCTTTTCGGAAGGGGCGCTCGAAGCGGTTCAGCGCGGCCAGATGCGCATCCGCCAGCGACCGGGAGCAGGCAACGCCCTCGGTGACATCAAGTTCGTTTTCCCCAACAACGACAACATCTACCTTCATCACACCCCCTCGACGCAGCTCTTCAAACGCGACCGGCGCGACTTCAGTCACGGCTGCGTTCGCGTCGAGGCGCCGGTAGCCCTCGCCAGGTTTGTCCTCGCCGGCGCTCCGGAATGGACCGAAGAGCGCATCGTCAAGGCGATGCGCCGCGGCAAGTCATCGACCCTTCGCCTCGACGAGCCCTTGCCGGTGATCCTTGCCTACCATACGGCGATCCTCCGTGACGGACGCGTCCATTTTCTGCCCGACATCTACGGCCACGACGCGCGCCTCGACCAGGCCCTGCGCCGCTTGTCGACCACGATCCAGGCTTCCTACGAAAATCCCACGATCGCACAATCCAATTGATTGAACTGGAGAACCGATGCTGAAACTTCCCAAACTCTCACGCCGCCTTTTTCTCGGTCACGCCGCCCGACTGTTCTTTGCCGGCACCGTCCTGCCGGTTGCCCCACCCGCCCTCGCGTCGCTGCCGGATGCCCGCAGCCTCGCCTTCGATCATACCCACACCGGCGAGCGGCTCTCGGTCGTTTACGCCTTTGGCGAGCGCTATGTCGCCAATGCGCTGAGCCGTCTCAACTTCTTCCTGCGCGACCACTATTCCGGTGAAATCGGCAGCATCGACCCGCAGTTGTTCGACCTGCTGTTCAAGGTCCGCGAGATGCTGGGCTGCGAGCAGCCTTTCCAGGTCATCTCCGGCTATCGTTGCCCGTCGACCAACAACATGCTGCGCGGCAGCCGTGGCGGCGGTGTCGCCCGGCAGAGCCTGCACATGCTGGGCCAGGCGATCGACATCCGCATTCCCGGCGTGCCGCTCACCGACCTGCGTGATGCCGCCCTGTCGCTGGCCACCGGCGGCGTCGGTTTCTACGCCGAGTCCAACTTCGTTCATCTCGACATCGGCCGCGTGCGCTCCTGGTAGTCGGCCGGCGCCACAACCCGGCGAGCGACCGTCGGCCGCTCGCCCCCTGCCCTCAGCTAAACCGCAGCGCGCTCGAAGAGCGCGATCGACTCGACGTGCGACGTCTGCGGGAACATATTGACCACCCCTGCGCCGCACAGGCGATAGCCCTTGCCGGTGACGAGCAGGGCCGCGTCGCGCGCCAGCGTCGCCGGACTGCACGAGATGTAGACGATGCGCCGCGGACCGTCGCCAGTGATCGCCTTGATCAGTTCGATTGCCCCCTCGCGCGGCGGGTCGATCAGCATCTTGTCGAAAGGGCCCAGCGCGGCGAGGGTTTCCGGCGTCGCCGCGAAGAGATCGGCGACCCGATACCCGGCGAGACCGGCGAGACCATTGGCAACCGCGTTGTCGGTCGCGCAGCGAACGAGTTCGGCCGAGCCTTCGACGCCGATCACCCGGGCGCCCGAACGGGCGATCGGCAGGGTAAAGTTGCCCAGGCCGCAGAACATGTCGGCGATCCGCTCGCCGGCTTGCGGCGCCAGGAGACTCAGCGCCCGCCGCACCAGGACCCGGTTGACCGCGGGGTTCACCTGCGTGAACCCGGTCGGCGAAAAATAATGCTCGACGGCGAAATCCGGCAGCAGATAAGAGAGCCGCGGCCCGGCCGGCGGATGAAAGCGAAAAGCCGTTGCCGGCCCTCCCGGCTGCAGATAGAAGACCACGGCGTGGCGATCGGCAAAGCCGCGCAGCAAGGCTTCGTCGGCCGCACTCGGCGATTCGAGGATGCGCAGCACCAGAGCCGTCATGTGCTCGCCGACGGCGACCTCGATCTGCGGCAGGCGATCGCGGATCGACAGCGCGCCGACCAGCTCGCGCAGCGGCAGCAGGAGAGCCGACAGATGCGGCGGCAGCACCTCGCACTGCCGGATATCGGCGACAAAGCTGCTCTTCTTCTCGTGGAAACCGACCAGCACGCCGCCCTTTTTCAGCACCAGACGGACCGAAAGACGAGCCCGATAGCGATATCCCCAGGGCTCGCCATAGATCGGCGCGTAGAGCGCCTCGGCCCGGATCCGGCCGAGATGCCACAGGTTGTCCTCGAGCAGCCGCTGCTTGGCGGCTACCTGCGCCAGCGGATCGAGATGCTGCATGCTGCAGCCGCCGCAGACGCCGAAGTGCGGACAGCGCGGCGTCACCCGCGCGACTGACGGAGTCAGCACTTTCAGCGTCTGCGCGAGCTCGTAACCGGGCTTGCGGCGATAGCTCGCGTACTCGACCCGTTCGCCCGGCAAGGCGCCCTCGACGAAGACCGTTTTGCCCTCGAGCCGGGTGACTCCCCGGGCCTCGTGATCGAGCGATTCAATGATTCCACTGGGCATGGCGACCGTTCCGAAAAAACCGGTGATTCTATCCCGAATCGCCCGCCGGCCCGCCGGCGGCGGCAACCCCGGCTGCGAGAGGGGGCTGCGACTGCCGGGCGCGCTGCAGGACAGCCAGTGCCTCGGGATAACGGAAACGATCGAGATCTTCTTCGAACTCGCCGGCGAAGCCACCGAGAGCGTCATGCAGCAGGCTGGCGTGGCTCCTGGCGAGCTGGTTGGCGCGCAGGTTGGCAGCGGCGAGCAGACCTTCGAGCTCGTCGATGAGCAGATTGGCCGAGACCCCTTTCAGCGCGTGCGCACGGCGCTGCACGTCATCGTGCTCGCCGGCGGCGAGAGCCGCCCGCAGCCCGGCCAGGCTGTCGCCGTAGGAGACGGCGTAGGTGCGCAGCAGCCGGCAATAGCTCGCGACGTTGCCGTTCAGCAGGCGAACGCCGGCGGCGGCGTCGACACCGTCGATCACCAGCAAGCGGGCCAGGATGTCGGCTTCTGTCGGCCTTGGCCCACCCTGCCCGGCGGGCGCGAGCGGCCGCGCTTCCTCGGCAGCGGCCGCACCGGCAGCTCTTGCCGGCAGCCAGCGCAAGAGCGTCGCGAAAAGATGTTCGGGTTCCACCGGCTTGGCGACGAAATCGTTCATGCCGGCGGCGGCGCAGGTACGGCGGTCTTCGGCGAAGACATTGGCGGTCAGGGCGATGATCGGCAGCGTGGCGCCACCGGGCAGGGCGCGAATCGCGCGGCTCGCCTCGAGACCATCCATCACCGGCATCTGCACATCCATCAGGATCAGGTCGTAAGCCGTCGCAGTCGCCAACTGCAGCGCCGCTTCGCCGTCGACCGCGCTGTCGACGACGAAGCCAACGCCATGCAGCAGTTCCAGCGCCACCTCACGGTTGACCGCGTTGTCTTCGGCGAGCAGGATGCGCGCGCCGGCATGCTGGCGGCGCAGGCTGTCCTCGGCCGCCACCACCGCTTCGGCGCGGGCTTGCGGCAAGCCCCGGCGACCGCGTTGCAGGCGCGCGGTGAACCAGAACCGGCTGCCCTCGCCGACGACACTGCTGGCGCCGGCATCGCCCCCCATCAGGCGCGCCAGACGGCGGCTGATGGCGAGGCCGAGACCGCTGCCGCCGTACTTGCGGGTCGTCGAGGGATCGGCCTGCTCGAAGATCTCGAACAGCTGCGGCAGCTTATCGGCGGCGATGCCGATGCCGCTATCCTCGACCTCGAAGCGCAGCTGCAGGGTGTCGCCGGCCTCGTCGAGCAGGCGGGCACGCACGGCGATGCCGCCGCGCTCGGTGAACTTGACCGCGTTGCCGGCGAAATTGAGCAGCGCCTGGCGCAGCCGCGTCGGGTCACCGCGCAGCCACAGCGCTTCGTCCGCACTCTCGACGTCGAGCGTCAGCCCCTTGGCCTGCGCCTGCTCGACGATCAGCGAGCGGACGCTGTCGAGGATCGCGGCGAGCGGAAAATCGGTCTGCTCGAGCGCCAGGCGGCCGACCTCGATCTTCGACAGATCGAGAATGTCGTTGATGATCATGAGCAGGTGCCGGGCAGCGGCGTCGATCTTGCGCAGGCGCCCGGCCTGCGTCGGGGTTGGATCGGCGTGCTGGAGAAGATGGGTGAGGCCGACGATGGCGTTCATCGGCGTGCGGATCTCGTGGCTCATGTTGGCCAGGAAAGCGCTCTTCGCCTGATTGGCGGCTTCGGCGGTGGCACGCGCCTCGGCCAGCTGCGCCGTCCGCGCCTGCACCAGATCTTCGAGGTGATGGCGGTAGCGATCGAGTTCAACCCCGCTCCGCTTCTTCTCGGTGATGTCTTCCTTGACCGCCACATAATGCCTGATGCGCCCGTCGGCCTGGCGGATCGGCGTGATGATCGCGAACTCGACGTACTCGACCCCGTCCCGGCGCCGGTTGTACAGCTCGCCTTTCCAGCTGACGCCGGCAAGCAGCGTCGCCCACATCTCGTCGTAGGTCGAGCGCGGGGTCCGGCCCGACTGCAGCAGACGCGGGTTGCGGCCGAGCACCTCGGCGCGCGCGTAGCCGCTGGCCTGCACGAAGGCTTCGTTCACGTATTCGATCTGCGCGTCGACGTTGGTGATGAGGATGCTCGCCGGGCTCTGTTCGACCGCCAGCGAGAGCTTGCGCAGTTCCTCCTCGACCTGCTGGCGCGCCGTCAGGTCGAGGGCATAGGCGACGCGCGACAGGACCTGCCCTGCCGGGTCGCGCACCGAAGTGATGTCGAGCAGGACGGGAAAGGTGCTGCCGTCACGACGCCGGTGGCGGGTCTCGAAAACGCCGTGGCCGGCGGCATCGACCTCCTGCAGATGATCGCTCATCGTCGTCTGCAGCGCGGGCGGATCGAGGGGCGGATCGAGGGGCGGATCGAGGAGCGTCAGCGGCTGGCCGGCGAGTTCCTCGCGCGTGTAGCCGCGCTGCGCGGCGAAGGTCGGGTTGACGGCGATGAAAGTGTCGTCGATGGCGTTGATCAGCGCGAGGCCGAAAGCCGCGTTTTCGAAAGCGCTCGCCCACAGCTGCAGGCGCTGCTCCGACTGCTTGCGCGCGGTGATGTCGGTCGAAATGCCCATCAGGCCGCAGACCGTCTGCCGCTCGGGTTCGGCGTAGAGCGGCGTCTTGACTTCCCAATAGACGCGCACCCTGCCCTGTGCGTCGACCACCTCGATTTCCTCGGCGGTCTGCTCGCCGGCAAAGACGCGCGCGTCCACGGCATGCAAGCGCTGCACGATGGCCGGCGGGAAGAAGCGGCTATCGGCACAACCGACCAGCTCGGCGGACGAGCAGGCGAACAGTTCGAGCGTCGGGCGATTGGCATAGAGGTAACGCGACTGCAGATCCTTGATGTAGATGTAGGCGGAGACATGATCGAGCGCGTCGCGCAGGTGCTGCGCCTCGGCCAGCGCTTCGCGCAACTGGCGCTCGGCCTGCACGACCGCGGTGACGTCATGGGCAAGCACCACGCGGGCACGGCGGCCGTCGAAATCGAGCCCGTGCGAGCTGATCTCGACCAGCAGTTCGCTGCCGTCGCGCCGCCGGTGACGCCAGATGCCCGGCAGATCGATGCCGGCCAGCCCCTGGCCATCGCCGATCCGCGCGAGGGTGTCGAGAAGGAGCGGCAGTTCCTCCGGCGGCCGGATATCCTTGATCGTCATGGCGAGGAATTCTTCGCGGCAGTAACCGTAACGGCGGATGGCCGCGTCGTTCACGTCAAGGAAGGCGAGCGTATCGCAATCGAAGACCCACATCGGCTGCGGATTGGCGTCAAACATCCGGCGGTAGCGTCGTTCGCTGTCCTGCAGCGCCTGCGCCGCCTGCCGACTGGCGCTGACGTCGGTCCACGCGCCGACCAGCTCGACCGGCTCGCCGGCGCTGTCGAAGCTCGGCCGATACTCGTCGCGGATCCAGAGATAGTGGCCATCGCGGTGGGCGAAGCGGTATTCGTGTACCCGCCCGCCGTCCGCGCGATCGACGCCGAAGGGCGGCAGCGCGTCTCGCTCGTCGGGGTGCAGACCGGCTTTCCACCAGCCCTCCTGCAGCGCCTCGGCGGCCGTGTAGCCGCAGATGCGCTCGATGTTCGCGCTCACCTGCACCGCCCGCGCGACGCCGTCGACGAAGCGCAGGGCGTAGAGCATGGTCGGGCTCGCTTCGAGCAGATGCTCCAGCTGCCGGGTGGTGGCGCGCAGCGTGGCTTCGGCGCGGTCCCGGGCGGCGCGATCGCGCAGCGCCCGAATGCCGAAGGCGAAATCGCCGGCGAGTTCGAGCAGGAGTTGCGTCTCGTCGGCGTCGAAAGCGTCGGCCGCCCCGGCGTAGAGGCTGAGGACGCCGAGGCAGGCGCCGTCCGCCGCGAGCAGCGGCAGCGCGATCGAGGAGGCATAACCGCGCTGGTGCATCGCGGCCTGCGCGGGCGAAGCGGTCATCGAAGCGGTCATCGAAGCGGCCCCTTCTCCCAGCAGGTTCTGCGCCACCACCGGTCGCCGCTCGCGGCAGGCCGTCACGGCCGGGTCAGCGCTGCGCTCGCCATCGCTGTCGGCGAATTCGAGCGGCAGGTCAGTCTCTTCGGCACCGGCGTGGGCGACCGGACGCAGGCGCGGCGAAAGACTGTCGTCGGGATAGACCACCGCGGCCACCGCGGCCAGGCGGTAACCGCCAAATTCGATCAGCAGGCGGCAGATGTCGCCGAGCAGGCTCACTTCGTCGCGCGCGCGAACCAGCACCTGATTGCATTCACTCAGCGTGCGCAGGGCGCGGTGGCTGCGCTGCAGCGCACTTGCCGCCTGCTGGCGATCACTGATGTCGCGGATGAAACCCTGGCGGAAGACCCGGCCTTCGATCTCGAAAGCGCGGGCGCTGACTTCGACCGGAAAGCAGCTGCCGTCGCGGCGCCGGTGACGGGCCTCGAAGAGACCGCCCTCGCAACTGTCCGACGCCTGCCAGAAGCTGGCGAGGTCGGCGGACGGCTTTGCGCAGTCCAGTTCGGCAATCGGCATCGCCCGCAACTCATCGACGCTCCAGCCGTAAGCGGCGACCGCCGCGTCGTTGGCTTCGACGATCTGCCCGCGATCATCGACCAGCAGGATGATGTCGCGCGCCTGGCCAACCATCGTCTGGTAGTGGTTGACCAGGGCGCCGCGCTCCTCGCGCTGACGGTCGACCAGCTGCTGCACGCGCAGCGCCTCGGCCTGCGCCTGACGGGCCGACTCGACGAAGCGCAGGTACTGCTGCTGGCGAAGCATGATGCCGAAGAAGACCAGCGCGAAAAGGGCGGCAGCGACGCTGAGCGTGATCCAGAAGAGGTCGTTCTGCAGGGCCTGCTCGATCTCCTGACGGTCGACCCTGGCGATCAGCCACCACGAGGTGCCGGCGACCGGCAGCGCGACGCCGAGCAGCGCGACGCCGCGCTCGTTCCGCCCGCTGAGCGGCTGCTCCGGCGCGGCACCGTCCCTCAGCAGCTGCAGCGCGAGCCGCTCGAAGCCGCTGTCGACCGGCGAGCGCAGCGGGTCGAGGTAACGAAGCGTCTCGCCGTCACGGCGAACGAGCAGGGTTTCGGTGCTGGCCACCGGCAGGAACTGCAAGAGCTGCACGAGAAAATCCTCGGCAGACGGTTCGAAGACGAGCAGCAGATCCGGCGCGCCGGCAACGGCAGCGAGCGGCGCCACCAGAACGAGCGGCGATCGTTCGCCCTCGCCCGCGCGGTCCACCTCGACCAGCTCGACGGCGCCGCTTCTGCCTGCCGGCGCGATCGGCGTCAGCAGTTTCCGGCCCAGGCGCACGTCCGGCTCGCCGGCGGCAAAGAGCAGCGCGCCGCTCTCGTCGACCACGGCCACCGTGCGATAGCCGCCGCCGCGCTGCATCGACCGGAGCTGCTCGCCGACGCTTTCGGCGCTGGCCGCATCACGATCGCTCTGCCAGCGCCGAAGCGCCCGGGCAAACGGGGGAAAGCTGCGCAGGAGATCGGCGTCACGCCGCCGTTCGGCCAGCCAGGCTTCGAGCTGACCGACCCGGGTGCGGGCGGCGGCGCGCAGTTGCTCGGCGGCCTGCGCCTCGTGCCGCTCGGCGACCCGATGCATCGCCGCGGCGCCGACGACGAGAATGAGGATGGCGATCGCCGACAGCGAGGCGGCCAGCCGCCGGCCGCCGGCCGCCACCAGCGGTGGTTCTGCCACTCCCGTCAGGCGCTGCAGCAAGGCATAAAGCAGCAGCGAAGTGAGGACGACGAAAGCCAGCCCCTTGAGCGTGCCGAGCATGACCAGGGTGGCCGCGTCGTCGGTCAGCTGGCCGATCAGGGTATCGGAAAAAAGGATCCACAGGGTGGCCACAAAGGCATAGATGAAGACCACCCGCAGGACGGCCGGGCGAGCATTCGCAGGGGCCGGTTTCACGGCGCGCCCGGCGCAGCGTCGGCAGGCGGGTCGGCTGCCGAACGCTGGCGGGACTCGTAAGCGTGGAAAGCGGCGCGGACGGCCTTCAGCAGGCCGCTGTCGTCCCAGGGCTTGGTGATGAACTGGTAGAGCTCGCCGCTATTCACCGCGCGCGTCACCGCCAGCAGATCGGTATACCCGGAGAGCATCAGGCGCACGACATGGGGGTAGAGGCTGCGGACGCGGCCGAGCAGTTCACTGCCATCCATGTCGGCCATGCGGGCATCGGAAATGATCACCCCGACCGGGTTCGTCGCCAGGAGGTCGAGCGCCTCGTCACCGCTGCCGGCCGTCAGGACGTTGTAGCCTTCGCGGCGAAACAGCCGCTTGAGCGCCGAGAGGATATGGGCTTCGTCATCGACCAGCAGCAGGGTGCGCACCGGCAGCGCGGCGTCGGCCGCGAACTCGAGCTGATGATTGCTCGCCAGCAGCTGCGCGAACTCGGCGGCCGGCAGCGGCCGGCTGAACAGGTAACCCTGCATCTCGTCACAGCCGCGGGCACGCAGAAAATCCTTCTCGGCTTCGCTCTCGACGCCCTCGGCGATCACCGACATGCGCAGGTTGTGCGCCAGCGCGATCACCGACAGCGCGATCGCCGCATTGTCGGGGTCGCGATGGATGTCGCGGGTGAAGGACTGGTCGATCTTCAGGCGGTCGATGGCAAAACGGCGCAGGTAGCTGAGCGAGGAAAATCCGGTACCGAAGTCGTCGAGCGACAGCGACACCGACAGCGCCTTCAGCCGCTGCGTGACGCGAATGAAGCCTTCGGCGTCCTTCATCACCGCGCTTTCGGTCAACTCGAGTTCCAGGCAGGCCGGATCGAGTCCGCTGTCCTTGAGCACCGCATCGACCAGCGCCAGGACATCCTGGCCTTCGAACTGGCGCGCCGAGAGATTGACGGCCACACAGATTCGCGGCAGGCCGGCGTCCTGCCAGGCCTGGTTCTGCGCACACGCCTCGCGCAGAACCCATTCGCCGAGGGCGACGATGAGGCCGGTTTCCTCGGCCAGCGGAATGAAAGCGGCCGGCGGCACCAGACCACGCGTCGGGTGCTGCCAGCGCACCAGCGCTTCGACGCCGACCATCGCCCCGCTGCGCAGGCTGACCTGCGGCTGATAATGGAGCACCAGCTCGCCGTTGCCGATGGCGTGGCGCAATTCGCTTTCCATCTCCAGCCGTGCGAGCGCCTGCGCTTCCATGTCGACAGCGTAGAGGTGGCTACGGCCGCCGCCTTCGGCACGCGCCTTGTGCATCGCAGAGACAGCATGCCGGATCAGTTCCTCGGCGTGGTCGCCGTCCTTGGGAAAAAACGCGATGCCGATGCTCACCCCGAGGGTCAACTCGCGGCCGTCGATCAGCATCGCTTTCGCCATCGCCTCGAGGATGGCTTTCGCGCGGCAGCGGACCAGATCGGCGCGGGCAAACTCGCTGACCAGAATGAACTCGTCGCCTTCGAGGCGGGCGACGGTATCGGCCGCCGAAGCGTTGGCCGAGAGACGCCGCGCAAGCTCGATGATGACCCGGTCGCCGGTCGCCCGGCCGAGGGTCTCGTTCACGCTCTGGAAGCGGTCGGGCTCGATCGCCAGCACCGCCAGCGTGCTCTCGGCCGAGTGCCGCGGCTGATCGATGGCGTGCGCCAGGCGGTCGGCGAGCAGGTTGCGGTTGGGTAGCCCGGTGAGGTCGTCGAAATTGGACTGGCGCTCGAGTTGCGCCAGATAGCGCTTGCGCTCGCTGATGTCGCGCAGGCTGACCACCGAGCCGAGCAGGCAGCCGTCCTCGATGATCGGCACGCTCGAATACTCGACCGGCAGCGACGTGCCATCCTGGCGCCAGAAGATCTCCTCCTGGCCGCGCAAGGGGATGCCGGCGGCCAGAGCGCTGATCAGCGGGCACTCGGCCGCCGGATAAGGGCTGCCGTCGGCGTACGTGTGGTGAAAAGTGCTGTGTGCCGGGCGCCCGATCAGGTCCTCACGGCGATAAGCGAGCATCTCGGCGGCGGCCGGATTGACGAAGTTGAGCACGCCCTGGGCGTCGGTGCCGTAGATGCCTTCACCGGCGGTGGTCAGGATCAGTTCGCGCTGATGATCGAGGCGGATCTGGGCGGCGCGGCTCGCGTCCTCGAGGCGGAGATTGTCGGCGACACGCCGATTGACCTCGGCCTCGAGCCAGGCGTTGTGGTCGCGCAGGATGTCGCGTGCGCGCTTCAGTTCGATCTGGTTGCGCACGCGCGCGAGCACCACGGCAGGCTGGATCGGCTTCACGATGTAGTCTGCCGCGCCGAGCAGAAGGCCATGCTCTTCGTCGGCCGGATCGCCGAGCGCGGTCAGGAAGAAGACCGGGATGTCGCGCGTCACCGGGTTGCGCCGCAGTTCGAGGAGGACGGCGTAGCCGTCCATCTGCGGCATCATGATGTCGAGCAGGATGAGGTCCGGCAGCGGCGGCCGGGCGACCAGCGCGAGCGCCCGAGCGCCCGCCGGGGCGACGATGACTTCGTAATGGGGTTGCAGCAATTGCCCGAGCAGATCCAGGTTCTCCACCTGATCATCGACGATCAGGACGGTGGCGCGGGCAGCTTGGGCGGACATGGAACGGCTCCGGTTCTCGTTGGCGGGGGGGCAAACGTCGGGGGATGGGTGATTGATACGCCCGGCTGGCGATCCTCGCGCGGAATTAATTGGCAGCTTCGACATTCGGGAGCAGGGTCAATGCCGGCTCGATCGGCAGCGTCACGCGAACGACGGTGCCGACGCCGAGCCGGCTGCGGACGTCGATCGTGCCGCGATGGCGGAGAATCACCGTGCGCGCCAGCGCGAGGCCAAGACCGACCCCCTGGCCGGCTGCCCGGGTGGTGAAGAAGGGGTCGAAAAGGCGTTCGCGGTCCTGCTCGGCGATGCCGCAGCCGTTATCCTCGACTTCGAACCAGACGCGGTGGTCGCAGCGCCCCGAACGGACGCTGATGACGCCGTGCGTTTCGATCGACTGCGCGGCGTTCAGCAAAAGACTCAGAAACACCTGCTTGATCTGCGCCGGCGCGCACCAGACGGGCGGCAGGTCGGCGAAGTCCGGGATGATCTCGGCCCGGCGGCCGATCTCGTCGGCGGCAATCAGGAGGGTGCTGGCAAGCCCGCTCTGCAGATCGGTCGATTGCCAGCACTGCTGATCGGGACGCGCGAAAACCGCAAGCGCAGCGACGATGTCGCGCAGGCGATCGAGCCCGGCGATCGATTCGGCGACCAGCTTCGCCGCATCCCCGCGAATGAAATCCACTTCCCGTTGCCGTTCAGGCAGGGGTTCGGAGGCCGGCAGGGCGCTTGCCGCGCGCGCCTCGCAAGCGGCCAGCAGTTCGGTCAGATAGCCGCCGAGGGTGCCCAGGTTGGCGCGCACGAAGGCCAGCGGATTGTTGATCGCGTGCGCCGCGCCGGCCGCCAGCAGGCCGACTGCGGCGACTCTCTGCACTTCCGGCTCCGGCAGCTGCGCCGCTTCCAGACCGGCCTTGAGCGCGCTGGTCTCGGCCAGCCGGCGGGCGATTTCAGCCTGCGCCTGCACCCGTTCGCTGATGTCGGTGACCGTCAGCCGGCAGCAGTGGCCGCTCGCCTCGGCCAGCGCCAGCACCTGTCCGTGCAGCCGCAGGTGGTCCGGGCGCTGGAACTCGAAGTCGCCGGCGAGCGGCGCCGCCGAGGCAAAGGCGCGCTCGAGAAAGACCTTGAAAGCGCCCTGTGCGGCCGGCGCCAGCAGCGACAGGAAAGGGCGTCCGGCACAGCTCGCGCGCGGCAGGGCGAAGAGCGCTGCGCCGGCGAGGTTGCTCTGCTCGATCAGGCCATCGCGGGTGAGCGTGAAATAGCCGACCGGCGCCAAATCGTAGAGGTCGGTATAGCGCTGCAGACCGAGCTCGATCTCGCTGCGCGCCTCACGCAGCGCTTCGTTCTGCAGTTCGAGCTCGACGCGATGCACCTGCAGCTCGTGCAGCAGGCGCAGCAGTTGCGCGTCTGCTTCGGGCTTCGGCGTGCCGAAACCGGCAGCGCTGACCAGCTTTTCGGCCTCCCGCCGAATCCGTTGACGGTCTTCCGCCGGGGAACTCATCACGTCCTCCTGGCGTCGGTCGCGGCCCCGTCGCCTGCCCCCGAGAGCGCGCGCAGGCGCGCTTCGAGCTGCTTGGCGAGGGTGATTTCGGTGAATGTAAGGACGACGCCGTCGATGACGTTGGCGATCGTCCGATAGGGCATGATGCGCACCTTGAACCAGCAGCGGCCGTCTCTGGTGACGACTGCCTTCTCGGAGAAGACCAGGGTCTGCAGCACCTGCCGGGCATCTGCCGCGAGGTCCGGGTAGTCGAGATCGCAGACGATGTCGGAGAGCTGGCGGCCGTGGTCGGCGTCGATCAGGCGGAAAAGCTTCGTTGCCGGCGTCGTGAAGCGGCGCAGGCGAAGTCTGCCGTCGAGAAAGACGGTCGCGAGATCGGTGCTGTTGAGCAGGTTCTTCATGTCGTCGTTGGCGCGCGAGAGCTGATTGACGCGGATCTGCAGCTCGGTATTGACCGTCTGCAGTTCCTCGTTCATCGACTGCAGTTCCTCCTTGGAGGTGGTCAGTTCCTCGTTGGTCGACTGCAGGTCCTCATTCATCGACTGCAGCTCTTCGTTCGCCGCTTTCAACTCTTCCTGCGCCGTCTGCATCTGCTCGCGCATGGCCTGCGCGTGCTCCTGCGCGGCCTGCAGGGCGCGCTCGGCGTCGCCGGCGCGGCCACGGCGGCGCGCCGGCGCACGGGTTGTCGCCGGCGGCGTGCGCTCGCTGAAGACGATCAGCGCGAGCCCCGCCAGGGCGGCCGGCTCGCTGAGCGGATGCACCGCGAGGTCCACCATGCGCCGATCGCCGGCGCCACCATCGCTTTCAATCGAGAGGCCGCAGACGCGCACTTCGCTCTGCTCGCGCAAGGCGACCAGCAGCGCGTTCGCGAGTTCATGGCGCAGGCCCTCCCGGGCCATCGCGTGCAAGTTCCAGTTGGCCTTGCCCGACGCCGGTTCGAGGTAGCGACCGGTACGACCGCTGACATAGACGATGTCGCCGTCGACCGTCACCAGCAGGGCCGCCGGAGCGAACTTCTGCAGGATCAGGCGGTCGGCGAGCGACTGCAGGCTGGGCTCGGCGGCCACCGCCGAGGCGTCGCGGGCGTCGGCGGCGCGCAGGGCGCGGCCGGGAAAGTCGGCCGGGGCTTTGTGGAACGGCGCCGAGAGCCGGCGATAGATGCGCGAGCGGGCGTCGAGGGCGGTGAAAAGTTCGGGATGGCCGAGCGCGCTTTCGGCGCTGCCGAGAAACAGGATGCCGCCCGGATTGAGGCTGTAGTGGAACAGCGGCAACAGCCTGCGCTGCAGTTCGCCGCTCATGTAGATCAGCAGGTTGCGGCAGCTCAGCAGGTCGAGGCGGGTGAACGGCGGATCGGCGATGAGGTCCTGTGGCGCGAAAGTGACCATCTCGCGGATCGTTCGGGTGACGCGAAAACTCTCCCCTTCCTCGACGAAGAAGCGGCGCAGGCGCTCCGGCGAAACGTCGCTGGCGATGCTCGCCGGAAAGAGTCCGGCGCGGGCGCGCGCGATGCCGTCCAAGTCGAGGTCGGTGGCAAAGATCTGCAGGGTAAAACGCCCGCCCGGCGGCAGCGCCGCCTGCGCTTCGCTGAAGAGGATCGCCAGCGAATAGGCTTCCTCGCCGGTCGAGCAGCCGGCCACCCAGGCGCGCAGGTGGCAGCCGCCGGGATGGGCGCTGAACCAGCCGGGGATCACCTCGTTCTGCAGGTAGTCCCAGGCCGGCGGATCGCGAAAGAAGCTGGTGACACCGATCAGCAGCTCCTTGAACAGGAGGTCGAGTTCCTGCGGGTTTTCGCGCAGGTAACTGAGGTAATCGCTCACTCTCGCGAACTGGTGGATCGCCATCCGGCGTTCGATGCGCCGATTGATCGTGCTCCGCTTGTAGAGGCCGAAGTCGTGACCGCTGCGCCCGCGCAAGAGCAGCAAGGCCTTGTCCACCGCGCCCCCGCGGCTTTCGTCGGCCAGCCCAACGGACTCTGCGGACAGCGTCAGACGACTGCGCAGGGCGGCGATGCGCGCCGGCATCTCTTCCGGCCTGACGATGATGTCGGCGAGGCCGGCGGCGATCGCACTGCATGGCATCGAGTCGTAGGCCGCCGACTCCGGGGTCTGGACGACCGTCATGCCGCCGGCAGCGCGGATCGCCAGCATGCCGGCGGTGCCGTCCGAACCCATGCCGGAGAGGATGACGCCGATCGCCGCCGGGCCGCGGTCGGCAGCCAGCGCCGTGAAGAAGGCGTCGATCGCCAGGCGCAAGCCGCGCGGCGCGACCGGTTCGAAGAGGTAGAGGGTGTTGCCGAGAATCGACAGCTCGCGGTCCGGCGGAATGACGTAGACGTGATTGGCCTCGACCTGCGTGCCGTCGGTGATTTCCGCAACCGGCATCGCCGTCGTCCGCTGCAGCAGCTCGGCGAGCATGGCCTTGTGCATCGGGTCGAGGTGCTGGATGACGACGAAGGCCATGCCGCTCGCCGGCGATGCCTGGCGCAGGAAGCGTTCGAGCGCTTCGAGGCCGCCGGCCGAGGTGCCGATGGCGACCACCGGCACCCGTTCAACGCCCACCGGGCTGGCGGCATCGGAGTCGACGGCCATGACCTCGGCCTCGCTGGCGTCGGCGGGTTCGGTGACCTCGCCCGCAGGGGCATCGGGTTCGGTGACCTCGCCCGCCGGAGCGGGCGGTATGGCAGGAAGCGGATCAGCGTCGTTGATCATGTTTTTTCGCAGGCCAGTGTCGGCGAACCGAAGCATTCGTTCCAGTGGCGAATGGCGGCGCGCACTTCGTTCTTGAGACTGTCGTCGTCCCAGGGTTTGTTGAGGTACTTGTAGACCGCGCCGAGGTTGATGGCGTCGGTCACGGCGTCGATTTCGGAGTGGCCGGAGAGCACCATGCGCACGGTCTGCGGGTAGATCATCCTGACCCTGGCCAGCAACTCGGTGCCGCTCATGCTCGGCATGCGCTGATCGGAGACCACCACCTTGACCGGCTCGCGGGCGAGAATGGCGAGCGCCGCCTGGCCGCTTTCGGCGGTGAGCACATGGTAGCCCTCCCGCCGCAGCAGGCGTTTGAGCGCCGACAGGATGTTCGGTTCGTCGTCGACCAGCAGCACGCTCGGCAGCGCTTGCTGCGGGCTCGCCGCCGGGAAGGCGAGCTGGCGGCCGGCGATGCGCAGCGCCGCCAGCTCGTCGGCCGCCAGCGGCCGCGAAAACAGATAGCCCTGCATCTCGTCGCAGTCGTTGCGACGCAGGTAATACATCTGCTCCTCGCTTTCGACGCCCTCGGCGAGCGCGACCTTGCCGAGCTTGTGCGACATGGCGATGGTCGCCTGGGCGATGGCGGCGTTGGTCGGGTTGGTGGTGATGTCGCGGACGAAGGATTGATCGATCTTGACGATGTCGATCGGGAAACGCGAGAGGTAGGCGAGCGACGAGTAGCCGGTGCCGAAATCGTCGAGCGACAGTCGCACCCCGAGTTCCTTGAGCCGTTCGCTGGTGCGGATGGCCACCGCCACGTCGTGCATCATGGCGCCTTCGGTGATCTCGAGTTCGAGCATGCGGGGATCGAGCTGGCTGGCGGCGAGCGCGTTGCCGACCACCAGCGCCAGGTTGGCGAGGCGGAACTGCCGCGCCGACAGGTTGACGGCGACCTTGATCGGCGCGAAGCCGGCATCGAGCCAGCGGCGCATCTGCCGGCAGGCTTCGCCGAGCACCCATTCGCCGATGGCGATGATCTGCCCGCTCTCCTCGGCGGCAGGGATGAAGCGGCCGGGCGGAATCAATCCGTGCAGCGGGTGCTGCCAGCGGACCAGCGCTTCGAGTCCGACGATGGCGCCGGTCTGCAGGCTGAGCTGCGGCTGATAGTGCAGGACCAGCTGATTGCGCGCGGCCGCGTGACGCAGTTCACCGAGCATCTGCCGCCGGCCCGAATCCTCGCTGGCCAGCGCCGGGTCGAAACGGGCCATGCGGTCGCCGCCGGCGCGCTTGGCGTTCTGCGCAGCGCCAACGGCACGGGTCAACAGTTCGCCGGCGTCGTCACCGTCGCCCGGCGCGCAAGCGATACCGATCGAGGCGGTGACCGCGATCGTCCGCTGGCCGAGCGTAAACGGCGGTCGGATAGCCGCCAGCAGGCGGCTGGAGATCTCGGCGCAGTCAGTCGCGGTCGGTGACTCGGGAATGTTCAGGAGGAGGCCGAAGTCGTCGCTGCCGAGACGGGCGACGAGATCATCCTCGCGCACGGTGGCAGCGAGCCGGTGACCGATCTCGATCAGCAGGCAATCGGCGAGACCGGCGCCGAGCGAGCGATTGACGGTCTCGAAGTCGTCGATGTCGAGGTCGACCACCGCCAACCCATGCCCGGCGGCGCTGACCCGATGCATGGCGAGGCTGGCGATGCCGAGGAAACCGGCGCGATTGGGCAGGCTGGTCAACACATCGGTGCTGCTCAGCGCTTCGAGTCGGCGGTCGAAGTCGCGCTGCTTCGAGAGATCCTCGGCGATCGAAAAGAAGAAGCGGACGACGCCGTCGCGGTCGAGAATCGCCGCAATCTGGATTTTCTCGACGTAGGTGCCGCCATCCTTGTGCCGGTTGATGAACTCGCCGCTCCAGCTGCCACCGGCGTTGAGGGCGGCCCACATGGCACGGTAGGTGTCATCGGGCGTCAGCCCCGAGCCGAACATCCGCGGCTGACTGCCGATCACCTCGTCCGCCGTGTAACCGGTGATCGCCAGTGCGGCCGGGTTGGCAAAGCGGATCGTGAGCTCCGCGTCGGTGATGAGGATGCCCAGCGGACTGCTCTCGGCGATGTCGCGGAAAAGCTGCGACGACTCGATGCTCTCGTGCAGGCGGGTGACATCGGCGCCGACGAGGACGATGGGCGCGAGCTGCATGTCGGTATCGGCGCGGTGCTCGATGGTCCATGAAATCCACAGTCGGCGACCCTTGGCCCCGGTCAGCGGCGACTCGAGCTGGCGGACGACGCCGTGCGCGCCGATGTCCTCGAGCTGCGCGAGAAACTCGGTCGCCTGCATCGAATCGCGGTCGATCAGACTGGCGAGCGGCTGCTGGAAGACCTGGCCCAGGCGGTTGTAGCCGAGCAGCTGCAGGCCGAAAGAGTTCACGTACCAGATCCTGAGCCGGGTGTCGAGGCGCATGACGATGCAGCCGAGCGCATCGTAGAGCGAAGGCGGCGACGCTCTCGGCATCATGTCGCGCGGCGATCGCCGAAACCGGCGCCCGCCTCCCCGTTGGCCACGCCATTCGGCCCGGCGATCGGCAGTTCGATGCGAAAACGGCTGCCGCGCCCCGGTTCGCTATCGACCCGAAGCATTCCCTGGTGGCGCTGGATGATCTCCCAGGAGATCGACAGACCCAGCCCGGTGCCCTTGCCGGGCGGCTTGGTACTGAAGAAGGGCTCGAAAATCCGCGACTGCAGCGCCGCCGCGATGCCACTGCCGGTGTCTTCGATGTCGATCCACACCCAGCGGCCGTCCTGGCCGGTGCGCAGGGTGATCGTGCCGGCGACCTCGATCGCCTGGCCCGCATTGACCAGGAGGTTCATGAAGACCTGGTTGAGCTGTGCCGGAATGCAGCGCACCAGCGGCAGCTCGCCGAATTCCCGGACCAGCGTGGCCTTGTACTTCAACTCGCTGGCGACCACGTTGAGCGTGCTCGCGAGACCCTGATGGATGTCCGCCAGCTGCCATTCGGCGTTGTCGGCGCGCGAGAAGTCCTTGAGGTCGGCGACGATCTTGCGTACCCGCGCGAGTCCGTCGGCCGATTCGCCGATCAGCGCCGGAATGTCTTCGCGCAGGAAGTCGAGTTCGGCGGCGCGGCCGGCCCGCTCGGCGGCGAGCCGCGCCGGGTGATCGCCATCAAGTGCGCCGAGCAGGTCGCTGCCGGCGGCGGCGAGTTCGAACAGGCGGCTGACGTAGTCCTCGAGCGAACCGAGGTTGGAACTGACGAAACCGATCGGATTGTTGATCTCGTGCGCGACGCCGGCGGCCAGCTGGCCGACGGCAGCCATCTTTTCCGACTGCAACAACTGGCCTTGCGTGCGCTCGATGGTTTCCATCGCTGCGTGCAGGGCGCCCTGCTCGCGCAGCAGATCGAGGTTGGTCTGCTGCAGCTCGCGCGTGCGCGCTTCGACCTGCCGCTCGAGATCGGCGTTGAGTTCGGCCAGACGAGCCTGCGCCGCCTGCAGCTGCGCGTTGCTTTCGACCAGCGCGCGGTTGCGCTGCGCAGCGACGGCAAAGAGATCGATCACGGCACCGGTCAGCACCGCCTGCGCCGAATCGCTGCGCCGTTCACGGGCCAGCAGGAGCGCCGCCGACGCGCTCTGGCCGGCGGCCAGCAGGCGGAATTGACGCGCCAGGTACTGGTCTTCGACGAGAATGTGAAAAGTCAGCCAACTGGTGAGAAAACGCAGCAGGTACTCGCCGTCGAAGGTGCCGCCGCCGATCTGCCGACGCATCTGTCCGACCTCATCGACAAACGAGCAATGGCTGCGTATATGCTGCGCGCAATAGGCGGCGTCGACCCCGCATTCGCCCATCAGGCGCTCCTCGTCGCGAAAATGATTCGCCGCGTAGTCGGTCAGGCGGTCGAGCAGGGTCTCCGCGGCAAGCGTCGTCGGATCACCGTCGATCAGCACCGGCGCCGCCGCGTTCACGAGATCGACCAGCCCGCGATGCTGATGGTCGACGCCATCGATTCCCGTCACGAAATGTTCGCTCCATTGCAGCAGGGTCATGGCTTGATTTACCGCTTGTTTTGTCAAGGGGCACCGTCCCAGTGTATCGCTGTTCACCGTTGCGCGGCGGGAAAACCACCCCGGTTGCCCGCGGCCGCGTGGCTCGCGCATCGCCGCGGGCAGGGGCGGGGTCGGGGTCGGGGGCAGGGTCGGCCTGACCATGGGAAAGCTACAAGGTCGACTGCCATCATACCCCAAGGTTCAGGCTGCACTTCAATGGCACCGTCCGCTCTTTGCCTGAAGGTGCGAAAGTCGACCCCCATCATACCCCGATGTCGACGCTGACGGCCAGGCCAGAAGGTCGACGGCTGGACGCGGCAGCGCGCAGCGCCGATGGCTGGACAGCGATCGGCTTGACAGATCGCCCGATGAATCGGGTAGCGGCCTGCGAAATGGGAATTATCCGGGAATTACCCGTGAATTACCGGTGAATTACCGAGCATCGCTCACCCATGGCGCCCGACTTGCGCGAGAATGCGGCCTCTGCAGATTAAGGAAACGGTCTGGGCATGGCCCTGCCAAAGCTCAGCGACGATGCCTTTTGCGCGGGAAGTAGCCGTCGCCCGATGAATCCGAAGGAGGGAGTTGACGATGCGTTTGCTGCATTACCTCGAAATCGAGAACTTCAAGCGTTTCGGTTCCCGCCAGCGCATCGAACTGGAGCACCCGGCGGTGCTGATCGGCCCCAACAATTGCGGAAAAACCAGCGCCATTCAGGCATTGGCGCTCTGGTCGCAGGCGCTGCAGACCTGGTGCGATGCCAAACGGGGATCCTCGGCCAGGGAACGCACGGCGACGTCGATCAACCGGCTCAACATTGTCGCCGTGCCGGTACAGCGCACGCGCTTTTTCTGGCACAACACCCAGGTGCGCAAGGGCAACAAGGACATTCCGCTCGTCATCACCGTCGGTGTCGAGTTCAAGGGAGAGGTGCGCGCCCTGCCGATGCGTTTTCGCAACCAGGGTGACGAGCTGGTGTACTGCACGCCGGATGACTCGGTGATTGCCGAGGGAGAGTTGATCGCCTACGCCGCGACGCTGAAAGTCGAGTTGCTCTACCCCATGTCGGGCCTGGATACCGAGGAACCAATCCTGCAGCCGGGCCGGGTCGATGTGCTGCTGGGACAGGGACGCACGGCCGACGTACTGCGCAACCTGTGCCTGTCGGTGGTCAGTTCGTCGCCTGACGACTGGCAACGGGTCTGCGGCCTGATGAAACGCCTCTTCAACGTTTTGCTGGAATCGCCGCAGGAAACCGCGCGCGGCACCATTGCGCTGGCTTACCGGCAACCCGGCGTAAAAGAAGTGCTCGATATTTCGTCCGCCGGACGCGGCTTCCTGCAGATGCTGCTGGTGTTTGCCTACCTTTATTCGCACAAAGGCAGCGTTCTGCTGGTGGACGAGCCCGATGCGCACCTGGAGATCCTGCGCCAGAAACAGGTATACGTCCTGTTGCGCGATATCGCCAGTGAAAATGGCTCGCAGGTGGTGATGGTCACACACTCGGAAGTGATTCTCGACGAGGCACTCGACAACAATCTAACCCTGCTGCTTGAGGGGCGCGCGGATGATCTGGCTAAAAAACAGGAGATTCGCAACAGCCTGAAACACTTCGGCGCCGAGCACTATGTGAAGGCGCGCGAGCGCGGTTATGTGCTGTACGTGGAAGGCGGCACAGATGTAGACATGCTGCGCGCCCTGGCTGAACGCCTTGACCATCCGGTGGCATCGATCTGGGACGAGCGCATCAACACCTTCTATGTGCAGAACAACTATCCGCAGCAGGATGCCGATGCCGAACTGGAGCGGGTCGAGGGCGGTTTTGGCGTGACGCCGCGCGAGCACTTCAGCGGACTGCGCAATCTGCTTCCCGATCTCAAGGGCCTGGCAATCCTCGATAACGATGGCCAGAACCGGCAGGACCGTGAAGAGGGCGCCCTGGAAATCTGCTACTGGCGGCGTTATGAGGCAGAGAACTACTTCATCACCCCCGATCTGCTGCGCCGCCATGCGCTGGGTCAGTATCCCCTTGACGATCTACTCACCCAGCAGGCACATGCCGCGATTGATGAGGCACTGACGGCAGTGGTCACCGAATCGGTCTTTGACGGCAACGACGTGGACTACCAGGCCTGGCACCAATCGCCGCCCGCTGCCGCACGGCTGATATGGGAAGCAAAGACCGAGCGGCGCAAACTGAGCACCCTGGCCGAGGCATTCTTCCGGCAACTGGCGCGCCGCCTGGGGAGTTCGATGTTGCTCACGAAAAGCGATCTGCATCGGCTGGTCCCTGCCGCTGAACTGTCTGCCGGAGAGGCAAGCGAAGTGCGCAGCAAACTGGACAGGCTGGCCCTGCTGTTCGGGCAGGCACAGCAGCATGGCGAGCAGGTGTCGTCCTTCGCCGAGCTGACGAACGGCGAAGGACGTGCCCGATGGCCAGCCAACTGATCACCACCTGGAGCGCCTACGACGACGCGGTCGGTCATCTCTGCGCCCGGTCGCCGGCGACGCTCCTGATCTTCGACGAGGATCTGTCGTCCCTGAAGCTCGAACGGCCGCCGAGGATCGCCGCCCTCGCCCGCCTGCTCGCCGCGCCCGACGCCCAGAAGCAGCTGACGATCGTCGTCCAGAAAACCGCTTTCGTCAGGCAATACAGTCCGCAGCTGATGCAGTTGCTGCGCTTTCATCAGCCGACGCTGACCATCATCCAGGCGCCGCCACAGCTCGATTCGCTCAGGGACTCGCTGCTCATCGCCGACGGCAGAGACGCGCTGGTGCGCTTCGATCACGCGCAGGCGCGCGCCCGGCTGATGGTCGATGACGCCGAGGCGTGCGCGCCCTACCTCAGGCGTTTCGCAGAAATCGTCGCCGCCGGCGGCGAGCCGATCAGTTCGATGACCCTCGGCCTGTAGACCGGTAGACCGGCATGCCGCTGCGGCCGCGCGGCGCCGTTTTCGGCTAGACTGGCGCGCTTTGCCCGCAGGACAGCCCTTGAAGCGCTCGCAAGCCAATCTGCTGCTGCTCGTCGTCGCCCTCATCTGGGGCTCGGCATTCGTCGCCCAGGCCGAAGGAATGGCCGGCGTCGGACCCCTGACCTTCACCGGCATCCGTTTTCTGCTCGGCACGGCGCTCGTGCTGCCGCTCGCCTGGCGCGAGTGGCAGCTGCTGAATGCGCGCGGCGCCCGGCCGCGGCCCGGCGAAGCGCTCGCGGTCGGCGCGCTCGGTGTGCTGCTGATGCTCGGCGCGGTGCTGCAGCAGATCGGCATCACCAGCACGACGGTGACCAACGCCGGTTTTCTCACCGCGCTCTACGTGCCGCTGGTGCCACTGCTCGCCTGGCTGATTCTGCAGACGCCGCCGCACTGGTCGGTCTGGCCGACCTCGCTCGGCTGCCTGGGCGGCAGCTGGCTGCTCGCCGGCGGCAGTGGCCTCGAACCGGTGATCGGCGACCTCTGGGTGATCGCGAGCTGCATCTTCTGGGCTTTGCACGTGCTCTTTGTCGGCCGCGTCGCCGAGCGCATCGCGGCGCCGTTTCTCGTCGCCTGTGGGCAATTCCTGGTCTGCGGACTGATCAGTCTGATCGGCGCCGGGGTCAGCGAAACGATCACCCTGGCCGGCATTGGTCAGGCCTGGCTGCCGATCGTCTATGCCGGCGCGGTCTCGGTGGCGATCGGCTTCACCGCGCAGGTGGTCGGGCAGCGCTATGCGCAACCGGCCGACGCGGCGATCATCCTGTCGGCCGAAACCGTCTTCGCCGCGCTCTTCGGCTTCCTGCTCATGGGCGACCGCCTGAGCGCGAGCGGCATCGCCGGCTGCGCGCTGATTCTGTGCTGCATCGTCGCCGTCCAGCTCGCCGCCCTGCCGCCGCCGCGATCGCCGACGCCCTGAGCGGCGGCAACTCAGTAACCGTGGCGAACCTGCGACAGAAAGGCTTTGGCGCGCTCGTGGTCAGGGTTCGAGAAAAAGCCCTCGGGGGTGTTGTCCTCGAGAATCACGCCCTCATCGAAGAAGATGATGCGGTCGGCGACTTCCCGCGCAAAACCCATCTCGTGCGTCACGACGAGCATCGTGATGCCGCTGTGGGCGAGTTCGCGCATCACCGCGAGGACTTCGTTGACCATCTCCGGGTCGAGCGCCGACGTCGGTTCGTCGAACAGCAAGACCTTCGGATCCATGGCCAGGGCACGGGCGATCGCCACCCGCTGCTGCTGGCCGCCGGAGAGCTGGACCGGATACTTGTCGGCCTGCGTTTTGAGCCCGACGCGTTCGAGCAGCAGCATGGCCTTGGCTTCGGCCGCCGCGCGGGACATCTTCCTGACCCGCATCGGCGCCAGCGCCACATTGCGCAGGATCGAGAGGTGCGAGAACAGGTTGAAACTCTGGAAGACCATTCCGACCTCGCGGCGAATCGCGTCGAGGTGCTTCAGGTCGTCGTTGAGGACGATGCCGTCGACGACGATCTCGCCCGAATCATGCGTTTCGAGGCGATTCAGGGTACGCAGAAAGGTCGATTTTCCGGATCCGGAAGGCCCGACGATCGCCGTCACCTGTCCTTCGTAGAAGGTCGCCGAAACGTCACGCAGGGCGTGGAAGGCACCGAAACGCTTGTCCACCTTGCGCGCTTCGATGATCGGTCGGAGAACGGCGTCGGGGTTCATGTCAGTCGTCCTTGCTAGCGCTTCTGGCCGACGTCGAGCTGCGCTTCGAGCGCGGCCGTGAGGGTGGTGAAAGCGGTGGTCAGGATCAGGTAGATGGCGGCAATGGTGATGAAGACCGGAATCGGCTGATAGCTCTCGGCCTGTACCCGGTAGCCGACCATGGTCAGTTCGACGACGCTGATCGCGTAAGCCAGCGACGAATCCTTGACCAGCGAAGCGAGGTTGTTGGCGAGCGCCGGCAGGGCGACGCGCATGCTCTGCGGCAGGGTGACGTCGATGAAGGTCTGCAGCGGCGACAGACCGAGCGCCCGCGCGGCTTCGACCTGTCCGTGCGGGACGGCGAGAATGCCGGCGCGCACGCATTCGGTGTTGTAGGCACCGATATTCAGCGACAGGGCGATCGCCGCACAGGCGAAGTCGGAGAGCTCGATGCCCTCCGGCATGATCATCGGCAAGGCCAGCCAGACGAAGAGGATCTGCAGCAGCAGCGGGGTGCCGCGGATCAGCCAGACGTAGCTCGAACACAGCCAGCGCAGCGGCGCGAAGCGGGACAGTTTGCCGAGACCGGCGAGAATGCCGATGACGACGCCGGCGATGCCGGCGATCAGCGTCAGGCCAACGGTGATCCGCGCGCCGTCGGCGAACTGCTCGGCCGCCGGCCCGATCGGTGCCGGCGCCGCCGAGAGCGGCAGCGCCAGTCCCCAGAGAAAGACGAGCAGGCCGATCATGGCGGCAAACATCGCCCAGCCCGGGTGTTGCCTGGTCCAGTTCATGCAGGCGAACCGGCGTCAGGAACGGCAGGAAACGTCTTCTTTGAAATACTTTTCGGACAGCACCTTGTAGGTCCCGTCCTTCATCACCTCGGCCAGGGCGCGGTTCAACTGCTCGGCCAGCGCCTTGTTGTTCTGGCGCAGGATCATCGAGACGCGCTCGACGAAGACCAGTTCACCGGCCGAGATGCCGGCATCCGGGTTCTTGTCGAGCGTCGCCTTGACCGTGAATTTGTCGGAAATCCAGGCATCGACCTTCTTCGCGCGCAGCGCCGAGAAAGCTTCGGGGTCACCCTTGTAGGTCTTGATGGCCTTGATCCCCTTGACCTTCTTGGCGGCATCGGCGTAACTGGTGGCGAGCTGCACGCCAACCGTCTTGCCGTCGAGCGCAGCGACAGTCAGCGGACCGTCTTTGTGAGCGGCGATCTGGCCGCCGGTGCAGTAATGCGGATTGGCGAAATCGACCGACTTCGCGCGCTCTGCGGTGTAACCGTGCGAGGCGATCGCAAAATCGAAGCGATCCTGCTTGAGCGCCGCAATCTGTCCGTCGAAGGGAACGACGCGCCATTCGAGCTTGAGACCGAGCTTTTTCGCAATCGCCTCGGCCAGTTCCACTTCAAAACCGGTGAGCTTGGGGCCGTCATAATAGTTGAACGGCTGGAAACCCCCTTCAGTGGCCGCGACGAGGGTTCCTGAGCTCTTGATCGCTTCCCATTCGCGGGCCTGCGACGGGCTGCTGATCAAGAGCGAGAAGGGAATGACGACACTCAACAAACGGGTCACGAAACGCATGCTACCTCCATTGAATAAAGACCAGCCGCAGCAGACAAGGCATCGCCACGGCGCCACGCATCTGAACTGGCCCGGCCGGGTCGGCGCGGGCGACGCAGAGAGTACAACAAACCGCGGCCGATCTGCGGAAGAAAAACGGCCCCGCCGGCAGGTCCACCGCAGCCCTGCGGCGTCATGGCTGATATAAGGGCAGTCGAGGCGATTCTGGCCCGCGTCGACTGCCCGCGGACGGCGGCTGAAGCAGTCCCTCTGCAGACCTCGTGTGGCCGCCGCGAGGCGATCGACTCAATAGATCACCGCCGCCCCGGGATTGATGATCGAGAGAATCTCGATCGCCTGCAGACCGGCCTCCTGCAGGATCTCGGGCAGCACGGCTTCGTCAAGCCCCAGCGCAGCCCAGGCGACGGGGTCGATGGCGGCGCTTTGCGGGGCGCCCTTGAGCGTCGGCGACAGGCCCGCTGCCAGGCGGGTGGCGACATGCAGCAGCGCCGCCTGGCGGGCGAAATCGGCGGCCTCGCCCGGGCGCTGCTGGCAGGCGACCAGCACCTGCAGCATGGCCGGCAGCTGCCACGCCTTGAGCAGTTCGGCGCCCAGGGAGGCGGAATCGAAGCCGAAGATGCGCCTTTCGGCGACCGCCAGCGAGCCCTCGTCGAGGGCCTCGGCCGCCGCCAGCAGGGCGTAGTATTCGTCGGGCTTGCGGGCATAGAAGACGAGCTTGCCGACGGCGTGCAGCAGGCCGGCGAGAAACAGTTGCTCGCTGCCGCGGATTCGGCAGCGGCGGCCGAGCAGGCGAGCGATCACCCCGCAGGTGACGCTGTTGTCCCAGAAACTCTCCATGTCCACGAGCCGCGTCGGCAGACCCTTGAATGCCTTGGTCACGGCAGTCGCCATGGCCATCACCTGCAGCTCGCGTTCACCGATCACGGCCAGCGCCCGCGTCACCGTATCCACCTGCGACGCCCGTCCGTAGTAGGCGCTGTTGGCGAGCTTCAGCACGGTGGCGGCGAGAGCGGGATCGAGCTGCACCAGCTCGACCACCTCAAGAGGAGAAGAGTCGGGCGCCGCGAGCAGTTCGTTCAGGCGTATGGCCACGTCGGGCAGGGTGAAGAGCTGAGTGACTTCCTGAACCAGTTGTTGGGGCGTCATGGCGATGATCTCGTGGCAAGGGGGATAAAAGAGGGCACAAGAATACTCTCATTCGATCAGCGGCGGCTGGCGAACGACGGCGCCTGCCGGACGCGAATTTAGTTCCGCTGCACCGCATTTCTGCGTACGCCAGCGCACAGAATGCGTCGTGGCAGGGGGTTATTTTCATCAGCCATGACTCTCGACCCCGTCGTTGATCTCCTGCTGCGCTTTTCGGTGGCGACCGTCGCCGGTGCGCTGATCGGGCTCGACCGGGAGCTGTTGAACAAACCGGCGGGACTGCGAACGCACGCGCTGGTCGCCCTCGGTGCGGCGATCGCCAGCGGGATCGTCACCTGGAGCCCGGACGGCGAAGTGCCCGTGCAGGCCGACGCGATCAGCCGCGTCATCCAGGGCACCCTCACCGGCATCGGCTTTCTCGGCGCCGGGGTCATCATGCGCACCGACGGCGGTCACGCTGTTCACGGTCTGACGACGGCCGCATCGATCTGGGTCACCGCCTGTCTCGGCAGCGCCTGCGGCGCCGGTGCGTGGATGGTCAGCGCCAGCGCCGTAGCCTTCGTCATGCTGATTCTGGTCGTTGGCCGGCCGGTCGAGAGCTGGCTGCTGGAGAAGATCGGGCACGCTGCCGATGACGGCAAGCCCTGAGCGCGATAGCGGCCGCCCGACGAACGGATCGTCACCAGCCGCGCACGGCGTCGTCGGGAACGACCCAGACGCGCAGCGCCGGCACCAGCAGCTCGCCATAGTTCGAGATGAATGCCACATCGGCCGCGTCGCGCCCGTAAGCGACGATGATGCGGCCGCCGCGCGGCTGCGCCTGGGTGGCATCGAAGGTGTACCAGCGACCGCCGACGAAGGCCTCGAACCAGGCGTGGAGATCCATCGGATCGAGCCCGTAAAGGTAACCGACGACCATCCGTGCCGGGATGCGCAGGCTGCGACAGAGCGCGATGCCGACGTGCGAATAGTCGCGACAGACGCCGGCGCCCCGGTCGAGGGTATCGAGGGCGTCGGTCGTCGGGTCGCTGACGCCGTACACGTAGCAGATGTTCTGATGAATCCAGGCGCGGATCGCCTCGACCTGCGCATAACCGGGGGCGTAGCCGGCAACGATCTGTTCGGCGCGCCCGGCCATCTTGTCCGACGGGCAATAGCGGCTCGGCAGCAGGAACAGCAGTGCTTCGTCAGGCACTTGGCCGATTGGCGTGGCGGGTGCGTAGGCATCGACAGCGATCGTTTCCTCGGTGTCGACGATGGCCTCGACCCGCACCTGCATGCGGCCCGGCGGCACGACGAAACGCTGACACAGGTTGCCGTAGGTATCGACGTATTCGGTCATGTACACCGCCGGCTCGAAGAAACGGGTCTCGCTGGCGAGCCACTGCGCGACCCCGCTGCGGGGCCGAAGCATGCCAACGGTCGGACAGGGAGCGAACGCTTCGAGCGTCATCTCGCAGCCCGCTTTGAGTCGCATAGGGTTCCTTTCACCGGTGTGCAAGCCACTTCGGCCAGAAAATGAACCGGGAGTGCAGCGACGGTCGACGTTCGATCGAAGAGAGGCGAGCGCTTGATGCCGCCCGCGCGCCGCCACTATACATCATCGGCCTGCCGGGATTGTTCGGCAGCGGCTTTGATCTGAAATAGTGCAGGACTGCTGTCTAGCGCTCGCCGAGTCTTGCTATAGTGCAGCCTGTACACCGCCAGCGGGTCAGGCTTCAGCGTCCCGGCAGGCGGCTTTTGCTTTGTTGCCGTCCGAAAGCTTCCTGATGAGTACCACCCCGAGCGACTCCCGGGACGACACCCGGTTTCCCCCCGAAATCCTGCGCGATGTCGCCCGACGGCGCACCTTCGCGATCATTTCTCACCCCGACGCCGGCAAGACGACGCTGACCGAAAAGCTGCTGCTGTTCGGCGGCGCGATCCAGCTCGCGGGCACCGTCAAGGGGCGCAAGAGCGCTCGCCATGCGACTTCGGACTGGATGGAGGTGGAAAAGCAGCGCGGCATCTCGGTCACCAGCTCGGTGATGCAGTTCGAGTACCAGCAGCACACCATCAATCTGCTCGACACGCCCGGCCACGAGGATTTTTCCGAGGACACCTACCGCGTCCTGACCGCCGTCGACGCGGCGGTGATGGTGATCGACGCCGCCAAGGGCGTTGAAGCGCAGACCATCAAGCTGCTCAATGTCTGCCGCATGCGCAACACGCCGATCATCACCTTCGTGAACAAACTCGACCGCGAGGTGCGCGAGCCCTTCGACCTGCTCGAGGAGATCGAGTCGGTGCTCGGCATCGAGTGCGCGCCGATCACCTGGCCGATCGGCATGGGCAAGACGTTTCGCGGCGTCTACCATCTGCTCCATGAGCGCCTGCTGCACTTCGCCGCGGGCGAGGAAAGGCGCAGCGAGTCGGAGCGCCTCGATGGCCTCGACCACCCCTGGCTCGACGCACAGTTCCCGGGCGAGGTCGGCAAGCTGCGCGAAGATGTCGATCTGATTCAGAGCGCGAGCAGCCCTTTCGACCTCGTCGGCTTTCTCGCCGGGCGCCAGTCGCCGGTCTTTTTCGGTTCGGCAATCAACAACTTCGGTGTCCAGGAGATCCTCCAGGCGCTGCTCGACTGGGCACCGCCGCCGCAGAACCGCGACGGCGGGGCGCGTCTGGTCGAACCCGCCGAAGCCGCTTTCAGCGGCTTCGTGTTCAAGATCCAGGCCAACATGGATCCCCGGCACCGCGACCGGATTGCCTTCTTCCGCGTCTGCTCAGGTCGCTACACGCCGGGGATGAAGGTTCGCCATATTCGCCTCGACCGCGAGATCAAGCTCGCCAATGTGCTGACCTTCATGGCCAACGAACGACTGCTGATGGAGGACGCCGTCGCCGGCGACATCATCGGCATTCACAACCACGGCAACCTGCACATCGGAGACTGCCTGAGCGAAGGCGAGACGCTCGGTTTCAAGGGCATTCCCTACTTCTCGCCCGAACTCTTCCGCGCCGCGCGCCTGCGTGACCCGCTGAAGAGCAAGCAGTTGCTGAAAGGCCTGCAGGAACTCGGCGAAGAGGGCGCGATCCAGGTCTTCGAGAACCTCGCCAGCGGCGCGCTGCTCCTCGGCGCGGTCGGCAACCTGCAATTCGAGGTCGTCGCCCAGCGTCTGCAGACCGAGTACAAGGTCGATGCCATCTTCGAGTCGGCCGACATCTACACGGCGCGCTGGCTGACTTTCCCCGATGAGGCCACGCGACGCCAATTCGAGCGCGAACAGCTGCACCGGATGGCGAAGGATGTGGACGGCAATCCGGTCTATCTCGCGAGCACGCGCTACAACCTCGAAGTGACCAGCGAAAAATGGCCGCGGGTCGGTTTCCATGACTCGCGCGAACATGGACAGCTGTTCGCCTGAAGCCTACACGGAGTGCATGCATGACAAAGGTTTCCGACCAGCCGAGGGTGCTGAGTCCTCTCGAAGCGCGCATCCTCGGCGTGCTGATCGAAAAGGAGAAGACGACCCCCGACAGCTATCCGCTGACCCTGCACAGCCTGACCGCCGGCTGCAACCAGAAATCGGCCCGCGAGCCGGTGATCAATGCCGCCGAGAGCGACGTTCAGGCGGCGCTCGAAGAACTGCGCAGCCGTGTCCTGGTCCTCGAAACCTACGGCGCATCGGGTCGGGTGCTGCGCTATGCCCAGAACTTCGGCCGGGTCTATGGCGTCCCGACCGCCAGCGTCGCGCTGCTCGCCGTCCTTACGCTGCGCGGCCCGCAGACGGTCAGCGAGTTGCGCGCCAACAGCGAGCGCCTGTACCGCTTTGACGACAGTTCGTCGGTCGAAGCCTATCTCGATGAACTGGCGGGACGCAGCAGCGGCGCCCTCGTCACCCGGCTGCCGCGGCAGGCCGGCGCCCGCGAACAGCGCTGGGCGCACCTGCTCTGTGGAGCCACGGGTCTGCCGAGCGATCCCCCCGCAGCGCCGAGCGTTGCCGAAGCGGACGCACTGACGGCAAGAGTGTAAGCGTCCAGCCCACCCACGTCAGGGGGTGCTGACTTACCCCCGTTTTTTGAGCGGCAGCAACTCGTCGAGGCGGCTGTTGGGCCAAGTGGGAAGTTTTTGCAGGGTGTTGGTGAGCCAGGCCATGGGCTCGATGCCGTTCAAGCGCGCGGTTTCGAGCAGCGACTGAATGGCCGCGGCACGCTTGCCGGCGGCCTCCGAACCTGCGAACAACCAATTTTTCTTCCCGACGGCGATCGGGCGAATGGCGTTTTCGATAGGGTTGTTGTCGATCGGGTAGAAGCCATTCTCGGCATAACGAGCGAGAGCGCGCCAGCGCTTCAACGTGTAATCGATGGCCCGGGCCAGGGCCGAGCCGTTGGCGACCGACTTGCGGGTGTTCAGGAGCCATAGGTGCAGGGACTCGAGTCGCGGCTGACTGTGCATCTCGCGCAGACGGGCCCGTTCCTCGACCGTGAGGTCCTTCGCCTGCGCCTCGACGGCATACAGTTCGCCGATGCGGCGAAGGGCTTCCGTCGCGACCGGGCTGGCGTTGGCCTGGTGCAGGTCGAAGAACTTGCGGCGCGCATGGGCCATGCAGCCCAGTTCGATCACTGATCCCTGAAACAGCACCTTGTAACCGGCGAAGTCATCGACCATCAGGGCGCCTTCCCATTGCGCCAGGAAATTCACGGCATGTATGCCGGCCCGGCCCGGTTGATAGTCGAAGACGACAATCGGCGGGTCATTTTCCAAGGCATTGTTGCGGTACGCCCAGAGATACGCCCGCTTGGTCTTCCCCTTGCCTGGATCAAGCTGTTGCACCGGGGTTTCATCCGCATGTAACACCTCGCTCTCGCGCAGCAATTCGCCCAGGCGAAGCCAGAGGGGTTCGAGGGCATAGCCGACGCGACCCACCCACTCGGCCAGCGTCGAGCGGGCGAGCGGGACGCCAGACCGGGCGGCCTGCTGTTCCAGGCGATAGAGCGGCAGGTGATCCAGGAACTTGCTGATCATGACCCACGAGAGCAAGGCCGGGGTCGCCATTCCGCCATCGATCACGCTGCGCTCGGCCGGTGCCGCCGTCAGCGTCTCGCAGGGCCGGCAGGCGTATTTGGGATAAACGTGCTGTTCGACGAAGAACTGCGCCGGGACGATATTGAGTTTCTCGGTCACGTCCTCGCCGATCAGCACCAACGCCTGACCGCATTCGCCGCAGGTGCAGTTCTCGGGTTCGTGGCGAATTTCAACGCGCGGCAGATGCTCCGGCAGGGGCTGACGACCGGCGCGTTCGCGTTTGGGCTTCTTCTCGGGTACCGGTTGATCCGACGGCGTTTCAGCGACCTGGAGCGCTTCGGCCAGACGGGCTTCGCAGGCAGCAATGTCGGCCGCCAGGTTTTCATCGAAGAGGTCGCGTTCGGCGGCGACCATGGCTTCGCTCTTCACGCCGAATTTCATTCGGCGTAAATGAGCAAGTTCGAGCGTCAGCTTTTCGATCTTGGCATCGCGCCAGTGAATTTCCGTGGCGCTGGTCTTGGCCTGTTCCAGCAGACCGCCAACCCGATTTTCGACCCAGGCCAGCAGTTCTGGTGAGGGGGAGAAGGCGGCAAGTTCGGTCGCTAAATCCATGAGGCATTATACCGCAGACATCGCATGGAAAGCTCCTGAAAGCCAGGTAGATAGCCGATTATTATCACTTTTTTCGCGGCAGTGACGCGGCCGTTACACTTGCCAGTGTCCCGGCGCTGGGGCTTCCCGACGTTGCCAGTCAACGCCCGCGATCAGCCACCGCCATTGCCCCGGCGTCAGGGAAAAAACCGCCTCGCCAGCGCTCGGCCACGTGAAACCGCCCCGGTGTAGGCGCCGTTGCGCTAGCCACACGCCCGTGCCATCCCACACCAGCAGTTTGAGTCGGCTTCGCTTGCGATTGGTGAAGGCGTAAGCACTGCCGTCACAAGGGGAGCGCCCGAGACTCGCCTGGATGCGGGCAGACAAGCCGTCAATGCCCAGGCGCATGTCTACCGGTTCGAGAGCCAGCCAGATGCGCTCCAGCGGTACGCCGAGGGTCGCGCTCATGAGTGGTTTGCCCAGAGTGCCACCAGCCACTCGGCCGGCGGCAGCAGGCCAAATTCGAGTCGCCAGCCGTTCGGGCTGGCGAGCGACAGGCACGGCATTGAGACCAGCGGATCGGCAACGATCGTTGCCCGAATCAGCGTCAGCGGCTCGCCGACGGCGGCCCCACCTTCGCGCTTGGCCAGACGCTGATGCCAGTAACTCAGCGAATGGTCCTTCAGCCCGTGCCGGTCACAGTACGCTCTCTGCGACTCCCCACTCGCCCGCCACTCGGCAACATGCCCTCGCCAGTACGCTTCCCGCTCGCCGTTCTTGTCCATCGCAACCTCCCATCGAAAGCCGGGAGGTTGCGCTATCTCGTCCGACTTTTACAGGTGGAGCGGTCGGACGCTTACGCAAGAGTGGCTTTTCTCGAACGTGAGCTTGCCGATCTGCGGGCTACCGTGACACAACTCCTCGACCTCGTGAGCGCCCCACCGCCAGCCATCGATTGAGCCCCCGCGACGCGGCCACCCCAGCGCGGCCGAGGGCTTCAGACATCGACCGCGACCGCCTGGGCCAGAAACTCGATTTTCCGCTGCAGATCGTCGTCCGAATCGGGATAGCTTTGCGCAATCGCCTGCACATCCTCCTCGATGTCGACGGAAGCCGCTGCGGCGAGCCGGCCATCACCAGCCGTTCGCCAGCGCTTTCTCGGCCCAGAAAAGACCGGTGATCGTTTTCGCGTCGGTGATCGCGCCGCTGCGCACGGCTTCGATCGCCTCGGCGAGCGGCAGGCTGAAGGCATCGAGGAATTCGCCGCTGTCCGGCGTCGGTTCGGCCTTGCGCTGCAGGCCGCGGGCGAGAAAGATTTCGATCCGCTCGTCCGAATAACCGACGCAGGGGTGCATGACGCCGAGGTGGCGCCAGGTGGACGCGCTGTAACCGGTTTCTTCGAGCAGTTCGCGCCTGCCGGTCGCCAGAATGTCTTCGCCGGGATCGATCTTGCCGGCCGGCAGTTCGATCAGCGCGCGGCTCAACGGATAGCGGTACTGGCGAACGAAGAGCAGTTGGCCATCGTCGTGCACGGCGATGACCGCAACCGCCCCCTGATGCCGGACGTACTCGCGCAGGCACTCCTGGCCATCCGGCAATCGGACCCGGTCGCGCCGCAGGTCGAGCAGCTTGCCACGGAAGAGCTGGATGCTCTCGAGTTGTTCCTCGTGCAGGTGAGGGTGAAGGTCATCGTCTTTCATTGGCGGAATCCGTATCGGTCAGGACTTGTTTGCGACACTCCGGGCACCCCAACGATGACCGTTTCCCCTGTCTTCCTCGCCGCTCCCGCTGGCGGGTGAAGACGGTCCGGTGCGTCGCTGGCGGGTCCTGGTAAAGGAAACGCCCCGACAGGCGGGGCGTTCGTGACAGCTGAGCAGTGCTCAGAGCGAGCGCAGAAGCGCAAAGGCGCAGAGCGACATCAGAACCTGCGGGAAGAGCCCGAGCAGGGCCACTGCCAGGCCGTTCGCCGAGATCAGGATCTTCATGTCCATCGGCGCCTGGATCGGCGCCGTATTGGTCGGCTGGTCGAAGTACATTACCTTGACCACGCGCAGGTAGTAGAAACAACCGATCAGCGAGAAGAAGATGGCGACCAGCGCCAGCCAGAGGTAACCGGCGGCAACCACTGCCTGGAGGACCGCGAACTTGGCAAAGAAGCCGACGAAGAACGGGATCCCGGCCATCGAGAACATCATCATCATCATCAGCGCGGCGAACCATGGGCTGCGCTTGTTGAGTCCCCTGAAGTCGTCGATTTCATCCGCTTCGAGGCCGCCACGCGCGAGCAGCAGGATCATGCCGAAGGTACCGGCACTGGTCAGGACATAGCTGATGACGTAGAACATCGACGAACTGTAGGCGTTGAGGGCAAAGCGCGCATCGCCGCCGACGACGCCGGTGACCATGCCGAGCAGCATGAAGCCCATGTGCGAGATCGCCGAATAGGCCAGCATCCGCTTCAGGTTGGTTTGCGCGATGGCAGCGATGTTGCCGATGGCCATCGACAGCACCGAAAGCAGGATCAGCATCGTCTGCCAATCCTGGGCTAGGACGATCAGCCCGTTGACCAGCAGACGGATGACCATGGCAAACGCCGCGAGCTTCGGTGCCGTCGCCAGGAACAGGGTCACGGCGGTCGGCGCACCATGGTAGACGTCGGGAATCCACATGTGGAAGGGAACCACGCCAAGCTTGAAAGCCAGCCCCGAAACCAGGAAAACGAGGCCGAAAACGAGGATCGTCCGGTCCGCCTGCCCCAGGTAGAGACGTTCGGCGATGGTCGTGATCTCCAGCGTTCCGGTCGCTCCGTAGATCATCGACATGCCGTAGAGCAGCAGACCGGAAGCGAGTGCGCCGAGGACGAAGAACTTCATCGCGGCTTCGGTGGCCGGCACCGAATCACGATTCATCGCCACCATCGCATAGAGCGAGAGTGACAGCAGCTCGAGACCGATATAGACGGTCATCAGATGATTGGCCGAAATCATGACCATCATGCCGAGGGTGGCAAACAGCACCAGCGCGTAATACTCGCCCCGACCCATCTGTTCGCGTTCGAGGATATAGCCGCGCGAGTAGAAGAGGACGACGATCACCGTCAGGTAGAGGAGCAGCTTGAGCAGGTCGCCCATCAGGTCGCCGACATACATGTTGCTGAAGGTGTAGGCGATCTCGCCCGAGCTGGTGGCAAAGGTGACCACCGCCGCGCCGACCAGGGCGAGTTGCGTCGCGACGAAGGTCAGGGTGCGCTTGCGGTCCTTGACGAAGAGGTCGAGGAGGAGGATCGAGCACGCCATCACCAACATGAAGATCTCCGCGCTCGCAAGGCGGAGGTCCGGCGTCTGGAACTGCATTTCGGCAAGAGTCATAGCGGCTACCAGTTATTGGATCTTGCTGAGGGCGACGTGACGCAGCAGTTCGTTGACCGAGCTGTGCATGACTTCGGTAAAGGGTTGGGGATAAAGGCCCATGCCCAGCGCGCCAATCGCGAAGAGAACGAAGATCAGGAACTCACGGCGGTTGATGTCGGTGAGTTCGGCGACGTGGTGATTGGCCACCGCCCCGAACACCACCCGCTTGTACATCCAGAGGGTGTAGGCAGCGCCGACGATCATCGTCGTCGAGGCAGCAAAAGCGACCCAGAAGTTGAAATCGACCGCCGCAAGGATGACCATGAACTCGCCGACAAAGCCTGAAGTCGCCGGCAGGCCGGCGTTGGCCATCGCAAAGAGCATGAAGAAGGCGGCAAACTTGGGCATCTTGTTCACCACGCCGCCGTAATCGGCAATCTGCCGCGAATGCGCCCGGTCATACATGACGCCGATGGCGAAGAACATCGCGCCGGAGACGAAACCGTGCGAGATCATCTGCACCAGGGCGCCCTCGACCCCGAGCGGGCTGAAGATGAAGAAACCCAGCGTGACAAAGCCCATGTGAGCGATCGATGAATAAGCAACGAGCTTTTTCATGTCTTCCTGGACCAGGGCGACAAAGCCGATGTAGATGATCGCGATCAAGGATAAGGCGATGACCAGGCCGGCGAGTTCATGCGAAGCGTCCGGTGCAATCGGCAGCGAGAAACGCAGAAAACCGTAGGCACCCAGCTTCAGGGCGATCGCCGCCAGGACGATCGAGCCGCCGGTCGGCGCCTCGACGTGCGCATCCGGCAACCAGGTATGGACCGGCCACATCGGCACCTTGACCGCGAAGGCCACCAGGAAGGCGAGGAACAGCCAGATCTGGGCAGTCATCCCGATCGGCAGCTGGTGCCAGTCGAGGATCGAGAAGCTGCCACCCGAATTGATGAACAGGTACAGGAGCGCGAGCAGGAAGAGCAGCGACCCGAAGAGGGTGAAGAGAAAGAACTTGAACGCCGCGTAGACCCGGTTCGGGCCGCCCCAGACGCCGATGATCAGGTACAGCGGGATCAGCGATGCTTCGAAGAAGACATAGAACAGGACGCCGTCGAGCGCCGAGAAGATGCCGTTCAGCAAGCCGGACATGATCAGGAAACCGGCGTTGTACTGCGCAATCTTCTGGTCGATCACCTGCCAGCCCGCCAGGATGACGGTGATCGTGATGAAGCTGTTGAGGATCACGAAGGGCATCGAGATGCCGTCCACCCCGAGATGATAGTTGACGTTGAAACGAGGAATCCAGGTTTTCAACTCGACGAACTGCATCGCCGGCGTCAGCATGTCGAACCCGGTATACAGCGGAATGGTCACCAGCAAACCGGCAACGGCACCGATCAGCGAAAGCGTTCGGGCCAGCGGGGCATTGCGATCGGAGCCGGTCGCCAGGACAACAAAACCGGCGAGAATCGGAATCCAGATGGCAAGAGAGAGCAGCGGCGTGCCTGACATATCGTTCCCAGTCTTTCTCTAGCTCAGGCGCGCGTGACCCAGAGGGTCAGCAGGACGAACACGCCAATGATCATCGTAAAAGCGTAGTGGTAAATGTGACCGGTCTGGAACAGGCGCGCCAGGGTCGCAAACCAGCCGACAAGACGCACCGAACCATGGACGATGAAGCCGTCGATCAGGCCGGCGTCGCCGCCTTTCCAGAGGCCACGCCCGAGCAGGCGCGCGCTGCCGGCAAAGAACACGTCGTTGAAACGGTCGAAGTAGTACTTGTTGTCAAGCAGCGTGTAAAGCCAGCCGGAACGGGCCTTGATCGCTGCCGGAATATCCGGCCGCCGGAGATAGAAGAACCAGGCGAGCGCGACACCGAGAAACGCGAGCCAGAAGACCGGCGTGCTGACGGCATGCGTGGCCATCGCCAAAGCGCCATGGAAATGGCTGGCCAGCTCTTCCATCACCGGGTGCGCCTGGTCATCGACGAAGATCGCGTCCTTGAAGTAGTCGCCGAAAAGCATCGGCCCGACGCCGATGTAGCCAATGATCACCGACGGAATCGCCAGCATGACGAGCGGCAGGGTCACCACCCAGGGCGTCTCGTGCGGTTTCTGCCCGGGCGCCAGGCCGTGATGTTCCTCGTGCGTGTCAGCCGCATGGTGAGCGTCGTCGCCATGCGCGGCGTGCTCATCGTGCGCGGGCGCGTGCGCTGCCGGAGCATGCGCGGCATGCGTGTCGTGGGCGGCCGCCTGGCCGAAGCGCTCCTCGCCGTGAAAGACCAGGAAGTACATCCGGAAGGAATAGAAAGCGGTGACGAAGACGCCGGCCATGACCGCGAAGTAGGCAAAACCGGCGCCCGGGATGTGCGACAGGGCGACCGCTTCGATGATCGAGTCCTTGGAATAGAAGCCGGCAAAGAACGGTGTGCCGATCAGCGCCAGCGAACCGATGAGCGAGGTGATCCAGGTGATCGGCATGTACTTGCGCAGCCCACCCATGTTGCGGATGTCCTGATCGTGGTGCATGCCGATGATCACCGAACCGGCGCCGAGGAAGAGCAGCGCCTTGAAGAAGGCGTGCGTCATCAGGTGGAAGATGGCGACGGAATAGGCCGAGGCGCCCAGGGCGACAGTCATGTAACCGAGCTGCGAGAGCGTCGAGTAGGCGACGACGCGCTTGATGTCGTTCTGGATGATGCCGAGGAAGCCCATGAACAGCGCGGTGATCGAACCGATGATGATGACGAAGGAGAGTGCCGTGTCGGACAGTTCGAACAGCGGCGACATCCGGGCCACCATGAAGATGCCGGCGGTGACCATCGTCGCCGCGTGGATCAGCGCCGAGATCGGCGTCGGACCTTCCATCGAGTCGGGCAGCCAGACGTGCAGGGGAACCTGCGCCGACTTGCCCATCGCACCGATGAACAGCAGGATGCAGATGGCGGTCATCAGGGCGACACCCTCGCCTTTGCCGAACAGGGGCAGCGTGGTGCTGGCGGCCAGTTCGGGTGCCCGGGCGAAGACCGCCGCGTAATCGAGTGTGCCGAAGTGGGCGAGCACCAGACCGATGCCGAGAATGAAGCCGAAGTCGCCGACCCGGTTGACCAGAAAGGCCTTGAGGTTGGCAAAGATCGCCGTCGGCCGGGTATACCAGAAGCCGATCAGCAGATAGGAAACCAGGCCGACCGCCTCCCAGCCGAAGAACAACTGCATGAAGTTGTTGCTCATCACGAGCATCAGCATGGAGAACGTAAACAGCGAGATGTAGCTGAAGAAGCGGTTGTAGCCCGGATCATCCTGCATGTAGCCGATGGTGTAGATGTGCACCATCAGCGACACCGAGGTGACGACCAGCATCATGGTCACGGTCAGTTCGTCGATCAGGAAGCCCACCTCGAAGCGGTAGTCGCCCGAGGTCAGCCACTGGTACACCGGCCCGTTGAAGGTGTTGCCGGCCATCACGTCGCGGAAGATGACGTACGAAGCGACGCAGGCGATCGCGACGCCGGCGATGGTCACCGTATGCGCCAGCCAGCGCGGGATGACGCGGCAGAAAAGGCCTGCAATGAGGGCACCGACGAGCGGCGCCAGAGGAACCAGCAGGTAGAGCTTTTGCATTTCCATGTCAACCCTTCAGGCTGTCCAGATCATCCACGTGGATGGTCTTCAGGTTGCGGAACAGCACCACGAGAATGGCCAGCCCGATGGCCGCCTCGGCGGCAGCGACGGTGAGGATGAAGAAGACGAAGATCTGCCCGGCAAGATCCTGCAGGTAGTGCGAGAAGGCGATGAAGTTCATGTTCACCGAGAGCAGCATCAACTCGACCGACATCAGGATGATGATCAGATTCTTACGGTTGAGGAAGATGCCGACGACGCTGATCGCGAACAGGATCGCGCCCAGGGTCAAAAAATGGGACAGTGTAAGCAAGGTGCCTCCCTGATTCCTTCTGCATGGCGTGGGGCGTTACCGCCACCCCCCGGTCTTGGTCTGAGTTCTGCTGCAAACGCCCGGTCAGTCGCGCTTCGTGGCCGGCATCTGGAGAATGCGTACGCGGTCTCCGGCTTTGACGAACACCTGCTGCGCCGGACTGACCAGCTTGTTCTTCCGCTTCTCGCGCTGGGTCAGAGCCACGGCAGCGATGATCCCCACCAGCAGAATGATCGATGCGAGTTCGAAAGGATAGACGTATTCGGTAAACAGCAGCCGCCCGACCGCCTGGACGTTGCTGTGTTCGGCGCTCGTCTGGGCAACGCTGCTTTCCAGCAGACCGAGGTAATTGCCGCCGAGGACCAGCCCCATCTCGGCGACCAGCAGCAGGGCGATGATCGAACCCAGCGGCAGATAGCTCCAGAAGCCTTCGCGCAGGCGATCGAGGTTGATGTCGAGCATCATGACGACGAACAGGAAGAGGACCATCACCGCGCCGACGTAGATCAGGACCAGCGCAATGGCCAGGAACTCGGCCTGCAGCAGCATCCAGACGCCGCTCGCCGAGAAAAAGGCGAGGACCAGGAACAAGGCGGCGTGCACCGGATTGCGCGAGGTGATGACGCGCAAGCCGGCAAATACCAGGACGGCCGAGAGAAAGTAGAAAACGAAGGTTCGGAATTCCATCACGTCGGCCTGTCAACGGTATTTCGAGTCGAGTTCGCGGTCTTCGGCGATCTGCGCTTCGTAGCGATCGCCATTGGCCAGCAACATCGGCTTGGTGTAGTAGAGGTCGCCCCGTGTCTCGCCGTGGTACTCGTAGACCCGGGTTTCGACGATGGCATCGACCGGGCAGGCCTCTTCACAGAAGCCGCAGAAAATGCACTTGGTGAGGTCGATGTCGTAACGGGTCGTGCGCCGCGAGCCGTCGTCGCGCTGGTCGGACTCGATGGTGATCGCCAGCGCCGGACAGACGGCTTCGCACAGCTTGCAGGCAATGCACCGTTCCTCGCCGTTCGGATAGCGACGCAGGGCGTGCAGTCCGCGAAAGCGGAAGCTCTGGGGCGTTTTTTCTTCCGGATACTGGACGGTGATCTTGCGGGCAAACATGTAGCGCCCGGTGACCGACATCCCCTTGAACAACTCCCGGAGCAGGAGGCTGTTGAAAATTTCCTTCATCGAACCCATGGCTAGCCTCTCAGTTCCAGATGTTCAGCGGCGACATCATCCAGCAACCGACGACGACGAGCCAGATCAGGCACAGCGGGATGAACACCTTCCAGCCCAGGCGCATGATCTGGTCGTAGCGATAGCGGGGGAAGGTGGCGCGAATCCAGAGAAAAAAGAACAACACCGCGGAAATCTTGAGCAACAGCCAGAGGATGCCATCCGGCAGGAAGCCAACCGGCGACAGCCAGCCGCCGAGGAAGAGGATCGAGGCCAGGGTCGACACGAGGATCATGTTGGCGTATTCGGCGAGGAAGAAAACGGCAAACGCCATTCCCGAGTACTCGCAGTGAAAGCCGACGATCTCCGACTCGCCCTCGGCCATGTCGAACGGCGCGCGGTTGGTCTCGGCGACGATCGACACCAGATAGACGGCGAACATCGGCAGCAGCGGCAGCCAGTTCCAGGACAGGAAACCAAGCCCCATTTCGGCGAAGTAACCCTGGCCCTGGCCGTTTACGATGTCACCGAGGTTGAGGCTGTTCGACACCATCAGCACCACCACCAGCGCGAGCCCCATCGCCACTTCGTACGAGATCATCTGGGCTGCAGAACGCATGGCGCCAAGGAAGGCATATTTCGAATTCGAAGCCCAACCGGCGAGAATGATTCCATAAACGCCGATCGAAGTGATCGACATGATGTAGAGCAGGCTCGCGTTCACGTCCGCCAGCACCAGGGTGTCGTTGAACGGAACGACGGCCCAGGCGGCAAGGGCTGGCGCGAAAGCGAACATCGGCGCGATCAGAAAGACGCTCCGATCGGCGCCGGTCGGGATCACGACCTCTTTCAGGAGCAGCTTCAGCCCGTCGGCGATCGGCTGAATCAGGCCCCAGGGGCCGACCCGGTTCGGTCCGACGCGCACCTGCATCCAGCCGATGACCTTGCGTTCCCAGAAGGTCAGGTAGGCGACCGCGAGGAGCAGCGGCGCGATGATCAGAACGATCTTGAGCAGTGTCCACACCAGCGGATAGACCGACCCGAAAAGACCCTGCAACACTCCCTGCAGCGCATCAACCATCATGCACGCTCCACGTTGATGACGCCGAACATGTCACCCAGCGCCGCCGTCGAGGCATGCCCCGCGGCGACCCGCACACAAGCCGCCGGAACCGTCTCGTCGGCCCGCGCAGTAAGGACCACTTCGCCGTTCTCCTGCCGCACGCGAACCGCCGCGCCATCGGTGACGCCGAGGCTCTGCAGGGTCTGCGCCCGCATGCGCACGGTCGGCGCAGCGGCATCACGGGTTTTCTGCAAGGCCGGCGCGCGCCGCGCGAGCGGGTCGGCAAAATAGATCGGCACATCGGCGACGCGTTGCAGGCCGTCAGCCGCGGCAGGCAGGGTCAGCGGCAGGGAGTTTTTGAGGGCGTTGCTCAAGCCGCCAGCGAACTCCTGGCCGGCGGGAATGATTTCGTCCCGGACGTCTTCACTCGTGTTCTGGTCAAAACCCGGCAGGCCGAGGAGATTGCCGAGAACGCGCAGCACCTTCCAGGCCGGGCGCGAATCGCCGAGCGGCCGAACAACGCCGGTAAAGCTCTGCAGTCGGCCCTCGGTATTGACGAACGATCCCGAGGTCTCGGTGAATGGCGCGACCGGAAGCAGGACATCGGCGTAGTCGCGAGCCGCGCCGTCAGCGAAAGGCGTCAACATGACCACCAGCGCCGCGGCCTTGAGTGCTGCCACCGCCTGTTGCGGGTGATGACAGTCGCGATCGGCTTCGACGCCGTGCAGGAGGTAGGCCTGGCGAGGCTGGGCGAACATTTCGCGGGCGTTGAGCGCGCTCGGCAGCGCTTTCGCCAGATGGCCGCCGACACTGTTGGCCGCTTCGCCGATGAAGCCGCAAGTGGCACCGGTCAAGCGCGCGAGTTCAATGGCCAGGGCATGCAGCAGGGCCGCGTGCGGGTTCTGCTCGGCGGCGTTGCCAAGGAAAATGGCCCGCCGGTTGCCTTCGAGCAGGCTGTGGGCGATCGCCTCGCTGGTCGCGCAGGGCGTCACCGCATCGAGTCCGGCAGGCGGCGCCTCGCCCTTGATCTGCGCCGCCGCCTTGACGACGGCCGCCAGTGCCAGCGGCAGTTCGCTCGGCGCGACGCTGAGTTGTGCGTGCAGCCGGATCAGCGGGTCGTCGGCGCTCACCGAGAGCAGACTGACCTTGCCCCACTTCTTGGCGAGTTGGCGCAGACGCTGGGCGAACAGCGGATGGTCCTTGCGCAGGAAACTGCCGACCACCAGCGCCGCATCGAGGTCCTTGATCTCGGACAGCCTGAGACCCAGCCAGGGGGTGCCGGCAAGCTTGCCATCAGCCGAAAAATCACGCCGCCGTGGACGGCAGTCGACGTTCCCCGAACCCAGGCCACGCACCAGCTTCTGCAGCAGATACAGCTCTTCGAGCGTCGCCTGCGGCGAGGCGAGTGCAGCCAGCGATTCAGCACCGCTGTTGGCCACGATGTCCTTGAGCGCATGCGCGACATAATCGAGCGCGACGTTCCAGTCCACCTCGCGCAGGACGCCGTCGACGCGGACCAGCGGCCGGGTCAGGCGGGCCGGAGAATTCAGCGCTTCGTAGGAAAAACGCTCCTTGTCCGAAATCCAGCACTCGTTGATCTCTTCATTGTCCCGGGGCAGGACGCGCATCACGACGTTGTTCTTGACCTGGATGGTCAGGTTGGCGCCGATGCTGTCGTGCGGGCTGATCGACTTTCGCCGCGACAACTCCCAGCTGCGGGCCGAATAGCGGAAGGGTTTCGAGGTCAGCGCCCCCACCGGGCAGAGATCGATCATGTTGCCCGACAGCTCCGAATCGACCGAACGGCCGACGAAGGTGGTGATCTCCGAGTGCATGTTGCGGCTCGCCATGCCCAGTTCCATGACGCCGGCGATTTCCTGGCCGAAGCGCACGCAGCGCGTGCAGTGGATGCAGCGGGCCATTTCCTGCATCGAGATCAGGGGGCCAACATCTTTGTGAAAAACCACCCGCTTGTCTTCCCCGAATCGCGAAGCGCTGCCCCCGTAACCGACCGCGAGATCCTGCAACTGGCACTCGCCACCCTGGTCGCAGATCGGGCAGTCGAGCGGATGATTGATCAGCAGGAACTCCATGACGCCTTTCTGGGCCTTGACCGCCAGCTCGGAATGGGTGAACACCTTCATGCCGTTGGTCACCGGGGTCGCACAGGCAGGCAGCGGCTTTGGCGCCTTCTCGACCTGCACCAGGCACATGCGGCAGTTGGCAGCGATCGAGAGCTTCTTGTGATAGCAGAAATGCGGGATGTAGACGCCGACCTGATGCGCAGCATCCATGATGGTGCTGCCGTCAGGCACACGAGCGACCTTGCCGTCTATTTCGATTTCCATCATCTCGTACCCTAAACCGTTGCCGTGAAGAAGCCGCTGCCGGCACGCTGGACATCAACGGGCACAAGGCACTTCCTGTGTTCGATGTGGTACGCGAACTCGTCGTGAAAATGCTTGATGAAGCTCTGTACCGGCATTGACGCTGCGTCGCCGAGGGCGCAGATCGTCCGCCCCATGATGTTGGTGGTGACGCTCGCGAGCAGGTCGAGGTCATCGGATCGACCCTTGCCGTGTTCGATTCGATGGACCACCTTGTAGAGCCAGCTGGTGCCTTCGCGACACGGCGTGCATTGGCCGCACGACTCTTCGTAATAGAAGTAGGACAGCCGCTCGAGCGCTTTCACCATGCAGGTGGTCTCGTCCATGACGATCACCGCACCGGAGCCGAGCATCGAACCGACCTTGCTGATCGAATCGTAGTCCATCGTGCAGTCCAGCATCGGCCCCGCCGGCACCACCGGCGCCGATGAGCCGCCCGGAATGCAGGCCTTGAGCCGCCGGCCGCCGCGCATGCCGCCAGCCATTTCGAGCAGGGTGGCGAACGGCGTCCCGAGCGGAATTTCGTAGTTACCGGGCCGGTTGACGTGTCCCGAAACCGAGAACAGCTTGGTGCCGCCGTTGTTGGCCTTGCCGGCTTCGAGGTAAGTCTCGCCACCGAGGTTCATGATGTAGGGGATGGAGGCGAAGGTTTCGGTGTTGTTGATCGTCGTCGGCTTGCCGTAGAGACCGAAAGAGGCCGGGAACGGGGGCTTGAAACGAGGTTGTCCCTTCTTGCCTTCGATCGACTCGAGCAGCGCCGTTTCCTCACCGCAGATATAGGCGCCGTAGCCATGATGCGCGAAGAGGTCGAAGTCGAAACCCGAACCGAGCAGGTTGCTGCCGAGGAAGCCGGCCCGCCGCGCCTCGGCGAGCGCTTCTTCGAAGCGCTCGTAGATCTCCCAGACTTCGCCGTGGATGTAGTTGTAACCGCGCGCGGCACCCATCGCATAAGCGGCGATGGCCATCCCCTCGATTACCGAATGCGGGTTGTAGCGCAGGATGTCGCGGTCCTTGAAGGTTCCCGGCTCGCCTTCGTCGGAATTGCACACCACGTACTTGTCGCCGGGAAACGAGCGCGGCATGAAGCTCCACTTGAGACCGGTCGGAAAACCCGCGCCGCCGCGACCGCGAAGAACCGATTTCTTGACCTCGTTGATCACATCGCCCTGCGACATTTTCTCTTCGAGGATTCGGCGCAGCGCCGCGTAACCGCCGCGTTTGACGTAATCGGCCAGGCGCCAGGCATTATCGCCGTCGAGACCGACGCTGAGCATCGGGTTGAGAGCACCGAGAATCGCCATTACTTGAGCTCCGCCAGCAGTTTGTCGATTTGCTCGGGATTCATCCAGCTGCACATGCGACGGTTGTTCACGATCATCACCGGCGCGTCGCCGCAGGCGCCCATGCACTCGCCCTCCCTGAGCGTGATCAGGCCGTCGGGCGTCGTCTCGTTATAACCGATTCCCAGCTTTTTCTTCAGGTACTCGCCGGCATCGACGCCACCGCTCAACATGCACGGCAGATTGGTGCACACCGAGACCTTGTACTTGCCGACCGGTTTCAGGTCGTACATGTTGTAGAAGCTCGCCACCTCGAAGGCGGCGATCGGTGCCATACCGAGATAGTTGGCGACCGCTTCGATGGCCTCGCTGGGAAGCCAGCCATGCTCTTCCTGGGCGATGGCAAGCGCCGCCATGACCGCCGACTGCTTCTGGTCGGCCGGGTACTTGGCAATTTCGCGATCGATTCTCGCGCGGGATTCTGAAGTGAGCATCAGCGGTCAATCTCGCCAAAAACAACGTCCTGGGAACCAATGATCGTCACCACGTCGGCCAGCATGTGACCACGCACCATCTCGTCCATCGCCGACAGGTGGACATAACCCGGCGCCCGGATTTTCAGGCGATAGGGCTTGTTGGCGCCGTCCGAGATGAGGTAGATGCCGAATTCGCCTTTCGGGTGCTCGACCGCCGAATACGCTTCGCCTGCCGGCACATGGATCCCTTCGGTGCACAGCTTGAAGTGGTGGATCAGTTCTTCCATGTTCGACTTCATGGCTTCACGATCGGGCGGCGCCACCTTGTGGTCGGCCGACATCACCGGCCCCGGGTGTTTCTGCAGCCAGTCGACACACTGTCTGAGGATGCGATTGGACTGGCGCATCTCTTCCATGCGGACGAGATAACGATCGTAGGAGTCGCCGGTGACGCCGACCGGGATGTCGAAGTCCAGCCGGTCATAGACTTCGTAGGGCTGTTTCTTGCGCAGATCCCAGGCGATTCCCGAACCGCGCAGCATCGGTCCGCTGAAACCGCGCTGCAGGGCGCGCTCGGGCGAAACGATGCCGACATCGACCAGGCGCTGCTTCCAGATGCGATTGTCGGTCAGGAGCGTCTCGTACTCGTCGAGCAGTTTCGGGAAACGGTTCACGAAATCATCGAGGAAGTCGAGCAGCGTGCCGCTGCGCGCCTCGTTGAACGGCTTGATCTGGGCAGCGCTCTTCCACTTCGATTCCTGATACTGCGGCAGGCGGTCCGGCAGATCGCGATAGACGCCCCCCGGTCGGTAGTAAGCGGCGTGCATGCGGGCACCGGAAACGGCTTCATAGGCGTCGACCAGATCTTCGCGCTCGCGGAAGGCGTAGAGCACCATGGTCATCGCGCCGACGTCGAGGCCATGACAGCCCACCCATAGCAGATGATTGAGGATGCGGGTGATTTCGTCGAACATGACGCGGATGTACTGGGCGCGGATGGGCACCTCGATCTGCAGGAGCTTTTCGATTGCGAGGCAATAGGCGTGCTCGTTGCACATCATCGACACGTAGTCGAGCCGATCCATGTACGGCAGCGACTGGATCCAGGTCTTGTTTTCCGCCAGCTTCTCGGTCGCGCGGTGCAGCAGGCCGATATGCGGATCGGCACGCATCACGACTTCGCCGTCGAGCTCGAGGACCATGCGCAGGACACCATGCGCGGCCGGATGCTGGGGCCCGAAATTCAGGGTAAAGTTGCGAAGTTCAGGCATTTCAGACGTCCCCGTAAGTCGCTTCGCGAACGATCCGCGGCGTGATCTCGCGCGGCTCAATGGTCACGGGCTGGTAGATCACCCGTTGCTGCTCCGGGTCATAGCGCATCTCGACGTAGCCTGAAATCGGGAAATCCTTGCGGAAGGGATGTCCGACGAAGCCGTAGTCGGTGAGAATCCGACGCAGGTCGTCGTGACCGGGGAAGACGATGCCGAAGAGATCGAAAGCCTCGCGCTCGAACCAGTTGACGCTGTTCCAGACGCCGGTGATCGAGGGCAGCGAAGGGAAATCGTCATCCGGGGCAAAACAGCGAACGCGCAGGCGCCAGTTGCGGGCGATCGAGAGCAGGTGGCTGACGGCGGCGAAGCGCCTGCCCGTGAGCGGCGGTTCGGCGCAGGTCGAGTAATCCACGCCGCAGAGGTCGATCAACTCTTCGAAGCCCAGCTCGGGCTCGTCGTGCAGGGTCTGCATCGCCGACAGGTAATCAGTGGCGTCCACCTCGATGGTCACTTCACCCAGCGCGACCTTCAGGGACTTCACACGATCACCGAGATGCTTGTTGAGGTTGTGGCTAAGCGCTTCCAGCGTGGCAGACATGACTCACTCTCGGTTGATGGTGTTCAGCGGGCGATGGTGCTGTTACGGCGAATCTTGTTCTGCAGCTGGATCAGGCCGTAGATCAGCGCCTCGGCTGTCGGCGGGCAACCCGGAACATAGATATCGACCGGAACGATCCGGTCACAACCGCGAACCACGGAATAGGCGTAGTGGTAATAACCCCCGCCATTGGCGCAGGAACCCATCGAAACCACCCAGCGCGGCTCCGCCATCTGATCGTAAACCTTGCGCAGCGCGGGGGCCATCTTGTTGGTCAGGGTCCCGGCGACGATCATCACGTCGGACTGGCGTGGGCTGGGGCGAAAAACGATGCCGAAACGGTCGAGGTCGTAACGCGAGCAACCGGCATGGATCATTTCGATGGCGCAGCACGCGAGCCCGAAGCTCATCGGCCACAAGGAGCCGGTGCGGACGTAGTTGATCAGCTTGTCAGCCGTCGTGGTGACAAAGCCTTCCTGCAGAATTCCCTCAATGCCCACCGCTCACTCCCAATCCAGGGCGCCCTTGACCCAGGCGTATACATAACCGACGACCAGGATGGCGATAAACACCAGCATCTCGATGAAACCGAACCACTTCACGGAATCGGTCTGGGCGATTTCCCTGAAGATCGTCGCCCAGGGCAGCAGGAAAGCCACTTCAAGGTCGAACAGGATGAAGAGGATGGCGATCAGGTAGTAGCGCACGTCGAACTTCATGCGCGCATCTTCGAAGGCCTCGAAGCCGCACTCGTAAGGAGAGAGCTTTTCGCTGTCCGGGCGATGCGGAGCGACCACAAGACCCGTGATGACCGGCGCAATGCCGAAAGCGACGCCAATCAATATGAAGACAAACACCGGGAAATAGCTTTCCAGCATGATCCGCCCTACCCCACTAGCGCTTCAATTCAATTCAGACTACAGCCACGCGAACGGCTGGCTCTTCCTGGTGCCGACGATGAGAGTCGAACTCATACGACCGAAGTCACTACCCCCTCAAGATAGCGTGTATACCAATTTCACCACGTCGGCACTACCACGGACAGCGGGCGAGTCGATCGAGGATTGCCGCTTTCCTCGCCCCTGCCTTGCAACCAGCTACCTGGGAACGTCTTTCGCCTTCGAATCAGGATCCGATGGACTTGCCCCCTGGCTCGCCCCACCTACCTGAGGCGCTGGAACAGCAGGGGCGGAGTTTACCGCATCCTGCATCACACTGCCAGTCGTTTTTGGTTTGCTCGAGGCAAGGTAGGCCAGCGAAAGGCTGGTGATGAAAAATACCGTCGCCAGGGCCGCAGTGGCCCGGCTGAGGAAATTGGCGGAACCGGTGGCGCCGAACAGACTGCCGGACGCACCGCTGCCGAAAGCGGCGCCCATGTCGGCGCCTTTGCCGTGCTGAACCAGGACCAGCACGATGACGCCGATTGCGGCCACGATGTGCACCGTCAGAGCTACAGAAAAAAGATAGTCCATATAACCTCTTGTCATGGCCTCGGCTGCGTCGGCCACAGCGAAAAAACCCCGGCAGTATAGTCTGTCCGAGGCGATCCGGTCAATTGTCTGGCCGTCTGGTCGTCTGGGGGTGCGAATCGTCGCCGACCGCCACCGGCGCCGCCGTGCAAGCGCCCCGACAGGCACCGCCAGAATGCGTCGGGAAGTCGACAATCGCCGAAGGTACAAATTTATCTGCCTGATTATAAATTGATTTAAAACTGGCACTGGATTTGCTTAGGTATCACCATGAACGAGAAGCCACCGTCCTCCGTCGTCATCAACGACACCACCCTGCGCGATGGCGAGCAATCGGCGGGCGTCGCATTCAGTCTCGACGAGAAGATCGACATCGCGCGTCGGCTTGATGCGCTCGGCGTCCCCGAACTGGAAATCGGCATCCCGGCAATGGGCGACGCCGAGCGCGAGAGCATCCGCGCCGTTGCCGCACTGGGCCTCAAGGCAGGCCTGATGGTGTGGACGCGGATGCACCGCGACGACATCATGCTGGCCGCCAATCTGGGCCCGCAGCTGATCGACATCTCGGTGCCGGCCTCGGATCAGCACCTCCATGCCAAGCTGCAGCGCGATCGCGGCTGGTTGCTGGCGCAGATCGGCGAACATGTGCGCCTGGCTCGCGACCTCGGTTTCGCTGTCGGCATCGGTGCCGAAGACGCCTCGCGCGGCGACCCGGATCTCCTGGCGGCGATTGCCGAAGCGGCCCAGAACGCCGGCGCCCGGCGTATCCGCTTCGCCGATACGCTGGGCGTCCTCGATCCCTTCGCGACCTTCGAGCGCATCCGCCATCTGCGTTCATTGTGCGATCTGGAAATCGAGATGCATGCTCACGACGACCTCGGGATGGCCACCGCCAACACGCTGGCCGCCGCCCGTGCCGGCGCGAGTCACGTGAACACGACGGTCAACGGCCTCGGCGAGCGCTGCGGCAACGCGCCGCTCGAAGAGGTCGTTCTCGGTCTTCAGCTCTGCCAGGGCATGGCGACGGGAATCGACCTCGCGGGCTTTCTCGATATCTCGCAGCGTGTCGCTGCCGCTTCGGGGCGCCCCCTGTGCTGGCAGAAAAGCATCGTCGGCGAGGGCGCTTTCACCCACGAAGCGGGCATCCACGTCGACGGCCTGCTGAAGGATCCGGCCAACTACCAGGGTTTCGATCCGGGTCTGGTCGGTCGCCGGCACCGGGTGGTGCTCGGCAAGCATTCCGGCGCCCGCGCCGTGCAACAGGTAATGGCAGGTCTCGGTCATCACCTGTCGGACCTTTCCGCCCGCGCCTTCCTGCAGCGCTTGCGGCTTTTCGTGGCCCGCCGCAAGCACCCCCCCTCCGAAGCCGATCTCCTGACCCTGCTGGACTCCTGACCCGATGATGACCGATCTGTCGACTCCGTTGCCCCATTCTCCCGGCGAACCGAAGATCCGCTGGCGGCTGTTCGCCGAAGATCTGGCGTGCGTCTTCGATCGCGACCCGGCGGCGCGCTCGCGCATCGAGGTCATGCTCACCTATCCGGGCCTGCACGCGCTGCTGCTGCATCGCCTGGCCCACCTTCTCTGGCGCCGCGACTGGCGTTTTTGCGCCCGCTGGCTGGCCTTCATCGGGCGCTGGCTGACGCACGTCGATATTCATCCCGGTGCCAGCATTGGCCGTCGCTTTTTCATCGACCATGGCGCTGGCGTGGTGATCGGCGAAACCGCCGAAATCGGCGACGACTGCACCCTCTACCATGGCGTCACGCTCGGCGGGACGACCTGGAACAAGGGCAAGCGGCATCCGACCCTGGGCCGGGGCGTGGTGGTCGGTGCGGGCGCCAAGATCCTCGGTGCCATCCATGTCGGCGACAATGCGCGCGTCGGAGCCAACTCGGTGGTGGTGAAGACGGTGCCGGCCGGGCGCACGGCGATCGGCGTTCCGGCGCGGCTGGTCGGCGGACGTACCCTGACTGGTACGGTCGGCAGCATCGGGATCGCCATCGACCTCGACCATCACCTGATCAGCGACCCCGTCGGCAAGGCCATCGAGTGTCTGCTGGTGCGCATCGAGACGCTCGAGAGCGAGGTCCGCTCGCGCCAGGCGCTACCCGAACCGGCGGCAACACCGACCTGTGTCGCCTGTGCCGCAGGCGACCTCTGCTGCCAGGAACACGGCCATGGCTGATCGACTCGAGCTGCTCGAACTCGGTGACGATGTGCTCTATTTCGACGAGCCCTGCCCCGCCATCGTCGCCGCCCAGATCGACGCCGCGGCGCGTCAGTACGGGCAACCGGTCGCCGAACAGCGCCTGCTCTACGCCTACTTCCTGGCGCCCGAGCAGCTCTCGGTACTGGTCGCCATCTACCGCTATTACTTCTACCAGCACCGCCTCGACGACGCTCTGGTGGTCGCCGAACGGGCACTGGCAGTCAGTGCGCAGCGCCTGCAGCTGACCGGCGGCTGGCCCAGCCTCGGTCCGATCACGCTCGGCAAGGCGGCGATGCGCTCGATGGGAATGCTGCGTTTCCATCTCCTGGCGCTCAAGGGGTCGGCGGTGATCCTGCTGCGCCTCGGGCGTTTGAGCGAAGCGCGAGTCCGCCTGACCAAGATTGCCGAAGTCGACATCCGCGATGCCCTCGGCGTCGTGCCGCTGCTCGAAGTGATCGATCGCCAGTTCGACCCCGAACCGATTGACTGAAAATGGAGAACCTCATGACTTGTGAAATCGACCGCTTCGCAGAAGACCTCGCCGACTTGAGTTCGGCCGAGGAGTTTCTCGACTACTTTGCCATCGACTTCGATGCCCGCGTCGTGCAGGTCAATCGTCTGCACATCCTGCAGCGCTTCCACGACTACCTCGCCAAGCAGGAAGCCGGCAAGGTACCCGACTACGCCGCCTATCGCCAGTGGCTGGCGCAGGCCTATGCCGACTTCGTCACTTCCAGCGCGCAGGCAGAAAAAGTCTTCGTCGTCTTCCAGAAAGCCGAAGGCTCGTCGTTCCTCCCCCTCTCCTCGCTGACGACGGGCTGAGGCCATGCTCGCGCGCTGGGACTACGGGGACGCCGTGCGGGTGACCCGCAACGTGCGCAACGATGGCACCTTTCCCGGCGTCAGGACCGGCGAACTGCTGGTGCGACGTGGTCGCATCGGGCATGTTCGAGATGTCGGGACCTTTCTCCAGGACCAGATCATCTACTCGGTGCATTTTCTCGAGGAAGGCCGTCTGGTCGGCTGTCGGGAAGAAGAACTGATCGACATCGATGAAACCTGGATCGAGAGCCGCTTCGAAGTGCGCCAGCGGGTGCGTGCGACGCGATCGCTGGTAATTCGCGGCGAGCTGCGGGTGCCGCTCGGCAGTCGCGGCGAAATCCTCAATCTTGAGCGATCGCCAACGCAGGGCGTCGTCTACCACACCCACTTCGACTGCCTGCCCGGCAATCCCCTGCGAGTGCCGGAAGCCGCGCTCGGCGAATGGGAGAGCGACGATGCCTGAGCCGGACCACATCTACCGGTCTCTGAAACTGGCTGCGCAGATGTTTGGCCAACCGCTCGAAGCACTGGCCCCCGCTGAACGGCAACGGGTCGACCGTGCCGCGGCCAGGCAGCAGGCCATCGAAGCGCTGATCCTGGCGACCCCCGAAGCCGCCGCCGTGCTGCTGCCGGAAGCGTCGATCGATGCCAGCCTGGCAGAAATCCGCGGCCGCTACGACAGCCAGGACGACTATTACGCCGACCTCGAACGGATTGGCCTCGATGCCCCCGCCTTGCGGCAAGCGGTCAGCCGCGACCTGGTCGTCGAAGCGGTGCTCGAAAAAGTCGCAGCGCAAGCGGCATCGGTCAGCGAGACCGACGTCGAGATCTTCTGGCGCATGCACCGCCAGCGTTTCCGACGTGCCGAAACGCGTCTGCTGCGCCACATCCTGGTAACCATCAACGAAGAGTTGACCGACAACCAGCGGCAGGCGGCGCGAGCACGGATCGACGCCATCCGCGCCCGCCTGGTCAAGGAGCCGGCGCGCTTTGCCGAACAGGCGCTGAAACACTCGGAATGCCCGACCGCGATCAACGGCGGACTGCTCGGCCAGGTGCCGCGGGGTCAGCTCTATCCCGAACTGGATGCCGCGGCCTTTGCCCTCGACGAAGCGAGCCTGTCCGAGGTCGTCGAGAGCGAACTCGGCTACCACCTGATCTGCTGCGAACGGATTCAGCACGAACGTCTGCTGAGCTTTGCCGAAGCCCGCCCGACCATTCGCGAGCGCCTCGAACAGGATCAGCACGGTCGCTGCCAGAAAGCCTGGATCGAAGCCCTGCGCCAGCAGGCGGCGCAACGGTCAATGGATTAGCTCGCCAAACCCCGAACGGGCGGCTGCACGAAGGTACAAGGCACGATCGATCGTAGCGAAACATGCCATCCGTGAGCAGAAGCATGCAGCGACCAGGCGAGCGGGCGGTCCAGCAGGACCAGGCGATCGGGCTTCGCTCCCTACATCGGTGCCGGAGACACCCCCACCGGTGGCGGCATGTTCGGCGGCGGATAGACCGGCGGCGAGGCGGGTTGCGACGACGGGTAGGGCACCGGTGCCTGGCGATAAACGAACTGTCTCGGCACCTGATTGCCGCGGGTGTACATGCACTGCACATAGGCGACGTCGTAGCGCCGCTGCAGGTCGTACGAGGACAGATAGACCGTGTTGCCACCGGCGGCGCTGCCGAACAGCAGGCCGGTGCCGGCACCGATGGCAGCCCCTTGTCCGGCCTGTCCGGAAGCGGAGCCGATGACCGCACCGGCCACCGCGCCGATGGCGGTCGAGGCGGCGGTCGTGCCGGCGGCGCGATTGACCGCGGCATCGCCAGCGGGCGTCACCAGCGTCAGCGCGTATTGCTGGCAGGCGATGTCGTCGCTGCGAAACTGCTCCAGCGATTTCTGCTGGCCCGGCAGAACCATCACCGTCGGACCCGTCGGCACGCTCATGCAGCCACCCATGAGAAAGGTCGCCGCAAGCGGCGGCAACCAGGTCATTTTACGCATTTTAAATTTCCGTCGAGGTCTGTCGATCTATCGGGCGAGCTGGGGGGGCGTTCCCGTGTCCGCCTGCGGCACCACCTGTAGCCAGGGCTTGCTGCAGTTCTGCACGTAGGGGTGATAACCCGCCGGATCCGTGCAATAGAACCAGAAGGTCGGCGGCTTGCTCTCGGCCGCCGGCGTGACCCCGTCGGCCGGCCGCTCGACATAGACTACCGGCTCTTCCACGACGTAGGCGGTGTAGGGGACGACGTAGGGCGCGTAGCCGTAGCCATAGGGATAACGATAGGCGTAGGGCCAGGCGCCGCCATAGAACGGTCCACCGAAGTAGAAACCGACCGCAGGCGCCCGGTAAGCCCCTCGCCAGCCGCCGTAGTGCCCGCGCCAGGCGGGGTAAGCGCTACCGGGCCAGACGCCGACGCTTCGGGTTCCGCGACCACGACCGTCGGCCATTGCACTGCTGCTGGCAAGGGCAAAAATCGCCAGCACCGGCACCAGAACTGCGACCAGACCTTTCTTCATCGCCTCCACTCCTTCGTTCCGCTGGCGTGCGACCCGCAAGCCAGGTCCAGGGCAGGCACTTCTACCGATCTCGTCGTGACCTGCCGGCATTGCCGCAACCTCATCAACGGATGAGACAGCGCAAACGCCTACTTGACATGGCGAAACCTGGAGCACGGGCAAACTGACCAACCACCCTGGGTTGACCGATGCTTTAACCTGGGGCGGGCTGCTGACAGCTTCATCAGGCGTGATGAGAGGCATTTTCCGGCGCCGAAGTCGATGTGACATAATGACTCTTGCGAAACAGAAAACGCTTTTCAACCGAATGCCACAAGGCGACTGCGCCACCCGCAGTAATAATAACCACTGTCATCAGAAAGTACCATGGGCTGTCACGGAACAAGCCCGAATAAAGCAAAGTCTGGATCACCGGGAAATGCAGAATGTAAATACCGTAAGAAAAATCACCGTACTTCCCAAAATTTCCCAAATACAGAAAAAGTCCCGCAAAAACGACCACCGTGGCAAGCGCAAAGGGTTCAAGAATGGGCAATGGAAAATACATGTCAGCCGCCAGGGTGAATATTGCTGCACCCAGGAAGTACCCGATTCGTCGCTCAAAAAGAGGCAAATAATAATATAAAAAAGCTCCCGCCATGAAATAGGAAAGCTGTCCCGGCAGTTGCCGGCCAAGCTCCAGGTAAAATGCCGAACCGGTACGTTCTGCAATCACGGTCATGGCCAAGGCATAGCTTACAGATAAACCATAAGCTACTGCCAGAATGGGAAAATGAGCGAACTTCCGAAACAGGAAAACGAACAGCGGAACCGACAGGTAGAACATCGCCTCAATCTTGAGTGTCCATAGTGCTCCATTAACGGCAGCCAGTTTGTTGGAATCGAAAACCCCGGGAAGTGTGGGCTGCATGAAATTCAGGAAGGTGAGGTTGGCAAGAATGTACTTGAGCCAGGCAAGTGATACATACTCTTCAACGCTCCTTGAGCTGACAGCTATCAGGCCGATGGCGCAGAGCATCACGACCGTGAAATAGCCGGGGTAGATGCGCCGAATGCGCTTCCTGGCGTAAGAGGTAATGGTTGCCGAGCGCTCGAAGCTCATGAAGATAAGAAACCCGCTGACGACAAAGAAAGCCTTCACCGCCACGGCTGAGGACAAAATGCGGGTAATGATACCCAGCTGCTCAAATCCGGAAAGCTCATAGGAGTGGACCAGCAGAACAGTACCCGCCAAAAGCAGTCGCAGTAAGTCAAAGTTATTTTCCATCAATCGAGGACTGCTGCACTGTAACAAGTTGACCTCCCAAATCTGTTATCAGGATAGCGTGCTGCGCCATAACTTCGTCCTTCGTCTGACGGGCTGATTCCTGTCAGATCTCCTACCGACCGGAATGGCTCTGCCAGCTCAGGATGATGCCTACGGGATCTTCACGCCATGGCGCATAAGACAACAACAAAGCGCTGCCCACGGGACTCGGGTACCATAAACCCTTCGGAATGATACTCTTTCGGCGTACCCGGCCATGGATTCATTGCCGTGCAAAACAGCCCGGGCGGGTGCGCAGCAGCACCATACGCCCACCAGATCGATCATGCCGGCAAACGCCGGCAATGAACACCAGCGTCACCGATCTGCCGCACATCCTGTGCCTCGGGCGGAACCGCACGTTCGGGTGCAAATGGCCGAAAATAGAGAATCCGGTCGCCAGCGGATAAGATGCGATCGAATAGACGAACCAGCCGTCCGCATCGATGTCGCCACTCAGGCTGCCAAAGACCGGCGTGGTCACAGTTCCGCTCTGTTTGAACTTGCCAAACGACAATCGTGAAAGCGCCGATCATTGTCCGTTTCTGTGCGATCATGGTGCCGTCTCTTCGCCGTACTCGGCCCGCGCAGCGACTCCTTTTGCGTCCGCAAGGAACAACCATCATGGGTACTCCCGCTCTGCTCCTGGCCATCGCCGTCGCGGTGCTGCTGGTTCTGCTGGTTCTGCTTTTTTTCAAGGCGCGGGGTCAGAGCGACAGCGACGATGAGGCATGGCCTTTCTACGCCAGGAAGCCGCTCTCGCAAGCCGAGCAGATCCTTTATTTCCGGCTCGTACGGGCTTTGCCGGAGCATATCGTCCTTGCCCAGGTGCAGCTTTCCCGCTTGCTCGGGGTCAGGAAAGGCAACAGCCATCAATCGTGGACGAACCGCATCAATCGCATGAGCGTCGATTTCGTTGTCTGCCACAAGGATTCGACCATTGTCGCCGTCATCGAACTCGATGACGCCACACACGAGCAGCCGGAACGCAGGACGGCTGACGCCAGGAAGGACAAGGCGCTGGCTTCGGCCGCGGTGCGCCTGATACGCTGGCAAGCCAGATCCATCCCGGATATCGCGACGATCCAGTCGGCCTTCCTGCCTGGCGCCTCGGTCAACGCGGCGCAGCCTTGGCATTGAGCGTCCGACGGGCAGTTTTGGGAGCGGCGCGGGAAAGCAGCGTTCACACTGCGCTGCGCGCCTGCGGCTGGCCGGGGAGGCTGAGTTCGAACACCGTGAGGCAGTTTTCGGAGCGGACGTCGACCGTGCCGCCGTGCGCATGCAGGATCGAACGAGTGATCGCGAGGCCCAGCCCGGCACCGTCGCTGAAGCGTTGCCGGGAGGCATCCGCACGGTAGAAGGGATCGAACAGCCGCGGCAGGTGCTCGGCGGCGATCGTCTCACCCGTATTTTCGACCGCCAGCCGAACTCTGGTCTCATCCGCCTGCGTCAGACGAACAGCAATCCCGCCGCCCGCCGGGGTATGCCGGATGGCGTTCGAGAGCAGGTTGTTGATGGCCCGGCGCAACATCAGCCGGTCACCCGAAACCAGCGCTCGTCCGGAACAGGAGAAGGTAACCTTCTTTTCCTCGGCAAACGCCTCGTAGAATTCGAGCAGGCTCTGCACTTCCACCCGCAGATCGACCTGTTCGCGATGGGGAATGATCAGGCTGTTGTCGGCCTTGGCGAGAAAGAGCATATCCGAGATCATCCGCGACAAGCGTTCGAGTTCCTCGGCATTCGACGCCAGGACCTCTTGGTACTCTTCGCAGCTGCGGCCTTTGGCAAGCATGACCTGGGTTTGGGTCAGCAGGTTGCTGACCGGCGTCCGCAGTTCGTGCGCGAGATACGATGAAAAATCGGAAAGCTGGCGAAAGGATTCTTCGAGGCGGGCGAGCATTTCATTCAGCGTTTCGGCCAGGGCGACCAGTTCGACCGGAACGGCATTGATCGGCAGGCGCGCATTCAGCCGCTGGGCGGTGATCGCCGCCGCTTCGCGCTTGATCGCCTGCAGGGGCGCCAGCTCGCGACGCACGGCGATCCAGCCGAGCAGGCCGATCGACCAGGCGGCCAACACCATGAAGGTCCACAGAGTGGCCCTGAAGTCGCTCATGAAATGTTCATGGTGCGAGATCTCGGTCGCTACTGCGACCAGGACCGGTGGCGCTCCCGCGATGCCGGTTGGCAGCAGCGCCGAGAGGCCGCGAAAAGGCTGTCCGTCAGCGCTTTGCCAGCGCACCGGCGACAATGCCCCCGGCTCGACGCTCCTGTCCAGCAGGGCGGGCGGAAAGCGGGCGCCGGCCGTGGCGAACAGCGTCCGGCCATCGGCCGCGACGATGACGAGGACCACACCCGCGTGGCCGACCAGCGAGCCTTCGAGCTGCTGCGAGAGGTTTTCGAGGTCCGCCGGGGCGCGCAATTTTTCCAGCGCGTGCTGGGTGAGCTGCAGCTTCCCGGCCAGGATGCCGAGGTCCTGCTCCTCAAAATGGCGCTCGACCGAGTTACCGATCAGGACGCCGAGCAACAGCAGAACCAGCGACGACGTCGACGCGAAGAGCAGGGTCAGGCGAAAGCTGATCGACTTGCGCCGGACTCGCTTCACTCGCCGCTTTCGAGCACGTAGCCCATTCCTCGCACGGTGCGGATCAGCTTGCCGTCGAAGCCCTCGTCCACCTTGACCCGCAGGCGCTTGATCGCCACCTCGATGACGTTGGTGTCGCTGTCAAAGTTCATGTCCCAGACCTGCGAGGCGATCAGCGAACGCGGCAGGACCTCACCCTGCCGGCGCAGCAGCAATTCGAGCAGGGCAAACTCCTTGGCCGTGAGCTCGATTCGCCGACCCGACCGGGTAACTCGCCGGCGCAGAAGATCCAGTTCGAGGTCGCCGGCGCGCAGGCATCCGGATTCCCTCGCCTTGATGCCGCGGCGCAAGAGCGTGCGCACACGAGCGAGCAATTCGGAGAAGGCAAAGGGTTTCACCAGGTAGTCGTCGGCGCCGAGTTCGAGGCCCTTGACGCGGTCATCCACCTCGTCGCGCGCGGACAGAAAAAGGACCGGCATCTCCTGCCCTGCCTTGCGGATGCCCTGCAGGATCTGCCAGCCGTCGATCCCGGGCAGCATGACGTCGAGAATCGCGAGCCCGTAGGCCTCGGTCAGGGCACAGTGCAGGCCATCGACCCCATTGGCTGCGAGATCGACGACAAAACCTGCCTCGACCAGCCCTTTCTTGAGATAGGTCCCCGTTTTCGCTTCATCTTCGACAACCAGAATCTTCATTCCCGTTCTCCCTCGCCGGCATGTCTGCCCGACGGCAACGTCGGTGCCCAACTCATGGTCACCGGCTCAGGTAGACGTGAAACCGGCGGCCAGGCTGCCGCTGACGGGGCCAAAAGCGCTGAACGCGCTCAGATCGTGCCGGCCACCGCCTCGACGCTGACTCGGCCGGGATGATCAGGGCCGAGCCGGAGCAGATCCTCATTCTGCTGCCATTCACGCCGCTCGGCGCTGGCGAACGCGTATTCCCGGCTCTGCGCCGGGCTTTGCTGCAGGAAGGCGCCCAGCGTACGTTCGAGATGCGCCGCGCAGGGCTCCATCGCGCCGTAGAAGAGGATGGCCTGCTGCCGCTTGATGATCAGGGTCGGGAAGTTGTCGACCTCCAGGTCGCCCAACTGTTCGGCATCCGACTCGATATCGAGCCAGTGAAACGAAGCCATCGGGAAGCGCTGGGCCATCGCCTCGAAGAGGCTTCGATATTCCCGGCAAACGCCGCACCATTCGGCGCACAGGCAGACGACCAGGAACTCGGCGAGCACCAGAGCCGCTTCGCCGGGATCGGGCGGCGACCGACCGATCAAGGCCATGCGGCGATCGGCGAGCAACCGACCCGAGGCCGCGACGGCTGTCCGTTGCCGCCTGTGGAAACGGAAATCACCGGCGCCACTGCATGACCGGAATCACTTTCCGCCGCCGGTCATCAATTCACCGTCCGGCGTTGCATGAGCTGTTGAATGTGGCCGATCAGTTGCGCTTCCGGATAAGGCTTGCCAAGCACGACGTCAACCCCGGCGGCGGCGGCTTCGGCACGCAACTGGTCATTGTCGGAGGTCACCATGATGATCGGCACCTTCGCGGTACGCGGATCGGCACGCACCTGACGCGCGAGTTGCATGCCGTTCATGCCGGGCATGTCCACATCGGTGACCAGCAGGTCGGGCGCCGCGTGCTCGATCTGTCGCGCAGCATCGAGCCCATCTTCGGCCGTCACCACCTGGTAGCGATGGCTCGTCAGCAGGCGGGCGGTCTTGATCCGCACGACCTTCGAATCATCAGCCACCATCACGACGGTTTCTTCCTCGGCTTTTTGTCTGGGAACAAACGTTGGCGGAGGAACGGTGCGCGCCCGACGCGCGGCTTCATCGGCGGCCTGACGTTGGCTTTCCTGCTGGATCGCAGTCTCGACCGCCAGCCGTTCTTCGTCTTCCTGGCGCAGGGCTTCCTCTACCGCCAGGCGAGCGGCTTCGCGGCGAGCGGCTTCGTCGGCGGCCTGACGGGCGACTTCGCGGCGGGCTGTTTCTTGCGCAGCCCGATGCTCGGCTTGCCGACGAGCAGTTTCCTCGGCGGCCAGGCGCTCGGCCTGGCGACGGGCAATTTCCTCGGCGGCCTGACGTGCGGCTTCATCGGCAGCCCGCCGCTCGGCCTGGCGACGAGCCGCTTCCTGACGAGCCGCTTCCTCGGCAGCCAGGCGCTCGGCCTGGCGACGGGCAGCTTCCTCCGCGGCCTGACGTGCGGCTTCATCGGCAGCCCGCCGCTCGGCTTCCTGACGAGCCGCTTCCTGACGAGCCGCTTCCTCGGCGGCCAGGCGCTCGGCCTGGCGACGGGCAGCTTCCTCCGCGGCCTGACGTGCGGCTTCATCGGCAGCCCGCCGCTCGGCTTCCTGACGAGCCGCTTCCTGACGAGCCGCTTCCTCGGCGGCCAGGCGCTCGGCTTCCTGACGAGCAGCGGCCTCGGCGGCCAGGCGCTCGGCCGCTTTTCGTGCGGCCTCCTCTGCCACCCGGCGCTGGGCTTCCCGACGGGCAGCGGCATCGGCCGCCTGGCGAGCAGCCTCTTCGGCCAGACGTTCGTCAGCTTGCTGAACGAGTCGCCTGGCAGCGGAACGACGTCCCCTGAATACCCGCAACAAAAGAATGGCAACGACCACACCGACCACGATCAGCAGCAAACTCGCGTTCATTGACATTGACGGTCCCTTTGTTCTGACGATCATTCACCACACCATCCGACGCCGCCGATGACACCCAGCCAATGTCGGGGCGATGGACTCCTGCCATCGATATGCAGATCATAAAACGAATAACTGCCGCGTTGGGTGATCGCTGCGTGGTAAAAGCACGGGCAGCGTCGTGATAAGTCGTGACAAGTCATGCCGCACCCCCCGCACCTGCCGTTCATTCACCCACGAAGCCGAGGCGTCCGGCGACTCTTGCCCGGGATTTTTCCGACCCTTGCAGCCGCCCCGCCAGCGGGCGAGTGAAGCGACAATGTGGCGACGATCGAGGCACCGCATGGCGGTCCGCCCGGTAAACTGAGAGAATCGCGGATTGAGCAGGATTTGGGCCGATCCGGAGCACCCCGGCCGACCCCGATCGTGGCCCAAGGATTCTATAGCCATTCCCGGCTGGCCCCTGGCCGGCCGGGGCGATCTCAGGCCGGTTCGGCCCATGTTGCGCACAAGACTGTGCGCGAAGGATGTATGGATGGCACCACAAAGCACTTCTGCCGATGTCTCGCCGATCGAGGAGATCATTGTCGAAATGCGCGCCGGACGGATGGTTGTCCTGGTAGACGAAGAGGACCGCGAAAACGAGGGCGATCTCATTCTCGCCGCCGAACATGTGACCGCCGAAGCGATCAACTTCATGGCCCGTTTCGGCCGCGGCCTGATCTGCCTGACGCTGACCGAGGCGCGCTGTCGGCAACTCGGTCTGACGCAGATGGCGCGTGACAACAAGAGCCCTTACAGTACTGCGTTCACGGTTTCGATCGAAGCCGCCGAAGGGGTGACCACCGGCATCTCGGCCCAGGACCGCGCGCTGACCATCCGGGCCGCCGTGGCCCGAAGCGCTCGCCCGGACGACATCGTGCAACCCGGTCATGTCTTTCCGATCATGGCGCGGCCGGGCGGCGTCCTGGTGCGCGCCGGCCACACCGAAGCCGGCTGCGATCTGGCGCTGCTGGCAGGTCTGGAGCCAGCGGCGGTGATCTGCGAGATCCTCAAGGAGGACGGCAGCATGGCGCGCCTCGGTGACCTCGTCGAGTTCGCCCGCGAGCACGGTCTCAAGATCGGCACAATCGCCGACCTCATTCATTACCGCAGCCGGCACGAAGCGCTGGTCGAGCGCACGCTGTCGAAGACGGTGCAATCGGTGCACGGCGAACTGACCCTGCACGCGTATACCGACTGCACGTCCAATGAAGTTCACCTCGTCCTGACCAAGGGCGAAATCCGTCCGGACAAGGAAACGCTGGTGCGGGTCCATGAGCCGCTGTCGGTGATCGACTTCCTCGACCCCGGCTGTGGCCGCCACACCTTTCCGCTCAATGTCGCCCTGGCGGCGCTGGCACGGGTGGAAAGCGGCGTCATCGTCCTCCTGCACCGTCCTGAAAGCGGCCAGGACCTCTTGTCGATCCTGCGCGAGCCGGTCGCCGTCCGGCGTCCGGCCACCCGCTGGGATCCCCGCAGCTATGGCATCGGCGCGCAGATCCTGCGCGATCTCGGCGTCGGCAGAATGAAACTCCTGTCGAGCCCACGCCGCATGCCGAGCATGACCGGTTTCGACCTCGAAGTCACCGGCCACATCGCCACGCCGACCGACCTTGAAAGACTCTGATGGGCACCCCGAAAAAATCTGAGAGCATGGCTGCGATGCCACGCGACGAGAACATTCGCCAGTACGAGGCGGCGCTCGATGGCACCGGCCTGACGATCGGCGTCGTCATGAGCCGCTTCAACCAGGGCATCGGCGAAGGCCTGCTCAGTGCCTGCACCGGCGAGCTTCAGCGTCTCGGCGTCGCGGCCGGCAGGCTCAGCCTGGCGACCGTTCCGGGGGCACTGGAGATCCCGCTGACGCTGCAGACGATGGCACGCAGTGGCCGTTTTGCTGCCCTGATCGCGCTCGGTGCAGTCATTCGCGGCGAAACCTACCACTTCGAGATCGTTGCCAACGACTCCTGTCGGGCGTTGATGGAAGTCCAGCTGTCGACCGGGGTACCGATCGCCAACGGCATCCTGACCTGCGAAGACGACGACCAGGCGCTCGCCCGAATGCATCAGAAGGGGATCGACTGCGCCCAGGCTGCGGTCGAGATGGGCAATCTGCTGCGCGCCATCGGTGGGCAATCGTGATGGGCGAACAGCCTCAGGCGACACCGGGTGGCCCGCCGGCGCCGATCAGGTCGCCCCGCCGACGGGCCCGTGAGCTGGTCCTGCAAGGACTCTACCAGTGGCAGGTGAGCGGCAACGACGAAGCGGCGGTCGAAGCACACCTGTACGACAGCGAGGAATTCGACAAGGTCGACCGCGAGTTCTTCGTCGGTCTGCTGCACGGCGTTCTTGCCCAGCGTCGGACACTGGAGGGGCAACTGCAAAGCTGTCTCGACCGACCCTTCCGGGAACTGTCGCCGATTGAAGCCTGCGTTCTGCTCGCCGGCGCTTTCGAGCTGAGCAATTACCCGCAGACGCCGTATCGGGTCATCATCAACGAATCGATCGAGCTGGCCAAGGGTTACGGCGGCACCGACGGACACAAGTACGTCAATGGCGTTCTCGACAAACTGGCTGCCCGTCTGCGGCCGGCCGAAGTCGAAGCCAAACGCGCGACGCGCGGCAGACGCCGTTGATGCCCGCCGTCGCTTGACCCTGCGAACAATAAACGGGAGGCACGATGCCTGGCGAATTCGAGCTGATCCGCCGCTATTTCTCCCGACCGACACCGCAGGCGGTGCTTGGTCCGGGCGACGATTGCGCCCTCCTCGCCCCTTCGCCGGGAATGAGCCTCGCGATTACCACCGACATGCTGGTCGAGGGAACGCATTTCCTGCCCGATACCGATCCCGGCCAGCTTGGCTGGAAGGTGCTGGCAGTCAGTCTCTCCGATCTCGCGGCGATGGCTGCCCGACCACGCTGGGCACTGCTCGCGGGCAGCCTGCCGGCGGCCCGCGAGGGCTGGATCGCCGCTTTTGCCGAAGGACTTTTTGCCTGCGCGAGCCGTTATGGCGTCGACCTGATCGGCGGCGACACCACCCGCGGTCCGCTCAATCTGTGCCTGACGGCGATCGGTGAACTGCCGACCGGAACGGCACTGCGGCGTGATCGTGCCTTGCCCGGTGACGACCTCTGGGTTTCCGGCCAGCCCGGCCTCGCGGCTCTCGGCCTCGCCCATCTGCAGGGGCGGACACGGCTCCCCGAACCCCTTGCCGAAGGCTGCCTTGCCGCCCTGCAGAAACCGCTGCCGCGGATCGAACTCGGGCTACGTCTGCGCGGCCTCGCACATGCCGCAATCGACGTCTCGGATGGCCTGCTCGCTGACCTGGGCCATATCCTCGAATGTTCGCAGCTCGCTGCCGAGGTCTTTGTCGCGCAGCTGCCGCCGCTGCCGGCAGGGGCCGAAGCGCGGCTCGCTCGCCGCTGCCAGTTGACCGGCGGCGACGACTACGAGCTTGTTTTTTCCGCGCCCGTCGACCGGCGCCGCGTGCTCACCGCCCTCGCCGCCGAGCTTGCGCTACCGCTCTGGCAATGTGGTCGGCTGCTCGCAAGCGCACCGGGCCAGCTGACGGTCTTCGACGAGAACGGCCAGCCGCTGGCCATCGAACAACGGGGATTCGATCACTTTGGCTAGCCCTCCTTCGCTTCGCTTCCTGCTCGCACATCCCGCGCACCTGATCGCCTGCGGCTTCGGCAGCGGTCTCTCGCCGCGCGCACCGGGCACCGTCGGCACCCTCTTCGCATGGGCGTCATTTCCCCTGCTGCGCGGATCGCTGAGCGACTTCGAGATGCTCGGCTTTCTCTTCCTTTGTTTTGTCGGCGGCGTGCTGGCGGTGCACAAGACCGGCAGTGATCTGGGCGTCATCGACCACGGCAGCATCGTCTGGGACGAGATTGTTCCCTTCTGGCTGGTCCTGCTCTTCTCGCCGCCGCTCTGGCTGTGGCAGGCGGCGGCCTTTGCCCTGTTCCGCCTGTTTGACATCGTCAAACCGCAGCCAGCGCGCTACTTCGACGAAAAGGTCAAGAATGGTTTCGGGGTCATGTCCGACGACCTGATCGCGGCCGGCTATACCCTGCTGGTGTTGGCGGTGGCGCGCTTCGTGATCGCATGAATCCCGGCTCTCAGGTCTCGCTCGAAGCCCTGGCCGCCGAGGTCGGCGAGCTTCTGCTCGCCAGTGGCGAACGCCTGGCAACGGCGGAATCCTGCACCGGGGGCTGGGTCGGCCAATGCCTGACCGCGATCGCCGGCAGTTCCGCCTGGTTCGAGCGCGGCTTCATCACCTACTCGAACGACGCCAAGCGGGAACTGCTCGACGTCGACGGCGCAACCCTGGCGGCCCAGGGTGCGGTCAGCGAGGCGACCGCCACCGCCATGGCGCTTGGCGCACTGGCGCACAGCCATGCCGACTGGGCGCTGGCGATTACTGGCGTGGCCGGCCCGGAGGGCGGCTCGCCGGGTCGACCGGTCGGCACCGTCTGCTTCGCCTGGGCCGGACCGGAAGGCTTCGTCGATACCGCGACTTGTCGTTTTTCCGGTAACCGCGAGGCCGTCCGCGCGCAGTCGGTGGCGCATGCCCTGACCGGCATCCTGCAACTCGCCGGCCGGCGCCTGGGGTGAACGCGGGCCGCCAGCCGAGGCTTGCCGCGCTGACCAGCAGCACCCGATCTCGTCTGCCATTTCGGCAAACCTCTGCCGCTTTGTAATAAGATGAACCACCTGAACGTCTCCTGCCTGCCGCCCAATGCGCTCCGGAATCGTAAACCTTCGTCTTGCTGCGGCTTTCGTCCTGGCGATCCTGTTGTCTGCCGGCGCGGCCGGAGCCGTCAGTCTCGGCAAGATGACCGTACTCTCGCCCCTCGGCTCGCGCTTCGAGGCGGAGGTTCAGCTGCTCGATGCCAGAGCAGACAAGGAGCCGCTCGCCGAATGTTTTCATCTGGACCAGAAGGGCGAGACCGACATCCCGATGCTGACGCGTGGGCGCCTGACCGTCGTCCAGCAGGCCGCTGGACTTCGTCTGCATATCGTTTCCGAGCAGACGATCCATGAACCGCTGCTGCAGGTCAGGCTGCGAATGGGTTGCGGCAGCGAGATGGTACGCAACTACCTCCTGCTGATCGATCCACCGCCCGGGAAGACGCTACCCCGCCCGCTGGCGCACCTGGCCCTCGGTGGACGATCGGTCGAGTCTTCCGCGCCCGACCCCCGGCCGGTGTCGGAAACGCGAGCGATCGTTCCCGACACCGGGCAGGCACCGCCTGCGCACTCGTCCACCGCCGCTCCGACAGCGGTACTCCGGGCAGGCGCGGCAAGACCACTGGCCCCGAAAACCGGGCCTGCCGGTAGCGCCAGCGATCGCCTGCAGCTTTCCGCCGGTGCCGAGAGCGATCAGCAGCACCCGATCTGGGGCGAACTTACCCTGCGTCTGAGTACCCGGCTTTCGACCCACCTGCTGAATACCACCAGCGACAGCAGACGGTCCATCCTGCGTATCGAGTACAAGTTGTTGTCCGCCCTGCGCACCCAGGCCGAACAGCAATTGTCGGTCGCCCGGCAGGTGCGACAACTCGCAGCGACCCTTGGCGAACTGCAGAACAAGGCCGGCGGGCAGGCCCGACAGATGGGGAGCAGCGCCGCGCCAGTGGCCGGCGCGACAGCAATCGAACAACGAAGAACATCCGCCGAGGGAACGCCCGCCACCGAGCAATCGGACTGGTGGCTTGAGGCCGGCCTGCTGCTCGGGTTGATTGGCGGCTTGAGTGTATGGCTTCGCCGCCGTTCGGGCAAACAAGCGCGCCGCCAGGAAATCGCGCTGTCGGCCGAGCAGGCGATCGATTCGGGGCAGGATACCGGCTGGAACCTGCAGCCCCTGCGCCACGACGACACGCCGACGATCGTCAGCCGTAGCGAGCCGACGGCAAGCGCCCTTCGCTTCTCGGACGCGGCGAGTGAGTCGACCGTGTTTGCGCGCCGGGGAGAGAACAGCGAGGTGGATGCCGTCCTCGAGCTCACCGAGATCATGGTTTCCTTTGGCCGCATCCAGGGCGCCGAACAGGCGCTGGAGGAGTTCATCGAACAGCAGCCGACGGCAGCCGTGACGCCCTGGCTGAAACTGCTCGAGATTCACCAGCAAAGCGGGCAGCGTGAAGCGTTCGAAGCACTGGCGCTGAAGCTTTCGCAGCGCTTCAACGTCGCGCCACCGGACTGGGATGCGGACGATGTGGGAGAAGCGGGAGCCGCGATCGTCAGCGCCCGCGACGACCCGGCGGCATCGATCGACCAAATCCTGACCCACCTGCCGGCGATCGGGAAATTGCCGCATATCTGCAGCGAGCTTTCGCGCACCTGGAATTCTCCCGAGTGCCTCGCCTACCTGAACACGCTCTTGCGCGACAACCGCAATGGCGAGCGCAAGGGTTTTGCCATCGGCAGCGTGCGTGAACTGCTGTTTCTGATCGACCTCCAGGAAAGCCACCGTCGGCGCGTCCACTGAGGACGCGTCAACCGCCCAGCGCTTGAGCAGTCCGAAAGGGCTGACCATGGGCTCAATGCTGTATATAATCACAGCCTTGGGGCAATACTGATCCTGACGTGTTCAGTACGGTCGAACGTGGGATAATTCCGCTCAATCAAGGAAGAGGACAGGCAACAATGGACGACAACAAGTCGAAGGCGCTGGCGGCAGCGTTGGCCCAGATCGAGAAACAGTTTGGCAAGGGTTCGATCATGCGGATGGGCGAGGGGAGCGTCGGACAGGACATCCCGGTCGTCTCCACCGGTTCGCTGGGGCTCGATATCGCCCTGGGCATCGGTGGCTTGCCACGCGGTCGCGTGGTCGAGATTTATGGTCCCGAATCTTCCGGCAAGACCACCCTGACCCTGCAGGTGATCGCCGAAATGCAGAAACTGGGCGGCACCGCAGCCTTCATCGATGCCGAGCACGCGCTCGATCCGGGCTATGCACAGAAGCTGGGCGTCAAACTCGACGAGTTGCTCATCTCGCAACCGGACACTGGCGAACAGGCGCTGGAAATCGCCGACATGCTCGTACGTTCGGCGAGCATTGATGTCGTCGTCATCGACTCGGTGGCAGCGCTCGTTCCGAAAGCGGAAATCGAAGGCGACATGGGCGATTCGCTGCCGGGGCTGCAGGCCCGCCTGATGAGTCAGGCACTGCGCAAGCTGACTGCCAACATCAACCGCACCAATACGCTGGTGATCTTCATCAACCAGATCCGCATGAAAATCGGCGTCATGTTTGGCAGCCCCGAAACCACCAGCGGCGGCAACGCCCTCAAGTTCTACGCCTCGGTACGCCTCGACATCCGGCGCATCGGCAGCATCAAGAAGGGGGACGAAGTGATTGGCAACGAAACCCGGGTCAAGGTGGTGAAGAACAAGGTCGCACCGCCTTTCCGCGAAGCCATCTTCGATATCCTTTACGGCGAGGGAACCTCCCGCGAAGGAGAGATCATCGAACTCGGGGTGCTGCACAAACTGGTCGACAAGTCGGGTTCCTGGTACGCGTACAACGGTGAGAAGATTGGCCAGGGCAAGGACAATGCCCGCGAATACCTGAAGAGCCGGCCGCAGATCGCCCAGGAGATCGAATCCCGGATCCGGGCGGCGGTCAACGTACCGCCGTCCTCGCCGACCGTTCCTGCATAGGGCTCCGGCGATGCAGGACGCGTTGCGCGAGCGTGCTCTTCGCCTGCTCGCCCGCCGCGATTACGCGTGCCAGGAACTGTCGCGCAAGCTTGCTCCGTTCGCCGAATCGGCCGAACAGCTGGCAGCGCTGGTCGAGGATCTGACGAGCAGGAGTCTGCTTTCCGACCAGCGTTACGCAGATGCGCGCGTCAATTCCCGGGCAGCACGCTTCGGCGACGTGCGCCTCGCGCACGAACTGCGCACCCAGGGGGTCGCCGACGAACTGGTGAGCGCCAGCCTGGCCAGCAGCGAAGACGAGTTGACCCGGGCGCGCCGGGTCTGGCAACGGCGCTTTGGCCAGCTACCGATCCCCGCTCACGACGCGAGCGAGCGCGCCCGGCAAATGCGTTTTCTCGCCGGGCGCGGCTTTTCTGCCGAAACCATTCGGCGCCTCCTGCGCGCCACCCTTGAAGACGATTGAACATGTCAAGCCAGCCGAGCACCCTGCATACCCGCAAGCTCAACAAGCGCTACAAATCCCGTACCGTGGTGCATGACGTCTCCTTCGACCTCGCCAGTGGTGAAGTGGTCGGCCTGCTCGGTCCGAACGGCGCCGGCAAGACGACCTGCTTCTACATGGTCGTCGGTCTGGTCGCCTGCGATGGCGGTGACGTTCATCTCGACGGCGTCAAGCTCACACATTTGCCGATTCACAAGCGCGCCCGACTGGGTCTTTCCTATCTGCCGCAGGAAGCCTCGGTGTTCCGCAAGCTGACCGTCAGTGAAAACATCAAGGCGGTGCTCGAACTGCAGCCCCTGTCAGCCGCCGAGATCGAAGAACGCACGGAAAGCCTGCTCGAAGAACTGCACATCGGCCACCTGCGCACAAGTCCCGCGACCTCGCTTTCAGGGGGCGAACGGCGGCGAGTCGAAATTGCCCGCGCGCTCGCCACCGGACCTCGTTTCATCCTGCTCGACGAGCCTTTCGCCGGGGTCGATCCGATCGCCGTCCTCGACATCCAGAAGATCATCCGCTTTCTGAAGGAACGGGGTATCGGTGTCCTGATTACCGACCACAACGTTCGCGAAACACTGGGCATCTGTGATCACGCGTACATCATCAACGAGGGCAGCGTCCTTGCATCTGGTCGTCCGGAGGAAATCATTTATAATGAAAACGTCCGGAAGGTGTATCTGGGCGAGAATTTCCGCCTCTGAAACCCGGCACTTCCGCCATCACTCGAGAACCATAGGGCAGTTTCCCATGCCAATGCGGCGGCTTACCCGGTTCCGTACATGAAACCATCGCTCCAGCTCAAGCTTACCCAACATCTGGCCTTGACCCCACAGTTGCAGCAATCGATCCGGTTGCTGCAACTCTCGACGCTTGATCTGGAACATGAGCTGGAAAAATATCTGCTCGATAACCCGCTCCTCGAACGAGCGGAGGAGTACCCGTCGGCAGACGCCCTGTCGAGCGACCGGGTCGCTGACGGCGCCACGGAAGCGGGAGTTGTCGACCAACCGGGCGAGCGCTCGTTGACGGATGACGAAGGATGGCTTGACGACCAGAGCGCCTCATCCGGCCCATCGGGTTCGTTCGACGACGACGACGGCGAAAACGACTACCAGGACGTACAGGCCGCCACCGTTTCGCTGCGCGAGCACCTGCTATGGCAGCTTGGCCTGATGACCCTCCCCAACCGTGACCGCGTCCTGATTCGCTGTCTGGTCGAGGCGCTCGACGACGATGGCTACCTCAGCCAGTCCCTCGAAGAAATCGCCGAGACGATGCCGGTCGAACTCGAGATCGACCCCGAGGAATTGCAGATCGCGCTCAGACATCTGCAGCACTTCGACCCGACCGGAGTCGGCGCGCGTGGCGCGCAGGAGTGCCTCGCGCTGCAACTGAATGCCTTGCCCAGTGACGAGACGAGCACGCTGGCGCAGGAGATCGTCCGCCACCACCTCGAACTGCTGGCCAACCACGACTTCCCCCGGATCAGGAAACAGACCGGCTGCGATGACGATACCCTGCGCGCTGCACACTTGCTGATCTGCAGCCTGAACCCTCGGCCAGGCGCCGCTTTCGCCTCCACGGAGACGCGCTACATCACGCCCGATGTGGTGGTGCGCAAAGTGCGTGGTCAATGGTCGGTCAGCGTCAACGGCGACGCCTTTCCGCGGCTGCGAATCAACAGCCTCTACGCCCAGATCCTTTCCAGACAGCGGGGCTCCGGGCTCGCCAGCCAGCTCCAGGAAGCGCGCTGGCTGATCCGGAACGTGCAACAACGGTTTGACACGATCCTGCGGGTGGCGCAGGCTATCGTTGAACGGCAGCGGCAGTTCCTCGACCACGGGGAAGTCGCGATGAGGCCACTCGTGCTGCGCGAAATTGCCGAAGTGCTTGGCCTGCACGAATCCACCATCTCGCGGGTCACGACGCAAAAGTACATGGCGACCCCGCGCGGAATTTTCGAATTGAAGTATTTCTTTGGCAGCCACGTCAGCACGGACGCTGGTGGGGCGTGTTCAGCAACGGCCATCCGGGCCCTGATCAAGCAGATGATCAGTACGGAAGAGCCTAAGAAGCCTCTCTCGGATAGCCAGATATCCGAGATTCTTGGTCAGCAGGGCATTGTCGTCGCACGGCGGACAATTGCAAAATACCGTGAAGCGCTCAGTATCCCGCCGGTCAATTTACGCAAGTCTCTTTAGAAGAAGGAGCCACATCATGAACCTGCAAGTCAGTGGACACCACCTCGAGATCACCCCGGCCCTCCACGATTACGTCACCGGCAAGCTCGAGCGAATCACTCGTCATTTCGATAACGTGATCGATGTCAACGTGATTCTTTCGGTGGACAAACTGAAGCAGAAGGCCGAAGTGACAGTTCATCTCGCTGGCAAGGATGTCTACGTGGAATCCGTCGACGAGGACCTTTACGCAGCAGTCGACGGCCTGGTAGACAAGCTTGAGCGCCAGGTCCAGAAGTACAAACAGAAGTTGCAGGATCACCATCGCGGCAACAAGATTATCGACCACATCGTGGCCGAGTAATCCGGCTGTAATCTGCGCCCTGACGGACCGGCCACACCGGCCGTCCGGGCGCCTCCTTGCTTGACTCCATCACGTCCGCTTTTCGGGTTTCGCCGCATGAGCCAGATCACCCAGTTACTACCCATCGAGAACATCCTGCTTGACCTCGACGCGAGCAGCAAGAAGCGCGTATTCGAACACGTCGGGCTGCTTTTCGAAAACTACCTCGGCATCGCCCGCAGTACCGTTTTCGATAGCCTTTTTGCCCGCGAAAAGCTGGGTTCGACCGGCCTCGGCCAAGGCGTTGCCATCCCGCACGGACGCATCAAGGGGCTGAAGGATGCCACTGGAGCCTTCCTGAGACTTGCTACCCCGGTACCTTTCGATTCTCCCGATGGCAAACCGGTCTCGCTGCTCTTTATCCTGCTGGTCCCCGAGGTGGCGACCGAGCAGCACCTGCAGATCCTTTCCGAGCTCGCGCAGCACTTTTCCGACCGGAACTGCCGCGATGCCCTGAGCAAGGCCGCGGACGCATACAGTATTCGTCAGATCTTCGCCGGCGGGGCATGAGTACCCGGCGTCAGTTCAGTGTGGCCCAACTCTACGAGGACCACCGTGACAAGCTGAAGCTCTCGTGGGTCATCGCAGTGGGCGTTGACCGACAGATCGAACTCAAGGAACAGGGGCATTTCGGCGCCGACGTCGTGGGCCACCTCAACCTGATTCACCCTGAACGCCTGCAGGTCATCGGTCGCGCGGAAAACGCCTGGGGCTGCCGCGTGACGAACGATCGCCTGCGCTATCAGGTGAAGGAACTGATGGCCGCCAGGCCACCCGCGCTGATCATCGCCGATGACGTCGAGATCCTGCCGGCGATCCGCGAGGCGTGCGAGGCGACCGAGACGCCACTGTTTGTCAGTCCAAAACCCTGTTCGGCAGTGATCGAGCTGCTGCGCATCTATCTTTCCCGGCGGCTCGCCGGCTCCACCTCGGTACACGGCGTGCTGATGGATGTGTTCGGTCTGGGTGTCCTGATTACCGGTGATTCCGGTGTCGGCAAGAGCGAACTCGCGCTGGAACTGATCTCGCGCGGCCACGGGCTGGTCGCCGACGACGTCGTCGAACTGGCGTGCATCGCGCCGACGACCATTGAAGGGCGCTGTCCGAGCATGCTGCGCGACTACCTCGAAGTACGCGGCCTGGGACTGCTGAACATCCGCACCATCTTTGGTGAAACCGCATCGCGCCGGAAGATCAAGCTCAAGCTGATCGCCCACCTGCAACGGCCGCTCAGTGGCGCCGATGGCCCCCGCCTGCCGCTCGACGCACAGTCTCAGGACATCATGGGCGTCGCCATCCGCAAGGTGGTGATCCCGGTTGCCGCGGGGAGGAACATTGCCGTTCTCCTCGAGGCTGCCGTGCGCAACAGCATCCTCCAGCTGCGAGGCATCGACAGCATGGGCGATTTTATCAACCGGCAGCAGCAGGCGCTGCTTGACGATGACCTGTAACAGTGACTGAATCACCCGACTTCCTCAACCCCAGGAGAACTCCCGATGAAAGCCGTGATCGCCCTTGTTGCCCTGTCCTTTGCCGCCAGTAGCGTCCTCGCCGCCGACGAAACAAAAGAACCTTCAGCCGCCCAAAAGGCCCAGCAGGAGAAGATGAAGGCCTGTAATGCGCAAGCTGGCGAAAAGGGCGTCAAGGGTGACGAACGAAAACAGTTCATGAGCACCTGCCTGAGCGCAAAGCCGGTGAATGCGACTCAGCAGGACAAGATGAAGAGTTGCAACAGCGAGGCTGGCAGTCAGCAGCTCAAAGGCGACGAGCGCAAGAAGTTCATGAGCGAATGTCTCAAGGCGAGTCCCGGCTAGGCGGCTGGTCGGCCAACAGATTCCTCCTCACGTGGACACGCCGGTGGTGAGCAACGTCGTCAGCGGACGGTAGCATTCGTCGTCAGTCCCGCCGGCAGGCAGGCCACGTAGCCGCGACGACGGCGCTTGAGGAGTTTTCGCAGCCGCCGATCGGCTTCCTCACGGCTTGCGCACAGGTCGCTCAAAAAAGCATTGCACCCTGCCCAACGCCCCTTTGGAGTACGTAACACGACCACCGGCCGACCGCCTTCAAGAATGGCAAGCAGGCAGCTGGACTCATCTTCGGCCCAGGAGGCAACAAAGAGGTCCATGGCTTCGTGACGCGGAATACACAAAGCGACCAGCGCGTCGATCGGTGAATCGCATTCGACGCGAACGATTGCCGGAAAGTAGCCTGGGCAAGCCAGTCTGGCGGACGAACTCATGGCGACCTTCTATCATTCACGGCTGCGCTTGTAAATTGCTGATCGCGTCGAGCTCCTTTTCCCTTCTCCGAGTACCGCAATGCAAGTCATGAAGTTCGACGTCCTGATCGTTGGTGGGGGCCTGGCTGGCCTGGCGCTGGCCTGTGCGCTGCGCGATGCCCGTCTGCGGATCGCCCTGGTAGAGCAGCACCCGCCGCGCCCGGCAAGCGGCTGGGATGCGCGCGTCTACGCCATCTCCCCGGCCAACGCAGACTTCCTGCAGGCAATCGGCGCCTGGAAGCATATGGCGGCCGAACGGATGGCGCCGATTACTGCCATGCGAATTTTTGGGGACGGACGAGCCCGGCTTGATTTCTCTGCTTACGAAGCGGGCCTGCGGGAACTCGGCTGGATCCTCGAATCCTCGCTGATGGCCTGCGAACTCTGGGAAAACGTCAAGCGCCAGGGCAACCTGACGCTTCTTTGCCCGGCAACGCCCGCCGCCCTGGAAGTGGGCGTCGACGCCGCCCTGCTGACCTTGAGCGACGGCCGCCGACTGTCCGCCCGACTCCTGGTCGGCGCCGATGGGCGCGATTCCTGGGTCCGCGAGTCGCTGGGCTGGAGAGTGATCAACACGGCTTACGCAGAGATGGGCCTGGTGGCCAACTTCGCCTGCGAGCGCCCTCACCGTGGCATCGCCCGACAGTGGTTTCGCCCGGATGGGGTGCTGGCCTGGCTGCCGATGGCGGGTAATCGGGTGTCGATCGTCTGGTCGACGGCCGACGAGCATGCTCGCGCCATGCTCGCCCAGCCGCCGGAAGAACTGTGCGCGCGAGTGGCAGCGGCTGGCCAACATGAGTTGGGCGCCTTCACGCTGCTCACCGCTGCCGCAGCCTTCCCGCTGCGCCTGATGCGGGTTCCCCAGACCGTGGGGGCACGACTGGCCCTGATCGGCGACGCCGCACACGGCATCCACCCGCTTTCCGGCCATGGCATCAATCTTGGCTACCAGGACGCCAGGGTTCTGGCCGAACTGCTTGCCAGCACGCCAGACTGGCAGGATATCGGCAGTGAACGCCTGCTGCACCGCTATCAGCGTCAACGACGAGAAGAAACGCTGATCATGCAGGCCGCTACGCACACCCTCCACCATCTCTTCCGAAAGGACTTCCCCGGACTCAAACTGCTGCGCAACGCGGGAATGAACCTGACGAACGAGTTGCCGGTCCTAAAAAATCTGCTTGTACGCTACGCCACCGGCGCCCTCTGAAGCGCTCACCCTTCCACCCGGAGAAAACATCGATGCACCAGAAGCTATTGCCACTCGCGCTGGCCGCCACGCTGAGCCTGCCCCTCCTGGCAGACGAAGCGGGAACCCTCAAGAAAACGCTTGAAACCAAGCTCGCACGCCCGGTCAGCAGCGTCACCAGGACGCCCTACCTGGGTCTCTATGAAGTCTATGTCGATGGTCAGATCTTCTACACGGACGAGAAGGTTTCGGCGCTGCTCATGGGTACGCTGATCGATGGCAAGACGATGAAGAATGTGACCGATGAGCGGATGCAGAAACTGACGGCAATCAGGTTTTCGGACCTGCCGCTGGCTCTGGCGGTCAAGCAGGTACGCGGCGATGGCAAACGGGTCATGGCGACCTTCGAGGATCCCAACTGTGGCTACTGCAAGAAGCTCGCCAAGGATATCGCAAAACTCGACAACGTGACCATCTACACCTTCCTCTATCCGATTCTCTCCCAGGATTCGCTGGAGAAGTCCAATCAGATCTGGTGTGCTGCCGACAGATCTCGTGCCTGGAACGACTGGATGATCGACGGCAAGGTGCCCGTGGGCAAGGGCGATTGCGACACCGCTGCGGTCAGAAAGACCATCGAGTTGGGACGAAAATTGGCGATCAACGGCACCCCGACGATCTTCTTCGCGGACGGCGAGCGCATTCCGGGTGCGGTGCCGATTGCCAAGATCGAACAGAAGCTGACCCAGACGCGCTGACTTTAGCCCCAGCCGTTAGCCCCAGCCGTTCGGCGGACCTCGTCCGTCCGGCGCCGGGCGAGGTCAGCGCGGCTCTGCGAGGACCCGGAATCACTGCCAACCGCCCTGGCGCGCATGCGTCAGGGCGAGGCGACGGGTATCAGTCGCGCCGGGCGGGAAAAACCTGCTGCCGACAGTTGATCGAGAGCGAACTGAAGAGCGGATGCGCGGTCAGTTGCCGGCCGATATCGCTTTCAACCGCCCTGACTGCTGCGGCGTCGGTCGCGGTCAGCCGCGACAGGTAGATTTCGGCTTCGACCCGACCACCCAGATAGTGCAGAACCACGCGTTCAGGTTCCGGTAACCCTCTGAGCAAGGGCGTCAACTGTCTCATCAGTTCGCTGCGGTCGGGCACGTTCTGGCTGTTGCGGTCGTGATCCAGATCATCCTCGACATCGACATGAACCAGGACGTCCGACACCGATGAGTGGCTATCAAGTATCCGTTTGCGAGTCATCTCGGCAATCCGATGTCCCTCCGAGACGCTGATCCGGGGATCGACGCAGACGTGGGCGTCGACCAGCGAGCGATGCGCCATGCGCCGAGTCCGCAATTCATGCAGACTGCTGACCCCGGGGGTGTCGACGATCACCTGGCGGATGCTCGCCACTTCATCGGCCGACAGCCCGGTGTCGATCAGTTCCAGCACGGCATCCCAGGCGAACACTACCCCCATGCGGACGATCATGAAGCCGACGATCACCGCCGCCACTGCGTCAGCAAAGGCGTAGCCCATCAGATTCCCGACGATCCCCAGCGCCACCACCAGCGACGACGCAGCATCCGAGCGAGCATGCCAGGCGTTGGCGATCAACATCGGCGAACGCAGGCGCTCGCCGACGCGGAGCATGTAGCGAAACAGTCCTTCCTTCGCCGCCAGCGCGAGGATCGCCGTCCACAGCGCAAGCGGCGCCACCGGCGGCAGATTTTCGAGGTTCTGCAGCTTGATGCCGGCACTCCAGATGATCCCGGCACCAGTCACTGCCAGAATCGCGCCGAGCGCAAACGAGGCGGCGGTTTCGATCCGGCCATGGCCGTAGGGATGGCGCTCATCCGCCGGATCCTTGCTGTGGTGGGCGGCAAAAAGGACCAGAAAATCACAGACCAGATCGGAGAGTGAATGCAGGCCGTCGGCGATCAAACCCTGAGAATGGGCAAGGAAGCCGGCGATGACCTGGGCCATCGTCAGGAAAATATTGACGACCACACTCACCCAGGTCACCCGCTGGGTCATACCATGCCGTCCGGGGTCGTCGTAAGCGACTTCCGGGGCGTCGTTATTGCTACTCATGGTTCGCTCAGGCTCCCTGCAGATTCTCGTCATTCTACCGTGGTCACCAGCAGCCCTGACCCGGACTCTCGCGCCGCCTCTGCCTCACCGACGCGATCGTGGGCTCGACAAGCGCGATGAAGCGGCGAACTCGCCGTGGAGATCGCCTGCCATGAGCGGCGGTGGATTGTCCTGCGACGAGCTTAACGCAGGCTTAACTCCGAATGCTCCCTGCCGACTCGCGCGAAATCTGCTTCCTGGCCCCCGGCGGGCTGCTTCGCTCCGCTCGGCAGCAAAGGCGAGAGTGGTTGAAAGGGAAAGGCGAAAAATCACCCTTTGAAGTCCGCCGGAACTGTGGCTATAATGTGCGGCTAAACTGTACTGTAAAATCTTTGAACCTGGGAAGAGTCGATGCCTGCTATCCGCGTAAAAGAAAATGAGCCCTTTGAAGTTGCGATTCGGCGTTTCAAGCGCACCGTCGAAAAGACCGGTCTGTTGACCGAGTTGAGAGCTCGTGAGTTTTATGAGAAGCCCACCGCCGAGCGCAAGCGCAAGCTGGCTGCTGCGGTCAAGCGTCATCATAAGCGCATGCGCAGCCAGACCCTGCCGCCCAAGCTGTACTGACACCGAATTACCCTGTCTGAACAGCCGTTCGTCTGAAGACGGGCGGCTGTTGCTGTTTGTGGAACTGGAGCCGTTGCTGGCGTCTTGGGCACCGTTGTGTCGGAGACACCGTGCATCAGGAAGGAGCCTCGCGATGATTCTCCGAGATTTCGCGCCGGGCGCCGACGCACCTGATCGGCACCTGGACGTCAGCTGTGCAGGGGAAGCGTGTTGATTCCGGACGCTTTCATTCAGGAACTGCTGTATCGGGTGGATGTCGTCGACCTGATCGACAGCCATGTTCCCTTGAAAAAAACCGGCGCCAACTTTGCCGCCTGCTGCCCGTTCCACAGCGAAAAATCCCCCTCCTTTACCGTCAGTGCGAGCAAGCAGTTCTACCACTGCTTCGGCTGCGGTGCGCACGGCAACGCCATCGGTTTTATCATGGCTTACGCCGGCGTCGGCTTCGTCGACGCGATCAGGGAACTTGCTGCCCGCGCTGGAATGCAGGTTCCCGACGAGCCAGGACAGGCTGCGCGCAACGGCCCAAAACTTCAGACGCTGGCCGAGATCATGGCGCGTGCGGCAAAGTTCTACTACGAACAACTGAAGTCCTCCGACAAGGCCGTCGCCTATCTCAAGCAGCGAGGTGTCAGCGGCGAAATTGCCCGCCGCTTCGGCATCGGCTATGCGCCGGAGGGATGGCAGAATCTTGGCGCCATTTTCGACGACTACAGGAACCCCGAACTACAGTCCGCAGGCCTGGTCATCAGCAATGAACAAGGACGCCTCTACGACCGTTTTCGTGACCGGGTGATGTTTCCGATCGTCAGTCAGAAAGGTGAAGTGATCGCCTTCGGCGGTCGAGTGATCGGGCCGGGCGAGCCGAAGTACCTGAATTCACCCGAAACGCCGCTGTTCGAGAAAGGGCGCGAGGTCTTCGGCATGCCGCAGGCGCGCGCGGCGATCCGTGAGCAGGCAACGGCGATTGTCGTCGAAGGCTACCTCGACGTCGTGGCGCTGGCCCAGCACGGCGTCGGCAATTCCCTTGCGACGCTCGGCACCGCGACCACGACGAATCAGGTACAGAAACTGCTGCGTCAGGCCGAACGCGTCGTTTTCTGCTTCGACGGCGATTCCGCTGGTCGCAAGGCGGCGTGGCGGGCGCTGGAAAACAGCCTCGAAGTGCTCACCGAGCAGAAGAGTATCGCCTTTGTCTTTCTCCCCGATGGCGATGATCCGGACAGCTTTGTCCGTCAACGAGGCGGCGACGCTTTTCAGCGAATGATCGTCGAGGCCACCCCGCTCTCGGATTTTCTGCTGCGCGAGTTGTCAGCGCATTGCGACCTGGGCAGCGCCGAAGGCAGGGCCCGTCTGGTCGCAGACGCGAAGCCGCTGCTTGGTCGCTTGCCATCGCCCCTGCTGCGCTTGCAGCTGGTCAAGCGCCTCGCGCAGGCGAGTGGTTTTTCGCAGGCCGAGGTGGAGCGCCTGTGCGATCTGCAGCCGACCGGTCCACCGCCACCGGCGCGAGCCGCGCGTCAGGCCCCTTCGCTGCTGCGACCACTGTTGCGCCTGCTGCTGCAGAAGCCGCAACTCGCGCCCGCGCTGCCGCTCGGGCTGCTGCCCGAGAACTCGGCAGAAGCCCGAGCGGTCCGTCTATTATGTGAAACGATAGCCGCTGCCGGCGCTCAGGTGCTGCCCTATCCGGCGCTGATCGAACGGTTGCGCGGAAGCGAGTGCGAAAGCATTCTGAGCGCTGCAGCAGCTGAACTTATGCAGCAGCCTTTTGCCGAAGAAGGCATTGATGATGAATTCGAAGGTGCCGTCAAACAACTGCTCGACGGCGAGCACAAGCGGGTTTTTGCCGTGTTGCAGGAGAAGGTCCAGAAGCTCGGCGTCAGCGGACTCTCGAGCGAGGAAAAGCGGCAGTATCTGGCGGCACTCGGCGCACGGGCCAGGCCGGTCGCGCAGGATAAGCTATGATAGAATCAAGAGTTTTTCCAGTCTAACGCTACTCGGGAAATGGTCATGGTAAGGGAAAAAGCGGTAACAACAAAAGTGGCGAAAGCCAAGGCTGCAGCAGATCTGTTGGCGGCGGTCGGCACCCAACCGGTACCGGTAGACGACGAAACGCGCAAGATGCGGCTCAAGACGCTCATCAAGCTCGGCAAGGAGCGAGGGTTTCTAACCTACGCGGAAATCAACGACCACCTGCCTGATGATGTGGTCGACGCCGAGCAGATCGAGAGCATCATCAGCACATTCAATGACATGGGTATCCAGGTCTATGATGAGGCGCCCGATGCCGAAACGCTGCTGATGTCGGATGCCACACCGGCGGCGGGCGCCGATGATGCCGACGTTGAAGAACAGGCGGAACAGGCATTGTCGACCGTTGACTCCGAGTTCGGTCGGACGACCGATCCGGTGCGCATGTATATGCGCGAGATGGGTTCGGTCGAGTTGCTGACCCGCGAAGGCGAGATCGAGATCGCCAAGCGGATCGAGGATGGCCTGAAGCACATGATTCAGGCCATCTCCGCCTGCCCGACGACGATTGCCGAAATCCTCAGCTGTGCCGACAGGATCGCCCGTGATGAAATGCGCATCGATGAGTTGATCGATGGACTGATCGACCCCGAAACCAACGGCTCACTCGAAGAACTTGCAGCCGAGGAGGCCGAGAATGAAGACGACGAGGACGAAGAAGAGGACAGCGCGGAAACGGTCGAGGGCGCTGCAGTGGCTGCTTCGCTGCTCAAGCTGAAGACCGTCGGACTCGAACGCCTCGAATTGATCCGCTCACACTACACGAAGGCGCACGCGCTTCTGCCCAGAAGGGGTTCGCAGGACAAGGTCTACCTCAAACTGCAGCAGCAGATCTCGGAAGAGATGATGGGTATCCGTTTCACGTCCAAGACCATCGAGCGCCTTTGCGACTCGGTGCGGTCGATGGTCGAGGAAGCGCGCGCCTGCGAGCGAAAGATTCAGCGAATCTGCGTCGACACGGTGCGCATGCCGCGCCCCCATTTCATCAAGGTATTCCCGGGCAACGAACTCAACATCGACTGGGTGGACGCCGAGATCAGCGCGGCGGGCAAGACCTATGCGGCGATCCTCACCCGCAACGCGCCCAACATCAAGGAAGAGCAGAAGAAATTGCTCGCCCTGCAGGACCGTATCGGCATCCCTCTGCGCGAATTGAAGGACATCAACAAGCAGATGTCCACCGGCGAAGCCAAGGCCCGGCGCGCCAAGCGCGAAATGACCGAAGCCAACCTGCGCCTGGTGATCTCGATTGCCAAGAAGTACACCAACCGCGGCCTGCAATTCCTCGACCTGATCCAGGAGGGCAATATCGGGCTGATGAAAGCCGTCGACAAGTTCGAATACCGGCGTGGCTACAAATTCTCGACCTACGCGACCTGGTGGATCCGCCAGGCGATCACCCGTTCGATCGCCGATCAGGCGCGCACCATCCGCATCCCGGTGCACATGATCGAGACGATCAACAAGATGAACCGCATCTCCCGGCAGATTCTGCAGGAGACCGGCCTCGAAGCCGATCCGGCAACTCTCGCCAAGAAAATGGAGATGCCGGAAGAGAAGATCAGGAAGATCCTCAAGATCAGCAAGGAGCCGATCTCGATGGAAACGCCGATCGGTGACGACGACGACTCCCATCTCGGGGATTTCATCGAGGACCAGGCGACGCTGGCTCCGACCGAAGCCGCGCTCTATTCCAGCCTGCGCTTCATCACCAAGGACGTACTGGACACCTTGACCCCGCGCGAAGCAAAAGTCTTGCGCATGCGCTTCGGCATCGAAATGAACACCGACCATACCCTCGAAGAAGTCGGCAAGCAGTTCGACGTCACCCGCGAGCGGATTCGTCAGATCGAGGCCAAGGCGCTGCGAAAGCTTCGTCACCCGTCGCGTTCCGACAAGCTGCGCAGCTTCCTCGACAACGGCAACGGCTAGCGGACGCGGGTCTTGAGCCAGGCCGCCTACAGCCATCTGGCGCGAACGGCGGTGCAGCAAACCACCCGCCGCGTCAAGGAGATGCACGGCGCCATTGCCGGCACGTCGTTCGGCATCCTGCGGCGAGTGCCGCTGCTTTCCCGGCCGGCGCGCCTGGTCGAGATTGTCCATGACGCCATTGCTGCGGGCGTCTACGCGACGATTCATCACGGCAGCGGAGGGGTGCTCAGCGCCACGGCGCTCATCGAGCAGCGGTACGGCCTTCCCGAGCAACCGCCCGGGCGCCTCGCGAGTGGCGTGCGCGGTGCGTTGAACGGTGTTTTTGGCGACCACCTTGCCGCCAGCAAGAACCCCTTGGCCAGCACGATGGCGATCCACGTCGATGGCGCCCCCCTGGCGCTCAATGCCGAGTCGCTGCGCCGGGTTTTTCCCGCCCCTGGCAAGCGCCTCTGCCTGTTCATCCATGGCCTTGCCTGTGACGAGATCTGCTGGCAACCCGGCAGCAAGACGAGCGATTCGGCAGGCTCTTTCGGCGACCAGCTGCACGCCGAATTCGCCTGCATGCCGCTCTACCTGTGCTACAACTCGGGCCTGGCGATCAGCGAAAACGGTGCGCAGCTCGCGGCGCTCCTTGAGGATCTGCTGTCAGCCTGGCCGCAGGCTGATAGCGAACTGCTGATCGTCGGCCACAGCATGGGCGGGCTGGTCGCTCTCGATGCCTGCGAACAGGCGATGGCAGGAGGCCGGCAATGGCCGCGGTCAACCCGGATGCTGATCTGTCTCGGCTCGCCGCACCTCGGTTCACCTCTTGAACGGCTGGGACAACTCGCCAACGTGGCGCTCAACGCTTTGGCAATCACTCGCCCCCTGGGCAGGATCGCCGAGGCGCGCAGCCAGGGGATCAAGGACCTGCGAGAAGGCCCCGGCAGGCAGCAGCTGCCGGCGGCAGCGCAAGCCATCGCTCTGCGTTTCCTTGGCGCCAGTCTGAGCGAAGACGCTGACCATCCGCTCGGCAGATTCATCGGCGACGGCCTCGTCCCCCTGAGCAGTGCGCTCGCGCACCAGATCGGCGGCGACGTGCAGACGGCAACACTGGGCAAGCTCGGCCACATGAAGCTGGTGAGCGACCCGCGGGTCTATCGGCAGATCAGCCAATGGGTCGCCGAAGCCTATCGAGAAAGCAGGTCGTAGAGGGCGGCGAATTCGCTGCTCAGCTTGTGCGTCGGGTCGAGGTGAATCATGGGCAGCGCCTGATGGTGCGACTCGCGAATCTTGATCGACGCCGAGAGGAAAGCGTCGAGGATCGGCAGTCCCTCGGCACGCAGTTCATCGACCAGGCGCAAAGGCAGCTTGGCCCGCACCTGATACTGGTTGACCACGATCCCTTCGACGCGCAGGCTTGCGTTGTGGTCACTCTGGATTTCGCGCACGCTGTCAAGCAGCGCGTACAGGGCGCGCCGCGAGAAATCATCGCAATCGAACGGAATCAGGCAGGTATCGGCGGCGATCAGCGCCGAGCGAGTAAAGAAATTGAGCGCCGGTGGTGTATCGATGAAGATTTCGTCATAACCCCGGAGCTTGTCGAGCGCTTCGCGCAGCTTGTACATTTTGTAGCGTGATTCGAGCTTGAACTGCACTTCTTCGAGTCGCGCATCCGACGGCAGGACGGCGAGATTGGCAAACGGCGTCGGCACCACGTAGGTCTCGAGCCCTTCGGGAAACAAACGGTAGCCCAGGATGTCGTCGAAGTAATGGGCCATGGTCTTTTTCTGCTCGTCGAGCGCCTTGCCAAGCAGATAACGCGACGCGTTGGCCTGCGCATCGAGATCGATCAGCAAGGTCCGTCGCCCCCGATCGGCAGCGATGGCGGCGAGGTTGCAGGCAATCGTCGACTTGCCGACGCCACCCTTCTGATTGAAGATCACTCGGCGCATCAAATTTCCCCATCAATGGCAAGGATTAAAGTGGCAGTGTAGCCAACTCCGGCCGGCGCGTCGAGCAACAAAGCGTCGCAGCTGTCGGTTGGGCGGCGCATGGGGATGGGCTAGGCCTCGCGAGGCGCTGACCAGCCGACCAGATCGAGCTGCGTCAGATAAAGGCGCAGGTCGAATTCAAGTTGCTCATAATCCGGCTCCATATGGCGGCAGAGCTGGTAGAAGGCCCGGTCGTGCTCGCGTTCCTTGAGATGGGCCAGTTCATGGACGACGATCATGCGCAGGAACTCGGGCGGCACCTCCTTGAACAGGCTCGCGACCCGGATCTCCCGTCGCGACTTGACCCGGTTGCCCTGGACTCGAGGTATTCGGCCGTTGATTCCCAGGGCATTGGCCGTGATATGCAGGCGGTTGTCGAAAACCACCTTGACCGGCGCTTCCGCATTGCGCAGGAAGCAGTTCTTGAGCGCCAGAGCGTACTCGTAGAGTGCCTCGTCACTGCGGACCTGATGTCTTCCCGGATAGCGGGTGCGCAGCATGGCGGCGAGCTGACCCAGCCTGATCGCCTCCCGGACCTTGTTCTGCACCTCCTCGGGATAGCCGGCAAGGTACTTGAGCGGCAACATCGTCAGCAGACGTCAGCCAGCACCTGATTCAGCCAGTCTTCGACGTCATGCAATTCCTCAGGACAGACCGTGTGCTCGGCGGCGTAGCCGTGCCAGCAGAGCGGATAGCCATGGGCCTGCAGCAGCTTGGCCGAGCGGTGTCCGAGGTCATACGGAATGACCGGGTCGGCGCGGCCGTGCGCCATGAAGATCGGCACGTCGCGATTGGCCGGGTCGGCTTCAGCAGCCAGCATGTCGATCATCGGCAGATAGCACGACAGGGCCAGGATGCCGGCCAGCCGCCGCCGGTGACGCAAACCGGTATGCAGGGCGATCACCCCGCCCTGCGAGAAACCGGCAAGCACGATGCGTTCGTCGGGGATGCCGCGCTCATTCTCGCGCGCCAGCAGCGCCTCGATCTGCCGCGCCGATTCGCGCACGCCCTCGGCCTCCTCGCGCCCGGGCGCGAAATCGGGCGAGACGATGTCATACCAGGCGCGCATCACATAACCGCCATTGACGGTCACCGCGCGCATCGGAGCATGCGGAAAGACAAAGCGCAGCGCCGGCAGGTGGTCAAAGTCGAATTCGTCCACGATCGGTTCGAAGTCGTGGCCGTCGGCGCCCAGGCCGTGCAGCCAGATGATCGCGCAGCGCGGGTAGTCTCCGGTTTGCCGTTCGACGGTGGCAAGCAAGAGGGCATCGGCGGATGCAGGGATCGGGTGGTCAGTCATCGAACGGTCCTTGTTCTCTCAAAGGCGATCATTCTAGCAGCCTGTCAGACCTTATCGAGCGGGAAGCCTTTGCCAGCGAAATGACGCCTGAGCCGCCACCCTAAAAAGCGCTCACAGCCAGTTGCCTACCGAAATCAGGCCCGGCGGATCTGCGTCATGATCGCTCGGGTCATCGCGGCCGTACCGTCCTCGCCCCCGAATTCGGCCGGACAGACGACAGTCAATGCCTTGTCGACCGCATGTTCCAGGATGCGCGCGCCATGCGCGAGGCGGGGCTCGGAATGCTGGTCGGCGAGCCAGTCGAGCATCAGCGCCGCCGAAAGGATCTGCGCCGTCGGGTTGGCGATGCCGCGGCCCGCAAGATCGGGCGCGCTGCCATGTGCCGGCTGAAAGACCGCGTGCTTCTCACCGATGTCGGCCGAAGGAACCAGGCCGAGGCTGCCGACCAGACCGGCCGCGAGGTCCGAGAGAATGCCGCCGAAAACGTTTTCGGTGACCAGGACATCGAAATCCCACGGCGCCTTGACGAGATTCATCGCGGTCGCATCGACGTAGGCATAGTCCGCCTTGATCGCCGGGTGGGTGGCCGCCACCTCGCTGAACACCTTGCGGAAGAAAGCCATTGAAGTCAGCGCATTGGCCTTGTCGACGCAGGTGACCTTGCCGGGACGCCGACGGCTCCTGGCACGTCGCTCGGCAACACGAAAAGCGAACTCGGAAACCCGCTGGCTGCCGTTGCGCGAGATCATCATCGTCTCCCAGGCGACCCGGTCCTCTTCGACGGTACCCCGGCCGCGCGAGTACAGCAGCCCTTCGGTCTGCTCGCGAACGAGAACCAGGTCGATCCGGGCAGCGCGCTTGTCGGCCAGCACGAGCGGCAAAGCGGGGTAGCTGCGGATCGGGCGCAGCCCGGCATAGAGATCCATTTCAACCCGGAGGTCGCAGTGCGTCGATATTTCGGTGCCGTCGGGATATCGAACATCGGGCAGGCCAATGGCACCGAAGAGAACGGCATCGGCTTTCCGGCACTCGGCCATGCTCTCGTCGGAAAGCGCAACGCCCGTCTTCTGGTAATGTGCGGCGCCCCCCTCGATGTGCCGAAAGTCGAAGCCGATGCCGCCCAGACGTTCATGCAGAACATCCAGCACCTGCAGGCAGGAGGCGACGATCTCGGGACCGATCCCATCGCCGGGGAGAACCGCGATACGGAAGCGTGGAGCACTTTTCATCGTTGTTGTTCCTTTTCTGAACAGCGCCCCTCGCCAAAAATTTGGCAGGCGCCGCAAAGCAGGCTCCGGGACGTTGCCCGGCGCGCGTCAAAGCCGCGTTGCGCACCTTGGCCTCCCCAAGACCAGCGTCCGTGCACTGTCAAAGAAAACGGCCCCGGCGGTCAAGTGTTTTCACCACCTTCATGGTCTATTGCCGGCGGTGCTCACAGGTCCGTGTAGCGCACACGCCCACGCTGCCGCAGGGGGCCGCTGAATGCGGGCGACGGTAACGGCAAATGCGCGCGGCCTGTGGCCATCCGATGGGAAGCCTGTAGAATACCGCTCCGGGCCTGTAGCTCAGTTGGTTAGAGCAGAGGACTTAGCGAGGGAGAGCGAACGTCGTCCAACGTCGGCTTGCCCTCAAGGGTTGCCCATTGTCAGCGTGGTGCTGGTGACGGGTAGAACTGGTCAAATTCGGTGGAAGCTAACCCCCTCGGGATAGGCCAATACCGAGCCAAGTCCCCAAAACGCAAGGGGAAAGGTGTAGAGACTAGACGGCCAGCCTGTAACGGGAAGGTATAGTCCAGACCACAAACTCATCCGAGGCGGCGAAAGCCGTAGTGGTAAGCATAATCCTTTGGTCCAGGGTTCAAGTCCCTGCGGGCCCACCAGACAAGAAGACCAGCCCCTCATCGGGTTGGTCTTTTTTTGCGTACTCCCGCGTACTGGCGCGGGTTCGTGCGGGTTCCTGTGGACTTCGAGGTTTCCCGCGGGTGCCCGGATTCGGCCGTTTGCACTCTCTCCTGGCGTGTCCTTCCGGCAAGATGGCATGAAATCGCTGAACGTCCTTGGTAAGGTTGGCTGCGAATTCAACCCGATGAGGAGCAGCAGCAGATGGACGACCTGGCGAAGGTGGCGGCAGCAGGGGACGGCGAGAGCCTTGAACAGGTAGAGGAGCGATTCAGGCTCTGGCGAGAAGGCCGCGGGTGTGGCGATCGCATCCCTCAGGCGTTGTGGTCGGCGGCGATTGGGCTCGCAGGGAAGCACGGTGTGTACCGGGTCTCGCGGGCACTGCATCTTGACTACAAGAATTTGAAGCGGCGCCAGCAGGAGCAGGCCGGGGGGGCGCTCGGTACCACGGGAAATGAAACCCGGTTCGTCGAGTTGACGGTGTCGCCTGCCCGGGAGCCCGTCGCTCAGCGCCTCTGCGAGTGCACGATAGAACTCGAGAACCCGCGCGGCGGAAAGATGCGGGTGGAACTCAATGGCCCGGGCCTGGCCGGTCTCGCCGGCCTGTGCAGCGCCTTCTGGTGCGCCGCATGATCCAGATCACGCCGCACATGCGTCTCCTGGTCGCGGTCGAACCGATCGATTTTCGGGCCGGCATCGATGGGCTGGCCGGCATCTGCCGGCAGCGCCTGGCGGCCGATCCGTTCAGCGGCGGGCTGTTCATCTTTCGCAACCGCGCACGGACAGCGATCAAGATCCTCGTCTACGACGGCCAGGGTTTCTGGCTTTGCCAGAAGCGTCTGTCGAGTGGCCGGTTTGCCTTCTGGCCCGACGGCACGGCACCGCTCCAGCCGCTTCAGGCTTGCGAGCTGCAGGTGCTGCTGATGGCCGGCGACCCCGCGCGGACCCGCGCGGCGCCGGCCTGGCGGCGCCTCGCGGCGTAGGGTCTGGGCCGGCGGCTCAGGTGGCGGCAAGTTGCTGGTGGTAATTCCAGGGCAGCCACTGCGCCGCCTGGGCCAGCACCTGGCTGACGTTTTTGTGCAAGGCCTGCAGATAGGCGAACGGATTGACCCGACAGAGCTCGCACGTATGGATCAGGCTCATGTAGACGTCCCCCACCTCGGCCCCCTTCGGGGTCTTGTAGAACATCGAATTCTTGCGATGCATGATCGCCCGCTTGAGTGCCTTTTCGGCGAGGTTGTTGTCCAGGGGGGCGCCGGCCTGGCGTAGAAAGAGCGTCATGCCGTCCCAGTGCTTGATCAGGTAGGTCAGAGCCTTGCCCAGACTGCTGTGCGGCTCGACGAGCGACTTCGCGAACTGATCCCCGATCCAGTCACGCATGGCCTGCATCGGCGGGCCGCTGTGTTCCTGGTGGTAGAGCAGGCGCTCGTCGGGCGACATCGCTTTCGCCTGGCAATGCGCCTCGTGGGCATAGACCTGGGCCAGGGTCTCGATCACATAGCGGCAGTGCTCGGGGAAATGCGGCACCAGATCGACAAAACGGCGGCGGCCATGAGCGATGCATTTGCCGATGATCGTCGCGAACTCGCCGACGAAGTTGCTCGCGAGCGCATCGCTCATCTGCATCGGTATCGCCAGCCCCGGCTCCCGCTTCGCGAGGACCGCCGAGAGGTTCTGCCCGGCGTGGGGGTGACCGGTGAAATACAGCGCTACGTGCTTGCCCTCATCGAGCACGGCGACGATGCTGGAAGTATTGATCGCCTTGCGCTTCGCTTCCAGGCTGGCGGCTTCGATCTGCTTCTTCTCGGCGATCAGCGACAGGATCTTCATCGGGGTGTCGTCGCAGTGCAGCAGATCGGCCTGTCCGGCCTCGCGAATCAGCTCGTCGAAGACGGCACGCGGCGCCGGCACCGCCTGGGAGAGGATGTCCCACTGCGTCGAATCCGGCAGCGGCACGTTGAGGCTCGCCTGCAGCCCTTCGATGCGATGGAACGGCATCCCGCTGCCGTAGCGCAACTGGGCGAGCAGGCTCGCACAGCTGGGGTCATATTTCGACGCGCAGACGCTTTCGGGCAGCGGCGCCACGTAGGTGGTCTCGCACATCCGGCAGCGCAGGGTTTCCAGGCGGTAGATCGTGGCGTCAATCGGTGGCTGGCCGACCACTTTGACGACGATGCGGGGAGGCGAGGCATAGACCTTGGCCTGGTCGCAGTTCGGGCAGGGATCGCCGGCCTTCAGACCCGGAAGCTTCACTTCGATGACCTGCGAATCGACATACTTCGCGGCGCTGTTGCGGCCGTGGCCTGGCTTCGGGGGCGGCAGGGGGTCGCTTCGGCTGGCGCGGTCTCTCCGGGCGCGGCCGCATCCGCAGCGGCGGGTATTTCGTCCGTCTGGGGGAGCGGCTTCAGCAGGTTGCGTTTGCTCTCGGTCGGGGCGCCGAACACCATCTGTCGAAAACGCGCCAGCGAGAGCTTCGTGTTCTGCAGGGCCTGCATGACGAAGACAAAGGTCGAGAGGATCTGGCTGAGCCGGGCGTACTGTGGGGCCGGAAACACCGGTTTCGCGAGGGCCAGCAGTTCGTCGATCTGGGCTGGCGTGACATCGACCTGTTCAGGCGGTTTCTTCATACGAGCGCTGACCGCCGCGGGCGACAGTCCTTGACCCACGGATAGCCCAGGTTCCCTCCTTCACACCCCGGCTTCGACCCGGTCTTGCGACTCGACGCCGGATGATCGGCGATCGACGGGCGGATGAAGACGAGATCGTCTTCGGAAATCTGCCGGTGTCGGTCCCTCGGGGGCGTGTGCATGTGCCGCACCATACCCGATTTGAGCGTGGAACGTCAGCTGAAAGTGCAAATATTTGATCGCGGGAGGCTTCCGGCGGCCTTGTTCAGGGTGTTTTGCAGTTTTGCCGGAGGGACACCTTCCTTTCGGGGACGCTGAAGGGATCGGCAAGGCGTTTCTGGCCGGCGCTTCAGGCTGTTCGAGCCCTACGTTAGGCGAGATCGGCGCCGCTGCTGCCAGAATGGCCCGATATCCTCGCCTTTCAAGGCCCCACAGCCACCGAATCCGGCCCCTCGCCCGCCCTCGCCGCCCGCCTCCGCTTTCCGCAAGCAGGGAACGCTCAGCACGACGGTGCGGGGGGAGGTTCGGTAAAACGTTGGCGAAGTGCGGCGGGGGAGGCGCACACCCGGAAAGGCTGGTCGGCCTTGATCCTCGTTCCGTCTACCTACCGGATGGTCGACAGATCGCCCGATGAATCGGGCTCCTCCAGCAAGCCGGTTGCGGTCGGCGCGGCTCCAGCGGCCTGGGGGGAGCAGGGATGGCGGCATGGTGATCAGGGCCCAGGCTGTCATTCGTGAAATCCCGCACTGGCTACGCGCCGGGGAACGCGTAGCATTTTCTTCGTCAGCGCTCGCATCTTTTTCCGGGCAATGACTTGAACACATCAATAGGCCCATTACGGGCAACACGGGAAAGACCAATCATGAAAACGACTCTGAAAAAAATCCTCCGCAGCGGTCTGGTCGTTCTCGCGACGACGCTCCCCTTGTCGGCGCTGGCGGCCCCGATCACCGGCCTGGTCAACACCGGGGTGAATGCCTCGGGCTTGGGTCTGGGCGGATTGGCGCTCGGTGGATCGGATGCTCACTACCATCTCTCCGGCTTCCTCGCTGATCCGGTTGTCGTCTCGCACCCTGCCTACACCGCCAACAACGCAAACTCACAGTGGATCTGGAGAAGCGGTAGTAGCGGCGGTAACGAGACCTACTCATTCACGACAACCTTTGACCTGACGGGCCTGGATTCGACGACGGCCGTGCTCAATGGCCGGTGGGGAGCCGACAATCAGGGCCTCGATATCAAGATCAATGGCACGAGTACCGGAATCAGCCTGCTGGGAGTCATCTACGATAATTTCAATGCCCTGCATGGCTTCTCGATCAGCGACCACTTCGTCAGTGGCATCAACACGCTGGAGTTCATCATCCAGAACAACGGTGGCCCGGGCGCCTTTCGGGCGGAACTTGCCGGAACTGCCGACCCTCTTTCGGTCCCCGAGCCGGGCTCTCTTGCCTTGCTGAGCCTGGGCTTGCTTGGCCTGACGACGTTGCGCCGAAGGGCCTGATTCAGCAAACCTCAGACGCTCGTCAGATCTGGCCTGGCGCTGTAGCAGCAAGCGGCGGCGGGAAGGGCGAGAGCGGGTGAAGACCGGTGGCAGGTTTTTCAGGCCTCGTTCCGGCCATTCCCGCTTGATCACCCCGGCCGTTGGGGCCGCGCCGACCACAACCGGCTTGCACCTGTCGCCCGATGAATCGGGTTCTCCCTCCCGAACTCCATGTCAGATTGAGCGATGACCCCAATCTACAAGTAGACAGGTGGCTATCCCTATGGAGTCACATCCGGATTTGTAGCAATGTCTCTACCCAGCAGAAAGAGGAGTCAGCCCCATGACCATCACGACCCTATCGAGCCGGGAATTCAATCAGAAGGCTAGCGAGGCCAAGAAGGCAGCCAATAAGGGGCCGGTGTTCATTACCGACCGCGGTCGGCCCGCTCACGTCCTGTTGAGTATTGAGGACTATCAACGGATCATCGGCAGCCATCAGAAGATCGCCGATCTGCTGGCGATGCCGGGCATCGAGGACGGTGAACCGGAGTTCCCGCCATTGCGCGATCTGGCGCGACCTGCAGACCTCTCCTGATGTTTCTCCTCGATACCCATGTGGTATCCGAAGGTATCCGAACTGCGGAAGGTTCGTCTCGGAAAAGCCGATGAGTACGTCGCAAAGTGGGCCGACAGCGTGGACGCCACCGACTTGTACCTGTCCGTGATCACCATTCAGGAGTTGGAAATGGGCGTCCTTCTCGCGCAGCGGCGAGACCCGGCGCAAGGCGCAATTTTTCGGGCCTGGTTGAACACCCACGTGCTGCCGGCCTTTGCCGGCCGAGTGTTGCCTGTCGATCTGGCCGTGGCGCAGCGTAGCGCAAGACTTCATGTCCCCAATCCTTGCCCCGTCCGGGACGGGCTGATCGCGGCCACGGCCCTGGTACACGGCATGACTGTGGTCACCCGGAACGGGGCCGATTTCGAGCCGACCGGCGCTCGGATACTCAATCCCTGGTCAGATTCCTGAGATCCGGGAGTTCCTGAATACGCCATTTATCGGCTAGCCTATGGCCAAAGCCGGTACCTATCGGCCCACGGCCTGAACAAACAGCCTGATCCCGGAAACCAGCGGAGGGAAGTTTCCATGTCGGCAAGCGCAGTCAGTTTCACCTACCGCTACCCTTACGCGTCGGGCGTCGTCATTTCGCCGCAGGCGCAGACGCTGCAACTGGCCACCTGTTCGGCCGGCGGGGAGCATCCGCACTTCTTTCAGGGGCGCATCGAACAGCCGCGCAGCGTCGCCGATATGCTCCTCGCCCTGCTCGATGTCGTGCGCGCACACTACTTCCTGCCGCGGCCACCACAGATGGATCCGGTCGTGACCAGCAATGACGCGATGTTGCGTTTCGAGGGATTCAGCGGCTGCTGCGGCGTCTATGCGCGCGTCGATCTCGACACTGCCGGCCTCGACAGTGAACGGCGCGGCCGCGGAACGACCAACGTGGACTTCAACCTGCCGATGCGCGCGGCGCTGATGCGGCTGCAGGACCGGGAACGGGTCGACTTCGCGGTCGGCCGCGAGGCATTTGCCCTCAGCCGAGGTGAAACGGTGGTGGTGGAAAGGAAGGTCCGCCTGCCGCTGCGCTGGCTCAAGGGTTTCAGCGAAGTGCAGGCATATCTGCCGCGACTGCGGCTGGTCGCCGAACTGAGCGCTGCCGAGGCGCGGCGCTTTGCCCAGGGCCTGCCGCTTGGCAGCATTCCCCGGCAGCCGTCTTTCGCCGTACCGGCGGGCAACGGCCTGCGCCTGAGCCAGCGACCGGTCGCCGGGGCGGTGCCGATCGACGGCCTGCATCGGTTGCGCACCCTGCCCGGACTCGCGCAGCGCTGCACCCGGCTGCGCCTCTGGAGTGACCCGACTGCGGGCAATGCCGGCGCCTCTGCCTGGGAGGTCGTTTTCCCGGTCGGCCGCGTGACGCTGTTGTTGAGCCCGGAGACGCAACGCGGCTTTTCGGGCGAAGGGCAGATGCTGTCGACCCTCGCCGGCGCCAGTTGGCAAAAAGCCTTGCCGAGCGTGCGCGCGCAGTTGCACTGGCAGAACGAGATCGACGTCGCCGAGGTCGCGCGGGCGACCGGGCTCGCCACCGACGAAGTCTCGGCAGCGCTGGCAGCGCTCGGCGCGCGCGGCGTCGCCGGTTACGACTGCAGCAGCGGCCGCTACTTCCACCGGGAGCTGCCGTTCGACCTCGACCAGGTCGAGGCGCTGCAGCCGCGCCTGACCAGCGCCCGCCAGCTGCTCGCGGAGAACAGGGTGCGGCGCCTCGCCGCGAGCACTGCCGGCAGCCATGACTTCGCGGTCGACGGCAGCGACGTCGTGCACCACGTGCGCCTGCGTGACGACCGCGACCGCTGCTCGTGCCCGTGGTTCAGCAAGCTCCAGGGCGAACGCGGGCCATGCCGTCACATCCTCGCCGCGCGCCTGTTCCTCGACGGCGCGACGGACGAGTCAGGGGAGCGATGAACGAACCGGCTTTCGCTGCGCTGATCGCCCGCCGGTCGCTGCCGGAGATCATCGACACCCTGCTCGCGCTGCCGATCGCCGAGCGCCGTGCACTTGCGCCGATGGCCGCCAGGCTCTGGCGGGAGGTCGACGGCGGACGCGTCATCAACGACTGGCTGGCACGGCTTCCCGGCGCGTCGACGACACGCAGCAGCACGTTTGACCGCAGCTGGCGCCAGCAGCGGGACAAGCTCTCGCTCGCGGTCCTCGCGCTGTGCCCGATCGCCCAGGCGCGGCAGGTCCGCTGGCTGGGCCTTGCCAACGACGATCTGCTCCTGCGGGTGGTTACCGCCCGCGATCAGGGCTGGCGCGACGCCTGGCTGCGTCACCGGCTGCGCGACGAGCTGCCGGGTCTTTCCTGGGCGCTCGTGCGTCGGCTGGTGCGCGAGGGAAGCTGCGCGCGGCCGACGGACGAGCGCGCGGCCGCCGGTTATCTGCAGTTGATGGTGAGCGGGCTCAATCAGGCGCCGGCCTGGCGCCGCACCGTCTATCTGCCGCCCAGCGCCGGTCTGCTCGCCGACCCCGGCCTGCTCGATGACGAAGTCTGGCGCCTGTTCGACACCGACAGCAATGCTTTCGACGACCCCCGGCCACCCGCGCGGCCAGCCGACTACGAGAGCTGGAGCGACGCGCTGGTGAAGCTCGCCAGTGCTCGCCGTCTCGATCGCCAGCGGCTGCTCGACGCGAGCCTCGAAGGTCTGTGGAAGAGCAGCAACCCCGGCGTTCTCGCGGGCTACCACAGGCTGCACGCGCGCCTCGCGCCCGACGCCGACGAACTCGATGCTCGCGAAGCCGCCTACCGCGAGCTGCTCGGTCACCGCAGCGGAGCCGTCGCCGGTTTCGCGCTCCGACAGCTGACGCTGATCGCCCGCCGCCGCCCGCTCGCCGCCGAAGCGACCCTCGACGCCCTGCTGCCGATCTTCGCGCTGCCGACCAGGACAGCGGCGATCGCGGCCTTGAAGCTCGTTGCCCGTCTCTTGAAAGCCTTGCCAGCGGAGCCGCATGCGGCCCCGCTGGCCGCTGCCCACGGCGCGCTCTGTGCCGCGTTGCGGCATCCGACGAGCGCCGTGCAGCAGGCGGCAGCGCAAATCCTCTGCGAACACGCCGGAGCGTGGGACGACGGTCAGCGGGCCGCTTTGCTGAGCGTCGCCGACGAGCTTTCGTCGCTGGCGCGCGGGCTGCTCGGCGGACTCCTCGGCAAGCCGGCGAAGGACGGGCCCTGGCCGCCGCCCTTCGCCGCCGGCGCGCACGGCGAAGCAGCTGACGACGGTGCGGGACGCGAAGCGGACGAACGCGAAGCGGGAGCTTCTTCCGCGGCCCTCAACCCGGCCAGTCGCGAATGGCGCTGCCGGCTGCAGGCGCTGCCGCCGCGCATCCGCGCCCGGGGTGGACTCGCAGGCGAAGTCGATTTCTCGGCACCGCCGCCGCCACTCGCTTTCGCGATCGGCGATTTCAAGGTCCTCGCGAGATTGCCGCGGATGTCGCCGATCGCCAGCGTAGACGACCTGATCGACTGCGTCGCGCACGCCATCGAAAGCATCGCTTCGGTCGACGAGGTCGAGCGGATGGTCGATGGCATCGCGCGCCTTTTCAACGACCGTCCGCCCGATTTCGCTGCGCGCACGCAGTCCCTGCTCAAGCGGATGCACACCGGCGCCCTCGCCGACGCGCGCGGCCTGGTTCTCTATGGGACGCCGAACGGGCTGCGCGATCTCGTGTTGACCTGGCTCGAAGGCAAGCTGCAGCACACCCGCTATCCGTTCTACCTGTGCCTGTGCGGACCGATGCGCTTCATCGACCACCGCCTGCGTGACCTCATCCGCCATCTCGACCGCCACGGCGCACTGCCACCGCTCGCGACGCCCACCCATGCGCGCGGCTGGATCGAGCCGCGCATTCTCGTCGAACGGCTGCTCGACTATCAGTCGCGAGCGCTGCGGCCGATTTCCAGCGACCTGATCCAGGCCTTGCTGCGCCTCGCGCCGGACGGTCGCCGCGACGCGCTGAGCCGCGCCGGGGAGCTGCGCGGCGAAGGGGCAGCCGCCGTGCGCTGGGCACTCGGTGGCGAAACCGGCCCGCTCGTTCCGGACCGCAGGCAGGCCGCGCTGTGGATCGCCGCCGGTCGCGCCCGCTCGCCGGACGACGACCTCGGCACGGCCCTCGCGCCGCTGGAGCTGCGCATCCCCTGGCCGGACGTGCTGCAGGCGGCGCAGTATCGCTGGCAGGCGGTCACACGAACGGTTCACCCGCATCGTCGCGAGCTGACGTTCCCGTCTCTCGACCTGCAGGTGTCGCCGACCTGGGGCGGCGGCTCGTCGGCGCAACCAGGCCGGCGCTGGCGGCACCGCCTCGTTCGCGTGCTGCGGGCTGCCGGACCGGCCTGGGCACTGCGCAGCGCCGAACCCAGCCTCAGCGTTCCGACCTGCCTGGCGCACGAACCCATCCCGCAGCACTCGCGGGCGGTCGGCAATTCGGCTCCCTGGCTGATCGAATGGGCGCTGACCCTCTGGCCACTGAAGATCGACGCCGCTTTGGCGCGTGGCGCAGGACTGATGGTCGAGCGCCTCGACCTCGGAGCCAGCGCCAGCGAACCGCTGCATCCTTTCCTTGAACCCCTGTTCGAGGTGAACCGGCCGTGGTCGGAGCTGGCCCGGCTGACGCTGTGGCTTGCCCTGGCGAGCCGCGACGGCGACCTGCGGCGACTGGCGATCGATCTTCTGATCGAAGGCATCGAAGATGGCCGCGCCCACCCGCACGAGCTCGCCGACGTCCTGCGCCGGCTCGCCAGCGGCGGTTGGCTCAAGAGCAGCCGCCTGAATGACACCCTGGCCGAAGTCGCGCGCGTCTCGCCGCTGCACCAATGGACGGTCGCCTGCGTCATCGAAGCGGCGCTCGACGTCTTCCTCGTGCCGCCCGGCCGGGCCAACGTGGCGCTCGAGTTGCTGCACGAACTTTTGCTCGGGATCGACTGTGGTCCGGCGCGCGCCACATCGTCACGCCTCGCTTCGATCGCCAGTGGCAAGGCAGGTCTGGCGGCGAAGGCCATCCGGGCGCTGGCGCACCGCCTGCCGCTCGCAGAATCCGCCGCTGCGCTTGACCTCGTCTGGCAAGCGCGCTTCCGCCGCCTGGCAGACTGGGCGCTGGATGACGACCCGATCACGATTGTCATGGACAATAATTGATCCATTGACTAAACTTGCCGAAAAACTCTTGGCTCTTGTCAATCATTCTCTACCTTGCCCAGGACAAAATGACTACTCGCCCAGCGATGAACATCAGCGCCGTAGAGCGCGACACCGGCCTCGGCAAGGACACCCTGCGCGTCTGGGAACGTCGCTACGGCTTCCCGCAACCGGATCGCGATGGCAATGGGGAGCGGCTCTACCCCGCCGACCAGGTCGAACGGCTACGGCTGATGAAACGTCTGATCGACCAGGGTCACCGGCCGGGTCGACTGTTTGGCGCGAGCGCTGAGGATCTGGCGAAGTTGTGCCGGGCGCGCGCTCCGTTCGGAGAAACCGGCACGCAGCCCGGCGATGGCCTGGTCGCACAGAGCATCCGCCTGATCAAGTCGCATGAGGTGCCGGCGCTCCAGCAGACGCTCAATCAGGCGATGATGCGCCTCGGTCTGCAGCGCTTCATTATCGATATCGTCGCACCGCTCAATCACGCGGTCGGCGAAGCCTGGATGAACGGCGATTTCCAGGTCTTTGAAGAACATCTGTACACCGAACAGATCAAGTCGCTCCTGCGCCAGGCGCTCGGCAATCTGCCGACGAGCGCCAGCCGACCGCGCATCCTGCTCACCACCATCCCCGACGAACGTCACCTCCTCGGCCTCCTGATGGCCGAAGCGCTGCTCGCGCTCAATGGTGCGGACTGCATTTCGCTCGGAACACAGACGCCGATTGCCGACATCGAGATGGCGGCCAGCGCACATCAGGTCGATATCGTCGCCCTCTCGTTTTCCGCGGCTTTTCCCGCTCGACCACTGGCGGTGCTGGTCTCCCAGGTGCGGCAGCTGTTGCCGGATACGGTTGAACTCTGGCTGGGGGGAAGCGGCGCGGAGCGCGTCGCAGCACAGGCGGGGATCGTCGTGCTGCCAAGCCTGCAGGGCGCGCTCGATGCCCTGGCCGCCTGGCGGGAAAACCGCCAAGAGAACGGCTGGAGCGACTGACACCTCGCCCCTCGCCCGTCGCGACCGCCCGCAGGCAACCGATTCATCGGGCGGGGTATCCGCCGAAGGTTGTTGCGGTTAACGTTCAAGCGGTTCAAGCAGGGTGAGTCGGCGGGGACGGGAGGTGGACGGCAAGAAGGGCCGGTAAAGTGGGACGGCAAAAAGCCCTCGTCGCTGGTGCGACGAGGGCTTTTTATGGGGGAGCCTGGCGGTGACCTACTTTCACACATGAAGTATGCACTATCATCGGCGTACCTTCGTTTCACGGTCCTGTTCGGGATGGGAAGGGGTGGGTCCAAAGGGCTATGGCCGCCAAGCGTAACGGTGTCGCTTCCCGCCGGGGGCAGGAAGCGCAGGAAGAAGGGGTCATTTTGGTTGTGATGCAGATTGATGAGTTGCTGCTCAAGGTTATAGGATCAAGCCTCACGGGCAATTAGTACTGGTTAGCTTAACGCATTGCTGCGCTTCCACACCCAGCCTATCAACGTGGTGGTCTACCACGACCCTTCAGGGGGATCGAGTCCCCAGGGAAATCTCATCTTAAGGCGAGTTTCACGCTTAGATGCTTTCAGCGTTTATCTCTTCCGAACTTAGCTACCCGGCAATACGACTGGCGTCATAACCGGTACACCAGAGGTTCGTCCACTCCGGTCCTCTCGTACTAGGAGCAGCCCCCTTCAAATTTCCAGCGCCCACGGCAGATAGGGACCAAACTGTCTCACGACGTTTTAAACCCAGCTCACGTACCACTTTAAATGGCGAACAGCCATACCCTTGGGACCGACTACAGCCCCAGGATGTGATGAGCCGACATCGAGGTGCCAAACACCGCCGTCGATATGAACTCTTGGGCGGTATTAGCCTGTTATCCCCAGAGTACCTTTTATCCGTTGAGCGATGGCCCTTCCATACAGAACCACCGGATCACTATGACCTACTTTCGTACCTGCTCGACGTGTGAGTCTCGCAGTCAAGCACGCTTTTGCCATTGCACTATCAGCACGATGTCCGACCGTACCTAGCGTACCTTCGTACTCCTCCGTTACACTTTAGGAGGAGACCGCCCCAGTCAAACTGCCTACCATGCACGGTCCCAGACCCGGATTCACGGGCCGTGGTTAGAACCTCAAACAAACCAGGGTGGTATTTCAAGGTTGGCTCCACCCGAACTAGCGTTCCGGTTTCACAGCCTCCCACCTATCCTACACAAGTCGGTTCAAAGTCCAATGCAAAGCTACAGTAAAGGTTCATGGGGTCTTTCCGTCTAACCGCGGGGAGATTGCATCTTCACAACCACTTCAACTTCGCTGAGTCTCAGGAGGAGACAGTGTGGCCATCGTTACGCCATTCGTGCAGGTCGGAACTTACCCGACAAGGAATTTCGCTACCTTAGGACCGTTATAGTTACGGCCGCCGTTTACCGGGGCTTCGATCAAGAGCTTTCACCCCATCACTTAACCTTCCGGCACCGGGCAGGCGTCACACCCTATACGTCCACTTTCGTGTTTGCAGAGTGCTGTGTTTTTATTAAACAGTCGCAGCCACCATTTCACTGCAACCCTTTCAGCCTTCACCCGCGAGGGGCTACAACCTATCAGGGCGCACCTTATCCCGAAGTTACGGTGCAAATTTGCCGAGTTCCTTCTCCTGAGTTCTCTCAAGCGCCTTAGAATTTTCATCCTGCCCACCTGTGTCGGTTTGCGGTACGGTCTCCTTGTAACTGAAGCTTAGAGGCTTTTCTTGGAAGCATGGTATCAATCACTTCGCGGTACAAGACCACTCGTTATCACGCCTCAGCATTGGCCCCCCGGATTTGCCTAAGGGACCTGCCTACACGCTTGAACCGGGACGTCCAACACCCGGCTGACCTAACCTTCTCCGTCCCCCCATCGCATTACAAAGAGGTACAGGAATATTGACCTGTTTCCCATCGACTACGCTCTTCAGCCTCGCCTTAGGGACCGACTCACCCTGCGTCGATGAACGTTGCGCAGGAAACCTTGGGCTTTCGGCGAGGGAGCTTTTCACTCCCTTTATCGCTACTCATGTCAGCATTCGCACTTCTGATACCTCCAGCATCCTTCTCAAGACGCCTTCATCGGCCTACAGAACGCTCTCCTACCATATGTACAAGTACATATCCGCGATTTCGGTGCATAGTTTGAGCCCCGTTACATCTTCCGCGCAGGACGACTCGACCAGTGAGCTATTACGCTTTCTTTAAAGGATGGCTGCTTCTAAGCCAACCTCCTGGCTGTCTGAGCCTTCCCACCTCGTTTCCCACTTAACTATGGCTTGGGGACCTTAATCGGCGGTCTGGGTTGTTTCCCTTTCGACACCGGACGTTAGCACCCGATGTCTGTCTCCCAAGCTCGCACTCAACGGTATTCTGAGTTTGCAATGGTTTGGTAAGTCGCGATGACCCCCTAGCCATAACAGTGCTTTACCCCCGTTGGTGATACTTGAGGCACTACCTAAATAGTTTTCGGAGAGAACCAGCTATTTCCAAGTTTGTTTAGCCTTTCACCCCTATCCACAGCTCATCCCCTAATTTTTCAACATTAGTGGGTTCGGACCTCCAGTGCGTGTTACCGCACCTTCATCCTGGCCATGGATAGATCACTTGGTTTCGGGTCTACGTCCAGCAACTAGGCGCCCTTATCAGACTCGGTTTCCCTACGCCTCCCCTATTCGGTTAAGCTCGCTACTGAACGTAAGTCGCTGACCCATTATACAAAAGGTACGCAGTCACCCCACGAAGGGGCTCCCACTGTTTGTATGCATGCGGTTTCAGGATCTATTTCACTCCCCTCCCGGGGTTCTTTTCGCCTTTCCCTCACGGTACTGGTTCACTATCGGTCGATTACGAGTATTTAGCCTTGGAGGATGGGCCCCCCATGTTCAGACAGGATTTCTCGTGCCCCGCCCTACTTGTCGCAAGCTTGGTACCACGACCACGTTTTCGCGTACGGGGCTGTCACCCACTACGGCGCCACTTTCCAGAGGCTTCCGCTAACACGATCGCTATCACTTGCAGGCTGTTCCCATTTCGCTCGCCACTACTCTGGGAATCTCGGTTGATTTCTTTTCCTCCGGCTACTTAGATGTTTCAGTTCGCCGGGTTCGCTTCCTCACGCCTATGTATTCAGCGTGGGATACTCCTTGCGGAGTGGGTTTCCCCATTCGGACATCTCTGGATCAAAGCTTCATTGCCAGCTCCCCAGAGCTTTTCGCAGGCTTGTACGTCCTTCGTCGCCTGTAATCGCCAAGGCATCCACCACATGCACTTATTCGCTTGATCCTATAACCTTGAGCTCTCCTTCGAGAACCCACGCTACAGACCACTCATTTCGTGCTCCCCCTGCAACAGGGGGTTCGATGCAATCACAACCGTATCGCCAATGCCCTCTCTCGGGGACATCAGCAATACAACCTTCTTCCATATTTTTAAAGAGCACAGACCCGATAAGGGGTCAGGCCTGCAGGGTACGAGACCCCACAGGCCTGACACTTCATCGCTGGCGGTGGTGGAGGATGACGGGATCGAACCGACGACCCCCTGCTTGCAAAGCAGGTGCTCTCCCAGCTGAGCTAATCCCCCGCTGTTCGGCCAGAAACCCCTGCCAACCCGTATCTCTACGCGATCGCCTCTTGCCCGGAGCCTTCCGTCGATTCGCTGGTGGGTCTGGTTGGAATCGAACCAACGACCCTCGCCTTATCAAGACGATGCTCTAACCGACTGAGCTACAGACCCCTCCGCATGTGCAGCCTGTGACAACCGATAGGTTGTGAGCTCTCGATCCAGTTTTTCTCTAGAAAGGAGGTGATCCAGCCGCAGGTTCCCCTACGGCTACCTTGTTACGACTTCACCCCAGTCACGAACCCTGCCGTGGTAATCGCCCTCCTTGCGGTTAGGCTAACTACTTCTGGCAGAACCCGCTCCCATGGTGTGACGGGCGGTGTGTACAAGACCCGGGAACGTATTCACCGCGACATGCTGATCCGCGATTACTAGCGATTCCGACTTCACGCAGTCGAGTTGCAGACTGCGATCCGGACTACGATCGGCTTTCTGAGATTGGCTCCCCCTCGCGGGTTGGCAACCCTCTGAACCGACCATTGTATGACGTGTGAAGCCCTACCCATAAGGGCCATGAGGACTTGACGTCATCCCCACCTTCCTCCGGTTTGTCACCGGCAGTCTCATTAAAGTGCCCAACTCAATGATGGCAATTAATGACAAGGGTTGCGCTCGTTGCGGGACTTAACCCAACATCTCACGACACGAGCTGACGACAGCCATGCAGCACCTGTGTTCAGGCTCTCTTTCGAGCACTCCCAAATCTCTCCGGGATTCCTGACATGTCAAGGGTAGGTAAGGTTTTTCGCGTTGCATCGAATTAATCCACATCATCCACCGCTTGTGCGGGTCCCCGTCAATTCCTTTGAGTTTTAGCCTTGCGGCCGTACTCCCCAGGCGGTCAACTTCACGCGTTAGCTACGGCACTAAAAGGTTTAACCCTCCCAACACCTAGTTGACATCGTTTAGGGCGTGGACTACCAGGGTATCTAATCCTGTTTGCTCCCCACGCTTTCGTGCATGAGCGTCAGTATTGGCCCAGGGGGCTGCCTTCGCCATCGGTGTTCCTCCACATCTCTACGCATTTCACTGCTACACGTGGAATTCCACCCCCCTCTGCCAAACTCCAGCTTTGCAGTCTCAAATGCAGTTCCCAGGTTGAGCCCGGGGATTTCACATCTGACTTACAAAACCGCCTGCGCACGCTTTACGCCCAGTAATTCCGATTAACGCTCGCACCCTACGTATTACCGCGGCTGCTGGCACGTAGTTAGCCGGTGCTTCTTCTTCAGGTACCGTCATCTACACAGGGTATTAACCCGTGCAATTTCTTCCCCACCGAAAGAGCTTTACAACCCGAAGGCCTTCTTCACTCACGCGGCATGGCTGGATCAGGCTTTCGCCCATTGTCCAAAATTCCCCACTGCTGCCTCCCGTAGGAGTCTGGGCCGTGTCTCAGTCCCAGTGTGGCGGATCATCCTCTCAGACCCGCTACGGATCGTCGCCTTGGTAGGCCTTTACCCCACCAACTAGCTAATCCGACATCGGCCGCTCCCAGAGCGCAAGGTCTTGCGATCCCCTGCTTTCCTGCTCACAGAATATGCGGTATTAGCGTAACTTTCGCTACGTTATCCCCCACTCCAGGGTACGTTCCGATGTATTACTCACCCGTCCGCCACTCGCCACCAGGGTTGCCCCCGTGCTGCCGTTCGACTTGCATGTGTAAGGCATGCCGCCAGCGTTTAATCTGAGCCAGGATCAAACTCTTCAGTTCAATTCCTGTTACTCTCGCTCGCGTACCGTCAGCCAGGATCCCTCCCGACCAACAGCTTGCTGATACTTCCGTGCGAGTTCTACTCTATCTTTCAACAACCTGCCTAAGCAGATCATCCCGGATCAAGAACCCACACCTATCGGTTGTCTAGTTTTTAAAGAGCGGTAGAACGACCCACTGGTCGGACTGCCTTGTTGCCTTGTTGCCTTTTCTTGCTGCCGGAGCAGCGAGAGGGGCGCATTATACAGTCGTCTGCGGCGGCGTCAACACTTGATTTCGAATTCCTGCCGGTCACTTCTCGACTTCTCGACAGCTTTTCGAAGAACCCTGCCAAATTTCGCCAGCACAGAACAAGATGCTGATTTTAATCGGCTTTCTTGTGCTGTTCAGCAACGAAGGAGCGGATTATACAGGGCCAGCGCGGGGCGTCAACCCTCTTGACGAACTATTTCACAAGGGATGGACTGCGCCAGCGCAAAAAGCCGACGGGCGTTTCAGGAGATGCTGACGCGGGCGAATTTTCGCTTGCCGACCTGGAGGACAAAGGTTCCCCGATCAGCGAGGAGGAAGTGCTTGTCGTCGATCCGGATACCGTCGATGCGCACGCCGCCCTGCTCGATCATGCGCAAGGCGTCCGAGGTGCTGGTCGTCAGTCCCGCCTGCTTGAGGACCTGCGCGATGCCCAGAGGCTGAGCGCCGCCCGGCAGCCGGACTTCCGGCATGTCGTCCGGAATGGCGCCATGGCGGAAACGGGCATCGAAGTCGGTGAGCGCGCGCGCGGCGGCGGCGGCGCCATGAAAGCGCTCGACGATCTCCTGCGCCAGCAGCACCTTGACCGCGCGCGGATTGCGTCCCGCCCTGACCTCCTCCTGCAACCCGACGATGGCCTCGGTGCTGCGAAACGAAAGCAGGTCGAAGTAACGCCACATCAGCGCATCGGCAATCGACATCAGCTTGCCGAACATTTCGCCAGGCGCCTCGTTGATCCCGACGTAATTGCCGAGGGATTTCGACATCTTGTTCACGCCATCGAGACCTTCGAGCAGCGGCATGGTCAGGATGCACTGCGGCACCTGTCCGAAATGCTTCTGCAGTTCGCGCCCGACGAGCAGGTTGAACTTCTGGTCGGTCCCGCCGAGCTCGACATCGGCCTTCATCGCCACCGAGTCGTATCCCTGGCAGAGCGGATAGAGGAGTTCGTGAATCGCGATCGGCTGACCGTTGCGGTAGCGCTTGGCGAAATCGTCCCGCTCGAGCATCCGCGCCACCGTGTGCAGGGCTGCCAGACGAATCATTCCGGACGCCCCGAAGGGCTCGAACCAGAGCGAATTGAAGCAGATCTCGGTGCGCTGCGGATCGAGGATCTTGAACACCTGCTCCTGATAGGTGCGGGCGTTGTCGACGATCTGCTCGCGCGACAAGGGCGGTCGGGTGACATTCTTCCCGGTCGGGTCACCGATCATGCCGGTGAAGTCGCCGATCAGGAACATCACGTGATGTCCAAGATCCTGGAAATGGCGCAGCTTGTTGATCAGCACGGTATGCCCGAGATGCAGATCCGGCGCCGTGGGATCGAATCCCGCCTTGATCCGCAACGGCCGTCCGGTCTTCAGCCGGTCAAGCAGTTCGGCTTCGATCAGCAGTTCTTCCGAGCCCCGCCTGATCTGCCTGAGTTGTTCTTCCACCGCGCGCATGCCATCCTCTTCTGCCTGGGGTGCTTCTGACAAGGAAAATTTTTTGTTAGACTGCGGCGCTTTGCCGCCGACAGCCTATGGTCCCCCCGAAGCGCCGGATTCTACCGCATTCCCCTGCCGCGATCGATCGACTGCTGCGCCACCGCTGGGCAGCGACGGTGGTCGGCAGCGTTTCCCTGCTCGGCATGGTCGCCGCGTTCGCCATTGCGCCAGTGGCCGAACCGCCACGGAGCGACCTGCAGACGGTTCTCGAACGACTCTCGCCGCCGGCCACGACCCTGCTCGACACCGGCAATCTGCCTTTCCTGCGCGAAGAACGCGTCCGGCGCGGCGACACCGTGGCCAGTCTGCTCATCCGTCTGGGCATCCATGACAACGAGGCGCTGACATTCCTGCGCAGCGACCGGCAGGGCCAACGCGTCGCCCAGCAACTGCGGCCGGGCAGCACCGTCACGACGATGGCTGGCGCCAGCGGCGAGTTGCACGCCCTCCAGGTTCCGCTGCCCGACGAGGACAGCATCTGGGTCGTCGAACGCCGCGGCACGGGTTTCGTCGCCCATGAGCAGCGCATGGAGTTTGCGGTGCGCACCGTCGCCAGAACCGGCGAACTGCGCCGCTCGCGCTTCGGCGCGGGCGGCGAGGCCGGCATCCCGGACGCCATCGCCGATCAGTTGACCGAGCTTTTCGGCAGCGAAATCGATTTTTATCGCGACCGGCAGCAGGGCGGCCGTTTTTCACTGCTCTACGAGACGCTCTATCACCAGGGCCAGGCGGTGCGCAGCGGTCGCCTTCTCGCCGCCACGATCACCCTCGGCAGGCCGCAGAAGGTGCTGCAGGCTTACTGGTTCCAGCCCGAAAAAGGCGAAGGGGCGTACTACACCGCCGACGGGAGCAGCTTGAGCAAAGCGTTCCTGCCCTCGCCGATCGAGTTTGCACCGGTCACCTCAGGCTTTTCCGACTCCCGCCTGCACCCCATCCTGCAGGTCTGGCGTGCCCACCAGGGCGTGGACTATGCCGCGCCAACCGGCACGCCGGTGCTTGCCGTGGCCGACGGCATCGTCGAGGCGGCCGACCATCAGAATGGCTACGGCAATCTGTTGGTCGTCAGGCACGCAGGCAGCTATTCGACCGCCTATGGCCACCTCGACGCGTTCGCGGCGGGAATTCGCCCCGGCGCGCGGGTTCGGCAGGGCGAGGTCATTGGCACGGTCGGACAGACCGGACTCGCGACCGGCCCCCACCTGCACTACGAGTTCCGCGTCAACGACCAGTCGGTCGATCCGCTGACGCTCGACCTGCCGCGCTCGATGCCGCTCGCCGGCGTGCAGCGGGCGCATTACCTGGCGGCGCGGCTGGCCCTTGAGGCGCAGCTCGAACTCGCCGTCGAAACGAGGCTGGCGGCGCGCGAATAGGGCTTCGGAAACCGGCCGCAACCGCCGGCCGGTGCCGAACGTCTCCGCCTGGCGGCGATCAGCCGCGACCGGGATTGCCGGTCAGCTTCTCGTACTTGACCCACAGTTGCGTTTCGCTTTCAGGATGCGCCGGATCTTTCGGGATGCAATCGACCGGACAGACTTCGACGCACTGCGGCGTATCGTAATGGCCGACGCATTCCGTGCACTTGTTCGGGTCGATCTCGTAGATCTCCGTCCCCTGGTAGATGGCTTCATTCGGGCACTCGGGCTCGCACACGTCGCAGTTGATGCATTCGTCGGTAATAATCAGGGCCATGCTGGTGTTCCTTCAGATCGTTGAAATTTCTCGGACACGTTGAGCGAGCCGCACCTGGACGGTCGGCTGGACAAACTTGCTGACATCGCCGCCGAGAACGGCGATCTCGCGCACCATTGTCGCCGAGATGAAGAGGTATTGCTCCCCCGGCGTCAGGAACACGGTTTCCACTTCGGGAAAGAGGTTTCGGTTCATCCCGGCGAGCTGGAACTCGTAGTCGAAATCCGAAACCGCGCGCAGACCCCGGATAATCACTTTGGCACCCTTGGCGTGCAGAAAATCCATCAGCAGGCCATCGAAACCGCAGACTTCGGCATTGGGGTACGGTGCGAGCACCGCCTGCGCCATCTCCACCCGCTCGGCGAGCGAGAAGAAAGGCCTTTTCGGCTGGTTCTGGGCGATCGCCACGATCACCCGATCGAAGAGACAGGCCGCCCGTCGAACGAGATCCTCATGGCCCCGGGTCATCGGATCGAAGGTCCCTGCATAGATCGCCACGCGCTTGTTCAGTGCCATCCGCTACGCCCCTCGCATCAAGTGATAATAAACCTGGCCGGCACGGCCGTGGCGCACCGTGCGCCAGTTGCCGCAGCCCGCCAGAAGTGTTTCCGCCTCGGCATAAATGATGCCATCCGCGGCCAGAACGCCGGCCAGCAAGGGTGCCAGGCGGTCGAGCCAGCCGTGGTGAAAGGGTGGGTCGAGAAACAATAGGTTGTAGGGTGAAACGACGGAAGCCACAAATCTTATCGCATCCGAGCGCACGATCTGCACGCGCTCGTCTGCTCCGAGGAGTTTCGCGTTGGCCTCGATCGCCGCCACCACCGCCGGCGACTGATCGACCATCACCACTCTCGCTGCCCCCCGCGACGCCGCCTCGAAGCCCAGTGCTCCACTGCCGGCAAACAGATCGAGACAGGAAAGGCCGTCCAGATCCTGTCCAAGCCAGTTGAAAAGGGTCTCGCGGACGCGGTCCGGCGTCGGCCGCAGGGCCGGCGAATCGGGAAACCGCAGGACGCGTCGCCGCCACTGCCCACCGATGATGCGCAGCGAATTCAGGCTTATTCTCCGCCCACCAGTACCGTCACCAGGTGCGCCGGCTGCACATGGCGGGCAAACGCCGCCCTGATTTCGGCTACCGTCACCCGTTCGATGTGGTCCGGATAACGATCGAGATAATCGAGCGGCAGGCCATAGAAGCCGATCATCGCCACCTGCTCGAGGAGCTTGCGGTTGCTGTCCAGGCGCAGGGGAAAGCTGCCGACCAGATACTGCTTCGCGGCCAGCAGCTCCGCTTCGCTGGGGCCCTGTTCGAGAAAGGCCGCCAGCACCTCGCGACTCACCTGCAGCGCTTCGCTCGCCTGCGCCCGCTTGGTCTGCAGGCCGATCTGGAAAGGTCCCGGCTGCTGCAGCGGCATGAAATAGCTATAAACGCTGTAGGCCAGCCCCCGCTTGTCGCGCACTTCCTTCATCAGCCGTGAAACGAAGCCGCCGCCACCGAGCGAATAGTTGCCGACCAACAGCGGAAAGAAATCCGGATCGCCGCGCCGGATGGCGGGCAGACCCAGCAGGAGATGGACCTGTGACGCCGGATGGGCAATCCGCTGCTCGCTGCCGGCCGGCAGCTGCGGCAGCGCGATGCTCGCCCGGGCAGGCCCGCTCTGCAGATCGGCCGTCAGCTGCGCGGCCACCGCCTCGGCCTGCGCGCGCGACAGGTCGCCGACGAGGGTGATGGTCGCGCTCTGCGCGGTGTACCGGGCGGCGTGGAAAGCCAGCACATCGCTACGGCGCAGGGCCGCGACCGAGGCCGGCGTCGCCTGCCGTCCATAGGGATGGGCGGGATACATCGCGGCCCAGAAGGCCTGGCCGGCGATCGTTTCGGGACGCGTCAGCGCTTCCTTGAGCGCGGCCACCGAGCGTGCCTGCTCCCGTTCAAAAACCGTTTCCGGAAACGCCGGACGACTGAGAATGGTGCGCAGTAGGTCGATCGCCGGTCCCAGCTTGTCGGCCATCGACAGCGTCCGCAGGCGCAGTGAAGCGCGGTCGAGGTCCACCCCACCCGACAGTTCGGCACCGAGATCCGCCATGGCGCTCGCGATCTGCGTTTCGTCGAGCCCGCCGGCGCCCAGATCGAGCAGCGTGCGGGTCAAGGCAGCGACACCCGCCCGGCTCTCGCCTTCATATGCTGCGCCAGCAGCGAAATCGACCTGAACGTCGACGATCGGCAAGCGGTGATTCTCGACCAGCAGAACCTGCACGCCGGCAGCCGTCTGCCAGCGCTCGATCTTCGGGCCGGCGTGCGTCAGCGATCCGACTAGCAGCAGGCAAAAACAGAGCACGAGTTGGCAAGGGTTCATCGACGGGGCCTCAATGGCGGGGGGCAAACGGCGAGCGCGGGCGCGGCGCGGCCGGCAAGGGCTGCGGGTCGAGTTCGGCCACCGTCAGCTGCTCGTCGCGAAAATATTTCTTCGCCACCGCCTGCACCTGCTCGGCAGTGACCGCCTGGCGTTTCTCGATCAGACGCCGGTTCAGGGTGTAGGAGAGCCCTGCCGCTTCCATCTGTCCAACCTCCATCGCCTGCGCAAACATCGAATCGAGCTTGTAGATCTGACCGGCGATCAGCTGCGCCTTGGCCCGTGCGAGTTCGTCCGGGCGCACGCCGTGCTCCTGAACGGCAGCGATTTCAGCCCGCAGACCGGCCTCGAGGTCGGTGCGCGACTTCCCTTCACTTGGCGAACCGTACAGGTAGAAGAGGCCCGGGCCGCGCGCGGTCGAGTCGTAGCTGGCCGCAGCCTCGACCGCCAGCCGCTGCTCACGCACCAGATGCCGGGAAAAACGGGCCGCCTCGTGACCGGCGAGAACCGCCGAGAGCATTTCGAGCGCATAAGGGTCGACATCTTCTTCGATGTTGCGCAGCACGGGCGCCTTGTAGGCCATCAGCACCAGCGGCAGATCGGCTGGCGCTTTCACGGTCAGCCGCCGAAGCCCGACCTGGACGGGCTCGTCCTGCGGTTTGCGGATCGGCAACGGACGCGCGGTCAAGGCACCGTAGTGCTTTTCGGCCAGTTCAAAGACCGTCCGGTGATCGACATCACCGACCACCACGACATAGGCGTTGTTCGGCGCATACCACTGCTCGTACCACGCCCGCGCGTCACTCGCGGAGAGGTTTTCGAGGTCGGTCATCCAGCCGATGACCGGTACGCGATAGGGATGCACCTGGAAAGCGACGGCGGCGAGCTGTTCGAAGAGCAGCGCCTGCGGCTGGTCGTCGGTGCGCAGGCGCCGCTCTTCCATCACCACCCGGATCTCCTGCGCAAACTCGCCGGAGTCGAGCGTCAGGTGGCGCATCCGATCGGCCTCGAGCTGCATCATCTCTGCCAGCTTCTCTTTCGGGACCTGCTGAAAATAGGCCGTGTAATCGCGACTGGTAAATGCGTTGTCGCGACCGCCGGCGGCAGCGACCCGACGATTGAACTCCCCCGGACCGACCGCCGGCGTCCCCTTGAACATCATGTGCTCGAGGACGTGTGCGACGCCCGTGCGGCCATTCGTCTCGTCCATGCTGCCGGCCCGGTACCAGACCATGTGCGCGACCGTCGGCGCCCGATTGTCTTCCTTGACGATGATCCGCAAACCATTTGCCAGCTGGTGCTGATAGCCGTCGGCAGACACCGCCAGGGGCGCAGCGAGGGCCAGCAGCAAGGCAATCAATCTCGTGTGACGCATGGGCAGGAGTCGCTTCTGATAGAATTTGGTCGGAGTCGGTCCATTGGGCCGGCATCTTACCACCGCCGCAGCAACCGAGCGCCTTTCAGACACGGAAGTACGATGTTTGGTTTCCTCAAGAAGTCCACCGATCAACCGTCCACGCCCGCTGCTCCGGCGCCGGCCGAAAGCGTCGCCGCGCCGTGGCGACAGCGCCTGAAAGCCGGCCTCGCGCGCACGCGGGCGCAGTTCGGCGGCAAACTCAAATCGCTTTTTTCGCGCGGCAAGGTCGACGACCAGCTGCTTGAAGAACTGGAAGCGCTGCTGCTCGCCAGCGACGTCGGCCTCGATGCCACCGAGCATCTGCTCTACCAGCTGAAGATGCGCGCCAAACGCGACCGGCTCGACACCCCGCAAGACATCCAGCGCGCGCTGGCCGACATTTTCCACCAGCTCCTGCAACCCCTCGACGAAGCCCTCGACCTCTCGCAGCACCGCCCGTTCATCATCATGATTGCCGGCGTGAACGGCGCCGGCAAGACAACTTCGATCGGCAAGCTGGCCAAATATTTTCAGGCGCAGGGGATGTCCGTCCTGCTCGCCGCGGGCGATACCTTCCGGGCCGCTGCGCGCGAGCAGCTGCAGGCGTGGGGCGAGCGCAACCAGGTCACGGTCATTGCACAGCAGTCCGGCGACCCGGCGGCGGTGATCTTCGACGCCATCGCCGCGGCAAAGGCACGCGGCATCGACATCGTCCTCGCCGACACAGCCGGTCGTCTGACGACGCAGCTGCACCTGATGGAAGAAATTGCCAAGGTCCGGCGCGTCATTCAGAAAGCCGATCCGTCGGGTCCGCATGAAACGTTGCTGGTTCTCGACGCCACTTTTGGCCAGAATGCGCTGCAACAGGTGATGGCTTTCGACAAGGCGATCCACGTCACCGGCCTCATCCTGACCAAACTCGACGGTTCAGCCAAGGGCGGCGTGGTCGCCGCGATCGCTCGCCAGTGCCCCAGGCCGGTGCGTTTCATCGGTGTCGGCGAAGGCATCGACGACCTGCGGCCTTTCAATGCCCGCGATTTCGTCGACGCGCTGTTCGAGTGATTACGGCGAGCGATCTCACCAAGCGCTACCCGGAAGGCCGCGAAGCCTTGCACCACGTCAGCTTCGAGATCACTGCCGGCGAGATGGTGTTTCTCACCGGCCACTCCGGGGCCGGCAAATCGACGCTGTTCAGACTGCTGGCGGCGATCGAGCGGCCGACCGCCGGCAGCATCGTGATCAACGGCCAGAACCTCGCCGCGCTGCGCCGAAACACCATTCCGTACCTGCGCCGCAAGCTCGGGCTGATCTTTCAGGATCGCAAACTGCTCTTCGATCGCAGCGTGCTTGACAACGTCCTGTTGCCGCTGGCGATCGTCGGCCACCCTGCCCGGGAAGCGCTGCGCCGGGCGCAGGCGGCACTGGCCAAGGTCGGTCTGCCCAATCGCGAGAAAACCTTTCCGATCGCCCTCTCGGGCGGCGAACAGCAGCGCCTGGCGATTGCCCGCGCGGTCGTCAATCGGCCGGCCATCATTCTCGCCGACGAACCGACGGCCAACCTCGACGCCGCTTCGGCAAACGAGATCCTCGACATCTTCTGTGCCTTTCAGCAGGTCGGCGTGACCGTCGTCATCGCCACCCACGACCCGCTCTCGCTGCCCCATCTGCGGCCACGCATCCTGCGCCTCGATCAGGGCGTCATGAGTGAACCGCAGCCAGGGGTGACCACCAGCTCGGTCGCCGCGTGAGCGCCTGGCTCGCCCAACACCTCTTCGCGCTGCGCGATGCCTGGCGTCGCCTGGCGGCAGCGCCGCTCAATTCGCTGCTCTCGCTGCTGGTGATCGGCGTCGCGCTGACTCTGCCGACCTCCGGCTGGCTGGCGCTCGACAATCTGCGCAAGCTGACCGGCGATGCGCCGGGGGTGCAGCAAATCAGTATCTTCATGGCTCTCGACGTCGGCAAACGCGAGCTCGCCGAGATCGAAGCGCGCCTGCAGGCGGCGGCCGGCCCCGGCAGCTGGCGTTTCGTGCCACGCGAAGAAGCCCTCGCGCGTCTGCAGGCGAGCGAAGGGATGGCCGAGATCATCGCCAGTCTGCCGCACAATCCGCTGCCCGACGCCTTTGTCGTCACCCCCGGCGACGCGCCGCCGGAAGCACTCGATGGTCTGGCGAAGACCTTCGCCGACTGGCCGAAGGTGGCCCATGTCCAGCTCGACTCGGCGTGGGTCAAACGCCTCGATGCCCTGCTCCGGCTCGGCAAACTGGTGGTCATGCTGCTCGCTGCCCTCTTTGCCGGTGCGCTGGTGACCATCACCTTCAACACCATTCGCCTGCAGATCCTCGCCCAGGCCGCCGAGATCGAGGTCGCCAAACTGATCGGCGCCACCGACACCTACATCCAGCGCCCGCTACACTACTTTGGCGTCCTGCAGGGGGTTCTCGGGGGCCTCTGCGCCGCCTTGCTGGTGACTGCCGGTTTTCACCTGCTCACCCCGGCAGTCGCCGAACTGGCGCGGCTCTACGGGACCAGCTTCACGCTGCAAGGCCTGTCGATGCGCGACCTCGGGCTGCTGACGGCGATCGGCGGTACCCTGGGCTGGCTGGGCGCGAAGGTCTCGGTGCTGATTCATCTGCGCCGCATCGGCTGAAATCGCTGACGCGAGCGCCCTCAGCCGAACAGTACACCGCCCCAGACGACGAGCACGTCGACCAGCGCGACGAAGACCGCGGCGCTGCCAATGTCCTTGGCGCGCTTGGCGAGGGGATGCCGATCGAGTGAAATCCGGTCGATGGTCGCTTCGATGGCGGAGTTGAAGAGTTCGACGATCAGCACCAGCAGCACGCTGCCGATCATCAGCGCCAGCCCGAGACCGTTCGGCGCCAGAAAAAAGGCCAGCGGGATGAGCACCGCGGCGAGCAGCACCTCCTGCCGAAAAGCGTCTTCGGCGACATACGCCGCGTGCAGGCCGGCGCGTGAATAATGGAAGGCGTTCCATACCCGGCGCAAACCGGTCTGCCCCTTGAACGGGCTTTCGTCAGCCACAGGATTCTCCTTGCCATGCGCTGTGCCGGCTGTCATCGCCGCCAGCGCCTGGCTACAATGTCGGTCCCATCACCCATAGCGAAGATCACCATGACCCGGGACGAACTGAAACAAGCTGTTGCGCGGGCGGCCATCGCCCACGTCATCGAAGGAGAGATCATCGGCGTCGGCACCGGCTCGACCGCCAACTGCTTCATCGACGAGTTGGCCGTGCTCAGGCACCGCATCCGCGGGGCCGTGGCAAGCTCGGAAGCGACCCGGAGCCGACTCGAGGGGCACGGTATCGTCGTCTTCGACCTCAACGACGTCGACCAGATCCCGGTCTATGTCGACGGGGCCGACGAGATCAATGCGTCGCTGCAGATGATCAAGGGCGGCGGCGGCGCGCTGACCAGAGAGAAGATCGTCGCCGCCGTCTCCCGGAAATTCGTCTGCATTGCCGACGAGTCGAAAAGGGTTTCGGTGCTCGGCCACTTCCCGCTGCCGATCGAAGTCATTCCGATGGCGCTTGGCCACGTCCGCCGCGAAGTCGCAGGAATCGGCGGCAAACCGTTGCTGCGCGAGAACTTCGTGACCGACAACGGCAACCTGATCATCGACGTCCATGGGCTCGAGATCGTCGATGCCGTGGCCCTCGAGACGCGCCTCAATCAGATCGTCGGCGTGGTCAGCAACGGCCTTTTCGCCTGTCGACCGGCGGACGTCTGCCTCGTGGGAAGCGCCCACGGCGTGCAGACGCTGACCGCTGCCTGAGCGCCCTTATTCCCGCGTGAACGACCCGTCGATCAGCCGGCAGGAGGCACGTAACCCTGCACCTGATCGGCACCGCTGCCGAAGAAGTGCCGCTCCATCTGCTCGGCGAGGTATTTGCGATGCGCGGCGTCGGCCAGATTGAGACGATTCTCGTTGATGATCATGGTCTGCATGCGCACCCATTGCTGCCATGCTTCCTTTGATACGCCTTCATAGATTCGCTTGCCCAGTTCCCCGGGATAGGGAGGGAAATCGAGACCCTCGGCCTCGCGACCGAGTTTGACACAATTGACCATTCTTGCCATGCAACAACTCCTTAAGGTTTCAGGTGGATTCGCCCGCCAACGCCTACCGCGGCAACCGCCCCTACAGCTCCTTCATGAGGACGCTGGAACGACGCTGCAGATTGTAAACAAGCCGCTTTTCGGCCGGTAATTCATCGATCTGACGGACCGTGAAACCGCGCTCCTTGAACCACTGCGAGGTTGCCGTGGTGAGGACGAAGAGCCGTCTGACGCCGGCCGCCCGCGCCTGCACCTCGATCCGCTTCATCAGCATCGCCCCATACCCCCAGCGACGATAGTGCGGATGCACGGCCAGGCAGGCCAGTTCAGCCTGCCCCTCACCGTAGGGATAGAGCGCCGCACAGCCGACGATCACGCCGTCGTGTTGAACGATCGAAAAACGCGAGATTTCGCGTTCGAGCAGTTCGCGCGAGCGGCGCACCAGAGTGCCCTCTCCTTCGAGCGGCTCGATCAGTGCAACCAGTCCGCCGATGTCGTCGGGTGCCGCGTCACGCAGTTCTTCGAGTGATTCGCGGGTAATCACCGTACCCACCCCGTCGTGCGTGAACAGTTCGCGCAGCAGGGTGCCGTCCTCGTCGTAACCGACGAGGTGCACACGCCCGACACCCACCCGACTCGCACGCGCCGCGCAGGGAAGATAGCGCTTGAGGTCGGCCGACAGCCAGTCGCCAAGACTGATCAGGCGCTCGGCCGCGTCGACCGTCAGTTCGTCGAGCAGCGCGCCATCAATGTCGGTCGCGCCGCGGCTGTCGCTGAGGAAGATGAGCTTGTCGGCGAGCAAGGCGGTGGCCACCGCCTCGGCCACCTCCTCCATCGCGAGGTTGAAAATCTCGCCGGTGGGACTGGAGCCGATACAGGACAGGAGGACGATGTTGCCGAGGCCGAGCTGCGCCCGGATGCCCTCGGCGTCGATCTTGCGCACCTGGCCCGAGTACTGCAGGTCCACGCCATCGACCACACCGACCGGTTTGGCGGTAATGAAATTGCCGCCGACAACCCGAATCGTGCTGTTGGCCATCGGCGTGTCGGCGAGACCCTGCGACAGCAGGGCCTCGATTTCGACGTAGATGCGACCGACCGCATCGATCACGCAAGCGATCGCCTGCGCATCGGTCACCCGGTAATTGCCGTGATAGACCGACGGCAAGCCTCTTTCGCGCAACAGCTTCTCGATCTGCGGTCGGGCACCATGCACCAGCACCAGGCGCACCCCGAGCGCCGCCAGCAGGTTGACGTCATAGGCCAGCGTCCGCGCCAGTTGCCCGGCGATCGCCTTGCCGCCAAAGGCGATCAGAAAGGTCTTGCCGCGAAAGAGGTTGACGTAGGGCGCGACCGAGCGGAACCAGGCAACGAAGGGAGCGGAAGTCAGGTCGTCGGCCATCATCTCAGAGCACGGAAGCGACCTTCTCGGCGACCGCGGTGGCCTCGGCGACCTCGGCTTCCTGGGGAGTCTGGGCTTCCTGGGGGGTGCCGCCGGTCGCGGGGGCGCGGTGCTCCTTGGCCGGTTTTCCCGTCTTCGCCCTCTCGACTTTCAGGTTTCTTGCCCGGTGGGATTTCGCTTCCTTGCCACTGTCGGCTTTTGCCTCGTGCACCGCCGCCGGCTCCTTCGCGGGGTCGATCCTGGCGGGCCTCGGCATCACCGCTTTCGGCTCTTTCATCGGGACGACTTTCAGTTCCTTTTCCAGACGTTCGCAGATCGTCCGCAGAACCTTGACGCGGGCAAAATACTTGTCGTTGGACTCGACGAGGGTCCATGGCGCAGTCCCCGAACTCGTGCGGTCGACCATGTCACAGACCGCCTCATGGTAAGCCCCGGCCTTCTCGCGATTGCGCCAGTCTTCCTCGGTGATCTTGAAGCGCTTGTGCTCGATCTGGGCACGCTCCTCGAACCGTTTGAGCTGCTCCTCGTCGCTGATCTGCAGCCAGAATTTGATGACGATACCGCCGGCGCGCCAGATGTCATGCTCGAAATCGTTGATCTCGGAATAGGCGCGCAACCAGTCGGCGGTGCTGCAGAATCCCTCGACCCGCTCGACGAGCACGCGGCCGTACCAGGTGCGATCGAAAATGGCCACCCGTCCGAGGCGCGGCATATGCCGCCAGAATCGCCACAGATAGGGTTGTGCGCGCTCCTCTTCGGTCGGCGCGGCGATCGGGATGATCTGGTACTGCCGCGCATCCATGGCCGACATGACGCGCCGGATGGCGCCCCCCTTGCCGGCCGCATCCGAACCTTCGAAAGAGAGAATCAGGGCGCGCTTCTTGAACTCGGGGTGGCGCATCAGCTCGGCCAGACGTCCCTGCCAGGTGGCGAGTTCGGTCTCGTAAACCTTCTTCGTCAGACTCTGCGTCATGTCCAGCGAACTCAGCACATCGAGACGGTCGATGCGCGGCGAGATCGCCGGCGCCACCGGCGAGTGCCGCTCGCGTCTTTCGGCCAGCCGCTTCTGGAGCGCTTCGAGGATGGTCTTGCCAACGGTCAGCGAGCGATAGCGGTCATCGGTTCCCTCGACGATGATCCACGGTGCCCAGGGGCTGTTGGTCGTGCGCAGCAGGTGACCGGCAACCTCCTGCAGCTTGTCGTAGGTCTTCAGGCGGTCCCAGCTGGCCTTGGTGACCCGCCAGCGGGTCAGCGGGTTGGCCTCGATCGCTTTCAGGCGCTCGCGCTGGGCGTCCTTGGAAAGGTGGATCCAGAACTTGAGAACCAGTGCCCCCTCGTTCACCAGCATCGCTTCGAAGCGGTTGAGCTGGTCCATGCGCTGGTCGAAATCGGAGCGCGACATGTTGTTGCTGATCCGCTCGGCGATCGGATAGGAATACCACGAGCCGGCGAAGATCCCGGTCCGCCCTTTCGGCGGCAAGGCTCGCCAGTAGCGCCACATCGATGGCCGTGCGCGCTCCTCGACGGTCGGCGCGTAAAAGGCATGGGTCGACATGTAACGCGGATCCATCCACTCGTAGAGGACATTGATCGTCTCCCCCTTGCCGGACCCATCGACGCCACTGATCAGTATGATCACCGGAAAGGTTCCGTTCTCGCGCAACTGCTCCTGGGCTTCGAGCAGCGCCGCCCGCAACCGGGGCTCTTCAACCCGAAAGGTTTCCTTGTCTACCTTGTGTCCCAGTTCGGCCGATTCAAACATCCGTAGTCACCTCCTTCAAGTCACCCCACAGAAACTGGATTGCCGCCAGTGCGGCCAGCCCAGCGGTCTCGGTGCGCAGAACACGCGGCCCGAGTTGCACCGAGAGAAAACCGGACAATGCCGCCAGTCGGGTCTCCTCCGGCGCCAGCCCTCCCTCGGCGCCGATCAACAGTTCCAGCGCAGCGCCAGTCGGCGGTACCGGCAGATTCGCCAGCGAGCGGCCGGCTGCCGGCGCCAGCATCAGGCGCAGCGTCGCGCGCGCCGGAGCGCGCGCCAGCCAGCGTTCGAGACCCTCGGGAAGTGTCACTTCCGGCAACCGGTTGCGCCCGCACTGTTCGCAGGCGGCGACGACGACCCCCCGCCAGTGCTCGAGCCGGCGCCGGGCTCGCTCGCCGTCGAGACGCAGAACGCTGCGTCTCGAAATGACCGGGACGATGCGATCGACCCCGAGTTCGACCGCTTTCTGCACCGTCAGATCCATTTTTTCACCGGCCTGCAGCGCCTGCACCAGCGTAATCGCCAGCGGCGCTTCACGCTCCGTGGCCAGCCAGTCCAGAACCGCCACGCTGACCCGTTCGCGCTCGATGTCGGTAATCCGGGCAGAATACTCCCCGCCGACACCGTTGAACAAGGTCAGCGCATCGCCACAACGCAGGCGCAGCACCCGGATCGCATGATGCGCCACCCGCTGCGGCAGATCGACTACTGAACCCGGCGCCAGCGGCACCGGGCAATGGAAGCGGGGACAGGTCACCGTGGTATTATATGGCCTTCGCCGCTTGATGTTCGTTGTTTGAAGGGTGCTCTGTCATGGCGCTGACTACTCCTGTGTGTGATTTTGGCTGGCCGGCCATCGACTTCGACCTCACTGACACCGCCGGGACGCGGCACAGCCTCGCGACGCTGCGCGGTCCGACCGGCTTGCTGCTGATGTTCATCTGCAACCACTGCCCCTACGTCAAGGCGATCATCGACCGCATCTGCCGTGACGCGCGCGAGGTGCAGGCGCTCGGTATCGGCGTCGCTGCGATCATGAGCAACGATCCGGCCGAATACCCCGAGGACTCGTTCGAAAACATGGCCCTCGTGGCGCAGCATCTTGCCTTTCCTTTCCCCTACCTCTACGACCCGACACAGGACGTGGCGCGCCGCTACGGCGCCGTCTGCACACCGGAGTTCTTCGGCTTCAACCACAATCTCGAACTGCAGTACCGCGGCCGGCTCGACGCCAGCGGCCGCCTGCCGGCCGCCGCCGATAGCCGACGCGAACTCTTTGAGGCCATGCGCATGATTGCCGAAACCGGCCGCGGTCCGCAGGAGCAGACGGCCAGCATCGGTTGCTCGATCAAGTGGCGCCACTGACCCGGCATGGGCGATGGCGATCACGCAGCGCGGCCGGCGCTTGCTGACAGCGAACTGCAGCGCATGCTCGACGCCTGCGTGGCGCTGGTCCGCGAGGTGGCGCAGCGCGAGATCATCCCGCGCTTCCTGCGCGTCAGCCACGGTCAGCGCAAGGACGATGGCTCCTTGTGCTCGGAAGCCGACCTCGCGGCGCAACGTTTCCTGATCGGCCGCCTGAGCGAGATTCACGACTGTCCGATCATCGGCGAGGAAATGACGCCGGCCGCCCAAAGAGCCGGCTGGCAGGACGGCAACCGCGGCGATCTCGGCCTGTGGTGTATCGATCCGATCGACGGCACGACCAATTTCATCAACGGGCTCCCCTGTTTTGCCGTCTCGATCGCCTGGATGCGCGCCCGGCGCACGCGACTGGCGGTGACCTACAACCCGATCACCGACGAGATGTTCTATGCCCGGGAAGGCAATGGCGCTTACCTCAACGGGCGCCGGCTGCCGCTGCGCGAGGTGACAGCCGACATCGGGCGCGCCGTCGGCGGCGTAGACTTCAAGCGCATTCCGAGACTGCTCGCCGACCGCATCGCCGTCAGCCCGCCGTTCTATTCGCAACGGAACTTCGGCAGTTCGACGCTCGACTGGTGCAATCTGGCTGCCGGTCGCCTCGATCTCTACCTGCATGGTGGCCAGATGCTCTGGGACTATGCCGCCGGCAGCCTCATCCTGCGCGAAGCGGGCGGAGCCATGTGCACCCTTCTGCACGACGACTACGACGCCGACGATGTCTGGCGGCGGCCGGTCATCGCGGCCCTTCAGCCGACAGTCTTCGCAACCTGGCGCGACTGGGTGCGCACAAGCCTCTAAGCCGGTGCAACCGCCGCTGCAACGGCTTTTCGCTGCACCGGCGCGCGCCTCTCCCGCAGCTTCGTCCACCAACCAGCGAGCCTGCCGCTTTTTGCTCAAACTCTACTAAAATACTCGGGTATCCACCACAGGAGCTTTGAAAATGGCTGTAACGACTCAAGCCGTACAGGCGGCACTGAAGGATCTGATCGATCCGAATACCCGCAAGGATTACGTTTCCACCCGCTCGGCGAAAAACATCCAGGTCGATGGTGCGAATGTCTCGCTCGATATCGAGCTCGGATATCCGGCGAAGACGCAACTCGACAGCGTCCGCAAGGTGGTCACCGAGAAGCTCGCAAGCCTCCCCGGCATCGGCACGATCAGCGTCAATGTCACGGTCAGGATCGTCGCCCACAGTGTCCAGCGAGGCCTCAAGCCGCTGCCCGGGGTGAAGAACATCATCGCCGTCGCCTCCGGCAAGGGCGGCGTCGGCAAAAGCACGACCGCCGTGAACCTGGCACTGGCGCTGGCCCAGGAAGGCGCCACGGTGGGCCTGCTCGACGCCGACATCTACGGCCCGTCACAGCCGCAGATGCTCGGCCTGGTCGGCCAGAAGCCGAGCTCGGACGACGGCGTGTCGATGGCTCCGCTTTTCGCCCATGGCCTGCAGGCGATGTCGATCGGCTTCATGATCGACATCGATTCACCGATGGTCTGGCGGGGCCCGATGGTCACCCAGGCGCTCGAACAGCTGCTCAAGCAGACCAGCTGGCAGGAGGTCGATTATCTCGTCGTCGACATGCCGCCGGGAACCGGTGACACGCAACTGACGCTGTCGCAGAAGGTCCCGGTGACCGGCGCGGTGATCGTCACCACGCCGCAGGACATCGCGCTGATCGACGCGCGCAAGGGGCTCAAGATGTTCGAAAAGGTCGGCATCCCGATTCTCGGCCTGGTGGAAAACATGAGCATCCACATCTGCTCGCAGTGTGGTCACGAAGAGCACATTTTCGGCCAGGGCGGCGGCGAGCAGATGTGCCGCGACTACGACACCGAGTTTCTCGGTGCGCTGCCGCTCGAAATGTCGATTCGTGAACTGGCCGATTCGGGCAGGCCGACGGTGGTCGGCGCACCGGCTTCGCGCGCCGCGGAGATCTACCGGACGATCGCCCGCCGTCTGGCGGTCAAGGTGGCCGAGCGCGCCAGGGACATGAGCGCCAAGTTTCCCAGCATCGTCATCCAGAACACCTGAAGCGACGGCCCCACCCCTGCCCCGGGTGCGGCCGCTCAGTTTCTTGCCTTGCCCGGACACCATAAATGTAGAATGAGTGCCTTTAGCTACGACTGGTGTTCGGGTGACCAGCAATGTCAATCAAATCGGACAGATGGATCCGCCGCATGGCGGAAGAGCATGGCATGATCGATCCTTTCGCGCCCCAGCAGGTGCGCGCGATCGACGGCCGCCGGATCGTTTCCTACGGCACCTCGAGCTACGGCTACGACATTCGCTGCTCGAACGAATTCAAGCTGTTTACCAATCTCAACTCGACCATCGTCGACCCCAAGAACTTCGACCCCAGTTCGTTCGTCGAGGTCACGAGCGACTTCTGCATCATTCCGCCGAATTCGTTCGCGCTGGCGCGCACGGTGGAGTATTTCCGGATTCCGCGCAGCGTCCTGACCATCTGTCTCGGCAAGAGTACCTATGCACGCTGCGGCATCATCGTCAATGTGACGCCCTTTGAACCCGAGTGGGAAGGGCATGTGACGCTCGAGTTTTCGAACACGACGCCATTACCGGCCAAGATTTATGCCAACGAAGGCATCGCACAGGTGCTGTTTTTCGAATCCGACGAGGAATGTGAAACGTCGTACAAGGATCGCGACGGCAAATACCAGGGTCAGACGGGCGTCACCCTGCCAAAAATCTGACCTGCCGGCAGCGCTCGGCGCAGCAAGGCACGCCGCGCGGCAGGCGGACAGATATGGCCGCCGGTGCTGCGCGGCCCTTCTCCCACTCTTGACCTGGCACTGGATTCCCGCATGCATTTCAATTTTCCCGTAATCGTCATCGACAAGGATTACCGTTCGGAAAACACCGGTGGGCTGGGCATTCGGGCGCTGGCCAAGGCGATCGAAAAGAAGGGCTTCGAGGTCTTCGGGGTGACCAGCTATGGCGACCTCACCTCGTTTGCCCAGCAGCAGAGTCGCGCCTCGACCTTCATTCTGTCGATCGACGACGAAGACTTCAGGCACGGCAAGTCCGAGCAGACCATCACCAGCCTGCGCGCCTTTGTCAAGGAAATTCGCTGCCGCAACGAGGACATCCCGATCTTCCTCTACGGCGAGACGCGCACCTCGCGTCACATCCCCAACGACGTTCTGCGCGAGCTGCACGGCTTCATCCACATGTTCGAGGATACCGCCGAATTCATCGGCCGCTACGTCATCCGCGAGGCCAAGGCCTACCTCGAAAGCCTGGCACCGCCGTTCTTCCGCGCCCTGACCCACTATGCCGAGGACGGCTCCTACTCCTGGCACTGCCCCGGTCACTCGGGCGGGGTGGCCTTCCTGAAGAGCCCGGTCGGGCGGATGTTTCACCAGTTCTTCGGCGAGAACATGCTGCGTGCCGATGTCTGCAACGCGGTCGAGGAACTCGGCCAGCTGCTCGACCATACCGGCCCGGTGGCCGCTTCGGAGCGTAACGCGGCGCGCATCTTCAATGCCGATCACCTCTTCTTCGTCACCAACGGCACCTCGACCTCGAACAAGATCGTCTGGCACTCGGCGGTGGCGCCGGGTGACATCGTGATCGTCGACCGCAACTGCCACAAATCGGTGCTTCATTCGATCATCATGACCGGTGCGATTCCCGTGTTCCTGATGCCGACGCGGAATCACTACGGGATCATCGGGCCGATCCCGAAGGAACAGTTCCTGCGCGAGAACATCCGGAAGAAGATCGAGGCACATCCCTTCGCGCGCGACGTCAGGGCCAGGCCGCGCGTTCTGACCATCACCCAGAGCACCTACGACGGCATTCTCTATAACGTCGAGGAAATCAAGGAGATGCTCGACGGCGTCATCGATACCCTGCATTTCGACGAAGCCTGGCTGCCACACGCGGCCTTTCATGACTTCTATGGCGATTACCATGCGATCGGCGCCGACCGCCCGCGCTGCAGGGAGGCGATGATCTTCTCGACGCAATCGACACACAAGCTGCTGGCCGGTCTCTCGCAGGCATCACAGATTCTGGTCCAGAATTCCGAAGGACGCAAACTCGACCGCGACGTCTTCAACGAGGCTTACCTGATGCACACCTCGACCTCGCCGCAGTACGCCATCATCGCCTCCTGCGACGTCGCGGCAGCGATGATGGAAGCTCCCGGCGGGACGGCGCTGGTCGAGGAGTCGATCGCCGAAGCGCTCAACTTCCGCAGCACGATGCGCAAGGTCGAGCAGGAATGGGGTGGCGACTGGTGGTTCAAGGTCTGGGGACCCGACGACCGGTCGGGCGAGGGTCTGGAGGAACGTTCGGCATGGATCCTCAAGCCGGGCGAGCGCTGGCACGGTTTCGGCATGCTTGCCGAAGGCTTCAACATGCTCGACCCGATCAAGGCGACGATCATCACGCCGGGACTCGACGTTGACGGAGATTTCGCCGACTGGGGAATTCCCGCGGCGATCGTCACCAAATACCTGGCAGAGCACGGCATCATCGTCGAAAAATGCGGCCTCTACTCATTCTTCATCATGTTCACCATCGGCATCACCAAGGGACGCTGGAACACGATGGTCACCGAGCTGCAGCAGTTCAAGGATGGCTACGACCAGAACCTGCCCTTGTGGAAGGTGATGCCGGAGTTTCTGGCCAAGAATCCGCGTTACGAGAACTACGGCCTGAAAGCGCTCTGCAGCCAGATCCACGGTATCTACGCCGCCAACGACGTCGCCCACCTGACGACCCGCATGTACCTCTCCGACATGGTGCCGGCGATGAAGCCGACCGATGCCTTTGCCCGCATGGCGCACCGCGAGATCGATCGCGTACCGATCGACGATCTCGAAGGACGGATCACCAGCACGCTGCTCACCCCCTACCCGCCCGGCATCCCGCTGCTGATCCCCGGCGAGCGCTTCAACGCGACGATCGTTCGCTATCTCCAGTTTGCGCGCGATTTCAACGAGCACTTTCCGGGTTTCGAAACCGATGTCCACGGCCTCGTCAAGGCGACCGTCAACGGCAGATCGGTGTATTCGGTCGACTGCGTCCGCTGAGCAGCCGGGCAGGGAGTCACCTCGACCGGCCCGCCGCAAGCCGTTATCGTCGGTGAATCACCTTTTCGCGTGGCGTGTCCGTTGTTCCGGCACACCCTACTGCGGTGCTTCGGTAGGTACGGTATGGGTATCGGCTGCGGACGAGTTTTCGACCAGACGAACGACTCCGTCCTCGCCAACCGCGGTATCTTCAAACTTCAACAGGGTAATGCGGTGGTTGTCCATCTCGACCACCGTCAGTCGACCGCCTTCGAGTTCAACGGAATCGCCGACGTTCGGCACGCTGCCGAGCCTCTTGTAGAAGAGACCCGCAAGGGTGACGTAGTCGTCATCACGCGGGAAAGGAAAGTCAAGCAGCACGTCGAGGTCGGAAACCCGCATCGATGCGTCGATTTCATACTGGCTGCCGAGGAGTTTCTTGACTCGTCTCGCCTGACGGGTGAATTCATCCTCGTAGTCACCGACGATCTCTTCCAGGATGTCTTCCAGCGTGATGATCCCTTCAGTGCCGCCATACTCGTCGATCACGACCGCCATCTGCTGCCGGGTGCGCTTGAATTCCTTCAGCAGATCGCTCAATGTCTTGCTATTGGGAACAATATACGGTGCCTGCACGAACTCGCTGACCGGTCGCTGACTCACCTCTTCCAGCGTCTGGCCAGTGCTTTCGGCCATCACCGTCAACAACTCCTTGATCGCCACCACGCCGGTGATCCGGTCTAGACTCTTGTCATAGACCGGAAAGCGCGCATGCGGCACATCCCGAAAAACCCGTAGGGCATCGGCGAGCGTGTCTTCATTCGACAAGGCGCGAATCCGCGTACGCGGCACCATTGCCTCGCGCACCGTATGCTCGTCGAGTTTGAAGACGCCACGGATCATCTCGGTTTCATCCTTGTCGAGCATACCGTCCTTCTCGCTCGCCGAGAGGATCATCCGGATTTCCTCGACCGACATCGTGAAGTGGCTCTCCCCATGGCCCTCGAGATTGTTCTGCCCGAACAACCGCAGGAGCGCGTTCGAGGATAGCTTCATGACGTAAATCAGCGGCTTGAAGGTGAGGTACAGGATGTTGATCATCCCGCCCACCGCCATGCTCATCTGCTCGGCCTTGTGGAAGGCAAGCACCTTGGGGGCCAGTTCGCCGGCGACCACGTGCAGGAAGGAGATGACGATAAAGGCGAAGACATAGGACATGGTGTGCGCCGCCTTGAGCAGCGCCTCGCTGTCACCGAACAGGGCAAGAATCGCAACAAAGGTCGGGTCGGTCAGAATGCTGATCGTCTCCATGCCAACGGCACCCAGACCAAGCGAGACCAGGGTAATGCCGACCTGGGTAACCGAGTAGAAACGCTCCGGCTCGTTGTGCAGCATCTCGACCCTGGCCGCCCGTTTGTCGCCCTCCTCGGCCAACTGCCTGATGCGGCTGCGGCGGGCCGATGAAATGGCGATCTCCGAGCCGACGAAAAAGGCGTTGCCGGCAACAAAGGCCAGAATCAGCAAAAGGTTGAGATATAGAGTCATTTGTTCCATATAAGTCTCCTTCGGTGTCTGCCGCAACGTAAATCCTGATTGACCCCTGGGTGGCACCGAGAGGAACGGTCAGAGGCAACGCCAACGGCGCGCGGGGCTGCATAACTGTTGCTTTTCCGTAAGGTTTTTTTTTCGCTGCGCTGTGGCGCCCGAATAATACGCCATTTATGTCGAAACTTTAGCCTTTCGCAGCCCTGCAGGTGGCCAGCCGAAGGAAAGGATCGCGGGGGGATTGGCGGGTTCACCGGGCAAGCCAGGAATGCCGGCCGCGCCAATTCGCTGCCGCCCGGCTGCCCGGCTGGGCCCTCAATCCCTCAATCGCTGCGCTGCCCGCAGCGCAGCATTGCGGTAGAATGCGGCCTTTGTCGCGCAGGAAGAAGCCGTGAACGGCATCACCATCGCTCTCTCGAAGGGCCGCATCTTTGACGAGACGCTGCCGCTGCTGGCGGCAGCCGGCATCGAGCCGCTCGAGGATCCCGAGACCTCACGTCGGCTGATCATCCCGACCAACCAGGACAATGTGCGGGTGGTCATCGTCCGCGCCACCGACACGCCGACCTACGTCCAGTATGGCGCGGCCGACCTCGGCGTCGCCGGCAGGGACATCCTGCTCGAGCACGGCAGCGAAGGCCTCTACCAGCCGATCGACCTGCAGATCGCCCGCTGCCGGATGATGGTCGCCGTTCCCGCCGGTTTCGATTACCTGCATGCGGTGCGCCAGGGCGCGCGCCTGCGGGTGGCGAGCAAGTACGTCAATATCGCCCGCGAACACTTCGCGGCCAAGGGCGTGCATGTCGACCTGATCAAGCTCTACGGGTCGATGGAACTCGCGCCCCTGGCCGGCCTCGCCGACGCCATCGTCGATCTGGTGTCCACCGGCAGCACGCTGAAAGCCAACCATCTGCTGGCCGTCGAGCACATCATGGACATCTCGTCGCGGCTGATCGTCAATCAGGCTGCGCTCAAACTCAAGCGCGAGCAGTTGGCGCCGATTCTCGCCGCCATCGCCGGAGTTGTCGGCCGATGATCAGGATCAAGCGTCTGGCTACTACCGAGGCCGATTTCCAGCCGCGTCTCGACGCCCTGCTCGCTTTCGAAGCGGCCCAGGACGACGCCATCGAGCGAACGGTCGCCGACATCGTGGCCGCAGTGAAGACCGGCGGCGACGCGGCGGTGATCGAATACACCCGGCGCTTCGACGGCCTCGGTGTCGATTCCATGGCCGAACTCGAGCTGTCGCAGGACGTGCTGCAGCAGGCCCTCGCCGGTCTGCCAGCGGCCCAGCGGCAGGCGCTCGAAGCGGCTGCCGGGCGCATCCGCCGCTACCACCAGCGGCAGAGCCTCGACAGCTGGCAGTACCAGGAAGAGGACGCGGAAATCTCCGGCACGATGCTCGGCCAGAAGGTGACACCGCTTGACCGGGTCGGCCTCTACGTCCCCGGCGGCAAGGCGTCGTACCCGTCGTCGGTACTGATGAACGCGATCCCGGCGCGGGTCGCGGGAGTCCGCGAACTGATCATGGTCGTGCCGACGCCGGCCGGCGAACAGAACCCGCTGGTGCTCGCGGCGGCGGCGCTCGCCGGGGTCGATCGGGTATTCACCATCGGCGGCGCCCAGGCGATCGCGGCCCTCGCCTACGGCACCGGCAGCGTGCCGCAGGTAGACAAGATCGTCGGCCCCGGCAACGCCTACGTTGCGGCTGCCAAGCGCCGGGTCTTCGGCGTCGTCGGCATCGACATGATCGCCGGCCCGTCCGAAATCCTCGTCATCGGCGACGGTCACACCGACCCCGACTGGGTCGCCATGGACCTCTTCTCGCAGGCCGAACACGACGAACTCGCGCAGGCCATCCTGATCTCCCCGGCGGCCGCCTATCTCGACCAGGTGGCGGCGGCGCTCGCCAGACTGCTGCCGACCATGCCCCGCCAGCAGGTGATTCGTACCGCACTCGAAAATCGCGGCGCCCTGATCCAGGTCCGCGACCTCGACGAAGCCTGCGCGATCGCCAACCGCATTGCGCCCGAACATCTCGAACTGTCGCTGGTCGACGCCGACGCCTGGGTACCGAAAATCCGCCACGCCGGCGCGATCTTCATCGGCCCTCATACCTCGGAATCGCTGGGCGACTACTGCGCCGGCCCCAACCATGTGCTGCCGACTTCGGGCAGCGCCCGCTTCTCCTCGCCGCTCGGCGTCTACGACTTCCAGAAGCGAAGCAGCCTGATCCGCGTTTCGCCGATCGGCGCGAAAACGCTCGGCCGCATCGCAGCGACCCTGGCGCAGGGAGAAGGTCTGCCGGCACACGCCCGCGCAGCCCGGTATCGCGTCGACGACTGACGACGGCTCCGCGCCACCGTATGGCGCGGATCGGAAAGAGAAGCGAGACCGTGGCGCCGATGCAGGTATACTTGCCGACTTTGCGGCCCGCGCAACGCGGGCCGAGAATGTGATCCCCTGAGACCTCGACCTTGGCACTGACCCTACTCGGACTGTCCGGCGCACTGACCCACGACCCCTCGGCTGCGCTCTATATCGACGGCCGCCTCGTCGCCGCCGCCGAGGAGGAACGTTTCGTCCGTGACAAGCACGCCAAGAACCGCATGCCTTACGAAGCAGCGAAGTTCTGCCTCGAGTTCGCCGGCATCCGGCCTGCCGAGGTGGACGCGGTGGCCATCCCGTTTGCCCCGATCAGCCTCACCGAACCGGCCCGCTGGCATTACGCCAGACGCTACTGGTACGCGCCGGAGCGCGCGCTCGACGCCCTGCTGACCGGCAACCGGCGCTATTACCGCTACCGCAGGCGGATCGAGTGGTGTCTGCTGCAGCTCGGTTTCGACCTCGCGAAGACCGAGATCGTCGCCGTCGAACATCACCTCGCGCATGCCGCCAGCGCCTACCACTGCGCCGGCTTCAGGGAGAAGACGGCGATCCTCGGCATCGACGGCAAGGGCGAGTACGCGACCACCTTCTTCGGTTACGGCGAGAATGGCCGGATCCACAAGATCAAGGAGTTCTACGACCCCGATTCGCTCGGCGGCCTCTATGGCGCGTTGACCGAATACCTCGGCTTCGAGATGCTCGACGGCGAGTACAAGGTGATGGGCATGGCGCCTTACGGCGACCCTACACGCTACGACTTCTCGCGCCTCGCGAAGTTCGAGCAGGGTGAACTGACGGTCAACACCGCTTACGCCAACGTGATCGGCTTTCGCCGCTACAAGGAAAACGGCAAGGGATACTACTTTTCGCCTCGGCTGGTCGACTGGCTGGGCCCCAGACGTTCGGGGGACATCGCCGACGACCCCTACATCCATTACGCGGCGAGCATGCAGAAGCTGTTCGAGGATCTCTCGCTGCAGATGATCGAGCATTACCTCGGCGGCATCCTGCGCGAGACCGGCCGCCTCGCCTTTTCCGGCGGCGGCGCGCTCAACGTCAAGCTCAACCAGAAGATCATCGCCCGCCCGGACGTCCGCGAACTCTTCGTCCAGCCGGCCTCGGGCGACGCCGGTACGGCGGTCGGCGCCGCAGCCTATGTCTCGGTAGAGCGCGGCGTTCCGGTCGAAAAGATGGAGCACGTCTATCTCGGCCCGGTCTACAGCAACGAAGACGTCATCGCCGCCTGCGCCCGCCATCCGCAGCGGCCCGCCTGGCAGCAGCTGAACGACGTGCCGAAGCACGTGGCCCGCCTGCTCGTCGAGGGCAACCCGGTGGCCTGGTTCCAGGGACGGATGGAATTCGGCCCGCGCGCGCTCGGCGGACGTTCCATCCTCGGCTGCCCGAGCGCGCCCGGCGTCGCCGACCGGATCAATTCCCAGATCAAGTTCCGCGAGCGCTGGCGCCCCTTCTGCCCGAGCATGCTCGACAGCGTCGGCCCGCAGATGCTGGGCAGCGAACACCCGGCGCCGTTCATGACCTTCACCTTCGAAGTGGCCAGGGGCTGGAAGGAACGGGTTCCCGAAGTGGTACATGAAGACGGCAGCTCGCGCGCGCAGGTGCTGCGACGCGAGTTCAACCCGCGCTACTACGACCTGATGCTCGAACTCGAAGCGCTGACCGGCAACGGCGTCGTTCTCAACACCTCGCTCAACCGCCGCGGCGAGGCGATGATCTGCTCACCGACCGACGCCCTCAACATGTTCTTCGGATCCGATCTGCAGTACCTCGTGATGGAGGACGTGCTGGTGGTCAAGGAAAGCGTGCCGCAGCCGGCGGCGCCTGCCGGAGAAGCAACGGCGTAGGACCTTGGCGCCTTGCCGAACGGGTTCGGCAAGGCGCCGCGCAGCGCCGCGCGCGAACCGGCCGGGACCGATTTGACGAGGCTGCGGCGGTCAGGGATACTTCCGCCTGGCCGATCGGGAAGCGCGGCCGAACCCGATTCCGGCCTCGACCCTTCGCCTGCAAGCCCCGACGTGAGGAACCATGAACGAGATCAATCTGCTGCATGCCAAGAACGTGATCACCCGAAAAACGGCCCTCCCTGAGCAGCAGCTGTCGTTTTCCCTGCTGGTCGACGACCTCGCCTTCGACAAGCAGGTCGATGTCCTGTGGGCCGGAGAAGATGGCGCCTGGCATACCCTGGCGGCGTCGTTTCACGGCAAGGCAGCAGCGGGCAGGGAGTACTGGCGCGCGCGTGCGGCCTTTCCCCTCACCGCCGAGCGCTCGCTTCCCGGCAACATTCAGTTCGCCCTGCGCTATCGCGTCGCCGGTGCCGAATACTGGGACAACAACCAGGGCGTCAATCACTCGACGCAGGCCGACTCGGGAATCATGCTGGCAACGAAGCGGCCGCTGCAGAACGTCGCCTTCGAGGACCGGCTGGCCGATGGCCAAACCTCGCTGCGGGTCGTCGTCGCGGCAGACCGGCAACTGGCAGCCGACGAGGTAAGCATCCACTGGACGAGCGACGACTGGCAGAGCGCGCACGAAGCGGTCGCCGTCTACCAGAGTGACTACTGGCAGAGCGAGTTTCACAGCAACGCGAGAAACCCCAATCACTACGGCTGCCAGATCTGGCAAGCTGAACTGCCGGTAGACGACGCTTTTCGCATTCGGTACCGGATTGCGTGCAAAGCGCGGCAACAGACGTTCACGGACGACAACTTCGGTGCGAACTACACCGTTCGCCGGCGACCCCTGGCAGTGATGATCCTCAACCTGCATTGCTGTCAGGAAGATCGGCAGGACGAAAAACTGTCGCTGATCGCGCGCGCTATTGACGAACTCGACGTCGACCTGGTCTGCCTGCAGGAAGTGGCCGAGCTCTGGAACAACGGCCAGGGGGACTGGGCAACGAACACCGCGAGAATCATCAATCAAAGGCTGCGCGCTCCCTATCACCTGGTGACCGACTGGTCGCACCGGGGTTTTGACCGCTATCGCGAGGGGGTGGCCGTGCTCAGCCGATTGCCGATCAGGTGCCATCGGGAAAGGTATGTCTCCAACAGTCGCAACCCGCTCAGCATCCACTCGCGCAAGGTGGTGATGGCGCAGGTGAACGTGCCCTACGTCGGCCTCGTCAATGTCTTCTCGTCGCATCTGAGCTGGTGGGAAGACGGCTTCGCCGAGCAGTTCGAAAATCTCCGGCAGTGGGCGGCAAGCGAGCATTCTCCCGAGGTCAGCGCGACCCTGCTCTGCGGTGACTTCAATATCAAGGCCGGGGCAAAGGGTTATCAGTTCGTGGTCGCCTCAAACGAATATAATGACCAGTATCTGGCAGCAAACTCTCCGGAGATTTTCCACCGGGTTTTCAGCGTCCGGGAAGCAGGGTGGGAGCATGACCTGGACCAGGATCATCGTATCGATTACGTTTTTCTCCGCAAGGGAAGCGGACTTGCGGTGATCGCCGGTCGAACCGTGTTCACCGAACAGGACTATGGACGAGTGTCCGACCATTTTGGCTATCTGATGACCTTCGAGCCCACCTGAGTTGCCGGCCAGCGCTCGCGCAATCACCGTCGTGCCGCAGGAAAGCCGAACAGAATAGGCAGCTTGTTCTCAAATGGATACAGCAGAGAAATATGCAGTGCCGGTGCACGGAAACCTCGGCGGCTCTTTCGTGCGCACCAACGACTTCAACGAGAAGTTCCATCTGCGCTGGGGCAAGATAATCTTCGACGTCTGGTTCGGGGTTCAGGTCAACCTGAAGGTCATCCTGCGGGTCTATCGGGACCACAACATCTGTGAAACCTACGTCGTCGACACCGACCCTTTCGATATCGAATGGAATCATCACAAGCGGCGAACGCGGGATTTCTATATTCATCCCTCGTCGAGCAGTTTCGGCCACGTCAATTGCGTCAAGTTCGCTTTTATCGCCCACGTCGACGAACATTCGCTGCCTTCGCAGTCCGAATACATCTTCATGGACTGGGGCCAGTTGCGTTCGGAGCAACCGCAATACCGACGAATCACCCCCGAATGGGCCACCGCCAACAGCTATCACACCCATGAATGCAATGCCTGGCAGTTGCAGAGCGATGTCGATTGGTACAACCATCATTTCGGCTCGCTGCATCTGGTGGCCAAGTTCACCAAAGGACAGCAGCATCATCCGTACCATCCCAAGCGCTTCATTCACGATCACATCGACAAGGTGATTCGCTGCAAGCACGAACACCCCGATCGCTTCTGCACCATCAAGGTGAGCGTCGACTGCATCGACGACCATGACTTCACGCGCCACCTGGTGCATGCCAGCCATCAGGGCGTCTGGGTGCAGTGCATCGTCGACTGGCGCAAGATGACGCTCACCAACAGCGAGAACTACGCCCGTCTGAAACGCGCCGGCATCGAACTGGTGGGCGTTTTCTGCACCCCACACCATCACCTGATCGAAGTCGATCCCGACATGCATACCAAGTTCATCATCTTCAACGATGAGGACTGCATCCTCGGTTCGTTCAATATCACCTTCGACCGCTGGTGGGCGAACTGGGAATCGGGAATGAGCTTTCATTCCCGGGGCGTCTGCCGTCTGCTCGACAACGTTTTCCAGAGCGAACGCGGCGGGGTCAACCAGAAATACGGCATTGACCCGCTCAGTCCCTTCAATCTGCTCTATACCTACGGCCGGCACAGCCTGCTCGACGGCCGCTATTACCGTCCGCACCATGCCATTCTGGCGGAAATCCACCGCGCCAGGCATTCGATCAAGCTGACCCTGTTCCTGATCGGCAACCTGCTCGGCGAACACGGCGACAGCGTCATCGACGCCCTGATCCAGGCCAGGAACCGCGGCGTCAATGTCCATATTCTCCTCAACGGCCACCTCGCGCGCCAGGGACGGGTGGGCGTCGAACGCTCGATGGCCGACGAACTCAACCGCCCCCTGCTGCCCGCCGTCCAGGGATTGCGCACGGCGGGGATCCCGGTCGGCCTGGTTTACGGACAGACCGATCACCCGGTGCCCTATTCTCCGATTCATTCGAAGTACTGCGTGATCGATGAGGCAACGGTCATCGAAGGCAGTTTCAACTGGTACAACACTTCCGTTTTCTCGCATGACCTGACCGTGCTGGCGACTCATCGCGAGGTGGCCCGCGCCTATCTGCACGAGTTCGAACAGATTCAGCGGGTCTTCAGAATCTATTACTGAAGCCGTCGACCCGCCTTTTCACCGCACGCCCTCTTCAGCCTTCTGCAACACCCACTCACGACCGAGGAAATCATGCCCAAACTGTTTATCGAAGATCTCGCCCTCGAAGGCAGACGCGCCCTGATTCGCGTCGACTTCAACGTCCCTCAGGACAAGGTGACCGGCGCCATCACCAATACCAAGCGCATCGAGGCCGCCCTGCCGACGATCACCTATGCGCTGGAGCAGGGCGCAGCGGTCATCCTGATGTCCCACCTCGGCCGCCCCGACGGCAAGGTCATGCCGCAGTACAGCCTGGCGCCGGTCGCCACCGCGCTCGCGCAACTGCTCGGGCGACCGGTGAAGTTCCTGCCCGATTGCGTCGGTCCGGAAGTCGAGGCCGCCTGCGCGCAGATCAAGCCCGGCGAAGTCATCCTGCTCGAAAATCTCCGCTTCCACATCGAGGAGGAAGGCAAGGCCAGCGTCACCAACGCCGATGGAACGGTCAGCAAGATCAAGGCCGGGGCGGAAGACGTCAAGGCCTTCCGCGCCTCGCTGACGCGGCTGGCCGATGTCTACATCAACGACGCCTTCGGCACCGCTCACCGCGACCATTCGTCGATGACCGGCGTGCAGTTGCCCGAGCGTGCCGCGGGCTATCTGATGAACAAGGAACTGGCAGCCTTTTCGGCGGTGCTCGAATCGCCGCAACGACCGCTGCTCGCCATCCTCGGTGGCGCCAAGGTAGCCGACAAGATCCAGCTGATCAACAATCTGCTCGACAAGGCCGACCAGATCATCATCGGTGGCGGCATGGCCTTCACCTTCAAGAAGATCCTCTCCGGAATGCCGATCGGCAATTCGCTGTTCGATGAAGAAGGCGCCAAACTGGTTCCGGATCTGATGAAGAAGGCCGGGGAAAAAGGCCGGGAGATCCTGCTGCCGGTCGACTTCGTGATCGCCGACAGATTCGACGCCAACGCCAACACCGGCACCGCCAACGACGTCGACGGCGTTCCCGATGGCTGGCTGGGTCTCGACTGCGGCCCCGAATCGACGAAGCTGTTCAGCGCGGCGATCGGCAAAGCCAGGACCATCATCTGGAATGGCCCGGCCGGCGTCTTCGAGTTCGAAAAGTTCGAAGCCGGCACCCGTGCGATGGCCGAAGCGGTCGTTGAAGCGACCGCCGCCGGCGCGATTACCGTCATCGGCGGCGGCGACACCGCCACCGCGGCCAAGAAATATGGCGCCGACAAGAAGGTCACGCACAGTTCGACCGGCGGCGGCGCTTCGCTCGAATACCTCGAGGGCAAAATCCTGCCGGGCGTCGCCGCTCTTTCCGATCAATAGGGGTCGTCGACCGCGGCGCCGCCGGGGTCGACCCGCCTTCGAAAACCCTCCCGCCATACCCTCCATCAAGGAATACCATGCGTAAAATCGTTATCGCCGGCAACTGGAAAATGAACAAGACGGTTGCCGAATCCGTCAAGCTGGCGGCCGCAGTGGTGGCCGCCGCGCGCGACATCAGGCAGGTGGTCGTTGCCATCGCGCCGACCTACCTCGCGCTGGCCGCGGTCGCCGAAGTCGTCAAGGGCAGCAATGTCAAGCTCGCTGCGCAGGACGTGCACTGGGAAAACCAGGGTGCCTTCACCGGCAAGGTCAGCGCCGACATGCTGAAGGAGATCGGTGTCGACTTCGTCATCATCGGCCACTCCGAACAGCGGACCTACTTCGGCGAGACCGACGAAACGGTCAACAAGAAGATCAGGAAGGTGCAGTCGCTCGACATGACGCCGATCGTCTGCATCGGTGAGACGCTGGCCGAACGTCAGGCGGGTCGCCTGGAAAGCGTGCTGACGACGCAGGTCAACGGCGCTTATGCCGGACTTTCGGCGGCCGAGGCGCTGCAGACGGTGATCGCCTATGAACCGGTCTGGGCCATCGGCACCGGCGTCACCGCCAGCGATGACGAAGCGCAGGCCGCCCACGCCTTCGTCCGCAGCCTGCTCGCCAAGCTCTACGGCGACGAGGTCGCGCAATCGATCAGCATCCAGTATGGGGGTTCGATGAAGCCGGAAAATGCCGCCGGTCTGCTGGCGCAAAAAGACATCGACGGTGGCCTGATCGGTGGCGCGGCGCTCAAGGCCGAGAGCTTCCTCGGCATCATCACGCCTGGCGAGTCGATCAGCAAGTAAGGGCACACAGGCGCGGTGCCGGCCCCGGCGCCGCGCAGCGGGCAACTCACGGCGAACCGAATACCGCCTGCCAGAGCATGCCGACGGCAGCGATGCGGCGGCTCTGTGAAGCCCGTTCGACCCGCGCCCGGCGGCCTTCGTTGAGCCGCAGGGTGTGCTGCATGCGACGAAACTCGCGGTAGGCACTGCGTACCCGATCAGCGAGATCGGCAGGAATCAGGCCCAGTTCTGCCGCGATCCCGAGCAGGGCGATGTTGCCGAGGTTGCCGCAGAGCCGGGCATGGCGATGCGCATGCCCAAGGACCAGGTACTGAACGATGAATTCGACGTCGATCAGACCGCCGCGGTCGTGCTTGATGTCGAAGAGTTCGTCGCTTTTCGACGCGTGCTGGTCGAGCATCCGCTGGCGCATCGCCAGCACTTCGTCGCGCAGCGTGGCGAGATCGCGCGGCTGGCGCAGGATCTCGATCCGGGTCGCCTCGAACTGCTCGCCGACGGCCGGGTCGCCGGCACAGAAGCGGGCCCGGGTCAGCGCCTGATGTTCCCACACCCAGGCCTGCTGCAACTGGTAATCGCGAAAGGCCGCGACCGGACAGACGAGCATCCCCGAGTCGCCATTCGGACGCAGCCGCAGGTCGACCTCGAAGAGCTGGCCGGCCGACGTCTGGGTCGACATCCAGGTGCTCATGCGCTGGCCGAGACGGGCATAGAGTTCGCCCGCGCCGGGTGCCGGGTCGTCATGCAGATAGACGAGGTCGAGATCGGAAGCAAAGCCGAGTTCCTTGCCGCCCAGCTTGCCGTAAGCGATCACCGCAAAACGCGGCGTTCGGTCGGGAAAGGGATGGCGCAGCTTGAGCTTGTGCCAGCACAGATCGAGCGTCGTCTGCACCATCAGGTCGGCGAGTTCGCTGAGACGGTCGGCGAGGTGCTCGACGGTATGCATGCCGGCGATATCCTGCGCCAGAAAATGAAACACCTGGGCGTGGTGGGTCTCGCGCAGGATATCCATTTCGCGCTCGACGTCGTCGACGTGCAGCGCGAGGTGCGCCTGCAGTTCCTGGCGGAACGACTGCCAGTCAGTGGTGACGTCGAAAATCCGTGAATCGAGCAGTTCGTCGAGCAGAATCGGGTGCCGGCTCAGGTAGTTTGCTGCCCAGGACGAACTGCCGATCAGTTCGGCGAGCTTCATGAGGGCCTGCGGATACTGCTGCAGGAGGGCCAGATAAGCCCCGCGTCGGCTGATCGTATCGAAGAAATCGAGGCCGCGCTGCCAGGTCGCGTCGGGCGTCCCGGTCGCTGCCGCGGCGTCGATCAGTCGCGGTCCGAGGGCGTCGAGACGCTCACGGTTGCTCGCCGGCAACTGCAGATAGCGGCCGCTGCGACGGAAGCTGTGCAGACGTTCGATGAGCGCCTGCGGCTGGCGGAAACCGAGCGCGGACAGCCGTTCGAGCGAATCGTCGGTGGCGGTACTGCCCTCCCAGATGCCGGCCAGCGGATGACGACCTTCTTCGGGTTCCGAGAAGACCTGCTCGAAATGGCGAGCGACGGTCTCGCGATGCGTGTCAAGAACGACGAAAAAGGCAGACCAGTCGGCAAAGCCCATGGAACGGGCAATCTGCTGACGCTCTTCGTCAGCCGCCGGCAGGCGATGTGTCTGCGTGTCGCCGACGTACTGCAGCCGGTGTTCGAGGCGGCGCAACAAGACGTAGGCGGCGCTCAGTTCGCGCTCGGTGTCCGCCGGCAACAGGCGACGTTCGGCAAGCAGGGCGAGCACCTGCAGGGTCGGCCGGATCTGCAGCACTGGCTCACGACCGCCGCGAATCAACTGGAAGACCTGTGCGATGAACTCGATTTCGCGAATTCCCCCCGGGCCGAGCTTGATGTGCTCGGCCATGTCCCTGCGCGCGACTTCGCGGCGAATCTGGGCATGCAGGTCGCGCATGGCGTTGATCGCACCAAAGTCGAGATACTTGCGGAAGACAAAGGGTCGGCAAATGCTGTGCAGGGCGGCGACCCATTGCGGCTGCAGGTTGTTCCCCTCGTTCATGACCCTCGCCTTGATCCAGGCGTAGCGCTCCCATTCACGCCCCTGCGTGATGAAATAGTTCTCGAGCGAGCCGAGTGAGCCGACCAGGGCTCCGGAGTCGCCATTGGGTCGCAGGCGCATGTCGACGCGGAAGACCTGGCCGCTTTCGGTCAGATCGCCGAGGGCGCTGATCAGTCGCTTGCCAACGCGGAGAAAGAAGTCGTAATTGTCGATATGGCGGCTTTTGCCGCCGGTCTGCCCTTCCTCGGGATAAACGAAAATGTAATCGACGTCGGACGACACGTTGAGTTCACGCCCGCCGAGCTTGCCCATGCCGATGATCAGCAGGCGCTGCGGCTGGCCTGCGCTGTCCAAGGGCTCGCCGAACAACTCGCTCAGCTGGCGGTGCAAGAAGTCGAGAGCGAAGTTGGTGGTGACATCGGCGAGCAGGGTCATGCTTTCGACGACTTCGCTCAAGGGGGCTGCGCCGCCGAGGTCGCGCACGATCAGGGTCGCCATCACGCGCTGGCGCAACTGGCGCAAGGCGCGCTTCAGGTGCTCATCGCTGGTCGGCGCGGCGGCGACCAGAAAGGCGCTCATCTGCGCCGCGTTCAGCGGCTGCGACGCGTGTTCGCCGAGCCAGGCAGCGATCTCGGGGCGAGCGCTGAGCAGGTCGCGCAGATAGCGGCTGTGTTTCCGGGCTGCGTGCCAGGGGGAGACCGGCGCGCCCGGCTGGCCAGCGGGGGAATCAATCGTGGTTGCCATGGTTTTCTCGTCGAGGATGTGCCGGATCGGGCCACTGCCGCCGGCACCGTGAAGAGCGGCAGCAAAGCCGTTACAATTGGCGACTCTATCGCCTGACCGGGTATCCCGCCATTCTAGTGACGCTCACCGACTGTTGGCAAAAGTCTTCCTGCACTGGCCACATCTGATGCGCGGGGACGATCCGCGCCCGGCGCTGGCGCATCGGCTGCTGCCACCGATCGCGCAGCCAGCGCTGCGGCGGCTCGGACGAATCGGTGTGCGCGGCCTGCTGCTGGTCTATTTCGCCTTCGTCCTGCTGGTTCTCGCGCTGCGCTATCTGATCCTGCCGAACGTCGAAAGCTATCGGCCGGAGATCGAGCGCGAACTCAGCCAGTCGCTCGAGCTATCGGTCGCCATCGGACGCATCGAGGCGAGCTGGCACGGACTCAATCCCGACCTGATCCTCTCCGACGTTCGCATCGCCGATGCCCAGGGGCAACCGGCGCTGGCCTTCACTCGCGTCGAGAGCATCCTCTCCTGGTCATCGCTGGCGCACCTGCAACTGCGCCTCAGCCTGTTGCGCCTCGACGAGCCGACCTTGCACGTGCGCCGCGACGCGGCCGGCGAGTTTCATGTTGCCGGCATCGCGATCAGACGGCAGGAGAACGACCACGGCTTTGCGGACTGGCTGCTGGCGCAGAAGCGCATTCGTATCCACGGCGCAACGGTGGTCTGGGAGGACGCCCGGCGCAATGCGCCGGCGCTGATTCTCGAAGACGTGAACCTCGCTCTCGACAATGATGGGCGCCGCCACCGTTTCGGCCTGACTGCCCTGCCGCCGGCCGAATTCGCCTCGAAGCTCGATCTGCGTGGGGATTTTCACGGCCAGGCAAGCGACCACCCGGCCTCCTGGAAGGGACAGGCTTTTGCCCGGATCGATTACGCCGATCTGGCCATCTGGCGCACCTGGCTGGATTACCCGCTGGCCTTGCCGCATGGCCGGGGCGCCGTGCGCGCCTGGCTCGGGTTTGCCGACGGCGGCTTGCAGGCAATAACGGCCGACGTCTCGCTCGACGACGTCAAGCTGCGCCTGGCGAAAGACCTGCCGGCACTCGAACTCGACCACATGTCGGGCCGCATCGCCGGCCAATTTTCGGCGTCGGGCGTGCGCATCGACGGCCAGCGCGTCGAACTCCTGACGCGGCGCCTCAGTCACCCCGGCAGCGCCCCGGTGTTGCGCATCGACCCGACCGATTTTCACCTCGAGTGGCAACAGCAGGCGAGCGACCCCGATTCCTTGCGCGGCAGTGCCACCGCCGGCAAGCTGGATCTCGGCGCACTCACCGCGTTCGCCGCCTATCTGCCGCTCGACGCCGGTTCGCGTCAGTTGCTCGACGCTTTCGCACCGCGCGGCCGAATCAGCGAACTGCAGACGAGTTGGCAAGGTAACAGCGAGGCTTTGCAGCGCTACTCGCTGAAAAGCCGCTTTACCGATCTGGCGCTCGCGCCGCGCGGCGTTTTCCCCGGCGTCGCGGGCTTGTCGGGCGCGCTCGAGGTGAACGAGCAGGGCGGGTCGATCGACCTGCGCTCGCAGCAGGTGAGCATCGAGCTGCCGGAAGTCTTTCCCGAATCCTCGATCGACTTCGCCACTCTCGATGCGCAGGCCAGATGGAAAATCAGCGAGGGCCGGCTGGACGCCGAACTGCTGCGGGCCGAGTTCGCCGGCGCCGATGCCACCGGCTCGGCGCAGGGAAGTTACCACAACAGCGGTGACGGTCCGGGCAGCATCGACCTGACCGCCGTACTCAGCAAAGCCGATGCGCGCGCAGTCTGGCGCTATCTGCCGGCGGCGATCAACGTCGATGCCCGGCATTGGGTACGTGACGCGCTCAAACAGGGGACAGCCAGCGAAGCAAGGCTGATCCTCAAGGGCGATCTGGCCCATTTCCCTTTCATCGATCCGAAACAGGGCCAGTTTCTGGTCACCGTCAAGGCAGAGGACGTGACTCTGGACTACGGGACCGGCTGGCCAGTGATCAGCGGCCTCGATGCCGATCTGCGTTTCGCGGGCGTCGGCATGCTCGTCCAGGCCCGGCGCGGATCGATTCTCGGCGCCAGACTGTCGCAGACGATCGCCGAGATTCCCGACTTCGATGCGCCGGTGTCCACGCTGAAGGTCAAGGGACGCGTCGACGGAGAAACGGCAGAGTTCCTCAAATTCATCGAAGAGAGCCCGGTGGCGGCGCAGATCGATCACTTTACCGAGAACATGCGCGCCAGTGGCAAAGGTCGGCTGGAGATTGCGCTGCTGATTCCGCTTGAGGAGGCTCGCCTTGGCGATAGCCGGATCGATGGCACCTATACCCTGCTGGCCAACGAAGTGACGGTCGATCCGGCGCTGCCAGCGCTGCAACAGGTCAAAGGCAGCCTGCAGTTCTCGGAGAAGGACCTGCGCGTTCCCGAGATCAAAGCCCAGCTCTTTGGCGGTGCGCTGACGATCAAGGGCGGGACGCAGGGCGGCAAGGTGCTGATCACCGCCAACGGGACGCTTGCCGTCGACGACCTGCGGCGCAGCCTGAACCTGCCCCTGTTTGACCCGGTCTCCGGGACGACCACTTATCGTGCCGAGTTTCGGGTACACAAGCGTGAGCTCGAACTGGTCCTGGACTCGGACCTGATCGGCATCGCGTCGACGCTGCCGGCGCCGCTGGCCAAGAGCGCGAGCCAGGCGCTGCCGCTGCATTTCGAGACTGCGCTCTTGCCGGCGACCGCCGGCGCCGCGCCGGCTGTGGTCCGCGACCAGCTAAGCGCCACCCTCGGCAATATCCTCACCCTGCAGCTGATTCGGCGCCGGCAAAGCGACGCCACCCGCTTCGAACGGGGGGTGCTCACCATCGGTCGCCCCTTGCCGCCGTTGCCCGAGCGGGGAATGGCGATCGGCATCACTGCCGGCACGGTCGATGTGGACTACTGGCAAAAGCTCCTCGGCGGGCGAGGCAAGGGCGCTGCCCTGACTGCCGGTGCCGACCTGCCGATCGTCGTCGACCTCAAGGCAAAGGAAGTCGTCCTGCTCGGCGCTTCCTACACCGGGGTCAGCGTCGCGGTTGCGGGAGCAACCTCACTGTGGCGAGGGACGGTGAGCTCGGAGCAAGCGGTGGGCAGTTTTCTCTGGGACGGTTCGGGAACCGGCAAGCTGAAAGCGCAGTTCCGGAAATGGCGCCGCCCGGAGCAGATGGTGAAAAACGGAGAACCTCTCGAAGCGCTCAAGGAACTGCCGGCGCTCGACATCGTGATTGATGATTTTTCGGTCGGCGACCATCGTTTCGGACGTCTCGATGTGCAGGCGCACAACGACGGCGGCATCTGGCGGATCGACCGCATCGAGCTGCGCAACCCTCATGGCAAGCTCTCCGGCAGGGGCCAGTGGCAGATCAGCGCCGGCAACCGGACGCAACTCGACTTCACCCTGGACAGCAGCGACGCCGGCCGGCTGCTCGACCGCCTCGGCTATCCGGGGGCGATTCGTGCCGGCAGTGCGGGCATGAAGGGAAAGATCGGCTGGAACGGACCACCGGATCGGCTGGACTACGCGACCTTGAGTGGCGAGATGGTCATCGAGGCGAGCAAGGGACAGTTCCTCAAGCTCGACCCGGGCGCCGGCAAGCTGCTCGGCCTGATCAGCCTGCAGACGCTGCCGCGGCGCTTTTCGCTTGATTTCGGTGATATCTTCAGCCAGGGTTTCGCTTTCGACAACATCCAGGGCACCCTGTCGATCAACAGCGGCGTCATGCGGACCGAGCGCCTGCAGATCGAGGGCCCCTCGGCGCAGGTGGCGATGCGCGGCGAAGCCGACCTGGAGAACGAAACCCAGCAGCTCAAGGTGACGGTGCAACCCGAGCTTGGCGGCAGCGCCGCGCTCGGAATCGCCATCATCAATCCGCTGGCGGGGGTTGCCACCCTGCTCGCAGACAAGATCCTGCAGGGTCCTCTGAACAAGGTTTTCAGCTTCGAGTACCTGGTCACCGGCAAATGGGACGACCCCAAGGTCGAGCGAATTTCCCGCTAGCCGGTGTCCGACCCGACGATGTCCAACCTCACTGGAGCCAGGCCATGAAGCCGCCGACCACTGATCAGTCCTCCGCGCAGCACACGGTCCCGCGCCTGCGGGTCGCTGCGCTGCAGATGGTATCGACGCCACGCGTCGAGGAGAACCTGCGCACGGCCGCCGACCTGATCGGCGAGGCCGTGGCGCAGGGGGCCGAACTGCTGGTCCTGCCCGAGTATTTCGCGATCATGGGCCTGACCGATGCCGACAAGGTGAATGTCCGCGAGTTCGATGGCCGCGGCCCGATCCAGGACTTCCTCGCGGCCAGTGCGCGTGAACACCGCATCTGGCTGGTCGGCGGGTCGCTGCCGCTGTGGAGCGACAGTCCTCACCGGGTACTCAATTCGAGCCTGGTCTACAATCCCCAAGGCCAGCGCGTCGCGCGTTACGACAAGATCCACCTCTTCGGCTTCCGCCAGGGAACCGAGTGCTACGACGAGAGCGCGACGATCGAAGCCGGCCGGCAACCGGTCGCCTTCAACACGTCTTTTGGCCGGGTCGGCCTGTCGATCTGCTACGACCTCAGATTTCCGGAGCTTTATCGGGCGCTCGGTGTCCCAGACCTGCTTCTGATTCCGGCGGCCTTCACCGAGACCACCGGTCGCGCGCACTGGGAAATCCTCCTGCGCGCCAGGGCGATCGAGAATCAGTGTTACGTGCTGGCTGCAGCCCAGGGTGGCCAGCACGAGAACGGTCGTGAGACGCACGGCAACAGCATGCTGATCGACCCCTGGGGAAAGATCATCGACCGCAAACTCAAGGGACCGGGAATCGTCATTGGCAACCTTGAACGGGTGCGCCTGGCCGAAGTCCGTGCCAGTCTGCCTGCGCTGCGACATCGCGTGATGTGAGGAACGGTCCCCATCCCTCTTTGCCCCCTTTATCCCTTTCCACCTTTCCCCTTTCCCGCTGCCGCCGGAACAGGCTTGCTCCCGCCACCGGAGAAAGAATTCTTCTTCAGTCACTGCCACGCCAACGCCGGCAATCACGGAAACTCAATGAACGCAAAAGCTCAAACCCTTCTCACGCAGGCCCGCAAGACCTTGCTGACGCCTTATGGCCTCGACGTTGCCGACCTGACACGGGTATTCGGCAAGATCATGACGCACCAGGTCGACTACGCGGATCTCTATTTCCAGTACAGCCGTTCCGAGGCCTGGAGCCTCGAAGAAGGGATCGTCAAGGCGGGTAGTTTCAGCATTGACGAAGGCGTCGGCGTGCGCGCCCTGGCGGGCGAGAAAACCGCTTTCGCCTACTCGGACGACATCAGCGCGCAGGCGCTCGGTGACGCGGCGGCGGCGGTACGGGCGATTGCCGCTGCCGGGCAGGAGCGGCGGGTGCCGGCACCGAAGAAGCGCAGCGGTCAGAGCAGTCTCTACGTGGCGCACGACCCCCTGGCTTCGCTCGACGCCGCGAGCAAGGTGCAGCTGCTTGAACGACTCGAAGCCCTGGCCCGAGCCGAGGACACGCGGGTCACCCAGGTCATGGCGCATCTCGCCGGCGAGTACGAGGTGGTCCTGGTGGCCGGCAGCGACGGTCGCCTGGCGGCAGATATTCGACCGCTGGTGCGGCTATCGCTGACCGTCATTGTCGAAGCCGATGGCCGGCGCGAACAGGGTTCGGCGGGCGGCGGCGGCCGCACCGACTACAGCTGCTTCACCGACGCCGCGCTGCAGGGCTATGCCCAGGAGGCAGTCCATCAGGCGCTGACCAACCTCGTTGCCCGTCCGGCACCGGCCGGGACGATGACCGTCGTCCTCGGCGCCGGCTGGCCCGGCATCCTCCTGCACGAGGCGGTTGGCCATGGCCTCGAAGGCGATTTCAACCGCAAGGGGAGTTCGACCTTTGCCGGCCGCGTCGGCAGCCGCGTCGCGGCGCGCGGGGTGACCGTCATCGACGACGGCACGATCGCCGAACGCCGCGGTTCGCTGAACGTCGACGACGAAGGCAATCCGACCCAGCGGACAGTCCTGATCGAGGACGGCATCCTCAAGGGCTATATGCAGGACAGCCTCAACGCTCGTCTGATGGGGGTTTCACCGACCGGCAATGGTCGGCGCGAGTCGTTTGCGCACCTGCCACTGCCGCGCATGACCAATACCACGATGCTGAATGGCGACAAGAGCGCCGAAGAGATCATCAAGTCCGTCAAGCGAGGGATCTATGCCGTCAATTTCGGCGGCGGGCAGGTCGATATCACCAACGGCAAGTTCGTCTTCTCGATGTCCGAGGCCTACCTGATCGAGGACGGCAAGGTGACGACGCCGGTCAAGGGCGCGACCCTGATCGGCAGCGGACCCGAGGCGATGAACCAGGTGTCGATGATCGGCAACGACATGCGTCTCGACCCCGGCGTCGGCACCTGCGGCAAGGAGGGTCAGAGCGTTCCGGTAGGCGTTGGCCAGCCGACGCTGCGCATCGACGGCCTGACGGTCGGCGGTACCGCCTGATTGCCATGGGTGCAACGCGGGATCGCGAAAGCTATAATCTTCGCACCCCGCTTATCGACCGGATATCACGATGACCGCGCTTGCGCTTTGGCGAAAATTGTCTGCCGCCTTTTCACTGCTGTTGCTGGCAGGATGCCTTTTCCTCGTCAGTGCGCCAGTCCTCGCGGCCGACAAGGCAGCAGCACCGGAAGCGACCCTTCATTACCACTTCCGGCCGATCTTCACCTTTCGCATGACCTTCGTCGGCGTGACCCCGGAATTCCGCGTGCGGCGAGCGCTCACGCGACTCGACGCGCTGCCTCCCGGTCAGATGGAAAAGTCAATCGAGCTGACTCCGTTCACGATCGACGGCCACCGGGGAATCAATCTGCATATTGGCGAAGCGGCCCTCTTCAATATCCTCGAAGGGGATCTCGACCCGGATGAAAAAGCTTCGCTCGATGAGGTGGCGAGAGATGCCGCGGGCGCCCTGAGCGCCGCCTTGCAGGCAAGCAGCGCTCAACGTCGTCCTCTGGTGCTGTTGAAGGGGATCGGCCTCTCGGTGCTGGCAACCCTGATCGCCCTCGCTCTGCTCTGGCTGATTCGTCGGGCAACCGCCTGGATGGTCAAGCGCTTTCAGCAGGCGATCGAAGCCCACCCGGAGTCGAGCACCTTCCGCTGGGCGCGATACGGCTGGCTACTGGTCCAGCGGCTGGCGCAATTGCTGATGGGCTTCCTGTGGCTGAGCGTCGCCTATCTCTGGCTCACCTTCGTCCTCGCGCGCTTCCCGCTCACCGAGCCGCTCGGCGATCGTCTCACCGATTTCCTGTTCACGCTGCTCGACACCATCGGGACAGGCATCGTCGGCGCCATTCCGGCGTTGACCACGGCGGTGGTCATTCTCTTCCTGACCAAGGCCTTCAACGACGCTCTCGGCAACTTCTTCAATGCGGCGAAAGCGGGCCGGGTACAGGTGCCCGGCCTGCACACCGAGACGGTGAACGCCACCCACCGCATCGTCAACATTCTCGTCTGGGGTCTCGGCATCGCCGTCGCCTATCCGTTCATTCCGATGTCCGACAGCGACGCCTTCAAGGGACTGTCGGTAATGTTCGGCTTCATGCTGACGCTTGGCTCGGCAGGAATCGTCAATCAGTTGATGAGTGGCCTGGTCCTGGTCTATTCACGCGCCCTGTCGGTGGGCGATTTCGTCGACCTCGGCGAGACCGTCGGGGTGGTCAGCGAGGTCGGCGCGCTATCGACCAAGATCATCAACATGCGCAACGAAGAGGTGACGATTCCCAACGCGGTCCTCGTCGCCAGCCCGATCAAGAACTACTCGCGGCTGGCGGGTGCGCGTGGCACCCTGGTATCGACCAAGGTGACGATCGGCTACGATACGCCCTGGCGGCAGGTCCATGCGATGCTGATCGCCGCCGCCGAGCAGACCCCCGGTTTGCGCAGTCTGCCGCGCCCCTTTGTCTATCAGCGAGGCCTGGCCGACTGGTATGTAGAATACGAACTGTTCGCGCACATGGACAAGCCACTCGAACGGGTGCCGGTGCTCTCGGCATTGCACGCCAACATCCAGGATCAGTTCAATACCTATGGCGTGCAGATCATGTCGCCGCATTTCGTCATCCAACCGGGCACCAGTGTCGTCGTTCCTCCCGAGCACTGGCATGCTGCCCCGGCTGCGCCAGAGGGCCCCAGCAGCGCTCCCTGATCGCTCGATCGAACGGCGCTCCGACAGGGCGTCCGAGGCCATCGCCGGGCCGCTCATCACCGCAGTTCTCCCCGGTTCGGCAGGCCTTGTCGCCAGGCCGAACCTCCCTTCACTTCCCCGAAAATTCCTCGATGATCAGCTTCGCCATTACCGTCTTCCTGTCGGCTTTCCTGCTCTTTCAGATCCAGCCGATCATCGCCAAGATGATCCTGCCGTGGTTCGGCGGATCGTCTTCGGTGTGGAGTACCTGCCTCGTCTTTTTCCAGGCCGAACTCCTGCTCGGCTATCTGTACGTCCACCTGCTGCACGAATGGCTCTCGCCGCGCCGACAGAATCTGGTGCATTGCGCACTGCTGCTGCTCAGTCTGGCGACCCTGCCGGTGATCGCCGATCCGGCATGGAAGGAGGCCGCTTTCGAACACCCGACCTGGAACGTGCTCGTCGTTCTCGCCTCGGCGGTGGGCATGCCTTACCTCTTGCTGTCGACTACCGGACCGCTGATGCAGGCGTGGTACGCCCGCTCGTTCGCGAGCCTGATGCCCTATCGATTGTACGCGCTCTCCAATCTGGCCTCGATGATCGCCCTGCTGAGTTATCCGGTGCTCGTCGAACCCTATTTCCCGGTACTCGAACAGGCCTGGGCCTGGTCGGCCGCCTACATCCTGTTCGTCCTGGCCTGTTTCGGCAGCGCCTGGCAATCGTGGCAGGGAACATCGGGCACGCGCGAACCAACGACGAGCACGATCGCATCGGCAGCACGCCCGCGCTGGGACGAGTGCCTGTTGTGGGTCGGCCTGGCGATGACCGCCTCGATCCTCCTGCTGGCGATGACGCGCCATCTGACGCAGGATGTGGCGCCGGTACCCTTCCTGTGGGTGTTGCCGCTCAGCATCTATCTCCTGAGCTTCATTCTCTGCTTCGATGCGCCGCGCTATTACTATCGGCCCGGATTTCTCGTCGCACTGCCGATCGCCTTTGTCGCCCTCGACCAGGTGGTCGATGGCGGCAGCCTGCCGGTGCCGCTCCTGGTCGCCCTGCTGTCGCTGTCGCTGTTCATCTTCTGCATGGTCTGCCATGGCGAACTGGTCAGGCGCCGGCCGGCGGTTCGTCACCTGACGCTGTTCTACCTGATGCTTTCGATCGGCGGTGCGCTCGGCGGCAGCTTCGTTGGTCTCTTCGCGCCAGCATTCTTCAACGCTTATTTCGAACTGCCGATCGGCCTCTTTCTCTGTGCCCTGCTGGTGATCATCGTTCTCTGGCGCGAACTCAGGCCGGCCTGGCGCGGGCTGCTGGTCGTCGCCCTGTTCGGCTATGGCTATCGCCTGGCGGGGATTTCGTTCGACTACGTCGACGATTACCGGCGAGTGCTGCGCAATTTCTACGGTCAGTTGCGGGTCGCCGACATCAGCCATGACGAACTGGGGATCCGGCGCACCATCCTGCATGGCCGAATCAACCACGGCGAGCAGTTCATCTCGCCGCGCTACAGCCGGCGACCGACCGCCTACTATTGCGAGCAATCCGGGATCGGCCAGACGCTCCTCAGCATCACCGGTGGCCAGGCGCTGAAGATCGGCGTCCTCGGTCTGGGCACCGGCACGCTGGCCACTTACGGTCAGGCAGGTGACGAGATGCGCATGTACGAAATCAACGAACAGGTCCTCGACCTCGCCCGCAAGGACTTCAGCTACCTTGGCGAGAGCGCGGCGCGGATCATTCCGGTACTCGGCGATGGGCGCCTGATGCTCGAACGCGAAGCGGTGCAGAACTTTGACCTGCTGGCGATCGATGCCTTCTCGGGGGATTCGATTCCGACACATCTGCTCACCATCGAAGCCATGACGGCCTATTTGCGCCACATGAAAAGCGACGGGGTTCTGGCCATCCACATCACCAACCGCTATCTCGACCTGAAACCGGTGGTCGCCGCGGCCGCCCGGCAACTCGGCCTGACCGCCCTGATCGTGGACTTCGATCCCGATGAAGGCGACGCCTTCTGTCGGCATTCGGTGTGGGTCATGCTCGCCCAACCCGAACGTGCGGCGAGCCTGTACGCGCAGCTCGCCGGCGGCGAAACGCTCGACCCGCGCCCCGGCTTCGCCGCATGGACCGATGGCTTTTCGAATCTGCTTAAAATTCTCAAGTGAGTGCCAGCAATCGGACATCACCCGAGTTTAAGGGCTAGAATGCACCATTGAGAGACCGCCCGCGTCACCGCTGGAGACGAGATCGAGAAGCGGGAGGGGCAAGCTCCGATTTCGTTCAGCAACCGTCAGCAAAGCATTGGGAAAGGCACATGGTGGTGCAAGGCGTCCCTGGTCATGCGAAACTCAAACCCATCACGGTCATGGTGGTCGACGACCACCCTGCTCTGCGCGCCGGGCTGCGCAGCCTGATCGAATCCGATCCCGCCCTGTGCGTGCTGGTCGAAGTCGGCAGCGGCGAGGCGGCCTACGCCGAGTACCGCAGCCTTCGTCCAGACACCGTGGTCATGGATCTCAGCATGGAAGGCTTTGGCGGCATCGAAGCCATCCGGCGCATCCGTGACCTTGATCCGCAAGCCGCGATCCTCGTCTATAGCGTGCATAATTCACAAGTCCTCCTCGAGCGGGCACTCGAAGCCGGCGCCCTGGGCTTCGTGACCAAGGGCAGCAACGTCGATACCCTCCTGCAGGGACTCAAGAAAGTGGCGCGCGGGGAGTCCTTTGTCAGCCCCGACATGTTGCCGGCGCTGCTCGACCGCCACCGGCCCTCGGCCACCACTCCCCAGTTCAATCGCCTGACGCAGCGCGAGTTCCAGGTCTTCAAGCTGCTCAGCGAAGGCCACACCTTGCCCGAGTGCGCAAGCATCCTCAACCTCAGCACCAAGACCGTCAGCAACCATTTCACCCAGATCCGGGCCAAACTGGGCGTCTCGAGTCCGGCAGAAATGGCGAGGATTGCGATCCGACAGGGTCTCGTCGAACCCTGAGAGGTTTTGGGCTTCAGCCGTTCGGAAGGATCACCCTGACGCGCGTACCGCTGCCGCGTACGCTGCTCATCTTCAGCGATCCGCCGAGGCTCAGGATACGCTCACGCATACCGAGCAGGCCGAAACCCGCATGCTGCGCGTCGACCTCCATGCCGACCCCGTCGTCCCGGATGATCAGCAGCAGCCGCTCGCCATCCGCCGCTTGCCGCCGCGCGAGGAGCAGCCGCAGCCGACTGGCGTGGGCATGGCGGGCGACATTGCTCAGACATTCCTGCACGACGCGGTAGACGGCCACCCGTACCTGGGCGGCGTCGCAGACCAGCTGGTGATCGAGCGAGAGGCGACAGGCGATCTCCGGGTGCTGCCGTTGCCACGTCTGCAGCAGGGTGGCAATGGCCTCGACGATGCCGGCTGCGTCGAGGATGTTCGGATGCAAACCTTCCATCAGACGGTGCGAGACCTCGTAGATGGCGCGCGCACAATCTTCGATCGCCTGTGCGGCAGCCCTGGAGCGTGCCCGGTCGGCCGCTTCATCGCGCTGAATGGCCCCGGCGAAGGCACGGATCGCGGTCAGGTGCTGCGAGAGTTCGTCGTGCAGTTCACGTGCCAGATCTGTCCGCTCGCGCTCCTGGACGGCGAGCAGCTGCCGTACCAGACGGGTGTTTTCGTACAGCAGTGCCTGCGTCGCTTGCTGGGCACGCTGCAAGGCTTGCTCGCTGTGCTTGATCGAGGTGACATCGACGACCTCGACGAAGAAGCCTTGCACCTCGCCATCGACCAGATCCGGTGTGTAGCGGGCCAGCGCATAGCGCACTGAACGGCCGTCGGGGGACGGGATCGCGCGCTCGAACTGCTGTGCCGTGCCCGCCAGCGCAGCCTCGATATAGGGCCGGTTGAGACGGAAGCGTTCTTCGCCGATGACCTCGCGGATATGCTTGCCGGGGATCGCTGCCGGATCGACGCCAAACCAGTCGCGATAGGCGTGGTTGGCAAAGCGGTTGCGCAGGTTGCGGTCCCAGTAACCAATCATCGACGACACGCTGTTCAGTAGTGCGGTCAGGTCGCGCTCGTTATGGCGCAGTTCAACGGTGCATTGCTCGAGCGCGCGCAGCGCGAGCTTGCGGGCAGTGATGTCGCGATGACCAACGACCATGCCCCTGACCTCCCCCAGCAAGGGGGTCGCGTGCAGTTCGAACCAGCGTTCGCAGTCCGGGGAATGGCACGGGTATTCGAGGATGAACGTCGCCTGCCTGCCGGCGAGGACGTCTTCGCTGCCCTGCAGCGCTGCCGCCGCCAGCGAATCACCGGCTGCGGCACGCCGCACAGCCCCCAGATAGTCGATGCCGACGCCGCTCGCCAGCGCCGCGCTGCCACCGTTGCTGCCGGCGAAAGCCTGCCAGACGGGATTGACGCTGACGATCACGCCGTGCTCGTCAAGCACGGCGATCGAATCGCACGACGGATCGATCACGGACGCATTATTGCGCAAATACCGCCTTCCAGCCAGCCAGACGGCGACTAGCGCTTCAATGCCGCGGGGATCGGGAAATTTTCCTGCCCACAACGGGAGACTTTCCGCTAGCCGCGGTTTCGGTCACACACCACAATTCGCGCGTCGTCTCCAGCCCTGCCGTGTCGGACGAAACTTCCCGGAGGCATGCATGCCCTTCGCCGCTGACCCACAACGCAACCGGCTGCTGGCCGCGTTGCCTGCCACCGAATGGGAGTGCTGGCTACCTCAGCTCGAAGCCGTGCCTATGCTCCTGGGCGACGTGCTGTACGAGTCGGGTACCCGCTTGAGTCATGTCTACTTCCCGACGACGTCGATCGTCTCGCTGTTGTCGGTAGTCGAAGAGCGTTCGTCGGCCGAGATTGCCGTCGTCGGCTGCGAAGGCATCGTCGGCGTGCCCCTGTTCATGGGTGGCGGCACGACGCCGAGCCGGGCAGTCGTCCAGAGCGCCGGCCAGGCGTTTCGGCTGCCGGCGCAACGAATGCTGATCGAGTTCAACCGGGCCGGACCGGTGATGCGCCTCCTGTTGCGTTATACCCAGGCCCTGATCACCCAGATCGCCCAGACCGCAGCGTGCAATCGCCACCATTCGCTCGACCAGCAGCTCTGCCGCTGGTTGCTGCTGAGCCTGGACCGACTGCCATCGAACGAGATCGTGATGACGCAGGAGTTGATTGCCAACATGCTCGGGGTTCGCCGAGAGGGCGTCAGCGAGGCAGCCTGCCAGCTGCAGAAGAGCAATCTGATCGAGTACCAGCGCGGCCACATCACGGTGCTCGACCGCGCCGGCCTGGAACGGCGAACCTGCGAATGCTATGCGGTGGTCCGGGCGGAATATGATCGTCTGCTGCCGGCCGCAACCGCCGCCAGTTCGGGCCCGCAGCCGCCAAGGCGATACTGACTCATCGGCGGCGAGCGTGTCGCCCACGATCGGTTCGCGATGCCTGCGGCGGCACAGCCCTCTGCGCGTCGACGGGTGCGGCGACCCCGCTTTCGCCGGCGCCGCCGGGAAATTTTCCCGGCTATGACGGGAGTTTTTCCGCTGGCGACCCCGCGATGAGCACGACACAATCCGCCATCATCTTGCTGGAAAGGAACTGCCTCATGTTTGGAAGGATCGCCCGCAACACCAGAGAGCCGTTTGTCCGACAAAACGGTAACGCTTGCAGGATGTTGGCCGCCCGCGAAGGAGCCTGCCGATGATTGACACACTGTTCGGCCTTTTCGGTACCTTCTATCAGCGCGGCAATCTCCTGCAGGCTGAGCAGCTTGCGCGCAGCATCCTGCAGGCGGTTCCCGATGATCTCGTCTCGTTGCAGTTCCTCGGCCTGCTCTATTATCGCACCCGGCGTCACGAGCAAGCCGTTGAGGCGTTCGACGCGGCAGCCGGCAGCCGTGAGGCCAGCGCCGAGGGCTGCGTCGACCACAGCCTGCGCGCCTCGCGGGAATGTGTGCGGGCTGCGCACCGTCAGGGTTCGGTACTCGCTCGCGTCTGGTACGACCTTGGCGTGGTGCTGTTCCGACTGCGACGCTACCCGCAGGCGATGGATGCTCTCCAGTCAGCGCTGCGTGGGCAGCCCGATTTCAGCGCCGCGATGCGGGCGATCGCCCGCATCGCGGCAGTTTCTTCTCGCCAGCGAACTCTCGTCCCGCGGCATGCATCCGCTGCCGGGAGATGTATTTGCGGCCGCCATCCTGCCGGTCGGGCAACCGAACACTCCCCAGGACACTGCAAGGATCGCCCTCTGGCCGACGCCCAGTGCAGGCAGAAGATGCACAGGTTGAGCGAGCCCGTTGACGGCCACGCCATCATCGTCAGCGAGTGCCGCGTCGTCACCGACAGTGAGCCGGTATTCTGGCGGGCATGATCCTGCTGGCCGCCCCCTTTCGCCTGTGGATGTACGGAAAAAGGAGTCCTCAATGAAAATCGGAAGGCAACAGCGTGCCCACCTCGCACAGGTCGAGGAATTTGTGTCGGCGGCGAGTTCGGGAGCAATCGACGCCATGCGCACCCAGGTAGCGGCGGGCTTCGAGCTCAATGGCAAGGATCGCTTCGGCGACACGGTCCTCGAGCGGGTCATCAACGACCTGGAGTTCTGCCCGACGACGCCGAAATACGAGGTGATCGCCGAGATGCTGGCTCTGGGTGCTGATCCCCAGGCGCTGAGTGACGACGGGTCCAGCCCGCTCATCGTCGCCGTCCTCAACATGGACGCCGAGATGGTGCGTATTCTGCTTGATGCGGGCGCCGACCCCAATGCCACCAGAATGCGCGACCGGGACGAGTTACTGTACGACTGGGCCGACTTCGTGTACCGGTACGAAGTCTGGAAGACCAAGCTACCCGAGGAAGCGACCACCGCCGACCTGGCCGACAAGGACGCCTGGCTTCACCACCTCGACTGCCTGGCTGTCAAGTACGGCAAACGGCGTCCCGACCATCTACGCCTGCTGCGCGAGCGCGGCGCCCTTTCGATGTCCGAGTTGCGGCAACGCAACGGGGCCGGTGTGGCGCCCCCCTACCCTCATCACCTCGAGCCCGCGTATCGCGTGGTGGCGGCCGACCCCGGGCAACCGCCAGTCAAGCTGCTGGCGGCGTGACGCTCGCCGATGGGTCGGCCGGCACGATTGGCCGACCGCCATCCTCAGCCAGCCACTGCGCACGGATTTCCCCGCGGTGCCGGGCGAACCAGAAGAGCGCCATCAGCGGCCAGGTCGAATCGGTCTGTCCCTGCTCGGCCAGGCTGAGCGCGCGTTCGGCAGCCAGGCAGACGACGCGGATGTCTTCCCCCTCGTGCGCGAGGCCGTGAATTCCGCCGGCACCGGTACTTTCCACCCGTCCCAGATAGAGGTGCGTGCGCTGTGAGGTCTTGGCTGGACTGGTATAGAAAGTGCTGATCGGCAGCAGATCGAGCACCGTACAGCCAGCCTCTTCCCGGGCCTCGCGCCGCGCCACCTGGGCGGGCGATTCGCCGGGCTCGATCAGGCCGGCGACGATCTCCAGCAACCACCCACCGCGGGGATCGTTGCGAGCACCGATGCGGAACTGCTCGATCATGACCACTTCGTCGCGCGTCGGGTCGTAGAGCAGCACCGCGGCGACATCTCCTTTCTCGATCACCTCGCGCACGATCGCCGGACTCATGCCGCCAGCGAACAGGCGGTGGCGCAGGCGCAGACGCTCGAGCCGGTAGAATCCCTGGTAACAGACTTCACGTTCGATGATCTGGCAGTCGTTTTCGTTCATGCTCGTCCTTTTCTGGAGTGGCGAGTGTAGCTCATGACAGACCGGCAATGGTCAGCACACTCGCCGGAAGGTAGAATCCGGCATGACATCAAAACCATCGAACGAGGCCATCGAGGCCGACCCTGCGGCGCCGGTGACCGAGCCGCGCCTGTGGATCAACAAGGGCTGGACCGCCCGCGTCATCAAGAACGAAGATGACGACGGCTGGGCGGTGGCAATGACCCTGGACGGTGAATCCGAACCCGCCCTGGTCGGCCCCTGGACCATGGGACGTGACAAGAAGAACCCCAAACCACTCGACGCAGCGGCCTTCAATACGCTGGTCAAGACCGCCGCGGAAGTCCGCCGCCGCCACGAGCAACAACGGCAGGCGATGTACCACAAGAAGCTCACGGTGAACACCCCGTTCGGCTGCGTGCACGTGACCTACGACATCGTGGCCGACGAAGACGACCCGCACGCACTGCTTGCCGCTTACGACAGCCTGGGTGAACCGCTGGCGCAGGTCCGCGTCGATGCGCGCTTCAGGTTCAGCAGCAGCAGCGTCAGCGCCTGGATCGACAACGACTATCGCATGGCCGGCGACTGAAGCCGATCCGTCGAGGCCGTGCTGAACCGGCGGAACCTCGGCTCGCCGAGCTACCGATCCGACAGCGCGACGACGGTAGCAGCGCTGATCGAAACCCTTCAGCCGCTTCCGGAAATGTTGACGGGTATGGAAAGGGCACCGGTCAGCCATTGCCGGACAGCAGCCACGTCGTGCAGGCGATAGCGGGCCGCAGTGCGACCTGGCCCGACTTTGATCGAATACCCGCCGACAGAATTGACCGGGATAAAGCCACATTCATCGGTCACATCGTCGCCGATGAACACCGGAATGCGACCACAGAACGGCGCCTCGGCCATGAATTCTGTGATCACGGTGCCCTTGTCAAAACCGGCCGGCTTGATTTCGAGGACTCGCTTGCCTTTCTGCAACTGCAGATCACTGCGCTGCGCAACCCAGCCAGTGAGCAAGCGGTGCAGCCAGGAAGCCAGTCGCGGCGCCTGGCGATAGTGAAGAGCAACACTCAGTCCCTTGTTCTCGAGGAGAAGGCCGGGATGACGCCCGACCAGGAGTTCGAGTTGCTGGCGCAGCTGGCGGATGGCGCCTGCCGATGCGCTGTGCGATCGCCTACGACCCGTTGCATCACGCCATTCAAGCCCATGTTGACCGGCGAGCGGAATGTTTCCGCAACCCAGGCGGAGATCAAGGTCGACAAGCGTGCGTCCGCTGATCAGCGCCAGTGCGCCATCGCAGGCGCTGTGCAGTGCCGCGATCAGTTTGGGCAAAGCCTCGTCGACCTGTACGGCGTCAGGACTCTCGGCGATTTCGATCAGGCTGCCATCGACGTCGAGAAAGTAGGCCCAGTCGGTTCGCGCGACGGGCAGGGCGCCGTGCCGACGCGCGGGTCGTTGGCGACTAGCCATTGCTGCCGCCGGCCGTCGCCACCGCCGCATTATCCGGCAGACGACCCCGGCGACGCATGATGGCGGCGTCGAGCAGCATGCGCCCGGCCCAGCGATAAACATTGAATTCAGCGACCAGATTACGCATCAGGCGCATGCGATCGCGCTGTTCGTTCGCCGGCATGGTCAGCGCCAGATGGAGAGCGGCGGCACACTGGTCGGCATCGTAGGGATTGACGATCAGCGCTTCAGGCAACTCGCGGGCGGCGCCGGTGAACTGGGAGAGAATCAGCACCCCGCCCTCGTCGTCCCGCGAGGCGACGAATTCCTTGGCCACCAGGTTCATGCCGTCGTGCAGACTGCTGACGAAACAGAGTTCGGCCGCCCGATAGTACTCATACACCTCACGGGCTTCGTGATGCTCGATCCGGAGTACGATCGGCGGTGGCCCGGCGCGACTGAAACGATCATTGATGCGCTGCGCCAAAGCCCGCACCTGGGCTTCGTGCGACTGGTATTCCTCGATGCTGGAACGGGTCGGCGCAGCGATCTGGATAAAGCTGAAGCGGCCGATCCATTCCGGCTTGAGGTCGAGCAGACACTCGATCGCGCGAAAGCGCTCGATGATGCCTTTGGTGTAGTCGAGTCGATCGACGCCGATGCCGACCACGTGTTCACCAGGCAAACCGTTATCGCGCCTGATCTCTTCACGGCACTCGGCAACCGGTTTGGCCAGCATTTCCGGTGCTGGTGGCCAATCGATCGAAATCGGGTAGCGGCGCACCGCCGTCGTATGTCCGGTGAGGCTGACGCAGAACGACTCGCGGTCTACTCGGGCTTCGAGCAGCCGATCGACGGTATCGACAAAGTTGTTGCAGTGGGACTGGGTGTGAAAACCGAGGATGCTGCTGCCGAGCATGCCGGTGACGATCTGCTCGCGCCAGGGGCAGATCGAGAAGGATTCGGGATTGGGCCAGGGAATGTGCCAGAAAGTGATCACCGTCGCTTCCGGCAGCAACTCGCGGATCATGCGCGGCAACAGGGCAAAATGATAATCCTGAACGAGCACGATCGGCGCGGGGGTCTTTGCCTCGTCGACCACGGCGCGGGCAAACTTGCGGTTGACCACCTCGTAGTGCGTCCAGTCCGATGAGCGGAAGATCGGCCGCACGTGGGCGATATGGCACAGCGGCCAGATACCTTCGTTGGCGAAGCCGAAGTAGTAGCCCGCCTCTTCCTCGGCACTCAGCCAGACGCGGCGGATCTGATAGGCGGGCTTTTCCGGCGGGACCTGGACACGGTCATGACTGTCCACCACGTCGCGGTCGGCAGAGCCGCTGCCATGAGCAATCCAGGTGCCGGAGCAAGCGCGCATGATCGGCTCCATGGCCGTCACCAGACCGCTTGCCGGGCGCTGCAGATCGATCATGTCACCCTTCTTCTGATGGATGTAGGGCTCGCGGTTGGAAACGATGATCACATCCTCGCCGCGCAATTCTCCCTGCAGGATCGCGCGCAGCGATTCCGATGTCCAGGTGGTCTGACTTTCGTCGCGCGAACGGGCTGCCTCCTCCAGGTCCCGGATCAGCCGGCGCAGGTCGCGGGCGATGGGCTGGAACTCGGGCGATTCGGGCAGGGTTTGGCGCGTGGATCGGGCTACGGGTTGACGAAACGGGCCTTCGCCATGCAGCAGGGCACGCATTCCCTGTACCCAGCCTCGCCACGAGAGCTGGGCGATGAGCACGGTGATCAGCGAAACGACGATGGCGAGCCCGGCGAAGAAGAAGAAGACATAGCGTCGGGTTTCCTCGCTGCGCCGTTCGACAAAGCTCATGTCATGGACGAGGACCAGCTTGCCAGCCGCCTGACCATCCCTTTCGAGCGCCTCGACGGCGACATGCAGCGGACCGCTGGTGCTCTTGAGGACGTGGTCGCCAGAGGTCTCGAAGCGGGCGAGATTGTCACAACGGATATCAGCGGGAAGCAGCTTTGACGCCACCGGGGAGCTCTCCGGTGTCGCGCAATAGCCGATCGCATAGAGCCGTTCGTCCTGGGTGATGCGGACGAAGAAGTTGGCCGTCTTGACCTTCGAACCGGCGGCGAGCTGATCGAGCAGGGATTCGCCGATGGTATTGGCGATCAGCGTCGAGCGGATGTCGATGTCGCGAACAAACCAGCGCAGGGTGAGTTGGTCCACCAGGGGCACGATGGCGTAGGCGAAGGCGGCCAGAACGAGCACCAGGGGCAGGACAAAACGCAGCGAAAGTCTCATCACGGGCATCCTATGGGACGAGACACCCCCGAGCAGGCCGACGGATCGAGGCGCCAGAGCGGGTCGTCAAAGGACGGACAGATTGCCAGCCAGCAGTATCGCCCCGGCAGTATCGCCGACCGACCGAGGTGGAGTCAAGTCTTCGAGGCTGGTGGCTGGCCGCCGCGAGAACGACCAGCCGATGACTACTCGACAGTCACCGATTTTGCCAGATTGCGTGGTTTGTCGACGTCGGTGCCGCGCACCAGGGCAACATGGTAGGCGAGCAACTGCAGCGGCACGACATGCAGCAGGGCCGACAGCGCGCCATAATGCTCGGGAAGGTGGAGGACGTGAATTCCGTCGGTCCCCTTCATCTCGCTATCCATGTCGGCAAACACATAGAGTTCGCCGCCGCGCGCGCGCACTTCCTGCAGATTCGACTTCAGTTTTTCCAGCAGCGCGTCGTTGGGCGCGACGGCGATGACCGGCATGTCGCGATCGACCAGGGCCAGCGGGCCATGCTTCAACTCGCCCGCGGGGTAGGCTTCGGCGTGGATATAAGAGACCTCCTTGAGCTTGAGCGCACCTTCCATGGCGATCGGGTAGTGCCGTCCGCGCCCGAGAAAGAGGGCGTGCTGCTTCATCGAGAAGCACTCTGCCCATTCGCGAATTTCGGGTTCCAGTTCAAGGATCTTGGCGACCGCCATCGGCAGGTGCCGGACCGCATGCAGTTCGGCCGCCTCTTCCTGCGCGTCGAGACGCCCGCGAACCTTGGCCAGGACCAGGGTCAGCAGATAAAGGGCGGCGAGTTGGGTGGTAAACGCCTTGGTCGAGGCAACGCCGATCTCCGGACCGGCGCGGGTAATGAAACGCAGGCTGTTCTCGCGCACCAAGGAGGATTCGGGAACGTTGCAGATACACAGCGTGCGCATCATGCCGAGCGCCTTGGCATGATGCAGCGCAGCCAGGGTGTCGGCCGTCTCGCCCGACTGCGAGATGGTCACCACCAGAGTCTGCGGGTCCGGTACCGATGCGCGGTAGCGATACTCGCTCGCGACCTCGACCGAGCAGGCCATGCCGGCAATCGCTTCGAGCCAGTAGCGGGCCACCAGGCCCGCGTGATAGCTGGTGCCGCAGGCGATGATCAGCACCTGCCGGACCTCCCTGAGCGTGGCGTCGCTCTCGGCGCCGAAAATTCCGGGCTGGATGCTGCGAGCCGCTCCCAGCATTTCGAGGGTATTGGCCAGGGCCACCGGTTGCTCGAAGATCTCCTTCTGCATGTAGTGCCGGTAATGGCCGAGTTCGATGGCTTCGGCCGACAGCTGCGATTCGCTCTCGGGACGTTCGACCGGGGTGCCATCGACCCGCGTGATGCGATAGCTGCCGCGCATCAGCTCGGCACAGTCGCCGTTCTCCAGATAGACCATCCGGCGCGTGACCTGGACCAGCGCCGAGGCGTCCGAGGCGGCATAGCAGGCGTCATCGCTGAGCCCGACCAGCAAGGGGGCGCCTTCGCGGGCGACCACGACGCGCAGCGGATCCGCTTCGCGCAGGACGGCGATCGCGTAGGCGCCCTGCAGTTGGGCAACCGCCTGGCGAACGGCGGTCAACAGGTCCGGAGTGTTCTTCAGTTCGTGGGCGATCAGATGCGCCACGACTTCGGTGTCGGTATCCGAAGTGAAATCGTAGCCGAGGACCGTCAGGCGTTCGCGCAGTGGCTCGTGGTTTTCGATGATCCCGTTGTGGACCACCGCCAACCCCTGGGAAATATGCGGGTGGGCATTGCGTTCGCAGGGAACGCCGTGGGTCGCCCAGCGCGTATGCGCAATGCCGGTACAGCCGCTGGCCTGCGATTCATCGACCTGCGCGGTCAGTTCGGCGACCCGGCCGACCGAGCGCAGGCGATGCAGGCCACGCTCGTCGATCAGGGCGAGTCCGGCCGAATCGTAGCCGCGGTATTCGAGCTTGCGCAGCCCTTCGAGGAGAACGGGGATGATATTGCGGTCGGCGACCGCAGCAACGATGCCACACATGGTCAGATCACTTCCTGGTTTTTTGCGGCCGTTTCCAGCCGGGGATGGAAATCTGCCGGGCGCGCGAGATCGTCAGCGTGTCTGGCGGAGCGTCTCGGGTCAGTGTCGTGCCGGCACCGAGGGTTGCGCCGCGCCCGACCGTGACCGGTGCGACGAGTTGCGTATCGGAACCGATGAAGGCATCGTCCTCGATGATCGTCTGGAATTTGTTGGCACCGTCATAGTTGCAGGTGATCGTTCCGGCGCCGATGTTCACCCGGCTGCCGACGGTCGCGTCACCGATGTAAGCGAGATGATTGGCCTTCGCCCGGGCGGCGAACCTGCTGTTCTTGATCTCGACGAAGTTGCCGACATGAACGCCGGCAGCAAGCTCGGTGCCGGGACGAAGGCGGGCGAAAGGGCCAATCACGCCGTCCGGCCCGACAACCGCACCGTCCAGGTGACTGAAGGCCGCCAGACGTGAGCCCGCGCCGACCCGGGAATTCTTCAGCACACAGGCGGGACCGATCTCGACGGCTTCCTCGAGCACGACCTTGCCCTCGAAAACGCAATTCACGTCGATGAAGACATCACGCCCGCAGACCAGCTCGCCACGCACGTCGATGCGTGCCGGGTCGGCCAGGCGCACGCCCTGCTCCATCAGGCGCTCGGCAATCCGCCCTTGGGCGACCCGTTCGAGTTCAGCGAGCTGCACCTTGCTATTGACGCCAAGCACCTCGGACTCGGCGGCGGGATGCGTGCTGTGGACCGGCACCCCGGCGGCAACCGCCAGGCCGACGATGTCGGTCAGGTAGTACTCCTGCTGCGCGTTGTCATTCGACAGGCGAGCCAGCCATTCGGCCAGCCTGGCCGTGGGCAGCGCCATGATGCCGGTATTGATTTCACGGATCAGGCGCTGTGCAGGCGAAGCGTCCTTCTGCTCGACGATGCTGACGATGACCCCGGCGGCGTTACGCACGATGCGGCCGTAACCCTCCGGGTCGACCATTTCGAGGGTGAGAATGGCGACCGCGTCACCGGCGGCGTGCATCAGTTGACGCAGCGTTTCCGCCCGGATCAGCGGCACGTCACCATAAAGTACCAGCGTCACGCCAGCGTCGCCGAGACAGGGCAGGGCCTGCATGACGGCATGGCCGGTGCCGAGCTGCGGCTCCTGCAGCACCCAGGTCAGGTCGGGTGCGTCGATCGCGGCCCTCACCGCCTCGCCGCCGTGTCCATGGACCAGACACAGGGTCTGCGGCGCGAGACTGCGGGCGGTGTCAAGGACGTGCGAAACGAGCGGCCTGCCGGCCAGCGGATGGAGCACCTTGGGCAGATTCGAATGCATGCGTTTGCCTTGCCCGGCGGCAAGAATGACAATATTCATGAATTGGAACTCGGTCAGACGGTACGGTGGGCGCCTCTGCAGCGGCCGGAAATGGCGGGCTTTCGGCAACGGGAAGCGGGCGAACAAAGCGAAGCAGGGGCAACGGCCAGCCCTTGCTTCGGATTCATTATTTCAGGTCCGGCCGAGAAAAGCTGACAAGAACTTCACGCTTGACTGTGTGCCAGCCGGCCCGGGCGCATCATGACGGTCATCCGGCACTCCGTTAGCAGCAAGTATACGCCAGCAGCGGCTCCTCCCGCCGACTTCGATGGCCATCTGCCCGGCGAAAGCGGCTGCGCGGCACGCAGCGCTCGTTCAGCGGGGCAGGTCGGAGCGCCCCATGAGGAAAGCATCCACCTCGCGCGCGCATTGCCGACCCTCACGAATCGCCCAGACGACGAGCGACTGCCCGCGCCGCATGTCGCCAGCGGCAAACACCTTCGGCACGCTGGTCGCGTAACAGCCCGCGCCGTCGGTACTCGCCCTGGCATTGCCACGGGCGTCGAGCTCGACCGACAACTGCTCGAGCAGACCCTGCCTGACCGGCGAAACGAAGCCCATGGCCAGCAATACCAGGTCGGCCGGGAGGTCGACTTCACTGCCCGCCACCTCTTTCATGCGTCCGTCCTGCCAGTCGACACGCACCACCCTGATCGCCGTCAGCTTGCCGTTCTCGCCGATGAACGCCTTGGTCGAGACGGCGAAATCGCGCTCGCAACCTTCCTCGTGCGAAGACGAGGTACGCAGCTTCAGCGGCCAGTAGGGCCAGGTCAGGCTCTTGTTTTCCTGCACGGGCGGCTGCGGCATCAGCTCGAACTGGATGATCGACAGCGCCCCGTGACGGTTGCTGGTGCCGACGCAGTCGGAACCCGTATCGCCTCCGCCAATGACCACCACCCGCTTGCCGGTGGCCATGATCTGCGCCGGTACCTGGTCGCCGGCATTGACCCGGTTCTGTTGCGGCAGGAAGTCCATGGCGAAATGGACGCCGTCGAGATCGCGGCCGGGAACGTTCAGGTCGCGCGGACACTCGGCGCCACCGGCGACGATCAGGGCATCGAACTCGCGCAGCAGTTCGCCTGCCGGCACGGCGTTGGCGCCGCTGCCGCCGACCTCCCGGCTGACCCGGAACTCGACACCCTCGGCCTGCATCTGCTCGACGCGCCGGTCGATATGTGACTTCTCGAACTTGAAATCCGGGATACCGTAGCGCAGCAGGCCACCTACGCGATCGCTCTTTTCAAACACCACCACCGTGTGCCCGACCCGCGCCAGTTGCTGCGCGGCAGCAAGACCGGCGGGACCGGAGCCGACGATGGCGATTTTCCGGCCGGTCCTGAACTTGGGAGGCTGCGGCACGATCCAGCCCTTTTCCCAGCCTTTGTCGACGATCGCATGTTCGATCGACTTGATGCCCACGGGATCGGTGTTGATATTGAGCGTGCACGCGGCTTCACACGGCGCCGGGCAAATCCGGCCGGTAAAATCGGGGAAGTTGTTCGTCGAATGCAGCACCGCCAGCGCCTGCTCCCAGTTGCCACGATAAACCAGGTCGTTCCAGTCGGGAATGATGTTGTTGATTGGGCAACCCGTGCTGCAGAAGGGGATACCGCAATCCATGCAACGGGCGCCCTGCAGGCTCGCCTGCTCGTCGCTCAGCACCCTGACGAACTCGCGGTAATGCTTGACCCGTGAAACGGCCGGCTCGCTGGCCTCGGCCAGGCGCTGGTACTCGATGAATCCAGTCGGCTTACCCATGGTTACGCTGCCTCCAGTTGCTTTTTCGCTGCCCGTTCGCTGAGCACTCGCCGATATTCGTGCGGCATGACCTTGACGAAGCGTCGGCGATACCGCTCCCAACCATTGAGCAGGCGCAGTGCCTGCCGGCTGCCGGTGAGACGATAGTGTTTGTCGACCAGCCCCTTGAGCAGCACTTCGTCGATCACACCGAGATGGCGGACATCGACCTTGCCGTGACCTTCCAGGTCGTCACCGGCATCGCTGCCCTGGCGAGCGGCGAGTTCCTCCTCGACCGGTTCCAGCGACACCTGTGCCATATTGCAGCGTGACTCGAAAGTCCCGTCCTCGTCGAATACGTAGGCGACGCCACCGGACATGCCGGCAGCGAAATTGCGGCCGGTCATGCCGAGGACGACGACGGTACCGCCGGTCATGTACTCGCAGCCATGGTCACCGACGCCTTCGACGACGGCGGTCGCGCCCGAATTGCGGACGGCAAAGCGCTCGCCGGCAACCCCGGCGAAAAAGGCTTCACCTTCGGTCGCGCCATAGAGGACGGTGTTGCCGACGATGATGTTGTTCGGTGTCTCGCCGCGGAAGGCGACGTTCGGGCGGACGATGAGCCGCCCTCCCGAGAGCCCCTTGCCGACATAATCATTGGCTTCGCCGATCAGGTCGATGGTCACGCCACGTGCGAGAAATGCGCCGAAAGTCTGACCGGCGGTGCCTTTGAGGAGGATGTTGACGGTCCCGTCGGGCAGCCCCGCGTGCCCGTAGCGCTCGGCGATGCGGCCCGAGAGCATGGCGCCGACGGTGCGGTTGATGTTGCGTACCGGCAGGTCGATGCTCACCCGCTCACGCCGCTCGAGAGCCGGTTTCGCGAGTTCGATCAGCTGATTGTCGAGCGCCTTGGCGAGACCGTGGTCCTGCTGTTCACACTGGAACACCGGCGTGCCGACCTTGTTCTCCGGGCGGTGGAAGATGCGGCTGTAGTCGAGTCCCTCTGCCTTCCAGTGGCTGATCCCCTTCTGCATGTCGAGCAGGTCGGAACGACCGATCAACTCGTTGAAGGTGCGCACACCGATCTGCGCCATCAGTTCGCGCAGCTCCTCGGCGACAAAGAAGAAATAATTGACGACGTGCTCGGGCTGACCCGAGAAGCGGCGACGCAGCACCGGATCCTGCGTCGCCACCCCTACCGGACAGGTATTGAGATGGCATTTGCGCATCATGATGCAGCCTTCGACGACCAGCGGTGCGGTCGCGAAGCCGAACTCGTCGGCACCGAGCAGCGCGCCGACGAGGACGTCGCGGCCGGTCTTGATCTGGCCATCGACCTGCACCCGCACACGCCCGCGCAGGCGGTTGAGCACCAGCGTCTGCTGCGTCTCGGCAAGACCGAGTTCCCACGGCGAACCGGCGTGCTTGATCGACGACTGCGGGCTGGCACCGGTTCCGCCATCGTGGCCGGCGATCACCAGGTGGTCGGCCTTGGCCTTGGTGACGCCGGCGGCGACCGTCCCGACACCGACTTCGGAAACCAGTTTGACGCTGATCGAGGCCTGCGGGTTGGTGTTCTTGAGGTCGTGAATGAGCTGTGCGAGGTCTTCGATCGAGTAGATGTCGTGGTGCGGCGGCGGCGAAATGAGCCCGACGCCGGGCACCGAGTGGCGCAGGAAACCGATGTATTCGGAAACCTTGTGGCCGGGCAGCTGCCCCCCCTCGCCGGGCTTGGCGCCTTGCGCCATCTTGATCTGGAGCTGGTCGGCATTGACCAGGTACTCGGCGGTGACCCCGAAACGTCCGGAAGCCACCTGCTTGATCGCCGAGCGCAAACTGTCGCCGGACTGTAACTGGTAATCGCGCTCAACCCGGCTCTTGCCGATGACGTCGGATACCATCTCGCCGCCATTGAGCCGCTTGAAGCGGGCCGGGTCTTCGCCGCCTTCGCCGGTATTCGACTTGCCGCCCAGGCGGTTCATGGCGATCGCCAGCGTACTGTGCGCTTCGGTCGAAATCGACCCGAGCGACATCGCACCGGTCGTGAAGCGCTTGACGATTTCCTTCGCCGGCTCGACCTCGGCGAGCGGCACGGCCGGCCCGGCGGGCTTGAAGTCGAACAGGCCGCGCAGGGTCATGTGCCGCCGCGTCTGGTCGTTGATCAGCGTGGCGTATTCCTTGTACGTCTCGTACTTGCCGGTACGCGTCGAGTGTTGCAGCTTGGCGATCACCTCCGGCGTCCACATGTGTTCCTCGCCGCGCACCCGGAAAGCGTATTCGCCGCCAGCGTCGAGCATCGTCGCCAGGACCGGATCGTCGCCGAAGGCCTGCTTGTGCAGGCAGATGGCTTCTTCCATGACCTCGAACACCCCGATCCCTTCGACCTGCGTCGAGGTCCCGGTAAAGTACTTGTCCACCAGTTTCTTCTGCAGCCCGACCGCTTCGAAGATCTGCGCCCCGGTGTAGGACATGTAGGTGGAAATGCCCATCTTCGACATCACCTTGAGCAGCCCCTTGCCGACGCCCTTGATGAAGTGCTTGATCGCCTTCTGACCTTTTTCGGCGTCACCCGCGATCTGCTGCAGCGTTTCGAACGCCAGATAGGGGTGCACCGCTTCCGCACCATAACCGGCAAGCAAGGCAAAGTGATGCGTTTCGCGGGCAGCACCGGTTTCGACGACGAGTCCGACCCGGGTGCGCAAGCCTTTGGTGACCAGGTGGTGATGGACGGCCGAGGTGGCAAGCAAGGCCGGAATCGCGACGTGCTCGCCATCGATCCGGCGATCCGAGACGATCAGGATGCTCGAGCCCTTGTGCACGTGGTCCTCGGCTTCGGCACACAGCGAGGCGAGGCGGGCCTCGACGCCCTCGTTGCCCCAGGCCAGCGGATAGCAGATATCGAGTTCGGCCGAGTGGAACTTGTTGCCGGTGTAGGTCGCGATGTGGCGCAGTTTTGCCATGTTGTCGACGTCGAGGACCGGCTGGGCGACCTCGAGACGATACGGCGGATTGATTTCGTTGATCCCGAGCAGGTTCGGCTTGGGGCCAATGAAAGAGACCAGCGACATCACCAGCTGCTCGCGGATGGGGTCGATCGGCGGGTTGGTGACCTGCGCGAACAGCTGCCGGAAGTAGTTGAACAGGGGCTTGCTGCGGTTCGAGAGCACCGCCAGCGGGGAATCGTTGCCCATCGACCCGGTGGCTTCCTCTCCTGAACTCGCCATCGGTTCGAGGATGAACTTGAGATCTTCCTGGCTATAGCCGAACGCCTGCTGACGGTCGAGCAAGGACGCCGGGAAGCGGGTCTCGGGAACACCGTCCGGCACCGGCAAATCGTCGAGTCTGATGTTGATGCGGCTCAGCCAGTCCTGGTACGGCTTGGTCTGCGAGAGCGTATCCTTGAGTTCGGCATCGTCGATGATGCGTCCCTGGTCCAGGTCGATGAGGAACATCTTGCCCGGTTGCAGACGCCACTTCTTGACGATCCGCTCCTCGGGAATCGGCAGCACGCCGGCTTCGGACGCCATCACCACGAGGTCGTCATCGGTCACCAGGTAGCGCGCCGGGCGCAGACCGTTACGGTCGAGGGTGGCGCCGATCTGCCGCCCGTCGGTGAAGGCGACGGCCGCCGGACCGTCCCAGGGCTCGATCATCGCCGCGTGGTACTTGTAGAAGGCGCCTCGCCGCTCGTCCATCAGCGTATGGGACTCCCAGGCTTCGGGAATCAGCATCATCATTGCGTGCGCGAGCGGATAACCGCCCATGACCAGCAGTTCGAGCGCGTTGTCGAAGGAAGCGGAATCGGACTGACCGGAGTAGATCAGCGGCCAGATCTTTTCCAGATCAGCCCCGAGGAGCGGCGACGAGGTGCCTTTCTCGCGCGCGCGCATCCAGTTGTAATTGCCGCGCAGGGTGTTGATCTCGCCGTTGTGGGCAATCATCCGGAAAGGATGGGCGAGATGCCAGGTCGGGAAGGTATTGGTCGAGAAACGCTGGTGAACCAGCGCCATGGCTGAAATGCAGCGCGGATCCTTGAGGTCGGTGAAATACTCGCCGACCTGATCGGCGAGCAGCAGGCCCTTGTACACGATGGTCCGCGCCGACATCGACGGCTGATAGAACTCCTTGCTGTGCTTGAGCCCGAGCGCCTGAATGGCGTTGGCTGCACTGCGCCGAATGATGTAGAGCTTGCGCTCGAGGGCGTCGGTGACCATGATGTCCGGGCCCCGACCGATGAAGATCTGACGGATCACCGGCTCGCGGGTGCGTACGGTCGGTGACATCGGCAAGGCATGATCGACCGGCACGTCGCGCCAGCCGAGAACGACCTGGTGCTCGGTGCGCACCGCACGCTCGATTTCTTCCTGACAGGCGAGACGGGAAGCCGACTCCTTGGGCAGAAAGACCATCCCGACCCCGTAATCGCCCGGCTGCGGCAACTGGATTCCCTGCTTGGCCATTTCTTCGCGGAAAAAAGCGTCAGGGATCTGGATCAGGATCCCGGCACCGTCGCCCATCAGCGGGTCGGCACCTACCGCACCGCGGTGATCGAGGTTCTTCAGAATCAACAGGCCCTGCTCGATGATCGAGTGACTCTTCTTGCCCCGGATGTGCGCTACAAAACCGACACCACAGGCATCGTGCTCGTTGGCCGGGTCATAAAGCCCCTGCCCTTCAGGTATGGCGGAATCCATCACTCTCGAATCCTCATAAAACAAAGACGTTCCCCCGCGCCACTGCTTTCGGAAAAGCCTTGAAATCGGGCGCAGGGCTGGCCGGCGGGCGACTCCGCGGGACTCGCGACTATAACCGGAATACCTCGCACGTTCAAGATGCTGCACCGCACCAACCGGGTGCGCACCCGTGATTGGCTTGCACCGAAAAGAGGCGAATGGCGCTGCCGAAGCTGCCGCCAGCGAACTTCAGCGGACAAATCATAAGAAAAGCAAGCATCATGCCTGAAATTGATCGCCAATCGTGAGGCAAATACACCAGGGTGAAGTCTCGTTTACGCTTGTGGTAAGCTGCGATGCCGACGCCGATGGGGGCCTGCGATCGCACCAGGACAGGAGGACCAGGCGTCAGTCGCGGGCACGCTGCGCGGAAAAGCGTCAGCGCCAACCGTTTTCTGCATCAATAAAGTCATGTCGCGCTTATGGTGAGGCCGGTCACGCAGCTTGCGGACGGGTCTTGTGGAACACTCGGACTCAATAAACGAATCATGGAGGACTGAATGCCGCTGACAATCGGAGTGCCAAGAGAGACTGCCGCAGGGGAAAAACGGGTTGCGACTGTACCCGAGGTGGTCGAAAAACTGATCAAGCTGGGTTTCACGGTCATCGTCGAATCGGGTGCTGGTGATGCCGCCAATATTTCGGACGACGCCTATCGGGCCGCGGGGGCGGGAATCGTCGAGGATACCAGCATTCTCTGGTCGTCTTCCGACATCATTTTCAAGGTTCGTGGCCCATCGGCCGAGGAAGTCGGCCTGATGCGCGAGGGTGGAACCCTGGTCAGCTTCATCTGGCCGGCGCAGAACCCCGAACTGTTGCAGCAGCTCGCCGCCCGCAAGGCGACCGTGCTCGCCATGGACAGCGTGCCGCGCATCTCGCGGGCGCAAAAACTTGACGCACTGAGTTCGATGGCCAACATCGCGGGCTATCGGGCGGTCATCGAAGCCGCGCACCAGTTCGGCCGCTTCTTTACCGGCCAGATCACCGCCGCGGGCAAAGTGCCTCCGGCCAAGGTGTTCGTGATCGGTGCCGGGGTCGCGGGTCTGGCGGCGATCGGCACCGCGTCGAGTCTCGGCGCCATCGTGCGCGCCAACGATACGCGCCCGGAGGTGGCGGATCAGGTCAAGTCGATGGGCGGCGAATTCATCCCGGTCGAGTACCAGGAAGAAGGGGCGGGGGTCGGCGGCTACGCGAAAGTGATGAGCGAAGGCTTCCAGAAAGCACAGCTGGCTGTCTTCGCCAAGCAGGCGAAGGAGGTCGACATCATCATCACGACCGCGCTGATCCCCGGCAGGCCGGCGCCCAGGCTGATCACCGCCGAAATGGTGCAGTCGATGAAACCGGGCAGCGTCATCGTCGACATGGCGGCTGAGCAGGGAGGCAACTGCGAACTGACCGAACCGGGAACGGTGACCATCAGGCACGGGGTGGCGATCATCGGCTACAGCGATCTGCCGAGCCGGCTGTCGAAACAGTCGAGCACGCTTTACGCCACCAACCTCTTCCGGCTGACCGAAGAACTGTGCAAGAGCAAGGACGGAACGATCGACGTCAACATGGATGACGAAGTGCTGCGTGGCACGACGGTGGTCAAGGACGGGTCGATCACCTGGCCGCCGCCGGCACCCAAGCTATCGGCGGCGCCCGCCGCAGCAGCGCCGGCGGCCAAGCCGGTGGTCGTAGCCAAGAAATCGCACGGCAAGGGTGGTGCGCCGGCTTCCGGCACCGCCGTGGCCCTGCTCTTCGGCGCCGCCGCGCTGATCTTCGGGTTCATTGGCGCCGGGGCGCCGCCGGCCTTCCTCGGTCACTTCACGGTTTTCGTCCTCGCCTGCTTCGTCGGCTACATGGTGGTCTGGAACGTCACCCCCGCCCTGCATACGCCGCTGATGAGCGTCACCAATGCGATCAGCAGCATCATCGCCATCGGCGCCCTCGTCCAGATCGCGCCACCGCTGGCGGCCGGGCCTGACCGTCCGGACGACTGGATTCGCTGGCTCGCCGTCGGCGCCATCGTCCTGGCGACCATCAACATGTTCGGTGGTTTCGCCGTTACCCAGCGCATGCTGGCTATGTTCCGCAAATAGGAGTTGATGAACATGTCTGAAAGCCTGGCAACCGTCTCCTATCTCGGAGCCACGATCCTCTTCATTCTCTGTCTCGGCGGCCTGAGCAATCCGGAAACCTCCCGCCGCGGCAACCTCTACGGCATCATCGGCATGACCATCGCGGTTCTCGCGACGGTCTTCGGTCCCCACGTCGGCAGTGCCGGTTACGCCTGGATCATTGCCGCCATGGTGGTCGGCGCGAGCATCGGCATCTACGCTGCGCGTACGGTGCAGATGACGCAGATGCCCGAACTCGTCGCCCTGATGCACAGCATGGTCGGTCTCGCAGCGATGCTCGTCGGTTTTGCCAACTACATCGACCCGGCCGCTTCCGGTCACATGACGGGGACCGAGAAGTCGATTCACGAGGTGGAAATCTACCTCGGGATTCTGATCGGTGCGGTCACCTTCTCGGGATCAGTGATCGCCTTCGGCAAACTGTCGGGCAAGGTCTCGGGCAATCCGCTGCTGCTGCCGGCACGCCACTGGCTCAACCTGGCCGGCCTGCTGGTCATCATCTACTTCGGCTACCGCTTCCTGCACGCCGAGTCGATCAGCGACGGCATGACCCCGCTGATCGTGATGACGGTGATTGCGCTGCTCTTCGGCATCCACATGGTGATGGCGATCGGTGGCGCCGACATGCCGGTGGTCGTCTCGATGCTGAACAGCTACTCGGGCTGGGCGGCTGCGGCAACCGGTTTCATGCTCTCGAACGACCTCCTGATCGTCACCGGTGCGCTGGTCGGATCGAGCGGCGCGATCCTGTCGTACATCATGTGTGCCGCCATGAATCGCCACTTCATCAGCGTCATCGCCGGTGGCTTCGGGACGACCGGCGGCACCCCTGCTGCTGCCGACGGCGCCCAGCCAGCCGGAGAAGTGGTGCCGATCAATTCTCCGGACACCGCCGAACTGCTGCGCGAGGCCAAGAACGTGATCATCGTCCCCGGCTACGGGATGGCGGTTGCGCAGGCGCAGCACACGGTCTATGAGATCACCCGGCTGTTGCGCGAAAAAGGCGTCAATGTCCGCTTCGGCATCCACCCGGTGGCCGGTCGCATGCCTGGTCACATGAACGTGCTGCTGGCTGAAGCCAAGGTGCCCTACGATATCGTGCAGGAGATGGACGAACTCAACGACGATTTTCCCAAGACCGATGTCGCAATGATCATCGGTGCCAACGATATCGTCAATCCGGGCGCGCAGGACGACCCGAACAGCCCGATCGCCGGCATGCCGGTGCTCGAAGTCTGGAAGGCGAAGACCTCGATCGTCATGAAGCGCAGCATGGCTTCCGGCTATGCCGGGGTGGACAATCCGCTCTTCTACAAGGACAACAACCGCATGCTGTTCGGTGATGCCAAGAAAATGCTCGATGAAGTGCTGGTGGCGCTGAAGGTCTGAGCAGGGATTCTGCTTGCCGACAACGCCCGCGAAAGCGGGCGTTGTTCCTTTTTCGGCGCTTCGGATGTGGCAGGACATCTGGTAGAATCCTTCCGGCCAACAATCGTCTCAGCCAGCTATCCTATTTCCAGGGGGTGACATGGAGGTCAAAGAAGTTCTGCAGGTCAAAGATTCCGCGCTGTTCGCCGTCCATCCAGGCACGCCGCTCTCCGAAGCCGTCATCATGATGTCGGAGAACGACATCGGCTCGGTGATCGTGATGGAAGCCGGCAAGCTGGCGGGAATGCTGACCTTCCGCGAGGTGCTCGCCATCCTCGCCAAGCGCCAGAGCGAGCGTCGGGTGGGGCCCACCCCGCCGATCGCCGAGATCCTCGTGCTCGAAGCGATGGACCCCAATCCGCCGACCAGCGATCCGGACATGGACGTCGACGAGTTGCGGCGAATGATGGTGGACAGCCACACCCGCTATGTGCCGGTCATGGAGGGCGAAACCATCGTCGGCATCGTGTCCTTTCACGATGTCGCCAAGGCAGTGCTCGAAGAGCGAAACATGGAAAACAAGCTGCTCAAGGCGTACATCAAGGACTGGCCGTCGCCTTGATGCCCGGCGGCAAAATGCTTCTCCTCGCCTTGCCGCCCCTTGCCGTTTTTTCTCAGATCTCGCCGACCGCAAACAGCCGTCGATGCTCCTTGATCGCATAGCGATCGGTCATCCCGGCGATGTAGTCGGCGACTCGGCGCGCCTGTTCACCAGCGGCCGGGGCCTGATACTGCGGCGGCAGCAAGCGTGGCTCGGCAATGAAAGCGGCGAAGAGGTCGTAGACGATGTGCTGTGCCTTGCTCGCCATCCTCAGGACCTGATAGTGCTGATAGAGGCGGGTGCGCAGGAAGCGCTTCAGGTGGCGCTGCGCGCTCGCCAAATCCACCGAGAACGCGACCAGAGGCGGTCCCAGCCGGATGTCGGCAAGATCGCCGGGCTGGTGGCGAGCAATGTTGCTCGCCGTCGTGTCGATCAGGTCGCAGACGAGAACATTGATCATCCGCCGGATCGTTTCGTGGATCAGGCGACGCCCGGCAAGCCCCGGGTAGAGCGCGCGCACCGCGGCGACATGCTGCTCGAACAGGCTCACATCGGCGAGTTGATCGAGGGTGATCAGGCCGGCGCGCAGACCGTCGTCGAGGTCGTGGTTGTTGTAGGCAATTTCGTCGGCGAGATTGCAGATCTGCGCTTCGAGGGACGGTTGCGTGCGATCGAGAAAGCGTTTGCCGAGTTCGCCAAGCGTGCGGGCGTTTTCCAGCGAGCAATGCTTGACGATGCCTTCGCGCGTCTCGAAGCAGAGATTGAGGCCCGCAAAGGCCGCGTAACGCTCCTCGAGCAGGTCGACCGTGCGCAGACTCTGCTGGTTGTGCTCGAAGCCGCCGTGGTCGCGCATGCATTCGTTGAGCGCTTCCTGGCCGGCATGGCCAAACGGCGTATGACCGAGGTCGTGCGCCAGCGAGATCGCTTCCACGAGGTCTTCGTTGAGTTGCAGGGCGCGCGCAATGCCGCGGGCGATCTGCGCCACTTCGAGGGTGTGCGTCAACCGGGTACGGAACAGATCACCCTCGTGATTGACGAAGACCTGCGTCTTGTATTCGAGGCGGCGGAAAGCGGTCGAGTGTACGATGCGGTCCCGGTCGCGCTGGAAGTCGCTACGGTGGGAAGGCTCGGCATCCGGATGAAAGCGACCGCGCGAGTTGGCCGACGAAACGGCGTAGGGAGCGAGCTCAGACATGCGCGCAACGCTCGCCGATCGCCCGGCGGACTTCGGCCAGCGGCGCCGCATCGGTGACTACCGCCTGCCCAAGCCGCTGCAGCAGAACCAGTCGGAGCTTGCCGGCCTGCACTTTCTTGTCGTGGTACATCAGATCGAGGTAGCGCTCGACCGCCAGGTTCGGCCCCTGCACCGGCAGGCCGGCATGCCGGAACAGTCGCTCGATCCGCGCCAGTTCCCCGGCATTGATCCAGTCGAGCCGCAAGGAGAGTTCGGCGGCCATCATCGTGCCGGCGGCGATCGCTTCACCGTGCAGCCATTCGCCGTAGCCGATGCCGGTTTCGATCGCGTGCCCGAAGGTATGACCGAGGTTGAGCAGGGCGCGCTCGCCCGCCTCGCGTTCGTCGACGGCCACCACTTCGGCCTTGTTCCGGCACGAACGGCAGACCGCCTCAGCCAGGGCCGCAGGTTCACGCGAGAGCAGTCGATCGAGGTGCGCTTCGAGCCATTCGAGAAAAGGCAGATCCCGGATCAGGCCGTACTTGATGACTTCGGCGAGCCCTGCCCGCAGTTCGCGCTCAGGCAGGGTATTCAGGGTATCGGTATCGGCCAGCACCAGCTGCGGCTGGTAGAAGGCGCCGATCATGTTCTTGCCCAGCGGATGATTGATCGCCGTCTTGCCGCCCACCGACGAATCGACCTGCGCCAGCAGGGTCGTCGGAACCTGGATGAACGGCATGCCGCGCTGAAAACAGGCGGCTGCAAAGCCCGTGATGTCGCCAACGACACCGCCACCGAGAGCAATCAGCGTCGTCGAACGTTCGCAGCGGCGCTGCAGCAGGGCATCGAAGATGGTGTTGAGGGTTTGCCAGTTCTTGAACTGCTCGCCATCCGGCAGGACGATCTCGGCGACCTCGACTCCGGCGCGACGCAGCGATCCCGCGAGGCGAGGCAGGTACAGTGGCGCGACCGTGCCATTGCTGACGATCGCGACTTTCGGCTGACGGAGAAATGGCAGCAGCAGATCACTGCGCTCGATCAGCGCGGGCCCGACGTGAATCGGATAAGAGCGATCGCCGAGTGCTACCGTCAACGTTTCCATGCTTCTTTCATTTCCTTGCTGAGCAGCTGCAGAACCGACTGCACCGTGATCCGGCTGCCGCTGATGATCAGGTTGGCAATCTCTCGGTAGAGCGGGTCTCGCTGCGCGTACAGTTCGCGGAGTTTCTGTCGGGGGTCACTGACCTGCAGTAGAGGCCGCTTCCTGTCGTGCCGCGTTCGCTCGTAGAGGGTCGCCAGCGGCACGTTGAGATAGATGACAAAACCACTCGCCTGCAGGTTCCGCCGATTTTCCGGCAGCAGCACGGCACCGCCACCGGTGGCCACGACATGCCCCTTGACGCCGGCGAGGTCGGCAATTACCTGCGCTTCGCGTCGGCGAAAACCCTCCTCGCCCTCGATCTCGAAGATGGTCCGCACGCTGACGCCGGTGCGGGCCTCGATTTCCTGATCGACGTCAACAAAGCGGTACGCGAGGCGCCTGGCAAGCGCCTTGCCGACCGTCGTTTTTCCGGCGCCCATCAATCCGACCAGGTAGACATTCCATTTGTCGTCTTCGATTGTCACGGCCTCATTCTATCGCATGCGCAGGCAAGCCAACAAAAAGCCGGCTCGTCGCCGGCCTCTTGGCTGCGCCAGGCGCGGATATCAGCGAACCGCGAGGTTCTCGGCGACGATCCGGGGCGTCACGAAGACCAGCAGCTCGGTCTTGTCGTCGATCCACTCCCGGTTCTTGAACAGGAAACCGACATAGGGCAGGTCACCGAAAAACGGAATCCGCTGCGTGTTGTTGCGGATTTCCTGCGTGTAGATGCCACCGATCACCACCGTGCCGCCGTTCTCGACCAGCACCTCGGTCTTGACGTGCTTGGTATCGATGGCCACCCCGGCACCGGTCGACAAGCGGGTGTTCGGCGTGTCCTTGTTGACGTCGAGGGTCATCGTGATCTTGCCGTCTGGCGTAATCTGGGGCTTCACTTTGAGCGACAGGTTGGCCTTGCGGAACGAGACGCTGGTCGCACCGGAACTCGTCGCCTGCTGGTAAGGAATCTCGACGCCCTGCTCGATGATCGCTTCGACCTGGTTGGCGGTCATCACCCGCGGACTGGAGATCACCTTGCCCCGCCCATCGGCTTCGAGGGCCGAGATTTCGGTGCTGAGAAACTGCGTCAGTGCGCTGTTGAAGAGGATGAACGACATGGTCCCGGCGGTCCCGGCACGCGGGGTGGCCGGCAGGTTAACCTGCGCTGCCGAATCGAGATTGCCTCTGATCTGCGTTCCGTCGCCACCGATTCTCACTGCACCGTCGGGGAAGGTTTGCCGCCAACCGAGTCGAACCCCGAGGTTCTTGGCGAAACTGTCGCCGGCTTCGACGATGCGCGCTTCGATCATCACCTGCCGGACAGGCACATCGACCTTGGCGATCATCGCCCGCACATCGTCGATGCGGCTCGGCGTATCCTTGACGAACATGATGTTCGAACGGTCGTCGAGCAGCGCGCTGCCACGCTTGGAGAGCAGGGTCTGTTTGGGATCGACGAGCAGCTTCTGAACTGCTTCGGCCTTGATGTAGTTCATCTGGAAGCTCTCGGTGATCAAAGGCTCGAGGTCGCCGATCTGCGCCTTGGATTCGAACTCGAGCTTCTCTTTGGTCGCGATTTCCTCGCGCGGCGCAATCAGAATGACGTTTCCATTCTTGCGCATGTCGAGCCCCTTCTGCTGCATGATGATGTCGAGCGCCTGATCCCAGGGCACGTCCTTGAGAATCAGGGTGATCGAACCGCCGACCGAATCGCTGACGACCATGTTCATGCCGGTGAACTCGCCGATCACCTGCAGCAGGCGGCGGACCTCGACGTTCTGGAAGTTGAGCGACAGCTTCTCGCCCTGATAGCCGCCGCGCGTGCCCTGCACGAGTTTGTTGGGATCCTCGACGATCGGCTTGACTTCAATCACGAACTGGGTGTCGGTCTGATAGGCGTTGTGCTCCCAGAGCCCGCGGGGAGCGATCGTCATGCGCGCGTCGACGCCCTTCTGAACGGTCGTCACGCTCAGCACCGGCGTTGCAAAATCGGTCACATCAAGCCGCTTGCGCAGTGCTTCGGGAACCGTCACCTTGACGAAGTCGACCACCAGCATCGAACCCTGCTGCTTGATGTCGATCCCCGCGTTGGGGTCATTGAGATCGACGGTGATCCGGCCCTCACCCCCCGCGCCACGCCGGAAACTCACGTCGCGAATGCTGTTCGCTCCCTCGGCGGGACGGGCCTTGGCGAAATGTTCGACCGGCAGCGTGCTGTCGGGTGTCGCGCTCGGCACCAGAGCGAGCAGCAGACTGTTGCCTTCGATCGTCGCTTCGTAGGTCATCGCCTTGTTGAGGTTGAGGACGACGCGAGTCCGTTCGTCGGCCTGGACGATATTGGCACTTTTCAGGTCTCCCTCGTTGTACGTCTGGCTCGCCTTGCCGAGGCCGTTGATGGTGTTCGGAAAATCCAGCGCAATGCGCGCCGGTCTGGCGACGCTGAAGGCTGCAGGCAGGGCTTGCAGGGGCTCCTTGAAGGTGAGCCGGACGTTTAGAACCGGGCCCTGCTGGACTGCGTTCATGGATTCGATCGAGTTGACCCCGACGCCGGAGCTCGCCTCCTGCGCATGCACGCTGCCGAGGGCCACCCCGACGACGGCCAGCAGACTGAACAGGCATTGTTTGATCTGCCTCATCTATTTTGCTCCCTTTTCCTGCAGCATCAAGGTGCTCGTCCTCTCCACCCAGTCGCCCGCGGAGTCCTGGATGAGTTCGCGCAAGGTGACTTCCGCTTCGGAAATGTCGACCACGACGCCGAAGTTCTGTCCCATGTAGTTTCCAATCTTGATCTGATGCAATGTGCTCTCGGCCTGAATGATGGCATACGATTGCGTCTTCCTGGTCATCACGCCGACGTATTTCAGCGACTCGAGCGGATAAAGCTCGAGTGGCTCTTTGGGTCGATCGAGGTCAGGCCGGAAGCCGCCGCCGCCCTTTTTATCATCCGGCCCCATCTTGGCCAGTTTGAAAGGATCGACGATCTCGGTCACGTCATACGGCACCGGCTCATAGGGCTCGACCACGGGCAGTGGGGGGATCCGGGGTTTGGCTCCCTGCGCCGCAGTGTTCATCCACTCACGCAGCTCTTCCTGATCGTTACTGGCACAGGCCGCCAGCGCGATGCTGCACAACAGGACGGTCAATCTTTTCATTTCTTCTTGGCCTTCGCCGCCTTCGCCGCCTGGGCCGCTTTTTTCTTCGCCGCCAGTTCTTCTTCGTCGAGATAGCGGAAGGTCTTGGTCGTGGCGTCCATCACCAGGGAGCCATCCTTGCTCTGCTGGTTGGTGGCGATCGAGATGTTGTTCAAGGTGACGATTCGGGACAGCTTGCCGATATCCCCGGCAAAGGCGCCGAAGTCATGGTAGTTGCCGGTCAGGCGAACGGTGATGGGCAACTCCGCGTAGAAATCCTTGATCTGTTCGCTGCCGGGTTTGAACAGTTCAAACTGCAGGCCGCGTCCCAACCCCGCCTGATTGATTTCGACCAGCAGGGATTCGACTTCGGACTTGCTCGGCAACTGCTTCAGCAGCGCACCGAAGGAGCGGTCGATCTCGTTCAGACGCTGGACGTACAGATCGAGGTTCACGGCGAGGTTCTTCTTTTCGACGTACTCCTTCCTGAGCTTGAGTTCGGTTTCCTGCTTGGCTTCCAGCGACCGCAGCTGGTCGTCCCAGAAGAACCACCAGCCAGCGACCAGGATCACCAGGAACAGTCCGAGCAGGACGGTGACCCGAGGGATCACCGGCCACGCCCCGACATCGCGCGGGTTGAGATCCTGGAAGTCCCTGAGGATCGCTCTGAAATCGATCGTCGGAAGAGCGTTCGCTTTCACTTCTTCGCTCCCTGCTGTTCGACGGGGGTCCGTTTGATCGCGGCATTCATGCTGAACTCATTGACCCGCCGCTTGTCCAGGGCGACCGCCTTGATCTCCAGGAGCTGCGGTTTTTCGAGCCACGGCGAGGCTTCAATATTGCGCATCAGCGTCGAGACCCGTGCCCCGGACTGAGCATAACCGGCAAGGCTGATTTTCTGTCCATCCTGCTTGAGCGATCGCAGGTAAACGCCTTCCGGCATCTGCTTGGCCAGTTCACTCAGCAGGCGCACCGCCTCCGCCCGGTCGCGCTGCAGGGATTCGATGATCCGCTTGCGTTCGGTCAGGGCGTCACTCTGCTCCTTGAGCCGTTTGATCTGGTCGATTTCCTTGTCGAGCACCGCGATCTCTTTCTTGAGGAAATCGTTCCTGGCATCCTGGCTCGAGAGATAGCCGGCAATGATCGAGTAAACCAGGACGACAATCAGCCCGGACAGCAGGGAAACCATGCCCAGCAAGGCGTAGAACTGCTGCCGTCGCGCCCGGCGCTTCTCTTCGCGATGGGGAAGAAGATTGATCCGTATCATTCGTCGAATCTCCGCAGCGCGAGACCACAGGCGACCATCAGCGACGAAGCGTCCGCCTGCAGGAGATTTTCGCGAACCCGCTCGGCAAGCACCATGTCGGCGAACGGATTGGCGATGATGGTGTTGATCTGGGTTCGCGAAGCCACCACCTGGTCGACCCCGGCGATGGCGGCACAGCCACCCGCGAGAACGATATGGTCGATGTGGTTGAACTGCGTCGAGGTAAAGAAGAACTGCAGCGCCCGCGACAGTTCCAGGGCCAGCGCTTCGAGAAACGGATGCATGAGTTCGCTTTCGTATTTCTCGGGCAGATGATTGCGGCGCTTTTCCGCTTCCGCTTCCTCGAAACTCATGCTGAAAAGGCGAGCGATATCCTGCGTCAGCTGATTGCCGCCGAAAGCCTGTTCGCGCGCATAGAGTTGCTGACCGTTGCGCAGAACCGTCAGGTTCATGACGTTCGCCCCCACATCGACGAGCGCGATGATCCGCCCCTGGCCGCTTTCCGGCAGTTGCGCCTCGATCAGCTGGAAAGCCGACAACACGGCGTAGGACTCGACGTCGAGCACCTGCGGTTTGAGGCCGGCCGATTCGGCAACGGCCACCCGGTCTTCGACCTTTTCCTTGCGGGAAGCGGCGATCAGCACCTCGATCTCGTCGGGCGAAGACGGCGCCGGGCCGACGACCTGAAAGTCGAGGTTGACTTCGTCGAGCGGGAACGGGATGTACTGGTTGGCTTCGGATTCGACCAGAATTTCGAGATCCGACTCGCGCTGGCCGGCGGCAACGATGATCTTCTTGGTGATGACATGTGACGCGGGCAGGGCGATGGCCACATGCCGGGTCGAGGTGGCGAGCTTCTTCCACGCTCGCCTGACGGACTCCGCGGCAGCCTCCAGGTTCACGATGTTGCCATCGGAGACGACATCGCGCGGCAAGACCTCGATGGCGTATCGCTCGACGCGATGACCGCCCTTGCTGTCGCTGGCCAGTTCGACCATCTTGACCGACGACGAGCTGATATCGAGACCGATGAGGGAGCGCGCTTTGGGATTAAAGATCGAAAGATCAAACTGCAAATCACCACCCCTTGCCCAAAAAACCCTTCAATAATTTACACTTAGCGTGCTTGTGCATATTCTGTTCAAATCCTAACAACTCGCTCTGGGCATGTAAAGCGATTTCTCCCAACGGTCCGAGGTGACCGGCCTCGAGCGACCACGGCTCCTGGCCCGTCGAAAGCCCGCACCGCGCACAGTCCGCAGTCTACTCCGGACAGCGCGAGGAGGGTGATCGGCGTCGGTCTCCGGACAGTCCTGTCGGCAGTTGCGCAGGTGGCACGGGCTGATGATCCGGCAGCAGTTCGATGTCCGAGCCTTTTTACCGCCGGGCTCCAATATAATACCGACCTCTCGCCTTCTTCGCCGGACACCCTGTTGCCTACTGCTCTCCGCTGGTTGATCTATCCGATGCTCGTCGTCATCGGAATCGTGGCAATGGCCGTTGCACTGGCGGTGCTGGTCATTAGCCTGGCTTACCCGAACCTGCCTTCGCTGGAGATTCTGACCGATTATCGACCGAAGATTCCGCTACGGGTATACACCGCGGATGGCTTTCTGCTCGGCGAATTCGGCGAGGAACGGCGGGCCGTCGTCAGCATCGACGACGTACCGGTGGTCATGAAGCAGGCCATCCTGGCGGCCGAAGATGAACGCTTTTATCAGCACGGCGGCGTCGATACCCTGGGCGTCCTGCGCGCGCTGCACGCCAACCTGCTGAGCGGGGGCAAGCGGCAGGGGGCATCGACGATTACCCAGCAGGTGGCCAAGAACTTCTTCCTGTCATCGGAAAAGACCTACACCCGCAAATTCTATGAAGCGCTGCTGTCGTTCAAGATCGAGAACAACCTGGGCAAGGATCAGATTCTCGAGTTGTACATCAACCAGATCTTTCTCGGCCAACGGGCGTATGGTTTCGCTGCCGCGGCCCATATCTATTTCGGCAAACCCCTGGCCGAACTCACCCTCGCCGAAGCGGCCATGCTTGCCGGCCTGCCGAAAGCGCCATCGGCCTATAACCCGGTGGTCAATCCGAAGCGTGCCCGCCTGCGCCAGGAGTATGTCCTGCGGCGAATGAACGAACTCGGATTCATCAGCGGCGAACAGCATTCTGCCGCCCTCGGGCAGGCATTGATCATCCGCCGCGACGCCAACGAGACGCCGATACACGCCGAGTTCGTCACCGAGATGGCGCGCCAGATTGCCGCCGAGCGCTTTCCCGATGACGTCTATACGCGCGGCCTGCGCGTCTATACGACGATCCGCCGGGACGACCAGGAGGCGGCTTATACCAGCCTGCGGCGCGGAGTTCTCGACTACGATCGCCGGCATGGCTACCGGGGAGCAGAAGCCTATGTGGATCTTGCCGGGGTCACCTCCGAGCAGGACGAGGCGCTCGATGAACTGCTGCTTGATTTCCAGGACGCCGAAGACTTGCAGGCGGCGATCGTGCTGCAGGCCGATCGCAAGAAAATCCGCGCTTACCGGCGCGGCGGCGAAATCGTCACCATCAGCGGCGAGGGACTCAAGTTCGCCGCCGGCATGATCGAAGACAAGGCGCCGCCAAACAAGCGCCTGCGGCGGGGCGCGGTCATTCGCCTGCAGACCGATGACAAGGACAGCTGGCGGATCGTCCAGATGCCCGAAGTCGAAGCCGCCTTTCTCGCCGCCGATCCGATCGACGGTGCGATCCGCGCGCTGGTTGGCGGCTTCGACTTCAATCGCAACAAGTTCAACCATGTCACGCAGGCGTGGCGGCAACCGGGATCGAGCTTCAAGCCCTTCATCTATTCGGGCGCCCTGGAGAAAGGTTTCACGCCGGCGTCGGTCTTCAACGACGAACCGATCAGTTTTCCCGCCACGGTCACCGGCAGCCAGGACTGGACCCCAAAAAACTACGACGGCAGGTACGAAGGCCCGATGCGCATGCGAACAGCGCTCGCGAAATCGAAGAACATGGTGTCGATCCGCCTGCTGCAGGCGAGCGGCGTGCGCTTCGTCCAGGACTACATCACCCGTTTCGGCTTCGAGGCGAAAAGGCACCCGCCCTACCTGACCATGGCGCTCGGCGCCGGCTCGGTGACGCCGTGGGAAATGGTGACGGCCTACGCCGTTTTTGCCAACGGCGGCTACCGTATCCGGCCCTACATCGTGCAGGAAATACAGGACGACAAGAAACAGGTGCTGGCCAAGGCCGAACCGATGACGGCCGGCGACGACAGCCTGCGCGCGATCGACCCGCGCAATGCCTACCTGATGGACAGCATGTTGCGCGATGTGACGATCTACGGCACGGCGGCGCGCGCTTCGGCAACCCTCAAGCGACGGGATCTGGCCGGCAAGACCGGCACCACCAACGATCACGTGGACGCCTGGTTCTGCGGCTATCAGCAAACCGTCGTCGGCTGTTCATGGATCGGTTTTGACCAGCCGCGCAATCTCGGCCGCGGCGAAACCGGTGGGACGGCGGCGCTGCCGGCCTGGATTGCCTATATGGGCAAAGCGCTCAAGGACGTTCCGGAATCGTTCCTGGCGGCGCCTCCGGGTCTCGTCACCGTACCGTCCACGAGCAGCAGCGGCAAGGGCCCCGAGGAGGAAGTGTTCTATCAGGAAAATGCGCCCGCCGTACTCGATCCGGAGCCGGAAGCGCCCGCCAGCGAGGGCCTCATGCCCGAGGATTAGGCGCTCAACTGCGCAGTCCAGGCGTCGAGGCGGGAGGCCTGGCAAAGCGTTTGCAGCAGCTCGAACGCGCGCTCCGCGTGGTGCACGGCGGCGGCACTCAAACCCTCGCCGAGCCCGAAGCGCTCGGCCGCGACGCAGAGCACGAAAACCGGCGGCGGCGGCTGGTCGCTGATGCGCGCCAGCACGGCCAGCACGGCGGCCGGAGAGAGCGCATGGGTGCTCGGAGTGGTCTGGGCGAGCGCCTCCACGCGGGCAAGAACGAAGGGGGCCGGGGTGTGCTCGCCGGCGTCGATGAACAGCGCGCACTGCCGCCCGACGAGGTCGAGCGCATGTTCCACCTGCCACTGGAAGTCGCCGATCAACTCGAATCCGTCCGCCAGCTGCTGCTCGTCGAGCCAGCCCTGCAGACGATCGAGCAGCAGGGGCCCCAGCGCGTCGTCACCGCGGCTGGGATTGCCGCAGGCAAGAATCACGATGGGTGCGAGCGACATGGAGAATCTGCCTTCGCCAACTCAGGCGGTCGACCTCAGGCGCGAGATCAGCCCCCCTTCGGCATCCCGCAGTTCGAGCTGCAGCGGCATCTTGCCGAGCGCATGCGTGGCACACGACAGGCAGGGGTCGAAGGCGCGGATGGCGACTTCGATGTGGTTGAGCAGCCCTTCGCTGAGTTCGCGCCCGTTGAGGTAACGGCGAGCGACACAGCGGATCGCCTCGTTCATCGGCTGATTGTTGTGCGTCGTCGACACGATCAGGTTGCAGGTGGTCACCAGATCGTCATCGTCGACGTGGTAGTGATGGATCAGGGTGCCGCGCGGCGCCTCGATGACGCCGACCCCCTCGTGCTGGCGCGCACCGCCGGTGACGAGGTCGGAACCGCAGAGATCGTCGTCGGTCAGCAGATCCCTGATCGTCTCGGCGGCGTGCAGCAGCTCGATCATCCGCGCCCAGTGGTAGGCGAGCGGCGCGTGGATCAACTGTCCGCGGCCATGGTCGATGAACTCGCGACGCTCACCTTCGGCGAGCGGGGTCGGGATCGAGTCGCAGTTCTGCACGCGCGCCAGCGGACCGACCTTGTACCAGCCCGCCTGCGGACCGAGCGCGGCGAGGAAGGGAAACTTCATGTAGCTCCAGGGTTTGACTTCCTCGTGGATCAGTTGCTGGTAATCGCTGACCGGGAAAGCATCGACGATGATCTTGCCATCGGCGTCGCGGGCCCGCAGGCGGCCCTCGTAGAAGTCGAGCGCGCCGTCGGCACCGACCAGTGACAGGATACTCGAGCGGAAAGTGCCGAAAACGTCGTAGAGCGCCGGATTAGCGGTGTGCAGGCGCTTGACGAGGTGCACCGCCTGCTGGCTCCAGTCGACGAGGGTGTCGATTTCGGCCCGCAGGGCGTCGCGCTCGGCGCCACTCAACGAACGATTGACGCCGCCGGGGATGGCGCCGGTGCCATGCACGCGCTTGCCGGCCGTCAGACGGATCACTTCCTGTCCGAACTTGCGCAAGAGCACGCCCTGGCGGGCAACCTCGGGATACGCGCCAGCGACGCCGACGATGTTGCGCCGGCCGGGCTCGCTCTCGAAACCGAAGAGCAGGTCGGGCGACGAGAGATGAAAGAAATGCAGGGCATGCGACTGCAGGATCTGGCCGTAATGCATCAGGCGGCGCAGCTTCTCGGCGCTCGCCGTCAAGCGGTCGGCGCCGACCACGCGGTCGAGCGCCTTGGCTGCCGCGAGATGGTGCGAAACCGGGCAGATGCCGCACAGCCGCTGCACCATCACCGGCACTTCCCAGTACGGCCGGCCCTGGATGAACTTCTCGAAGCCGCGGAATTCGACGATGTGCAGGCGCACCTGCTGCACCTGATCGTTCTCGTCGAGCAGCAGCGTCACCTTGCCGTGCCCCTCGACGCGTGACACCGGGTCGATCGCCACGCGGCGCAGGCTGCCGGTGTCGGCGGCAGCGGTTTCCAGTTCGAACGGCGCGCAGTCCATGGCGTTCCTCGGTAGCTCAGTCGAAATGCAGCAGCGGATGCCCCAGCCGGGGCGTCCGGCCGTCGAGCAGATCGCTCAGGAACTTCCAGATTGCCTCGCCCGAAGGCGGACAGCCGGGAATGAAATAATCGACCCGGACGATTTCGTGGATCGGGTGCACCTTGTCCAGCGGCAGCGGCAGTTCCGGGTCGTTCGGCACCTGTCCGCCGACGATCCCCGGACAGGTGGCATAGACCTCCTGCAGGCACTGGCCGAGGTCGAGATGGTTGCGCTGCGCCGGCAGGCCGCCGTTGATCGCGCAGGCGCCGATGGCAATCAGCACCTTGCACTGGCGGCGGAACTCGCGCAGGACGTGGATGTTCTCGGCGTTGCAGATGCCGCCTTCGATGAGGCCGATGTCGCACGGGCCGCAGTGCTTGATGTCGGTGAGCGGCGAACGATCGAAGTCGACGCGCTCGATGAGCGCCAGCAGTCGTTCATCGATGTCGAGAAACGACATGTGGCAACCAAAGCAGCCGGCGAGCGAGGTGGTGGCCAGGCGCAGCTTGCGGGGCGAGGCGACAACGGCCATCTCAGACCTCCTGCTCGCTGGCGGTGCGCCTCGCGAGGCGCTCGACCTGCATGCCGATCGGCTCGACATCGTAGCGGCGCTGGCCGATCGGAACGGCGAAACCGCGGCGCTTGACAAGGATGACGCCGACCGGGCAGACGTGCGCCGCCTGGTCGGTGAGCGCGAAATCGGTATCGGCGAGCCGCCCGGACTCGGCATTGACGATCAGATGCTTGCCGATTCCCCGCCCCGAGAGAGCGAAGACATGCTTGCCATCGACGTCGCGACTGGCGCGCACGCACAGTTCGCAGAGGATGCAGCGGTTGAAATCGAGCAGCACCTCGGGGTGAGAGGCATCGAGCGGCCGGTCGGGGTAGAACTGGTTGAAATGCGGCGACAGCATTTCCAGCTCATAGGCCAGCGCCTGCAGCATGCAGTTGCCGCTTTGTTCACACGACGGGCAGAAGTGGTTGCCTTCGACAAAAAGCATCTGCAGCATGGTCCGCCGCTTGTCGTTGAGATCGGGCGAATTGTTCTCGACCTCCATGCCGTCCTTCGCCGGCATCGTGCAGGCCGAGACGTAGCGGCCGCTGGCCTTGACCGTGCAGAGCTTGCAGCTGCCCTGCGGGGCAAACTCGGGATGGTGACAGAGGTGCGGGATGAAGACCTCGGCCGCCATCGCCGCTTCCATGATCGTCTGGCCTTCCTCGAAAGGAACCGGCAGACCGTCGAGCAGGATGTTCTGAGTATTCATGCGAAGGCTTTCATCGTTCGACCAGGGGGACCCGGGCCGCCAGCCCGAAATGCGCCGCCGGATCGTCGCGGCCGGTCATCTGGCGGGCCGCGGCGAGCGCCTGGTCGAGGTCGAAGGCGGGTTCGAAGTCGAGCGAGCGCAGGCGCTGCTCGTAGGCCGGGCGAAACTTGTGCAGAGTGTCGAAGAGGGCATTGCAGGCCGACTGGCCGAGCCCGCAGTGGCTTGCGGCATGCAACAGGCGATGGATCTTGAAAATTTCGTTGATGTCGTACTGCGAACCCTGGCCGTTGGCGATCTTGTCCATGCAGTTGGCGACCAGCGAGGTGCCGACCCGGCAAGGGGTGCAGAAACCGCAGCTTTCGTGAGCGAAGAAATGCGAGAAATTGCGCGCCACTTCGAACATGTCGCGGTGGGCGCCAAAGACCATGAAGGCACCGGCCGTCGGCACGTCTTCGAAAGCGATGTGGCGCGAGAACTCATGCGTCGCGAGACAGCTGCCCGACGGTCCGCTGACCTGAACCGCCTGCGCATTGCCGGCGCCGCAGTCGTTGAGGACCTGCGCCAGCGAGACGCCGAACGGGTATTCGTAGATCCCCGGCACTTCGACGTCGCCCGAGATCGACAGCAGCTTGGTTCCGGTCGACTGCTTGGTCCCCAGACCCGCGAACCAGGCGCCGCCATTGACCGCGATCAGCGCGGCCTTGGTCAGCGTCTCGACATTGTTCACCACCGTCGGCTGGCCGAGATAACCCTTGGTGACGGGGAAAGGCGGGCGAATCCGCGGTACACCACGCTTGCCTTCGAGTGACTCGAGCAGGGCCGATTCTTCGCCGCAGACGTAAGCGCCGGCGCCCAGATGAATCTCGATCTCGAAATCAAGCCCCGGCTGGCCGCAGAGCGCCGGGCCGAGCAGACCGCTGCGCCGGCGGGCGGCGAGATTCTCGCGCAGCGCCGGCAGCAGATAGGCATACTCGCCGCGCAGGTAGAGCAGCCCCTTGGTGGCGCCGATCGTCACCCCGGCAACGCTCATGCCGTCGAAGACGAGGTCGGCGTAGCTGGTCAGCAGCACGCGATCCTTGAAGGTTCCCGGTTCGCCCTCATCGGCATTGCAGACGACGTAGCGGGTGGGCCGCTCGCCGCTACCCCGCGCGCGGCGCGCCGACTCCCACTTGATGTGGGTGGTGAAACCGGCGCCGCCGCGGCCGCGCAGGTTCGAGATCTTCATCTCGCCGAGCATCGCCTCGGCGCCGCGCGCGATCGCCGCCCGGATCGCTTCGCCGGCCGGCCATTGCGCGCCGAGCAGGGCGTCGCGACGGCGGATGTTGTCCTCGACGACGAAATACTCGCTCGGCCAGGCCGTCAGCGGGGTCTCGGAACGGATCAGCCCGCTGATGCGATCGATGCGCTCGGCCGACATCCGCGTCAGCGCGCGGCCATTGACCAGCAGCGCCGGGCCCTGGTCGCACATGCCGGTGCACGAGGTGGTATCCACACTGACCAGGCCATCTTCGGAAACCTTGCCGCGCTCGACCCACAGCTTGTTGCACAGACGGTCGAGCAGTTCGCCGCTACCCAGCATGCGATCGGTAATGTTGTCCGAGAACAGCACGCGGTAGCGGCCGACCGGCGTCAGATGGAAAAACGAGTAGAAACCGGCGACGCCCTCGACGCGCGCGCGTGGCAAGCCGGTCGCCCGGGCGACCGCCGTCAGCGCAGCGGCCGGCAGGTAGCCGATCGCTTCCTGCGTCGCGCGCAGGATCTGCACCAGTTGCAGCGGATCGGAATGGTAAGCATCGAGAATCGGCTGCAGCCGCTCGTCAAGCCTTCCTGCATCAACCTTGTCTTCGCTCACCCTGTTCTCCTGCGGCGCCAGCATTTATTGTTTCGCCGGGAAAGCTTACTGCGTTGCCCGCCGGATTTCCTGATGCACGTCAACAACCCCGCCAATGGGCTCATGGACAGCGCAGTCGCCATACCCTTTTTTGCTGCGCTGCAGCATAATGACGCACAGGCGGAAGTGGGCGCCGGCCTCGCGTGACCCGCAGCGGGACGCGGCGCCGATGGCAGACGATCCGCTGTGGTCGGTACAATACCGGACCTGGTTCTGATCACCCTTGTCAGCGTTCCCCGGAGCACGAACATGCACTTTGAGACCCCTCTCGAATTTCTCGAAAGTCGAACCTACGACGAAATCAACATCGGTGACAGCTCGTCACTGATTCGTACCCTGCGCCCGGAGGATGTCAGGCTCTTTGCGCTGATGTCCGGCGACATGAATCCTGCGCTCGCCAACGCCGAGTTCCGGCACAGCGGCCTGTTTCAGGATTTCATCGCGCACGGCATGTGGACAGCCTCGCTGATGTCGACCACCCTCGGCACCCAGTTCCCCGGACCGGGGACGGTGCTCATCGAGTCGACGGTGCACTTTGCGCGGCCGGTGACGATCGGCGACACGATCACCGTGACGCTCACCGTCAAGCAGAAGTTCGATCACAACCACCACATCATCCTCGACTGCACCTGCCTCAATCAGGACGAGTTGCTGGTCGTCTCGGGCCGGGCCGAAGTGCTGGCGCCGACGACGAAGCTCCGCACCAAGCGCACGGCGATGCCGGAGATCACCATTTCGGACAAGTACGCTCGCCTGCAGGTCCTCGTGAAGCGCGCCGAAGGCCTGGCGCCGATCGATATGGCGGTGGTGCATCCCTGCGACTCCGAATCGCTGAAAGGGGCCCTGCTCGCCGCCGAGGCGAACCTGATCGACCCCATCCTGATCGGCCCGGAACAGAAGATCCGCGCGGTCGCCGAGGAGAACCACTTCGATCTCAGGCAGCACCGGATCGTGAACGTGAAACACAGCCACGAAGCGGCGGCCATGGCAGTGACCCTGATCCGCAACGGCGACGCCGAAGCGCTGATGAAGGGCAGCCTGCACACCGACGAGCTGATGGCCGAGGTGATCGCGAGCCGCACCGGCCTGCGCACCGATCGCCGCATCAGCCACGTCTTTCTGATGGACGTGCCGACCTATCCGCGACCGGTGATGATTACCGACGCGGCGGTCAATATCCTGCCGACGCTGATGGAGAAGGTCGACATCATCCAGAACGCGATCGAACTCGCGCACATCATCGGCACCCCTGAACCGAAAGTGGCCATCCTCTCTGCGGTTGAAACCGTGAACCCCAAGATCCAGTCCACGATCGACGCCGCTGCCCTGTGCAAGATGGCCGACCGCGGCCAGATCCGCGGCGGGCTGCTCGACGGTCCGCTGGCTTTCGACAACGCCATCTCGCTCGTCGCCGCCAAGACCAAGGGAATCCGCTCGGCGGTGGCCGGCCGCGCCGACATCCTCGTCGTCCCCGACCTCGAGTCCGGCAACATGCTCGCCAAGCAGCTCGAGTACCTCGGCAATGCCTTGAGCGCCGGCATCATTCTCGGCGCGAGCGTGCCGATCGTCCTCACCAGCCGCGCCGACACCGCCGAAACACGCATTGCCTCGTGCGTCATCGCGGCGCTCGTCGCGCACGCCGCCCGCGACCGGCAGAAGCCGGGCTGAACGATCGGGCCGCCGCCGCGCGGCCCGTCGCGCGGACCGGCGCGCGCCACCGCAGGGCTCGCCAGCGGGTAACGCTGGCGCTTCGTTCGGCCGCTCGGCCGACCCCCCGCAAAAAAAATTTTCCCCCTCCTGCGAGCCCAAGCCGGTGATTTCACGGTCTTTCCAGAAGACCTGTGGATAACTACATTTAGTGACCGTCTTGCCTTGACCCACTACATATAGTAGCTTTTGGTTTTTCAGCCATGCCGGCCGCGGCCGCGCCGCGGCACTTTAAGCGTGTTCAGACAGCGCCTTCGGCGGGCCCGTGAGCGCCCGACCGGGTCGCCTGAACGGCATCAATTCGTTTGCAATCAATCACCAGAGGGACCGACCATGAGCCAACTCGTACACCAGCTACCCCTGTCCGCAGTCGCTGAAGCACCCGCCATCATGCCGCTCGCTGAACAGGAAATCTCCGCCGAGGTGCTGGTCGAAAAGTATGCCAAGGGCAATGAAACCTCGGTTCATGACGTCCGTCGCCGGGTCGCCCGGGCGCTCGCCGCCAACGAGGAGGAAAAGCAGCGCGCGCAGTGGGAAACGCGCTTTCTCTGGGCGCAGGAAAACGGTTTCGTCCCCGCCGGGCGAATCAACTCGGCCGCCGGCACGACGCTCGCAGCGACGCTGATCAACTGCTTCGTGCAGCCGATCGGTGACTCGGTGGTCGAAATCGTCGACGGCAAGCCCGGCATCTACAGCGCCCTCGCCGAAGCCGCCGAAACCATGCGCCGCGGCGGCGGCGTCGGCTACGATTTCTCGTCGATCCGGCCGATCGGCGCGCTGGTCAAGGGCACCCAGTCGCGCGCCTCGGGGCCGGTCTCCTACATGCGCGTCTTCGACCGCTCGTGCGAGACCGTCGAATCGGCCGGTGCCCGGCGCGGCGCCCAGATGGGCGTCCTGCGCTGCGACCATCCGGACATCGAGGTCTTCATCCACGCCAAGGACCACGGCGACCTGACCAACTTCAATGTCTCGATCGCCGTCACCGACGCCTTCATGGAAGCCGTCGAAGCCGACGCCGAGGTCGAACTGACGCACCGCGCCGAGCCGAACATCGACATGCGGCGCGCCGGCGCTTTCCAGCGCGAAGACGGCATCTGGGTCTACCGCCGCGTGCGCGCTCAAGACCTCTGGGACCAGGTGATGAAATCGACCTACGACCACGCCGAGCCGGGGATCCTCTTTCTCGACCGCATGAACAAGGACAACAACCTCTCCTACTGCGAAGTCATCGAAGCCACCAACCCCTGCGCCGAACAACCGCTGCCGCCGTACGGCTGCTGCTGCCTCGGTTCGATCAACCTGACCCTGTTCGTCCGCGATGCCTTCAGCCCGCTCGCCGAGTTCGACTTCGACGCTTTCGCCGAGGTCATCCGGCTGTCCACGCGCATGCTCGACAACGTCCTCGACGTCACCGCCTGGCCACTCGAACGGCAGCGCGCCGAAGCCGCCAACAAGCGCCGCGTCGGGCTCGGCTTCACCGGGCTGGGCGACACCCTGTGCATGCTGCGCCTGCGCTACGATCGCCCGGAAGCGACCGCGATGGGCGCCCGCATCTCCGAATTCATGCGTGACACCGCTTACCTCGCGTCGGCCGAACTGGCCCGCGAGCGTGGCCCCTTCCCGCTCTTCAACGCCGAACTGTACCTCTCGGGCGGCAATTTCGCCTCGCGCCTGCCGGCCGAGATCAAGAGCGAAATCCGCAAGCACGGCCTGCGCAACTCGCACCTCCTGTCGATCGCCCCCACCGGCACCATCTCGCTCGCCTTCGCCGACAACGCGTCGAACGGCATCGAACCGCCTTTCTCGTGGACCTACAGCCGCAAGAAACGGATGGCCGACGGCACGCTCAAGGAATACGCCGTCGAGGATCACGCCTGGCGCCTCTACAAACACCGCGGCGGCGACGTCGACAAGCTCCCCGACTACTTCGTCACCGCGCTCGAAATCTCGGCGCAGGCGCACAAGGACATGGTCGCCGCGGTCGCGCCGTACATCGACACGTCGATCTCGAAGACGGTCAACGTCCCCGCCGACTACCCCTACGAGGACTTCCAGGATCTCTACATGAGCGCCTGGAAATCGGGCCTGAAGGGACTCGCGACCTACCGCCCGAACAGCGTGCTCGGCTCGGTGCTGACGGTCGAATCGCAGAAACAGGTCGAAGACCGCAAGCAGCCGCACGATTTCGAGACCGGCGACGCCAACCGCCGGCTGACCATCAAGACGCTGCCGGCGCCGGTGCTCGCCAGCCTGCGCTGGCCCAACCGACCTTACCTGCCGGAGGGGAACATGGCCTGGACCTACATGATCGATCACCGGCACGGCAAGTTCGCGCTCTTCGTCGGCCAGGTCGAGCAGGACGACCGGCGCTGGCCCTTCGAAGTCTGGGTGAACGGCCCCGAGCAGCCGCGCGGCCTCGGCGCCGTCGCCAAGACGCTGTCGATGGACATGCGCGCCAACGACCATGGCTGGCTGGCGCTCAAGCTCGAATCGCTGGCCAGGACCGCCGGCGAAGAAGGTTTCGACATGGCCTTCCCGCCGCACGGCGAAAAGAAGCGCATGCCCTCGGTGGTCGCCGCGATGGCGCAGCTGATCCAGTACCGCGTTGAACGCCTCGGCGCTTTCGAGCACGAAGGCACGACGCCGGTGCTCGACGCGATGTTCAGCCGCAAGGAGCCGAAGACCGGCACCGACGGCACCCTCTCGTGGACCGTCGACGTCTACAACCCGGCGACCAGCGAAGACTTCGTCCTCGGCCTCAAGGAGATCACCCTGCCCGACGGCGTCACCCGCCCCTACTCGGTGTGGCTTTCGGGCAACTACCCGCGCGCGCTCGACGGCCTGACCAAGCTCCTGTCGCTCGACATGCGCGTCCTCGACCCGGCGTGGATCGGCATGAAGCTCAGGAAACTCCTCGACTACCCCGAACCGCTCGGCGACTTCATGGCCTTCATCCCCGGCACCCGCCGCCAGACCACCTACCCGTCGACCGTCGCCTATCTCGCGCAGCTCATCATCCACCGCTACGCCATGCTCGGCATCCTCGACGAGTCCGGCCTGCCGCGCCAGCAGATGGGAATCCTGCAAGCCCCGGCCGGCAGCACCGCCACCCCGCCCACCGCCGGCAAACTCTGTGGCGAGTGCGGCAACCTGACCATGATCCGGAAAGACGGCTGCGATTTCTGTACCGCCTGCGGGGCAGTGGGGAGTTGCGGGTAAGTCTGGATAGGCCAGTCTGGACAGGCCAGTCAGGGCAACGACTGGTCGTCGTCCTGGCTTCGATGCTTAGGCGGTCTGGGAGGCCATTGACGGTATGGGCCTCGATCATCGTTCCGGCCACCCCGCTATTCCGCCAGGCACCTGTCGCCCGATGAATCGGGCTCCTACAGGACCATACCGCGGGATATCCACATGACAACTGTGGGAGCCCGATTCATCGGGCGATCTGGCGAACGTCCGGCAGGTCGACGGAAGGATGAACAAGGCCACGGTATGGATATATCGTGGATGAGCCGACCGTTGATCGGTTGCGGCGCGGGGTTTTCTGAAATGATTTGCTGTCTTCGGGCATTTGACGCAAGGTTTTGCGTCAAATGGGACTGCTACATCACGTTAGATTTAAGCACAAGCAATCGCTAAGCGGTTTCGGATAAGTTCTCCGACAAATGCATGGCTGCATTTATTGTTAAATCAATTCTGTAATATTGAAAGGCTTATTTAGGACCGCTTATGACCCCCACCGACATACTCATAAGTATCGTCGCAAGCATCGCAGCAAACTTTTTGACACCAGCGATTAAAGCTGGTGCCGAAAGAGCAGCTGTCTCTTGCGTATTGAAACTGAAAGTATTGGGCAGAAAAATGGCTGGAATTCGACTGCGGCAGCTTCAAGAGGAGCGTTCGGCAATTGAGGCGCTCCATGGAGATCCCATCAAGCTAGCATATCGAGTTACTTATTTCACAGTCCCGCAAGTGGTGTCCCTATGGGTAATTACTATTTCTGTACTTATATACACATTGTATTCTGGCACTGGTCAGCATTTAATCCATAGCAATTGGAGTGGCGCCATTTTCGGACTTGTTGGATATGCCACTCGCTTTCCGATTTGGACTCTGGTTACTTTAAGTGAGCTCCGCAAAGTTTCTGACATCCATAACTTCCGAGCAAATAATTCCGATGCTCAAGAAAAAGTACAAGCCCTCCTTTTGGCTAATAAAAGCTAACGAACCCCGCTCCAGCCGACCGTAAAAAATCTGCACTTTGCCCTCGGCTTAGCTAGCACGTTAAGCATTGAAAATGCTCCCGGAACTTACACCGAATTATCATTATTCGAGAAGATGCGCATGGATCGAATCACGAAGTCATTGCTCGACGAGTTCTCAGCGGAGGCATTGATATCGCAGCTGCCGGAGGATGCAAGGTTCGAGCACTTCACCTCCTTCCTCACTATCGGTCGTCACTTAGAAGACACATTCGACACAGCCGACGTTGTTACTGGATCAGGAGGCGACACAGGAATTGACGCGATAGCTGTCATCGTCAATGGCGCTCTTGTCATGGATCCGGAGTTCGTCGAAGAGCTAGCCAAAACGAACGGTCACATTGACGCGACATTCGTGTTCGTCCAAGCTGAACGCTCGTCATCCTTTGAAACCGCAAAGATTGGGCAGTTTGGCTTCGGCGTCATCGACTTCTTCAAAGATCGGCCAACGCTTCCACGAAATGATCGCGTCACGGCTGCAGCAGAAATTATGGCGGCGGTGTATCAACGGAGCAGCCGGTTCACCCGTGGCAATCCTGTCTGCCGGTTATTCTACACAACTACGGGCCGCTGGTCCGTTGACAAGGCACTCGAAGCGAGGCGCAGCGCTGTTGTCGAAGACTTGCAGCAACTGAATATCTTTCGAGAGGTGGAATTCATTCCCGCCGGTGCAGACATCCTGCAAAAATTCTATAACGAGTCCAAGAACGCAATTTCGCGAGATTTCACGTTTTCCTCGAAGACAGTCGTGCCGGAGAGTGTTGGCGTGAAGGAAGCCTACCTTGGTTTACTCCCAGCACCAGACTTCCTCGCGCTTCTTGATGATGGGAATGGCGGCATTCTCAAGAGCATTTTCTATGACAACGTTCGTGACTGGCAAGAGTATAACACGGTCAATAGCGAGATTAAGGCATCACTTCAATCCGAAGCGCATCAAGCTCGCTTTGCACTTATGAACAACGGAGTGACCATTATCGCGAAGACGCTGCGCACCACAGGCAACCGGTTCCACATTGAGGACTATCAAATCGTCAACGGCTGTCAGACTAGCCATGTTTTGTTCGACAATAAAGAGTTGCTCGATTCGTCGGTCGTTATTCCAGTTCGTATCATCGCAACAAACGATGAAGAAGTGATCGCCTCCATTGTCAAAGCAACGAATCGGCAAACCGAGGTCAAGGAGGAGCAACTGATCGCCCTCTCCGATTTCCAGAAGAAGCTGGAGGCGTACTTCCTCACCTTTCCGGAGCCGCAACGGCTCTTCTACGAAAGGCGCTCACGTCAATACAATTCTGGCTCTGGCGTTGAGAAGACACGAATCATCACGCTGACGACACTCATCCGTGCCTACGCGTCGAGCTTTCTTGAGGAACCCCATCGGACTACGCGCACTTACGGCGCACTGCTACAGCAGATCGGGAAGTCCATTTTCGGCCCAGAAGACCGGCTGGAGCCGTACTACTACGCCGCTTCCGCTCACTACAGGCTGGAGTATCTCTTCCGTAACGGTACGGTTCCGGCATCGGCCAAGCCGGCCCGCTATCACATTCTCATGGCGGCCCGTCTTCTGATGCACTCGGCGCCGCTACCGCGATCAAATTCACACGACATGGCCAGATTGTCTGAACGACTGACTGGCGCAATTTGGGATCCTGCCAAGTCAGACACCACACTACGTCTTGCGGCAGAGATAGTTCACGAGGTCGCGGAAGGAAACTTCCATCGCGATCAGATTCGAACGCAGCCGTTCACCGAAAAGGTCAAGGCGGCGTGCGTACAGTAGGAAAAGCGACGCACCACGTCGAACCAGAGATCCGCTTCCTGAGTGTCGAGTCACGGCTCGCCGTCAGGCGGCCGTAGCGGCCGCCGAAGGCGAAAAATCAGCACCCTCTCTGTGCGCTGTCGAACCGACGGCAAGGCGTGTTGTGGCCATCCTGACTGCCACGCCGGTCATCCGATTGGCACGACGCCGCGGGCAATCGCCCCCATCCACCTGCAGGAGAGCATCATGAACAAGGATCAAGTCAAGGGTCGAGTCAAACAGGCAGCAGGCAAAATCAAGGAAACCGCGGGCAAGTTGAGCGGCAACAAGTCGCTCGAACAAAAGGGCAAAGTCAGGAACGCTGCCGGCGACGCCCAGGCGGCCAAAGGCGACCTGAAGAACGACATCCAGAAAAGCCACTAACAGCGGTGGGCAGCTTCCGACGCTGGCGACCCGGCCCGGGAGGTGCCCGGCAGACCTGCCGTCGGTGTATCGCAAATCGGCATCCTGACGTACGTCGGACTACAGATCGCCCGTCTTGAAACGGCTGGAGTCAAAGTTCCTGACGGGTTGATCACTTTCTTGAAGGCGATTTTGTCATTCCATCCCACCGAGGTCATCTCATGAACAACATCATCTACATCGTCGGCCTGATCGTGGTCGTCATCGCAGTCCTGTCGTTTTTCGGGCTCCGCTGAACCTGAAAAACTCCGCTAGCGGGTGAAAATCCCGTTCATGCTTCGACAAGCTCAGCACGACCGGGATTTTTTCGTTTCACACAATGGGTGTGCTTTCGTTCGCCCTGAGCAGCCCGCGCGGCGGGGTTCGCCTGTGCCGCGGTAGTCAGGCAAATTCAGTCGGCGGCAGGGTTCGCGGAATTGCTCAGCAAGGCGTACTTGTCGGGGCTGAAACCGACCAGCAGACGATCGCCAGCGTCGAGGACCGGTCGTTTGATGAGGCTCGGGTATTGCGCCATCAGCTGTGTCGCCTTCGCTTCGTCGACTGCGGCGCGCTCGGCTTCGGCGAGCCTGCGCCAGGTGATGCCGCGGGTGTTGAGCAGCAACTGCCAGCCGGCGCGCCGGTTCCAGTCGGGCAAGTGGGCTTCGGCGACGCCTGACTGCCGGTAATCCCGGAATTCGTAGGCCAGCCCGTGCTGGTCGAGCCAGGCGAAGGCCTTCTTCATCGTGTCGCAGTTCCTGATGCCAAAGATGGTGATCATGCACTCCCTCCTTTGTCGCCCGAGCTTGTCGGCGAGTCGCTCGTTACGCGCTCAACCCGAAAACCGCCGGCACCCTGCGGCAGCAGCGCGAGGCCGGCGGGCGGCGGACCGCTATGCTGTCGGATAACCGGCTTCCTCGATGATCTGGCGGATGTCGCTTTCGGAAACCATCGCCGTGTGCTCGACGGTCGCCTCGCCGGTCGCCAGCGAGACGTCGACCTGGCCGATGCACGGCAGATCCTGGATCGCGTTCATGACGATGCGCAGGCAGTCGTCGGATTTCATCCCGGTGACCAGGAGGGTGGTGGTGGGCATGGCTGGCTCCTCAAGGGGCTGTTGTCTGCGGGTAGGGTGTTCGCGCTCGCTGCCGGCCCGATGGCGGTGACGACGGCCGCTTCGCCGGCGGTCTCGGCAGCCAGTTCGACCAGCGCCACCGGCAGCGCCTTGCCCGGCTTGACGCCGAGCTGCCGGAGCATTTCGGCCTGGCGGATGAGGTTGCCGCGGCCGCCGGTGAGTTTGCCGTGCGCGGCATCGTATTCCCGCTGCGCCTGCTTGAGGCGCGCGCCGACGCTTTCGAGGTCCACGACGAAAGCGACCAGCTTGTCGTAGAGGTCGGCGCCGCGGCGGGCGATCTCCTGCGCGTTGCGGCTCTGCGCTTCCTGGCGCCAGAGATGGGCGACGGTGCGAACGACAAAGAGCAGCGTCGACGGGCTGACCAGCAGGACGTTCTTCTGCCAGGCGTCCATGAAGAGCTCGCGATCATGGCTGACGGCGAGCATGAAGGCGGGTTCGATGGGAACGAACATGAGCACGAAGTCGAGCGATTTGAGGCCGTAGAGGACCTGGTAGTTCTTGCCCGACAGGCCCTTGATGTGGGCGCGGACGGAATCGAGGTGGCGCTTGAGCGCGGCCTGGCGGTCGCCCTCGTCTTCGGCCGAAGCGAAATCCTCGTAGGCGATCAGCGAGGCCTTGGCATCGACCACCAGGTGCCGGTCCTCGGGCAGATGGACCACGACGTCGGGCTGCGCGCGCGTGCCGTCGTCCCGGTTGTGGCTCTCCTGGACATCGTATTCCTCGCCCTTGCGCAGGCCGGAGGCTTCGAGCACCCGCTCGAGCACCAGTTCGCCCCAGTTCCCCTGCGCCTTGCCGGAGCCCTTGAGCGCCCGCGTCAGGTTCTTCGCGTCCTCGCTCAGGGACTGATTCAGCTCCATCAGCTGCCGCACCTGTTCGGCCAGCGCCGTGCGGTCCTTGCCTTCCTGGACATAGACCTCTTCGACCTTGCCCTGGAATTCCTGCAACCGGGTTTTCAGGGGATCGAGCAGCTGGCCGAGGTTGATCTGGTTCTGCTCGGTGAAGCGCCGCGCCTTCTCTTCCAGAATATCGTTGGCCAGGCTCTTGAACTGGTTGGCGAGCGCTTCCCGGGCCTGCAGCAGCAGGTCGAGCTTCTCTTCGTTCTGGCGGCGCTCGGCGTCGAGTTCCGCGGTGAGCGTCGCGCGCCGTTCGTTGGCCTGCTGCAGCGCGCTGGCGGCCTGCTCGCGGGCGCGCACGCTGGCCGCCAGATCGGCCTCGATCTGCGCCAGCCGGTCGGCGACCGATTGCAGCGACTGGGCTTTCTGCGCTTCGCGGGTCGCGAGCTGCAGCATTTCCCGTTGATCGATCCGCTGCTGATCGAGCAGGCGGGCGACCTGCGCTTCGAGCAGCGGGACGCGGGCGGCGCGTTCGCTGAGCTGCGCGCGCTCGTTGCAGGCATCATCCAGCGCGTCGCGCCACTCGAGCGCCTGCGCCTTCCCCTCCTCCTGCGCCCGCAGCAGGTGCAGGCGATCGGCTTCGACGGCGCTCAGACGTTCGCGGGTGGTCGCCAGTTCGAGCGCCAGCCCGGCCGTAGTCGGCTCGGCAGCGGCACGCCCGCCAACGAAGCGCGAGACCAGCAGGCCGCCGATGACGAGGCCGAGGATCGCCGCGAGCAAGGGGATGATCAGGCTCTCCATGCGATTCTCCCCGCTAGAAGGTCAGCCCACCGCCGTGGTCTTCAGGATCTCGCGCAGCGCCTCGAGCAGGCGGGCGCACTGTTCGGTGCTGCCGATGGTGATCCGCAGGTGTTGACTGATCCGCGGCAGCCTGAAATGGCGAACGAGGATGCCGCGCTCGCGCAGCGCTGCCGCGAGCCCACCCGCGTCGTGCTGCGGGTGACGGGCGAAAAGGAAGTTGGCGGCAGAGGGCAGAACCTCGAAAGCGAGCCCGAGCAGCGCACTGCGCAGCGTTTCGCGACTGCGGATGACGGCTTGCCGGGTTTGCTCGAAGTGCTTCTGATCGCCGAAGGCGGCAACCGCGCCGGCGATCGCCAGGCGATCGAGCGGGTACGAATTGAAGCTGTTCTTGACCCGTTCGAGCGCCTCGACGAGCGCGCGCTGACCGACCGCGTAGCCGATCCGCAGGCCGGCGAGCGATCGCGACTTGGAGAGGGTATGGACGACCAGCAGGTTCGGGTGACGATTGACGAGGGCGATTGCCGATTCGCCGCCGAAGTCGATGTAGGCTTCATCGACGACCAGCACCGACTGGCGCTGGGCGACCAGCAGCTGCTCGATCGCCCCCAGCGGCAGCAGGCAGCCGGTCGGCGCGTTGGGGTTGGCAATGATGATGCCGCCGTTGTCCGCCGTGTAGTCTTCGACGCGCAGCGTGAACTCTTCAGTCAAGGGCACGGTCTGATAGTCGATCTCGTAGAGCGCGCAATAGACCGGGTAGAAGCTGTAGGTGATGTCCGGAAAGAGAATGGGCTGCGGGTGTTTGAGCAGCGCGACGAAGGCGTGCGCCAGCACTTCGTCGGAGCCGTTGCCAACAAAGACCTGCTCGGGAGAAATCCCGAATTCGGCATAATGGGTGGCGATCGCCCGCTTCAGCCGCTCGGCATTGGGGTCGGGGTAGAGACGCAGCAAACCGCCACCGTTCGCGAGTTCCTCGGCAATTGCCGTGACCACGCGCGGCGACGGCGGATACGGATTTTCGTTGGTGTTCAGCTTGACGAGCTGCGGCAATTGCGGCTGTTCGCCCGGCACATAAGGCGTCAGGCGATGAACGAGGGAACTCCAGTAAGGGCTCATGAAAGGCTGCTCAGGTCGGATGCACGCGAAGCTCAAGATGGTATCATGAGCGTCTATTGATCCAGTTGCGTTTGCTGATCGTCGCCAGCGCCTGGTGAAAGCCAGGAGAACCTTTTTCCAGACCCGACATGCCCCTCTGCAATGGTATCCCGATGCGGCAAGCAGAAGTTTCCAGGAATACGCTCGAAACCCGCATCACGGTTCGCCTGAACCTCGATGGCAGTGGTCAGGGGCGCTTCGCCACCGGCGTGCCGTTTCTCGACCACATGCTCGAGCAGATTTCCCGCCACGGGCTGATCGACCTGGAAATCGAGGCCTGCGGCGACCTCCACATCGACGCCCATCACACGGTCGAGGATATCGGCATCACGCTCGGCCAGGCGCTGAGGAGCGCGCTTGGCAGCAAGGAGGGGCTGCGCCGTTATGGTCACGCCTACGTGCCGCTCGACGAAGCCCTGTCACGGGTGGTGGTCGATCTCTCCGGGCGACCGGGGCTGGTGTTTCAGGTCGATTTCAGGCGGGCGATGATCGGCGCTTTCGACGTCGACCTGGTGCACGAGTTCTTCCAGGGGCTCGTCAATCACGCCCTGCTGACCGTGCACATCGACAACCTGCGCGGTGACAATGCCCACCACCAGGCCGAAACGGTGTTCAAGGCCTTCGGCCGGGCGCTGCGCATGGCGGTCGAAAGCGACCCGCGCGCCAGCGGCAGCATCCCGTCGACCAAGGGTTCGCTGTGAGCGACGCAGGGCTCGCTGCTGCCGGAGCGATCGTCGTCATCGACTACGGCATGGGCAACCTGCGCTCGGTCTGGCAGGCGCTGGTGCGCGTCGCCGAGGGCCGTCAGGTCGTCGTCTCGGCCGATCCGGCGGTCGTCGCTGCGGCCGAGCGGGTGGTTTTCCCCGGCCAGGGAGCGATGCCCGACTGCATGCGCGAGATCGAAGCCCGCGGCCTCCGGGCAGCGGTGCTCGAAGCGGCCAGGAACAAGCCCTTTCTCGGCATCTGCATCGGCCAGCAGATGCTCTTCGAACACAGCGAGGAAGGCGACGTGCCGGGGCTCGGCATCATCCCCGGCAGCGTTCGCCGTTTTCCGGGCGAGCGCATGGTCGACCTCGCCGGCGCCCGGCTGAAGGTACCGCACATGGGCTGGAATCACGTCTGTCAGGCGCGTGCGCACCCGCTCTGGAAAGGCATTGCCGACGGCGCCCGTTTCTATTTCGTGCACAGCTATTTCGTCGATCCGGCCGAACCGGCGTTCGTCGTCGGCACGACCGATTATGGCCTGCTCTTTACCAGTGCGGTGGCGCGGGATAATATTTTCGCGCTGCAGTGTCACCCGGAGAAAAGCGCCCTGGCGGGACTCACCCTGCTCAGCAACTTCGTCGCCTGGAAGCCCTGAACCTTCGCCAGCGACAGCTCTCACTCTCAACTCATTCATTTATATCTGCGTTAAAACCATGCTGATCATTCCCGCGATTGACCTGAAGAACGGACAGTGCGTCCGCCTGAAACAGGGTCTCATGGACCAGGTGACCGTCTTTTCGAGCACTCCCGGCGAACAGGCGGGCCACTGGCTGGCGCAGGGCGCACGGCGCCTGCATGTGGTCGATCTCGACGGCGCTTTTGCCGGCAAGCCGAAGAACGAGAAGGCCATCAAGCAGATCGTGCAGGCCGTCGGTGATGACATTCCCGTGCAGCTGGGCGGGGGCATCCGCGACCTCGACACCATCGAGCGCTGCCTCGACGACGGCGTCACTTACGTCATCATCGGCACCGCTGCCGTCAAGAACCCCGGTTTCCTGCACGACGCCTGCGGTGCTTTCCCCGGCCACATCATCGTCGGCCTCGACGCCAGAGACGGCAAGGTGGCGGTCGATGGCTGGTCGAAGATGACCGGCCACGATGTCATCGATCTGGCCAGGAAATACGAGGACTACGGCGTCGAAGCGATCATCTATACCGACATCGGCCGTGACGGCATGCTCTCGGGAATCAACGTCGCGGCCACGGTGAAGCTCGCCCAGGCCCTGCTGATCCCGGTCATCGCGAGCGGCGGCCTGTCGAGCCTCGACGACATCGAGCAGCTCTGCGCGGTCGAACAGGAAGGCATCAGCGCCGCCATCGCCGGCCGCGCGATCTACGATGGATCGCTCGATTTTGCCCTCGCACAGGCCGCAGCCGACCGCGGCACGCGGCCATGACTGCCGCCTTCACCGCCAACGGTCAGCAACCTTGAGCCTGGCCAAGCGAATCATCCCCTGTCTGGACGTGACCGCCGGTCGCGTCGTCAAGGGTACCAATTTCGTTGACCTGCGCGATGCCGGTGACCCGGTCGAGATCGCTCGCCGCTACGACGAGCAGGGTGCCGACGAAGTCACCTTTCTCGACATCACGGCCTCGTCGGACCAGCGCGACATCATCCTGCACATCATCGAGGCATGTGCCGCACAGGTTTTCATCCCGCTCACCGTCGGCGGCGGCGTACGCTCGGTCGCCGATGTCCGGCGGCTGCTCAACGCCGGCGCCGACAAGGTCAGCATGAACACGGCAGCGGTCGAGAATCCCGAGCTGGTGGCCGAAGCCTCGGCATGGGTCGGCAACCAGTGCATCGTCGTCGCCATCGACGCCAAGCAGTCGGCCCCCGGCGTCTGGCAGGTCTTCACGCACGGCGGGCGCCGCAACACCGGCATCGACGCCATCGCCTGGGCACGCCGCGTGCAGCAACTGGGGGCCGGCGAAATCCTGCTCACCAGCATGGATCGCGATGGCACCCGCAACGGCTTTGACCTCCGGCTGACGCGCGCCGTCTCCGACGCCGTCGACATCCCGGTGATTGCCAGCGGCGGTGTCGGCAAGCTCCAGCACCTCGCCGATGGCGTCTGCGAGGGGCGGGCCGACGCCGTCCTCGCGGCGAGCATTTTCCACTTCGGTGAGTACACGGTTCGCGAGGCCAAGGAATACCTGCGCGAACGGGGAATCGAGGTCCGCCTGTGAGCGACCTCGACACCGAACTCTCCTGGCTCGATGCCCTCAAATGGGACGAGCAGGGTATGATTCCGGTTATCGCTCAGGACGCGGTCAGTGGCCGGGTGCTGATGTTTGCCTTCATGACCCGGCAATCGCTGGAGGCGACGGTGGCCAGCGGCAGCGCGGTATACTGGTCTCGATCACGGCAACGGCTGTGGCGAAAAGGCGAAGAGTCCGGCCATGCGCAGCAGGTCCTATCGATTCGCGCCGACTGTGACGGTGATGTACTGCTGCTGTCGATCCACCAGCAGGGCGGTATTGCCTGCCACTCGGGGCGTGAGAGCTGTTTCTTTCATCAACTGCAGGGGAATGGCTGGGTTGCGGTTGACCCGGTGCTCAAGAACCCCAGGGATATTTACGGCAAATGAATATGGACATGCTGCACCGAATTTCGGAAACCCTACTCGAACGCCGCAAGGCCGACCCGGAAACTTCCTACACGGCACAGCTGATGGCCAAGGGGCCGGACGCGATCCTCAAGAAGATCGGTGAGGAGACTGCCGAACTGATCATGGCCGGCAAGGAAGGCAACCGCCTGCACGTGGTCTGGGAATCGGCCGACGTGCTCTATCACACGATGGTGCTGCTCGCCTTCTATGGTCTGTCGATCGAGGACGTGCTGCAGGAGATGCGGCGGCGCGAAGGCATCTCGGGAATCGACGAGAAGAAGTCGCGCAAGAGCTGAAAGATGGAGAACTGTCTTTTCTGCCGCATCGCCCGGGGTGAGATTCCTTCGCGCAAGGTCTACGAAGATGACGACATCTTCGCCTTCCACGACATTCATCCGGCACGACCGGTCCACCTGCTGGTGATTCCGAAGCGCCATATCACTTCGCTGGCCACCGCCACCGCCACCGACGCACCGGTGCTCGGCAGGATTCTTGCCATCGCCAGTCGGCTGGCGACCGAACAGGGCAGCCCGGACGGTTTCCGCTTGATCATCAATACGGGCTCGATCGGCCACCAGGAAGTGCAGCACCTGCACGCGCACATCGTCGGCGGGCCGGATCCGGTCGGACCGATGCTCAAGCGAAGCTGAAGGGCAGCGCCGGCGGACGTCCGGTCGACCGCCGGTGGCGCGGCCAGGCTATTTCACCTTAACGGAGACCTGCTATGGGTTCTTTCAGCATTTGGCACTGGTTGGTCGTTCTGATCATCGTGCTCCTGATTTTCGGCACCAAGAAGCTGCGCAACCTCGGCTCCGATCTGGGTGGGGCAGTGAAGGGCTTCAAGGATGGCATCAAGGATGCGAACAGCGATGACAAGCCGGACCAGGCAACGCCTCCAGCTCCGGCTGCGGCGGCGCCACCGCCCTCGCCAACACCGCCACAGCAGGTCACTGGCCAGACGATCGAGGGCGAGGTGAGGGAAAAGACCCGCAGCTAGGCCGCGCGCCTGCGCTTGCCCGTCTGCCCGGCCACCGATGATTGATTCCTCCCCTGCGCCCGCCAGATGATCTCACATGTTTGATATCGGCTTTTCCGAGATGCTCCTGATCGCCATCGTCGCCCTGGTGGTGATCGGTCCCGAGCGCCTGCCCAAGGTGGCGCGCACCGCCGGCCATCTGCTGGGACGCCTGCAGCGCTACGTCACCAACGTGAAGTCCGACATCAGCCGCGAAATGCAGCTCGAGGAACTGCGGAAACTGCAGAGCGAACTGCAGGAATCTGCGCGCAGCGTCGAACAGGATCTGACCAACGAAATGCACGCTGCACGACAGGCGATCACGCAGACCAAAGACTCGTTCGGCGACGAACCCCTGACCCCGGTGGCGCTCGCGCAGCCATCCGCCGCGGGCGCCGTTCAGCCGGCTGCGGCGAGCGATGCAGCCAAACCGGGTGGAGCCGGCTGATGTCGCGATGAACCCGGCCGAAGACTCCTTCCTCTCGCACCTCGTCGAGTTGCGCAACCGCCTGATCAGGGCGCTCCTGGCGATCGGCGTGGTCTTCATCTGCCTCTTCCCCTGGGCCAAGGAACTCTATGCGCTGCTCGCGCAACCCCTGCTGGCGACGCTGCCGCAAGGGGGGCAGATGATTGCCACCGATGTCATCGGGGTTTTCCTGGTGCCGATGAAGGTGGCGCTGATGGTCGCCTTCCTGATCGCGCTGCCTTACGTGCTCTATCAGGTCTGGGCTTTCGTCGCGCCGGGCCTCTATGCCCACGAAAAGCGGCTGGCGCTGCCGCTGGTCGCGGCGAGCGTCTTTCTCTTTTTTGTCGGCATGGCATTTGCCTATTTTCTCGTCTTTCCGACGGTCTTCGGCTTCATGGCCACCGTGGCGCCCGAAGGCGTCGCCTGGATGACCGACATCGAGAAATACCTGTCCTTCGTGTTGACCACCTTCATTGCTTTCGGCGTGACCTTCGAGGTGCCGGTGGTGGTGCTCGTTCTCGTCCAGGCCGGCGTCGTTGATCTCGCCAAGCTGCGGGAATGGCGGCCGTATGTGATCGTCGGCGCTTTCGTCGTCGCCGCTGTGCTGACTCCGCCGGATGTGATTTCGCAGCTGATGATGGCCATTCCCTTGTGCCTGCTTTTCGAGTTGGGCTTGCTGCTCGCGCGCTTTGTCCGCCAGCGCCAGCAGGCCACTGACGATCAGCCGCTGCAGACCGCATCGGACCCGACGAGCGACTGGGCGCAGGAAACGGAAAAAGCGATCGAGGACCTCGGCGCTCAGCCCGGCCGCGAGCGCAAGTCCGACGCCTGAGTCGACCCCTCACTCGCTGCCGCGCCCCGCTCGGGCAGCAACCCTGCCGGCCCCGCCAGCGTGGACCGGTGGCTGACCGGCACTCCCTCTTCGAACAGCCAGAGACTGCCGCCCGGCATCGTCGTCCAGCACTCGTTGTCAGTCAGCGGGACGGTCGCGATGACGGCGACACGGTCTTCGGGGGTGGTCACGTCGCTGAAGTCGATGCTCAGATCGTGATCGCGCAGGTGCGCAACGGTAAACGGCGCCTGGCGAACGATGTAGCTGAGCTGCGTCGAACAGTGGGCGAACAGGCAGTCGCCATTCGACAGCAGATAATTGCAGGTGCCGGCGGCGCCGAGATCGACGGTCAATCGGTGCAGCGCCTCGAACAGACTGTCCCGGCCGGGTGGCCGGCTGCCGAAAGCCTGGCGCAGGTTCTGCAACAGCCAGCAGAAAGCCTGTTCGCTGTCGGTCTGGCCGACCGGCGTGAAGCTGCCGTCGAGTTGCGGCGAAAAATCGGGAAGATTGCCGTTATGGGCGAAAATCCAGTAACGTCCCCACAGTTCGCGCATGAAGGGGTGGGTATTCTCGAGCGCGACGCCGCCCTGGGTCGCCTTGCGGATGTGCGCAACGACGTTCTTCGAATGGATCGGGTAGCTGCGCACGAGTTCGGCGACCGGCGATACGCACGACGGTTGCGGGTCGAGGAAGACGCGCGTGCCACGACCTTCGAAAAAGGCGATCCCCCAGCCGTCGGCATGCACGTCGGTGGCGCCGCCGCGCGCCTGAAAACCGGCAAAGGAGAAACAGATGTCGGTCGGAACGTTGCAGTTCATCGCCAGCAACTGACACATCGCCCTCGCCTCCGGCACCTAGCGCGGGCGACGCTGGAGCGCCCGCTTGCCGATCTTGACCGTGGTGTCGATCACGTTGCTCTGACGGCGCAGGGTGAAGGTCACCATTTCGCCGGGCTGCTGGCTGGCAATGAGATCGAGCATGCTCTGCGGATCCTTGACCGGCCGGCCCTTGACGGCGAGCAGGATGTCCCCCGGCCGGATGCCGCCGACATCGGCCGGGCTGCCGCGCTGGACACCGGCGATCAGCGCGCCGCTGGTGTCCGGCAGGCCGAAGGACTCGGCCAGGTCTATGGTGATTTCCTGCGCTTCGACGCCGATCCAGCCGCGCGTCACGCTACCGGTCTGGATGATCTGCTCCATGACGCCGCGGGCAATCGAGATCGGAATCGCAAAGCCGATGCCGAGCGAACCGCCGGAGCGCGAGTAGATGGCCGTGTTGATGCCGATCAGGTTACCCTGACCGTCTACCAGCGCGCCGCCCGAATTGCCGGGGTTGATCGCCGCATCGGTCTGGATGAAGTTCTCGAATGTATTGATCCCGAGGTGCGAGCGACCCAGCGCCGAAATGATTCCCATGGTCACCGTCTGCCCGACACCGAACGGGTTGCCGATTGCCAGCGTGACGTCGCCGACGACGACATCGTCCATTCGCCCGAGGGTGATGGCCGGCAGGGACAGTTCCTTGCCGGCCTGCGGGCTGACCTGGAGGACTGCGAGGTCGGACTCGGGGTCGCTGCCCACCAGCCGGGCATTGAGGGTGCGGCCATCGCTGAGCGCGATCTCGATCTGGTCAGCGCCTTCGACAACGTGATTGTTCGTGAGAATATAGCCGTTCGGGCTGACAATGACGCCGGAACCGAGCCCGGAGGTTTTCGGCTCATCCCCCTCGGAACCGTCGCCGAAGAAGTGACGGAAGACGGGATCGTCAAACAGGGGATTGCGGCGCGGCTTGATCTTCTGCGAGGTAAAGACATGCACCACCGAAGGCAGCGCTTTTTTTGCCGCGTCGCGAAACGACGCGGCGGCGACGAGCGGCGGCGTCACCGGCGCCGGCTCGACTACCGAGACGACGCTGGCCACCCCCAGGGGGGATTTGCCCAGCCACTCCGGCTTGAGTGTGCTGACCACGAAGAGAACGGCAAGACCAATCGTCGCCGTTTGTGCAAAAATCAGCCAGAGCCTGCGCATGGGAACCGGAGCCAGTGAATGGAACGTGAACGATTGACACGCTACCTGGACGAACTGCTGGAGACAGGGCGTTTTCGGGATTATTGCCCAAACGGCCTGCAAGTGGAAGGACGTCCGGAAGTGCAGCGTCTGGTCGCCGGTGTCAGCGCGACGCAGGCCCTGCTCGATGAAGCCGTCGCCCGCCATGCCGATACCCTGCTGGTCCATCACGGCTGGTTCTGGCGCGGCGAGGACGGGCGGGTCACCGGCATCCGCAAGAGGCGCCTGCAGACCCTGCTCGAGCACGAGATCAACCTCATCGCCTACCATCTGCCGCTCGATGACCATCGCGAGTTCGGCAACAACGCGCAGCTGGGCAGGCGCTTCGGATGGACGGCCGACGGCCGCTTCGGCGAGCAGGACCTCGGCTGGCTGGGCCAACTGGAAAATCCGGCGCCGCTGACTGCGGTCGCCGACCGTATCGGCCGCGAGTTGCAGCGGGTACCGCTGCTGGTCGGTGGCGGTGAGCGGCTGGTGCGCCGGGTCGCCTGGTGTTCGGGAGCGGCGCAGGGATTTTTCGAGCAAGCCATCGCGCTCGGCGTCGATCTCTACGTCAGTGGAGAGATCTCGGAGCAGACCGTGCATCTGGCGCGCGAGTCCGGAGTGGCCTACATTGCGGCCGGGCACCACGCGAGCGAACGTTACGGGGTGCTGGCGCTGGCTCGGCATCTCGGCGAGCGTTTTGGTCTTGACTGTGAATTCGTCGATATCGACAACCCCGTCTGAAACCCCTCAGGAGCAACCATGAACTACACCTTTCCCCCACCGCCGCAGGTCTGCGTCCCGGTGGTCGGCGACAGCAGCGTTTTCCCGGTGCGCCGCGTCTACTGCGTCGGGCGCAACTACGCCGAGCACGCCGCCGAAATGGGGGCCGACCGCCGCGAGCCGCCTTTTTTCTTCGGCAAGCCGGCCGATGCGCTGGTCCCCGGTGGCGGCGATGTCGCCTATCCGCCGGCCACCGACAAGCTGCAGCACGAGGTCGAGCTGGTCGTCGCGCTGGCCTGTGGCGGCGCCGACATTCCGCCGGCGAGCGCCCTGGCGTGTGTCTACGGCTACGCCGTCGGCATCGACCTGACCCGGCGCGACCTGCAGCAGCGGGCCAGGGACAAGGGACAGCCGTGGGACATGGGCAAGGGCTTCGACCAGAGTGCGCCGGTTTCGGCCATCCAGCCCGTGACCACGGTCGGTCATCCGGCGCAGGGAGCCATCTGGCTCAAGGTCAATGGGACGCTGCGCCAGAACGGCGACCTCGAACAGATGACGTGGAAAATCGCCGAAGTGATCGCCAATCTGTCGACCCATGTCAGGCTCGCGGCGGGCGACCTGATCTTCACCGGCACCCCGGCCGGGGTATCGACGGTGCTGCGGGGTGATCTGCTCGAGGCCGGCGTCACCGGCCTCGGTGAACTGACCGTCCGCCTGCGCTGATGCACGTCGTCCGTCCTTTCCGCCCCGGCCCACCGCTTTGTCCGGCGCGGCGGATCTGGGGGGGACTGCGGCCACTGGTCACCATTCGTGCATTGAAGGATATGCCATGAACACCGCCTCATCATCCGCCTGCCGCGCTTCGCTGCCCTGGCCCCGGCTCCTTGCCACCCTGGCCCTGGCCAGCGCCATGGCGGCCGCCCTCGCCGAAGGCATCGAACCCGCTACCAAAGGGCAAACGGTCTACGTGCCGATCTACTCGGCGATCCGGCACGGGAACGTCGCCGCCTCCGGACGCTCCGACAGCACGCTGATGTCGGTTCTGGTCAGTGTGCGCAACACCGACCCCAGGAACCCGATCCGGATCGTCGCCGCGCCCTACTACAACACCGATGGCGACCTGGTTCGCAATTCGGTACCGAAACCCAGGGTGGTCCCACCCTTCGGCACTTTCGAGCTGTTCGTCGAGTTGCGCGAGAACGCCGGCGGTTCGGGGGCCAACTATGCGATCCGCTGGGAAGCCGACACCCTGGTCTCGCCGCCGACGATCGAAGCGCTGCATTCGAAATTCCAGGCCGGCTACTCGGTCGCCTTCGTTTCGCGCGGCCGGGCCATTTCCGAACCATGAGCGGCCCCCCCGACGATGGCGGGAGCCGATCTGCGGCATTGCCCCCGTGCCCGACGCGAAGCACCTGATCCGGCTGACCACGACGCCCGAAGACCACCGCATCGCGCAACTCGCGGCAGCGGCAGTCGGCCTGTCGCTGGTCGACGCCGCGATCCCCTTGCCGCTGCCGGGAATCAAGCCGGGTCTCGCCAACATCGTCACCCTGATCGTCCTCGCGCGCTACGGCTGGGCCGCCGCTGCCTGGGTCAGCGGCCTGCGCGTCTTCGCCGGCAGTCTGCTGCTCGGCCATTTTCTCTCGCCCGGATTCTTCATGAGCGTGACCGGCGCGCTGTTCAGCCTGTTCGTTCTGGCGCTCGCGATTCACCTGCCGCGCAGCCGCTTCGGTCCGGTCAGCTGGAGTATTCTCGCAGCCTTTGCGCATATCGGCGGACAGCTGGTGCTGGCCCGATGCTGGCTGATTCCGCATGACGGCCTCTTTTTCATGGTGCCGTTTTTTGCCGTTGCGGCACTGGCTTTCGGTATCATCAATGGCCTGATCGCCGCGCGTCTGCTCGATGAACTGCCGCTCAGGGAGAGCGAGATCGAAAATGCCTGAAACCATCTGCCTGGCCTTCACCGGCGCCTCCGGCATGCCGTATGGTGTTCGCCTGCTGGAATGCCTGCTGACGGCCGGTTGCCGGGTGCAGCTGCTTTACTCGCAGGTGGCGCAGATCGTTGCCCGGCAGGAGATCGGCCTCGAACTGCCGGCTCGCGCCAGCGAAGCGCAGCGCAATCTGCACCAGCGCTACCTCGCCCTGCCGGGGCGGCTCGAAGTCTATGGCCGTGAGGAATGGTTCGCGCCGGTGGCCAGCGGTTCCAATCCACCCGACGCCATGGTCATCTGCCCGTGTTCGATGGGAACCCTGGCGGCAGTGGCGCAGGGACTCGCGAGCAAGCTGATCGAGCGGGCAGCCGACGTGGTCATCAAGGAGGGACGCAAGCTGATCCTGGTGCCCCGCGAGATGCCGCTATCGATTATCCACCTCGAGAACATGCTGCGGCTGGCGCGAGCCGGCGTCGTCATCCTGCCCCCCAACCCGGCTTTCTACCACCACCCGCAGGGCATCGACGATCTGGTCGATTTCGTCGTTGCCCGCATTCTCGATCAACTGCAGGTCCCGCACGCGCTGAGCAAGCGCTGGGGAGAAGCGGAGGCTGCACGATGAACGATGCCGATTCTGCGACGGGTTCGACTGCGGACAACGGGCAGGCATCCCTCGAACTGCCCCTGTTTCCGCTCGGCGCCGTCCTCTTCCCCGGCGGCGTGTGCTCGCTCAAGGTATTTGAGCCGCGTTACCTCGACATGGTGGCCACCTGCCTGCGCCGGCAATCGCCTTTCGGAATCTGCCTGATCGCCAGCGGCAGCGAGGTCGGCCAGCCGGCCATACCGCATCCGGTCGGCACGCTCGCGCACATTGCCGAGGTCGAGGTGCCGCAACTCGGGATCATGATGCTCGTCGTGCGCGGCGGCCGCCGTTTTCGCATCGAACGACAGTCGCGCGCCGCCGGCGGCCTGCTGCGCGCGGTGGTGCGGGTGCTCGACGAAGCGCCGGCGCGGCCGCTGCCGCCGGCACAGCAAGCGCTCTGCTCGCTGCTGCAGAAGCTTGCCGCCGAACATAAGCGGTCGCAGCTACCCGAGCCGCAGGCCTTCGACGATGCCAGCTGGGTCGGCTACCGACTGACCGAGATGCTGCCGCTGCAACCCCTCGCCAAGCAGAAACTGCTCGAACTGGAGGACCCGCTGTTGCGTCTGCAGGCACTCTCGATCTGGCTGTCGCAGCGCACGCCGACCCACCGTCGGTGATCACCAGGGGGCGTTCGCCGACCGCCCTGGTCGCCCTCTTCTGCAGCGCGCAGGCCTTGTCGATGGCCGGCTTCGCCCTGGTGCCCTCGCTCCTGCCACAGCTGTCGCAGGAGTGGGCGCTGTCGGCGACCGCCGGCGGCTGGCTGGGCGGCATCTTCTTTTTCGGCTACATCCTCGCCGTCCCGCTGCTCGTCAGCCTCACCGACCGCATCGACGCACGCCGCATCTACCTCGCCTGCGCAGCCCTGAGCGGCGTCGCGCTGGCGGGCTTCGCGAACTTTGCCGACAGTTTCGCCGCCGCCCTGGGCTGGTGGTGGCTGGCCGGTCTCGGCCTCGCGGGCACCTACATGCCGGGCCTGAAAGCACTGACCGATCGCCTGCCGGCGGCCATCCAGGCGCGCGCCACGGCCTTCTACACGGCCACTTTCGGGGTCGGCGCCGGCCTCTCGTATTTCTGGATCGAGCTGTTGCGCCCCAGGCTGCCCTGGCCGTCACTGTTCGCCGTCGCGGCGACCTGTGCGGCGCTGTCGATGGTGCTGGTCGGGCTGGCCGTCTCGCCGGGCGAAGTGCGACCGGCGGGCGGGAGCGGGCACGGCCCCTGGCGCCGGGTCCTGCGCGACCGGCGCATCCTGGCCTTCTGTGGCGGCTATTTCGGCCACAACTGGGAACTCTTCGGTTTCCGTGCCTGGCTGGTGGCCTATCTGACCTGGACCCACGCCCGGTCGCCGGAGGCGTGGACGACGATGCCCGGAATGGTGGCCGCGCTGGCAACCTTTCTCGCCGTCCCGGCGAGCATCCTCGGCAACGAAGGCGCACAGCGCTGGGGACGCCGGCGCTGGCTGCAGGCGGTGATGCCTTTATCCTGCGGGCTGGCGCTTGCCGTGGCCTGCTCGGCGAGCGGGCCGGGCCGTCTGCTGCTGCCGCTGATCCTCGTCTACGCGGCCAGCATGAACCTCGATTCGGCAGCGCTGACCGCCGGACTGTTGACCGAAACGCCGCCCGAAATCCGCGGCACGGCGCTCGCGCTGTATTCGGCCATCGGCTTTGCCGGTGCTTTCATCGGGCCGGTCGCTTTTGGTGGCGCCCTCGACCTCTTCGGCCGGGGTGACCCTGCTGGCTGGGCCGCGGGCTTCGTGACGCTGGCCGCCGGCGTCGCTTTCGGGCGCTGGGCGATCGGCCGATCGACGGCGCCACGGCCTTCGCCCTGATTCGCCAGCGAGGCCGGCCGGCTTCCTTGCCTTCACCGGCAAAGTCTTGCAGTATTGACGAATGACTCCAGTAATTTCGCTCGCCACCGGCCGCAGCCGGCGTCGCAAGCTGCTGCTCGGGATTGGCCTGCTGACCCTGGTGATCCTGCAGCTGTTCGCCTACCAGCTTTATCTGAGCTACCGGGAACAGATCCGTGAAGCCGAGACGACAACGCTCAACTATGCGGCCATCTTCGAAACCCGTCTCGACGCCACCCTGCGTCACAGCGATGCCATCCTGCAGGCGCTCGCCCGCAGCATCCCGGCCCGGGCACTGGAGCGGCCGGGCGCGGCTGGCGAGATCGGCGACCTCTCCGGCGAACTCGACGCACGTCTGCTGAATTTCGACGAGCTGGTGGGTCTGCGGGTCTTCGACCGCAAGGGGGATCTGCTGTTCAGTTCGGATCACGCCCATACGCCGCAAATCAATGCTGCCGATCGCGATTACTTCCGCCGGCTACGCGAAAACCCCGGCCACGAACCGATCTTTTCCGAGGTACTCATTTGCCGCGCCAGCGGACGGCCCAGCCTGATCGTCGCGCGCGCCCTGCGCGGCCCCGACGGGGTCTTTCTCGGCGTCGTCAGCGCCGTGCTCGACCTCAAGCACTACCTCGACAATTTTCGCACGGTTGACCTCGACCGCGAGGGGTCGATCGTTCTGCGCCGCAGTGACGACCACCGGCTGGTGGCGCGCTGGCCAGCGGTGTCCGACCAGCTGAACCAGGCGCTCGATGCCGCTCATCCGGTTCGGCTGTCGATCGGCCGGGGTGAACGGCGCGGCACCCTGCACTACGCGGCGCAGACTGACGGCATCTACCGCATCCACAGCTTCCAGCGCCTCGAACACTACCCTTTCTACTTCATCATCGGCGCCAGCCTGGATGACGTCCTCGCCGGCTGGCGGCAGCGTGCTCTGGTGGCGGGGGTTTCCGGCTGCCTGCTGCTGACCCTGCTGGCGGCGCTGCTCTGGCGCCTGCTGCGCAGCGAAGCACGCGAGGCAGCAGTGGTCGCCGATCTCGTGGCCGACGTCGCCAAACGTCGGCAGGTCGAAGCGGAATCGCGCAAGCTGCTGCAGGCGGTCGAACAGAGCCCGGCGGCCATTGTTATCACCAACCGCAATGCCGAGATCGAGTACGTAAACCCGCGCTTCACACACGTTACCGGCTATTCCTGGCAGGAAGCGATCGGTCAGAATCCGCGGCTGCTGCAGTCGGGCGAAACCCCGCCCGAAATCTATCAGGCGCTGTGGCGAACCCTGCTCGCCGGCAGGATCTGGAGCGGCGTCCTGCTCAACCGGCGCAAGGACGGCACCCCGTTCTGGCAAAGAGGCGCCATTTCGCCGATTATTGACGATCAGGGCGAGGTGACGCACTACCTTGCCGTCCAGGAGGACGTCAGCGAGCATCGCGTCACCGAGGCCCGTCTGCGGCTACTGGCCGGGGTTTTCGAGCACAGCGCCGAAGCGATCATGGTCAGCGACCGCAATAACCGCATCCTCGAAGTCAACCATGCTTTCTGTCGCCTCACCGGTTATGCCGCTGACGAGGTGCGCGGCGCCGATCCGCGGCTGTTGTCGTCGGGCCGCGCGACGGCGGAAGACTATCGGGCGATGTGGCAGTCGATCCGGGAGACCGGCCACTGGCAGGGCGAAATCTGGGATCGCCGCAAGGACGGCAGCGTGTACCCGAAATGGCTTTCGATCTCGACCATGCGCGGCGCCGACGGCGACATCGAGCATTACATCGGCAGCTTCGTCGATATCTCCGAGCGCAAGGCGTGGGAAGAGAAGATCAACCACCTCGCCCACTTCGATGCCCTCACCGACCTGCCCAACCGCTCCAATCTGCAGGGCCGGCTCGAACAGGCGCTGGCCGCAGCGCGACGCGACAGCCCGCAGCGACCGCTGGCGGTGATGTTCCTCGATCTCGACCGCTTCAAGAACATCAACGATACCCTCGGTCACCACGTCGGCGACCTGCTGCTGCTCGAAGTCTCCAAGCGCTTGCGGTCGGGGGTGCGCGAGAGCGATGTCGTGGCCCGTCTCGGCGGCGACGAGTTCGTCGTCGTGCTGACCGGTGCGGACGCGCTGGCCGCCGAGCGCATCTCGGGCAAGCTCCTCACCGCCCTGTCCGAACCGTATCCCATCGATGGGCAGTGCCTGCACACCACCTCGAGCATCGGCATCGCCGTTTTCCCCGGCGATGGCGAGACGGTCGACGTCCTGATGCGCAACGCCGACGCCGCGATGTATCACGCCAAAGCGGCCGGACGCAACAGCGCCCGCTTCTTTACCGCGAGCATGAACCAGGCGGCGAAAGACCGCCGTCAACTCGAAGAAGACCTGCACCTCGCCCTGCAGAAAAAAGAGTTCGTCCTTCATTACCAGCCTCAGGTCGACGCCGGGTGCCACATCATCGCGGCCGAAGCCCTGCTGCGCTGGCAGCACCCCGAACATGGCCTGGTGCTACCGGGAAAATTCATCCCGCTCGCCGAGGATACCGGGCTGATCGTGCCGATCGGCCAATGGGTGCTCGAAACGGCTTGCGCGCAGCTCGTCCAGTGGGCGGCGCAAGCGCCGACGCGCGAGCTGCAACTCGCGGTCAATGTCAGCGCACGTCAGTTCCGGCAGACCGATTTCGTCGACCAGTTACGGCAGCTGCTGCAACGCAGCGGTGCCCCGCCGACCCAGCTCAAGCTCGAACTGACCGAAAGCCTGGTGCTCGACAACGTCAGCGACACGATCGCCAGGATGAACGCGATCAGGCTGATCGGCGTCACCTTCTCGCTCGACGATTTCGGCACCGGCTATTCGTCGCTGTCGTACCTGACGCGTCTGCCGCTCGACCAGATCAAGATCGACCGCGCCTTCGTCAATCGACTGCCGGACAACCAGAGCGATGCGGTGATCGCGCAGACCATCGTCACCATGGGGCGCAGCCTCGGGCTCAAGGTGATCGCCGAGGGCGTCGAAAGCGAAGCGCAGCACCAGTTCCTCGACCGTCATGGCTGCCATGGCTATCAGGGTTTCCTCTTCAGTCGGCCGCTGCCGATCGCAGCCTTCGAAGAGTTGCTGTCCGCGCGCCGCGCCGCGCCGCCAGACGACGGATCAGCGTGAGTGACGTGACGACAGGAGGAGTTTCCTGATCGGCGTCGGCAGCGCTGCCGACGCGACCTTCTCCAGCGGCAACCACTCCCAGCCCGCCTCCCTGGCATCGAGACCGATGACCTCGACCTCGCAGCGCAGGATCGTCATGGTCAGCCGGAAATGGGTGAACGCATGCCGGAGCGGCGGCAGCGCCTCGCTCGCCAGCAGCCGGCAGCCCTGGCGCAGGACAAAGGTTTCGGCCGCCTCGGCGACCACCTCGGGCAGACTCAGCAGGCCGCCCCAGATGCCGCTCGGCGGTCGACGCTCGACGAGCAGCCGCCGGCCGTTGCTGAGCCACAAGAGGTGGGTCGCCCGTTCGGGCAGCGCCTTGCGCGCAGGCGGCCGGGGCAGGTCGGCCTGACGGCCGTCGCGGCAGGCGACGCAGACTTGCTGCAACGGACAGGCCTCACAGGCAGGCCGCCGGCGGCGGCAGAGGGTCGCGCCCAAATCCATCAGGCCCTGCGTATAAGCTTCGCTGCCGGTCTGCGGGAGGAGCGACCCGGCCAGTGTCCACAGCCGGCGTTCATGCGCTGCCGGCGAGTCTTCGCCGTCGATGCCGAAGCAGCGACCGAGCACGCGCTTCACATTGCCATCGAGGATGGCGGCTCGCCGTCCGAAAGCGAAGACGCTGATCGCCGCCGCCGTGGACCGACCGATTCCCGGCAGGCCGAGGTTACCGGCGGGATCGGCGGAGAACTTCCCGGCCCGCTCGGCGACCACGGTTTGCGCGCAGCGGTGCAGATTGCGCGCCCGCGCATAGTAGCCCAGGCCGGACCACAGTTCGAGGACGCTTTCGAGCGGCGCTTCGGCAAGCGCTTCGAGGGTGGGGAAACGGGCCAGAAAGCGCTCGTAATAGGGAATCACCGTCAGGACCTGCGTCTGCTGCAGCATGATCTCGGACAACCAGACCCGATAGGCGTCCCGACTCTGCTGCCAGGGCAGGTCGTGACGGCCATGCGCCCGTTGCCATTCGATGACCCGTGTCGAGAAGGGGGGGCCTGGGAGCGAATGCGGCTCAGCCATGCCCGGCAGCGTGCCAGAATCGGGTCGACATGCACCGGCAGCGCGGGGATAATTGCGCTCCCGGTCTGGTTGCCGGCGTCGGCGACCGCGTGCGAGCGAATTCGACCAGGGGGCGTAGAAAAGCTTGCGATGGGTTTTTTACGGGCGTCATGGGGTAGGCTGCATCGCGGAACTCACGGATCTCTCTCGACGGTGAATCTTAGCACGCCCGAACCAGGCCTCCGGATCGCCTGATGCCGCATCCCTCCAACCTCTCGGAAAGCCCCGCCGCAGCGGCGCCGGTGAATGAACCGCCCTGCCCGAGCGACGATCTTCGGCGGCTTGACGACTGCCGCGACTTTCGCGACGCCCTGGGCCGCTTTGCCACCGGCGTCACGGTCCTGACCGCGCTGACTGCCGACGGCGAACCCATCGGCGTCACCATCAGTTCATTCAACGCCGTTTCGCTGCAACCGCCCCTGATTCTGTGGAGCCTTGCCTGCGACTCGCCGCGGCTCGATGTTTTCCGAAACGCCGCCGCTTACGCGGTCAATGTCCTCGCAGTCGATCAGCAGGGAATTTCGGACGCCTTCGCGAGTCGAGAGGACAGGCCCTTCAGCGGTCTCGCCGTGCGCCGCGGTCTTGCCGGCGTGCCCTTGATCGAAGCCTGCACGGCATGGTTCGAGTGCAGCCACGAAGCGCATTATCCGGGCGGCGACCACCTCGTCTTTCTCGGCCGGGTGCAGCGCTTTGCGCGCGGGAAAATGGCCGCACCGCTGATTTTCCATGGTGGCCGCTATCGCGCGCTAGGCGGCGATTCAGCGCCCTGAGGCACGGGCGGACGGCCTGCCGAAAAGCGCCGTCGAATCACCTTGAGCACCCATTTAAATCAGGTATTTTGTCTATCGCCCGACCCGCCTTTGGCCGTCCTCAACCGCCGGAGCGGCTTGACCCGCATAATCCCGGACTTGCCACATGGTGTAATCTTTACCGGCTTGTCCGCCGGTTTGCCGGTTAAGCGACGGCTGCAGAATGAGCCCTGGCGAGCAATGGACAGCGCCGCAGGTTGCATTTTCCGTATTTTGGTGTATAAGGACGATTTTAATCGAGGAGACGGCTATGGCTACTTACAAAGAACTGGTGGCACAACGGGCCCTGTTGGACAGAGATATAGAAGAAGCTCGGAAGAGCGAACAGGCTGATGCCATCGGACGGGCCAAACAGCTGATTAGCGAGCATGGTTTGACGGCCACCGACCTCGGCTTCAAAATGCCGGGCGCAGCATTGGCAGTGGTTGCCAAAACACGCACTCCGGTTGCCGTCAAGTTCCGCGGCCCCAATGGAGAAACCTGGTCGGGCCGTGGCAAGCCACCGAACTGGCTGACCAGCCTCGAAGCACAGGGTCGTCATCGCGACGAATTCCTCGTGTAGTCGCGGCAAATACAGACCGGGCGCAGAAATTATTCAGAGGACGACAGCCTTTACATGAATATTCTGGTTACCGGCGGCACCGGCTATATTGGTTCGCATGCCTGTGTCGCCCTGCTCGCCGCGGGTCATGCGGTGGCTGTCGTCGATAATCTGTCGAACAGCCGGAGCGAGGTGATCGACCGCATAGAAGAGATTACCTCACAACGGCCGCGGTTTTTTGAAGGTGATGTCCGTGACCGCGATTTCCTGCGCCAGGTTTTCTCGACGGCAGCAATCCATGCAGTGATCCATTTCGCCGGCCTGAAAGCGGTCGGTGAATCGGTGGCACAGCCATTGCACTATTACGACTGTAACGTCGGCGGCGCCATCGCGCTTTGTCAGGTAATGGCCGAGGCGTCGGTTAAAACGCTGATTTTCAGTTCGTCGGCGACCGTCTATGGCGATCCTGCGACAGTCCCCATCCGGGAAAATTTCCCGCGCTCGGCGACCAATCCCTATGGCGCCAGCAAACTGATGATCGAAGACATTCTCGCCGATCTTGCCCGGGCCGACGGCGAATGGCGGATTGCCCGACTGCGTTATTTCAATCCGGTCGGGGCGCATCAAAGCGGTCTGATTGGTGAAGAACCGAATGGTATTCCCAACAATCTCATGCCCTTCGTGGCGCAGGTGGCGGAAGGTCGGCGAGCGCAGTTGAGCGTTTTCGGCAATGACTATCCCACCCCTGACGGAACCGGTGTACGGGATTACATTCACGTGATGGATCTCGTCGAGGGACACCTCGCCGCGCTCGATTATCTGCTCGCCCGAGGCGGTTTGCTGACCGTCAATCTGGGCACCGGTTGTGGTTACTCGGTACTCGACATGGTGCGCGCCTTTGAAGCCGCCAGCGGGCGGCAAGTTCCTTTCGTCTTCGAAGCACGCCGAGCGGGCGACGTCGCCAGTTGCTACGCCGACCCGCAACTCGCCGCCGACCTCCTCGGCTGGCGCGCCCGGCGCGGCATCGATGAAATGTGCGCTGATGCCTGGCGCTGGCAACAGCAGGAGACGGCCTGAGCGCCGCGCATGGCCACCTACGCGATCGGTGATGTGCAGGGCTGCTTTACCTCCCTGCAGCGTCTGCTCAAGAAATGCCGCTTCGACCCGCCGAGCGATCGCTTATGGCTGGTTGGTGACCTGGTGAACCGCGGGCCACGCTCGCTCGACACCTTGCGTTTCGTGCGCTCGCTCGGCCCGTCGGCGATCACGGTGCTCGGCAATCACGATCTTTACCTGCTCATGACGGCGGCCGGTTTCGGCCGCAGCAGCAAAGGCGACACGCTCGACGAGATCCTCAAGGCACGAGACCGGGAAGAGTTGCTCGACTGGCTGCGCCGGCGACCGCTGTGCTACCGCGAAGGTGAGTTCTGCATGGTGCATGCCGGCCTGCTGCCGCAATGGACGACCGAGCGCGCCGGCGCCCTGGCAAGAGAAGTCGAGACCATCCTGAGCGGCCCGGATTACCTGGCCCTGCTGGCCAACCTCTGGGGAAGCGAACCGGCCGCCTGGAGCGACGATCTCACCGGCTGGCCGCGTCTGCGGGTGATTGTGAACGCGATGACCCGGATGCGCTTCTGTTCGCCGAGCGGCGTCATGGAATTGCGCACCAAGGGCGAGATCTCTGCGGCGCCGCCTGGCCACCTCGCCTGGTTCGAGGTTCCCGGCCGCCTCAGTGCGACCGACGTGATGGTGATCGGTCATTGGTCAGCCCTCGGCCTGAAGGTCGAGCCGCGGCTGCTGGCGCTCGATTCCGGCTGCTTCTGGGGCCGCCACCTGAGCGCCGTTCGCCTCGAGGATCAGGCGGTATTCCAGGTGGACTGCGCGGCCGGCGAAGGCCACTGCTGATGCCGAGGGTCTTGCCGGAGCTTCGCATGGCCGCGAGATCGGTTCGCAGTGGCCGACGAGGGGCTGGGCGAACGCTGCTCAGGCGCGTGTCGCACCACAGCATTTCTTGAACTTTCGACCGCTGCCGCAGGGACAGGGATCGTTACGGCCGACCTTGACCTGGTCGCGGCGGATCGTCCTGACGCTGCGCTGGGCAACCCAGAAGCGGTAAATGTTGGCTACCGCCTGCGGCAGCCGCTCTTCGCACTCGGCACGCATGCGCGTCAGCTCTTCGCCCGCCAGCCATTCCTCGCCAGCCGTGGCGGCGGCCTGCTCGGCGTCGCCGGTCAGCACGAAGAGCGGGAAGAGCTGCTCGTCGAGGTAAGCGACCTCGTCACTGTCCTCTTTGTCGTCGTCTGCGCCGAGCGCCTCGAACCAGCCTTCGGGCGCGGTGTCGATGCCATGCAGATAGGCTTCGCACCACGGAACGTAGTCGCTGGCAGCGTTCTCGTCGTCGTCTTCGGCATAGAGCAGAAGCAAGGGCGCTTCGCCGCTCGCCAGTTCGACCTGCAGGCGGGCGGCGAGCAGGCGCAGCAGGGCGGCCGCCTCGCGCCCGGCAGCGCCGAAACGGTCTTCGGCGTCGCCGAGCACTTCGCTCAGCCACTGCCCTTCGGGGATCGGCTGGGGGCCGGCGAGCGCGGCGCAGAGATAGCCCTGGGTCTCGTCGAGCCGCATCGCCTGCTCCAGTTCAGGTTCGTCGAGCAGTTGCTCCAGGCGCAGGAGCTGACAGTCGCTGAGTTGGGCCTGCAGGGTCATGGGTTCACTCGCTGCGGTTGGACTGGCGGGCAAAATCGGCGAGGTTCACCACCGGCGCCGGCATCCAGCCAGCCTGGCGGTGTTCGACCACCACCGTCGTGAAGATGCCGCCGCGGACGTAGAAACGCGCCGTCAGCCGCATGTAGCGGGGACTGGTGGCGCTGACGAGGTCATCGAGGATGCGATTGCTGACTTCCTCGTGGAAGCAGCCGGTGTTGCGGAAAGACCAGATATAGAGCTTCAGGCTCTTCAGCTCGACGCAGGTCCGGTCCGGAATGTAGTCGAGAATCAGCGTCGCGAAATCGGGCTGGCCGGTCTTCGGGCACAGGCAGGTGAATTCCGGAATCTCCATGTGAATGTGAAAATCCCGCTGCGCCGCCGGATTGGCGAAGGTTTCGAGGGCTCTGGCCGCTTGCGTGCTCATGGTCATTCCGAGTGGACTGCGCGGGAAAACGAATCGCGCGGACTGAATGCTATCATAGGCAGCTCTGATAGTATTCCGGGGGAGTATCTTTGTGTTGTCCACCAGCGGGCTGCTGGCCGAGACTCGCTCGCCATCGCGCTCCTGCCGATCACTTCCGGCGCGGCTGTCCCGTTCGCGGTCTAGTAAAAGTCCCATGCGCCTGACCAAGCTGAAACTCGCCGGCTTCAAATCGTTCGTCGATCCGACCCTGCTTGCCTTGCCTGGGCAACTGGTCGGCGTCGTGGGCCCCAACGGTTGCGGCAAATCGAACGTGATCGATGCCGTGCGCTGGGTGCTAGGCGAGTCGAAGGCCTCCGAGCTGCGCGGCGAATCGATGCAGGACGTCATCTTCAACGGTTCCTCGACGCGCAAAGCGGTGTCGCGGGCAGCCGTCGAACTGGTCTTCGACAACTCTCTCGGTCGTCTCGGCGGTCAGTGGTCGCAGTACGCCGAGCTCTCGGTCAAGCGCCTGCTGACGCGCAATGGTCAATCCGAGTACTCCATCAATAACCTGCACGTCCGCCGCAAGGACGTGACCGACCTCTTTCTCGGCACCGGACTCGGTCCGCGCGCCTACGCGATCATCGGTCAGGGCACCATCTCCCGGATCATCGACGCGAAGCCCGATGAACTGCGGTTCTTTCTCGAAGAGGCTGCCGGCGTCACACGCTACAAGGAAAGGCGCCGCGAAACCGAGCGCCGGCTGGCCGACGCGCGCGACAACCTGAGCCGGGTCGAGGACATCCGCAGCGAGCTCGCGGCGCGGATGGAACATCTCGAAAGTCAGGCCAGCGTCGCGCGTCAGTTCCGCGAGCACAGCGACGCCCTTTCCCGCAAGCAGCAACTGCTCTGGCTCCTGCGACGCAATGAAGCCCAACGCGAGCACCAGCGGCTGACGCACGAGGTCGAACAGGCGACGATCGATCTCGACACCCGCCACGCGGCGCTGCGGCAGCTCGAGGCCGCACTCGAAGCAGCACGCGCAGCGCATTTTGCCGCCAGCGACGACGTCCATGCCGCGCAGAGTGCGCTCTTTGCCGCCAACGCCGAAGTCGCCCGCATCGAAGCCGAGCTCAGGCACCGCCGTGACGCGCGCCGTGAGGATGATGAACGGTTGGCCAAGTTGACCGACGAACGCGCGCAGTGGCAGGCCCGGGCGGCGACGCTGGCGAGCGACGAGGCGCACTGGCAGGCCCTGCTGAGGCTCGCCGACGCACGCGTCGAAGACGGTCAGAGGCGACTCGATGCCCGCCAGGAGCGTCTGCCGCTGGCCGAGGAGCGACACGCCGCAGCGCTCGCAGCGGTCAGTCGTCAGCGCGCCGGGATCAATCAGGCCGAACAGCGGCTGCAGGTCGAACAGACCCATCGCGGACACGCGCAACGTACGCTGCAAACGCTCGCCAGTCGCCGCGAACGCCTGCTGCAGGAACGTCAGGCGCTGGCGGCCCCCGACCTCGCCGCGATTGGCGAGCGCCAGCAGGCGGTCGACGAACTGGGCGAGCGGCTGGGCGCGACGCTCGGCAGCCAGCAGGAGCAGCAGCTCGCGCTCGCGCATCTGGAACAGCGCCGGCGCGAACTGCTGGCCGCAGTCCGACAGGTCGAGCAGGACCGTGCCGAAGCTGGCGCTCGTCGCAGCGCCCTGCAGCAACTGCAGCAGCGCCTGCAGAGCAACGGCAAGCTCGAAGACTGGCTGCGCCGGCACGGCATCGACACCCGCCAGGCGCTGTGGCAGTCGCTGCAGGTCGAGGCCGGCTGGGAAGACGCGGTCGAAGCGATCCTGCGCGAGCGGTTGGCCGCCTTGCCGGTGCCGCGTGCTGACCCGGCGTGGAGCGAGGATCGACCGGGCGCCCGGCTGACCCTGTTGCTGCCCCTCGTGGCCCAGCCGCTGCCGGCGCCGCCAGCGAAGGACAGCCTCCTCTCGCGCATCCGCGGCGACGATCAGCAGCTGTCGTCGATCGTCGCCGATTGGCTCGACGGGGTGCAGATCGCGCCCAATCTCGCCGCCGCTCTTGCGCGGCGCAGCGAGCTCGCGGCCGGTGCCTGCTGCGTTACCGCCGGCGGCGATGTCGTCAGCCGGCAGAGCGTGACGCTGTTCGCGCCGGACACGGCAGCGCATGGTCTGCTCGAACGTCAGCGCGAGATCGATACGCTGGCAGCGGTGGTCGCTGCGCGCGAAGAAAGAGTCGAGCAGGCGCAGGCGCAGCTCGGTGAAGTCGAGCTGCGCCTGGCCGACCTCCAGCAGGCCCTGCACGAGACACGCCAGCAGGCCGGTGGGCTGCAGAACCGGGCGCACGCCCTCCAGGTCGAGCTGCTCAAGCTGTCGCAGGCGCAGGAGCGCTTCGCCGAGCGGCAGGCGCAGATCACCGGCAGCCTTGCCGAAATGGTCGCCGAGGAAGAAAACGAGCGCCAGCGCCTTTTCGTCGCCGATCAGGCGTTCGACCTTCAGCGCGAACAACTGGGCGCCTTGCAAACGGTCATGCAGGCGCTGCGGGCGCAGTTCGAAGAAAGCGAGCGGAGGCTGCGCGACGAGCGCGAACAGGCCAACGGTGCCGAACGGGAACTGCGCGAGGCCGGCTTTTCGCAGCGCGAATGTCGCAACCGATTGCAGGAACTCGCAGCCAACCGGGAACTCGCGGTGCGCCAGCTCGAACGCACCTGCGAAGAACTCGCGCGCTGCGAGGAAACCGCCAGTGCCCGCCAGGCCGACGATCTCGAAGCGCCGCTGCAGGCCGCTCTGACCCTCCGGGTCGCCGGCGAGCAGGCGCTGGCCAACACGCGCGACGCGCTCGCAGCAGCGACCAACGCCCTGCGCGTGCTTGACGAGCAGCGGCTGAAAGTCGAGCAGAGCCTCGACCCGCTGCGCCACCGGATCGGTGAACTGAAGCTCGGCGAACAGGCGGCCGGCCTCAATTGCGAACAGTTCGCGCGCCAGCTCGCCGAAGCGCAGGCGGATGAGTCCTCGCTGCAGGGCGATCTCGCCGGCGCCCGCGCGAGCACGCTGCAGAGCGCGATCACGGCCCTGCAGCGGGCGATCGAAGCCCTCGGCGCGGTCAATCTCGCGGCGCTCGACGAACTCGACGCGGCACGCCAGCGCAAGGGTTACCTCGACACCCAGTCGGCGGACCTGACACAGGCGATGGCAACGCTGGAGAGCGCGATCCGGCGCATCGACCGCGAAACGAGAGAGCTGCTGCAGACCACCTTCGATGCGGTGAACAAGAGCTTTGGCGAACTGTTCCCGACCCTTTTCGGCGGCGGCGAGGCGAGGCTGATGATCACCGGCGACGAGATCCTCGACGCCGGTCTGCAGGTCATGGCGCAGCCGCCGGGCAAGAAAAATTCGACAATTCACCTGCTTTCGGGCGGCGAAAAGGCGCTGACGGCGATTGCGCTGGTATTCTCGATGTTTCAGCTCAACCCGGCACCTTTCTGCCTGCTTGACGAAGTCGATGCGCCGCTCGACGATACCAATACCGAACGCTTCTGCGCCATGGTGCGACGCATGTCGACCCAGACGCAGTTTCTCTTCATCAGCCACAACAAGATCACGATGGAGATGGCGCAACAACTCGTCGGGGTAACCATGCAGGAATCCGGCGTCTCGCGCATCGTCGAAGTCGATATGGAAGAAGCGCTGCGCATGCGCGAGCAACTCGTTTAGGAATGGACATGACGGACTTGCAGATGGGTTTGATCGGCCTTGGGGGCGCCGCAGTGATTGGCGTCCTGGCCTACAACAAGTGGCAGGAACACAAGCACCGCAAACTGGCGGAGGCCCTTTTGGGCGCTCGCCAGGCGGACATCCTGCTCGATGAACCGGCGCCGGACAAGGCGCCGACAGAAGCGAGCGCCAACGCCGGCCGGGAACGGCTCGAGCCGCTACTGCACCCGGAGCCGCTGGCGCCGGAGCAACCGGAGAACGCCGATCCGCAGAACAGCGCGCAGAGCTCGGCGGCGGCGGTTTCGCCGCCCGACGAGACGGCCACCCACTGGAGTTCGCGGCCGCTTTGCCTGCTCTCGCCGGCGATCGATTACATCGCCGCGATCGAGGTCTCGCAAACGGCGACCGCCAGCCAGATCCGGGAAGCACAGCGCGCGGCTCTGGCGCGGCTCGGCAAACCGCTGCACTGGATCGGCTTCAACGAACAGGCGCTGGCGTGGGAACCGATCCACGAGGACGCCGACGGCGCTTACCGGCATATCCGGGTCGGGCTGCAGCTGGTTGACCGCAAGGGTCCGCTGCGTGACGCAGACCTGTCGATCTTTCATGTCGCGATGCAGGATCTGGCGACCGAACTGATGGGCGTTGCCGAGTTGCCACTGCGCGAACCGGCTTTGCGCCTGGCGGCACAACTCGACGAGTTCTGCGCCGGAGTCGATATCCAGATCGGTATCAACGTGATCAGCCAGGGGCAGGTCTTTGCCGGCACCAAGTTGCGGGCACTGGCCGAATCGGCGGGCATGGTGCTCGACAGTGCCGGTCATTTCACCCTTTGCGACGACGACGGAAAAGTGCTCTTCGTCCTCACCAACCAGGAGACGCAGAGCTTCTCGGCCGAATCGATACGCACCCTGAGCACGCACGCGGTGACCTTCCTGCTCGACGTGCCGCAGGTGGCAAATGGTGATCGCGTGCTCACCCAGATGGTTGAACTCGGCCGCCGTTTTGCCGAGTCGCTGCGCGGCGCCCTGGTCGACGATAACCGGCGGCCGCTGTCGGAGACCGCGATCGAGCCGATTCGCCGGCAGGTGGTGCAGTATCAGACGGCGATGGCCCATCGCCAGCTGCCGGCCGGCGGCGCCCTCGCCCAGCGTCTGTTTTCATGAAGGCAGAAGGTCCGGGAGTGAGCGTCAACGAACGGCTGCTTGCCCTGCGGGCCGCGATCGAGCAGCACAACCATGAGTATTACCTGCTCGATGCGCCGCTGATCAGCGACGCCGAGTACGACGCCCTGTTTCGCGAATTGCAGGCACTCGAAGCCGACTATCCGGAACTGGTGAGCCGTGATTCGCCGACACAAAGGGTCGGTGCTGCGCCGCTGCCCGAGTTCGCCCAAGTGGTCCATGCGACGCCGATGCTGTCGCTGGAAAATGCCTTTGCCGACCAGGAGGTAGTCGCTTTTGACCGCCGCGTCCGCAAAGTGCTGGCCAGCGAAGACGATCTCGATTATTCGGTCGAGCCCAAGTTCGACGGGCTCGCGGTCAGTCTGTCCTACCAGAACGGCTCTCTGGTCTGCGGCGCGACGCGGGGTGACGGCAGCACTGGCGAGGAGGTGACGGCCAATCTGCGCACCCTGCAGAATATTCCGCTGCGCCTGCGCGGAAGCGGCTGGCCGACCCGCCTCGAGGTCCGCGGCGAGGTCCTTTTCTGGCGCAGCGATTTCGAGCGGCTGAACGCCCGCCTGCGCGAAAAAGGCGAGCGGGAGTTCGTGAACCCGCGCAACGCCGCCGCCGGCAGCCTCCGCCAGCTGGACCCGCGGATCACCGCCAGGCGACCGCTGCGCTTCTTCGCCTACGGCGTCGGCGCCGCCGAAGGCGCACGCTTGCCGGCAACGCACTCGGAACTGCTCGATCGGCTGACCGAATGGGGTTTTCCGGTGGCACCCGAAAGGCGACGGGTCAGCGGACTGGGCGGGCTGCTCGGCTACTTTGCCGAAATCGGCGAGCGCCGCCCGGCGCTGCCCTACGACATCGACGGCGTGGTCTACAAGCTCGACGACCTGGCCGCACAGGAGCGTCTCGGTTTCGTCTCGCGCGCGCCGCGTTTCGCGCTGGCGCACAAGTTTCCCGCCGAAGAAGCGCCGACCCGGCTGCTCGACATCGCGATCCAGGTCGGTCGGACCGGCGCCCTGACGCCGGTCGCACGACTCGCGCCGGTGTTCGTCGGCGGCGTCACGGTCAGCCATGTCACGCTGCACAACGAGGAACAGATCCGCCTCAAGGACGTGCGCATCGGCGACACGGTGATCGTTCGCCGGGCCGGCGACGTGATTCCCGAAGTCGTCCGCGTGCTGGCAGAAAAGCGCCCTGCCGAGGCCTGCGAGTTCGTCATGCCGACCCACTGCCCGGTTTGCGGCTCGCAGGTCGCACGCCACCAGGACGAAGCAGTGGCCCGCTGCAGTGGCGGCCTCTACTGCCCGGCGCAGCGCAAGCAGGCGCTCTTGCACTTTGCCTCACGCCGGGCGCTCGATATCGAAGGACTCGGCGACAAGCTGGTTGAACAGCTGGTGGAGCACGCGCTCGTGCGCACCCCGGCCGATCTCTACCGACTCGGACTGCTGGCGCTCGTGCAGCTCGAACGAATGGCGCCGAAGTCGGCCGGCAATCTGCTGGCGGCGATCGAAAAGAGCAAGCAGACGACGCTCACCCGTTTCATCTACGGTCTCGGCATGCGCAACGTCGGCGAAGCGACGGCGCGCGAGCTCGCCCGCCATTTCGGCAGCCTCGATCGCCTGCTCGCCGCCGACACCGATCAGTTGCTGCAGGTCCCCGACGTCGGCCCGGTCGTCGCGCAATCGATTCACGAATTCAGCCGCGAGCCCCACAACCGCGAAGTGATCGAGCAATTGCGCGCTGCCGGCGTCACCTGGAGCGAGGGCGAAGCGGCGCCCACCGGCAGCGTGCTTGCCGGCAAGATCTTCGTGTTGACCGGCAGCCTCACCTCGCTCACCCGCGACGCCGCCAAGGCCATGATCGAGTCTGCGGGCGGCAAGGTCAGCAGCTCGGTGTCGAAGAAGACCGCTTTCGTCGTCGCCGGCAGCGACGCCGGCAGCAAACTCGAGAAGGCGCAACAGCTCGCGCTCAGGGTGATCGACGAAGCGCAGCTGCTGGCCCTGCTGAACCCCGGACCGCCGGCCCCGGAGGATTCATGAGCGACCCGCAACAGGCGCAAGCGATCCTCGCGACGGCCGACCTGATCCACTCGGCCGAGACGGTCGCGCTCGCCATCAGCCAGGTGGCACGCGAGATCAGCGAAGCGCTGCGCGAGAGCCACCCTCTGCTCCTCTGCGTGATGAACGGCGGTGTCCCGTTCGCCGGCCAGCTGATGACGCAACTCGCTTTTCCGCTCGACTTCGACCACGTGCATGCCACCCGCTACGGTGCCGGCATCACCGGTGGCGCGCTAAGCTGGCGCAGCGAACCCTCGACGCCGGTCGGCGGGCGAACGGTGCTGCTGGTCGATGACATTCTCGACCAGGGGCTGACCCTGGCGGCGATTCGCGAACGCCTGCTGCATCGCGGTGCCAAAGCCTGCCATACGGCGGTGCTGGCCGACAAGCCGAGTGGCCGCGAGAAACCGATCAAAGCCGATTTTGTCGCCTTGAGCGTTCCCGACCGCTTCCTTTTCGGTTACGGCATGGACGTTGGCGGCGCCTGGCGCAATCTGCCGGCGATCTACGCCCTGCGGGAGAAATGAGATGCTGGCCATCATCGGTGGCAGCGGGCTGACGCAGTTCGCCCAATTGACCGGCGTCGAGGGCTCACATCGCCGCGTCGCGCCGACCCCTTACGGTGAGCCTTCGGCGGCGCTGACTTTCGGCCGGATCGGCAGCGAGGCGGTGGTTTTTCTGGCGCGCCACGGCGACCAGCACAGCATTGCACCCCACCAGGTCAATTATCGGGCCAATCTCTGGGCCCTCGCCCAATGTGCACCGGTCGGCATCGTCTCGGTGGCCGCCGTCGGCGGCATTCGTGCCGACCTCAAAGCCGGTGATCTGGTCATCCCGCACCAGATCATCGACTATACCTGGGGCCGGGCTTCGACCTACCACGAAGGACCGGACAGCCCGGTCAGGCATGTCGACTTCACCGAACCCTATGATCCCTCCTTGCGGCGCCGACTGACCGCAGCGGCGAGAGCGATCGGCGCCACGGTCAGCGATGCGGCGGTCTACGCGGCGACCCAGGGACCGCGCCTGGAAACGGCCGCCGAGATCAACCGCCTGGAGCGCGATGGCGCCGACGTGGTCGGCATGACCGGCATGCCGGAAGCGATCCTCGCCCGCGAACTCGCGATCCCCTATGCGGCGATCAATGTCGTCGCCAATCCCGCTGCCGGGCGCGGCGACAGTCGTCAGGAGATCAGCCTCGAGGCCATCCATCGAGTGCTCGCGGCGACGATGGTGCAGGTGCGACTGATCCTCGAAACGATGCTCGGCAATCATGATTAGGACGGTTCTGAGAATGGGCGACCCCCGCCTGTGGCAGCAGGCAAGACCGGTCGCGCGCTTCGACACGCGCGAACTGCACCGGCTGATCGCCGACATGGAGGACACCATGCGCCACCTCGACGGCGCTGGACTCGCAGCGCCGCAGATCGGCGTCGACCTGCGGCTGGTGATTTTCGGCGTCGCCGGCAATCCGCGCTACCCCGCGGCCGAGGAGGTTCCCGCAACGGTCCTGATCAATCCGCAGCTGACGCCGCTCTCGAGCGAAGTCGAGGAAGGCTGGGAAGGCTGTCTCTCGCTCCCCGGTCTGCGCGGCTGGGTCCCCCGCTGGCGGCATCTGCACTACCGCGGCTGCGACGCCTGCGGTCGCCCGATCGAGCGCACGGTCAGCGGTTTCCACGCGCGCGTGGTCCAGCACGAATGCGATCACCTGGACGGTATTCTCTATCCGATGCGGATCAGGGATTTCACCCGCTTCGGTTTCGTCGACGAGATTTTTCCGAACGGTGGTGCGGGTGCAGCCGAATAAGCCATTCGCGCGCTGCGGCGCAGACAGCCCTTGCCGAGGCGCAAGAGGATGAACCGGCGATACCGGATTCTCTTTGTCTGCATGGGCAATATCTGCCGCTCGCCGATTGCCGAAGCGGTGACCCGCAGCATGGCGCAGGATCTGGGTCTGGCGGCGATGCTGGAGGTCGACTCGGCGGGAACGCATGGCCATTACCACGCCGGCGAAGCGCCGGATGCGCGGGCACGCCGCATCGCCGCCAAGCGCGGCTACGACCTCTCCCGGCTACGCGCACGCACGGTCGTCGAGGCCGATTTCGATCGCTTCGACCGTATCCTGGCAATGGACGAAGCCAATCTCTCGGCCTTGCTGCGCATTTGTCCGCCGGCAAGCCGGGCGCAGGTCGGACTCTTCCTCGACTACTGCGATGGCCTCGTGGGCGGCGAAATCCCCGACCCCTACTATGGCGCCGAGTCGGGCTTCGAACGGGTGATCGACCTCTGTGAACGGGCGGCCAAAGGGCTGCTGGCTGATCTCGCGCGCGGCGAACCGGAACGTTAGAGGCGGTAGCAGTCGCTGCGGCATCCGGTCTGGCGGGAAGCGCAAGCCCCGATCGGGAAATTCTCCCGACCACGGCGGGAGGATTTCTCTGTTCGCCCGCAGCTGAAGGGGCCATAATCGATTGATGGAGGCAAGGCATGGATGATCACCGGCCACGAATTCTGCTTATCGATGACCAGCTGACCAACCTGGACGCGTTGAAAGCCATGCTGATGACCGAGTGCGCGCTCGCCGTGGCGCACTCCGGCTCACAAGGACTCAAGCTGGCCGCCGAATGCCGGCCCGATGTCATCCTCATCAATCTCATGATGCCCGGCCGCGACGGTTACGAGACCTGTCGACGGCTCAAGGCCGACCGGCGGCTGCTCGACATTCCGCTGGTTTTCGTGAACGCGCCGGGTGAAAGCACCCCGACGACGGCTGTCGTCCACGCGATCAGCGTGCCGCTCAACGTCGAAATCAGCCGCCGGCGAATTCGCAATCTGCTGCACCGGGAACAACTGCGCCGCACTGCCGAAACCCGCCGCAGACAATTTTCCGCGCAGCAACGCGAGTTGCAGGAAAGTGAAGCATTTACCCACACCATTCTCAATTCGCTGACGGAACATCTGGCCGTGCTCGATGCCGACGGGGTCATCGTTTCGGTCAATCGGGCATGGCAGCACTTTGCGCTGGAAAACGGCGCACCGGAGCTGGCGGTGAATTCGCCCGGGGTCAGTTACCGGGAGGTCTGCACGGCGGCTGCCAGGCAAGCGGGGGGTGATGACGCCTTGCGGGCCTGGGCTGGAATCGAGGCGGTGCTGAACCAGTCGCAGTCGCATTTCAGTCTCGAATATCCCTGCGACTCGCCCGATGTATCCCGCTGGTTTTGCATGCGGGTATACCCGATGCTTGCGCCCTGCCAAGGGGTCGTCGTGGTGCATGAGAACATTACCGAACGCAAGCAGGCCGAAACCGCGCTGCGCCAGAGCGAAGAGCGCCTGGCGCTGGTCCTGCGGGGCACCCAGGATGGCTTCTGGGACTGGGATTTGACCCGTAACGAAGTCTATTATTCGCCGCGCTGCTGGACCATGCTCGGCTACTCGGACGGCGAGTGCACCGCCGATGTCGACCTCTACCAGCGCCTGCTGCACCCCGACGACCTCGCAACGATCAGGCAGGTTTACGCCACAGCGCTGGCCGAGGGCAGCGACACCCACGAAGTGGAATTCCGGCTGCGGCACAAGGACGGCCATTATCTGCACGTCAGTTCGCGGGCCATCATCGTGCGCGACCGACAGGGCAAGCTGATCCGCATTTCGGGTGCCAACCGGGATATCACGCCGCGCAAGCGGGCGGAAGAAACGTTGCGTGAACAGGAAGCGTTTTTCCGCCTGATCGCCGAGAACATCGAGGGCTTCATCGCGGTCCTCGACGTCGACGGACGGCGGGTGTACAACTGTCCGAATTATGCGCGTCTCCTGGGCGACCGGAATCTTGCCGGCACCTCGTCATTCGCCGAGATCCACCCGGGCGATCGCGAGCGGGTCGTGCAGACCTTTCGCGAGACCGTCGAGACCGGCGTCGGGCACCAGATCGAATACCGCTTCCTGACCGCCAACGGCGGTATCGTGCGCATGGAGTCACGGGGCTGCGTGATCAGGGACCACCAGGGGCGGCCGAAATGCGTGGTGGTGATTTCCCAGGACGTCACCGAGCAGAGGAACAACGAGGAAAAGATTCGGCGACTGGCCTTCTACGATACCCTGACCCGGCTGCCCAACCGCGTCACCCTCTACGACCGCCTGCAGCAGGCGATGGCTGCCAGCAAGCGCAGCGGTTGTCATGGCGCGCTGATGTTCGTCGATCTGGACAACTTCAAGCCGGCCAATGACACCTATGGTCATGACGCCGGTGACCTCCTGCTGATCGAGGCGGCCAGTCGACTGACCCGATGCGTGCGCGAAGTGGACACCGTCGCGCGTTTCGGCGGTGACGAGTTCGTCGTCATGCTGAGCGTGCTGCAGGCGGACAAGGCCGAATCGACGGCACAGGCAGTGGCCGTCGCCGAGAAGATTCGCCGCAGTTTGTCCGAACCCTATCGGCTGGCCATGCCGGATGCGGGCGCCACCGCAACGATCATCTCGCATCATTGCACGGCGAGCATCGGCATCGCCGTGTTTCTCGATCATGAAGCGAGCCGCAGCGACATCCTGAGGTGGGCCGATGCAGCGATGTATCAGGCCAAGGAAGCGGGGCGCAACGCCATTCGGGTTCATGCCGAAAGCACCGGGCCGGTTGCTTCGCCGGTCGCAGCGCCGCTCCACCGGGCGGCAGGCCATTGACCCCGGCAGGGTCTCTTCGGCCCCCTGTAGCGCCGTCCACCTCTTCGCGAAGGCACTTCGCACGCCGCCGCCTCCATCCCGCCCAGAGCAGCCACAGAGCAGCCACAGAGCCCCGGAACCGATGCCCGCCATGAAAAATAATTTGACATTAAATGATGATGTTCGCTAGTCTTCGCGCGACTCGAATGATGGCCCGGCGAGCGAATGCAGCCTCGTTAAGGCGATGCCGTGGAGCGCCTCCGGGCGTTTACCGGACGGCGAGCACGGCGCCTTGTTGGACGGACCCGTTCGACTCGGTGTACAGTGACTCGTCAGCCGCACCGCCCGGCACGACTCCTGGGTGGTCCAGGTCCTTGCGCCATGGCGCTTGAGCATTCACCACCGCAAATGGCGGCGCACGCTTGGGAGAACGAGGCATCATGAGCGACTCACGGCCACTGATTCTGGCCATCGACGATCAGCCCGCCAACCTGCTGACGCTGAAAGCAATGCTGACTGGCGAGTTCGTCCTGCAGGTCGCCCAGTCCGGATCCCAGGGAATCGCGCTGGCGGGAGAATGCCGGCCCGATCTCATCCTGATCAACCTCATGATGTCGGAGCGGGACGGTTACGAGACCTGCCGGCGGCTCAAGGCCGACCCGCAACTCCAGGACGTGCCTCTGGTCTTCGTGACGGCGCTGACCGAAAGTCTGGCCGCCACTGCCCGCCAGGCGTCGGGCGTCGTCACCTCGATCAGCGTGCCGCTCAACATCGAAATCACCCGGCGGCGAATCCGCAATCTGCTGCACCGCGAACAGTTGCGCCGGGCGGCCGAAAGCTATCGCCAGCAACTCGCGGTGCGGGAACAGGCGCTGCTGGAAAGCGAGGCGTTCACTCGCACCATCCTGAATTCGCTGACTGAACACCTCGCCGTTCTCGATCCCCAGGGCACCATCGTTGCGGTGAATCGGGCGTGGCAGCATTTTGCCGCGGCAAACGGTGCGCCGGCCCTGGCAGGAAGCTGCGTTGGCGTCAACTACCGGAGCGTCTGTTCGGCCGCCACCGGACAACCGGTCGCCGCCGACGCATTGCGTGCCTGGAACGGCATCGCAGCCGTGATGAGCCGGACGGAGTCCGATTTCACCTTCGAATATCCCCGCGATTCGCCTGACGATCGGCGATCATGGTTCCGCATGCGCGTCTATCCCATGCTCGCCCCCTGTGCAGGGGTGGTCGTGGTCCATGAAGACATCACCGAGCGCAAAGAGGCCGAAGAGGCGCTGCGCGCGAGCGAGGAGCGCCTGACGCTGGTGCTGCGCGGCACCCAGGATGGCTTCTGGGATTGGGATCTGGTACGCCACCGGCTGCATTATTCGGCGCGCTGGTGGCACATGCTCGGCTACGAGGAAGGCGAACTCAACGCTGACCCGGATCTCTGGCAACGCCTGGTGCATCCCGACGACCTCACTTCGGTCAGGCGGGGAGTCGCCGAGGCGCTGGCCGAAGGGAAGGACACCTACGAGGTCGAATTCCGCCTGCGGCACAAGGATGGCCATTATCTGGACATCAACTCGCGGGCCATCGTCCTGCGCGACCCGCAGGGGAAAGCGATCCGCCTGTCCGGCGCGAACATGGACATCACGCCGCGCAAGCGGGCGGAAGAAGCCCTGCGCGAACAGAAAGAGTTCTTCCGGCTGATCGCCGAGAACCTGCAGGGTTTCATTGCCGTGCTCGACGTTGAAGGGCGGCGCGTCTACAGCAGTCCGTCGTATGCACGCCTGGTCGGTAACCGGGATCTGGTTGGCACCTCGTCTTTTGCCGAGGTCCATCCGGCCGACCGCGAGCGGGTCATCAAGGCCTTTCACGAGACCGTTGCCAGCGGCGTCGGGCATTACCTTGAATATCGCTTTCTGATGGCCGACGGCGGTGTCCGCCTGCTGGAATCGCGCGGTGGCGTCATCCGGGACAACGAAGGCCGCACCAAACGGGTGGTCGTCATCTCGCACGATGTCACCGAGCGCAAGGAAAGCGAGGAGAAAATCCATCGCCTGGCTTTCCATGATGCGCTGACGCAGCTACCCAACCGCCTGACGCTCAACGACCGCCTGCGCCAGGCAATGGCCGCCAGCAAGCGCAGTGCCTGTTATGGCGCACTGATGTTCATCGATCTCGATCATTTCAAACCGCTGAATGATGCCCATGGGCACGAAGCGGGCGACTTGCTGCTGATCGAGGCGGCCAATCGGCTGACCACCTGCATGCGCGGGGTGGACACCGTCGCCCGCTTCGGTGGCGACGAGTTTGCCGTCGTGCTCAGCGAGCTCGACACCGACAAGACAGAATCCACCGGACAGGCGATGATCGTCGCCGAGAAGGTGCGCAGCCGATTGGCCGATCCCTATCTGCTGACGATCATCGACGAAGCCGACGGCTCGACGCAGGTTGAACATCACTGCACGGCGAGCATCGGCGTCGTCCTTTTTTTCGATCATCAGGTGAGCCCGAGCGACCTCCTGAAGTGGGCAGACGCCGCGATGTATCGGGCCAAGGAAGCGGGTCGCAATGCGATTCACGTCCATGACGCCGAAAGCGGCAGCAGCGGCAGCAGCGGCGGCGGCGAGCGACCCAAAAGCTGACGCCATGGGGAAGCCGACGCCTTTCGCCCGATGCCGATCGGCAAGGCTCAGTCGATGAACGGTTTGCCATGGCGGGTGGCGATGGTCGCGACCTTGCTGCCGAGCGCCGGCTCGCCGGCAAACAGCAGCAGGCTCACGTCGGCATCGGCACAAAGACCTTCAACTGCCGCCAGATCACCGTGCAGGAGATTGAATACGCCGCCGGGAAAGCCGCTGCGCGCGCTCAGTTCGGCCAGCGCAAAGGCTGCGGCGGGCGTTTTCGGACTCGGCTTGAGGACCACCGTGGCGCCTGCCAGGAGTGCCGGAACCGCATGTTTCAACGGTCCCAGCAAGGGCGCCGTGTGGTCGCTGACCACCGCCACGACGCCGCCGCCGCCGGTCGCTGCCGCGCCAGCAGCGGCGGCGGCCAGGATCTTCAGCCCGGCCGCCACCTCGGCTGCCGCCGCCGCAGGGTCGCAGCCGGTTTCCTCGGCAATCAGGCCGGCAAAGTGCTCGGCGTATTCCGCCAGCGCCGCGCCGAGACCGACCAGCCGGGCGGCACGCGCTTCGCTCGTCAGCGCCGCCCAGACAGGCAGGGCGTGACGTGCCGACTCGACTGCGGCCCGCGCTGCCGGCGCGCCGCACAAGGGGGTCCGGCGCCGGATCTGGCCGGTGTGCGGGTCACGGACATCGAAAAAAGCCGGCGCCATCGTCAGATAGGCGTGGCCGTTGATCCACAGCGGAACGGCCAGGATTTCGTCGCTTTCGGTCATTACATTCCTCGTCAGTGGCGGGTCAGGGGTTCTATTCGGGGCGCGGCGCGGCCAGCAGCAGTTCGGTCAGCACTGCGGCCGCTTCTTCGGCACCCGCTGGCAGCGGCGGCGGGCGCACAGGCTGTTGCCAGAGGGCGGCAAGCGCCGGCTGCAGACGACCGGCATTGAGGTCCGTGGCGGCGACCTCCCGGCAACGGCCGTGGCTTTGCAGCCAGTCGATCAGGCAATCCTGCTCGGGCCAGTCCGGCCGGCGCAGGTAGAGCACCGGCGTGCCGTTGCAGGCGGCTTCGGTGAAGGTTCCGTAGCCGGGTTTGGTGAGCACCGCATCGACCGAACACAGGAGATCGGCAAAGCGCCGGCCCAGCGGCTCGAAGTCGCTGACGTTGGCCTGACGCAGCTGCCAGGCCTGGGGAATCAGCCAGCGGACCCCGGCCAGCCGCGGCCAGGCGGCGATCGGCAGTTGTTTGTCGAAGCCGCCGAAGGCGATCAGCACCAGCCGTTCATCGGCCGCACAACCCAGCTGTTCGCGCAGCGCCTGGCGACAGTCGCGACCGAGGGTGGCGACCGGCGCGATGCGCCGGCAGCGCGACAGGTCGGCCATGGCCATGCCGGGCGTCAGCCGCAGGAAGCATTCGGCGCCGTCGTACGCGGCCAGCATCTGGCGGTGGATCGCCTTCGCCCAGGGCTCGTGGGCGAAAAAATGGGCAAACAGATCGGCCCAGTTGAGCGAGCACATCGCCAGCGAGCGGATGCCGGCCCGGGCCGCGCCGGCCAGCGGCAGGTAGGCGACATCGCTGAGCACCAGGTCCGGCTGCAGTTCGGCGAGCCGGTGCGCCTGACGATCGACCCGATGCTCCCAGTCGACATGCTGGGCGCGATAGGCCAGCGCCGTCGCGGCGAGGTCGATCCGCGTCGCGTCGTGCATCACGTAGCCGAAATCGCTGCTTTCCGGCAGGTGCGTGAAGCGAGGCTTGAGACGCGAGCGCAGCGTCGCCGTCGACAGCCCGCTACTAATCGTCAGCTGCAGTTCGGGCAGCCGGCCGGCGAGCGCGTTGACCACCGGCGCGACCTGGGCGAGATGGCCGAAGCCGTGCGCCGAAACGTCGACCAGAAGATGCTGCGCGGGCATTGGCCGGCGGTCCTCAGACAAAGCGCGCCAGCATCGCGCCCGGCAAATCGGCCGCGAGCGGAATCCACACCCGATGGCCATTGCCGGGAGCGATGTGGATTGCGTGTCCATCGCTGTTCTGCATACGTTCGAGCGTCAGCTGGCGGTTGCCGGAGGGATGGATGATCTCGAGGCGGTCGCCGACCGAAAAACGGTTCTTGACCTCGATCAGGACGCGTTTGCCGAGCGCATCCCATTGCCGCAGGTCGCCGACGTAGAGGCTGCGCCCGGATTCGGAATGGCCGCGCAGGTAGTTCTGCCGCTCGTGCTCGTGATGGCGCTGGTAGAAGCCGTCGGTGTAGCCGCGATTGGCGAGGCCATCGAGTTCGCCGAGCAGCCCGGGGTCGAAGGGGCGGCCGGCGACGGCGTCGTCGATTGCCCGCCGGTAAACCTGTGCGGTGCGCGCCACGTAGTAAGGCGACTTGGTGCGTCCCTCGATCTTCAATGAATCGACGCCGATCTCGACCAGGCGGCGGACATGCTCGACGGCGCGCAGATCCTTCGAGTTCATGATGTAGGTACCGTGCTCGTCTTCCTCGATCGGCATCAGTTCGCCCGGGCGTTCCTTCTCTTCGAGCAGCCAGCGGGCCTCGCTGGTCGGCACTTCGCTGAGCTTGCCGGCGAGGATGTCGCCGGCGCCGTCATCCTCGCCGGCGTGAACCTTGTAGTCCCAGCGGCAGGAGTTGGTGCAGGTTCCCTGGTTGGGGTCACGATGGTTGAAGTAGCCCGAGAGCAGGCAGCGGCCCGAGTAAGCGACGCAGAGCGCGCCGTGGACGAAGACCTCAAGCTCGATTTCGGGGCATTGCTGGCGAATCTCGGCGATTTCGTCGAGCGACAGTTCGCGCGACAGGATGATGCGCGTGATCCCCAGTTTCTGCCAGAAACGCACCGCAGCAAAGTTCACGGTATTGGCCTGCACCGAAAGATGGACCGGCATCTGCGGCCAGTTTTCGCGCACCAGGTCGATCAGCCCGGGGTCAGCCATGATCAGCGCGTCCGGCTCGAGGGCGACGACCGGCGCCATGTCGGCGAGGTAGCTGTACACCTTGCGGTTGTGCGGCAGGACATTGCTCACCACGTACAGTTTCCTGCCGGCGGTGTGCGCCTCGTCAATCGCGCTGGCCAGCGCTTCAAGCTTGCCGAAGTCGTTGTTGCGCACGCGCAGACTGTAGCGCGGCTGTCCGGCGTATACAGCGTCGGCGCCAAAGGCGAGAGCGGTGCGCAACATCGTCAGCGACCCGGCAGGGGCGAGCAACTCGGGAGCAGAGAGCAAGGTGACGGACATCCGGGGGAAGGAGGGGAGGGGTAGAATGTACCCAGACACATCTTACTCCCATTATTCAGATTGCCCTGCCATGTCCGAAGAGATCCTGATCAACTTTACGCCCCAGGAAACGCGCGTCGCCGTCATGCACCAGGGCGTCGTCCAGGAACTGCATATCGAGCGCAGCGCCAGCCGCGGCTTCGTCGGCAACATCTATGTCGGACGCATCGTCCGCATCCTGCCCGGGATGCAGTCGGCGTTCATCGAGATCGGTCTCGGCCGGACTGCCTTCCTGCACGTCGCCGACATCCGCGAGCCGCGCCCGAACGACGAACCGCTGCGCCCGATCGAGCGCCTGCTCTTCGAAGGGCAGAGCATCCTCGTGCAGGTGATCAAGGATCCGATGGGCAGCAAGGGCGCGCGACTGTCTACGCAGGTGTCGATCGCCGGCCGCATGCTGGTCTACCTGCCGCAGGACAAGCACATCGGCATCTCGCAGCGGATCGAGCGCGAGTCCGAGCGCGAAGCCCTGCGCGAGAAGCTCGGGCGGCTGGTACCGGGCGAAGAAACGGGCGGATTCATCGTCCGCACGATGGCCGAGAATGCGACCGAGGTCGAGCTGACCAAGGATATCGAGTATCTGCGCAAACTCTGGCGCGACATCCGCAGCCAGTCCACCGCCGCCGCTCCACCCGCGCTGCTCTACCAGGAGCTGTCGCTGGCGCAGCGCGTGCTGCGAGATTTCGTCAATCCCGAAACCGCCCGCATCGTCATCGATTCGCGCGAGAACTTCCAGCGGCTGACCACCTTTGCCGCCGAGTACACGCCGACGGTGGCGCCCCTGCTCGAGCACTACACCGGCGAACGGCCCCTGTTCGACCTGCACGGCGTGGAAGACGAACTGCAGAAAGCCCTCGCCCGCCGGGTCGACCTCAAGTCGGGCGGCTACCTGATCATCGATCAGACCGAGGCGATGACGACCATCGACGTCAATACCGGCGGCTTCGTCGGCGTGCGCAACTTCGACGACACCATCTTCAAGACCAACCTCGAAGCGGCGCACACCATCGCCCGCCAGCTTCGCCTGCGCAATCTCGGCGGCATCATCATCATCGACTTCATCGACATGGAGAACGAAGAGCACCGCACGGCCGTCCTCAGCGAGTTCAACAAGGCGCTGGCGCGCGACCACACGCGGCTGACGGTCAACGGTTTCACCGCTCTCGGCCTCGTCGAGATGACCCGCAAGCGCACACGCGAGTCGCTGGCGCACGTCCTCTGCGAAGAATGCCCGACCTGTGGTGGCCGCGGCGAGGTCAAGACGGCGCGCACGGTATGCTATGAAATCCTCCGCGAACTGCTGCGCGAGGCGCGCCAGTTCTCTGCCCGCGAATATCGCGTGCTCGGCAACCAGGCGGTGATCGACCGTTTTCTCGACGAGGAATCGCAGGGTCTGGCGATGCTCTCCGATTTCATCGGCAAGCCGATCTCGCTGCAGGCGGAACCGAGCTACGCCCAGGAACAGTACGACATCGTTCTGATGTGAGCTGCACGACTATCATTCACCAAGGGCCGTGCCCCCGGCATCCCCAGGATTCCGGAAGCCAGGGCTGACCTCAGGGAAGCGGGCCTGGTCGAATATACCCTCCCCGACAGACCTATGAGGAGGCCATGCGGTGCCGGCTAATGCAGCGTTCGATGCCGAGTGACGGAGTATGAGCGAATACCAGTACTACGCCAGTACTACGCATTCGCAGCTCTCGACCGGCTGCTTACCCGCAGTCAGGCTCGAAACTCAGGCCTGGAAGCGCCGAACCAGTTCCAGCACCGACTTGCAGCCCAACTTTTGCATGACTCGGGAACGGTGGGTCTCGATGGTACGCAGACCGATTCCCAGCTCATCGGCAATTTCCTTGTTGCGCTTGCCTGTAAGGGCCAGTTCTAGTACTTGACGTTCCCGCCGAGTCAGGAGTTCGGAAGACTCATCTTCGGCTTCGCGGAGAATGTCCTGCGCCGCCTGCAAATCGTTGTCGGCGAAGATGCGCTGGATACGGTCGAGCAGTTCCTGAGGATTGAAAGGCTTCTGGATGAAGTCAATGGCCCCCGCCCGCATCGACCGGATCACCATCGGCGCGTCAGCGAATTCCGAGAGCAGGATGACGGGAATACGGAGCCTGCGGCGACGCAAATGTTCGCAGACTTCGATGCCGCTTATTCCAGGCATGCGCACATCCATTAACACGCAGCCATCGTAGGACATGTTCACGTCGCGCAAGAACTCGGTGCCCGAAGCGTACCCATGTGTCGGGATAGACACCGACGCCAACACTGCCGATAACAGTCGCCGCACACTTGCGTCGTGATCGACGACATACACGACTTTTCTCATAGACACTCTTTTGGCGGCGTGGTTAACACCCCGCCTCGACGGACTGCGCGCGTCCGTGTGGACACGGATGTTTCAGCGGTACATCCGGATTCTTCCCGAGCACGACTTTAGTTAAATCCGAAGTTCAAGTTCACTCGGCGCAAAAAACCAAAGGCCCAAGTTTTCTCACACCAGGCGGCAAAGACGCGATGCGCCACGATCGTAGGGGGCTTTCCCGGAAGATCCCTGCAATGACCCAAGCGCGCCATGCCACGTTCAAACTCTCGTAGCGCCCCGTGAGGAATCGTTCGACAAAACGCACTTTGGGAGGTTCGAGCGATGTCTCTTCGTGATTGCCCGGCAGCCGCGATCCAGCGAGCATCCGGCGAGCCAATCCCCCGCAGGAGCTGTGGCACGGCGGTCATCCTGGCCTGCGCCGCCGGGCTGGACGAATGCCAGGGGTCACCCCTCATCTTCAGAAGCTCTACATTGCACGGCAAGCGCTCCGGCGGTTCCCGAACCTCTGGCAGCGCTTGATTCAGACACAAAGGAAAGATTTCGTGGCCCTCGTCAAATACGTCAGCAAGACCAACACGCTTACTTCCCCCGAGAGCAAGCCTTCGGCCGTCGCCGCCCGCGAGGCGGAAGCACAGCGCAAGAAAGCACGCACCCTGGCCAAGCAGCAGCAGGCGGCCGAGCGGATCGCCGCCGCGACGGGGCAGTTGTCGTCGGGAATCAACGAAGCGGCTTCGGCGGCCGAGGAGCTCAAGCGCTCCTCGGACCAGATTGCCGCTGGCGCCGAGCAAGCCGCGGGCGCGGCGCAGCAGTCGCTGGCCGCCTTCAAGGTGGTCGAAACGTCGATCCTTCGCCAACTGCAGAATACCGAACAGAGCCAGACCAGGACCGAAGCGACGCAGGCGCTGGTCGCCAGGACCAGCAGCGACATCAACACCATGGTCGCCAACGTGGCGCTTGCCGCGCAGCGGCAAAACGCTTCGGTCGCCATGGTCGCCGAACTGGAAAAACAGGCCGCCAACATTGGCGACATCGTCAAGGCGGTGGCCCGAATCGCCGACCAGACCAACCTGCTGGCCTTGAACGCGGCCATCGAGGCGGCCCGCGCCGGCAAGCACGGCAAGGGTTTCGCGGTGGTCGCCGATGAGGTCCGGACGCTGGCCGAAACTTCCGAGAAAAGCGCCAAGCAGATCCAGGATCTGGTCGGCCAGATCCAGCAGGAAGTCAAGGCCATCGCCCAGGGAATCGGCAGCTCGGCGAAGAGGGTAGAGGGCGAGATCGAGAACGGCAGGAACATTACCGCCCAACTCGACCAGATCCGTCTGGACGCCGCCGAAATCGTCAAGGGCGTGCGCGAAATTGCCGTCGGCGCGCAACAATCGAGGACCGCCGCGGGACAGGCGCTGAAGGGCTCCGAGGATATCGCGGCGGCCGCCGAGGAACAGTCCGCGGCCGCCGAGGAGTCCGCCAAGACGGTCGCCGAACAGACGCAGGCGCTGGCCGAATGCGAGCAGACCGCGCAGAACCTGTCCGAACTCGCCGAGGACTTGAAGAGCTCGACCGACGTCGCCAAGAGTGCCGAGGAAGTCGCTTCCGCCGCCGAGGAACTGTCGTCCGCGGTTGCCGAAATCAATCGTTCCGGCGCGCAAATCCTCGAAGCGATCGACCAGATCCGCAAAGGTGCCGAGGTACAGTCGGCCGGCACGGCGCAAGCGTCGGCGGCAATCACGCAGATCGAAAGGGGGCTCGAGTTGGCCCAGCGCCGCGCCACCGCCAGCGCTGAAAAGGTGACCGCGATCCAGAGCCTGCTCGGCATGAACAAGACCTCGCTCGATGCCCTGATCACCGGGATTTCGACATCGGCCGATTCGTCGAAAGCCAGCATCAGGCAGATCAAGGATCTCGATCTGGTCTCGCGGCGCATCGACAAGATCGTCGACGCGATCACCACGGTGTCGATCCAGACCAACATGCTGGCGGTCAACGGTTCGATCGAAGCGGCGCGCGCCGGCGAGTTCGGCAAGGGCTTCGTCGTCGTCGCCACCGACATCCGCAACCTGGCGCACGACTCGGCCGAGAACGCCGACCGCATCAAGGATCTGGTCAAGGCCGTGCAGGATCAGATCGGCATCGTCGGACGTGATCTCGATGAAATCGTCGTCACGGCGCTGAACGAAGTGGAGAAGGCAAAAACCACGACGGCCAACCTGAAGGCGGTCGAGGCCGAGATCGGCGAGGTCGAGAGGGGAACGCGGGAAATCCTCGCCGCCGCCACCGAAATTTCCGCCGCCATTGCGCAGGTCAAGAAAGGGGTGGAACAGATTGCCTCGGCCGCGCAGGAAGCCGACAAGGCATCGACCGAAGCCGCCTCCGCCGCCAAACAGCAGTCGCAGGGCGCCGAGGAACTGGCGGCGGCGATCGAGGAGATCGCCTCGCTCGCCGATGAACTGCAAAGCGCCTGAGGAGAAGGCGAAAAATGCCCATCGAAATTCAGGCACCCACCCGTGACCTGGCGCGCAACGACTCCGCCGCCGCTGGGGGTGAAGCCAGTACGTTCGACGAAGAGGTTTCGGACATCCGCCAGTTCGTCACCTTCATCGCCGGAGACGAGGTATTCGCGGTCGACATGGCGCCGGTGCAGGAGATCATCCGGGTCCCCGAGGTGGTGCGCGTTCCGCTCGCGCCGCACGCGCTCGATGGCCTGTCCAACCTGCGCGGCAAGGTGCTGCCGATCGTCAGCCTGCGCCGGGTCTTCGGCTTCGGCGAACGGGCGCACGACGACGCCACGCGCGCCCTGGTGATAGACCTCGGCCAGCCCCTGGCTTTCGTGGTCGACAAGGTCGCCAGCGTGGTCGGCGTCGAGCCGGGCAGGATCGAAGGCGTCGGCGCGATCCAGGGGACGGTGAAAACCGAACTGCTGTCGGGAATCATCAAGGATGTTGCTGGCCACGCGATGATCATGGTGCTCGATTTCGCCAGGCTGATCGCGCAGGAATTCAGCGAAATCGCCGCCGTCACACGGTCCGCCGGCATCAACGCCGGGGCTCTGGTCGCCAGCGGCGAAGACGAGGAGACGAGCGACGAATTGCAGCTGGTGAGCTTCGACGTCGCCGGACAGGAGTACGCGATCACCATCGAGGACGTGCAGGAAATCGTCCAGGTGCCCGAGAACATCGTTCATGTGCCGCATGCCGCTTCGCATGTGCTCGGCGTCATGACGCTGCGCAACCGCTTGCTGCCCCTGGTCAGCCTGCGGCGGATGTTTGCCCTGGCGCCGCGCGCGGCCGACGAGCACAGCCGCATCGTCGTCGTGGCGCTCGGCGCGGCGTCGGTCGGCATCGTCATGGACAACGTGAATGAAGTCCTGCGAGTCGCCAGGTCCGAGGTCGATGCCCTTCCCGGTCTCTTCGCGCGCGACGGCGAGTTGGCCGATATTTCACACATCTGCCGACTGGAGAGGGGCAAACGCCTGGTGTCGATCATTTCGGCCGGCCACCTGTTCCGCCATTCGGCCATCAAGGAGGCGCTGACGACCGTGGACAGCTCGCCGGACGACAGGCAACAGCAGGACTTCGGCCTCGACGTTGAAGCCAGCGACGATGACGAGCAGGTGGTCGTCTTTCGCCTCGACAAGGAGGAATTCGGCGTGCCGATCGACAGCGTGCAGGAAATCGTCCGCGTTCCGGAGGTGCTGACGCATGTACCGAAAGCGCCGCCTTTCGTCGAGGGGGTGATCAACCTGCGCGGCGCGGTGCTGCCGGTGATCGATCTGCGCCGGCGTCTGGGGCTCCTGACGGTCGAGCGTTCCGACCGCCAGCGTGTCATGGTCTTCCTGGTCGACGGGATGCGCACCGGCTTCATCGTCGATTCGGTGGCCGAGGTGCTCAGGATTCACAAGTCCACGATCGAGCCGGCGCCGCGCCTGTCGAGCGAGCAGGGCAAGCTCCTGGCGCGCATGGCCAATCTCGAAAAGCAGAAGCGCATGGTGCAGTTGATCGCCCCGGCGCACCTGATCGAAGACCGCGAGCTCGCCGCGCTGGCGGCGGTGGCGTCCTGAGGCGCCGGAGGCTGCGGCCTGATGCGTCGGAGGCGCGAGCATGATCAGGCTTTTGATCGTTGACGACTCGGCATTGATGCGCCGGCAACTGACGACCCTGTTCGAGAGTGAGGGAGATTTCGAGATCCGCCAGGCCCGCAACGGCCGGGAGGCGGTCGAGGAAAACCGTCGATTTTGTCCCGACGTGGTGACGCTCGACATCAACATGCCGGAGATGGACGGCATCACCGCGCTGTCGCTGATCATGGCCGAGCGGCCCGTGCCGGTGGTCATGGTTTCGTCGCTGACCGAGCAGGGAGCGCTGGCCACCTTCGAGGCACTCAACCTGGGGGCGGTCGATTACATCGTCAAGCCGGGCGGCACGATTTCGCTGTCGATCGGTGCCATCAAGGCCGAGCTCGTTGGCAAGGTGCGCGCCGCCACTTGCGCCCGGCTAAGGGACAAGGGGCGGCCCAGGCCGGGGCTGGCGCAGCGGCCGCCCCGGCCTGGGCCGGCGCCGCGTCCATTCGCGGTACGCCGGGGCGTTGCCGGCGAAGGCCTTTTGATCGTCGGCGTCTCGACCGGCGGGCCGCGCACGCTGGAGGACATCCTGCCCTTCCTGGCGGCGGATTTTCCCTGGCCGGTGCTGGTGGCGCAGCACATGCCGGCCTCCTTCACCCGCCCCTTTGCCGAGCGCCTGAACGCGCTCTGCCCGCTCTCGGTCGTCGAAGCGGCGCATCCCCTGCCACTCGAAGCGGGAACCATCTTCATCGGCAAGGGCGGTGCCGACATGCTGCTGAGCCAACGGGGCGGTCGCCTCATGGTCATCGCCAAGCCGGAAAACCGGGAGTTCCTGTGGCACCCGTCGGTCGAGTTGATGGGCCGTTCAGTGCTCGAGCATTGCGATCCCTGCCGCGTCGTGGCGGTGATGCTCACGGGAATGGGCTACGACGGGGCCGACGCCTTTACGGAAATCAGGAAGCGCGGCGGCCGCACGATCGCCGAGTCGCGCGAGTCGGCCGTGGTCTTCGGGATGCCGGCGGAACTCATCGAACGCAGTGGCGCCAGCGTGGTGCTGCCAGCGGAAAAAATGGCCGCCCAGATCAACTTCTGGGCCGGACGATAGGAGGCTTCCATGGCACTGATCAAGACCACGACAGAGCAGCCCGTGACCACGGACGAACGCCGGCAGTCGCGCGACTGCGCCCAGCTCGACATCCAGCTCGACCACGCCAATCCGGTCGCGCGCCGTTGGGCGGCGCGGGATCTCATCGATTGCCCCGGTGCTTCGGCGGCGCTCGCCGATCGCTTGCAGCACGAGGACGATCTTTCGGTGCGCGAGGTGATTCTGACCACCCTGACTGCGCTCGGCGATGAAAGGGCGGTGGCCGGCCTCGTCGCCTGCCTGCGCAGCGAGAACGTCGTCCTGCGCAACGAAGCGATCGAAGCGATGAAGCAGCTGCCCGACGCGGTGGCCCCGATCATGCGCGGCCTGCTCGTCGACCCTGATCCGGACGTGCGCATCTTCGCCGTGAACATTCTCGAATCGTTGCGCCATCCGGAAGTCGAGGCCTGGCTGATCACGGTCATCGCGAGCGATCCGCATCTCAATGTCTGTGCGACGGCGGTCGATCTCCTCGGCGAAGTCGGTTCGGCCGCGGCGCGCGAGCCCCTCCTCCGCCTCAAGGCCCGCTACGGCGATGAACCGTATATCCAGTTCGCCGCCGACCTGGCGCTAAAGCGTCTCGACGAAGCCTGAGCGCATGACCGAGCCCTTGATCAGCGAGCAGGACTTCGAGAAGTTCCGCGAATTCTTCTATCGCAAGACCGGCATTCAGTTCGAGCACTCGAAGCGCTATTTCGTCGACAAGCGCCTGATCGAGCGCATCGAGTGCACGGCGAGCGGCAGCTTCCGCAGTTACTTCACGATGCTGCGTTTCGAGGCTTCCGGCGAAGAGCTGCAGCACCTGACCAATCTGATGACGGTCAACGAGACCTACTTTTTCCGCGAGGAGTATCAGTTCCAGTGTCTGGTGCGCTCGATCCTGCCCGAACTCGTGAGCCGCAAGACCGATCGCCGCCCGCTGCGCATCTGGGTCATTCCGTCATCCTCGGGAGAAGAGCCGTACTCGGTCGCGCTTTACCTGCTCGAGTACTGGGCCGGCATCGAGGAATGGGATGTCGAAATCATCGCCTCCGACATCGACACGCGCATCCTCGCCGACGCGCGGGCCGGCCTGTTCTCGGAACGCTCGGTGCAGCACCTGCCCCAAACCCTGCTGCGCAAGTATTTCACCCGCGGCGCCAAGGGCTATCAGCTGTGCGACTCCCTGCGCGACGCGGTGGAGTTCACCCGGGTCAATCTTTCCGAGCGGGCCGACACCCGCCCCTACCGCAACTTCGACGTCATCTTCTGCCGCAACCTGCTGATCTACTTCGACGACCTCTCGCGCAAGACGGCGGCCGAAACTTTCTATGACGCCTTGAAGCCCGGCGGCCACATCTGCCTCGGCCATTCCGAATCGATGAGCCGGATATCCTCGCTTTACAAGGTGCGCAAGTTTCCCGATGCCATCGTTTATCAGAAACCCCTGGAGGGCCGATGAAACGCATCCTGATCGTCGATGATGCGGCCACGGTACGCATGTACTACCGCAGCATCCTTGAAGCGGCGGGCTATGTCGTCGACGAGGCGGTCAATGGCATCGAGGCCATCGAAAAAACGCTGCAGGCGCCGTTCGACCTCTACCTCGTCGATGTCAACATGCCCAAGCTCGACGGCTACGGCTTCCTGCGCGAGTTGAGGGCGCAGGAAGCCGTCCAGGCGCCGGCGATCATGATCTCCACCGAAGCCGAGGCCTGCGACCAGGCACTCGCTTACGCCGCCGGCGCCAACGCCTATCTGCCCAAGCCGGTCCATCCCGATCGCTTGCTGGCGCACGTCCGGCTGCTGGTCGGGGAAGCGCGCACATGAGCCCGCTGCTCGAACAGTTCCTCTCCGAGGCGCGTGATTTTCTCCAGGGAATCGGCGAAAAGCTGATGCAACTGGAGGTCGCGCCCCACGACCAGGAACTGATGACCGCCTTGTTCCGCCTGGTGCATACCCTCAAGGGCAACAGCGGCTTGTTCGATTTCCCCGAGATGACCCGGGTGCTGCACGCCGGCGAAGATCTGATGGACGCGGTGCGCCAGGAGCGGGTGCCGTACTCGAAGGAACTCGCTGACCGCCTGCTCGATGCGATGGATTTTGTCGGCATGCTGTGCGACGAAGTCGAGGCCGACGGCGGCATCGGTGCGACCCACGCCGCCCAATCGGCGCGCCTCGCCGAGTCACTGCGCCAATTGATCAGTGACATCGCAGCGCTCGAGGTCGATCGAGCGGCCCCGGCCAGAGCGACGCCGTCTGCCGCCGCGGGCGATGAAGGCTTTTTACCCGGGTTGGGCGATATTCCGGAAGGCACGCGGATGGCGGCCTACCGGCGCGCCGCGGCCGGCGAGGGCCTGTCCTGGCTGGACTACGTTCCGGCCGAAGAATGTTTCTTTCAGGGCGACGACCCCTTTTTCCAGGCGCGCGGGACTCCTGGCCTGCTGTGGGGCGACATCCGTGCACGGCAGCCCTGGCCGAAACTGGCCGAACTCGATGCTTATCGTTGCCTGCTTGATTTTCATCTCTTGAGCGCCGCGCCGAGCGAGGAACTCGACGAGTATTTCCGTTACATGCCGGAAGAGGTCAGCCGGGTTGCCGTTCCACCGCTCTTTCTCGCGCTGCCCCAGGGGGAGCCGAATGGCGGTCCGGTGTATGAAGACTTTGGCGTTGATGCGCTGGCGCTTCTGAACCGGGGTGATCTGGACGGCCTGCGCCGCGCCGCGCAGACGCTGCTCGAACTTTCGGGCCCCGAGCTCTGGCTCTCCTCGGCCTTGCGCTGGCTGTTGCTGGTCATCGAGGTGGAACCGCAGAACCGCGAGGCGCTCGCCGTACTGCTCGAATCGCTGACCGGCCTCACGCCGCCGCGCTGGGGAGATTGCCGGCGCAAGGCCTCGACAAGCGCAAGCTCGACCGGGTCGATTCCGCCGCGCTCAGGAAACACGCTGACGGCAGAAGACACCGAGACGCTCACCACCCTGGTGGGTGTGCAACGGGAAATTCTCACGCTACCGGTCAAGGCCGGCTGGCAGCTGGGGCGCCTCAAGGCGGTGGCCGCCGCGCTGGCCGGGTGTTTGAGGGCGACGGGCGCGCTCGACAAGCTTCCCGGCCTGGAGGCCGCGACGGCGGCAGCACTGGCAGCGGTCAGCGCAACGCCGCTGCGGACCTGGCTCGACGCCACGTTTCAAGCCTTGTTGACCCGAGCGGTGGAAGCGAGGGACCAAGGCGGGCGCGTGGCGACGGCGGCAGCGCCGGTGCAGAGCGAGCCGAAATTCGGGCGTCGCGCCGAGGATGCCCTCACTGCCCCGAAGAGTCTCAAGGTCGACCAGGCCAAAATCGATCGCCTGATGAATCTGATCGGCGAGATGATCGTCTCGAAGAACGCGCTGCCCTACCTCGCCGTGCGCGCCGAAAACGTTTTCCACGTCCGCGAACTGGCGCGCGAAATCAAGGCCCAGTACGCGATCGTGAACCGCATCGCCGAGGAGATGCAGGACGCGATCATGCAGGTCCGGATGATGCCGGTCTCCTTCGTTTTTCAGCGTTTCCCGCGTCTGGTGAGGGATACGGCGAACCGGCTGGGCAAGGAGGTCTCGCTGGTGCTCGAAGGGGAGGAGACCGAAGCGGACAAGAACATCATCGAGTCGCTCGGCGACCCGCTGCTGCATATCGTGCGCAATAGTCTGGACCACGGCTTCGAACCCCCCGAGGTGCGCAGTGCCGCCGGCAAACCGATGGCCGGCACCCTGACCATTCGTGCCCGCCAGGAATCCGACCGGGTGTTGATCGAGATCAGCGACGACGGCAAGGGGATCGACCCGGAGGTCATCAAGCGCAAGGCTTACGAAAAAGGCTTGATCGACGAGGCCGTACTCGAGCGCCTGAGCGACCAGGAAGCAGTCAATCTGGTTTTCGCCTCGGGGTTTTCGACGGTCGAAGTGGTGTCCGACCTCTCGGGCCGGGGCGTTGGCATGGATGCGGTGCGCACCGCAGTCGAGAAGGTCAACGGCAGCGTCACCCTGGAAAGCGAAAAAGGCCGCGGCACGCGTATCCGGCTGTCGCTGCCGCTCTCCATGGCAATCACCAACGTCATGATCGTCGAGTCTGATGGCCAGATTTTCGGCGTCCCCATGGAGAGCGTGGTCGAAACCGTGCGGATCGCGCGCAGCGCGATCCGCACGATCAAGAAGAGTCTGGCCACCGTCCTGCGCGGCCGCATCGTGCCGCTCAAATCGATCAATAGCCTGCTCGGCATCGACGCGCCGCCGAAGGCCAACGGCGAGGAGGAACTGGCCGTGCTGGTCGTGCGCCTCGGCGAGGAACCGGTGGGGCTGCTGGTCGACGATTTCCGCGAGACCATGGACATCCTGTTGAAACCGATGAGCGGCGTCTTGAGCGGCCTGCCCGGTTACGCCGGCTCGGCCTTGATGGGCGACGGTTCAGTGCTCATGGTCCTCAACGTCAGGGAGCTCATGTAATGCCGATCAAATACCGGGGAAAGAGCGCCGTGTTGAGTGACCTGGTGACCGTCGAGGAGACCGAAGCGCTGCTCGAGTGGCTGCAGAAATGGCCCGCCGCACGCATCGATCTGGCCGCTTGCAGTCACTTGCACCCGGCCAACCTGCAAGTGCTGATGGTGGCGAAACCGGTGGTGATTGCCTGGCCGGTCGACGCCGAATTCGCCAGATGGTTGAAGTCGGCGCTCGCCGCGCGTGGATGAAATATTGAAAACTCGAATCGTGAGGTAGCGCTTTGGCCAAACTGATTTTCATCGTTGATGACTCCGCCACCATGGTGATGAGCGTCAAGAACAGCCTCGAGATCGCCGGCTTCAAGGTCGAAACCGCGGCCGACGGCATCAAGGCCCTCGCCAAGCTCAAGAGCGGAATCAAGCCGGACCTGATCATCACCGATATCAACATGCCCAACATGTCCGGCATGGAGCTGATCCGCAACGTGCGGGCATTGCCGGGCTTTCGTTTCACCCCGATTCTTACCTTGACCACCGAAAGCCAGGCAGAGAAGCGGGCCGAAGGCAAGAAGCTGGGCGCCACGGGGTGGCTGGTCAAACCGGTCGGAGGTGCCGATTTGCTGAAGATCATCCGCCAGGTCCTGCCCGGCGCTTGATGGCGAGCTGCTGGTGACCCTCTTCGATCGCCTGCCGGGGCAAGGAGTGGTGCCGCGCCTGGCGGCGGCGACCCTGGCCGCGCTGGCGCTTGCCGGCCTGATCTGGGTCGGATCGCCCTGGCTGCACGCCCGCGTTTTTTCGCCGCTGGGCGTCAACCAGACCACCGAAATCGCCGTCGTCAGCCTCTTTTCGATGCTGGCATTCGCCTCCCTCCTGCTGCTCGTCGCCGGCTTCGTCGTCCGCCAGGAGGCGGCACGGTCGAGGACGGCGATCGCCGAGGGCATTGGCGTCAAGGACAGCTTCGCGCTGCACGCCAGCCAGCAGACGTCGCAACTGATCACTCACCACTTGCGCCTCGACGGCGCGATCACCGAGCAGTTGCAGGTGGTCATCGACGACACCGAATCCTCGGCGATGACCTTGATCGAGCAGGTACGAAAGCTCAACGATGCCGCCGCCACCCTGCTCGATTATCTGGGCCACTCCGGCGACTCGGCGCGCAATCTGGAGCAGGAGATCGAAGGCAGCGTCGCGTCGATTATCAAGATCAACGCCTTCGTCCATAGCCTTCCGGACATGATCCGCCGCGACATGGAGATCATCCAGAGCGCCGCCATCAAGGAGATCGACGGTCTCGGTGGATTCATCAAGGTCATCAAGGAAATCAGCAAGCAGACCAATTTGCTGGCGCTCAACGCCAGTATCGAAGCGGCGCGGGCCGGCGATGCCGGGCGGGGATTCTCGGTCGTGGCCGATGAGGTGCGCAAACTTTCCCTGCGCTCGGCCGAAGCGGCGACGCTGATCGAAAGCGGGCTCAGGGACGCCCAGCAGACCATGTTCAATGGCCTGCGGCTGAGTCCGATCGAGGCGCAGGTGTCCGAAGCGGGGGCCATCGTCGAGTCGATCCGGAGACTGCAGGAAAACTACGACGACATCCGCCAATACTACCGGACGCTGTTTTCCGTGGTGACCAAGCACAACACCAACCTGGCGCTCGAGATTACCGAAGTGCTCGGGCAAATCCAGTCCCAGGACGTGGTCCGGCAACGCATCGAGCGTGCCGTGACGGCCGTCGTGCTGCGCAACGAGGTTTTCGGGCAGCTACCGCAACGCCTGGGCGAAGCCGGCGCGGCGCTGGCGGAACTTCCGCTGCAGATGCGCGCCGTGCTCGACGAATATATCGCCAACGAGGAACGCCATGCGCCCAGCCCGGCCGGCGCGGCAGGAGGGGCAGAAGAGTTGCCCAAATTCGAGTTGTTCTAAGGTCGCCAAAATTTTCGCCAAAGTCACCAGGAAATGCCATGACAATCAAGCTTCTTGCGCCCCTCGACGATCTCCTGACCGAGGACCGGACGGCCATTGTGGAGCAGTGGCTCGCCGAGGTCATCCGTCTGTGGAGTCAGCATTATCCGGGGCTGGTCAGGGTCGATGAGCTCAAGCATCATGCCAGCCATTTTCTTGACCAGCTTACCGGCATCTTTGCCGCCCATTCGGGCAACGAGCCGCCCGATATCGCAGCCACCAGCGCGCTCGCGGCGAGCGCCCGCGCGCTCAGCGTGCAGCGCACCAAAGCCGGTTTCAAGCCGGCCGATACGGCGCAATACGTGCTCGCGCTGAAGAATGTCCTGACCGGGCGCATCATCCGTCGATTGAGCGCTTCGCCGGAGAACATGGCCGCCTGCCTGACCGCGGTCAATGACGTCCTCGACCGCCTGTCGCTGCTCACCTTCGAAGCTTATGTCGAAACCCGCGAACGAATCATCGCCCAACAGAGCGTCTCATTGATGGAACTGTCCACGCCGGTGATCCGGCTCTGGGATCAGGTGCTGATGCTGCCTCTGGTGGGCGTCATCGATACCCTGCGGGCCCGTCAGTTCACCGAACGCCTGCTCGAATCGATCAGCAGGTACGAGGCCACGGTCACGGTGATCGATGTCACCGGCGTGCCGGTATTCGATACCAGCGTCGCCCGTCACATCATGAAATCCATCGACGCCGCCCAACTCCTGGGCACGCGCGTCGTGATGACCGGCATCAGCGCCGAAGGAGCCCAGACGCTGACCAAGCTGGGCTTGAGTTTCGCCGGGGTCATCAGCCGCGCCAGCCTGCGCGCCGGCCTCGCCGAAGCGCTGAAGATCGTCGGTCGGCGCGTCGTCGCGATCAATGGATCGAACCCATGAAGATTCCGATTCTCCGGCTCGACCGGATCCTGCTCGCCTCGATCCAGGTGGATCTCACCGACATTGACGCGATGCAGTTTCAGAACGACGTGGTGAGCAAGATCGTCGAGGTCGAAGCGCAGGGCATCGCGATCGACATCACCTCGCTCGACGTGGTCGACTCCTTCATGGCGCGGGTCATCAACGAAACCGCCTGCATGGCGAGGCTCCTCGGCTCCGAAGTCGTCATCTGCGGCGTTCAGCCCTTTGTCGCGGTGACGCTCGTCGAGATGGGCCGCGACCTGATCAGCGCCGAGTGCACCTTCAACCTCGATCAGGGATTGAAGAGGCTGCGCGCGCTGATCGCCGTGCGTGGTGATGTGCCGATGGATCGCGGAGACGACGATGCCCGCCCAGACCCCGCCTGAGTCCGTGTCAGTCCTCGATTCCGGCGATATCGTCCGGGCGCGCAGCGCCAGCCGCCTGCTGGCCATGCAGATCGGTTTCGGCTTTGCCGAGCAGACGCGCCTCGCGACCGCCGTTTCCGAACTGACGCGCAACGCCGTGCAGTACGCCGGCGGCGGCACCTGCGAAATTGCCGATGTCTCCGATGAATGGGAGCTACGCATTCGAATCGTCGTCGAGGATCACGGCGATGGCATTGCCAACCTCGAACTGGCGATGAAAGACGGTTACAGCACGGGCGGCGGTCTGGGTGCGGGCTTGCCCGGCACCCGCCGGCTGATGGATTCGTTTGCGATCGAGTCGGCGCCGGGTCTGACCCGCGTGACCATCAGCATGTCCAGGCCGAGAAACGGCGCGCCCCGGAAATGAACGAGATTGCCCTCCAGGTGACCGGCGAATCGGACATTGCCGAGGCCGCCCGATGCGCTCGGCGCTTCGCCCGGTTCATCGGTCTGGGCGCGGTACAGGCCCATTACGTGGCGACGGCCGCTTCCGAGCTGGCCGCGAACCTGCTGGTTCATGCCGGCGGCGGACGCTTCGAAGTGCGTGTTCTGCCCGGCCGGCCCGGGCTCGAACTGCAGGCGATTGACTACGGACCGGGGATTGCCAACCTCGAACAGGCGATGCAGGAAGGGTTCAGCACCGCCGGCAGCCTGGGCTGCGGCCTGCCCGGGGTGAAGCGACTCATGGACGAAATGGAGATCGACACTCGGCTCGGTCATGGGACTTCGGTCAGGGCACGCAAATGGTGCTAACGGCCAAGAACCGCCAGATCAGTTGCGCAACGCGCCCCCTGGCCGGGCAACTGGAATGTGGCGATCGCTGCGGCTGGTGGCATTCGGCTGAGCGCCTCGTCATGGCGGTCGCTGACGGTCTCGGTCATGGTCCGCAGGCGGCATACGCCGCGGAAGCGGCGATCGCCTGCATCGCGGCCCGGGTTGAACGGTCTTTCGACGAGATTTTTGCCGACTGCGATGCGCGGCTGCGCGATACGCGCGGCGTCGCGCTCGCCGTTGCGGTCGTCGAATTTGCCACCGACCGCCTGCTGATGGCCTCGGTGGGGAATATTCGTGCGGTGCTTCTCGACGCCAGGCGGGAGCGGCATCTGGGCAGCGCCCGCGGCATCGTCGGCGGCGGCTACGCCCGGCTGACGCCGGAAATCCATACGCTCGAACCTGGCGATGTGCTGGCCCTCTATTCGGACGGCCTTGACGAGTTTTTTGCCTTGCGGCAAACGCTCGAAGAGAGCGCTGCGTCGCCCGAAGGGAGCGCTTCCTCGGTCCTCGATTCGTGGGCCCGGGGCAACGACGATGCCGCGGTGCTGATCTATCGCCACCCCGGTTGAACGGGCGAACCGACCCTCAATGAAGCAGGACCGGGATCACTATTTTCATATTCTGGAACGGGTGGCATTGGCCGACGCGAGCCACAATATCGAGGGCTATCTGGCCGAGGCCTTCGAGCTGGGGCGATCGATGGTGGACCAGATGGTGCCGCCTGACGAGGTGACGAACATCCATCATGACGCTATCCTGCAGTTGACCAGGGCGCATCCCGACCTTCGCCTCGCCGAGGTCGCTGAGTATCTGACGCGCCCGCTGATTGAAATGTCGATGGCCTATGGCATGACGTTCCGCCGGCAGATGGAGCAGCGCTATGAAAACATGGTCAACGACCGCCTCGAGCAGTCGCGCAAGCTGGAAGCCGTCGGCACGCTGGCGGCAGGGATCGCCCATGACTTCAACAATATTCTCGGCAGCATCGTCGGTTTCGCCGAAATGACCGGCGACGAGCTGCCGGAGGGCACGGTCGGCAAGCAGAACATCCAGCATATCCTGAAGGCCAGCCTGCGGGCGCGCGACCTGGTTGCGCGCATGCTCACCTTCGCGCGACAAAGTCCACTCAAGGCGGTTCCGGTGGATATGGTGGCGGAGACGGGTGAAGCCATTGCGTTGCTGCGCGCTTCCTTGCGGCCGAGCGTGGAATTGAGATTCCAGGCAGCGATCGGGCGGGCGATGATCATCGCCGATCCCGTCCAGATTCAGCAGATCGTGCTGAATCTTTGCATCAACGCCGCCGATGCAATGGGCGATTGCGGCCTCATCACCATCCGGATTACGCAGCCCGCCGCCGAAACCCGGGCGGCGACTCCGGACGCGGGCGAACGCGTTTGCCTGGAGATTGCGGACAACGGCAGCGGCATGCCACCGGAAGTCCTCGAGCGCGTCTTCGATCCCTTTTTTACGACCAAGGCGCCGAGCAAGGGCAGCGGACTGGGCCTCTCGGTGGTCTATGGGATCGTGACCCAATTGGGGGGCGTCATCGAGGTGGATAGCCGGACCAGCGGCCCAAACACCGGTACCGAGTTTCGCGTTTTCCTGCCCGTTCCCGCCGCTGAAGCGGGCAATCAATAACCCAGGAGGAAGAGACAGCCCTATGGCGCACATTCTGATCATTGACGACGACGAACAGTTGCGCACCATGCTGGTGCAAATGCTGACCCACGATAAGCATCAAGTCAGAGCAGCGACAGACGGTGAAGAGGGCTTGCGTCTGGTCGCCCAGTCCTCTCCCGATTTGATCATCACCGACATCCTGATGCCGCACAAGGATGGCATCGAAACCATTCTGGAACTGGCCCGTTCGGGCAGAAAAATTCCCATCATCGCCATGTCGGGTGGGCGACGCTCGATCAGCGCCGAGTTCAACCTTGAATCGGCGGCTTTGCTTGGCGTCAGTGAAACGCTTGCCAAGCCCTTCTCCCGGGACGATTTGCGGCAGGCCGTGGCGCGTGCCCTGGCCTGAAGATGGCGGGAAAAATCCCCTGCCACCTGAGGTGAGCAACGACGATAAACCGCCGCCCACCATCGCGGCGACAGCGCTGCGAGGGCCGCCTATCATCGCCATTTCCAACCGTAAGGGTGGCACCGGAAAAACCACCGTTGCGGTCAACCTGGCGGCGGAGTTGGCGGCTCTCGGCCGACGCGTGCCGCTCGTCTAAAAGCCCGCCAGCCGTACCCGATAGAGCCCGCCGATCACCACGTATTCGTCTTCGCCGCGCAGCATGCCGGGCAGCAGCTGGCTGAAGAAGGCGATCTTCGGCAGCGGCACGTCGACCGCGAGCAGGTCGTCGCCGAACTCGCCGGCGCGCTCGCGCGAGCGCGAGAAGGAATTCACGTTGTTGAGCAGCAGCACCTTGTCGCCGCGCGGGTTGTCGCTCACGGTTTCGTGCTCGGCGAGCCGGTTGACGCCGCGGTACAGCCGCAGGTGCGTGCGCAGCGGAAACTGCCGCGCGAGTTCGTACTGCGTATAGGCATAGAGCAGGTCGATCTGTGACTCCAGCGCGTGCGTGCCCTGCAGGCCCTGCGCGCGCATTTCGACATAGCGCTGCCAGGCGGCGCTGCCCGGTTCGCGCAGCGCTTCGCCATGGTGGCGCGGACAGAGCCCGAAGCGCGACTCGACCCAGCCCTTCAGCACCGCCGCTTCGCGGCTCTCGCTGTCGAAGCCCCAGCCGCGAACGACCCGCAGGTAGTTCACGCGCGCGCGCCGGCTGATCTGGCCCTGGCCGGCAGCTGCCGCCGGCGGCAGACCAAAGTGCCTGGCCATGTAGCCGGAAAAGTGCTCGCCGCGCTCGCTCGCGTCGGCAATGTCATCGAGCAGTGCCCACAGCGGCCGGTGCAGTTCGGCGACGCCATCGATCTGCAGCGGCTGTGGATGCCGTTGATAGGTCAGCCCGCCGAGGATCGCCGCCGGCAGGTTGCAGCGGTTGATCGGCAGCCGGGCGAGCCGCGGCAGCGTCGGCGCACCCCCTTCGGCCTCGCTTCCCTTGTCGGGAGCGCGACAAACCGCCGCCGGAATGTCAGACATCGGCGCCTCGCCGATTCTCGGGCAATTTCCTGGAAGCCTTGCTCCGCCTGCCTTTGCGCCCGCCGCGCGAAAACTGGCACGCTCTGTGCACAAGCCCTGTCAGGAGCGCGGTATTTTTCCCTGCTTCAAATGAGTTCAACGCAGCATTTCAGAAAAGGAGATTGCATCATGGCAAAGCTTCGTCAGGCCGCCATCTACGGCAAAGGCGGTATCGGCAAGTCTACCACCACCCAGAACCTCGTTGCCGCACTGGCCGAGATCGGCAAGCGCGTGATGATCGTCGGCTGTGATCCCAAGGCCGACTCGACCCGCCTGATCCTGCACAGCAAGGCGCAGAACTCGGTAATGGGACTCGCCGCCGAAGCAGGTTCGGTCGAAGACCTCGAACTCGAGGACGTGATGTCGGTCGGTTACGGCGGCATCAAGTGCGTCGAATCCGGTGGCCCGGAACCAGGCGTCGGCTGTGCCGGACGCGGCGTCATCACCGCCATCAACTTCCTCGAAGAAGAAGGCGCTTATGACGATGATCTCGAATTCGTCTTCTACGACGTGCTCGGCGACGTCGTCTGCGGCGGTTTCGCGATGCCGATCCGCGAGAACAAGGCGCAGGAAATCTACATCGTCTGTTCGGGCGAAATGATGGCCATGTACGCCGCCAACAACATCGCCAAGGGCATCGTCAAGTATGCCAACTCGGGCGGTGTTCGTCTCGCCGGCCTGATCTGCAACAGCCGCAACACCGACCGCGAAGACGAACTGATCATGGCGCTGGCTGCCCGCCTCGGCACGACGATGATCCACTTCATCCCGCGCCACAACATCGTCCAGCACGCCGAGATCCGCCGCATGACGGTGATCGAATACGACCCGACGGCGCCGCAGGCCGACGAGTACCGGACGCTGGCGAAGAAGATCGTCGACAACAAGAACTTCGTCATCCCGACGCCGGTGACCATGGACGAACTCGAAGAGCTGCTGATGGAGTTCGGCATCATGGAAGCCGACGACCTGTCGATCATCGGCAAGACCGCCGCCCAGATCGCCGCCGAGGCCCTGGCGGCTGCCTGAAGCACGGTCACTGCGTAGCACCGTCTCAACCCGCGGGTGCCGTGCGCGCATGAGCGCCGACACCCCAGAAGGAGAAAACAGGATGTCTGAACTGACCCGTGAACAAACCGAGGCCCTGATCCAGGAAGTCCTCGAGGTCTATCCCGACAAGGCCAGGAAGGACCGCGTCAAGCACCTCGCGGTCAATGACCCGGCGCTTGAACAATCGAAGAAGTGCATCACCTCGAACCGCAAGTCGCTGCCCGGCGTGATGACCGTCCGCGGCTGCGCCTACGCCGGTTCCAAGGGCGTCGTCTGGGGCCCGATCAAGGACATGATCCACGTCTCGCACGGCCCCATCGGCTGCGGCCAGTACTCGCGCGCCGGCCGCCGCAACTACTACGTCGGCACCACCGGCGTCGACACCTTCGGCACCATGAACTTCACCTCGGACTTCCAGGAGAAGGACATCGTCTTCGGCGGCGACAAGAAGCTGGCCAAGCTGCTGGCCGAAATCGAGCAACTGTTTCCGCTGCACAAGGGCATCTCGGTGCAGTCCGAGTGCCCGATCGGGCTGATCGGCGACGACATCGAAGCGGTCGCCAAGAAGTCCGGCAAGGAAATGAACAAGCCGATCGTCCCGGTTCGCTGCGAAGGTTTCCGCGGCGTTTCGCAGTCGCTCGGCCACCACATCGCCAATGACTCGATCCGCGACTGGGTGCTCGACAAGCGCGATGGCCAGAACTTCGAAGCGACGCCCTACGACGTCTCGATCATCGGCGACTACAACATCGGCGGCGACGCCTGGGCCTCGCGCATCCTGATCGAGGAAATGGGGTTGCGGGTGGTGTCGCAGTGGTCCGGCGACGGCACCCTGGCCGAGATCGAAAAGACCCCCAAGGTCAAGCTCAACCTGCTCCACTGCTACCGCTCGATGAACTACATCAGCCGTCACATGGAAGAGAAGTACGGCATCCCGTGGCTGGAGTACAACTTCTTCGGGCCGACCAAGATTGCCGAGTCGCTGCGGGCGATCGCCGCTCATTTCGACGACCACATCAAGGAAGGCGCCGAGCGGGTGATCGCCAGGTACCAGCCGATGATGGAAGCAGTGATCGCCAAGTACAAGCCGCGCCTGCAGGGCAAGACGGTCATGCTCTACGTCGGCGGTCTGCGCCCGCGGCACGTCATCGGGGCTTACGAAGATCTCGGCATGGAGGTCATCGGCACCGGCTACGAGTTCGCGCACAACGACGACTACGACCGCACGATGAAGGAAATGGGCAACGCGACCCTGCTCTATGACGACGCCACCGGCTTCGAGCTCGAGGAGTTCGTCAAGCGGATGAAGCCCGACCTGGTCGGTTCCGGCATCAAGGAGAAGTACGTCTTCCAGAAGATGGGCATCCCGCTGCGCCAGATGCACTCCTGGGACTACTCCGGTCCGTACCATGGCTACGATGGTTTTGCCATCTTCGCCCGTGACATGGACATGGCCATCGCCAACCCCTGCTGGAGCAAGCAGACGCCGCCGTGGAAGAAGCTGCCGGAGGCCGTCGAGTCGACCGAAGCGGGCGAACTGAAGAAGGTCGCCTGAGAGAAATTTCCCTCAACTTGTGCCCGTGTCCACAAATGGGTGGCGCGGGCAAAGGAGAAGAAGATGCAAGCCGTAGATGACATCAAGCCCTGTTACCCGCTGTTTGGCGACGCCGACTACCAGACGTCCTTGAAAAACAAGCAGGATCTGTTCGAAGAGCGTCACTCGCCCGAAAAGGTGCAGGAAGTCTTTCTCTGGACGACCACCAAGGAATACCAGGATCTCAACTTCCAGCGCCAGGCGCTGACCGTCGATCCGGGCAAGGCCTGCCAGCCGCTCGGCGCCGTTCTCTGCGCCCTCGGTTTCGAGAAGACGCTGCCCTACGTGCACGGGTCACAGGGCTGCGTGTCCTACTTCCGCACCTACTTCAACCGCCACTTCAAGGAGCCGATCTGCTGTGTCTCCGATTCGATGACCGAAGATGCGGCGGTGTTCGGTGGCCAGAAGAACATGTTCGACGGCCTCGAGAACGCCCGGGCGATCTACAAGCCGGAGATGATCGCGGTATCGACCACCTGCATGGCCGAGGTGATCGGTGACGACCTCAACGCCTTCATCAACAACGCCAAGAAGGAAGGTTTCGTGCCGGACGATTTTCCCGTGCCTTTCGCGCATACGCCGTCGTTCGTCGGCTCGCACGTCACCGGCTGGGACAACATGTTCGAGGGCATCATGCGCTCGTTCACGCTGAACTTCATGGCCGACAAGACGCCAGGCAAGAACGGCAAGCTCAACTTCGTTCCCGGTTTCGAAACCTACCTGGGCAACTTCCGGGTCATCAAGCGGATGATGGCCGAGATGGAGGTCGACGCGACGCTGCTCTCGGACCCCACCGAAGTGCTCGACACGCCGGCCGACGGCGAGTTCCGGATGTACGCCGGCGGCACCACGCAGGCCGAGATCAAGGACGCGCCGAACGCGATCAGTACCATCCTGCTGCAGCCTTACCAGCTCGACAAGACGAAAAAGCTGATCGAGAACACCTGGAACCACGAGGTGCCGAAGCTCAACATCCCGATGGGGGTGGACTGGACCGACGAATTCCTGATGAAGGTTTCCGAACTGACCGGCAAACCGATTCCCGAATCCCTGGCCAGGGAACGCGGCCGCCTGGTCGACATGATGTCCGATTCGCATGCCTGGCTGCACGGCAAGAAGTTCGCCCTTTACGGCGATCCGGACTTTGTCCTGGGAATGGTCAAGATCCTCTTCGAATGCGGCGCCGAACCGACGCACGTGGTCAGCCACAACGGCACCAAACGCTGGCTGAAATCGATGGAGAAGATGCTCGCCGAAAGCCCGTTCGGTGCCAGCGCCAAGGCTTACACCGGCCTCGACCTCTGGCATCTGCGTTCGCTGTGCTTCACCGACAAGCCGGATTTCCTGATCGGCAACAGCTACGGCAAGTTCATCCAGCGCGACACCCTGCACAAGGGCAAGGCCTTCGAAGTGCCGCTGATCCGCATCGGCTTTCCGCTCTTCGACCGTCATCACCTGCATAGGCAGACGACGTTCGGTTACGAGGGGGCGATGCAGGTCGTCACCACCCTGGTCAATGCCGTGCTCGAACGTCTCGATGAAGAAACCATGGGCATGGGCACCACGGACTACAACTTCGACCTCGTACGCTAAAGCGCGTCGGTTGACCCGGCGGCGACGCGAAAAGCGTCGCCGCCCACGACAAAGGGAAGTGTCATGGCCAACATCATGGTCCGCAAGACGGCGGTCGGCGCCTACTCGTTCTATCTGCCGAAGCGCGATCTCGAGGACGCCATCGTCTCGATGGAGTTCGACAGCGACGACAAATGGGGCGGCGAGATCCGGCTCAACAACGGCGGCGTTTATTACATTGAACCGCAGGCGCTGCCTGCTCGCTTCCCGATTTCCCTGCGCGCCAGGCGACTGGACGCGGCCGAATAATTCCTCCACGGAGAAAATCGTATGGCAATGAAAATCAACCAGGCCGAGTGCACCTCTTGCGGCGACTGCAAACCGGTCTGCCCGACCAACTCGATCACCAGCAAGGCCGGCATCTACAAGATCAATGTTGACACCTGCACCGAGTGCGACGGCGAGTTCGATTCGCCGCAGTGCCTCGACGCCTGCCCGGCAGGCGAGTCCTGCATCGTTTACCTCTGATTCGCCGGGGAGGATCTGATGGCGCAGTCGATTACCCGTGAAGCGGCTTTACGCGTCGGGCTCGCCGCCCGCGAACTCGGCAACCTGTCGGCCAGGGAACTGGTCTCGGCGCTGGTCGAGCGACTCGATCTGCCGCTGACCGAAGCCAAGCTCGCGACCGTCACGGTGGCCGACCTGCAGTTCCTGCTGCAGGGCGACGACGTGGTCGAAACCGATGTCCCGCGCGACAACCTCAAGCAGGCGGTACGCCTGCTGTGGGGCGAAGGCGTCGTGCACAGCGAACTGCCGCCGCTCGCGAGTTACGTCGAAGGCGACATGCCGGGGTCGATCCGCGTCGCCTGCGCCTCGAACCGCGAGCAGCTGCTCGATGGTCATTACGGCTCGTGCGAGCGCTTCCTGGTCTACCAGGTGTCGCCCGACGAAGTGCGGCTGATCGCCGTGCGGCCGACGCTCGCCGCCGACCACGCCGAAGATCGCAACGTCGCGCGCGCGGCGCTGATCAGTGACTGCCAGATCGTCTATGTGCAGTCGATCGGTGGCCCGGCGACGGCCAAGGTGGTGCGCGCCGGCGTCCATCCGGTCAAGGTCGCCAGCCGCGAAAACTCGGGAATCGATGCCGCGCAGACGCTCGTCCAGCTGCAGCAGGCCTTGCGCCATCCGCCCCCCTGGCTGGCCCGCATCATGGGCGTCGAAGCGGGCTCGCTCGCCCGCTTTGCCGCCGACCTCAGCGCCGAGGACGCATGATCAATCCAGAGCTCGTCGCCCGCGTCGCCGAAGTCGTCGCCGGCACCCCTGCCAGTCTCTCCGACGGCGATCTGCAGCGCGCCCTGCGGGAACACTTCGCCGGCTTGCGGGTGGTCGTCTGCAACGACGACGACGTGCCCCCCCGGGTGTCGCCGGTCTTCGCCAATGTGCGCTGCAATCTGTATTATCTCGACGCCAGCGAGCACTGCGTGACACTCACCGGCGACGCCGGGGCGGCGAGTGGACTGGTCGTCGGCCGACTGACCGAGGATGTGGACTGAAGCGCGATTCACCGCCTGCACGACACCGGAATGGCCCTTTCGAGGCCGGAGAACAAGCAATGGATAGCGTTTCACACTGGCAGCAACTGTCGCAGCGGGTCGCCGAGCTGTGCGTACGAATTCCTGCCACCGCCGGACCGGCGGTGATGGCCCGGGAGCTCGCGGCGCTGGCGCCCGAACTCACCTTCCGCGAAGTCCTCTCGCGCGGCGGCTGGTATCGCCTCGGTGGCGTCGTGGACGCCGGCAACGCGCATCTCTCGGACCACCTCGAGACCTGGGCCGAGCACGAGCTCGCCGCGCACGACGACGACATGGGTGCGCTCTGCGACGACTATGCCGAACGGGGCCTGCGCGCCACCCGCCTCAACGGCCGCACGCATTATTTCGTCGCCGCCACCGGCGCCGGCGCAACCGATTTCGTCCAGATCGAGATCGAGGAATTGCAGGAAGTCGTCTGCCATCCGCTCTTCGCGACCGAGAACCTGCCGTCCGGCATCGAGGAGCTGATCGATCCGCGCGGCGCCGACCCGACCTGCTGTGCCGGCGCCGAGCCGCTCGGCGCGCCCTTCCTGCGCCTGCGCCGATTGACGCCGGTGGCCGCCTTCCTCGCGCGCATGCGCCTGCAGAAGCCCGAAGCGCAGCCGATTCACCGCTTCGTCGAGGCCTGGGAAGCGAGCAGCGCCGCGACCGCGACGCAGTTCTCCAACCACTGGGTGATTGCCGTGCGCGAGCATCTCGACCGCTACCGCCAGCCCGTCCTGCATGCGACGCCGGTCGCCGCACTGAACGGCGCCGCCCCGAAGTTCGCCGCCACTTTCGGCATGCAGGGCCTGGCGCTGCACCAGGCGATGCTCCGCTACGACAAGGCCGTCGGTTACCCGATGGCCTGGTTCTTTCACATGCTGACCATCCGCAGCGCCCCGCACGCCCTGGCTTCGGCCGTCATCGATGATGTCGATGCCGGCTTCCACTATCTGCCCGACCGCGACGTGCAGGTGGTCAGGGAGTGGGTCTACCAGCCCTACGGTTTCTGAGGCCGGGAGAAGCGCCGGCGTCAGGCATCAAACCGCCGTCGTCGCGATCTGAAAGGCGTTGATCGCCGAACTGCGCTGTCCGGGCTGGTCGAGCGTCGGCATGAATGCAGCCTGCCGGCCCCGGGATCGTCCGAGAACTTCACCCTGGAGACCCTCACTCACCGGCAAGCGCCAGTGTGCTACCACGTCTTCTGCACCGGAAACCCTTCCAATACCGCGGAGAGTTTTTCGCTGGGCTGGGGCGATACGCGATTCGAGCCGCTCAAGCTACCCGACGGCGGCGCCGTCGGCACCTGATACGCAGCCACCAGCGAACGCGCTGCCTGCCTCGAATCCGTACTGCACGATGTACCGCTCGATCCGCCTGGTGTCTTCGCCCTCGACGAGCTGGCGCACTACCGCATCGCCGCATTGAAACTGGCCGATACGATCCAGTGCGTGTCGTTCCACACACCCTTCCTGCCGAAGCTGCATCTCACCCGCGCTCCATTGATCGACAGTGAAACGGCCTGCTACCCGCAAACCCGTGCCTGGGCGCAGACCGCGTTCGATCAGCACCCAAGCGCCCAAGGCATCGTCTGGGGCTCCAGGAGAGACGACTCGGCACGCTGTCTGATGCTGTTCCAGCAACGCTTCCAGGGATCGCCGATCCGACGCGTGCTGCTCGAAACGCCACTGGCGAGTCCGCCTCAGCGGGAGCCATTCGTCGACCTGGCGTTGCGTCTTGGCATACACCTGATCTGAAGTGGGTGGTGGGCCAGGCGTTGCCGCAGCGGCAGTGGCCCGGATAGTCGTCCGGTAAGCAGCAGGCCCACGTCTCCGGTGTTATACGAACTCGTGGTTCTTGTTGTAGAACTCGAAGCATTTTTTCATTAACTGGACCGTCGTCTCGTCGACGTTCCGGAATTCCACGCCGCACTGGTAATTTTCCCCCTCTTTCCTTTGCCAGGCGACGCGCCCGTCAATGCGCAAAGGTTCTTGCTTTGCATATTGACCGAGGTCGTCATTGGGCAGATACAAGGCAAGGTCCAGTGGCTCGCGTTCACGTACGGGATGGGTGAGCCTGAGGCGTAACCCTTTCAGGGAAAAGTCGCCAGCCACGGCTTCGAACGTTGTGCCGTCCTGAGTAAACCTGACACGCAGGCTGTTGCTTGCCCGTGGCGCACGCCGCCTCTCATGCGTGGCGGCCTCGATTTCAAGCCCACCGGTGAAGGTGAAGCCGGACATGATGTCGTTGAGCCTGCCGGTAATGGCGCGCAAGTCTTCGCCGATTGCCGCCGTCGTCTTGACTTTTCCGCCACTCTCCCGCAATACGGAAAACAGCGTTTCAAGCGTTTGCTGGAGCATCCCGAATTGTTCTACCTGCTCTTGGCTCACGCTGGAAATTCGCTGGTTGGCTTTTGCCGTATCCACCGCGGTGATTGCGATCCCTTCCATGGTCATGGCAGTTTTCCGCGCCTCTTCCTGAGTGACAGTCACCGTCCGGACGACGACGTTCATGCTTGCCACCACCTGTTGCAAACGGCCGGAGAATTGTCCGACGATCTCGTTAACTTCTGAAGCCGATCCCGTGGTGCGCTCGGCAAGTTTCCTCACTTCATCGGCAACAACGGCAAAGCCACGGCCCGCTTCTCCCGCGCGCGCCGCCTCGATTGCGGCATTCAGCGCCAACAGGTTCGTCTGCGCGGCGATTTCCTTGATCACATTGACAATGTTGTGGATCAACTGGGCAAATTTTTCCAGTTCCTGAACTTCAAGCGATGCGCGGTTGACCTGATGCGTGGTTTCTTCCATGGAACCGATATTCTGCTGGACGTTTGTGATCCCTTCTCGGGCCAGTTTCTCAACCTGATCCGATCGCCCCGAGGCGTCGATGGCTTTTTGCTGCACCTCGGAAGAAATCTGGTGCACCTGCTGCATGGCGCTTGTGACTTCCCCTGCCCGGCCGTCCTGTTGTTTGCTCATGGCCGAAATCTCGTTCGAGATGGCGGCCACCTGGAAAGCCGATTGCCCCATGTTGCGCCCGCAGTCATCAACCTCCTTGAGCACCGCGTGCAGTTTGTCCTGCATTTTGGTCAGCGCAGACAAGAGCGCGCCGGTTTCATCGTGCGACGTAATGCGGATATCGTTATCGAGTCGTCCTTCGGCGACAAGCTCGGCGACCGCTACAGCGTTTGCCAGCGGTTGCGTGACCGAGCGCCGGATGAACAGGAAGACGACGAGCAGGAACGGGATGCTGAGCAGCAGCGCCAGACCGGCAAACATCGAAACGAACTGCCGAGCCTGACTGTTTGTCTTTTCCAGCGAGATTTTCATGCTGACGGCGCCAAGCACCGTGCCCTCGGGAACCTGATGACAGGTCAGGCAGTTCTTGCCGAGATAGTCTTTTTGCGCCACCGCCGGAATGATCGCCTTGAGGTAGCCCTGGTCGGCGTTGAGCAGAAAAATGGGCTTGCCACTTGCCAGTACCTGCAGTTCCTCGGCTTCCCTGGCGACTTCATCTGACGGGCCGGAACCAAATTGCCTGTTGAGTTGATCGCTGCGGAACACCTCCAGCGCCTGGATGCTCCCCGCATTGCGGACCTGATCAAGGTAAAGCGCGCGCTCCCCTATCGTTCCGGTCATCATCATGCTGGTAAGGGAAGCCAGGGTCATCTGGTGAACGCTGCTGGCGAAGTCTCGCGCCTGCGTCTCGGCATTGGCGTTTTGCTCGACATGCGTCCAGATGATCATGGTACTCAACAAGAGCACAAGCATCGCCCAGATGGTTGCGACCAATCGCACCCAGATTTTCTGATTCTTGAACCAATTCATGGTAGCCCTGACGTCATGATGACTTGTTGCAGGAGCAGGCGCGCAGATTGCGTCCGGATTGTTTCATTCGCTTGCCCGGGCGGATGAGCGCACGCGGACAATGACGTCAGTCTGTTCCAGTACGAGCCCTCGCGGGAGCTTCGGCGAACCTACCACCGGCAATTCGTCGGCGGGTATGTTCAGCACGGTGCCGGTACCAACGTGGTAGGAATAGTGGCCTTGATCATCGTTCCGGCTACCTACTTGGGAGCGCCGCACCCCAGCGCGGCGTGGTCTATCCGCGGCACGCGACGCCAATGTCACTGGCGAGGCAGCTCTGCACCGGGATGCGGCGCTTCCACCGTCCTTCGACCCGAGGGCCGCGCGTGCTCTCGCGACATCCCCGGAGCAGTGGCGCGAGCGCAGCGTGGCCGGAACGATGATCAAGGCCGCCTACGGCAACTGGTGTAAGGTGTCTACCCCTGCGAATTTTGTATAAAAACACAGCCCCCGGCTCTATGCAAACCGGGGGCTGTGCGTCCTGTGGCCTGCGTCGCCTTATCCAGGCATGAAGTCAGCCTGTGTCAGGGCCGGATGTGTCGCCGTCCCCACGACCGCGATGATTACTGCCGCCTGGCCACCCGCCCCGTCAGCATCATAAGCCAGCGCCCCCGTACCCGTATCGTAACTCAAGTTTGCACCGAAGCTCACCACCCTACCCGCAAATGCGGTGAAGACGGAAGCCGACAGAGCGATCTGGTCGCCAGCCTGGAAGTCGGTGATGGTGTCGACATTGCCGGCGCCCCATGCTGTGTTAAACAGGAACACATCGTTACCCGAGCCACCCCTCAGCAGGTCGTTGCCCAGACCCCCGGCAATCGTGTCGTTACCGGCGCCGCCCTCCAGGAGATCGATGCCCTGGCCGCCATGTATCCAGTCGTCACCATTGCCACCGAACAGCTGGTCGTTATCCTGGTTGCCGTACAGCGTGTCGTTGCCGTCGCCGCCTTGCACCGTATCCGCACCGAAACCACCGGAAATCGTGTCGTTGCCCGCCAGGCCGTTCAGGAGATTCGCTGCGTTGTCGCCGGTCAGGGCATCGCCGTAGGCGCCGCCAAGCAGGTTTTCAATGCCGCTCAAGCGATCGCTACCCTGGTTGAGGCTGATCCATTGCCCGGTCAGTGTCGAGAGGTTGATGGTCAGCTTATCGGTCGATGTCGAGTAATCCGCCGTATCGAGGCCGTCTCCCCCGGTCAGCGTGTCGTTGCCCAGACCACCGGCCAGAGTGTCGTTGCCTGCGCCGCCGTCAAGTGCATCGTCGCCCTGGCCGCCGTGCATCCAGTCGTCACCGTTGTCGCCCAGCAGCTGGTCGTTATCCTGGTTGCCGTACAGCGTGTCGTTGCCGTCGCCGCCTTGCAGCGTATCCGCACCGACGCCACCGGAAATCGTGTCGGCGCCGGTATAGCCGTCGATCGCGTTGGCGCCGGAACTTCCGACGATGCTGTCGCCGGCCTGACCGCCGATGAGGTTCTCGATTTCAGAAAGAACATCGGTGCCGATGTCAGCTCCGTTTGCGGTGCCCGTCCCGAGGTTCACGGTGATCCGGGTCGTGGCGCTCGTGTATCGCAGCAGATCGGTGCCGGCGCCGCCGACGTAGGTGTCGTTGCCTGCGCCGTCCCCGCCGACGATTTCGTCATCCCCTTCGCCGCCATCCACATGATCATTGCCGCCACCGGCGTAGAGCTTGTCCTTGCCCTTGCCGCCGAAGACCTGGTCGTTCCCCTCGCCACTGCTCAGCTCGTTGCCGTTGTCGTTGGCACGCATGACGTTGTCGAGGCCGTTGCCCTGGCCTCTGGTCCCCGCCGTGGCATTCTCGGCGACGACCAGACCGGTGAGATTTTCGCCGAGGGTGTAGTCGATGGCAGCGACTACCACCGCGCTGCCGGCACCGGCCACCTGTTTGACGACATCCCCCTCATGGTCAACGTAGTAGATGTTGTGGCCCAGGCCACCGACCATGGTGTCGGCGCCATCGCCACCGTCCAGTTCAAGATCGTCGCTGGTCAGCTCGGCGCTGGAGAGCAAGGTTTCCCAGTTGCTCACCGTGCCGGGCTCATCATTGGGCAACTCGAAGCCCAGCATCATGTCGTTGCCGCCAATGCCGTCATGTCTGGTGCCGCCCTTCAGGCCACTCATGATGTCGCCGTTGGGCGTACCGAATAGCGGCGAGAAGTTCTTGGCGACGAGTTCAGTCCACTTGACGTCTTTCAGCACCGCGAGGGTGACGAAGTGGTCACCGCCGCCGTTGGCATCGAACTGGAGCAGGGTGTCCGCACCGGACTTCACCACATCCAGATGGCCGGACTTGAAGGGGTTGATGCCGTCGTAGTTGCTGGCGCCGTTTTGCAAGAGATCTCGGATGTCGAGTTTTTCGCCGTTGCGACCCGCCGTGAAGTCGGTGATTTCCATGGGGCGGGCGGTGACCGTGGTGCCGTTGAAGTTTCTGGATGCGACCTGCTGGGACTGGTACTGCACGGCCGTCAGGACAAAGGTATCGTTTCCCGCGCCGCCTGTCAGGATGGATTGCATCACCCCCGAAGCGGTCAGTTGGTCATTTCCGTCACCGCCGGAAAGTTGCGCATAAGCCAGCGGACCGTAATCCTTGATGTTGGCCGTGACGCTCAAGATGTCGTTTCCGGTTCCGCCTTCCAGGCTCAGGTCAGTCACGCCATTGAAAGTGGTGTTGGAATTGCTTCTCACCGAAAGACTGTCGTCGTCTGCCCCGCCATCCAGTCGATAGACGGCCCCTGCCGTCTCACCAAAATCACTGTGGTAGAAGTTAACAACCTCGCCTGTCAACGTGTCGTTACCCGCTCCGCCCTCTAGCGTTGCATTCTTTGAATAACTGACATTTAACGAATCGCTGCCCTCATCACCTCGCAGCAGGGCGTTGCCCATACACACTGCGCTCAGGTAATCGGACCCCAGGCCACCGGAAAGCGTTGCCTGTCCGTGCTGAACAAAGGTGCTGCCCAGCTGCCCGCTGACCGACAACGAATCCCTTAATCCGTGTGCTTTTGTCATAAAAAATATGCAACCTGTTGATTGTGTGTTAAATTTGGCGTCACCACTTTTCACCAAAATTGAACATGCCCCGTTTTTCCCTGAAGGAATCGCACCGCCAGCAGACCTCCTGCGCTGGCCTGTCGTTGATCGGCCAATGCTGCGAAGTGGCGCAGGTTGATCAGATTCTTGGCGCGGCGATGCCGGTAGCCACAGGCCGCATGACCACCGCGGATCTGTTCAAGAGCCTGACGGCCTTGATTTCGCTGGGCAAGAACGACTTTGAGGCGATCGAACCCTTCCGCAAGGATCGTTTCTTTCGCGAAGCGCTGTCGATTGGCAAGGTGCCGAGCAGCGCATGGCTGCGCCAGCAACTGGATGCCCAGGGGGCTAAACTGCGCGAGCACACCGATGAAGCCAGCCTGCGCCTGCTGAAACTGGGCAAAGCGCCGATCACCGCGCACAAGGGCTACGTCTGCCTGGACTTCGACACCTTCGCGATGGACAACAGCAACAGCCGGAAGGAAGAAGTCAGTCGCACCTACCAGGGCTTTGACGGCTACACCCCGATTGCCGCCTACCTGGGTAACGAGGGCTGGAGCATCGGACTCGAACTGCGACCTGGCAAACAGCACTCGGCCCTGGAGACGGACTACTTCCTGGAGCGAGTCTTCCCGCGTGTCGCCCGTTTGGTGCCGGCCGCTAGCCCGGTGCTGGTCCGCTCCGACAGTGGCTTTGACAGCGCCTGCCTGCTGTTCGCGCACGCACAGGAGCGGGATCGGATGGCATCTCTTGGCCGCGGCTTTGAGTACCTCATCAAATGGAACCCGCGCGGCCAGGCCGCCGCGAAAAAGAAGCCGACGTGGGTTGCCCGGGCTGAAGCCGCCAATGCCTTTCGGGAGGTTCGCCCCGGCAAACGGGAGGCCCTCCTGAATCTTGACGTGGAGCGCGCCTGGAAAAAGGAGCACCGACGCTTTCGCCTGATCGTTCGGGTCGTCGAACGGACCATCGACAAGAAGGGGAAGCGCTTGCCGGAACCCGAAGTCGAGATCGAAGGCTGGTGGACGAGCCTTGTCGAAGCGCCCGAAATGGTCATCGAGCGCTACCAGGATCACGGCACGCACGAGCAGTTCCATTCGGAGATCAAGACCGACCTCGATCTGGAACGACTGCCCTCGGGCAAGTTCGATACCAACGATGCGGTGCTGCATGTCGCGATGTTCGCCTACAACTGTTTGCGTCTGATCGGCCAACTGGGGCTGATCGGCGAACTGTCGTCGGTCAGACATCCGGCCATGCGTCGTCGCCTGAAGACCGTATTGCAGGAAGTCATGTACCGGGGGGCGCAGTTCATCACCAGGGCGCGGTACCTGTTCCTCGACTTTGGCGCCTGCGCAGGTCACATCGTGCCGGTCTTCGCCCATGTTCAGGCGCGACTGCTGGCGGCGCGAAGTCCATGAGACCGCACGGGATCGTCCTCGATGCGCTTCCGGCAGTCCTCCGGGCAGGAAGGGGTAGTCTTGCCTGGCTGACAGGGAAAGAGGGTCTGGACATGACATCGCGCCGCTGCGCCACGCTTTCCGATGCTGACCGGGGGGTATTTGACCGCCTTTGAGGGGGAAAATTGATCGGCCAGCTGAAAAATCATGATTATATTTCATTCGAAATGAATTAATATTTTTCGCCCACGGATTCAGGGAATCGTTATCCTCATTCCCGGACAGAGACAGAACTTCCCCTGTTCCGGTCAGCGTGTCGTTGCCCTGCCCGCCCACGAGCGTGTAATTCCCGGTCAAGGCCTGCGAGGTCAGTCTGTCTGCCCCCTCGCCGCCATCCAGATAGTTCGTCCCCTGGTTGTCGCGCAGAGCATCATTCCCCAATCCCCCATAAACCGTGTCATTGCCAAAATTGCCGTCGATCGTATCGTTGCCTACACCCCCGTCGATGCGGTCAGAGCCCGCATCCCCATCGATCGAATCATTGCCATCCGCACCCAGAATGGTGTCGCCCCCTGCACTGCCAAGGAGCGTGTCCGGGTTGACCGTGCCGTTGATGAGGATGCCGGGCATCTCGCTGCCATCCGTCGGGTAGCCGGGGTTGAAGTTGGCACCTACCAGGCCTGTGGCTGTCACATTTTTGAGCACGGCCAGCGTGACATAGCCATTTCCCCCGCCATTGGCGTCAAACTGCAGCAGGGTATCCGCAGGCATCGCCTCCGATTGCACCAGACGCAGGTAGCCATTGCTGAAGGGGTTGGATCCGTCGAAGCCACTTGTGCCATTTCTGAGTAGATCCCTGAGGTCCAGCAAATCCCCTGCCACCCCCGCCGTGAAGTCGGTGATTTCCATGGGGCGGGCGGTGACCGTGGTGCCGTTGAAGTTTCTGGATGCGACCTGCAGGGACTGGTACTGCACGGCCGTCAGGACAAAGGTATCGTTTCCCGCGCCGCCTGTCAGGATGGATTGCATCACCCCCGAAGCGGTCAGTTGGTCATTTCCGTCACCGCCGGAAAGTTGCGCATAAGCCAGCGGACCGTAATCCTTGATGTTGGCCGTGACGCTCAAGATGTCGTTTCCGGTTCCGCCTTCCAGGCTCAGGTCAGTCACGCCATTGAAAGTGGTGTTGGAATTGCTTCTCACCGAAAGACTGTCGTCGTCTGCCCCGCCATCCAGTCGATAGACGGCCCCTGCCGTCTCACCAAAATCACTGTGGTAGAAGTTAACAACCTCGCCTGTCAACGTGTCGTTACCCGCTCCGCCCTCTAGCGTTGCATTCTTTGAATAACTGACATTTAACGAATCGCTGCCCTCATCACCTCGCAGCAGGGCGTTGCCCATACACACTGCGCTCAGGTAATCGGACCCCAGGCCACCGGAAAGCGTTGCCTGTCCGTGCTGAACAAAGGTGCTGCCCAGCTGCCCGCTGACCGACAACGAATCGTTATCCTCATTCCCGGACAGAGACAGAACTTCCCCTGTTCCGGTCAGCGTGTCGTTGCCCTGCCCGCCCACGAGCGTGTAATTCCCGGTCAAGGCCTGCGAGGTCAGTCTGTCTGCCCCCTCGCCGCCATCCAGATAGTTCGTCCCCTGGTTGTCGCGCAGAACATCATTCCCCAATCCACCATAAATCGTGTCATTGCCAAAGTTGCCGTCGATCGTGTCGTTGCCCGCATCCCCATAAAGGAGGTCGGGTCCCGCCTCTCCGTCGATGTAGTCATCACCACCCAGACCATGGATGGTGTCCATCAGCCCTTCGCCAATCAGGGTGTCATTGCCCTCGGTGGCATGATCATTGGCATTCAGGGTGCCGGTGTAAGTGCTGCTTGAGAGTCCTGCGGTCTCGATGGCTCCAGAGCTAGATTCAAGAATCCAGTCGCCACCCTGGCCGGTGGCGTCGTCACTGGCCGCGACATCAGCGCCGGTAAGGTTCGCCAGGGACGCGATGAACTGTGCCCCCGTCTCGCCAGCGCCGACATTGCACCCGTAGAGCAGGAGGTCCCCGGTTTCGGTCAGACTGGAACCGATCGCCTGAAACTGACTTTGGTAGCTGGCGAGATTGGTCCCGTTCAGAGTGGTGCTACCCAGATACAGCGTCCCCGTCGAGCCATGGCTGATGACCTGGATCGAGTCCAGTTCTGAGTGGTTCGCCAGGATGCGCTGCATCTGCTCAATGCCATCCTCCTGGGCATTGAGCAGATGCCATTCGGAATCCGAGCCCAGGCTGGCGATCAGGGTTTCGTGGCCAGCCACGCGGCTGTCGATGAAGACGATGTTTTTGGTACTCATGTCGGTGTCCCTCCGGCAAAGCTGCAAAACGCCCTGGACAAGGCCGCCGGAAGCCTCCCGCGATCAAATATTTGCACTTTCAGCTGACGTTCCACGCTCAAATCGGGTATGGTGCGGCACATGCACACGCCCCCGAGGGACCGACACCGGCAGATTTCCGAAGACGATCTCGTCTTCATCCGCCCGTCGATCGCCGATCATCCGGCGTCGAGTCGCAAGACCGGGTCGAAGCCGGGGTGTGAAGGGTGGAACCTGGGCTATCCGTGGGTCAAGGACTGTCGCCCGCGGCGATCAGCGCTCGCATGAAGAAACCGCCTGAACAGGTCGATGTCACGCCAGCGCAGATCGACGTGTCCCTCCGGCAAAGCTGCAAAACGCCCTGGACAAGGCCGCCGGAAGCCTCCCGCGATCAAATATTTGCACTTTCAGCTGACGTTCCACGCTCAAATCGGGTATGGTGCGGCACATGCACACGCCCCCGAGGGACCGACACCGGCAGATTTCCGAAGACGATCTCGTCTTCATCCGCCCGTCGATCGCCGATCATCCGGCGTCGAGTCGCAAGACCGGGTCGAAGCCGGGGTGTGAAGGGTGGAACCTGGGCTATCCGTGGGTCAAGGACTGTCGCCCGCGGCGATCAGCGCTCGCATGAAGAAACCGCCTGAACAGGTCGATGTCACGCCAGCGCAGATCGACGAACTGCTGGCCCTCGCGAAACCGGTGTTTCCGGCCCCGCAGTACGCCCGGCTCAGCCAGATCCTCTCGACCTTTGTCTTCGTCATGCAGGCCCTGCAGAACACGAAGCTCTCGCTGGCGCGTTTTCGACAGATGGTGTTCGGCGCCCCGACCGAGAGCAAACGCCATCTCCTAAAGCCGCTCCCCCAGACGGACGAAATACCCGCCGCTGCGGATGCGGCCGCGCCCGGAGAGACCGCGGCCGGAGAGACCGCGCCCGCCGAAGCGAGTCCCCCGAAGCCAGGCCACGGCCGCAATAGCGCGGCGAAGTATGTCGATTCGCAGGTCATCGAAGTGAAGCTTCCGGGTCTGAAGGCCGGCGATCCCTGCCCGAACTGCGACCAGGCCAAGGTCTATGCCTCGCCTCCCCGCATCGTCGTCAAAGTGGTCGGCCAGCCACCGATTGACGCCACGATCTACCGCCTGGAAACCCTGCGCTGCCGGATGTGCGAGACGACCTACGTGGCGCCGCTGCCCGAAGGCGTCTGCGCGTCGAAATATGACCCCAGCTGTGCGAGCCTGCTCGCCCAGTTGCGCTACGGCAGCGGGATGCCGTTCCATCGCATCGAAGGGCTGCAGGCGAGCCTCAACGTGCCACTACCGGATTCGACGCAGTGGGACATCCTCTCTCAGGCGGTACCGGCGCCGCGCGCCGTCTTCGACGAGCTGATTCGCGAGGCCGGACAGGCTGATCTGCTGCACTGCGACGACACCCCGATGAAGATCCTGTCGCTGATCGCCGAGAGGAAGCAGATCGAAGCCGCCAGCCTGGAAGCGAAGCGCAAGGCGATCAATACTTCCAGCATCGTCGCCGTGCTCGATGAGGGCAAGCACGTGGCGCTGTATTTCACCGGTCACCCCCACGCCGGGCAGAACCTCTCGGCGGTCCTCGCGAAGCGGGAGCCGGGGCTGGCAATCCCGATGCAGATGAGCGATGCGCTCGCGAGCAACTTCGTCGGCGAGTTCGCGACGATCATCGGCAAATGCATCGCTCATGGCCGCCGCCGTTTTGTCGATCTGGTGCCGCATTTCCCCGAGCACTGCCGCTATGTGATCGAGACCCTGGCCCAGGTCTATGCCCACGAGGCGCATTGCCAGGCCCAGAAGATGTCGCCCGACGAGCGCCTGCTCTACCACCAGGAACACAGCGGCCCGCCGATGCAGGCCATGCGTGACTGGATCGGGATCAGTTCGCGAAGTCGCTCGTCGAGCCGCACAGCAGTCTGGGCAAGGCCCTGACCTACCTGAGCAAGCACTGGGACGGCATGACGCTCTTTCTACGCCAGGCCGGCGCCCCCCTGGACAACAACCTCGCCGAAAGGGCACTCAAGCGGGCGATCATGCATCGCAAGAATTCGATGTTCTACAAGACCCCGAAGGGGGCCGAGGTGGGCGATGTCTACATGAGCCTGATCCATACGTGCGAGCTCTGTCGGGTCAATCCGTTCGCCTATCTGCAGGCCTTGCACAAAAACGTCAGCCAGGTGCTGGCCCAGGCGGCGCAGTGGCTGCCCTGGAATTACCACCAGCAACTCGCCGCCCTCTGAGGCGATTTCCAACAAACCTCGTACCGGTATTCTGCCTAATCGTGGAGAAGCGGGTAGATGCATCCGCCTGTGGCCGCCTGCTTCCTCGGCTTGGCGGGTAGAGGAATTTCCTGAAATCACCTGAGCGCTGGCGACCCTACGCCGCGAGGCGGCGCCAGGCCGGCGCCGCGCGGGTCCGCGTGGGGTCGCCGGCCATCAGCAGCACCTGCAGCTCGCAAGCCTGAAGCGGCTGGAGCGGCGCCGTACCATCGGGCCAGAAGGCAAACCGGCCACTCGACAGACGCTTCTGGCAGAGCCAGAAACCCTGGCCATCGTAGACCAGAATCTTGATCGCTGTCCGTGCGCGGTTGCGGAAGATGAACAGCCCGCCGCTGAACGGATCGGCCGCCAGGCGCTGCCGGCAGATGCCGGCCAGCCCATCGATGCCGGCCCGAAAATCGATCGGTTCGACCGCGACCAGGAGACGCATGTGCGGCGTGATCTGGATCATGCGGCGCACCAGAAGGCGCTGCACAGGCCGGCGAGACCGGCCAGGCCCGGGCCATTGAGTTCCACCCGCATCTTGGCGCCGCGTGGGTTCTCGAGTTCTATCGTGCACTCGCAGAGGCGCTGAGCGACGGGCTCCTGGGCGGGCGACACCGTCAATTCGACGAACCGGGTTTCATTTCCCCTGGTCCCGAGCGCCCCCCCGGCCTGCCCCTGCTGGCGCCGCTTCAACCCTTCATAATTCAGCTGGAGTTCCCGCGCGGTGACGTGCAGGCCGTGTTCTCGTGCGATGCCAACCGCCGCCGCCCACAACGATCGAGGAATGTGCTCCCCGCGTCCCCGCGTTTCACGCCAGCCCTTGAACCGCTCCCGTACCTCCGCCAGGCTCTCGCCAGAACCTACTGCCGCCACCTTCTCCAGGTTGTCCATCTGCCGCTCCTCTTCAGGTTGAATTCGCAGCCAACCTTACCAAGGACGTCCAGCGATTTCATGCAATCTTGCCGGAAGGACACTCATGTCGGTTCTCCCTTGTTCCGAATCCGTGGTCAAAAAACATCACTGCATCTCGAATGACCGCCAATCCTGATCTTTCAACTGAGCGATCAATTTGTCAGCAGTCAGCAAAAAGTCATCCGACAGGCAGAGCCCAAGCCGTCCGGGATTTCAGCATCTCGACGAGGAGGTATTCCGTCGCGCCAATGCCGGAAATCTATCCGGAACCGCTTGATTCAATTACCGAAAGGAAGGGGGGATGTGTCAACGCGCAGGCACGAACGTGCCCGGAGAGGTAACCCAGCCACCCTCCTAAACTTCAGGTTAGGGTCTGCAGCTTTGCGTCCGGGACTTTCATCCCGTTTGCCATTTGCTCATTCAGAATATTTATACAGGAGATTTCGAGCTTGCTCTTGACATGAATCAAAAACCAGCGCTGGGACCCTGACCCGTGAAAGAAGGCGTGCTGGCGCCGACTTGTACCCAAACAATCCTGGAAAACAAAAAGGCCAATCCGAAGATTGGCCTTTTTGCTTGCTTCCTTTGGCACGCCCGGAGCGATTCGAACGCCCGACCCCTTGGTTCGTAGCCAAGTACTCTATCCAACTGAGCTACGGGCGCCTTGCCGTGTTTGAGCGCGAGATTATATCGGGCCGGGGCGTTCTGCTCAAGCACTATTTGTTGCCCGCAGCACCATTGGTCCGCCCGACATTGCCCGGCGGGCGGACCCTGCGCGGCGCCGGCGGGCTGCCCTGCTGCGCGGCCGGCAGCGCTCGCCGGCGTCGCGCTGCCGGATCGCCTCCCTCAGGCGAGCGCTCGCCCGACGATCTCCTGCACATCGGCGGACAGGCCATCGATGGCCCGCAGGCCTTCGAGTGCGGCGCGCGCGTGCGCCTGTCGCTGGTCGTCGAACCGGCGCCAGCGATCGAAACGCCTGGCCAGGCGCGCGGCAACCTGCGGGTTCACGCGCTCAAGCTGGGCGATCTGTTCGGCCAGGAAGCGGTAGCCACTGCCATCGGCGGCGTGGAAACGGACATGGTTGTTGCCGAAGGTATTGACCAGCGCGTACACCTTGTTCGGGTTGTGCAGGTCGAACGCCGGATGCAGGAGCAGCCGCCGGACGATCGCCAGGGTCTCGGCCAGGCGGCTCGACGCCTGCACCGACAGCCACTTGTCCACCACCAGCGCTTCGTCATGCCAGCGCTCGTAGAAAGCGGCGAGCGCCTGTTTGCTTTCGCCGCAGGCCTGCTGGGCGAGGGTTGCGAGGGCGGCGAACTGGTCGGTCATGTTGTCGGCCGATTCGAACTGGCGCAGCGCGAGGGTTCGTGTTTCGGCGCCCTCGTTTTCGCAGAGGTAGCCGAGGCACAGGTTGCGCAGGGCGCGCCGGCCGGCGGCGGCCGGGGTCGGCTGGTAGGGTCCGTCCGTGGACAGCGCATCGTAGCACTGCCGCAGTTCGCTGCCGAGCTGTTCGGCGAGGAAACGGCGCAGGCCGTTGCGCGCGGCGTGCAGCGCGTCCGGGTCGACGAGGAGCATTTCTTCGGCGAGCGTCGCTTCCCCGGGCAGCGTCAGCGCTTCCGCGGCAAAGGCCGGGTCTTCGTCTCCTCGCCGCAGGACCTGCGCCGCTGCCGTGGCGAAGGTTGCCGGCCAGTGTGCCGGCCGGCCGGCGGCGAGCTCGTCGGCAGCCGCCAGGATCAGCCGGGTCGCCAGGCGCTGGCCGGCTTCCCAGCGATTGAAGGGGTCGCTGTCGTGGGCGAGCAGATGGCTGAGCTCTTCGTTGCGCCAGTCGCAGACGAGAATCACCGGTGCCGAGAAATTGCGCAGCAGCGAGGGCACCGGCGCGGCGGCCAGGTCTTCGAAGATGAACTCCTGCTCGTTCTCGGTCAGCGAGAGGACGCGCGTCGTTTGCCCGCGTTCGGCGCAATCACCGTCGTCGGCGAGATGCAGCGGCAGATCCTCGCCGTCGGCGCCGTTGAGGCCGACCGCGACCGGGATGTGGAAAGGCGCGGCGGCGGCGTCGCCTGGCCGCGTTTGCGTCAGGGTCAGGAGATAGCGGCGGCGGCTCGGGTCGTAAGTGCCGCGGGCATGCAGCTGCGGCGTGCCGGAGTGGTCGTACCAGCGCTTGAAACGGGTCAGATCGACGCCCGCGGCGTCGGCCATGGCGGTGACGAAATCATCGCAGGTGACCGCCTGCCCGTCATGCCGCTCGAAGTAGAGATCCATGCCGCGCCGGAAAGCCTCCCGGCCGATCAGCGTCTGGATCATGCGCACCACTTCGGCGCCTTTTTCATAGACCGTGCTGGTGTAGAAGTTGTTGATCTCGATATAGGAATCGGGTCGTACCGGATGGGCCATCGGACCGGCATCTTCGGGGAACTGGACGGCGCGCAGCGCGCGCACGTCGCGAATCCGGGTGACCGCGCGGCTGTGCATGTCGGCGCCGAATTCCTGGTCGCGAAAGACCGTCAGCCCTTCCTTCAGCGAGAGCTGGAACCAGTCGCGACAGGTGACGCGGTTGCCGGTCCAGTTGTGGAAGTACTCGTGCGCGACGACGCGGTCGATGTTCTGGTAGTCGCCATCGGTGGCGGTGTCGGCGCGGGCAAGGACGTACTTGGTGTTGAAGATGTTGAGCCCCTTGTTTTCCATGGCGCCCATGTTGAAGTCGCCGACGGCGACGATCATGTAATGGTCGAGGTCGCACTCGAGGCCGAAGACCGTCTCGTCCCAGCGCATCGAACGCTGCAGCGCGTCCATCGCGTGCGCACACTGGTCGAGCTTGCCGGGCTCGACGAAGACCGCGAGCTGAACGGTGCGCCCGCTGCCGGTGGTGAAATAGTCGCGCAGCACATCGAGACGGGCGGCGACGAGCGCGAACAGGTAACAGGGCTTGACAAAGGGATCTTCCCATCGCGCCCAGTGGCGATCGGTTCCTTCGTCGCCGCTGGCGACCGGATTGCCGTTCGCCAGCAGCACCGGCAGGCTGGCCTTGTCGGCGTGCAGGGTCACGACATAGCGCGACATGATGTCGGGCCGGTCGGGAAACCAGGTGATGCGGCGAAAGCCCTGCGCCTCGCACTGGGTGAAATAACCGTCTTTCGAGCGGTAGAGTCCGGCCAGGCTGGTGTTGTGGTCGGCGTCGATGCGTACCAGCGTGCCCAGGGTGAACGCGTCTGGCGGATCGGCGATCACCAGCAGAGCATCGCCGCAGTAATAGGCGCCGGCCGCGAGCGGCTGCCCATCGACCGTCAGCGAGATCGTTTCGAGCCCGTGACCGTCAAGCTGCAGGGCTTGTCCGGGCGCTGCGGCCGGGTTGCGCCGCAGGCGCAGCTGGCTCTCGACCAGGACTTCACCGGCGAGGAACCGGACATCGAGTTCGACCTGTTCGACGAGAAACGGCGGCGGCGTGTAATCCTGACGATGGATTCTTTGCGGGGTTTCGGTTTTCATTGGTGCTCCATACGGGCTAACGGTCAGGGTAATGGTCGTACAGCGTGCAGTGACATCGGCCTCGTGTCTGGGCTATGTCAGTCCCGGAAGGACCTTCCAGCACCTGCCTTCTCCCTGCGCTGGAAGAGGTGAAGACGGTGAGTCGCGAAACGACTTTCGCACTGACCGGCGCTGGCGATCACGGCTTCGCGAGGAGGCCGATCGTTTGCAGCTGGTCGGCGATGCCTGCGGCCATTTTCCGGTAGCCGATGGCGTTGGGGTGGATGGGATCGGCTTTCAGCTGCGGGTCGGCGAGAATGCCGGCGAGAACGCCGGTCACCAGTGGCAGCTTTTCCTCGCGTGCGAGGTCGGCGTAGATTTCGGCATCAGGCAGCCTGCCGCTCGCGACGCCGAGCAGCGAGAGCCTGGGGACGGCGATCAGCACGACCTGTGCACCGCTCTGCCGGATGCTGCCGATGATCGCGCGCAGGTCTTCCTTGACCGCGGCCTCCGGCCGCCGCCGGAGAAAGTCGTTACCGCCGAGCTCGACGATCACGAGCGCCGGGCGTGTGGCGTCGAGTTCTTCGCCAATCCGGTCGCGCGCGGCCGACGCGGTGTCACCGGGGATGCCGGCGTTATGCACCTGCCAGCCGCTGCGGCTGGCCAGCAGGCTCGGGTAATCTTCGCCCGGCCGGGCACCGCTGCCAAAGGTGATGCTGTTGCCGAAAGCGAGTACCGCCGTGCCCGCCGGCAGCGCGGGGAGTTCGGGCGAACCCTGGCAGCCGGCCAGCAGCATGAGGGTGACCAGGCACAGCCAGCGCAGGCGGCTCACGGCAGCTCTTCGCGCTGCAGCAGGAAAACATACTGATCGCCGGCGCTGGTGTCGAGCCAGGTGAAGGGCGTCGCGGGAAAAGCGGCTTCGAGCGCCTCGCGGTTGTGGCCGATCTCGACCACCAGCAGGCCACCCGGCTGGAGATGCTTGCGCGCGCCGGCGAGGATGGCACGCGTCAGATCCAGGCCGTCTTCGCCGCTGGCCAGCGCCAGTACCGGTTCCCGCTGGTACTCGGCGGGCAGGGTGGCCATCGCCGCGGCATTGACGTAAGGGGGATTGGCGATGATCAGGTCGTAGCGCCGGCCCTTGAGGCCGGCGAACAGGTTGCCCTCGACGAGGCGAATGCGGGCCGACAGATCGTAGTCGGCAAGGTTGCGGCGGGCGACGGCGAGCGCGTCCGGTGACAGGTCGACGGCGTCGATGCGGGCCTGCGGGAAAGCGTGTGCGGCGAGGATCGCGAGGCACCCCGAGCCGGTGCACAGGTCGAGGACGTCAGCCACCGCCTCCGGGGCGTCGACCCAGGGGACCAGCTGCTCGCGCAGCAGTTCGGCGATGAACGAGCGGGGAACGATCACCCGTTCGTCGACGTAGAAACTGAACTCGCCCAGCCAGGCCTCGTGGGTCAGGTAGGCAACCGGCAGCCGTTCGCAAACCCGGCGCTCGATGATGCGCAGGAGGTCGCTGCGCTCCTGGCCCGTCAGCCGTGCGTCGAGAAACGGTTCGAGCCGGTCAAGCGGCAGGTGCAGGCTGTGCAGCAGCAGATAGACGGCTTCGTCCCAGGCGTTGTCGGCGCCATGACCGAAGAACAGTCCGGCTTCGTTGAAGCGACTGACGGCAAAGCGCAGCAGGTCGCGCAGGGTGACAAGCTCGCTCGCGGCCTGGTCAAACATGCGCCGGCAACAACTGTTCGAGAATGCGGCGATAGATCGCCGAGAGCGGCGCGAGGGTGGCCACTTCGACGCATTCATTGACCTTGTGGATGCTGGCATTGACCGGACCGATCTCGACCACCTGCGGGCAGATGCTGGCGATGAAGCGGCCATCCGAGGTGCCGCCGGTGGTCGACAGCTCGGCTGCGACGCCGGTTTCGGCGGCGATCGCGAGCAGTGCGGCGTCGATCAGCGTGCCGCTGCCGGTGAGGAAGGGTCGGGCGCCGAGCGTCCAGACGATGTCGTAGTCCAGCCCCTGCCGGTCGAGGACTTCACACAGACGGGCCTGGAGGTTTTCGGGGAGGCTCGCGCTGCCGAAGCGGAAGTTGAAGTCGATGTCGACGCTGCCCGGGATGACGTTGCTGGCACCGGTGCCGCCGTGGATGTTCGAGATCTGCCAGGTGGTCGGGGGAAAGAACGCGTTGCCTTCGTCCCAGACCAGCTCGGCGAGGCGGGCAATCGCCGGCGCCGCGAGGTGGATCGGGTTCTTCGCCAGCTGCGGGTAGGCGATGTGTCCCTGCGTGCCGCGGACGGTCAGCTTGCCCGACAGCGATCCCCGGCGGCCATTCTTGACCGTGTCGCCGAGGCGGTTCACCGCCGTCGGCTCACCGACGATGCAGTAGTCGAGCAATTCGCCGCGCTCCTGCAGAGTCTCCGTGACGACCACCGTCCCGTCGACGGCGTCGCCCTCCTCATCCGAGGTGAGCAGGAAAGCGAGCGAGCCGCCATGCCTCGGCCGCGCGGCGACGAAAGCTTCGGCAGCGGTCACGAAAGCGGCCAGCGACGCCTTCATGTCGGCTGCGCCGCGACCGTAAAGCACGCCATCCTTTTCGACCGGCTCGAAAGGGTCACTGTGCCACTCGTCGAGCGGCCCGCTGGGGACGACGTCGGTGTGGCCGGCGAAGCAGAGCACCGGGCTCTCATCGCCGCGGCGCGCCCAGAGGTTGCTGACCCGGCCGCGGTTCATGAATTCGCAGCTGAAGCCGATCGCTTCCAGGCGGCTGCCGATGATCGCCAGACAACCGGCGTCTTCGGGCGTCACCGAGCGGCAGGAGATCAGCTGTCCGGCCAGCTTGAGCGTGGCTTCACCCCAGGCCGCATGAGTTTTCTCAGCCGACATCGCGGGCTCCCTTTCTATTCGGTGGTGGCATCGTCAAGACTCAGGGAGAACTCGGTGTACGAAGGGCCGCCGGGGTTGCTGGTCGACAGGTCGAAGACCGCCTCGCGCAACTGGTTGCCAACCGGCGTGCTGCCGGCCGCTTCGTGGTTGTTGATCAGCCAGGACAGGTTGGTCGGCGAATCGGCATTGGCCAGCGCTTCCTGCAGCGTGATCACGTCGGTGCGATAAAGCCGGAAGAGATCCTGCTCGAAAGTCCGCGAGCCCGGCGCCAGGCTCTGCTCCATGGCCTCCTTGAGGGCCGGCAGGTCACCGGCCTCGATCAGTTCCTGAACATGGTAACTGTTGAGCAGGACTTCGACCGCCGGTGTCAGCTTGCCATCCTTTTTCTTCACCAGGCGCTGCGAAACGATCGCCTTCAGACTGACCGAAAGATCCATGTACAGCGGTGCCCGGCTATCGAGCGGGAAGAAGTTGATGATCCGGTTGAGCGCGTGATAGCTGTTGTTGGCGTGCAGGGTGCCGAGGCAGAGGTGGCCGGTCTGGGCGTAGGCGATCGCCGCCTGCATCGTCTCGCGGTCGCGGATCTCGCCGATCAGGATGCAGTCGGGTGCCTGGCGCATGGCGTTCTTCAGGGCATTTTCCCAGCCCAGGGTATCGAGGCCGATTTCGCGCTGGTTGACCAGCGACTTCTTGTGCTTGAAGAGATACTCGATGGGATCCTCGATAGTCAGGATGTGGCCGGTGCAATGGGCATTGCGATGATCGAGCATCGACGCGAGGGTGGTTGATTTGCCCGATCCCGTCGACCCCACCACGAGGATCAGCCCGCGCCGTTCCATCACCAGGTCGGCCAGCACTGACGGCAGCATCAATGAATCCAGCGGCGGGATGTTGCCAATGATGTAACGCACGACGATCGAGATCGACGAACGCTGGCGGAAAAGATTGATCCGGAAATTGCCCAGCTTGGCGACGCCGAAAGAGAGATTCATCTCCTTCGTCGTGGCGAAGGTTTCGGCCTGCTCGGGAGTCAGCAGTTCGGTGGCGATCTTCTCGATCATCGACGGGTCCATGACCTGCTGATTGATCGGGACGGTGTGGCCCTCGATCTTGATGTGGATCGGGGCGCCGGCGCAGATGAAGATGTCCGACGCCTGCCGGTCGGCCATCGCCTGGAAGAGCTTGTCGAGGATCATTGCCTGGCCGCCGGCAGGTAATCGGTGAACGCGATCAATCGCCGCGCAGGAGATCGTTGATGCTGGTCTTGGCGCGCGTTTTCGCGTCGACCTTCTTGACGATGACCGCGCAGTAGAGGCTGTAGCTGCCGTCCCTGGCGGGCAGGTTGCCGGACACCACGACCGACCCCGGCGGTACGCGGCCATAGCTCGTTTCACCGGTCTCGCGGTCGAAGATCTTCGTCGACTGACCCAGATAGACGCCCATCGAGATGACCGATCCTTCGCCGATGATTACCCCCTCGACCACTTCCGAGCGGGCCCCGATGAAGCAGTTGTCCTCGATGATCGTCGGGTTGGCCTGCAAGGGCTCGAGCACACCACCGATGCCGACCCCACCCGAGAGGTGAACATTCTTGCCGATCTGGGCACACGATCCGACCGTGGCCCAGGTATCGACCATCGTCCCTTCGTCGACGTAGGCGCCGATATTGACGTAGGACGGCATGAGGACGACGTTGCGGCCGATGAAGGCGCCGCGCCGGGCAGTTGCCGGCGGCACGACGCGGAAACCGCCGCGCAGGAATCGGTCGCTGTCATAGTCGGCGAACTTGTTCGGCACCTTGTCGAAATAGCGCATCGCGCCGCCGTCGATCAGGCCGTTTTCCTGCAGGCGGAACGACAGCAGGACGGCTTTCTTGAGCCACTGGTGGGTGACCCAGTTGCCGTCGATCTTTTCCGCGACGCGCAGGGCGCCTTCGTCGAGCTGGCCGAGGACATCGGCGACGGCGGCGCCGATGTCGGCCGGGACGGCGTCGGGTTGCAGGGTGCTGCGCTTTTCCCACGCCTCGTCGATGATCTTCTGGATGGCCTGCATGGCTGCTTTTCCTAGAGTTCTGAAGTGAATGAGCGGATGCGTTCGACGGCTTCGAGGCAATCGGCAAGCGGCGCAACGAGCGCCATGCGCACGAAGCCGGCGCCTGGATTGACCCCTTGAGCGATGCGCGCGAGATAGCTTCCCGGCAGAAGAACGACATTATAGTAGTGCATTAAATCCCGAACGAAATCGCTGTCGCTGGCCGGCGTTCTGACCCAGAGATAGAAACCGGCGTCAGGCATCGCGGTCGGCAAGACCTCGGCGAGGCGCGGCGTCACCGCCGCGAATTTTTCGCGGTACTGGCAGCGGTTCTGGCGCACGTGCGCTTCGTCGTTCCAGGCGGCGATGCTCGCCGCCTGAACGGCCGGGTTCATGGCGCTGCCATGGTAGGTGCGGTAGAGCAGGAAGTGCCTGAGGATCGCCGCATCGCCGGCGACGAAGCCGGATCGCAGGCCCGGAACATTGGAGCGCTTCGACAGGCTGGAGAACATCACCAGTCGTTCGTCGCTGCGACCGAGCAGCCGCGCGGCCTGCAGGCAGCCGAGCGGAGGATGGTCTTCATCGAAGAAAATCTCCGAGTAGCACTCATCCGAGGCGATCACGAAGCCGTAGCGGTCGGCGAGGGCGAACAGTCGCTGCCAGTCGTCGAGGCGCAGCACCTTGCCGGTCGGGTTGCCCGGCGAGCAGACGAAGAAGAGCTGCACCCGCTGCCACTCGGCGTCGCTCAGCGCGCTGAAGTCAAATCCATAGTCATTGGCCGGCAGGGTATTCAGAAAGCGCGGCTCGGCGCCGGCGAGATACGCCGCGCCTTCGTAAATCTGGTAGAAGGGGTTGGGGCTGACGACCAGCGGCCGGTCACCGCGCGAGGGATCGATGATCGTCTGGGCAAAGGCAAACAGGGCTTCTCGCGAACCGTTGACCGGGACGATCTGGGTTTCCGGGTTGATCCCGTCGAGGCCATAACGGCGCCCCAGCCAGCCGGCAATGCTCTGCCGCAATTCGCCGCTGCCGAGCGTGGTAGGATAGCCGGACAGTCCGCCGAGGCCGGCCGTCAACGCGTCCTTGATGAACTGCGGCGTTGCGTGCTGTGGCTCGCCGATCGAGAGCCTGATCTCGCGCTGCTGCGGGTCCGGCGTGACGCCGGCGAAGAGCTGCCGCAATTTCTCGAAAGGGTAAGGCTGCAACTGGCGAAGATGGGGATTCACGGGTTCGTGCTTCTCGTGGCAGGACGCTGGATTATAAGGGGCATCGTTCGACGTTGAAAGGAGACGCGCCACAGACCGCATGGGCCAATGCCCCGCGCGAAGGCCACCGGGCGGTCGCCGCGCTGCTCGTCGGGGCGCTGGTCTGGGGGCTGATCTGGTACCCCTACCGGATTCTGCGCGATCTCGGTGTGGACGGGGTTGCCGCATCGACCGCGACCTACGCCATCGCGCTCGTTCTCGGTCTGCTGTTCTTTCGTCGCCCGGTCGCCGACTTCGCGCCGTCGTGGCTGCTGTTCTGGCTGGCGCTGGCCGCCGGCGTCTGCAATCTCGGCTACGTGCTGGCAACGCTGAACGGCAATGTTCTGCGCGTCCTGCTGCTCTTCTACCTCGCGCCGCTGTGGACGGTTCTCCTCTCGCGCCTGTTGCTCGACGAACGGCTCGACGCGCCAGACGGCCTGGTCATCGCGCTGTCGCTCGGCGGGGCGGCGATCATGCTCTGGCAGCCGCAGGGCGGTCTGCCGTTGCCGCGGGATCTGGCCGAGGGACTGGGCCTGCTCGCCGGCTTCGCCTTTGCGCTGTTCAACGTCCTTTGCCGGCGGGCGTGGCAGCTCGCGATGGAAATCCGCGTGCTGGCGGCTTTCGTCGGCGTGGTCGGGCTCGGGCTGCTGCTGTTGCTGCTCGGCGTCGGCGACTGGCGGCTGCCGCCGGCCGCCGGCCCGGTCTGGCCGCTGCTGGCGCTGGTCGGTGGCGTCCTGCTGCTGGCCAACCGGATTGTCCAGTTCGGCCTCACGCGGGTAGCCGCCAACCGGGCGATCGTCATCATGCTCAGCGAAATCCCGGTCGCGGCGCTGGCGGCGTGGCTGCTGGCCGGCGAGATCCCGGCGCCGCGCGACTGGCTGGGGGGGTCGATCATCGTCACTGCCAGCCTGCTCTCGGCCCGCCAGGCAGCGCCTCAGTAAGGCCGGGCTTCGCCCGCCGGCCGCGTCTTGAAACGGCGATGAACCCAGTAATACTGCTCCGGCATGCGGCGGACGGCCGCTTCGATCCAGGCGTTCATGCGTCGGGTATCGGCCTCGACGTCGCCGCTCGGAAAGTCCTGCCACGGCTCGCCGATGGTCACCATGTAACCGGCGCCGCCGGGCAGGATGCGCGTCACGCAGGGGACGACGACGGCGCCCGTGAGCCGGGCCAGCCGTGACAGGCCCGGGATGGTGGCCGTCGGCACGGCAAAGAAGGGGACAAAGATCGAATCCTTGCTGCCGAAATCCATATCCGGCAGGTAATACAGCGGACGCCCCGCTTTCATCGCGCGCACGCTCGCGCGAACGCTCTCCTCGCGCGAGAGCAGCAGTTGATCGCCGAAGCGGCGGCGACCGCGCAGCAACAGGTGGTCGAAAACCGGATTCGACTGCTCGGCATAGATGCTGGCGCAGTCGAAGCGCATGGCGATGCCGGCGCCACCCGCGTCGAGACCGACGAAGTGCGGCGTCAGCATCAGCACCGGCTGGCCGGCAGCGACCAGCGCCCGCAGCCGCTCTTCGCCGTCGACCGTGATCAGCCGCGACAGGCGATCCTGACCGGCCCACCAGAGCAGGCTGCGTTCGAGCATGCTGCGACCGAGCACCCTGAAATGCGCCCTGGCCAGCTGGCGCCGCCGGGACTCGTCGAGTTCGGGGAAACAGAGGCCGAGATTGACCAGCACGATGTGCCGGCGCCGACCTGCGAAGCGGAAGAAGGCCTCCCCCAGCGCGTTGCCGAGCGGCGCCAGCAGCGATAGCGGCAGAAAATGCAGCAGCCACAGCAGGCCGACGAGCAGGCGGCTCAGCATCGTGACGGCTGGCGGCAATCGGGTCGGGCCGCTGGCAGGAGGATTCGATCGGGGTCGGGCATGGCAGGCAGGGTCGGGCAGCGGCTGGCTGGTCAGCTCGCCAACGGGTCGGTGCAGTATTGTACTTTCATCGGCGCCCCGTGCAGGCGCGACTGACCTATCATTGGCAATGAACCGCCCGTCAACCGTGAGGAAGATTCCGCGAAGCCCATGCCGCCTGCCGCCGACATTGCCGAAATCTCCCGGATTTTCCTCAGCGCGACCGCCGAGGACTGCCGGGAATACCGGGAAGCGGTGCAGACCTTCGTCCAGGACAACGAGACCGCGGCCAAGATCTTCCCGCAGGAAAACTGGGCCGACGGCGGCGAATTCGTGGTCGACGTCTGCGCGCGACGGGTCAAGGAGTGCGACGCCTACATGGGCCTCTTCGGTCACCGCTATGGCTGGGTGCCGCCGGGTTTCACGCACTCGATCACCGAACTGGAATTCCGCTGGGCGGTCGAGCGCTGGCCGCAGGCGGTGCCGCCAATCTTCGTCCTGCTGCCCGAAAAAGGCAGCGAAGCCGACCGCTCCCTGCTCGACTGGGCGCGGCTGCAGCTCGAGAAGGATTTTCCGGACCAGGACGCGCGCGCCGTGGCGACACGCGCACAGCAGGACTTCCTGGCGACGGTCGCGAACTGGGCCGCAAACGGACGCATGCTCGTCTTCTACCGCGACCCGCTGCAACTCGTCGGCAAGGCACTCTCGTGCATCCAGCACTGGAACCGGAAGTTGCTGCGCCAGGCGCTGGCCGGACGTCGCCTGGCAGTCGGCGACATTCCTGCCGAAGAGCTCGGGCGGATCGGTCGCGAGGAGCAGCGCCGTGCGCTCTCCGGCGCCCTCGAAACCTTCCGCGAGCGCGCGACGCCGTGCGCCGTTGCTTTCCTCGTGCATGGGCCGGAAAACCACGGCCAGCGCGAGTTCGCCGAGTTTGTCTACCGCTGGGACGAGGAGTGGGAAGACCTCCCGGTCCATTGCGGCCAGCCGGCCGAGCCCGACAGCGTCGATTCACTGCTCTGCTGGACCTGCGGCCAGCTCCAGGAACCGCTTCTCGGCCCGCCGCGCATCGACGCCCTGGCCGATATCCTCGCCGCACGCCTCGGCCGCAGCTCGCTGGTTTTCGTCCTGCGCACCGCCGGTCACCATGCCGACCGGCTGGCGAATTTCCTGTCGCTTTTCTGGCAGCCGCTGCTGAGCGCGCTGAGCGCCCGCTCACCGGCTGGGCGAGGGCGTCTCTACTGGTTCGTGGTCGACCACGAGCGCTTGCCCGACGACCCGGCAAAAGGCATCCGCCAGGACCGGCTCGATGCCGATGACACCGATTATCGCGAGCTGCTGGCGCTGCCGGCGCTCGGCGACCTCGATTCCCGACAGGTGCAGCGCTGGCTCAAGGCACTCAAGTCGAGCGCCGGCATTGCGCTGACCGAGGAGCGCCGGCAGGAGATCACCGAGCGCGCCACCCGACCGGACGGGAAGCCGCCCAACGTCTATGATCGCCTGACCCGGGAAGGTTTCTGGGTCAGCGCCACCTGAGGAACACGACCGTGCCCATCGACTCGCCCTACGCCAGCTTCTCCGGCGACCAGTCCGCTTCCTACCTCGCCTCGCCAACAACGGCGGAGATCGTGAACCTGGCCATCCGGCTCGGGCGACCGCTGCTGGTCGAAGGCGAGGCCGGTTGCGGCAAAACGCGTCTGGCCGGCGCGGTGGCCGAAGAGCTCGGGATCGCCGATCAGCTGATCGTGATGACCGTCAAGAGCACCAGCCAGGCGAAGGATCTGCTCTACCGCTTCGACGCCCTGCGCCGGCTGCAGGACGCGCAGGATCCGACCAACCCCGATGCCCGCCGGGTTTACCCGTACATCGAGCTGGAGCCACTCGGCCACGCCATCGCGCAGGGGAAAGCGGGCGTCGTGCTGATCGACGAGGTGGATAAGGCCGACATCGATTTCCCCAACGATCTGCTCGACGTACTCGACCGTTTCCAGTTCGACATCGAAGATCTGCCGCGCAGCGAAGACTTCGTCTGCCGCGAGCAGCGAGGCTTCGGTCGTCACGTCAGCGCACCGGTCGACGGCGTGCAGCCGATCGTGATCATCACCAGCAACCGCGAAAAGCAGTTGCCCGAACCCTTCCTGCGCCGCTGCCTGTACATTCAGCTCGATTTTCCCGAAGACCCGGCGATGCTCGCCAACATCGTCCGCAAGAACCTCGATGCGCGCCTCGACGCAGTCAGTGACGCGCTCATCGCTGACGCCGTCGAGCGCTTCTGCCGCATCCGCGAGCGGGGCCGCGAACTCAACATGCAGAAACTGCCCGCCACCAGCGAACTGGTGGACTGGGTGCGCGTGCTGCACTGGCAGCAGCGCCAGGCGGCCAGCATTTCGCCGGACCGGCTGACGGCCAGCGATCAGGCGGTGCTGTTCAAGATCCGCCAGGACATCGAACGTTATCGCGCCCGCACTGCCGCGGAGTCCGGCGAGTGAGCGATCCGGGTCACCTGCCAGCGCTGCTCCTCGGCCTCTTCCGGGAGCTGCTGGCGCACGGCGTCCCGGTCGGCGTGCGCGACTACCTGGACGGCGTGCGGGCGTTGCGCGCCGGTTTCGGCGCGGGCTCGCGGCAGCAGCTGCGCGACCTCGCGCTGACCCTCTGGGCACGCTCGGATGAAGAGCGCCGGCTGGTGGGACGCTGGTTCGACGCCATTCCCGTCCCTCTGCCGCTGCTCATTGAAGACCTCGACGCCAGCCTGGTGGCGACCCTGCCCGACGCTGCCGGTGATCTCTCGCGGTCGCCATCCGGCGCTGGCCGTGCGGCCGGGGCGCCCCTGCCGGCCGCGGGCACGCTGCCGGTCGCTGCCGACGCGCCACCGGAGCTCGCCGCGCGCGCCCGCGTCGCTTTCGCCGGCAGCCGCGACGACAGCGGCCTGCCGGTGCCGCGTCTCGCGGCCGAGCCGTCGATCAGGGAGGACTATGTGCTGCAGCCACAGGCGCTGATCTCTCCCAGAAATCTCGCGGTGCTCTGGCGGCGCTTTCGCCGCAGCCGCCGCAGCGGGCCGCGCAGCGAACTCGACCTGCGCTCGACCATCGACGAGCGCTGCCGGCGCGGTCTCCTGCAGCAACCGGTGTACCGGCCGCGGCGCAGCAACAGCGCGCGCCTGCTGGTGCTTGCCGATGTCAGCCCGAGCATGGATCCCTGGCGGCCTTTCCTCACGACGCTGGCCGAGTCGCTGCAGTTCGGCCGTCTGGCGAGCGCCGAGCTGCGTTATTTCTCCAACCTGCCCCGCCGGCAGCTGTTCGCCGCCGCGGACCTCACCAACCTCGCCGGCCCGGAAACGCGCCTCGCGGTGCTGCGTCGCAACGCCGGCGCCGGGCTCCTGGTGGTGAGCGACGCCGGTAGCGCGCGCGGCTTTCTCAACCGGCGGCGGGCGCTGCAGACGAGCGCTTTTCTCGCCGAAGCGGCGGTTTTCTGCCCGACCATCGTCTGGCTCAACCCGATGCCGGAGACGCGCTGGAAAGGCACCTCGGCGGCGCTCGTCACGACCGGCGGCGGGGTGCACATGCTGCCGCTCGATCCTGCCCACCTGCTGCGCGCGATCGACATCCTGCGCGGCAACAAGTAAGCGCCGGCCATGCCTCATCCTCCCGCCACCGCCCTCGGCACCGGCCCGCTCGACGTCGGCGCAGCCTACGCCGCTCTCGAACGCTACGCCGCCGATTACGGCCGCGAAGCGCTGCTGCTGCTGCTGCACGCGGCGGTCCCGGAAACCCTGCGCGCTGACCTGCTCAACCTGATCCGGGTGAACTTCCTGGCCGAGAGCGGCATCGACCAGAGTCTCGAAGCCGACATCCTTTTTTCCCCGCTCAGCACCGCCCTCGGTGGCGGTTATTACCGCATCGACCCGCAGGTCCGCTGGCACTGCCTCACCCTCCTCCACTCGACCTATCGCGACGAGCCGCGGCCGCGCCTGCGGCGGGTCGCCGAGCTGCTCTGGCGCTACGTCGAAATGGCCGAACAGCGGGCGAACCGCGCCGCTGACCCCCAGCTCTCCGAGTTCCTCGACATCCAGCGCTGGGTGGCGCTGGCGATCCTCGAACCCGCCAGCGCCGCACATGCCTTTGCCGATGCCCTGCGGCAGGCCTCTGCCGGGCCGGCCAGCGCCGTCGTGCGTCTCGGCGGCCTCACCGCGGCGATCGAGATACCGCTCGCCAGCGAACAGGCACTGCTCGCTTACGCGAGGGGAATGAATGCGCTGGTCGGCGGCGATGAAGAGCGCGCGAGGCAGCTCCTCGAAGCGCTCGGTGACGAGGAGCTTCGCGTCGGCGACGTCGTTCTCAAGGCGCCGACGACCCTGCTCGCCGAGCGGCAAGCGGCGCCGCTCGGCGAAGCCGCCGCCGCGGCGACGAGCGCGCCCCGTCAAACCTGCCTGGTGCTGATCGCCAGCGGCGGGCGCAGCGAACTCGCCAGTGGCCGCTCGCACGACCCCGAACGCGCGTGGGCACTCATCCGCGCCGCAGTGACGGCATTAAAAATGGACTGCGTGCGGGTGGACGAAGTGCGCAGCGCCGATGATTCCGGACGCGCGCTCTACACGCAGCTGCTGCAAGCCGCGCTGGTGGTCTGCGACCTCTCCGCCGACGACCCCGGCCTCACTTATCTCCTGGGCGTCTGCTGGGCGCTGCGGCCCGCCGGCACTCTGCTGATCGCCGAGCGGGGCCGGTCGATCGGTTTCGCCAGCGACCCCTGGCCAGGGCTGCTGCGCTATGAACTGCCGGGCGACGACGAAGACCTCGCGCAGCGGCACCACCTGGCGAAAGCGCTGCACGAGGCCACCAGTGAACACGACAGCCCGTTCCTGCGCAACCCGATCTATCGCCAGCTGCCCCTGCAGCCACCCGAACTCGGCACTGCAGGCGAAGCCGGCGGCCTTGCCGAGGCCGACGCACCGGCGAGGGAAGAGAATCTGTGCCTGGTCGTCCAGGGTTTCGGCAGCAAGACCGACCCGCAAAGCGGGCGAACGCTCGATCTCGACGCCTCCTGGACGATCATCCGCGCAGCCGTCGAACGGACCGGATTGACCTGCGTGCGAGCTGACGAGGAGATGGCGAGCGGTGGTGAGCTGTACCACCTGCTGCTCGCAGCGAGGCTGGTGATCGCCGACCTCTCCGCCGGCGTTCCCGAGGTGCTGCTGCAACTCGGTCTGCGCTGTGGCCTGCGGCCAGGTCAGACGGTGGTCGTCGCCGACGCGCAATTGCCGTTGCCGGTCGACCTTGCCCGCCTGCGCATCCTGCGCTACTTCCTTCCGGGTAATCACTATGTTCTTCATGGCAATCAAATCGACACGCGCAAAGCGGAAGGCTTTCCCGCAGAGTTGAACTCGGCGATCCACGCGGCGCTCGCCAGCGCGACGGTCGATAGCCCGGTTTACCTCGCGCTGCCCGGCCTGCGACCGCCGCGGCTGGCACCGAACGGGGTTGACGCCGAAGACAGCGGCGCCACCAGCGAGGCGGCGCCGGCGGAGGTCGTCGAGGAAGCGGAAAACGCTCCGGCCGCGACCGGCGAAACGATCGCTGTGCGACTGCTGATCATTCGTCTGCACGGCGAGAGTGGTCTGCGCTTCATTCCCGAAAGCCCGCCCGCGCCGGCAAGAAGCGAATGGACGCGGGCTTATCCGCGCGCAATCATGGACACCCTGCTCGCCCGTCTGCGACAGGCCAGCCCGCGCCTGGACCGGAAGCTGGCGACCGCGCTCGCCGACCTCCTGCTGCCGCGCGAACTTGCTGCGCTCGCGCCGGCCCTGGCTTACCGCCTGATCGTCGCCGGCGAAGCGGCTGCCCTGCCGTGGGAGCTGATCCTCGCCTACCGGCCGCGAGGCTGGCAGCCGGTCTCGGTCCTGCGCCGGCTCGACGGCCTGCACACACCGGCGCAGGCGACGACGACCGGGCGCAGCATGCTGCTCGTCGGCAACCCGCTAAGCCGCGGCAGCTTCACCGACGAAGACGCGCGCCGGCCACCGCCAGCCAACGTCATTGAGGATCTCGAGCGGCTTTCCCGCCTGCTCGAAGCGCGCGGCTGCGAGGTGGCGCTGGTCAACGCGGGCGATGCCGAGGCAGTGCTCGCCCGGCTGTATGCCCGCGATTATCGCCTCGTGCTGATCAGCGCGACTGCCGTGCGCCAGCATCGCCAGCCCGACGGCTCGACGATCACCGGCTTCGTCCTCAGCGACGGGCTGTTCCTCACGGCGCGTGAAATCGAGCAGATGCGCAGCGTGCCCGAGGTGATGGTGCTCAACGATTATCAGGCCGGCCAGGGAGGCCTGAGCGAAGAGATGGTGCCGGCACTGCTCAGGGCCGGCGTGCGCTGCGTCGTCGCGCCGGCGTGGACGCTCGATCAACGCCTGCCGACCCTCTTTTGCCAGCACCTGCTGCTGGCCCTCGCCGACGGCCAGCGCTTCGAGGCGGCCTGCTTCGCGGCCCGCGAGGTTGTCTTCAAAGCCGGCCCGGAGCTCGCTACCTGGGCCGCCTACCAGGCTTGGGGCGACCCCGATTTCATCCTTTCGCCGACGACCGCCGCGGCATAGGATGACGCCGGCGGCGCCTTTGCCAAATCGCTTACAGCAGCTCTTCGAGGCGCAGACGGACGATCCGGTTCTTGACCGCCGGCAGCGCTTCAATGCCGGCAATCGCGGTGTCGATGTTCCGTTCGCGCGTCTTGTGGGTGAGCATCATGATGTCGGTCTGCTCCTCGCCTTCGCCGGGTTCGCGCTGGATCATGGCGACGATCGAGATGCCGTCGTCGGCGAGGATGCGCGTCACGTCGGCGAGAACGCCCGCCCGGTCATCGACGCGCAGCCGCAGGTAGTAGCTGCTGATGACCTCGGCGATCGGCAGAATCGCGAGGTCGACCATCGCGTCGGGCTGGAAGGCGAGATGCGGCACGCGGTGCTCGGGGTCGGCAGTGTGCATGCGCGTGACGTCGACCAGGTCGGCGATCACCGCCGATGCGGTCGGCTCGGCGCCGGCGCCCTTGCCGTAGTAGAGCGTCGCGCCGACCGCGTCACCCTTGACCAGGACAGCGTTCATCGCGCCCTCGACGTTGGCGATCAGCCGCCGGGCGGGGATCAGCGTCGGGTGCACGCGCAGCTCGACGCCCTCGGGCGTCCGCTTGGTGATGCCGAGCAGCTTGATGCGGTAGCCGAGCTGCTCGGCGTACTGGATGTCGATCGCGTCGAGCTGGCTGATGCCTTCGATGTGCGCCTGTGCGAAGCTCATCGAATTGCCGAAGGCGATCGCCGACATGATGCTGAGCTTGTGTGCGGCGTCCACGCCCTCGACGTCGAAGGTCGGGTCGGCCTCGGCGTAACCGAGACGCTGCGCTTCCTTGAGCACGACCTCGAAGGACAGGCCCTTGTCGCGCATCTCGGAGAGGATGAAGTTGGTGGTGCCATTGATGATCCCCGCGATCCATTCGATGCGGTTGGCGGTGAGCCCTTCGCGCAGCGCCTTGATGATCGGGATGCCGCCGGCGACAGCGGCTTCGAAAGCGACCATGACGCCTTTTTTCTGGGCCGCAGCAAAAATCTCGTTGCCGTGCTTGGCGAGCAGGGCCTTGTTGGCGGTGACCACGTGCTTGCCGTGGTCGATCGCCTGCAGCACGAGGACCCGGGCGACGTCATAGCCGCCGATCAATTCGACGACGATGTCGACCTCGGGATCGCAGACCACGGCAAAAGCGTCGTCGGTCACCCGGCAGGTGCCGCCGGTGAGTTGACGGGTCCGTTCGAGATCGCGATCGGCAACGATGCTGACCTGGATCGGGCGGCCGGCCCGGCGCGTGATCTCTTCAGCGTTGCGCTTGAGCACCGCGTAGGTGCCACCACCGACGGTGCCGATGCCGAGAAGTCCAACGTTGATAGGTTTCATAGGGCAGTCAGGAAGGGTTGTGGAAAAAATCGGGCCGCCAAGACGCGCCACCGCTACGCCCGGTTGCCGGCGCGCTGGCGATAAGCGGCCAGAAAACGGGCGATGCGCGCAATGGCGTCGCGCAGATCGTCTTCGTGGGGCAGGAAGACGAGGCGGAAATGATCGGGCGTCGGCCAGTTGAAGCCGCTGCCCTGAACCAGCAGCACGCGTTCTTCGCTCAGCAGTTCGGCAATGAAGTCCTGGTCATCGGTGATCGGGTAGAGTTGCGGATCGAGGCGCGGGAACATGTACAGCGCCGCTTTCGGCTTGACACAGGTGACGCCGGGAATCGCCGTGATCAGTTCGTGCGCAAGATCGCGCTGACGACACATGCGGCCGCCCGGGGCGACCAGATCGTCGATGCTCTGATAGCCGCCGAGCGCGGTCTGGATCGCGTGCTGCGCCGGCACGTTGGCGCACAGGCGCATCGAGGCGAGCATGTCGAGGCCTTCGATATAGTCGCGCGCCTCGCGCAGGTCGCCGGAGACGACCATCCAGCCGGCGCGATAGCCGCAGGAGCGGTAGTTCTTGGAGAGCCCGTTGAAGGTCACCGTCAGCACGTCCTGCGACAGCGAGGCGATCGCCGTGTGCGTCGCGCCGTCGTAGAGCACCTTGTCGTACACTTCGTCGGCGTAGATGATCAGGTGGTGCTCGCGGGCGATGGCGATCATCTCGCGCAGGACGCTGTCCGGATAAAGCGCACCGGTCGGGTTGTTCGGGTTGATCACCACCAGCGCCCGTGTCCTCGGCGTGATCCTGGCGCGCAGGTCGTCGAGGTCGGGCAGCCAGTCGTTCGCTTCGTCACAGAGATAATGGCGCGGGGTGCCGCCCGACAGGCTGACGGCGGCGGTCCACAAGGGATAGTCGGGCGCCGGCACGAGCACTTCGTCGCCCGCGTCGAGGAGAGCGTTCATCGCCATCACGATCAGTTCCGAGACGCCGTTGCCGATGTAGATGTCTTCCAGCACGACGCCCTTGATGTGCTTCTGCTGCGTGTAGTGCATCACCGCCTTGCGCGCGGCGAAAATTCCTTTCGAATCGGAATAGCCGGCCGCGTTCGGCAGGTTGCGGATCATGTCGAGCTGGATCTCCTCGGGCGCCTCGAAACCGAAAGCGGCGAGATTGCCGATGTTCAACTTGATGATGTGGTGGCCTTCGTCCTCCATCTGCCTGGCTTTTTCCAGAACGGCGCCGCGAATGTCGTAGCAGACGTTGTCGAGCTTGTGCGATTTACGTACCGGTTTCATCGTCTTCGCCTAGAGCAGGCCATCCTTCCTGAACATGTCCTTGATGCCGCGAATCGCCTGGCGCGTCCGCTCCTCGTTTTCGATCAGCGCGAAGCGAACATGGTCGTCACCGTACTCGCCGAAGCCGACGCCGGGGGAAACCGCCACCTTCGCCTCGTTGAGCAGCTTCTTGGCAAACTCGAGCGAACCCACCGCCTGGTAGGCGGGCGGAATTTTCGCCCAGATGTACATCGACGCTTTCGGGATCTCGACCCTCCAGCCGGCTTCGTGCAGGCCCTTGGCGAGGACGTTGCGGCGGCCCTGATAGAGCAGGCGAACGTCCTCGACACAGTCCTGCGGGCCGTCGAGCGCAATCACCGAAGCGACCTGGATCGGCGTGAAGGTGCCGTAGTCGTGATAGCTCTTGATTCTGACCAGCGCGTTGCACAGTTCGCGGTTGCCGACCATGTAGCCGACCCGCCAGCCCGCCATGTTGTAGCTCTTCGACATGGTGAAGAACTCGACCGCCACCTCGCGCGCGCCGGCCACCTGCATGATCGACGGCGCCCGGTAACCGTCGAAGCAGATGTCGGCGTAGGCGAGGTCGTGCACCACCAGGATGTCGTGCTGGCGAGCCAGGGCGATGATCCGTTCGAAGAATTCGAGGTCCACGCAGCGCGCCGTCGGATTGCTCGGGAAACCGAGAATCATCATCTTCGGCTTCGGGATCGACTCGCGGATGGCGCGCTTCACCTCTTCGATGAAATCGACCTCCGGCGTCATGCGGACCGAGCGGATGTCGGCGCCGGCGATGATCGCGCCATAGATGTGGATCGGGTACGACGGGTTGGGCACCAGGACGGTGTCGCCACGGTCGAGCGTCGCGAGCATCAGATGGGCGAGACCTTCCTTCGAGCCGATGGTCACCACCGCTTCGCTCTCGGGGTCGAAGCTCACCTCGTAGCGTCGCTGATACCAGTCGCAGATCGCCCGTCGCAGCCGCGGGATGCCCTTGGAGATCGAATAGCCGTGCGTGTTCTCGCGCTGCGCCGCCTCGACCAGCTTGTCGGTGATGTGCTGCGGCGTCGGGCCATCGGGGTTGCCCATGCTCATGTCGATGATGTCTTCGCCGCGCCGACGCGCGGCCATCTTCAACTCGGCGGTAATGCTGAAGACGTAGGGGGGCAGACGACTGATGCGGGAAAATTCTCTCATGATCCGGGCTCGGGAAATGTTCGGCGCAGCGGGTGGAGGGCAAAATTCGATCGCTCGACGGATCGTGCAGTGGAACCGGCAAAGCCGCTCGGCCGCTGAACGCGATCGACAAAAAAGCTATAATCCTACTTCAACGTTTTGTGCACCGCAATTTTCATGAAACTGCAGCTCGACCGGACCGATGGCTTCAACACCTTCACCGCTTACGGCGAAGGCTATGTCTGCGTCAATGGCGTCCGCCACGACTGCAATCTGGCAGTGCTGCCCGACCGCCTGCTGCCGCACTGGACGCAGGCGACCTTCGAGACCCTGGACGTCGCCGACATCGAACTGCTCGCTGGGCTCGACGCCGAAATCATCCTCCTGGGCACCGGCAACCGCCTGCGCTTTCCGCCGCCCGACCTGCTGCGGCCTCTGGTGCGCGCGCAAAAAGGGCTCGAAGTGATGGACCTGCCGGCCGCCTGCCGAACCTACAACATCCTGATGGGAGAAGGGCGCAAGGTCGCCGTCGGCCTGCTCCTCGTCTGACGACGGTCGGCAGTCGCCGGTCCCTTCCGCCACCTCTCACCAGGTGAGATTTCCGATGAAGCGCATCGCCCTCAAGATCGACGTCGACAGTTGCCGCGGCACGCTCGTCGGCGTACCGGCACTGATCGAGCTGTTGCAGCGACACGAGGCCGCCGCCAGCTTCTTTTTCTCGCTCGGCCCCGACCACGGCGGGCGTGAAGCGCGCAGGCTTTCGCCGAGTCGCTACCACGATCTCGTGACCCGCCTCTACGGGCTCCTCCTGCCGGCGCCGGAGATCGGCCGCCGTTGCGCGGTTCAGATGCGCGCGGCCCGCGACGCCGGTTTCGAAGTCGCCCTGCACGCCTGGAATCGGGTGCGCTGGGAAAGCCGCGCGCTGACCGCCGACAATGCCTGGATCGCTGCCGAAATGGCGCAGGCTTATCGGCGTTTCGAAAGCGTCTTCGGGGAAGCGCCACAGGCACACGCGGCGGCGGGCTGGCGGATGAACCGCCATGCCCTGCGCCTGACGCAAGCTCTCGGCTTCAGTTATGCGAGCGATGGCCGGGGAAAGTTTCCCTTCATGCCGGTGATCGACGGCGAAGTCATCCATTGCCCGCAATTGCCGACGACGCTGCCGACCCTCGACGAGTTGATGGTCGGCAAAACGGCTTCGGTCGACCAGGCCGTGGAGCAGATCCTCGAAGCGTCCAGCCGCATCGGCGGTGACCACGTATTCACCCTGCGCGCCGAGCTCGAGGGAATGAATTACCGCAGTGCCTTCGAGCGCCTGCTCGAAGAATGGCAGCAGCGGGGTTATCAGCTCGTCGCCCTGCGTTCACTGCTCCTGTCGCGCAATCTTGCGGGCCTGCCCCGCCACCGGGTCGTTTTCACCGAACTGCCCGGTCGCCTCGGCCTGCGCATGGTGCAGGGACGCCTCTTTCTGCCGCCGCAATGAAAAGGGCGGCCGCAGCCGCCCAGGTCAGGTACAGACGACGATCAGTCGCGTTCGCCGCTGAAGATCATCAGCAGGTTGAGCAGGCTGACGAAGACGTTGTATATGTCGAGATAGACGGCCAGCGTCGCCGAGATGTAATTGTCCTCGCCGCCATTGACGATCCGGCTGATGTCATAAAGGATGTAAGCCGAGAAGATCATCACCGCGATCGCCGAGATGGTCACCGACAGGGCCGGCAGCTGGAAGAAGATGTTGGCGAGCGCCGCCAGCAGAACGACGATCATGCCAACGAACAGGAACCTGCCCATGAAGCTGAAGTCGCGCTTGGTTACCGTGGCGACGCCGGCGAGCGAGAAGAAGATCACCCCGGTACCGCCCGCCGCCATCGCGATCAGCGAGGCCCCGTTGCCGAAGCCGAGCGCCACCTGCAGGATGCGCGAGAGCATCAGCCCCATGAAGAAGGTAAACGCCAGCAGCAGCAGCACGCCGATGCCGCTGTCCTTGTTCCGCTCGATCCCCCACATGAAGCCGAAAGCGATGCCGAGGAAGAGCATGAACGACAGGAACGGGCTGCCCGCCATGAAGGAAAACTGGAGTTGTACACCGACCAGCGCCCCGATGACGGTGGGCACCATGCTCAAGGCAAGCATCATGAAAGTATTGCGCAGCACCCGGTTCTGCTGCAGGGTGAGCTCGCCACCGGCCTGGCCTGTGATCTGAAACTGGGGTTGCATCTTGTTCCTCCTGGAGATGTGAAGTCGAATACGGCACTAAGACTAACCAAAGCGGGCGAAAGTTTCAATCGCGATGGGTAGCCGGGTCGCCCAGGCGCTGGACAGCGCCTGGCGGCCTGGCAGCCTTTTCCGTCACGCGTCAACGACCGCCGCCGTGCTATGATTCGCGCCGCCAGCCACTTGACCCGGCGTCCTCTGCGGAGCCGCATCGAGTCGCTGGCGTCACCCAGGAAGCGTGGCAGAGTGGTCGATTGCACCGGTCTTGAAAACCGGCGACGGGCAACCGTCCGTGAGTTCGAATCTCACCGCTTCCGCCAGTCAGTGCCAAAAATACAAGCAATATCAAGAATTTGGGTTTTATGCTGATGGGAATACCATCATCTGCCCTATCGTTTTTTCTGCGCTTGTATGCGACAGGGTGACACAAGGGCGCCCGACAGCAGCGCCCAGGAAGCGCCCGGCCGGGTGCCATGTCGATCTGGCCGTTACGCTGTAACCGCCCGCATCATCGCCGCCCAGGCTTGGCAGGGGGGCGCGTCGAATCCTTGGCGCTTCCGGTCGGGAAACCGTTCGTCAAACTTCGTGCGCTCTTCCGGGAAATTGCAACAGGGGGTCAATTGGCGGGCCGGAAAAAAGTTTGCATTTCGCGGGTGCGCGCAGAGATACCCGAACGGGTTCCGCCTCCAGCTCGTCAGAGATTTGACGCCCCTACCGGCAGCGCATCGCGCGCACAACGACTGCCTGCCGGTTTTTTCCAATAGCGAACGTTCGGCGATACCCGAACGGTTTCCGGCCCGGTCGCGCCTGAGATTGACGCCCCCCGCCCTCGCTCAACGCGTCACGGTTAGGTTTGTGAAAGTGGAGTTTGCCAAGCGGTTTCCGCTTGATCGGCTCCAGCGATTTGCCGCCCCCTGCTGTAGCGCGCTCAATGCCCCCCAGGCTTGCAGAATCGCGCCACAGCAGGGGATAGACGGCCGGGGTGATGCATCCTACCGCCTCGCCTCTGTGGCGATTGAAAACGCCAAACGTTCGATAACGAACGCTATTGGACAGATGCCCTCGTCGGCCCGATCAGCCGCCTGACCGCCATTTTGCGAAACAGATCAGCCCTCGCGGTGCAGCGCCTCGCCTATGCCATCAAGCCGCCGTTTGATCAGCCCCAGGCGTGCAGCCATACCGGCCAGCGATACCGCGACGAAAGCATCATGCTCGGCGGTCAGCCGCTCGAACGTGCGCCAGTGCATCCCTTTCGGCTTGCCGCCGTTGAAGTTCAGGATACCCGCTTCCCAGCCCAGGCGATCGCGGATTCTGTCCGCCCGTCGCGCCGCTCGATCATAGGCCGTTTCCCGCTGACAGGCATACGCCAGCCGGTAACAGTGACGACAGGCGAAAATCCCAGCGCCGCCAAAGTAAAGCACCGCCACGCGCCGGCCGCATCCGTTCGCAGGGCAGCGAAACCACGCCCGCCGGCCGCCCAGGGTGCAAGCCGTCCATTCCAGCCATACCGGGTAATCCATCGCCTGCCAGTCTGTGCCGCCAGTCTTATAGCGATAGATCAGGGTCACGCGGTCCTCTCCCGGCCGCGCTTGGATCGATGCCACTTGTACACCGTTGCGTGACCAGTTCAAGCTGATGCCCCGGCCCGGTGTCATCAGTCCAGCCCGTTGCAGATACCGCACGTCAAGCGGATTGCTGCCGCTCGTCGTCGCCTTGCCGCCCTGATACCGCCGCCCGCTACCCATGCCGCCCATTCATTGCCCCTGTATTTTGCCGAAATCATCAGACAAGTTTGTTGCGCCACTCTTGCCAAAACTGCCTGAAAACTTTGCGCCGCCTGCCTTTTCGCTTTGTTGCGATAGTGACACTCTTCAGCGGCTCCGAAGCTCTTTGAGCTTCAAAAGCATGGCTAGTGTTCGTTCAAATTTGCGGTCAAGGGTAAGCGTCCAGCCCACCCACGTCAGGGGGTGCTGACTTACCCCCGTTTTTTGAGCGGCAGCAACTCGTCGAGGCGGCTGTTGGGCCAAGTGGGAAGTTTTTGCAGGGTGTTGGTGAGCCAGGCCATGGGCTCGATGCCGTTCAAGCGCGCGGTTTCGAGCAGCGACTGAATGGCCGCGGCACGCTTGCCGGCGGCCTCCGAACCTGCGAACAACCAATTTTTCTTCCCGACGGCGATCGGGCGAATGGCGTTTTCGATAGGGTTGTTGTCGATCGGGTAGAAGCCATTCTCGGCATAACGAGCGAGAGCGCGCCAGCGCTTCAACGTGTAATCGATGGCCCGGGCCAGGGCCGAGCCGTTGGCGACCGACTTGCGGGTGTTCAGGAGCCATAGGTGCAGGGACTCGAGTCGCGGCTGACTGTGCATCTCGCGCAGACGGGCCCGTTCCTCGACCGTGAGGTCCTTCGCCTGCGCCTCGACGGCATACAGTTCGCCGATGCGGCGAAGGGCTTCCGTCGCGACCGGGCTGGCGTTGGCCTGGTGCAGGTCGAAGAACTTGCGGCGCGCATGGGCCATGCAGCCCAGTTCGATCACTGATCCCTGAAACAGCACCTTGTAACCGGCGAAGTCATCGACCATCAGGGCGCCTTCCCATTGCGCCAGGAAATTCACGGCATGTATGCCGGCCCGGCCCGGTTGATAGTCGAAGACGACAATCGGCGGGTCATTTTCCAAGGCATTGTTGCGGTACGCCCAGAGATACGCCCGCTTGGTCTTCCCCTTGCCTGGATCAAGCTGTTGCACCGGGGTTTCATCCGCATGTAACACCTCGCTCTCGCGCAGCAATTCGCCCAGGCGAAGCCAGAGGGGTTCGAGGGCATAGCCGACGCGACCCACCCACTCGGCCAGCGTCGAGCGGGCGAGCGGGACGCCAGACCGGGCGGCCTGCTGTTCCAGGCGATAGAGCGGCAGGTGATCCAGGAACTTGCTGATCATGACCCACGAGAGCAAGGCCGGGGTCGCCATTCCGCCATCGATCACGCTGCGCTCGGCCGGTGCCGCCGTCAGCGTCTCGCAGGGCCGGCAGGCGTATTTGGGATAAACGTGCTGTTCGACGAAGAACTGCGCCGGGACGATATTGAGTTTCTCGGTCACGTCCTCGCCGATCAGCACCAACGCCTGACCGCATTCGCCGCAGGTGCAGTTCTCGGGTTCGTGGCGAATTTCAACGCGCGGCAGATGCTCCGGCAGGGGCTGACGACCGGCGCGTTCGCGTTTGGGCTTCTTCTCGGGTACCGGTTGATCCGACGGCGTTTCAGCGACCTGGAGCGCTTCGGCCAGACGGGCTTCGCAGGCAGCAATGTCGGCCGCCAGGTTTTCATCGAAGAGGTCGCGTTCGGCGGCGACCATGGCTTCGCTCTTCACGCCGAATTTCATTCGGCGTAAATGAGCAAGTTCGAGCGTCAGCTTTTCGATCTTGGCATCGCGCCAGTGAATTTCCGTGGCGCTGGTCTTGGCCTGTTCCAGCAGACCGCCAACCCGATTTTCGACCCAGGCCAGCAGTTCTGGTGAGGGGGAGAAGGCGGCAAGTTCGGTCGCTAAATCCATGAGGCATTATACCGCAGACATCGCATGGAAAGCTCCTGAAAGCCAGGTAGATAGCCGATTATTATCACTTTTTTCGCGGCAGTGACGCGGCCGTTACACTTGCCAGTGTCCCGGCGCTGGGGCTTCCCGACGTTGCCAGTCAACGCCCGCGATCAGCCACCGCCATTGCCCCGGCGTCAGGGAAAAAACCGCCTCGCCAGCGCTCGGCCACGTGAAACCGCCCCGGTGTAGGCGCCGTTGCGCTAGCCACACGCCCGTGCCATCCCACACCAGCAGTTTGAGTCGGCTTCGCTTGCGATTGGTGAAGGCGTAAGCACTGCCGTCACAAGGGGAGCGCCCGAGACTCGCCTGGATGCGGGCAGACAAGCCGTCAATGCCCAGGCGCATGTCTACCGGTTCGAGAGCCAGCCAGATGCGCTCCAGCGGTACGCCGAGGGTCGCGCTCATGAGTGGTTTGCCCAGAGTGCCACCAGCCACTCGGCCGGCGGCAGCAGGCCAAATTCGAGTCGCCAGCCGTTCGGGCTGGCGAGCGACAGGCACGGCATTGAGACCAGCGGATCGGCAACGATCGTTGCCCGAATCAGCGTCAGCGGCTCGCCGACGGCGGCCCCACCTTCGCGCTTGGCCAGACGCTGATGCCAGTAACTCAGCGAATGGTCCTTCAGCCCGTGCCGGTCACAGTACGCTCTCTGCGACTCCCCACTCGCCCGCCACTCGGCAACATGCCCTCGCCAGTACGCTTCCCGCTCGCCGTTCTTGTCCATCGCAACCTCCCATCGAAAGCCGGGAGGTTGCGCTATCTCGTCCGACTTTTACAGGTGGAGCGGTCGGACGCTTACGGTCAAGGTGCGTTTCGTAGCGGTTCAGCTTTTCCAGCAGGTGTGGCCGCAGACCTTCGCCCAGGGTTTGCGCCTTGATCGCCGGAGCGTATTGGGCGTCGCGCGCCGCCCGCCAGCAAGACAGTTCGAGCGTTTCACGGATGAACTGCGCCAGCCCTTCCGCGGTCGCCGGATGTTTCTCTTCCTCGATCTGTTCCTGCCAGCAGTCGCGCGAGTCTTGCCGCAGCGCCCGCAGGGCTTTGTCGTAGGCTGCCGGCCCGCCCTTCCGCAAGATCGCAGACGCCCTGCGGGTCGTAGCCAGGTCAAGCTCTGCATCGCGTTGAGTCTCGGCGATCTGGTCCAGGGTTTCGGTCATCAGGTCTTGCAGTTCCCCATTCTCTGCGGACAAGCCCCGCTGAAAAGGTGCGGCCGACGAGGTGACCGACTTCGCATTGTTCACCGTCGCCTTCAGGCCCTCGTTGATCCTCGCCCCTTCCGCCATCAGTACCCGCCGCTTCCGCCAGATGATCGCGGCCAGTTCCTCGATCAGATGCTGCTCGGTCATTCCCGCCGGCCGGTGCTCCTCGATCAGCGCCGCCAGCATGTCGTCGAAGTCGCCGCCGTCCTCGTGCGCCAGTACCACCAGACTGGAGAGAATGCCATGCTTCATGGCATTGAAGCGCACCGCTTGATAGCCGCCCTTCGCCTGTGATGCTGGCTTCTCTGCCGCAGTGAAGGGGATTACAGCGGAATGGTTTAACGCCTTACCTTCAGCTGCTTCCATAGCATGGCCTTATTTCGTAATGGTCACAAATCCGTACCGCTTGCCAATTTCGACCCATGCACGTTGTGCGGAATGCCGGGCTGCTTCCGATGCATCGACGCGCCCTAGGATCGCCAGCAGCGCCCGTAGCGGTGCGTCCTGCTCGTTGCCAATGGCGTCTATAGCTGCACGCCTGTCCCGCATCCGCTGGTCCCGCTTGCGCTCACTATCACTCATAGGCTGCTCGCCCTTGGGCGGCCTTCCTCGTTTCGTGACTTTGTCCATTTCGCGGTCATCGCCCTCGTGTATTTTGTGACCGTCACAATAGTACCAGATAGCCCTGGGTGTAGGGCGGGCAGCCCAAGGATCCCGCTCTGTCTCCGCTAAGGCGAATGGTGGCACACGAACGCGACAAAACGGTGACGCGCTGGAGTGCGCAGAGCACGTCAAGAATGGCGACGGGGACGAGCTTTGCAAGTTGGTGCGGGCCAGCGGTGTGAGGGAAGAACGGTCGGATACGAACCAGCGAGAAGGCCAACAAAGAATTCAGGTGTGGCCCATGCGGGAACTGGCAACCTTGACGCTGCGCGCCGGTTACAGTCCGAGAGGTAGATTCCCGACGGCGAAGCCCATCGCCATTAGCTCGCGCTGGAAGTGACTGGACGCGAGCGGGAAGGCTTGTGCCACCAGCATGTATTGGTGCGTCTCGCCTTCAAAGCGGGCCGAAACGTCGGCTTCGTCGGCATCCTTGGGATAGACGAAGAGCGCTTCGTAGCTCGCGGAAAAATCGGCCAGCGGTTCATCGGGCGAGTTGTGTAGCGCGGCGCGTCCCGCCATCTGAATATTGACCATCCCTTGTATCTGACCCTCGTGCGTGGCTGGCAGCGCCAAACCAAGGCTTATCGTCGGGGTCATCTCAAAGCCGATTTCGGTTTGGATGACTTTGGGCAGCTTGTTTTCTGCGCTAAAAGATAGCACGCGAAAACTCATCAGGCGGGGGCGAAGGTTGGGCGTGTCCATATCAATGCTTCAGCATATTCCGGGTGCCGGGCGGCACACGGTAGGGAATCGTGTGCGCTGGCAGCATGTCCGGCGCCACTTCATGGCGAATCGTCAGTTCAATCCGAATAACCGGCACGTCCATCGTTCGGTGTTTCGCCACTCTGCGCGCTGGCAGTTCGGCGGTCATTTCCTTTAGTGCAAGCAACTCCCAAAAGGCGTCTTCGCTTCGCCGAACCAAACAAAGCAGGGTGTTCATCGACTCGGAAGGGGCTACATCGTCGGATTCATATTTGCTGAACGCTTTCGGGCCGCCACCGAAAAGGCGCGCTGCCTGCTCCTGCGTGACACCGCACTTCTCCCGAATGGCGCGAATCTCGGCTCCCGTCAGCAGGCCATCAACGGACTTGCGGAAAGCCAGCACAGCGCGTTTGTTGGCGCGGCCGTCAGCGTCGCCTGTGATTTCCGATCCGCAAGCATCGCACTCAGCGTAACGAAGCGTGACCATGCCTTGCTGGCCGCGATACTCCGTCTGCATGTTTTCCGTGCGCGGCGTAATGTGTCCCTCGCCGCATAGCGGGCACAGCGTCTTGTCTTCCATGCTCGTCCCCGTTCTCAATTGGATGTATGGCAGGACGCCATCAGCACCAATTTGCCTGTCCTGCTTTCTGCGAACTTCAAGAAATACACCATGCGATAAGACTTGCCCGCGCGTTCGACGTACTCGTCGCGGGTGAGCGCGTAAGCATCGCAGGCGGCGCAGGAGCCTTTGCCATTGTCGCACCACTCAGAATCACGATAGTCTCGTTCCGTCAGTTGCCGAATCATGCCGCCCACGTCGGCGGGAGCCATTGCCAGATTCGCCACATCCCGCCGTGCTTTAGCGGTCCAGAGATTCAAGGCGCCTGGCAACTCCGTCAGCACCTTGATTCTTGCCAACTCATACAGCGGGCCGCCCGCAATCTTCCGGTCCTCGCCATCGGCCGGCGGTACGCCATTGTAGGCCGACAAGTTCGTGAATATTACCACTGTGGTAAGTTCCGGGTTAGTCTGTTAACGTCTGGGCAAGTTCAGAGTTGATGCGAAATTCAAGCATTGACCACCCCAAACACCAAATCCAGCCCCGCATTGCTACCCACCGCGAGCACTTTGGCTCGGTTGGTCGGCTCGGCCAAATCCAGTCGCTTGATTTCGTTGCCATCCAATCGAATCAACACGATACGCCCGAACTGCATCGCGTGCTTTGCGGCGAACTGCGCCAGACCTTTGGCCTTGGCGTAGCTATCGGCCAGCGCGGGCGAGTGGGGTTCGAGAATGTCCACCACCAGCCCGCCACCTTCGCTACGCACGATCAGAAAATCCGGGTACATCGGCCGTACTTCGCCCCCCAACTCGTAGGGCAACGCCAACGCCCATGGCTTGCGCGCGATATTGCGCAGCCACCCGACGACATCCTCGCGCGCCACTTCCGCCTGAATGACGGCGTTTTCCCAGCTGTTCAACAGCGCGGCAAAATGCCCCCTGGCGTCGATATACAGGTGGTGCGCATAGGCGCGATAGGCCGGGTCGCTGCGATCCACGGCCAGCATGATTTCGGTCGGCGGCAGAAAGGCCAGAGCCTCGGGGTCTTTCGCCACTTCCTGCACCTTGTTGTATTCCTCCTGCTCCGCCGTCGTCAGCTTCTTGATGCCGGCCTTGTTGGCCTTCAGCAGCGCATGAATGCGGTCGCCGCAAGCCTTCTCCAGAGTCTTCCAAGCCTTTTCGTCTTGCAGAACCAGAAATAGAGTTAGCCGCGAACGGCTCGGCATATCGTCCGCCATGTCAGCGTCGTAGTGGGCCTGCCAGAAGTCGAGGTGTAGGCCCTCGCCAAGTCGCTGCCCAGCGCGGTTGAACAGGTCCTCAATGTTCTTGTCGTCCAGCGGCACCGTGATGGTCTGGCCGTGGATTTCCTTCCACGTTCCCTGTTCCACCGACACAGCGTTGAGTGTGATTTCGCCGGACGCCTTCAACTTCGCGTCGAAACCCGCGTCGACCTGCTTCAGGCGTTCGATTTCCGTATTCAGGATATCCATGACGAGTTTTTTCGCACCATCCCAAGCCGACATATCCACCTGGTGCATGATCGTCAGCAGGCGCGATAGCCGCATCAACCGGCGCGTGTTCGATACCTTGCGCACGCGCTCGACGCGATAGCACGGCAGATCGGTCAGCGCCTCAAACGCTTCGTCCATGTCCTTGTCGCGCTTGAAGGTCACCAGTTTCGCACCGTCCTCAACATCCGTTGGCGGTAGTTCCATCGGGTCGCCCTGCTTCAAGTGATTGACGACACGTGTCAGCCCTTCCTTGTCGTAGTGCGGCAAGTAGAGCGAAACCGAGTTGAGACTTTCGCTGCCCTCAATGCGGCGCGCCAAGGGCGTGCGCACCATGCGGCCGATAAGCTGGGCAATCAGCGTATCGTCCTGCGCCCGGCGGAAGGACATCATCACTTCGGCACGGGGGCAGTCCCAGCCAGTGGTCAGCGCCATCTTGAACAGCACGAAGCGGATGCCGGTTTCCTCCTGAATCCGCGACGGGTCCATCTTGGGAATCAATACGCCATGCGCGGAAATTGGCGCGTCGTGCTCGAAGCAATGCGCGATTTCTCCAGGATGCAGCGGGCCGGTCTCCTCTTGGACGGTAGCAATCACTTTGTCGAGATCGGTCTTCGATAAGCCCTCACTGCTGCCGTCCTCCACCTGAATGATGAGCGCTGGCAGGACCGACGATAGGCTTTGCGCTTGCGTATAGGTCCGCCATTCCTCGCACATCACTCCCCACTGCTGCACGGCAGCCTTGAGCATCGTCCAGTCAGTCGGAAAATCGTTGTTGGGGTAGAAGACCATGATGCGGTCTTTCAGCAGACCGGAAGCACGCACGTCGAGCGGGTTCACCTCGCACCTGCGCGGCGTGCGGTTGGCTTGCGCGTCGACCAATTGCTGAAAGCGTTGCGGCGTCGCCGATACACCCAGAATCAGGTCAATCGGTGGAATCTCGCCCTCGGACCCCTTGACGAATTTCTGCATTACCGTCAGTCGGTTGGTTTCGTCGTTGCGGCTGACCTTGGTGCCCCGGTGCGCCTCGTCGATGATGAGATAGAAGCGGTTCCCCTTGGTCTTGGCGGTGTTGGCGATGGTGTCCCAAATCGTGTAGGTGCGCTTGTCGCCCCGGCCCGAAGTCAGCAGCTTGTCCTTGCCCAGCTTCTGCGTGTTGATGAAATACAGCTTGCCGCCGGTAAAGGTTTCGCGGTCGAAATCGGCATCCACAATCACCAGATCACTGCTTCCCAATTGGGTCGATGCCGAGGCAATGCGTTTTTTCGATTGCTCGTTCAATACCGGCTGGTCCGACAGCCATAAAAACACAGCGTCCGGCTCAGCCTCGAAGCGATCGGAGCCATTCAGAATTTCTTCAATGAGCGCCGCCGTGATAACGGTTTTTCCCGATCCGGTCGGCGCGGCAAGAATCACCGCTTGGTGATCGCCGCCCTCAGCGACTTCTCGCTTGGCCGGGTTCAACTTCTTGATGAGTTGTTCGACCGCGTCTTCCTGAAAATCCTTGAGGGCCAGCTTCATAACGCGGGGTTCTCCGAAATATTGATGCGAAACTTTTCCAGATAGTCCTTGTAAAGCTGTACGACGCGAAATACGGGCCATTCGAGGCGCATCTTGTAGAGCGTTTCCTGCGAGTTGGTGACGACAAAGACATGCGTGATGTCCGGACGCTCATCAACGTGACGCGCAAAATCCTTGAAGCGCGTTTCCTGTATCAGCACGGCAAATGGGCAACCCGCCGGCACCAACCAGGGCGCGTGCGGGTCAGGCGCTGCGGGGCGCCGGCCGCGGGCGCCGGCCATCATCCACAGCAGTGGCAGAATGGCGGCAAACTGCCGGCCCATCTGAATTTCCGGCGGGTCGAGAAAATCCAGCCGGAAGTATTCGAGGTTGGCGGCAAAGCCAGCGGCCAGCGGGCGCTTTTCGTCTTCACTCACCACCTGCGGCCCCAGCGTTTCGACAATCTGTCTCTTCAAGGTACTGAACAAGCGCCCTTCCATCGTCACCACGCAGAACTCGGTCACATGGTCAGCGTCGTTCAACTCCTCCAACCAGCTTGACGCCTGGTGCACGTCCCACAGCACCGATACCGCAATGTCGCCATCAAGAAACCACGGCGCATCACCCACCTTGCTTTGTGGCACCGCTGGCAGCAGCGCAGCAACCTGTTTGCGTTGTAGCACGGTCAGATTGCGACCTTCGGCAAAACCAAGCTGGCGGATACTGCGCGGCTTCTCGCGCGTCATCTGCTTGCCAGTCAAGTAATCCCCCGGCAGCGGCGTGCCATCGTCGCGCCGGCCAAGAATGGTGAACTTCGATCGTGGCCAGGTCACGGAGCGGCAGATGCCGTGTTGGTCCCATTCGTCCTGTCCGGGCTGCAAGCCTGTTGCGGCCAAGTAGCGCGCTTCTTCCTCGGAGACTTCGTTATTGGTCACGAGGATGCACTGCCGCTGGCCGCCATCGGTGGTGTTGAGCAGATTGACGGCGTTGAGCGTGGTTCCACTACCGGCAAAGAAGTCAAGGACGATGCCATTAGACTTGTGGCCGATTGTTAAACGCAATGCATCGGCGACCGAATACAGGGACTTAGGGAACGGGAACGTCTTACCAGGAAGTATTGCGCCAACTAGATTCGTACCATGCCAGCCAGCGTGGTGCGATGGACGGTTCCACACGGTCTTCGCAACAGTTCTACGGCCGAGCGGGGACTCTGGATTCGGGGTAACGACGACAGCGCCCTGCTCGTCCCTTCCAACGACGATAATTTCTCCCGTCTCAATCTTTTGGATGGCTGATTTGCCGAGATACCAGATCGTCCCCCGTCTTTCTTCAGGACGATATTCGCCCACCCATCGCTCTTCCAAGGCCAGACAGCAGTTCGCACAAAACCCTTGAAGGATAACTGCCGAAGGTAGCCCGGCGAAGCTCGCCAGTTCCCTTCGGACCCATCGCTCTTCCAAGGCCAGACAGCAGTGGTGCCGCTAGGTGTCTCCCATGCAGAAAGAGGGGTGCCAATAGGCTTAGCGTCTCCAACCTCGACAAGCTCGCGTGACTCCGGTCGTATGAATACGGGATAGAATAACGCTGGGCGGTCTATTCGCCGGGAGTTTGTTCCGCTCCTGAGCAAGGATTCCCAACGCACTGTGTTGGGATTGTGCGAGGTCTTATCGTTGAGCAAATCATCCGTCACCAAGGGTGGTTCCGCGTCTCCGAAGAACAGGAAATACGCGTACTCTTCGACACGCGCGAGCTGTTGCTTTCGTGTTTGCCCAGGCGCATTGATTACGATCGTAACCATCTGAGTACGCGCATCAGGAAACATCTGCTCTAGTAGCATTCCTAAGTGCAGGTACTCCTTTTCATCGATGGTAACGACGATCACCGAGTTTTCTGGCTTGAGCAAGCGCTTGGCAAGCTTCAGCCGTTTCTCAATGAAAGTCAGCCACTTGCTGTGCTGCCAGGCATCATTGCTGTCGACGTAGTTGTTGTTGTACTTCCAGTCCCGCGCGCCGGTGTTGTACGGCGGGTCGATGTAAATGCAGTCGACCTTGCCCTCGTAAGGGAACAGCAGCAGTTGCAGCGCGTGATAGTTGTCGGCCTCGATCAGGATATGGTGTGGCTGCGCCGGGTCGCCGTTGTTGACCGCATCCCTCGGCGTCAGGGCCGGATAGATCGCCTCGCCCATGCGTCGCACGACCACCAGTTCCTCTATGGTGAAGCTCTCGCACTCGCCTATGCTGTCCCCTTTGCCGGCCTTCCCTTTCTCTTTTTCGCACACGGCGTGACCGTCCGCGACCTTCACGACGCGCCAGATTTCGGTCAGACTGCCAGTTTTCTTTGCCACTCGCTCGCCGCGCTTGATCCGTGCGCCGTAAACCGGCACCACCTCGGGTTGATGTTCCTCAAACACCAGACCAAAGCGGGTGTGCTTCTTGAGCTTGGCGACCTCTTCGGCAATGGTTTGCCGCAAGTGGGCATCGGGAATTTCGGCGATCTTCTCTTCGATGCGGGCCATGATTTTGTCTTGTCGTTGTCTGGTCGATTTACCGCTCATACACGGCCATAAGACCGCACGGGATGAGGGCAAATGAAAGGTATGGAATCATACCCGCGCAAGGCCGAAATCACATCGACTTTGCGCAGAGTCTCGGGCTGTGCCTTGCCATTGGCCGGATACCACACGCACACGCGCTGCAGCCATTCGGTTACTGCAAGAGGCCGAAGCGCCGTTATGCTCTTATCTGCTTGGCATGTTGCAGGTCTGGCCCGGCTCGGATGCCGTCGCCAGACCGACGACGGCTGCCCGTTTCCGATCAATCGCCGCCAGACGCTCGCCGGTACGCATCGGCATCAGCATCGCCGGCCATCCAATCCTTGTAGGCAGCACAGGGAACAACCTCCTTCCTATAGACTGCTTTTGACTGGTCTGGTCTGGTCTGGTCTTGTCTACGGACTTGCAAGCTACCTGCAGGGTGCTTTGAAGTACCTTGCAAGGTGCTTGGGATGTCGTCAGCACCGTTTTCCGGCTTGATGCCCTTGCGCTTTTCGGCACTCCGCTTGCCGCCGGCCGCCTGCCGTTCTCGTCGATCAGCGTAGGCTGCGCGCAGGTCGTCAAGCTCGGGGCAAACGATCAGGCCATCTTGCGTGATGCGGAAAAACGGCATGATGGCAGGCAGCGCGGCGTCGATCTCTGCGGATTCGTAGCCCAGCATCCGGGCAAGCGCTGCCGGCTTCGCTGGCACGCCGACATTCACCCAACATTCGCGCCGCAGGGTGTCCAACAGGCCGCGTTCAGCAAGGCTCATGAGTCTGTACCGCGAATTCGCCAGCATCGTGGCTGCATATTCTTGATAGGCGGGAGCGTCTCTCATATCCGGCCTCCAGCCATCATTTCAGCGATGCGCTTCAAATGTTCCAGCTCTGACTGTTCCGCTACCCTCAACTTGTCGCCGATGGGCGCCGCGTTGCCCTGATACGCGTGGACATCGTCGTCCATCCCTTCCGGTGGAGTCATGCAACACCTCTACATGGCATTAATTCATTGTCCGTACTTTTGTCCCCCGGATCAGCCGTACTTTTGTCCGCTGAAACGATCGTCAGGGAGACATTTTTACGGCTATCAGTCCGTATTTTTGGGGGGGTGATTTTGTTTTCGGCAGGCTGCCAGTCGCGCCAAGCGCACGACTTGAACCCGTTGAGAAACAGCCCATCCCGCTGGGTGATCGGCAGCCACGTGACCGCGTACCGTGATGCCCCTTGATGGAATCCACCGGCCCGAGTGCGGTAGATCATGCCGGCTGTGATCAGGTCACGGATTCCGCGGCTTATCGTTTTGTCACTGAATCCATAGGGAGCCAAATAGCTTTCTGCTGCCTGCAAGTGTCCGTTGTTCGTCTTGGTCAATTGCCGGGTCAACATCGTCAGCAGGGCGCGCGCGGAGAAGGTCAGCGTGGCATATGCTGCACTATCCAACACTCGGTGCTCGATCGCAGCGTATGGGTGCTTTGTGGAAGGTTTGGCGGGCATTCATGCGCCCCCTTCAGCCGTATCCGGGGAGTATTTCTTTGCAGGCCCCGAAATACTCTTCCACGTGTCCATGAAGTCGGACATGGACTCGCGCTCAACCTTCTCGATACTGACAGAATGGTTCCATGCATCCTGATCCAAGCATCCGAGGATAGCGTTTTCTACCCGCTGGCGAAGAACGACAGGTGATAGCGCGTCAAGCTCCCAGCACCGGCTACCGTAGTTGTCGACGAACCACTTGTGCCGCGAGTCTCCGATCTTGCTTTGAGCGTCGAAGGACGGGATCTTCGTACCGAGTCCAACATCGCCGGCGTCGAGTGCAATCCGCTCGATAGTGAAGTCGCCTTCGTAACGATCAAGCCGGCCGGGTATGTCGACCTCCGACATGTGCATCCCGCTGGGATCCCAGTCGCCGACGTAAAAGATAGTCAGGTATTTGTCACTGTTCGCCGACTCTTGGGCGATGCTGTGCAGGCTTGTCGCTGATCCATAACCATGCATCACACGGAAGGTGACTCCGTATTTTTCCAGTATTGGCGCAAGCGTCCCGCGGACCGTGCCTTTCTCGGACCAGATCTCAACCCACTCGGGCTGGTCCTTCCAGTAGTCTTTGCGGTAGCTGCTGATGGCGGCCCTGATGATTTCTTCCGGGTCGCGCCAGCTGGAGATGTGCTCCGCCTCACGAGTCTCGTCAACAATCCAATCCCACGGCAGATGGTGATTTTCTCGCGCCCAGACCAATTGAGTGCCTACAGCATTGGTGTGGTTCTTCGCCATTGACGAGATAATGCCCTCGATGAAAAGCCGGTAACAGGCTGCACGAACGGTTGCCGGATGGATCTCCGAAAAAATCCGGTATGCAGCGGCGATCAGATCCATGCTTTTCTGTGACTTGCCGCGGCCGCTCATAGCAGTCTCCCGGCCAGCATCGCGGCCATTGGTGCGGCCAGATTGGCGAAGCCGGCCGCCATTGTCGAGATGTTTGCAAGCCAGTAGGGAAGGGCGGGAGTAGAATGACGGCTCGTCGAAGTCGTCTTGGAAACTGCCATGGTCCGCGCCATGGCTTTTTCTTTTGTCGTCATGTCGTCGCTCCGATCAGGCCGATAGGGCTTTGCGAAGCTCGCCGACGTTCCAGCCGGAAATGCGCTGCGAGATTTTATGGGGCGCCGGCAGATCGCCGCGCTTGACCATGCGCCAGACAGTAGCGTGACTGCACGCCTTGAGTGCTGCGACTACCGGCAGTCGGACGACTGCCGAGGCGGGGAGTTCATCGAAGTGCCTGAGCGCGTCGGCGATGCCGGCCGTATTGCGGTTTTGCGTCATTTGAAATCTTTCTATGAATGCGCCAAGGCGGCGCTTGTGGGTCGTCGACAAGTCTGTGCATTGAAAATCTCCGGTTTTGTTCTGTTGTGGTTACGCAATCGGTGCGTTCCGTTTGCTACTGATTTTGTTGCTTGCACCTCCTTGTTGAGCTTCTGAAATCAGCGCCGTCATGACATGGCATTACATGGCGTGCGGCAATTATAGGACATGGCAGGCGAAGTTATCCACAGCATCTTCAGAGATGAACGTCAGCCGCGAAGATGCCGGGGAAATATGCATGATGTTTGCCCGCAAAGTCTGCACGCTGGTACGGCTTGATATGTCTTGAGACAATCCAGACTATGCAAAAACGGCCTTGTTATTATTTTGTAACGAAGCGTCGTGATTTTGTGACAGGGGGATTGCCGCTTTTTGGTAAGCCGCCCGGCCCGGTGAAAGGTTCGAAGATCAGCCTGTCTTGCCCGCGCGCATCGGCAACACCTTGGCCTCGCCCGGAATCGTCGCGCAGTAGTTCGCCCATGCCTGCATCAGCAGGGCGCGCTTCTCGATCAGGTCGCCGCGCCTGTAAGCCGCTTCCACCTTGTCCACCAGCGAATGCGCCAGCGCGTGCTCGCAGACTTCGCGAGGGAAGTTTGAACACTCGCTGCACCAATCCCGAAAGCTCGATCTGAATCCGTGCACCGTGATGTCGTCGCGGCCCATGCGCCGGAGTACCGCCGTCAAGCTCATGTCTGACAGCGGCCGGCCTTGCCGTACGCCGGGAAAGATCAGGTCGCCCGTACGCGGCAACACCCTGAGCAGTTCCATGGCCGACGACGACAGCGGTATCCGATGCTCCCGGCCGGCCTTCATCCGGTCAGCCGGAATGACCCATAACGCCGCGTCAAAGTTGATCTCTTTCCAGGTCGCCAGCCGTACCTCGCCGGATCGCGCCGCCGTCAGGATGGCGAACTGCACCGCCAGCGCGCCGACGCCCTCCTGAGCACGTAGCGCCGCCAGAAAGGCGCCGATCTCCTGCCAGGGCAGTGCGGGGTGATGGACAACGCGTTTCGAGCGTGCAGGATCGGCCAGCAGGTTTTCAAGGTGCCCGCGCCAGCGCGCCGGGTTGTCGCCCTCCCGGAATTTGCTTGTCGTCGCCCAATCCAGAATGCTCTCGATTCTGCCCCGCAGTCGGGTTGCTGTTTCGGTTTTTGCCTGCCAGATCGGCGCCAGTGCCTTGACGATCAACGCGGTATCAACAGCCGCCACAGGCAGCGCGCCGAAGATCGGGGAGGCGTAGCTGTTCAAGGTGCTTTCCCATTGCGCCGCGTGCTTGGCGTTTTTCCAGCTTGGACGATGGACCTCAATGTATGCCGCCGCGCACTGGTCGAAGGTCATCGCCTTGGCGGTCGCCGCCATGAGTGCAGCGCGTGCTTCCCGACGCTGGCCGATGGGGTCAATCCCGTTGTCGATCTGTTCGCGCAGATCCCGCGCCTTGCGTCGTGCATCCGCGAGCGTCACATCAGGGTATCCGCCCAGGCCCATATCGCGCCGCTTGCCGGCAATGGTGGCTCGCAATATCCAACTCTGTGCGCCGGTCGCCGAAACGAGCAGCGCCAGCCCGGCAACCTCGCCCACGAAGTGCATACCCGGCTTCGTCAGCCCTCGAACCTCCATGGCGCCCAGCGCCCCGCGTCTTTTCCACATCGTCCGCCCCATCAGTTTAGATAAGACGCTATGCTCCGCCATAAGACACTGTGAGTCAATGGATATGCCTGAAAGACTTGCCATTGCTGGGCTTATGACAAGTCATGAGATGGCGTGATGCAGGGTGATTATGCAATATGGCGGACACCGCTTCCGCCAACGACTTGTCGATACACCGGTAGATCATCGGCCGACACACCCCTCGCGCCGCATCACCTCCGTGATCGCAGCCAATGGCCTGAATACGACGGCACAGAGACGGGAGGGGACCTGGACCATTGCCAGCATCTGTGTCCGAGAAATTTGACGGCAGGCCGGGCGGCGCCTACCGAGACCCTCCGAGGCAGCCCGAGCCTTGATGATGCAGCAGAACACGAGCACCCAGCCGGTGGCAACAAGAACAAGCAAAGCGACTGAACCCGACCATGTCCAACCCCTTTTTCGACCACCCGATTCTTAACTCCCCCTACGAACGGCCGGCGCAGCACTGGGAACTCAACGAGGACGGGCAGCCGACGGAGAAGGTCCTCGAAACCCGCCGCCGGGCGCAGTTCCTCACCCCGATCCCGAAGCCCAGGAAGCGCACGAGTCCTGCCAGGCAGCAGACCTTCGTTTTCGATGACGGCAAGGGACTGTCAACCCAGCAGCAGCAGTACGACCCTACCTCGATCATCAACCAGGTTCGCGGGCATGTGGATTCCTGGCGCTGCCTGCCCAACCCCAATCAGTGGCAGGTGACACCGGAGACCGCCCGCCTGCTGCAGCACTGGCGCCATCATCGGTTCAGCGGTATCCGCCCGTTCTTCTGCCAGGTGGAAGCCGTGGAAACCGCGATCTGGCTCACCGAGGTGGCGCCGCAGTCCCGACACGGCAAACCGGTTCTCGACCACCTCGCGGCGGCGAACAGGGATGCCAATCCCGAGCTGCTGCGCCTCGCTTTGAAACTGGCCACCGGTGCCGGCAAGACGACGGTCATGGCCATGCTCGTCGCTTGGCAGACGATCAATGCGGTGCGCCGGCCGGGCAGCAGGAACTTCACCCGCGGCTTCCTGATCTGCGCGCCCGGTCTGACGATCAAGGATCGCCTGCGCGTCCTGCAGCCGAACGACCCCGACAGCTACTACAGGGACCGCGAATTGCTGCCGGGCGACCTGCTCGACGACATGAGCCGCGCCAAGATCGTCATCACCAACTACCACGCCTTCAAACTGCGCGAGCGCATCGAGATTTCCCGGGGTGGACGGCAGCTCCTGCAGGGGCGCACGGGAGATGAACTCCGGACGCTCGAAAGCGAAGGCCAGATGCTGCAGCGGGTGATGCCCGACCTGATGGGCATGAAGAACATCCTCGTCATCAACGACGAGGCGCACCACTGCTATCGCGAGAAGCCGAAAGACGCCGATGAGGAGGACCTGAAAGGCGACGACCGCAAGGAAGCCGAGAAAAACAACGAAGCGGCCCGTCTCTGGATCTCCGGCCTCGAAGCCGTCAACCGCAAGCTCGGGACGACCCGCGTCATCGACCTGTCGGCGACGCCCTTCTTCCTGCGCGGCTCGGGTTATGCCGAAGGCACTCTGTTCCCGTGGACGTTGAGCGACTTTTCGCTGATGGACGCGATCGAATGCGGCATCGTCAAGCTGCCACGCGTGCCGGTGGCTCAGAACATTCCCGGCAACGAAATGCCGATGTTCCGCAACCTCTGGGAGAACATCAGCAAGGACATGCCGAGAAAGGGCCGCGGCCAGGGCGAAGACCTCGATCCCCTCAAACTCCCCACCCGCTTGCAGACGGCACTGCAGGCGCTCTATGGCCACTACGAGCAAACCTTCAGGCTTTGGGCGGAAAAGGGCATCAAGGTGCCGCCCTGTTTCATCGTCGTTTGCCAGAACACCGCCATCTCCAAGCTGGTCTACGATTTCGTTTCCGGCTTCCAGCGCAGGAATGATGACGGCACGACGACGCTGGAGAACGGGCGCCTGCCGCTGTTCCGCAACTTCGATGAGACCACCGGCAACCCGCTGCCCCGCCCGAACACACTGCTGATCGACAGCGAGCAGCTCGAAGCCGGCGACGCCCTCGACGACCACTTCCGCAGCATGGCGGCGGACGAGATCGAGCGTTTTCGCCGCGAGATCGTCGAGCGCTCCGGCGATGCCCGCTCCGGAGACCACATCACCGACCAGGAGTTGCTACGCGAAGTCATGAACACCGTCGGCAAGCCGGAGCAGCTGGGCGGCGCCATCCGCTGCGTCGTTTCAGTCTCGATGCTCACCGAAGGCTGGGACGCCAATACCGTCACCCATGTGCTGGGCATCCGCGCCTTCGGCACCCAGTTGCTCTGTGAGCAGGTCATCGGCCGCGCACTGCGCCGCCAGTCCTACGAATTGAACGAGGAAGGGCTGTTCAACGTCGAGTACGCCGACGTCTTCGGCATCCCCTTCGACTTCACCGCCAAACCGGTCATAGCGCCGCCGCAGCCGCCACGCGAGACGGTACAGGTCAAGGCCGTTCGCCCCGAACGCGACGCGCTCGAAATCCGCTTTCCCCGCGTCGAAGGCTATCGCGTCGAGTTGCCCGAGGAACGGCTGACCGCCGACTTCAACGACGACTCGATCCTGGAACTCAGCCCCGACCTGGTTGGCCCGTCGATCACCCGCAACTCCGGCATCATCGGCGAAGGCGTGGACATGAGCCTGCAGCACCTCGGCGACATGCGCCCCTCGACGCTCGTTTTCCAGGTGACCCAGCGGCTGCTGTACACCAAGTGGCGCGATCCCGGCGAGGAGCCCCGGCTCTACCTCTTCGGCCAGCTCAAACGCATCACCCGGCAATGGCTGGACACCTGCCTGGTCTGCAAGGGCGACACCTACCCGGCGCTGCTGATGTACCAGGAACTCGCCGACATGGCCTGCAACCGGATCACGGCGGCGATCACCCGGCAGTTCCTCGGCGAGCGCCCGATCAAGGCGTTGCTCGACCCCTACAATCCCACTGGATCGACCAGGCACGTCCGCTTCAACACCTCGAAGACCGACCGCTGGGAGACGAGTTCGCAATCCTGCCACATCAACTGGGTGATCCTCGACAGCGACTGGGAAGGCGAATTCTGCCGCGTCGCCGAGTCGCACCTCAGGGTCCGCGCCTATGTGAAGAACCACAACCTCGGTCTGGAAGTCCCCTATCGTTACGGCTCAGAGACGCGCAAGTACCGGCCCGACTTCATCGTACTGGTCGATGACGGCCACGGCCCCGATGACCTGCTGCATCTGGTGGTCGAGATCAAGGGCTACCGGCGCGAGGACGCGAAAGAGAAGAAATCGACGATGGACACCTACTGGGTACCCGGCGTGAACCATCTCGGCAGCTATGGCCGCTGGGCGTTCGCCGAGTTCTGCGAGGTTTACCAGATCGAGTCCGATTTCAAGGCCAGGGTCGAGGGCGAGTTCAACAAGATGATCGAGTCCGCCGCCAAACAATCCGTTCACATAGGCGAAGCAGATGTTTGATACGACCAAAGAGGATTTGAAGGACATCCTGCGCAAGGCGCATGAGGGCCGTTTGCAGTTGCCCGACTTCCAGCGCGACTATGTCTGGGGGGACGACGATGTGCGCAGCCTCATTGCCTCCATCGCGAAGGGCTTTCCCGTTGGCGCCCTGCTGACGCTGCAAAACGGCGGCGAAGTGCACTTCAAGCCTCGGCTGTTGGCAGGTGTCCCACAGATCGACATCGCACCGGCGGAGTTGCTGCTCGATGGGCAGCAGCGCATCACCTCGCTTTACCAGGTCGCCTATTCACAGGCCCCCGTGAAGACCAAGACGCCCAAGGGCGCAGAGATCGAGCGCTACTACTATCTGGATATCAAGCTCGCCCTGTCCGAGTCGGCTTCCATCGACGATGCCATCGTTGTTGTCCCGGCCGATCGCGTCGCTCGTGAGAACTTCGGGCGCGACATCAAGCTGGACCTGTCTACGCGGCAGCACGAGTTCGAGCATGACCACTTCCCGCTGAACCAGGTGTTCAACAACGGTGGGCGCGATTGGTTCTACGACTGGCGCGACTACTGGCGCGCGAAGGGCCGCGATGTCTCTGACCTTGATCGCAGTTTTGTGCGCACGGTCATCGACAGGATCGAGCGCTACAAGATGCCGATCATCTGCCTTGACCGAGACAACAGCCGTGAAGCCATCTGCCTCGTCTTCGAGAAGGTCAACGTCGGCGGCAAGAAGCTCGATGCTTTCGAACTGGTGACCGCAGTCTATGCGTCAGACAACTTTGACCTGCGCGAAGACTGGTCCGGAACAGCCAAGCCTGCGGTCCCAGGCCGCCGCGCCCGCATGATCGGCAGCCCCAACCGGCGCGATGTGCTGACCGAGATCGCTAGCACCGACTTCCTGCAAGCCTGCACCTTGCTGCACACACGCGAGAACCGGCTGGCGCGCGAAACGGAGGGCAAGACCGGCAAGGAACTGCCCCAGATTTCCTGCAATCGCGACGCTCTGCTTGGGCTGCCACTCGCTGCGTACCAGAAACATGCCGCGGTCGTTGAGTCCGGATTCATCGAGGCGGGCGCGTTCCTCAATGAGCAGAAGATCATCTGGAACCGGGACGTTCCGTACCCGCCGTTGGTCGTAGGGCTCGCCAGTGCCTTCGCAATCCTGGGCAAGACCGCGCAGACCACGGCGGCCAAGGCGAAGCTCGCGCAGTGGTTCTGGTGCGTCACGCTGGGTGAGCTGTACGGGTCGAGCACCGAGTCACGGCTCGCGAAGGACGTGCCTCAACTTGTCAATTGGGTGCGGGACGACGGAGCAAGGCCGCTGTCGCTGGATGAGGCGCTATTCCAGCAGGACCGGCTCAAATCGTTGCGGTCGCGCCTGTCGGCAGCCTACAAGGGATTGCACGCCCTGCTGATGCGCCAGGGCTGCCGCGACTTCATCACCGGTCGTGGCGTCGAGTTGATGACCTTCTTCAACGACAAGATCGACATCCACCACGTCTTCCCCAAGAAGTGGTGCCTCAGCAAAGACATCAAGCCCGCCGTCTTCAATTCCATCGTCAACAAGTCGCCGCTGTTCAAACGATCGAACATCACGATAAGCGGCAGTGCGCCGTCGGCCTACCTGAAGCGGATCGAGCAGGAACAAGGGATCAGCAGCAGAGGCCTCGACGACATCCTGCGCAGTCACCTCATCGATCCCGAGCACTTGCGCAATGACGACTTCGACGCCTTCATGGCGGCGCGCACGACCGCACTGAGCGAGTTGATCGCCGACGCGATGGGCAAGCCCGTTGTCCAGGAGCATGGCTCCAACGAGAGCGAACAGGGTCTGGAACTTGACGACGCTGGCGAGGATAACGACGACGAAGTCGAATCCATCACCGAAGAGGCCGCCTGATGGCCAGACCCAGCAACGCCAAGACCGTCGAATCACTGACCCACGACGAAGCCCGGCGCAAGAACATCCCCACCGCCGAATACCAGGCGGTGCTGCCGACCGAGCAGCAGCAACCCAAGCAGATCCGCTACCCGCGCCCCGACGCCGCCGAGCTGGGCGAGGAGAAGTCCGCGAGAAATCGCGACCTCGATCCGCAGCTCGTCTGGCGCGGCAAGGACGAGCAGGACTGGAGCGACCTCGTCGTCTCGGCGCCGCCGCTCTACATCCAGGAGAAGGTGCACCCCAAGGTACTGATCGACGACCTGCTGCGCAGCACGAAGGAGCGCCAACACGAGGCCGGACAGATTACCGCCGATCTCTTCGCCGATTTCAACGGCATCCCCAAGGGCGCCGACAAGACCGATTTCTACCAGCACGACCAGAACTGGACCAACCGCATGATCCTCGGCGATTCGCTGCAGGTCATGGCCAGCCTCGCCGAGCGCGAGGGCCTGCGCGGCAAGGTGCAGTGCATCTATCTCGATCCGCCCTACGGCATCAAGTTCAACAGCAATTTCCAGTGGAGCACCACCAGCCGCGACGTCAAGGATGGCAACGCAGGCCACATCACGCGCGAGCCGGAGCAGGTCAAGGCGTTTCGCGATACCTGGCGCGACGGGATTCACAGTTACCTGACCTATCTGCGGGATCGGCTGACCGTCGCGCGGGATTTGCTGACCGAGTCGGGGTCGATTTTCGTGCAGATCGGCGATGAGAATGTCCACCGGGTGCGGGCGGTGATGGATGAGGTGTTTGGGGACGAAGGCTTCTGCTCTGAGATCGTATTTCGGAAGACCACGGGGAAAGGCAGTGCCCTCTTGGATTCGAGTTTCGATACCTTGCTCTGGTATGCGAAAGATCGCTCCCATGTAAAGTATCGAGAGCTGTTCGACGAGCGCTCTTTCGTTGGAGACGACAACCTTCGGTTCTTTGAAGATTCCAGTTACAAGGCCTTCGTGATGTCTCCTGAGCAGCTTGCTGGTTTCGCGACGCTGCCGGCCGATGCCAAGGTTTATCACCCCAATCCAATCACCAGCGCACGTTCAAGCGGTGCAAACGACGTGTCCGAGTTTGAGTTCAATGGGAAACGATTCTCGCCGGGTAACCGCACCTTCAGCACCAACCAAATTGGCTTAACTCGGGCGCGAAAGGCAGGGCGGCTTCTAGCCATTGGCAACACGCTTCGCTTCAAGAGATATCTGAAGGATTTCTGTGTGATGGCTCGGAACAACATCTGGGACAACACGCGTCAAAGCGGATTCGGTGACACTAAGGTCTATGTCGTTCAGACCGCCTCTATCGTTATCCAGCAGGCCATCTTGATGGCCACCGACCCCGGCGACCTCGTACTCGACCCGACCTGCGGCTCCGGCACCACCGCCACCGTCGCCGAGCAATGGGGCCGCCGCTGGATCACGATCGATACCTCGCGCGTCGCGCTCGCGCTGGCCCGCGCCCGCATCATGGGCGCGCGCTATCCGTTCTACCTCCTCGCCGATTCCCGCGAAGGCCAGCTCAAGGAAGCCGAAGTCAGCCGCAGCGCGCCGAGCACGCAGCCGGTGCAGGGCAACCTCCGCCACGGCTTCGTCTATGAGCGCGTGCCGCACATCACGCTCAAGTCGATCGCCAACAACGCCGAGATCGATGTCATCTGGGAGCAGTGGCAGGCGAAGCTGGAGCCCTTGCGTGAATCGCTGAACGCCGCGCTCAAGAGAACCTGGCAGGAGTGGGAGCTCCCGCGCGACGCCGACCAGTCCTGGCCCGACACCGCGAAGAAGCGGCACGCCGACTGGTGGCAGGCGCGCATCGCGCGGCAGAAGGAAATCGACGCCTCGATCGCTGCCAGGGCCGATTTTGAAACCCTCTACGACAAGCCCTATCAGAACACGAAGTGCGTGCGCGTCGCCGGTCCCTTCACCGTCGAGAGCCTCTCGCCGCACCGGATGATCGGCGTCGACGAGGACGACGAACTGATCGACGGTTTCCAGCAAGACCGTGCCGGGTACGGCGCCCGCCAGTCCTTCCCGCAGTTGATTCTCGAAAACCTCAAGACCGCCGGCGTGCAGCAGGCGCACCGGGAAGACCGGATCACCTTCACCGCGTTGACGCCGTGGCCGGGCGAAGGCGCCATCTGCGCCGAAGGACGCTATCTCGAAGGCCAGGAAGGTGAAATGCGCGAGAAACGTGCCGGAATCTTCATCGGCCCCGAGTTTGGCACCGTGCAGCGCAGCGACCTGGTCGAAGCCGCCCGCGAATGCGGCGAAGCCGGTTTCGACGCGCTGATCGCCTGCGCCTTCAACTACGAGGCGCACGCCACCGAGTTCAGCAAGCTCGGGCGCATCCCGGTGCTCAAAGCGCGCATGAACGCCGACCTGCACATGGCCGCGGACCTCAAGAACACCGGCAAGGGCAATCTCTTCGTCATCTTCGGCGAGCCCGACATCAGCCTGCTGCCGCAGGACGACGGCAAGCTGTGCGTCAAGGTGAACGGCGTCGATGTCTTCAAGCCGCAAACCGGCGAAGTCGTCAGCGACAGCACCGACGGCATCGCCTGCTGGTTCATCGACACCGACTACAACCAGGAAAGCTTCTTCGTCCGTCACGCCTATTTCCTCGGCGCCAACGACCCCTACAGCGCATTGAAGACCACGCTCAAGGCGGAAATCGACCCCGAAGCCTGGGCCAGCCTGAACAGCGACACCTCGCGTCCGTTCGAGAAGCCGAAGTCGGGGCGGATCGCGGTGAAGGTGATCAATCACCTAGGCGATGAAGTGATGAAGGTGTTCAGAGTCTAGCGTCATGGCACGTGCTCGGCGGCTTGTTGCGAGCAGCGATTAGCCGCAGTCAATCAACAGCTTGCAACCGTTTGTCAGTTAAGGTAAAAACTTTTATATTAGCCGGGCTAATCCGATTGACATGACTGACATGGCTCCCTGGTCGTTTTACGGCCGCCGCTCCGAACTGCAGCAGATGCAGCGCATTCTGGAGCGGCGGCGGTGGTTTTTCCTGCAGATTTCAGGGCGGCGGCGGATCGGCAAGACCGCGTTGATCCAGGAGGCACTGCGTGACGCCGGCATCGACAAGACCCTCTACATCCAGATCCCGGATTCCGACCCCGCCGGCGTCGTCGCCGCCTGCAACGGCTATCTGGAAACCTTCGGCATCGATGCGCGGGTCTCCAGCCTGGGCGAGCTGGCACAACTGATCGGCCGGCTGGCAAGGGCCGGTTACGTCGTCGCCCTCGACGAATTTCAGTATTTCCATCGCAAGCAACTGGCTGACTTCTGCTCGCTGCTGCAGGCCGAAGTCGATCGTCTCGCTGCGCGTGCAGCGGAGGTCGCCGGCGGCTTGATCGTCCTCGGCTCGCTGCATGCGGAAATGACGGCTGTGCTCGAGGATCGGGATGCCCCGTTGTTCAACCGCACCACGGATACGATCGAGCTGGGACATCTCGATATCGCCTCGGTGCTCGAGATTCTGCGCGTCCATGCCGACGACGATCCGGCACGGCTGCTTTTTCTCTGGAATCTGTTCGAGGGGGTGCCGAAGTTTTACCGCGATGCCTACGAGCAGGGTGTGCTGAATGCGGAGCGCCGGCCTTTGCTGCACAGCCTGTTCTTCTCCAGTTCGTCGCCCTTGCGTAACGAAGCCGACAACTGGTTCCTGCGGGAACTGCGCGGGCGTTACGACATGGTGCTGCAGTACCTGGCCCGACATCCGGGCTGCACCAACGCCGATATCGAAGCCACCATGGTCGAGCTTTCCGGTCCCGGCGAGGTGCGCCAGGTGGGCGGCTATCTGAAAATCCTGTCCGAACCCTACCGCATGATCGAGCGGCGCTTGCCGATCTTCTCGCCCGCACGGGCCCGCAGCGGCCGCTATTACATCCGTGACAATTTCCTGCGTGCCTGGCTATCGGCGTTGCAGCGGCCTGTCTCGGCAGTCGCGTTCAGGCCGGTCGAGGTGCTGATCGACCAGGCCGATGGACGTTTGGCCGACGTCGAGGGATATGCCCTGGAAGATCTGGCGGGCCAACTCTACGCCGAGCGCAGCCGTCTAGGAATTGGCGACTTCGCGCTCAGCGAGCGGATTCGCGGCTACTGGGATCGCTCCGATGTCGAGATTGATCTGGTGGCAGTCAATGAAGACGAGAAGCGAATTCGCTTCGGCACCTGCAAGCGCAATCCTGACCGGCTGCCTGGCGCTGCCGATGCGCTGAAGCGTAGTGCCGGGCGATTCCTCGATGCGCATGCGAAGTTCAAAGGGTGGTCGAGCGAGTATGTGGCCATCGCACCCGCCATTGGCGAGAACGTCAGGGCGGCATTGCAGGAGCGTGACGTCCTGTCGCAGAGCCTCGTCGACCTGACGGCCGGGCTGTAATCCCTACACGGACAACCGATGGAATTCCGCATCGCCGACACCTTCACCGATAGCCTGGCGCGTCTGACCGGGGACGAGCAGCGAGCGGCCAAGACCACCGCCTTCGACCTGCAGCTCAACCCGGCCAACCCCGGCATGAGCCTGCACAGGCTGGACCGGGCGAGGGACAGGAATTTCTGGTCGGTGCGGGTCAGCAGCGACATTCGCCTGATCGTGCACAAGAGCGATGCGAGCTTCCTCCTCTGCTACGTCGACCACCATGACCGGGCCTATGACTGGGCGGAACGGCGCAAGCTGGAGACGCACCCGACAACCGGCGCCGCGCAGTGGGTCGAAATCCGCGAGACCGTGCAGCAGGTGTTCGTTCCGGTGTATGTGCAGGCGGAACTGCCGCTCTCCCCGCCAGCCGCCCCGGTGCTGAAGCCGCTGTTCGCCGGGCGGAGTGACGACGAACTGCTGGCCTACGGCGTGCCCGTCGAGTGGCTGGACGACGTCAGGCAGGCGACCGAGGACACGCTGCTGGCCTTGTCCGACCATCTGCCAGCCGAGGCGGCCGAGGCCCTGCTGGAACTGGCGACGGGCGGCAAACCGCGTGTGCCGACACTGCCGCCGGCGACCACCAACCCCTTCGACCATCCGGACGCGCAACGCCGCTTCCGCGTCATGACCAACGTCGAGGAACTGCAGCGCGCTCTCGATTACCCGTGGGAAAAGTGGACGGTCTTTCTGCACCCCGAACAGCGGCAGTGGGTCGAGCGCGATTACGCCGGGCCGGCGCGGGTTTCCGGCTCGGCGGGCACTGGCAAGACCATCGTCGCCCTGCATCGGGCGGCATTTCTCGCGCGCGCGCACGCCGATGCCCGGGTGCTGCTGACGACCTTCTCCGATGCACTGGCCAGTGCCCTGCACACCAAGCTGCGGCGACTGCTCGACCATGAGCCACGCCTTGCGGAACGTATCGACGTTCATTCGCTCGACAGCATCGGTCTTCGTCTCTACAAGGCGCACATCGGGCCGGCGGCGATTGCCAGCCGCGCAATGGTCCGCGAAGTGCTGAATGAGGCAGCGCGTGCCGTAGCCGACCACAAGTTCGGCCAGCACTTCCTGCTGACGGAATGGGAGCAGGTGGTCGATGCCTGGCAGTTGTCGACCTGGGAGGACTACCGCGATGTGGCCCGGCTGGGCAGGAAGACCAGCCTGCCGGAGGCGCAGCGCGCGCTGCTGTGGTCGATCTTCGGGCGCGTTCGTTCGGCCTTGCACGAACGCAGGCTGGTGACGCACGCCGAGCTGTTCACCGCGCTGGCCGCGGTGCTCTCGACGAGCACGCACGCAGCATTCGACTTCGCAGTCGTCGATGAGGCGCAAGACATCGGTATCGCACACCTGCGCTTCCTGGCGGCACTCGGCGGTCACCGGGCCAACGCGCTGTTCTTCGCCGGCGACCTCGGGCAGCGCATCTTTCAGCAGCCCTTTTCCTGGAAGTCGCAGGGGGTGGACATCCGTGGTCGGTCGCGCACCCTGCGCGTCAATTACCGGACTTCGCACCAGATTCGCACGCAGGCCGACCGCCTGCTGGTATCGACTGTCGCCGACTGCGATGGCAACACCGAGGACCGCAGCGATACGGTTTCGGTATTCAACGGACCGCCGCCAGCGATCCAGACTTTCCGGGCTGAAGGCGACGAAGCGAGCGCCGTCGGCGCCTGGATCGCCGAGCGTGCTCGGTCTGGCTTGCTGCCGCATGAGTTCGGCGTGTTCGTCCGCTCGGCGGCGCAGTTGGCGCGTGCCGAGGCGGCGGTGCAGCTATCGGGGCTCGTCTACAAGATTCTCGATGAACACGTCGAAACGGTCAGCGGGCACGTGTCGATCAGCAGCATGCATCTCGCCAAGGGCCTGGAGTTCCGCGCCGTGGTGGTGATGGCCTGCGACGACGAGGTCATCCCGCTGCAGAAGCGCATCGAGACGGTCGGTGACGACGCCGACCTGCAGGAGATCTATGACACCGAACGCCACCTGCTTTACGTTGCCTGCACCCGCGCCCGGGACCATCTGCTGGTGACGAGTGTAGCCCCTGGGTCGGAGTTTCTTGACGACATGCGGATGGATGGGGATTCGCGAGTCCGGAAGGTCGGGGGCTGGATTTCTGGCAAGTGATAGCGGGGCAACAAGCATCAGGAGACTGCATCAAGAGTTGCTTTGACGAATGTCCGTTTGGGAGTGTGCGACGTGCATCCAATTCACCAGTGGCAGGCCAGTTTCCTGAATCGACGAGGATTTGATCACCCGACCGGCCGGCCGCTGTACACCTACCGGGTCAAAGATCCGGAGTTTTCGGATCTCGAGACGGTGATGCGAGAATGCGTCGGCGTTTGGCTGAAGAGCATTACGCTCGGCGACGTGGCGCGCAACGTCGCCTGCTTCCCACCCCTGTTCGTTCTGTATGCGGCGGAATGGTGGCGTCGCAACTATGACGGAACGGGATTCGCGTGGGAACCGATTGTCAGTGCGATCGGCGCTTCCGCTGACGCGTGGAATCCGACCGAGCGCAGTGAATGTGTTGAAAAAGGCCTACAAGGCTGGCGGCTGCGATTGTTGAACTCGCACGGATTGCGCTACCTGGGAAGTATCGCTTTCCAGGGCGGCCTGCCGATGCGGCTGCTGGCAAGCGCGCAGGGCCCTATCGGCGGCATGCTGAAGCGGGCGCTCAGGCTTGCGGGCGGTGGCGGAACGGACGCTGCGGAGATCCTTGAATGGATCAAGAGCCTTGCCCATTTCTTGCCGAATTCCTATCGGCAGAACGAAGTCTTCGTGCTGCTCACCGAGGTTGTCCTCACGATTCTGCGTCTGAAGCAACAGGCCAATCTGATCATTGGCGCGGATGTGGTCACCGAACTTGACCGGGCCGCCCAGGGATGGAGAGACGAGTTTCCGCTGCCGATCGATGACCATCAGGCGATCGAGCTGTTCAAGCTGGCTATCGGTGTCCCGCCAGGCGAGCAAGACCATCGCAACCAGGCAATCCTCGTCGAGCGATGGCTGGACACCGCGGATCAAGACTGTTTTCAGCTCCGATCGGAAATCGTGCTGCCAGAGTTCCTGGACTCGGCACCACTGGCGCGGCTTTTTGGAATCGAGCCTGAGAAGCTGAGCCGCACCCTGACCTTGCGGTTTCCGCGTGGCGAGCAAACGGGTGATGTCTCCCTGCGCAGGCTGGCCGGCCAGGATCGCTACCGTGTCGAACGGCGCACTCTGGAAAGGCGCGGAGAGCTCGCAACCGCTGAACATACGATGTTGCTCCTGATCGCAACCGGGGAGGCGCGCCACAAGGAAATTGCCCGCGGCGAAGCGCTCGATCCCGAGTTGCCCTGGATGTTCGAGCAGGGCACTGATTCGGCGAACCCTTGTCGATTGATTCGCCAGGGTTCCGGGGCAATCGCCGAGTTTGAGGGAATCCTCTGCATTCCGAAGGACTGGAATCTGCGGCTCGACGACGGCGCATCCGTGGATTGCAAGGGCCAGCTATCGGGAGGCACCCGAAGGGTATGGACGATCCGCGGTGGCATTCGGATTGATGCCTGCGACGGACTGCACTACCGGGTGAGGTGCGGGCAGGCTGCGGCGACCGAGGATCGGTTTGAGCTGCGCGGGCAGCGGTACTGGGACCTGTTTGATCACCCCGCAGTTGCGTTTCGTGGCGTGCCAAAGCTGTACGAGGTGTCCGACAACGGTCTGGAAAGATTGGCCCAAGGCACGCTCACCTGGCGAGTGCCAGGGGGACGGCTCACGCAGCGCCCCGAGGAAATCTCCGGTCCGATGAGCGCGATCTGGGCAGCGCAAGGGGAAACCAAATGGCGTACGCGCGTCGTCCTCCTGCCAGCGCAGGCGAGGATGGTGGTCGAGCCCGGTGCTGATCCATCGAGCGGCGCACTGCGATTCGCCAACTGGGATCTGTTGACGGTGGATTGCGACACGCCGGGCGTCTCGTCGCAGACGCGCACCAACGGCGCGAGCGTCGTGCTTGATCTGAGGTTCCAGGGCGAAGGCCGTCCACCCGAGTGGTGCTCAGTCAACACGGTGTGGCGTGGCAACCCCAATATCGTCCGACTGAGGGTTCCGTTCCCGGCCAAGGGGGTGCGTACCATCGCCGCCAATGGCACGCAACTCGAGGATGGCGCCCTGCTCGCCGTCGGCCGGGTATGCGGCACCCGAATGACGGGTTTTCTCGGACCTGGAGCCTACCAGGCGACGCTGAGGCTTGGACTTCATCGCGGCAATCACGCTCATCCGGTCAGCATAGTGGAGCACACGATCAGGGCCAATGTCGGAGGGAGTCGCGTCGAGATTCGCCTGGTCGACTATGTGAACGATATCCAGAGAATGCTCGCCGACGCAGACACCCTCGATGCCCATGTGAGCGTCAGATTGGGCCTGCCCGGTGGCGAAGCGTCGACGCTGCGAGTGGCCCGTTACGAGTTCGAACTCGAACGACTGGCAATGATGTCGCAGCTTGGTTTGCCGCAGGAACATCTACGTCGCTTCTCGGCGGAGGATATCGCCGGATGGCCGGTGGTCGCACTTCGGATCGACACCCCCGGGGATGAGCCCATTCGCTTGGCTCCTGTTCTTTCCGAGGGTGTGTCGACGGGAAACTGGATGTTCCCGTCTGCCGATCTTTCACCCGGAGCCTGGCTGATCCATCCGGGCAGCGGTTCCCAAGTGGCTTTCCGCGCGATGTTATGGCCGGTTCTGGCGCGTAATGAAGCCCTGCCAGCGCGGCAAGACGCAGAGGAAGCCCCTGGCCTTGAAATCACGCTGACTACGGCGCTTGGCGTTCCGACAGAACGACAGCGTCTGGATGCCCTTGATGCTGTGATCCCCACGTTGACGCAGGACTTCATCAACGACGATTGGCGCCTGGTTGAGCAGCTTGCGGTACAACTGGGCCACCTGCCCCTGTCGACTCTCGATCTTTGGCGTTGCTTCGCCCAGTCCATGGCGGGCCTGGCAGCACTTGCAGTGCGCATGGGTGGCCTGCCCGCTGGATTTGCCGAACGATTTCCCATCGAGCTGCCTGCTGTCTGGGAAATGATTCCCTTGACCGAATGGGTTCAGGCAATGCGCGCACTCATGGCGCAGGGCACGTCCTGGTACGGACCTGAGGCTGGCGCCCTCGTTGTCTCGGAATACCTTGATCGGCGAGTTCAGGCACTGGCATCCGCCTGCCCATCACTTCGCGTGTTGCTGGAAGTGGCGCGCGGGAAGGCGACCGGGAAAATCAACCAGGACCTGAGGGCAGCCCAAGACCCGCGAATGGACGGCTTCTTTGCCGGGCAGCTATTCAACGGTGAAAACTCAAGGGTTCAGCACCTGCTGCGCAACAACGCCGACCGGCAGTGGCCCAGTGGATTCGCTGCGGAAGTTGCCGCCACCAGGCAGCACGAAGCCGGGCAGTATCTCTGTCCGATTAACCACGGCTTTCACGACTCGGTAATCAACCTGCCCATTCTGTTGGCACTCACACTGAATGCGACGATGGACCTGCACGTTGATTGGAGCCACCACCCAAACCTCATCAGGAAGATACGAGAAGTTCAGTCCTTCGATCCGGAATGGTTCGCCGAGGCTTTTGATCTGACCGTAGCCCGTTGTCTCGCCACTGGCCGAGCTGACCTTCCTCCACCTGCTGTTCCTCGATTGACACCACGATTGGATGATGATGGAAGAAGAGTATTTCGGATCGCTCCTCGCGGCCCTCGCTAGTCGCGCGAGTCTTGGAACGGTTGGCTGGCTGGGATTCGCCAACGCGCCCTTGCGTCGGCACCTGATGGAGGTCTTTGCGCGTCCGTTCGGCGATACCGGCAGCTTCCTCGCGGATCCCAGCTTCGAAGCGGTATTTGGCTGGGCGCCCAGCAGCAGTCGCATGCGCGATCTGGCGGGCAACCTACTCACGCCATCGCTGGTAAACGCGATGGATTCGCCGCCAACCGAGTTGGCCGACGAATATCGCTTTGCCAAGGAGCGGGCGCCCTACGCCCACCAGTTGCAGGCGTGGGAGATTCTGGCGCAGCAACCCGCCAGGTCGCTCATCGTGACCAGCGGCACAGGATCGGGAAAAACCGAGTGCTTCATGGTGCCGATTCTGGATCGACTGGCGCGCGAGCAGTTGGAGTTGGGTGGCCAGCTTGTCGGGGTTCGCGCGCTGTTTCTCTATCCGCTGAATGCGCTGATCAACAGCCAGCGCGATCGTCTTCGCGCCTGGACACATGGATTCGGCAACAAGATCCGCTTCTGCCTCTACAACGGGCTGACCCCGGAAACCTTGCCGGCGCACGCGATCGCACCGGCCGACAGCGAGGTGAAGGACCGTCGGAGCTTGCGTGCAGCACCGCCGCCGATCCTGGTGACCAACGCGACGATGCTGGAGTACATGCTGGTCAGAGCCCAGGATGCGCCGATTCTCGAAAAGTCCAGCGGCAAGCTGGAGTGGATCGTCCTCGACGAAGCGCATACCTATGTGGGCTCGCAGGCCGCTGAACTGGCACTGCTGATTCGACGCGTCGTTCACGCGTTTGCTGTCAAGCCGGAGAACCTTCGCTTCGTGGCAACATCAGCAACGATGGGCGATCCGGACGGGCCCGCCGGGGAGGGCCTCAGGGAGTTTCTGGCGCAGGTCGCAGGTGTCAATATCGAGCGCGTTCATCTGGTATCGGGGGCTCGGCAGATTCCCTTGCTACCTTCGGCAAGCGATTCCTGCCGTTTGTCCGTTGCTGAATTGCGCGCGATCGATTCGGGTGAGGATGAAACGCCGAATCGCTATCGCGCTCTGTCAGGGCACCCCATCGCGCAGAAACTGCGCGAGCTTTTCGTCAACCGCAAGGCGGCACCGGTCGCGAAGCTATCGGAAGTATGCTCGGTGATCTTCGGCCCGGCGCCGGCCCATTCTCTTGCGCAGCAGCAGGAATCCTTGAGCTGGCTTGATCTGCTGACGAGCGCGGTGGATACCGGCGGAACCCCCTTCCTGCCGTTGCGGGCGCACGTGTTTCATCAGACTTTGACCGGCCTGTGGTGCTGCGCCGACTCGCGATGCCCTGACAAGCGCGGATCAAAACTCGACGACCCCGCCTGGACGTTCGGGAAGGTCTTCCTGGAACCTCGAAATCATTGTACCTGCGGCGCGCCCGCGTTCGAGTTCGCGTCTTGTGAGGAATGCGGGGCAGCCTACCTTCTGTCCGAAGAGAGGAAAGGGGCGATGGTACAGGCGTCGAGCGAAGCTGCCGTCGATGAATTCGAGCTGGAAATCGACGACGACTCTGAAACGCTGGATGCCGACGATGATCGACCCGTAGAAAACGGCCATGCGATCCTGATCACCAACCGCACGCTACCGCATACGGGCGCAATGCACATCAACCGCCAGACCCAGCAGATTGTCGACGCAAGCGATCCCGAAACGATTGCCCTGATTGTCTGCGAGGACGGCGGGGAAGATCTCGGTTGCCCGGCATGCGGCGCGACACCTGCTCGCACTGGTCACCTTTTCCGCAAGGCCCGGATCGGTGCCCCTTTCCTTCTGGGTGGCCTGTTGCCGACCTTGCTGGAGTATGCGCCGGACGGCGCCAGGCCGGCCGATCAGCCCTATCGAGGGCGCCGTCTGCTGACGTTCAGCGACAGCCGCCAAGGCACAGCGAGACTGGCCGCCAAGTTGCAGCAGGACGCGGAGCGAACAAAGGCGCGCGGGCTGATTTATCACCACGTCCTCAAGGCGATGACCGAGACAGCCACCCCTGAACTGGCAGACGTTGAGAGACGGATTCGACAGTACGAGGACATCCTTGCTACGCCGGGAATGCCAGATGTGGCGAGAACGCCCATTGTGCAGATGTTAAACCAGGACCGTATGCAGCGTGCCACTGCAGCACTGCGGGCACCGATGCCCTTTCAACAATTGCAGGCGGCAATTGCCCAGGAAGGGCAGGAGTTCCGGTGGATTCTTCAGACCTACCAAGGGTACTCCCGGGAGGTTTTTGGCGGCCACGAGGGCGCGTCGAATCTCGCGGGGATGCTCTTGGTCAGGGAACTTGGCCGACGACCAAAACGGCAGAATAGCCTCGAAACGATGGGGATGATCGCAGTACGTTATCCGGGGCTCAATAAAATCAACACGGCCCCCGTGGATTGGACGAGCCGGGGCTTCACCTTGCAGGAGTGGAAGGATTTTCTGAAGGTGGCTGTCGACCATTTCGTTCGCGGTGGCGGCAGTCTCGATATTCCGGATCTGTGGCGAAACTGGATCGTAAGCGTCCGACCGCTCCACCTGTAAAAGTCGGACGAGATAGCGCAACCTCCCGGCTTTCGATGGGAGGTTGCGATGGACAAGAACGGCGAGCGGGAAGCGTACTGGCGAGGGCATGTTGCCGAGTGGCGGGCGAGTGGGGAGTCGCAGAGAGCGTACTGTGACCGGCACGGGCTGAAGGACCATTCGCTGAGTTACTGGCATCAGCGTCTGGCCAAGCGCGAAGGTGGGGCCGCCGTCGGCGAGCCGCTGACGCTGATTCGGGCAACGATCGTTGCCGATCCGCTGGTCTCAATGCCGTGCCTGTCGCTCGCCAGCCCGAACGGCTGGCGACTCGAATTTGGCCTGCTGCCGCCGGCCGAGTGGCTGGTGGCACTCTGGGCAAACCACTCATGAGCGCGACCCTCGGCGTACCGCTGGAGCGCATCTGGCTGGCTCTCGAACCGGTAGACATGCGCCTGGGCATTGACGGCTTGTCTGCCCGCATCCAGGCGAGTCTCGGGCGCTCCCCTTGTGACGGCAGTGCTTACGCCTTCACCAATCGCAAGCGAAGCCGACTCAAACTGCTGGTGTGGGATGGCACGGGCGTGTGGCTAGCGCAACGGCGCCTACACCGGGGCGGTTTCACGTGGCCGAGCGCTGGCGAGGCGGTTTTTTCCCTGACGCCGGGGCAATGGCGGTGGCTGATCGCGGGCGTTGACTGGCAACGTCGGGAAGCCCCAGCGCCGGGACACTGGCAAGTGTAACGGCCGCGTCACTGCCGCGAAAAAAGTGATAATAATCGGCTATCTACCTGGCTTTCAGGAGCTTTCCATGCGATGTCTGCGGTATAATGCCTCATGGATTTAGCGACCGAACTTGCCGCCTTCTCCCCCTCACCAGAACTGCTGGCCTGGGTCGAAAATCGGGTTGGCGGTCTGCTGGAACAGGCCAAGACCAGCGCCACGGAAATTCACTGGCGCGATGCCAAGATCGAAAAGCTGACGCTCGAACTTGCTCATTTACGCCGAATGAAATTCGGCGTGAAGAGCGAAGCCATGGTCGCCGCCGAACGCGACCTCTTCGATGAAAACCTGGCGGCCGACATTGCTGCCTGCGAAGCCCGTCTGGCCGAAGCGCTCCAGGTCGCTGAAACGCCGTCGGATCAACCGGTACCCGAGAAGAAGCCCAAACGCGAACGCGCCGGTCGTCAGCCCCTGCCGGAGCATCTGCCGCGCGTTGAAATTCGCCACGAACCCGAGAACTGCACCTGCGGCGAATGCGGTCAGGCGTTGGTGCTGATCGGCGAGGACGTGACCGAGAAACTCAATATCGTCCCGGCGCAGTTCTTCGTCGAACAGCACGTTTATCCCAAATACGCCTGCCGGCCCTGCGAGACGCTGACGGCGGCACCGGCCGAGCGCAGCGTGATCGATGGCGGAATGGCGACCCCGGCCTTGCTCTCGTGGGTCATGATCAGCAAGTTCCTGGATCACCTGCCGCTCTATCGCCTGGAACAGCAGGCCGCCCGGTCTGGCGTCCCGCTCGCCCGCTCGACGCTGGCCGAGTGGGTGGGTCGCGTCGGCTATGCCCTCGAACCCCTCTGGCTTCGCCTGGGCGAATTGCTGCGCGAGAGCGAGGTGTTACATGCGGATGAAACCCCGGTGCAACAGCTTGATCCAGGCAAGGGGAAGACCAAGCGGGCGTATCTCTGGGCGTACCGCAACAATGCCTTGGAAAATGACCCGCCGATTGTCGTCTTCGACTATCAACCGGGCCGGGCCGGCATACATGCCGTGAATTTCCTGGCGCAATGGGAAGGCGCCCTGATGGTCGATGACTTCGCCGGTTACAAGGTGCTGTTTCAGGGATCAGTGATCGAACTGGGCTGCATGGCCCATGCGCGCCGCAAGTTCTTCGACCTGCACCAGGCCAACGCCAGCCCGGTCGCGACGGAAGCCCTTCGCCGCATCGGCGAACTGTATGCCGTCGAGGCGCAGGCGAAGGACCTCACGGTCGAGGAACGGGCCCGTCTGCGCGAGATGCACAGTCAGCCGCGACTCGAGTCCCTGCACCTATGGCTCCTGAACACCCGCAAGTCGGTCGCCAACGGCTCGGCCCTGGCCCGGGCCATCGATTACACGTTGAAGCGCTGGCGCGCTCTCGCTCGTTATGCCGAGAATGGCTTCTACCCGATCGACAACAACCCTATCGAAAACGCCATTCGCCCGATCGCCGTCGGGAAGAAAAATTGGTTGTTCGCAGGTTCGGAGGCCGCCGGCAAGCGTGCCGCGGCCATTCAGTCGCTGCTCGAAACCGCGCGCTTGAACGGCATCGAGCCCATGGCCTGGCTCACCAACACCCTGCAAAAACTTCCCACTTGGCCCAACAGCCGCCTCGACGAGTTGCTGCCGCTCAAAAAACGGGGGTAAGTCAGCACCCCCTGACGTGGGTGGGCTGGACGCTTACACTGGATCGGCATACGTTTCCCGCGCAACTGGATTGTTCCTCCCCATCAGGACGAAGTGGCTCGTGGCCTGCGCCGATGGCCATCAGCCAGACGTTCCAAAGCCCAGAGTGCCCTGGTCCGTCTCCTGGCCCATCTGCTGAAGGTCGACGTAGACACCGTTCCGGGGCAGGATGCCGTCGACAGCCTGCTGATCGCTGCCTGGGAACAGGTCAGGACGATGCTGTCAGTGACAGCCAGTGGATACATCCTGCGATTGCAAGACATGGCATTCTCGACGGTAGCCCACGCCTGGGTTTGTCCGGTAACGCGCCGATTTCTGGACACGACCGTACGCGGCGTCACGCCGTATCTTCCGCGAATCATGCGTGAGGAGATCGCGGTTTGTGAGGGCAGAGAGATCCCTGTCTACGACCTACCCTTCGGTGGAGAAACCGATGGTGGGCTCCGTATCCGGCGAGCCCGCGATTGGCTCGCAAAACAAGCGCCGCTGACCAGCCTCCGCGAAGACGGCCTTTGGGCGAACGTCAACGACCGAGTCATTGAATCTGCGCCCTATTTTGCAGCTGCCGAGCACTCCGCACAGCAGGCTTCTGAACTCCTGGACAAGTACGAGAAGCGCTTCAAGGAGGGATCGATCAACCTGCTCTCGTGTTCGACAACGATGGAGATGGGCATCGACATTGGTGGCGTCCAACTGGTGGCCATGAACAACGTGCCGCCTCACCCAGCCAACTACCTGCAGCGTGCAGGCCGGGCGGGTCGGCGCCGGGAAACAAGATCAACGGCCGTCACCTTGTGCAAATCGAATCCGCATGATCAGAATGTGTTCCTGAACACACGCTGGGCGTTCGATGCCAAGCTGCCGCCGCCGGTGGTATCCCTGAACAGTGCGGTGATCGTACAGCGCCACGTCAATGCGATGATCCTTGCCCGTTTCCTGGCCAATCTGCTGCAAACCAATCCTCAGGACATGACACGGCTAAACTGCGGCTGGTTCTTCGATGACCGCGAAGATGCGCCATCGAAACGATTCGTCCGTTGGTGCGAGGCCTACCTGCCCACGGCTCAGGAGCAAGTGGATGACGGTTTGCGGCGACTGGTCCGCCACACTCTTTTCGAGGGTCAGGAAAATGCGCGGCTCGTTCGACAGACGGGTGTCGAAATGGAACTGGCTTTCGACGAATGGCAGGCTGAGTGGCAGGCGCTCATCGCGCAGGAATCCGGCTTGGGACCAGGGACCACAACCGATCCGGCTGCGAAGGCCATCGGTTTCCAGAAAAGGCGGTTGGCCGAGGAGTATCTGCTGCGCGAGCTGGCGACCCAGGGCTTCCTGCCAGGCTATGGATTCCCGACCTCCATTGCCAGCTTTGACAACACGACAGTCAGTGCTGCGAGGCGTTTACCACCTCCGGACGGGCCTGCCGCACGCGGTCGCGACGACAATCGCTTTCAGAAACGGGATCTTGCCAGCCGAGACCTGGTGACCGCGCTGCGTGAATACGCTCCCGGTGCCGAGCTGGTGATGGACGGACTAGTTTATCGTTCGGCGGGAATCACCCTGAACTGGCATATCCCGGCAGATCAGGAGGGCGCCAGGGAAACCCAGGCGATCAAGTTCGCGTGGCGTTGCCGAAGCTGCGGCGCGAGTGGCACGACGATGTCGCTGAACCTCGCTTTGACCTGCGACGCTTGCGGTGCTGGGGTACAAGCCAACGATATCCAGCAGTTCCTTGAACCAGCCGGTTTTTCGGTGGACTTCTATGAAGAGCCGCACAACGACGTGACGAGACAGCAGTTTGTCCCGGTCGAGCGCCCATGGATCAGCGCGAGAGGAGATTGGTCCCCCCTGCCGAATCCGGACCTGGGGCGGTTTCGCGTGACTACCGACGGACGTGTGTATCACCATTCTGCCGGCATTCATGGCAAAGGCTACGCCCTGTGTCTGAGTTGCGGGCGTGCCGAGCCGATGCTTGCGGACGGGAAGCCGCCCAAGCTTCTCGAAGCAGGTTCAGAGCACAAGAAGCTGCGCAGCCGAGCGACGGACCGGGTATGCGCCGGCAGCGCCAATCAATACCAGATCAAGACTGGAATAGCGCTCGGCCATCAGGTGCGCACGGATGTTCTGGAGATTCAACTTCGCGATCTCAACGGCCAGTGGATCATCCATCGCGGCGTCGCCCTGACCATTGCCGTCGCGTTACGTGACGCGCTTGCTGCATTGCTTGGCGTTCAGACGGGCGAGTTGGGATGCGATGTCCAGGAAACCCGCGCCGCAGACAACCAGCGCTGCCAGTCCGTTTTCGTCTTCGACCGGTATGCCGCCGGCTATGCGTCAAGCGCTGAACGTCTGATCAACCACATGTTCAGGGAAGCAGCCAACCGTCTGGATTGCCCGAAGAGCTGCGACAGCAGTTGCCCACATTGCATTCTCGATTTCGATCAACGATTCGAGGCCGGGGTGCAAGACCGATTTGCGGCACTGGCTGTCATTTCGCCCGACTGGCTGGACATGCTGAAGATTCCGGAATCGCTTCGCTACTGTAAGCGTCCAGCCCACCCACGTCAGGGGGTGCTGACTTACCCCCGTTTTTTGAGCGGCAGCAACTCGTCGAGGCGGCTGTTGGGCCAAGTGGGAAGTTTTTGCAGGGTGTTGGTGAGCCAGGCCATGGGCTCGATGCCGTTCAAGCGCGCGGTTTCGAGCAGCGACTGAATGGCCGCGGCACGCTTGCCGGCGGCCTCCGAACCTGCGAACAACCAATTTTTCTTCCCGACGGCGATCGGGCGAATGGCGTTTTCGATAGGGTTGTTGTCGATCGGGTAGAAGCCATTCTCGGCATAACGAGCGAGAGCGCGCCAGCGCTTCAACGTGTAATCGATGGCCCGGGCCAGGGCCGAGCCGTTGGCGACCGACTTGCGGGTGTTCAGGAGCCATAGGTGCAGGGACTCGAGTCGCGGCTGACTGTGCATCTCGCGCAGACGGGCCCGTTCCTCGACCGTGAGGTCCTTCGCCTGCGCCTCGACGGCATACAGTTCGCCGATGCGGCGAAGGGCTTCCGTCGCGACCGGGCTGGCGTTGGCCTGGTGCAGGTCGAAGAACTTGCGGCGCGCATGGGCCATGCAGCCCAGTTCGATCACTGATCCCTGAAACAGCACCTTGTAACCGGCGAAGTCATCGACCATCAGGGCGCCTTCCCATTGCGCCAGGAAATTCACGGCATGTATGCCGGCCCGGCCCGGTTGATAGTCGAAGACGACAATCGGCGGGTCATTTTCCAAGGCATTGTTGCGGTACGCCCAGAGATACGCCCGCTTGGTCTTCCCCTTGCCTGGATCAAGCTGTTGCACCGGGGTTTCATCCGCATGTAACACCTCGCTCTCGCGCAGCAATTCGCCCAGGCGAAGCCAGAGGGGTTCGAGGGCATAGCCGACGCGACCCACCCACTCGGCCAGCGTCGAGCGGGCGAGCGGGACGCCAGACCGGGCGGCCTGCTGTTCCAGGCGATAGAGCGGCAGGTGATCCAGGAACTTGCTGATCATGACCCACGAGAGCAAGGCCGGGGTCGCCATTCCGCCATCGATCACGCTGCGCTCGGCCGGTGCCGCCGTCAGCGTCTCGCAGGGCCGGCAGGCGTATTTGGGATAAACGTGCTGTTCGACGAAGAACTGCGCCGGGACGATATTGAGTTTCTCGGTCACGTCCTCGCCGATCAGCACCAACGCCTGACCGCATTCGCCGCAGGTGCAGTTCTCGGGTTCGTGGCGAATTTCAACGCGCGGCAGATGCTCCGGCAGGGGCTGACGACCGGCGCGTTCGCGTTTGGGCTTCTTCTCGGGTACCGGTTGATCCGACGGCGTTTCAGCGACCTGGAGCGCTTCGGCCAGACGGGCTTCGCAGGCAGCAATGTCGGCCGCCAGGTTTTCATCGAAGAGGTCGCGTTCGGCGGCGACCATGGCTTCGCTCTTCACGCCGAATTTCATTCGGCGTAAATGAGCAAGTTCGAGCGTCAGCTTTTCGATCTTGGCATCGCGCCAGTGAATTTCCGTGGCGCTGGTCTTGGCCTGTTCCAGCAGACCGCCAACCCGATTTTCGACCCAGGCCAGCAGTTCTGGTGAGGGGGAGAAGGCGGCAAGTTCGGTCGCTAAATCCATGAGGCATTATACCGCAGACATCGCATGGAAAGCTCCTGAAAGCCAGGTAGATAGCCGATTATTATCACTTTTTTCGCGGCAGTGACGCGGCCGTTACACTTGCCAGTGTCCCGGCGCTGGGGCTTCCCGACGTTGCCAGTCAACGCCCGCGATCAGCCACCGCCATTGCCCCGGCGTCAGGGAAAAAACCGCCTCGCCAGCGCTCGGCCACGTGAAACCGCCCCGGTGTAGGCGCCGTTGCGCTAGCCACACGCCCGTGCCATCCCACACCAGCAGTTTGAGTCGGCTTCGCTTGCGATTGGTGAAGGCGTAAGCACTGCCGTCACAAGGGGAGCGCCCGAGACTCGCCTGGATGCGGGCAGACAAGCCGTCAATGCCCAGGCGCATGTCTACCGGTTCGAGAGCCAGCCAGATGCGCTCCAGCGGTACGCCGAGGGTCGCGCTCATGAGTGGTTTGCCCAGAGTGCCACCAGCCACTCGGCCGGCGGCAGCAGGCCAAATTCGAGTCGCCAGCCGTTCGGGCTGGCGAGCGACAGGCACGGCATTGAGACCAGCGGATCGGCAACGATCGTTGCCCGAATCAGCGTCAGCGGCTCGCCGACGGCGGCCCCACCTTCGCGCTTGGCCAGACGCTGATGCCAGTAACTCAGCGAATGGTCCTTCAGCCCGTGCCGGTCACAGTACGCTCTCTGCGACTCCCCACTCGCCCGCCACTCGGCAACATGCCCTCGCCAGTACGCTTCCCGCTCGCCGTTCTTGTCCATCGCAACCTCCCATCGAAAGCCGGGAGGTTGCGCTATCTCGTCCGACTTTTACAGGTGGAGCGGTCGGACGCTTACTCGCTACTTCGGAGACAGCTCAATGGTCGAGATCTCGGGAATGATGGTGGCGGTATTGCGGGAAAACAGCCATCCCGATGCGCTGCAAACGCGCCTTTTCGCGGGTGGCGCGTCGGACAGTATCGATCTTGCGGCTTCCTCGCTAAGGCTGGTCGCCTACCGTCTAGCGGCACTTTCACGTCTGGTCGAAATCGTGATCGAGAAGTCCTTGTTTGAGAGGCTTTCCGAAGCCAACCGGTTCGCATTGTCGAGTCTGGCCGATCACCCGGGAATCACCATTGGCTTGGCTAACGCGCTGCCGCGCGTTGCTGGCGCCAGCGTCCTTGCCGAGGTCAGCCACGGATTGTCTGGCGTTGCATGGGCCAGCGCAGACGGCGAGTCGATCGTACCGAATGAGAAATGGGGAGTCTCGCGGTCGCCATTGGTCCTTGGCACGCTCTCGGGCGGAACCGGCACAGTGAGCAACAAAATGGAATCAGCCGGGATCAGGCCGCAGGTACTTGCTGCGGGCGACCGCGAGATTGTCCTGCATCATCAGGCAGATGGTCCGCTCCAGGGATTCGGAAAAAGGCTGTGGCAGATCATTGCCCGCGAACATGATGGAACCTTGCAGCAAGTCAAGAACTCGGGCGAGGATGTGGTCGCGATAACGTACAGTGACCGTTATCTTTTTACGCCGCTGTCAGTTGCGCTGCTGGTGGATCTCGTCAGCTGTCTCAAGGCGATCGTGGGACAGGCGCGCTGGGACGATCCGGATCTTACGATCACCACGACCGCCGTTCGCAGCGGGGGTGAGAGCCGCGCGTTCAACCGTGTTTTCGCCGATTGGCCTGACCTTAGTGTCCGCGATGCGGTGGTAAAAGGTGCGTTCGAGTACTTGGGGATGCGTACGACAGTCTTGGCTTCCGACAGATTCTCCGTGCAACATGGCCGCGTACTGGATGTCAGGTTTTCAGATGGTAAGGCCCTCACGCTTCGGCTGGACCAAGGAGTCAGCTACTGGCGTGTGCCTGCTTTGTCGGGTTCAAGGCAGTGTCCGGTGGCATTCGATTTCACCAAACCATTAAACGATCAGATCAGAGAGGTAGTGGAGATGCGCGTTCCTGTTGAAGGTGGTGCGTTGCCTACCGAATTCTTTGTGAAGCTTCGGTAGCTCCGCCGTAAACCGGGATTCGAAGACATCGAGCTTCTGTGCTCAGAATACCGTGGAACCCAGACCGGGATACATTCTCAGCTCTTGCTGCTCGATGTTTTTCCAGCCCGCCTTGTGCGCCAGGATGTACGCCTCGGCGCACTGGTCGAAGGTCATCATCTTTGCGGCGGCCAGCGGTGCGGCGATTTGATTCTGCTTCTTGGCCGCCAGAGGATTGATGCCGTCCATCAGCGGCTTCCGCGCAGCCAGCGCCTTCTGTCGAGCCTCGGCCAAGCTCACCGTAGGCGTCGGCCCCAGTCCCATCGCGAAAGGCTTGCCGGTCTTCCTGAACCGAAACAGCCACCACTTCGCACCTGTGGCGATGATCTGGAGTGTCAGGCCCCGCCGTCACCGTACAGACCGGGCTTGGTGGGCTGGGTGGGCTTGGTGACTGGCAGTGCTGAAAGCCGTTGCGGTTGGCGCGCCATGCTGTACTGCTCACGTCCCGGCGTTGCCGCCCTCGGACGCCGCTGGCGCGGCATACCACTGTTCCTTCGCGACCACTTTCGCTTCCCGGGGATCGCCCTCGTAGGCCGGAGTCATGATCTGGACTCCATACTCATTGAAAATATCGAGAATATTGCGGCGCAGTTGAGTGTACAAACGTTCCATGGCCTGGGCGTCGCTGCAATAGGCGTTGATCTCGTAGCTGACGCAGAAGTCTCCGAGTCCGGTGTGCATCACGAAAGGAACCGGTTCGGTCAGCAACCCGGGAGTTCGGGCGGCTGCCAGCAACAGCATGGCCTCGACCTGCCGCCAGGGCGTCTCGTAACCGATGCCGACCGTCGCATGCAGGATCAGGCCGCGCCTCATCGCCAGGGCACTGTAATTCATCACGTGCCCATTGAGGATTTGCGAGTTCGGAATCGTCACCTCCTCGTTCTTGAGAGTCCGCAGATGGGTCACCTGCAATCTGACATCAGTCACCTCGCCGGTCACTTCGCCGATCGTCACGCGATCGCCAATCTTGAAAGCACGCCGATAGGTAATCAGAAGGCCGGCGATCAGGTTGGCAATGACCGACGAAGACCCCAGTGAGATGATGACTCCAAGCAGCAGGGAAACCCCCTTGAAGGCTGCCGAGTCCGATCCCGGGATATAAGGATAGGCGACGATGAGGGCCAGGATAATGAGCGAAAAGCGGGCGATCTTGTACGTTGGCTGGGCCCAGTCGGCCTCGAAATGCGGCAGAGTCACCGAACCCTGGCCGACCGCGTCGAAGAAGAGGCGCAGCAGGCGCAGGAAGAAGCGACTCACCAGCGTCAGCACGACCAGGAAGACCAGATTGGGGAAGTAGCCGATCAGGCCCTCGCCGATGAGCTTCAGCGGACGCAGCGCGTCTTCGGCCAGATGTTCGGCAAGCCAGCGCGTCCACGGGAAGCGGCTGAGGACGAAATCGACATAAATGAAGATGGCGCCCAGAATGGCCAGCAGGCGCAGCCCCGACAAGGCGGCGCGCAGCCCCGTCCAGATGCTCTCCGCCCGCACGATCTCGAACGACTGAATGCCGAGATCATGGATGCGACTGCGCAGGCGCTGCTCCAGCAAGATATTGAGCCGGCGCACCGACCAGATCATGAGCGCCACCAGGGTGGTCAGCAGCAGCGTCGCCAGCGCGGCATCGGCAGCGTGTCGGCGCAGGACCTCCGGTTTCCGGTCGTGGCGGTAGTCCTCGATGGCAGTCCGGATGCGTTCCTGCAGCGCGACTCCGAGCGTCTGGCGCGCCACCTGCTCGACGCTTGCGTCAGAATCGAACAGCGCCATCAGCCGTCGATCGCCGGCCATGATCGACGAGTAGCCCTCCGACTCGACCAAGCGCACCGACTCGGCCGGGATCGCCGGATTGCCGGCAACGTGCTCGATGCGTTGGGCGATGGCAGCCGCCCGTGCCTGCGCCGGAAAACTGCTGACGCCGCGGACGCGAAACAGGACACGACCGTCGACCGCAACCGCCGCCGTCTCGATCTCGGCGTCCGGATGGAGATCGACCGACGGATTGCCGCCGCTTTCGGCAGCGGTCGAACAGGTGGCGGCTGCGCTCAGGCACACCAACCACAGAAGCATTCGAAGAATGTCCAGAATCACTTGCACACGTTCCCCCGGCGATTGATCATGGCCGCCATCCATTACCCTCACTGCCTGCGGCCAGCTGGGCGGGGCGCCCCCCGACACCTCCCGCGGCCGGCGGTTGACTGCCCCGGACGGTCGGCCGCCGGCGATCGCACGCCTAACAGTGAGTTCCGTTAAAAGAGTTGCCGTTCGCGGTGAGCCCTTCGACCTGGCTCGGAACAGGCTTGTCGAACCGCATTTCTCAAGGTTTACCGGCCTTCGACAGGCTCAGGCCGAGCGGTCCGGTGGTAAGCGTCTTGATGAAACGCACTACTCATGCGGAGCGGCGACGCTTGCCAGATGGCGATACGGTTCGAGGAATTCCACCGCGCCATGAAAGATCAGGCCCATGCCCATCGCCGCGACGAAGAAGCCGACGATGCGCGTCGCCGCATCGATACCCTGAGGGCCCAACTTGCGCAGGATCGGCTTGGCGTAGATCAGGGACAGATAGGTTGTTGCCATGCATGCCAGAATGGCCATGCTGGCGGCCAGAAAATGAACGAGTTCCTCTGGCGACTGCTTGATCGTCGACGCCATGCTGATCAGCGTGGCAATCGCCCCGGGGCCAAACATGATCGGCATGGCGAGCGGCACGAAGGCAACATCCTTGCCCCCGCTATCGCCATGGGGAATCAATCCGCCCGAGGGCTGCGGCGAGAACAGCTCGAAACCGACCCGGGTCAGGATCACGCCGCCAACCACTCGCACCATGCTCAGCGGGACTTCGAAAAGGCGTAGCAGCAGGGTGCCGAAGAGCAGGAAAAAGAAGGCCAGGAGCATCGCGTAGAAGCAGGCGCGGCGCGCCACCCGACGCTGCTCATCATCAGTGTTGTTCCCCGTCAGGCCGAGATAGACGGGAATTGCCTCGAGCGGATTGATGATCGCCAGCAGGGTGGTGAATAGACTGATGAACAGCGTCAGCGTAGGGTCCATGAACAGCACACTCCTGGGCAAGAAACCCGATGCTTCGCCGCAATCCATTAGCACACCGGTCAGACAGGCAATCGCCGAATGCCGGAAGGCTATCACAGATAGCCGCCGAGGCGAATCGCTGCCAGCACGGGAAATCACCCTCCCGGGCAAGGGCAGGCTTGACCGGCGCAGCCTTCGGATCGGCTGCCCATTCGCATCTGCGCCTTGTCCACTCCTGCGTCGTGAAGGGTCGTGGGGGACAGGTGGCGCGACCCCGCCACCTGGGAACCGAGGTCAACAGCAGAGTCCGGGTTACTTCAGACTCATGTCCATCAGGACAATGTCGATGCGGCGGTTCTGGCTGCGGCCGGCTGGCGTGTCGTTTGGCGCCACCGGTTGATATTCGCCAAAGCCTGATGCGGCGAGGCGACGCGGGTCAATGCCCGCGGCCTGCAGATAGCGAACGACATCGCAGGCGCGAGCCGCCGACAATTCCCAGTTGGTCGGATAGCGGGCACGCAAGGCCGAGCCGATCGGTGCATTATCCGTGTAGCCTTCGACGACGATGCGCTTGCCGGTCGCGTTCTGCAAAGTGTTGGTGATCTTGTCGAGCGTCGCGCGACCCTTGACGTTCATTTCAGCACTACCCGGCGAAAAAACGATTTCATCGACCAGCGTTACGGTCAGACGCCCCTCGAGTTGCCTGATCTTCACCTGGTCTGCCTGGATCTCCGTCTGCAACTGTCGGGTAAGCGCCTGGTAGGCCTGATTCTGTACCGAAAGCGTATCCACCTGCTGGACTTCCTGCTGGTACGTGCCCTGCGAAACACAGGCACTCAGAGAGGCAGCAAGCAATAGCGAGAAAAGGATTCTCGAACAATTCATGGCTTTCTCCTGGAAGATGAATCAATTGAAGGGAAACATCGGCCGGAAATGACTGACGGCCGCAATGATTCTAGCAGACGGAAGCATGCGTCTGCCGGCAAACCTGCCTTGCCGCCTTGCAGACCGAGCAGTTCGCGCGCCTCCTCGTCGCGCAACCGCCAGGCACCTGCCAGACTGGAGAAGCCCTCCAACGCCGACTTCGAGAGCCGCTCACGCTCTGCGCGCGGGTTGCGATCGACCAGCGTTGATGGTTCGAAGCGACGGCTGGGATAGGCATAAGCAAATTTCCTCTGACCCCTCCTTTTCTGGATGGATTACACTCCATCCAGACAAACACAAGGTCTTCGATTGCCGTCGCGGCAGACGAACTCCACCCGTCAGGGAGCTTCCCATCGCAGCCCATGAATGCGGATTCCCGAGTTTCCAGGCACTCATCGGTCGCCCCCAAGATCGCCCTTTTTCGTTCCCTCTTTCGCGGCCGGGAAGACGTTTACGCGCGCCGCTTCGAAAGCCGCCGCACCGGCAAATCCGGCTACAGTCCCGCCTGCGTCAACGAATGGGTGCGCGGCGTGTGCGCCAAGCCGGCGGTGAAGTGCCACGACTGTCCCCACCGCCGTTTCCTGCCGCTGGACGATGAAACCATCCGCCAGCATCTGGCCGGCGAGGATGCGAGCGGCAACGAGTTCGTCAGCGGCGTTTACCCGATGCTCCTCGATGAGAGCTGCTTCTTTCTCGCTGCCGATTTCGACAAGGCCCACTGGCACGAAGACCTCGCCGCAGTTCGCGAAACCTGCCGCGCGCTGGGGCTTCCCGTGGCCATCGAACGTTCGCGCTCGGGTAACGGCGGCCACCTCTGGCTCTTCTTCGCGGAGGCCATTCCGGCCATTCTGGCGCGGAAACTCGGCGCGCATCTGCTCACCGAGACGATGGAAAAGCACCCGGACATCGGCTTCGATTCGTACGACCGCTTCTTCCCGAACCAGGATACGCTGCCCAGAGGGGGTTTCGGCAACCTGATTGCGCTGCCCTTGCAGAAGCGTCCGCGAGCGAGCGGCAACACTGTTTTCGTCGACGATGACTGGCTTCCCTGGCCGGATCAGTGGGCGTTTCTCGCGGCAGTGCGCAAACTCGCCCGCGTTGAAGTCGAAGCGATCGTCCGTGCCGCAGAGAATCGTGGTCGCGTCGTCGGCGTTCGTCTTCCCTTGTTCGACGAAGGCGATGCCGAGCCATGGACCACCCCGCCCTCTCGCCGCCGCGTCGAGCCTCCGCTTCTGTCTCCGCTTCCCGGACCCTTGCCCGCGTCTGTGCAGCTTGTCCTTGGCAACGAGATATACATCGCCAGAGAAGGGCTTCCCGCCGCCTTGCGCAATCGCCTGCTGCGCGTCGCGGCTTTCCAGAACCCGGAGTTCTATCGGGCGCAGGCGATGCGCCTGCCGACTTTCGGCAAGCCGCGGATCGTCTCCTGCGCCGAGGAACACCCGCTGCACATCGGCCTGCCGCGCGGCTGTCTGGAGGAAACGCAGGAGCTCCTCAGCGGTCTCGGAATCGAATGCGTCCTGCGCGACGAGCGCCACAAGGGTGTACCGCTGAACGTCTCTTTCCAGGGCCTCCTGCGCCCCCGGCAGCAAGTCGCTGCCGACGCGCTGCTCGCGCACGACCAGGGCGTTCTCGCCGCGACCACCGCTTTCGGCAAGACCGTCGTCGCGGCGTGGCTGATCGCCCGACGCGGGGTCAGTACCTTGATCCTCGTACACCGCCAGCAACTCATGGAGCAGTGGGTCGAACGTTTATCGACTTTCCTCGGCTTGCCGGCGAAAGCGATCGGGCGCATTGGCGGCGGTCGCAACAAGCCCAATGGCAGACTGGATGTCGCGCTGATCCAGAGCCTCGTCCGCACGGGAGTCGTCGATGACCGCGTCGGCGACTATGGCCAGCTCGTTTTCGACGAATGCCATCACCTGCCGGCGAAGAACTTCGAACAACTCGCCCGACGCGCCAAAGCAAGGTTTGTTCTTGGCCTGTCGGCGACCGTGAGCCGAAAGGACGGCCAGCAGCCGATCATCTTCATGCAGTGCGGACCGGTTCGCCATTGCGTCGATGCGCGCGAGGCCGCCGCCACTCGACCTTTCTCGCACAGTGTCCGGGTGTGTCCGACGGGATTCCGCCCGCCCGCTGCGAGCAGCGTCGATCCCGACCTGCGCCACCAGTTCAACGCTCTCTATCGCGCGCTGATCAGCGACCAACGGCGCAATCGCCTGATCGTCGGCGACGTCACGGAGGCGCTGCGTGAGGGGCGTTCGCCGCTCGTCCTGACCGAGCGAATCGATCACCTCGATATCCTTGCCGAGCAATTGTCACCGCTCGTTCGCCATCTCGTCGTCCTGCGCGGCGGCATGGGTGGCAGGCCATTGAAAGAGGTGCGCGAGCGCCTGGCGGCGATTGCCGCGAACGAAGAGCGCGTGGTTCTTGCGACCGGCAGCACGATCGGCGAGGGCTATGACGACGCCCGTCTCGACACGCTTTTCCTGACCTTGCCGGTTTCCTGGCGGGGGACCATCGCCCAGTACGCCGGCCGCCTGCATCGCCTGCACGACAGCAAGCGCGAAGTGCGCATCCACGATTACGCCGACCTCGAGGTGCCGATGCTGGCGCGCATGTTCGACCGCCGCTGCAAGGGCTACGAAGCGCTCGGTTACAGCATTGTGCTGCCGGCGAGTGCCGTGCCGGGATGGCCACCCGAAGTGCCGCTACCGGTCGATCCGCAATGGAAGCAGAACTATGCGGCGAGCGTCCAGCGCCTCGTTCGCGACGGCGTCGACGCGCAGCTCGGCAGCCTCTTCGTCCACGTCGCGCATGAGCCCGATGCGGCGGCGCAGGGCGTCGAGCAGGCGCGCAGCGCGAGCGAAGCCTTTCTCTACCGCCGCCTCGAAACGCTTGCCGAAAGCGCCGGCAAGTTCCGTCTCAACGCCGACCTGCCGATATCTTTCGACGGCCACGGCGCAATGGAAGTCGATCTCCTCGCCGCCGATGCACGACTGGCGATCGAAATCGACGGCGGGCAACATCTCAACGACCCTGAAGCCTACCGTCGCGACCGACGCAAGGACGCGCTGCTGCAGGAGAACGGCTATTTCGTCCTGCGTTTTCTCGCCGAAGATTTCGGCAAACATCTCGACGACGTGCTCGATGCCATCCTGCGCGCGCTGGCGCATCGACAACGGGAGCGCTGATCCTCAAGCGGTCTCAGGCAAGGCGATTTCTGCCGAAGGCTTATCCCATCGGGCAGGCCGGATGAAGATGCCCCACCTGGGGCAAGAGCAGGACTTCTTCGGTAAAGCATGGCACCCCCGCATGGCATCCGCAATTGCTTCCGGGCTTCCGCTGCCGTCAGTCGGGCGTACAAAAGGGTGGTACGGAAGATCCGATCCTGCTGAGAATGAAGTTTCGCCAGCGATCAGAGGGCAGCGGCGACATCCGGAGGCTTTGCCTCCCACAACTCTTCGATCGACAGCAACTCGTCCTGGATAGTCCATCAAGTCAGCGCAAACCGACGCCCTCGAAGAGCGCGCGCCGGTTCACCGGGTCGGGGGCGAGGAGGCACCCTGTAGAACCCAAGAAAGACGTCATCAGGATCATGGAGCGGGCCGGCATCCTCTACGGACACAACGAGGCGAACGGCGTAACCCTGCATGATCTGCGGCGCACCCTGGGAAGCTGGCAGGCACGCACGGGCGCATCGCTGACCATCATCGGCAAGAGCCTGAACCGCAAGAGCCAGCAAACCACGGCGATCTATGCGCAGGTTCCTTACCGGGCCGGGCGTTGTCGATGGTGGGCGAATGGCTGGCACTGCACCGGCAAGAGATAAATGCGGCGCTGCTCAGCGCATAGCAATGGATTAGCATAAATTGACGGTTCCTGCGTGTCTGCTCCAACGTTTGGCGCCGCAGACCCAGCAGCAGGGTTCATTAATCAGCATTTCCCCTACCGAAAAAACTATGGACATCTTTTCCCCATCTGATCTCAAGACCATACTCCACTCCAAGCGCGCGAATCTCTACTACCTGGAGCATTGCCGGGTGCTGGTCAATGGCGGCCGGGTGGAATACGTCACCGACGAGGGGAAACAGTCCCTCTACTGGAACATTCCCATCGCCAATACCACCACGCTGTTGCTCGGCACGGGCACGTCGCTGACTCAGGCGGCCATGCGCGAGCTGGCCAAGGCCGGAGTCATGGTTGGCTTCTGCGGTGGCGGAGGCACGCCCCTCTACAGCGCCCATGAAATCGACGTTGAGGTCGCCTGGCTGTCGCCTCAAAGCGAATACCGACCGACCCAATATTTGCAAGCCTGGGTGCGCTTCTGGTTCGATGATGGTCTTCGTCTGGAAGCAGCAAAGGCATTTCAGCGCGCCAGACTGGACCGGATTACCCGACTCTGGTGCCAAGACCGCACACTGGCAGACAAAGGTTTCCAAATACCAAAGGAGACTGTCATGGCGGCCCTGGATACCTCCCGAAAAGGTATCGACTCCGCAGAGGACGGCACCGCGCTGCTCACCGAAGAAGCTCGTCTGACCAAGAGGCTGTTCAAGTTCGCTGCAAACGCAATGGACTACGGCGACTTCATTCGCGCCAAGAAGGGCACCGGCACCGACCCGGCCAATCGTTTTCTCGACCACGGCAACTATCTCGCCTATGGCCTGGGCGCCAGCGCTACCTGGGTGCTCGGCCTGCCCCACGGCTTGGCCATCCTGCACGGCAAGACCCGGCGCGGCGGACTGGTGTTCGACGTGGCCGACCTGGTCAAAGATGCCATCGTGTTGCCCCAGGCCTTTATTTCCGCCGCCAATGGCGACGACGAGCAGACTTTTCGTCAAGCCTGCATCGACAGCTTCACCGCCAGCGAGTCTTTGGATTTCATGATCGATACCCTGAAGGCCGTGGCCCAGGATCTCGGTGGCCGCGCGCCATGAACGTCTTGCTCATTTCCCAATGCAGCAAGAATGCCCTCACCGAAACCCGCCGCATTCTGGACCAGTTCGCCGAACGGCGCGGCGACCGCAGCTGGCAAACTGCCATTACCCAGGCCGGCCTGGACACGCTCTACCGCCTGCTACGCAAGAGTGCCCGCAAGAATACCGCCGTCGCCTGCCACTGGATACGCGGCAAGGACCACAGCGAACTGATTTGGGTCGTCGGTAACCTGCGCCAGTTCAATGCCCGGGGCGCCACCCCGACCAACATGACTCAACGCGATGTGCTGCGCGCCGGGGACGAAAACGACTGGCACAGCGCCGAGGACATCCGCCTGCTGGCCCAGCTGTCGGCCCTGTTCCACGACTTCGGCAAGGCCAACGACGCGTTTCAAAAAAAGCTGAGCAGTGCCGTACCAGTTGCCGACGCCTTCCGGCACGAGTGGGTTTCTTTGCGACTGTTTGAAGCCTTTGTCCGCCAGTCCGGCGATCAGGATGAAGCCTGGCTATCCGGGCTTGTCGCCTTGCCGGAACAGTTGGGAGAATGCCGCCTCGCCAATTTGAAAACCGACGGCGCTCCACGACAGGACAGCCCGTTCAAGAACCTGCCACCCCTGGCGCAGGTAGTAGGCTGGTTGATCCTCAGCCATCACCGCCTGCCGTTGCCGATAGATGAGCTCCGACAAGGACTTCTGAAGCGCCTGCCGGAACTGATCGAGCACCATTGGTGCGGCAGCCGCGAGCCGACCAACGCCAAGGAAACCAAGGTGGCCGATGCCTGCTGGCAGTTCAAGAGAGGACTCTCCTGGGATAGCCGCCACTGGCGCCAGCATGCGGCCAAGGTGGCGGCGGCGATTCAGCAACGACCTGGCCTGGTGGGCGAAGGCGCTGCGGCCAGGCTGCTCGATAGCCCTTACGTGCTGCATCTCTCCCGTTTGGCCCTGATGCTGGCGGACCATTACTACTCGGCGCAGCCCAGCAGCCAATTGTACGGCGACCCAATCATCGGCAAGAAAGCCGTGCCTTACGCCAATACCACCGGCCCGGACGAAAAAGGTCTCCGGGCGCTGAAGCAACGGCTGGACGAGCATCTGATCGGGGTGGAAGTGAGCGCTGGCCGTATCATGCGCACCCTGCCCCGACTGGCCGACCAATTACCCCGCATTGCTCGCCATAAAGGCTTCCGGGAGCGTAGCAAGGGGGCGTTCCGCTGGCAGAATTCCGCCTTTGATTTAGCCGAAGGGCTGCGGGAGAACGCTTCCAAGCAAGGCTTTTTCGGGGTGAACATGGCCTCCACCGGCTGCGGCAAGACCCTGGCGAACGGCCGCATCCTCTACGGCCTGGCCGATGCCCAACTCGGCGCCCGGTTCACTGTAGCACTGGGCCTGCGTACCCTCACCCTGCAAACGGGTGACGCCTACCGGGAACGTCTGCACATGGGGCCGACGGATATGGCGGTGCTCGTAGGCGGCGCGGCCACCCGGGCGCTCCACGAGTATCAGCACGAACGGCAATCCACCGGCTCCGAATCCGCCGCGCCACTGCTGCCCGAGTACAACCATGTGAACTATGAAGGCAGCCTCGAAGACGGACCACTGAAGAAATGGTTGAGGGAAAACAGTGACGCCCTGCGCCTGATCGACGCCCCGGTGCTGGTCTGTACAATCGACCATCTGATGCCTGCCACTGAAGGCACCCGAGGCGGGCATCAGATCGCCCCCATGTTGCGGCTGATGAGTTCGGACCTGGTGCTGGACGAGCCGGACGACTTCGGCATAGAGGATCTTCCTGCCCTCACCCGGCTGGTGCATTGGGCCGGCATGCTGGGCAGCCGGGTACTGCTCTCGTCGGCCACCCTGCCGCCGGCCCTGCTACAAGGACTGTTTCTGGCTTATCAAGCGGGCCGCCAGGAATATCAGCGCCATCGAGGCGAACCGGGGGCGCGAGACGCCGTGTGCTGCGCCTGGTTCGACGAATTCGGTGTGGATGCCGGCGAACACAGCAAAGGCGACAGCTACCTGATCCATCATCGGCGCTTTGTAGACAAGCGACTGACGAGCCTTGCCAAAACCGAAATCCGCCGCCAGGCACGGATTAAACCCCTACCCATCGCCTCTGGCCAAACCAGGGTAGCCATTTGCACCGGACTGGCCGGATATCTGCGGCAATACCTGCACGAGTTGCACCGCCAACATCACAGCGTCGATGGGAAAACCGGCAAACGGGTCAGTTTCGGCCTGATTCGCATGGCCAATATCGACCCGCTATTCGATGTGGCGAGGGAACTCTATCTCCTGGGCGCTGAGGAAGGCTGCCGCATCCACCTCTGCGTCTACCACTCCCGCCACCCCCTGCTGATACGGGCGGCGATAGAACGGGAGCTTGATGCAACACTCAAGCGCCACCAACCGGAAGCCGTATTCACCGATCCCGCCATGCGTCAGAGACTGGATGCAAGCCCCGAACCAGATCAGATTTTCGTCGTGTTGGCCACCGCCGTGGCGGAAGTGGGGCGCGACCACGACTATGACTGGGCCATTGTCGAACCGTCGTCCATACGTTCCATCATCCAGCTCGCAGGCCGGGTGCGTCGCCATCGAGTCGGAGCCTGCGCCGCAGATCGGCCCAATCTTTACCTGCTGGACACCAACGTCCTCCATCTGGCCCAGGGCAATGGCAAGCTTGCCTTCCTGCGGCCGGGCTTCGAGAGCGACAGTTTCCCGCTCAACCGCCACCACTTGACCGAACTGCTCAGCGACGCGCAATGGCAGATCATAGACGCGACCGCACGCATCCGAGAACGGGATCGCCTGGAACCCCGAAGCAACCTGGTGGATCTGGAGCACGCCCGCCTGCAAGACCTGATGCTGGGTGCCAGCCCCGGGCAGGACCAGAAGGGTCAGCCCGTTCATTGCTGGTGGACAACACGGGCCAGCCTGTGTGCCGAGCTACAACAACGCCGTCCATTTCGGGCCGATCCACAGGGACGACTACGTTACGCCCTGGTGCCCGATGAGGACGGCCGGCTTCGCTTTGTTCAACTGGAAGATGACGGCAGAGAAATCCAGGTCGGCAACCTTTGGCAAGCGGCCGAGTTGACTGTCGGCAGAGGCATCACGCCTTGGGGTGCACCGGACTATCTGGAGGAGTTGCAGGCACTGGCCGAGGCCCAACAGATGGAACAAGCCGCCTGCGCCCGGAAATTCGGCAGCCTGGATCTGCCCGGCAGAACCGGCGAGCAGATTTGGCGTTATCACCCGATGCTGGGCTTCAGCAGATACCGACCATAGAAAGAATTGCCGGGGCATCGGCCCCGGCTGCTGCCGGACCGGCAGTCACGTGGCTATGTAGCACTGATTTTTCTGAACTGCTGTTTCAGCAGTAAGCGGATTGTCTCATGGCGCAACTGGCCAAAGTGAAGGATGATACACATAGTGCTATTTGCTATTTAGAAATGATTGGTTGACTTTTGTTTTTACACCCATTACTCTCCGTGTCAGAGCCTGTACCGAGTCTTGCACCACCCGGTACAAGGAAAAGCAACCCTCTCGCGTGGCGCGAGAACTCAGTCGCAGAAGCCGATGCGGCAATAAGGAGGGGGCGCAACCCATCCGAAGCGATGAGCATCTACGGCCCTGTAGACTTCATCCGGGGCGATTTTTACCTGACCTTTAATCCGCAGGAGAAAACAACCGTGGCCCCTATTACCACTGCCACAATGAGCACCCAACAGATTCGGCAAACCATACTTTCGTTCCTCCAGGACCGTTTTCAATCCAAGGCGGGCGAACTGAAACCAGGCCAGGAGGAAGCACGGCAAAAGCTGCTGGAAAAATATCAGCCTCGCACCTGGATTGCCGACGCAGCCCGGCGGGTTTGGCAGATTCAGCAGGTCAGCCACGCTCTCAAATTCACCCATCCGGAAGCCCGCGGTTCCAGCCTGAGCAGCACCGGCAACCCGAATGCAAGTCCCCTGGAAATCGGCAGCCATACCCTGGTGGAGAACTTGCCGTCGGACGTAGTGGGCAACGCCGCGGCCCTCGATGTGTATCAATTTCTACGCCTTGACGTGGATGGCCAGTCGCTGCTGAAAATGGCCATGGCGAGGGAACCCGCCTTGGCGGCCGCCTTGTCCGACGATGCGGAGGAAGCCGAAGCCTGGATGGCCGTTTTCGCCACCCTACCCGAGCCAAACGGCCCCCCCTCCTCACACCATCTGGCAAAGCAGCTTTACTGGCCCTTGGCAAATGGCGGTTACCATCTGCTGGCGCCCCTGTTTTCCACAGTCCTAGTGCACTCGGTATGGATTGGCATCCGCCAGGATCGTTTCTCCGAGGAAGCCAAGGCTGCCCGGCAAGCTCATTGGGGTGAGCGTCCCCATCCTCATGGCTATCGGGAATATCCGGACCTGGCCATCCAAAAATTCGGTGGCACCAAGCCCCAGAATATCAGCCAATTGAACAGCGAACGTTATGGCGAAAACTGGCTGTTGCCCTCCTTGCCCCCGGTGTGGCAGTCCGATCCGGTCAGTCCACCGCTGCAGATGGAAAGCGTTTTCTCCCGCCGGTTCGGTTATCGCCCCAAGGTTCGGCAACTCACCCGGGCCTTGCGCAAGTTTTTGCAGAGTGTGGCAAAGGCCGACAGCAACCTCCGTATCCGCAGCAAACGAGCCGAACTGGTGGATGCCATCCGCGACGAGCTATTTCAATTCGCCGCCGAAATCCATGATCTAGACGCTGGCTGGAGTGCGCAACCGGCGTGCCGACTCAGTGAAGCGGAAAAGTGCTGGCTGGATCCGGCCCGTGCCATCCTGGATGAGGAGTTCGCGGCCCAATACCGGCGTGGCGACTGGCCGGCTGAAATCTGCCTGCGTTTCGGCAACTGGCTGAATGCCGCCATCACCACGGAGCGCACCGCCATGGGCCAACCCGAGGCCGAGGCCTGGCAAGGCATCCTCGATGCCGAACTGCACCTGATTCGACTGGAACTGACCGACAATGACTAATCGCCTGATCCCGGCTGGCGGCCTGCTCATCCTGCCTCGCCTCAAAGTACAAAACGCCAATGCCATTTCCGCCCCACTGACCTGGGGCTTTCCCTCGCCTACCGCCTTCACGGGTTTCGCCCACGCCCTGGAGCGTCGTTTGCGGCAGAGCGGCCGACTGACTGAGGGGTTCGTCGGGGTGGGCATCCTCTGCCACAGTTTTGATCCCCAAGTAGCCAGGCCTGCCGGCAAGCGGACCCAGGTCTTTCGCCTCACCCGCAACCCCATGGGCAAGGACGGCGCACCCACGGCTCTGGTGGAAGAAGGGCGCGCCCATCTTGAAGTGACCCTGGTTATCGCCGTGAAGGACGAACTTTACGGTTCTGAAGGGCAAGATTTAGCCGAATCCGCCGCCCATCTGGCTCAGGGCATGCGTTTGGCCGGCGGCAGCATTCTGCCCACCCGGCGTGGTGCGCGTTATGTTGCCCAATGGAAAAACCTGCCCGATCATCTGGAAGGCCAGGTTGACGGCTTTCGCAAGCTGCGCCGCTGCCTGCTACCCGGCTTCGCCCTGGTGCAGCGGGAAGACTTGCTCCAGGAGCGCCTGGCGGACATGGGCCGTGCCGCTACGGCTCTGGACGCCCTGCTCGACCTGTGCCGCCTCAACGTCGAGCCCCACATCCCCGACCCGGCCAAACCCGAAGAGGTGGCATGGCAGATCAGAAAGCCCCCTGGATGGCTGGTGCCCCTACCCATCGGCTATGCGGGTATTTCTCCGCTCTACGAACCGGGACAAGTAAACAACACTCGCGACGAAACCACGCCCTTCCGTTTCGTCGAGAGCCTTTATTCCCTGGGCCAGTGGATCGGTCCGCAGCGTCTTACCGAACTGCAACAGCTGCTCTGGTACGTCGAATCCGATCCTGATGCCGGCCTTTACCGCTGCATCAACCGCTATTCCGCCACCCTCGCCGTTGAAAACGGCATCGCTTAAGGATCAACATCATGGCCAAGGCCGAACTCAAAACCGCTTCCGTACTCGCTTTTGAACGTAAGCTCGACCCCTCCGATGCGCTGTTCAGTGCAGGGCGCTGGGAAGAGAAAAACAACGGTGCCCAGTGGCCCGCCATCACTGTGCGTGAGAAATCTGTTCGCGGCACCATCTCGAACCGCCTGGCCACCAAAGACCAGGATCCGGCAAAACTGGACGCCTCGATCCAGTCCCCCAACCTCCAGACAGTGGACGTCGCCACCCTGCCCAATGACGCAGACACCGCCCGCCTGCGCTTCACTCTGCGGGTGCTGGGCGGAGCTGGCACACCCTCCGCATGCAACAACGCCGACTACCAAGCCAAGCTGCAAGCCACCGTGCAAAGCTACGTCAGCGAAATCGGCTTCGGCGAACTGGCCCGTCGCTACGCCATCAACCTGGCCAACGGTCGTTTCCTCTGGCGTAACCGGATCGGTGCGGAACAAGTGCAGGTAGACATCAGCCACCGGGCCGGCGCTCAGGCCGCGCAGCAATGGAGCTTTGACGCCCTTGCTTTCAAGTTGCGTGAGTTCACGGTGGAGAACTCTGACGAAGCCGCTCTCGCAGCGTTGACTCGGGTTATCGAAGAAGGACTGGCGGGTCAATCTCACACCCTGCTGGATGTGGTGGCCTATGTCCGGGTCGGTGACGGCCAGGAGATTTACCCTTCGCAGGAACTCATCCTCGACCGGGGCGACAAGAAGGGGCAGAAGAGCAAGACCCTCTACACCGTGGGTGGTGTAGCGGCCATTCACAGCCAGAAAATCGGCAATGCCCTACGCACCATCGACACCTGGTATCCGGACGATGATAGCCAAATGATGGGCCCCATCGCTGTCGAGCCCTACGGTTCTGTCACCTCTCAGGGTAAGGCTTACCGTCAACCCAGGCAGAAAGCGGACTTTTACAACCTGCTCGACACCTGGGTGCTCAAGGACAAGGCGCCCGCTGCCGGTGACCAACATTTTGTCATGGCCACCCTGATCCGCGGTGGCGTCTTCGGCGAGAAGGATTGAGGCGTGGACGCTTATGTGGATATCCGCCTGCTGCCCGACCCGGAATTTCCGGTCAATGTGCTGATGAACGCCCTCTACGGCAAGTTGCATCGGGGGCTGGCGGCACAGGGCGGACAGAACATCGGCCTTAGTTTTCCGGACGTGACCAGGAACGGCCTGGGTGCACGCCTACGCTTGCACGGCAGTGCAGTACCCTTGGCCAGCTTCATGGTCGGTGACTGGCTACGGGGTATGCGGGACCATATCACCATCAGCGAGACCGGGCCCGTCCCCACCCCAAAAGGCTATAGGGTGGTGCGCCGGGTCCAGGCCAAGAGCAATCCGGAACGTCTGCGCCGCCGCTTGGTGATGCGCAAAGGCATCAGCGCCGAGCAGGCCAAGCAGGCCATTCCCGATAGTGCAGCCGAACGGCTGACATTGCCCTACGTTATACTGAACAGCCAGACCACCGGCCAGCAGTTCCGTCTGTTCGTTGAACACCTGCCACTTCAGGAGCAGCCGTCGCCCGGCCCGTTCAGTGCCTATGGCCTGAGTTCCACCGCCACCGTCCCCTGGTTTTGACCCTTTTTTTGGGGCTTCCAAGTAGCTGATAAAAATCAGCTACTTGGAAATTCAACAGTAACTTGGGGTAAACCTGGAAAAACAGGCTATCGTCTTTAACAATCAGCGTATTACCGGGAAAACTAGCTAGTAGTCAGTCATCTTGAATTTGAGAGCTGTGGTGCGGACATAGTCGCTGAGGTGATGAACTCTCAGGAGACGAAGATGCCAGCGATCAAGTATCGAGTGACCCTGACGGCGGAAGAAACTGAAGAACTGAAATCCTTGACGCACAAGGGAAAGAGCACGGCTCGCAAGCAAACGCGGGCAAGAATTCTGCTGAAGGCGGCAGAGGGCTGTCCGGACAAAGAGATCATGGAGGCGCTGGATGTTTCTGCGAGCATGGTCGGCAGGATTCGGCAAAGGTGTGTCGAGGAAGGGATCGAGGCAGCCCTGGAGGACCGACCACGGCCGGGAGCCGCCCCCAAGTTGACCGAAAAGCAGTGCGCCCAGGTGATTGCGGTGGCGTGTACGCCAGCGCCCGAAGGGCATGATCATTGGACCTTGCGGCTGTTGGCTGATCAAGTGGTGCAACTGGGCTTTGCGGACTCCTTCAGCCATGAAGCGGTCCGGCAGCTTCTAAAAAAAAACACGTTGAAACCGTGGCAACAGCAGGAATGGTGCATTCCCGAGGTCGGGGCAGATTTTGTCGCGCCGATGGAAGACGTGCTTGATCTGTACGAAGCCCCTTACGATCCCGCCTATCCTGTCGTCTGCTTCGATGAAAGCCCAAAGCAGTTGGTCGGGGAAGTTCGCCTGCCTCTTGCGGTCGAGCCGGGTGCGCCGGCCCGCTTTGACACGGAATATGTGCGCCATGGCGTTCGCGACGTGATGATGATCTGCGAACCGAAGCGCGGTTGGCGGGAAGTGTTGATCACCGAGCGTCGAACCAGGATCGATTTTGCTCACACGATGAAGCACGTCGTCGAGTGCTTTCCGGAAGCGACGACCATTCGCCTGGTGATGGACAATCTGAACACGCACAAACCGGCTTCGCTCTATGAAGCCTTTCCACCCGAAGAGGCGCGAGCCATTGCCAAGAAGCTCGAATTCCACTACACCCCAAAGCATGGGAGCTGGCTGAACATCGCCGAAATTGAGTTGGCGGTCCTCTCCAATATGTGCCTGTCGCAACGCATTCCTGACGAAGCCACCCTGCGACGCCATGTCGAGAGCAACATCCGCGAGCGCAATGCCAAAGCCGTCCCCGTCAAGTGGCAATTTACCTCCCAGGATGCCCGACGTAAGCTCGCTCGGCTCTATCCTCGCGTTTCAACATGACTGACTACTAGTTCACTGCCGCCCAGGCAGCTCAGAAACGCGGCAAGCGGCGGGGTGTCGTCTCTTCTGAGTTCACTGCCGCCCAGGCAGCTCAGAAAACATGGTGAGGATCAGAAGCGAAACGAAAGAAGTTCACTGCCGCCCAGGCAGCTCAGAAAGAATTCGGTAGCGATACCCTCAAGCTGCCGGAGTTCACTGCCGCCCAGGCAGCTCAGAAAGGCATCGGGATCGCCATGCCGGTGATCTCGTCGGTTCACTGCCGCCCAGGCAGCTCAGAAAATCGTGCGCGCCCACTGCGAGCGGTCGGCCATCGTTCACTGCCGCCCAGGCAGCTCAGAAAAAAACAGACGATCCTGATCTGCTTGAGCGTATGTTCACTGCCGCCCAGGCAGCTCAGAAACCAAGGTCGCGGGCGAGTTCTTCCGTTTTCTCGTTCACTGCCGCCCAGGCAGCTCAGAAACTGGAGGTCCTGCAGCGGGTCAAGCTTCGTGGTGTTCACTGCCGCCCAGGCAGCTCAGAAAAAGTCATCGCCGAACCGCATTGCCCTCGGCTGGTTCACTGCCGCCCAGGCAGCTCAGAAACGTTGATGGGGTTCGCGGAGACACTGTTAATAGTTCACTGCCGCCCAGGCAGCTCAGAAAATCTCGCCCGATTGCTGCCTGCACCGCCGCTGGTTCACTGCCGCCCAGGCAGCTCAGAAAAGAGAGATACCCGCAGGATAGGCGCTTGATCCGTTCACTGCCGCCCAGGCAGCTCAGAAATGCACATCGCAGCCAACAAACTGCGCGAGCAGGTTCACTGCCGCCCAGGCAGCTCAGAAAATCAAAATAGCCGGCATCATCGAGCACACGCCGTTCACTGCCGCCCAGGCAGCTCAGAAATTGCGCACGCGATAACAGACTTGAATGAGATCGTTCACTGCCGCCCAGGCAGCTCAGAAATAATCCCATGAGTCAAAAAGCGCCACAGACCGGTTCACTGCCGCCCAGGCAGCTCAGAAAGAAACCGCAACCACACTCGGCGCGCTGATCGCCGTTCACTGCCGCCCAGGCAGCTCAGAAAGATAGCGTAACCAGGGCGGCAGACATGCTGCTGTTCACTGCCGCCCAGGCAGCTCAGAAATTGCTCGTCACTGCCGCTACGGTGCGCCCAAGGTTCACTGCCGCCCAGGCAGCTCAGAAAAGCCAGCGCTTGTACTCCGGCGACTGCAGCATGTTCACTGCCGCCCAGGCAGCTCAGAAATAATAGGAATTTTCATAAGAACAGAGGGCCAGGTTCACTGCCGCCCAGGCAGCTCAGAAATATGCAGCACCCCAACATCCGGCGGCATTGGTGTTCACTGCCGCCCAGGCAGCTCAGAAAGATCGCGCCGAGCCCTACGCGCTGCGCACCGCGTTCACTGCCGCCCAGGCAGCTCAGAAAACTCCTCGGTGCGCAACGGGCAGATCGGGGTCGTTCACTGCCGCCCAGGCAGCTCAGAAAAAGCAAACGCTTTCGGCAATCACGCTCACGACGTTCACTGCCGCCCAGGCAGCTCAGAAAAGATGGACTCGGCGAAACGCTGGAGACATTAGGTTCACTGCCGCCCAGGCAGCTCAGAAACTTGCCGGCATTCCAGACTTTTGCCGTCCATCGTTCACTGCCGCCCAGGCAGCTCAGAAAGAACAGCGCCTTGGTGTAGGCGGTGATCAGGTGTTCACTGCCGCCCAGGCAGCTCAGAAAGCGCAGATCGAGAAGGTCCGCGACGACATGCTGTTCACTGCCGCCCAGGCAGCTCAGAAACGCATTCAGGACTCATGTCGTAGGTGTCGCGCCGTTCACTGCCGCCCAGGCAGCTCAGAAAAAGTACTGATTTGCAGATGGGCCAAGCCCGATGTTCACTGCCGCCCAGGCAGCTCAGAAAGCCATGAAAGCGCCGATGCCCTTCTGATCTCTGTTCACTGCCGCCCAGGCAGCTCAGAAAAATTGCAAACCAGACGATGATTCGCGGATTCGGTTCACTGCCGCCCAGGCAGCTCAGAAAGCAGCAGTGTTGTAGGTCGACAAAGCAACCTCGTTCACTGCCGCCCAGGCAGCTCAGAAATATTACTCGTGTACTAGGTGGGGTGGAACTGCGTTCACTGCCGCCCAGGCAGCTCAGAAAAATCATCGCAAGCGACACCCGACGCGTCGCAAGTTCACTGCCGCCCAGGCAGCTCAGAAATTTGGGTGGCCGACATTCGCAGATGCCCCGGAGTTCACTGCCGCCCAGGCAGCTCAGAAATGATCTGCAAGCGCCACCGAGGTCTCCTCGTCGTTCACTGCCGCCCAGGCAGCTCAGAAAGGCTCCCAGAAGGTCTCCTTGCTTTGCAGGCCGTTCACTGCCGCCCAGGCAGCTCAGAAAGAACGCAACCGAACGCAACTGAATGCTCAGATGTTCACTGCCGCCCAGGCAGCTCAGAAATGACCGGCGACGACGCCCCGCCGCCACCCGAGGTTCACTGCCGCCCAGGCAGCTCAGAAAACAATCCGGGCGCCAACACTGCCGCCGATCAGGTTCACTGCCGCCCAGGCAGCTCAGAAATGTGCGCATTATCCTGGCTGAGCCGGTCCGGTGTTCACTGCCGCCCAGGCAGCTCAGAAATCAGCGAGAATGCGCGCATCTTCCTCCGGCGAGTTCACTGCCGCCCAGGCAGCTCAGAAAGCTGGCACGCCGCCAGACTTCTGACCCCTCTTGTTCACTGCCGCCCAGGCAGCTCAGAAAGCGATCGAGAAAACCCTCGAGGAGCACCTGACGTTCACTGCCGCCCAGGCAGCTCAGAAAGCCCATGATGGATCGAATAGGTAGAGCACATAGTTCACTGCCGCCCAGGCAGCTCAGAAATGCTTGTGCAGCGGTGCGCGCAACGACGATCCAGTTCACTGCCGCCCAGGCAGCTCAGAAAACGCCGAGGTCAATCTGCTCTTTCGGCCTGCCGTTCACTGCCGCCCAGGCAGCTCAGAAACCGCGAACTCCATCAACTACCTTGCGTATATATGTTCACTGCCGCCCAGGCAGCTCAGAAATTTATGAACTCTACGATTTTCAATATGACGCCGTTCACTGCCGCCCAGGCAGCTCAGAAATGATAGAAATGCCAAGGCCGACGCAGCACCAAGTTCACTGCCGCCCAGGCAGCTCAGAAAGCATGCGCAAAGGGGTTATGACTTCCGCGCGGGTTCACTGCCGCCCAGGCAGCTCAGAAACTCTCGACTTCCGGCGTGTACGGAATGTTGAAGTTCACTGCCGCCCAGGCAGCTCAGAAATCTGATCACTGAAGCCAAGAAGCGCGGACAACGTTCACTGCCGCCCAGGCAGCTCAGAAATCGCGAGGCAAGACGGCGCCGGCTCCACTCCGTGTTCACTGCCGCCCAGGCAGCTCAGAAAGGCTTTGTCCAGCGAGTTGTAAAACAGCTGCATGTTCACTGCCGCCCAGGCAGCTCAGAAACTCGTCTGCCGGCGGCGTCTCAGACTACGACGGTTCACTGCCGCCCAGGCAGCTCAGAAATGGTCGGGGATCTCGCCTGTCGCGTAGATGTCGTTCACTGCCGCCCAGGCAGCTCAGAAAGGCCGCTTCCTCTCCCCTTTGATCGCCGAATTGTTCACTGCCGCCCAGGCAGCTCAGAAATTGAAAACTCCGCCGTCGCGCATGGCCTTAGCGTTCACTGCCGCCCAGGCAGCTCAGAAATGAGCAGCGGGACGCCATCGTTGCAGCCTACCGTTCACTGCCGCCCAGGCAGCTCAGAAAGCACGATGCAGGAACTGAAGCAGCCGAAACAGGTTCACTGCCGCCCAGGCAGCTCAGAAAATGTAGCTCTCGGACTTGGCGTAGCACAGGCCGTTCACTGCCGCCCAGGCAGCTCAGAAAAACTCCATTTGCGGAAGGTTCAGTGGCGTGTGGTTCACTGCCGCCCAGGCAGCTCAGAAAATCAGGAATATCGAGAACGGCGAACTTTTTGAGTTCACTGCCGCCCAGGCAGCTCAGAAATGAATCGCATCCATGCCGTCACCCACGGCCTCGTTCACTGCCGCCCAGGCAGCTCAGAAAGACCTCGACACGCGCACACTTCTGGCGCCCATGTTCACTGCCGCCCAGGCAGCTCAGAAAAACGATCAGGACGCCGGTAGCGGCCACGAATGGTTCACTGCCGCCCAGGCAGCTCAGAAAGGTACCGAGAAACGCACCGGTGCGCGGAAGGTGTTCACTGCCGCCCAGGCAGCTCAGAAAGAGATGGGGCTGGTCATGCAGGGCACGAAAAAGTTCACTGCCGCCGTGTCCTTCCGGCAAGATTGCATGAAATCGCTGGACGTCCTTGGTAAGGTTGGCTGCGAATTCAACCTGAAGAGGAGCGGCAGATGGACAACCTGGAGAAGGTGGCGGCAGTAGGTTCTGGCGAGAGCCTGGCGGAGGTACGGGAGCGGTTCAAGGGCTGGCGTGAAACGCGGGGACGCGGGGAGCACATTCCTCGATCGTTGTGGGCGGCGGCGGTTGGCATCGCACGAGAACACGGCCTGCACGTCACCGCGCGGGAACTCCAGCTGAATTATGAAGGGTTGAAGCGGCGCCAGCAGGGGCAGGCCGGGGGGGCGCTCGGGACCAGGGGAAATGAAACCCGGTTCGTCGAATTGACGGTGTCGCCCGCCCAGGAGCCCGTCGCTCAGCGCCTCTGCGAGTGCACGATAGAACTCGAGAACCCACGCGGCGCCAAGATGCGGGTGGAACTCAATGGCCCGGGCCTGGCCGGTCTCGCCGGCCTGTGCAGCGCCTTCTGGTGCGCCGCATGATCCAGATCACGCCGCACATGCGTCTCCTGGTCGCGGTCGAACCGATCGATTTTCGGGCCGGCATCGATGGGCTGGCCGGCATCTGCCGGCAGCGCCTGGCGGCCGATCCGTTCAGCGGCGGGCTGTTCATCTTCCGCAACCGCGCACGGACAGCGATCAAGATTCTGGTCTACGATGGCCAGGGTTTCTGGCTCTGCCAGAAGCGTCTGTCGAGTGGCCGGTTTGCCTTCTGGCCCGATGGTACGGCGCCGCTCCAGCCGCTTCAGGCTTGCGAGCTGCAGGTGCTGCTGATGGCCGGCGACCCCACGCGGACCCGCGCGGCGCCGGCCTGGCGCCGCCTCGCGGCGTAGGGTCGCCAGCGCTCAGGTGATTTCAGGAAATTCCTCTACCCGCCAAGCCGAGGAAGCAGGCGGCCACAGGCGGATGCATCTACCCGCTTCTCCACGATTAGGCAGAATACCGGTACGAGGTTTGTTGGAAATCGCCTCAGGTGGCGGCAAGTTGCTGGTGGTAATTCCAGGGCAGCCACTGCGCCGCCTGGGCCAGCACCTGGCTGACGTTTTTGTGCAAGGCCTGCAGATAGGCGAACGGATTGACCCGACAGAGCTCGCACGTATGGATCAGGCTCATGTAGACGTCCCCCACCTCGGCCCCCTTCGGGGTCTTGTAGAACATCGAATTCTTGCGATGCATGATCGCCCGCTTGAGTGCCCTTTCGGCGAGGTTGTTGTCCAGGGGGGCGCCGGCCTGGCGTAGAAAGAGCGTCATGCCGTCCCAGTGCTTGATCAGATAGGTCAGGGCCTTGCCCAGACTGCTGTGCGGCTCGACGAGCGACTTCGCGAACTGATCCCCGATCCAGTCACGCATGGCCTGCATCGGCGGGCCGCTGTGTTCCTGGTGGTAGAGCAGGCGCTCGTCGGGCGACATCGCTTTCGCCTGGCAATGCGCCTCGTGGGCATAGACCTGGGCCAGGGTCTCGATCACATAGCGGCAGTGCTCGGGGAAATGCGGCACCAGATCGACAAAACGGCGGCGGCCATGAGCGATGCATTTGCCGATGATCGTCGCGAACTCGCCGACGAAGTTGCTCGCGAGCGCATCGCTCATCTGCATCGGGATTGCCAGCCCCGGCTCCCGCTTCGCGAGGACCGCCGAGAGGTTCTGCCCGGCGTGGGGGTGACCGGTGAAATACAGCGCCACGTGCTTGCCCTCATCGAGCACGGCGACGATGCTGGAAGTATTGATCGCCTTGCGCTTCGCTTCCAGGCTGGCGGCTTCGATCTGCTTCCTCTCGGCGATCAGCGACAGGATCTTCATCGGGGTGTCGTCGCAGTGCAGCAGATCAGCCTGTCCGGCCTCGCGAATCAGCTCGTCGAAGACGGCGCGCGGCGCCGGTACCGCCTGAGAGAGGATGTCCCACTGCGTCGAATCCGGTAGTGGCACGTTGAGGCTCGCCTGCAGCCCTTCGATGCGATGGAACGGCATCCCGCTGCCGTAGCGCAACTGGGCGAGCAGGCTCGCACAGCTGGGGTCATATTTCGACGCGCAGACGCCTTCGGGCAGCGGCGCCACGTAGGTCGTCTCGCACATCCGGCAGCGCAGGGTTTCCAGGCGGTAGATCGTGGCGTCAATCGGTGGCTGGCCGACCACTTTGACGACGATGCGGGGAGGCGAGGCATAGACCTTGGCCTGGTCGCAGTTCGGGCAGGGATCGCCGGCCTTCAGACCCGGAAGCTTCACTTCGATGACCTGCGAATCGACATACTTCGCCGCGCTATTGCGGCCGTGGCCTGGCTTCGGGGGACTCGCTTCGGCGGGCGCGGTCTCTCCGGCCGCGGTCTCTCCGGGCGCGGCCGCATCCGCAGCGGCGGGTATTTCGTCCGTCTGGGGGAGCGGCTTTAGGAGATGGCGTTTGCTCTCGGTCGGGGCGCCGAACACCATCTGTCGAAAACGCGCCAGCGAGAGCTTCGTGTTCTGCAGGGCCTGCATGACGAAGACAAAGGTCGAGAGGATCTGGCTGAGCCGGGCGTACTGCGGGGCCGGAAACACCGGTTTCGCGAGGGCCAGCAGTTCGTCGATCTGCGCTGGCGTGACATCGACCTGTTCAGGCGGTTTCTTCATGCGAGCGCTGATCGCCGCGGGCGACAGTCCTTGACCCACGGATAGCCCAGGTTCCACCCTTCACACCCCGGCTTCGACCCGGTCTTGCGACTCGACGCCGGATGATCGGCGATCGACGGGCGGATGAAGACGAGATCGTCTTCGGAAATCTGCCGGTGTCGGTCCCTCGGGGGCGTGTGCATGTGCCGCACCATACCCGATTTGAGCGTGGAACGTCAGCTGAAAGTGCAAATATTTGATCGCGGGAGGCTTCCGGCGGCCTTGTCCAGGGCGTTTTGCAGCTTTGCCGGAGGGACACCTGCCGCCCAGGCAGCTCAGAAAATCGGTGGGCAGCGTGGCACTGCCATGATCAGCGTTCACTGCCGCCCAGGCAGCTCAGAAAGTCGAGCAGAGCAATCAATCTCTCGCCGATCTGTTCACTGCCGCCCAGGCAGCTCAGAAAGATCTCATCAAAGCTCTCAAGGACCAGCAAGGCGTTCACTGCCGCCCAGGCAGCTCAGAAAGCAATCCCCGCAGCCACTCAGGGCGCGCAACCGTTAACTGCCGCCCAGGCAGCTCAGAAAGACGCGCAGCTTGATGCGCGAAACGTCGTTGTGTTCACTGCCGCCCAGGCAGCTCAGAAAGACCGACTCCATTCGACGCAGGATTTCTGCATGTTCACTGCCGCCCAGGCAGCTCAGAAAATATCGGCGCCAACGGCACACCGCCTAGCGATTGTTCACTGCCGCCCAGGCAGCTCAGAAAAGGTGAAAAAGATCGTGGCCGAAACGGTCGCGGTTCACTGCCGCCCAGGCAGCTCAGAAAATCAAGCCGCCATCCTCTCGCCCGCCATCTCCGTTCACTGCCGCCCAGGCAGCTCAGAAAATCAAGCACTGCGAGGAAATGGCGCGGCAATTCGTTCACTGCCGCCCAGGCAGCTCAGAAATCGGTGCGCATCACGCCGCCCGGTTCGTCGATGTTCACTGCCGCCCAGGCAGCTCAGAAATGAAGCGGTCGCCAAGGTCGAAGGGAAGGCGCGTTCACTGCCGCCCAGGCAGCTCAGAAAAATTCAGAAGCGCTCGGGAGGGGCTGGAGCATGTTCACTGCCGCCCAGGCAGCTCAGAAACTACGGCACAGTCACCGGGGTCGCCGGTCACCGTTCACTGCCGCCCAGGCAGCTCAGAAATTCCGTCAGCGTTCCGCCGGCGGTGGCCACGTGTTCACTGCCGCCCAGGCAGCTCATAAATTGTTGATCCAGATCTGCATGGGCTCCAACTCGTTCACTGCCGCCCAGGCAGCTCAGAAAAACCACCACCGATAGCACGCCGCCAGACTTCTGGTTCACTGCCGCCCAGGCAGCTCAGAAAATCTCTTACCGGGCCGTCCAGTGTTTCTACTCGTTCACTGCCGCCCAGGCAGCTCAGAAATGCCCGGCTGGCCATGGGCGCAGCAGGATCGGGTTCACTGCCGCCCAGGCAGCTCAGAAAGGCAACGGTTCTGGACGATGTGCTGCCCAGCGGGTTCACTGCCGCCCAGGCAGCTCAGAAATGCTGCAGCGACTGCGGCCACGGATTTCAGGGGTTCACTGCCGCCCAGGCAGCTCAGAAACGGCCAGCTTGAGGCGATACCTGGACAGTATGCGTTCACTGCCGCCCAGGCAGCTCAGAAAAGGATCGCGGAAGCGCTGGCCGATGGGGAGTCGGTTCACTGCCGCCCAGGCAGCTCAGAAACGCCAGGGCTGCGTCGCCATCGGTGCATCGCCGTTCACTGCCGCCCAGGCAGCTCAGAAAAGATGCGCCAGCGCTGCCGCGTTAATCCTCGCCGTTCACTGCCGCCCAGGCAGCTCAGAAAAGGGGGAGATGCGATTGCCGGCCTGGTCAGGCGTTCACTGCCGCCCAGGCAGCTCAGAAAGTCGAAGCTGGGCAGCTGGACGTTGCCTTTGGCGTTCACTGCCGCCCAGGCAGCTCAGAAAGCTTAAAATTACAAGCTCTGCCGAGTTCTATCGTTCACTGCCGCCCAGGCAGCTCAGAAAACATCGTCATCGCCGACATGCAGCCAGCGATTGTTCACTGCCGCCCAGGCAGCTCAGAAAAATCTCACCACCACCTACCAGATCCACAACTAGTTCACTGCCGCCCAGGCAGCTCAGAAATATGCTCGCGTTTGCTGGCGGGGGAAGTTCAACGTTCACTGCCGCCCAGGCAGCTCAGAAAAGATCAGCCCGTCGAGCGTCATGCCGATGTGTCGTTCACTGCCGCCCAGGCAGCTCAGAAAAACTGGCGGACCGAGTTCGGCAAAACCGCTGAGTTCACTGCCGCCCAGGCAGCTCAGAAAGGAGATACAGGGAGAGTCAGCTAAAGCGCTTTGTTCACTGCCGCCCAGGCAGCTCAGAAAATGTTTGCGTGAATGAAGAAGCCAGTCAATTACGTTCACTGCCGCCCAGGCAGCTCAGAAATCACGACGACTAGGCATCGACCAGCCCACCAGGTTCACTGCCGCCCAGGCAGCTCAGAAAATAAACGGTCGGGGCGTCTCGGCCGTTTTTTTGTTCACTGCCGCCCAGGCAGCTCAGAAAAGTAACCTCGGTGCCGCTGCCGGTTTCCCCGCAGTTCACTGCCGCCCAGGCAACTCAGAAAGCCACCCCTTTTGCGTGCTTGGCGCTCAGAATGTTCACTGCAGCCCAGGCAGCTCAGAAATTTGCGCGACTGCCTTCGATCAATCCGGCAGAGTTCACTGCCGCCCAGGCAGCTCAGAAAATCCGGGAACAAGATAATCCGCAGATGGTCTTGTTCACTGCCGCCCAGGCAGCTCAGAAAAGAAAATCTTCTGGCAGCATGCGCTCGAATTCGTTCACTGCCGCCCAGGCAACTCAGAAACTGAAAACCGCGTGTGCCGGCAAGCGGTATGTCGTTCACTGCCGCCCAGGCAGCTCAGAAAGAGCGTGCTGAATCTCGCTGCGTTCGCTTTTGGTTCACTGCCGCCCAGGCAGCTCAGAAAATCAACGGCCAAGACATCCGTATCGACAAAAAGTTCACTGCCGCCCAGGCAGCTCAGAAAACCCTGCGCACGCAGGTGCGAGACCTCGACCGGTTCACTGCCGCCCAGGCAGCTCAGAAATTCCAGCGAGGACCACAAGCAGTCGCCAGCAGGTTCACTGCCGCCCAGGCAGCTCAGAAATCATCACCCGGAGCGCCCTCAACGCCACGGATGTTCACTGCCGCCCAAGCAGCTCAGAAAGCCTGCCGGTCTGCCTGGTCGGCTGCAGCGAACTGGTGTTGGACCTCTCCGCGCGCTGCTGGATCGCCGGCTGCGTGCTCGCCGAAGGCGACTGGCTCTGCCTTGACGGCTACAGCGGACGCGTCTTTGCCGGCCAACCGGCGTTGCTCAGCCGGCGGCCGATCGAGTGGTTGCAGCGGGTTACCGGCTGGCAGCGGGCCTGTTCGGCGAGCCCGGGGCAGGAAGCAGCAGGTGTGGCGCAGACTGCCTGTGCGGCCGCTGTCGATGGGGGCGATTCCCAGAGATGGAAAAACCGCCAAACGATAGCCGTCATCCCAGCGAAAGCGGGGAGCTACCGTCCGGTCTGATGGAGTCCGGTGAAGGTGAACGTCGCCCCGGCGATGGCGCGCTTGGCTTTCCTATCCGCCTGCGTAATGCGAGACGTCGTTGAACAGGCTCAAGCGGACACGTACCTCGCTCATGAAGTCGAGAATGTTCAGTGCTGCGGGGCTTTGCTCCAGGCGGTCGCGATAGCCCCGCAGGTCGAAGCCGAGCAGGCTGCTGATCAGCAGTCGGTTGGTTCCCTTGTGGGATACCAGCAGCACCGTGCAGTCCCGGTGCCGCTCGACTATCCCGCGCATTGCCGGCAATGCCCGGTTGAGCACATTGATACCGGATTCTCCACCCAGGGGCGCGATGACGAACGGATCCTCCTGCCAGATGGCGTACTCGGCCTGGAACCTGCCTTCGATCTCCGCTCGTGGCAGCCCCTCCCAGTGGCCATAATCGATCTCGCGCAGCCCGGGCTCGGCTATCGGCTCCAGACCGTGGGGCAGCGCCAGGGTGCGCGCGGTTTCCATGGTGCGTCGTAGCGGACTGGCGTAAATGGCATCCAGCTTCTCTCGTTTCAGGCGCTCTGCCAGGCATGCCACCTGTCTGCGGCCCTCGTCGGAGAGGGGCACATCAGAGGAACCGGCGAATCGGTCTTCGGCGGTGAGATCGGTGGCGCCGTGGCGCACCAGGTAGATTCTGGTCGGCATGGGAGTGGGTCCGTTGTTCGTTCAGCCTGCGTTGAGGACGGTTCGATGGGTGGAGTAACGCGAATGGACCGCTGCCACCGCCTGGGCGATGACCGAATCCACTTCGTCTTTCTCGTTGAAAGAACCCTGCAGGTCTTGCAGGCGACCATCTTCCAGGCCATAGATCCAGGCATGCAACATCAGGGGCTGGTGACGCTTCCAGGCGTCGGCGACCAGCGTGGTGCGGGCAACATTGCGCACCTGCTCGATCACGTTCAGTTCGCACAGGGCGCGCCAGCGGGTCGTGTTGTCCGGCAGCGCCGCCAGGAAATCCAGGTGTCGATCGCGCACATCCTGGATGTGGCGCAACCAGTTGTCGATCAATCCCAGGGAGGGCCCTTCCAGAGCCGCCCGGACACCGCCGCAGCCGTAGTGACCGCAAACGATGATGTGGCGGACCTTGAGCACATCGATGGCGTACTGCATCACTGACAGGCAGTTGAGGTCGGTATGCACCACGACGTTGGCGATATTCCGATGCACGAACACTTCGCCCGGCTTCAGGCCGGTGATCTGATTGGCCGGCACCCGACTGTCCGAACACCCTATCCACAGGTAGTCCGGGTCCTGCAAGCCGGCCAGACCGGCAAAGAAATTGGGGTCGGCTGCTTGCATGTCCTCGGCCCAGCGGGAATTGGCGGCAAACAGTTCAGGCAGATATTTCATACGGAAGTCTTTCCATGAGTGGACGCATGCTGGTGGCGACGTGCCGGACAGCGAACGCCGCGCCACGATACGGCGAACGAAGAATGAGCGCACCTGCCTGCCGGCAATCCGACCGGCTGCTGAACGCCGGACGCTGGTCCGGGCAGCCGATCGGCATCGGTCAGCCCAGCGCCCAGCGCCCAGCCGGTGCGACCCAGGCCAGTTGGCCGCCATCCCGGCAGAAACGACGTCATGCGCATCCAGGATCCGGATTCCTGGCTCATTCGTCTTCTTCCAGAACGCTGATCGGGAGCAGGGCCACGTAGTCTTCCACCGACCCACCCGCCAGGCAACATTCAATGATCCTGCGGCCCAGGGGATTCAGATCGGCTTGCAGGAACTGGGTCAACTCCTTGTGGAAGAAGTCGGTCAGTTGCCTGGCACCGATGTCATAGGCCTGGTCGCCGACCTCCGGCTGTTTTTCCACCCGCAGCAGGATTCCGGGAATGGTCTGCCCTTCGACCACCACGCTCTTCATCGCGAAGCCGAGCAGCGGGCAGCGCGAGGGAGTGACCTGCGCCCGCGAAAAAAGCGCACCACCACGCCGAGCGAGATACTCGCGGGCGATCCATTGCGGCATGAAACCGGTCTCCCACGCGCCGATGTGCTGATTGGGACACAGGATGTATTTCATGCGCGGCGTCGCGACGATCTGATCGAGCAGCAGGTTCGCCTGATCCACCATGCGGCCGGTCGCGAAAGGCCAGTACGACCCAACGCCTTCCGAACTCATGCCTTCGGTGGCCACGATGCTGGGATTGGCATGGCCACGCGGTGCGACCAGCCGCCACAACCAGGCCAAGGCGGGGGGCAGGAGATGGAAGAGGCCGACGATGCCGTAGGTCGGGTGCTCGATCGTGTTCGGCGGGCAGCGCACGCCGAAGCTGCGGATGTCCACACTGACCGCGCCCTTGTAGACGCCCGGCACGGCCTTGCGCGGGACAACCACGCGCGGGTTCGGGCAGGGCTTGCCGGGCTCGTCCTCGATATGCTCCCAGATCAGCGCCGTACTACCCGGATGGGCGTCGATGTTGAGAAACAACAAGGGCTCGCTGGGATGGATGGTCATCTTCTCGAGATTGGGGTCGGTGCCGTAGTGGGTGATGTGATTGACGCGCACGAACCAGCCCTGTTCGGCATCCATCAGCGCCAGGCGCCCGTCGTTCTTGCCGAGAGAGGGATGGCACAAGGCCATGTCGTCGGTCACGGCACGCAGTTCGCAGTTGTGCGGCAGCACCAGGGTGCGGCGTTCGCCCGAGAGCACGTTGGTCCCCAGCAGCAGCGCCCCGTCCTTCTGGCGATGCACCTGCTCCAGGATTTCGCTCTTGCCACCGCCGCTGGCGCCTTCGTGCATGATGCACAGCTTGTTGGCATACGGGGTGATGACCTGCACCGTCGCACAGTGCGCGGTCAGCCAATGCTCACGCTCACCAAGGGCGAGCAGGACGCCGTAGATGCCTTTCTTGGCACTCGGGCCGGGATAGAGGTTGTAACTGAACAATTCGTGCCGGCCGGGACGGCGGTTATGCACCACCATCTGCCTGCCTTTGAAGTGGGTATGGCGGAACGGTGGCGCAACGAAGATCACGGCTTTCGGGTCGAAGTCCGCCGTCAAGGCGGTTTCGTCGAGGATCCCCTGCAGCAGGGCCAGCCCAAGCGCGAAAAAGCCGGCATTGGCCGGGGCAACCACCAGGGCGTCGGCACCAATGCCGGGGGCCCCTGCGATAAAGGGGAACAGTGCCAGTTCCTGGGTCTTGAGCCAGGCGAAGGTCGCCGCGCGCAGCGACTCGAAGGATTCGCCGTACTCGTCCTCGAAGCGCGGTTTGTCGGTCGGCAGGTCGTCGGCAATGACCATGCAATCGGGATCGCGACGGCGCATGTAGGGTTCGACGTAATTGGCCGCGATGCCGTTCTTGACCCGGCACACGTTGGCCTCGACCACCCGGCCCCGGCCAGGCACTTCGTAGGCCACCTCGTGCACCCCATTGACCGCGTCGCAGGTGGCCAGCTGGTACAACTGCTGCCAGGTGCTGGCGACGGTATATTTCGGGCAGGCTTCGAGAATCTGCTGCACCGACAGGGGGATCTGGAAACCCACGTTCACTTCACTCATGACAATTCACCTTCGAGATAGGGTTCAGGAAACTCGGGGGTCCTGATCGCGCGTCGTGCGGTGTTCGGTCAAATGTCGGCGCTGGCAGGACAATGGGGTCCGGGCACCACCATGACCGGACGCGGACTCAGGCGCATCAGCTTGCTGGTGAGCGAACCAAGCAGCAGGCTCTCGGTGACACTCAACCCGCGGCTGCCGATGACGATGCGGGAACAACCGAGATGCGCGGCCAGCGCAAGGATTTGCTCGGCGGTCTCGCCCATCGCCACATGCAGGCGCCATGGCTGGCGGCGCGCGTCGAGCAGCGTGCGGGCCCGCGCGGTGGTCTGCCAGGCCCGGCGCGCGAGTTCCGCCTCAGCCGCTTCCAGGCTGAGCCAGGGCTGAACGCTGACCAGATGCAGCGCGCAGCTGGTCAGCGCGCCAGCCAGTGCAGCGGCCTGGGCGACGGCGCGCAACGCGTTGTCCGAACTGTCGACGGCGACCAGCCAGGGATTCGGGGCAAGGGCCGGAAGCGGCGGCACACTGTCGAACATCAGGCCGACGAGACGGCCATCGGCGTCGCGCTGGCAACTCGCGGCGGCGGGAATATCGATCAGATGGCTCATGCTGCTTCTCCTGTCGCGACCGCTCTGCGCTTCGACACGGCCAGGCTGGCCACCACCGAAATCAGAATGGTGCCGGCGACAATCGCCAGGGACCAGTGGATCGGCATGTGGAACCACGGCGCGGCCAGCATCTTGCCGCCGATGAACACCAGCACGAGGGCCAGCCCATACTTGAGCAGGTGGAACCGGTCTGCCATGTCGGCAAGGAGGAAATACAGCGCGCGCAGACCCATGATGGCAAAGATGTTGGAAGTAAACACAATGAAGGGATCGGTGGTAACGGCGAAGATCGCCGGGATGCTATCGACCGCGAAAACCACGTCGCTGGCCTCGATCAGGATCAGGACGAGAAACATCGGCGTCGCCCACAGGATGCCGTTCTGGCGGACGAAGAAGGCCTCCCCGTGGAAGCTCGGCGTGATGCGCAAATGCCTGCGCAGCCAGCGCAGCAGCGGATTCTTCTCGAGGTCGGGCTCGTGCTCGGCGAAGATCAGCATCTTGACGCCGGTGATCACCAGGAAGGCGCCGAAGACATACAACACCCAGGCGAACTCCGAGACCAGCCAGACGCCGGCCAGGATCATGCCGGCGCGCATGACAATGGCGCCGAGCACGCCATACAGCAGCGCGCGGCGCTGCAGTTCCGGGGGCACCGAAAAGTAGGTGAAGATCATGACGAAGACGAACATGTTGTCTACTGACAGCGATTGTTCGATCAGGTAGCCGGCGAGGAATTCGAGCGTCTTGCGCTGCGCCACGTCGGCGCCCTGCGTACCGTTCAGATACCACCAGAGCAGGCCGGCAAAGGCCAGTGCCAGGCAGACCCAGGCGATCACCCAGGCCAGCGCCTCCCTGACCGATACGCGGTGCGCCTTGCCGCCGCCGAAGACAAACAGGTCGAGCGCCAGCATGCCCAGCACGAAAAAGATGAAGCCGGCCCACATCGGGCCGGTAGCGAAACTGTCGATGCCGGCGCTCACGCAAGGCTCCCTGAACTTCTCGCGCAGGCGCGTTGCCGCCTGCATGGCCTGCCAATCCGGGTCTCGCCCGACGCCCTGACGACTGGTGTCATTGCCATGCCGAAGGGGCGCTTCATGGCGTTTCGTCGTTGAACGATTGTTGCCGGGTGGCTGAAACCACGGGAAATTCGTGTCGCCGCGCCAGGTGGCGATCGAGCGCGCGGCCCATGCGTTCGGCGGCGCGATCGATGGCGACGTAAAGATCGGTCTGGGTATCCTCGACGACCAGTGGAGGAGCTCCCTTGAGGCGCACCTCGATGCCGCAACACTTGTCTGCGCCGCCGCGCGGGCCATTGACATCGGACAGGCGCACGACAATGCGCGTGACGACGTCCCGGCCGTGATTCAGGCTGTAGGCGAAGCGCGTACTGACGTGCTCGCGCAGCCCGTCGGTCAGGGGGAAGTTTTGTGCCTGGATTTGCAGGTTCATGGCATTCGTCTGTCAGGGCTGGAATAACGGACACGGAAGCCGATTATGGAGACGGTACTTGTTCGATGCAAACAGATAAACAGATAGGTTATGATCGAGATATACGAACAATCGGGGGCGCCGTGATCAACTATAGGCATCTGCACTACTTCGTCAGTATCGCCCGCTCGGGTGGCGTCATCCGCGCGGCGGAGCGCCTGCATCTGACGCCACAGACGCTCTCCGGGCAACTATCCCAGTTCGAAGAACGGCTGGGCGTGGCGCTGTTCCAGCGCGTCGGACGCCGGCTGGAGCTGACCGCAACAGGCAAGCTGGCGCTCTCCTACGCCGAGGAAATCTTCCAGACCGGGGCTGAACTGGAAGACATGCTGAAGAATGGCGCCGAGGAACGCTTCATCACCTTCCGCGTCGGCATCGCCGACGTCGTGCCGAAATTCATGGCCCATCGACTGCTGGCGCCGGTTCTGGGACTTCCCGCGGCGGTGCGCCTGATCTGTCAGGAGGACCGGCTGGAACGTCTACTGGCTGATCTGGCGATCCACCGTCTTGACATGGTGCTGGCCGATCGCCCGATGCCACCGGGCACCGAGATCAAGGGCTACAGCCATCCGCTCGGGGATTCCGGGGTGGCTTTCATGGCGGCGCCTGCGTTGGCTGCTCGACTGACGGGCGGCTTCCCGGATTGTCTGGATGGCGCACCCCTGCTGCTGTCCGGACGCGACAGCGCACTTCACAGCGCCCTGCTGCGCTGGCTGGAACGGCAGGGAAAGCGTACGCACATCGTCGGCGAATTCGACGACAGCGCCTTGATGAAGGCCTTCGGTGAAGCCGGTGCCGGGGTCTTCCCGACGCCGGCGGCCGGCGTGCCGGACGTGACGGCGCACTACCAGGTGGTCAAGCTGGGCGAAACGGAGGAGATTCGCGAGCGATTCTTCCTCATTTCAGCCGAGCGGCGGCTGACCCATCCCGCTGCGCGGGCGGTCAGCGAGAACGCGCGGGCCGGCGTGTTCGCCACGCTGCCCGACGCCGGTTGAAGCCAGGATCACGGCGAGTTCGCCGTGACCGACCCGGCAGAGCGCCGGGTTTTCCTTTGGTGGCGTGCATTCGGATTGATTTGGCTACATGTGGCTACAGAGAAGGCCGGACAACAAAAAGGCCACCCCGGAGAGTGGCCTAAGTGCTTGATTCTTTGGTGGTGATGGATGGAATTGAACCATCGACCTATGGGTTATGAATCCATCGCTCTAACCAACTGAGCTACATCACCTCAGGGCGAAGGATTATAGGACCCTCTTCTGTTCGCGGTCAAGGCATTCCGGCCGCGCGGCCACCCAGCCAGGCCAAACCTGTTCTCAAGAAATTCGCGGTCTGCTTGCGCAGGCGGCCCGATCCCGGAACTTCCAGTGCCCTGGTCCACCACCAAATGCCTATCCGCCGGCCCACGGTCACCTCTCTCTCCGCAAGCAGCAACTTGCAAGCTCCCGGAAATCAGGCAGAAAAACTTGCCTATCGAGTGAAATGTTCCCTGCAGCAAGGCCCAGCAGGTGGCATGGATGCTGGCAGTCTGCGTTGTCCAGCGCACGGATTGGGCCGGGAACAACGTGTATTCTGGGCCATCCAATTGTCTCCCGGCAGCAAAGTCACCGGGCGTGTCGGGCGCTTCAGGCAGAGTTTGCTCAAGGCGTGTCCGGTTGCCCATTGCCCGCGGGGTCTGATATGCGGGTCCCCGTAGTTTCCTTGACCTCAATCGGAGATCGTCATGACCGAATACCAGATCGCAGTGATTGTCGGCAGCCTTCGTCGCGATTCCCTCAATCGCAAGCTGGCACACGCCATCGTCAAGCTGGCTCCGTCGGATTTTTCGTTCAGGCAGGTGGAAATCGGCGACCTGCCGCTCTACAACCAGGACGATGATGCCAACCCGGCCGATTCCGTCAAACGGCTGAAGAGCGAGATCGCTGCCGCCCATGGCCTTCTCTTCGTCACCCCGGAATACAATCGCTCGTTCCCCGGCGTCCTCAAGAACGCCATCGATCACGCTTCGCGCCCGTATGGCCAGAGTGTCTGGGCAGGCAAGCCGGCCGGCGTGTTGGGCGCGTCGGTTGGCGCCATCGGCACCGCCATGGCGCAACAGCATTTGCGCAATGTGCTCGCCTACCTCGATGTGCCGACGCTTGGCCAGCCCGAGGTGTTCATTCATGCCAAGGAAGGCTTCTTCGACGAGGTGGACAATTTTGGCGAAGGCAGCAGGAAGTTCCTCCAGAACTGGATGGACCACTACGTTGCCTGGGTAAAGGCGCATGTCGCCTGATCGTCCTTGATCATCACAGGCCAGTAATGGCCGCCCACATCCCTGCTCTCCGTAAGCGGTCTCGGATAAGTCTTCCGATAATCAAAGGTCGGCATACGCCCTATAGGTGTTCCTTCCATGCTGCCAGCGCCCAATTGTAGGCAAACCGCGCCACACCACAGGCGCGGGCGAAGGAGATCGCCTGTTCTTGAGTCCGCCTGTTCTTGAGTCGGGTCGAGTTTGATTTTATGGACGCAGTGCATGGTTCAAGACTCGGCTGCTCTCTTCATGACCTCCTTAACGGAGCTCGCTACCAGGCGCTTCTAGAACGATCGCTGTCGGCAATCAGCGGTTCTCCAGCCGGTTGTAGTCGAGGATCCCGGCGCTGATCGGTGCCAGGTTCAGATGCGCCGCCTGCAGGTCGTCGCTCACCTGCCAGAAGTGTGGATCGGTCCGGCGAACGGCGTAGCGGCCGGCGAGCGCGCGGTAGTCGGCTGCGGAGGAGAGTTCCCCGATCGCCTTGGCGAGCGCCGGCAGCTCGGCTGGCCGCACGCGGTAAATGGCATTGGGGTAAGCGCCGATGAAGCCCTGGACGACGGTCAGCGTGTTTTCCCCGGGCCGCAGTTCCCGGCCTTCGCGCAGCAGGCTGCTGACGCTGCCGTGACCGGTGTTGCGCAGCAGCGTGAAATAGCGCGGCGCCTTCGGCAGCTCGTCGACCTGCAGCAGGGTCAATTCGGGGAGGTAGGAGAGCGCCGGGCCGCGCAGGCTCGCGAGGGAGGCGAGGGCGCTGCGCAGCGCGGGATCCGGCACGCCCGCCAGGTCGTAACGATGCTCGAGGACGGGCGCGAGGTGGGTCTTGAGCAAGTCGTAGAACTGCTGCTGCGCGTCGCCACTGCGGAAGGGGATGCCGCTGTCGACCGGCAGGTTCGCCAGTGTGCCGTACACATGATCCTTCACTTCCTGCGACGCGCCCTGGTACCAGTCATCACGAACTGCGCTGCGCTGCGCCAGGGGCAGGAAAGCGATGAAGTTGAACTCGCCTTCCATGCGCATGAAGTCCATGTACAGGCGCGACAGCAATTGATGACCGACGTTGCCATAAACGTCGTAGCCGGCGACCAGCAGGTAATGGATCCGCTCGAGCAGCCCGTAGCCGAGAACCCAGGCGGTCTTCGGCGGCTCGCCGACGAGCCCCCTGACCACCGAAGCGTTGTCGAAATGACGAAAAACCGTCAGGCCGGCGTTCGCATTCGTGCCGTCACCGTTCCAGATCATCCCCAGATCGGGCGCTCGCCCGGTCTGGGCATAACGGGTGATGAAGGCGGACTTCTGCCGCAGGTATTCGGCCTCCCGTTTGGCGTAGCCGCGCCAGGGTTCGATGATGCGGGCGTTGCTTCCCTGGCCGGCCGGCAAGGCGAGCAGGTCCGCTTCGCGCGACAGGAAGCTGCCGTCCTGCTGCGTCAGGTCGTCGGGGTCGAGGAAGAACACCCAGAACCGATCCTCGATCACGTCGAGGGCGATCTGGCCCCGACAGACCGGCCCCTTGATGAAACCCATGATGGTGAATTCGGCTTCATCGAGCAGGAAGCGATAGCGCGCGCCGGTCGGCAGCGCGGCGAAGGCGATGAAGGGATTGGAGGCGACTGCGGGCGCGTACGACGGCAGCGCATCGACCGGGTAATCGGGGGTCAGGAACCACTCGCGCCAGTGCGCCATGCGCCTGGCGTTGAGCGCATAAGGCATGTGGGTCTTGTCGACGATCAGCTCGCGTTCGCGCTCCAGCCGGTAGTAGACGCGCTCCACGCCGGGGTCGTCGAACGGCCGCCGGCTGACCACGAGATCGATCGGCTGACCGGTCGGTGTGCGCGAGCGCACCAGTCGGAAGTAGTGCCGCTGCGGATCCTCATCGAAATAGAGGTGGGCCAGAAAAAGGTGTTCGAAGAGGTAGCGGCTGACCAGACGCTGCTTCAGCGAGTCGCCGTTGAGAAAGGCTTCCCAGTCGCCGATCCGGCTTTCGATCGCCGCGGAAAGCGGCGGCAGGCCTTCGAAAGGAGCGCCCTGCTCAAGCCAGCGGCTGAGGGTGCCCAGCTCGATCGGGTTCAGGCCCGGCAGTCCGAAGGGCATTCCCCACAAGGGGTTTTCGCGCGCGAAGCCGTCATAGGTCTCGATGCGCGGACATTGCTGCTCGCGATCGAGGGTAAAGTCGAAGGTATCGGGCAGCACCGCGACGGCGGGCAGCGGATGCATCTGCTTCTGCTGCAGCGCGCGATACATCACGCTCGCTTCGAGGTTCGCGGCAAGCGTCTGGTCGCGTTCGTTGAGGATCGGGGAAAAACCCATCGCCCGCCATTGCGAGGCCTGCTGGGCATCGGTCAGCAGGCGTGTCGGCGGCGCCTCGAGCAGGCGGCCGCCGTCGTAGACCACGGCCGTGCTGGTGCCGCGGGCGATTCCTTCCCAGGCGCCGAATTTCAGCTGGCAGGGCGCGTCGTAACAGGCATGGCAGACCACGCATCGCCGGGCGAGGATCGGCTGCACGTCGGCGAGGTACGACAGGCCCGCCGTCGGCGCGGCCGGCTGGTCGAAGCGCGCCGGGTCAGCCTTGCCGTACTGCTGGTCGAGCGAGATCCTGGTGATCATGGCACAGCCACTCAGCAGCAGAATGAACAAGAACAGCGCGGTCTTCCGGATCGTCATCGGAAATTCCTCAGGGCCAATGCTGGCTGGGCGACAGCCGGATCGCGGGGTGCGCCGGCAGAACCTGAAGGATACCCACTTCAGGGCCTCTTGCGCCAGCCCCGGGAACGCCAGAAAAGCGCTGGCGAGACCTTTGCCGCCACCCCTGCCGGCGGCGTCGTTCTTGTCGCAAAGCCGACAGTCGGGTCGTCGGCGAAGCGCTGCCCCGGCGCCGGGCAAGGCAGAGACGCCAGGCGCGTTTCTTGCGTGTAGCTTTCAATTTACTCGGAGTACGCGCTCATGATCCCTACCGACCTTCTCGATCAATGGCAGACCGGCCTCGCCGACGGCAGCATCGTTGCCTACCTCGGCCCCGGGGTACTCGCCGACGTCACCTCGCTCACCGACGGGCGGCCGATGCCGGCGACCAGCGAAGAGCTGATCCTGGCGCTCAACAAGGGTCGCCCGATGGCACCGAAGCTGATGTACGAGTTTCCGCGTGCGGCGATGAACGTCGAACTGAAGCGCGGCAGGAACGCCGTCACGCGCTTTCTCGACACCACCTATGGCGATACGCCGTGGACCCGCGCGGCACTGCACGACTGGCTTTTCCAGTGTCGCCCGCGCTATGTGATCGACATCAACCGCGACACGCAGCTGCTGGATTCCTGGGCGACGACGCCGCACCTCCTGGTGCTCGGCTGCGCCCGCCTGAGCGGCACCGGTTACCGCTTCAAACTCCATCTGGCGGACGGCAGCAGCTATCGCCCGATCGCTGCCGAAGACGCCGACCCGACGCTGCCGGTGCTCTTCAAGCCGATGGGGGCGCCGCGGCCGGAGTCGAGCTACATCGCTTCCGACGCCGATTATGTCGATTACATCACCGAGCTGATGGGCGGTTTTGCCGTTCCCGCTTTCGTCAAGACGCTGCGCCGCGGCAAGCGTTACCTGCTGCTCGGCATGCGCCTCAATCGCGACACCGAGCGCATGGTGCTCTCCGACCTGATCCACGATGCAGCGGGCGAACCTGCCGGCTGGGCCCTGATCGCCGAAGCGAACGACAAGGAGCGACGCTTCTGCAAACGCATGGGGATGACGATCATCGACTGTGACGCAACGGCGCTCCTCGGCGAACTCGCGCGCCGCTGAGTCGGGCGGGCCTTACGCGCCCGCTGCCGTCAGGATCAGCGCCCGGGCCTGTTGCCGGCAGCGCTTCGCGATCTCGGGGTCGAGGACGGCGAGCCAGCGCGCGGGCAACGCCGACGCGCCGTAGAGGGCGCCGGCGAGCATGCCGACGATGGCGCCGGTGGTGTCGGCATCACCGCCGCGATTGACGACGTCGATCAGACAGGGCTCGAAACCGTCGACGTCGAGCAGGCCCTGCAGCACCGCCTGCAGTGTCTCGAGGACCCAGCCGCTGGGGTTTTCCCGCCGCGGACGGTCGCCAAACGCGAGTTCCGGATGTTTGGCGAGCAGGGGCGTGATGCGCCGGCCGATCATCTCGGACAGGGAGCGGCCGCAAAGAAAGTCCTGCACGGCGAGGGTGAGGAATTCGCAGACCTGATCCGAGAGGGCGTTGTTGTGGGTGACCTGCGCCTGCGCCCGGACGGCGACGCGCACCGTCGCTTCGGCTGCGCCGAGGGTGGCGAGCGCCACCGGCAGCACACGCATCGCGGCGCCATTGCCTGCGTCATGATCGGACGGCGGCGCGACCGGCAGACCGGTCTGCCGGAAGGTCACCAGGTTGCGGCGAACGGTGTTGCCGATGTCGATCGGTCTGCGCCGCATCCAGGCGTCGAAGGCCTGCGCGCAGGCGAGGGGAAGGACGTGGCCGCCGTTGGCCAGGATGGCGTCGCCGAGGGCCAGCGACATCGTGGTGTCGTCGGTCACCTGGCCGGGCTTCAGCTTGAGCCAGCCGCCGCCGACGATTTCCCGATGAACGCCGAAGTGATGGACGATCTCGCGCGGCGTCATGAACTCGACCGTTGCACCGAGCGCGTCGCCGAGCGCCAGACCGAGATAAGCGGCCTCGGCGCGCGCGAGCAGCGCCTCGGAGACGCTGACCCGGTCAGCGGGCGCGTCCTGCACCGGGGCGCCCACGGCGATCACCGGCTCGGGTACTCGACGAGGATGTCCTCGTCGCGCACGATGTACTGACAGGCCAGCCGCCATTCGGTCGGCGGCAGATCGTCGACGTACATCTGGTCGATCTGCGTTTGCTTGATCATGCCCATCTCCTTCAGCACGGCGACCTCGCGCACGTTGAGCGGGCCCCCCATGTGACCGTACTTGTTGTGGCTGCTCTTGTCGACGCTGCTGACCTTGACCAGGCAGGTGCCGCACTCGCCATCGCCGCAGGAAAAGTCGATCGGCACATGGTTCGCCTTGGCGAGCTGCAGAATGGTCTGGGTGTGGCTGCCGGCGACGGCGTAGATGGTCTTGTCCTTGTGCAGCGGGCTGGAAAAGGTGATGTTGGGCATGGAAGGCTCCTGGTGGGTGAAAGGGGGTGGAATGGATTCAGGCCGGCATGACGACGATGCTGCCGCCGAGGACCTGGGCCTGACAGGCGAGCCGGTGTCGGCGGGGCGCGAGGTTGTCCTTGAGGACCTGGTTTTCGAGCACCGACGGCGTGCCGAGGTTTTCGTGGCCGGAGACGATGCGGGTCAGGCAGGTGCAGCATTCACCTTCGCGGCAGCCGTAGGTGATGCCGGCGCCGACTTTCTCCGAAACTTCGATCAGGCGCGTTCCCGCCGGGACGGTGACGGTGACACCGATATCCTGAAAGGTGATACTGGCTTTGGGCATTTCATTTCTCCGAGGGGTTGAATCAGGCGAGGTTGGCCATGTCGATGGTCCGTGGCGTCGCGCGACCGAGCAGGTGGAGCGCGATCTGGCGGCCGAGGTCGTGGCAGGCGGAATAGTCTTCGGCGGTCGGCGTCAGACGCGCCTTGACGCCCGGCAGCGGCACCCGCAGCTTCAGGCGACGCAGGCGGTCTTCGATCATCGGCACCGCTTCACCGCTCCAGCCATAGGAACCGAAAGCGGCGCCGAGCTTGCCCTTGACGTCGACCATGGTCAGCGACGAAAGCAGGTCCCAGACCGGCTTCACCGCGTCGCCGTTGATCGTCGGGCTGCCGAAGACCAGCGCGTCGGCCTCCTCGATCAGGTCGACGAAGGGTTGCGCCTGACCACCTTCGAGATCGTAGAGCGAGACGCGGACCTCGCCGGCGGCGGTCGACGCCGATTCGGCGCCGGCGGCGACCGCTTCGGCCATCCGGCGCGTGGCGCCGTAAGCCGAGATGTAGAAGACCAGCAGCGTCTTCGTGCCCGCCCCGTGCAGGCGGGGCGCCGAGAGGGCACGGTAGCGACCGACGTAGTCGCGCGGCTCATGGCGCAGGATCGGCCCGTGCCCGGGGGCGATGATCTGCAGCGGCAGCGGTTCGATCAGGTCGAGCGCCGCGCGCACCCAGGCCCGGAAAGGCCGCATGATGTGGGCGTAGTAATAGTCGAAGGAAAAGCGGAAGTCGCCGACCGCGTCGTTGAACAGGCGGCGGTCGCAATAATGGCAGCCGAGAAAGTCGGCCGAAAAGAGGACGCCTTCGGCGGCGAGCCAGGTGCATTGGGTGTCCGGCCAGTGCAGGTAGGGCGTGTTGAAGAACGCGAGCTGGCGGTCGCCGAGGTCGGCATGGTCGCCGGTGCCGACGAAAGCGATGCGTCCGGCGAGCGCCGCCGGATCGAACAGCCCCTGCAGCATCAGGCGCGCCTGCGGCGACACCAGCAGGGTCGCCCGCGGCGCGCGCCTGAGCAGCTCGGGCAGGGCGCCGGAGTGGTCGGGTTCGAGGTGATTGAGGACGATGGTGGTGATTTCGTCGTAATCGGCGATCGACTCGAGGCGGCGAAAGAAGGTCTCGGAAAAGTTGAACTTGACCGTGTCGATGATCGCTACGCCAGCGCTGCCGCGCACCGCGTAAGCGTTGTAGCTGGTCCCGTTGGCGGTGCGCAGGATGATGTCGAAGCTGCGCAGGTCGGGGTCGAATGCGCCGATCCAGTGCACCCCCGGGGCGATCGCCCGCGCGCGCTCAGGGTCTGCCGCGGGCATCGGTCGGCTCGTCAAAAAGGACACTCGCCATCGCGCTAGCGCGCCGCAATCTCGGCCTGCGCCGCCGCCCAGCGCTCGGGGGCGATGCCGGTCAGGGATCCCGGCGGGTTCAGCGGACAGCCGAGTTCATCGATGATCGCCCCTTCGATCGGGCAGATGCTCGCGCACTGTGCTTCGGCAAAGTCGCCGACGCATTCGCTGCAGCGGTCGGCGTCGATCAGGAAGTGAGGGATCGCGGCGTGGATCGCCCGGCTCGGACAGAGCGGTTCGCAGGCGCAGCAATTGACGCAGCTTTCGATGATTTCGAGGGCCATGTCCGGCGGCCTCAGGCGCGCTTGGCCGCGCTCGGCGCGAGCGCCAGTTTGCCCGCAGCGAGCATCTCGTTCCACACCGCGAGCACCGCTTCTTCGATCGGCTGCAGCGCGTGCTCGCCGTTCGGCTGGATGCCGGCCGCTTCGAGTTGCCCCCAGGGCTCATAGCCGATGCGCGAGCAAAGAACGACTTCGCAATCGGCGAGCGCCGCGATCGTTGCCGCCAGCACCGCTTCGGCATCGCCGCAGGTCTCGTCGCCGGCGCAATACGACTGCGCCTTGCGGTGACCGATCAGGCGGGCACCACTGGCCGAGGCTTCGTAGACCAGGAACTCGCGGGCGTGACCGAAATGAACGCCGACCAGCCCGTTTTTGGCCGCCACCGCCATCAGCACCGGCCGTCCGGGGGCGGTTGGCCGTGGTGCGGCGGGCGCCTGGAAATGAATCACCTGCGGGATCACCGGTGGCGTCGCCGGCGAAGCGTGCGCGCGAGCGCGTTTGGCCGCGAGTTCGCTGCTGACCTGGGCGCGAAACTCTGCACGCCGGACCATCGCCGCCTCGTAGTCGATCTCCATGGCAGCGATCTTGTCGAGCGTGAACTCGGCGCCCCGGTCTTCGCCGAGCAGACCGACGGCGTCCGCACGACACTGGCGGCAATGGCGCATCATGTTCATGTCGCCTTCGCAGGCATCCTGGAGCGCTTTCAGCTCGGCCGCCTGCGGGCTGCGCTGGCCCATGACACCGTAGAAGGTGCCGTGTTCGGCTGCCGCGATCAGCGGCATGACGTTGTGCAGGAAAGCGCCTTTTGCCTTGACCCTGCGGGAGACTTCCGGCAGGTGCGCGTCATTGACGCCGGGAATCAGGACCGAGTTCACCTTGACCAGGATTCCCCGCGCGCTGAGCATCTCCAGCCCTTTCTGCTGCTGTTCGATGAGGATCGCCGCCGCCTCGCGGCCGAAAACGCGTCGGTTCTGCCAGAAGATCCACGGATAGATCCGCTCGCCGACTGCCGGGTCCAAGCAGTTGATGGTGATCGTCACGTGGTCGATGTTGTAGCGGGCGAGTTCATCGACATGTTGCGGCAGCATGAGACCGTTGGTGGACACGCAGAGCTTGATGTCGGGCGCTTTCAATGCCAGCTGCCGGAAGGTCTCGAAGGTCCGCTGCGGATTGGCCAGCGGGTCGCCGGGGCCGGCAATGCCGAGCACGGTCATCTGCGGGATGGTCGCCGCCACCGCCAGGGTCTTGCGCACCGCCTGATCCGGAGTCAGCACTTCGGAGACGACGCCGGGCCTTGACTCATTGGCGCAGTCGTACTTGCGATTGCAGTAGTGACACTGGATGTTGCAGGCCGGTGCCACCGCGACGTGCATGCGGGCGAAGTAATGGTGGGCGTCTTCCGAATAGCACGGATGGTCCTGCACCCGGGCGCGGAGGGCGTCCGAAAGTTCGTCCACCTGCGGGGCCGTTGCACCACAACTTCCGGCGCTGCAGCCCGTGGCGGGCGGCGATGATGCGATGACAGGCAGATCCATGGCGAGCGTCCCTTGTCTGGGGGTTGAAGGCACGAGGTATTGAGCAACTGGCGTGCCAGCCCGCGAAGTTCTGTCAAGTGACTGAAAAGCAAGCGATATCGGGGCCTGCCGGCGATGTCGCAAAGGCGACAATGGCGGCTTGGCGACCAGCCGCGGCGTCTGCTGCGGCGGCTCGTCCGCCGCTACGCCGCCGCGCCGACGGATGGGCGCTAATCCTGCCGGCGCAGGACGATTCCGCCCACCGTCAGGCCCGGTGGCATGCCGGCCACCCGGGCCATCTGCAGTTCGCTGGCGGATTGCCGGACGGCCGCCGGGTCGAGGTCGACGGACGCGCAGTCCAGCCAGCGGGCGAGGCGGGCCGGGCTGACGACCGTGCGCCGAAGCGCGTCTTCAAAATGGGCCGGCTCATCCGCAAGGTCGAAGGTCAGCACCAGGCGGCCACCGGGTTTGAGGATGCGGGCGGCTTCGCGCAGCGCCAGTTCGGGCTGCGCCAGGTGCTGCAGGACCGAGATCATCAAGACCGCATCGAAACCGGCTTCAGTGTCCGCCACCGGCAGCGCGTAGAGGGTGGCTGCCTGCGGCTGGAAACCGCTTGCCGGCGCCCAGGCGAGAAAGCGGCGGGCCGCGTCGGCATTGCCGTCCCAGGCGAAATTGCGCTCGTAACCGGTGACCGCGTGACCTTGTGCGGCCAGCCAGGGGCCGAGCGCACCGCGCCCACAACCGAGGTCGGCGATGCGCAGTCGTCGATCGCCGTCAGCGGCCGTGCCGCTGCCGAGCGCGTCGAGGGCAAAGGCGTATTCCCAGTGCTTTGTGGCATGCAGATGACAACCGGTGGCCGGGCTGCGAGCGTGGCCATCCGGGTCGGTGACGAGCCCGGCATGCTCCCGGATGGCTGCGACCCGCGCCGTGCCGGCGTTCGGCGTCGGCGACCAGACGGCGCGACACAGCACTTCGAGAGTGGGCGTGGCTGCAAGCTGGCAGCGCTCGAGACGGCTCAGCGTCGCATCGCAAACGACGGCCGGGCTGATCGCGCTCATGCAGACCGGCTCGGCGAGACCTCTCGGGCAGCGCCCCAGCCAGTCCGGGGTACTCCACCAGCAAGGCACGCAGACCTTGGCGTCCAGGTTGGTGTTGCCGGGGTAAGCGAAGAAACCGGCAGCGGTCGGTCCGAACAGCACCACCGCGGGCGTTGCCAGGCCATGCGCGGCATGCACCAGACCGGACTCGCCGTCGATGTGCAGCAGCGAACCCTTTAGCAGCCACAGCGCTTCGCCGAGCCGCAGCGTGCCGATCAGGCAGTCGTCCACGCCGGGGATCGAACGGCTGCTGGCGCCGCCGATCTGCACGATGCGCAGCGCCGGGTGCGCCGCCTTCAGACGGCGGATCAGTTCCGTCCAGTGGGCGAGCGGCCAGCACTTGACGGCCTCGCCGGGGCGGATGTGGGAGCCGGTGTCGAAACCGTCATGGACCGTCATCCAGCGCCTGCCGAGGGCAGCAAGGCGCAGGCGTGGCCCGGCGTCGGCGTCGTCGAGCGGCACGCAGAGCGTCGCTTCGGGCACCGCACGGCGGCCATCGCCCTGACCCGGAAGGGTGCCGGGAAGCACGCCGGGAAGCCCGCCGGGATCGTCGTCGGATTCGCTCTCGAAACCGGCACTCCAGGCCAGCGACCCGGCGCGCCCCCGCCCGGCCGCCTGATTGAAGCGTGCCCAGAAGCCATCGAGCTGAGGATGTCGGTCGACCAGTCCGCGGACGCTGGCGATGCGGCGGTTGGAGCGAGCGATCAGGGCGGCGAGTTCGGGGTGCGTCTGCCGCCAGCCTTCGGGCAAAGCGAAGAAACGGACGAACTGGGTGATCTCGACGCGCAGGCCGCTCGCGCTCGACCACTCGCGCAGCGGGCGGGGGGCGCTCCGGATCAGGCCGCGACCCCCGAGGGCCTGTTGCACCAGTTCGGGCCGCTCGCCATAGGCCGTGATCTCGCCGTGGCCGGCGAGGGGCCAGAGCCGATCGAGCAGGCGACCGGCGAGCAGGAGGTCGCCGAATCCGCCACCGAGCTTGATCGCGAGCTCGACCGGAGCGGGCGATCGGCTTGCCGCCACGACGGCCGGCGCCGAATGAGAAGCGGCCGGACTTTCGCTCGCCGGTCTTGCTGACGGTTTTGCTGCCGGGGCGAGCGTCGGGGCGAGCTGCAGCAGACGCGCCGCGACCCGCGCCGGATCGAGGGTTTTCAGGCATTGCAGGTGCTGCAGGCAGTCGCGTCGCCCCCAGGGTTCGCTGCGGCACGCCGTTTCGCAGGCGAGACCGCCGCTGAGGGGGTGCAGCGCGGGCCAGGGCATCGCTTCCCGCGCCGGGCTGGTGAGGCCGAAAATCCCCAGGGTCGGCACACCGAGCGCCGCCGCGAGGTGCATCAGGCCGGAATCATTGGCGACCATGGCGCTGCAAGCGGCGATCAGGCGCGCGCTGTCGGCCAGCGTACGCGGCGCCGTCGCGTCCTCGACATGCGCCGGCCAGTCGATCGGCGTCGCGAAATAGGTGCCGCTGGCGTCTTCGTCGGCCGCCGTGCCGACGCGCAGCACGCGCGCGAAATGCCGCGCCAGCTCGCCGTGGCCGTGCCATTTTTTCCACGGCCAGCCGGCCTTGCAACCGGCGTGGATGGCCAGTGTCCCGGCGACGGCGGCTTCTCCGGCGCGCAGCGACGGCGCCAGCGGGGGCACCGGCAAGGGCGCTTGCCAGCCGAGTTCTCGGGCGATGGCGACGATGCAGCCGGGGTCGCCGATCAGCGGCCAGCGCTGGCGGTCGGCGCCGAGCTGACGGCCGGCCGGCAGCCGGTCGGTCAAGCCCAGAGCCCAGTAGGCGAAGATCGCGAGCGCCGGCGCTGCCTCGTCGGCATCCAGCCAGCGCGGCTGTGCGGGGTCTCCCCGGCGCACGCGATCGACTCCCGGGGCGCCGTCGAACAGCGCCACGATGTCCGGGTAATCGGCAGCGATCAGCAGCTCGACGCCATAACCGGCGGCGTCGAGCACCGGCACCAGGGACGCCCAGCGCAGGACATCACCGAGGCCGCCGGCGAGCACCAGCACGGCGCGTGGACGGAGAAGGCGTACAGGGGTCAAGGCCTGCCCGGCGAGCAGGGCATCGATGCGGGCTCGCGGGATGGGCGTCCACCAGGCGTTGCCGGTCTCCTTGCGGCTGGAGTTGCCGGCGTGCACGCCGGCGATGCACAAGCTCGGGTCGTCGAGGTCGAGCACCTCGGCCGGCTGCGCCGACCAGACGAAATGGTTGTCCTCGCCGATCGTCTGGTCGGGAAAGCGATGCCGCTGCCAATAGTCGCGCCGGAAGAGCAGGGTCGCGCCGCACAGCCAGGGTTGGCGGCTGCCCTGATAGCGGTATTCCCACGCCCGTTCGCCTTCCAGCTCGCGAAAATGGACGCGGCTCGATCCGCAGAGGGCTTTTCCTGTCTGCGCGAGCAGCGCGTTCACCTGCCGGCTGAGGCGGTCGCGGGGGTAGCGGTCGTCGTCGTCCCAGTGCGCCAGTAAATCAGCGTGCGCGGCCTGGCAGGCGAAGTTGCGCTTGGCGCCGAGGCTCAGGCCCGCCGGACACGGCAGATGACGAACGCGACCGGTGGCCAGCGCTGCGTCCAGGCTGTCCGGCACGCCGTCTTCGCTGACGATCAGCAGTTCGGCATCGGCAAAGTCCTGCGCCAGAAAGTTGGCGACCGCTGCCGGCAACATCGCGTGGCGGTTGCGGGTGGGCATCAGGCAGGAGACGCGCGGCGGTGCGGTGCTACTCACGGTGTCTTCAGATAATCGTCCCAGGAGGACCTGGCTTTCGCGATCAGCGGCGTTCGCCAGCCGTCTTCCTTGCCGAGTGCCGCGTTGACGCCGGTCACTCCCCCGGCCAGCAGGCCGTTCCACTGTGCCTTGAAAAGCAGCGAGGCGCGGATGTTGAGTTTCCTGGCCTCGGCAGCATTGGTCGCCCTGGTTTTGGCGATCTGCTGCGCGGTGGCGCGTCGCTTGCCGCTCGACGTACGACTGAAGCCGACGTCGACGCTACTGCCCCCCAGTGTGCTGCCGATGGCGGCGAACAGGTGCCGGCGCTGGACATGCACGTTGGCCTCGGTCATTTTGCCGCTATCAGGTGTTTTGCCGACCACCGAGACGTTGGCTGGCAATGTCGTCGACGGTGCCGTGACGTCCTTGGCCACAGCGACGCCGCCACCGATCGTCCCTTCGCCGACGACCGTCGTATCGAGCAGATGACCCTCGCCTTCGAGTTTCTTCGCCTGCTGTTCGATGTCCTTCAGCGGTTGTGCCTGGTGCGCCGCCTTGTGTAGCTTTTTCCTCAGCCAGATCGCCGACAGCCCGATGCCATTCTTCCTGTACAGATCGAGACGTTTCTTGCCCGCCTCGCGCAGGTTGTCGGCCAGCGACTTGTCAACCTTGGCAATCGGCGTCGCGATCGCCTGATAGAACTCGCCCATCGAGGCCAGCAGAATCTTCTGCGGCACGTGGTGCGACTCGCCCTTGGCTTTCTTGATCGCGTCCGGGCGGGGCACCTCGTGTTTGTCGACCGCCCATTCATTGCTTTGCTTGGCGACTTTCCCCTTCTTGCCCGAACCGGTGTAGAACCAGTACACCTCCCCGTTCTCGACTTTCGATCCTATCGTTTTGAACACCGGGTGCGCACGCTTGACGCCGGCAAGTTCGGCGTCAAGGTCGGCACGATCTTCGACGCCCTGTCGGTAATTGCCGACGACGGCCATGATCGCTTTCTCGCCAGCCTCGAGCTTCTTCTGCTTGTCGGCGTCGCCGTCCTTCTTGTCGCCCTTGCCGAACAGCTTCTTCACCGTCGCCACCACCTTGGCGATCGCCTTGTCGATCGCCGCGTCCACCTTGCTCTGGATCTTTTTGATGAACTCCTGGATCTTCTGGCTGATGCCACCCAGGCCGAGCAGACGGGCGAGAAAACCGATGACGACCGGAATGGCGCTGGCCAGGGATTTCTCGATCCAGCTGATCGCGCCGCCAATGGCGCCGCTGGCGATGGCGTGCACCGAATTCACCACCGCTTCGACCAGGGCCATGATCTGCTGCGCCTTCTCGATGACGAACATGACCACGTTGTAGATCGCGATGACCGCCTGGACGATGGCGCCGGCGGGGTTGAACATCGAGACGATCCTGGTCACCGCCTGCTGGATGATGGTGGTGATCAGCCAGTCCTGGATCGCGTCGATGACCATTTCCTTGAGGTTGCCGAGATCCTCCTTGACCTTTTCCCACAGCCTGGCCGGGCCGCCGGTGATCAGTTCCCTGATGTACTCGACCGCTTTTTCGATCAGCCCGACGGCGCGTTCGCCGAGCAGCCTGACCGCTTTGGCGCGCATCCGGTCATAGGTGATGCCGAGCACGTCGAGGACCAGCTTGAGGATCGACGGCAGGCTGAGGTCGCTCGGCAGCGCGATGCCCATCGCCGCCAGCGAACCGAACAGCCATTTCATGAAACCGGCCTTCAGGTGCGTCCAGATGTTGCCGACGAAAGCCTGGAAACCGCCCTTGAGCGCGGCGATCAGGTTGCCGAGAAAGGCGATCGGGTCATCGAGGATCAACTGGATCGTTTCCTGGCCCTTCTTGAGGATGGCCATCAGTTTGGCCTTGAATTCCAGCAGCGCCTTGACCACTTCGCCGAGTTTCTCCGCGAACTGCTGCAGCAGACCCTTGTTCTCGTCCTGCATCGCTTTCAGCGCTTCGTCGGCCTTGTCGAAAGCCTCCTTGTATTTCTGCGCCAGGCTGGCAGCGAGTTCGTCCTTCTTCGCGTCGATGCTTTGCGACAGTTCGCTGAAACGGTCGCCGACCGCTTTCGCTGCGGCATCGCCCACCGCCTTGAGGTTGGCTGGCAGGCTGGCGACGTAGCTCCGGATCTGCGCCTGACCCTGTTCGACCTCGGCCTTGGCCTGGCTCAGGCGCGTTTCGACGAGGTTGGCGACGCGATCGATCAACCGGTCCATCGCCGCCTGAAAAACGGCGCGGCCCTGGACGTAAAAAGCGTTCACCTCCGCCGGCAGACCGAGCGCCTGATCGCGCAACCAGCGGGCGAGACCGATGCCCGGAATCGACAGGTAGCGTTCGAGCTTGTACTTGAAGATGCGGTCGTCGACGGCGGACTTCATCGCCGCCAGCGCGGCGTCGACGCCGGGGTCGAAGAGCGCGCCGACTTCGCCATCGAGCGACGAAAGGCGCGCTTCGACCCGTGCCCTGGTGCGACTGAAGAGCCCTTCGATGGTCGCCGCGACCTTTTGCCGTTCGCCGGCTTCCTTGGCAGCCTGCTGTTGCTGACGGCCGAGCACCTGCGCGTTGCCGCGAGCCCGGCTGCCGGCGAGCAGCAGGCTGCCACGCCCGGCGATGCCGCCCGCCTGCGCCCGCGCACCATTGAGCACCGACGCTTCCCTGGCGCGGAAAGCGGCCGGCGCCTGGTCGGCATGACGGGCGACCTGCTGCTGCGCGCCGGCGACTGCGGCAAAGCGCGGATCGTTCGCCCGGGCGAGGCTTTCCGGCCGGATCCTTGCGTCCTGCAGGGCTTGCGCCGTGTCTTTCTTCGCCGGCTCGAGCGACGCTTCGGCAGGCGTCGCCGGCGGCGGCATCGCCGCGCCACCGGCGAGCACCGGCGCTGGTGGTGGCGCTTCGGCGGGCAGCGCGATCACCGCCGGCGCCGGAACGCTCGCCGGATCTGGCGTTTTCTTCGTCGCCTGCTCGACGGCGCCGCTGGCCGTCGTTTTCTGCTGCTCGACGTTGCCGCCGAGCGACCCTTTGAGGGCACCCGACTGACCGCCGTCCATGAACTTCTCGGTCTCGCCGAGGGTCTTCGGCATCGCCTTTTCGATCTCGGCGCGCAGCAGGGCCTTGAACGACGACGGCTGCGGCTTCGGGGTCGGCGCCTCCTTGAGCGAATCGACCACCCTCGCCTTGGCCGCGGCGACGCGTTCATTGGCCGGCGGCACGGTCGAAAGCGACGCGGCGCGGGCTTTCTGCGCCGGTGGCGGATGTTTCTTCAGCTTGCCGGCAGCGCTCCGGATCTGCTCGCTGACGCCGATGAAGCGGGGGTCGGCTTGCGGCTGGGCAAGACGCCGTGGCGGTGGGCGCAGGGCGAGCAGGGCCATCTAGCGGGCGAGCGGAAAGAGGCCGCCGCTGCGCCGGTATTCCCGGCGCAGGGCTTCGAACAGGCGCTCGTCGTCGAGCGCATCGCCGCTGACCAGCATGGAGGAAACCGCCGCCAGGACGACGTTGCGGATCTGGCCGCCGGAAAGCACGCAGGCTTCGGCGACGCGCGCCAGCGTTTGCCGATCGATCACGTGCGCGGGCGGCAGATGCGCCTGCCACAGCGCCAGGCGTTCGTCGACTGCCGGCAGGTGGAAATTGAGCAGAACGTCGAAGCGGCGCAGAAAGGCGCCGTCGATGCGGTCGATGGCGTTGGTCGTCACCAGCACCAGACCGCGATGACTCTCCAGCCGTTGCAGCAGGAAGTTGGTTTCCAGGTTGGCGTAGCGGTCGTGTGCGTTGCCGACCGCGGTGCGCCGCGCCAGCAGCGAATCGCCTTCGTCGAGCAGCAGCATGACGTCGAGGGCCTCGGCGGCGGCGAGCAGGCGATGCAGGTTGCGCTCGGTCTCGCCGATGTACTTGCTGACCACCGACGACAGGTCGAGCCGATAGAGCGGCAGACCAAGGCGTTCGGCCAGCACCAGCGCGGCCAGGGTCTTGCCGGTTCCCGACGGTCCGGCGAGCAGCGCGCGCACGCCGGCGTTGAGGCGCGCCGCGAAAGCCTCTGGCAGCAGTTCGCGCAGGCGGTCGCGCTGCCGGCAGCGCGCTTCGAGCGCGTCGACCTCGCGCCGCAGCTCGTCGTCGAGCACCAGCGCCTGCCAGTCGGCACCGCGGGTGTCGAGTCGTCGCGCCAGACCGTCGAGTTCGGCCGAACCACCGGCCAGCGCGACTTCACGCAAGCGGGCGGCCTGCACCGCGATCGGCGTGTCGACGTCGATCCCCTGGGCGAGGGCGCGGCACAGGTGGCCGGCCGAGAGGTGCAACTGTTCGGCCAGCTGACGGCGAGCCGCCTGATCGAGCGGGTCAGCTGCCAGGCCGGCTCCCGGTTTGCTTCCCGATTTGCTTCCTGTTTCTCTCTCCGACTCTCTTTCCGGGTCGCTTCCGGATTGGCTTCCCGTTTCTCTTCCTGTTTCTCTTCCCGTTTCGCCGTTTTCATACGCATTGCGAGTGCCGTGCGCAGTGAGCAGGGCTTCGCGCAGCGCCGCGTCGGGCAATGGCAGATGCAGGCGGAAAGCCGGTAGCGGGGGCGTTTCGAGCGTCTCTTCGTCACCGCAGGCGACGCCGATCCACTCGCCATAACCCGCCAGGCGCGGCAGGCGCAGACGCTCGCCGGGGGTCGCGCGCAGGCGAACGATGGCGCGCGCGCCGGCGAGCGTGGCAAAAGCGCCCAGCCAGCGCGGCGCATCGGCGCCGTTCGGCAAAGGCCAGTCGATGAACAGCGCCTGCCGGCCGGCACGGCGGGCGAGTGCGGCGAGGACGCTGCCGCGCCCGTTGTGCTCGGGGCCGCCAACGATCAGGGTGCCGCCGTGGCGGTCGAGCAGCGGTGCCAGACGCTCGATTTCGCCGCGCAAGGCGCTCGGCAGCAGCAGATCGGCGAGGGCCGGCGCCGCTTCGGGAGCCTGCAGGCGAATGCCGGGCCAGGGTTCGTGCAGCGCTTCACCGCGTGCCGCCGCCCAGCAGTTCTCCTCGACCTCGTAGGTCGCGTCGTGACGCCCGGCACCGGCCGCGCAGGTTTGCAGCAGACCGAGGTCGAGCAGGGCGCGCAGGGCCGGCCGCAGGCCCTCGCGCGGTTGGGTGCCCCACCAGCTCTGGAGCAGCGTGAGGCTCGGGCGAGGCTCGCCGGCCGCCGGGTCGAGGGCCTGGAAAACGGCACCGAAGCGCGCGTCCTCGTCGATCAGCCCCATCACCAGCCAGATTTCGCTGGCACTCGACGGCCAGTCGGCGAGTGCCGCCAGGGTCAGCAGCGGATGCCCGGGCGAAGCGTCTTCGAGCGCCTCGAAAGCGGCGGCGTATTCGTTCAGAAAGGGAAAGTCCTCGTCGACCGCCGCCTCGCCGAGTAGCGCGCGCGCGCTGACCGCCACGCGCCAGGCGGCAGCGAGCAGCAGGGGACGAAACGCATCGGCGACGCCGGCATCGCGCAACTCGGAGACCGACGGACGGTCGTCGCGTTTCATCTGCGGGCAGGGAGTCGAAAGCGATCGCAGGACATGGCTATTCCTTCAATCGAAAACGAATCGTAGACTGCGACCGACGCTCGGCAGATAACCGGGATCGCGGTCGAGGCCGGCCAGCCGCCATTCGACCGGATGATCGTCGAGCGAGAGGACGACGACCAGTTCGGCTGCCGAGACCCAGAGTCGCGCCGGACGCGCCTCCTGGCACATGGCGCGGCCCAGGCCGGAGGGCGGAATCGCCAGTGCCGCCGCCAGACGCCGGCACAGCGAACGCCGGTAAAGCGCCCGCCAGGAGATCAGGGAGGTGCTCAAGGGGACGGGCGGCGGGCGGCGAAAGCGGGGCCGAAGCCGGCGTCGAGCTGCAGGACGAAAGCGCTGGCTTGCGGCAGCAGGGATCGGCCACGCCCGCGCGAAGTCGACGTCTGGAATCGGCACTTCTTCGCCGGACAGCCCTTCGAGCAGCGCCGACAGGGGATCGGCAGCGAAGGCGGGGCCGATCAGGTCGGCGCCGATCCACGCCAGCAGGCGCCACAGCGACACGGGAAAACCGCGCTCGGCGGGGCGCGTGAAATCCGGATACAAATCGTCGCCCAACAGCAGATTGACCAGAAACAGCAAGCGTCCGTAAGCGCTGAGGATCAGTTGCGGACCGGCGTCGAGCGGCCACGGCGATGTTGATGACTCGCTCGCTGGCCACCCCGGCACTGATTCGGCAAGCGCCAAGGCAGCCGGCAGCGGCAGGGGCGGGGGAATCGGCGATGCGTGGCTCGGCGTTGGCCAGACGGCACCGCTCCCCGCGCGCCGATCTTCAGTCTGCGGGTCGGGGCTTGCCATGACGGCCGCTGAAACTGGCTGTAAAACGGACTGTGAAGCGTTCCCTGAAACGGCGGGCGAAAAAAGCGGCGGATCGTCGCCCGCTGGCGAAGCCCTTCCTGCCGGAAGAGGGTTGGTGGCGCTGTCTGGAGAGGCCGCGAAGCGTTCTGCCGGTTCGGGCGGCGGCAAAACGAATGGAGAAGCGGTCTGAGGAACGGTCTGAGGAACGGTCTGAGGAACGGTCTGAGAAGCGGTCTGAGAAACGGTCTGAGAAAAGGACGGAGAGGCGGTCCGAAGAACGGACGGCGAAGGATCGGCAGCACGGGCGGCTGCCGGCGTCGCGGGTGCATCTTCGGAGGCGATCGCGGTGGCGGCAGGTGGCGGCGGGCGGTCTGCAATCGCCGCCGGCGGGTGATCAGCGGCGGCCGGCGACGGGTCGAACGGGACGGCCGCATGGCCCCCGGCGGCGCTCGCGAGGCTGGCAGTCTCGGCAGAGCTCGCGACACTGCGGGAGGATGCAGCAAGCGGCCGGGTCGGCAAGGCGTCGCCGGTGTTCGACGCGGCAGCAAGTTCCTGGACGCTGACGAGACCGGCGGCAGGGCTGTGCCGCACCCCGACCGGTGCCGGCGGCGGACGGGATGGGCTGTCGCCCGCGTCGTCGGCACTGCGCAAAAGGGCTTGCCGGCGCGTCCCGGGCCAGGCAGCGATCGCCGACGGCGCAGGCTTTTCGTCATCAGCGCGCTCCTCGTCGGCCGCCGTCAGCGCGGCCAGCACTGATCGTTCGAGGCCGGCGCGAGCGAGCAGGCGCAGCGCGGCCGGCACCGCCTCGGGTCGCTCGTGCCAGGCGACACGCCAGCGGGGAAAATGCCTGCCGAGCAGGCTGCGCCACCACCAGGAATCGAGGTGGCCGGCGAGGGCGTCGCGCGCGAGGCAGGCGAGCAGTTCGGCCTCGTCGCCGAAGAGAACGGCGGCAGCACCCTGCGGTGCCGCTTCGCGGGCTGGGGAAACGGCGTTGCGACAGGCTTCGGCCAGTAAATCACGCGCCGCGCCCACCGCTTGCCGACGCGTGGCCGCGTCGGGCAGGCGGTTGACGTCGTGTCCCGGCAGGCGCAGTTCGAGCCGACGCAAGAGCAGGACCGATTGCGGCGGCAGCACCGGCAGCGCGTCGGTGACCGCGCTCGCCAGCGCCTCGGCTGTCAGCCGGGCGATCACCGGCTCGCGCACTGGCGCGCGGCTGCGAAAGCGGTTGATGGTCAGGGTGGCGGCGGCCATCGATGCCGGTGATCAGGCCGGTTTCGGCTTGCGCGTCCGCGCCGGCTTGTTCGGTGCCTGGGTGAGCACCGAAGCGGCCAGCGAACGTTTTTCGGCGTCGGCCGTGCGGTCATGCAGGACCTTCCCGGCGAGGCTGGCGAGTCTTTTCGACGACTGTTCGCCGCCCTCGCCACTCTCGCCACGCACCGACCCGAGGTCGCTGCGGTGATTCAGGCGCAGCAGGTATTGCGGCGGATCGCTGCCTCGCAGTTGCCACAGCGTGGGTCTGGCGTCGGCCAGCGCGAGCGGGCTGTCGTGCAGTCCCTGGTGCAGTCCGGCAACGAAATCGGCGCGGCCGATGCTCTGCGCCGCCGGTAGCGACAGCGTTTCGCCGAACTGTCTGCGCAGCTGAAGCAACTGCCTCGCGTCGAGCCGCAACAGCGGCGGCAGGAAGGGAAAACGCGCGCTGGCGGTCTGGGAGTCGACCCTCTGCCCGTTCAGCGGATCGCCGGCTTGCTCGCTCAACTGGTCGACGAACTGGCGGGCGAAAGCCTCCATTTCGATCGCGTGCGATTCGCGCCAGAAACTGTCGCCGGCAAGGCCGGGGGGTGGCGCGAGGCGGCGCTGGGCAGCAGCGGCGTCGAGCCAGACGAGTCTGGCGTACGGATCGATGCGCAGCACCGCCAGCGGCAGGTCGTCGGCAGCGAGCGTCGGCACGACCTGCGCCGGCCACCAGCCGATCAGGCGCTGGCCGCCGGCTGGGGGATTGACCGCGTCGGGCTGCGTCGGCAGTTTTGCCGGGTCTGCGTCCGCCAGCAGGGCGTGCGCGATCGCGTTGCGCGCGTTGGCGTCGGTACTTCCGGCGGGTGCGACGACGGCCAGCAGACGGGCGCGCACCGCCGGTTGTTCGAGGTTTCGGTTGCAGGCGCCGACTTCGCCGAGCAGGGTCGCGGCGCGACCGCTGGCCAGCCAGACCGGCGTCAGGACCAGCAGGTAGATGCCGGCGGCCGGCCGTTCGCGGTTGGCCATCGCCGCCGCACAATCGCCAAAGCCGCCCGGGCGGACGGCGGCGGCGATGCCGGCCAGGTCGATGGTCTGGCCGACGCAGTCGATGATGCGGCCGGACGGCGTCACGCCGAGCCCGCTCGCGATGTTGATCCTGCTGTTGCCGTTTTGCGTGACCGACAGTCCGCCGGCGACGCCGCAGCCCAGGAGGCGCGCGAGCTGGCTTTGTCCGTTCTCGCGCAAGGACTGCTCGCGCCTGAGATCTTCGGCCGAGAGCAGGCGACCGTTGAAGAAAAAGGTGCGCGGTGCGCCACGCGCATCGACCGGCTGGTTGATCGAGACGACAGGTTCTCCGGCCATCGTCAGCTCCTCCCGATCAGCAGCCAGCGCTCGAGCACGACCGAGGCGATCAGGGTGACCGACTGGCCCGCTTCGAGACCGATGAACCCGACATCGAGCAGGCCGCTTTCGAGGATGATGCTGCCGGCGTTGGGCAAGGTCTTGATGATCAGCATCTGGCCATCGCCCCTCGGGGCGGGCACCGCGGAGCGCAGGGCCTTGTCGTTGCCATAGACCAGCACCTGATCGGCCGCACCGAGTTCCCTGAACTGCTCAATCGCTTTCAGGAAGTCGTCGGGCGTCGCGAAGACATGCACCTGCCGACCGTTCGCCTGCCTCCCGGTGAGCACGACGGCCCGTTTTTCGCTGTGCCAGCCCAGGGCGTGGGTTGCCGGGAGGTCGGGCAGATCGGTCAGGAAAAGACCGGCGAAGGTCGGTTCCGCGGCGACATGCAGATCCTGCACCGTGTCCACGCCAAGGCCCGTCGCCGTCGCGGCGACCGTGACATTGCGCTCGCCGTCGGCGCCGACGAGCGAGCCGAGCGTGAAGCCAGCGAGCTCATTGCCGATCAGGAGCTGGCCGCGGGCCGGGGCGTCGGTGAGCCCGGTACCGCCGTCTGCGATGCGCACCGCATGGCCCTGGGCGGGCGCGTAGTAGTAGGTCGCATTGCCGGCAAGGTTCCCCTCATCGCCGTCCCAGCGAGTGGCCGGGATCAATTGACCGTCAGCGGCGGCAGCGACGATCGCCGAAGCCAGCGTCGGAAGCGCCAGGCTGCTGGCCGTGATGCCGCCGTTGGCGGTGAACAGGCCGTCAAAGGTCGTCGCGCCGGCGACCGTCAGCGTGCCACCAATGTCGGCGCCGTTGGTGAGGCTCAGGCTCCCGGCGTCGAGCTCGCCGGCGACCGTCAGACCGGCGAAGGTGGGCGAAGCGCCGGCATCGATGTCCTGCGCCGTGTCGAGCAGGAGGTTCGGCGCTTGCGAAGCGGGGTCGACCACGATATTGGCCACCTGGGTGCCATCGACCCCGTCGTGCAGCGCGCCCTGCAGATTGCCGAGAACGAAAGCCGGCTCTGCGGCCGGGCTCGCGACCGGTGCGCCGACCAGCAACTGGCCGGGCTCGGGACTCGTGCTCTGCCCTGTTCCCCCGTCGTGCACCGGGATCGGCGAGGGCATCTGTGGACCGTAATAATCGGCTGGCTGCTGATCGGGCGCTTCGCCGGGCCAGAGTACCGCCGGTCGCAGAACGCCGTCGCCATTTTCCAGCGCGACGCAGACCATCCGGCGCGGCGCGTCAGTGAAGACGGCGTGCAGGTCCTGCGCGTTCGGCAAACGCGGATCGCTCCTGCCAAGCACGTAATGCGCGTCGCGCGGCGCGTCGTCGGGCCTGTCGAGCAGCCACTCCTGCAGCAGACGCTGATGGATGAGTTGCGGCCGGCCGAGCAGCCGGACTTCGCCCAGCGCCGACAACTGGCCGGCGCTCAGCGTGCAGTCGATCGCGGCCAGCAGCAGACCGCTCTCGGCACCCTCCTCGGCCGCCGGCACCGGCCCGTGGCGGGCGAGGTAACGGCCGCGCAGGCGACGCGTCCAGACCGCGAAAGCGGCGTTGATGAACTCGGCGTAGCGAGCGTGCGGGATGACCAGGTCCGCGGCGACCGCCGGCTGCGGCGTCACCGCGAGCGGCGGCGCGATGGACGAGGGCCAGCCGGCGACGATCGCCGCGCCGACCGCGTCTTCGACCGCTTTCTCGAACCCGGCCAGTTCGGGCACCGGCAGCGGCTCGGCGTGCACCGGGATCTGCCGTAACCAGGCGGCAAAGCTGCGCAGCGCGTCGTCTTCGTGGCTCGCTGGCACGTTCCAGGTGAAATCGAGGCTGAAGCTGTCGGCAATGCGCGAATCCGCCTGCAGCGCACTTTCGTCGCGGCACGGTTCGCCGGGAATCGGCACCGGCGTGCCGCTGCGTTCGGCGGCACGCAGCACGACATAGACCGGAAAGTTGCCGCTGGCGTCCTTGCTGTTGGGGCCGGCGAGCCAGCCGTCGAGCGACGCGCATTGCTCCTGTCTGACGCCGACCAGCTTGCCGTCGGGCAACAGCGCGACTCCCGGCGCCACCCGCAGCTCGACTTTCGTCGGGTCGATCGGATCGACGATGGCGACCACATCGAGGCCGCTCGACACGCCGTAGCCGATCAGCTGACGCAACAGGTGTTCGTCGCGCGCCGCGAGATAGCGGTGCTCCTGGCGGAAATCGTCGACCCCGAGCACCATGCCGAAAGTGAAATTGACGCGCTGGCCGCTATCGAGCGCCGCGTCGGGAGCAGGAACAAAAGAAGCGCTGCTGCAGCAGGTCATGAAGGTCTCCGGAGGAAAAAAGTGTCGCCACGGTCGAGACCGATGCGATCGGCCAGCGGCGCGGGCCGGGAAGCGGCGAGACGGCCGCCGCCGATCTCGCTGCGGCCGAGAACGGCCGCAGCGAAAGCGCTGCCGTCGGCCAGCGCGGCGAGTTGGGGGCGCCGCGCGAGGCCGTTTTCGAGCCGCGTGTCGAGGCCGAGGCGCGCCTCGCCGACGCGGAAGAGATCAAAGCCGAAGCGCACTTCGGCCGTCGTGTGCGCCGGTTTGTCGCGTTCGACGACGCGCAGCACCGCGGCGCGGCGGCGTGCCAGATCGTCGAGATCGAGTTCACCGCCCGGCAGGGGGAGAATGATCCGGAAGCGGTGCGCGTTGCTCAGTCGGCGCAGGATTTGCGCCTCGAAGCGGTGCCAGTCGGCGAGCGCCGCGTCGTTCGCCGGCAGCACGAGCGGCGAGGGAATGCGCGCGAAAGAACGCCAGCGGCTCCCCCAGGCGGTGTTGAGCGCCGAGACCCGGCGCCAGCGCCGCGCGAGGAAGTCCTGCCAGCGCTGGCGCAGCGGTGCGCAGGGCTGGCTGGCCTGCAGATAGGCCGTCCAGCGCCCGCCATCGTCCGCTTCGTCGACCGGCAACGGCGGCCGGCTGCCCGGCGAGCCACCCGCGGCGTCGCACCAGGCGGCCCACAGCCGCGCCTCTTCGATCGCGCCGCGCGGCACGAAGCCGAGTGCGCGTTGCAGGCGCGCTCGCCGGTCGGGCTGCAGCGCGGCGAGCGCAGCGGCACCGGGCAACTCGAGCGCCGCCAGTTCGGCCGGGTCGGCCAGCGTCGGATCAGCGACCAGCCAGTCGTCGCGCAGCAGCGCCGCACGGCCGTCGGCCGGCCGCCAGCTGCCGCTCGGCAGCGGCGCCAGGAGGCCGAACAATTCCTGCAGGCGGACGCCGTGCGGACGCTCGGCGAGCATTGCGGGAGTGGAGAGCCAGGCTTCATCGACCACCGTTTCCCAGGCCAGCGTCGCTTCGAGCAGCAGGCCGGGCGGCGTGCCGCGGTGGCCGTGGCCGGTCATCGCGTGGCGGATCAGCAGGCGGCGGCGCGGCTCGTCGGTGGCCGCATCGAAAGCGACGCCGAGCCAGCCGGCGAGCCATTCGAGACTGGCCAGTGGTGCCGTTCGCGCGTCGAACAGCCATTGCGCGGCGGCGATGCGGTCTTCCCAGCGGGTGAATTCGCCTTCGAACAGGGCCAGCAGGCGATCGAGCAGATCGGCGCTCGTCGGATCGGCGCGAAAGACCGGCGGCAGGTACTCGCGGGCGTAAGAAAAGCGCGGGTACCAGACGCGCAGGGCCTTGAGCGACGGCGTCTGCCGCCCATCACCGGCGATCGTCAGCCGGACCTGCAGCCAACGGCCGTGCGCTGCCTGCAGCAGGGTTTCCCAGGTGCCGTTCGGCGGCGTTGCCTGCGCGCGCCAGGGAAGTTCGCTACCGCTCGCCGAGCGCAACAGGGCGGGTTCGGCTCGCCAGTCGGCGCGCGCGAGATCGTCGGCGTTGCCGGCGCTGCGCGTCTCGACGCCGACCGCGGTGCCGGGCGGCAGCCGCAGGTCGATCGCCAGGCGGTGCCAGACACAGTCCGGCAGGCGGCTGTCCCAGGCCGGCGTCGTCAGCGTCGCGGCGCGCAGATGGCGCGGCTCTGCGAGCGCCAGCAGCGGCGCCCAGTGCGCCTCGCTGCGGTAGAAAAGGCGGGCATCCGGGTAAGCGTGCAGGTTCATGCCGGCAGGAAGAGCCGCCAGCCCCAGCCCCTGGTAGCGGCGCAGCGGCAGATATTCGCCGACCACGGCGACGATCAGCGCGTCGTCGTCCCAGACGCTCGCCAGGCGGTATGCCTGATCGCCGCCGGCGTCGACGACGATCAGCGAGAACGGCGCTGCGGCCGTCGTCTCGCCGCCCGCCCGGCTTCCCCAGTCGATCGCCAGCGCCAGTCCGGCGAGCGGCGGATCGACCCGATCGAGCGTCAGCGCGCCGAGCAGCGGGTTGATCGCCAGCACCGCGAGGCCCTCGTCGTCGCCTGACCGTCGCTGCGGGGTTCGATCGCTGCCGGTCAGGGGATTGCCGGCACGCACCGGCAGCGACTTGCCGTCGGGCCCGACGACGCCGAGCCAGACGACGCCCGTCCGGCCCGGCGCCTGGCTGAGGACCAGCAGGCGGTCGCCCGGCAGCGGCGCGACGGCGCTCGCGCGCGCCCCGGCGACGCCCGGCAGCGCCGCCCGGAGGTCGGTAGCACAGGCATTTTCGGCGCTTGCACGCTCGCCGGGCGAAGGGAACGAAGGGGACGAAGGGGCCGCAGTCGTGACCAGCGGCGCTTTGGCGGCGAAAGGCGAGCGCTTCTCTTCGGCCGCGAGCCGCGGCTTGAGGTCGGGGCCGGTGCGCCACAGGCGATTGTCGATCAGCGCGCCGACGCCGCCATCGGCGAGTGCCAGCAGCGCTTCGGCAGGGGCAGCGGCAAGCGCCGGCCAGGCCTGGAAGAGCGGCGGTCCGCCGGCGTACAGGTCGAAGATCAGCAAGCCACCGGCGGCGTGCGAAGCGGCCACAAGATAATGCCCGGCGCTGACGCTCAGCGCGTCGAGAACGGGTATCGGTCGCTCGCCAGGCGGTGCTGCGGCCGGTTGGAAAACCCCTTCGCCGGGCGTCGGCTGGCCGCTGCGGTAACCCGCGATCGCCCCGGCGCCGGGCGGCGGCGGATCGAGGGCGAGCGGCCAGAAATCGCTGTTGGCGCCGCTGCCCGACGAACGGATGCGAATCCCGCGACGATCGCTGGCGAGGCAATACAGATTGCCGTAAGCGTCGAAAACGCCGCCCCGGCCGCTTTCTTCGGCGAGCGGCGGACGCCGGCGCGCCCCGGCCTGGAATTCGAACAGCCGGGCCTTGAGCGTCAGCGCCTCGGCACGCCATTCGAGCGCGCGCGCTTCCTCTGCCGCCGGCAGGCAGGCGAGCCAGTCGTCGCGACCGATCAGTGCGTGATAACGACTGCCGTTGGCGTCCATTTCAGCGACCGGAAAGAAAGGCGTAAAGCGGTTGATCGCTCATCTCGGTCAACACTGTTGCGGAATCCGCGGCACCGGCAAGCGGCGCCGGCTGCGGCCATCGCCTGCGCTGCCGTCGCCGGTCTCCCCGTCGTCGCTACCGCCGCTGCCGCGACCGGTCAGTTCGTCGAGCGGGATGGGGTCGCCGAGGCTGACCGCGAGGCCCGCGATGTACGGCAATTGCAGACCGTGCATGGCGACGCTGTCGCGCGGGCTGCCGCCGGCATCGCCGAGCAGCAGCCCGCTGACGCCGGCGACGCCGGGGGTTCGCGCGACGATGGTGGCGAGTTCGAGCGCGCCGACGGCGCGAAACAGCGGCCAGCCGTTCTCGAGGTCGCGCAGGCTCGGCGGTGGCGCGCCGGTGATCGCCGGCGGCAGCGGCGACAGGTGCCTGAGCAGCGCGCTGCGCACCGCCTCGCGCACGTTGGCCACCGACTGGCCGGCAACGATTTCGATGCCGACGCTGATCCAGACACCGCGATAGACCGGCGCGCGCAACAGCACTTCGCAGGTCACCAGGCGACGCGGCGCCAGATGCCGGCAGAGCGCGTCGATGAAGTCGGCATCCGGACGCGGCGTCTCGGGGTGGCGCGGGTCGCGGCGCGGGATGATCAGCGCGGTGACGACACCGGGCTGATCGCCGGGCAGTGCTGGCGACAGTTCCGGGTGCCAGGCCGCGAGGATTTCGACCCGTCCGACGTCGGCGCCGGGCGCCGCCTTGAGCACTTCGACGAAGTCGTCGGCGCTGACCGCGCGGTCGCGATGACGCAGGACGAGCGGGATGCGCTTTTCGGCCTCGGCGACGCTTTCGGCGTCGGTGCCGCCGCTGCAGGGCAGCGGGTTGCTCAGCTTGAAACCGGGCGGCAGGTTGGGCGCGAGCTTGATCGCGCCGGCGGCGACATTGCCGGCGGCGCCGGCCGACCAGTCATAAGCGGCGGCGATTTCATTGTTCGCTGCCGGCCGTGCGCCATGCACGCCGTCGCCAAAGCGCAGCAGGCCGGCTTCGGCGTCGAGCGCGAAGACCGTCGCGCCGGGCTGCCCTTCGGCCGGCGCCGCTGCGAGTTCGTCGGTCAGCGTCCAGGGCTCGCCGTCGATCAGGACGAGGACAGACGCGGCAAGCACCTGACCGTGGCTCAGCTGACGCCGCTGGTCGACCTCGCCGTCGCCGGGCGCCAGCAGTTCGCGCGCCACGCGATGGCGCTGACTGACCGGAACGCAGTGCACACCGGCCCAGCGCAGGCGGACGCCGGCGTTGGCCAGACCGTCGATGCGCAGCCAGGTGAGCAGGCGGGCATTGACCTCGTCGTCATCGAGCAGTGGCGGCCGGTCGCCGACACCGGCTTCGAGTGGCTCGTCGTCGCTCCAGGTGAGCAGCGCTTCGGCGAGCGGCAAGGTGACCTGCAGGACGCCGGCACGTTCGGGAAAACCGTCCGGCGAGAGCGCCGCCAGGCGGGCGTACTGCGTACTGCCGGGGTGAGCCTGCGGCAGACGGACGCTGAGTGAGGGCGGCGGCGTCGCCGGGCTGCCGGGAATCAGGCGTGCCGCCGGCTCGTCGAGGTGAGCGGGGACGAGGCCGATCGACAGCGTCCGGCCGGCCAGCTCGGCGCGCACCGCAGCCCGTTCGGCGTCGCCGGCTTGCGGCGCGGCGAGCAGGGCAATCCACAAAGCGCCATCGACCGCTTCACTGGCGAGATCCACCGCCGCCGGCAGATCGTCGAGCGCGACCGTTTCGTAGAGCACCGGCTCGATCGACGCGCCGTCGACGGTGGTTTCGTCTGCGCTCAGGGTGGCGAAGTCGCGCCCGGTCGCTTCGTACAATTGCCGGTAGTAGTCGATCACCGTCTGATCGGTGTTGACGAGTAGCCGCTTGATCACCGCCAGTCCTTCGACCGGCGGGATGTCCAGCCCGGCGTCGCTGACGAAAGGCAGTGCGCCGGCGAAGTAGGTGTCGCCAGCCGGGCGGGTGACGTTGACCCGCGCCCCGGCATCGTTGCGCAACTGCACCAGGCCGTGTGCCGGGCTCGCCGGCCGCAGGGGAATGTCGAGCAGCTGCAGGAACTTGAGCCGGTTGCGTTCGGGGATCAGGTTGGCCCGGTAGAGCAGGCTTTCGGCCATGAAGGCGAACAGCTCGACGAGCGTCACGCCGGGGTCGGAAGGGCCGCTGTGCGTCCATTCCGGGGCATGGATGGCGACCCGCGCCAGCGCGTCCTGGACGAGTTGCTCGTAGCGCCGGTCGTCGATCGCGGGTAACTGGATCGGCATGACTTTCTCCTATCGTCCCTGAACCGGAATGGCCAGCGTCGTTCGCCCGGCCTGGCCGCTGGCGACCAGGGTGAAAGCGAGAGTGGCGAGGGCGGCTTCGGGGTTGTCGGGGTCGGCGCGAACCGCGATGCTCTCGACCCGCAGGCGCGCTTCCCAACGTTCCAGACTCTTGCGGATGCGCTCCTCGATCGCCCGCCAGGTCGCCGGGGTGTTCGGTTCGAAAAGGAAACGGTCGAGGCCGGCGCCGAAATCGGGCCGGCGCAGGCGTTCGCCCTGGCCGGTGAGGAGCACCAGGCGCAGCGATTCGCGGACATTGGCTTCGCCGGACGACCAGGCCAGGCGGCCGTCGGCGCCGACGCGGAGGGGGAAGGCGAGACCGCGGCCGTAGAGATCGGCCTCATTCATTTGTTTTTTCCCTTCAGTCCCGGCACCGGGAAGCAGGCGATCAGGAAGGGCAGCCAGCGGAAGATCAGATCGAGCAGCGTCGCGATGACGATCAGCAGAATGAAGGCGACGATGGTGATGATCGGGATCGACAGCGAGCAGATGGTGCCGAAAGTGGCGCCGGTGTCTTTGCCACATGGACCCGACGCGTTGACCTCGAGGTCCTTGTGGAAAGGCCACGGCAGGACCGACAGCACGAGATCGCCGAAACCGAGTCGACGGATGCGTTTCATCTGGCCGCAGAGAACGTCTGAAAGGATGAAAGCGCTGTTCTTGCCGAACTTACGCAGGCCGCCGGGAGAGGTATCGAACGGCAGCGCGATGCGGATCGGCCGCATCGGTGCTTCGGGGTCGAAGAAACCGGCCAGTTCGAAGACTTCCGACGGTGCCGAGATCACCGCCGGATGCAAGGGCCCGCAGTCACAGCGGCGATGGACGAAGCGCAGAACATAGCGCGGCACAGCGGGATCGTCTTTCACGCTCGCTGCGAGTTCGCTCGCCAGGCGCGCCGCTGCGGGGGCCTGCGCAGTCGCGCGCAGGGTGCCGGCGAGCGCCGCTTCGGCGAGCGCGCTGGCGATTCGGTCGAGCAGCAGCTGCAGGCGGCGATTGTCGGCGTCCTGCCGGCTCTCGGGAACGACGGCGCCGTTTTCGGGCGAGATCAGCGGGCTGAAACCGGGCCAGGCGAGGAAGGGGCCGCGAACGCGGGGGATTTTCCCTGGCGTGGGCGCCTCCGGCAGCGGCTGATCGTTTTCCTGGCCACCGAGCAGATAGACCAGCGGAAACGCCCAGCCCGGCCAGCCATTGCCGAGCGGAAAGTTCTGCTCGATCGCGTCGAGCGCCGTCGACAGCGCGTCGTCGACCGCCGCCAGCGCCTCGAGCAGTGAAGCTTGGGCATACGGATCGGCGAGATCGAGCACGGCCTCGCCGAGTTGCGGCTGGTCGCTGGCGGGCGTGCCGGCGGGCGGAACGCTCCAGGTGGCGAGCGCCAGCAGGTCGAGCAGCGCCTGCAGGGCCGGGCGGTCGCTGCGTCCGCTCTGGCCTGACACGAGGATCGCCGGCGTCAGCTCGGCGAAGCTCGCGAGCAGGAATTCGCGCAGATCCTGCAACAGTCGCCACGACGCTTCGACCAGCTGGTCGTTGGTCGTCATCAGCGTGGCGGCCTGCGAGGCGCTCGCTTGCGGCGCGTCGTCCTGCCACGGCGTGCCGCTCGTCAAGCCCTGGTTGGTGCCGCCACTCTGGTAAGCGCGCTCGATCAATCCTTGCCAGGGCGAGATGATCCTGATCTGCGCGAGCGCCCTGGCGTCGTCGACCGCCGACCAGGCGGCGCTCTCGCCGGGCGGCGCAAGATCGGGGCGGCGCGCGAAACGGTAATCGTCGTGGCGAGCAACCGGAATCAGGCCGGCGAGGAGTTTGCGCTGCGGCCCGGCCGGCGGCGCGTAACTGAGCGGAAAAACCGGCAGCAGCTCTTCGCCCGGAACCGTGTCGGCGCCCGGCGTTGCCGCCCTGAGCCAGGCACCCTGGCCATCGGCGCCCTTGACGAAACCATATTCGCTGGCCGTCTGGCCGACCAGCCGGCGAATGACGAAACCGCTCTGGTCGCCGCTCGCGGTGAGCCGCGGTGGCAGGCCGGGCAATTCGCAGACGAGGTGCGCCGCTGCCAGATAGTAGCGCTGGTGCACCGGCTGAAACAGCTTGAGCGGCCGCGCCGTCGGCTGGACCGCAGCGAGCATCGTCTGCCGGCTGGTCAGCGGGCTTTGCGGCAGTTGCTCACGCCGCTGGAAGCCGAGCAGCGCGCGGCCCCGGGCGAGCGCCCGCGCCGGGCGCGACAGGGGCTGGTCGGTCGGCTGCAGCGATGGCGGCAAGGGCGTCGCTTCGCCGACGCCGCTCCAGCTTTCGCGTCTGGCGATCAGCCGGGGCAGATCCTGCGGCCGTTCGGCGAGCGTCGCGAGCATGCGCTCCATGAAGTCGTCGCCGTCGAAGCGCAGCAGCGCCGGTGATGAACGCATGTCGCCAGCGACGAAAGCTTCGGCGCCGACCCAGCGCAGGACGTGTCGGCGGCTCACAGGATGTTCCCGGCGCCGGGCGTGTAGGTGGCGGCGATGATGGTGTTGGTGATCACCGTGTCGGCCTGGACGACGCCTGAAAAACGCGACATGCCGGCGCTCACCGAGACCATGCCGGCCGAGACTTCGACCTGGCTCGCGTTGATGGTGACCCTGGCCGACGCGGTGACGGTGACGCCGGCGGCTTCGAGCTTGATGCTGTTGCCGTTGCTGTCCTCGACGTCGATGACGCCGGGGCCGTCCTGGAGGGTGATCGAACAGCCGCCGGGCGTTTCGAGCCTCAGTTTCTCCTGCCCGTCCTGGTCTTCGAGGGTGATCACGATGCCGTTGCGGCTCTTGATGATCTTTTTGACGTTGCGCCGGTCGGCGCTGGTCGGCGGCTGATCCTGACCGTTCCACAGCGCGCCGACGACGAAGGGACGGCGGACGTCGCCGCCTTCGAAAACCACCAGCACTTCGTCGCCGTTTTCGGGAATGAACCAGCTGCCGCGGTCCTTGCCGGCGAACAGCGTCGCCAGCCGTGCCCAGGCTTCGTAGCGGCCGCCATCGCCGTCCGGACTCCAGGGCAGGGTGATCCTGATCCGGCCGGCGCCGTCGGGATCGACGATATCGCTGACCGTCGCCGGGTAACAGCCGTACCAGCGGCCGCCCCAACCGGTCGGCAGACGGTCGAGGTAGAGGGCTTCGGCGGGAGAGGCATCGAACATGGGTTTCCTTCAGGGGCGGCCGATTGCCGGCCGCTCGACGGTGAATTCGCTGCGCGCGCCTTGCGCGAGATCGAAACGGTGGCAGACCTCGCTGACCGTGTACGGGCCGTTGAAGAGCGGCCCGAGACCCGCGAGATCGACCCGCACGCCGGGCATCAGGCGGGCATCGGGCGACGCCTTGCCATGGCCGACGACGAAACGCCGGCCGATCTGGCGCAGCCAGTTTTCGGCCATCGCGCGCGCTTCGCCGGCGTCCGCCGGGCAGAGATGGGCAACGGTGTCGGCACGCTGGCCGAGGACGCGTTCGACCAGTGCGCTGCCGCTTTCGCCGCCGTCGAGTTCACCGTCCAGGAGCGACGCTGCAGCGACTTCGGCGATCGCCTGTTTGTCGCGCGCATCCCAGCCGCTGACCGTCAGCCGGCTGCGCTGCAGGGCGAGGTCGGCGCGCACGTCGAAGGCGAGCAGTGTCGCGCCGTAAGCGAGTTCGACCGGCGAAGCCCCGGCGCGCGCCGGGCGGGTCGCGAGGTGCAGGGTGTCGTCGTCCAGCCACAGCTCGCCGCCGAGCGCGAGGGCCCGCTGGCGCAGGAAAGCGAGGTCGCTCTGATTGACCTGCGCGAGCAGCGCGTGCGTCGGTCCCGGCAGGTCGATGGCCGCCTGCAGGCCGTGCTCGCCGGCGATGCTGCGCGCGACCTCGGCATCGCTCTGCTGCTCGAAGCAGCGCGTGCGACGCTTCATTCGCAGATCCTGCAGCCTGTCCTCGGCGAAAACGGCGAACGCCGGGATGCCGCCGTGCGGAAAACGGCCTTCGAGCGCCATGATCCGGCCGGCGAAAAGGCGCTGGTCGGCGAGCCTGACGGTCAGGCGCTTGCCGAAATCGAGCCGTTGGCGATCGAACAGGGTGTAGTCGTTCTGGCCGTTCTTGAGGCCCCAGTTGCCGAAAACCAGTTCGGCGCGCGCCAGCCCGTCGCTGCGTGCGTCGATACGCAGTTCGTTCAGCGCCGCGGCGAGGTCAGCGGCGCCTTGACCGTCGATCTCGATCGTCGGGCGGGCGCTGTGCAGGGGAAGAGAGGCTTCGGGCATGGCTTCGGGCAGGAGTTTTTCGCAGGCTCAATGGGCAAACAGGCGCAGCGCGCGGGCGCGGCACTCGGCCAGCAGCCCTTGCCCGTCGATCGGCTGTGCGCTGGCCGCAACAGCCGCCGCCTCGGCAGCCGGCGGGGGGGCGGGAGGGGCCGGCTGGCTGAGCGGCGAGACTTCGAATTCCTGGATGACGACGCCCATCTCTTTCTCCTTCAGCCGGTGACGATGCGCGGCTTGCTCGCCGTGAGGTCGATCAACTGACCCGGCGCCAGCGCCCGCGGGTTTTCGATGCCGTTGGCGAGCGCGATCTTCTGCCAGCCGCCGTTCTGGAAAGCGGCGCCGCCCGCCGGCGTGCTGCCGCCGGGTCCGCTGCCGGCGTTGATTCCGGCGCTCATGCCGGCGCTCATGCCGGCGTTGATGGCGCCACCACCACCCGCAGCGCCAGCGGACGGGTTGCCGGTCGGCGACGCAGCGGGGTTCCCCTGACCACTAGCGGCGGCGCCGTCGTTCATCTGCTGCAGCGACTGGCCACTGCTGGCCGGCCACAGCGGCCGCGTTCCCGGCACCCGGCCGTCGCCCCGGGTGCTGAAATCGGGGACCAGAATGTCCTGCTGGATCAGGTTCAGCGTCATCCCGGCGCGCAGCGCCTTGCCGGTAGGCGAGAAGAACTCGATGTTTTCCTCGACCGATTCGACGATGCCGTCGAACAGGAAGTCGCCCCACGAGAAGCGCACGCCGGGCGGGGTGCGTTGGGCGGCGTCCTTCGCGCCGGCGGCAGCCGGTCGGGGTTTCATGAAATAGAGCACCTGTCCGGTCAGCCGGCGGACGTCGTCGACCATGAACGGCGCCGCGGTGGCGGCGCTGACATCGAACCACAGTTGCAGCGCGAGCTTGGTCGTCCCGGTGCCGACGAACTGGCGTGCCGGCGTGCCTTGCGACTGGTTGCCGGTGGGCGGCCGGTTGCCGGCGCCGCCGTTCGGTGGCGACTGGATCTGGTTGGCGTAGGAGAGCTTGAGCGATTCCGGGTTGAACTGCACCTCGACCACCCTGCCGTTGGCCTGCACATCGCTGAGGTCGTCCTTCAGTTCGATCAGCCGGGCATGCTGGACGTCGACTTCAGGCATTGCTCTGATCCTCCCAGCGAAACGTTTCGTAGGCGAGCTGCAGTTCCTCGATCGCCACCGTGCCGTCGCGCGCATTGAGCGCCGGCGCCTTGAATTTGACCGGCAGGCAACGGCTGAGCACGAAGCGACCCCATTCCTGCTTGTCGTGGCGCAGGACGCTGATCGTCACGCCGGCGCGCAGCGCCGGGTTGGCCAGGCTGTCGGAGAACCATTGCCAGAGGTCGAAGCCGTGCGTGACGCCGCGCTTGAGCGTCAGTTGCCCGAACGAGACCGGGCCGGCCAGCCGGTGTACGCGGTTGGGGTTACCGCCTTCGCGCAGCGTCTTCACTTCCTGCGACATTTCGATGCCGTCACACTCGGAAAAAGCACCGCCGGCGAGGGGTGTGCCCCGATCGTCACGGACGATCTCGACGACGAAGTTGAACGCCGGGAAGGGCTGCCATTGACGACGTTCCTGTTCGCTGGCGGTGGCCATCTCACCCTTCCTCGACCAGCAGCCGTTCGCCGCTGCGCACGACGCGCAGGGTCAGGAAACGCAAGGGGTACGACGGGGCGACGCGAATTTCGAGGCTGCATTCGCCCCTTTCGATCTCTTCGCCGGCCCGCACGCCGCTCGCCGTCTGCAGCGCGTACGCTTCGGCGGCGTTGGCGCCGCGCAAGGCGCCGCTCTGCAGCAGCCGCTGCAGCAGGGCCGTGAAGCTGCGTTCGAGGCTGCGTCGCAGCGTCAGGTCGTTGGGCTCGAAAAGGTAGCGCTCACCCTCGCGGCGAGCCAGCCGGCGCAACAGGATGAACAGGCGGCGGACGCCGATCGCCTGCCAGTCGGCGTCGTCGGAGAGGGTTGCCGCGCGGCTCGCGGCGATGCCGTGCGCTCGCCGTTCGAGCGGATTGGCACCAGCGGCAGCGAGTGCGGCGGCGTCCGTCGGCGCCGCCAGGGCGACCGCTTCGGCGAGCGCGTCGAGGCTGGCCGGCGCCCACGCCCCCCGTTGCCGGCTATGTCGGGCGAAGCTGCCGAGCAGCGCGCCTTCCGGCGGGTGGGCATGGAGGAGAGCGTTGTCGCCCGCTGCCCCGGCGCTCTCGTCGGCGCTTTCGCGACGCAGCAGCCACGGGTGGTGGAGGGCAACGAAGCTGGTCGCCTGTGCGGCTTCGAGCTGGCTGGCGGCGGCCTTCGCCAGGGCGGCGGTGTGGCGGGCGATGCGCGCCGCCGGCCAGCGCTCGGGAACGGCGAGCAGCGCGAAATGCTCGCGGCTGGCGGCACACAGGTCGAGCAGCGCACGGTGCACCGGTTCGACGACCGGATCGAGGTCGTCATCACGGTTGCCGCGCAGCCGCCAGCCGCCGGCGCGGGCGAGCAGTTCGACACTGGCCGACCAGGCGCTGTAACGACCGGCGCGCCAGCTCCGGGCGCGCAGAAAGTAAAGCCCGGCGACTGGCGTCAACCGGTATGCGACTGGCGCGAAGAAGCGCGCTGCGGCCAGCACGCGGGGCTGTGCGGCAGCCTCCTGACCGGGACCGGGCGGCCAGGGCGGACCGAGGTCGCGTTCACCCCTCTCGACCGGCAAGGGCCAGGCATCGGAGAAATCGGCCAGGCGGGCGATCTCGACTTCGAACGCCGTTCGCGACTCGCCCGGTGGCGAGTCGTCGGCAGCGGCCAGAAGCTGCCAGGCAAGGTCGGCAGCAATGACGGCAAGACCTTTCTCACCGCTGGCGCGCAGGGCACTGAAATCGAAACGCGGCGCGGCGGGGATGCGCGGCGGCGGCGGCTGGCAGGTGGCGAAAGGGGTCGGCGGCGCGGAGCACGATTCGTCGGGCGTCGCCTGCAGGCGGCCGGCAGGGCTCGCTGGGGCCGGGTCGCGTGTCCAGCCGGGGTGCGTCGCGTCGGGGACGGCAATCCAGGTCGCATCGCGCGCGACGGCGTCGTCACGACCGAGCGCGCCATGCAGTCCGCGCAGCCGGCGCGGTGCGGCGCCGAAGAAGCGCAGGTCGTCGGCCCAGCGGCGCAATTCGCTGCCGCGCAGGCCAAGGTTCCAGGCCGGATCGGTAAACATCCGTGGCGAATAGTCGGCCAGTCCGTTGCGGGTCAGCGCGTCAGCGTGGTCGAGGATCGCCGCCCGCCAGGGACCGAAAGAGTCGGTAACCGCCAGCGGCAGCAGCAGCCAGTCGGCCGCTGCCGGATCGAGCCCCGTCGTCTGCACGGGTTCGGCAAGACTCGCGAGCCTTGCCGCCGACGGGCCGGCGAGCGGCCAGGCGGCTGCCGGCAAGGCTTCGCCGGCGTCGAAAAGCCCTTCGGCGTCGGCTTCGAACCACGGCAGCTGATCGCCGCCGGCGGCCAGAGCGCAGGCGAGACGACGGATTTCGCCGTGCTGCGGGTGACGCAAGGCGAGGTCGACAGTCATCCGTTCGACCTGCCAGTGCTCGGCGTCGATCGCTTCAGGGGGCGACGCGAGCCCTGGTGGCGGCGGTGAAGAGATGTCGGTCGGGTCGTCGGGGGCCGCCCACCACAGCCAGTTGGACGGGGGTACCGCCAACAGCGTCTCGGCGACGGTGGCCGGTCGTTCGACGCGCAGCCAGCCGACCGGGAAGGGTTTGCCAAACGGGCGAAGCCGCAGCAGCTCGCCCCGGCGCAGGGCATCGTCGGCATGCACGGCAACGCTGCGCTGACGGACGGCGAGTTCGTGGCGGTCGGCCCAGGCACCGGGACTCGCGGCAGCCAGTTCGAAGTCGTTCGCCGAGACTCGCCAGGCGGGCGGCCGCTGGTCGCGGTCGAAAATCGCCAGTCGCAGCCCGGCAACGGCAAAACGCGCCGCGCGGGCCTGTTGCCGGTCGGCGACGCGAATCACGTAGCAGCGCCTGCCACCGCCGGCAAAGAAGCTGGCCACTGCCGCCGGCAGGTGGGCACGCTGCTGGCGGGGCTCACCCGGCCCGCGGGCGCCGGTCGGCACCAGCTCGAGCACGCCCCCGAAGACCGCCGCGTATTGCGCCGGGTCTTCGAGCGCGACCGGACGGTCGAGGGGACCACGCTCGGCAAAGCCGACGAAGACCGGCACGTCCATCGCCGGCAGGCCGTCGGCCAGCGGCGAGGGCAGATCGACGAGGTGGATGCCGGCCTGCCGGGGCATCGCGCTACTCCATCTCCAGGCGTTCGTAGGAGACGGTCAATTCTTCCATCGCGACGTCGGTCCCCTTGGCGCTGAAAGGGCCACTCTGGTGCTTCATGATGCGTGCGTTGATCAGCCGCCAGGACTGGACGGTGGTGCTGCGGTCTTCGCTCTTGAGGTCGATGGTGATCGTTCGCATGCCGTTGCTGGCGCCGTTGCGCACGTCGTCCAGCCAGCGGTAGAGATCGAGCGAGCCGATGACGCCGCGCTTCATGGTGACATCGGTCGCCTTGTTGAGGCCGGCGGTCTTGATCACGTTGTTGAAGGCGTAGTTGCCGGGGCGGTATTCGGTAATGCTGACTTCCATGCCGATGCCGCTGATCTCCTGAAAACCGGCCTGCGGCGTGTTGGTGACGCCGTCGCCGAGGTTGACGTGGAAATTGAACTGCACATAGGGTCGATCGCGTAGGACAGCCATGAGGGTCTCCGGGTGGCTCGGTTGAGGTCAGGGTGGCGTCGGCGGTCCACGATCAGCTCTGGCGGTCGGCCGTCCACTGGCCGATGCGGAAGATCACGAACTCGGCGGGCTTCAGGGGTGCAACGCCGATCAGGCAGATCAGACGGCCATTGTCGAGATCGTTCTGGGTCATGGTCGAGCGGTCACAGCGCACGAAAAAGGCTTTCTCGGGCTTGTCGCCGAGCAGGGCGCCGTTCGCCCATTCGTTGACCAGAAAGTCGCGGATGGTCGCCCGCACATTGGCCCACAAGGCTTCGCCATTGGGCTCGAAGACCGCCCACTGGGTGCCCTTGTCGATCGAACGTTCGAGGTAGGCGAAGTAACGCCGAATGTTCACATACTTCCATTCCGGGTCCGAACTGAGGGTGCGCGCACCCCACAGGCGATAGCCGCGGCCCTCGAAAAAGCGCAGGCAGTTGATCCCTTCGGGATTGAGCACTTCCTGCTGGGCGGTGTTGATCAGCGTCTCGAAACCGATCGCGCCGCGCAGCACTTCATTGGCCGGCGCCTTGTAGACCGCACGTTCGCTGTCGTTGCGGGCATAGATGCCGGCGACGAAGCCCGAAGGCGGCAGCTTGATCGTCTGCCGGGTGATCGGGTCGAAGACCTTCACCCAGGGGTAGTAGAGCGCCGCGTGCTTGCTGTCGAGCTTGGCCTTGAGCTTGCGCACGTCGGCGATGGTTTGCCCCTCGGGCGGGTCGATGACCGCGATGCGGTAGCGCATGAAAGCGGCGTGAGCGATCAGCAGATTGGTGATGGCATTGACGTCGTCGATGCGCGCGTCCTGGTAGTGCCAGGTGGAACCGGGGGCGGCGACGATCGAGATGTCTTCGATCGCTTCGAACTGCTTGAAACCGGTGCTGTAGTCCTGCGTCGGGTCGGCGCGACCCTGGTACTCGGTGCGGCCGGGCAGCATTCCGTCGTTACCGCCTGCGAGGTAGGCAGTGCCGGTGATGCCGCGTTCGAGTTTGCGGCGCAAGGCGTCGAGTTCGCCGCCGTATTTGGCGTCCTGCCACTCGGCCGGGGTCAGACTGAAGTCGATGCCGGGCAGCGCGTCGAGCGCTTCGAGCAGGTCGCGGCCGCTGTCGATGGTGTCATTGATCAGCGCCAGCGGCAGTTGACGGCTGCCGTCGCCGGTCGGACTGAAGAGGTCGAAGATCGAGTCCGGCACGCCGGCGGTCCGGTGCCGAGGATCGAGCGGCAGGCCGCTCCAGGTCCCGAGGCTGCGCGCGCCGTCGTCCGCCAGGACGTCGATCGACAGCGTCAGCGGGCGGATCGAATCCCCACTGCCGGGCGAAGAGTCGAGGGCGAAGTCGTTCAGCGTCAGGTCGGCGGCGGGATCGGCCGGCGGCGGGCTGGGCAGCAGGCCGCCGGCGGCAAAACGCCATTCGCCGGCGGCGTTCTTCCTCGCGACATAGATCGGCAGATCGGCGACCGAGCGCTCGCTCGGCGGCGAACCGACGGTGGGCACGGTAGCGAAAGCCTGGGCCGAGGTGATCCACACCACGTCGCCGACCTGCAGGTTGGTGATGGTCGGCATGAATTCTTCGGCCAGGGTGGGATCGGGCAGCGCACCGAGCACATTGGGGCCGAGCCTGAGGCCGAAACGCAGGCGCAGATTGCCGGCGGCGCCGGGATGGCTGGCGACGATGCGAAATGCCGGCGAGCTGCCGACCTGCAAGCGGCCGTGTCCGTCGGCGTAAGGCGCGCTGCCGGGACTGGCGGTAGAAAGGTCGGGCGGCGGATAGCTGCCCGAGAGCGGTCGAAAGACCCGGCTGACGTAAAGGCGCTTGCCGCCTTCCTCGAAGAAGGAGCGTGCGGCGTGCCACATGAAGTTGTGACTCTCGAGCGCGGCGTCGGCGTTGAACAGCAGCTTGTTCCCGTCGCCGTAGCTGTGTTCGAATTCGCTCAGGCTGGTCACGATGTCAGGCTCGGCAGTCACCGGGCCATAGCGCACGGGGCCGATGAAGCCGGTCGTGGTGGTGCTGACGCCCTCGATCGATTTCGAGCGGAACGAGACTTCTTCGACAAAGACGCCGGGGGCCAGGTATTCGGGCATCGCAATCTCCTTGCAGATCAAAGCGGCGCAAGCCGCAGTTCCGAACGGTTAGGGGGCAAGCCTGCGGTGACCGGCACGCTGGGCCGGTCAGGTTGGAGGCGCAAGGGACCATAGAGGTCGCTGGCGCCGAGGTGCGCGAGCGCGCGGACTTCAGCTTGAGCGCTCCACCCGCACAACCGGGGGGCAATCAACGGTGCGCCGCGCAGGGCGGCAGCGCGCGCCTCGCTGGCTACCCGCGGGTCGTGGAAAACCCGCAGGCTGATCGTCGCAGCGATCGTCGGCGAGGCGGGCGGCGAATCCGGTGGACTGCTCGCGCTTCTGCGCTCCGGCCGCGGAAAGGGCAGGTAGAGCGTCAACCGCCCGCCGTCGTCGCTCATGCCGACCGTGCTGCGCGACTGGCGATCGGTGGCGACGACGCGCGCCCAGGCGGCAGGGATGCCGTCGGCGTCGGCGAGCAGCGCGTGCACCACGGCGGCGCCGGATGGTGGCTGGCGCTGTGGCGCCGACGCGAGAGTCAGGTTGACGATCGGCGGTGAATCAGCTGCCGGTTCAGGGGCCCACAGCAGCCGCAGGGGCAGATAACGATTGCGGCGATCATCGACGAGGACTTCGGCGTCGCTGGCGGAGGGAGGCAGCGGCGGCGAAACGAACTCGCTGCGCCAGGCCGCCGCGAGATCCGGCCAGTGATGGACGCCGGCGGGCGTCAGCACCCCGCTCGCCAGCAAACGCCCGTCGCGCCGACGGTAGAGCGTGCACCGCAGACCCTCGACAATCGGCTGACCGGAACAGGCGTCGAGGAAGCGCAGACCCGAGCGGGCAGGGAGGGTCTGCGTTTCGAGCAGCACCCGGCTCATGGCGTCGAGTCGATCCTGTGCCAGCCGAATTCGCGCTCGCTGACCAGACGACCCTGCACTTCGGGCTGTTCGGAGTCGATCAGCACCATGCGCGCGACGTAAGTCATGCCGGCCTGGAAACCGGTCTTCACGCGATCCCAGAGGGCGAGATAATCGGCGGTCGCCAGCGGGTCGGCGATCAGTTCGACCGCTTCGTCGGCGGCGAAGACCGCCGGTTCACCCTTGGTGTAACGGTTGATCGTCTCGCCCGAGATCGCCGGCAGGTCGTTCATGAAGCCCAGCGCCCAGCCCAGCATCAGCGCCTGCTTGTCGGCGCTGCCGGCGACCGGCAGCAGGAGGAAATAGAGGTCCACCGGCAGCGACGGTCTGAACACCTGGCCCGTCCGGTCGCGGCGTGGCGGCAAACGGCGCGGGCTGCTGCCGATGCCGACCCGCCAGAGGCAGAAGTAGAAACCTTCTGCCGGCGGCGTCTCGGCAATCAGGGTATTGAAGAAGGCGAATTCGAATTTGGCTTCGAGGCCAAGCTGCAGCGCCGGCAATGGGCAGGCGTCGCGCATCAGGGCGAGAACGCTTTCGCCGACCGCGCGGATCGCCTCATGGCGGGCCATGCCTCGCTAGCCGGCGCGGGCAGCGGGCAAGCGCTGCCGCCGCCCTGCCGGCCACGAGAAATCGTTCCGCCCCCTGTCGCCCATCGTGCTCCTCCCCCGGACACTGCGAACGGAAGACTAGCGTAGACAGTTCCATTGTATCAACCCGCAACGGGCTTTATTTCCGCGTCGGCGGGAGCGACCCGCCGGATTTGCCGTTCTTCGCTGACGATCTACGAAGCCGATCGATCAAGGATTGACTGATGCGCCGCAGGCAGGGATACTCCGGACGCCAGCCGGTTACGTGCCGTATGTCACAAGCGGCAGCGGCGATTGGCGGTATTTTCCGATCAACCATCCTGAGGAGTTGAACGGTGTCTTCCGATTTCGTCGCGGCAATAGACCTGGGGTCGAACAGTTTCCACATGATCGTCGCCCGGATCGAGAACGGGCACGTCCAGATTCTCGACCGCCTGCGCGAGATGGTTCAGCTGGCTGCCGGTCTCGATGGCCGCAACCGGCTGTCGGCTGCCTCGCAGCAGCGCGCGCTCGATTGTCTGGCGCGCTTCGGTCAGCGGTTGCGGCACTTGCCGCCGGCCCGCCTGCGCATCGTCGGCACCAACACCTTGCGCCAGGCACGCAACAGCGCCCAGTTCGTGGCCCGCGCCGAGCAGCTCCTCGGCCAGCGGGTAGAGATCGTCAGCGGCCAGGAGGAGGCACGCCTGATTTACCTCGGCGTTGCCCACAGCGTCGGAGATGTCGCCGGGCGTCGGCTGGTGATCGATATCGGCGGCGGCAGCACCGAACTGATCATCGGCGAGAAGTTCGAACCCCGGCATCTCGCGAGTCAGCGCATGGGTTGCGTCAGCCTCAGTCGCGCCTGCTTCGCCGATGGCCGGATCACAGCCGGCCGCCTGCGCGAAGCCGAACTGCTCGTTCAGATCAATCTCGAGCCGGTGCGTGAAGAATATCTGGCGCATGGCTGGGAGGTGGCGACCGGCGCTTCCGGATCGATCAAGGCGATCCAGGACGTTCTCGTCAGCGAAGGCTGGAGCCGTGAGGGGATCAACCTGCCAGGCCTGCGCCGGCTGCGCACGGCGCTGCTCGCAGTCGGTGACACGGCCGGGCTGGCTGCCCGCTGGCAACTCGACCCGGCGCGCGCGCGCGTTTTCATCGGCGGCTTCGTCGTCCTCCACGGGCTGTGCGAGGCGCTCGCCATCGAGCAGATGGAAGTCTCTGAAGGCGCCCTGCGCGAGGGCCTGATTTACGACCTGCTGGGTCGCATCCGGCACGAAGACGTGCGTGACCGGACGATCGCCGACGTCATCCGCCGCTTCGGTCTCGACGAAGCGCAGGCGGCGCGGGTCAGCGGCTGTGCGCTCGAACTCTGGCAGCAGGTGGCGAAATCCTGGGGAGTGGGCAGCAAGGAAGCGCGGGACGTCCTTGAACGGGCCGCCCGGGTGCACGAGGTCGGCCTGCTGCTGACCCACGATCAGCATCACAAGCATGGCGCTTACGTGCTCCAGCACTCCGACCTGCCGGGCTACTCGCGCGATGACCAGCAACTGCTGTCGGTCCTCGTGCGGCGCCATCGACGCTCGTTTCCGGCCACGGCCTTCGATAAGCTGCCCAAGGACTGGGTAGCTCAGGCGCGCCGGCTGTGCGTCCTCCTGCGTCTCGCGGTACTGCTGCACCGCAGCCGCAGCAACGAGCCGCTGCCGCCGATCACGCTACGCGTCGATCGTCAGCGTCTGCAGTTGCGCTTTCCCCCCGGCTGGTTGCCCAGCCATCCCCTGACCCGCGCCGACCTGCAGATGGAAGCCTGCATGCTGCGCGAGACGGGCCTGGAACTGCGGCTCGGCAACGCCAGGGGCGACCCGGGCGGCGACTGCGGACGGCGCACCGCCTGACCGGATGCGTGCCCTCGCCTGGCTGCTCGCGCTGATCCTCCTGCCGCTGCTTGCCGGCGCGCTGCTGCTGTTCACCGCGCTCGATCACGAGGCTCTGGTCAGTCGTGGCGAAACCCTCTCCCAGGAGTCGATTGCCGAGGCCCGGCGTCTGCTGGCGAGCAATGACCCCCGTCGGCTGCGGGCCGACGGCGAGCGGACGGCCATGATTCCCGCAGCGCTGATCGACGCGGCCATCAACCATCTCGCGAGCCGCCGCTGGGGAAGCCGTGGCGCTTTCCTGCTCGCCGACGACGGCGCCGAAATCCGCCTGACCCTGCCCGTTGCAGGCTTTTCCGGCGGCCGCTATGTCAATCTGCGCGCCGCCTTCGCAGCGGCCGAAGCGGGCGCACCGCAGATCGTCAGGGCGTCGATCGGGGGGCTACCGATCCCGATCTGGCTCGCCAGGAGCGGACTCGCCGTAGCGATCGACAGGTCGGGGCTGGGCGACGAATGGCAGCTCGGGCTGCAGGCGATTCGTCGCCTGAGCTTCGAGCCGGCGCGTGGCATCGTCGAAGTCACCTACCTCTGGCAGGGGGGTCTGCTTGAACAGGCCCGCTCGCTCGCCTTCCGAGCTGAAGACATCGCCCGCCTCGCAGCTGCGCAGAAAGCGCTGGCAGGCCTGCTCGCCCCGCATCCAGCGCGCGCGAAGGTGCCGCTGAGCCAGATCCTGCCGCCGCTGCTGATTTGCTGCGGCGACCCGAGCGCAGCGCAGAATCGTGCCGCGCTGCTGGTGCTGGCAGCCTACCTGACCGGCAACAACCTCGCCGTGATGCTGCCGGAAGCCCGACACTGGCCGCCGCCGCGACGCCTGCGGCTGACCCTGCTCGGGCGGCACGACCTCGCCCAGCATTTTGGCGTTTCGGCGGCGCTTGCCGCCTGGGCCGGCGAACCGGCGGCAAATGCGCTTGGCCTGTACAAGGAAATCGAGGATGCGCAAGGTGGCAGCGGCTTCTCGTTCGGCGATCTGGCGGCCGACCGTGCCGGCACCCGCCTGGGTGAACTGGCCGCCAGCGAACCTTCACGCCTGCGGCAGGCGATGCGCGGCCCCGTGACCGATACCGACCTCGTGCCGATGCTCGATGGGCTGCCCGAACCGCTTGCCGAAGCGGCATTCAGGAGCCGCTTCGGCGACCCGGACGACCCCGCTTATCGCCGGGTGACGGCGGAGATCGAGCGTCGCCTCGACGCCCTGCCGCTCTATCGCTGAAGCCCGCGTCGGGCCAGGCGGCTGGCCAGGCAGAACCAGGCATAGGCCGCCACCTGGCCAATCAGGAGGACGAAGAAAGCGCTGCGGTGAGCCGCAGCGACGCTCTGCCCGCCGGTCTGCAGCAGGTCGATCAGCACCCCGAGGCCCCACTGCACGCCGAAGGCACCGATGAAAACCATCAGGTTGAGGGCCGTGTTGACCCGCCCCGAGAGCGCCACCGGAAAGCCCGCCGCCGCCTGCGGATACGCGAGGGTACCGAAGCTCGAAAAAGTCCCGTAGGCCATCCACAGCAGGTGCGTCTGGGCCACCGCTTCGCTGGTGATCAGGAAGAGCGTCAGCAAGGACAGCGCGAGACCGACGCCGAGCAGCATCCCCGGCCGGATGCCGCGGCGGGCGAGGCCGGTCGCCAGCAGGCCGATCAGCAGGTAGGCGATCAACATCGCGGCGCTCATGGCGGCCAGGTGTTCGGCAGCCAGCGCACGGCTGTAGTCATTGACCTGCATCAGCCACGAAATCGACCACAGGCTCTGCACGGCCATGAACCCCCCGGTCAGCATCATCGCCAGGGGAACGAAGCGCCAGAAATGCGCACTGGCGAAGACTGTCCTGACGCCGGCCAACTGTGCCGCCATCGGTTCGGGAGCGGCCGGGTCGTGGGGCTCGGGAACGGTGAAGAAAAGCCACGCGGCGACCGCCAGGGTGAGGCCGGCGAGGCCGAAGAAGATGTCCCGCCAGCCAACGACGCCGAGAGCGGCTTCGAGCGGCGCCGTGGCGGCAAGCGCACCGAGCCCCCCCGAGGTCATGATCCAGCCGGTCAGCGAAGCCTGCCGCTCAAGCGGGAACCACAACGAAAAAGCCTTGAAGGCCGCCATCAGACAGGCTGACACGCCAAGACCGATCAGCCCGCGGCCGATCGCGAGATCGGCAATCCCCTGCCCGAGGGCAAAAACTGCCGCTCCGCTGGCGGCGATCAGCAGCAGCCCAGACTCGACACGGCGGGCGCCGAAGCGGTCGAGCAACATGCCCAGCGGCAACTGCGCGGCGGCAAAGGAGAGAAAATAGGCGCTGGTCAGCAGACCCAGTTCGCCGGCACCGAGGGCAAACTGGCTGCTGAGGACCGGCCCGATGACGGCATTGGCCGTTCGGTAGAGGTAGGAGAGAAAGTAGGCGCCTGCGAAGGGCAGGAAAAGTTTCAGCCAGAGCGTGGTTGGCACAAGCAGCCTTCGCCGATGCGGCGGAAAAGCCCGGCTGACCACCCCTTCAGTCAGGTTTCCCGGGCTGGTTCGGGCCGCCTCGCGGCGGCCCGGCGACGCCGCGGACTCTCAGGACTCGACAGGCGGCTCGGGGAGAGGATGAATGGTTGCCCCGGTGATGTATTTTTCGAGTTGTTCGATGGTGAACTGCTGCGCGGAGATGGTTTCCTTGACCACGTCGCCGATCGAGACGATGCCGATCACCAGCCCGTCCTCATCGAGCACCGGCAGATGGCGGAAGTGCTTCTCGGTCATGATCACCATGCACTCATCGACCGTCTGTTCGGGCGTCACATAGAGCACCTTGTCGCTCATGATCTCGCGCACCGGGGTGTCGCGCGACGCCTTGCCGCGCAGGATGACCTTGCGGGCGTAATCACGCTCGGAGAAGATGCCGACCAGCTTCGGGCCGTCGAGCACGAGCAGGGCACCGACGTTGGCATCGGACATCACCTGCAGCGCGAGGAAAACGGGGGTGTCCGGGGTGACGGAAGCAAGCGGGCCGCTCTTGCTGGCAAGCATTTGCCTGAGGGTCTTCATGAAGGGTCCTTTCTGGTCAGAAGTCAGGTCATGCTAGAGGGTATACCGGATCTTGCCAAGGGGCGCGAGTCCGGGCCAGGCGACCGACGGTCTTCTAGCGCAGGCCTGCAGCATACTCCGCGACCGCCTTGATCTGGTCGTCGGAGAGCTTGCCGGCGATCACCCGCATCACTTTTTCGGCGTCGTTGGCGCGTTCCTGACTCCTGAAAATCTTCAACTGGGAAGCCGTGTAGTCGGCGTACTGGCCAGCCAGCCGCGGATACTGAACGGGCAGACCGGCACCGGCCGGGCCGTGGCAACCGGCACATGCCGGCACGCCTTTGGCGAAATCGCCCTTGCGCCACAGCGCCTTGCCCTCAGCCAGCAGCTTTTCATCACTGGCAGCTGACGGCTTCATTTTCTGCTCGGAGAAATACACCGCGAGGCTCCGCATGTCCTCGTCCGACAGCCCGGCCACCATGCCGCTCATGATCGGGTTGTTGCGCACGGCTGGCGCCCCGTCGACGGACTTGAAGTTGTTCAGCTGTTTGTAGAGATATTGGGGAATCTGGCCGGCGAGGATGGGATTGGCCGATGTCGGGCTGTTCCCGTCGGCAGCGTGACAGGCCACACAGATGCTGTCCGCTATTTCCTTGGCTTTCACCAGGTCAACCTTCGCCTGTTCTGCTGCGAAGGTGGGGAAACTGGCGGCCAGGAGAACCGCAAGTGCCGTTGTACGAATCATGTCCAAACTCCCATTGACAACAACTGATCTCAGGCCGAAGAAGCGAGGCGACAAAGCTGATATTCTATCCCACTTTGCCGGGCGCGTGCCTGTCCTCTCCATCTCTCCCGGGTTCTGCCATGCCCCTTTTTCAGCAGGCGGTTTTTCACACGACGGTCGCCAGGCTGCGTGATCTGCCGACCGATTCGCAATGCGAGGTAGCTTTCGCAGGGCGCTCCAACTCCGGTAAATCGTCGGCGATCAACACGCTCGCCAACCACAACCGTCTCGCCTTCGTCTCCAAGACCCCCGGACGCACCCAGCATCTGAACTACTTCCGGCTCGCCGAAGGAAAGTATTTCGTCGACCTGCCCGGCTACGGCTTCGCCAGGGCACCGGAAGAGATCCGCTCGCAATGGGAAGGTCTGCTCGCGCCTTACCTGCGGCACCGTGAGGTGCTTTGCGGTCTGGTCCTGATCATGGACAGTCGCCACCCGCTGACCGAACTCGATCTGCAGATGCTGGGCTGGTTTGCGGCGACCGGCAAACCCATTCATGTCCTGCTCTCGAAGGCCGACAAACTGACTCGCCAGCAGCAGGTGCTCGCCTTGCGCGAGGTCCAGGGGGTGCTGCAGACGCTGGGCGAGCACTGCACGCTGCAACTGTTCTCGAGCCTGAAAAAGACCGGCGTCGACGAGGCGGAGGCGGTCCTCGGCGGCTGGCTGGGCATCGCCGCGAAGGGGGCAACGAAACCCCCCGTTGGCTTGTCGACGGAGAAAACCGCACGCCCGAAAAACCGCGGCGCCATGGGCTGGGGGGCGCGAAATACCGCCGCTGCCAGCAAGCGCTGAGGAAGCTGAGGCAATTCGCGGGCAAAAAAAGCCCCCGGCAAAATTGGCCACCGGGGGCGTCAGATGCCTTACTGGAATAAGGCGCCCGCTCAGGGAGGTGAAGCGGGAGATGGCGCTGCCATCTGCAAACTCTGACCGTGGGGTCGTGCCGGGAGTTCCCCGGCGACCGTCTCCCTTGCAAATCGTGATTCTCTGATTTCGGTGAACGACATGGTGTATCCAGCAAATTTTCCTGCGACGCGCATGCGCCGCATGCGTCGTGACGATTTTTCGCGTCGCCTGATGCGCGAAGCGCAGCTCTCGGCCGATGATCTGATCTACCCGGTATTCGTGCTCGAAGGCAGCGGGCGGCTTGAGCCGATCGCGTCAATGCCGGGAACCCATCGGCAGAGCCTCGATTATCTGCTGCGCACGGCCGAGCGGGCGCTGCGCCTCGGCATTCCGGCCCTTGCCCTTTTCCCGGTGATCGACGCGGACGGCAAGACGCCCGGCGCCGAGGAGGCATTCAACCCTGACGGTCTGGTGCCGCGGGTGGTGGTCGCCCTGAAGAAGGCTTTTCCCGAACTGGGCGTCATCACCGATGTCGCCCTGGACCCTTATACGAGTCACGGCCAGGATGGGCTGATCGACGCCGACGACCCCGGTGGCTACGTCCTCAACGACGAAACGCTCGTCGTGCTCGCCAGACAGGCGCTGGTGCACGCGCAGGCGGGCGCCGACATCGTCGCTCCCTCGGACATGATGGACGGCCGCATCGGCTGCATTCGCCGCGAACTCGACGCGGCCGGGCAGATCCACACGCGCATCCTCGCCTATTCGGCCAAGTACGCATCGAGCTTCTACGGCCCGTTTCGCGACGCGGTCGGCTCGGCCGGCAACCTCGGCAAGGGCAACAAACAGAGCTATCAGATGGATCCTGCGAACGGCGACGAAGCCTTGCGCGAAGTGGCCCTCGATCTCGCCGAAGGCGCCGACATGGTGATGGTCAAGCCGGGCATGCCTTATCTCGACATCGTCCGGCGCGTCAAGGACGAGTTCAAGGTGCCGACCTATGTCTATCAGGTCAGCGGCGAGTATGCCATGCTCAAGGCAGCGGCAGGGAACGGCTGGCTGGACGAGCAGGCCGCTGTCCTGGAGAGCCTGCTGGCCTTCAAGCGGGCGGGTGCGGATGGCATTCTGAGCTATTTTGCGCTGGCCGCGGCAGACTGGCTGCAGGCCTCCGCGTAGGGCTGGCGCCCGGGCGCCAGCGCTGTGCCGGACTTTCGACAAAATGGTGGAAGAGCGCACCCACGGCGATGCTCGTCAGCCAGGCGAGGAGCATGCCGAACAGACTGACCCAGGGATCGTGCCAGGCGAAGCGGGTAAACAAGCCGTTGATCAGCAGGCAGACCGGAAAGTGCACCAGAAAGACGGCGTAGGAGATCTGCCCGAGATAAGCGATCAGAGGCGACTTCGGCCAGCGCTCGAGCAGCCCCCCACTGCGGACCAGGGCGAGCAGCAGCGCGATCGACAGCGCCACGGCAATTCGCGCCCGGTAGTCGAAGGCCAGCGCGGTGATCACCAGGACGAGCATCGGTAACAGCCAGAGCAGCGACCTTTGTCGATTGCTCGCCCAGTAGCTCAGAATTCCCATCGCATACGAAGCGAAGAAGTAGACGCCCCAGGAGTCCCAGTCACCGTCGCGGTTGAAGTGCCAGAGCGAGGCGAGCGCCAGCGTCGCGACCAGCGAGATCCCGACCAGCGGCGCGGCGGTCGTGCGGCGACCGTTGCCGCGCGCCAGCCAGAGCAGGCCGACGAGGAGGGCGAAGAGCTGGAAATCGATGGCGATGTACCAGACGCCGGCCGACAATCCTTCGTAGCCGACGATGTCCTGCAGCAGGAACGCGTGCGCGACCACCTGCGGCAGCGTCGGCGGGCCGGGAACCGAGTCATGGCTCATCAGCGCGCGGGCAATGGCAGCGCAGACGATGCCGATCAGCACGGCGGCGAGATAGGGCGCAACCAGCTTGCGATAGCGCTGCAGCACGAGGACCAGCGGCTGGTCGCGCAGCAGGGTGGCGTGCGGGGCGAGGCTGCGCACGGCGAGGAAGCCGCCGACGACGAGAAACGCCTGCACGGCAATCCGCGCCTCCTGGCTCAGCCAGGTCATCAGTGCGGGAGCGAGCAGGGAGGCGTGATCCGACATCGGGCCGTAGAAAGCAAGGTGATGAAGGACGATCAGCTGACAGGCGAGAGCCTTCAGCGCGTCGACGAAAGCGAGCCGTGGGGCGCCAGACCGGGCGGCCTCAGCCATCGAGGAAGCGCCGGGCAAATTCGTCGACCGGCAGCGGCCGGCCACGCAGGTATCCCTGCATCTCGTCGCAGCCCTCGCGAGCGAGAAATTCACGTTGCGTCTCGTTTTCGACGCCCTCGGCGATCACCGTCAGTTGCAGGCTGTGGGCGAGCGCGATCACCGCGCGCACGATCGCACAGTCTTCACTGTCGGCGGGAAGCCCGCGGACGAAACTCTGGTCGACCTTGAGCTTGTTGAGCGGCAGTCGCTTCAGATAGGCGAGCGAGGAGTAGCCGGTCCCGAAGTCGTCGATCACCAGGTTCAGGCCCATGGCGCGCAGGTTTTCGAGCATCTGCGCGCTGTCCTCGGCGTGGTTCATGATGGCACTTTCGGTGATTTCCAGTTCAAGAAACCGCGCCGGCAGGCAGGACGTGTCGAGCGCCTTGCGCACACTCTCCTGGATTCGGCCGCGCGCGAACTCGACACCGGAGACATTGACCGACAGCACCCCCGGCTGCAGACCGGCGGCCACCCAGGCCGCCCACTGGCAGCAGGCGGTCTGCTGGACCCAGGCGCCGATCGGCACGATCAGACCCGACTCCTCGGCAATCTTGATGAACTCGCCAGGCAGGACCAGCCCCTGTTCGGGGCGCTCCCAGCGCACCAGCGCTTCGGCGCCGACCACCTGGCCGGTGGTCAGCGAAAACTGCGGCTGCAGATGGACCCGCAATTCGCTCCGCTCGATCGCCCGGCGCAGGTCGGTTTCCATCTGCAGGCGGGCACGCGACGACTGCGTCAACTCCTTGGTGAAAAATTCGTAAGCGTTTCGCCCCCGCTCCTTGGCCCGGTACATCGCGACATCGGCATGTTTCATCAGCGTTTCAACGTCGTCGCCGTCGTCGGGAAAGAGGCTGATGCCGATGCTCGCGCCGACGAAGAACTCCTGTTCGACCGTGACCGGCGAATCCTGCAGGACGTTGAGGATCTTTTCGGCGATGTGCGAGACGGCCGTCGGGCCGAGGATGTCCTCGATGACGATCAGGAACTCGTCGCCGCCGAGGCGGCCAACGGTATCCGATTCGCGCATCAGCCTGCCGAGCCGCCAGGCCACCTCGCAGAGGACGCGATCGCCGACCTGGTGACCGAGGGTGTCGTTGATGTTCTTGAAGCGGTCGAGATCGATGAACAGCACGGCCAGCCCCGTCTCGTCCCGGTGCGCACGCTGCAGGGCCTTGTGCAGCCGGTCGCCGAGCAGCAGGCGGTTGGGCAGCCCGGTCAGCGGATCGTGGTGTGCCTGGTGGTTCAGCTTGTCGTGGGCGTCGCGCAGTTCGGTGATATTGGTGAATACCCCGACATAATGGGTGACGCGGGCGCTTTCGTCCTTGACGGCACTGATCGTCAGCGACTCGAGAAAGGCTTGTCCATCCTTTCGCCGATTCCAGAGTTCGCCCTGCCAGCGCCCGCTACGCTCAAGAGTGCGCCACATTTCCCGGTAGAAATGCGCATCCTGCAGCCCCGATTGCAGCAGCCGCGGGTTGCGGCCAATGACATCGCCCTCCTGATAACCGGTAATCTCGGTGAACGCACGGTTGACTGCAATGATGCTGCCATCCGGGGCAGTGATCATGATGCCTTCGGCACTGCTGTCGAAAACGGTCGCTGCCTGCTGCAGTCGCGCCTCCATACGCTTGCGATCGGTAATGTCGAGCATCACGCAAACCAGGCCGCCGCCGAGGTCGCCGGGCTGACCATAGGTCGCCTTGTGGAAAACCATCTCGCGGTACTGGCCGTCAGCGGCGAGTACCTGCCCTTCGTACACCTGCGAACCGGGGTGCAGGAAGAGTTCGTCGTCGGCAGCCTTGTAGCGGTCAGCCAGTTCGCGCGGCGCGATGTCGTAGGCAGTAACACCGATCACTTCGCGGCGCTGTTTGCCGATCAGTTCGAGAAACGCCTGGTTGCAGCCGAGATAACGCCCTTCGACGCTCTGGTAGAAAACCGGGCCCGGAATCGCCTCAATCAGCTGGCGCATGAAATGCAGCTGTTGCGAAAGTTCGCGCGTTCGTTCGCCAACCCGTTGCTCGAGCTCCAGGTGGCTTTGCCGCAGTGCCTGTTCGGCAGCGCGATGGGCGGTGATATCCTCGAAAGTCCAGATCCAGACGTCACCATCCGCAGCCGCCCCGAGCGTGCGACCGATCGCGTGCACCCAGATCGGGGTTCCATCGCGCCGGTGATAGAGGATCTCGCCATCAAAGGTTTCGCTCGCGGCTTCGCTCCCGTAAACCAGGTGTCCGACCGCTTCCCAGGCTTCGTCGCTGGCAAACAGGACGCGCGTCGAATGCCCCCTGAGGCCGCCCGGCGGATAGCCGAAGATCTCTTCGCAGCGGCGATTGCAGCGCAGAATCTTGCGCTCGCGCTGATACGAAATGCCGATCATCGCGTTGTCGAAAATCAGTTGCTGTTCCCAGAGACTTTCGACCAGCGCCTCTTCGGCGGCGCGGCGCGCGGTGACTTCCTCGAACAGCCAGACATGTCCTTCGTCCGGGTTGGCCGGGTTGAGCAGGCTGCCGATGACCTTGCACCAGATCGGCGTGCCGTCCGCCTTGCGGTATTCAATCTCGCCGATGAATTTTCCGGCCTCCTGAATCACCTCCTGGGCCCGCTCGCCCTTTTCCTTCCAGGCCGCTTCACTGCTGAAGAAAAGGCGCGTGGACTGGCCGATCAGTTGTCCCGGCAGATAGCCGAAGATTCGCTCGAAGCTCGGATTGCAGCGCTGAATGATGCGCTCGCGCAGAAAAGCGATGCCGATCGGCGCCCGCTCGACGATCAGCGTCTGCTCGCGCAGCAGGGCATCCAGGGTACGGTTCGCCTGCCAGCGCTCGGTCACGTCCTCGTAGATCCAGATATAGCCTTCATCGGGATGCGCCGGGTTGATCATGCTGCCCGTGATGTGACACCAGAGCGCCGTGCCGTCACGGCGATGGAAGACCGTGTCGCCGCGGTAGGTGCCGGTTTCGGCGATCGCTGCATACGCCAGGCGGCCGGTCTCCCGCCACGCCGCCTCGCTGGGATAATAGAGACGGGTCGATTGACCGATCAGATCTTCGGGCGCATAGCCGAGGATCTCGGCAAAACGTCGATTACAGCGCTGAATGACGCGCTCACGCAGGATCACGATGCCGGTATCCGCGTTCTGGAAGATGAGCTGCTGCTCGCGCAGCAAACGCGTGTTGTCCGCGCGCGCGCGAACCTCGTCGGTCACATCGCGGACGATCCAGACGGTTCCCATTCCCGGCGCCGCGGGGTCGATGGAGCGGGCGATCAAATGAGCAACAAAGGACTGGCCGTCGCGCCGGGACAGTCGGGTTTCGAGGTCGACGACAGGCCCTGCCCTCAGCTGCTCGCGAGCGCTCTCGCGAAGCGATTCGCAAGCTTCGCTGTCGGGGTAGAAAACCAGCTCGGCTTGCCCGACCAGGGTGCCTTCGTCCCAGCCAAAGAGCGCTTCGGCCTGCGGATTGCAGCGGTAAACGCGACGGTTGCGGGTGCACACCACAGCGATCCCCGAAGAGTCGAGGATGGCCTTGTACTCCAGAAGCTGCTGTTGCTGTGAGTCCGGTTCTGTCAAGAAACTGATCCCGAGTTCATTTTAAACGCTCCGTCGCTCCGGCTGGGCGACACCGAGGCGCGCGAGCTGGTGCGGCAGGTCGAGAACCGAAACCAGTCTTGCGTCTACCCACGGCGGCTGGCGGGTGGCATGGCTGAGCCAGACGGTTTTCATGCCCAGCCGTTTCGCGGTCCACAGATTCTGCAGCGTGTCTTCGACCATGATGCAGCGTTGGGCGGCCAGCCGCTCACGGCAGAGCAGATGGCGAAAGCCGCCGATCGCCGGCTTGGGTTGAAAGCGGATCCGTTCGACCGAGTAGAGGGCGTCGAAACAGGTCTCGATCCTGGCCAGTTCGAGCACCGCCTGGCTGTAGCGCCGGGGTGCGTTGGAAAAGACAATCCTGCGGCCGGGAAGTTGCCCCAGCATGGCCTTCAGGCCCCGCTCGACGACCAGCATCGACCTGAGGTCGGGAAACTGGTGAGTATGCCAGAGGAAATGGTGCGGATCGGTGCCGTGGTGACGCATCAGGCCGAGCAGCGTCGCGCCGTAGCGCTGCCAGTATTCCTGCCGCAGGCGGGTCGCTTCGTCTGGGTCGACCCCGAGGTGCTCGCAGATGTACGCCACCATCGCGCGGTTGATCTGGGGAAAAATATGCGGCGTGGCGTCATGCAACGTGTTGTCGAGGTCGAAGAGCCAGACCGGTGAGGCGATTTTCAGCACCGTCTTCCGGTCAATGCGACTTGATCATCGTGCCGACCCCGTGGTCGGTGAGAATTTCCAGCAGCAGCGCATGCTCGACACGGCCATCGATGATGTGGACGCTCTTGACGCCATTGCGCGCGGCGTCGAGCGCCGAACTGATCTTTGGCAGCATGCCGCCGGACAGGGTGCCATCGGCGACCATGTCGTCGATCTGCTTCGGCGTCATGCCGGTGATCAGGCCGCCCGTCTGGTCGAGAACGCCGGGCGTGTTGGTCAGCAGGACCAGCTTTTCGGCCTTGAGGATCTCGGCGATCTTGCCGGCGACGACATCGGCGTTGATGTTGTAGGTTTCGCCGCTCTTGCCGACCCCGATCGGCGCCACGACCGGGATGAAGCCGCCCGCCTCGAGGTGTCCGATCAGCAAGGGGTCGATCTGCGTGATGTCGCCGACCTGACCAACGTCGATCAGGTCGCCGTCGTGGTCCTGATTGGCGAGCAGCAGCTTGCGCGCGCGAATGAAGTTGCCGTCCTTGCCGGTCAGGCCGACCGCTTTGCCGCCGGCCTGATTGATCAGATTGACCACATCCTTGTTGACCTGGCCACCGAGCACCATCTCGACGATTTCCATCGTCTCGGCGTCGGTGACACGCATCCCCTGGACGAATTCGCCCTTCTTGCCGACGCGCTTGAGCAGGTTTTCGATCTGCGGCCCGCCGCCGTGGACCACCACCACGTTCATTCCGACGAGTTTGAGGAGAACCACGTCGCGCGCGAAACACTGCTTGAGGTTCTCGTCGGTCATCGCACTGCCGCCATACTTGACGACAATGGTCTTGCCGTGAAAACGTTTGATGTACGGCAGTGCCTCAGCGAGAATGGCGGCTTCGTTGGCGGGAGTGGTCGAACGATCGCTCATGGCGGAGATCCTGATGATGAGCAGACGATTTTACGCGGCGCCGGAACAAATACAAAGGCGAGCGGCGTCGCCGCGCCTGCGTCGCTGCCGGATCCCTGGCCGGTCGCTGATCGACGGCGGCAGGGAATGAGCCTCGCGAGAGTCGCTGACGATCAGCCGAAACTTCCCTATCGGGGGCGATTCGCGCCCTCGCCGACCGGGCCGCTGCACTTCGGCTCGCTGGTCGCCGCCCTCGGCAGCTACCTTGACGCGCGCGCCAACGGCGGCGAGTGGCTGCTGCGCATCGAAGACATCGACCAGCCGCGCAGCCGCGCGGGCGCAGCCGACGGCATCGTGCGGACGCTTGCCGGCTTCGGCTTCGAGTGGGATGGCGAGGTCGTCGTCCAGAGCCGGCGGCTCGATCTCTATCGGGCGGCACTGACCCGGTTGCAGGCCGCCGGCGACGCGTATCCCTGCGCCTGTTCGCGGCGCGAGATTGCCGACTGTATTCCGCCGACGGCGGTTGATGGCGGCCTGGTGTACCCCGGCATCTGCCGTTCCGGTCTGGCCGCTGGACGCCCGGCACGCGCCTGGCGGATGCGCGTGCCGCAAGGCGTGGTGGTACTCGACGATCGCGTCCAGGGGCCCTTGCGGCAAAACCTCGCAGAGGCGGTCGGCGATTTCATCCTGCTGCGCGCCGACGGCCAGTTCGCCTATCAGCTCGCAGTGGTCGTCGACGACGCCGCCCAGGGCGTCACCGCAGTCGTCCGCGGCGCCGACCTGCTCGACTCGACGCCACGCCAGCGCTGGCTGCAGCAACGCCTGGAGCTGCCGCAGCCGAGTTACGCACACCTGCCGGTGGTGACCAACGCCGCCGGCGAAAAACTCTCGAAACAGACCCGGGCGAGTGCCGTCGATCCGGCCGGGGGCAGCGCGGTACTCGCGGCGGCGGCCCGTTTTCTGGGCCACCCCGTACCGCAGGAGAGGGTTCGTGGCACGCTGACCGATTTCTGGTCGTGGGCGATTGCCGCCTGGTCGATCGACCGGGTGCCGGCGCGGCGCGGCGTTCATGCCGATCTGCGCTTGCCCCGGTAACCGGTGAAACCGACCAGCAGCCGCACCAAAGTGTAACTTGCCGAGCGCAGCAGGCGCGAATGCCACGGCAGGCGCTGCCAGCTGTCGACCGGCAGTTCACGTGCACCCTGGTGCATCGCCTGACGAAGACTTTGCCGCAGTTGGCCAGCGAATTTCTCGTCGCGGCTGACGAGATTTGCTTCCCTGGCCAGCAGCAGGCTGAAAGGGTCGATGTTCGACGAACCGACGGTCGCCCAGTCGCGGTCGATGACGGCTACCTTGGCGTGCAGAAAGCTGTGGCGATACTCGAAGATCCGGATGCCGGCATTCAGCAGCTTGCCGTAGAGCGCCTGCGTGGCGTAATGCTGGAGACGGTATTCGACCCGTCCCTGGAGCAGAATGACCACCCGCACGCCGCGGCGGACGGCCGCCTCGAGGGCGCGGCGGAAGCGGCGGCCGGGCAGAAAGTAGGCGTTGGCGATGATGATCTCGTCCTCGGCAGCAGCGATGGCCTGCAGATACGCCTGCTCGATATCGCGCCGATGGCGGATATTGTCGCGGACGACAAAGGCAGCGGTCTGATCGCCCCGCGGTAGCGGGTCGAGACGCGGGGTTTTGGTCAACCGGTAGCGACGGTTGAGCTTGGCCCACAGCACCAGTTCCCACAGCCGGTGCAGCGCCTGCTGAATCGGCGCCAGCAGCGGGCCTTCGATGCGTACCGCGTAGTCGTAGCGCGGCGGCAGATCAAGCGCCGCGTTGAGGTCGTCGACGACATTGATGCCGCCGACAAAAGCGACCTGCCCGTCAATCGCAGCCAGCTTGCGGTGCAGCCGACGCAGGCGGTGGCGACGCAGGCGGAAGCGTGCGCGGTCGGGCCGGTAGACCAGGGCCTGAACGCCGGCCGCCAGCAGCTCCGGCTGCAGCCGCTCGGCAAAGTCGGCAGCACCGAAGCCATCGACCAGAACGCGCACCGTGACGCCGCGCCGGGCAGCCATCGCGAGAGCTGCGGCGACCGCCCGGCCAGTGTCATCATCTTCAAAGATGTAGCTTTCCAGATGGACGTCGTGCGTCGCCTGGTCGATCGCCATGAGCAGCGCCGGAAAATACTCGGCGCCGCTGTTCAACAGCGTCAGCTGGTTACCAGGCAGGAAGCTGGGGGATGCCACGCCTCTCGCCGCCGATGCCGGCGTTTACTGCTGATTGACGAACACCACCTGCGCCGGCATCGGCGCCGGAAAGGCATCCGACGAGAGCGTTTCACGAATGATCCGGTTGGTGTCGAAATAGACCTGCCAGTAGTGATCAGTGTGGCAGTAGGGGCGCACCGCGAGCACCGGACCGACGAGATTGAATTCGAGGATCTCGACATCGACCGGCGGACTCGACAGCACGTTGGGAAGGGTCGCGATCCTTTCCCTGAGCTGGCTCATCGCCGCCACATGATCGGCGGCGCCCGCCAGCTGGGCCTTGAGATCGACCCGACGATAGGCATTGCTCGAGAAGTTCTGGATGGTGTCGGAGAAGATCTTGCTGTTGCCGATCAGGGTGAGCACGTTGTCCGGCGTGTTGAGCGCCGAGGTGAACAGCCCGACTTCCTTGACCGTGCCGGTGATGCCACCGACGGTCACGAAGTCACCGACCTTGATCGGTCGCAGGATGATCAGGAAGACACCCCCTGCGAAGTTGGCCAGCAGGCCGGACCAGGCGAGACCGATGGCAACCCCGGCAGCGGCGAAGAGGGCGGCAAAGCTCGTCGTCTGGATCCCGAAATAGCCGAGGATACCGATCACCAGGACGATATTGAGGGTGACGTTGATCACCGTGCCGAGGTAGCGCATCAGCGTCGCATCGACCCGCTGGCGCTCCAGTGCGCTCTGCACGAGGCGGCCAACGGCGCCGATCAGCCAGCGACCGATGATCCAGAAGGCAATCGCCGCCAGGACCTTGATGCCCAGTTCAGATCCGTAGTGCAGCGCAAGATCCTGCCAGCGCGAGATATCTTCAGAATTCACGTCGTTTTCCCAGGAGATTGAGGAGTGGCCAGTGTGCCATTGTCCTGAAGACGGCGCAAGGCCGGCCCCCCACGCACGGACTCTGGCGGGCACATTCCGGCAAAGAAACCGGTTGGCAAGCACAAGGTCTGGAATAAAATATCACGCTCCGAAGGCACCAGCCACTGAACTGATCAGTGGCAGCGGGCCCGGTCGGCGGCTGGCTGATGCCAGACGCTGTTTCAGAGCGATGCGTCGAGAAAGCTGGTGATGCGAAATACCCTCTGCAGGCGGTGGCCCTGGCTGCTCGCCGTGGGCTTCTGCCTGGCGCTGGCGCTGGCGCTGCCGTTGTCGTCGGCGGCTCCCCTGACGGTGCCGAAGGCCGCCGAACACGCCAACGATCAAGTGACTTTCGGCGAAGCCGTCGGCGCGCCGCCGAGTCCAGCGGCAAGGATGGTCCCGCCACGGAAGGTCGTCCCGCCGCCACCGCCGAAAGCGGCCGACAAACCGGTTGCCAGGAAGGCGAGCGGGTCGGCAAGGCCAGGACCTGCCGGAAAGTCGCCGGCCAAGGCCACGCCAACCCGAAAAGCGGCCGGCAAACCGAGACCGAAAGCGGCAAGGAAGTAATGGCCCTCACCCGCACGAGCGGTGACGAAACCGATGTCATCCGCCCCCCCGCCTTTTCTGCTTCCTGATCGTCGTGCTGCCGGAGTCTTCGATGGATCACTCGCTTCTTTCGCCGATCGCCCTTGTTTTCCTGTTCGCATCGTCAGCGGTTCTGGCGGAGATGCCGCACGTCGAACTGACCGCGGGTTTCTATCGCATCTCCGCCGAGGTCGCGGCCAACAACCCGGATCGCGCACAGGGCCTGATGCATCGCCGCAGCCTGCCGGCCAACCAGGGGATGCTGTTTGTCTTTGCGCAGCCGGCCCGCCACTGCATGTGGATGCGCAACACCTATCTGCCGCTGTCGGTCGCCTTTCTCGATGAGGACGGGCGCATTCTGAACATCGAGGACATGCAGCCCGAAAGCGAAGACAACCACTGTGCAGCGCAGGCCGCGCGCTTTGCCCTGGAGATGAATCGCGGCTGGTTCGCGAGCAAGGGAATCAGGCCCGGGATGCGCATCGGGGGCATCGACCCGTCGCCTGCGCCCCGCTAGCCGATCTTTTCCCGCCAGCTGTCGACGATGAGCGTCGCCAACCACCCGCAATGGCGCAGTCAACTGCTGCGCTCGGCCGACCAGGCGGGTCTGAATGACTGGCTGCGCGACCGGGGATCGCTGACGGCGCGCATCGAGGCCCGTGGCCGCTTCGCGGTGCAGGTGCTGCGGCAGGGCCTGGGTCGACCGACCGCCGATGAGGCCTCCTTGCTCGGTCTCGAGCGCAGTGCGCTGGCCTGGGTACGCGAAGTCGCGCTGAGCCGTGACGGCGAGCCGGTCGTCTTCGCGCATACCGTTCTCCCCTGCCGGCCGCGCGGGCCGCTGACGCGCTGGCTGGCTCGCCTCGGCAACCGGTCGCTGGGCGCGCTGCTTTTCAGCGATGCCGGATTCAGCCGGGGAGCGATGCACTTTCGGCGACTCGAACGCCGACACGCCCTGTTCGCCCCGGCGCTGGCCACGCTGCAGGCGACCGATCGGTCGCCGGCGAGCTTCTTCTGGGCGCGCCGCTCGCTTTTCGCCTTTGGCGCGCAGAAAGTCCTGGTGACCGAGGTCTTCTCACCGCGACTGCGGAGCGACGGCTTCGATCGCCTGACACGGCCCGTGCCCGACGGCAACCCGAGCGCGCATCATCCATCGCCGCCAGGCCAGGCAGTCGAACAAGAGGAGTCGTCATGCACATTGCCATCCTAGGTGCCGGCGCGTGGGGGACGGCGCTCGCCATCGCTTTCGCCCCCGTGCATGCGGTGACCCTGTGGGCGCGCGATCCGGCGCAGGTCCTGCGCATGCGGGCGGCGGGTGAAAACCGCCGCTACCTCGCGGGCCACGCCTTCCCCGATTCGCTCGCGCTGACGGCCGATTTCGCCCTCGCGACCGAGGTGGCCGAGCTCATTCTGATCGCCACCCCGCTCGCCGGGCTGCGCGCCACCCTGCAGCGGCTGGCCGATGCCAGGGTCGCAACGCCCTTCCTGTGGCTATGCAAGGGACTCGAAAGCGGTAGCGGCCTCTTGCCCCACCAGGTCGTGCAGGAGGTGCTCGGCGAGCGGCTGTGCGGCGTCTTCACCGGTCCCAGCTTTGCCGAGGAACTGGCGCGCGGTCTGCCGACCGTGGTCACCATCGCCTCGCTCGATGCGAGCTTCGCCCTGCGTTGCGCCGAGAGCCTGCGTGGGCGGCGGCTGCGCATCTACGCCAGCGATGATCTGGTCGGTGCCGAAGTGGGCGGCGCCGTCAAGAATGTCATGGCGATCGCGACCGGCGTCTGCGACGGTCTCGGGCTCGGCATGAACGCCCGCGCCGCGCTGCTCACCCGCGGCCTGCACGAAATCACCCGCCTCGGCAAGGCGCTGGGCGCGCGTCCGGCGACCTTCATGGGCCTCTCCGGCATGGGCGACCTGATCCTGACCTGTACCGGGGATCTCTCGCGCAACCGGCGGGTCGGGCTGTTGCTGGCCGCTGGCAAGCGCCTGGAGCAGATTGCCGAGGAACTGGGTCATGTCGCCGAAGGCGTTCCGGCCGCGCGCGAGGTACAACGCCGGGCGGCCGCGCTGGGCGTCAGGATGCCGATCACCGATTGGGTCTGTGCCGTTCTCGACGGCAGCATGACGCCGGCCGATGGCGTCGCCGCGCTGATGGCCAGGGACATCGTCTTCGAGGGCGACTAGGCAACGGCCGATGGGCGGCGAGGCTTCAGGCGCCGCCGCTGTAGCCGATCTGCCGCCATGCTTCATAGACCGTGACGGCGACCGCATTCGAGAGGTTGATGCTGCGGTTGTTCGGCAGCATCGGCAGCCGCAGGCGCTGGTCGACCGCAAACTCGGCGAGAATCGCTGCCGGCAGCCCGCGCGTTTCGCAGCCGAAGACCAGCACGTCGCCGGCGCGAAAGACGGCCGCGCTCGGATGACGGGTGCCGCGGGTGGTCAGCGCAAAGCGCCGCCCCGGGGGTGAAAGGCGAGACAGCGCAGTGCAGCAGGCGGCCCAGTCGGCGTGCAGGTGCACCGCCGCGAGTTCGGCATAGTCCATGCCGGCGCGGCGAAGCCTTTTTTCCGTCAGCTCGAAGCCGAGCGGCTGCACCAGGTGCAGGCGGGCCCCGGTATTGGCGCACAGCCGGATGACATTACCGGTATTGGGCGGGATTTCCGGGTGAATCAGAACGACTTCGAACACCTGCGCGCCTGGGGAAGAGATTGCACGAATGGCGAGGAGAGGAGAGGGGGCGGCGGTGCCGGCCGTGGGCGCCGGTCAGGCGGCCATCACTGGATAGTCGGTGTAGCCTTCGGCCCCCGGCGTGTAGAAGGTGGCCGGATTCGGCCGATTGAGCGCGGCGCCCGCCCGGATGCGCGCCGGCAGGTCGGGATTTGCCAGAAAACTGGTACCGAAAGCGACGGCGTCGATCTGGCCGGCGGCAATCGCCTGCCCGGCTTCGGCGGCGGTATAAGCCATGTTGCCGATCAGTGTTCCCCGGTAGACCGCGCGCACCGGGGTCAGCACGTCACCGCTTTGCTGCTGCAGGAAATCGCCGCGCATCAGGTGCAGGTAAGCGAGGCCGAAATCGTTGAGCCGGCTGGCGAGCCAGGTGACGAGTCCGATCGGATCGCTGTCGATCATGCTGTTGTAGCTGTTGAGCGGAGACAGGCGCAGACCGACCCGATCGCTGCCGAAGACGCTACTGACGGCTTCGAGCACTTCGAACAGCAGGCGGGCGCGGTTTTCGACCGAGCCGCCATAAGGACCCGAGCGCTTGTTTGCGCCGTCGCGCAGGAACTCGTCGAGCAGGTAACCGTTGGCGCCGTGCACTTCGACCCCATCGAAACCCGCCGCACGGGCATTCGCGGCCGCGGTCGCAAAACCGGAGACGATCCCGGGCAATTCATCGTCACGCAGTTCGCGTGGCGTCACGTAGGGCTTGCTGCCTTCGGGCGTGTGCACCTCGTCACCGGTGATCGGAATCGCGCTCGGGGCGACCGGCTGCGCGCCCTGGTTGAGCAGCGGATGACAGGCCCGGCCGCCGTGCCAGATTTGCAGGAAAATGCGGCCGTCGGCGGCGTGCACCGCGTCGGTGATCCGCCGCCAGCCGGTAACCTGAGCGGGCGAGTAGATACCGGGCTCCATCCAGAACGACGAGTGACCACTGATCGCCATCGTCGCTTCGGCAATCAGCAGTCCGGCACTGGCACGCTGCGCGTAGTACTCCCTCATCAAGGCCGTCGGGACGTGCTCGGCGTCGGCACGGCAACGGGTCAACGGCGCCATGAAAATTCGATTCGGTGCCTTGATGGCGCCAAACTCGAGCGGGCTGAAAAGCGGGGTCATGATTTTTGTTCTCCTGCGAAAGGGCCTGACGGAGGTGGGGTGAAGAGATGGCCAATACTAACGCAAGTGGGCGAGCGCAGCCGACCCGGCTTTGGCATTTATCAGCTTCAGCGTACTCCCCGAACCCTGTTGATCGACATTTTGAGGAACATGCGCAACGTCTCGATAAAATGATCCTCATCATGACTATTGCATTAAGCGTGGGTGTCCGCATCGGCTGGCAAGATCCACTGGAGTGCCCGGCACTCCTGGAATTGATAGGTGCCCAGCCGCCGTCATGGTGAGCCGCATCCCGCGCCTCGTCATGACTGTCGGATTTTTTTACATTGGCCCTCGACCTTTATCGATTTATTTTATCAACTCATTGAATAGCCATGCTATTAATATATTGGCTCGGTTATTGCTTTGGCCTTGCCTGCGGCCACTTCGGCCGTTAATCAACCCTAAGCGGTCATAAAATTTTTTTTTCCGTGCCTTTATTCGCCGGTCTCCGAAGCAGGGGGCCTCTGACGAGCGGAGAACTTGTCTGTGGGCGCTTCAATCGAGACAGGAGTGTTTGACATGAAGACAAAGATTGCAGGAATAGGCGTCCTTGGAGCCGCAGTGCTCACTTGCTTTCCAGGCTCTGCCTTCGCAGCCTTCGTAGACCAAGGGGGCGGAAGCTATGACTCGGTGCCGCTATACCGTGCTCTCGCCTTCGGCGGCGTCAATTTCAGTGCATTGAATGGCATCGATTACGTCAGCAACATCGCGCCGCTTCCGGTGGCAAACGGCAATAGCACCGTAGCCCTCAATGGTGCGACCTTTACCGGCGTAAGTCAGAGTGCCTGGAGTGGCTTCTATGCAGGGCGCAACTATGCCCACCTCTCGGTGGTCAACGCCAACGCTGCCGACACCTACTACCAGATGGCCGGACAAGGCTCGGCGACCAGTGTCCGGTTCTATACTGCGGAAGCGGCTGCTGGCCATGCGACCTTTACCTGGCATGTCAGCGGTGCCACGTCCAATCCCAGCGGGCTTCCGCCCACAGTCAGCGGCGTCGGCCCGACGACCGGACGTCTCGATTTTGGCGCATCCACCGATTCCTCGGTCAATTGGCTCAACCTTTTCGAGGAAAACCTGTCGGTCGATTCGTCGGAAGGCGCACTCAACTCGATCCGAAAATTCGGGGCCGGCACCTACAGCTACAATCTGCCGATCGCCGACCTCGGCCAGGCCATCAACCTGTTCTACTGGTCGAGTGCTTTCGCTGAAGTGGATGCGGGACAGACCGCGCTGAGCAACTACAGCTTGACTGCCGACTTCTACAATACCTTCGAGCTAACGGACATTGACCTGTACGACGATGCGGGCAATGAGCTCAGCGCATGGACGCTGGAGGATCTGAATACCAACACGACAGTGTTCAATCAGGCCGGGCGCCTCACACCCATCCTGCCGGCACCGCCGCTTGCTGCCAGCGTGCCTGAACCCGCCACGCTGGTGTTGTTCGGCATCGGCCTCATGGGACTGGCGAGCGCGCGCCGCCACAAGTCGTGATACGCTCGTGGCAGCCCCTCACGGCAACCTTCTCCCGTCGCGCGCAATAACGCGCTGGTGTCTGCCGCCGCGGGTCGGGTGACCCTGCCGCGCGCCAGCAGATGATCGACGAAGGTCTGCGGGCGTATAGTTGAGACAGGTATTGACGCCTGGATCGGCCTGCTGGGTGACCAGCCGCTCCGGCGTCGCCGGAAGCGCCCGCAGCGGCAGTGCTATAATCCGGGCTCTTCTTCCGGTGCCTTGCCGATGCTTATCACCCGCCGCCTCGAGTTCGACGCTGGCCACCGTATCCCCGACCACCGAAGTCAATGCCGTCACCTGCACGGACACCGCTATGCGCTCGAGATCACGCTGGCCGGCGACGTCATCCGGCAGGAGGGTGACCCGGCCAATGGCATGGTGATGGATTTTTCCGAAGTCAAGGCCCTCGCCATGGCGCACCTGGTCGACGCCTGGGATCACGCTTTTCTCGCCTATGCCGGGGATCTGGCGGTGGTGAACTTCCTGCACTCGCTGCCCGGACATAAAACGGTGCTGCTCGATTGCGTCCCGACCGCCGAGAACCTTGCCCGCCAGGCGTTTTCGATTCTCGACGCGGTCTATCGCGACACCTACGGCAATGACCTGCGGCTCGAACGCGTGCGCCTCTACGAAACGCCCAACTGCTGGGCTGAGGCGATTCGCGAATAGGCGCGCTGGAGTCTGCTTGCGCATGCTGCCGCCCGACTGCCTCGTCCCCTGGCGACCACTCGCGTCGCTGGCGCAGCAAAGGGCTCCTGAGGGCCGGGCACGATGAATTTCCGCGTCCTCGACGCTGGCGATACGGCGCTGACCATCGAATTCGGCGAGCGCATCGATCGACGCCTGCTGGCCGCGGTCGCCGCTGCCGATGACGCGCTGACCCGGGCGAGGGTCAGCGGAGAACTCGCCGGCATCGTCGAGACGGTGCCCACTTTTCGCTCGCTGAGCGTCATCTATGATCCGCTGCTCACCAGCCGGGCCGAAATCGAACCGGCAATCCGCGCGGCGATCGGCTCGCCGGCTACACGGCGCCTACCTGGCGGGCGGCGGTGGCAACTGCCGGTCTGCTACGGCGACCAGATCTCCGCCTGCGGACCTGATCTCGAGCGACTGGCAGAGGCTTGCGGCCTGAGCCCGGCGGAAGTGATTGGCCTGCATTCGAGCGCCACGCAGGAAGTCTATATGCTCGGCTTCCTGCCCGGCTTCGCGTTCATGGGCGACCTGCCGGAGGTGCTCGCACAACCGCGACGCAACGAACCGCGGTTGCGCGTGCCGGCCGGCAGCGTCGCCACGGCCGGCCGGCTGACCGCCATCTACCCGTGCGAGAGTCCCGGCGGCTGGCACCTGATCGGCGCCTGCCCGCTGCCCCTGTTTTCGCCGGTCTGGCCGCAGGCGCCCCTGCTGCTGCCGGGCGACCGCGTCTCCTGGCGGCAGATCGACGCCGCCGAGTATCAGGCGCTCAGCGACCGGAAAGCGGCGCTGCGTGCAGCCGCGCTGCCGCCACTCGCCTTTCTGCTCGATGGCGAGGCCGGACGATGAACGCCATCCTGGAAGTCGTCAGTCCGGGCGCCATGGCGTCGATCCAGGATCTCGGCCGGCCGGGTCTGCGCCGGCTCGGCGTCCCGCTCGCCGGGGCTCTCGAGCCCGACTGGCTGCGACTCGCGAATGCCCTGCTGGGCAATCGCGAAGACGCGCCGGCCATCGAATTTTTCGTCGGCGGTCTCGTTGTACGCGCGCTGGCGTCGCCGGTGAAGATCGCCCTGGCTGGTCATTTCTCGGCCACCCTGACGACCGCGGAGGGTCAGCGGCAGTTGCCCTCCTGGCGCAGCCTGACCCTGGCGCCCGGCGAGCGCCTGCACTGCGACCCGCTGTCGGCGGGCCGGCTGGGCTACGTCGCGCTGGCCGGCTGCAGTGTGCCGTGGGAGCTTGGCAGCGCGTCCACCGATGCGCGAGCCGGCATCGGTGGCCTCGACGGCCGGCTGCTGAGCGCGGGTGCGCAGCTGCCGGCAAGGGTCGCAAGCGGTGGCGACAAGACCTTGCGCACCCCGCCGAGGCTCGATTCGGCAGCGATTCGTGTGGTCCTCGGGCCGCAGGCCGATTACTTCGACGAGCCCTCGCTGGCGCGCTTCCTCTGCGGGACCTACCAGGTCACGCCGGCCGCCGACCGCATGGGCATGCGGCTTGCTGGTCCCAGGCTTGGACATCGTCCCGAGAAGGGCGCCGAGATCGTCTCCGACGCGACCGTGCCGGGTTCGATCCAGGTGCCGGGTGATGGCCAGCCGATCGTCCTGCTCGCCGACGGTCAGACCGTCGGCGGCTATCCGAAGATTGCGACGGTGATCTCGGCCGACCTGCCGCGCCTGGCAGTGAGGGTACCGGGACAGAGCGTCCACTTTGCCGCGGTGTCGGTCACCGTAGCCGAACAGGCAGCGCGGCGGCGACAGGCGGTGCGGCGCGCGCTGATCGGCGACATCGTGCCGCTGACCGAAAGCGGCGGCGTCGATCTGCAGGCGATCTATGCGGTCAATCTGGTCAGCGGCGTCGTTGATGCCCGGGAGGCAGACGATCGCGACTGGCGAGCAACCCACCAGGAGGGCACGAAATGAACGCGAGCAGAATGAATCTCAACGCCGATGTCGGCGAAAGCTTCGGCGCCTGGCAAATGGGCAACGACGCCGAACTGTTGCGCATCGTCGGTGCAGCCAACCTCGCCTGCGGTTTTCATGCCGGCGATCCGCTGGTGATGCGGCGGGCCGTCATGCAGGCCCTGGCGGCCGGCGTCAGCCTCGGGGCACATCCCTCGTTTCCCGACCGCCAGGGTTTCGGCCGCCGGGTCATGCAGCTTCCCGCCGCCGAGCTGGAATCGATGCTGATCTACCAGATCGGCGCCCTGGCAGGCATCGCTCGGGCCGAAGGCGGGCGGCTGACCCACGTCAAGCCGCACGGCGCGCTGAACAACATGGCGTGCGAAGACCCAGCGCTGGCGAGAAGCGTGGTGGCCGCCATCCGCAGCTTCGATGCCTCGCTGATCCTGCTCGCGCCAGCGCTCTCGAAACTGGCGCTGGCCGGAGCCGACGCGGGACTGCGCGTCGCGACCGAGATTTTTGCCGACCGCACCTATACTGGCGCCGGCAATCTGGTGCCCCGCAGCCAGCCCGGCGCGGTCCTCCATACGGCCGAAGAATGCGTCGCCCATGTCCGGCGGATGCTCGACGCGGGCGGCCTCGTCAGCGTCGGCGGGCAGGTCATCCGGAGTGAATTCCACAGTATCTGCGTGCATGGCGACGGACCGCAGGCGGTGGCTGCGGCGACCGCCATTCGCGCCGCGCTGCTGGCTTCGGGAGTCAGCCTTCTGCCACTGCCGGAGGTCCTTGAACCGGCGGCCGATGCGGACCTTTCGCCGACGATCGTCTAGAATACCGGCAGCACTGGGGGAGGGGTCGGGCATAACGGTCGACTTCGCTCGCCCGCCAGGCGCCGAGCAGTCTCCTCCCCGTCCGTGAAAGACACTGATGCCTCACCGAATTCTCAAGGTCCCCGAGCGGGGAATGATCGACGCCTACGAGCGCCTGCTTGCGGCGCGCGGCTTCACAGCCGATGCGGCGCAGCGCGCTGCAGCCGATCGGCTGCAGCGCCTCTACTACGACCTGCTGTCGTTCAAGGTCGGTCGGCGCAGCGCCCTGCGGCGTCTGTTCGCTGCACCACCGGTGCCGCGCGGGGTCTATTTCTGGGGTGGCGTCGGGCGCGGCAAGAGCTTCCTGATGGACTGCTTCTACGACGCCGTGCCTTACCGTCGCAAGCGGCGGATCCATTTCCACGCCTTCATGCACAGCGTCCATCGCCAGTTGAACGAACTCAAGGGCGAAAGCGATCCGCTGCTGAAGGTCGCCGAACGGTTAGCCAGAGAAGTGCGGCTGCTCTGCTTCGACGAGTTCCACGTCTCCGACATCGCCGATGCGATGATCCTCGGCCGCCTGCTCGAATCGCTGTTTGCGCGCGGCGTCGTCTTCGTGATGACCTCGAACTATCCGCCCGAGCAGCTCTATCCGAACGGTCTGCAACGCGAAAACTTCCTGCCGACGATTGCCCTGATCAAGTCACAGCTCGATGTGCTCAAGATCGATGCCGGCATCGACTATCGGCTGCGCACGCTCGAACAGGTCGAGATCTTTCACTACCCGGCGGATAGCGCCGCCGAGTCGAAAATGGCCGAGTACTTCACGGCGATGGCCGGCGGCGAGGGCGCTGCCGGCGCCAGCATCGAGATCCTCGGGCGCGACATTCAGACCCGCCGTCGCGCCAGCGGCGTCATCTGGTTCGACTTCAAGACGCTGTGCGGTGGCCCGCGTTCGCAGAACGACTACCTGGAACTGGCGCGCAGCTACCACACGGTCCTGCTCTCGGAGATTCCAAGGATGTCGGCCAGCATGTCGTCGGAGGCCCGGCGCTTCACCTGGCTGGTGGACATCTTCTACGATCACAAGGTAAAGCTGATCGCGACGGCCGATTGCGGCCCGGACAGTCTCTACACGCAAGGCACCCAGGCGAGCGAATTCTTTCGCACGGCGAGCCGGTTGACCGAAATGCGCTCGCGCGAGTATCTCGGCCTGCCGCATCTGTCGTGAGCGGCCGGGCACCGGTTAGCGCGTCGCGGGCGACGATGGCGGTGGCGTTTTGGTAGAATGCCGCTTTGCCTGGCGGCGCCAAAGCTCATGATACGCAAGATTCTCGTCACCTCCGCCCTGCCGTATGCCAACGGCGCAATCCACCTGGGTCATCTGGTCGAGTACGTGCAAACCGACATCTGGGTCCGTTTCCAGAAGATGCGCGGCCATCAGTGCTGGTACGTCTGCGCCGACGACACCCACGGCACGCCGGTCATGCTGCGCGCCGAGAAGGAGGGCATCACGCCAGAGGCGCTGATCGAGCGCGTCCATGGCGAGCATACGCGCGACTTCGCCGGCTTCCACGTCGGCTTCGACAACTATTACACGACCCATTCCGCCGAAACCCGTTCCTGCGCCAACGAAATCTACGGCCGCCTGCGGGCGGCCGGGCTGATCGAGACCCGCACCATCGAACAGTATTACGACCCGGTCAAACAGATGTTCCTGCCCGACCGTTTCATCAAGGGCGAATGCCCCAAGTGCGCTGCGCCCGACCAGTACGGCGACAACTGCGAGAGCTGTGGCGCGGCGTATGCGCCCAACGAGTTGAAGAATCCCTATTCGGCGATTTCCGGCGCCCGGCCGGAACTGCGGCAATCGGAGCATTTCTTTTTCCGGCTTGCCGATCCGCGCTGTCAGGCCTTCCTGCAGCGCTGGACGCAGGGCGAAGGACGGCTGCAGAACGAGGCCGCCAACAAGCTGCAGGAGTGGCTGGGCAGCGAGGGCGAGAATCGCCTCACCGACTGGGACATCTCGCGTGATGCGCCGTACTTCGGCTTCGAGATACCCGATGCACCGGGCAAGTACTTCTATGTCTGGCTCGACGCGCCGATCGGCTACATGGGCTCGTTCAAGAATCTCTGCGCCCGCGCAGGGCTCGATTTCGACGAGTACTGGCGGCCGGATTCGACAACCGAGCTCTATCACTTCATCGGCAAGGACATCCTCTACTTTCACGCCCTCTTCTGGCCGGCGGAACTCGCACACGCCGGTTATCGCACGCCGACCAAGGTCTTTGCGCACGGCTTCCTGACCGTCGACGGCGCCAAGATGTCGAAGTCGCGCGGCACCTTCATCACCGCCGAGAGTTACCTCGCGCAAGGCCTCGACCCCGAGTGGCTACGCTATTACTATGCCGCCAAGCTCTCGGATTCGATGGAGGACATCGACCTCAACCTCGACGATTTCATCGCGCGCGTCAATTCGGATCTGGTGGGCAAGTTTGTCAATATCGCCAGCCGTTCGGCGGGCTTCATCGTCAGGCACTTCGCCGGCCAGCTGTGCGCCTGCGATGAAGCGCTGCCGGCGATCCGGGCCATCCGCGACCGCCGCGCGGCGATCGCCGAGCATTACGAGGGGCGCGAATTCGGCAAGGCGATCCGGGAGATCATGGCCCTCACCGACCTCGCCAACCAGTACGTCGATAGCGTCAAGCCGTGGGAACTGGCGCGCGACAACAGCCGCGCAAACGAGCTGCAGGCCGCGTGCAGCAACGCGCTGAATCTCTTCCGCCTGTTCTCCATCCTGCTCAAACCCGTGTTGCCGGCGCTCGCCGCCAAGGTCGAAGCTTTCCTCAACGTCGCTCCCTTCGTCTGGGACGACGGCGGCACGGTCCTCGCCGCCGGCCACGCGATCAATGCCTATCGCCACCTGCTGACGCGCGTGGACAGAAAACAGGTCGCTGCACTGGTCGAAGCCAACCGCGAGCAGCTGGCGGCCGTTCCCGAGACGGCGCCGCAAAGACCCGCCGAGCCGCAGGAAAAAGCGGCCGCGGTGACCGTAGCGCAGGCGGCGGTCGGCACATCCGGCGGACCCCATATCAGCATCGACGATTTTCTCAGCGTCGATCTGCGTATCGCGCGCATCAGCGAAGCCTCGCAGGTCGACGGTGCCGACAAGCTCGTCCGCCTGCTGCTCGACATCGGTTCGCTCGGTACGCGGCAGGTTTTCGCCGGCATCAAGTCGGCCTACGATCCGGCCACCCTGGTCGGCCGGCTGACCGTGATGGTCGCCAACCTCGCGCCACGCAAGATGAAGTTCGGCCTCTCCGAGGGCATGGTGCTGGCCGCCTCTGACCCGGACAGCCGCACGCCCGGCATCTTCCTGCTCTCGCCCGACAGCGGCGCGCAGCCCGGCATGCGCGTCAAGTAGGCCCGCATGATTAATCGACAGCGGCCGCGGGTGACGCTGAAGGTGATGTTCTATGCGCTCATCGACGCCATCGGCATGCTCGTTTTCGGTAGCGGCCTGATGTGGCTGGTCAGGCAGGAAACGCTGTTCATCCCCGGTTTCCCGACCGGCACCGCCAGCGCGCTGATCACGGTCGTGGCCGGCATTGCCCTGATGTTGTGGTCCGCCGCCCGGATTCTGCGCGAACTGGCAAGCGTGCCTGAGGACCGCTGGCGATCGTGACCGCAAGCCGCTCAAGGCTCGTCAGCCAGGCCACGTCTGCCACGGGGAATGGCCGGCAAGAGGCTGCTTAGCGGCCCTTGCAGCACAGTACCAGGAGAGTGGAAGAAGGTCGACGCTTACTTGCCGATACAGAAGCGCCCGAAGATCTCGCCGAGGAGCTCATCGGCGCTGAAGGCGCCGGTGATTCGGCCGAGCGTCACCTGGGCGAGCCTCAGTTCCTCGGCAAACAGTTCAAGCCTCGGCAACTGTTCAAACGCGGCGTCAAGGTGTTCGCGGGCTTCGGCGAGCGCGCGCAGGTGGCGCTCTCGGGCGATGAAGACGTCTTCCGCAGGATGCCAGCCGGCAATCTGCAACAGCTCCTGGCGCAGCAGGTCGACGCCAGCGCCGGACTTCGCCGACAGCGCGATGATCACCGCATCGGCTTCAGGACGTCGTTCGGGCGCCAGCGCAGCGAGATCGATCTTGTTATGGACCGTCACGTGCGCGAGCTGCGCGGGCAGTTGCGCAAGAATCTTGCGCTCGGCCGGGCCAATGCCGGTCCGCGCGTCAACCAGCAGGACGACGACGTCGGCGCGCGCTATTTCGCGCCAGGTCCTTTCGATGCCGATCATTTCGATCGGGTCGTCGGTGTCGCGCAGGCCTGCGGTGTCGATCACGTGCAGCGGAATGCCCTCGATCTGCAGGCTGCTGCGCACCAGATCCCGGGTCGTTCCGGGAAGCGGAGTGACAATGGCCAAATCGTCACCAGCCAAACGGTTGAGCAGGCTGGACTTGCCGACATTCGGCTGGCCGACGAGGACGACGTGCAGGCCACCGTGCAACAGCCGGCCCTGTTGCGCACGCTCGAACACCTGTCGCAGGCGCTGCTGCAGGCGATCGAGGCGACCCCAGGCATCGGCGGCTTCGAGAAAGTCGACTTCCTCGTCCGGAAAGTCCAGCGTGGCTTCGACGAGTGCCCGCAATTCCACGAGTTGCGCCAGCAGAGCGTTGATTTCTCGTGAAAACTCGCCCTGCAGGGAGCGCACCGCGCTGCGCGCTGCGGTGGCCGTTGCGGCGTCGATCAGATCGATCACTGCCTCGGCCTGGGCCAGATCGAGTTTACCGTTGAGGTAGGCGCGACGGGTGAATTCGCCCGGTTCGGCGAGGCGTGCGCCAAGTTCCAGACAGCGCGCGAGCAGCATCTGCATGACCACGGTGCCGCCATGGCCATGTATTTCCAGCACCTCTTCGCCGGTGAACGATCGGGGTGCCGGAAAGTACAGCAGCAAGCCGCGGTCGATGAGTGCGCCGTCGGCCGACCGGAAATCGCCGAGCATCGCGACGCGGGGCAGCGGCCGCTTGCCGGCGAAGGCCTCGGCAAAGGCCAGAAGCCCGTCGCCGGAGATGCGGATGACCCCCACACCGCCACGACCGGCAGCGGTCGCGACGGCGGCGATGGTCGCCGACGGCTCAGGCCTTGGCGTCGTTGGCGGCCTGTCCGCCACTTTCGATCATCCGTGTGATCTGCCATTGCTGGGCGATCGACAGGATGTTGTTGACCACCCAGTACAGCACCAGACCGGCCGGGAAGAAGAAGAACATCGCACCAAAGATGAACGGCATCATCATCATCACCTTGGCCTGGATCGGGTCGGGTGGCGTCGGATTGAGCTTGGTCTGGATGAGCATGCTGATGACCATGAGCACCGGCAGGACGTAGTAGGGATCGGCTGCCGAGAGATCGGTAATCCAGAGGATCCACGGCGCATCGCGAATCTCGACTGCCCCCAGCAACGCCCAGTAAAGCGCAATGAAGACCGGAATCTGGACGACGATCGGCAGACAACCGCCGAGCGGGTTGATCTTCTCGCGCTTGTAGAGTGCCATCATCTCCTGATTGAGCTTCTGGCGGTCGTCGCCATAGCGCTCCTTGAGCGTCATCAGCCGCGGCGTGACCGCTTTCATCTTGGCCATCGACTTGTAGCTGGCCGCCGACAGCGGGAAGAACAGCAGCTTGATGCCGACGGTCAGGAGAACGATCGCCCAGCCCCAGTTGCCGACCACCTTGTAGATCGCTTCCAGGCACCAGAAGATCGGCGCGGCAATGACCGTCAACCAGCCATAGTCGACCACCAGCGGCAGCCCCTGGGCGCCAATGCCTCCCTCTGCGGGCGGCTTGGCGAGCTGTTCGAGCGTCGTCTGGATCTGGGGGCCGGCATAAAGGGGAACGGAAAACGAAACCTTCGCGCCCGGCGCAGCACCAGGGACGGGAACGATGACCCCGGCGGCGACCGCCGGACTGGCGCTTCCTTCGAGCGGGCGCATGTAGAACTCACGCAGCAGTCCGGGCTGCGGCACCCAGGCCGCAACGAAATAATGCTGAACCATGGCGATCCAGCCGTTGTCGGCCTTGCTCGCGAACCTGGCCTTGCCCTTCTCGATGTCGGCAAAGTCGATCTTCTGGAACTTCTCCTGGTCGGTATAGACCGCCGGGCCGGTAAAGGTCATGACCATCGAACTCTCGCCGTCAGGGGCCTTCACGTCGCGCTGCAGCTGATAGTAGGCGTGCGCCGCGACCTCCTGGCCACTGCCGTTGTCGATCTCGTAGCGGACGTCGATCAGATAGCTGCCGCGCGTGAAGGTGTACACTTTGGCCACCTTGACGCCGTTGGCCGGCGGTGCTTCCAGGCGAAGCTCGAGGGTTCTCGCGTCGCCGGCCAGTTCCCGCTCACCGGTCACCTCAGTAAAGATGGTCTTGTGGTTGGGCAGACTCTCGCCGATCAGACCGCTCTGCGCGACGTACTGGTGCTTCGCCTCGAAGAGCGCAAGATCCTTGTTTTTCTGGACGCTGTCCTTGTAATGGCTGAACTCGAGGCGGACGAGATCGCCGCCAAGCTTCGAGACCTCGGCGACGAAGAGATCGGTCTTGACCTTCACCGTTTCCGATTTCTCGCCCGTGGGTACCACGGGCGTCGTCGCCGGGGCGCCGGGAAGCGGCGTATGCAGGCTCGCGGAAGGCTGTGGCGTGGGCGTCTGGGCCACGCCGACGGCCGCCGTGGCGACGGCTTTTGGCTGGTTGTATTTCTGCCAGGCATCCCACAGCATCACCAGCGAAAATGAGAAGACCAGCAGAAGGAGCAGGCGTCGGTTATCCATGAAAGCCTATACGATTGGGTTGTTGTCAGGGGACGGGGTCAAAACCGCCCGGATTCCACGGATGACAGCGAGACAGACGCTGCAGGGCAAGACCCGAGCCTCTGAGGGAGCCATGTCTTTCGACCGCTTCTGCCGCGTATTCGGAACAGCTGGGGAAAAAACGGCAGCGACGGCCGAGCATCGGGCTGACCGCGTATCGGTAGCAGGCAATCAGCGACAGCAGGATCTGTTTCATCGGTTTATCGTTGATTCGAGGTCGTCTTGCTCAGCAGGCCCCGGATTTCCTCCGCCAAGGCTCGCCGATCAAGAGGGAGGGGCCTGGCTGCCAACCGTAGCACGTAATCGCTCGAACGCAACCGCCACCGCAACAAGCGAAACTGCTCTCTGGCCAGACGTCGAACGAGGTTTCGATCCACCGATCGACGCAGAAAGCGCTTGGCAACGACCAGTCCCAAGCGTGCACCGGGGACTTCGTCGGCACCCCGAGGGCGATAATGTAGCAGGAAATGCGGACTTTTCAGCGCTCTCCTGAAAGCAAAAACGGATGAATACTCATCCGTTCTGGCCAGCCGGTAGTGCCTGGGGAAAGCGGCAGTCGATACTGCGCAGTTGCCGGCGAGTGGCGAGCCGTCGCTCAAACGGCCAGGCGGTGGCGACCTTTGGCGCGACGAGCCCGAATTACGGCACGACCGCCACGAGTAGACATCCGAACGAGAAAGCCGTGTGTACGCTTGCGGCGAACGACCGACGGTTGATAGGTACGTTTCATGGTCGAGCCCTTGAAGTCAAAGCAGAATAAACGCGTAATTAGACTGCTTCGGGCCAAGTCTTGTCAAGGCCATATTTTTGATTGAGCTGTGGATAACTTCGCCCCAACGGGTTAGAATTTGGTCTTTCGGGACTCCCGACAAGAATGGCACAGGGCGACAGGGAGGTCGGAAGTCTTGTCTGCCGGCCAGGCCTTCAACGCCTAGACCCATCCAGGGATATCCACCAATGTTGTTGATTGCAAGCAAAAAGACACGTCAGCCGCGGCCAGGGCCCGGCCCGCTCGGCAGCAAGTTGCGTGGCCGGCGATGAGTGGATTCTGGACTTCGTGCCTGAGCCAGTTCGAGCAGGAACTCCCACCACAGCAGTTCAATACCTGGATACGTCCGCTTCGTCTCGAAGGCGAAGAGAGCGTCGCGCAGGGGTTGCGTTTGCTGGCGCCGAACGGATTCATCCTGAAGTGGGTCAAGGAACGCTACCTCTCGCGCATCGAAGCCTTGGGAAGCGAGTACTTTTCCACCCCGGTGAACATCACGCTGGTGCTCGGCGAACGGGTCGCAGCGGTGCCGAATCAAGCGGCAGGCGCGACCGTCAGCAGCGCACCGGAAGTCAGTGGGCCGCTGATGCCCGCGACTCCGGCGGCCAGAAAAGCGCCACCTGCAGACAAGGACCGGTCGGCATACGAAAGAACCCGGCTGATCTCGACCTTCACTTTCGAGAACCTCGTCGTCGGCAAGGCCAACGACCTGGCTCGGGCAGCGGCCAGGCAGGTTGCCATCAGTCCCGGTGAAACCACCTACAACCCGCTCTTCATCTATGGTGGCGCTGGGCTCGGCAAGACCCACCTGGTGCACGCGATCGGCAACCAGATCCTCGAGCATTGCCCGGAGAAGGTGGTTCGCTACGTTCACGCCGAGGACTACTATTCCGACGTCGTGCGCGCTTATCAGCAGAAGTCATTCGACGTATTCAAGCGCTACTATCGCTCGCTCGATGTGCTGCTCCTCGACGACGTCCAGTTCTTCAATGGCAAGAACCGGACGCAGGAAGAATTTTTCTACGTCTTCAATGCATTGAGCGAAGCCAAGAAGCAGATCGTGATCAGTTGTGACACCTATCCGAAGAATATATCGGGCCTCGAGGATCGCCTGGTGACGCGCTTCGACTGGGGACTGACGGTCCAGATCGAGCCGCCGGAGACGGAAATGCGGGTCGCGATCCTGAAAAAGAAGGCCGAGGTGGAGGGAGTGGCCCTCGACGACGAAGTGGCCTTCTATGTCGCCAAGCATCTGCGCTCCAACGTTCGTGAACTCGAAGGCGCGCTGAAGAAAGTGCTCGCTTACTCTGCTTTCCATGGTCAGCGCATCGGCCTGGAACTGGCCAAGGACGCACTCAAGGATGTGATTGGCTCGGTCAATCGGCAGATCACGGTTGAAAACATCCAGAAGACGGTCGCCGAGTATTTCAAGATCAAGGTCGCCGACCTGTTCTCGAAGAAAAGAACACGGGTAATCGTGCGGCCTCGCCAGATCGCCATGTGGCTGGCCAAGAATCTGACTTCGCAGAGCTATCCGTCGATCGGTGAGGCCTTCGGCGGGCGTGACCATACGACGGTGCTGCACGCCGTACGAACCATTGATGACCTGCGGACCAAGGACAACGAACTCAACCACGACGTGCACGTCCTGCAGCAGGTGCTCAAAGGCTGACCGCAACAGGGGACAACCGGTGCGAAAGCAGTTGGCAAACAGTGGACAAAGTTGCTGGAAAGGCCTTGTGGATAACTTGTGCCATTCTGTCCACAGCTTCATACCGACTTGATACAGCCGTAAATAGGCAGCTAATATATTGAATTAATTTAACAAAATAACTTATCAACAGACTTGTCGAGACCATAGTCTTTATAGGATTTATATATATGCTTCTTATTAAAACACGGCGAGACGCCCTGCTGGCCCCTCTGCAGGCCGTTTCCGGGATCGTGGAAAGGCGTCACACCCTGCCGATCCTTTCCAACGTGCTGCTCGAAAAGCGGGGGCAGTTGCTGACCCTGCTGGCGACCGACATCGAGATCCAGATCACCACGTCCACTGCCGATACCAGTGGCGAAGGCGATGGTGCGGTCACGGTCGGCGCCAGGAAGCTGCAGGAGATCCTGCGTTCACTGCCGGAGAGCGCGGAAGTCAGCCTCATTCTCGACGATCGCCGGATGCAGGTGAAAGCTGGCCGGAGCCGTTTCAATCTGCAGACCCTGCCGGCCGAGGACTTCCCCTGCATGTCCCTCTCCGAGGACGAAGCGACGAAGTTTACGGTGAGCCAGAAGCAGTTTCGTCACCTGCTCGCGCAGACGCACTACTCGATGGCGACGCAGGATGTTCGTTATTACCTGAACGGGCTTTTGCTGCTCGTTGAAGGCAGCCAACTGCGTGCCGTCGCTACGGACGGTCATCGACTGGCTTATGCCAGCATGGCGTTCGCCGAGACTGCGCTCGTGGCAGACGGTGCTGCCCGCCAGGAACTGATTCTGCCGCGCAAGACGGTGATCGAACTCAATCGCCTGCTGACGGACAGTGATGAGCCCTTGTCGATCGAGATCCTGCCGACCCAGATCCGCTTTCAGTTCGGTCATATCCATCTGGTCTCGAAACTGATTGACGGCCGCTTTCCGGATTATCAGCGCGTCATTCCTGCCAGCCTGCGCAATGTCGTCACCGTGGAGCGCAACCTTCTCCTGCAGTCGATGATTCGGGCAGCGATTCTGACCAACGAAAAGTTCCGCGGGGTTCGCCTGGTGCTCGCCGACGGCAGTCTGAAGATCATGGCGGCCAACGCCGAGCAGGAAGAAGCGCAGGAAGAGATCGAAGTCGATTACCGGGGTGAGCCGCTCGATGTGGGTTTCAACGTCTCGTACCTGCTCGACGTCCTGAACAACACCTCCGACGAGACCCTCGAGTGGGGCTTCAACGACGCCAATTCGAGCGCCCTGCTGACGATTCCGGGCAATGATCGATTTAAATACGTCGTCATGCCAATGCGCATCTGAGGCGGACCTCAGCGCCAGGTGACACCCCAGTTTCAACAGGAAAAGGATACCGGTTTCACGATGATTGAAGAGAACGATCAGTTTGCCTACGACGAGTCGAGCATTCAGCAGCTTGAGGGTCTGGAGGCGGTGCGCAAGCGCCCGGGCATGTATATCGGTGATACTTCCGACGGTACAGGCTTGCACCACATGGTGTTCGAGGTAGTCGACAACGCGATCGATGAGGCCCTGGCCGGGCACTGTGACGACATCGTGATCACCATCCATGCCGACAATTCGATCTCGGTCACCGACAACGGCCGTGGCATTCCGACCGGTATCAAGTTCGACGACAAGCACGAACCCAAACGTTCAGCGGCCGAGATCGTGATGTGTGTGCTGCACGCCGGTGGCAAGTTCAACCAGAATTCGTACAAGGTATCCGGTGGCCTGCACGGCGTCGGTGTTTCGTGCGTCAATGCCCTTTCGCGATGGCTGCGGCTGACCATCCGGCGCGAGGGCAGAAAGCATTTCGTCGAGTTCCATCGGGGTGTCGTGGTCGATCGACTGACCGAGATCCAGCGCGGCGTCGAGGTCTCGCCGCTGCGGGTGGTCGGCAGTACCGAGAAACGCGGCACCGAACTTCACTTCATGGCCGATGAAGAGATTTTCGGTCAGGTCGAGTTTCACTACGAGATCATTGCCAAGCGCCTGCGTGAGCTCTCGTTTCTGAACAATGGCGTGAAGATTCGCCTGCATGACCAGCGTAGCGGCAAGGACGAGAATTTTGCCTTTCTTGGCGGTGTCAAGGGATTCGTCGAGTACATCAACCGGACCAAGTCGGTCCTGCATCCGAACATCTTCTGCGCCAGCGGCGATTCGCTTTGCAGCAATGGCGCGATCAGCGTTGAAGTCGCCATGCAATGGAACGACAGTTACGCCGAGCAGGTCCTCTGTTTCACCAACAACATCCCCCAGGCCGATGGCGGCACCCACATGACCGGCCTGCGTGCTGCCATGACGCGGGTGATCAACCGCTATATTGAAGAGCACGAAATTGCCAAGAAGGCCAAGGTCGACATCAGCAGCGACGACATGCGCGAAGGGCTTGCCTGCGTCCTGTCGGTCAAGATGCCTGATCCGAAATTCGCCTCACAGACCAAGATGAAGCTGGTGTCTTCGGAAGCCCGTCCGGCCGTCGAGGAAGTGGTGGCGGCGAAGTTGACCGAATTCCTGCAGGAGCGGCCGGTCGACGCGAAAGTCATTACCGGCAAGATCGTCGAAGCCGCCCGCGCCCGTGATGCGGCGCGCCGGGCGCGCGAAATGACCCGGCGCAAGGGGCTGCTCGACGGGGTCGGGCTGCCCGGCAAACTCGCCGATTGCCAGGAGAAGGATCCGGCACTTTGTGAACTGTATCTGGTCGAGGGGGATTCTGCCGGTGGCTCGGCGAAACAGGGGCGAGACCGTAAATTCCAGGCCATTCTGCCGCTCAAGGGAAAAATCCTCAATGTCGAGAAAGCCCGTTTCGACAAGCTGATTGCGTCGCAGGAAATCGTCACTTTGATTACCGCGCTGGGAACCGGCATCGGCAAGGACGAATACAAACCCGAAAGGCTGCGTTACCATCGGCTGATCATCATGACCGACGCCGACGTCGATGGCGCCCACATCCGCACGCTGCTGCTCACCTTCTTCTATCGGCAGATGCGGGAACTCGTTGAAGGCGGCCATATCTACATCGCCCAGCCGCCGCTGTACAAGGTCAAGCACGGCAAGGTCGAGCGTTACATCAAGGACGATCTGGCGCTGAAGCAGTTTCTGCTCGCCCTCGCCCTCGAAGGTTCGGTGCTCACTCCGCAGGCCGGTTCGTCGGAAATCTCGGGTTCTGCGCTCGAAGAGCTGGCCCGGGAATATCTGCTGGCCGAAACCGTGATCAATCGTCTGTCACATCTGATCAACCCGGAAGTCCTGCATGCGCTGGTCGATGGCAATCTCAAGGTCGAACTCGCCGACGAGGCGGCTGCCGTGGCGAGCGCGCAGGCCCTGATGAAAGCCGTCGGCAGCAAGCTCGGAATCAACATCCTGGCGCGTTACGATGCGGCTCAGGAACGCTGGCAGCTACGTCTCGAAAAGATCCTCCATGGCAACCTCAAGCTCGGGGTCATCGATGAGGACCTGCTGGTCAGTGGCGACTATGCGCAGTTGCGCAAGACGGCCGAGATCCTGGCCGGTCTCTTTGGTCCGGGTGGCATTGTCGTTCGCAATGAAAAGAAGAAGGCGGTCACGAGTTTTGCCGAAACCATGCAATGGCTGCTCAGCGAAGTCGAGCGTAGCGTCACCAAGCAGCGTTACAAGGGGCTCGGTGAAATGAATCCGGCGCAACTCTGGGAAACGACCATGGACCCCAAGGTGCGTCGTCTGCTGAAAGTGCAGATCGAAGACGCAATCGGCGCCGACGAGATTTTCACCACGCTGATGGGCGAACTGGTGGAGCCCCGGCGCAGTTTCATCGAGACGAACGCCCTGGCTGCGCGTAACATCGACGTCTGAGATAAAGCCTCGCCGGCGACTTCCACCGGCATCCTTCAGTCCGCGCGGCGATGGCGGTTGATGGCGTCGCGAGTCTCTTCGGCGACGCGGCGGGCAGCGTCCGCATAGTCTTCGCCCTTGCCGGCGTAGAGGATGGCGCGGGAGGAGTTGATCATCAGACCCTCGCCGCTGGCCGTGCACCCGGCGCGTACCGTGGCCTCGATGTCGCCGCCCTGGGCGCCGATGCCGGGAACGAGCAGCGGCATCTCACCGGTCAGCGCGCGAACGCGCGCAATCTCGGCCGGGAAGGTGGCGCCGACGACCAGCGCGCACTGCCCGTTCACATTCCATTCGCTGCTTACCAGACGGGCAAGCCGTTCGTAAAGTCTTTCGCCACCGACATCGAGGAACTGGAGATCGCTGCCGCCGGGGTTGGAGGTGCGACAGAGGATGATGACACCCTTGTCGCGATGCGCAAGGTAGGGCACCAGCGAGTCATGCCCGAGGTAGGGGTTCACGGTCACCGCGTCGGCCTTGAAGCGTTCGAAGGCCTCGATGGCGTATTGCTCGGCGGTGCTGCCGATATCGCCTCGCTTGGCGTCGAGGATCACCGGAGTTGCCGGATGGCTGCGGTGGATATGATCGATCAGCGCCTCGAGCTGATCTTCGGCGCGATGGGCGGCAAAATAGGCGATCTGCGGCTTGAAGCAGCAGACGAGGTCTGCCGTCGCGTCGACAATGGCCCGGCAGAACTCGAAGATGCCGTCGTCCCGCCCTTGCAGGTGGACAGGAAAGCGCCCGGGGTCGGGGTCGAGGCCGACGCAGAGCAGGCTGTTGTGTCGCCGCCAGGCCGAATTCAGCGAGTCGATAAAGTTCATGGCGTGATCCGTGATCGCAAAGCATTCATTCTAAGGGGATCGCGTCGACGATGCCCGGTGAATTCCACAGACTCACGCGGCGGCAGGGTAGACTGGCGTTTTTCGAGCGGAGCAACGACCTTGAAGAGACTGGCCGACGATGACTACCTAGCCCTGCGTGCCGGCGCGACGGTCATTGAGTCCGATGGATTTGGCGACAAGGTCCTGCGCCTGGCGGACGGCACCATGCTGAAGCTCTTTCGGCGAAAGCGCCTGCTCTCCTCGGCAGCGTGGTATCCGTATGCCCAGCGTTTCGCCGACAACGCGGCAGCGCTCGAAAAGCGCGGCATCCCGGTGCCACAGGTGATCAATGTGTGGCGGATTCCTTCGATCGCGCGCGACGCTGTGCACTACCATCCGCTGATCGGCAAGACGCTGCGCGAACTTCGCCGGGAGGGAATTGAGCCGGCGGTCGAGGAAAGCCTGAAAATCAGCTTCACGCGTTTCGTCATTCACCTGCATGAGTGTGGCGTGTATTTTCGCTCCTTGCACCTGGGCAACGTGGTGTATACGCCGCAACACCGACTCGGGCTGATCGACCTCTCGGACACCCATTTTCGTCGTCATCGCCTGAGCAGGCGCCTGCGCGTGCGCAACCTTCGGCTGCTGCAAAACAGCGTGGATGAACGCGACTGGCTGGATTTCGTCGCGGTGCTCCAGGCCGCAGATTCGCCACCCACTTTACAAGGATAGGCTGGAACCCTATAATCCGCGCTCCTTTCGAGGGGGTATAGCTCAGCTGGGAGAGCGCTTGCATGGCATGCAAGAGGTCCGCGGTTCGATCCCGCGTACCTCCACCAGCGATTCGAAAGGAATCTTCCGGGTCCCCATCGTCTAGAGGCCCAGGACACTACCCTTTCACGGTAGGTACCGGGGTTCGAATCCCCGTGGGGACGCCAGCAAGTCGACGCTTGGCACGCTGCCGGCGTGCCATGGCAGAGAAAGCAGGGCAGGGGAGATCGTCGGCCCGTGACGCTGCTTCACCGGACCCCAGGCGGCAAATCAGGATTCTTGCTAAAGACCGGCAATTCCAGTAACTTGGCCGCTCACGTTGGGGGTGCCATGCCGATTGCGGTGTGGCTGAGAGAGTCCCTTCGAACCTGTACGGGTCATGCCGTCGTAGGGAAGCGGAGCACATATCTTGTTCGCGGCGTCGTCCGCCCTCCGTCTCCTGTGCCTCGCCAGCCCCTTGCATGCTGCCTATCTGTAGCGCTTTGCCATTCCCCTTCGCAAGGACATACCATGAACGCCACCGAAAAATTCATCGCCGCCGACGCCGAGGTCGACGAGGCCGCGATCAGGACACTGCCCAATTCGCGCAAAATTTATGTCCCTGGCAGCCGGCCCGACATTCGCGTGCCGATGCGCGAGATCACTCAGGCAGACACTGATACGGCTTTTGGCGGCGAAAAAAATCCTCCCATCTACGTTTACGACTGTTCCGGACCCTATTCCGATCCGCAGGCGGCAATCGACATCCGCCAGGGGCTGCCGGCACTGCGCGCGCAGTGGATTGGCGAGCGAGGCGACAGCGAGCCCTTGCCGGCTCTCAGTTCCGACTTCGGTCGCCGGCGCGCCGCCGACGCCGCTCTCGATGAATTGCGCTTTCCCGGTTTGCAGCGTCGCCCGCTGCGCGCCAGGGCGGGTGCCAATGTCAGCCAGATGCACTATGCACGGCGCGGCATCATCACGCCCGAGATGGAATATGTGGCGATCCGGGAAAACAACAACCGCCGCCACTACATCGAACAGCTGAAGGCTTCCGGCCCACAGGGCGAGCGCCTGTCGGAGATCCTTTGCCGCCAGCATCCCGGCAACAGCTATGGTGCGAGTATCCCCGACGAAATCACCCCCGAGTTCGTCCGTGCCGAAGTGGCGCGGGGTCGGGCGATCATTCCCTGCAACATCAATCATCCGGAAAGCGAGCCGATGATCATCGGGCGCAACTTCCTGACCAAGATCAACGCCAACATCGGCAATTCGGCGTTGGGATCGAGCATTCAGGAAGAAGTCGTGAAGATGACCTGGGCGATCCGTTGGGGGGGCGATACGGTGATGGATCTGTCGACCGGGAAGAACATTCATGAGACACGCGAGTGGATCATCCGCAACAGTCCGGTGCCGATCGGCACGGTGCCCATCTACCAGGCGCTCGAGAAAGTCGATGGCAAGGCGGCAGAACTGACCTGGGAAATCTTTCGCGATACCTTGATCGAGCAGGCCGAGCAGGGCGTGGACTACTTCACGATCCATGCCGGCGTGCTGCTGCGTTATGTGCCGATGACCGCTCGACGACTGACCGGAATCGTTTCGCGCGGCGGCTCGATCATGGCCAAGTGGTGCCTCGCGCACCACCGGGAGAGTTTCCTCTATACGCATTTCGACGAGATCTGCGAGATCATGAAGGCGTATGACGTAGCTTTCAGCCTGGGCGACGGCCTGCGTCCGGGGTCGATCTACGACGCCAACGACGAAGCCCAGCTGGGCGAGTTGAAGACGCTCGGAGAGTTGACCGACATCGCCTGGAAGCACGACGTGCAGGTGATGATCGAAGGGCCTGGTCATGTTCCGATGCAGATGATCAAGGAGAACATGGATCTGCAGCTCACCTGGTGCAAGGAAGCGCCGTTCTACACCCTGGGCCCCCTGACTACCGACATCGCTCCCGGCTACGATCACATCACCAGTGGTATCGGGGCAGCCATGATCGGCTGGTTCGGGACGGCGATGCTATGCTATGTGACCCCCAAGGAGCACCTCGGTCTGCCGGACAAGGACGACGTCAAGACGGGAATCATCACCTACAAGCTGGCGGCGCATGCGGCAGATCTTGCCAAAGGCCATCCTGGTGCGCAGATCCGTGACAACGCCCTGTCGAAAGCGCGTTTCGAGTTCCGCTGGGACGACCAGTTCAATCTGGGTCTCGACCCCGACAAGGCGCGCGAGTTTCACGACGAGACCCTGCCGAAGGACTCTGCGAAGGTCGCGCATTTCTGCTCGATGTGTGGTCCCCATTTCTGCTCGATGAAGATCACCCAGGAAGTGAGGGAGTTCGCGCTGGCGCAGGGCGTGAGCGACGCCGAAGCGCTGGCCAGAGGCATGGAGGGCAAGTCGATCGAGTTCGTTCAGAGCGGGGCAGAGGTCTATCGAAAGGTCTGAACCTGCTCGCGGTGTGCCGCCGGAACCGGGATCATCCCAAGCCAGGCAGATCAGAAATCCTTGGCTGCCTCCCAGAGGACGAATCCCTCCTCCTTGCGTGTCCACTCGAGCAGTTCGATCAAGGGATAGGCGCGCTGACCCAGGCCGATCACCGGCGCCTCATCGTCCTGGTTTTCTTGGTGATCGTCGCTCCCCGGTTCCGGCGTCGAGGAGGGCGTCCCGGCAGCGGCGAGGCGCAGTCGTTCGATCGCTTCGGGTAACTGCTCGGTGGTGATGACGCCACGCGCGCTGCAGTCCTTGCCGAGAATATCGAGCAACTGGCGAGCGACGGCGGCGAACATCATGATCTGGCCGGAGGTGCTTGAAATGAACTTGACTAACATGGCAGCGGATCTCCTTGACGGTGATAACGGAAAGCCTATTGTGGCAGTTGATGCACGGGACAACAACAGCATCAAGGCGCGCGGCAGCCTCCTTGTCCAGGCGCCGAAGCCCTGCCAGCAAAGGCTGAAGGGCTGGTGTCGATGGTAACTGAAGACCGGGGAATGACGATGGCGCTTGAGCGTCTGCTTCGGTCGCAGGGCTTCGGGACGAGGTCGGCGTGCCGCTCGCTGATCGAGCAGGGTCGGGTCTGCGTCCAGGGCAGGATTTGCGACGATCCTGCCGTGCAATTCCCGGTCCGGGGTCTGATGTTTGCGGTTGATGATGTCGTCTGGACTTTTCGCGAAGCGGCTTTCCTGGCGCTGAACAAGCCCGCGGGCTACGAGTGCTCCCGGCGGCCGGGACACCACGCGAGCGTCTATGCGCTGCTCCCCGCGCCGCTGATCGCGCGTGGTGTACAGGCGGTCGGCCGCCTCGATCAGGACACCACTGGCCTGCTGCTATTCACCGACGATGGCGCGTTCATTCACCACTACACCTCGCCGAGAAAACAGGTGCCCAAGGTCTATGAGGTGACGACGCGGCATGCGGTCGACGAAGCACAGATCGAGGCTCTGCTGAGCGGGGTGCAACTGCATGACGATCCGCAACCCGTACTGGCGACCGCCTGCCTTCGGCTCGACGATCGGAAGTTGCGCCTGACGGTGACGCAGGGCAGGTATCATCTGGTAAAGCGAATGGTCGCCGCCGCCGGTAATCGCGTCGAGAGCCTCCATCGGGTGGCGATCGGCGGTTTTCTCCTGCCGGCGGCGCTCGCTGTCGGACAGTGGATGTGGCTCGATGTCGCCGAACTCGATCTTCTGGCGCGGCCCGGCTGACGTGGCGCGCCGGCCGACATCGATGTCGCCGCGGGCAGTCCTGTGCGGTATTTTTTCGAAGGGTTGGCGTATGCGCAGCAAGACAGCCAGTCACCCTCATGACGGGTATCCAGCGCCGTGACATTGACCGAACTGCGTTATATCGTCGCGCTCGCGCGCGAGCGGCACTTCGGGCATGCGGCCGAAAAATGCCACGTCAGCCAACCGACCCTGTCGGTTGCGCTGAAGAAGGTCGAGCAACGACACGGCGTCATTCTCTTCGAGCGCTCTTCATCCGACGTTCGCCTGACCACCATCGGCGAGCAGATCGCGGCCCAGGCCGAGCGGGTACTGGAGGAAGCGGGAAAGCTGCGCGAGATCGTTGCCGAGGGCAAGGATCCCTTGCACGGTCCGTTGCGGCTGGGCGTCATTTACACCATTGCACCCTACCTGCTACCGCGACTGATCCCGGCTCTGCACGCCCGAGCGCCATTGATGCCACTTTATCTACAGGAAAATTTCACCGTCAGCCTTGCAGCGCAGCTGCGTCGGAGCGAGCTCGATGCCATCGTGGTCGCCTTGCCTTTTACCGAGCCAGGCATCTTGTCGCGACTGGTCTATGAGGAACCCTTCGGCCTGCTGATGCCGCGGGAACATCCGCTGACCCGGCAGAAACTGATCGATCCCGATCAGGTGCCGGCGGAAAACCTCTTGTTGCTCGGTACCGGCAACTGCTTTCGCAACCAGGTCGTTCAGGCCTGCCCGCAGCTTTCGGCGCCAGGGGGGACCGACGGGGCGCTCGAAGGCAGTTCTCTGGAAACCGTGCGCTACATGGTCGCGAGTGGCGCCGGCATCTCGGTCGTCCCGGCGTCGGCCGCAGCGTCCTGGCCACAGGAAAACTCCCTGCTTTCGTTTCGTCATTTCAGAGAACCGGCGCCAGTTCGCCGAGTTGTCATTGCCTGGCGCGCCACTTTCCCGAGACCACAGGCGATCGACATCCTGCGCGCGGCGATTCTCGATGCACCACCGCCAGGGGTGATCCCGATCCGCTAGCGCCGATTGCATGTTCCACGTGAAACAGACTGTGGGGCGACGGACGCTCCCAGCGCTTGGGTCAGATGCCGGCTTTCCGGCGACGCGCCGGCGTCTCGGCAGCCGGCTTGGTCTCCTTCGGCGCAGCCTTGGCAGCAGCGCCTGCCTTTGCCGCCGGCCTGGGCTCGCGCTTCTCGAACTCGAAACCGACCTTGCCATCGGCGCCGCGCACCAGATAAGCGGAGAACTTGCGACGGGTGCGGGCTGACACGAAGTCCCGAAGCAGATCCGTCCGTCCACTACTGAGCAGTTTGCGCATCTGATCGGGTTCGACCGCCTGCTGCAGGATGATCGTTCCCGAGCGGAAGTCGCAGCTCCGCTCGGGACCGACGGACTTCTCGCAGACATACGACATCCCGTGCTCGAAGACCCGCGACGCGCATTTCGGACAGGCGCCCAGGGCTTCACTGGTGGAGAAATCGACCTCTTCGCCAGCGCGATCGTCACCCCCGCTGCTCTGCCCGAAATCGAACTCGGGCGAGTTCTCGGCGTTGAGCTGGATGATCGCGTTGAAAGGCCGCCCCATCTTGTTGCGAAAACCGCTCAACGGCCCGACCTTGCGCCGGGTCAGCAATTCCTCGATTTCGCTCGCTTCGAACTGGCGTCCGGCGACGATTTTCCAGAGGGCGAAGTCACAGCCCTGGCACTGGAATTTCTTGTACGTTTCCTTGATCAAGCCGCCGCATTTCGGGCAAGGGGTGGCGAGTTCCCCGAAGTCACCGGGGATGCTGTCGCTGTCGTAAGTCTTGGCGCGGTCGACGATGTGCTGCGTCATCGCCGCGATCTCCTTCATGAAGTCGTTGCGCGACATCTCGCCGCGCTCCATGCGCGCGAGTTTCCATTCCCATTCGCCGGTAAGTTCGGGTGCCGTCAGTTCAGGGATGCCGAGCCCATTCAGCAGAGTCATCAGCGAAAAGGCCTTGGCGGTCGGCAGCAGCTCCCGGCCTTCACGCAGGAGATATTGTTCGGCCAGCAGATTCTCGATGATCTGCGCACGCGTGGCCGGCGTACCGAGACCGCGTCCCGCCATGGCCGCGCGCAGTTCCTCGTCGTCCATCGCCTTGCCAGCCCCTTCCATGGTGCTGAGCAGGGTGGCTTCGGAATAACGTGCCGGCGGTCTGGTCTGATGGGCACTGAGTACGACTTGGTCGGCCTTCACCGTTTCTCCAGAGGCGACGGCGACGAGGTTGCCTTCCTCCCCTTCCTGTGCTTCGCGGCCATAGACCGCAAGCCAGCCCGGGTTGACCAGGACCTTGCCCTCGGTCTTGAACGGCTCGCCATCGACGCGCGTAATCCGCGTCGTGATCAGGTACTCGGCCGCCGGGTAGAAGACGGCGAGAAAACGCTTGACGACCAGGTCGTAGAGCTTGAACTCGGGCTCGGAGAGGTGCTTCGGGGCCTGCAACGTCGGGATGATCGCGAAGTGGTCGGATACCTTGGCATTGTTGAAGATTCGCTTGTTCGGCACGACCCAGTTGCGCGCCAGGATCTGTTGTGCCAAGGGCGCGTAGCGGGCCACAGTGGCCTCATCGTGACCCTTGCCGAGACCCTCGCCGGAGAGCATGGCGAGGGTATTACTCACCGTCGGCCGGTAGTCTTCCGGTAACGCGCGCGAGTCGGTCCGCGGATAGGTCAGCACCTTGTGCTTTTCGTAGAGGGCCTGTGCCAGGCCAAGCGTCGCCTTGGCAGAAAACCCGAAGCGGCCATTGGCTTCGCGCTGCAGGCTGGTGAGGTCATAGAGTAGCGGTGACAACTGGCTCGACGCCTTCGACTCTTCATGGACCATGCCGTCCCGTCCGGCGCACTTCTGCTGCAGCAGCGTCGCCCGGGCTTCATCCCACAGGCGATCCGCACGGGCATGCTCGTCGTCTTCCTTGCCCCTGAATTTCTCGTCGAACCAGCGCCCCCGATACTGGCCGGCGCGACAAACGAAGACGCCATCGAGCTCCCAGTAGGCGCGCGGTTTGAATTTCCGGATGCGATCCTCGCGATCGACGATCAGCGCCAGTGTCGGCGTCTGGACGCGGCCGACAGTGGTCAGATGAAAGCCGCCGGTCTTCGAGTTGAAAGCCGTCATCGCCCGCGTGCCATTGATGCCGACCAGCCAGTCGGACTCCGAGCGACAGACGGCGGCATCGGCCAGGCCGCGCATGTCGGCGCCGCTACGCAGGCGCGAGAAACCTTCACGGATAGCCTGCGGGGTCATCGACTGGAGCCACAGACGTTCGACCGGTTTGCTGGTAGCCGCGTGCTGAATGATGTAGTTGAAGATCAGTTCCCCTTCACGACCCGCGTCACAGGCGTTGATCAGCGCGCCCACGTCCTTGCGTTTGAGCAGGCGAACCAGAAGCTTGAGGCGCGCTTCGGTCTTGGCGATCGGCTGCAGGGCAAAGTGGGGCGGGATGACCGGAAGATGGGCAAAGGACCACTTGCCGCGCTTGACTTCATATTCCTCGGGGCAGCTGAGTTCCAGCAGATGACCGATGGCCGAGGAGAGAACGTAGTCGTCGCTCTCGTAGTAGTCGTCGTGCCGAACGAATCCGCCGAGCGCGCGAGCGAGGTCGGCAGCAACGGATGGTTTCTCGGTGATGATCAGTTTCTTGCTCATGAGGGTCTTCATCAGCCGGGGAGAGTGGCAAAAAGGGGAATCACGGGAGAGGCCCGTGGGCATGATAAGAGTACTCTGCCGCGCTTGGCAAGCAAGAGCGGCGGTCAGCAGCGCGTCGTCACCCGGGCGCCGCAGTCAGCAGCGGTTGGCCGCGGTACGCTCAGTGCGGCAGCCGTGCGTCGCCGCCGTCAAGCAACTCTTCGACGACCAGCGGCTCGAGATCCTGTTCGTGACTCCAGAGAACCATGAGGACGATGATCTTGAACTTGCCGAGAGGGACATGATCGTCGTCGAGGGACATGGCGCGATCGATCACCAACTCGCGCAAGGCGGGCGTGATCAGGTCGGATGCTTCGAGAAAGGCGATGAAACCCAGGCAGTCGACGCCGAGCTTGCGCTGCTCCTGCTCGAGGTAAATTCGCAGAGCATCCCTGCTCGCAGGCAGATCGACCACGGTCGCTGCTTTGAGGCCATCCAGCCAGTGCAGGGCCATGCTGATCGCCTCCGCCTTGAAGCCGACAGCGCTCAATTTTCGCTTCAGCGCCTTGGTCTTCGGGCGGGCGCTGAAGCTGTGATAGTTGGCGAACAGGTAGACGAGGATGTCGATCATCAGAAGGGTTCTCAGGCTTGGGAAATCCGTTGATAGCGGCCGCCCGGCAGACTGGTGACCTGACCATCCAACTCCAAGTGCAGCAGCATCACCGAAACCGCGTCGGCCGTCAAGCCGCTACGGCTGGCGAGCTGGTCCACGCCGCAGGGATCAAAACCCATGCATGGCAGCAGAGCGCTGGCTTCTTCGCTGCCCGCCGAGGCGACCGAGGGCTGCGCCGTGCCGTGCTGCCAGCGCAGTTCGTCGAGTACGTCTTCCACCGTTTCGACCAGCTTGGCCCCCTGCTTGATCAACTTGTGACAGCCCCGTGATTGTGGAGAGTGAATCGAACCGGGGATGGCGAAAACTTCTCGTCCCTGTTCCGAGGCCAGGCGGGCGGTAATCAACGAGCCGCTTTCGACCGTCGCTTCGACGACCAGCGCACCGCGTGACAGGCCGGAAATCAGCCGGTTCCGACGCGGAAAGTTGGCGGCGAGAGGCGGGGTGCCGAGGGGCAATTCGGAGATGATCGAACCCCGGTCGGCGATCTCGAGTGCCAGCGCCTGATTGCTGGCCGGGTACAGACGGTCAATACCGGTGCCGATGACGGCCATCGTGCTGCCCGACGTCCGCAGCGCTCCCCGGTGCGCAGCGGCGTCTATTCCGAGGGCAAGACCACTGATGATCGTCAGCCCGGCCTCGGCGAGGGCCGAGGCAAAGCGCTCGGCGTTCTGGATGCCCGGGGGAGTCGGGTTGCGGCTGCCCACGATCGCGAGGGCAGCTGCGTTCAGCAGATCAAGGCGGCCGCGGACATAGAGCAGCGTCGGCGGGTCCGGGATCTCCAGCAGCAGCTGCGGATACTCGGCGTCGGCGAGGCAGACGAGATGCTGGTCGGCAGTGTTGGCCCAGGCCAGCGCCCGTTCAACGGCGGGCCGGCTGTCGGTATCGAGCAGCAGTCGCGTCGCCCGGTCACCGACGACACCCCCCAGGGCGCTGCGTCCGGCAGCGAAGATCGCCTCTGGCAGCCCGAAGGCAGCGAGTAAGCGGCGCTGCGTTTTGCCGCCAATACCCGGTATCAGCGTCAGTCGCAGCCAGGCGGCCAGCGACTCGCCCTGGCCCATCTAGGGCGTGCGAGCGAAGTCATTGACTTCGACCGTCCCTTCGGACTGCACGATCAGGCCGTAGGAAATACGTTCGAAAGTCCGGAAGACGAAGAGCAGGCCGATACGTTCGGGCGGAATCGGCAGCACGACCTTGCGGTCGTTCTCATCCCGTTCGAAGACCGTCCGATTGCGCTCCAGCGCCAGCACATGGCCGATCTCGATGCCGTCGCGGCCACCCCGATTGAGCGCCACGATCGACCCGCGTCCGGCCGCGTCGACGCCTCCGTATACCGAGATCACGCGGCCATCGACCGGAAAGTCGGGCTTGTGCGGTACATAGGCGACCAGTGGAGGGCGAATGGCCGGCAGCAGACGATCGCCCCGGCCGATCTCCTGCCGTGTCGTCATGACCTCGAAGGTCGCCGGGTTGCCGGCTTCGATCTGTCTCGCGGTGCCGAGGTAGAACGCCTCGTAGCCCAGGATCTCGTTGCTCTGTGGGTCGTGCAGGGGTTTGCCGTTGCGATAGATCTGCCAATCCAGGATGGCCGGATCGGCATCGGAGACGTAGGCGAGATCGCCATTGCCGAGATAGACGCGATCCTGCGGGGTGGCGACGATGCGAGCGGCCTGGTTGAGTTGGTGCGCTTCGACGATCAGCGGGTCGGAGAGAAAGGGTCGGATGACGTTCGGCGGAATCGCCGGGATGCTTTCCCCGACCGACTCCACATGAACCTGCGGCAGCACCTTGACGGTCTGCAGGCGCAGTCGCGGCTGACCCTGTGCATCACGGTCGAGAACGATCACGTCGCCGGGAAAGATGCGGTGGGGGTTCCTGATCTGCTGGCGATTCATCCGCCAGACCTCTGGCCAGAGCCAGGGTTCCTTGAGGAATTTCCCCGAAATGCCCCACAGCGTGTCGCCGGGGACGACGACATGGCGCTGCGGAGCGCCGTCGGCCAGCCGGAGTTCCTGCGCAGCGGCGGCGGGGCAGAACACGCTGACCATGGCCAGAATGAACGCGGACATAATGCGGATCATCGTGTTATCCTCATGCGAGTATTGACTCAGGCGGGGCAGTGCGGTGCGGGAACCCGCGGCCGTCGGTTCTGTCCCATCTCGTCAGGTGGCCAGATCCGGGGCTGGAATGGCCGGCCGCGCCATATTAACGACGACGGCATGATCGGGGCACTGCGTCCGATTGTGCACGCACTTACTTCTTCGATCAAGCTTTTTATGTCTCTACTACCGATACTTCGCTTCCCCGACCCACGACTGAAAAAAGTCGCGACGCGCGTCGAAATGATCGATGACAACATTCGGCGCCTGGCGGCCGACATGGCCGAGACAATGTACGAGGCACCGGGGATTGGTCTTGCGGCCACCCAGGTGGACGTCCATAAGCGGTTGATCGTGATTGACGCTTCGGAGACCCGGGATCAGTTGCTGACGCTGATCAATCCGGAACTGCTCCAGTACGACGGACAGCAGATCTGTGAAGAAGGCTGCCTGTCGGTGCCCGGGATTTACGACAAGGTCGAGCGTGCCGAACATGTCGTCGTGCGTTATCAGGACCTCGACGGCAGGGAGCAGACAATCGAGGCGACCGGCCTGCTGGCCGTCTGCCTGCAACACGAGATCGACCACCTCCAGGGACGGGTTTTCGTCGAGCACCTGTCCCAGCTCAAACAGCTACGGATCCGCAACAAGCTCGCCAAGCAGGCGCGCATCACCGCATGAAGCTGATCTTTGCCGGCACGCCGACGTTCGCGGCACAAGCCCTGCGCGCCATTCTGGCCGCAGGGCATGAAGTGCAGCTGGTGCTGACACAGCCGGATCGGGCATCGGGACGCGGCATGGTCTTGCGTCCCTCCGCAGTGAAGGAGATGGCACTGGCGGCGGGAATCGAAGTCTTTCAACCGCCGACGCTACGCGCTGCCGCCACCCAGGAGCGGCTGCGTGCTGTCGGCGCCGACGCGATCATCGTTGCCGCCTATGGACTGATCCTGCCGCAAGCGGTGCTCGACCTGCCGCGCTTCGGCTGCATCAACATTCATGCGTCGCTGCTCCCACGCTGGCGGGGTGCGGCTCCTGTCCAGCGTGCGCTGCTCGCTGGCGACGCCGAGACAGGCGTGTGCATCATGCAGATGGACGCCGGGCTCGACAGTGGACCTGTCCTGCTTTCGGCGACACAGCCGATTCGCAGCGATGATACGGCGGCTTCCCTGCATGACCGGCTGGCGGAGCAGGGGGCTCGGCTGGTGGTCGAGGCGCTCGCGCGGCTGCCGTTGCCCGCGTTCCCGCAAGCGGTATCCGGCATCAGCTACGCGGCCAAGATCAGCAAGGCGGAAGCGATGCTCGACTGGTGCCTGCCGGCTGCCCGGCTCGAACGGCAGATTCGCGCCTTCAACCCGCATCCCGGTGCGACCGGTTGCCTCGACGGCCACTGGCTCAAGGTCTGGCGGTCGGAAGTGGTCGCAGGCGACGCTCTGCCAGGATTGCTGCTGGCCGCCGACCGCAGCGGGATTGTGGTCGCCTGTGGCGAGCAGGCCTTACGTCTGACAGAGGTACAGAAGGCTGGCGGCAAGCGCCTTTCGGCGGCGCAGTTCCTGGCCGGAACGGCGCTGCGGCCGGCTTTCCCCGTCAGCGACTGCTGAGGCCTTGTCGCGCTCGCCCGGTTGAATCATGTTTCACGTGAAACATGATTCAACCGGGCGTTGAAGTCCGCCTGCTCAAGGCGCCCGCGTCTGCGCCAACAGGGTTTTAAGCAGTCCGGCCAGGCGGTGGCCGGCGTCGCTGATGCGGCGGTTGGCGATCCCCTGTGCAGTGGCGTGAAATGCGCTGCTGATCCTTGGCGGCGAATCGTTCTCCGGCGGATAGGCATGTTCGCGGGCAAGCCGCCAGCTCTCGTCGATCCACTCTGCGACCGTTCCGGAAGCGGGCGGCGGATGGCTCGCGGTCAGCGCGGCGACCACCGCTGCGAGTCGATCGCTGCGTAGCCAGGGGGGCCCCGGCAGGTCATCCCAGTAGCGGTGCAGACTCATCAGCGGGCGGCGCGAATTGAAGGGATTGTAGATCGTCACGGCATTGCCGCCCCGGTCGCTGCGTCCGTCGGGAGTGTAGCGGCTGGCCGTGTGCAAGGGCTGGTGCGCATCCGCGACGAGGTGAATCAGCCAGGGCAGGGCGTACACCCGTTCGCCGAGCCTCGCCTCGCGATTCCCCAATGTCCGCGCCAGCGTCACCAACTGTCGATCGATCAGTCCTGACGAGGGTGTCCGCGGGTGTGCCGGATCCAGCGGCCGGTCGACGTAATGCCAGTTCTGCCGTCGCTCCATGTCCGGAAAGCCCGCCAATACAGGCGTCGCCGGCTCCTTGCCGGCGCTGTAAAAACGCCGGTCCTGGCGGATGTCGTCGGGCCAGGTCGAGGCTTCGACGAAAGCGGTCAGATCCTCATCCGCGCCCTTGCCACGCGCCTGCCAGCGCCTGAAGTCCGGATGCTGGCGCAGGAGGGTGGCGACCGCCGAGCGGGTGTGCTCGTCCAGCTGCTGCCAGGCGATCATGGCGCTGATCCGGTGCCCGGCAGCATTCCAGGCCAGTGCGGGCGACGCCAGGACGAGCCACGCGGCCAGCCAGCCCAGGCGCCCGAAATGCACCGCGGTGGCGCGCGCTTCACCGGTCGAGATCGATGTCATTCTGCGAGACGGGATCGTCGAGTGGTTCGAGATGGGTGAACACCGATGCATGCGGCAGCGCCCGCCGGATCTCGCGCTCGATCTCTTCTGCCAGTTGGTGTCCGCGGGTGATGGTCCACGTGCCGGGGACGAGAACGTGCATCGAGATGAAGCGGCGTACACCCGACTCGCGGGTGCGCAAGGCATGGTAGTCAACCCCGAGCGCCCGATAGCGCTCGAGTACGGCGAGCACCAGCGCGTGCTCGGCCGCCGGCAGGCTGCCGTCCATCAGGCCGGCTGCCGAGCGTTGCAGCAGCCGCCAGGCGGTACCCACGATGTTCGCCGCCACCAGCAGAGCCAGCGCCGGATCGATCCACAACCAGTGGGTGACGGCGACCGCGCCGACGCCGACGATCACGCCGGTCGAGGTCCAGACGTCGGTCAGCAGGTGGTGGCCGTCGGCTTCGAGGGTGATCGAGCGGTGTCGTCGGCCGACACGCAACAGCAGCCGGCCGACGATCAGATTGATCAGCGCGGCCACGATCGAGACCAGCAAGCCGACGTCGACCTGCTCGAGAAGCTGCGGATGGAGCAGTCGGTCGATGGCCGAAATTGCGATGGCGAGCGCAGCGACCAGGATCAGCAAGCCCTCGAAACCGCTCGAAAAATACTCCGCTTTGCCGTGACCAAAAGCATGCCCTTCGTCGGCCGGTCGCTCGGCCACTGTCAGCATGGCGAGTGCCATCGCCGCACCGGCCAGATTGACCACCGACTCGAGCGCGTCGGAGAGGAAGCCCACCGAACCGGTGAGCCACCAGGCCATGGCCTTCAGCGACATCGTCGCCAGCGCGGCGGCGATCGAAAGCCAGGCATAAGGTTTGAGCGAGGAGGGCCTCATGCGCCCATTATCGCTGCCCAGCGATGATCCCGCCATCATCGGGCATCGTGCTAAACTCTTCAGTCCTCGATTGTCGTGAATCCAGCCTTGTCCTCTTCTCCGTCATCTCCGTCGTCGCGCGCGCTACGCGTGCGAAAAGCCGCGCAGACCGGCAGTCCTGCACCCCGAGCGAGCGCGCCGCAATCTCTGCTGGCGCCGGATTCCCTGGCGCTGAGCCTGTTGCTGGCAGCGCGGACGATCGCCCGGGTACAGGCGGGAGAGAGCCTGACGCAGGCTCTCGCCGCGACCGGCACGGCCGCGCCTGCCGCCCGTTCTGCGGCCCAGGATGTGGCTTACGGGACCTTGCGCCGTTACGCCTGCGGCGAGTTCATTCTGGGCCACCTGCTGGAAAAGTCCTTGCCGCACCCGCAAGTCGAGGCGCTGCTGCTGGGGTCGCTCTATCGCCTGCAGACGCGGCCCGACGCCGCTTACATGGTGGTCGATCAGGCGGTCGCCGCCGCTGGCGAGATCGCCGGCGGTGCTTTCCGGGGTCTGGTCAATGCCGTGTTGCGCAACTACCTGCGCCAGCGCGACAGCCTGCATGCCGCCCTGGCCGACGACGATCAGGCCGCACATCAACATCCGGCCTGGTGGCTGGCCCGCCTGCGTCGCGCCTACCCCGACCGTTGGCCGCAAATCATCGCCCTCGGCAATTCCCAACCGCCGATGACGCTGCGCGTCAATCGCCGCCGCATCGACCTCGCCGATTATTCGGCACGCCTGCAGCGCGCGGGTCTGCCGGCCCGGCAGGTTGCGCGCGCTGCGCTGATCCTCGAGCAGCCGGTGGCGGTCGACGCCCTGCCGGGGTTTGCCGAGGGTCTGGTCTCGGTCCAGGATGCCGGCGCCCAACGCGCGGCGGAGATCCTGGCACCGACCGCCGGTCAGCGCATCCTGGACGCCTGCGCAGCTCCGGGAGGCAAGAGTGGCCACCTGCTCGAAGTCGCTGATATCGAACTGCTGGCGCTCGACAGCGATGCAGGCCGTACGCGGCTGATCGAGGAGAACCTGCGACGACTGGGCCTGCTGGCGACCGTACGGGTCGCCGATTGCCGGGCCAGCAGCCAGTGGTGGAATGGTCAACCCTTCGATGCCATCCTCGCCGACGTTCCCTGCTCGGCTTCCGGCGTCGTTCGCCGCCATCCGGATATCAAGTATCTGCGCCGAGAGAGCGACATCCGGCGCTTTGCCGGTCTGCAGAGCGAAATCCTCGATCGGCTCTGGCCGGTGCTGAAGCCGGGCGGCAAGCTGCTCTATGCGACCTGCTCGCTTTTCCCGGAAGAGAACGGCGCGCAGATCGACGCCTTTCTCGTTCGCCAACCCGCCGCTCGACAGCTGGCCGAGGAAAAACTCCTGCCCCGGGAAGACCATGACGGATTCTTTTATGCCCTGTTGCAGAAAGCTGTTTAGTCCCTGGATCTTCGCGCTGCTGCTGTTCGCCGCGTCGGGCGGGCAGGCAGCCGACATCAGCGTCCGCAACGCGGTTCTCTCGCCAGGCGAAGACGGCTATACCCTCTCGGCCAATTTCAACATCAATCTCAACAGTCGCCTCGAAGACGCCATCGAGCGGGGGATCACCCTCTACTTCGTGGTCGACTTCGACCTGAGTCGTTCGCGCTGGTACTGGCTCGACGAACAGGTGGCCAGCCGGAGTCAGACCTACCAGTTGTCCTACCACGCACTGACTCGCCAGTATCGTTTGTCGAGCGGCGCCCTGCACCAGAGCTTCACTTCGCTCGACGATGCGCAGCGCATTCTCTCCCGCCTGCGAAACTGGCAGGTGATCGACAAGGGCGTGGCGCGCGCGGATCAGACCTACTTCGCCGCCGTTCGCATGCGTCTCGATCTGACGCAGATGCCGAAGACCTTTCAGGTCAACGCGCTGGCCAACCGGGACTGGAACCTGTCGTCGGACTGGGTACGCTGGAACTTCACGCCAGGCGAGAGCACGGCAGCCGCTGCGGCCGGCCAGGCGCCGCTAGCGGCGGTGGCTCTCGAAGGAAGATGAAAAGCCTGATCGTCGCTGCCGCGTCGTTTGGCGGCATTCTGCTGTTTCTGCTCGCTTCGGCCAGCGCCAACACGGCACTTTTTGCCAGCCACTACCCCTGGCTGCTCGGGCTGAACGCGATCGTTGCCCTGTCGCTGCTGGCGCTGATTGCCTGGCAGTTGCATTCCCTGTGGCGCGAACATCGGGCGCAGGTCTTCGGTTCGCGGCTGAAACTGCGCCTGATGCTGATGTTCGGCCTGATGGCGGTCCTCCCTGGCATCCTGATCTATGCGGTTTCGGTTCAGTTCGTCACCAAGAGCATCGAAACCTGGTTCGATGTCCGCGTCGAGAAAGCTCTCGAAGCCGGACTCAATCTCGGCCGTAGTGCGCTCGATTCGCTGCTCGAAGATCTTGCGCTCAAGGGACAGGCGATGGCGCTGGAACTCGACGACCGCTCGGAAAACCAGCGCCGACTCGAGCTCAGTCGTCTGCGCGAGCAGCATGGCGTGCAATCTGCGGCCCTGTTCTCGGTCAGTGGCGAACTGCTGGCGACCGCCAGCGGCGAGGTGACCAGCCTGTTGCCTGCGCAACCGACCGCCGAGCAGTTGCGCCGGGCGCGCAGCGAGCGCCGCTATGCGGAGATTGAAAGCGACGGCGACAAGGACCTCAAGCTGCGCGTCCTGATTACCGTCATGCCTTATGGTCTGGGCACCGAGACCCGCATCCTGCAGCTGATCGACCCCGTGCCAAGCGCTCTTGCCCTCAACGCCGAAAGCGTGCAGACGGTCTATGCGGACTATCAGGAGCTTTCGCTGGGTCGCGAGGGCCTGACGCGAATCTACGCCATGACCCTCACCCTGACCGTTCTGCTCGCGCTGTTCGCAGCCATCGCACTGGCGTTCGTGCTCGCCCGTCGCCTGTCGGCACCGCTGTCGATCCTTGCCGAAGGCACCCAGGCAGTGGCCGCAGGCGATTACACCCCTCGCCAGGCGGTCTATAGCCGCGACGAACTCGGCATCCTGACGCGCTCATTCAAGCAGATGACCAGCCAGCTCGACGAAGCTCGGCGCGACAATGAGCGCCATCGTGGTGAACTCGAAGCCGCACGCGCTTACCTGGAGTCGATTCTGGCCAGTCTGTCGGCCGGCGTGCTGGTATTCGATCAGCGCTTCGTCCTGTGCACGGTCAACGAAGGGGCACTGACCATTCTGGCCGACGACTTCACCGGTCTGCTCGGCGAGGCCACTGAAGCCTGGCCGCGCCAACAGGTGCTGGGACAGGCGATCCGCGACGCTTTTGCCAACGACGAGCAGATCGAATGGCAGGAGCAGCTGGAACTCGATCGCATCGGTGCACTGCCGCAGATCCTGCTGCTCCGGGGAACGCAGTTGCCGGCCGGACCGCATGGCGGATACGTGGTCGTCTTCGATGACGTGACGCGGCTGATCGCCGCCCAGCGCAGCGCTGCCTGGGGCGAAGTGGCACGACGCCTGGCGCACGAGATCAAGAATCCGCTGACCCCGATCCAGCTCTCTGCGGAACGTCTGCAGATGAAGCTTGCCGACCGCCTCGAAGGCCCCGATGCCGAGATGCTGGCGCGCTCGACGCAGACCATCATCATTCAGGTGCAGGCGATGAAGCGCATGGTCAATGACTTCAGCGATTACGCCCGCATGCCGGCGCCCGAACTCTCGGCGGTCGACCTCAACGCCCTGATCGTCGACGTGCTGGGGCTCTACGAGAACGCCCGGACGCGCGTCAAGACCAAGCTGGCGGCCAGGCTGCCGCCGGTGTGGGGCGATACGACGCAGTTGCGGCAAATCATCCACAATCTGCTGCGCAACGCTGAAGACGCTCAGGAAGCGGAGGCTTCCCCGTCGATCACGATCAGCACGCGCAAGTTGGAGAACATGGCCGAAATGGTGATTCGCGATCAAGGCCCCGGATTTCCGCCCGAGATCATCGCCCGCGTCTTCGAACCCTATGTCACCACCAAGGCACGCGGCACCGGCCTCGGTCTCGCCATCGTCAAGAAGATTGTCGACGAGCATCATGGCCGGATCAGCATCCATAACCGTCAGCCGATCGGCGCCAAGGTCAGCATCCTGCTGCCCCTGGCTTCCACGCCGGCCTCGGCCGCCCCGCGAGCAAATTCCCTTCCGAGACCTGACCATGGCGCAAGTACTGATCGTTGATGACGAAATGGGCATTCGCGAATTGCTCTCCGAAATCCTGGCCGATGAGGGCCATTCGGTCTGGCTGGCCGAGAACGCCGCGGCGGCCCGCCGAATTCGCGCCGAGAGACGTCCCGACCTGGTCCTGCTCGACATCTGGATGCCCGATACCGACGGTATTTCGCTGCTCAAGGAGTGGTCGGCAAGCGGGTTGCTGACGATGCCCGTGGTCATGATGTCCGGACACGGAACGATCGACTCGGCGGTCGAAGCGACACGCATTGGCGCCACCGATTTTCTCGAAAAGCCGATTGCGCTGCAAAAGCTGCTGCTCACCGTCAAAAGGGCGCTCAAGCACGAAGCCGTGCTGGTGAAGAAGCCGCTGACCCTCGATGCCTTCGCCCGCTCGCCGCTGCTCAAGGATCTCAAGCGGCGTCTCGAGCAGGCCGCGGCAAAGACCTCGGTGCTGCTGCTCAAGAGCGCTTCAGGCAGCATCGCCGAAATCTGCGCCCGGACCTTGCAGACGCAGTTGACCCCCTGGCTGGATCTATCGACCTCGAGCACCCCGCTGACCCAGGAAATGCTGCACAGTGCGACCGGCGGTATCGTCTTCATCGCCGATCTGGCACAGCTTGGCAAGCTGCAGCAGATGAACCTCGTTTATGCCCTCGAACGGCTCGAAAAACACAATTTGCAACTGGTTGCCGCTTCGACGCGGCCGCTCCCGGTACTCGTCGAAGCCGGCTGGGACGCGCTGCTGGTCAGCCGTCTCGGGGAAGTCTGGGTAGCCCTGCCGCAGCTCTCGGGGCACGCCGACGACGTTCCCGAGATTGCGTCCCTGCTCCTCGCACATCTTGCCGAGCGTGGTGAAGTTCCTTTGCGCCATTTTACCAGCGGCGCCCAGAACGCCCTCCGTCTGCATCGCTGGCACGGTGAATGGGCCGAGTTGTTGACCGCGGTCAAGAACCTCGCGCTTTCGGCGCTCGACGAGGAGATTACCGCCGCTGACGTGGCGCTGATCCTGGACAGCGATGAGGGGCCAAACGGCGCTGCGCTTCCCTTGCCGCCGATGTTCTTCGATCAACCGCTGCGCGAAGCCCGTGAAGCCTTCGAGAGGATGTACTTCGAATACCATCTGACCGGCGAACGCGGTAGTATGACGCGCCTTGCGGAAAAGACGGGGCTTGAGCGGACTCACCTTTACCGCAAGTTGAAGCAACTCGGGTTGAACGTCGGTCGTCGCACGGACGAGCGTGAGTAGTCGCGAAGCGGCTGTCGCCAGCCCTTCAGGGAGATCAGGGAAATGCATATCGTCATTCTTGGCGCGGGCCAGGTGGGTTCCAGCGTCGCCGAAAGTCTGGTCTCCGAAAACAACGACATCACGATCGTCGACAGCAACCAGGACCGTCTGAACCAGCTGCAGGATCGCCTCGACCTGCAGACGGTGGTCGGCAACGCAGCCCATCCCTCGGTGCTCGCCAGCGCCGGGCTCGAGGACGCCGATCTCCTGATCGCCGTCACCCAGAGCGATCAGACCAATCTCGTTGCCTGCAAGCTGGCGCACAGCGTCTTCAACGTCCCGTCCCGGATCGCCCGCTTGCGCGCGAGCGATTTTCTCGACAGCGCCAAACTGCTGTCACCGGACAACTTCGCCGTCGACTATGCCCTGTGTCCCGAGCGGGTGGTGACGGAGTACATCCTGCGCCTGATCGACTTCCCCGAAGCGCTACAGGTGCTGAGTTTTGCCGCCGGCCGGTTGATCCTCGTCGCCGTGAGCGCCTATGCCGGAGGGCTGCTGGTCGGCAGCCCGATCAAGGAGATGCGCAGCCACCTGCCGCCGGCGATCGATGGCCGAATCGCCGCCATCTATCGTCGCGGCGGGGCGATCACGCCGACCGGCGAGACCATCGTCGAAGACGGTGACGAAGTCTTCCTGCTGGCGGCCGAAGAACATATCCGGACCGTGATGCGCGAGCTGCGACGTTCGCTCGACCCCGTGCAGCGGGTGATGATCGCCGGCGGCGGCAACATCGGGCTACGCGTGGCGCAGGCCCTGGAGAGCCGCTGCCAGGTCAAGCTCATCGAATCCGACCGGCGGCGTGCCGAGTTCGTCGCCACGATCCTGAAATCGGTCCTGGTGTTGAGCGGTGACGCGACCGACGAGGAACTGCTGCAGCAGGAGGGGATCGACGAGATGGACCTCTTTCTCGCGCTGACCAACGACGACGAAGACAACATCATGGGTGCGTCGCTGGCCAAGCGGATGGGCTGCAAACGGGTGGTGGCCCTGATCAATCGTCGCGCCTATGCCGAACTCGTCCAGGGCGGGCCGATCGACATCGCGATCTCGCCGGCGCAGGTATCGATCGGGACCTTGCTGACCTACGTTCGCCACGGCGACGTGACACAAGTCCATAGCCTGCGACGGGGTGCCGCCGAAGCGCTCGAGATCGTCGCCCACGGTGACCAGAAGAACTCCAAGGTCGTCGGCCGGCGAATCGGTGAATTGCCCGAGATTCCGGGCGCCTTTATCGGCGCGGTGGTTCGCGGCCTGGGCACAACCGACGAACTCAACTTCTTCCGCCTGGGAATGAAGAAGAACGTGGGGCAGGTTATGATCGCCCACAAGGATCTGCTGATCGAGACCGACGACCATGTGATCGTCTTCTGTCTCGACAAGAAGGTGGTCAAACAGGTCGAGAAGCTGTTCGCCGTCGGTTTCCATTTCTTCTGAAAAGCGGATAATCCTTCCTTTCCGGCATATCGCCTTTGGCTGGTGGAGTTCAACGTGACCCGACCCTGCAACGACAGCTTTCTGCGCGCCCTGCTCAAGGAACCCACTGAACAGACGCCAATCTGGCTGATGCGGCAGGCGGGCAGGTATCTGCCCGAGTACTGCGAAACACGTCGACGCGCCGGCAGCTTCCTGCAGTTGTGCAAGAACCCTGCGCTGGCCTGCGAGGTCACCCTGCAGCCGCTTGCGCGTTACGATCTCGACGCGGCGATCCTCTTTTCGGACATCCTCACCGTCCCGGACGCGATGGGTCTCGGACTGTACTTCAGCGACGGTGAGGGACCGCGCTTCGAACGTCCGTTGCGCGAAGAATGGGCGATCCGCGGCCTCAGCGCACCGGACCCCTGGGACCATCTGCGTTACGTCATGGACGCCGTGGCCGAGATCAGGCGGGCACTCAACAACTCGGTGCCGCTGATCGGCTTTTCCGGCAGCCCCTACACGCTCGCCTGCTACATGGTCGAAGGTGCGTCGAGTAATGACTACCGGCGCATCAAGGGCATGCTCTACGATCGACCCGATCTGCTGCACCGGATCCTGTCGGTGACCACGGCGGCGGTCATCGCCTATCTCAATGCCCAGATCGAATCGGGTGCGCAAGCGGTGATGCTTTTCGATTCCTGGGGCGGCTCGCTCTCGACAGCTGCGTATCAGGAATTTTCACTGCCTTACCTGCAGCGTATCGTCGGCAGCCTGATCCGGGAAAAGGACGGCGAACGGGTGCCATCGATCGTGTTCACCAAGGGAGGGGGCCTGTGGCTGGAATCGATTGCCGAGATCGGGTGTGACGCGATCGGCCTCGACTGGACGATTGACCTTGGCGAAGCGCGCCGGCGCGTCGGTCACCGGGTCGCTCTGCAGGGCAATCTCGATCCGGGAGTCCTCTTCGCTTCGCCCGACAGGGTCGCCGCCGAAGCGCGAAAAGTGCTTGACAGCTACGGCCCGGACCTCACCGGTCACGTCTTCAATCTGGGCCACGGGATTTCGCAGTTTACGCCTCCCGAACAGGTGACGGCGCTGGTCGATGCGGTGCATGCCCACAGCCGCTCATTGCGCAAGAACAGCGATGAAATCCCCCGTGCCTGTTGACTTATTCACAGAAACCAGAATCACTTGTGGGTTCTCGTGGAGATTTCCGGAAGATTCGATGCCATTTTCCAAGCTTCTGTTTTATATGCTTTTTATAATTGCTCATTTTTTGGGCAACGGCGCTGAAACCCTTGTGTGAAGCGCCTTTCCGGCACTTGTCGGGACCTTGATCCACAGAGTTATCCACAGGATCGGTACACAGAAACAAAAGCGCTGATAACTGAACACCTTACCCAGGATTGGCAGAAGTCGCGCGAGCTTCGCGGGGTAAGTGAGATCAATTTCCCCGCCCTCGATCATGCCCGAATGCTCCTGCCCGTTGCCAGTCATCCGCGTCGCGCTTGACCTACCCTTGCGCCGCCTGTTCGATTATTGTCTTCCCGACAACGCGCAACTGTCCGCATCGGACATCGGCTATCGCGTCTGCGTGCCCTTTGGCCGGCGCCACAAGATCGGCATCATCGTCGACGTGCTAGCGGCGAGCGACCTGCCGCTTGCCCAGCTCAAACCCATCGTGGAGATTCTGCGCGATCTGCCGCCTTTGCCCGCGGCGTGGTTTTGCCTGGTCGAGTTCTGCGCCACTTACTATCATGCGCCGCTTGGCCAGGTGATGCTCTCCACCGTGCCCGCCGGCCTGCGTGCGCTGGCCCCCGCCAAAGCCCGCGCGCGGCGGCAGCTGATCCCCGCAGCAGCGCAGGCGGAACCTGCGCTGACCGCCGAACAGGCGGCAACGCTGAACGCCATCGCCAATGAGCCGGCGGGTTTCCATGCCTATCTGCTGCACGGCGTGACCGGCAGTGGCAAGACCGAAGTCTATCTGCGCCTGATCGAGCGGGCGCTCGCTGCCGGCCGGCAGGCGCTGTTGCTGGTGCCGGAAATCAACCTCACCCCGCAACTCGAAGCGCGGGTTTCTGCGCGCTTTCCGCAGGCCGGTCTGGTCAGCCTCCATAGTGAACTCGGCGACGCGGCGCGCTGCCGCAACTGGCGGGCGGCATTGACCGGCCAGGCACGAATCGTTCTCGGCACCCGGTTGGCGGTGTTCACACCACTGCCCGACCTCGGGCTGATCGTGGTCGATGAAGAGCACGATTCCTCGTTCAAACAGCAGGACGGCATTCGCTACTCGGCGCGCGACCTGGCCGTCTTCCGGGCGCGTGATGGCGGCATCCCGATCGTCCTCGGTTCCGCGACCCCGTCGCTCGAAAGCTGGGCCAACGCCAGCGAGCAGGGCGGGCGCCAGCGCTATCGACTGCTCTCGCTGCAGCAGCGCGCCGTCGAAGGAGCCTGCCTGCCTGTAGTCCGGACCATCGACTGCCGCCTCGACAAGCCGCAGGATGGGTTCTCCGGCGCCTTGTTGCTGGCCATCGAGCAACGTCTGGCGAGAGCCGAACAAAGTCTGGTTTTCCTCAATCGCCGCGGCTATGCGCCGGTGCTGGCCTGCGCGGCCTGTGGCTGGATTTCCGGCTGTCATCGCTGCGCCGCCAATCTGGTTCTGCATCTTGCCGACCATTGCCTGCGCTGTCACCATTGCGGCTTCGAGGCGCGCGTGCCGAAACGCTGCCCGACCTGCGGCAACCAGGATCTCGGCGCCTTCGGTCGTGGCACACAACGGGTCGAGGAGGTGTTGAAGGAGCGCTTCCCGCAGGCGCGGATCCTGCGCGTCGACCGTGATTCGGCCTCTACCCGACGACAATGGGAAGCTCTCCTGAAGACCATCGAGGCCGGCGAAGCCGACATTCTGGTCGGCACCCAGATGCTCGCCAAAGGCCACGACTTCCCGAGGCTGACGCTGGTCGGCGCGATTGCTCCCGACGCCGCCTTGTTCGCCAGCGACTGGCGCGCACCCGAGCGTCTTTTCGCTCAGCTGATGCAGGTCGCCGGCCGCGCCGGCCGCGCCGAGCGAGCCGGCGAAGTGCTGCTGCAGACCCGGTTTCCCGATCATCCGCTGTACGCTGCCCTGGTCCGCCATGACTACCGGGCTTTTGCCGCAGCACAACTGCGGGAGCGGCAGCAGGCCGGTTTCCCGCCCTATGCCCATCAGGCGATGCTGCGTGCGGAAGCGCCGCAGATGGCCGACGCCCTGGGGTTTCTGACGACTGCGCGGGCTTCGTCGACGCCCGGCGGCGATCATCAGGTGACCTTTTACGACCCGGTGCCGATGCGCCTCTCCCGCCGAGCGAGCTTCGAACGTGGCCAGTTGCTCGTCGAGTCACCGTCACGGCGCGCCTTGCAGCGCTTTCTTGCCGACTGGGTGACCCGACTCGAAGCCATCAAGGTACCCTCCAGCTTACGCTGGCACCTCGAGGTCGACCCGCTCGAGTTCTAGCGTCGTGCTCTGATCCCCGAGCGATCGATCATCGCCCGCCGCGCCAATCAGGCGGGAAGCACCGGTACGCCGCTGGCGCCCTGAGATCCTGCTGCGCCGCGGGCACCGGTCGCTCCCCTGGCACCCGGCGCACCCGCCGGTCCTGCCGGTCCTGCCGGTCCTGCCGGTCCTGCCGGTCCCTCCCGACCCGCCGGCCCTTCGGGCCCCTGTGGCCCGACTGCTCCCGCCGGACCCCGATCACCCCGGGCTCCCGCCGGACCCCGATCGCCCTGCGCTCCGGCCGGCCCCGGCTCGCCTGGCGCGCCCGCCGGTCCTTCTTTCAGGGTCAGTTGGGCAATTTGTTCCTCGAGCGCGGTGACCCGATCCTGCAATGACTGCACCGGATCGACGGTGCTCGCCGACGTCTTGCCGGCCTCTGCCTGAGCAGACTTCTTCTTGCCTGGTTTCTTCGACAATGTGGATTTCCTCTCGTAGTGAAGATGCGCGGAGCAACGCTGAAGCACGCTCCGTTCCGCACTAGAGCACGGAATGGCAGAGTCGGTCAATGTGCTCCCCGGCCATTCGAGGGCCGCGGGTAATCGACTTGCCGACGAGGTCGGGCGCTTGTTCGCCGCAGGTAGACCCGGGCGCGTTGCGATCGCAGCCAGCGCGTGATCGATCGCACGAATTGTCATCACGGCCTCGGTATAATTGCGGCCGAATCATCCTCCTGCTGCCGGTATCCGGCATCAGGAGGGCCCATCGACACGAGGAGATTGCATGGACGTCAGAAACGAGGTGGTAGCGGTGCTCGACGAGGTATTGAGCCTCAAGGGTCGGGCGAGCGGATTTTCGCTTCAGACGCCCCTGCTCGGCGCCATTCCCGAACTCGACTCGATGGCCGTGGTCGCCCTGATCACCACACTCGAAGAACGTTTCGGTTTCACCGTCGACGACGATGAGATCGACGGCGCGGTCTTCGTTTCCCTTGCCACGCTGATCGACTTCGTCCAGGGCAAGCTCGCCGCTTGAGCCGAGTCCGCCATGTCGTTTGAGGCCTTCTACCTGCCCACGGCTTGTGGACAGCGATTTGCCCTGCTGCATACGCCGGACCTGCCGGTCAGCGCGCGCGGCCTGGTGGTTCAGGTACATGCCTTTGCCGAGGAACTGAACAAGTCGCGGCGCATGGTCGCCTTGCAGGCGCGGGCCATGGCGGCCGCCGGCTACCACGTTTTGCAGATTGATTTGCTGGGCTGTGGCGACAGTGCGGGGGATTTTGGCGACGCGACCTGGGAAGCCTGGCTGGCGGATGTCGAACTCGCCTGCCACTGGCTGCAGCAGCGGGCCGCGGCGCCACTCTGGTTGTGGGGCCAGCGCACCGGTTGCCTGCTCGCGAACGAAGTGGCCAATCGCATGCAACGCCCGGTCAATCTGCTCTTCTGGCAGCCCGTCGTTGCCGGTAAACAGTTCCTGCAGCAATTCCTGCGCCTCAAGATCGTTGCCGAGATCGACGGCGGCGACGGCAAGGGCGTCATGGAGCGCATCCGCAGACAACTGCAACAGGGAGAATCGGTGGAAATCGCAGGCTATCTCCTCTCACCGGCCCTGGCGAATGGACTGGCAAAGTCCGAGATCCTGCTGCCGCACCGCTCCGGCCGGGTCGAATGGATCGAAATCTCGAACCGTGCCGATCCCGCTCTGTCACCACTCGCGCTGGCGCGCCTGACGCAGTGGCAGGCAGCCGGTCAAAGCGTTCGTGGCAGGTCGGTCAACGGCCCGGCATTCTGGCAGACGAGCGAGGTCAGCGAGTGTCCGGCGCTGCTTGACGCCAGCCTGCTCGCCATGCGGGAAGTGCCTGGCGCATGAAGTGCGTCGAACAGGCTCTGGTCTTCCCCTGTGCCGGCGAACTCCTGCCGGGCGTCATTGCCTTGCCGCAGGAGGCTTCACTCGCCCCGACCGGGCACCATCCTCGGGCCGGTGCCGGTGAAGGGTTGGCCGGCTGCGGCGTGCTGATCGTCGTTGGCGGTCCGCAATACCGGGTCGGCAGTCACCGCCAGTTTCTGCTCCTCGCGCGCCGGCTGGCGGCCGCGGGCTACCCGGCGATGCGCTTCGACTATCGCGGCATGGGCGACGCGGACGGCGCGATGCGCAGCTTCGAAGACGTTTCCTCCGACATCTGCGCGGCGCTCGACGCTTTCCAGCACGTTTGCCCATCGCTGCGGCGTTTCGTCCTCTGGGGGCTCTGCGATGCGGCCTCGGCGGCGCTGTTGTACGTCCACGCAAGCCATGATCCGCGGCTTTCAGGACTTGCCCTGCTCAACCCCTGGGTGCGCTCGGAGGCAAGCCTGGCAAAGACGCACATCAAACACTACTACGGCCAGCGGTTGCTGCAACGCGACTTCTGGCGCCACCTGCTGAGCGGCCGGATGGCCCTGCTGGACGCCGTTCGCGGCTTGCTCCGGTCAGCCCTGGCAGCGGGCCGGTCAGGGTCGGTCGACGGCCCCGCAAGGCACACCTTCCAGGATCGGATGGCCGCAGGGTGGCGGGAGTTTTCCGGTAATATCCTGCTGATCCTGAGCGGCGAAGACTATACCGCCAAGGAGTTTCTGGAATTTTCCGCTTCCAGCCCGGCCTGGGCGGGTCTGCTCGATTCGACGAGCGTACGCCGGATTGAAGTTTCCGGCGCCGACCATACCTTCTCCACGAGGCAGTGGCGTGCTGCGGTCGAGGACGCCACGCTGGCATGGCTTGACTCCCTGAGGGCGACCGCCCGATGACCGTTTCCCTGCGCCCCGAAACGCTGCCAACGCGGGGGCAAAGGAAAAGTCCCGCGTCCCTGGCGCGATTTCCACGGTAAGGATTTCCGGCAAGCATTGGGCTCGGTTGGCCAGTCGGGAGTGTCAACGAACGAACCGGCAGGAGTGCGCGGCGCGCATCGACGGCGCGATCCTTGCTTTAATCGCATGGCGGCTAGCGAATCAACAGGAGGTTCTGCATGAGCACTGGATCCATGGCTTCCCGAGGGGGGCGGCGTCATTTCCGTGGCAAGCCCGGTCCGGGCTCGACTCGCTGGTTCAGGCGCTATCGTTGGCTGGTTGTAATGGGCTGGCTGATCGTCATCCTGGCGATCGGCTGGGTACTCTTCGATGGCACCGACAAGACCCCACGGGCGTCCCCGGTTGAGCGCGCAGCCGAGCCGGCAGCGGCAGGGACGGCGCCTGGCGGCGCCATGCCGGCGGTCAGGCTGCCGGCCGACGATGCCGCGCATGACAAGCTGACCGAATGGTGGTACTACAGCGGTCATCTGCAGACCGATTCCGGCGAACGCTACTCTTTCCATGTAGCGACCTTCCTCCGCCAGGGAACACTGACCCATACGGTCTTTCACGGTTCCCTCCTCGACCATCAGACCGACAAGCTGTACGCCGAACAGGCGCGCACCGCCGGTAACCCGTCGCATGCACGGCGCGACGGCTTCGACTTCACCTTTGGTGGCTGGCAGATGCGCGGAGAAGGCGCAAAGCACGCGGCAAAGATGGCCGGCAAGGACTTTGCGCTCGATCTGCAACTGGATGACCGGCAGCCACCGGTGCTGCACCAGGCACCAGGAACCCCGGTGGCCGGGCTACTCGACTTCGCGGCTGCCGGAATGAGCTATTACACCTCGCGTCCGCGGATGACGGCGCAGGGCAGCCTGACCCTGAACGGAAGGTCCAGGCCGGTGCACGGCGAAGTGTGGTTCGACCATCAGTGGGGTGACTTCGAGGCTGCGAAACTGCGCTGGAACTGGTTCGCGCTGCAACTGACCGACGGCGCGGATCTCATGCTTTTCGAACTCTTCGATCCGCAGGGGGCGCCGGTGTTGCGCATGGGCACCTATGCCAGCAAGGGGACGGTGACTTCTCTCGGCAGCGCGGACTTCGTCGCCAACACCTACGGCAACTGGAAGAGCCCGTCGTCGGGAGTGGTTTATCCGGTGGACTGGACGATCTCGCTGCCAGCCAGGGGTTTGCAGCTGAAGGTCGAGCCGGTGCGCCGGGCGAGCGAGTTTGACGCGCGCACGACGACGCTCAATGTCTACTGGGAAGGTGCGGTCAAGGTCGGTGGCTCGCACAGCGGCGTCGGCTTCATGGAACTGAGCGGTTACACGCCGCGGGCGCAGGAACCCGGCAAAAGCGGTGAGGAAAAAACCGCCGGCCGCGCGCTTCTGGTCCCGACGCGGGTCAGCGAGCGGTGAACCGCATTGCCCGGGATTTTGCGTCGCCTCGCGCAGCGGCTAAGATGTCTGGCTTTGCGCCTGGCGCCGTCACCCGGATAGAGCATGAACCTCCTGAAAACCCTTGCCACCGTCAGCAGCATGACGCTGCTGTCGCGAATTCTCGGTTTCGTCCGCGACTTCGTGATCGCTCGCACCTTTGGTGCGGGGATACTGACCGACGCCTTCTTTGTCGCCTTCAAGCTGCCCAACCTGCTCCGCCGCCTGTTTGCCGAAGGCGCTTTCTCGCAGGCTTTTGTGCCGGTTCTCGGCGAATACCGGAACCGACGCAGCCACGACGAAACGAAACAACTCGTCGATCGCGTCGCCAGCCTGCTTTTTCTCGTCGTCCTGGCGGTCACCCTGCTCGGCATGGTGGCAGCGCCCTGGCTGGTGTACCTCTCGGCGCCGGGTTTCAGCGATGAGCCGGAAAAGTTTGCCCTCACCGTCACCCTGACGCGCCTCACCTTTCCCTACATTCTCTTCATGTCGCTGGTTGCGCTGGCCGGCGGCCTGCTCAATACCTGGAGCCGTTTTGCCGTGCCGGCATTCACGCCGGTGCTGCTCAATGTCTCGCTCATTCTCATGGCGCTCTTTGCCGCGCCGCACTTCGTGCCGCCGGTCATTGCGCTTGGCTGGGCCGTCTTTCTCGGCGGCGCCCTGCAACTCGCTTTCCAGATTCCCAGCCTCAGGCGCATCGGCATGTTGCCGCGCTTCTCGATTAACCTCCAGGACGAAGGGGTGCGGCGGATCTTCCGGCTGATGGCGCCGGCCGTGCTGGGCGTCTCGGTCGCCCAGATCAGCCTGTTGCTGAACACCATCTTTGCCTCCTTCCTGGCGACCGGCAGCGTCTCCTGGCTCTACTATGCGGACCGCCTGATGGAATTTCCGGCCGGACTGCTCGGCGCAGCGCTTGGCACCGTCCTCCTGCCGTCGCTCAGCCGATGCCATGCCGAAGAGCGCTACGACGAATACTCCCGACTGCTCGACTGGGGCCTGCGCCTGACCTTCCTGCTCGCCGCGCCGGCCGCGCTGGCCCTGGCCATCCTCGCCGTACCCCTGATCACGACGCTCTTCTACCACGGCGCGTTCACCCCCAGCGACGTTTTTCAGACCCGCACCGCGCTGGTTGCCTACAGCATCGGTCTGCTTGGCCTGATCCTGGTCAAGGTGCTGGCGCCCGGCTTCTACGCCCGTCAGAACATCCGCACCCCGGTCAGGATCGCTCTCCTGACCCTGCTCGTGACCCAGGGCCTGAACCTCCTCCTGATCGGCTGGCTGAAGCATGCCGGGCTCGCGCTGGCCATCGGACTTGCCGCCTGCCTCAACGCCACGCTGCTCTACCGGGGTCTGCGGCAACGCGACATCTATGCGCCGCAGCCCGGCTGGCCACTGTTCTATCTCCGGCTTGGCTGCGCCATGGCGAGCATGGGTGCGGCACTCTGGTGGGCTTCGGGAAGCGCTGCCGACTGGCTGCAATGGAGCCCGAGCCAACGCCTGCTGCAGCTTTCTCTGGTCATCGGCTTCGGTGTGGGCGTCTATTTCGCTACACTATGGATTGCCGGCTTTCGCCTGCGCGACTTCAAACGCACCTCGGCCGAATAATCAATCAGGAGGATAAAAAAATGAAATTGAGCAGTAACAGTTTCTCTGAGGGTGAACGCATCCCGGGCGACTTTGCCTTCTGTATCCCCGACCCGGCGCACCATGTCTGCCTGGGCAGCAATCTCAATCCGCATCTCGCGTGGAGCGGTGCTCCCGCGGCAACCCAGTCATTCGCCCTCATCTGCCATGATCCCGACGTCCCGAGCGAGGGCGATGATGTCAACCAGGAAGACCGCACAGTGCCGGCGGCACTGCCGCGCGTCGATTTCTTCCATTGGCTGCTGTTCGACCTGCCAGCCAGTTTCGGAGAGATCCTCGAAGGTGAATTCTGCAGTGACGTGACGCCGCGCGGCAAACCGGGGCCGCACACCCCGCAGGGTGCCCGTCAGGGGGTCAACGATTATACAGGCTGGTTTGCCGAAGACCACGACATGCGGGGCGACTACTACGGCTACGATGGTCCGTGCCCGCCCTGGAACGACGAGATCGTCCATCGCTACGTGTTCACGCTCTTCGCGCTCGACATCCCGAAGCTCGATGTCGACGGCCGAGTCGACGGCCATCAGGTTCGCGCAGCAATGCAGGGGCACGTGCTTGCGCAGGCTTGCCTCATCGGTACCTACACCCTCAATCCGGCGCTCAACCCTTAGTCGACGCAGCCGAGCCTGACGCTCGGCATGGATGACGAACGAAAAAACGGGCCGCTTGCGGCCCGTTTTCTGTTTTCCCGGGCGTTGCCGCCCGGCAGCTGTCACTTAGCGAACGCTGACCTCGACCCGACGCGCTTCGGCCGGATCGCCGGTGCCGACGGTGAGTTCGGGCTTGCGCAGCTCGATGCGCTCCTCGGCAATGCCGACATTCTTGAGCGCTGCGTGCACCGCGAGCGCGCGGTTCTTGGCGACTTCTTGATTGGCCGCCTGGCTGCCGCTCGCGTCGTGGAATCCCGAGATGGTGATTCTGGCTGTCGGGTTGGCCTGCGCATAGGCCACGATCACCTCGAGGGTCTTGCCGGCATCGGCCGGCACTTCCGTCGCATTGACCGCGAAATACAGCTTGGCGGTGTGCACCGCAGTCGAAGCAGCCGCCGGCGCCGCCGCGGTCACGGCAATCGAGGCCGGAACCATCAGCGGGACGATCATCAGGGCAACGATGTTGATGATCTTGATCAGCGGGTTGACCGCCGGACCCGCCGTATCCTTGTAGGGATCGCCAACGGTGTCGCCGGTCACCGAAGCCTTGTGCGCCTCGGATCCCTTGCCGCCGAAGTGGCCGTCCTCGATGTACTTCTTCGCGTTATCCCATGCGCCACCGCCGGTGGTCATCGAGATGGCGACAAAGAGACCGGTGATGATCGTTCCCATCAACAGTCCCCCCAACGCTTTCGGACCGAGCAGCAGGCCGACGAGCACCGGAACGAGTACCGGCAGCAGTGACGGAATGATCATCTCGCGGATTGCTGCGGCGGTCAGCATACCGACGGCGCGGGAATAATCCGGCTTCGCCTTGCCTTCCATGATGCCCTTGATTTCCTTGAACTGCCGACGCACTTCGACGACCACGGCGCCGGCTGCACGACCCACCGCTTCCATCGCCATCGCCGCGAACAGGTAGGGGATCAGACCGCCCAGGAAGAGGCCGATGATCACCATGTGGTCCGAAAGGTCGAAGCGCAGATTGCCACCGAAATGGGTTTCGAGCGCATGAGTGTAATCGGCGAAGAGCACCAGCGCAGCAAGCCCCGCTGAACCGATGGCGTAGCCCTTGGTGACCGCCTTGGTGGTGTTGCCGACCGCGTCGAGCGGATCGGTCACATCACGCACCGACTTCGGCAGGCCGGACATTTCGGCAATACCGCCGGCATTGTCGGTGATCGGTCCGTAAGCGTCGAGGGCGACGATGATGCCGGTCATCGAGAGCATCGAGGTGGCGGCAATCGCGATGCCGTACAGACCGGCGAGCGCGTAGGTGATGTAAATCGACGCACAGACGGCGATCACCGGTAGCGCACAGGCCTTCATCGATACCGCCAGGCCGGCGATGATGTTGGTTCCGTGACCGGTGGTCGATGCCTCGGCGACACGCTTGACCGGCGCAAAATCGGTACCGGTGTAGTACTCGGTGATCCAGACCAGCAGGCCGGTCAGGATGAGGCCCACCGCTGCCGCCCAGAAGATGTTGATCGAGTGGATCACGCTCCCGTCGGCAAGGCTGACGCCTTCACCGAGCAGCATCGTGGTCACCGGATAGAAGGCGATCAGCGCGAGAGCGCCAGCCACCGCCAGGCCGCGGTAGAGGGCGTTCATGATCTTGCCGCCGTCGTTCGCCTTGACGAAGAAGCAGCCAATGATCGAAGCGATGATCGAAACGCCGCCGAGGACCAGCGGATAGATGAGCAGGTTGTCGTTGGTCGCGGCGACGCCTTTGAGCATCATCGCGCTCAGCACCATCGTCGCCACCACGGTCACGGCGTAGGTTTCGAAGAGGTCGGCGGCCATGCCGGCGCAGTCGCCGACGTTGTCGCCGACGTTGTCGGCAATCACTGCCGGGTTGCGCGGATCGTCCTCGGGAATACCGGCTTCGACCTTGCCGACCAGGTCAGCACCCACATCGGCGCCTTTGGTGAAGATGCCGCCGCCCAGACGCGCGAAGATCGAGATCAGCGAGCCACCGAAAGCCAGACCAACCAGCGGTTCGACACTGTGTTGAAAGTCGAGTCCCGAAGCCTTGAGAAAAGCATAGTAGCCGGCGACACCGAGCAGGCCCAGACCGACCACCAGCATGCCGGTGATGGCGCCACCCTTGAAAGCGACGTCGAGCGCGGCGGAAATTCCCGTCCGCGCCGCTTCGGCGGTGCGCACGTTGGCGCGAACCGAGACGTTCATCCCGATGAAGCCGGTGGCGCCCGAGAGGACGGCACCGATCAGGAAGCCGAAGGCCATCAGTTTACCGAGCGCAAACCAGATCAACACGAAAAGTACGGCACCGACCAGACCGATGGTTGTGTACTGTTTGGCCAGATAAGCCGAAGCACCTTCCTGAATGGCTTTGGCGATTTCCTGCATTCGCGGGTTGCCGGCTGGCAACGAGAGAATCCACTTCGTCATTGCAGCGCCATAGAGCACCGCAATGACCGCGCATACCAGCGCGAAGATCAGACCTGACGACATAAGCTACCTCCCTCTTTAAAGTGACCCTGACCCTTTGGAGATTTTGAAAAGTCTCCGGGATCTTGATTTGCCCCACACCTCCATACAACCAAAAGCTCATTCCGGAACAAGGCTACGTACCTTCGAGCCAGGACCGTGACACCGGCGCACAGGCGGCAACGAGAACCGGCCAGTTCGCGGCATCGCCCCTGGGCGATGCCGAATTGGCCGGACGCGAGTACCAGCGCCGCTTGACGTGCAAACTGCCCCCCCGCAGCCAACCCCCTTTGCGAGCGAGGCTGCGGATGGCGGTACCCCTGACTGAAGACGGTCCGCGCGGCTTCGGGGCAGCCGATCGAATTCCTCCCACCCCCGCGTGACAGGAGGCGCGGGGACCTCCGCCGAGCCGTCGATCTGTACCCCGATCGACTGCCGGTGACCCGACTCCCCCCGATCGACCGCCGCTGGCGGTCGTGAAGAGCGGTGCCGGGGCGACGCCTAAGCGCTCACCAGAGCTTTTCTCCGATCGCCCCAGGGCCATCGAGAGCGGCGCTACTGCAAGGCCTCGAAAGCTGCCTGCATGATGTCATCGACGCTGCCGACGCCCGCAATCCGGCGGCACTTCGGCGCCCGCGGGTCGCCCGTGGCGGCCCACGAACGATAGTAATCGAGCAGTGGCCGGGTCTGCGAATGATAAATCTGCAAGCGCTTCCTGACTGTTTCTGCCTGGTCGTCATCGCGCTGGATGAGATCGTCGCCGGTGACATCGTCTTTTCCCGTCACCTGCGGCGGATTGAAGCGGATGTGATAGGTGCGTCCGGAACCCGGATGGACCCGACGACCGCTCATCCGCTCGATGATCTCCTCGTCGGCGACATCGATTTCGAGCACGTAGTCGAGTGCCACGCCGGCCGCCTTCATCGCTTCGGCCTGCGGCAGCGTGCGCGGGAAACCGTCGAACAGATAACCGGCCTGGCAATCGTCGTCGCGCAGGCGATCGCTGACCAGGCCGATGATGATCTCGTCCGATACCAGGCCGCCGGTATCCATGATCTTCTTCGCTTCGATGCCCAGCGGCGTTCCCGCCTTGACCGCCGCACGCAGCATGTCACCGGTCGAAATCTGGGGGATGCCGAATTTTTCACGAATGAACTGGGCTTGAGTACCCTTGCCAGCCCCTGGGGCGCCGAGCAGGATGAGTTTCATGGTTGGCCTTTGGAAAGATTCAAATCGAGCAGTTTATCCAGTAGTTCAAAGACTTGCAAAAATTCTGCGGTGGCCTGCCAGTACCTTGTCGTGACCGGCAGCCGGAAACTTACCTGCAAACGCGCGTACGGTCAAACGTTTTGAACCAATTCGGCAATTGGCGATCGTCTGCCAGGGATCGGCGAAGGCGTCAGATTTCGTCGTCGCAGAGCGCTCGTGCCTGGTCCTCGAGCATGATCGGGATGCCGTCGCGGATCGGAAAAGCCAGCCGGCAGGGTTTGCACACCAGTTCGAGCGATGCCTTGCGATATTCGAGGTTGGCCTTGCAGATCGGGCAGACGAGAATGTCAAGCAGGCGTGCGTCCATGGAGCATCTCCAGAATTGTCTCGAACAGACCCGGCTGACCGGGCCGGGGACTGATGACCGCTTCGACCGGCAGCACCCAGGCTTCGCCGGTCGCGAGGGGTGCGCATTTTACCGCATCTTTCTCGGTCATCAGCAGGATACCATTGCGGGCAAAAGCGAGGTCGGCAGCGCAATACGCGTGGTGATCGGGAAAAGGGCGCGCTTCGAAGGTCAGTCCAAGCGCCGTCAGCTGCGAGAAGAAACGTTGCGGATCACCGATGCCGGCGATCGCAAACAGCTTGCGGCCGCGCAGCGACGCTGCATCACAGGAGCGCGCGGCGTCGTTCGCGCCGACGAAAAGCTGTCCGACCAGTCGCATGTCGAACTGCGGCAGGCGCCGGGCGGCTGTCACGACCCGCGCCTCCGGCGATCCGTTCCAGACCACCGCGTCGATCCCTGCCAGACGCCGCAAGGGCTCGCGCAAGGGGCCTGCCGGCAGCAGACAACCGTTGCCGGCGCCGCGCTGATCGAAGACGGCCAGCTCGAACGTGCGCTGCAGGCGGTAGTGCTGCAACCCGTCATCGGAAACGATGACGTCACACTCGGGGTGCGCGGCCAGCAAGGCGCGGCCTGCAGCCGGGCGGTCGCCGCCGACGAAAACCGGGACGGCGCTGCGTCGGGCGAGCAGCAGCGGTTCATCGCCGACCAACGAAGCCGGCGACGAAGCGAGGACCGGACGCACCTTGTGCGCGGCGCCGCCGTAGCCGCGACTGATGATTCCCGGCCGCCAGCCCTGCTCGCGCAAGCGACCCACCAGCCAGAGCACGAGCGGCGTCTTGCCGCTGCCGCCAACGGTCAGGTTGCCGACCACGATCACCGGCACCGGCAGGCGCTGCGAAGGCAGGAGCGCGCAGCGATAAAGCCGGCGCCGCAGGTCGACGAGCAGGCCAAACAGCCAGGAAACGGGGAGCAGCGGCCACAATGCAGCGGCCAGATTTCGCCGGTACCAGCAGCCCGCCAGGCGCTGCGCGATTCCGGGCCGGGCCATCAGGGCGGTGATTGAGTGGCGAATGAAATCCGCGGATAGCCGGCAAGCTGCGCCGCCTGCATGATGTCGATGACGTTCTGGTAATTGGCCTTGGCGTCGGCATTGATCACGATCACCGGTTGCGCGGTGTCGCCGGCGGCGCGCCGCAGGGCTTCGCTGATTGCCTGCACGCTGACTGCCGCCAGCGGCACCTTGTTCACCAGCACCTGCCCGGTCGCCGTCAGGGCGACGCTGATCTCGTTCGGCGTCTCGTTCTGCGGGCTCGCGTCAGCGGTCGGCAGGTTGATCTCGAGCCCGGAGAACTTGGCGTAGGTGGTCGTCAACATGAGAAAGATGATGATCACCAGCAGCACGTCGATCAGCGGAATCAGGTTGATCTCCGGCACATCACTGCCGCGACCGCGTCGAAAATTCATCAGCCGCTCCCCGCTCAGACCTTGCGTTCACCGTGCAGGACCTCGACCATGCGCACCGCCTGGCGCTGCATCTCGATCACCAGGCTATCGACCAGGGCGCGGAAATGGCGCCAGAAAATCATGCTGGGAATGGCGATCAGGAGACCGAAACCGGTGTTGTACAGGGCCACCGAAATCCCGTGCGCAAGCTGGACAGGGTTGCCGCCGCCGGGGGTCTGCGAGGCGAAGATTTCGATCATCCCGACGACCGTGCCGAAAAGACCCATCAGCGGGCTGATCGAAGCGATCGTGCCGAGTGTCGTCAGGTAGCGTTCGAGATCGTGCGAGACGACGCTGCCGGCTTCCTCGATGGCTTCTTTCATGATCTCGCGCGAACTGCCGACGTTGCGCAGGCCGGCGCCGAGGATCCGCCCGAGCGGCGAGTGCGCCTCAAGGTCGCCAAGCATGGCGACGCTGACGCCATGCTGGCGAAACTCGGTGACCACCCGCTGCAGCAGGCCCGGAGGAACGACTTTGTTCCGTCGCAAGGTCACCAGACGCTCGATGATCAACGCGACGGCGATGATCGACGCCAGCAGCAACGGCCAGATCGGCCAGCCAGCGGCCTGAATGATGGAAAACACGCTTTCCTCCGGAGATTTTCGCAGACGGGCACTTTAGCCTGCGCAGGCCTTTGCAGCAAGCCCTCAAGCGCGTCGATGGCGATGCGCGGCAAAACGAGCTGTCGCCGGCATCGATGCGCCATGTAGAATCCGGCCATGTCAGATCTCTTCTCAGCCGGCGCGGAGTTGCCGACGAGTGCGCCGGTAATCCCGGTTTCGCTGCTCAATCACCTCGCGCGCGCGCGCCTGGAATCGGGTTTTCCCTTGTGCTGGGTCGCCGGCGAAGTTTCCAATCTCACCCACGCGACGTCCGGGCACATCTACTTCTCGCTCAAGGACAGCGCCGCGCAGGTGCGCTGCGTCATGTTCCGCAGTCGCGCGCAACTGATCGGCTGGCGACTGGCCAACGGCCAGCACATCGAAGCGCGTGTGCTGGTGACGCTTTACGAGGCCCGCGGCGAATTTCAGCTCAACGTCGAAGCGGCGCGTCGCAACGGCGTCGGCCAACTCTACGAGCAGTTCCTGCGCCTCAAGGAAAAACTCGCCGGCGAAGGCCTGTTCGACAGCGCCGGCAAGCGCCCCTTGCCCGCCTTTCCTCGACGCGTCGGCGTTGTCACCTCGCTGCAGGCAGCGGCGCTGCGCGACGTGCTGACGACACTCCGACGCCGCGCCGGCCACCTGGCGATCGTCGTGTACCCGACGCCGGTGCAGGGCGACGGTGCCGCCAGCCAGATCGCCGAGGCGATTCGGGAGGCCGGCGAGCGGCGCGACTGCGAACTCCTGATCGTCTGTCGGGGCGGCGGCAGCATCGAGGATCTGTGGGCCTTCAACGATGAAGCCGTGGCGCGTGCGATCCGTGCCTGTGCGCTGCCGGTGATCAGCGGTGTCGGTCATGAGACCGACTTCACGATTGCCGACTTCGCTGCCGACCAGCGGGCGCCGACCCCCACCGCTGCCGCCGAACTGGCGGCTCCCGAGCAGAGCGCGCTGCTCGGGAGCCTCGCCGTCATCCGCTGCACGCTGGGGCGAGCGGTCGAGCAGCAGCTCGACCAGCGCGGCCAGCAGCTCGACTGGCTGGCACGCCGGCTGCAACACCCGGCGCAGTATCTCGCGCGTCACCATGACGGGCTCCGCCATCTGCAGCGCCGCCTCGGCGCCGGTCTGCTGCAGGCCAGCCTGCGCACGCGCACCAGGCTCGACGGCCTCGCTCGCCGCCTGCTGCTGAGCCGCCCCGATCCGGCGGGGGTCGCCGGTCACCTCGAAGCGCTGGCGCAGCGACTGAACGCTGCGCTCGACCAGAGCGTGCGTCGCCGGTCGGCCGACCTCGCCCGGCTGACAGCGAGCCTCACGCACCTCAACCCGACGGCGGTTCTCGCCCGTGGCTACTGCATCGTCACCAGCGAGCAGCAAGAAATCGTTCGCGACAGCCGCGCCCTGGAACCTGCTCAGGAGATCGCGGTCTTCTTTCACCGCGGACGGGCACGGGCACGGGTGCTGTCGGTTGCCGGCGACGATGACGCTGCCGTCGCCGCTGGGAACATTGCCAGTCAGGCACGCCCCGAATAAAATCCGCCCGGCAATCGCAGGAAGGAATTTTCAAAGCAGGTGGTCACGTCGTCCCACTTCCCCCTCATCACGATCCTCACGGAGAATAGCCATGGAACATCAATTGCCGCAACTGCCCTTTGCCCTCGACGCCCTGGCGCCGTACATGTCGCAGGAAACCCTCGAATACCACTATGCCAAGCACCATCAGGCCTACGTCACCAACCTCAACAATCTGATCAAGGGGACCGAATACGAAGCGCTCGAGCTCGAAGCGATCATCCGCAAGGCGCCGGCCGGCGGCATCTACAACAATTCGGCGCAGGTGTGGAACCACAGCTTCTTCTGGAACTGCCTGACACCGAACGGCGGCGGCGCTCCCGCCGGCGCGCTGGCGGCGGCGATCGACGGCAAGTGGGGATCGTTTGCCGAGTTTGCCAAGGCCTTCCAGGCTTCGGCGGTCGGCAACTTTGGGTCAGGCTGGACATGGCTGGTCAGGAAGGCCGACGGTTCGCTGGAGATCGTCAACATGGGGGCTGCCGGAACGCCGCTGACCACCGGCGATCGGGCGCTGCTCTGCATCGACGTCTGGGAGCACGCCTACTACATCGACTACCGCAACCTGCGTCCGAAGTTCGTCGAAACCTTCCTCGCGAGCCTCGCCAACTGGCGCTTCGCCGAGCAGAATTTCGCCGCCTAGCCGCCGTCGAACATTCCGCGGTGCTGGGCACCAGACCGCTCCAGCGACTCACGAACCTCCTCTTGTCCCCTTGTGGCGGAGGGACCGGGGATCTTGAGAAGCCATGATCGTTGGCCATGAAAAAGGGCACCCGCTGGCGGATGCCCTTTACTGACCGATCGGCTGCTCGATGGTCAACGCCCGCTCAGAACGGGATATCGTCATCCATGTCATCGAAGCTCGGCGTCTTTTTCGCTGGCGCCGAGCGTCCCGCAGCCGCACCACCGCCCGCCGCCGACGGCATGCTGCCGCCGTATTCGCTTTCGCCCGAGGCCGGTGAACCCATGCCTTCGCGGCTGCCAAGCATTTTCATCTCGTTGCCGATGATCTCGGTGGTATAGCGTTCATTCCCCTCCTTGTCCTGCCACTTGTTGGTCCGGATACGCCCTTCGACGTAGATCTGACGACCTTTCTTGAGGTACTGGCCAGCCGTTTCGGCCACCTTGCCGAAGAAGACGATCCGGTGCCACTCGGTGTTCTCCTTGTACTCGCCGGACGCCTTGTCGCGGATGCGGTCGGTGGTCGCCAGACGGAGGTGGCAGATCGCGTCGCCGCTGGGCAGATAGCGGATTTCGGGATCGGCACCCAGATTGCCGACCAGAATCACTTTATTGACTGAAGCCATGTTGCCTCCCTGAAGGGTGAGATGGATGCGATTATAAATTATGTCGCCGCTTGCCGAATGCGCAGCGCCGGCATCGTCATCGTCACTCCGAGCAGCAGCCAGACCATCGTCAATACGGCGCCGCCTGCCCAGACCGCACCTGAACCGGCATATTTCGCGAGGACGCCGCCGCAGACGCCGCCGAGAAACAGTCCGAGCGCCTGCGTCGTGTTGTACACGCCGAGCGCGGCACCCTTGGCGTGCGGCGGGGCAATGCGCGAAATCAGCGAAGGCTGCGTCGCTTCGAGAATGTTGAAGGCGACGAAGAAGAGCATCAGCCAGAAAGCCAGGCTGTAGAGGCCACCGGCGAACAGGCCGAAACCGCCCTGAACGACGAGCAGGAGGACGATTGCCGCGTTGAAGACCAGCTTCATGCGGGAGAAGCGCTCGGCGACGACGATCGCCGGTACCATGATGACGAAGGAAATCAAGAGCGCCGGCAGGTAGACCTTCCAGTGCTCGGCAACCGGTAGACCGCCGGTGCTGACGAGTTCGGCCGGCAGCAGCACCCACATGGCGGTGAGCATCAGGTGCAGGGCGAAGACGCCGAAGTTCAGACGCAGTAGCTGGCGATGCGCGAGCACCTCGACAAAGCTTTGCCACACCGGTTGTCGTGGCACCGCCGGGGCGGTCGGCACCACCCGCAGCACGACAAAGATCGCCAGCAGTGCCAGCCCGCCGGTAAGGGCGAAAATGCCGGGCATGCCGATGCTGACGTAGAGCAGCGGCGCGCCGACCATCGAGATGGCAAAGACCATGCCGATCGAGGAACCGATCATCGCCATCACCTTGGTCAGGTGCTGCTCGCGGGTGAGATCGGCGGCGAGCGCGGTGACCGCGGCCGAAATGGCGCCGGCCCCCTGCAGCACGCGGCCGGCGATGACGACGTAGATGTCATCGGCGCCGGCGGCGACGAAGCTGCCGAGGGCGAAGACGAGCAGGCCGAAGACGATCACCGGTTTGCGCCCGAAACGATCGGACGCGGCGCCATAGGCAATCTGCAGGCAGGCCTGGGTGAGGCCGTAGGCGCCAAGCGCCAGGCCGACCAGCGCGACGTCCTTGCCCGACGGCAAATGCTCTGCATAGAGTGAAAAAACCGGCAGAATGAGGAACAGGCCGAGCATGCGCAAGGCAAAAACCGCGGCGAGGCTGATGCCGGCGCGCTTCTCTTCGCTGCTCATACGGTCGGTAGTCGAGGCGGACATGAATTTTGCTGCCGGACGGCGGAATTGCGTATATTAGCAGGTTTGCCGAGGTGCCTCAGGTCGGCCCCCCATGGAAGAGACAGGACAGATCAGAATCCGCGGTGCGCGCACGCACAACCTGAAGAATATCGACCTCGATCTGCCGCGCCACCAGTTGATCGTGATCACCGGGTTGTCGGGCTCCGGCAAGTCTTCGCTCGCCTTCGATACGCTTTACGCCGAAGGGCAGCGCCGCTATGTCGAATCCCTGTCGGCCTACGCCCGGCAGTTCCTGCAGCGCATGGAGAAGCCCGACGTCGACCTGATCGAGGGGCTCTCGCCGGCGATCTCGATCGAACAGAAGGCGACCAGCCACAACCCGCGCTCGACCGTCGGCACGGTGACCGAAATCCACGACTACCTGCGCCTGCTATTCGCCCGCGTCGGCACGCCCTATTGCGCCGAACACCAGTTGCCGCTCGAGGCGCAGACCGTTTCGCAGATGGTCGATCAGGTGCTGGCGCTCGCCGAAGGCAGCCGGCTGATGATCCTTGCGCCGGTGGTCGCCAACCGCAAAGGCGAGCAGCTCGAACTGATCGCCGAATTGCGGGCGCAGGGTTTTGCCCGGCTGCGGGTAGACGGCCAGATCCACGAGATCGACGCGGTACCGAAGCTGGCCAAGACGCACAAGCACACCATCGACGTCGTCGTCGACCGGCTCAAGGTGCGCGAAGACATTCGCCAGCGCCTGGCCGAGTCATTCGAAACGGCACTGCGCCACGCCGATGGCCGCGCCATCGCCTACGAGATGGACAGCCAGCGCGAACACTTCTTCTCGGCCCGCTTTGCCTGCCCGCTCTGCGCGTACGCGATCCAGGAACTCGAACCGCGGATCTTTTCCTTCAACAGCCCGATGGGCGCCTGTCAGAAGTGTGATGGCCTCGGCGTCATCCAGTTCTTCGATCCCCGGCGCATCGTCGCCCGGCCGGAGTTGTCGCTCGCTGCCGGCGCCATCCGCGGCTGGGACCGGCGCAATCCGTTCTATTTTCAGATGATCGGCGCGCTCGCCGCGCACTACGGCTTCAGCGTCGATACTCCGTTCGCGAAACTGCCCGAGAGCTTCCGGCAGATCGTTCTCTATGGTTCCGGGCGTGAGCAGATTCCGTTCAATTACCTGAACGAGCGTGGTCAATCGAGCCCACGCCAGCATGCCTTCGAAGGGATCGTCGTCAACCTCGAACGGCGCTACCGGGAGTCCGATTCGCTCGCCGTGCGCGAGGAACTCGCGCGCCTGATCAGCAACCAGACCTGCCCGGCCTGCCAGGGCAGCCGCCTGCGCGAAGAAGCCCGCAACGTCCGCGTCGGCAGCAAGGAGAGCGCGCGCACGCTGCACGAAGTCAGCCGGCAGCCGCTGGCCGTCGCCCGCGACTACTTCCTGACCCTGCAACTGCCCGGCAACAAGGCGCAGGTGGCTGAAAAGGTGCTCAAGGAAATCGTCAGCCGGCTGCAGTTCCTGATCAATGTCGGCCTCGACTACCTGTCGCTCGACCGCTCGGCGGAGACGCTTTCCGGCGGCGAAGCGCAGCGCATCCGGCTGGCTTCGCAGATCGGTTCCGGGCTGACCGGTGTGATGTACGTACTCGACGAACCGTCGATCGGCCTCCATCAGCGCGACAACGAGCGCCTGCTGCAGACCCTCAGGAAGCTGCGCGACGTCGGCAACACGGTGATCGTCGTCGAACACGACGAAGAAGCGATCCGCAGCGCCGATTACGTCGTCGATATCGGCCCCGGCGCCGGCGTTCACGGCGGCTTCGTCGTCGCCGAGGGCCCGCCGGCAGCGATCATCGACAACCCGGCCTCGCTGACCGGCGACTACCTCGCCGGTCGCCGGCAGATCCGCCTGCACGGCAAGCGACGGCCGCCCGACCCCGAGCGCCTGCTGCAGATTGTCGGTGCGCGCGGCAACAACCTGAAAAACGTTACCGTGGACCTCCCGGTCGGGCTGTTGACCTGTATCACCGGTGTTTCCGGTTCGGGCAAGTCGACCCTGATCAACGATACCCTGTACACCGCCGCGGCCCGGCATCTGTACGGCGCTACCAGCGAGCCCGCCGAGCATGACCGGATCGTCGGGCTCGATCACTTCGACAAGGTGATCAACGTCGATCAGAGCCCGATCGGTCGCACGCCGCGCTCCAATCCGGCGACCTATACCGGCCTGCTGACGCCGATCCGCGAATTGTTCTCCGGCGTTCCCGAAGCGCGCTCGCGCGGCTACGGCCCCGGCCGCTTCTCGTTCAACGTCAAGGGCGGGCGCTGCGAAGCCTGCCAGGGCGACGGCGTGATCAAGGTCGAGATGCACTTCCTGCCCGACATCTACGTGCCCTGCGACGTCTGTCACGGCAAACGCTACAACCGGGAGACCCTCGAAGTCCAGTACAAGGGCCGCAACATCCACGAAATCCTGCAGATGACGGTCGAGGTGGCGCGCGAATTCTTCACCGCCGTGCCGGTGGTGGCGCGCAAGCTGCAGACGCTGGTCGACGTCGGCCTGAGCTACATCACCCTCGGCCAGGCCGCCACCACCCTCTCGGGCGGCGAGGCGCAGCGGGTGAAGCTCGCGCTTGAGCTGTCCAAGCGCGACACCGGCAGAACCCTCTACGTCCTCGACGAGCCGACCACCGGTCTGCACTTTCAGGATATCGAGCTCTTGCTGACCGTCCTCCATCGTCTGGCTGACCACGGCAATACCGTCATCGTCATCGAACACAACCTCGATGTCATCAAGACCGCCGACTGGCTGGTGGACCTCGGCCCGGAAGGCGGCGGCGGCGGCGGCCACATCCTCGCCACCGGCACTCCGGAGCAGATTGCCGCCGTCGAGCAAAGCCACAGCGGCCGTTTCCTGCAACCGATCCTCGCCCGCCACCATCAGTCCGCCGTCGTCGCCAGCAACGACGGCGGCAGCTGAAGCGAGCGCTCCGGGCAAGCCCCCGGTCACTCGTCGGCGCTGCTCCGACAGGCCGCCCGGGGGGCGCAAGTGCCGCCGTCATGAGCAGACGAGGCGCCCGGCGGCCGCGTGGCGGCCACAAAAACTTGTTTGGCAGTGAGGCAAACCATGCCAGAATTGCAGCCCTTGCAGGATTGATCGTTCCCCTTCGTCTGGCTGCCCTGGAAGGCACGAATCCCGCCCGAGGAAGGCCTTTAACCCCCCAGAGGAGATACCATGAATAAATCTGAAATGATCGACGCCATCGCTATCCGTAGCGAGCTGTCGAAGGCTGCATCCGCGAAGGCACTGGACGCCGTCATCGAAACCATCGTCGACACCGTGGCTCAAGGTGATACCGTGACGCTGGTCGGCTTCGGCTCGTTCAAGGCGAGCGAGCGCGCTTCCCGCGAAGGCAAAAATCCCAAGACAGGCGCCAAGATTCTGATTCCCCGGACGATCGTCCCAAAGTTCGCCGCCGGCGCAAACTTCAAGGCCAGAGTTGCCGGCAAGGACGAGTAAAGTTTCTCTTGCGCAAGCCCGGCGGGGCTAGCCAAGCGCCAGGTTTTTGTAGCCGTACCAGCAGTAGCCCTTTTCACCATCCTCAATCACCGGAGTTTTCAATGCGAATTCGTTCAGTGCTTGCTGCTGCTGCAGCAATCGTCCTTTTCCCGCTTGCCGTCTCTGCACAGCAAGCCGCGGTCACTGATGGCCTGGTCGCCGTCGGTCCGGGCAAGCTCGCCGGCGTGATGGAAGTACAGGCGACCCTGGTCGTCGAAGCGATCGACAAGGCCTCGCGCGCGATCACCCTGGGCAACCAGCAGGGCGAAAAGACGAAGGTCATTGCCGGCGATGAAATCAAGAATTTTGACCAGATCAAGATCGGTGATCAGGTCGTTGCGAAATATACACAGGAGCTCGTGATGACCCTCAAGAAGGGCGGCGGCGAACTGCGCGAACGGATCGACAGCTCCCAGCAGGGCTCGGCCCCACTCGGTGAGAAACCGTCCGCCTACGCCGCGAAAGAGGTCGCTTTCATCGCCGATGTGCAAGAGGTTAACCGCAAGCAGCAGACCGTGACGCTGCGCGGGGCGACCAGGACCGTCCGCCTCAAGATCAAGGATCCGGAGCAACTCAAACTGATCCAGAAGGGCGACCAGGTCGAAGGCGTCTATGCGGAAGCGATCGCCGTCGCAGTGCTGCCGGCCACCGCCAAGGCGAAGAAATAAATCAGGAATCGATTCCATGCACCGCACCGGCGTTCGGTTCGATCCTCGGGATTGACGCTGGCAGGCACAACGCATAGAATGCGAGCGGTTTTGGGGGCATAGCTCAGCTGGGAGAGCGTCTGGTTCGCAATCAGAAGGTCGGCGGTTCGATCCCGCCTGTCTCCACCAAAAAATCAAGCACTTAGGCCACTCTCAAAGGTGGCTTTTTGCTTTCGGGCTGCCATGTAGCCACCATGTAGCCAAATCCGGGCAATCTTGTTCAACGCCACCAAAGAAAAACCCGGCGCTCTGCCGGGTCGGTGATGTGTCGCCAGGATGCGCTGTAAGGCGACGTATTGATAGGCGGTCAGTCGGTCTAGGCGCACCCCATCAGAAGAGTTTGCCAGCGACTGCGCAACCATGTCGGGAGAAACATCCCATCCTGTCACGTACGGAATAGCACGAACCGGGATAGCCTCGCGGCCATTGATGGAAACTACAACGCTCATACCGCGCTCCTTCTCTGCGCTTCTTCAAAATAGGGTGCCGCGCCAGTCGGGTGAAGGTGCCCGGTTTTCTCCCTCGGTGATCGGCCTCGGGATAGGCGCGGCAGTGGTGCTCGTTGCCTGAACCCGTCAGGCGGCGGTGCTCTGTCAGGCCGGGTGTTCCTCCCGTCGGGCCACAGCCAAGCGCAAGCCGGCGGCAGACAGAACGGCCAGCAAGGTTTCAAGTGTCGGGTTTCCCTTGGGTGAGAGGGCGCGGGAAAGGCTCTCACGGCGCAGGCCGGCGCGTGCTGCTACCTCTTGCATTCCTTGGGCATGGGCGACATGGCGCAAGGCGCGCAACAGAGCTTGCCTGCCGCCGGGTTCCTCTGCTTCCTCCAGTGCCGCGGCGAGGTATTCATCGGCAAAAGCCGGGTCTTTGCGCAGCAGTTCCACCATTGCATCATCGTGGGGGCGAGCGGCTTTCATTGTGCATTCCTCCTTTGCCAGTCCTGCCAGTAGCGGACGGCGGTTTCAATATCGGCTTGCTGGCGCCGCTTGTCGCCACCGATCAGCAGCAACAGCACCCGCTGGCCGGCTTGGGCGTAATACACGCGGTAACCGGGGCCGTGGTCTATCCTCAATTCCCATACGCCATTGCTCAAAGGCTTGTGGTCGCCGAAATTACCGCCGGCCATGCGTTGCACCCGGATGGCCACCTTTGCGCGTGCCTGCCTGTCGGTAAGGTCTGCCAGCCATTCCTTGAATGGGTCGTGGCCGTTTGCCGTCTGATAGTCGAGAAGTTCAAACATGAGTTTGTAACGTATATGTTACCTAAGTTCAGCAGGGGAGAACAGCGCAGCTCAGGCGACGACACGCAAGCCGGGCCGTAGTTCTTCCGCAGGCTGCTCGATGCCGGCCTCGTTCAGAATCCAGCATTCAATCTTGGTGTGCCACATCCGCAGCAGGTCGAGCGGACGAACCCGGTAATGCTTCTCGGCGGTCGTGCCTCAACGCTCATCAAAACTGACCCTTTTTCGCTCACGAAAAGAGATCCATCGGATGCGCAGGAGAGGGCATGGTGCGCAGTCAAAGTGGTGGTCGAGAAGGTGAATGCGCTGGCTTGTGAAGGGCTGACGGAGCGTATTTGAAGCTGAAGGGATGCTGGAAGGGCGTGAGGAAGAGGCGCACCGTAGCCGTGTCAAGGGCAGGCTGCGGGTTTATGCAGCCTGGCGCAGCTTCCCTTGACACGGTGGAGGGGCGATACGCTGTGGCGGGGCAGTAAGGGCGGCAGTATCGCGCTTACTGCCCTGCTGACAGGCGAGCGGCGAACTTGCTGGCGCTCTACCCCGGAGAGGGAAGGCAAGAGGGGTTGCAGGCTGACCCCGCGCCCTTCAGTCCCTGCACGCCTTGGCCGTCACTGCGGGCACGGCAAGCCGGGGGAGAGGCCCCTCACCCGATGAAGGAACGGGCGAGCCCCGTCATTCAGTCGCCGGAGAGGGATCAGGCGAGGATTTCTTTCTGGCCGGGGACCGGCGAACGGCAGGTGTCGTCGTATCGGTGTCGCGCGTTGGCGAGGCGGCGGGCGCGCTGCGCAAGGACGGGCCGCTCAGGCGCAAGATAATGCAGCGATGTTGAAGCCGGTCGAGCAGCGCATCGACGAGGGCTTTCTTCTGAAAGAGCTCATACCAGTCTGGCAGATCGAGATTTAATGTGGAGTTGAAGATTATGCGGAGCTAAGGGCTCTGAGTGGAAAGATTTTGCTGTTGAATCAGGAGGGCATGATGGCAGCCTCGGCTGATCGACTCCACATAATATTGATGGCCATCCGGCCAAAGGTATCCATGAAAGGAGAGGTCATGTTCGAGAGATTTTTTGATTCTTGTGGGCGGATTCGGGCGCTTCGCAGCGGTCCTGGCGGAGCACGGCTCGCTGATTTTGCGGAAGCGCTGAGCGTCGCCGGGTATGCACACATCACGGCTCGTAGGCATATCAGGGCGGCAGAACACTTTGTGTATTGGGCTGACAAGGCGGGCATGGCCGCCGACGGCCTGGACGACCACGCGGTCGCACGCTTCGCTGTTCATTTGCGGCAATGTCGGTGTCCGAGTTACGGTCACCACAATCAGCGCGACGTGTTGCGCGGTGCGCGCTTGTTTGTGGGACAGGTGCAGCGAGCGGGTGGCGGCGCCAGCGCGGCGACGCCACCCTCAACCGAGCCGGCCTTGCTTTGCGCCTTTGGACAGTGGATGCGTGAGCAACGCGGAACGTGTGAGGCGACCTTGAATAACTACCGCATCCCGCTGCGGCACTTGCTCACTCGCGTCGGAGGAGATCCCTGTCGACTGGACGCGCAGGGTTTGCGCCAGTTTGTGTTGGAAGAGGTCCAGAAATCGGGGTGGGCTGCGGCCAAGAAGTGTACGACCGCGGTGCGCATGTTTCTGCGTTTTCTGATCGCTGAGGGTCAGTGCCCTGCTGGTCTGGATGCGGCGATTCCGGTGGTCGCGCATTGGCGTCTTTCGTCACTACCCCGCTATCTTCCAGCTGATGACGTGGAGCGTGTGATCGCCTCGTGCAATCTGAGTACTCCGGTGGGGAAGCGCGATCGAGCTATTTTGCTTCTGTTGGCACGCCTGGGGCTTCGGGCCGGCGACATTGTTCAACTGCACTTGGCCGATATCGACTGGAAGGGGGCCTGGATTACGGTTTCTGGGAAGAGCCGACGTGCCACCCACTTCCCGCTTACCCAAGAGGTTGGCCAAGCCGTTGCGGATTACCTCCTGCAGGGACGACCGCCGGGCGACTCCGACGCGGTTTTTGTACGCGCGCGCGCACCGTTTCGCGCCTTCGCCAGTCATTCTTCCGTCTCGGTGATCGTCGAACAAGCGATGCGCCGAGCCCAGGTCCAATGCCCCAGCCGGGGCGCCGCTCATGTACTTCGTCACTCGGTGGCCGCCTCAATGTTGCGGCAAGGGTCGTCGTTGCAGGATATCGCCACGGTGCTGCGCCACCGTTCGATCGAGACCACGCAGATTTACGCCAAGGTGGATGTCAGCGCGTTGCGGCAGATTGCCCAACCTTGGCCGGAGATGCCGTCATGTTAGCCGAGGCGGTCGAGTCGTATCTGGCCGTACGCCGCGCCTGCGGATTCGCGCTCCATACGGAGGGCCATCTACTCAACAGCTTCGCGGCCTTCTCCAGCGCGAGAGGCGAAGAGTACGTTTGCCTGAATCCGTGGGCGAAAAATATTAATTCATTTCGAATGAAATATAATCATGATTTTTCAGCTGGCCGATCAATTTTCCCCCTCAAAGGCGGTCAAATACCCCCCGGTCAGCATCGGAAAGCGTGGCGCAGCGGCGCGATGTCATGTCCAGACCCTCTTTCCCTGTCAGCCAGGCAAGACTACCCCTTCCTGCCCGGAGGACTGCCGGAAGCGCATCGAGGACGATCCCGTGCGGTCTCATGGACTTCGCGCCGCCAGCAGTCGCGCCTGAACATGGGCGAAGACCGGCACGATGTGACCTGCGCAGGCGCCAAAGTCGAGGAACAGGTACCGCGCCCTGGTGATGAACGTAAGCGTCCGACCGCTCCACCTGTAAAAGTCGGACGAGATAGCGCAACCTCCCGGCTTTCGATGGGAGGTTGCGATGGACAAGAACGGCGAGCGGGAAGCGTACTGGCGAGGGCATGTTGCCGAGTGGCGGGCGAGTGGGGAGTCGCAGAGAGCGTACTGTGACCGGCACGGGCTGAAGGACCATTCGCTGAGTTACTGGCATCAGCGTCTGGCCAAGCGCGAAGGTGGGGCCGCCGTCGGCGAGCCGCTGACGCTGATTCGGGCAACGATCGTTGCCGATCCGCTGGTCTCAATGCCGTGCCTGTCGCTCGCCAGCCCGAACGGCTGGCGACTCGAATTTGGCCTGCTGCCGCCGGCCGAGTGGCTGGTGGCACTCTGGGCAAACCACTCATGAGCGCGACCCTCGGCGTACCGCTGGAGCGCATCTGGCTGGCTCTCGAACCGGTAGACATGCGCCTGGGCATTGACGGCTTGTCTGCCCGCATCCAGGCGAGTCTCGGGCGCTCCCCTTGTGACGGCAGTGCTTACGCCTTCACCAATCGCAAGCGAAGCCGACTCAAACTGCTGGTGTGGGATGGCACGGGCGTGTGGCTAGCGCAACGGCGCCTACACCGGGGCGGTTTCACGTGGCCGAGCGCTGGCGAGGCGGTTTTTTCCCTGACGCCGGGGCAATGGCGGTGGCTGATCGCGGGCGTTGACTGGCAACGTCGGGAAGCCCCAGCGCCGGGACACTGGCAAGTGTAACGGCCGCGTCACTGCCGCGAAAAAAGTGATAATAATCGGCTATCTACCTGGCTTTCAGGAGCTTTCCATGCGATGTCTGCGGTATAATGCCTCATGGATTTAGCGACCGAACTTGCCGCCTTCTCCCCCTCACCAGAACTGCTGGCCTGGGTCGAAAATCGGGTTGGCGGTCTGCTGGAACAGGCCAAGACCAGCGCCACGGAAATTCACTGGCGCGATGCCAAGATCGAAAAGCTGACGCTCGAACTTGCTCATTTACGCCGAATGAAATTCGGCGTGAAGAGCGAAGCCATGGTCGCCGCCGAACGCGACCTCTTCGATGAAAACCTGGCGGCCGACATTGCTGCCTGCGAAGCCCGTCTGGCCGAAGCGCTCCAGGTCGCTGAAACGCCGTCGGATCAACCGGTACCCGAGAAGAAGCCCAAACGCGAACGCGCCGGTCGTCAGCCCCTGCCGGAGCATCTGCCGCGCGTTGAAATTCGCCACGAACCCGAGAACTGCACCTGCGGCGAATGCGGTCAGGCGTTGGTGCTGATCGGCGAGGACGTGACCGAGAAACTCAATATCGTCCCGGCGCAGTTCTTCGTCGAACAGCACGTTTATCCCAAATACGCCTGCCGGCCCTGCGAGACGCTGACGGCGGCACCGGCCGAGCGCAGCGTGATCGATGGCGGAATGGCGACCCCGGCCTTGCTCTCGTGGGTCATGATCAGCAAGTTCCTGGATCACCTGCCGCTCTATCGCCTGGAACAGCAGGCCGCCCGGTCTGGCGTCCCGCTCGCCCGCTCGACGCTGGCCGAGTGGGTGGGTCGCGTCGGCTATGCCCTCGAACCCCTCTGGCTTCGCCTGGGCGAATTGCTGCGCGAGAGCGAGGTGTTACATGCGGATGAAACCCCGGTGCAACAGCTTGATCCAGGCAAGGGGAAGACCAAGCGGGCGTATCTCTGGGCGTACCGCAACAATGCCTTGGAAAATGACCCGCCGATTGTCGTCTTCGACTATCAACCGGGCCGGGCCGGCATACATGCCGTGAATTTCCTGGCGCAATGGGAAGGCGCCCTGATGGTCGATGACTTCGCCGGTTACAAGGTGCTGTTTCAGGGATCAGTGATCGAACTGGGCTGCATGGCCCATGCGCGCCGCAAGTTCTTCGACCTGCACCAGGCCAACGCCAGCCCGGTCGCGACGGAAGCCCTTCGCCGCATCGGCGAACTGTATGCCGTCGAGGCGCAGGCGAAGGACCTCACGGTCGAGGAACGGGCCCGTCTGCGCGAGATGCACAGTCAGCCGCGACTCGAGTCCCTGCACCTATGGCTCCTGAACACCCGCAAGTCGGTCGCCAACGGCTCGGCCCTGGCCCGGGCCATCGATTACACGTTGAAGCGCTGGCGCGCTCTCGCTCGTTATGCCGAGAATGGCTTCTACCCGATCGACAACAACCCTATCGAAAACGCCATTCGCCCGATCGCCGTCGGGAAGAAAAATTGGTTGTTCGCAGGTTCGGAGGCCGCCGGCAAGCGTGCCGCGGCCATTCAGTCGCTGCTCGAAACCGCGCGCTTGAACGGCATCGAGCCCATGGCCTGGCTCACCAACACCCTGCAAAAACTTCCCACTTGGCCCAACAGCCGCCTCGACGAGTTGCTGCCGCTCAAAAAACGGGGGTAAGTCAGCACCCCCTGACGTGGGTGGGCTGGACGCTTACTGATGAACTGCGCCCCCCGGTACATGACTTCCTGCAATACGGTCTTCAGGCGACGACGCATGGCCGGATGTCTGACCGACGACAGTTCGCCGATCAGCCCCAGTTGGCCGATCAGACGCAAACAGTTGTAGGCGAACATCGCGACATGCAGCACCGCATCGTTGGTATCGAACTTGCCCGAGGGCAGTCGTTCCAGATCGAGGTCGGTCTTGATCTCCGAATGGAACTGCTCGTGCGTGCCGTGATCCTGGTAGCGCTCGATGACCATTTCGGGCGCTTCGACAAGGCTCGTCCACCAGCCTTCGATCTCGACTTCGGGTTCCGGCAAGCGCTTCCCCTTCTTGTCGATGGTCCGTTCGACGACCCGAACGATCAGGCGAAAGCGTCGGTGCTCCTTTTTCCAGGCGCGCTCCACGTCAAGATTCAGGAGGGCCTCCCGTTTGCCGGGGCGAACCTCCCGAAAGGCATTGGCGGCTTCAGCCCGGGCAACCCACGTCGGCTTCTTTTTCGCGGCGGCCTGGCCGCGCGGGTTCCATTTGATGAGGTACTCAAAGCCGCGGCCAAGAGATGCCATCCGATCCCGCTCCTGTGCGTGCGCGAACAGCAGGCAGGCGCTGTCAAAGCCACTGTCGGAGCGGACCAGCACCGGGCTAGCGGCCGGCACCAAACGGGCGACACGCGGGAAGACTCGCTCCAGGAAGTAGTCCGTCTCCAGGGCCGAGTGCTGTTTGCCAGGTCGCAGTTCGAGTCCGATGCTCCAGCCCTCGTTACCCAGGTAGGCGGCAATCGGGGTGTAGCCGTCAAAGCCCTGGTAGGTGCGACTGACTTCTTCCTTCCGGCTGTTGCTGTTGTCCATCGCGAAGGTGTCGAAGTCCAGGCAGACGTAGCCCTTGTGCGCGGTGATCGGCGCTTTGCCCAGTTTCAGCAGGCGCAGGCTGGCTTCATCGGTGTGCTCGCGCAGTTTAGCCCCCTGGGCATCCAGTTGCTGGCGCAGCCATGCGCTGCTCGGCACCTTGCCAATCGACAGCGCTTCGCGAAAGAAACGATCCTTGCGGAAGGGTTCGATCGCCTCAAAGTCGTTCTTGCCCAGCGAAATCAAGGCCGTCAGGCTCTTGAACAGATCCGCGGTGGTCATGCGGCCTGTGGCTACCGGCATCGCCGCGCCAAGAATCTGATCAACCTGCGCCACTTCGCAGCATTGGCCGATCAACGACAGGCCAGCGCAGGAGGTCTGCTGGCGGTGCGATTCCTTCAGGGAAAAACGGGGCATGTTCAATTTTGGTGAAAAGTGGTGACGCCAAATTTAACACACAATCAACAGGTTGCATATTTTTTATGACAAAAGCACACGGATTAAGGGTTTGCTCACGAATCGCCATTGAGTGGGCTGGGCTTGCCCGAACGCTTCACCAACGCGCTCGCCGGCTCGGTGAAGTGATCCGCTTTGCCCGTTACATGCGAGCGGAAGACCCACGCCATGAGTTGCCGGTGCCCGTTTTTGGCGGCGAGTCGCGGCAAAGGCCGACCCCTTACATCCTCTCCCGAAACGAGGTTGCGCGCCTGGTATCGGCCGCGTTTCAGCCCGTCTATCAGGGCTTGCGGCGAGACACTTACAGCACGCTTTTCGCGTTACTCGCCTGCACAGGCCTTCGCGTGTCGGAGGCGATCGGCTTGTGCTACGAGGATGTCACCGTCGATGGGCTAATCGTTCGATGCTCCAAGTTTCGCAAGAGCCGCCTCGTTCCGCTCCATGACACCGCCCAAGCGTACCTCGAGCGCTATCTCGAACGGCGACGTCATCAGCCTCCATTCGATGATCCTCATCTATTCGTCTCCCTGCATCGAAAGCCGCTGTGCCTGAGCAATGTCGAATCCGCATTCCAGACGGCCGCCCGGAAGATCGGCCTGCCGCGCAAACGGGGTCAGCCTCATGCCACACCGCATTCGCTGCGCCATACCTTTGCCGTCAGATCTCTGGAGACTTGTCCGGATGATCGCGATCACATCACGCAGCACCTGTTGTCGCTGTCGACGTATCTCGGTCATGCCCGGGTGGCCGACACGTATTGGTACCTTGAAGCCACGCCAGAGCTGATGCGCAACATCGCCGATCGATGCGAACGCTTCCTCTCCGGAGAGCGGCCATGACCACCACTCCGATCGCACCCCACATCACGGCCTTCCTCCAACAACGCCTGCCCCTCGAACGTAATGCCAGCGAGAACACCTGTGAGTCGTACGCCTATGCGTTCAAGCTGTTGTTTACGTACGCCAGCGATCGTCTCAAGGTGGCACCCTCGGCGCTCGAGTTTGAGCAGCTCGACGCCTGTCTGGTGAGCGGATTCCTGACTCACCTGGAAACCACGCGCGGCAATGGACCGACTTCGAGAAACACCCGCCTGGCTGCGATCCGCTCGTTCATGCGCTTCATGGCTTATCGAGTTCCTTCAGCGATGGAGCAGATTCAGCGCGTCCTGGCGATCCCGCTCAAGAAGGCCGATACGCGCCTGATTCGCCACCTGACGGGGGAGGAGATGCAAGCGGTTCTGAACGCGCCCGTGCCCGACCATAGAGAAGGCGTCCGAGACCGCGCCATGCTCCATCTTTGCTATGCGGCCGGATTGCGCGTGTCGGAGTTGGTGGGCTTACGGCTGGCCGATCTGACTTTACAGCCGCAGGCAAGCGTGCTCGTTCACGGGAAGGGCAGGAGGGAACGTTGCTTGCCGTTGTGGAAGGAAACCACCTCTGCACTCCGTGCATGGTTGGCGGTACGCGGCGATATGCGGGTACCCGAACTTTTTGTGAATGCTCAAGGCGAAGCGTTGACTCGTTCCGGTTTCGAGTACATCTTGCACAAACACGTCGCAACGGCATCGCAGCAGTGTCCTTCGCTGGCAAACAAACGCGTCAGCCCTCACGTCTTGCGACACACCTGCGCGCTGACGGTCCTGCAGGCGACCAAAGATCTTCGAAAAGTGTCTCTTTGGTTAGGGCACGCTCATCTCCAGACTACGGAGACGTATACCCGCGTCGATCCTTCGGTAAAGCTCGAAGCGCTTGAATCCGTCATCCCACCCAAACTGCGCTCCGGGCGCTTCCAGGCGACCGATCAGTTGATCGCCCTGCTCAAGACCCGCTCCCTTATGCGCAGCGAACAGCCCAAGAAATAGCATCAAATCAGAGCCTCTGACCAAGGGGCTCCGCATAATCTTCAACTCCACATTAAACCGCTTATGCGGAGCTCCGCATAAGCGGTTGGTCGTGATGATGGTGGACAGTCCTTGGGTATAGCGTTGATCCATCAGGCGGAAGAAGGCGTTGACCTGTTCTGGCTTGAGATTGAGGTAGCCGAGTTCATCGATGGCGATGAGAGGAATCCGGCTCAGATTCTTGATCAGTTGAGCGGTGGAGCGGTCGGCGAGGGAAGCATACAACGCATCGAGCAGATCCTGAGCGGGATAGAAGCGGGCGCGATAACCGTTCAGGCAAGCTTCGCGGACGAGGCCGATGGCGATCCCGGACTTGCCGGTGCCTTGCGGACCGATGAGGAGAATATTCTCGCCGCGGCGCAGGAAGTCCAGGCCGGCCAGGGTAAGGAGTTGCGACTTGTTCACACTGGGCTGGCGGTCGAAGGGAAAGGACTGCAAGGTCCATGGCCAGGGCAAATGAGCCTGTGCCAGGCGGTAAGCGAGGCTCTTCTCGCGCCGCGCCGCGTCTTCGGCGCGCAGCAGGCGAAAGAGGACCTCGGGGACGGGCGTTCCTTGCCGTTCGGCCCGATCGAGCTCTTCATCGAGCACGCGCTCGATCCCTGACCAGTGCATCTGCGCAATCAAGGCTTTCAGCGGCTCACGCATCGTCATTCCCCTCGTCAAGATTGAAGAAATCGCCGGCGACCTGCTGCAGGATCAAGGCTTCCAGGCGCCCGAGGTCAAAGAGACCAAAGCGCAGGGCCTGCGCCACGGCGGCCAGGAAAGGCGCCGGCGGATAGGTGCGCTTGAATTCCAGCAAGCGGCGTAAAGGGCGGACCCCGCGGCCATGCGCATGTGTAACCAGGGCCGTGACATAGGCGTCGAGGGCAGGGTCGTGGCCGCGCAGCCAGGTAGCCTCGCGCGGCGGCGTTTGCTGCCGGCGCTGGGGAGTGGGATGATGCTCGGGCAGTTTCTGCCGGGCATCCCGCACGCCGACCAGACGCGCATGGACGGCGACCACCTGGTCGCGATGGCAGATGCGGACTTCGGCCGGATACTGATAGACGCTCAAGGCCTGGCCGACCCAGCGTTCGGGAACCGAATAGCGATTGGTTTCGAGCGAAACGAAGCCGTACAGATCGACGACCCGCTCGACCACCTGATAGACCGGCGGCAGCACGTCGGGCAGCGGCTGCAGGCTAAGTTTCTCGACGGCGTAGGCGGCGAGCGGCGCCACGCCCAAGGCGCGCTTCGGTTTGGCGTTGGCGATTTCCTGGCACCAGGCCAGCGCCTGCCGATTCAGGTCGGCGAAATCGTGGAACTCCCGTCCGGCCAGGAAATTGCCTTCCACATAGGCAAAAGGTCTTTCGACGCGCCCTTTGCGATCGGGATGATTGACCTGGTGAGCGCGGAACGCGAAGCCCAGCGTGCGGGCAAAAGCCACCATTTCGGGCGCGAACACGGCCTCGTCACCCGCCCCCGCGACGACGATCACGCTGGTGTTGTCGATGACGCACCGCGGACAGGCGCCGGCCATGAAACGAACGGCCTCGAGCAGGAACTGCCGGGCTTCAAAGCGCGTGAAGCGCGGATAGTACTGGACGAAGAGGAAACGCGAATAGGCCAGGATCAAGGACGCGCATTGTGCCATCACCGGCTTGCCGGCCAGGAGCACGCGATGGGGCGAGGTATCGTGCTGCATCTCCTCGCCCGGCATGAAGACATACTCGCCGGACCGTTTGGGCGGCGTACGCAGGCCGGCTTGCCGGATCCAGCGGGTCAGTGTGCTGTAGCCGGGATCGAGGCCTAGTTCCGCGTGCAGCATCTCTTGTATCCGCACGCCGTTGCCGCGGGCGCGTTCGAAAGCCGGAACGAGCCAGAGGAGGACCGGCGCCGGGCAGCCTTCCGACGGCGTGTCGGCCGGGGAATCCGCAGGCAATTGCACCAGGCGGCGAACCGTATTACGCGAGAGCTTCAGAAGCCGGCTGATCTCCCGTACCGCCAGACCCTGCCGATGCAGCGTCTGGACGGATTGACGCATCTCTGGACGTGTCGTCATGAGGGCAAACCCTTGTCAGATGGCGCTGCAAAGAGGCCAACGCCTGTTGGAGAGAACCCACCGCGGCGAGAATGGCCGGCGGCAGAGCGGTCGAGGGCGAAGCCAAGGCGGCTAAACGCCGCGCCAGGCGGGCGCCGACGGCTTCGAGAATACGGATATCGGCCAGCACCTCACCTTCCGGCCCTTCGCGCAAGCGCTCGGCGCTCTTCTCTTCCTGCTGGCTCGCCAAGGTCTCGAGCAACAGGCGCGGCGCGTCGACCATGCGCTCGCGCACCGTCTGCGAAGCGCGTTGATACTGCGCGAACCAACTCGCCAACTGCCGTGTCGAGAGCGGCGTCGTGCGCAGGGTCGTGAGCATCCGTTCGGCGTGCGCGCTGTTGGCGCGCGCCAACGGTCCAAGGATGCGCACCGCCGCCCAGGTGGAGACATCCCCCTGGCGTACCGCGTCGAGCACGCGGTCCGACAGATGGGTGAGCAGTTGCAGGCGGCGATTAACCCAGCTCACATCGCGCCCGCAGCGCCGGGCGATTTGATGCTGGCTCAACTGCGCGCCCGACATCAGCTCGCGCAACAGAAACGCTTCCTCGATCGGTGCAAACGCCCGGCTTCTCGTCCGGGCCAGGACGCCCAACAGTGCCTGCGCCAGGTCGGCCTGCCAGCATTCGACCTTGGCCGTATCGCGTCCGAGATGGCGCAACGCGCCCACGCGCCGATAGCCATCGATCAGGATGAACGCGTCACCTTCCCCAGCCACCGCAATGCAGGGAACGAGCTGACCATTGACCGCGATCGACTGCGCCAGACGCGCAATCGCCGGCGCATCGAGCAAGCGCAGCGACGCGTAACGCAGTTCCAGGCGGTGCAAATCCAGGCTCACCACAGCGGCGGATTGATCCATGCCAACTTCCTCCTGTCGGACCAAGCGTACTGCCAGTGCCGCCGCAAAGCGATCGCGTCCTCTCTTTGCAAGTCACGGCAAATGCCTCAGGGTGCCGCGCAAGGCGCTGTAATCACAGTGATTTCAACCATCCACGCGTCCATCTTTGCAAGCGACGCGTCCGCCACCGGAGACAAACGGTAAGTGCCTGAGGGAAAGGGCATTGCCGCCTTTGACGCGTCCATCTTTGCAACGCCTTCCGCTGCCTTGATACGCGCCCGTTCCTGCTGCCGGGCGCGATTTCGCGCGACATACTCCGGATGCAGGCGTCGATAATCCCGCCAATAGTCGCGGTGGCGCTCGGCCCACGTCTTCTGGGCGCGTTTCTGGTTCTCCCGATAATCCGGATCGCGACTGCGCCTGGCCGCCTGCCAACGGCGTCGCCGTTCGCGTTGGCAGGCGGCCTCTGAACAAAAGCACTGGTCGGGATTCTGCGCACGGGGCCGGAACGGCTTGTGGCATGCCTTACACTGCCGCACATCCATGACTGATCTCCCTGCACGATGTCATCGTGACGGAAGATACGGCGGCCGGTGGGGTGCTCAGGCAGGAGGGAAGCTTACGAGGGCGGGCAGGAAGCCGATGGAGATGCCGAGGGCAGCGAACGCCTTCTCAAGCGCCGCCAGGGAGCGAACGTTCGGAATCTGTCCTTACCGCTTAAATGCGACGGGGTGCGGTGCGACTCCTTTTATCCCCTTCCAGGCCTTACGGCGAGCGTCGGCGATGGGTCAATTCTGGTGAGCAAAAGCGGGTCACTTCTGGTGAGCGCCAAGGGCTTGTGGCCCATGATCTGCGCGGAGACTCCAGCCGGGCATTCAACCCACTCGGCAAGCGTACCAAACGAGCGACGTAGGCCATGGATAGAGAGTGCTGGCAGTCTGGCAGCGGCCAGTGCCTTGTTGTGCGTGATGCGCGGCTCCTGAAGCCTGCCAGCCCCTCTTTAACATCCTCATGGCATATTCCGGTCTTTTCCAGGGCAGCGCGCGCCTAGGCTGTTGATTTTATTGTTGGTAGATTTTCAAAAACGTTTTGTGGTGCCATAATAGTTTGGCTGAGGCGGCCAAACCCCTTGTTTTTGTTGTACGCTCGTGTGGATGTTTATACGCCAAACGAGAACGAACAACAAAGCCACGGGTGAGGGCTACTTCACCTATCGACTGGTGCGCACGCAGCGTATCGGGGGCAAGGTCCGTCAGATCACGGTACTCAACCTGGGGCGGCACTTTCCGATCAAGCAGGAAGACTGGCCGCTGCCCAGAATGAATCGCCGCATGTACAGATTTGAAAGTAGCGGTGAGATGGGCGCCCCCTGAGGTGTGCCGCGCCCGGTATCCCGGTTGGACGTCGTCCGTTTCCGGTGACCGTGTCCCTCGTCCTCTTCCACAGGCGCCTCCAGCCATTGCTTGATGAGGTGCAACACGTGCCGATCGACGATCCGACGGGCCACGCTCTTCATCAGTTCGGCATGCGGGATGCTATCGAAGTAGCCTGACAGATCCGCATCCACGACTTGTTGGTGTCCTGTGTTCAGCAACCGATGGACCGCATTTACCGCATCCTGCGCCCCCCGTTCTGCCCGGTAGGCGTATTGCTCCGGTTGCAGGTCGGCTTCAAAAATAGGTTCCAGCACGATCATGGCGGCCGTTTGTACGACTCGGTCGGTGATCGTCGGAATCCCCAAAGGGCGCAGTTTGCCGTTCGGCTTCGGAATCCAGACCCGCTTGACCGCTTCCGGTCGGTAGTCTTTCCTCTTCAGCCGTTCCGCCAGTTCCCCGATCCAGCGTTCCTCGCCGTACGCTTCGATGTCTTCGAACCGCATTCCATCCACGCCGGCTGCACCTTTGTTGGCTTTGCAGCTTCGGTAGGCGTGGTCGAGCACGTCCCGTCGATAAATCTTGTCGTACAGGAGGTAGAACCGGAATTCGGGTTCTTCCTTCGCTTTGGCATGTAACGCTATCTGCAGTTTCTGAACGTTTAGCGGAGTTTGCAGGTTGCCCAATCTCCTATCCCTTTCCGCTTCTTGCGTTGGTCTTGAACAAAGGCCCCTTTCCTCCATCGGCATTACCCGACTTCAACGTAAGCGTCCGACCGCTCCACCTGTAAAAGTCGGACGAGATAGCGCAACCTCCCGGCTTTCGATGGGAGGTTGCGATGGACAAGAACGGCGAGCGGGAAGCGTACTGGCGAGGGCATGTTGCCGAGTGGCGGGCGAGTGGGGAGTCGCAGAGAGCGTACTGTGACCGGCACGGGCTGAAGGACCATTCGCTGAGTTACTGGCATCAGCGTCTGGCCAAGCGCGAAGGTGGGGCCGCCGTCGGCGAGCCGCTGACGCTGATTCGGGCAACGATCGTTGCCGATCCGCTGGTCTCAATGCCGTGCCTGTCGCTCGCCAGCCCGAACGGCTGGCGACTCGAATTTGGCCTGCTGCCGCCGGCCGAGTGGCTGGTGGCACTCTGGGCAAACCACTCATGAGCGCGACCCTCGGCGTACCGCTGGAGCGCATCTGGCTGGCTCTCGAACCGGTAGACATGCGCCTGGGCATTGACGGCTTGTCTGCCCGCATCCAGGCGAGTCTCGGGCGCTCCCCTTGTGACGGCAGTGCTTACGCCTTCACCAATCGCAAGCGAAGCCGACTCAAACTGCTGGTGTGGGATGGCACGGGCGTGTGGCTAGCGCAACGGCGCCTACACCGGGGCGGTTTCACGTGGCCGAGCGCTGGCGAGGCGGTTTTTTCCCTGACGCCGGGGCAATGGCGGTGGCTGATCGCGGGCGTTGACTGGCAACGTCGGGAAGCCCCAGCGCCGGGACACTGGCAAGTGTAACGGCCGCGTCACTGCCGCGAAAAAAGTGATAATAATCGGCTATCTACCTGGCTTTCAGGAGCTTTCCATGCGATGTCTGCGGTATAATGCCTCATGGATTTAGCGACCGAACTTGCCGCCTTCTCCCCCTCACCAGAACTGCTGGCCTGGGTCGAAAATCGGGTTGGCGGTCTGCTGGAACAGGCCAAGACCAGCGCCACGGAAATTCACTGGCGCGATGCCAAGATCGAAAAGCTGACGCTCGAACTTGCTCATTTACGCCGAATGAAATTCGGCGTGAAGAGCGAAGCCATGGTCGCCGCCGAACGCGACCTCTTCGATGAAAACCTGGCGGCCGACATTGCTGCCTGCGAAGCCCGTCTGGCCGAAGCGCTCCAGGTCGCTGAAACGCCGTCGGATCAACCGGTACCCGAGAAGAAGCCCAAACGCGAACGCGCCGGTCGTCAGCCCCTGCCGGAGCATCTGCCGCGCGTTGAAATTCGCCACGAACCCGAGAACTGCACCTGCGGCGAATGCGGTCAGGCGTTGGTGCTGATCGGCGAGGACGTGACCGAGAAACTCAATATCGTCCCGGCGCAGTTCTTCGTCGAACAGCACGTTTATCCCAAATACGCCTGCCGGCCCTGCGAGACGCTGACGGCGGCACCGGCCGAGCGCAGCGTGATCGATGGCGGAATGGCGACCCCGGCCTTGCTCTCGTGGGTCATGATCAGCAAGTTCCTGGATCACCTGCCGCTCTATCGCCTGGAACAGCAGGCCGCCCGGTCTGGCGTCCCGCTCGCCCGCTCGACGCTGGCCGAGTGGGTGGGTCGCGTCGGCTATGCCCTCGAACCCCTCTGGCTTCGCCTGGGCGAATTGCTGCGCGAGAGCGAGGTGTTACATGCGGATGAAACCCCGGTGCAACAGCTTGATCCAGGCAAGGGGAAGACCAAGCGGGCGTATCTCTGGGCGTACCGCAACAATGCCTTGGAAAATGACCCGCCGATTGTCGTCTTCGACTATCAACCGGGCCGGGCCGGCATACATGCCGTGAATTTCCTGGCGCAATGGGAAGGCGCCCTGATGGTCGATGACTTCGCCGGTTACAAGGTGCTGTTTCAGGGATCAGTGATCGAACTGGGCTGCATGGCCCATGCGCGCCGCAAGTTCTTCGACCTGCACCAGGCCAACGCCAGCCCGGTCGCGACGGAAGCCCTTCGCCGCATCGGCGAACTGTATGCCGTCGAGGCGCAGGCGAAGGACCTCACGGTCGAGGAACGGGCCCGTCTGCGCGAGATGCACAGTCAGCCGCGACTCGAGTCCCTGCACCTATGGCTCCTGAACACCCGCAAGTCGGTCGCCAACGGCTCGGCCCTGGCCCGGGCCATCGATTACACGTTGAAGCGCTGGCGCGCTCTCGCTCGTTATGCCGAGAATGGCTTCTACCCGATCGACAACAACCCTATCGAAAACGCCATTCGCCCGATCGCCGTCGGGAAGAAAAATTGGTTGTTCGCAGGTTCGGAGGCCGCCGGCAAGCGTGCCGCGGCCATTCAGTCGCTGCTCGAAACCGCGCGCTTGAACGGCATCGAGCCCATGGCCTGGCTCACCAACACCCTGCAAAAACTTCCCACTTGGCCCAACAGCCGCCTCGACGAGTTGCTGCCGCTCAAAAAACGGGGGTAAGTCAGCACCCCCTGACGTGGGTGGGCTGGACGCTTACACTTCAACGGTACTACGGGCCTCTCCGCCACCCCAACTCGCCCGGCCTGTCCCTCGCGGGCGTCCGGTTGGTCTTGCGCTGACCACGTGAAGGGGGCTTCCCGTGTTGCCTCTGCCTTCCTCTTCATGCATGCCGTCACCAATACCCCGGCGGAACCACAGGCTGCTTTTCGTTCGCTTCACCTGGGACAACGGCCTTCCCCGTATTAACGCCGGGTCGGCTTCCGCATCACCGTTTTCGAGGCCTGCTCAGTGTTCACTCACATTACGGCCTGCATGTTCGCCAAGTTCCTTACAGAACCCTCTACACCAGAGGCTTCAGCCGCTTCGTTACCTCCACGACTGCTCCAGTTGCTACCGGTCGGAACGAAAGTTACCGGACGGGATTCGCACCCGCGAGAAGACAGCGCCTTGGCACGGCGCACGTTAAACTTCGGTTGGGTGATGTTGTGGAAGGCGTTGGCGGTCATCTCGTCAATTCTTGTTCGTTATGTGAGCGGATCGCGCGCCGGTGATGCCTCCAGGCATTTCTGCCCGGGCAAGTCAAAGCCTGACTGCCTTGCCGGGTCAGGCGCGAACGATGCGCACGCTGTCGGTGCTGCCGGCGCGCGGTCCGGCCGATCCGAAGACGAAAGCGACCAGATCGCCGGCGCGGACGATGCCGGCGGCCCGCGCGGCGGCGATGGCGATGCGCAGTTGCTCGCCGGGGTCGAGGTTTTCGGGCAGCAGTAGCGGCTGCACTCCCCACACCAGCGACAGGCCCCCGAGTACGCCGGGATTGGCCGACATGCCGGCAATCGGCACCCTGGGGCGAAAGGCAGCGACCCGGTGGGCGGTTTCGCCGCTGCGCGTCGGGCAGAGGATGGCGGCGACGCCGAGATCCTCTGCCGCCTGCACCGCGGCGTGGGCGACGGCCCAGGCGACGCGGTCGCCGTCGGCCCCGCCAGTTTCGGGGACGACACGCTGGCGTGGCCAGGCCTCGGCCGATTCCGCCACTTCGCTCATCATGCGCACGGTGGCCGTCGCGTAGAGCCCGACCGCAGTCTCTTCCGAGAGCATCAGGGCGTCGGTGCCGTCGAGCACGGCGTTGGCGACGTCATTGACCTCGGCGCGGGTCGGCAACGGTGAGCGCGTCATCGACTCGAGCATCTGCGTCGCCGTGATCACCGGTTTGCCGGCCAGGTTGCAGAAGCGGATGATCTCCTTCTGGAGCAGCGGAACGCTGCGCGCCGGCATCTGGATGCCGAGGTCGCCGCGCGCGACCATCACCGCGTCGGCAGCGCGGACGATGCCGGCAAGGTTGTCGATCGCCGCTGCGGTTTCGATCTTGGGCACCAGCGCCGGCCGCATGCCGCGTTTTGGCAGCATGGCGCGCACGCGCTCGACATCTTCGGCGCGGCGGACGAACGACAGACCGAGAAAATCCACCTTGGCGGCAATCGCCATCTCGAGCGCCAGCGCGTCGCGCTCGGTGAACGGTTCGACATGCGCTTCGGCGCGCGGCAGGTGCATTCCCTTGCGCGAGCGCAGGGTACCGCCGCGAATCACTTCGGTGCGCACATCGTTGCCTACCGAAGCCAGCACGCGCAGCACGATGGCGCCGTCGGCCAGGTAGACGTCGTCGTTCGGGCGCACCCACTGCGCGAGATCGGGCAGTGTCGTGGCGACATGCAGGGCATCGCCCTGGCCGTCGTCGATGCCGCTGAGCACGAATTCCTGGCCGTTCTCGAGTTCGACCGCGTCGCCGACCACGACTCCGGAGCGGATCTTGGGTCCGGGCAGATCGACCAGGATGCCGACGTGACGGCCGAGCAGCTGGGACATCTCCCGCACCCGGCGGACACTGTTGCTGTGTGTTTCCATGTCTGCGTGCGCCGCGTTGAGCCGCACCACGTCCACACCGGCTTCCAGCAACTGCCGCAGGGTGGCCGGCGCGGAGGTGGCCGGGCCAATCGTCGCCACAATTTTTGTTCGCCGCATCGCTTGCATCCTCGCTCCCTGATCGTTCCGAAATCCCGTCGCGCGGGCCGCAGACCAAGGCCGACGCACGCGGGCGGTGATCAGGGGCGCGGACCACGCGACCGCAAGCGGCCGAGTATATTGGCATGCGGCAGCGGCCGTCAATCAGCGCGCGGGGGGTGGCAGTCGGGCGGCTTCGAGTTCGGCGATCAGCCGCTCGAGAGCGGCATCGCCCGGAACGATCCGGTCGAGTTCTTTGGCGTAGGCCAGCGCTGCGCGTGCATCGCCCGTCTCGCGGCTAATCGACAGTCGCGCAGCCAGGATGTCCACGTCGTTGCGATGGCGTTTGCCGGCCTCGCGCAGCAGTGCCAGCGCCTGCTTCGGCTGGCCGGCGGAATGCACGGCAATGGCGTGCACATAGGCATGGCGGGCATTGTCCGGCGCGAGGCGGGCGGCCAGGCCAAGTTCGCTGATGGCTTCCTGCGCCTGGCCCGTGCGCACCAGCAACAGGCCGAGCGCATGGTGCAGATCGGCGTCGCGCGGCAGTTCGGCAAGCCCCCGCCGCAGGACGTCTGCCGCTGCCGCCTCGCGCCCCTGCTGGCGCCAGGAATCGGCAAGATTGATGTAAGCGTCGGAGAGCTGGGGGTCGAGCGAGATCGCACGTTCGAAGGCGGCGACGGCTTCGTCGCTGCGTCCCTGTCGCAGGCGCAGGTTGCCGAGGTTCACCTGGCCCGACGGCCAGTCGGCTTCGAGCGCGAGAGTCGCCTCGTACTCCTGCTGGGCGGCCTGACGAGCCGCGCGCCGGTCTGCCGGAAGCTGACTGTCGGGGATGTCGGCAAGCACGTTTGCTGCTTCGATGCGCACGCCGCGGACAGCGTCCGAGAGCAGCGGTGCTGCCGTCAGAACCCGCTTTGCCGGCTCGGGCCGACGCCAGCAGGCCGAGCGCGGCGATACGCAGCAAGGGATCGTCCTCCTGCAGCAGTGCGCTGGCTGCCGGCAGCGTGGCCGGAGTCGCGTAAGGCTGGGCCAGCGTCGCGGCGGTGGCGCGAACGATCGCCGCTGCGCTCGGGCTGGTGGCGAGCTGGAGCAGGTCGGGCAGGGCCCGCACGCCCTGGGTGCGGGCCGCATGCAGCGTCTTGCCATAGTGCGGGCGCTCGCGCCAGGCCTTGCCATACCACCGATCCATGGCCGCCGCCGCCCACTGCGGCTGGCGGTCGCGGTGACACTGGGTGCAGGCATTCGGGCTGCCGAGCGACAGCGAGAGATCGGGACGGGGCAGGCGCAGGCTGTGGTCCTGGCGGGCGTGGATGACCATGTAGTTCTGCGCCGGCATGTGACAGGTGACGCAATCGGCGCCCTTGCCACTGGCCTGATGATGGTGATGAGTCGGGCGGTCGAACTCGCTCGCCGCGTGGCAGCGCGTGCACAGCGCATTGCCTGTGCGCCGCAGCTGATGCGAATGCGGCTCGTGGCAGTCCATGCAGGTGACGCCGTTCTGATGCATGCGGCTCTGCAGGAAGGACCCCCAGACATAAACCTCCTCGTGCTGCTGACCGTCGGCGTGATAGTTCGGTGTCATCAGCAGTGCCAGGCGATGGCTGTCTTCGAGCACGGCCCCGGCCGTGCGCGCCTCGCTCAGTGTCGAGCGGCGGGAATGGCAGGCGGCGCAGCTGTTCATTCCGGCAGGCTCGGGCGGGCGATCGCGGACAGCGGTGCGGGCACCTTCACCGGGGAAAGACCACGCCTCTTGCCAGCGCGTCTTCAGCGACGGCAGCGTCTTGTCATCTGCCGCGGCATAGGGCGGGGTGGCGCGGCGGGCCTGCTCGACATGCGCCGACGCCGGGCCGTGGCACGCTTCGCAGCCGACGTTGATCTCGCTCCAGGTGGTCTGGTAGGTCTGGCTTGCCGGATCAAAGCCCTTGCGGAGGTGGGGTCGAATGGCACTCGGCGCACTGCAGCGCCCAGTTGTGGTAGACGCCGATCCAGTGCAGGGGGTCGCGATGGTCGACCCGCTGCTGCGGATAGAGATGGAACCAGCGCTGTCCGCCTTCGCCTTTGGTCCGCGCATCCCAGGCGATCTGCAGCACCTGGTAACGCCCGCCCGGGAAGGGGATCAGGTACTGTTGCAGCGGATAGACACCGAAGGTGTAGCGGATTTCGTAGTCGCCAAGCCGGCCGTCCGGACCGTCGGTGCGCACCATGAACTGGTCACCGCGCCTGAAGAAGGTCGACTCGACGCCATCCTTGGTGAAGCGGGCATTGTCGAAGTTGCCCAGTACGCTCGCCGGCGTCGCCGCCTGCATCGCCAGTTGATGATGCGAACCCGACCAGGCCTTGAATTCGCTCTCGTGACAGGTCCTGCAGGCTTCGGCACCGACGTAGCCGGCCGCAGCGGCCGCGGGAACTTCTGCCGGCACATCGGCCTTTGCGCTGGCCAGTGCGGGATCGCTCGGCGGCGCCGACGCCCGGGCGAGGAAGATCAATACCGCGGTGACCAGTGCTGCCAGGACGAGGCCGGCCATCAGTCGCCAGCGCGACCGCGCAGGTCCCGCGGCAGCGGCGGCGGCAGAGGGAACGGCGAGACCGCTTCGCCGCTTGTCTCGTCTGCTCATCTTCCGGCGGGCTTCATCACTGCAACTCCCTGGTCTTGCCACGAATCAGCGCTGGTGGATGGCGCTCGAGATAGTTGGTCAGCACGCGTAGTGACTGCGCGGTGCGCTTAACCTCGCTCAGGACGCCCCATTGCTTCAATCATCGCCGAGATCGCGCCAAATTGCGAGAGCAGTCTCAGGCAACCAGTCTTGAAGCAGGGCCAGCGGAATCGGCGCCACTTGCGGTTCGCCCGCGCTTTTCCGCCGAGGTAGTCAGATCGCCAGGCGGGCAACCAGGCTCGCTTGCCGAACATCCACAGGCCGTGGAGCTTTGCTCGCGGCGCGTCCCTGGTGCGATGAGATGGTTTGGCGGCTCTTCGGACGCAGTAGAAGGTGCCTGCAGGGTGACGCACGCCTTGATCATCTTTCTGGTGATGCGGCGCTTCCTCGCCGGGGGCCTCGGCATTGCGTGCCGCGGATCGACAGAATCTGATCAGAACGGCGTTGGTGTAGTATATTGGCATGAACCCCCGGAGTTCGGGGTTTGGCGGCAAGAGGAGGGTGCGAGATGGCCATGCGGGTGAAGGCGGACACGGGCGAGGTGGGGCTGAAGCAGCAGTATCGGGTGAGGAACTGGTCGGAGTACGACCGGGCGCTGGTCAATCGCGGCAATCTGACGATCTGGTTCGACGATGAAAGCATTCGGGACCACTGGACACCACCGCCGCCGGTGGGGCGTGGCACCCCTGGGCAGTACTCGGATATGGCCATCCAGACATGCCTGACGATCAAGGCGTTGTTCCAGTTGCCTTACCGGGCCACGGAAGGATTGGTGAGGTCCTTGATGCGCCTGAGCCACCTGGACCTGCCGGTCCCGGACCACAGCTACCTGTCGCGACGTGCGGCGGGAAATTTCGGTGACGATTCCGCGCCGGCCGCGCCAGGGGCCGACGCATGTGGTGGTCGATTCGACCGGGCTGAAGATTTTCGGCGAAGGGGAATGGAAGGTACGCCAGCACGGGGTCGGCAAGCGGCGGACGTGGCGCAAGATCCACCTGGCCGTAGACGAAAGCACCAAGGACATCATCGGCATTGAAGTGACCACGGCCGACTGGGGCGACAGCGAAATCCTGCCCGGCCTGCTCGACCAGGTCGAAGGCGAGATCGACCAGGTATCGGCCGATGGTTCCTACGACAGCCACGGCTGCCACGCAGCCATCGCCGAGCGGGGCGCGCGTGCCACCATTCCCCCGCGGGAAGGCGCCGTTGCCTGGGGAGACGACCATCCCCGCGATGCGATCCTCCAAGAGATCGACGCCAAGGGAAAGAGCGTCTGGAAGAACGAGAGCGGCTACCACCGGCGCAGCATCGCGGAAAACATGATGTACCGACTGAAGCAACTGGGCGACACCCTGTACTCCCGGACCTTCGAGCGGCAAGTCACCGAAGCCCACGTCCGGGCGGCTATCCTCAACACCTTTACCTACTTGGGCATGCCAGAATCTGTCCGGGTAGGGCAAATTGCGCCTGCTGCATGACGAAGGGTGGAAAAAGAGGGAGCGCTTGCCCAAAGTCAGGAATATATCCATACAGGATATCACTCCGAAAAGTATGCCAATATACTACACCAACGCCGATCAGAACTCATCAAACGAAACGTTCGGCAATCCGGCAACGCGTTAGAATGAACGCCTGATCTTGAGGTGAATTAATCAGCGGTTGTCTAAAGCAATCGGCCAGGACAGTCCACGCACAAGACCTTTGGCATGTCCGGTGCAGAGCGACAAGAAATACTACGCCGCGCCGCGCGGTAAAGACGATTATTCCAGATCTTGCTCAACGGCGATTCAAAAACGTTTCCCATGCGGTCGCTGGCTGCATAGCTGCCGCAGCACAGATTCACGTCGCCGTTGGACG
>JAZKUF010000002.1:0-1170222 GCA_036625225.1 Candidatus Accumulibacter jenkinsii | reverse complement strand
TAGTCGAGGAGAGTGGTGGCACCGTCGGTGAAGCCGTAGCGGATGAACGCTGCGAGATCGCGATTCGATTCCGGGAGGCGATAGAGCGTCTGTTCGGCGATGGCATAGGCGCCCCAGTGGGTGGCCGACTGCGGCTCGCCGCTGGCATCGACGTTCACCAGCTCCGGAAATTGCGGCGAAAAGCGCCAGATTCCCATAGCCAGCTTGCTGATCGGCTCGAAGTCATCCTTCCCGGCTGATCCAGCGGATCCGGCTGGCTCGCCGGTGAGCTGCGCCTTGAGCGGGCTGAAGCCGACTTCGCCGATCAGCATGCTGCCGCGACCGTCCTGCCAGCCCAGGTGCGGGCCGGCGGTCGGCGCGCGCGCGCTGTCGACCCCTTGCGTGATCGCCAGCATGGCGTACCAGGCGGGATCGGGATCGACCCGCAGTCGCGCGCCATACGAACTCGTGGCATAGATCGAAGGCCCGGCGAGGCTGCCGAAGCTCGCCACCTCGGCTCCCATGCCGAAGGATGGATGCACGAAGACTCCCGCCGCATCGGCGATATAGAACTCGCTGTCGAGCGGGTAAAGGCCGACCCGCAGCGACGCCTGGCCGTCGAGAAAGGATTGTTGTAGCCAGGCCTGGAAAACGCCGCTGCGGTTCACCGGCGCTTCGAGGTTGTCGACCCCCATCAGGCTGCCGACCTGGTTGAGGTTGAAGCGGTCGCCGCTGTTGTCGATCAACTGCAGATAGCCGGAGCCGCCCGTCCAGCCGAAGAGCTTCTCGCCGTCCAGCTGCACGATGAGGTCGAGGTGACCCATGTAGGCGCTGCCGCGTTGCAGGCCGCCGGTGTTGTTGCGCAGGAAGTCGGCGGTGTACACGAGGTCGGCCTCGACGCCGGCGTCGTACAGCCACTTGCGGGCGCCTCCCCAGTCTCCGCTGAGGGTGCTCGCCTGCCAGTCGGGGGCGGCATCGGTCTGTACGGCCACTTCTCCGGCCTCGATGCCTGCTGGTGGCACGGCGGGCTCAGCGGCCATTGCCGAGGCGGTCAGCATCTGGCCCGCCAGGCACAGCAGCAACGCCGTCAGCCGCGGGCGAAGCTTGTGCGTCAAAATCATCGTCTCACCCCCCTCGCTGCAGTCGTCGATGGCAAAGCCGGGGGTCTGTGTCATGGCATTCATGGGTTCGGTTTTCCTTGTTCGCGTGCGCTGTCAATGTGGATCTGCAGGGATTGCTGTGGCAACGGATCCCGGATACGGAAGTCCGCAGAAGTTGCCCCTGCAGGATCTTTTTCTGATCCTGACCAGGACGGGCCGAATATACCTGAGAATGGTTCTCATTGATACGCATCGAAAGTCTTTTTCAAATAAGAATTGTTCTTGTTTACAAGGTCGATTTCCCGGCCTATGATGCGAACTGTTCTCAATTATGTGATGCGCTTGGCTGCTGCCTCCACCGATTTTGAACTGCACACGACCGCGGTCGGCACCTGCGAAACCCGCACCCGCCTGTCCGAACTCCTGCACAAGACGCTTGAGAAGCGCTTTCACCGGCACGTCCGCAGGTTCGCCGCCGCCAGGAACGCGGCGGCGCTGCAGGACCTGTGGCGCGAGTGCAGCGCGAGTGGCAGCGACCTGCCGGGCGCACTCTGGGCGAGCTGGACGCACCCGTCGTGCGACGCAACGCTGGCGGAACACATCTACGCCGACATCCACAGGATCCAGCACCAGGTGGGCTGTGGCACTCGTGCCGATCTCGTCACCCTGAAGGCCTTGCAGGCGGAGAACGCCCGACTGCGCGGGCAGGTCATCGAATTGCGCGCCGAGAGCGAAACGCAACGCTCGGAACGATTGCGCGAAACGCAAGGGCTCGCGCAGCAACTTGCCCAGCTGCGCGCCGACCTCGCCGGCAAGGAAGGGCAGGTGGCCAATGTCACCGGCCAGCTCGACAGCCTGCGGCAAAGCCTGCCCGACCTCAAGGCGCGGGCATCGCTGGCACGTCGGGCGAGCGACGCCGAAGCGCTGGCGACGGCACTGCGGGCCCGGGCTGCCGACCTCGAGAACGAGGTTGAACGGTCAGGGGCGCCGGGGTGACCCGCTTTGGCCGCGTCGTCGGGGCGGCTTGCGGGCCGAGCGGGGAGACGACCGACCTACCGGACAATACCGAACCGGCAGCTTGCGACATCAAGCCCCACTCATGATCGCCGCGGCCAGCGCGGCCAGCGGCAGGCTGCGATCGACCGCGCCGAGCTTCACCGCTTCCTTCGGCATGCCATAGACGACGCAACTCGCCTCGTCCTGCGCCAGCGTATGGGCGCCGGCGTCGTGCATCTCCTTCAAGCCGCGTGCACCATCGTCGCCCATCCCGGTCATGATCACGCCCATGGCATTTCTGCCGGCATGTCGCGCGACCGAACGGAACAGCACATCGACCGATGGGCGATGGCGATTGACCATCGGCCCATCGCGCACCTCGACGATGTACTGGGCGCCACTGCGGGCCAGTTGCATATGCTTGCCGCCGGGGGCGATCAGCGCCAGACCGGGCAGCACCCGTTGTCCGTTGCGTGCTTCCTGAACCGAGATTTGACAAAGGCGATCGAGGCGCGCGGCAAAGGCTGCGGTAAACATCTCCGGCATGTGCTGGACGATGACGAGTCCCGGCGAGACGCGTGGCAATTCGGTGAGCAAGGCTTCCAGCGCCACCGTCCCGCCGGTGGAGGTGCCGATGGCGACCAGGCGCTCGGTGGTCTGCAGGGTCACCGGGCGCGGCGCTGCCGGCGTGCTCACCGGCGCCCGTGCCGGCCGCACGCTGCGTTGCACGGCGCCCATGTTGGCCCGCGCCGCCGCCTTGACGGCGGCGACCAGGTCGTCGCTCGAAGCGCGCAGGAAATCCCCGACCCCGAGGCCGGGCTTGCTGATGATCGCGACGGCGCCGGCCGCCAGGGCCTGCAGCGTGGTTTCGGCGCCGGCGGTGGTCAGTGATGAGCAGATGACCACCGGTGTCGGTCGCTCGTTCATCAGCTGGCCGAGAAAGGTGATGCCGTCCATGCGCGGCATCTCGATGTCCAGCGTCAGCACATCCGGCCACTCGCGACGCATCTTCTCGATCGCGAAGAGCGGATCGTGGGCCGTGCCGATGACGCGGATATCGGGGTCGCGGTCGAGAATGGCGCTCATCACCTTGCGCACCACTGCCGAGTCGTCCACGATCATGACCTTGATTTCTCGTCGCATCACTGATCTATCCTCGCGGCAGGCAAACATTCACGCGCTGGCGACCTCGGCCCGGATCACCGCCATGTCGTCGATCGACAGGACGCGAGCAATATCGAGCAGGATCACGAAGCGGCCATTGACCCGCGCCATGCCGGCGATGAAGTCGGTGTCGACGCGCGTCCCGAAGGCCGGCGGTTGTTCGATGCTGTCGGCGCCGATTTCCATCACTGAATTGACGCCATCGACCATCAAGCCGAGGATCTGGATGGCGCCCGCGTGCGCCGCTTCGACGATGACGATGCACGTTCGCTTGCCGACGCGGGTGGCTGGGTGGCCAAAGCGAACCGCAAGGTCGATCACCGGCACCACTGCCCCCCGCAGGTTGATGACACCGCGTACTGCAGGCGGCATCATCGGCACGCTGGTCGGCAGGCTGTACTCGAGGATCTCCCGGATGCGCAGAATATCGATGGCATAGACTTCCTCACTCAGCCGGAAAGCGAGATAGAGCGCCGCGGCGCCACCGCCCGCGGGAATCGTCTTTTTCCCGGGCGCTGGTGAACCGGCGGCCGGCGCCAGCAGTGCTGTGCTCATGGCCCGCTCCTCAGAATCTTTCGTAATCCCTCAGCGGCTGGGCCTTGGCCTGCTGCCGCCTTGGCGTGCCGGGTCCGGCCGTCCTGGCGGCAGGCGCTGGCGCGACCAGGTCGTTGCCGGCGAGCGTGAATTGCGTCATCAACTCATTGAGGCTTTCGGCCTGGGCGTTCATCTGCTCGGCGGTGGCCGACAGTTCCTCGGCCGTTGCGGCATTCTGCTGCGTGACATTGTTCAGCTGCGCCATGGCCTGGCTGATCTGGTTGGCGCCGGTGGTCTGTTCTTCCGACGCAGCGGTGATCTCGCCCACCAGATCGGCCGTCTTGCGAATCGATGGCAACATCGTCTCGAACAGCTTGCCGGCACGTTCGGCGGTTTCGACGCTGCTGCTCGCCAGTTCGCCGATCTCCTGCGCGGCGACCTGACTGCGTTCGGCGAGTTTCCTGACCTCGGCCGCGACGACGGCAAAGCCCTTGCCGTGCTCGCCGGCCCGCGCCGCTTCGATCGCCGCATTGAGCGCCAGGAGATCGGTGCGGTACGCGATGTCGTCGATGATCGAGATCTTGCCGGCGATCGATTTCATCGCCGCCACCGTCGAACGAACCGCTTCGCCGCCGGCCAGCGCGTCGGCCGCCGACTGGCGTGCGATGCTGTCGGTGGTCTTGGCGTTATCGGTGTTCTGGGCAATCGAGGCCGACATCTGCTCGATCGCCGAGGTCGTCTGCTCGAGGCTCGCCGCCTGTTCCGAAGTGGCTTGTGAAAGCACCTGCGAGGTCGCCGAAACCTGGGTCGAGGCATTGGAGAGTTCGCTGGCCGAAGTGTTCACCAGGGCGATCGTCGCCGACAGCTTGCCGACGGTGTTGTTGACGCTGGCCTGCAGGACACCGAAATCGCCCTGATAGCTGCCATCGATGCGTTCGCTGAGGTTGCCCTGCTCGACCGCCGCCATCACCCGCTTGACCTCGTTGATCGGACCGACGACGGCATCGACGGTGCGGTTGAGGCCGTCGATGATGGCGCGGAATTCTCCCTGGTGTCGGGAAGCCTCGGCGCGCGTCGCCAGGTTGCCTTGCGCTGCTGCCGCCGAGAGCGCATTGGCATCGCCGATCATCGCCCGCACCGCCTCCCGCACCAGCATCACGGCCCGGAATACGGCGCCGGCTTCATCGCGCTCGGTGGTGTCGAGCTGGAAGTCGAAGTCGCCCGCAGCCATGCGGTTCGCGACCTCGACCACCGAATTGAGGGGTACGGAAATCGAGCGCGAGATGGCCCAGCCCATGGCGGTCAACAGTGCCAGCAGCGCAAACGAGATCAATCCGAGCTTGATCAGGACCTGGCGGAAGACGACATCGACGTCGTCGATGTAGATTCCGGTGCAGAGAATCAGATTCCACGGTTTGAACGGCACTGCATAGGCAATCTTTGGTGAAGCCACCTGCGCGCCGGGCTTGGGAAAGTCGTAGCCGACATAGCCACCACCGGCCTTGGCGGCGTCGATCAGTTCGCGGATCAGGTACTTGCCGTTCGCATCCTTGAGATCGATCTTGCTGCTTCCCTCGAAATCGCGGTTGACCGGCATCAGGTAGAACAGTCCCTCGGGATCAAAGGCGAAGAGGTAGTTCTCGCCTTCGTAGCGCATGTGGCGCAAGGCATCGAGCGCACTCTGCCTGGCGTCTTTTTCGGGCAGCTTGCCGCTTGCCGCCAGTTGCTGGTAGTGCGCGAGGACGCCGGTGCCCGCCTCGACCAGGCTCTTGATCCGCTGTTTGCGATCTTCCATCATGCTGTCGCGGATGGCGACCAGCGCCACGACACAGAAGATCAACAGGCCGATCGCTGTCAGACCTCCCCAGAGCAGATTGCGCGTACTCACCTTCATCCAGCGTAACCACTTCATGTCTCACCTCGATATGCTCATCATCTGAAAAAAAGACACCAGACCACGGTCTGTGGTCGCCTGAAGCCAGTACTTTTCGTGACCCTCAGCTCAGCCAGCCGGTTTTCTTCTCCGCCTGAGCGTTGATCCCGCCCTCTTTCGCCAACGGCCTGTTTGGCGCCGCGCTGCTCTGGCGTCTGCCCGCTGCCGCACAATGACGGACCAGTGCCGGCACATCGAGGATCATGCCGACCTCGCCGTTACCGATGATCGTGCAGCCCGACACCGTCGGCACTTCGGCAAACAGGGGGCCGAGCGGCTTGATCACCGTCTGACACTTGCCATGGATGCGATCGACGACCAGGCCGGCCTGGCGGTTGCCATGACGGACGACAATGACGCGCGGGCGAGGGTGCGCCGGTCCCTGCTCGTCGAACAGCTGGCGCAGGCGGACGAAGGGCAGGGCGGCTTCCCGCAGTTCCAGGTACTCACGGTCGCCGATATCAGGCCGGCAGCTCGATGCATTCGACGACCATGTCGAGCGGGATGATGAAGTGCGAGCTGCCGACCGCGACGTGGAAGCCATCGATGATCGCCAGCGTCAGCGGCAGACACAGCCGCATGGTCGTGCGCTGCCCGGCAACCGATTCGATATCGATCGTGCCGCGCAAGGCTTCGATGTTGCTGCGCACGACGTCCATCCCCACCCCGCGGCCGGACAGGCTGGTCACCTTTTCCGCCGTCGAGAAGCCCGGTGCGAGAATCAGCCGATAGACATCCTGATCGGAAAGGTTGGCGTCGAGCGCAAGCATTCCCTTCTCGATCGCCTTCCTCAGGATGGCGTCGCGATCGAGGCCGCCACCATCGTCGGTGACTTCGATGTTGATGCTGCCGGATTCGTGATAGGCGTTCAGTTCGACCGTGCCGCGCGCCGGCTTGCCGCGCGCGAGGCGCGTCGTGGTCGGCTCGATGCCGTGATCGATCGCGTTGCGCACGAGGTGCATCAGCGGGTCGCCGATCCGGTCGACCATCGACTTGTCGAGTTCGGCATCGGCGCCCAGGATGCGCAGCTCGATCTCCTTGCCAAGCTCCCGGGAAAGGTCGCGAACGACGCGCGGAAAGCGCGAGAAAACCTCGCCAATGGCCACCATGCGCAGGCGCAGCGTCATGTCGCGAATGTCTTCGACCAGCGAGAGCAGCAGTTCGGCCGATTCCTGAATATCGGGTCGCTGGAGATGACTGATCTGCAAATGGGTTCCGACGCCGGCGATGACCAGTTCGCCGACCCGATCGATCAGGGCGTCAAGCCGGTCGGCCGGTACCTTGACGATTCGCGCTTCGCTGCTGCGCTTTTCTTCGACCCGCTTCTGCTTGTCCGCCGCTGCCTCGACGACCATCGGCGGCACGGATCCCTGCTCGACCAGGATTTCACCCAGGCGAATCCGCGGCGCCTGTTGATTCTGTGCGGCGAGCGCCGCCGCCAGTTCGTTGGCGGTCACCGAGCCGCAGGCGACGAGCATCTCGCCAATCCGTTCGACATCTTCGTGGCGCGACTCGATGAGCGCGAGGTAGGCGGAAAGCTCGCTCGCCGGCGGCAGAATGACGATCTGCGAGCCTTCGCGGATAAAATCGAAGACGCCTTCGATCTCTGCCTTGCTGGCCGTGCTGGCCAGCGCGACTTCGAAACCGAGATAGCAGATCTCGGGATCGGCAGCGGCAAACTCGGGCAGATCGTCGGCAAGGGTTTCGACGTGCAGCAACTCTCCGTAATGGGAGAGGTAATTGATGAACGCCAGCGGGTCCATGCCTTCCTGAAAGACCTGCCGACCGAGACGCAAGGAGATGTGCCAGTGCTCCGCGCCCAGCGTACCGCCGCCACTGGCGCTGACCCCGGCTTCGCCAGCGGACGGCCCGGCCGCCTGCGTCGCCGGCAGATCGCCGCCGGCGCCGAGGACGGTCTGCAGCCTGGCAAGCAGGGTGTCGCCGCGAGCGACATCGACCTCGGTGTGCTCGGCGACGGCGGCGATCAGGTGGGCAATATGATCCTGACAGTCGAACAGCAGGCTGATCAGATCGCTGTCGAACTGCATGCGGCCGTTGCGCAGGCGATCGAGTACATTCTCGACGACATGCGTGAAGCGCACCACTTCATCCAGACCGAACAGTCCACCGGATCCCTTGATGGTATGTGCGCAGCGAAAAAGGGCGTTGAGATCGTCCTCGCGGTGGCTGCCTTGTTCGGCGCGCAGCAGGATCGCCTCCATCTCGGCGAGCAGTTCGCCGGCCTCCTGCATGAATGTTCCGAGCGCCTGCGAGAGATCGTCGGCGGCGTCCTTCATGACCCGCCCGTGGCCGCATCGGCCGCCGGAATGAACAGCGGATCGCCGAACGCGCTGCCCAGATTGGCCAGATCGATCAGGCGCAGGACGCAGGGGGGATGATTGACGAAGCGTATCTGCTTGCCCGGCTGGCGCTTGGCGATCAGCATCAATTGCAGGCCGGCGGTATCGATCTCGGCAATGCCGCCGAGGTCGACCTCGAGGTCGTCGGCGCCGCTCATGGCGTCGGCGAGTTCCGCCTTGATTTCGCCCGCGCTGTAGATGGTCAGCTCGCCGGCCAGGCTCACCCGCGCGTGCTTGCCGCTGCGCTCGACCTCGATCATCGGCATCGCGGCCTACATCATCAGCAGGCGGGAAACCGCAGCCAGCATCTGCTGCGGCTGGAAAGGCTTCACCACCCAGGCCCTGGCGCCTGCCGCCTGGCCGGCCTTCTTCTTCTCCTCATTGCCCTCGGTGGTCAGCATGATCACCGGGACGAACTTGTAGGCGGCGTTCTTTTTCATCTCCCTGACGAAGGAGATGCCGTCCATGTTGGGCATGTTGACGTCGCTGATCACGAGATGGATCTTCTGACCGCCGAGCTTGCTCAGCGCGTCGCGGCCATCGCAGGCCTCGATGACGTCGAAGCCGCCGCCCGTGAGCGCCATCCTGACGACCTGCCGCATCGAAGCGGAGTCGTCGACGATCAATATGGTCTTGCCCATGGCAACCTCCCGTGGTCCAGGTTAGAAGAAGGTGATGTCGCTGGCTGCACGCTGTCCCTGCGTGGCCGGGTGCTGCGAATCGTGTTGTTCGAGCGTGGTGTAGGTTTTTTCGAGTTCGGCAATCCATTCCTGCACTGCGAAAGGCGCCGGCGTCTCGCCGCTCGCGAGGCGACCCTCGGCGGCCTGCACGCGCCCCAGCAGACGGTCGATGTCCTGGCAGACGGCGCTCAGAATCTGGCTCATCCGATCCTGGAACTGCAGCTGTACGAGAACCGCTTCGACCTTCTCGCGGACACTCTGGCTGACTTCGGTCATGTGCCCCGACGAGTCGCTGAGCCCCTGCACGAGATCGCCGAAACGTTCCAGCACCGTGCAGATCGTCGCCTCCGAAGCGGTCATCATGGACTCGTTCTGGCGTGACATTTCGCTCGCGCTGGCCAGCGCAGAAGTGGTCGCCGCGTCCACCGTATCGACCTTTTCCCTGATCTGCAGGGCGAGGGCACCGGACTGGTGGGAGAGTTTGCGCACTTCGTCGGCGACGACCGCAAAACCACGCCCGGCTTCACCGGCCCGGGCCGCTTCGATCGCCGCATTGAGCGCCAGCAGATTGGTCTGTTTGGCAATCTCGGCAACGCCGCCGGCCATGCGGTTGAGGTCGGCGGTGACTTCCGCCAGGCTCTGGAACTCGCGCAGCATCGGCTTCTGGGCGTCGAAGGCCTGTCTGAGCCGGTCGAGCATGGCCGCCAGCTGGTGGCGCGACTGCTCGATCACCGCCACCACGCCATGCGCAGCGTCGCGGTCGCGGCTATCGAGCATGGCGCTCAGCTGGCTCAGGATGGCGGCGAAGTCATTCGTCAGTTCATTGCCCGCGCTCTCGGTCTGTTGGCGCGCGATGGCGATATGCCTGCTCCAGCGCCCGAGAGAAGCGTCGGCGACGCCATGCAGGCTGCGGGTATAAGGCAGGATGACCGGTCGCGCCGCGTCGGCGTCGGCGCGCTCGGCAAGAACCCGCTCGAGAACCGCACTGATCCCGCGACGTTCCCAGTACGAGGCGCCCGCGGCGAGCGCCAGCAGAGCGAGCGTCATTGCCAGCGCAACCACCAGCGACGCCTCATGACTCCAGATCAGCAGGCCACCGGCGACCATGGCCAGCAGCAGGGGGCCGGGACCTACGGGAAGGATGGTCGCTGATCTGTCCTGCATGCGCTTCTCCTGCTCGGCTCAGGGTCATCAAAGAACGGCCATTGCCTCGCACAAGGCACGGGCCGCAGCCAACAGGCGAGAGCAGGCGTCAGGACAAACGTCTCTGGCGAGATCTCACCCAGCCAACGCAGGTCAGGGGGTGCACCTCTGGGTCGGCGATTGCTGCCCGGCATGCCTGCCTGCGATCGAAGCCGATAAGCATACAGGGATTTAATCGACTGGGCCAAGAAATTAATCGCCGGCGGGTGTTGACTACCGGTCGACGCGGTTCTCGCGCCGCGCTCGCGCAGGATCCTCAGCGACCGCTCGATCCTCGCCCGTCGCCGGTCGCCGCTCGGCAGAGCGGGCGTTCGATCAGGGTCGCTCTGCCGGATCAAGCGGATGGGCTGTTCAATCGGCCGTCCACTCGTAGACTTCCAGCCCCTGCGGGTCGCATTTGGCGCATCCGCTGCACTTCGTGGCGGACGGCAGGCGGCGCACGCGACCCTTACGTTCCAGGATCGCGAGCATGCCCTGCAGAGCGTCGGGAGTGGCGTCGAGGCCCAGGGCCAGGTCAGTCAGGCTGGCCCGCCGGTGTTCCTTCAGATAGTCGCTGACACGGGAAAGAATCATGATCCGTTTTCCTCAGGCCTTCATCGGCACGGTCAGGCAGGCGTCGGCTTCGCGCCGGCCGAGCCAGTGCAGCGTCAACAGGGCAAGCGCGAAGGCTGCGAGCACGCCGACGATCCAGGCCAGCGAGGTCTCCGGATGCGCCGACCAGGTGGCCGCCTGGTAGTACAGCGTCGCCAGGCCATAGGCCAGGCCGCTGGTCCACAGCGCCACGAAGACGGTCCAGCGGGCACCGGATTCCTGGTACACGGCCGCGATGGCAGCGGTGCACGGGAAGTAGAGAAGAATGAACAGCAGGTAGGCAAAAGCCCCGGCGGCGCCGTCGAAGCGGGCCGCCATCGCCCCGAAGGTGGCGGTCGAGACTTCCTGCGCTTCGGCGACGGCGGCCTGGTCGCTGACGTCTCCGACATCGAGTCCCAGCGGATCGGTCCATTTCCCCAGGGCGTCGGCCAGATTGGCGGGGATGGTGGCGAAGGCCGCCGCGAGACCATCACTCAGGCTGAACGGCGCTTCCGCGGCCGTCTCCTCGCCGGCTGCCGCGGCATCGCTCTCGGCAAGCGCCGTATAGGCAGCGTTCAGCGTCCCGACCACCGCTTCCTTGGCCAGCACGCCGGTAAAGATGCCCACTGCGGCCGGCCAGTTTTCCTCGTCCAGGCCCAGTGGCGAGAAAGCCGGGGCAATGCTGCGGCCCACTTCGGCGAGCATCGACTGCTCGCTGTCTTCGTTGCCGAAGCTGCCATCGGTGCCGACGGCATTGAGGAAGTTGAGCACCAGGACCATCGGCACGATGACGCGGCCGGCGCGAAACATGAAGCTCTGCAGACGATCCCAGGTGTGGATCAGGATCCCCTTGAGCGTCGGAATGTGGTAAGGCGGCAGTTCCATGATGAACGGCGTCGCCTCGCCCTTGAGGATCGAGTTCTTCAGCACCAGGCCGGTGAGCACGGCAACCGCGATGCCGATCAGGTAGAGGCCGAAGACGACGTTCTGGGCGCCGCTGGGGAAGAAAGCGGCGGCGAAGAGCACATAGACCGGCAAGCGGGCGCCGCAGGACATGAAGGGGGCCATGGCGATGGTCATCAGGCGGTCGCGCCGGTGCTCTAGGGTACGGGTGGCCATGATCGCCGGCACGTTACAGCCGAAGCCGACGATCAGCGGCACGAAGGACTTGCCCGGCAGTCCGACCCAGCGCATGAAGCGGTCCATGACGAAAGCGGCGCGGGCCATGTAACCGGAATCTTCGAGCACTGACAGGAAGAGGTAGAGGAAGCCGATCACCGGGATGAAGGTGGCCACCGTCTGCAGGCCGCCCCCGATGCCCTTGGCGAGCAGCACGGTGAGCCATTCCGGCGTGCCGATGGCCGCCAGCAGTTCGGCGAAGCCGTCCACCAGCAGGACCCCGGCGAACTGATCGAAGAAGTCGATGAAGGCGCCGCCGATGTTGATGGTGAACATGAACATCAGATACATCATGAGCAGAAAAATGGGAATGCCCAGGGCGCGGTCGAGCACCACCCGGTCGATCCGGTCGGTGAGGTCGCGGCTGGCCTCGCCGGTGGCACTGACGGCCATTCGGGCGATCCGGTTGGCGAGGCCATAACGGGCATCGGCGACCATGATGTCGATGTCTTCACCGAGGGTGGCGGCGCGGCGGGCAGCGTCGGCGGACAGTTTTTCGCCGGCAGTCTCGCGGGCGAGATCGTCGCCTTCGAGCAGCCGCACCGCCAGCCAGCGCGGCGAGGTACTCAAGCTCGCCCGGCGCGTCCGGGCCTGTTCCTCAAGGGGGATGGCCAGGCCGGTGATCGCCTGCTCGAGCGCGGCTTCGTAGGTGATCACGGCGCTGGCACGGGGCTGCTCGGTGACGGCGGTCGCGATGGCCACCTTCAGCGTATTGATCCCGATACCTTCCGCGGCGACGACCGGAATCACCGGGCAACCGAGCTGGCGCGACAGGGCCTCGGCGTCCACCAGCATGCCCTTCTTCTCGGCGACGTCCACCATGTTCAGAACGACCAGCAGGGGGATCCGCATTTCGGCAAACTGGCAGGTCAGGTACAGGTTGCGTTCGAGGTTCGAAGCATCGACGATGTTGATGACGAGATCCGCCTCGTTGGCATGGACGTAGTCGCGCGCCACCTTCTCGTCCAGCGAGACCTCGCGGTCCACCACGTCGAGCGAGTAGGTACCCGGCAGGTCGATGACTTCGAAACGGCTATCGCCGAGGCGGAACTCGCCGCTCTTTCGCTCGACGGTGACACCGGGCCAGTTGCCGACGCGCTGCCGGGAGCCGGTGAGGGCGTTGAACAGGGTCGTCTTGCCGCAGTTGGGATTGCCCACCAGTCCGATACTGTAGTTGCCCTTGGTGGCCATCAGAGCTTCTCCACCGAGAGGACCGCCGCTTCATCGCGGCGCAGCGACAGCGAGCAACCGCGCACCCGGATTTCCACCGGATCGCCCATCGGTGCCAGGCGGGTGACGCTGATTTCAGCCCCCGGGGTGAGCCCGAAAGACAGCAGTTTTCGCCGGTAAGCGCCGCCGCCTTCGAGAAAACCGGCCACCCTGGCGCGGTCATCCACTTGCAGGTCCTTGAGGGTCATGTCAGTACTCCTGAGAAACACGAGAAAACGGTTGTCCGCCGCCGTGCCCGCGCGAGGCGTCACGCTGGCGACGAGTGGCAATTGCCGCAGCGAAGAGAGGTTTTCGCTCATTCGATCGGCTCAACGATGATCTTCTGCGCCATGCCGCCGCCCAGGGCGAAGCGCGATTCTCCGCGGGACACGACCAGGCCACCCCCCTGGCGCTGGCGGACGCAGAGTTCGCTACCGACGTTGAGGCCCATCTCGGTCATCCGCCGGTCGAGCCCCGCACCCGCGCGCAGCGCGACCACCCGCACGCGGGCACCTTCGTCGGCCATGCTCAGCGGAAAGTGTGCCCGGCCCGGCATATTCACGACCGGCCGCCGAGGATGCGGAGCAGGGCAGCCGGGCAGGCCAGCGATCGCCTCGCCATGTTCACCTGGGCTTCCTGCCGGAAACCGTCGTCGTTGACTGCCCGCAGCCTGAAAAGACCGGGCAAGTCATTGCCGGCGTGGGCAATGTTTCGCCTCATCCGGGGAATTTCCCGGCTCTGCCCGGATTCCATCGATTCCCTCGACTGACACCTTTTTGCCATCGCCCGCTCGTTTCATCTGGTTGCTTATTGAGAAGAATTATCATCTGGATGTCGATCCGCTGTCAAACGATACTCTCGCTGAAACAGGGATGAGGGGCGCCGATGCGGGCATTTCGCGAGTCGTCGGCGCTCCCGGGAGACCTTCAGGCCGTCAACCGCCAGCGTGCCCAGACGCTTGCCAGACCCCAGCCCAGCAACACGCCGACGGCGTCGGCCAGCAGGTCTGCCCAATCGGCAAAGCGATAGGGGGTGAGGGATTGCAGTCCTTCGATCAGGCCGCCGTAAGCCAAGAGCGCGACCAGTAGTCCTCGCTGCCTGCCGGGAAACGCCTGCATTCCCAGCGCGGCCAGTGCGGCAAAGGCCAGCAGGTGGTTACTCTTGTCCCAGCCCGTGTCGGGCATTTTGGGTGCCGGCGGCATCAGCGACAGAATCAACACCGCCAGTACCGTCGCCCAGAAAAAGAAGCGCCAGTGAGTGGGCGTCAAAAAACGCGCGCGGCGGGCGATCATGACGCGCGCCGGCGGTGCCGCCACCATCCGCTCCGGACAGCCTTTCGCTGCCGCTGCGGCCGGCGGCCGGGCAAGGCCAGGGCGATGAGAAGCCGGTCTCGGCGTCGAAGAAGAATCATGATCGGCTGACGAAAGGGGAAAGGGGAAAGGGGAAAGGGGAAAGGGGAAAGGGGAGAGGAGACACGGCGTGACTTTAGCAGGTCGCGGCAGAATCGTGGCAGAGTGGCAGAGTTGCCGCAGAGGCGTTGTGCCGGATGCCCTTGGTTCACGGCCGGCGGTGACCGAGCCAGCGGGCATTGCCTGCAGCGATTGCGCGGAGGCTTGCGCCAGCGCGTAGAATTTGGCGTTGCCGGCTGACGAAGCTGGCTTGACATGAAAGACACCATGGCGATCAGCGACCACAGGAATCCCGACAGCGCCCTCGAACATCTGCGGATCGACAAGTGGCTGTGGGCGGCACGCTTCTACAAGACGCGCTCGCTGGCTGCACAGGCGATCGCCGCCGGTCATGTCAAGCTTGCTGGCCACACCGTCAAGGCGGCCCGCGAACTGCGTTGCGGCGACCGGCTCGACATCGCGATCGGTGACCTTGCCTGGACCGTCGTCGTCGAGGGTCTCAACGAACTGCGCCGCCCGGCCAGCGAAGCGCAGCAACTCTATGCGGAAACCGCCGAGAGCAGCGCGCGGCGTGCGGCGCTGAAGGAAGAGCGACAGCTCGCACCGGTTCCCGGCAGTGATCTGCGCGGCCGGCCGACCAAGAAAGCCCGCCGCCAGATCCGGGGTTTCAACGATGACTTCTGACCCCTGCCAGGCCGTCAGCGGACTTTCCAGGCTTGTCCCGCAGTCGAGCGAATGGCCGGCGCGGGTCGGTGGCCGATTTTCTTCGACCGCGCTTTTCGCGATCGCTGCCATTCCCGGCTGGCCCGGTGGCGGCGGCGCGGCAGACGATCGGCGCACCTTGCATGAGTGATCGCCTGCTCGCCGACGGCGTTGTCGTGCTGCATCTCGTCTTCATCGCTTTTGTCATTGGCGGCGGCCTGCTCGTGCTGCGCTGGCCATGGCTCGCGCTGCTCCACCTTCCGGCAGCCTGCTGGGGCGTGCTGGTCGAACTGAACGGCTGGATCTGCCCGCTGACGCCACTGGAAAACCGCCTGCGCCAGGCTGCCGGTGACGCCGGCTATCAGGAAAGCTTCGTCGAGCATTACCTGTTGCCGATCCTCTATCCGGCGGGGCTGACGCGCACGACTCAGTTCGCGCTGGCGACGGCGGTGATGCTCATCAATCTGGTCATCTACGCCTACTTCGCCCGCCGGCTGACAAGAAAAACCTAGTCCACTGGTGTGGCGCAGAAAGGTTTGCCACTTGCTGTGCTACGGTTCGGGAACGGCGCAGGTTTCCTTTACGACCACCACTTCAAGCACCCTGGTTCCGGCTTCGCCGGCCTGGGTTTCAGGGTTTATTCGAGAGCACGCTCATGAACTGCCGGTATCCATTCATTTCGCCCGGAATTGCCGCTGCGCTGGGTGCTGCGCTGCTCTTCGGGGCAGGAACGCCTTTGGCAAAAGTATTGCTACAAGACGTGAGTCCGTGGCTTTTGGCCGGTCTTTTTTATCTGGGCTCCGGAACAGGACTGTCGCTATATCGGCTGCTCAGGAGGGCCGCGCCGGTCAGGCTCCCTGAGGCCGAGGCGGGCTGGTTTGCCGGTGCCATTCTGGCGGGTGGGGTGATTGGCCCTGTCCTGTTGATGTTCGGCCTCTCGGGGATGCCGGCCTCGGGGGCGGCACTGCTGTTGAATGCCGAGGGGGTATTGACCGCATTGCTGGCCTGGGTCGTGTTCAAGGAGAACTTTGACCACCGTATCGCTCTTGGCATGTTCGCCATTGCTGCCGGGGCGGTCGTCCTCAGCTGGCCCGGTGAGCTGCGGTTTGCCGGCGCATGGCCCGCGCTGGCAGTGCTGGGTGCCTGTCTGGCATGGGCCATCGATAACAATCTGACAAGGAAGGTCTCACTGGCGGATGCGACCTGGATCGCCGCCGTGAAGGGGATGGTCGCAGGAATCGTGAACCTTTCGCTGGCATTCCTGCTGGGCAACCGGTTGCCGGACTGGCCAATGCTTGCCGCCGCACTGGTGGTCGGTCTTCTGGCTTACGGCATCAGTCTCGTCCTTTTCGTCCTTGGTATGCGGCATCTGGGTACCGCACGCGCCGGCGCCTATTTTTCCGTTGCGCCTTTCTGTGGCGCGCTGATCGCGCTGGCGATGGGTGAAGCTCTCACGACCAGGCTTCTCCTCGCTGGCGCGTTAATGGCGATGGGCATCTGGCTGCACCTGACTGAACGACACGAGCATGAGCATGCTCATGAAGTCATGGAGCATAGCCACGAACATACGCATGATGACCATCATCAGCATGACCATGAGCAGCCTGTAGCCCAAAAAATCACGCATACCCACGCCCATCGGCACCAGCCCATCTCCCATACCCATGCGCATTTTCCGGATGCACATCACCGAAGCCATGTTCACTGATTTCCTGAAATTTGCGGAGCCGCTACGCGACCTCCCCGGATCGATGCGGTCGCGTCAGCACTTCAAGAGGGTAGACCTCCGAAACGTGCAGCAGCAAAGGCAAAGCACCATGAATCTCCAGCCCTGCTTGCCGGTTTCGTCCGGCCAGTCCGGCCAGTCCGGCCAGTCCGGCCAGTCCGGCCAGTCCGGCCAGTCCGGCCAGTCCGGCCAGTCCGGCCAGTCCGGCCAGTCCGGCCAGTTCGGCCAGTTCGGCCAGTTCGGGTCGCCGGGTACGCCGGCGCTCTTCGCGGCGCTGCGGGCCCTGCGGGAAGTCTTCGGCCGATGCCCTGAGCGGAGGATCTGGCATGCAGGCAGAATCCGCGGGCGGGTGGCGTGCGCGGTGCTCTGCCTGCTCGCGCTGAGCCTCTTTTGCGAGCGCTCGCTCGCCAATATCTACGGTTTTGTCGACGGGCAAGGGGTATCGCATTTTGCGACCGAGCCGGTGGATGCGCGCTACAAGATCTTCCTGCGCAGCGACTCCTCACGTTCGCCGGACGCTGCACCGGCCGGGCCGGGTAGTCCGGCGCTTCTGCGTTACCTTTCGCAGCACCCGAATCTGAAGAAATTCGAGCCGTTGATCCAGCGGGCGGGCGACGAGTTCGATATTGACCCGGCGCTCCTCAAGGCCATCATGGCGGCCGAATCGGGTTTCAAGCCGGATGCCGTGTCGCCCAGGGGGGCGGTCGGCCTGATGCAGGTGATGCCTGCGACGGCCGCGTCCTACGGGCTCCAGGCCGATGCGCAGCAGACCCTGGAAGAGAAGTTGACCGATCCCCGCACCAATATCCGCCTGGGTGCCCGTTATCTGCGCGACCTCAACAAGCTCTTCCCGAGCGATCAGGATCTGGTGCTGGCGGCCTACAACGCCGGGCAAGGCGCCGTCAGGCAGTACAACAACAGGATTCCACCCTATCCGGAAACACTCAATTACGTCCAGGTGGTCACCCAGTTCCTGCATCTCTATCGAGTCCCGCTGGCCAGAAAGAAAACCGGACCGACGGTCTTCACGCGCTCTGCTGCCGGCAGCCAGAGGATCTACCTGACCCTGCCGGGGCGCCGTGACGTTCCCGGCCCGCCGCCTGCCCGGTAGCCTGCCGCGCGGCTGTAGGAGGCATCGATCGGTGACGGCTGCTGCTCCTCGCGGGGTAACGCCGTCGACCCCGGTGAGCAATTGCTGTCCGTGATTTTGTCCCGTGCTTGCCAGCAGAATTCGGCGCATCATGGGCTGGTGGCCAATTCACAGGAAGCCTGCGCGTCCAACGTGGCGTTGCCGCGCCCGGTGATTTTTTGCCGCTCCATGCGCCGGCAGCGTACGATTCTCCCGGGCAGAGTTTTCCGCGCAGTCACCGGGGCCCGTGATGAAACCAACCTTCCTCTTCTCCTACTTCCGGCGTACTGCCTGCGCCCTGGCCGCAACCTGCGCGCTCCTTGCCTGCCCTGCGAGCGGCGAAGAAATCACCATCGCCGGTACCGGCAATGCGCTCGGCAGCATGCGCGCGCTCGCTGCAGCGTTCAACCAGCACATGCCCGGCATGAAAGTCACCGTCCTCGACAGCCTCGGCAGTAGCGGCGCCCTCAAGGCCGTTCCGGAGGGGGCGATCGACATCGGCCTGTCTTCGCGCGCACCGAGCGATGCCGAGCGCAGCAAAGGCCTCCTGGCAACCGAATACGCCCGCTCGTTGACCGTTCTCGCCGTCTCGACCCGATCCGTCGCCACCGCCATCAGCCGTCAGCAGCTCGCCGACATCTATGCCGGCAGACTGACCCGGTGGCCGGACGGGACGCGGATTCGTCCCATCATGCGCCAGCCTGGCGACGACAATACAAAGCAGTTGAAGCGCCTCTCGCCGGCAATCGAGACGGCGCTGGTCGAGGCTGAACAGCGTCCTGGCCTTATCCTCGCGGTCACCGACCAGGAGGCCGCCGACCGGATCGAGAGCATCCCCGGCGCGATCGGCGCCACCACGCTGACCCTCATCCAGTCGGAAGGCCGCTCCCTGCGCGCCTTGACGATCGACCACATCGCGGCGACGACCAGCAATGGCATTGCCGGTGACTACCCGATGATCAAGCGTTTCTTTCTGCTCACCCGGCTGACGCCTTCTGCCGGCGTGCAGCAATTCACGGCTTTTGTGCAGTCTCCCGCCGGGAAAAGAATCCTCGCGCAAACCGGCTGCTGGCATCCCTGATGTCTACTTGATGGCTCATTGACATGCTTGCGCACCAGGATCGCGTCACGCGGATCATCACTCGCCTGGCGAGCGTCGTTGCTCTGCTGGTGGCGATCAGTCTGCCGCTCGCCTACGGGCTGACAGAACTGAACGGTTTCGCCCGGGCGCTTGAATACAAGGCCCGCGTCAAGGCGGCCGCGCTGGATGGCTTGATCGCCACGACTCCCGATCTCTGGATTTTCGCCGAAAACCGCATGCAGGGCCTGATTTCGCGGGAGCCCGTGCCGCTCGGCAACGAGTGGGTCCGCGTCTTCGATGGGGCGGACCAGCTTGTCCTGGAAAGCGGCAAGGCGCCGGCGGCGCCGGTGATGAGCAGAAGTCATTCCCTCTTCGACGCGGGTCAGGTGGTCGGCCGAGTCGAAATGACCGATTCGCTGCGAGGCGTGGCCTACGCCACCGGGGGAGCGGCGGGGATCAGTTTCTGTCTGGGCGCGCTGGTGTTCGTCGTCATGCGCGTTCTGCCTTTGAAGGCCCTGCGGCGGGTGACGACCTCCCTGATCGAAGAGAAGGAACGCGCCGAGACCACCTTGCGCGCCATCAGTGACGCCGTCATCACCAGCGATGGCCAAGGCCGTCTGCGGCAGGTGAACCCGGCCGGGGTCATGATGATGGGCGGCGAGGCGATGGAGCCGCTGATCGGGCAGTCGGTGCTCGAACACATCGCTCCCGAATACCGCGCCGCTTTTGCCGAAGTTCACCAGCGGGTGCTTGCCGGCAAGCCCGAGCAACTCAAATACGAAGCCATCGACCGTCATGGCCGCCGCCGCTGGCTGGAAGCCCGCGCAGTGCCGCTGCAGGACCATGGCCAGCCGATGTGCCTGACCGTCAGCCGTGACATTACCGAACGTCGCGAGGCCGAGCTCGCCCTGCAGGAGAGCGAGGAACGCTTCCGCTCGCTGATGGAGAATATTCCCGGGGTCGCGGTGCAGGGGTATACCCTCGACGGCACGGTGATGTTCTGGAATTCGGCATCGGAGCATCTGTATGGCTACAGTCGCCGGGAGGCCATGGGAAGGAACCTGCTCGATCTCATCATCCCGGCTGAAATGCGGAAAGGCGTCAGCGGCGCCATCGCGCAGATGGCGGCAACGGGCCAGCCCATCGCGGCCGGTGAACTGCTCCTGAAGCACAAGAATGGTTCTCGCGTGCCGGTGCTCTCCAGCCATGTCCTGGTCAATCCCTTTGGTCACCTGCCGGAATTGTTCTGCATGGATGTCGATTTGAGCGAGCGCCGGCGGGTCGAAGAGGAGGTGCGTCAACTCGCGTTTCACGATTCCCTCACCCGCTTGCCAAACCGCCGCCTGCTGGTCGACCGCCTGCGCCAGGCGATGGCCGCCGGCCAGCGCAGTCATCTGCATGGGGCGCTGATCTTCCTTGATCTCGACCACTTCAAGCCGCTCAATGACGCCCACGGGCATGAGGTGGGAGACCTGCTGCTGATCGAGGCGGCGGATCGGCTGAAGAGTTGCATGCGAGAGATCGACACCGTGGCGCGTTTCGGGGGTGACGAGTTTGTGGTGCTGCTCGGTGGTCTGTCTGCCGACCTGGCCGAATCGACTTCGCAGGCGGAGATGGTGGCGGAAAAGATTCGTCTCTCCCTGTCCGAACCCTATCTGCTGCGCGTCACGCACGGGGGAGAAGCGCTGCGAACGATCGAGCATCATTGCACGGCGAGCATCGGGGTGGCGTTGTTTCTCGCGCATCCAGGCCGCCGGGACGATATTCTCAACTGGGCGGATGCGGCGATGTATCAGGCCAAGAAAGCCGGGCGAAACCAGATCTGCTTTCATGACCCGAGCGCATTCGTCAACCGGGCGTAGATTTCGCCGTCGCCAACCCGCCACGGCGGCCGGCCCTCACTGCTGCCGGCTATTCCGGCTTGCGCTTGGCGCGCGGATGCGCCTGGTCGTAGACCGCGGTCAGATGCTGGAAGTCGAGGTGCGTGTAGACCTGCGTCGAAGCGATGCTGGCGTGGCCGAGCATCTCCTGCACCGCGCGCAGGTCGCCCGATGACTGCAGGACATGCGAGGCGAACGAGTGGCGCAGCATGTGAGGATGCACGCGCGCCGGCAGGCCCTGCAGCAGGCCGCGCCGCTGCAGGCGAAGCTCGATCATGCGCACGCCCAGGCGGCTGCCGCGCTGGCTGACGAAGAGGGCGCTCTCGTCCGCGGCGGCGAGCCTGGTGCGCTGCGCGGCCCACGCCGACACCGCTTCCCTCGCCTTGCTGCCGACCGGAACGATGCGCAGCTTGCTGCGCTTGCCGAGGACGCGAACTTCGCCGGCGAGGAGATCCTCGAGACAGGCAAGGTCGAGCGCGGCGAGTTCGGCGAGACGCAGGCCGGAAGAGTAGAAGAGTTCGAACATCGCCTGGTCGCGCAGCTGCAGCAGGCTCTCGCCCTCACTTTCGAGCAGGTGGCTCGCTTCATCGGGGGAGAGCGCTTTTGGCAGCGCTTTCGCGCTTCTCGGCGGCCGCACGCTGTCGACCGGGTTGTGGGCGACCGTGTCGTGACGGCCGAGCCAGCGATAGAAACCCCGCCAGGCGGAAAGGGTTCGCCCGAGTGAGCGGCCGCCCAGACCCCGGACATGCAGGCGGGCGACGAAGCGGCGGAGGTGGTGCGTCCCGATGGCGGCAAATGCGCAGTCGTCGGCCAGTTCGCCGATCAGGCCGTCGAGCAGTTCGAGATCGTGTCGATAGCCCCGGATAGTGTGCGCCGATAGCCGCCGCTGCTGCGCGAGGTCGTCAAGGTAGGCGCCGATGCTGCCGGCGCGCGTACTGGCGGTCATCGCGACGGGGTCAGGCGAGGACACGCGCCAGGGCTGCCGCAGCCATTTCGCCGAGACGCTCGAGGTAGATCGTTCCCATGCCGGCGTAGAAACGTTCGGGATCCTCGCTGCCGAGGGCGATCATGCCGATCGTCGCACCGCCATTGCGCATCGCGATCAAGCCTTGCGAGCGAACATGCGTGGACGCCTCGCCGAACCACGACGAGGTCTCGAAACCGGTCGTCGAACCACAGTAGGGCTGCGCCAGGGTTTCGGCGAAGGCCTGCAGGTCCTCAGTCACCTCGGCAAACTCGGGCAGCTCGTCGCTCCCTTCGGCGCGATGCCAGAGACGCAGGGCGACGTGCGGGATGGCAAAATCGTCGCGCAGGTGAAAGTTCAGCGTGTGCAACACCGCCTGAAAAGTCCGGGCGGCGATGATGCCGATTGCCAGTCGGTGCATCTTCTCGCTGATCGCGTCGTTTTCTTCGCCAAACTGCAGCAACTCGCCCATCTTGCCTTCGAGCTGCTTGTTCTTTTCGCGCAGCGCCAGCATCTGCCGTTCGGTGATCGAGATGGTGCGCCCGCCATGCGGGTGGGGCACCACCACATTGATCAGCAGATCGGCATGTTTGTCGAAAAAACGTGGATTTTCCTGCAGATAACAGGCAACGTCTGCCTCTTTCATAAATTGATTTCTCCGTTGAAGACAGTGACGGCGGGGCCGGTCAGGCGGACCGTAGCGCCGCTCCAGGCAACGCTCAGTTCGCCGCCGCGCATGCCGACGCGCACCGGCGAGTCGAGCAGGCCGCAGGCAATGCCGGCGACCACGGCCGCACAGGCGCCAGTGCCGCAGGCCAGGGTTTCTCCCGTCCCCCGTTCGAAGACGCGCAGGCGAATCGTGTGCCGGTCCTGCACCTGCATGAAACCCGCATTGACGCGCTGCGGGAAACGCGGGTGCGACTCGATCAACGGCCCCTGACGTTCGACCGGCGCGGTGTCGACGTCGCTCACCTCCTGGACGGCGTGCGGATTGCCCATGCCGACGGCGGTAATGAAAATTTCCTCATCGGCGAGCAGCAGCGGCTGCAGCAGATCGTCGCTCGCGCTCAAGAAGGGGATCCGTTGCCGGTCGAACACCGGTTGCCCCATGTCGACGGTGACCGTGCCGTCGTCCTCGAGCCGCGGGACGATGACGCCGGCCATGGTTTCGACGCGGATTTCGCGCTTGCTCGTCAGGCCCTGTTGATGAACGAAACGGACGAAGCAGCGCGCGCCATTGCCGCACTGCTCGACTTCGCCGCCATCGGCATTGAAGATCCGATAGCGGAAATCGACGCCGGCTTGCGCGGCCGGTTCAACCAGCAGCACCTGGTCGCAGCCAATGCCGAAATGACGGTCGGCGAGGAAACGCAGCTGTGCTGTCGTCAGCGCGATGCGCTCGCGAATGCCGTCGAGCACGACAAAGTCGTTGCCGAGGCCATGCATCTTGGCAAATTTGAGTTTCATCGTCGTTCAGGAACGTGCAGCCGCTAGAGGAAGGGGCGGGCCATTATAAAGTCGTCCATGACGAAGCCGTTGCCAATATCGACGCAGACCGCTTCGCGGACGGCAAAACCATGTTTGCGATAAGCGGCGATGGCACGCTCGTTGCGTTTGTTGACCGCCAGGACCAGCGTCGTGCAGCCCGCTTCCCGGCCGCGCGAAGCGACCTGCTCGATCAGCCGGGCGCCGATTCCCAGGCGCTGCTGCGCCGGGTCGACGTAGGCCTTGTCGAGCTTCATCTCGCTGCCTGCGGCGGTCAGCAGGCACGAGGAGAAACCGGCCAGCTGGCCATCGACCGTCGCCTGATCCCACCACACCCCGGGCATGCTCAGTTCGTCGCGCAGGCGCTGCGGCTGATAGCGCTGTTCGAGCATGAACTCGATCTGCTGCTGGCTGATGATGCCGGGGTAGGTCTGCTGCCAGACCAGGCGTGCGAGCGCGATCACGGGCTCGATGTCGGCGACGGTGACGGGGGTGACAAGAATATTCATGGAGGTTCCGGAGGAGGGGCGCTGGCGGCGGCACTGCGGAGGGATGCCGCCGGCGGGGAGGAGGAAACTGCCCTTATGGGTTCTGGAACTTTGCCTTGTTGAGCGTGTAGCTCCAGGGCAGGCCCGAGTTTTTCCAGCCATTGACGAGGCGCCAGTTCTTCCGCTCGCCCTCCTTGACCGTATCGCCCTCGAAACCGTCGACCACGACATAGACCCGCTGGTAGCCCTTGCCCTCGAGCATTCTGGCACTCGGTGCGCCGCGCTCGCCGCCGGAGCGACACATCAGGAGGATCGCATTATCTTTGCTCAGCTTGCGCGCCGCCAGCGCCCGGGCAAGCGCCGGCTCGAAGTCGGCGTTGACCTCCATGGCGAAGACGTTTTTCTGCTCGTTCCACTTCTGGCGGTTGCTCGTCATGAAGGGAATATTGACGTCTACCGTATCGGCGAAGCCGGTAAACATGATCTCGATCGGGTCGCGGACGTCCACCAGCAGCACCTCCCGGCCACCTTCCCCGGTCTTCATCTGGTAGGCCTCGCGCGAATCCACGTAGAGCCCCCAGGTGGTCTGACGTGCCGGATCCTGCGGGGGGTCTGCGGCATACAGCGGTGTCGCGCAGGCAGCCAGCAGCAGGATGCGGGTCAAGGTCTTGATCGACATGTGATTCTCCATGGTCTAGAAAACGAGAACCTTACGTTCCACTTCCAATAGGCTGCGACCCATGACGTCGGGCTTGGCGACGACGATGCCGTCCTTGAGACGCTCGGCGGGGTTGCCGGAATTGGCCGGGTAAAGGGCGCAGACCGAGGCCTTGGCGCCCTTCTGGAGGGCCGCGTCGAGCAACTGCGCCGGGGTCACGTCCTGCGGCTTCAATTTTTCGCCACCGGCGCCCCGGAGCGCCAGATCCCCTGCCTTGTCGCAGAGCAGAACCTGCACCTGTGCGCCCTGCGCCTGCATCTGATTGGTCAGTACCAGCGCGATGCCCTGGGTCATGGTGCTGGCTGAATTGAGAATGACGGTCACCGGCTGACCCTCGGCATGGGCAGCGGCAGCGCCGACGGTGCAAGCCAGAGCGATTAAGGTCTTTTTCATGCGGGTGTGGCTCCTTGACTGAGGTGAGGCGTTGAAGTGACAAACGAATGTATATTAGCATATACTTATGCTAATGCACAGCAAAGATCGGCCTGGAATGGTGTGTACCGCTCGCGTAGAGGATAAACCATAGCGCCCGACCGGTGCCGGCGGCCCTCTATACTGTAGCTTCGACCGCGCAAGGAGGATGCGCTGTTTCTGATTTTGCCGCATTGCCACACGAACGGCGTTCACAGACGGGTTGTCAGATTCGCAAGCCTCAGTCAACTGTGCCAGTAACGGAGATCAAATATGGATACCAAGAATATGAACACTGCCGGCAAATGCCCGGTGATGCACGGCGGCGCCACGTCGGCCGGCATGTCGAGCATGGAGTGGTGGCCCAAGGCGCTGAACCTGGACATCCTGCACCAGCACGATACCAAGACCAACCCGATGGGAGAGGGTTTCAGCTATCGGGACGAGGTCCGGAAGCTTGACGTCGAGGCGCTTAAGAAAGACCTCAAAGCCCTGATGACCGAGAGTCAGGACTGGTGGCCGGCGGACTGGGGTCACTACGGCGGTCTGATGATCCGCATGGCGTGGCATGCGGCCGGTACCTACCGTACTGCTGACGGTCGCGGGGGTGGCGGCACTGGCAATCAGCGCTTCGCCCCGATCAACTCCTGGCCGGACAACGCGAACCTCGACAAGGCGCGTCGTCTGTTGTGGCCGATCAAGAAGAAGTACGGCAACAAGCTCAGCTGGGCTGACCTGATCATCCTTGCCGGCAACATGGCCTATGAGTCGATGGGCCTGAAGATCTTCGGTTTCGGTTTTGGCCGCGAGGACATCTGGCATCCCGAAAAGGACGTCTACTGGGGGTCCGAGAAGGAATGGCTGGGCACCAGCCGCTACGACGGTGAAAACCGCGAGACGCTGGAGAACCCGTTGGCCGCGGTGCAGATGGGCCTGATTTATGTGAATCCCGAAGGCGTGAACGGCAAGCCGGACCCGCTGCGGACGGCGCAGGACGTTCGCGTGACCTTTGCCCGCATGGCGATGAACGACGAAGAGACCGTTGCGCTGACGGCTGGCGGCCACACGGTCGGCAAGTGCCATGGCAATGGCGATGCCAGCCTGCTCGGACCCGCTCCGGAAGGTGCTGATGTCGAAGCGCAGGGCCTGGGCTGGATAAACCACCGCACGCGTGCCATTGGTCGCCATGCCGTGACCAGCGGCCTCGAAGGCGCCTGGACTACCCACCCCACCCAGTGGGACAACGGCTACTTTTACCTGCTGCTCAAACACGACTGGGAACTGAAGAAGAGCCCGGCCGGCGCCTGGCAGTGGGAGCCGATCAACATCAGGGAAGAAGACCGGCCGGTCGATGTCGAGGACCCCTCGATCCGCCATAACCCGATCATGACCGATGCCGACATGGCGATGAAGATGGATCCGGAGTACCGCAAGATTTCCGAGCGCTTCTACCAGGATCAAGACTATTTCTCGGAAGTGTTTGCCCGCGCCTGGTTCAAGCTGGCCCACCGCGACATGGGGCCGAAGGCACGTTACCTCGGCCCGGATGTTCCGAAGGAAGATCTGATCTGGCAGGATCCGGTGCCTGCCGGCCGTCAGGACCATGACGTCGCGGCGGTCAAGGCGATGATTGCCGCCAGCGGCCTCTCCCTCAGCGAAATGGTGTCAACGGCTTGGGATAGCGCACGCACCTTCCGTGTTTCCGATATGCGGGGCGGTGCCAACGGCGCCCGCATCCGCCTGGCGCCGCAGAATGACTGGGAAGGCAACGAACCGGTCCGCCTGGCCAAGGTTCTGCGCGTGCTGGAGGCGATTGCCGCCGAGACCGGTGCCAGTCTGGCCGATGTCATCGTTCTGGCAGGAAACGTCGGTGTCGAACAGGCCGCCAAGGCTGCTGGCTTCGACCTCACTGTTCCCTTCGCGCAGGGTCGTGGTGATGCAAGCCGGGAGATGACGGATGCCGAGTCCTTCGCCGTGCTGGAACCGATTCATGACGCTTACCGCAACTGGCTCAAGAAGGACTATACCGTCAGTGCCGAAGAGCTGATGCTCGATCGTACGCAGCTGATGGGCCTGACCGCTCCCGAGATGGTCGCGCTGGTGGGCGGCATGCGCGTCCTGGGCACCAATCACGGGGGCACCAGGCACGGTGTCTTTACCGATCGTGTGGGTGTGCTGAGCAATGACTTCTTCGTCAACCTGACGGACATGGCATACACCTGGCAGCCAGCCGGCAGGAACCTTTATGAAATCCGTGACCGCAGGACCGGTGCAGTCCGGTGGACGGCGACCCGGGTGGATCTCGTCCTCGGCTCGAACGCGATCCTTCGCGCCTATGCCGAAGTCTATGCGCAGGATGACAGTCAGGAAAAGTTCGTGCAGGACTTCGTTGCTGCATGGACTAAAGTCATGAACGCTGACCGTTTCGATCTGACCTAGCGTTCAGCGCGTATCCCCGCGCCGGGAGCAGGCGCGGTGCGGGGATGATCGAATCAGTGCATGTGCGATCAGAGGGGACCAGCAACCCCTTGGTCGCGCTGCGCGCCACTCTCTAGGCGCACCAGGAACTGCACCTGACCGGTCTCAGAGCCGCGTGTCGAGGCCGTGCTCGGCGAGTTCGGCGGCGCGCAGCACGGCGCGCGCCTTGTTCTGCGTTTCCTGCCACTCGGATGCCGGGTCGGAATCGGCAACGATGCCGGCGCCGGCCTGCACATGCAGTTGGCCGTCCTTGATGATCGCCGTGCGGATGGCGATCGCCAGATCCATGTCGCCATTGAAACCGAGGTAACCGACCGCACCGGCGTAGATTCCGCGCTTGACCGGTTCGAGCTCGTCGATGATCTCCATCGCCCGGACCTTGGGCGCGCCGGAAACGGTGCCGGCCGGGAAGGTCGCCCTGAGCACGTCGAGGGCGTTCAGCCCGGGCCGCAGCTTCGCTTCGACGTTCGAGACGATGTGCATGACGTGGGAGTAGCGTTCGACGATCATGTTCTCGGTGAGCTTGATGGTACCGACGCGAGCGACGCGGCCGGCGTCATTACGGCCGAGGTCGAGCAGCTGGACATGCTCGGCACGTTCCTTTTCGTCGGCCAGCAGCTCGGCGGCCAGCGCCTGATCTTCCTCGAAGGAAACACCGCGCCGGCGGGTGCCGGCGATCGGCCTGACGGTGACCGTGTCGCCTTCGAGGCGGACGAGAATTTCCGGCGAAGCGCCGACGACGTGGAAGTCCTCGAAGTCGAAATAGAACATGTAAGGCGACGGATTGAGCGAGCGCAGCGAGCGGTACAGCGCCATCGGGCTCGCCGCCAGCGGCTTGCTCATGCGCTGCGAAAGGACGACCTGCATGACGTCGCCTTCGGTGATGTAGCGTTTGGCCTTGATCACCGCCTGCCGGAACTGCGTCTCGCCGAACATCGAGCTCGCCGGCGGCGACGATTGCGGCGTTTCGGGCGGAATGGCGACCGGTTCGCGCAACCTTGCCAGCAGCTCGCGCAGCCTGACCTGCGCCTTCTGGTAAGCGGCGGGAACCCCCGGCTCGGCATAGACGACCAGCGTCAGCTTGCCCGAGAGATTGTCGACCACCGCAATCTCCTCGGACAGCAGCAGCAGGATGTCGGGAATTCCGAGGTCATCGGCTTTCTGCGAGCGCGTCAGACGGGTTTCGATGTAGCGCACGGTGTCGTAGCCGAAGCAACCGACCAGGCCGCCGCAGAAGCGCGGCAGACCGGTGGTCGGCGCGGCCCGAAAGCGCTTCATGTACTTGCCGATGAAGTCGAGCGGGTTGGTGTCGTCCTCCCGTTCAGCGATGCGATTGCCGTTGAGAACCAGCACCTGATGCGCGTTCACGACGATCCGCGTCGGGCTGGCGAGGCCGATGATCGAGTAGCGGCCAAAGCGCTCGCCGCCCTGCACCGATTCGAGCAGGTAGGTGTAGGGGCCGTTGGCGAGCTTCAGGTAGATCGACAGCGGCGTGTCGAGATCGGCGAAGGTCTCGAGGGTCACCGGAATACGGTTGTAGCCTTCGGCAGCCAGGCGATTGAAATAGGCTTCGGTCATCGGAACTCCACAAGCGGACACTGCGGGGACGCGCCCCTGCTCAGGGGCATGTCCGGGGCCGGGCGGCGACCGGGCAGTCGGCAGCCCTCAAGCGCGCCGGCGTCGCCAGCGCCAGGCCTCTGCCCGGCAGGCGGGCGGCGCAGGCGGCGCAGGCGGTGACGGGTGGAGTGCGATCATGCGTGAACCAGGCGTTGCGCGGCTTCGGCGAGGGTCGAAACTATACCATCACAGGGCAGATCATGAACGTCGCGGCCTTCGTTGTAGCCGTAAGGCACCAGATAGACGTGGCAACCGGCGGCCCGCCCGGCGTGAAAGTCGTGCAGCGAATCGCCGATCATCAGCACATCGACCGGCGATACCCCGAGGCGGCCGCTCGCCCAGAGCAGTGGCATCGGGTCCGGTTTCGGGCGGGGCAGGAGGTCGCCACTGACGATGACGTCGAAGAACGGCGTCAGGCCGGTGCGCTCGAGCAGCGGCACGGTGAAGGCTTCGGCCTTGTTGGTAATCACGCCAAGCGGCAGATCGAGGGCCTTGAGGGCTTTGAGGCCCTCGATGACGCCGGGAAAAAACGTCGCGTTGCGACCGTTTTCGGTGGCGTAGTGTCGCCGGAAGCTCGCCAGGGCTTCGGCCGGCGGCGGGGTGGCGTCGTCGGCGGCGGCCATTGAACCGGCCAGCACGCGCTTGACGAGATTGGGAATGCCACGCCCGACATAGCTGCGGATCGACTCGACCGGCAGCGCGCGCCGACCGAGGTCGCCGAGCATGGCGTTTGCCGCCGCATGCAGGTCGAGAACGGTATCGAGCAGGGTGCCGTCGAGATCGATGAGGACGGCGCGTACGGCGAGGGGCGCAGGCATCACGCTCTCGCCAGCTGTTCGCGCAGGGCGGCGATCACGCTGTCGTAGCGGTTGGCATCGCTGTCCTTGCCGGCACCATAGACCGCCGAGCCGGCGACGAAGGCATCGGCGCCGGCTCGGGCGATCGCGGCGATGTTGTCGACCTTGACCCCGCCATCGACCTCGAGGCGGATCCGGCGCCCGCTGTCGCGCTCGTAGGCGTCGATTCGTGCCCGCGCTGCGGCCAGTTTGGCGAGCGTCGAGGGGATGAACTGCTGTCCGCCAAAGCCGGGGTTGACGCTCATCAGCAGGATGATGTCGAGCTTGTCCATGACATGATCAAGGTACGCGAGCGGCGTTGCCGGATTGAACACCAGGCCGGCCTGGCAGCCGTTCTCGCGGATCAGGGCGAGGGTCCGGTCGACGTGATCGGAGGCTTCGGGGTGAAAGGTGATGATGTTGGCCCCCGCCCGGGCGAAGTCGGGAACGATGCGGTCGACCGGTCTGACCATCAGATGGACGTCGATCGGTGCCTGCGTCAAGGGACGGATGGCCTGGCAGACGAGCGGGCCGATGGTCAGGTTGGGCACGTAATGGTTGTCCATCACGTCGAAGTGAATCCAGTCGGCGCCGGCGCCGATGACTTTCACCACTTCTTCGCCGAGCCGGGCGAAGTCGGCCGAAAGGATGCTCGGAGCGATCACGTACATGGCGGAAACCCCTCTGGCACAAGCACTTTGATTGTTTCGTGAAAGTCATCGACCGCTTAGGCGCGGTGAAGGAGCTGCACGCTGTGCGCCGCCACCGGCGCCGTGTGCTCCCGACGGCAGGCCGCAAAGGCGGCTTCGGCGCTGCTGTCGCAGACCTGCCACCAGTCTCCGGCCGGCAGCAGGAAAGGGACCGGGATGTCGTCGCGGTTGATCAGGCACAGCAGGCTGCTGTTCTCCGGGTCGGCAGCGAGCTGCATACCGAAGACGCCCAGCTTTTTCGAATGCCAGTCGGCGACGTGCATCGGTCTGCCTGCAGGATGCCACCAGATGACGTCGGGCTGCTGGTCGTCGGTCGCCTTGCCGGTCAGCCAGCGCCGTCGCCGCAGTTGTGGAAAACGTCGGCGCAAGCCGATCAGCCCGGCGACGAAATCGATCAGGCCGCCATCGGCGTTCTGCCAGTCGAGCCAGGTCATCGCGTTATCCTGGCAATAGGCGTTGTTGTTGCCACCCTGCGTGCGGCCGAGTTCATCACCGCCCTGCAGCATCGGCACGCCCTGCGCGATCAACAGCGTCGTCAGCAGCGAGCGCTGCAGGCGACGGCGTCTTTCGCAAACCTGCGGATCGCTGCTCTCGCCTTCGACGCCGCAATTCCAGGACAGGTTGTGGCCGTGCCCGTCGCGATTGCCTTCGCCATTGAGTTCGTTGTGTTTCTTCTGGTAGCTGACGAGATCGCGCAAGGTGAAGCCGTCATGCGCGGTGATGAAGTTGATGCCCGCCTGCGGCGAACGTCCGGTGGCATGGAAGATCTCGCTCGAGCCGGCCAGCCGCTGCGCAAGTTCAGCGGCACCGGCATGGTGAGTCAGCCAGAAAGCGCGCACGTCGTCGCGAAAGCGGTCGTTCCATTCGCTCCAGCCGGGCAGGAAGCGTCCCAGGCGGTAACCATCGGGTCCGAGATCCCAGGGCTCGGCAATCAGCTTGACGCTCTGCAGCAGGGGATCCTGAGCCAGCGCTGCGAGAAACGCGCTGTCGCGGGTGAGGGCGGCAGCGAGGTCGAAACGGAAGCCGTCGACGTGCATGACGTCGACCCAGTAGCGCAGCGCATCCATGACCACTTGCAGAACGCGCGGGTGAGCGAGATTCAGGGTGTTGCCGCAACCGCTGAAATTCTCGTAGGTGGCGAGATGGCCCACCGGCAGACGGTAGTAGCTGAGGTTGTCGATGCCGCGAAACGAGAGCGTCGGACCGTTTTCGTCGCTTTCGGCGGTATGGTTGAAGACCACGTCGAGAATGACTTCGAGACCGGCAGCGTGCAGCGAGCGGACCATGGTCTTGAACTCGGCGATCACGGATTGCCCGCCGATCCGCGCCGCGTAGCGCGGTTCGGGAGCGAAGAAGGCGAGCGTGTTGTAGCCCCAGTAGTTGACGCGCCCTTTATCCGCCAGGTGGCGTTCGTCAAGAAAGTGGTGTACCGGCAGCAGGTTGACGGCGGTGACGCCGAGCCGCCGGTAATGCTCGATCATTGCCGGCGCGGCGAGACCGGCGTAAGTGCCGCGCAGCACTTCGGGAACCCCTGGGTGCTGACGGCTCGCTCCCTTGACGTGGACTTCGTAGAGCACCGTGTCCTGCCAGGGGGTCAGCGGTCGGCAATCGCCCCCCCAGTCGAATTCTTCGTCGACCACACAGGCTTTGAGGCCATGCGCCGGATCGTCGTGCGTACTCCAGGAAAAGCGGCCGACGACCTGGCGCGCGTAGGGATCGAGCAGCAGCCGGCGGCAATCGAAGCGATGACCCTGGGCGTGCGGGTGGCCATGCTCGTGGTGATGGCCATGGCCGTGCGTCTCCCCCGGGCCATGCACCCGGTAGGCGTAGCGCAGTCCGGGAGTTGCCCCGGCGAGGTAGCCGTGCCAGACCTGATCGGTCGATTCGCGCAAGGGCAGCACGCGCATCCGGTCGCTCTCGAAGAGGCATAACTCGACCGCGTCGGCATGTGCCGAGAAGAGCGCGAAGTTGACGCCGCGGCCGTCCCAGTGGGCGCCGAGCGGCCAGGGTCGCCCGGCGGCGAGAGGCGCGTTTTCGATCACGCGGTCCATTCGAGGTACAACCCGGCAAGTGGCGGTAGCGTCAGATTCAGCGACCAGTCGCGACCATGTGCCGGCACCGGTTCGGCACACACCGGCTCGAAACCGTTGCCGACGTTGCTGCCACCGTAGTACTCCGAGTCGGTGTTGATCCGTTCGCCATACCTGCCGGGCATCGGCACCCCGATGCGGTAGCCATGGCGGACGATCGGCGTGAAGTTGCCGACATAGAGAATGGCGCGCGAGCGATCGCGAGCCCAGCGAACAAAGGCGACGACCGAGCAGTCGGCGTCGTCGGCGGCGATCCATTCAAAGCCGGCCGGCTCGAAATCGACTTCGTGCAGCGCGGGATTTCCCCGGTAGATGCGGTTGAGGTCGCGGATCAGGCCGTGTACGCCGGCGTGCAGCGGAAAGTCGAGCAGTCCCCAGTCGAGCGAGCTGTCGTGATTCCATTCGTTCCACTGGCCGATTTCGCCGCCCATGAAGAGCAGCTTCTTGCCCGGATGCGCCCACATGAACGCATACAGCGAGCGCAGGTTGGCGAACTTCTGCCAGTAGTCGCCGGCCATCTTGCTGATCAAAGAGCCCTTGCCGTGGACGACTTCGTCGTGCGACAGCGGCAGGATGAAGTTCTCGGTAAAGGCGTACATCAGGCCGAAGCTCAGCTGATTGTGGTGATACTTGCGATGCACGGGATCCTTGGTCATGTAGTCGAGGACGTCGTGCATCCAGCCCATGTTCCACTTGTAGTGGAAACCGAGACCGCCCATCTCCGGCGGGCGACTGACCATTGGCCAGGCGGTCGATTCCTCGGCATGGGTCGAGGCGCTCGGGTGCTCCTGGCCGAGGACCTGGTTGGTGCGGCGCAGGAAGGCGACGGCCTCGAGGTTCTCGCGGCCACCATGCACGTTCGGCAGCCATTGCCCATCCTCGCGGCTATAGTCGCGGTAGAGCATCGAGGCGACGGCATCGACCCGCAAACCGTCGACGCCATAGCGCTCAATCCAGAACAGCGCATTGCCGATCAGATAGTTGCTGACTTCGCGGCGGCCAAAGTTGTAGATCAGCGTGCCCCAGTCCTGGTGCATTCCCTCGCGCGGGTCGGCGTGCTCGTAAAGCGCGTTGCCGTCGAAGCGGCCGAGACCGTGTTCGTCGGTCGGGAAATGCGCCGGCACCCAGTCGACCAGCACGCGCAGGCCGGCCGCGTGGCACGCGGCGACGAAATCGCGGAAGCCGGTCGGCGTGCCATGCCGGGCGGTCGGAGCGTAGAGTCCGAGCGGCTGATAGCCCCAGGAGCCGTCGAACGGGTGCTCCGAGATCGGCAACAGCTCGAGATGCGTAAAACCGAGATCGACGACGTAGGGAATCAGCGTTTCAGCGATCCGCTGCCAGTCCGGAAAGCCGCCATCGTCGGCCCGCCGCCAGGAGGCGAGATGCACTTCATAGACTGACAGCGGCGCGCTCAGGTCGTCGCCGGCAGCCGCCAGATCGGGGTCGACGGGTGGCGGCAGGGCGCAGACGATCGACGCCGTGGACGGCCGCAATTCCGCCTGAAAGCCGTAAGGGTCCGACTTCAGCGGTAGCAGCTGGCCATCGCGCGAGCGGATCTCGAACTTGTAGTGGGCGCCGGCGGTCACGCCGGGGAGAAAAATCTCCCACACGCCGCATTCCCGACGTAGCCGCATCGGGTGGCGACGGCCGTCCCAGGTGTTGAAGTCGCCGACCACGCTGACCCGCTGCGCGTCCGGCGCCCAGACGGCGAAAGCGGTGCCGGCGACACCGTCGATCTCGCACAGGTGCGCTCCGAGCCGCTCGAAGGGTCGCAGGTGCGAGCCTTCGGCGAGCAGCCAGACGTCCATCTCGCCGAGGACGGTCGAGAAGCGATACGGATCGTCGGTTTCCTGAACGCCTTCTTCCCAGGTGATCCGCAAGCGGTAGGCAAAGCTGTTGCGGCGGCGGGGCATGATCCCCTCGAAAAAGCCTTCGACGCCCTCGATCTCGACGTGCGCCAGTTCGGCGATCTGTCGCCCGCTCGCGGCGTCGAGGACGGCTACCGAGCGGGCGCCCGGCTGCAGGCTGCGAACCCAGAGTCCGCCGTCGGCGTCGGTATGCATTCCGAGGACCGCATAGGGGTCGCCATGTTGTGCCCGGCAAAGGGCAATGATTTCTGCATGCTCAAGCATTGGAGACCTTCCTTACTAAAGTGTGCGAATGTTCCAGGTGTCTTTGGCATAGTCACGAATCGTCCGGTCGGCCGAGAAGGGGCCCATCCCGGCGACGTTGAGAATGGCCTTGCGCTGCCATTCGTCAGGGTTCAGATAAAGGGCGTCGACGCGCGCCTGGGTGGCGACGTAATCGGCGTAGTCGGCGAGCAGCAGGTAGTGGTCGCCATAATGGAGCAGGCTGTTGAAGATGTCGTGGTAGCGCGGTCGTTCGCCGGGCGAGAAGAAGCCGCTGTCGATCCGGTCCAGCGCCTCCTTGAGGGCCGGATCATTGTGGTAGAGCGCCAGCGGCCGATGGCCGGCCTGCCGGATGGCACTCACCTCGGCGGTGTTGTTGCCGAAGATGAAGATGTTCTCGGCGCCGACGTTGTCGCGAATCTCGATGTTGGCACCATCCTCGGTGCCGATGGTCAGGGCACCGTTGAGCGAGAGCTTCATGTTGCCGGTGCCCGAAGCTTCGGTGCCGGCGGTCGAGATCTGCTCGGAGAGGTTGGCCGCCGGCATGATCAGCTCGGCGACCGAAACGCCATAGTTGGGAATGAAGACGACCTGCAGCAGGTCGCGGGTTCGGGGATCGTTGTTCACCACCGCAGCGACGTCGTGGATCAGGCGGATGACCTGCTTCGCCATGTGATACGACGATGCCGCCTTGCCGGCAAAAATCACGCTGCGCGGCGCGTAGTCCCTGGCCGAGCCGTCGAGCAGCGCGTTGTAGCGCGTGATCACGTGCAGCACGTTGAGCAACTGCCGTTTGTATTCGTGAATCCGCTTGACCTGGACGTCGAACAGGCTATCCGGGTCGAGGGTGATGCCGACCTCACGGGCGACGTAATTGGCCAGCCGCACCTTGTTGCCGCGCTTGGCAGCGGCAAAAGCGGTGCGGAAAGCGGCGTCGTCGGCGCTGCTGCGCAGATCGCTCAGCCGATCCAGGTCCAGACGCCAGTCCTGGCTGCCGAGGCGTTCGTCGAGCAGCGTCGACAGGGCCGGATTGGATTGCGCCAGCCAGCGCCGCGGGGTGACGCCGTTGGTCTTGTTGTGGAAACGTTCGGGATAGAGCTGCGCGAAGTCGGCAAAGATGGTCTGCACCATGAGATCCGAATGCAGCTGCGAGACGCCGTTCACGCGGTGGCTGCCGACGATGCACAGGTGCGCCATGCGCACCCGCTTGTCCTTGTCGTGGCCGCCACCGTCGTCGATCAGCGAGACCCGCCGCATGAGGTCGATGTCGCCGGGGTAGAGGCGGACGACCTCGTCGAGGAACTCCTGGTTGATGCGGTAGATGATCAGGATGTGGCGTGGCAGCACGCGCTGGATCAGCGACACTTTCCAGGTCTCCAGCGCTTCCGGCATCAGGGTGTGATTGGTGTAGGAGAAGATCCGCCGACACTGGTCCCAGGCAGCGGCCCAGGTCAGATTGTGCTCGTCGACCAGCAGGCGCATCAACTCGGCGACGCCGATCGCCGGGTGCGTGTCGTTGAGGTGGATCGCGACATGCTCGGCCAGGTTGGTGAAGGTGCCGTGTTCGGCATGATGACGTTCGAGAATGTCCTGCATCGACGCGCAGACGAAGAAATACTCCTGACGCAGGCGCAGTTCACGACCGGCGGGGGTGCTGTCGTTCGGGTAGAGAACCCAGGAGATGTTCTCGAAGTGGTTCTTGAACTCGGCGGCGCGCTGGTAGTCGCCGGTGTTGAAGGCGCCGAGGTCGATCTCCGATGGCGCCGCCGCTTTCCACAGACGCAGGGTGCTGACCCGATCGGTGCCATGGCCGGGGATCACGTAGTCGAACGCTTTCGCTTCGACGGCATCGGCGGCATGCCATTCTGCCCATTCGCCGTGGTGCTCGCAGGTGCCCCCGAAGTGCACGGTATGGTGCTTGTTGGCGCGCGGGAATTCCCAGGGTGAACGGTCCTGCAGCCAGGATTCGGGCTTTTCGACCTGCTGCCCGTGCAGGATCGATTGCGCGAACATGCCGTACTCGTAGCGTACGCCATAGCCCCAGGAGGGGAGTCCGAGGGTGGCCATCGAATCGAGGAAGCAGGCCGCGAGCCTCCCGAGGCCGCCGTTACCGAGCGCTGCATCGGGCTCGCATTCCATCACCTCGTCGAGCGACGGGCCAGGCGGGGCGAACGCGGCCGCGGCCGAATCCCGCAGGTCGAGTGCCGACAAGGCGTTGTTCATCGCCCGGCCGATGAGAAATTCCATCGAGAGGTAATAGACGCGTCTGGCCTTGCTGTCGCGGTCGGCGTTCTGGGTGTCGACCCAGCGTTTTGCCAGTTGCTCGCGCGCCACTTGCGCCAGGGCCTGGTAAAGATCGGCCCGGGTGGCTCGCGAGGGCTCGGCAGCAACGGTGCAGAGCAGTTTGTGTTCGACTTCGGCGCGCAGTTCTTCGCTATCGGGGGGGGATTGAACAGCATCGGACATCAGGCGGGTACTCCGGTAAGGTTCGTCAGCAACTCTCGCTTTCGGCCAGGGCATGAGCGGCACCCAGTAGCGCCGGCGTCGGCGAAACGATTACATAGGTTGGAATGGTGGCCAGGCGGGAAGTGAAGCGCCCCTTGGCCTCGAAACGGGCGCGAAAAGGTGAGTCATCAAACAATTCCCCCAGCCTCGGAATGATACCACCGCCGACATGGACACCCCCCTGGGCGCCGAGCGTCAGGGCAAGATTTCCCGCCATCGAGCCGAGCATCGCGCAGAAGGTTTCGATCACCGCCTGGCACTGGGGGTCTCGTCCGAGCAGGGCCCGGTCGACGATCTCGGCGGTCGACAAAGGCCCGGTGCAGCGGCCGTCGACCACGGCCACCAGCCGATGCAGCAGCGGCAAGCCGCTGCCGGAGAGCAGGCGCTCGCCCGAGACATGGCCAAATTCTCGCCAGGCCAGCGCCAGAATCGCCGCTTCGCGTGCGTCGACGGGTGCCAGCGAGCAGTGGCCCCCTTCGCTGTCGAGCGCCAGCCAGTGCCCACGACTGAACAGCACGCCGGAAACCCCGAGGCCGGTACCGGGCCCGAGCACGGCCTTGGGGGCTCGTTCGACCGGGACGCCGGCGCCCACCTGGCGCAGATCGGCTGGGCCCAGGTGGGGCAGCGACAGCGCGAGCGCGCTGAAGTCATTGAGCAGCAGCAGACGCTGCAGTCCGAGCTTCGCCTTCAGCTCGTCGCGCGCGAAGATCCAGCCGGCATTGGTCAGCCGGATCACCGGGCCAACGACCGGTGCGGCGATGGCCATCGCCGCCGCCTGCAGTGAAGCAACGCCCAGTTCTTCGAGGTAGGCCTCGATGGCTTGCTGCGGCCCGGCAAAGTCGCTGACCTCGAAAATCCGCAGCTGCTGCGGAAAGCCGTTTTCGTCGAGCAGGGCGAAGCGGGCACGGGTGCCACCGATGTCGGCGACGAGTTGCGCGGCAGCATTCATCGGCAGGCCTCGGGCGCAGGCAGGTCGATCGGCCCGCGCCAGGGCGTCGGGCTGCGATGAGCAAAGGTCATGGTGATTCGGCGCATTAAGGGGGAGTCTGCGGTTGTGAACCCGGCTCGTCTGCGCCCGCAAAGCCAATACCGGGTTGACCCGAAGGGATCAGGAGGCCCTGAATCTTCGCACCCCATACGCCAATTATCAAAGACCCTGCTACCATGCAATGTGCTCCCCCCAAAACCGGCATCGGTGATACGGCAGTCTCCGCGCTCGACGCCGGTTCTGTCAAGCTGGAAGCCGACTCTTTATGCTGTACCGTGGTATTTTTCTGCCCGCTGAAGGCCCCTCGTGAACCACGCGAATCTGATCGGATACTTCACCGACCTGGTCGGCGCCGAGCACGTCCTGACGGCGGCCGAGGCCATGTCGCCTCATCTTGCGGATTGGCGCGGCCGCTATCAGGGGAGCGCGCTCTGCGTCGTCCGGCCGCCGACCACCGCGGCCGTCGCGGCGGTGGTCCGGGCCTGTGCCGCAGCCGGCGTCGCGATGGTGCCGCAAGGCGGCAATACCAGTCTCTGCGGCGCGGCAACGCCGGCTCCCGAAGGCGAGTCGGTGGTCATCGGCCTGTCCCGCCTGAGGCGCGTGCGGGCGATCGATCCGGCCAACAACACGCTCACCGCCGAAGCCGGTTGCGTGCTGCAGACGCTGCAGGAGGTGGCGGCGCAGGCGCAGCGGCTGTTTCCGCTCTCGCTTGCCGCCGAGGGCAGTTGCCAGATCGGCGGCAATCTCTCCACCAATGCCGGTGGCGTGCAGGTTCTGCGTTACGGCAACGCACGCGAACTGACCCTGGGCCTCGAAGTCGTGCTGCCCAACGGGGAGGTCTGGGATGGCCTGCGCGGCCTGCGCAAGGACAACACCGGCTACGACCTCAAGCATCTGTTCATCGGTGCCGAGGGAACTCTGGGCATCATCACCGCCGCGGTGCTGAAACTCTTTCCCTTGCCGAGCGCGCTGGCGACCGCCTGGCTGGCGATCGACTCGCCGGCCCGCGCCGTGCATCTCCTGAGCGCGCTTCAGGATCGCTTCGGCCCGTCGCTGACGGCCTGCGAACTGGTCTCGGAAATCGCCCTGAATCTCGTCCGCAAACATCTTTCGGCGATCCCGGCCGGGGTCGTGGCGAGTCCCTGGCATCTGCTGATCGAATTGTCCGGCGGGGGTGACGAGGACGCGCTGCGCGCGGCGCTGACGTCGTTTCTCGCCGGAGCGATCGACGGCGGCGCCATTGCCGACGCGGTCCTCGCCCAGAACAGTGCGCAGGCGAAGCGGTTGTGGGCCTTGCGAGAGAACATCGGCGAAGCGCAGAAGATCGAGGGCCTGAGTATCAAGCACGATGTGTCGCTGCCGATCTCGCGCCTGCCGGAATTCGTCGAGCGCGCCGACCGGGCGCTTGCGCTGGCTTTTCCGGAGATCCGCATTGTCACTTTCGGCCACCTCGGCGATGGCAATCTCCATTACAACCAGTCGAAGTCGGAAGCCTTTGCCAATGCCGCTTTCCTCGCCGTGCAGCCGCAGGTCAATGCCATCGTTTATGACCTCGTGCAGGAGCTGGGTGGCAGCATCAGCGCCGAACACGGCATCGGGCAGCTGAAGCGGGAAGAACTGCTGCGCCACAAGAGCCCGGTCGAAATCGCGCTGATGCGCGCGCTCAAGCAGACTCTCGATCCGCAGGGGCTGATGAACCCCGGCAAGGTGCTCTGACCGCCGTCAAGCCCTGGACGACCGGCAGCCGCGGCACGCTCAATGCAGGGTCGGCGATGTCGTCGAGGTGAAATCGCGAAAGAGTTCATCGACCGCCTGCGCGTCGAAACGGTAGTCGCGATTGCAGATGTCGTCCTTGATCACCACCTCGCCGTACTCGCGCAGCGCGGCATAGACTTCTGCCGGGCCGAGCGCGCGCAGCAGCGAACGGACCTTGTCCCAGTCTTCCGGACAGTTGAGAACGACCGTCCGGGCGGCAAAGAGGCGAACGGTCTCTTCGTGGAAAAGACGCAGCAACAGTTCCTCCGCCGGCAGAAAGAGCAGCTCTTCGGGTTTTACTGTGCTCGCCAGCGCGCCGACGCGCGCCCATCCGTCCGCGTCGCGTTGCTCGGCGCCAGGCAGTTTCTGCAGCAGGAGTCCGGCCACTGCGTCGGGGGTGGCGGCGAGAAAGAAGCGCGCCGGCAACTGGTCCGACTGCTCGAGATAGTGTTCGAAGACTTCGGCGATGTTCCTGCCATCGAGCGGGACGATGCTCTGGTAGGGCTCGCGCATCGATGGCATGTCGAGCGAGAGTTGCAGGTGTCCCTGGCCGAGCAGCTCGCGCAGGGTGCGCTGTTCGGCTCGCGCATCGCAGCGCGCCATGCCGCGAATCTGCAGTTGCTCGTTGCAGTCGATGACCAGCAGCGACACCGGTCCGTTGCCCCGCAACTGGATCGTCAGCCGCCCCGGTTGCTTGAGGTTGCCGCCGAGCAGCAGCGTCGTTGCGGTCATTTCGCCGAGCAGGCAGGAAACCGGCGCCGGGTAGGTGCGATGGGCAAGCATCTGCCGCCACACCGATCGCAGGTTGACGATCGCACCACAGATGTCGAGGTCGTCGAACAGGAAACGGTAGACGCAGTCGTCGTTGATCATATGGCGAGCATCCGGTCGAGTGCCAGGCGGGCGAACTCCTTTTCGTGCCCGGGAACCGTGATCTGGTTGACCACCGTGCCGTCGGCGAGATTCTCGAGCGTCCAGGCCAGATGCTGCGGGTCGATGCGCTGCATGGTCGAGCACATGCAGACCGTCGGCGCCATGAACTGCACGATCTTGCCCTCGTGCCGGACTTCTTCGGCGAGCCGGTTGACCAGGTTGAGTTCAGTGCCGACCAGCCAGCGCGTGTTGGCCGGCGCTTCCTTGATGGTGCGCACGATGTGCTCGGTCGAGCCGACGAAATCCGACTGGCGGCAGACTTCGAAGCTGCATTCGGGGTGGGCGATGACCAGGCCGTCCGGGTGCTGATTGCGAAAACGCAGGATATGGGACGGCTGGAACATCTGGTGTACCGAACAGTGTCCTTTCCAGAGCAGCAGCTTCGCGCGCCGGATCTGTTCGGCGCTGAGCCCGCCCATTTCGAGGTCGGGATCCCAGACCATCATTTCGTCGAGCGCGATGCCCATCTGCGCGCCGGTCCAGCGGCCCAGATGCTGATCGGGAAAGAAGAGGATTTTCGGCCGCCGGGCAAAGGCCCAGCCGGCAATCGTGCCGGCGTTGGATGAGGTACACACGATGCCGCCATGGACGCCGCAGAAGGCCTTGAGATCGGCGGCCGAGTTGATGTAGGTCACCGGCGTCACCGTCTCCTCGACCGCCAGCACTTCGGCGAGTTCACGCCAGCAGCGTTCGACCTTGGCGAGATTGGCCATGTCGGCCATCGAGCAGCCGGCCGCGAGGTCGGGCAGGATGGCGATCTGTTCAGGCTTCGACATGATGTCGGCGACTTCGGCCATGAAATGCACGCCGCAGAAGACGATGTAGCGGGAATCGGTCTGCGCGGCGAGGCGCGAAAGTTTCAGCGAGTCGCCGGTGAAATCGGCATAGCGGTAAACGTCCGCGCGCTGGTAGTGGTGGCAAAGCAGGACGGCGTTCTTGCCGAGCCGCGCGCGGGCGGCCCGGATGCGCTGATGGCAGGCGTCGTCCTGCAACTGGTTGAACTTGTCGAAGCTGATGGTCACGGTCGGCATGGGGTGATACTCGGATCGGAGTCAGGAAAGCAAGGGTCGCCTTGCGGTAGCGAGTTCAGTTCAGTTGCGCCACGGCAGGCCGGCATGGCGCCAGCCGCCAACCTTGCCCCGCTGGCCGTTGGCGTCGACGGCGCCCTCGAAGCCCTCGAGGACGTTGTAGCATTCGCGTTGCGCGGTTGAACTCGCGAGTGCCGCCGCCTGGTGCGAGCGGATGCCGCTGCGGCAGATGAACATCACCAACGCTTCGCGATCGACCTCCTGCTTCAGCTGGGAGAGGAAATGGCTGTTGGGTCGGCTGTCGGGGTAGCTGATCCACTCGATCTCGATCGCCCCGGGGATCCGCCCCACCCAGTCCCACTCGGCATGCGTGCGGACGTCGACGAGCCGGGCGCCGGGCGCGAGTTGCCATACCTGATAGGCCTCTTGCGGGGTCAGGGCGCCGGCATAGGGAAGGCCAAGTTCGCGTCCACGTTCCTGGGCGAGTTGCAGCAGATCGGTCAGTTTTCCCATGCGGTTGGCAGCGAGGCGCGGTGAAAGAGGTGTTGTGGGAGTCAGAGTATAAAGCAGTTGTTTCATTCCCGGCACGCGCAAGTTTTTTCTTGTCGTGCTTCAGAATGGTGCCTGCCAGCGCCCGGCGCACCACTGCGGTGCGCTGTAAAAAGCTGGCAAACCGTAGATGGCCTTGTGGCACAATGAGCAATCGGCACGGCATCAGCTGGCACGTTTTCTGCTAGTTCCCCCGCGCACCCATTTTTTTCGCCGCTGCAACCGGCACCCGTTCAGGAGACTGTTTAATGGCAAGCCCGCAAGACGTTATCAATATGGTCAAGGAAAACGAGGCGAAGTTCGTGGACTTCCGCTTCACCGACACCCGTGGCAAGGAGCAGCATGTGACCGTGCCGGTCAGCGCATTCGACGAAGACAAGTTCGAGAACGGTCACGCCTTCGATGGTTCGTCGATTGCCGGCTGGAAAGGGATTCAGGCGTCGGACATGCAGTTGATGCCCGACCCGAGTACTGCCTACATCGACCCCTTCTTCGATGAGCCGACGGTCGTCATCACCTGCGACGTGGTCGATCCGGCCGATGGACGCGGCTACGACCGTGACCCGCGGTCGATTGCCAAGCGCGCCGAAGCCTATCTCAAGTCCTGCGGTATCGGCGATACCGCCTACTTCGGACCCGAGCCCGAGTTCTTCATCTTCGACTCGGTGAGCTGGAGCGTCGACATGTCGGGCTGCACGCTGAAGATCTTTTCGCAGGAAGCAGCCTGGACGAGCGGCGAGAAATCCGAGGGCGAAGGCGGTACCGGTCACCGTCCGGGTATCAAGGGCGGTTATTTCCCGGTGCCACCGGTCGACAGCCTGCACGACCTGCGTTCCGCGATGGTGCTGACGCTCGAGTCGGTCGGCGTGCCGGTCGAAGTGCATCACCACGAAGTGGCGACCGCGGGTCAGTGCGAGATCGGCACCCTGTTCAGCACACTGGTCCAGCGCGCCGACTGGACGCAGATCCTCAAGTACGTGGTGCACAATGTCGCCCACCAGTACGGCAAGACCGCGACCTTCATGCCGAAGCCGATCGTCGGGGACAACGGTTCGGGCATGCACGTCCACCAGTCGATCTGGAAGGATGGCAAGAACCTCTTCGCCGGCAACGGCTACGCCGGCCTGTCGGAAATGGCGCTCTTCTACATCGGCGGCATCATCAAGCATGCCAAGGCGCTGAACGCGATCACCAACCCCGGGACCAACTCGTACAAGCGTCTGGTTCCCCATTACGAAGCGCCGGTCAAGCTGGCCTATTCGGCAAAGAACCGTTCTGCGTCGATCCGCGTGCCGCATGTGGCTTCCGACAAGGCACGGCGCATTGAAACCCGTTTCCCGGATCCGATTGCCAACCCCTATCTGTGCTTTGCCGCGCTGCTGATGGCGGGCCTCGACGGCATTCAGAACCGCATTCACCCGGGTGACCCGGCAGACAAGAACCTCTACGATCTGCCGCCCGAAGAGGACGCCAAGATCCCGACCGTCTGCGCGAGCCTCGAAGAAGCGCTGGCGTCGCTCGACAAGGACCGCGAGTTCCTGACCCGTGGCGGCGTCTTCTCCGACGACTGGATTGACGCCTACCTCGAACTGAAGATGGACGAGGTGAACAAGGTCCGCATGACGACCCACCCGGTCGAATTCGAGCTCTATTACAGCTGCTGATCTGCCGCTGCCGATAAAAGGACGGGCTTGCCCGTCCTTTTTTTGTCTACCGATGACCTGGCTCCCGCGTTAGTATTGGTTTCGCTCACCTGCTGCCGACTGCTCGCGACAAGGAAAACGACTGACCATGAAACTGCAGCAACTGGCTTTCCCGCTGGCACTGCCATTGCTCGTCGCAGTGCCCGTGCACGCGCAGGACATCTACAAATGTTCCGATCCAGACGGACGCATCACCTATTCCAACGTGCCGACCCGGAGTTGCCGAAAGCTCGTTCTCGACCCGGTCAACCTGGCGCCGGCAGCCAAGCCTCCGGCAGCCCGGAGCACCCCCACCCCCACGCCGAACAGTTTCCCGAAGGTGGACCAGAATACGCAGAAATCGCGCGACGGCGATCGCCGGCGAATCCTCGACAGCGAACTCGCGGCCGAGCAGAAGAATGCCGAGCAGGCGAAACAGGAACTGAGCGCGCAGGAAGCGATCGTCCTGCCGAGCGAGCGGATGCAGGGCGGCGCGATCAGTGGCGGCAAGGTGCAGGAGCGTCTGCAGCCGTACAAGGACAGGGTGGCCTTGCATCAGCGCAATATCGAAGCCATCCAGAAAGAAATCGCCAATCTGCGCTGATCGCCGCGCCCTGGCTGCCGCTCATGTCCCTGCCTGAACGTTCGGCAAATCCCTTCGGCGGCCTTGACCTCCTCTCTTCTGCGGTGGTGCTGCTCGACCACGAGCTTGCCATCCGCTACCTCAATCCCGCCGCCGAGAACCTGCTCGAGATCAGCAACAAGGTCTTTGCCGGTTGTCCGCTCGAGAGCGTCATCGAGTGTCCGGCAAAGCTTCTGGCGGTTTTGCACAACGTGCTCAACCACGCCTGGGGCTACACCGGACAGAATATCGAACTGCGCCTCGCCGGTGGCGACGTCCTCCAGTTGAACTGCACCGTGAACCCGGTCGACGCCGACGCGGCCAGCCTGCTGATCGAACTGTGGCCGATCGATCAACAGCTCCGGGCGACCCGTGAGGAGCGCCTGGTCGAGCAGCAGCATGCAAGCCGCGAGCTGATCCGGAACCTGGTGCATGAAATCAAGAACCCGCTCGGTGGCATTCGCGGCGCCGCGCAATTGCTGGAACGGGAACTCAACAACCCCGGCCTGCGCGAATACACCCAGGTGATCATCAAGGAGGCTGACCGCCTGCAGGATCTGATGCGGCGGCTGCTGTCGCCTCACCGCCCGATGCAGCCGGGGCCGGTGAACATCCATGAGATTCTCGAGCGCGTGCGCAGCCTGCTGACCGCCGAGTTTCCGACCATCCTCAGCGTCCAGCGCGATTACGACACCAGCCTGCCGGAACTGATCGGTGACCGCGAACAGCTGATTCAGGTTTTTCTCAACATCGCCAGAAATGCTGCGCAGGCGATCGGGCGACAACCTGACGAGAGCGCTGCCTGTGCGGGCCAGATCACCCTGCGTACCCGGGCGGCCCGCCAGGCCACCCTGTTCAAGCGGCGCCACCGTCTGGCGCTCGAAGTACAGGTCATCGATGATGGTCCGGGAATTCCCGAAGATATTCGCGAACGGATGTTCTATCCGCTGGTTTCCGGTCGCGCCGGGGGCAGCGGCCTCGGTCTGACCCTGGCGCAGAGCTTTGTTCAACAACACCAGGGGACGATCGATTGTGCCAGCCGGCCCGGTCAGACCTGTTTCACGATTCGCCTGCCGCTCGTCTGAAGCGGTTGGCATGGTTTTCGCTTAGGAGCAGAGATATTTCGATGAAAACAGCCAAGCTTCCTGAGGAATCAATGAAACCGGTCTGGATCGTTGACGACGACAAGTCAATCCGTTGGGTGCTTGAGAAGACCCTTTCGCGCGAGAAAATTCCTTTCCGAAGCTTCGCTTCGGCGCGCGAAGCCCTGGCGCAACTCGACGCTGGCGCCGAAGCGCCGCAGGTGCTGGTTTCAGACATCCGCATGCCGGGTCAGTCGGGACTCGAATTGCTGCAGGTGTTCAAGGAACGTTTTCCGGCGCTGCCGGTGATCATCATGACCGCCTACTCCGACCTCGAGAGCGCCGTCTCGGCGTTCCAGGGCGGTGCCTTCGAATATCTGCCGAAGCCCTTCGACGTCGATCAGGCGCTGGAGCTGATTCGGCGAGCCATCGGCGAGAGCTTGCACCAGAGCGGTGCGCCGAACGAAGTCGGCCTGACCCCCGAGATCCTCGGCCAGGCACCGGCCATGCAGGAGGTGTTCCGGGCGATTGGCCGGCTCAGCCAGTCGAGCGCCACCGTCCTCATCACCGGCGAGTCAGGTTCCGGCAAGGAACTCGTGGCGCGTGCCGTCCATCGCCACAGTCCGCGTGCCGACAAGCCCTTCATCGCGATCAACACGGCAGCGATTCCGCGTGACCTGCTCGAGTCCGAGTTGTTTGGCCACGAGCGCGGTGCTTTTACCGGTGCGGCCGCGCAGCGGCAAGGGCGTTTCGAACAGGCCGAGGGCGGAACGCTGTTCCTCGATGAAATCGGCGACATGCCGGCCGAGCTGCAGACCCGGCTGCTGCGTGTCCTTTCCGACGGCCATTACTATCGTGTCGGCGGTCATTCACCCCTGAAGACCCGGGTGCGCATCATCGCGGCGACCCACCAGGATCTCGAGGCGCGGGTGAGTCAGGGGCTCTTTCGCGAGGACCTTTTCCATCGCCTGAACGTGATCCGCGTGCGTTTGCCGAGCCTGCGCGAACGACGCGAGGACATTCCGATCCTCGCGCGCCATTTTCTCCAGAAGAGCGCCCAGGAACTCGGGGTCGAAGGCAAGCGTTTTGCCGAAGGCGCCCTGAAGCATCTGTGCTCGCTCGATTTCTCGGGCAACGTGCGGCAACTCGAAAACCTCTGCCACTGGCTGACCGTCATGGCGCCGGGGCAACTGGTCGAACTTGCGGACCTGCCGCCCGAATTGCGCGAGGCGGCGATTGCTGCCCCGACCAATGACTGGGAAGGTGCGCTGGCACAGGAAGTGGACCGGCTGCTGCTCGGCGATCCCGGTGCGGTACACGAGACCTTGACGCACGCCTTCGAACGCGTCCTGATCAATCGTGCACTGGTCCATACGGGTGGCCGCCGGATCGAGGCGGCGCAGGCGCTGGGCATCGGTCGCAACACAATTACCCGCAAGATTCAGGAGCTCGGTCTCGATGGCAGTGGGGCGAGCGACGATCGCGAAGGCGCATCGGCGCGATAATCAGCGATAATGGCTGCGTTGATTTCAATGACGAAGCCATGGACCCGTTCTGCCCTCCCTGTCTGATCGACCCGCACCGACTGGCTTCGCTGCTCGGCGAGGCAAGCGGCCGTTTCACCATCGAGGCGCTCGCCGAATGCGGCTCGACCAGTACCCTGCTCGGCGAGCGAGCACGCCACGGTGCGGCGAGCGGTTCCCTGCTGGTCGCCGACCGGCAGACCGGTGGGCGCGGCCGACGCGGCCGTCACTGGCTGTCGACGCGAGACAGCGGTCTCACCTTCTCCCTGCTCTGGCGCTTCGCGGCCGACGTGTCGCAGCTCGCCGGACTGTCGCTGGCGGTCGGTATCGCGGTGGCGCGGGCACTCGAGCACCTGGGTGTACCCGGCGTCGGCCTCAAGTGGCCGAACGACATCCTGCTCGACGGCGGCAAGGTCGGCGGCATTCTCGTCGAACTCGAAGCGGCGCCCGGCGCGATGCTGGCGGTGATCGGTATCGGCCTCAACCTGCAACTGCCGCCGGCCGGCGAAGACGAATTCCTGCACCGCCCGGCAGCCTTGTCGCAGGCCTTGTCGTCTGCACCCGACCGGCATCGACTTCTGGCGCAGATCCTGATCGATCTCGCAGCGGTGCTCGACCGCTTTGTCGAGGGCGGTTTCAGCGTTCTGCGCAACGACTGGCAGGGCCATCATGCCTGGCAGGATCGCCCGGTGCGCCTGCTCGACGGCGACCGTATCGATCGCCATGGCGTCTGTCTCGGCGCTGATGACGATGGCGCCCTGCTGCTGCGCACGCCGGCCGGCATCGAACGCTGCCTGTCCGGCGATCTGTCGCTCCGGGCCGCATGATCATCGCCATCGACGCCGGCAACAGCCGCATCAAGTGGGGAATTCATGACCAGGGCCAATGGACCGCGAGCGGCGTCCTCGCGACGAGAGACGTTGCCCAGCTGCGCGAAGTCGCGGCCGCGTGGCCCGCGCAGGCGCGCGTGGTGGCCTGCAACGTCGCTGGCGCCGCGGTCGCCGCCAGCATCTCCTCGCAACTCGCCGGGCGCCCCGTCGGGATCTCCTTTCTGCAGGCGAGCGCCGAGGCCTGCGGCGTGCGCAGCGCCTACGAGGATCCGGGACAGCTCGGAGCCGACCGCTGGGCGGCGCTGATCGGCGCCCGGACGCGGCTTGACAGCGCCTGCCTCGTGGTCTGCGCCGGAACGGCCACCACGGTCGACCTGCTCGATGCCAGCGGCCTTTTTCGTGGCGGCCTGATCCTGCCCGGCTTCGATCTCATGCGGGCGGCGCTCGCTCGTAACACGGCGCAGCTGCCGCTTGCCGACGGATCGTTCCGCCTGGCGCCGTGCAACACCATGGATGCCATCGTCAGCGGCTGCCTGCAGGCGCAACTCGGGGCGATCGAGCGGATGTTTGCCGGTATCGCCAACGAGCCTGGCGCGCGTTGCCTGTTGACCGGCGGCGCCGCCCAGCGTCTTGCGGCCCACGTCACCATCCCCTGCGAGGTGCTGGACGATCTGATCCTGAGCGGTCTGCTGCGCCATGCCTGTTCGCTTTGAGCGGCAGGCGCGCGGCGCGCGGCGCGCGGACCGGCGGCCTGCACTTCCCGCGCAGCGGCGGCCGTCACCTGTCCGCGCCGCCGGGCTGATCGACACCGGCGGCGTGCCGACCTTTCCCTCCTTCGCCGCCGGCTGCCGGCGCGCTCACTCGACCACCCTTGTTCACGGGAGATTGCCATGACCCTCATGGACTTCATCAGAAAACAGTTCATCGATGTCATCCACTGGACTGAAGACGGCGACGGCGTGCTCGCCACGCGCTATCCGATGCAGGACTGCGAGATCCAGTACGGCGCGCAACTCACCGTTCGCCCGTCGCAAATGGCGGTCTTCGTGAACGAAGGCCGGATGGCCGACGTTTTCGGGCCGGGGTTGTACAAGCTCACGACGCGCACGCTGCCGGTGCTGACCAACCTCAGGCACTGGGACAAGTTCTTCGCATCGCCCTTCAAGTCGGAGGTCTACTTCTTCTCGACTCGCCTGCAACTCGACTGCCGATGGGGAACGGCCAATCCGGTCACCATCCGCGACCAGGATTTCGGCATGGTGCGCCTGCGCGCCTTCGGCATCTACGCCTACCGGCTGGTCGACGCCGGCCGCTTCCACCAAGAGGTATCGGGTACGCGCGAGCAATACACGGTGGCCGATCTCGATGGCCAGCTGCGCAACCTCGTCGTCAGTTCGATGACCGACCTCTTCGCTCAGTCCGGCGTGCCTTTCATCGACATGGCCGCCAACCAGGACGAGTTGAGCCGAACCCTGCAGGCTCGCCTCGTGCCGGTCTTCGAACGCTACGGTCTGGCGCTCGACAGCTTCGTCGTGCAGAACATCTCGCTGCCCGAGGAACTGCAGAAAATTCTCGATACCCGCATCGCCATGAACATGATCGGTGACCTCGACCGCTATACCCAGTACCAGGTTGCGAGCAGCATTCCACTGGCGGCGCAGAACGAAAGCGGCATTGCCGGGCTCGGTGCCGGCCTCGGCGCCGGTCTGGGCATTGGCCAGACGATGACCGAGGCGATGACGCAGGGCCTTCCCGCGACTGCCGTTCAGCCGGCTGCCGCACCCGTCGATCGTGCCGATGAAGTGGTCGCGGCGCTCGAAAAGCTGCACGGCCTGGTGGCCAAGGGAATCGTGTCGCAGGCCGAGTTTGACGCCAGGAAAACGGAATGGCTGGGCAAGCTGTTCTGATCGACGGCAGGTGGCTTCGGGAGTCAGCGGCAAGCATTGCGCCGGGTGATGCGAATTCTGTATGATCGCCGGCAGCACGTTCCACGAACCACCCTCGCACTTCCATTAAACCACTCCTATGGAGCTCGATCATGGCAAAAGCCGAAAAAGTCAAGAAGACGAAGAAAGCGGAAAGAGTCGAAGCAGTCGAAGCAGTCGAACAGGTTGAGGCGGCGGCCGCGCTTGCGGCTCCCGAGTTTGTCAAGATTACCAAGGTCGTCGGTCGCCAGATTCTCGACTCGCGCGGCAACCCGACGGTCGAAGTCGACCTCCTGCTCGACAACGGCTTCCTGGCCCGGGCAGCGGTCCCTTCGGGGGCGTCGACCGGCGAATTCGAAGCCTGTGAACTGCGCGACGGCGACAAGAAGGCCTATCTCGGCAAGGGCGTGCTGAAAGCCGTTGCCGCCGTCAATGGCAAGATCGCCAAGCTCCTCAAGGGCAGGAACCCGCTCGATCAGCGCGAACTCGACGAGGCGATGATCGCCCTCGACGGCACGCCCAACAAGGCCAGTCTGGGTGCCAACGCCATCCTTGGCGCTTCGATGGCGATCACCATGGCGGGCGCCAACGTCAGCAAGCTGCCGCTCTGGAAGTACATCGGCAAGATCCACAAGAACCGCGAGTTCACCTTGCCGACGCCGATGGCCAACATCATCAACGGCGGCAAGCACGCCGACAACCTGATCGACTTTCAGGAATTCATGATCATGCCGGTCGGCGCACCGTCCTTCTCGGAAGGACTGCGCTGGATCACCGAAGTCTTCCACGCCCTGAAGACGATTTTGAAGAAAGGTGGACATGTCACCGCGGTCGGCGACGAAGGCGGTTTTGCGCCCAACCTGACCAACGACGAGTCGCTCGAAGTGATCATGCAGGCGATCGTCGCCGCCGGTTACAAGCCCGGCAAGCAGATCGCCATCGCGCTCGACTGCGCGTCGTCCGAACTCTTCGACGAAGGCGGGCGGCAGGGCTACAAGTTCTGGAAGTCAAACCCGGACAAGCTGTTCACCGACGACGAGATGATTGCCGTCTATAGCGAATGGTGCAAGAAGTACCCGATCGTGTCGATCGAGGATGGTCTCGACCAGAGCGACTGGGAAGGCTACGTCAAGCTGACCAAGGCGCTCGGCGACAAGGTACAGATCGTCGGCGACGACTTCTTCGTCACCAACCCGGTCCGCCTCCAGCAGGGAATCGACATGCAGGCGGCCAACGCGATTCTGATCAAGGTGAACCAGATCGGGACCGTGACCGAGACGCTCGACGCCATCAAGATGGCACAGAAAGCCGGCTACGGCGTCATCTCCTCGCACCGCTCGGGAGAGACCGAAGACTCCTTCATCGCCGACCTCGCGGTCGGTACCGGCGCCGGCCAGATCAAGACCGGTTCGCTCTCGCGCACCGACCGCATCTGCAAGTACAACCAGCTGCTGCGGATCGAGGAACAACTGGGCAGCAAGGCTGTGTACAAGGGGCTCAAGTCGATCAAGGGCGCCGGTTTCTAGGCTTCCGTGAACGAAAGAAGCATCGCCTGGCGATGCTTTTTTTTGTCTTTTCAAAAGGGCTGGCCGGCGAAAAGGTCGCTACCTCGTACCGACTCGAAGCGTCGCCGGCAAGCGGATCGCCTGCTTGAGTCGTCGGGATCCAGGCTCGACAATCGCTCGCGCTGGCAGGGTGCGCAGTCCGAGTGGTCGCGAGTCCTGCCAGTTTCTGTGAGAAGGATCGGGTTCGTTGATCTGCACGAACTTCAGGATCCGGTAAACCGGAATGGCTCTAGCGACCGGAAAAAATCGTCCGATGAGGCTTCTTCGCTACCAATGCCGACACAGATGGCCGATTCTGCCGCAAATACTTTGCGAGTCACCGATCTTTCGGTATCGTTCAAATGATGACAAATACCGATGCCGTCATCGCCCTTGCGGCGCTGGCGCAAGATAGCCGCCTCGCGATTTTCCGACTGCTGGTCCAGCAGGCACCTGCCGGCCTCACCGTCGGCGTGATCGCCGAGCGGCTCGATCTGCCGGCGCCGACGCTCTCCTTCCACCTCAAGGCGCTTGCCCATGCCGGTCTGGTCAACACCGTCCAGGAAGGACGCTTCGTCCGCTGCCACGCGTCCATGGACCGGATCAACGCGCTGCTTGCTTTCCTGACCGACAACTGCTGCGGTGGCCATCCGGAAATCTGCAAACCGCCGACCGACTAGTTGTGCGACGCCCTGCTAGCCGCCGATCTCCGGCATGGGTCGTCTGCGGCGGCAACCCTTCCTTTTGACAAATCATGTTTTGATATTGATGGAAACGTAGTAATCTGTCGGTCCCGATGACCGATTGACCACAGCCGCCCGATCGACATGAGCAACGTATCCCTTAGCAACCGCGCCGGTGAACCAGGCGCCGCAGCCCGCAAGATGACGAGTCTTTTCGAGCGCTACCTGAGCCTCTGGGTCGTCCTCTGCATCGTCGTCGGCATTTTGCTCGGCAAATGGGCGCCGGGGATGGCGCGAGCACTCGACGACATGGCGGTCTACGTCGACGGGGCACCGGTGGTGTCGATCCCGATCGCCATTTGCCTCTTCTTCATGATGTATCCGATCATGGTCAAGATCGATTTTGCCGCCGTCGTCCAGGCCGGACGAAGCGGCAAGCCGGTGTTGCTGACGCTGTTCGTCAATTGGGCGGTGAAGCCATTCAGCATGTACGCGATCGCTTTCCTCTTTCTCGGCGTCGTCTTCCGCGCGCTGATCGGCGAGCAGGCGGTCGATCTGGTGAGGATGCCTTTCGGCCTCGACCTGCCGGTCGGGTCGACGCATGGGGCCGGCGTCGTCGTTTTGCACGAGGGGATGAAGATGCTCGAAGTGCCGCTGTGGCGCAGCTATCTTGCCGGCTGCATCCTGCTCGGCGTCGCCCCGTGCACGGCGATGGTGCTGGTCTGGGGCTACCTCGCGCGTGGCAACGACGGGCTGACGCTGGTCATGGTGGCGATCAACTCGCTGACCATGCTGCTGCTCTACGGCGTCCTCGGCGGTTTCCTGCTCGGCGTCGGCCGCTTGCCGGTGCCGTGGCAGGCGCTGCTGCTGTCGATCGGGATCTACGTCGCCCTGCCGCTCATCGCTGGCTACCTGTCGCGGCGCTGGATCATCGCTGCAAAGGGCGAGACCTGGTTCAGGGAACGTTTCCTGCATCTCCTGACGCCGATCACCATCGTCGCCCTGCTGATCACCCTCGTGCTGCTGTTCTCGTTCAAGGGTGAAGTGATCATCGCCAACCCGCTGACCATCGTCTGGATTGCGGTCCCGCTCTTCCTGCAGACGCTGCTCATCTTCGCCCTCGGCTATGGCCTCGCCCGCTGGCTGCGCCTTTCCTATGCCGATGCGGCGCCAGTGGCGATGATCGGCGCATCGAATCACTTCGAAGTTGCGATCGCCACCGCCGTGATGCTCTTCGGGCTGTCTTCAGGCGCCGCGCTGGCAACCGTCGTCGGCGTGCTGATCGAAGTGCCGGTGATGCTGATGCTGGTCGAGGTCTGCAAGCGAACCGCGCACTGGTTTCCGGCAGCAGCGGCTGGCGCCGGGCGGGTTGCCTGACTCAGGGTGCTTGCGTCGTCGCCATCGCTTTCATTGCGGGCAGCACCTGCGCCGCCAGCCGGGTGTTCGCTTTCAGGAGACTGATCTCGTCGTTCAGGATGCGGGCGCTTTCGATCAGGAGCACATCCCGGCTTTTCTTCTGTGCCTTTTCTTCAGCCAGATCGGCGCTCAGGCCGCGCTCGCTGGCGAGCAGCCCATCGTCCTGACGGAGCGTCTTCGCTGTCGTTGACGGGCTCTTGCCGGCCCGCAATTTCTGCTTCGCCTCCTGCCGGTCGCGCTCGGCGCGGCGTTCGTTTTCGTTGAGTGAAATCTGCTCCTTCTGGCGTTGAAGAGCGGCTTCGGCGAGATCCTCGAGGAGGTACTGAAACGCCGAGTCTCTGGCCACGCGTGCATCGTGCCGGGCGCGCAGCAGCGGTAGCAGCGCCGTCACGCGGCCTGAAGGGACAAAGTCGGCCGCCTCGATCTCGCTCCACGGCAGCGCGTTCTCCAGGCTCGACTCGCCGAACTGCTGCGGGTCGGTGGTACTCGGCAAGGTGAGATCCGGGCTGACCCCTCGCAGTTGCGTCGTGCCGCCATTGACGCGGAAGAACTGGGCGATGGTCATTTTCAGTTCACCCAGGGGTGCCTCGTCCTCGTGAGCGACTTCGTTGAGGTCGACCACCGTCTGCACGGTGCCTTTGCCATAGCTCGTCTCGCCGATGACGAGGCCGCGTCCGTAGTCCTGGATCGCCGCAGCGAAGATTTCCGACGCCGACGCAGAACTGCGATTGATCAGCACGGCGAGTGGACCGCTCCAGGCGAAACCGCTGTCCCGGTCATTTTCGATCCGCACCTCGCCTTGCGCGTTGCGCTGCTGGACCACCGGTCCCTGATCGATGAACAGGCCGGTCAGCGCGACCGCTTCGCTCAGGGAGCCGCCGCCGTTGTTGCGCAGATCGACCACGACACCGTCGACGTGCTCCTTCTTCAACTCGGCGAGCAGGCGAGAGACGTCACGGGTGGCGCTCTTGTAATTCGCGTCTCCCTTGCGGCGGGCGTCGAAGTCTTCGTAGAAAGTCGGTAGCGAGATGACCCCGATCCGCCGTCGGCTGGTGCCGTCCCTGGCCTCGATGATGGACTTCCTGGCGGCCTGGGCCTCGATGCTGATTTTCTTGCGAGCGAGCGAGATTCGCGTCGGCTTGCCGTCCGGGCCGACGCCGGCCGGCAGAACGGCGAGTGTCACGATGGTGTTTTTTTCGCCGCGGATCATGGCCACGACGTCGTCAAGACGCCAGCCGAGTACATCGGTGACCGGTGCCCGCGCTCCCTGGCCGACGCCGACGATCCGGTCGCCGACCTTGATCTTGCCTGAAAGTGCAGCCGGGCCGCCTGGCACGATCTCGCGCACCGTCGTGTACTCGTCGCGCTCCTGCAGCACGGCGCCGATGCCGACCAGCGAAAGCCGCATCGAGATGCCGAAATCCTCGGCGGCACGCGGTCCCAGGTAGTTGGTGTGAGGGTCCATCGCGGTCGCGTAGGCATTCATGAAGATCTGGAAAACGTCCTCGCTCTTCACTCTCGCGTCGCGCGTCAGCAAGGTCTCGTAGCGTTTGTCGAGCGTCGCGCGGATCGCCGCGCGGTCTTTCCCCGCCAGCTTCAGCCGCAGCCAGTCGTTCTTCACGCGCCGGCGCCACAGATCCTTAATCTCGTCTTCGCTCGTCGCCCAGGTCGCCTTCTTGCGCGACAGTGGGTAGCTCTCGTTGAGGGTGAAGTCGGGTTCCTGACCGAGCAGTTCTCGGGCATACGAGACGCGCTCGACCAGACGGCGCCGCTGCAGGTCGAAGAGGGCAAACGGAATGCCGAGATCCTGCTCGAGAATCGCGTCATCGAGTTGCCGGCGGGCGTCGGCAAAGCGGTCGATGTCGGACTGGAGAAAGAAGATCTTGTCGCCATCCAGGGCTTCGAGGTAGTTGGTGAAGATCCTGTCCGACATCGCGTCGTCGAGCGGTGCGGCCTTGTAGTGGTAGCGCGTCAGGATCTGCGCAGACCACCGCGCCGATTGCCTCTGCTGCGGCAGCGGCCCGAGCCTCGCCAGCTCGGAATCCTGGGATTCGATCGCTGGCGCCGGGACGGTCAGCAGCCAGGCAAGCACAATCCACATTATTCTCTTGGTCATTCACTCTCTCCTGAACGGGTCAGCGCCCCGGCTCTGCACGGCGGCGCGAGGTGCAGTTTCCCACATCTGGCGCTGCCGTGGGGATCCCCCGCGCCGCCCGCGCACGCCTTGCCCGCCACCGGCATCTTCGTTCTGCATCCTGATCTTCGCCGGCGGTCGATCGACGCTGCATGAACCGGTAATTCTGGTCGACCCGCAGTCGTGCAGGACTGCTTGCGGCTCCCGCCGGCGAGTGCCAGCGTGGCGCATTGCGACGCCGGGCGAGGGCCTTTTCGGGTTTCGGCCGGGCGAAGAGAGACGGTGCTTGACGAGTCGGTAAACGGCAGAGATACTTCTACCGAAGCGGGCATTCGGGTGTCCGTTTTCCTCTCGCATCTGAACCTTTCGACCTTCTCGAATCCTCGAACCTTTCGACCAACCGAATCTGGAAAAAGCAATCATGAGCTCAACACAAATCCAACCTGGCGTCGCCTCCGGCGACGCGTTGCAAGCGGTTTTCGAACTGGCCAAGGCCAAGCAGTTTGCGCTGCCGGCAGTTAATGTGATCAACACCAGCACCGTCAACGCCGTCATGGAAACCGCCAAGGAGCTGAATTCGCCGGCGATCATCCAGTTCTCGAACGGTGGCGCACAATTCTTTGCCGGCAAGGGCCTCGACAATGCCGCGCAGCGGGCCTGCATCGCCGGCGGCATCTCGGGTGCGCAGCACATCCACCTGCTCGCCGAACTGTATGGTGCGACCGTCGTGCTGCATACCGACCACGCAGCCAAGAAGCTGCTGCCGTGGATCGATGGCCTGCTCGATGCCGGCGAGAAGTACTTCAAGACCCACGGCAAGCCGCTCTACAGCTCGCACATGCTCGATCTGTCGGAAGAGCCGATCGAGGAAAACATCGAAATCTGCAAGCGCTACCTCGAGCGCATGAGCAAGATGGGAATGACGCTCGAAATCGAACTCGGCGTCACCGGTGGCGAAGAGGACGGCGTCGACAATAGCGGCGTCGACAGCTCGAAGCTCTACACCCAGCCCGAAGACGTGGCCCTCGCCTACGAGCAGTTGTCCGAGGTCAGCGACCGCTTCACCATCGCCGCCGCTTTCGGCAACGTGCATGGCGTCTACAAGCCGGGCAACGTCAAACTGCAGCCGATCATCCTGAAGAATTCGCAGGATTACGTGCAGAAGAAGTTCGGCACCCAGGCGCATCCAGTCAATTTCGTCTTCCACGGGGGTTCGGGGTCGACGATCGAGGAAATCCGCGAGGCGATCTCCTACGGCGTCATCAAGATGAACATCGACACCGATCTGCAGTGGGCCTTCTGGGAAGGCGTGATGGGCTTCTACAAGAAGAACGAAGGCTATCTCCAGGGCCAGATCGGCAATCCCGAGGGCGACGAGAAGCCGAACAAGAAGTACTACGATCCGCGCGCCTGGCTGCGCAAGGGCGAAGACGCTTTCCGGGCCCGCCTCAAGCAGGCCTTTGCCGACCTCAACAACATCGGCACCCTGGGCTGATCGACCTGCGGGCATGAAAAAGGGCTGGTCCATCTCCGGGCTGGCCCTTTTTGTGTCCGGTCAACCTTCTTCTTGTACACCGAGGATCAACGCATGAGCACCCTGGTAGAACAGCTACTCAACACAGAAGCACACCGATCGATTTTCGAGACGGCCCTGCGCCAGAATCCGCTGCCGGTCTGTGCCGCTTTCGGCTCGTCGAGCAACCCCCAGCCGGTCGCTTTCAGCAGCACCGGGCGCGTCCTGAGCACCAAGGACAGCGACGCGGTGCAGGCAGAGTTCCCGCAGAGCGTCGCCGCTTCCGGCAACGTCGTCCTCGCGTCCACCGGCGCCAGCGCTGCCCGGGTCAGCGGCAAGCGCGTCGCTGTCCTTTTCTCGGGCGGACCGGCCGCCGGCGGCCACAACGTGGTCTGCGGTCTCAAGCGGGTCCTCGGCGCCGACAACACGCTCTTTGGCGTCAAGGCCGGTCCCAAAGGCCTGCTCAAGGGCTCTCTGTTCGAGATCACCGACGCCAACGTCGACTTCATCATCAACACCGGTGGTTTCGACTTCCTCGGTTCGGACCGGACCAAGATCAAGAGCGACGAGCAGTTCGCGCAGGTCCGCGAGACCTGCATCAGGCATGAACTCGACGCGATCGTCGTCGTCGGCGGCGACGACTCCAACACCAACGCCGCGGTCCTCGCCGAGTCGCTGTTTGCCGGCGTCAAGGCCGACGGCTCGGGCGTGCAGGTGATCGGCGTCCCGAAGACGATCGACGGCGACCTGCAGGTCGGTGACCTGCTGGCGATCTCGTTCGGTTTCGACACCGCCACCCGCATCTACAGCGAGATGGTCGGCAACATTCTGCAGGACACCAGCTCATCGCTCAAATACTGGCATTTCGTCAAGCTGATGGGACGTTCCGCTTCACACGTGGCGCTCGAAGTCGCGCTGCAGACCAAGCCGGCAATTGCCCTGATCTCGGAAGAGATCGCGGCCAGCAAGCTGTCGCTCGCGAGTATCGTCGACCGCATCGCGCAGGTCGTCGTCGAGCGCTCGCACAAGGGGATGAACTACGGCGTCCTGCTGGTTCCCGAAGGCCTGATCGAGTTCATCCCGGAGATGAACGCCATGATCGCCGAGTTGAACGATGTCCTCGCGCACAACGTTGCCGAGTTTTCCGCGCTGGCCGAAGACGCCAAGCCGGCTTTCATCGCCAGCCGGCTCAGTGCCGAAAACGCTCACCTGCTCGGCTCACTGCCCAGCTATATCGTCAACATGCTGCTCGCCGAGCGCGATTCGCACGGCAACCTGCAGGTCTCGCTGATCCCCACCGAGCAGTTGCTGATCGACATGACCCGGCAGCGGGTCAAGGCGATCGACGCCAGCGTGCCTTTTGCTGCCCACAATCATTTTCTCGGCTACGAAGGCCGCTGCGGCGCGCCGACCCGGTTCGATGCCGCGTACACCTACAACCTCGGCCTCACCGCCGGTTCGCTGATCCTCGACGGGCGCAGCGGCTACATGGCGACGGTCACCGGCCTGACCACCGGCGGCACGCCGCAGGCGATCCCGCTTGCCGGCCTGCTCAACATCGAACGTCGCCATGGCAAGAACGAGTTCGTGATCGAAAAAGCGCTGGTCCGGATGGATTCGCCGGCCATGCAGTACTTCGTCTCGCGCCGCAAAGACTGGGCCGCCAGCGATCTCTTCGCGTCCCCCGGTCCGCGCCAGTTCTGGGGTCCGACGACCGATCAGCTGCCGATCAGCGTGGCGCTCAATTCGGGCGCCGAGTCGCTGATGTTCAGGATCGGTTGAGCACCTGACTGCGTCGCGCAGCAGCTACCATCGGTTAACGGTCATGGTTTTTCAAGATCCTCCCGACCATGAAAGCCATGACCGTTTATCCCCACGCTGCCCCTCTCGCACCAGCGGGCGAGGGCGCTTGCTGGCGACCTTGGCTTAGGCCGAGGTGTCGATGTGATTGCCGAGGTTCGGCGGATTGCTCGGAATTACCCGTGAAGCGGCTTCGATCAGTTGCATCGCGCTTTGCTCCTGGACGTCCAGAACCTTCCTGAACATCGCCATCTGTACCGCGTCGGCGGTTCTCGCCTGGCTCATTTCAGTCGCCACGGCGGCGATTCCAGTCACTTCCATGATCTCCACCTCCGATGATCGATTGCCCGTGAACCCCTCTCTACGGCATATGCGGCAAAATCTTGAGGATTCTGTTCCGTAGTAAGACTCGGGTAAGCAAGCAGGGTCAGGATACGCAACTGATCACGAGAGCTGATTTTCTACCTCATTATTTAAAAGGAGAAATGGTGAAAGACGACATCGTTGCCCGCATCGAAGCCAATCCGAAATACCACGAGCTGGTTCGCAAACGCTCCAGTTACAGCACCTTCATGTGCATCCTGATGATCATTGCCTACTACGGCTACATCCTGCTGATCGCCTTCGACAAGGAATGGCTGGCGACCAAGCTGGCGCCGGGAATGGTGACCTCGATCGGCATCCCGCTCGGCGTCGGTGTCATCGTGTTCACCATCATCATCACCAACATCTACGTCCGGCGCGCCAACACCGAGTTTGATGATCTCAACGCCGAGATCATCAGGGAGGCCAACCAGAAATGATCAGCAACCACAGTCGTAACACGATTGCCCTGCTGCTCGGGCTGCTCGCCGCCGGGGGCGTGATTGCCGCCGGCGCTGACCTGGGCAACACGCAGAAACAGGCGACCAACTGGGTGGCGATCGCCATGTTCGCCGGTTTTGTCGCGATCACCCTGGGAATCACCAAGTGGGCGGCAGCGAAGACCAAGTCGGCGGCTGACTTCTACACCGCCGGCGGCGGCATCACCGGTTTCCAGAACGGTCTCGCCATTGCCGGCGACTACATGTCGGCGGCGTCGTTCCTCGGTATCTCGGGCCTCGTCTTCGCCAACGGCTTCGACGGCCTGATCTTCTCGATCGGCTGGCTGGTCGGCTGGCCGGTGATCACCTTCCTGATGGCCGAACGGCTGCGCAACCTGGGCAAATTCACCTTTGCCGACGTCGCTGCCTACCGTTTCTCGCAAACACCGATGCGCAGCTTTGCGGCGACCGGCTCGCTGGTCGTCGTCGCCTTCTACATGATCGCGCAGATGGTTGGCGCCGGTCAGTTGATCAAGGTCCTCTTCGGGCTTGAATACACCTATGCGGTGATCATTGTCGGCGTGCTGATGATGTGCTACGTGCTGTTCGGCGGCATGACGGCCACCACCTGGGTGCAGATCATCAAGGCCTGCATGCTGCTGACCGGTGCCACCTTCATGGCGCTGGCGGTTCTCTGGCAGTTCGATTTCAACCCGGAAGCGCTGTTTGCCAAGGCCGTCGACATTCATAGCAAGGGCGACGCGATCATGTCGCCGGGCGGCCTGATCAAGGATCCGGTATCGGCGATTTCGGTCGGCATGGCGCTGATGTTCGGGACCGCCGGTCTGCCGCACATCCTGATGCGTTTCTTCACCGTGCCGAGTGCGAAGGAAGCCCGCAAGTCGGTCGGCTGGGCGACCACCTGGATCGGCTACTTCTACATCCTGACCTTCATCATCGGTTTCGGGGCCATCGTCATGCTGACCCAGTCGCCCGAACTGTATTACGTCGATGGGGATCTGGCGAAAGGGCTGAAGGGCGGGGGCAACATGGCCGCCATCCACCTCTCGAACGCGGTCGGCGGCAACGTCTTCCTGGGCTTCATCTCGGCCGTCGCTTTTGCCACCATCCTGGCGGTCGTTGCCGGGCTGACGCTCTCCGGCGCTTCGGCGGTGTCGCATGACCTCTACGCGACGGTGTTCAAGCAGGGCAAGGCCGACTCGGCGTCCGAACTGCGGGTGTCCAAGATCACCACGGTGTGCCTGGGCATCGTCGCGGTTTTCCTCGGCATCGCCTTCGAGAAGGAGAACGTCGCCTACATGGTGATGCTGGCCTTCGCCATCGCCTGCTCGGCCAACTTCCCGGTGCTCTTCATGTCGGTCCTCTGGAAGGATTGCACGACCAAGGGGGCGGTGGCCGGGGGCGTCGTCGGCCTGGTCGCTTCGGTCATGCTGACCATCCTTTCCGCTTCGGTATGGGAAGCCGTGCTGCACAACCCGAAAGGCAGTGCGCTCTTCCCCTACTCGTCACCGGCGCTGTTTTCGATGACCGCGGCTTTCCTGGTGATCTATCTGGTGTCGAAGATGGATAACAGCCCGCAGGCGCAACTCGAGCGCTCGCTTTACCCGGCACAGAAAGTCCGTTCGGAAACCGGCGTCGGGGCTGCCACGGGATCGGGTCACTAAGCCCCGTTCAAATGGCACTTGAGCGTCGAACGGTCCGGGAGTGAAAAACTCCCGGGCCGTTTTTTCATGGCGCAGGGTTGGCCGACGGCCTGACGCGATAGGGACTGGTGGTCGGATAAGTGGCGGCGTCGAGAAGCGCATTCCAGGTGGCCGGGGCGAAGCCGCGAGCACTTTGGCGGCCAACGACGAGGCTCGGCATGACGGCTTCACCGCCGAGTTGCTGGTCGATATCGGCGACTTCCTGCTCGCTGTTGAGCACTCTTTCCGAGAACGGAACGCCCCGACCATTGAGCAATTCACGCGCCTGCTTGCAGACGGCGAGGCAGCCGGAAGTGGTGTACAGGATGACCGGAAACTTTTCCATGGCCTGACGGACGCCGTAGGGAAGCGGGCGCTCGTCGTCGCTGATCTTGCCCGTGTAGCGGGTGACCTGCCGGGCATCCGGCGGTGGCGGCAGGTCCGAGATGACCGTGCCGCCGGTGTTCGGGTCGATCCAGCGGTAGGTGGTGTCGGCGCTGAGCGCTGGCGCCGCGAGCAGGAGCGCGGCCAGGGGGAGCAGGCGGGCGCGGTGAACCCGGCGAAGGCAAGCGGCGACGCGCGTGCTGCAGGCAGTGAACATGCTCGAGTCCTCGCTGATTACCCGGCGATCATGCCACTGTGGCGCAGCAGGGCGTCGACCTGCGGCTCGCGGCCGCGGAAAGCGCGGAAGTTGTCGATCGCCGGACGGCTGCCGCCGACCGCCAGGATCTCGTTCAGGAAGCGTTGTCCGGTCGGCCGGTCGAAGGGGTTGCCGACCTCTTCGAAAGCGCCATAGCAATCGGCCGAGAGGACCTCGGCCCACTTGTAGCTGTAATAGCCGGCGCCGTAACCGCCGGCGAAGATGTGCGCGAAGCTGTTCGGGAAGCGCTGCCAGGCGGGTGGGACGAGTACCGCCACCTCGCGTCGGACCTCGGCCAGCAGGTCGAGCACCTGGCGCTCGCCGGTCGGCTCGAAGTCGCTGTGCAGCAGCAGGTCGAAAAGCGAAAACTCGACCTGGCGCAGGGTCTGCATGCCACTCAGGAAGTTCCTTGCCGCCAGCATCTTGTCGAACAGGGCGCGCGGTAGGGGCGCACCGGTATCGACGTGGCCGGTCATCTGCTGCAGAACGCTCCACTCCCAGCAGTAGTTCTCCATGAACTGAGAAGGCAGTTCGACGGCGTCCCACTCGACGCCATGGATGCCGGCAACGCCCAGTTCGTCGACCTGCGTCAGCAGGTGGTGCAGGCCGTGCCCGGTCTCGTGGAAAAGCGTGTTCACTTCGTCGTGGGTGAATGTTGCCGGTCGTGGCTTGCCGTCCTTCTCGCCGACGGGCCGCGAGAAATTGCAGTTGAGGTAGGCGACCGGGGTCTGGATGCCTTCACTGTCCCCGGTCCCCCGCTTGCGGCGACTGATCGCCGAGTCCATCCAGGCGCCTCCCCGCTTGGTCGGTCGCGCGTAAAGATCGAGGTAGAACTGGCCGATCAGCTCGCCGGTGGGCGACTCGATGCGGAAGAAGCGCACGTCGTCGTGCCAGGCCGGCGCCCGGTCGGGTGCGAGGCGAACGTCGAACAGCGTCTCGATGACCATGAAGAGGCCCGCAAGGACCTTGTCTTCGGTAAAGTATTCCTTGACTTCCTGTTCGGAGAAGGCGTAGCGAGCCTGCAGCAACTTCTCGGAAACGTAGGCGACATCCCACGCTTCCATGCTCTCGAGACCGAGTTCGCGCGCGGCAAAGGCACGCAGGTCGGCGACGTCCCGCTCGCCAAAAGGCCGCGCCTTGTTCGCCAGGTCGCGCAGGAAGTCGAGTACCTGCGGCACCGATTGGGCCATCTTCGGCACCAGAGACACTTCCGCGTAGTTGCGGTAACCCAGGAGTTGGGCTTCTTCGCGGCGCAGTTCGAGAATGCGGCGGATCAAGGGCGCGTTGTCGAGTTCGGCGGCAGCGAATTCGGCGGCGCGGGTCGCATAGGCGCGGTAGAGCGCCGCCCGCAGGCGGCGGTTGCCGTACTGCATGACCGGCAGATACGAGGGCATGTGCAGCGTGAACTTCCAGCCGCTTTTACCGTCCGCTTCGGCGGCCTCCCGTGCGGCCTGCCGGGCGTCGTCAGGGAGTCCGGCAAGCTCGGCTTCGTCGCTCACCCATTCGGCAAAGGCGTTGGTGGCGTCGAGCAGGTTCTCGGAAAAGCGGGCCGAGAGCTGCGCGAGTTCTTCGGCAATCGCCTGGAAGCGCGGCTTGTTTTCGGCAGGCAACTCGGCGCCGCTGAGGCGAAAATCGCGCAGTTCGTGGTCGACGATTTGCCGCTGGGCGGGCGACAGGCGGGCGTATTCGCCGCTCTCGGCGATTGCCTTGTACTTCGCAAAGAGCGCGAGGTTCTGTCCGACTTCAGCGTAGAGACGCGAGACATCCGGCAGCATGCCGTTGTAGGCATCGCGCCAGGCGGGGGTGTCGTTGACCGAGCGCATATGGTCGACCATTCCCCAGGCGCGCGACAGTCGTTCGAAGCCATCGCCGAGCGGTGCGGCGAAATCTGTCCAGGTCGCGGCGACCGCGTCCGAAGTCAGGCGCTCGACGAGGACACGGCATTGCGCGAGCAACTCGCTGATTGCCGGCTGCACGTCGCTCGGGCGCACGGCGTCGAAGCGGGGTAAGCCCGAGAAATCGAGCAGGGGGTTCAAGGCGGGCGTGTCGGTGATGGCAGTCATCAGGGTTTCCGTGGTATCAGGCAGGGCGGCGGGCAAGCGACCGCGTCGCCCTATTCTACAAGGTCGCGATAAGCGTGCCATGACGCGTGCCCGATCAGGGGCATGAGGACGATCAGACCGAAGAACAGGGTGAAAAAACCCAGCGCGGTCAGCACCACGACGATCATCCCCCAGAAAGTCATGACCACCAGGTTGGCGTCGACGGTGCGCAGACTGGTCCGCAGGGCAGTGCCCAGGTCGGTCGGTCGATCGAGCAGCAGGGGAACCGAGACCACCGTGAGGGCGAAAACGATCAACGCCAGCGTCCCGCCGATGAGGATCCAGATCAGGAGCAGGTCGCGGTGCTCGGTCGACAGGTGGATCTCGGCCAGCAGCGCGAGCAGATCGGGCGAGATGGCGGGGGCCAGGAAGGCAAAGAGCAGGGTCGAGATACGTTCCCAGACAAAGCCGATGGCCGCCAGCAGCAGGCCCAGCTTGGCCAGTTCGAGGGCATTGCGCCGGCCACCGGCGAGCGATACGAAGAAGGTCGAAGACTGCCCGGTCTCGCGCCGCCGGCTGATCTCGTAAAGGCCGCCGGCAAGCAGCGGCGCGACGAGAAAGAAACCGGATGTGGCGACGATGAACAGTTGTCCGTTGCGCCAGGCGAAGAGGGTGATCAGATCGCCGGCAATCGCGAACAGCAGGCCATAGGCGAGGCTGGCAATCGGACTGGCGCAGAGATCCCGCCAGCCTGACGCGAGCCAGGCAAACGGCCGCGCGATGCCGACGCTGCGGACGCGGGGGGTGTCGATTGCTCGCTCGCTGAACTCAAGATCCATGCGTTCTCCAGGTTTTCGGTGGGCTTCGGCCAGCCGCTCGGTCAGCCAGCGACGAACGCCTCGCCGGTCAGGCGCTCGCACGCTTCGACGTAGCGGGCGCGGGTTCCGGAGAGTACCGCCAGCGGCAGGTGGGGGCCCGGTGCCTGTTTGTTCCAGGCGAGCGTTTCGAGATAGTCACGCAGGTACTGTTTATCGTAGGAAGGTGGGTTGCTGCCTTCTCGATAGCCGTCGGCGGGCCAGAAACGCGACGAGTCGGGGGTCAGCGCCTCGTCGATCAGGTGCAGCGTGCCGGCAGCATCGACGCCGAATTCGAACTTGGTGTCGGCAATGATGATGCCGCGGCTGGCGGCATGCTCGGCGGCTGCGCTGTAGAGGGCGATCGCCGCGTCGCGCGCCTGCGTCGCGATCGCCTGGGCGGTCTTGCCGGTCGCTGCCAGCAGGTCGGCAAGAGCGGTCGAACAGTCCGCCTGCGCACGTTCGAAGGAGACGTTTTCATCATGATCGCCGATGGCGGCCTTGGTTGCCGGGGTAAAGATCGGCGTTGGCAGCCGGCTCGCCAGCCGCAGGCCGGCGGCGAGCGGGATGCCGCAGACCTTACCGGTCGCCTGGTAGTCCTGCCACCCCGACCCGATCAGGTAGCCGCGCACCACCGCCTCGATCGGCAGGGGTCGCAGGCGCTTGACGACCAGCGCGCGGTCGCGCACCTGGGCACGCTCGTCGGCGGCGACCACCGTCTCCGGATCGATGCCGGTCAGCTGATTGGGGAGGATTGCGGCCAGTCTGGCGAACCAGAAGCTGGCCAGCCGGGTCAGCACCTTGCCCTTGTCGGGCACCGGATCCGGCAGGATCACGTCAAAAGCCGAAATGCGATCGCTGGTCACGATCAGCAGCCGGTCGGCATCGATGGCGTAGATGTCGCGAACCTTGCCGCGGCCGAGCAGAGGCAGGCTGGTGATCGTCGATTCAAAAAGGGCTTCGGTCACGTGCTTGATCCGGTAGGGAAAGGGACCTTCAGAGAGGCGAGCGCTGGGATTATAGGGCAGATTGTCGGGCAGGCTCGCCGGTGACCCAGGAATCGTTTCGCCGCCTGGCTGCGTCAGCCGAACCCTGCCGTCGTCAGGCCCGCCCGCGTCGCCAGTCGCGCGCTCCACGCCGTCGGTTTGTGAACCAGACGTTCGGCCAGCAGATGACGCGCGCGCGACCGGTCACCGCTGCGGGTGGCGGCCTCGATCAGCGTCAGCGTCAGCACATCGCGCTGCGCGTGGCTGCCGCCGAAGCGATTGGCGACATCGCGCACCGGTTCGATGTGCTCGATCGCCTGTGCGTAGCGACCCTCGGCGAAGGCGAGCATGCCTTCGGCGAGCGGCAGGCCGATTTCGCGCGTCATCTCCTGATTGCTGCCGCCGGCCTGCAGCGCAGTCCTCCGCATGTCGGCGAGCAGCCGCTCGATTGCCGGGCGGCGACCGGTTGCGGCGAAGCTCATCATCGCGTGCACGTCGTTGAAGGCGTAGAAGCCCTGCTCGATGTCGAGCTTGTCCTCCCAGCGCTGCGCCACCGCCACGAAGCGATCGCCGACCTCAACCCCTTCGAGCAGCAGACGCCAGAGCAGGGCGGTGCAGTCGATGAGCACCAGAATCATGTCCGCCTGCGGGCCGGCCAGCTTGCGGTCGAACAGGTCGAGCGCCGCTGCATGCTCGCCGCGGTCGATGTAAAACAGCGCCAGATGCCACCAGTTGTGCGGTGCGAAGAGGTTGTCGGGGGCGGCCCAGTCGGCTTCACGCGAGCCGAGCCAGTCCACGCCCTCGTCAATGCGGCCCTGCATCTCCATGACATGCGTGACCGCGTGTACGGCCCAGCCGTCGCGCGGCTCGATGGCCAGCGCGCGGCGAGCGGTGGCTTCGGCCTCGGGATACTGGTTGCACTCCTCAAGCCCGAAAGCGTGCATGCCGAGCAGATACGAATAGCCGGGCAGCGCAGGGCTCCAGGCCGGCAGCACGCGCGAGATGCGGTTGCGCAGGTTGAGCGCATCGCCGCGGTAGAAGTCCATCAGGTGGCCGGTCTGGATCGCCAGTACGTCGCGAGGGAAATCGCGCAGGACAGCGTCCAGACCGCGCGCTGCCGCGTGCCAGTGGCCGTCGACCAGCTGGCGGACGGCGTCGGTCAACCCGCGTTCGTGGTCGGTCGCCCGGGCTGCCAGCATCTCTGCGCGTTCGACGGCAGCGCGCGCATCCGGCAGGTAGCGACGTTCGGACGCGGTGTACAGGGCGCAGGCCCTGAACAGGTGGCCGACGATGAACTCGTCGTCGGCCGCCAGCGCGGCGTCGATGGTGGCGATCGGGTCGCCGCTGTAGCGCTGGAACTGATCCAGGGCGGATTCATACTGTTCGAGCGCGAATGCGCTCGACGTTGAAACGGACAGGCCGCGGGCATCCTTGAGCATGGGGGTCTCCTTTGATCAGGATAAAGAACACCAATCTCGTACCTCCCCTTGAAAAAATTATCAGTGCTCGTGCGGCGGTCGTCAAATAAAAAAATGTGTTGTTAGCACCTCTGAAAGCGGTTACCGGTGCCACCCAGGTGGCCATCTTTACCGTCAAAGTGGCGCCCGTTATACTCCGCCGTGCCGCCGCACGCCGGCGGCCAAAAGAGCGCCTCGCCGACCGATCCTTGTCTTTTGACCGAGTTCATGGCCCACCCGATTGCCCCGTCGCCAGTTTCGCCGCCGAGCGGCCGGCCGTGCCCCGCTTGCCAGGCGCCGATGGCCGGGCATCGCTTCAAGCGTCAGCTCAATGGCGAGGTCTGCCTCGATATCTGCTTTGCCTGCCAGGGCATCTGGTTCGATGAATACGAGAGCGCCCAGCTCGCTCCCGCAGGCGTCCTCGAACTCTTCCGGCTGCTGCACCAGCATCATGCCGACCTGCGCCAGCCCTGGCCCGGCGTGTTGCGCTGTCCGCGCTGCCGCGAGCCGCTGCTCGACTGCCTCGACAGCACGCGTGCCGGGCGTTTTGCTTACAGCCGATGCGTGCAGCGGCACGGGCGCTTCAGCGCTTTCGCCGCGTTCATGATCGAGAAAGGCTTCGTTCGCCAACTCAATGGCGCCGAAGTCGAGGATCTGGCGCGTCAGGTGCAGAGCATCCGTTGTGCCGGTTGCGGGGCGCCGGTTGACATCCGTCGCGACCCGGTGTGCACGCACTGCCGTTCGCCGATTGTCATTCTCGACCCCGCTGCCGTGGACAACGCGCTCGCCGACTTTGGCCGGCGAGCCAGCCAACAGGCGCAGATCGACCCCCACGCCGTCGCTGACGCCTTGATCGCCAACCAGCGCGCCGGGAAAGCGTCGCCTGCCTCGCCGAAGCGTTACGGCCTGCTCGAAGCCGACCTCTCGGATCTGGTGCTCGGTGGCATCGAGACCGTCTGGAAACTGTTGCAGCGTTGAGCCGCTGACGAAAAGGAGCGCGCGTCATGCCGCCGGGTAAGAAACACTGACGTTTTGCCGGCCAGACAGCGGCGGTCGGCGGTGGTCATCGGCTCAGACCTTGTACGGCTGTTGATCGCCGACGCGGACGATCTTCAGCGTATTGGTGCCACCGCTGGTACCCATCGGATCGCCGGCGGTAAGGACGATGAAGTCCCCATTTTCGACGATGCCCGCGTTGATCAGGAGTTGCTCGGCGTCGTGGAGAAGCTCATCGCGGGTGGCCGGCCGCTGCGTCATGAACAAGGGAAAAACCGCCCGGTAAAGGCTCATCTTGGTTACCGCTTCGGGCCGGGGGGTGAGCGCATAGACCGGTACGCCGCAGTTGAGACGGCTCATCCAGAGTGCGGTCGCCCCCGATTCGGTGAGCGCGGCAATGGCTTTGACCTTGAGGTGGTGGGCGGTCCAGATGGCGGCCAGGGAGATCGTCTGGTCGATGCGCGTGAACACCTGGTTGAGGAAGGCGCTGTCGAGCGTCACCTGGGCTGATTTCTCGGCCGCCTGGCAGATGCGGGCCATGGCCTCGACGGTTTCGACCGGATACCTGCCGGACGCGGTTTCGGCCGAGAGCATCACCGCGTCGGTGCCGTCGAGCACTGCGTTGGCGACGTCGGAGACTTCGGCGCGCGTCGGTGCCGGCGAGAGGATCATCGACTCCATCATCTGCGTCGCGGTGATCGCCAGCTTGTTCTTTTCCCGCGCCAGGTGAATCATCCGTTTCTGCAACGCCGGTACGGCAGCATCGCCGACCTCGACCGCAAGATCGCCGCGGGCCACCATGATGCCGTCCGAGGAAGCGATGATTTCTTCCAGCGCGGCGACTGCCTCGACCCGCTCGATCTTGGCGATGGTCTGTGCCTGCCCGCCGGCGGCGTGAATCAGCTGTTTGGCCATGTACATGTCGGCCGCACTCTTGGGAAACGAAACGGCGACAAAATCGACGTCGATGCGCGCCGCGGTGCGGATGTCTTCCATGTCCTTGGCGGTCAGCGCCGGTGCCGAGAGTCCCCCTCCCTGGCGGTTGATACCCTTGTTGTCGGACAATTCGCCGCCGTGACGGACGGTTGTGAAGATCTCCGAACCCACGACGCGCTCGACGTCGAGCACGATGCGACCGTCGTCGAGCAGGAGGACGCTGCCCGCCGTGACGTCACGGGTGAGATCCTTGTAGTCGAGGCCGACGCGCTCGTGGTTGCCCAGTTCGCACTTGGCGTCGAGGATGAAGCGCTCACCCTTCTCGAGCCAGGTTTTGCCCTCGGCGAATTTTCCCACGCGGATCTTCGGTCCCTGGAGATCGGCGAGGATGCCGACCGGCCGTCCGACGCGGGCAGCCACCTCGCGCACCAACTGCGCGCGGGCGACGTGTTCCTCGGGCTTGCCGTGGGAAAAGTTCAGGCGCACGACATCGACGCCGGCACGGATCATCCGTTCCAGGATGTCAGCGTCAGAGGAGGCCGGGCCGAGCGTGGCAACGATCTTGGTATCGCGAGACATGATTTTCCTTGTTGTGGGACGTGGCACTTGGCTGGGGTACGGTGCGCTTGGCTGAGGTACAGCGCGCCTTTCCGGCCACCGGTAGCGGCGGCAGGTCGCCACGCGCGCCGGCGCACGGGCGATCGGAAGAGCACGGTGTGATTGCACGGCAAGCGCAGGAAGGCCTCGGGTCGACGGAGTCGGGCACCATGAGCGTCTTCGCTGGTGGCTTCGAGTGACACGAGAACCGGTGGCAGCAGGGCAGACCGATCTGTCGCCAAGCCTGTACGGGGAGCACGAGCGCCGGGGACGCAGTCTGCGACCCCGGCAGGCTGCTTGAGGCTTAACGGCTCATGACGCGGACCATCTCCAGCACCTTGCAGGAGTAGCCCCACTCATTGTCATACCACGAGACGACCTTGATGAAGGTTCCATCGAGAGCCATTCCGGCTTCTGCGTCAAAGACCGACGTGCAGCTCTCGCCACGGAAGTCGGTGGCCACCACCTTCTCGGTCGTGTAGCCGAGGACGCCCTTCATCGGACCTTCGGAGGCGGCCTTCATTGCGGCGCAGATGTCGGCGTAGCTGGCTTCGTTGTTCAGCTCGACCGTCAGGTCGACGACCGAGACGTCCGAAGTCGGTACCCGGAAAGCCATGCCGGTCAGTTTCTTGTTGAGTTCGGGAATGACCTTGCCGACGGCTTTGGCGGCGCCGGTCGAAGACGGAATGATGTTTTCGAGGATGCCCCGGCCACCACGCCAATCCTTGTTGGAGGGGCCATCGACGGTCTTCTGGGTCGCGGTTGCGGCGTGCACCGTGGTCATCAGGCCACGCTTGATGCCCCAGTTGTCATTCAGGACCTTGGCCACCGGTGCCAGGCAGTTGGTGGTGCAGGAGGCATTGGAGATGATCGCCTGGCCGGCATAGGTCTGGTCATTGACGCCGAACACGAACATCGGTGTGTCGTCCTTGCTCGGAGCGCTCTGGATGACCTTGCGGGCGCCCGCGTCGATATGCTTCTGGCACGATTCGAGGGTGAGGAAAAGGCCGGTGGACTCGACGACGACGTCGGCGCCAACCTCGTTCCATTTCAGTTCGGCGGGATCCCTCAGAGCGGTCAGTCGGATGCTCTTGCCATTGACGACCAGGGTGTTGCCCTCGACGGCGATGCTGCCCTTGAAGCGGCCATGGACAGAGTCATACTTCAGCATGTAGGCGAGATAATCGGGCTCGAGCAGGTCGTTGATGCCGACGATTTCGATCTCGGGAAAGTTCTGAACTGCCGCGCGAAATACCATCCGTCCGATGCGGCCAAAGCCATTGATACCTACTTTGATGGTCATGAAACGGTCTCCTTGAGAAATTACAACAGTGATCTCACGGTCTTGACCACGTTGGTCACCGTGAAACCGAAAAAGTCAAACAACCGGTCGGCGGGTGCCGACGCTCCAAAACGATCGATACCGATCACGGCACCGTCGAGTCCAACATATTTGTACCAGAAGCTGCTCACCCCGGCTTCGATCGCCAGGCGGGGCAGCGCCCGCGGCAGGACGGTCTCCCGGTAGGCGCGGTCCTGACGGTCGAACACCTCGGCACAGGGCATCGAGATGACGCGCACGCCGATCCCTTGCGCCGCCAGTGCCTGAGCGGCATCGAGCGCCAGGCGCACCTCCGAACCGGTGGCCATCAGCAGTGCCTGCGGCGCAGCGCAGTCGGCCAGGACGTAGGCACCGCGGCGGATGACATCGGTCGCTACGCCGGCGCTGACGGTCGGCAGGTTCTGGCGCGACAGGGCGAGGACCGTCGGTCCGTCGCGCCGTTCGATGGCCGCCACCCAGGCGATCGCCGTTTCGCTCGCATCCGCCGGGCGCCAGACGTCGACCTCGGGAATCAGGCGCAGGCACGAAAGATGTTCGATCGGCTGGTGCGTCGGACCATCCTCGCCGAGACCGATCGAGTCATGCGTGTAGACCATGATCTGGCGCAGTTTCATCAACGCTGCCATGCGGATCGCGTTGCGTGCGTAGTCGGAGAAGACCAGGAAGGTGGCGGTGTAAGGAATCAGGCCGCCGTGCAGGGCGAGGCCATTGGCGATCGCCGTCATGGCAAACTCGCGCACCCCATAATGGAGGTAGTTGCCGCCCGCGCTGCGGCTGACGCCTGTCGACCCCGGCCAGAGCGTGAGGTTGGAACCGGCAAGATCAGCCGAGCCGCCGATCAGTTCAGGCAACTGCGGCGCGAAGGCAGTGATGGCGTTTTGCGAGGCCTTGCGAGTGGCGATGTTTTCACTCCGGGCGGCGATCTGGCCCAGTTTTTTCGCGACCTCGTCGGTCCAGTCGGCCGGCAGCTGGCCGCTCATGCGGCGAGAGAATTCGCCAGCCAATACGGGAAAAGCCGCCTGATAGGCGGCGAAGCGATTGTTCCAGTTGTTTTCGAAGGCTTGTCCGCGCATCCGGCCGTCCCACAGCGCATAGACTTCGTCGGGGATCTCGAAGGGCGCGGATGGCCAGTCGATCTGCCGGCGCACGGCATCGATTTCGGCGGCTCCGAGCGGCGCCCCGTGGACCTCGTGCGTACCCGCCTTGTTCGGTGAGCCGAGGCCGATCTGCGTCTTGCAGCAGATCAGCGTCGGTCGTTTGTCGTCGGCCCGCGCGGCGAGCAGAGCCTGGTCGATGGCATGGCTGTCGTGCCCGTCGACGTCGGCGATCACCTGCCAGCCGTAAGCCGCGAAGCGTTGCGGCGTGTCGTCGGTGAACCAGCCCTCGACCGGGCCATCGATCGAAATCCCGTTGTCGTCATAGAGGGCGATCAGCTTGCCTAGGCCGAGGGTACCGGCGAGCGAGCAGGCTTCGTGGGAGACCCCTTCCATCAGGCAGCCGTCACCGAGAAAGACATAGGTCGAGTGATTGACGATGACGTGCTCGGGCCGGTTGAAGTCGGCGGCCATGACCTTTTCGGCAATCGCCATGCCGACCGCGTTGGCGAGGCCCTGACCGAGAGGACCGGTGGTGGTCTCGATGCCGGGGGTATGCCCGACTTCGGGGTGGCCGGGGGTCTTTGAACCGAACTGCCGAAAATGCTTCAGGTCGTCGATCGACACGTCGTAGCCGGTAAGATGCAGCAGCGTGTAAAGCAGCATCGAGCCATGACCGTTCGAGAGCACGAAACGGTCGCGGTCAGGCCATTGGGGATTGCCGGGGTTGTGACGAAGATGACGGCGCCAGAGAACGGCTGCGATTTCCGCCATCCCCATCGGCATGCCGGGGTGGCCTGAGTTCGCTTGCTGGACGGCGTCCATGGCAAGCGCACGGATGACGTTGGTCAGGGGGATGAAGTTGATGGGCACGATGCCTCGCCAATCCGTGAAAGAGAGTTTTGTTGCAGGTTCGAATTATCCGCTAAACGAGGTCCGTTTGCCACCTTCCGTTAGCCGCACGGGGACTGGCGACGGCGTCTGAATAGTAAGAAAAAGCTAAACACACATGGCAAAAAGTTTAACTTCTAATAATCGATAGTGCCGCCTAAACTGGTCGCATCTGGATTTGCAGCCGCCTCGCAAGCTATCGAAAGAGCCGGCCGAGCGGCTCTTTCACTCTCAATGACACGGAGACAAGCATGGATCAATCGAATCGCTACGCCGACCTCAGCCTCAGGGAAGATGTTCTGATCAGCGCTGGCCGACACATTCTGGTGGCTTACAAGATGAAGCCGAAAGCCGGCCATGACTATCTGCAGGCGGCAGCGCATTTTGCCGCCGAGTCGTCTACCGGAACCAATGTCGAAGTGTGCACGACCGACGATTTCACCCGGGGCGTCGATGCGCTGGTCTATCTGATCGACGAAGCGAGCGAAGAAATGCGCATCGCCTACCCGATCGACCTCTTCGACCGTAACATCACCGACGGGCGGATGATGATCGTTTCATTCCTGACGCTGGTGATCGGCAACAATCAGGGGATGGGCGACATCGAGCACGCCAAAATCTACGACTTCTACATGCCCGAGCGCGCACTGCAGCTCTTTGACGGCCCCGCCAGGGACATCTCCGATCTGTGGCGGATTCTCGGTCGCCCGCTCAAGGAGGGTGGCTACATCGCCGGCACGATCATCAAACCCAAACTCGGCCTGCGGCCGGAGCCGTTTGCCAAAGCCGCCTATCAGTTCTGGCTCGGGGGCGACTTCATCAAGAACGACGAACCCCAGGGCAACCAGGTTTTTGCCCCGATGAAGAAGGTCATGCCCCTGGTGTACGACGCGATGAAGCGGGCGCAGGATGAAACCGGTCAGGCGAAGTTGTTCTCGGCCAACATCACTGCCGACGACCATTTCGAGATGTGCGCGCGCGCCGACTACATTCTGGAGACCTTCGGGCCCGACGCCGACAAGGTCGCTTTCCTGGTCGACGGTTACGTCGGCGGCCCCGGCATGGTCACCACCGCTCGCCGCCAGTATCCCGGCCAATATCTGCACTATCACCGTGCCGGTCACGGCGCCGTCACCTCACCGAGTTCGAAGCGCGGCTACGATGCCTATGTGCTCGCCAAGATGTCGCGACTGCAGGGGGCTTCGGGGATTCACGTCGGCACCATGGGTTACGGCAAGATGGAAGGAAGTGCCGACGATCGCGCCATCGCCTATGTCATCGAACGCGACGAGTATCAGGGGCCGGCCTATTACCAGAAGTGGTACGGAATGAAGCCGACGACGCCGATCATCTCCGGTGGCATGAATGCGCTTCGTCTGCCCGGCTTCTTTGCCAACCTTGGCCACGGCAATGTCATCAATACCTCCGGCGGCGGTTCCTACGGCCACATCGACAGCCCGGCGGCCGGCGCCATTTCCCTGCGTCAGGCCTACGAGTGCTGGAAAACCGGAGCCGACCCGATCCAGTGGGCGAGGGAGCATCGCGAGTTTGCGCGCGCCTTCGAGTCCTTTCCCGCCGACGCGGACCAGCTCTATCCCGGCTGGCGCGAGAGACTCGGTGTTCATCGCTAGGCAGCCGCTGCAAGGGCGGGTGGCGGGGCGGAGTGGGCGGGGTTCCCCGCTGAATCGCAGGCAAGGGAGCGGCAATGACCGACAGGGCGCAATTCAGGGTTCGCGAAGAACCTTTTTACCGGCAGCAGCAAAACGAGGTGGCGCTTTTCGAAGCCGCTTATGCGGCGCGCCTGCCGGTGATGGTCAAAGGGCCGACCGGCTGCGGCAAGTCCCGCTTCATCGAATACATGGCCTGGAAGCTCGACCGGCCGCTGATTACCGTCGCCTGCAACGAAGACATGACTGCCTCCGATCTCGTCGGCCGCTACCTGCTCGACGCCAACGGGACACGCTGGCTCGACGGACCACTGACCACCGCCGCGCGCATCGGCGCGATCTGCTACCTCGACGAGATCGTCGAGGCACGGCAGGACACGACGGTGGTCATTCATCCATTGACCGACCACCGCCGGACGCTGCCGATCGACAAGAAGGGTGAATTGATCAACGCCCATGCCGATTTTCAGCTGGTCATTTCGTACAATCCGGGATACCAGAGTCTGATGAAAGACCTCAAGCAGTCGACCAAGCAGCGCTTCACCGCTTTCGAGTTCGCCTATCCGGAGGCTGTGCTCGAAGCCGCGATTCTCGTTCGCGAAAGCGGCATCGATGGCCTCGTCGCCACGCAACTGGTCAACATCGGCGCCGCCGCGCGCCGGCTCAAGGGCCATGGCCTCGACGAAGGCATCTCCACCCGGCTGCTGGTCTATGCGGCCAAGCTGATCAGGGGCGGGGTTTCTCCCCGTGAGGCCTGCCGCATGGCGCTGGTGCGGCCGATCACCGACGATCATGACATCCGCGATACCCTCGATCACGCGATCGACGCGACCTTTGCCTGAGCCGGAACCGACAGGCGTGGACGCGAATCCGGACCAGGAGCGCGAGGCCGCTTCCCTCTGGGCCGGACGCCTGCGCACCTGCCGCGCGCAACTGGACTGTCGCCTGCCGGGTGTCGACGAGGTGTTCGAGGGTTGCCTGCGCGAAGCGCTGAGCGTACTCAGCGCCGATGGCGTCACTGCCTACCTCGACTACGCGCGCTTTCTCGGTCGCCTGGGGCGTGGCGCCGAACCGGTGCTGGTCTTCCTCGAAGAGTGGCCGTCAGTGGTCAGGGTTCTCGGTGAAGAGGCCTTGCCGGCGATCCGCGAGACCATTCATCGACTCTGGAAGTCACCCAACGCCCGGGCGATTGCCCCTTTTATGCAGACCCTGGCGGCGGTTGCCCGCCGTCTCGAGACGCGCGACCAGATGCAGCACTACCTGGATCTGACGCTGGATCTCATGGAGCGCACCAGCGGATCGATCCACGGCATCCACAAGACCTTCGCCAGCCCCGGCCTTGCCGAATTCTTCGGCCAGGCGCCACGGCTGCTCAACGCGCTGACCATGGCCGGGCTGAAGACCTGGGTTGAATACGGCATCCACAACTACCCCTCCCATCCGGAAAGACAGCGCGCTTACTTCAGCCTGCAGTCAGCCGACAGCCACGGTGTTTTTCGGCGCGAGCGCCACGGCACGCTGCTGGTCGACCACGAGCGCGAGCTTGATCTCTATCTGCGTGCCCTGTGGCACGACAGCGCGCCGCTGGTACCTTACGCGACCGGCCTCGATGAAGTCCTGCGGCCGCTCCCGTATTACGACCCGACCGGCATTCGTCTGCCGGATGTCCTCGATGATGCGAACGGCGTTGCCGGGATAGATCGCTACCGCGTGGCGCTGGCGCACATCGCCGGTCACCGGCGCTGGAGCCAGCCGATGTTCGCCGACAATTTCAGCCCGATGCAGCGCCTGGCAATCGAGTTCTTCGAAGACAGCCGCATCGAGGCACTGATCCGACGCGAGTATCCCGGCCTGCAGCGGGCTTTCCTTGCCCTCCATCCGCAGCCGGTCGAAGACGCCTGCAACCCCGAAACGCACTCGTGCCTGCGCCATCGCCTGGTGATGCTGTCGCGGGCCTTGCTCGACCCCCGGCACGGTTACCGCGATGCCTGCCTGGGCGAATTCGTCCTCCGTTTCCAGGAGGTGCTGGCGCAGGGCGATTCGAGCAGTGCCGAGATGGCCTCCCTGGCGCTGGCCTATGTCGCCCGCAGTCGCCGGCAGAGCGACCAGCTGGCGAGCGTTTACTTCGCCGATACCGAGATCAGCTACCGCGACGACAACCGCCACCTCTGGCGCTTCCACGAGGCGAGCGATGACGAGGAGATGTTCGACGACCGTCGTCCGCCGGCCGCCGTGGTCGAGCCAGATCGCCTGCCGCCGCGGCACTACCCGGAGTGGGACTATCAGAGCCAGAGCTATCGACCGGACTGGGTGAGTCTCTACGAATCGCTGCACCCGGCAGGCAACGCCGCGCGCATCGATCAGCTACTCGAAAAACACGCCACGCTGGCTGGGCGTCTGAAGCGCCTGCTCGACCTCCTCAAGCCGCAGGACAGGGTCCGCATCCGCTACCAGGAAGACGGCAGCGAGCTCGACCTCGACATCGCGATCCGCTCGTTGATCGACTTCAAGAGCAGCGTTCACCCTGATCCTCGCATCAACCTGAGCCACCGCACGAATGGTCGCAACCTCGCCGTGCTCTTGCTGCTCGATCTCTCCGCGTCACTCAACGACAAGGTCAGGGTCGGCGGTGGCGAGCAGACGGTGCTCGAACTGAGTCAGGAAGCCGTCTCGCTCCTCGCCTGGTCGATCGAACAGCTGGGTGACTCTTTTGCGGTCGCCGGCTTTCGTTCCGACACCCGCCACGACGTCCGCTACCTGCACCTCAAGGGTTATAGCGAGTGCTGGGGCGATGCCGTCAAAGGCCGCCTCGCCGCCATGCAAGCCGGTTACTCGACGCGCATCGGCGCGGCCATGCGGCACGCCGCACATTATCTGGCCGCCCAGCCGGCCGAGAAGAAGCTGATGCTGATCCTCACCGACGGCCAGCCGGCGGACGTCGACGTCCACGACGATCGGCTGCTGATCGAAGACGCCCACAAGGCGGTCGGTGAACTCGACCGGCGCGGCATCTTCAGCTACTGCATCAGCCTCGATCGCCATGCCGACGCGTACGTGAGCGACATTTTCGGCAGGAGGTATTCGGTGATCGACCACATCGAGCGCTTGCCGGAGAAGTTGCCGGAGCTGTTCATGGTGCTGACGAAGTAAGGGACGCGGCTCGCCAATCGGGCCCTGGAGCTCGCTACTTCTTGTCCATGTCGCGTGCCACGCGGATCATGTCGGCGTCGAGGACCGAGGTGTCGGTGCCGTAACAGCGGACCATTTCGATTTCCTCGAATTCCGGTGCTTCGCCGCTCGCATGCGCCGCGTCGGCAGCGCTCGCGCCGTAGTGGTGTCCGCGCCAGCGCGCGATCAGCATTTCCGCTTCGGTCAGCCCGGTCTTCATGCCTTCCGGGACTGTTGCGCCCAACTCGATCAATGCCTTGACGACCTCGTTGCGCTTGCCGCGAATGGCCATCGAGAGAGGCGAGGTGGGCAGGGCGTTATCCGGGAGGTTGACTCTGGCCCCGCGGCGGACCAGTTCGCGGACAATGTCGGCGTAACCCATGAAGCACGCGACCCCGAGCGGTAACCCGGGGTCACCGCGACCGTCCAGGAATTCGACCGGAGCGCCGGCATCGAGGACCGCGAGAACCTCCTGCAGACGTCCGCTGCGGATGGCTTTGAGCAGGTCAATCTCCGCGCTCACGAAGCGTCTCTAGAGGAGGGGTTGATCACTGACGACGATGCCATCGCGGTCGACGTAGATCCACTCGCCGGGTCTGAACGTGACGCCACCGAAGGTGATCGCGACGCCAAGGTCACCGACGCCCTTCTTGACACTCTTCAGCGGATGGGTATTGAGCGCCCGCAGTCCGAGATCGATGTCGTGGATGTCAGCCGAATCCCGGATGCAGCCATGGACGACCACCCCTTGCCAGTCGTTCTTGTGTGCCAGGATGGCCAACTGATCGCCGACCAGCGCGCAGCGCAGCGATCCGCCGCCATCGATCACCAGGACCTTGCCCTTGCCGTCGGCAGCCAGGGCTTCGCGCACCAGCGTGTTGTCCTCGAACAGTTTCAGCGTGACGATCTGCCCGCTGAACGCGGGGCGACCCCCGTAGGCCTGGAACATCGGTGCGACGACGCGGATGCGGCCTGCCTGGATTCCCGTTTCATTGTCGTCGAGCAGGTCGGGTGTCTTGAAGCTCATGCGCTGGGCCTCGCTTGTCGAGGTGAACAAATGACCATGCCTGGGGGGCATGGCCAGGAGGAGTCAATGCGCTCAGGCAACGACTTCGGGTTCTTCTTCGAAGATCAGCTTCACCTTCTTGTCTTCGCCGAGGTCCACGGTGACGTGGCCGCCGCTGGCCAGACGGCCGAACAACAGCTCGTCGGCGAGCGAGGCCCGAATCGTGTCCTGAATCAGCCGCGCCATCGGCCGGGCGCCCATCAGCGGGTCGAAGCCCCTGGCCGCGAGATGCTCCTTCAGCGCCAGGGTGAATATCGCTTCCACCTTCTTCTCGTGCAGTTGCGCTTCGAGCTGCATCAGGAACTTGTCGACCACCCGCATGATGACCTGATGGTCAAGTGCCGCGAACGAAATGGTGGCGTCGAGCCGGTTGCGGAATTCGGGGGTGAAGATCCGCTTGATCTCGACCATCTCGTCGCCGGCCTGCCGGGTCGGGGTGAAGCCCATGGTGGACTTCTGGATTGCCTCCTGTCCGGCGTTGGTGGTCATGATGATCACCACGTTGCGGAAGTCGGCCTTGCGGCCGTTGTTGTCGGTCAGTGTGCCGTGGTCCATCACCTGCAGCAGGATGTTGTAGATGTCGGGGTGTGCCTTTTCGATCTCGTCGAGCAGCAGCACGCTGTACGGTTTCTTGGTCACCGCCTCGGTCAGCAGTCCGCCCTGGTCGAAGCCGACATAGCCCGGCGGCGCACCGATCAGCCGCGAGACCGCGTGCCGCTCCATGTATTCCGACATGTCGAAGCGGATGAGTTCGTTGCCCAGGCAATAGGCGAGTTGCTTGGCGACCTCGGTCTTGCCGACTCCCGTCGGACCCGAAAAAAGGAAGCTGCCGATGGGTCGGGTGGGATTGCCGAGACCGGAACGAGCCATCTTGATGGCGCGGGTGAGGGCATCGATGGCCGCATCCTGGCCAAAGACCACTGCCTTGAGGTCGCGGTCGAGGTTCCTCAGATTGTTCCGGTCATCGGAAGAGACGTGCGTCGAGGGAATGCGAGCAATCTTGGCGACGATTTCCTCGATGTCGATCTTGCCGATCAGTTTTTTCTGTTTCGACTTGGGCAGGATCCGCTGTGCGGCGCCCGCTTCGTCAATGACGTCGATCGCCTTGTCGGGCAGGTGGCGGTCGGTGATGAAGCGTACCGAGAGTTCGACTGCCGTGGTCAGGGCGGCAGCAGAATACTTGATGCCATGGTGAGACTCGAAGCGCGACTTGAGGCCCTTGAGGATCTCGACCGCTTCGGCGCTCGATGGCTCATTGACGTCAATTTTCTGGAAGCGCCGTGACAGGGCGTGATCCTTTTCGAAGATGCCCCGGTACTCGTTGTAGGTGGTGGCACCGATGCACTTCAGCTGACCGGTGGAGAGCGCGGGCTTGAGCAGATTGGACGCGTCAAGGGTGCCGCCGGAGGCTGAGCCGGCGCCAATCAGGGTATGGATTTCGTCAATGAAGAGGATGGCCTGCGGGTTGTCGGTCAACTGCTTGAGAACCCCCTTGAGGCGCTGCTCGAAATCACCGCGATACTTGGTCCCGGCCAGCAGGGAGCCCATGTCGAGCGAGTAGACGTTGGCCTTGGCGAGAATCTCGGGGATGTCACACTCGACGATGCGCCGCGCCAGCCCTTCGGCAATCGCGGTCTTGCCGACCCCCGCCTCGCCGACCAGCAGCGGGTTGTTCTTGCGCCGCCGGCAGAGTGTCTGAATGACCCTTTCGAGTTCCCGGTCGCGGCCGATCAGCGGGTCGATCTTGCCCTGCAGCGCCAGCGCGTTGAGGTTGATCGTGTAGCTCTCGAGGGGTCCGGCTGCGGCTTGCTGCTCGGGTTCAGGCTCGACTTCCGGTTCCCCGCGCGGCGCGTTCTGCGGCACCTTGCTGATGCCGTGCGAGATGAAATTGACGATGTCCAGGCGGGTCACTGCCTGCTTCTGCAGGTAGTACACCGCGTGCGAGTCCTTTTCGCCGAAGATTGCCACGAGCACGTTGGCGCCGTTGACTTCCTTGCGGCCGGAAGACTGAACGTGCAGGATGGCCCGCTGGATCACGCGCTGAAAGCCCAGCGTCGGCTGGGTGTCGATCTCGTCGTTGCCGGCGACGGTGGGCGTGTGTTCCCCAATGAAGCGGGTCAGATCCTTGCGCAGTTGTTCGATGCCGGCGCCACAGGCGCGCAGCGCCTCGGCTGCCGAAGGGTTATCGAGCAGGGCCAGCAGGAGGTGTTCGACAGTGATGAACTCATGCCGCTTCTGCCTTGCCTCGACAAATGCCATGTGCAAGCTGACTTCAAGTTCCTGCGCAATCATTCAGTTTTCCTCCATGACGCACGCCAGGGGATGCTGGTTGTTGCGTGCGAAGCTTGTGACCTGTTCAACCTTGGTGGCCGCGACGTCACACGGGTAGACGCCACAAACACCCCGACCCTCGGTGTGAACCTTGAGCATGATGCGTGTCGCCTGTTGCCGGTCCAGGCCAAAAAAGCGCTGCAGAACAATGATCACGAAATCCATCGGCGTGAAATCGTCATTCAACAGCAGCACCTTGTAAAGCGGCGGCGGCGCGAGCTGCGTGCATTTTGGTTCGAGCAGGGAGTTGTCTTGATGCTTTGTTGCCATGAGTCAATTCTAACCAGTCTTTGCAGATGCGCAATACGCTTTGGACCAAATTTCGGCACCCATAGTGCGCGCTGCGGCCGGCAACGATGGAAAACGCTTGACGCATCTGCCTTGTATAGCGTAAAAAGGGTACATGCTCTTAATCCATGCCGCTGGGTGGCGTTTGTCTTTGTCTGAAATCTCCTCCCGGTTGTCGTGGAATTGGAAGCATGCAAGTCGGGCGTTGCCCGGATTTAGTCTTTTTTCAAGGAAGTAGCAATATGGCAACTGGCACAGTGAAGTGGTTCAATGACGCCAAAGGTTTTGGCTTCATTACTCCCGATGATGGCAGCGAAGATCTCTTCGCGCACTTCTCCGCAATCACGATGGGCGGATTCAAGACCCTTAAAGAGGGCGAGAAGGTTTCCTTCGACGTGACGCAGGGCCCGAAGGGCAAGCAGGCGTCCAATATCTCGCGCGCCTGATTCGTTCAGGAATGCAATAGGGACCCGCCTTTGGCGGGTTTTTTTTTGTTCTCGCGAAGGCCACTTCCCCGAAAATGGGGGTACGGCCCGGACGATCGATCCCTTGCCGGTGGGATGAGGGGTTCGCCGTCAGCGGTCGGTCTCGCCGACAGGCCGGCTTCAGGGTTCTGCCCAGGAGCCCGAGCGCCGGCTTTTCCGGCAGGCGAACGGCTTCGATGCACATGTATGTGGGTGAGGGAACTCGCAGGTATCCGGGTCACCGATAAAGGGCGGCTTGCCATTGGCGGCACGGGAAAACCAGCCGGTAACGCTTCGTAACAATGCCGGGGCGCCGCTTTGGGTATGATTGCACCCTCATTGTGGCCAATAATCGAGACAGACCGTGATCGGAAAGCGCTGTGTCGTCTTCTGCCTGGCGTTGGCGGTTCTGCCAGGCGGCTTCGCGGGTGTTCGGGCGGATGATCTGCCAGACCTGGGGGAGTCGGCGCGTGCCGAGTTCTCGGCGCAACTCGAACGCAAGATCGGCGAGCGCATTCTCAACGAGATCCGCCTGCGCGAACCGAGCTATGTGGACGACCCCGAAATCGCCGATTACCTCAACGGCCTGGGAAGTCGTCTGGTGGCCGCGAGTTCGAACCCGGTTGCCGATTGCCATTTCTTTCTCATCCGGGATAACACCGTCAATGCGTTTGCCATGTTCGGTGGCTTCATTGGCGTAAACACCGGGACCCTGCTCACCGCCCAGTCGGAATCCGAACTGGCCGGCGTGCTGGCGCACGAGATTTCGCACGTGACCCAGAATCACCTGGCGCGGCAGATGGTCCGGGAGAAGCAGAGCTCGATCGCCACCATGGTCGCGATGGCCATCGGCATTCTCGCGGCCCGTTCCAACGCGCAGGTGGCCAGTGCCGCGATCGCCTCGGCGCAGGCCGGCTCGGTGCAGGCGCAACTGGCGTACAGCCGCGATTTTGAACGAGAAGCGGATCGTGTCGGATTCCAGACGCTGACCGCGGCGGGCTACGACGTGCGCGGCATGGGCGATTTCTTTGAGCGCTTGCAACAGGCGGGGCGGGTGTACGAGAACAACGCTCCGGTCTACCTGCGCTCGCATCCGCTGACCGCCGAGCGGCTTTCCGACATGCAGAACCGGATTCAGAATGCTCCGTATCGGCAGGTGGCCGACAGCGTCGACTTTCAGCTCGTGCGCGCCAAGCTTCGCGCGCAGAGGGGAACGCCGCAAGAGGCGGTCAGCGACTTCGCCCGGCAGTTGCGCGAAAAGAAGTATGCTTCGGAAGCGGCGATTCGCTACGGGCTCGCCTACTCGCTGCTGAGGGCCAAGGAAGTGCCTGCCGCACAGCGAGAAGTCGAAGCGCTGCAGGCGCTCAAGCTGTCGTCACCGATGATCGCCGGTCTCGCTGCCAGCATCCGCCTGGCCGCCAACGATCTGTCCGGGGCGACGACCGTCTATCGTACTGCCCTGCAACGCTATCCGCAGTCCCGATCATTGGTCTATGGCTACGCCGAAGCGCTGCTTGCCGCGGGGCAATACGACTCCGCCCAGCGCTTGCTGGAGGCAGAGCTGCAGGTCTACAGTTCGGACTACAAGCTGTACGGCCTGCAGGCGAGGACCTTCGCGGCGACCGGCAAACGCCTGCAACAACATCGGGCACAGGCCGAATTCTATTTTCTGCAGGGGCAACTGGGAGCAGCCGTCGAGCAGCTGCAATTCGCCCAGCAGGCGGCTGATGGAAATTTTTTCGAACAGTCCGCGGTTGACGCGCGTCTGCGCGATCTGCGCAAACTGCAGGCGGAAGAAGAGAAGCAGAGGAGGAATGGCGTTTAGAATACGCGCTCTGTTTTTTTGGGAATCCGAAGACCATGCATTTTGACCGAGAACTGGACGTCAGGGGGCTCAATTGCCCGCTACCGATTCTGCGCACCAAGAAGGCTCTCTCCGAGATGTCGACCGGGGAAGTGCTGCACGTGCTGGCCACCGATCCGGGATCGGTCAAGGATTTCAGCGCTTTTGCCAGGCAGACGGGCAATGAACTGTTGTCGAGCGCTGAAGCGGACAAGGTCTTTGAATATTACCTGCAGCGTAAGTAGGGTAAATTTTGCCTGGCAGGTGACGCCGCGACGGTGAAGCCGCCCGCGCTGTCGGAAAATGGCCTGCTGGCGGCCGGCCCCCCGTTCGCTCTCTTTGACGGTGACGGGGGCAGCGCGCTGCTGCTCACTGCCTGCTGCCAGTCGTTTCAGCTCGATCCCGGCGCCGACCCGACGCCGCTGTTCAGGCAGCTCGAAGCAGCGCTGGCGGCCGGCCACTGGCTTGCGCTGGCGGCCGACTATGCGCTTGGCGCGAGCTTCGAGGGGGCTGTCCCCGCCGCACCGCCGGCAAGACCGGTGTTGCGGGCCTGGGTGTTCACACGTGCCGAGCCACTGGACGCGCCCGCCCTCGACGCTTTCCTGGCCGAGCGGCTGGCGGCGATTCCCGAGTCCGGGCGAGTGGTCGGAATCGCCGACTTGGTGGCCACGGTCGGCGCCGCACGCCATGCCGAGCAGGTTGCCCAGGTGCTGCGCTGGATCGCCGATGGCGACTGCTATCAGATCAACCTCACCTTTCCCCTGCTCTTCCACATCTACGGTCATCCGCTGGCGCTCTACATGCGCCTGCGCGAGCGCCAGCCGGTCCGCTACGGCGCTTACGTGGCGATCGGCGGGCAGACGATTCTGTCATTCTCGCCCGAGCTGTTCTTCGAGCGCTGTGGTGCGCGCGTACGGATGCGACCGATGAAAGGCACGGCGCCGCGGGGTAGCTCGCCGCAGGAAGACGAGGAGAGGCGGGTCGCCCTCTTCGTTTCGGCCAAGGAGCGCGCCGAGAACGTCATGATCGTCGATCTGCTGCGCAACGATCTCGGGCGTCTGGCGGCGCCGGGCAAGGTTCGGGTTGACGCCTTGTGTGAGACCGAGAGCTATCCGACGCTCTGGCAGATGGTCTCGACGGTGGCTGCCGACCTGCCGGGGAGGGGGCTGGCCGATTTGTTCGCCGCGCTCTTTCCCTGTGGTTCGATCACCGGAGCGCCGAAGATCCGCGCCATGCAGCGCATCGACCAACTCGAAGCATCGCCGCGGGGCCTGTATACCGGTGCCCTGGGCTGGGTAGCGCCCGCCGGCGATTGCCGTTTCAATGTTGCGATTCGCACCATCGAGATCGATCCTGACCGGCGGGCAACACTTGGCGTCGGCAGCGGCATTGTCGCTGACGCCGATCCCGGCGCCGAATATGCCGAGTGTCTGCTCAAGGCGAGTTTCCTGACCGCTTTCGATCCCGGCTTCGAACTGGTCGAAACCCTGCGCCTGGAGGACGGCAGGTATCCGTTGCTGTCCTTGCACCTCGATCGTCTGCAGGCGTCGGCACGCAGCCTGGGTTTTGCCTGTGCGCTGCCGACGCTGGCGGCAGCCCTGGCCGTCGAAGCCTCTGACCGACCGACCGGCGTCTTTCGGGTGCGCCTGACGCTCGCGCATGACGGCGTCTGGGAGATCGTCTGTTCGCCCCTGTCCGACCTTCCCGGCAAGCCCTGGCTCGCGGTGCTGGCGGCCACAGCGCTGGCAGCCGACGACTACCTGCTGCGCCACAAGACGACGGCGCGCGCCCGCTATGACCTTGCGCTGGCAGCGCTGGGCGCCCGGCCAGCGGTCTTCGACGCGATCTTTCTGAATACGCGGGGGGAAGTCTGTGAGGGCGCACGCAGCAACGTCTTTGTCGAGCGCGATGGGGTTCTGCTGACGCCGCCGCTGGCCTGCGGCTTGCTGCCCGGTGTCCTGCGGCGGCAGCTGATCGAGTCGGGGCGCGTGCGCGAAGAGGTGCTGCGGCGCGATGATCTCGCTCGGGCAGGCAGCCTTTATCTGGGCAACGCCTTGCGCGGGCTGCTGCCGGTGGTGCTCGAGGGCTGACTGCGTCGCGCTAGGGGCAGCCCGACTACTGGCCGCGACGAAGCCGTTCGCGTTGCGGTTCGAGCTTTTCGAGGGTGGCGATGAAGTCGGCGAGGCGTTTTCTCTCCTGCTCGACGACCGCCGCCGGCGCGCGCGCGACGAAGCTCTGGTTGGCGAGTTTCGCTTGCGCCTTGCCGACCTCGCCCTGCAGCCGCGCGATTTCCTTGTCGAGTCGTTCGCCTTCGGCAGCGAGGTCGATTTCAACCTGCAGCATCAGCCGGGTTTCACCGACGACGGCAATCGGTGCGCTGGCGTCGAGCGGGATCTGCTCGACCACCTGCATCTCCGAGAGCTTGCACAGCGCCTTGAGATAGGGCGCGAAACCGATCAGTGACGAGCTGTTGCCGCTCGCGAGCAAGGGCACTCGCAGCGCCGGTGAGAGGTTCATTTCTCCGCGCAGGTTGCGGCAGGCGTAAGCGAGGCCCTTCAATTCCTGGACGCGGGCTTCGCTTTCGGGGTCGATTCTGGCCGCCTGCGGCTGGGGATAATCGGCGAGCATCACCGAAGCGTGGGTCTTGCGGCCGGCTATCGGCGCCACGGCCTGCCAGAGTTCTTCGGTAATGAAGGGCAACAGCGGGTGGGCGAGGCGCAGCACGGTCTCCAGCACCCGTGCCAGGGTTCGCCGGGTAGCGCGGACTTCGGGCTCGCCGCCCTGCTGCAGCTGGACCTTGGACAACTCGACATACCAGTCGCAGAACTCGTCCCAGACGAACTCGTAGACGGCGCGCGCGAGGAGGTCGAAACGGTAATCGGCGTAGTGTTGCGCAAGCTCCGCTTCGGTTCGCTGCAGTTTGCTGACGATCCAGCGGTCGGCGAAGGAGAAGCGAAGGTCCGGGCCGACGCCATCGGCAGCAGGGCTCGTCAATCCGAGATCCTGGCCGGTGGTGTGCATGAGGACGAAGCGGCTGGCGTTCCACAGCTTGTTGCAGAAGTTGCGGTAACCCTCGCAGCGACCCAGGTCGAACTTGATGTCGCGACCGGGACTCGCCAGCGAGAGGAAGGTGAAGCGCAGGGCATCGGTGCCGAACGCCGGGATTCCCTGCGGGAATTCCTTGCGCGTGCGTTGTTCGATTTCTTCTGCCTGCCGGGGATTCATCAGGCCGCTGGTGCGCTTGTCGATCAGCGCGTCGAGGCCGATGCCGTCGATGAGGTCGATCGGATCGAGCACATTGCCTTTCGACTTGCTCATCTTCTGGCCTTCCGCATCCCGGATCAGGCCATGCACGTAGACGTGCCGGAAGGGGATCCTGTCGGTCAGGTGTCTGGTCATCATGACCATGCGGGCGACCCAGAAGAAGATGATGTCGAAGCCGGTCACCAGCACCGTCGACGGCAGATAGCGTTCGAGCGCCGGGTTCGTCTCGGCTGGCCAGCGAGGCGTCCAGTCGAGCGTCGAAAAAGGCCACAGCGCCGAGGAGTACCAGGTGTCGAGAACGTCCGGGTCGCGCGTCAATGCGCCGCCGTAGCCCTGTGCCGCTGCCTGCGCGCGGGCTTCGGCTTCGTCGTGGGCGACGAAGATCTGTCCGTCTTCGCCGTACCAGGCCGGAATCTGATGGCCCCACCAGAGCTGCCGCGAGATGCACCAGTCCTGGATGTTGTTCAGCCACTGGTTGTAGGTGTTGACCCAGTTCTCGGGGAAAAACCTGATCTCGCCCGAGGCGACACAGGCGAGCGCCTTGCCGGCGATGCTGCTGCCGTCGGCGCCGGCTTTCGTCATGGCGACGAACCACTGGTCGGTCAGCATCGGTTCGATGACCACGCCGGTACGGTCGCCGCGCGGCACTTTCAGCGGATGCGGGTCGATCCTGACCAACAGTCCCAGTCCTTCGAGATCCGCGATCACCTGCGTTCGCGCCGCGAAGCGATCCATCCCCTGATAGCGAACCGGTGCGTTGTCGCTGATCTTCGCGTCGAGCGTGAGGATCGGGATGATCGCCAGCTGGTGCCGCTGACCGACGGCGTAGTCGTTGAAGTCATGCGCCGGGGTGACCTTGACACAACCGGTACCAAAAGCGGGGTCAACGTAGGCATCCGCGATGATCGGAATCTCGCGCTCGCAAAGCGGCAGGCGAACGGTCCGGCCGATCAGATGCTGGTAGCGGGCATCTTCCGGATGGACCATCACCGCCGTGTCGCCGAGCATGGTCTCAGGGCGTGTCGTTGCCACCGTCAGCGAACCGCTGCCGTCCGCCAGCGGATAGCGAATGTGCCACAGATGACCGGGTTCTTCCTCCTGTACCACCTCGAGGTCGGAAACCGCGGTCTGCAGGACCGGATCCCAGTTGACCAGGCGCTTGCCGCGGTAGATCAGGCCTTCCTGATACAGGCGGACGAAGGTTTCGGTCACCGTCTGCGAGAGACCGGCGTCCATCGTGAAGCGTTCGCGCGTCCAGTCGGGCGAGGTGCCCAGGCGGCGCATCTGGCGGGTGATGGTGTTGCCCGAAAACTCTTTCCACTGCCAGACCTGGTCGAGAAACTTTGCCCGTCCAAGGTCGTGACGCGAGATTCCCTGCGCGTCCAGTTGCCGTTCAACGACGATCTGCGTCGCGATTCCCGCGTGATCGGTGCCCGGCTGCCAGAGCGTGTTGTCGCCCCGCATCCGATGATAGCGGGTGAGCGCGTCCATGATCGCCTGGTTGAAGCCGTGCCCCATGTGCAGGGTGCCGGTGACATTGGGCGGCGGCAGCAGGATGCAGAAGGAGCGCTCTTTGGTGGCATCGAGGCCGGCAGCGAAATAGCCTCTGGCTTCCCATTCGGGGTACCAGCGGCGCTCGATGGCCGCCGGTTCAAAGCTCTTGGCAAGTTCCATGGGGGTACACCAGGGGGTCACAGGAGCGCGCATTATACCGGATCGCTGCTCCCCCGCCTGGCCGCTACGCCTGCCCGGACGAGTCTTCTCGGTCGGCGGCGGGATCTTCGAGGGGCAGGCGTAGCTGACCCCGTTCGGCGAGGAAGTCGCGTACGGCGGTGCCGACGGCGGCATCGATGCCCCGGCGCAAATGGTCGCTCGCGTGCTGTACCGTGGCGTCGATGAGCGCCGGCAACTCGCTCTGCAGGCGCCGATCGATCAGGTCCACGAGGTCAGCGGCCAGATCCGGGCGGCGGACGGGGGCGACCTGGCCCGCCGACTTTGCGTCTGCGGGGAGGGCGGGCAGGACGACCTCGGTGAGCAGCGGCAGATCGTCGTCATCCCCGGCCGGCCGGCCAGGCAGGGCGGGCAGAGTCGTCACCTCGAGGGTCGTCGAAGCCAGGAAACTGCGCCGTCGGCGCAAGCGGCGCGAGCTTTCCCGGCTGCTGCCGGCGGCTGCCGTGTCGGCGTTGATCAGCGAGTTGGCACGGTCGATCAGATCGCTGTCGTCGGTCATCAACTTCTCCCGGCGAGATCGCAATAGGTGATTTCGTAGCCCCGATCCTTGTAGAAACGGGCCCGCTGGCGAGCGCTCTGGCGCTCTTCGTCACCCTGGCCGATGACTTCGATCAGGCTGGCAAAGCGGGAAAATCCAGGTGGTACCTCGGTTGCCAGATTGAACAGCCGTTCCTCCTGGGTGGGCGAATCGAGCGAGCCGGTGATGACCACCGGGGTTTCTCCCACCAGCTTGGAACTGGCGTCCACGTGGGGGATGAAACCGGTGGGAGGGGAGATCCACAACTCGCGGTCGAGTGCCGCCGCGACCTCGGCGTCGGGCGCGTACACCAGCAAGGCCTTTTTCTGGTTGACCGCCTTGCCGATCAGGGCGGCGGCGGCGACAATCCGGTCGGTAGCGTTGTGATAGAAAAAAACGCGGGTCAATTGAGTTTGTCCATCCGCTTCAGCAGATAGTGCATCAGCAGGGGTACCGGCCGCCCGGTCGCTCCCTTGTCGGCGCCTGATTTCCAGGCGGTGCCGGCGATGTCGAGGTGCGCCCAGACATATTTCCGGGCAAAACGGGAGAGAAAGCAGGCGGCGGTGATGCTGCCGGCCCAGCGGCCGCCGATGTTGGCCATGTCGGCGAAAGGGCTCTTCAGCAACTCCTGGTAGTCGTCCCACAGGGGCATCTGCCAGGCGCGATCATGAGCTTCATCGCCAGCCTGGACGAGTTCCCGGGCAAGGGCGTCATGATTGGCGAACAGACCGGTCGCGACCTGGCCGAGCGCGATCACGCAGGCGCCGGTGAGGGTTGCGACATCGATCACCGTCTCCGGGTCGAAGCGGGCAGCGTAGGTCAGCGCATCGCAGAGGATGAGGCGCCCTTCGGCGTCGGTGTTGAGGATCTCGATCGTCTGGCCGGACATCGAGGTGACGATATCGCCGGGCCGCGTGGCGCCGCCGCCAGGCATGTTTTCGCTGGTCGGCACGATCACCGTCAGGTTGATCGGGAGCTTCAGCAGCGCCACGGCCTTGAGGGTCCCGAGGACGCCGGCGGCGCCGCACATGTCGTACTTCATCTCGTCCATTTCGGCGGCCACCTTGAGCGAAATGCCGCCGGTATCGAAGGTGATCCCCTTGCCGATCAGCACCACCGGCTTGCCATCGCTCTTGCCCCCCTTGTACTGCAGAACGATCAGCTTCGGCGGCTGATGCGAGCCCTGCGCGACCGAGAGCAGCGAATGCATGCCGAGGGTCGCCATCTCGTCGCGCTCGATGATCTGGCACTCGAACCGGTACTCGTCAGCCAGTTTCTGTGCCGTTTCAGCCAGATAGCTGGGCGTACACACGTTGCCGGGCAGGTTGGCGAGATCTTTCGCCAGACAGACACCCTCGGCGATCGCCTGCCCCTGGCTCAAGGCCGACTCGGCAGCCGCCAGTTCGTTGCGACGATCAACGACGAAGGTCAGTTTGCGTAAGGGTCGGCGGACCTTGTCCTTCTTGCTCTTGAATTGATCGAAACAATAGATGGTCTCCTGCGCGACGATCGCCGCCTGTCGCACGCGCCAGGCAGTGTTGCGCTTTCTGACACCGGTTTCGGTCAGGAATACCGTGCCGTCAAACGAACCGGTTTCGTTGAGGGTGCGCACGGCGCTGCGAATCGCGTCACAGTACTCCTTGTCACCGAACTCTTTTTCCTTGCCGAGTCCGACCAGGAGGACGCGGTCGCAGAGGGTGCCGGGAACGTTGTGCAGCAGCAAGGTCGAGCCCGCCTTTCCCTCCATGTCGCCGCGCCGGATGATGTCCGAGAGATGGTTGCGCGCCGCATTGTCGAGCAGCTCGGCGGCAAGGGTCAGCTTGCGCGGTTCGAAAACGCCGACCACCACACAGGCGCTACGTTGCTTCTCCGGACTGCCACTTTTTATGCTAAATTCCACTGATCCCTCCTCCGGAAGGCGTCTGTTTCTTCCCAAAATCCGATTATCACTGCAGTTTTTCACCAAAGTCAAAAAATGATCTTTCAGCGTGCCGTCCGGCGCGAGTGCACGCACTCGGCGGCCGGGATTTTCATAGCGCTCTTCGCGATCATGATGACGACGCAGTTGATCCGCCTGCTCAATGAAGCGGTGCAGGGGGGGATCGAAACCGGTGCAGTGGCAGCATTGCTCGGTTTTTCTGCCCTCAATTATCTGCCGCACCTTCTCGGACTGGCGCTGTTCATTGCCATCCTGTTGACCCTTTCGCGCGCCTACCGCGATTCCGAAATGGTCGTCTGGGCCTCCTCGGGCCTGCCGCTGACGGCCTGGATTCGGCCGGTGATGACCTTTGCCGCGCCGCTGGTGGCGACCATCGCCGTGCTGGCCTTTGTGCTCTCGCCCTGGGCCTTGTCCGAGAGCGCCGACTTTCGCGGCAGGCTGAGTCACCGCAAGGACGCCGGTCAGGTTTCTCCCGGCGTTTTCCAGGAATCGTCGACCGGCGACCGTGTGATCTTCGTTGAAGGAGTCGCCGATGACGCGAGCCATGTGCGCAACGTCTTCGTCAGTGAGATCGGGGCCAACCGGCTGGGAGTGACGCTGGCCGGCAGCGGTTACCAGGAAGTGGCCGAGAACGGGGATCGCTTCATCGTCCTCAACGAGGGCCGACGCTATGAGTTCGTACCAGGTAGCGCCGAGTTCAGGGTTCTGCAGTATGCGCGTTATGCGGCGCGAATTGAAACCAAGGAATCCCGGAGTACCGAGCGAACGCCGCGCAGCCTGCCCACCCTGGAACTGCTGGCGATTGACGCGCCGCGCCATCGGGCCGAGTTGCTGTACCGTCTCGGCCTGCCGCTGTCGGCGCTCGTGCTTGCCCTGCTGTCGATTCCGCTTTCCTTCGTCAACCCGCGTGCGGGCCGTTCAGCGAACATGCTGTTTGCCATTCTGACTTACCTCATCTACAACAACCTGGTGACCATCAGCCAGAGCTGGGTGGCGAACGGCAAGATCTCGTTTGTCGTCGGCGTCCTCGGTGTTCACCTGTTGATGCTCTGCCTTCTCCCCATCCTCTTCTATCGCCGCATTGCCGTGTCATCTTTTCTGCGCTTCTCCCGATGAAGATATTTCAGCGTTACATCGCGCGTGAAACGGTGGCCGCGATCTTTCTCGTCCTGCTCGCGTTCCTCGCCTTGTTCGCTTTTTTCGACCTGCTCGGTGAAGTCAAGAACTTCGGACAGGGCGGTTACCAGCTCCAGCATGCTCTCGGCTACGTCATGCTGCGCGTGCCGGGGCGAGCCTATGAGCTGATGCCGCTTGCCGTGCTGATCGGTACGCTCTACGCCATGTCGAACCTGTCTCGCCATTCCGAACTGACCGTCCTGCGGGTTTCCGGCGTTTCCAGCGGGCGTCTGCTGCAGGGCCTGTTTCTGGTGGCAGGCGCGTTTGCTGTGCTTACCTTCTTGCTCGGCGAATATGTGGCGCCGTCCGCCGAGCAGGCGGCCACTCAACTCCAGCTGCAGGAAAGAGGCCGCACGGCACGCGATTTGCGGTCAGGTCTGTGGGTCAGGGACGAACAGAGCTTCATCAACGTCCGCCTGGTACTCTCGGATACGCGGCTGCGTGGCATCCGCATCTACGATTTCGACCAGCAAGCGAAGTTGCACTCGGTGATCGAGGCCGCTGAAGGGGAGTATGTCGCAGCGGATGGCTGGCGGCTGACCGGGGTGGTGCAGACCGTCCTCGATGATCACACCGCCCGCGTCGAGAAGCGCCCGGAGATGCTGTGGCGTTCGGCCCTCAATCCCGATATCCTGTCGGTTCTCATGGTTTCGCCCGATCGCATGTCGCTGCGACACCTGTCGGCGTATACCAGGCACCTGTCGGAAAATCATCAGAACACCAGCCGCTACGATATCGCGTTCTGGAAGAAGATGCTCTACCCGCTTGCTGCTCTGGTGATGGTCGCCCTCGCGTTGCCATTTGCCGCCGGCAACAACCGGCGCACCGGGGTCGGCCTCCAGATTTTTTCCGGCGTCATGATCGGCGTCCTCTTTCACATGCTTAACGGCCTGTTCGCCAATCTTGGGGCGATCAACAGCTGGTCGCCGCTGCTCAGTGCGGCAACGCCATCGGCCTTGTTCCTGCTGGCGGCCGTGAGCATGAACTGGTGGGTCGACCGGCGCTGAGCGATGCTCAGATCATGACCAGTCGCGTCCCGGCGAGCCGGTCATGGAGAAACTGCCGGTCACGGTCGAACAAGGCCCAGACAATGCCGACCCCGCCGAGGATGATGCTTGGCCAGCAGAGGAGATAGCGCAGCAGCGCCTGGGCCGGGCGCACGGGCTTGCCGTCACGGGTCACGAGTCGCAGGCGCCAGGTTTTCATGGCCAGCGTTTGCCCGCCATTGCTCCAGAACCAGAGAAAGTAGATCAACAGGACGATGAAGCAGTGCGCCCGGAGAACGATGTGCGCGGCTTCGACCCGGGCGAAAGCGCCCAGGAGAATGTGCGGCAACACCAGCAGCACGGCCAGTACGGCGAGCAGGAGCAAGGATTCGTAAAACATGCTGGCCAGCCGGCGCAGAATTCCTGGCCGGGTGACGGCTGCCGACGCGGCCATCAGCGCCCGCTTCCCGTTTCGGCTGCGGCGGGAGGCGGCGCCGTGCTCAGGGGTACGGCGGCGGGAGAGGGGTGGGGTGCGGTTGCTGGAACGGTTGCTGCGGGGATGGCCGCACTCGACGCCGGCTGCGGCGAAGTGGCGTCGGCCGTTGCGGACCTGGGGATCGCCGGAGCAGGGGATGGCGTTGCAACCGGCGTCCCGGCGGCCGGGCTACCGGTCACCACTCCTGCCGGTACGGGTGTCTTTGCCGCCTGCTGTTTGAGTCTTTGCTTCTCTTCCTCCGGCAGGTTCGAGTACTCCTCCCATTTTTGCCGAAGCTGCTGTTTCTTTTCACTCGGCAGTTTGTTGGCATTCATGAAGTTCTGCCGTGCGCGCTGCCGCTGCGCGGGGGTCAGCTTGCCCCACTCCTGCATCTGGGCCTGAATTCGGCGCTGCTCTTCGGGGGCCATGGTGGCGAAGCGGCGAGTGATGCCCAGCCATTGCTTCTGCCGATCATGCTCCAGGCTGTCCCAATCGTCACTCAGCGGCGCGAGGATCACCCGCTGCCTGACCGTCAGTTCCGTCCACTGGGGCTGTGCCGGGGTAACCAGGGCAGAGGGATTCGGCACCTCGGCCCAGGCGGTAAGCGCCACCATACTGCTCAGCATTATTCCTGCGCGGAGCTTTTCAGCCATGCATCAAAGCCCTGGTCGGTAAAGGCGGCAATTGGCAGATCGCCGGAGAGCAGCGCGCTGTCGATCAACTCGAGCTCGGCAATGCTCTGATCGTTATACCAGTAGGTATAGCTGGCCAGGCAGAGGACCACGAGCAGCGCCAAAAATACCTGCTTCAGGCGCAACGGGTCAAGGTGTTGCTGAACGAAACTTGCCGCCCCGGCCAGCACCGACTGGTGCATGGTAACCTTTTGCTGCGCCAGCGCACGCTGCTTCACTGCTTCCAGACGACCGACGGTGCCGGCAGGCAGCTCATGCAGCCCACGGTTCAGGTGTTGCCTGACCTTGTAAGCAAAATGCAGTTCATTCATAGGGTAATTCCTTTGGCTTTCAGTGCCGCCGCCAGGGTATGGTTGGCGCGCGAGCAATGCGTCTTGACGCTCCCTTCGGAGCAGCCCATGGCTGACGCCGTCTCGGCAACGTCCATATCCTCCCAGTAACGCAGGAGAAACGCTTCACGTTGACGCGGCGGCAGCAATTCTATCTCTTTTTCAATTATTGCAAGGACTTGCGATTGCTGAAGCTGGTCGTGCGGGGTCTGTGGGCTATAAGACCCCGCTTCACTGCTGATGGTTTCGAGGGGATCGTGATCCTCGTCGTCGTGGGGTGAAAGCGATGACAGCAAGGTGGTCCAGAGCGAGCGCACCCTGCTGCGTCGATAATAGTCGCGGATCGTGTTCTGCAGGATGCGCTGGAAAAGTAGCGGCAACTCTGCTGCCGGACGGTCGCCGTATTTTTCGGCGAGCTTCATCATGGCATCCTGGACGATATCGAGCGCGGACTCTTCGTTACGCACCGCGAACATGGCCTGCTTGAAAGCGCGACGTTCGATTGCACCCAGAAAATCTGACAGTTCGCGATGGCTGGCCAGAGCGGGAATCCTTGCTGTTGTCGGGTCGGAAGGCGTTTCCGCGGATGCCGGATTGATCGAATGCCTTGACCAATCGAGGCCAAAGCTTTAACGTGGCAGACTTTTTTCGAGCAATTTTGCTTGCTGGGGCGACGGCAATGACGATGATGACCGGTGCGGAGATTGTAATCAGGTGCCTGCAGGAAGAAAAGGTCGAATATGTATTCGGCTATCCGGGTGGGGCGGTCCTTCACATCTATGATGCGCTGTTCAAGCAGGATCAGATCAAGCATGTTCTGGTTCGCCACGAACAGGCCGCAGTGCATGCGGCCGATGGTCTCGCGCGTTCTTCGCACAAGGTCGGGGTGGCGCTGGTCACCTCCGGTCCCGGGGCGACGAATGCGGTGACCGGCATCGCGACGGCCTATATGGATTCGATTCCACTGGTCGTCATCTCCGGGCAGGTGCCGAATGAATACATCGGCCAGGACGCCTTCCAGGAATGTGACACGGTCGGTATCACTCGCCCCTGTGTCAAGCACAATTTCCTGGTCAATGACGTGCACAAGCTCGCGGTGACGATCAAGAAGGCCTTCTATATCGCCAACAGCGGGCGTCCGGGCCCGGTCGTGATCGACATTCCGAAAGACGTGACCGCGGCCAGGTGCAAGTTCGAGTATCCGGAAACGATCCAGTTGCGTTCGTACAACCCGGTGGTCAAGGGTCATCTGGGGCAGATCAAGAAAGCCGTGAACCTGCTGCTCGAAGCCCGGCGACCGATGATCTACACCGGCGGTGGGGCCATCCTGAGCAACGGATCGGAGCAGTTGACGAGGCTCACACGCCGCCTTGGCTTTCCGATCACCAACACCCTGATGGGCCTCGGCGCCTATCCGGCCAGCGACCGGCAGTTTCTGGGCATGCCCGGCATGCATGGTACCGTCGAGGCCAATCTGGCCATGCAGCACTGCGACGTGTTGCTGGCCATCGGTGCGCGTTTTGACGACCGGGTGATCGGCAGTCCCGCGAACTTCGCGTCCATCCCGCGCAAGATCATCCACATCGACATCGACCCGTCGTCGATTTCCAAGCGGGTCAAGGTCGACCTGCCGATCGTCGGCAATGTCCCGGACGTGCTCGAGGAGATGCTGCGTTTGCTCGACGCCGGCAATGCCTCGCCGGATGCCGGGGCGCTCGCCGCCTGGTGGGAGGAGATCGAGGCCTGGCGGGCCAAGCAGTGCATGAAATACCGGATGAAGAAGAGCGTCATCATGCCGCAGTACGTCATCGAGAAGCTCTACGAGGTGACCGGCGGCAAGGCGATCGTCACCTCCGACGTCGGTCAGCATCAGATGTGGGCAGCGCAATACTACAAGTTCGACGAACCGCGTCGCTGGCTCAACTCGGGCGGCCTGGGCACCATGGGGGTCGGCCTGCCTTACGCCATGGGCGCGGCACTGCAGAACCCGGAAATGCAGATTGCCTGTGTCACCGGTGAAGGCTCGATCCAGATGTGCATCCAGGAGTTGTCGACTGCCAAGCAGTTTCGCCTGCCGATCAAGATCATCAACCTCAACAACCGCTACCTGGGAATGGTCCGGCAGTGGCAGGAGATGTTCTACGGCAGTCGTTACTCGGAGTCGTACATGGACTCGCTGCCCGACTTCGTCAAGCTGGCCGAGGCTTACGGTCACGTCGGCATTCGCGTCGAGCGGCCGGAGGATGTCGAGGCAGCGCTGCGGCGGGCTTTCGTCGATCACAAGGACGATCTCGTATTCATCGATTTCATCACCGATCAGAAGGCGAATGTCTTTCCGATGGTGGCCGCCGGCAAGGGCCTCGCCGACATGATCCTGACCGAAGACCTGTAAGGAAAAGGCAAGATGCGACACATCATTTCAATTCTGCTCGAGAACGAGGCCGGCGCACTGTCGCGGGTAGCGGGGCTGTTCTCTGCCCGTGCCTACAACATCGAGACCCTGACCGTGGCGCCGACCGAAGACGTCTCGCTGTCACGTCTGACCATCGTCACTTCCGGCACCGACGCCGTCATCGAGCAGATCACCAAGCAGCTGAACAAGCTGGTCGATGTCATCAAGGTCGTCGATCTGTCCGAGGCGGCCCATATCGAGCGCGAGCTGATGCTGATCAAGGTGCGTGCGACCGGCAAGGATCGCGAGGAACTCAAGCGCCTGTCCGACATTTTTCACGGCCACATCCTCGACGTGACCGAATCGACCTATGTCGTTGAACTGACGGCCAGCGGCGCGAAACTCGACGCCTTCATCCAGGCGATCGACGCCGGACTGATTCTCGAGACCGTACGGACCGGCGTCTGCGGCATCGGCCGCGGTGAGCGCATTCTAAAAGTGTAATCAGACTGACCAGCAAGAGGATATCGCATGAAAGTTTTTTACGACAAGGACGCCGACCTTTCCCTGATCAAGGGCAAAAAAGTGACCATTGTGGGCTACGGTTCGCAGGGTCATGCGCACGCGCAGAACCTCAGTGACTCCGGGGTCAAGGTGACGGTCGGCCTGCGCCGGGACGGCGCTTCGTGGAGCAAGGCCGAGACTGCCGGATTGAAGGTCGATGAAGTCGCCAAGGCGGTGCGCGGGGCCGATGTCGTGATGATGCTGTTGCCGGATGAGAGCATCCCGCAGGTCTATAACGCCGACGTCGCGCCAAACATGAAAAAAGGCGCTGCACTGGCCTTTGCCCACGGCTTCAACGTGCATTACAACCAGGTGGTGCCGCGCGACGATGTTGACGTCATCATGGTCGCACCGAAAGGGCCCGGCCATACGGTCCGTTCGGAGTATCTCAAGGGAGGCGGGGTGCCGTCACTGATTGCCGTCCATCAGGATCGCTCGGGCAAGGCCCGTGACATCGCGCTGTCTTACGCGGCAGCGAATGGGGGGACCAAGGGCGGGGTGATCGAGACCAACTTCCGCGAAGAGACCGAAACCGACCTGTTCGGCGAACAGGCCGTGCTCTGCGGCGGTGCGGTCGAACTCGCCAAGATGGGCTTCGAAACACTGGTCGAGGCCGGCTACGCACCCGAGATGGCTTATTTCGAGTGCCTGCACGAGCTCAAGCTGATCGTCGACCTGATGTACGAAGGTGGCATCGCGAACATGAACTACTCGATTTCCAACAACGCCGAGTTCGGCGAATATGTGACCGGACCGGAAGTGATCAACGAGTCGTCGCGTGAGGCCATGCGGGCGGCACTCAAGCGGATTCAGAACGGCGATTACGCGAAGATGTTCATTCTCGAAGGGCGAACCAATTATCCGGCGATGACCGCCCGCCGCCGGCTGAATGCCCAGCACGAAATCGAGACTGTCGGCGCCAAACTGCGTGACATGATGCCCTGGATCAAGAAGAACCGTCTGGTCGACCAGAGCAAGAACTGATCGTTTCGCCGGCGGGCAGGCGGATCGAGAGCGGCTGCGGCCGCTTGCCCCGCCGCTTGTGTCGCCACCTGTCTTGCCGTTTTTCCTGTCCATTCCCTCGCTGCCGGTCGCCGGCTGACCGGGCCAGAATCCCTCGCGACGCAAACCTTCGCCTTGCGGGTTCCGTCCGGGTCGGCTTCGCCGCAGCCTGCTTTCAGTCAATCTAGAGCAATGCCCGAAATCAAGCCTCGCAAGACCCTGTTCAACCCCGAGTTGCGGCGTCGAGGCATTTACGTGCTGCCGAACCTGTTTACCACCGCGGCGCTTTTCTGTGGCTTTTTCGCCATCGTCCAGGCGATGAAAGGCAGCTTCGAGCAGGCTGCGGTGGCGATCTTCGTGGCCATGGTACTCGACGGCCTCGATGGGCGAGTGGCGCGCATGACGCGAACGCAAAGTGCTTTCGGCGCGGAGTACGATTCGCTTTCCGACATGGTCTCGTTCGGGGTCGCCCCGGCGCTCGTCACCTACGCCTGGGCGCTCAAGGACATGGGGCGGCTCGGCTGGATCGCTGCTTTCGTCTACTGCGTGGGGGCGGCGTTACGGCTCGCACGCTTCAATACGACGCTCGAAGTGGTGGACAAGCGCTATTTTCAGGGTTTGCCGAGTCCGGCTGCGGCAGCGCTGGTGACCGGTTTCCTCTGGGTGATGATCGACAAGGGCATCGCGGCGTCGGAAGTTCGCTGGCTCGCCTGCGCACTGGTGATCTTTGCCGGCATCTCGATGGTGTCCAATGTCCGCTTTTACAGTTTCAAGGACGTCAATCTGCGCCGCAGCGTTCCCTTCATCTTCGTCGTGGCCATCGCGCTGGGTTTTGCCGTTGTTTCCTATGACACGCCGCTCGCCCTGTTCGGTCTTTTCGTCGCCTACAGCCTTTCGGGATACGTCCTGGCGCTGACCCAGCGCCTGCGGCGCAAACCACCCCTGCCACCGGTGGCCTGATTCGCTGGCAACCTTCGCGCAAGGCCTGCGATGACGTGCCGTCCGGGCCTGGCCGATGACCTTGACAGGATGCTTCGAAACCGCCATAAGAGCCTGTCATATCATGATTTTTAGAGTTTTCGTGCAGATACCATCTACACCCTTCGCTGCGGAGTCAGAACATGAAAGAGCATCTGGTAATTTTTGACACGACCTTGCGTGACGGCGAACAGAGCCCTGGCGCTTCGATGACCAAGGAAGAAAAACTGCGCGTTGCGCGCCAACTGGAGCGGATGCAGGTTGACGTGATCGAGGCCGGTTTCGCCGCCGCTTCGCCCGGCGACTTCGACGCGATCAGGACGATTGCACAGGTGATCAAGGGCTCGACCGTCTGTTCTCTGGCTCGTTCCAACGAGAATGACATTCGTCGTGCCGGCGAGGCGATTTCCCCGGCTGCGCGTGGCCGCATTCACACTTTCATCGCGACCAGCCCGATCCACATGGAGAAAAAGCTGCGCATGACGCCAGATCAGGTTGTCGAGGCAGCCGTGCGGGCCGTGCACTGGGCACGCGAATACACCGATGACGTCGAGTTCTCGGCCGAAGACGCCGTGCGTTCGGAACCCGATTTTCTCTGTCGAGTGTTCGCCGCCGCCATCGCGGCGGGGGCGACGACGATCAACGTTCCCGATACCGTTGGCTACAGCATTCCCCAGGTGTGGGGCGATCTCATGCGCACGCTGATCGCACGCGTGCCGGGGGCCGAGCGGGTGGTGTGGTCTACCCATTGCCACAACGACCTCGGCATGGCGGTCGCCAACTCGCTGTCGGCCGTGCAGGCCGGCGCGCGTCAGGTCGAATGCACGATCAACGGCCTCGGGGAACGGGCCGGCAACGCCTCGCTCGAGGAAGTGGTGATGGCGGTGCGCACCCGTAGCGATCTTTTCCCGGTACAGACGCGGATCGACGCGACGCAGATCGTCCCTGCCTCCAAACTGGTCTCGCAGATCACCGGCTACCCGGTGCAGCCGAACAAGGCCGTCGTCGGCGCCAACGCTTTTGCCCACGAATCAGGGATTCATCAGGACGGCGTGCTCAAACACCGCGAAACCTACGAGATCATGCGCGCCGAGGATGTCGGTTGGGCGCAGAACAAGCTGGTACTCGGCAAGCATTCGGGCCGCAATGCCTTCAAGTCGCGTCTGCTTGCGCTGGGCATCGTGCTCGACAGCGAAGAGGCGCTGAATGCCGCTTTTGCCCGTTTCAAGGAACTTGCGGACAAGAAGCACGAGATCTTCGATGAAGATTTGCAGGCACTGGTTTCCGATGAAGATTTGACCCCTGATGGCGAGTATTACAAACTCGCCTATTCTCGAGTGTGCTCCGAAACCGGCGAGACGCCTGCAGCGGATGTCACGCTGATGGTCGGTGGCGTCGAACGCAAGGCAGCGGGTGTCGGCAGTGGACCGGTCGATGCGACCTTCAAGGCGATCGAGTCGGTCGCCGCAAGCGGCGCGCAGTTGCTGCTCTATTCGGTCAATGCGATCACCACCGGCACCGACGCCCAGGGTGAAGTGACCGTTCGCCTGGCAAGGGAAGGGCGAATCGTCAATGGCAATGGTGCCGATACCGACATCGTCATTGCCTCTGCCAAGGCCTACCTCAATGCCCTGAACAAATTGCAGGTTCCCGACCGACTGGATCCTCAGGGCGATGTCTGAAGCAAAGTCCTGCGGCTGACGACGGTCCTGTCCGCCCCTTTCAGCGCGCCGCAGGGCGGCTGAGCCGGGCATAGCCGACGCTGGCGCAGAAGAAGATCAGCGAGAGAGCGGTCTCGACGATCGCCAGCCATTGTCCGGTCCCGGTCTCGGTGGTGGCGCGTACGATACCTTCGGTGAAATACAGCAGGATCAGCATCGATGCCCACTGGTACGAGTAGCGGCGGCCGTTGAGGATACCGAACAGCGGGGCGAGCAGCGGCAGGCACTTCAGGGCCAGCCAGGTGCCGCCCGGCTGCACGGGCGCCAGACGCAGTTCCCAGGCGAGGCAGAGGAAAATCAGCGCGATCAGGCTGCCGCAGGCGGCCAGGTAAAGTATGCGGATCATCCGGCGGCGAGTTTCAGCGCGAGGGTAGCGAGGCGCCGCCCCTGCGCGAAAGCGAGTTGGCGTTCATCGTCGCTGAGCACCGGATTGCCGTCAGCGCCCGCCAGATGACTCGCGCCATAGGGCGTGCCGCCACTGCGCGTGCAGGAGAGAGCGGGCTCGGTGTAGGGCAGGCCGATCAACAGCATGCCGTGGTGCAGCAGCGGCAACATCATCGACAGCAAGGTGCTTTCCTGGCCCCCATGCGCACTCGCGGTCGAGGTAAACACGCAGGCGGGTTTGCCGGCCAGCGTTCCCCCGCTCCATTGGGCGGCGGTGCCGTCCCAGAAATACTTCATTGCCGCCGCCATGTTGCCGAAGCGGGTCGGGCTGCCGAGTGCCAGCCCGATGCATTGCTCGAGGTCGGCCGCTTCGACATAGGGTGCGCCGTCTACAGGCACTTCGGGAGCGCGGACGGCACAAACCGCCGAAACCCTGGGCACCGTTCGCAAGCGAGCCGTTGCGCGGCCGGTGGATTCTATGCCGCGCGCGATCTGCTGCGCGAGTGCCCGCACCGATCCCCGGTGGCTGTAGTAAAGAACCAGAATTTCAGACATGCCGGCATTATATCCGCCGGGCTCTAGACTGGATCCTGATCGGGCTCGATCGACAGAATCTCGATCCTTCCGGTCTGCTCGTCCACGCCGGTGCTGTGGACCTCGCGAATGAGGACGTTTTCCCCTTCGATCACCAGCAGCAGCTTCTTGTGCGCTCTTGCCAGCGCCCCTGAGGCGACGACCAGCGATTGACCGGAATGCAGCTTCGGGATTTCGGGCAGGATGAGAACTCGCAAATGCTCGGTGCCTGCGTCGCCAGAAGCCTGTGCAAGAATCGCCGGCACCGCTCTCGGTGCCAGGATCTGCAGCCCCAGTTCGAGGTGCTCGGGATTTTCCGACAGCGCCCAGCGGACTATGCAGATCTGCCAGTTTTCCGACGATCCGATGCGTACCGCGGCAAGTTCTCCGACCGCCAGCACCCCGGTATGCCCCGAGACATGCATGACGGCATAGCCATCCGGGCTTTCGTTGGTGATGATCCACGTGGATAAATCGACATTGGCGGCTTGTCCCTTTCTGCCGAGTCTCCATACGCCGTCTATGCCTGCCGTCAGAAGCGTCCGGTGATTCTGTCGGCGGCGTTGAAAACGGCGCTTTCCGGCATCGCTCCAGCGGCTAGCCAATCGGTGGAGAACGCCCCGCCCGGCGGGGGTGCCGGCGAATGCCGGCAGTCTGAGTTCGCGCGGCGCGCTGCCGGTATCGAGCTCGGCCACCTGTGCCCTGAGGAGCTGGCAGAGGCGATCGCACGAAAACCCCTCCACGGCAACCGTCGGGGGAGGCGGTCTGCGCATGTACGAGATGGCAGGCAGATCGCGTTCGGGGTCGATCCAGAAGCTGCCGACGGTGGGCGTTGGCGTTGCCGGTAGCGGTTCGATCTGGTCGGCAAAGCATTCGAGGTAGGCCGCAAGAAACAGGACTTCCGGCGGCGTCATTGACGCCGGTTGAGCACAGCCGAGGAGAATGGTCGAATGGTAGATGTCCTGCATGCTGCGGCCGACGCCCCTGGGCCTCGACGTATGCAGCTGTCGGTGTCGCGCCGTCGCGTAGATCGCATGCAGTTGTTGCCAGGCGCCGGTCCGCGCCGGCGAAGCGATCAGGTCACAGATCAGCAGCTGTTTTGCGAGCGTTTCCAGACTGCGCCAGAGGACAAGATCGGGCGCCGGGCCGCGCGGGTCATTACCGGCATCAAGCAGCGCCAGCAGGTCATCGACGAGCATCTGCAGCAGGTCGACCAGGCTGCGAACGATTCTCCGCTCCTTGCGTGGGGCCGGCAGCACCAGTTGGGTGCATAGCGCCGGCAGCAGGCTGGCGACCACCCGGTTGCTGCGGGTGTACAGGCCGTCGAGGACACGAGCCCGTTGCGCCGGGCTGCCCGGGAGGTCGCGCAAGGCTTTGAGGTGCGAGCGCAGTGACGGGAGTTCCTCGGCGGGTTGCGGTGCGAGAGGCAGTTCGAGCCACTGCAGAATCGTCCGTATGCCGGACGCCGGCGGCGCGTTTCCATCGGTGCCAGCAGCGTTGAAAGCAGTCTCGTTCATCAGGCCACCTGCCAAAGAGTTTGTGTGGAGGCTTGCGGAAATCCCGGTGAATGCGTTCCGGCGACCCCCGATGACTGCCCTTCGGGCAGTGCGTCAGTCATGAAATCAATGGCTTGCCGAACGACTGTCGCTCGCATGATTATACCTGCGAGGCGACATGTCGGGGGGATGGCGAAGGGGGTGCGAGGGTCGGCCAGTCTGTCGCCGGCAGTGACCATCGACCTTGTCGCCGCCGTCAGGTGACCCTAAACTAGGCGCTCGCTCACTTTTCACCGCGCCCGCCGCGGATCGCCATGCGCCAGTCGTCCGTCATCATCGATTCGAAGCTGCCCGGGGTCGGGACCACCATCTTTACCGTCATGTCGAAGCTCGCGGCCGACTGTGGCGCAATCAACCTGTCGCAGGGTTTTCCGGATTTTCAGGCCGACCCCTCGCTGTTCGACGCCGCCTCGCGAGCGATGCGCGAGGGACGAAACCAGTATCCGCCGCTGGCCGGTGTGGTCGAGTTGCGCGCGGCGATCGCCGACAAGATCATGGCGCTGTACGGCGCAGGCTACGACGCCGAGCGCGAGATCACCGTCACGGCCGGCGCGACGCAGGCGATCTTCACCGCCATCGCCGCTTTCGTGCGCCCTGGCGACGAGGTCATCGTCTTCGAGCCGGTCTATGACAGCTACGTGCCGGCGATCGAGACCGTCGGTGGCACGCCGGTGTACGCAGCGCTGCGCTTCCCGGCATACCGGCCGGACTGGGACGCGGTCCGTTCGCTGCTGAGTCCGCGCACAAGAATGATCATCATCAATTCACCGCACAACCCGACCGGCAGCCTGCTCGAAGCCGAAGATCTGTCGCTGCTCGCGGAACTGACACGCGACACCGACATCGTGTTGCTGGCGGACGAGGTCTATGAGCACATCGTATTCGATGGCGTCGCTCACCAGAGTGTTGCTGCTCATCCCGAACTTGCAGCGCGCAGCATCGTCGTTTCGTCGTTCGGCAAGACCTACCACATCACCGGCTGGAAAATCGGTTACGTGCTGGCGCCTGGCGACCTCATGGCCGAGTTCCGCAAGGTCCATCAGTTCAACGTCTTCACGGTGAACACGCCGTGCCAGTTCGCCATCGCCGAGTACATGCGAGACGCCTCGCGCCACCTCGGGCTGGCGGCGTTCTACCAGGCCAGGCGCGAATTCTTCCAGCGGCAACTCGACGGCTCGCGCTTCGAGTTGCTCGCCTGCCGCGGCACCTACTTTCAACTCGCACGCTACCGCGCGATCGCGGATTGGCCTGACCGCAAGTTTGCCCACTGGCTGACTCGCGAGGCAGGAGTCGCAGTGATTCCGGTGTCGGCTTTCTACCACGATGGGCGGGACGACCAGGTGGTGCGCTTCTGTTTCGCCAAACAGGAAACGACGCTGGCGGCGGCGGGCGACAAACTGCGTCGGCTGTAAAGCGCTGCACCATCCCCGTTTTTTGCCTATAATCGCCGGCCGCCGGGCGACAAGCGTCCGGCATTTCGAACAACGACACGGGGGAGATGGGCATGAGCATGGTGCAGGAGTTCAAAGAGTTTGCCGTCAAGGGCAATGTCATGGATCTGGCGGTGGGCGTGATCATTGGCGGCGCTTTTGGCAAGATCGTCGAGTCGGTGGTCGCTGATCTGATCATGCCCTTTGTTGCCTGGATCATGGGCGGCAGGCTGGATTTCTCGGGAATGTTCCTGGTTCTGGGCACCATCCCCGAAGGGAGCGTGCGCACCCTCGATTCCCTCAGGAAGGCGCAGGTGCCGGTTTTTGCCTACGGCAGCTTCCTTACCATCCTGGTGAACTTTGTCATCCTGGCCTTCATCATCTTCATCATGATCAAGCAGGTCAATCGCCTGAAGCGCAACGAGTTGCCGGCCGTCGCCGCGTCAGCGCCGGAGCCGGCCGAGGACGTGCTGCTGCTGCGCGAGATTCGCGACAGTCTGAAGCGGTAAACCAGCGCTGTCGGTAGCCGCCGCGGGCCGGTCACTGTGGCGCCGAGCGCGTCGCCGGCAGCGGACGCTCGCCGTTGCCCAGTCCCTTGCCGGTATCGCCGGCGATCACCAGCGTCAGCTGTGCGGGGTCGATATACCTGCGGAATGCGGCGTTGACGTCCTCGCGACCGAGCGCCAGCAGCCTCGCTTCAAAGTCGCGGGAGAACTGCCAGGTGCGGCCCAGGTCGAGGAATGACACCCAGCGCGAGGCGACTGCACTGTCCTGCGAGCGGGCGACCGAGCGCGCCTCGACAATCCCTTGCTTCGCTGCGTCGATTTCGTCGGCAGTGAAACCGTCCCTGCGGGCGCGCCGTATTTCCTCGAGCACCGCCTGTTCGGCACGGGCGGCATTTTGCGGCGCGACCATTGCCGCAACACTCCAGCTCGACAGCCGCTCGCGGCTGCCGATCGACAGACTCGAGCCGGCGCTGTAGCTGAGCCCCTCCTGCTGGCGCAGACGCTCCAGCAGGCGGCTGCCGAGGCCGCTCTGGCCGCCGAAAATGTGGTTCGCGACGTACAGCGCAGCCGCATCATGGTCGTCGTCGCGCAGCATGAAGTCCAGACGAGCGCGCAGAAAGGCGTTTTCCTTGTCGGGTGTGTCGATGACGATGCGTTGCGGCGCGACCGGTCGGTATTCGCGATCCAGGCGCTGATAGGGCGATCTCGAGACGTTCCCGGAAAACAGCCGCTGCAGTTCTTTTTCGACTTGTTCCTGGTCGAAATCGCCGACGATGGCGATTTCGCCACGGGCCGTGCCGAACAGCTCGCGCTGATAGCGGATCACCTGCTCGAGACTGACCTCGCGCAGGTGTTCGATCTGTTCGGGCAGCGGCGGGTGGTAGCGCGGGTCACCGGGCGGATAGCGGTTGAAATGTGAACTCAGGGCATCGCTCGACAAATCTTCCGGACTGTCGAGCCGGGACTGGAGAGCCGTCAGGAACTCGCGCCGAAGCTCCTCGAACTCGGCCGGCGGAAAGCTGGGGTCGCTCAACATCTGCGCCACCAGGGCCAGCGCTTCGGGCAGCTGCTCGCGTGTCGTCTCGAAGTGGGTCAGGCGGCCACGGACCTTCAGGCGGGTGATTTCGTCGGCAATCTGCTGCCGGCTCAACTGGCGGGTGCCGCGGGCGACCATGGCCATGGCGAGACCGCCGGTGAGCGTGCGGTTCTGCAGCGAGTGCTGGTCGCCCCAGCGGAAATTCATCGCGACATTGACCGTCTGGCCCCGGTTTTTCTTCGCCAGCAGAGCGACCTTGAGGTCGCCGAAAGTCAGTCGACGGGTGCGACGGTCCAGATTTTCGTAGCTGGGGTCGAAGATTTCGCCGGCATCGGACTTGGTCTGTGGCCTGAAACCCGCGAGTCGATCGGCGGCCGTGGGCGTCGGCGGCAGGAGCGCGCGTTGCGGCGCATCGTCGGGGATGAAAGTGCCGAGGACGCGGTTGTTGCGCACCAGATACCGGCCTGCGGCGGCGTCGATCTGCTCGCCCTTGAGCTCATCCAGTTGATCGCGGGAGGCAAAGAAAAGCCGCCAGTCGCCGAGCGCGATGTACTCGGAAAGCATCACCGCGAAGGCCTCCGGATCGGCCAGCGCGCGCTCGTACGCCGTGCGCGCCTGCGCCCTCGCGCGGGCGAGTTCGGTCGCGCTGATCGCCTCGCGCGCCAAGCCGCCCTCGATCACCTCGATCATCCGGTCGCGCACCGGATCGAGCGCCTGGTGTTTGTCGACCACCGCACCGAAGACCACGAAGCCCGGCTCGCGGGTATTGACGGTGTAGGCGAAAACCTGTGACGCCAGCCCGGTCTGGACCAGCGACCGATAAAGGCGACCGTTCGGTGTGTCGCCGAGGACCGCAGCAGCCATGTCGATTGCGTCCGCGTCGGCGTGCAGGGTGGACGGCGTGCGATAAGCGAGGGCCACGAGTTGTACTTCGCCCTTGCGCCGCAGCACGAACTGCCGCTCGCCATCGGCGGCGGGCTCCAGCGTCCAGTGTTCGGGTAGCGAGCGGGTCGGCCGCGGCAACGCGCCGAAAGTGGCGACGATCCAGTCGAGCACTTTTCGTTCGTCGAACTGGCCGGCCACTGTCAGGACCGCGTTGTCGGGCTGGTAGAACTTGCGGTAGAAAGCCTGGAGGTTCTCAATACGGACGTTCTCGATATCACTGCGCGCGCCGATCGTACTGTTGCCATAGTTGTGCCAGTCGAAAAGCATCGCCTGCAGGCGTTTGAACAGGACGCTGGCCGGCTCGTTTTCTCCCATCTCGAATTCGTTGCGCACGACGCTCATCTCGCTTTCGAGGTCTTTGCGGGCGATGAATGAGTTGACCATGGCGTCGGCGCTCCAGGCCAGCGCCCACTTGAGGTTGTCGTCGCTGGCGGCAAACGTGAGGTAGTAATTCGTCCGGTCGAGCCAGGTCGTGCCGTTGATCTCGAAGCCGCGCGCCTGGAACTGTCGCGAGACATCCGGGAAGCGCTTCGACCCTTTGAAGATCAGATGCTCGAGCAGGTGAGCCATGCCGCTCTCGCCATAATTCTCGTGCCGGGAACCGACCAGATAGGTGACATTGACGGTCGCTGTCGGTTTGGCCGCATCAGGGAAAAGGATGAAGCGCAGGCCGTTGGCGAGCTGGTACTCGCTGATGCCTTCGACCGTCGACAGTTTTTCGACCCCGCCAGGCGGTTTCGCTGCCAGCGGCTGGCGGGCATGCAGCGCCGGCGGCGCCAAAGCCAGGGTCAGCCATGACAGCACCCAGACCAGCGCCTTGCTCCATCGGTTCATTGCCGGCACTCCATACGTTCGCCCGTTCGTGCCGCAAGGGTCCGTTTGCGGGTCGGGCAGAGGGAAGGAGGGCAGATCATCGGCTGCCACAACGGAAACGGCCCGCGCAGAGGGAGAGGCTGGGCGGGCCGGGTAAAACCATCACTGTCACGCAGGGGAGGGGTGGGGAGTGCATGCCAGCGACAGGCCAAACGATACGCAGATCGGGCGGGCTGATCTGTAGCCTCTATGTTCCATTGTGTAACGCCATGTGATTGGCCCATGCGGGCAGCGGTCTGCGGACGGCGCTGCGCTTGCCCTTTGTTCGCGAAAACTGGCATTATCCATGGCATACGTCTCGTTGTTGAGCGCTGCAGCAGGCCGTCGGCGGTTGTCGCCGGGTCGGCGTCAAACCTACCAGAGGAGTAACAAACAATGAATCAGGAAGCGAATGATATCGGAATTGCGACGGTCGTACTCGCCCGCCTGGAAAAGGAGCGGCTGCCGCGAGCCCTCGATCTGAAAGCCAAGGTCGACACCGGTGGAAGGCTCGACGACATGGATATTGCCTTTCTCGATCGCGTGTTTACCGATATGGAAGAAGCGAAGCCGTTTCTCGACCGGCACCCGGAATATCGGGAACTGGCCGGAAAGATGACCCATCTGTACGAAGAGATCACCGCCCGCGGGCTGGCCAACGAGCGCTCCTGAGTCGGTCGCCGCAGCCGATGTCACCGTCAGCACGCGGCGACGCCAGGTGAACCATCGGCGCGTTGGCCGGGTCATTCGCCGGTGTTCGTCACCTCATCGGGCTCGGCGGCCGTTGCCGTTGCCGTTGCCTGGCGGCCGTGCCACTGGTGGATCGCCTGGCGCATGGTCGGATAGACGCGCTGGCGCAGGGATTCGTCGGGGTGTCCGGTCGCCTTGAGCCAGCGTTCGAACTCGATCTGCCGGCCGGCCAGGGTCAGCGTGATGTTCTGCGCCGCCAGTTCACGGTCGAGTCGTTCGAGCGTATCGATGCCGGTGATGTCGAGGCTGGTCATCGGGATGAGGTCGAGCACCACCCGTTCGACCGGCGTCGTCTGCCGGGCGATCGCCTGCTGGACCTCGCTGCGAAAATGGTTGGCATTGAAGAACACCAGCGGACCACAGAAGCGCAGCAGGAGGAGGCCGTCAATCGCCGCCGCATCAGGAAACAGCAGGTGGTTGTAGAGGCCGGCACGACCGGGGACATTGACCAGTTCTTCGCACGCCGGGCGCGCCACGCGGTGAATGAACATCAGCAGGGCGAGAGCGACGGCGAGCATGATCGCCTTGATCGCGCCGAAGGCAAGAACGCCGAGCATGGTGATCGCCCCGAGCACCAGCGCGGCGCCCTCGACCTGATGATAGCGCCGGAAAATCTGCAGGTCGAGCAGCGACCACGAGGCAAAGAGCAGGACCACGCCAAGGGCGGGAATCGGCAACCACGCGAGCGAGTCGGTGCCGACCAGCAGCAGCAGCGAGATCGCCAGCGCGGCGATGATGCTGACCATCTGGGTGCGGCCGCCGTTGGCGTCATTGACCGCCGTGCGTGAATCGGCACCGGTGACGGCAAAACCCTGCGACAGCGCGGAAGCAATGTTGGCCAGGCCGAAAGCGGCAAACTCGCGGTCGACGTCGAGGTCGTAACCGTTACGTTCGGCGAAGCTGCGGGCCGTCAGCATGCCGCTGGTGAACAGCACGAGCGCCAGGCCGGCCGCCGACCCGGCGAGGTCGCCGACTTCGTGCAAGGGCAGGTCGGGCCATTCGAGGTCCGGCAAGCCGCTCGCCACCGGGCCGATCAGCGCGACGCCCAGTTGATCGAGGCGCAGCAGGTAGGCCGCCAGACCCGCGATGATCATGGTCACCAGCGAGGCCGGCACGCGTTTCGAGAGGCGCGGCATCAGGAGCATCACCAGGACGCTGCCGAGCGACAGGAGAACTGTCGGCCAGTGCGCCCTGACGACCAGGTCAGGAATTTCGAGCAGCTGGCGAAAGAAGCGGGTGGCTTCCGGTTTGCTGCCGAGAACCTTGCCCACCTGGCCGATCATGATCGAGATCGAGACGCCGTTGAGCAGGCCGACGAGGATCGGCCGGGCAAGAAAATCGGCCAGACCGCCGAGCCGCAAAAAGCTCGCGCCCAGACAGAAAATCCCGGTCAGCAGGGTCAGGGCGATGGTGAACGAGAGATACATGCCGCTGTTGCCGGCCGCCAGCGGCGCGACGACGGCAGCGATCATGGCGCAGGTGGCGGCGTCGGGACCGATGATCAACTGCCGCGAGGTGCCGGCGAGCGCATAGACGACGAGCGGCAGGATCGACGCGTAGAGACCCGTGGACGGGCTGAAGCCGGCAAGCTGCGCGTAAGCGATGGCGACCGGAATGGCGACCGCGGTCACCGACAGGCCGGCCTTGAAATCGTGCGGCCAGTCTGCGGCGCGATACTGGAGCAGCGGCTGCAGGCCGGGGAGAAGGCGATTGAGATGGGCAATGGCAGGCATTTCGCTCCTTGGCGGGTCGACCCCGGCAAGCGCCGGGCTGATCGTGAGGGTCGGCGCGTCATTGTACTGGAAAGCCCCAGCCGGTCAGGTGCGAGAGCCGGGCGCCCCGGCGCTACGGCATTTAGGTTGACGAACCGCCGCCGCCTCGGCATTCTCTGCTTCTTCAATCCTGGCGCCAGGTTCAGGGGGCCATGGGTCAGGGCTGGGGAGCCCCTAACAGGAGGAAAGTGATGGATTTCGATTACGAGGAATGCTCATCCCGATCGCACCGCGGCGGGCAACAGTATCAGGTCCGGGTTTCCGAGCTGCGACCGACGCAGAGCGCCGTCGGGCTCGACGAGGTGAACGCGAAAGCGGCGGCCATGCGCCGCAAAAGCAGGGACGAACTCACTGCCTTTCTGATCACGCGACCGGTGCCGATCGTCATTGGCCACGACGACCAGTTCTACCTCACCGACCACCATCACCTGGCGCGCGCGGTGTGGGACGTGGCGCAGAACAAGAACGAGGCCGGGATCGACGAAAGCAACGCGCGCGTGGTCGTCGAGGTGATCTATAACTGGCGCGTGCTCAAGGATTATGACTTCTGGAAAGCGATGCACGACAACCGCTGGGTCTATCTGTTCGATCACATGGGCGGCGGACCGCTGCAGCCGGCTTTGCTGCCGAAGCACGTCAAGGATCTGCGCAACGACCCTTATCGTGGTCTCTCGTGGTACGTGCGGACCCACTTCGGCTACGACAAGATGCCGGCCGACTTTGCCGAGTTCCAGTGGGCACAGTTCTTTCGCATGCGCCTGATTCTCGATAATCGCCTGCTCAAGAACGAGATCGAAGACGTCGACATCCTCCTCTCGGCGATGAAGGCGGAGGACCGGCAGGCAATCATCGAAGAAGCCATTCACCTCGCCGGATCCCCCGAAGCCGCGGGTCTGCCGGGCTATTCGGGCTAGTCCGGCCGCTGAGCGGCTAACACCGCAAAAGGGGAGAGGCCGCGTCGCGTCGTGTCGTGCGGGCTGACCGCGTCACCGTGTCCCGCTCTCTCCCCTGATGATCGATCCAGCTTCCGGCCTGTTTCCGGAATGCCTTTGTCGCAGCGCTGCGCTGCTGTGGGAGAACCGAAAATGCCTGGTGGGACGAGCCCTGGCCGGCTGCTCCTGGCCCTTGCCCTGTCGCTGCTGCTCGTGGCCTGCGAGCGACCAGGCGAGCCGCCGTTGGCGGTCGTGTCGCCCGATGAGGTGCGAAACTTTACCGGCACCTGGTCGGCCACGGGGAACCGGCAGACCCTGCAACTTGCTGCCGGGCATCGCGTAGCGATCTTCAGGGTGAGCGGCTCGCTGCTGCTGACCGGCGAACAGCGGCCGCACCTCGGCTTCAAGGCTGACGTCATCGGCTTCTCCGACACCCTGAGCGGCCTGCAGGGCCGCAGCGTGTGGACCGACGAACATGGTGAACAGGCATTCAGCGAGTTGCGCGGCGAAGAGGTCGGTCCCGGCAAGCTGGTTCAGGGCAGGTTCATCGGCGGCACCGGTCGTTATCAAGGGGTGAGCGGCGAGTACACGTTCACCTGGCAGTATCTGGTGGACAACGAAGAGGGCGAGGTCAGCGGCCGCGTCGTCGGCCTCAAGGGTTGGGCCCGCCTGGGGACGCCGGGTGCCGTTTCGGCGCAGAAAGGAGCCCGCTGATGGATACCCGTTTGGCGACGATCATGGCCCTGCTGAAGCAGTCGGCACCCATGCTGCTGGCGATCGGTATCTGGTTCGCGCCGGTTCCCGAAGGGCTGACGCGCGAGGCGTGGCACCTCTTCGCGATTTTCGCGGCAGCGATCTTCGCGGTCATCATCAATGCCTTGCCGCTGCTCACCGCCGCCCTGCTGGCCGGGTCTGTCGCAGTGCTCTCGGAAACGCTCGACCCGGCCAAGGTCTTTGGCGGTTTTGCCAATCCCAGCGTGCTCCTCGTCGTGGTTGCCTTCCTGGTCGCGCAGGCGGTGGTCAAATGCGGCCTGGGCAGACGGATCAGTCTGGGCGTGGTGACCGTTTTCGGAAAATCGACCCTCGGCCTCGCCTACAGCATCTTCATCACCGACGCCCTGATCGCTCCCGGCTTTCCGAGCAACACGGCACGCGGGGGCGTGCTCTACCCCATCATCAGGGCGCTTGCCGAGAGCAGCGGCTCGCTTCCCGAGGACGACAGCAAGCGTCGCCTGGGGGGTTACCTGATGTTCTGCGGCATCGCCAGCCTCAGCGTCTCGTCGGCGCTCTGGCTGACCGCCACCTCGGCCAATCCGATCGGCGTCTCGCTCGCCGCGGAACAGGGACTGCAGGTCAGTTTCGGTTCCTGGTTGCTGGTCGCATCGGTGCCGGCGCTGGTGACGATCGGCTTGCTGCCGTTGTTGCTCTACCGCCTTTTTCCGCCGGGGGTGAGCGCCACCCCCGACGCGCCGCGTGCCGCGCGCGAAGCGCTGCACGCGATGGGCGCGCTGTCGCGCGACGAGTGGATCACTGCGGTCGTCTTCGGCGCCATGGTCTGCGCCTGGATCCTCGCCGGCAGCTTCAACCTGAGCCTGACGGCGGTGGCCATCGCCGGGCTCGGTGCGCTGCTCGCGACGCGGGTGCTGACGCTCGACGACATCTACCTGCAGGGCGGCACGCTGGCCACCTTTCTGTGGCTGGCGGTGCTTTTCGCGCTCAGCGGGCAACTCAACGAGATGGGTTTCATGAGCTATGTCGGGCAACGACTGGCGTCGATGCTCGGTGGCCTTGACTGGCCGATGGCCTATGTCGTTCTGCTCGGGCTCTATGTGTTGATGCACTACATGTTCGTCAGCCAGTCGGCGCAGGTTCTCGCGCTGCTCGGAGTGTTCCTCGATGTCGGTGTGCAGACCGGCGTTCCCGTGCACCTGATGGCCTTTGCCCTGCTGTTCGCGAGCAGCTACTTCTCGACACTGACGCCGCAGGGTGGCAGCCAGAACATCATTTTCGTCGCCAGCGGCTACCTGACGCAGGGTGAACTCTATCGCCTGGGGTTGGCCACCACCGTCTTCTGCACGCTGGTCTTTCTCGTCGTCGGCACGCCGTGGATCCTCTGGGTCGGATAGACCTCCCAGTGCCCGACCACTTTGTAGTATTCTGCGGCGAAGTTGTCCGACAACCTGACGATCATGTGCCCCAATGAGCTGAGAAAGAGTGTTCGCCGGCCGCGTTTGAGCGAGGAAGTGTGCCTTGCCCTCGAAGGGGCGATCGCGCGCGGCGAACTCCAGCCGGGCGAACAGCTGCCGGCCGAGAAAGTGCTCGCCCGGACCTTCGGCGTCAGCCGCGCGGTCGTTCGCGAAGCGGTGGCCCGGCTCAGGGCAGACGGCCGCGTCGAGACGCGGCAGGGGGCGGGGGCCTTCGTGACGCGCGTTCCCAAGTGCATCAACTTCAGGTTCTGGCAGGGCGACGGGGCGGCACCGGCCGAATTGCGCGAGATCTTCGAACTGCGGGCGATGATCGAGAGCTCGATCGCCGAACTTGCGGCGCGCCGGTGGCTGCCGGATGACCTCCTGGCGATGCGCCGCCACCTGGCGGCGATGGACGATTCGCTGGTCAGCGGCAGCGACGGCTCCGAAGCCGACGACGATTTTCATCTGGCGATCGCCGCAGCCACGCACAATGGCTACGCACACCGCTTGCTGGAGTTCATGGGCCGCTGTTTTTCCGACTCGCGGCGTCTGGCCTGGACGCCACCCGGCCGCGCGGGCGATCTGCCGCAGGCGGCGCAGGGCGAACATCGGGCGATCTTTGAAGCGATCGCCGCCGGCGATGGCGAGCGCGCCCGCCGTGAGGCACACGCGCATCTGCGCGGCGCCGCGCGGCGGGTGGGGATCGTCCTTGCCGATGACCTGACCGGCGAAGACGTCGGCCTGCCGGGATGAACTGCCGCGTCGCTGCCCAGCGCGCCTGCGGGTCATGAGCAAAGTCATCAACTGTCCGAGGATGCGACATGAGCATGCAAGGTACGATGGTCGATCGCCGTTTCACGATTGACCGGGCAGCGCTGGTCAGGCGCCTGCGCGAGGTGTTGCCGGCGTCGGCGCTGCTCGCCGACGAAGAGGAGATGCGGCCGTATGACTGCGACGGGCTGACCGCTTTTCGCCAGTTGCCGCTGCTGGTGGCGCTGCCCGAGAACGAAGCGCAGGCGCAGGCCGTCCTCAGGATATGTCACGCGCTGCGTGCGCCGATCGTCCCGCGCGGTGCCGCCACCGGCCTCTCGGGGGGCGCCACGCCGCATCCCGACGGCGTCCTGGTGTCGCTCGCCAAGCTCAAGCAGATCCTCCGCGTCGACCCCGTGTCGCGCACCGCGGTGGTCCAGCCGGGGGTGCGCAATCTGGCGGTGTCCGAAGCGGCCGCGCCCTATTCACTCTACTACGCGCCCGACCCGTCGTCGCAGATCGCGTGCACCATCGGCGGCAACGTCGCCGAGAACGCCGGCGGCGTCCATTGCCTCAAATACGGATTGACGGTGCACAACGTGATGCGCGTGCGCGGCCTGACTGTCGAGGGCGAGATCGTCGAGTTCGGCAACGCGGCGCTCGATGCGCCGGGCTATGACCTGCTGGCGCTGGTCAACGGGTCGGAAGGCCTGCTGGCGCTGATCACCGAGGTGACGGTCCGGTTGACGCCGAAGCCGGAACTCGCGCAAGTGGTGATTGCTTCCTTCGACGACGTGCGCAAGGCCGGCGACGCGGTTGCCAGCATCATTGCCGCCGGCATCATCCCGGCCGGTCTCGAGATGATGGACAAGAAAGCGGTGCACGCCGTCGAACCCTACGTCAATGCCGGCTACGACATGGACGCCGAAGCCATCCTGCTCTGCGAGTCGGACGGCACGCCGGAAGAGGTCGCCGAAGAGATAGGACGGATGACCGCCGTACTTGAAAAAAGCGGTGCGGCCGGCATTCGCGTCTCGCAGAACGAGGCCGAGCGGCTGAAATTCTGGGCCGGGCGCAAGGCGGCGTTTCCGGCGGTCGGTCGGCTGACTCCCGACTATCTGTGCATGGACGGCACGATTCCGCGCAAGCGTCTGGCCGAGATGCTCGCAGCGATCGCTGCCCTCTCGGTGAAATATGCGCTGCGCTGCGCCAACGTCTTTCACGCCGGCGACGGCAACCTCCATCCGCTGATCATGTACGATGCCAACCAGCCCGGCGAACTCGAGCGGGCAACCGCTTTCGGGGCCGCGATCCTCGAACTGTCGGTGCGCTTCGGCGGCACGATCACTGGCGAACACGGCGTCGGCATCGAGAAGATCATGCTCATGGCCGAACAGTTCACGATCGCCGAAATCGACGCCTTTCACCGCCTCAAGGCGGCCTTCGACGAGCACGGGCTGCTCAACCCGGGCAAGGGCGTGCCGACCCTGGCCCGCTGCCGCGAATACACCCAGGCGCGGGCCGGCACCGCAGCGAGGCACTGATGGATACCCTGATCGAGAACTGGCGCGCGCGCGTCATGGCAGCGGCCGGCAGCGGCGGCAAACTGGCCATCCGTGCCGGCGGCAGCAAGTCGTTCTACGGCGGCCCGGAAGAGGGCGAGCCTTTCGCTGTCGGCGCCTGCCGGGGAATCGTCGCCTACGAGCCGACCGAACTCGTGGTGACGGCGCGCGCCGCCACGCCGCTCGCCGAACTGGCCGCGACGCTGGCCGAGAAAGGGCAGTGGCTGGCTTTCGAGCCGCCGCATTTCGGCCCCTCGGCGACCGTCGGCGGCATGCTGGCGAGCGGATTGTCGGGCCCGCGTCGGCAGGCTGTGGGGGCGGTGCGCGATTTCGTGCTCGGCGTCAAGCTGTTGAATGGTCTGGGCGAGGTGCTCTCCTTCGGCGGCCAGGTGATGAAGAACGTCGCCGGCTACGATGTCCCGCGCCTGCTCTGCGGCAGCCTCGGCACGCTCGGCATCGTCCTCGAGGTGTCGCTGAAGGTGCTGCCCTTGCCGGTCGCCGAGAAGAGCGTGCGTTTTGCGCTCGACGAGGCCACCGCGCTGCAGAAGCTCAACCAGTGGGGCGGCCGCCCCTTGCCGATCTCGGCCTCGGCCTGGTTCGATGGCGTTCTGACCCTGCGCCTGTCGGGTGCCGCTGCGGCGGTTGCCGCCGCGCAGCGCACGCTCGCCGGCGATGCCCTCGACGACGCTGAGGCGGCGCTTTTCTGGTCTTCGCTGCGCGAGCAGACGCATGCCTTCTTTGCCGGCCAGGCGCCGCTGTGGCGTCTGTCGCTGCCTTCGGTCGCGCCGCCGCAGGCCCTCGGGCCGACCCTGCTCGAATGGGGGGGGGCGCAGCGCTGGTTGCGGAGCGGCGACGCAGCAGGGGTGCGCGCCGCAGCGCTGCAGGCCGGCGGTCACGCGACGCTGTTTCGGGCCGACGACGCGCTGAAGGCAGCGGTCGGCGTTTTCCAGCCACTGAGCGAGCCCTTGTGGCGGATACACCGCAAGCTCAAGCACGCCTTCGACCCGCAGGGGGTATTCAACCCCGGCCGGCTCTATCCGGGACTCTGAAAGTTCGCCGACCATGCAAACCCAACTAGCCGATTTCATCAGGGACACGACCGCCGGCCGCGAGGCGGACACGATTCTGCGCAGCTGTGTGCATTGCGGTTTCTGTACCGCCACCTGTCCCACCTTCCAGCTGCTCGGCGACGAACTCGACGGGCCGCGCGGTCGCATCTATCTGATCAAGGAGATGCTCGAAGGCAAACCGGTGAGCGAGAAGACGCAACTCCATCTCGACCGCTGTCTGAGTTGCCGCGCCTGTGAAACGACCTGTCCGTCGGGCGTCAGGTATCACCGGCTGCTCGAGATCGGCCGCGATGTCATCGAAGCGCGCGTGCCGCGTTCTCTCGCGAGTCGGGCGACCCGTTTCCTGCTCTGCGAAGCGCTGCCACGCAACTGGCTTTTCAAACCGGCGGTGCGCGTCGGCCAGCTGCTGCGGCCGCTGCTGCCCGGAGTGCTCGCCGACAAGGTGCCGCCGACGGCGGCCAGTCTTCCCTGGCCGCGGCCGGCGGGGCACCGGCGGCGGATGATCGCGCTCGCCGGCTGCGTGCAGCCGACGCTGACGCCCAACACCAACGCGGCGACGGCCCGCGTCCTCGACCGCCTCGGCATCGAGCTGATCGAGGTGCCGGGTGCCGCCTGTTGCGGCGCGCTGCGTTACCACCTCAATGCGCAGGCGAAAGCGCTCGACGACATGCGGCGGGTGATCGACGCCTGGTGGCCGGAGGTCGACAGCGGGCAGGTCGAAGGTTTCGTGATGACGGCCTCCGGTTGTGGTGCGCATCTGCGCGAGTACGGCGATTTGCTCAAGGACGATCCGGTCTACGCCGGCAAGGCGGCGCGGATCGCGGGCCTGACGCGCGACGTGTCGGAAGTGCTTGCCGCCGAGCAGGAACGTCTCACCGAGTTGCTGCGCAAGACCGGCGTCGGCAGCGGCGAGCGGGTGGCCTTCCACTCCCCCTGCACGCTGCAGCATGCACAGAAAATTCGCGGGCTGGTCGAAGCGCTGCTCGGCGCGGCCGGATACCAGCTCGCGCCGGTCGCCGACGCGCACCTGTGCTGCGGTTCGGCGGGGACCTATTCGATCAGCCAGCCGGTGCTCGCGACGCAACTGCGCGACAACAAGCTGGCGGCGATGACGGCCGCTTCGCCGGCGCTGCTGGTCACCGCCAACATCGGCTGCCAGACCCACCTGCAGGGCGGCAGCAGGATGCCGGTGCGCCACTGGGTCGAGCTGATCGACGAGCGTTTGCGCGTCGTTTCCTGAGTCGTTCAGCGCGCGGGCAGGCGATGGATCCCGATCTTCAGGCGACGAGCGACGAAGCGCTCCAACAGACCTTTCGCTGGCAGGTTCCCGAACACTTCAATCTCGCGGTCGACGTCTGCGGCCGCTGGGCCGACCAGCGCAGCCGCTTTGCGCTGTACTACGAAGACGAGAACGGCTTCACCTCGGCGCACACTTTCTGGGACATCCAGCGCGAGGCCAACCGCCTGTCCAACGTGCTGGCGGCGCTGGGGACGCTGCCCGGCGATCGGCTGGCAGTGGTCCTGCCGCAATGTCCGCAAGCCGCCATCGCGCTGGTCGCGATCTGCCAGATGGGTGCCGTCGCCGTACCGCTGTCGGCGCACCTGGAGCCCGCTGCGCTGGCATTCCGGCTGGGCGATGCAGGCGCCCATCTGGCCATCATCGGCCAGACCGCCTTGCCACAGCTGCTGCCCCTCCGTCCCCGACTGGCGCAGCTGCGGCACCTGATCGGTGTCGGCGCCGCTGTCGGGCCAGGGATCAGGCCCTGGGCGGCGGTGCTCGAGCACGCTTCGCCGCGTTATACGCCGGCGGTCACCGCGGCCGCCGACGCGGCCATGATGGTCTATCCGGACCGCCAGGAGAGCCGGGTGCCCGGCGTCCTCCTCGCAAAGCACACGCTGCTCGGCCATCTCAGTGCCTACCTCTGCGCGCATGAGCGCGTGCCGCAGCCGGGTGACCTCTTCTGGTCGCCGCTCGAGTGGACATCGATCGGCGGCCTTTGCGCCGGGCTGCTGGCGAGCTGGCACTTCGGGCTGCCGCTGCTCGCCTACAATGGACCTTTCGAGGCCGACAAGGCGTTCGCCCTGATCGAAAAATATGGGGTCAGGAACTGCCTTCTCTTTCCCGCCGCCCTGCGGCAGATGATGGCTACGGTGCCGGACCCGCGGGCGATCCGGGATCTCGATCTGCGCATACTGGTCAGCGCGGGTGCGCCGCTGACCGAAGCGGTCCGCGACTGGGCGCGTGAGAAGCTCGGCGTGATCATCGACGAAACCGGCGGCCAAACGAGCGGCGATCTGGCGAGAACGAATGCCGATGGCGATCTCTGGTACGAGGACCGCGACGATCAGGCGATTCGTCGCGCGGCCAGCGTGGACGTCGGGAACCGGGACCCTGCCTGAGGCGGAAAAGGTTAGAATGCGTCGCCGTCTGGCGATTGACCGCCAACGGCAGGTTCGAGCGCTGACGCGCGACGACCAGGCCGGATGAGCCGGATGAGCCGGGAGGGCAAGGGGAGGCAATGAGCGAAGAGAGCGAGCAGGCAGCCGACGTGACTCAGGAACGGCGGCAGAACCTGCGCCTGCGGAGCGTTTTCGACGCGGCCTTTCTGATGATCGAACCTTTTTTCGATCCCGAGAACGGTTGGGCCGGACAGTCCCTTGAGCACCTCGCGTATCGCATCGTGCGCGAGAACTTCACCGAACTCACTGCCGACGAGGTGCATGCCCTGGTGGTGGTCGCGCATCGGGTGTATGGCGAGCGCCATCCGTCGCTTGCTTCTCGGTCCGGCGAACGTGTGCGGGGGCCTCGCTGAACGCGCGGCTGAGTTCCCCTCGACCCTTGACACGGTTTTCAGCGACGCGGGCTGCGGCCGGTCAGGCGGGGGTGCTGCGGCGCCGGCCGGGAAAGTCGAGTCATGCCGATCTCGATTGACGCCTGTGTCGCCCAGCATCGGGGGGATCGCCGCGAGCAGCAGGACCGCGTGCTCATCCTGCCGCATCCGCGCGGCGCTGGCGTCGTGCTGGCCGTCCTGGCGGACGGCATGGGCGGCCATACCGGCGGGGTCATCGCGGCGCAGCAGGTGATCCATACGGCGCGCAACAATCTCGAGAGTTTTTCGGTGCGTACCGAGTCTGCACGCACCCTGCTCGAGTCGAGCATCAACGAAGCGCACATGCTGATCAAGGCGTCGCGCTTCATCAACGAGAAGGAACCGCACAGCACGGTGGTGATGGTGCTCCTGCAACCGGGCAGAGTCAGCTGGGCCCATTGTGGTGACAGCCGCCTGTACCATTTTCGCGGCGATCGCCTCATCTTTCGCAGCACCGATCATTCCTACGTCGAACAACTGGTGGTGCAGGGCCGGATCACCCCTCACCAGGCCCTCGTTCATCCCAATCGAAATATTCTGCTGACTTCGCTGGGGGGCCTCGAAACCCCGCTGATCGCCTTTGGCGAGGCCGAGGGCCTCAATGCCGGCGACACCTTCCTGCTCTGCTCGGACGGTCTCTGGGCCTATTTCACCGATCAGGAACTGGCCTGGGTGATCAACGGCGCGACTTCAGCACGGGAAGCGTCCGAATTGCTGATCGGCAGGGCGCGCGCGATGGGCAAGGGTGACGGCGACAACATTTCGCTCGCGGTGCTGAAGCTGATCGAGGCGCCCGCGGCGGTGACGCCGGACGCTGCGCCTGGCCTACTTGCGGCCGAGTCCGCCAAGTAGCGCCGCCACCGGCCGGCGCGGATTGTGCGGGTGTTCACTGCGCGGCAAGGTCTTCCCGGCGTCGCTGCCGAGCGCTTCGGCGACCGGAATCGGGGCCGCGCTCTCGTAAGGCTTGCTGAAATCGAAACCGTCGGCGGCGATGTGCGAGGGGCGGCGACCGCCGCCAGCGCCATGTCGGTTGCCGCTTTCGCGCGGTGAACTGCGAGCCGGTAGCCGATCGCCCCGTTCGACCTGCGCATTAACGATCCGGGCGGCGGGTGCCGGCGGGGGGGCTGCCGGTGGCCGCCGGGGATGAACGCGTTTGTCGCCCGGAGGGTAGGTATAGTCGTACTCGGCTTCGAAACCTGGCACCAGGACCTGCTCGACCTTGATCCGGATCAGCTTTTCGATCTCGACCAGATACTGGACTTCGCTCGCCGAGACCAGCGAAATCGCCGTGCCAGGTTTGCCGGCGCGGCCGGTGCGACCGATCCGATGGATGTAGTCTTCCGGCGTGCGCGGCAGCTCGAAGTTGATCACATGCGGCAGTTCGTCGATGTCGAGGCCGCGGGCGGCGACGTCGGTCGCCACCAGTACCAGGACCGAACCGTCCTTGAACGCTTCGAGGGCCTTCAGGCGCTCCTGCTGGGTCTTGTCGCCATGGATCGAGTCGGCGGCGATGCCGGCCCGCTGCAACTCGCGGGCCAGCCGGTTGGTTTCGATCTTGGTCCGGGTAAATACCAGGACCTGATTGAAATCGGCCGATTTCAGCAGTTTCACCAGCAGCGCACGCTTGGCGTCGGCGGCCACCGGATGGACGCGGTGGGTAATCGTCTCCGACACCGTGTTGCGCTTGGCGACTTCGAGCAGCACCGGTGACTTGAGCATGCCGTCGGCCAGCTTCTTGATCTCTTCCGAGAACGTCGCCGAGAAAAGCAGGCTCTGCCGCTGCCGCGGCAGCAGGTTGATGATGCGCGTGACGTCCGGAACGAAGCCCATGTCCAGCATGCGGTCGGCTTCATCGAGCACCAGCGCCTGCACGCTGGCGAAGTTGAGGCACTTCTGTTCGACCAGATCAAGCAGCCGGCCGGGGGTGGCGACCAGCACCTCGACCCCGCAGCGGATTTCGGCGATCTGCGGCTTGATGTCGACCCCGCCGAAGACGCAACAGCTCCTGATCGGCACATGCCTGCTGTAGGTCTTGACCGACTGGTGTACCTGGATTGCGAGTTCTCGGGTCGGTGCCAGCATCAGCACGCGCACCGGATGGCGAGCCGGTGAGGGGCTTGGGCTGGCAAAACCGAGGATGCGCTGCAGCAGCGGCAGCGTGAAGGCAGCGGTCTTGCCGGTGCCGGTCTGCGCACCTCCCATCAGATCGAGGCCGGCGAGAATGACCGGAATCGCCTGCGCCTGGATCGGGGTCGGTTCCAGGTAGCCCTGGTCGGCAACGGCTCGCAGCAGTTCCGGCGCCAGGCCGAGTTCATCAAAATGCATCGACAAAACCTTTAAAACAGTCAAAAATCAATCTCATATCGGACGCCATTATACACCGATCGGGTCGCTGCGCCGGGCTTTGCCGTGCCCGGCCGGACTTGCGGCCAGGCACGGCCGGGGAAACCCTGCGGCGACCCGTCAGGATCGGTTGAAGCGGCTCAGTGCACGTTCGGCGGCAGCGTCGAAGAGCGCGATCCGCGACGCGATCTGCGCCCGGCCGGTGCGCAACTGCTGGTCGAGCGTTTCGCGAGCGATGGCCACTGCGTAGCCCCAGTCGGGGTTGCACAGGAGGACCGTGGTCGATGATGGGCTCTGCCAACAGCACAGGCCGCAGCGCGCCGGCTGCCCCGAGGCGCTGAAGCGCAGCCAGTCGCCCGGCTGCCAGGCGGCCGCCGCTTCCAGCCGTGGCGCCCGGCTGTCGCCGGACTCGGCGAGATAGTGTACCGGCAGCCCGTCAAACGCGAGGAGGTCCGGGCTGTCCATCGCCGCCGCAGGGTTGCGCGCTCGCGCGGGCGGCGCTGGAAGCGTTGCCGGCGATGCGTCGGGAGATTGCGCCTGGCCACGCAGGGCGGCGGTCTGGAGGTCGAAGAGGACATCGAAAAAGCGCTTGCGCTCGCTCGCCGAAACGCCTATCTCGTCCAGTCCGGTGCCGATCCGCCCGAGCAGTGACGCGGCCATGCCGGCGAGGCGTTTGCGCTCCTCGGCACTCTGCTTCGGCAGCACGCTCCAGATCAGATCATCGGCCGTGCGACTGTCGCGTTGCCAGCGACTGCCCTGGGTACCGCCGTCCGCGGCGGCAGCGATCATCACCCGTAGCCAGTGCTCCTCGAGGAAGGAGGCAACAACTGCCGAGCGCGTCCGGGCGAGGCTGGTGCGTAGCCAGCTGCCGGCGAGCCGGCTGGCGTATTGCCGGTTTTCGTGCGTGGCAACGAGTTCGGCCAGGCGCTTGCCGGCCCGACGAATGCGTTGCTCTCGCTCGTCGATCAGGGTGTCGAGTTCGGCCAGGCACGCCTCCAGCGCCGCTGCCGGCGCTTCGAGGCTGCTGCGGGCAGTGGCGCACAGGTGGCAGATCTGTCGGCAGGTCGCATGGCTGGCATCGACCTGCGCCGCCAGACCGATCGCCGCTCGACCGATGCGGTTGATCAGCAGGCGGGCCGGATGCCGATCGTTGGCGAACAGCGAAGGATCGCCGATCGCCAGTCGGACGAACGGCACCTGCAGGCCGCCGAGCGCCCCTTTGATTGCGTCGGGGAGCTCATCGGCGGCGAAGAGGGCTTCGAAAATCAGGACCATGGTGTCCATGGCGATCGCCTCCGGCGAGCCGGAAGAGAGGTCGAGATGGCGCGCCCGGAGGCCGGACAATGGCAGGCGCGGCGGCGAAACGAGCGCGGTCTGGCTATCGGCCGCCGCTACCGGGCGGGCCTCGATCGCCTGCAGGCGATCGAACAGGTGCTCGCGCATGACCATTGTCGCCGTGTCGAGAGCGGCATTGCGGCCGGCCGCGCCGCTGTCGTCGGCGATCGGCAGCAGCGCGGCCGGCGCTTCGGCTTCGCGCCGCTGCCGTAGCGCCTGTTGCAGGGTCGCCAGCGGGTTGACGGGTGGCTGGCGGTCGACCGGTGTCAGACCCGGCTCGGCACGGGCGGCGACCCGCGGCGGTTCCGGGCCGCGATCCGCCGGCACACCGCAACCGGCAAGGAAGGTGTCGATTTCCTGGTAGAGGGCGGGCAACTGCTCGTGCAGACAGCGCTCGATGTGGTCGAGCAGGATGAGGCGCGGCGCGAGGCCGCGGTCGTTCGCCCGGCAGATCGTCCATAAGCCGAGGCAGATGCTTGCGGCGCCGATCGGATTGCTCGCCTCGCTCATCTCGGGCCGCCGCAGCAGCGTCGTGTAACGCTGGTGACTTCGCCACAGGCCGTGCCCGCCGATCTCGCGCAAGCGGTTGCCGATGTCGCGGATGCGGATGTCGAGTTCGAGGTCATCGTCGCCCATCAGGGTCAGGCGCGAGGCGGTGAGGTCGCAACCCTGAGCGGCGTCGCTCTCGAGGTTGAACAAGGCCAGCTGGTCATGCGCTTCGCCGATCTCGCGCTCGAAGGCTGCGAGCACCGCCGGCTGCTCGGGCATGCACTGTCTGACGATCTTGGCCAGGCCACGCTGGAATATCTGCCGGCTCGCCGCCAGAAGTTCGCTCACATCGGTGCCGGCTGGCAGGAGAGGGTGTGGGTGCAGCATGGGTGGTCGAGGAGGCGCTGGAAGGTTGCGAGCAGTCTATCGTGGCCGGTTGCCAGAAGGTCATGATGTGAATGTACCCTCTGACAGGAAATCCGGTGCCTAATTCTTTGCCGCGTCTTTTTCCTCCACTTTTGCCCCTTCGTTCGCCTCCGCGACCGGCGGCGGCTTGGCTTTCCGGGTGCCGGGCGGCTGTGGTGGTGGCAGCTGCGGTTCGACGGTTTCGAGCTTGTTGTCGCGCATGTAGGCATCCATGTCACGCCAGCCGCCGTAAATGGCCGCCTTGGGCAGCCAGGAATAGATCGAGTAGCAGTCTTCGATCGCCCGTCCCGATTGTCGGCAGGCGCCGCCGACCGCCTGTCCTTCGGCATCGAGCCGCGCGTTTTTGGCCGCCGGCGCCTCGATGCCCAGCTTTTGCTGGATGAGGTCGCAACCGGTCAGGGCAATTAACAGCGCGCCGGCAAGCAACCGGCAGCGCAGCGGACGATACGGTTGATCGAACACGATGATCTCGGTAGGATGATTGGGAGTGGCCCATTCTAACGACTTTTCTGACGACTTTCGTCAGCATCCGGCAGGGTCGGGCAGCTCGCGACGTCTGCCAGTGGCTGAATGTCTGCTGCGGGGGCGAATGAAAACATTGGGCGCGCCTCTCCCCGCTAATGGTCAGTCTGCTGCCCATTCCGCCACTTCTGCTGCAACAATGGAAACCATGCGCCACTATCTCAAAAAATACCTTCCCGACCCCCAGACGATCCGCAGCAATCCGTGGTTGCGACCGTTCCAGTCCTCGCTGCTGCACCCACGTTTATGGCACCTCAATCGCCATTCAGCAGCCGGTGCGGTCGCCGTCGGCCTTTTCTGCGGCCTGATTCCCGGGCCGCTGCAAATGATCGGCGCCGCAGTCAGTGCGCTCACCTTCCGGGTCAATCTGCCTTTGTCCCTGCTGATGACGTTCTACACCAACCCGGTGACCATCGTTCCGCTCTATCTGCTCGCCTACGGGATTGGCCGCCTGCTGACCGGTGACAGCAGCAGTTTCGTCGTTCCCCCGGATTTCAGCATCACGGCTTTTGCCCAGTGGACCGAGGCGATGCAGACCTGGATGCTCGCCGTCGCCAAACCGCTGGCGATCGGTCTGCTCTGTCTTGCCGTCAGCCTCGCGCTTTTCGGCTACCTGGCGGCCAAGGCGGTCTGGCGCATGTATCTGATCAAGGCCTGGCGGCGACGTAGCCAAAGACCCTGAAGCCGGCGGCAAGGTCACACCTCGCGGCTTTCGAAAATTGAGGAGAAATCCCTAACTCTTCAACCGGATCTTCTCTATAATGATGCTGCACTGCAACAAAAGCCCGGCTCATGAGGCCGCGGCCGACCCGTTACGGTGCCTGGCATGGCCAGCCATCGAGGAGCACTCGCATGAAAGCACCAAAAATCCTGCCGTGGATCGCCCGTAGAACGGGCATCAGCGAAGAGCTTGCGCTCAAATTGTGGCGGCGTGCCGCCGGGGAAAGTGAAGTCGTGAGCGGATGCTGCAACAGCTCCGACTACTATCGCCGGGCGGTCGAGCGCTTCATCGACTTGTCTGAACTCGAAGGCAATTGTTCGGTGGTGCGTGAGACCGTCGGTTCGCGGAGCCGCATGTCGTGGGTCTGGCGCCATCAGGACCGGATCTCGAAACTGCAGCTGATGACCGTGTATAGCCTCGTGCACTTATGGCAAACGAAGCTCAACAGCCTCGTCGGCAACCCACGCACAGCCGCCTGAAGGGAGGACGGGCAACGCGGCCTGCCCGCGGCGCTTGCCGCTTCGACCGCTCGTCTTCCGTAAACCCTCTGGGCTGGTTCGCCTTCGCCTGATCACGCAAGGAGACCCGTCATGAAAAAACTTGCCGCCCTGCTGGCGCTCCTGCCACTCGCCGCTTGCGTCAGCGTCGCCGACACCGGATTTGCGACCGCCACCGGCACCCTGGTCGAGGTCAGCATCCAGGACCGCAGCAGTGGTGAACGACTTGAACTGTACCGGCATCATGGTCGCGTCTATGTTGCCGGAATCCCCGGCAATCGTTACGCGGTGGTCTTGCGCAACCGGACCGCCGGTCGTCTGCTGACCGTGCTCTCGGTCGATGGCGTCAATGCGCTCGACGGGCAGACGGCCGCCCCGTCGCAAGCCGGTTACGTCGTCGCCGCCGGGCAAACGGCCGAAATCTCGGGCTGGCGCAAGAGCCTGGACGATGTCGCCGCTTTCTATTTCACCCGTCTCGCCGACAGCTATGCCGGGCGTACCGACCGTCCGCAGAACGTCGGCGTGATTGGCGTCGCGGTCTATCGCGAAGCCGAGCCGCCGCCACAGCCCGAGCTGACCCTGCCTTCGCCGACGCGTGACGAGACCCAAGCCGCCCCGCCGGCGACCGCCACGGCCCAGGGTGCAGCGCCGGCGGCGGCGTCGCCCCCGGCGCCGGCAAAGCGCCTGGGCACCGGCCACGGGGAACGCATCAGTGCGCCGACGCAGTACACCGACTTTCGTCGCGCGGATAAGCGACCGTCGGAGATGGTCACCATTTACTACGACAGTCACTCCCGGCTGCTTGCCCAGGGCATCATTCCGCGGCCCCGGCAGCCGCCGCCAAACCCCTTCCCGAACCCGTTTCCGGGGGGCTTCACCCCCGATCCAGGCCGTTGATCGGCGCGGGTACGGAGCAGGTCAAAGCGCAGGTGCGTATAATCGGCGCTTTCGTCCATTTCCGGATCGTGACCCGCCATGCAGGAAAAGTATCAGCCCGCTGAGCTTGAAGTCGCCGCTCAGGAACTCTGGGATCGCAGCGGCGCCGCGCGCGCCATCGAGGACCCGAGTCGTCCCAAGTACTACTGTCTGTCGATGTTTCCCTATCCGTCGGGCAAGCTGCACATGGGGCACGTGCGCAACTACACGATTGGCGATGTGCTCGCGCGCTTCCATCGCATGCTCGGCTACAACGTGCTGCAGCCGATGGGCTGGGACGCTTTCGGCATGCCGGCGGAAAACGCCGCCATGCAGCACAAGGTGCCGCCGGCGCAATGGACCTACGCCAACATCGACTACATGAAGACCCAGCTCAAGCGACTGGGCTTTGCCATCGACTGGACGCGCGAACTCGCCACCTGTCGGCCCGGGTACTATCGCTGGGAGCAGTGGCTATTCACCCGGCTGTACGAGAAAGGCCTGATCTATCAACGGCTGGGAACCGTCAACTGGGATCCGGTCGACCAGACCGTGCTGGCCAACGAGCAGGTCATCGACGGGCGCGGCTGGCGTTCGGGCGCGCCGATCGAGAAGCGCGAGATCCCGATGTACTACATGAAGATCACCGCCTACGCCGAAGAGCTGCTCGCCGACCTCGATCAGCTGCCGGGCTGGCCGGAGCAGGTCAGGCTGATGCAGAAGAACTGGATCGGCAAGAGTACCGGCGTGCGCTTCGCCTTTCCTTACGAACTCGACGGCGAAGCCGGCCAGTTGTGGGTGTTCACCACCCGCGCCGACACCCTCATGGGCGTCACCTTCTGCGCCGTCGCTGCCGAGCATCCGCTGGCCAGCCATGCGGCAGCGCGCGACCCGCAGGTGGCCGCTTTTGTCGAGGAATGCAAACGCGGCGGCGTCGCCGAAGCCGACCTCGCGACGATGGAAAAGAAGGGGCTGCCGACCGGCATCTTCGTCACCCATCCGCTGAACGGCGAACAGGTCGAGGTGTGGATCGGCAACTATGTCCTGATGGGCTACGGGGATGGCGCGGTGATGGCGGTGCCGGCGCACGATGAACGCGATTTCGTTTTTGCCCGCAAATACGGGTTGCCGATCAGGCAGGTGATCGCCGTCGCGGGTGAAGTATTTTCGCTTGACGCCTGGCAGGAGTGGTATGCCGACAAGCAGCGCGGCGTCTGCGTGAACTCCGGAAAATACGACGGCCTCACCTGCGAAACCGCGGTCGATGCCATTGCCGCCGACCTCTCCGCCAAGGGTCTGGGCGAGAAGAAGGTCCAGTTCCGTCTGCGCGACTGGGGCATCTCGCGCCAGCGCTACTGGGGCTGCCCGATTCCGATCGTGCATTGCCCCCGTTGTGGCGCGCTGCCGGTGCCTGACGAGGAATTGCCGGTCATTCTGCCCGAAGACGTCGCCATCACCGGCGCCGGCTCGCCGCTCGCCCGGATGCCCGGGTTCTACCAGTGCACGTGTCCGCAGTGCGGCGGGCCGGCGCGGCGCGAAACCGACACCCTCGATACCTTCGTCGAGTCATCCTGGTATTTCCTGCGCTATTGCTGTCCGGACAATGATCGCGCAATGGTCGACGAGCGCGTGGCCTACTGGTGCGCGGGCGGCATCGACCAGTATATCGGCGGCATCGAACACGCCATCCTGCACCTGCTCTACGCGCGTTTCTGGACCCGGCTCATGCGTGACGTCGGTCTGTTCGGCGAGCCGCCGCTGGCCGAACCCTTTGCCAACCTGCTGACCCAGGGGATGGTCGTCGCACCGACCTTCTACCGCGAGGACAGCCATGGCAAAAAGCTCTGGATCAATCCGGCCGAGGTCGACGCCGTGCATGACGAACGTGGCCGCGCCAGCGGCGCGACGCTGCGCGCCGACGGCCTGCCGGTGGTCGTCGGCGGCATCGAGAAGATGTCGAAGTCTAAGAACAACGGCGTCGATCCGCAGGCGCTGATCGACCAGTACGGGGCCGACACTGCGCGCCTCTTCATCATGTTCGCGAGTCCGCCCGAGCAGTCCCTCGAATGGTCCGATGCCGGCGTCGAGGGGGCTTTCCGTTTCCTCAAGCGCCTCTGGCGAATCGTTCATCAGCATGTCTCGACCGGCCTTGTCGCACCCCATGTCGAGGGGAATCTGTCGGCCGACCTGAAAGGGCTGCGGCGGCAACTGCATCAGACGATCGCCAAGGTTGCCGATGATTATGGTCGGCGCAAGCAGTTCAATACCGCAATCGCCGCGGTGATGGAACTGCTCAACGCCTGCACCCGCATCAACGACGATTCGGCCGCTGCCCGCGCGGTCCGGCAGGAGGTGCTCGAAGCGGTGACGCTGCTGCTCAACCCGATCGTGCCGCATGTCTGCGAAGCGCTCCATGCCGCCCTCCGGCCGGGCTGCACGGCGAGCAGCCAGGCTTTTCCGACGCCCGATGCGAGCGCCCTGGTGCAGGACGAGATCGAACTCGTCCTGCAGATCAACGGCAAACTGCGCGGCAGCCTGCGGGTTGCGGCCGCCGCCGACCGGGCGACCATCGAAGCCGCAGCGCTCGCCTGTGACGCGGCGTGCCGGCAGCTCGCCGGCGCGGCGCCGAGGAAGGTGGTGGTCGTTCCCGGCCGCCTGGTCAACATCGTCGTCTAGGCCGGCAAGGAAGATTCCATGCGTGCAGCGCTACAGCTCACCCTGGCCGCATTCGTTCTGGCATTGCTGGTCGGTTGCGGCTTTCAACTGCGGGGCAGCTACGCCTTGCCCTTCGACAGCCTGTATCTGGCCATGCCCGACCATTCGGTGCTCGGCGCCCAGCTCAGGCGAACGATCCGGGCCGCGGGAACGACGCGTCTCGCGTCGACTGCAAACGACGCCCAAGCCACTTTTCTGCCCACCGCCGAGTATCGTGACCGGGTGATTCTTTCGGTGTCGGGTACCGGCCGGGTCAGCGAATTGCGTCTCCTCTACCGCTACACCTACCGCATCACCGATGACAAGGGCCGCGATCTGGTGCCGTCCGGCAGCGTCGAACTGTTTCGCGATCTGACCTATGACGACTCCAACGTTCTCGCCAAGCAGCAGGAAGAATCGCTGCTCTGGCGAGACATGGAGAGTGACCTGGTGCAGTTGCTGATGCGCCGTCTGGCGGCCGCCAAACCGGTCTTCATCGCCTCTGCCGAGTAGGCTCGCGATGCAGATCAGGGGCGAACAGCTCGCGACCCACCTCGAACGCGAGTTGCGGCCGGTCTATCTGGTCTATGGCGACGAGCCGCTGCTGGTCATCGAAGCTGCCGACGCGATTCGTGCAGCCGCCCGGGGGCGCGGTTTCGACGAACGCGAGGTGCTGACCGTGATCGCCGGCTTCAGCTGGAACGAGCTCTACCACGCCGCCGGCAGCCTTTCGCTCTTCGGTGGCCGCACGCTGATCGATCTGCGACTGCCGACCGGCAAACCCGGGCGCGACGGCAGCGCCGCGATCCAGGAGTATTGTGCGCGGCCGTCGCCCGATTCCCTGCTTTTGGTGAGCATGAACGACGTCGACTGGCGAGAGGAAAAATCGGCCTGGATGAACGCCCTGGCGACGGCCGGGGTCGTCGTCAAGCTGCTGCCGCCGACGCTTGCCGAACTGCCGGCCTGGCTTGCCGGCCGCCTGCGACGCCAGCAGCAGGGCGCCAGCGCTGACGGCCTGCGCTTCATCGCCGAGCGGGTCGAGGGAAATCTGCTCGCGGCGCACCAGGAAATCCTCAAGCTCGGCGTCCTCTATCCGGTCGGCGCGCTGACCCTGGCGCAGATTCGCGATGCCGTGCTGAATGTCGCGCGCTACGATCTCGACGGCCTGCGCGAAGCGCTGCTCGCCGGCGACGTCGCCCGCCTCGTGCGCACGCTCGACGGCCTGCAGCAGGAAGGCGAAGCGCCGCCGCTGGTCCTCTGGGCGCTGACCGAGGAAGTGCGCATGCTGGCGCAGCTCAAGGCAGGACTTGCGCGCCGCCAGCCGCTGGATGCGTTGCTCAAGGAAGCCCGCCTGTGGGGAACGCGCCAGGCGCTGATCAAACGCGCACTGCAGCGGCTCGACGCAGAACGGGTGCAGTCCGCGCTCGGTCACGCAGCGCGCATCGACCGGATGATCAAGGGAATCGCCCGCGGCGACGTCTGGAACGAGTTCCGCCAGCTGGGCCTGCAGATGGCCGCGACCTGAAACGGCGACCGCCGTCGCCTCAGGTCGGCTTGTCGCTTCGCGGTTCGCTTGCCGGGGGGTCGGCGTCGGGCGCCAGGTGCTCCCACAGACAACCGTTTTCGCCCCGCACGTCGTTGAGCCCGTGGCTGTTCTGGCCCTGGACCAGGCACTCACCCTCACAGTCTTCACTGACCACCACCAGGCGCAGTTCGCTGTCGACGGTTCGTTCACCGTCCCAGTAGCTGCAGGTGGCGCACACTTTCACTTCGGCAGGTACGATCAGTTTCTTCATCTTCGGCAAAGGTAGGGGTAGGGGTAGGGGTAGGGGTAGGGGTAGGGGTAGGGGTAGAAGGGAGAATGCTGGTCAGAGTGTATTACTTTCCAGAGGTTCCGTTTACGCCTGCCCACCGGCGATGGCTATAATCGGCTTTTCGCCGCATCGGGCAGTCTCATGGATATCGAAGAATACGTGCAAATCGTCGGTCGCAACGCCCGCCAGGCCTCGCGCCTGGTCGCGCGGGCCGACAGCGAGGCCAAGAACAGCGCGCTGCGCGCCATCGCTGCGGCGATCCGGCGGGAGAGCGACGCGCTGCTCGCCGCCAATCAGGAAGATGTCGCCGCCGCGCGGGCCGCCGGCCTCGATGCGGCCCTGCTCGATCGCCTGACGCTCTCGGCCAGCGGCGTGTCGGCGATGGCCGAAGGCGTCGATCAGGTCGCTGCCCTGCCTGATCCGGTCGGCGAAATCAGCGAGCTCAAGGTCCGTCCGAGTGGCATCCAGGTCGGCCGCATGCGCGTCCCGCTCGGGGTGATCGGCATCATCTATGAAGCCCGTCCCAACGTCACTGCCGACGCCGCCGCCCTCTGTCTGAAGTCGGGCAATGCGGCGATTCTGCGCGGCGGTTCCGAAGCCCTCCGCTGCAACCAGGCGATCGCCGCGCTGGTTCACGAAGGGCTCGCCAGTGCCGGTCTGCCGGCCCACGCCGTGCAGGTGATCGGCATCCCCGACCGCGCGGTGGTCGGCCACCTGATCACGCTGCGCGAGTTCGTCGACGTGATCGTTCCGCGCGGCGGCAAGGGTCTGATCGCGCGCCTGCTCGCCGAGGCGCGCGTGCCGATGATCCAGCACCTCGATGGCAACTGTCATGTGTATGTGGATGACGACGCCGATCCCGAAAAAGCGCTGCAGATCATCGAGAACGCCAAGACGCAGCGCTACGGCACCTGCAATACCACCGAGTCGCTGCTCGTCGCACGCTCGCAGGCCGACCGCCTCTTGCTGCCGATCGCCCTCATGCTGAACGGCAAGGGCGTCGAGATCCGCGGTTGTCCGGAAACCGTCGCCCGGGTCAGCGCGGCCAGACCCGCAAGCGAAGAAGACTACGCCAGCGAGTTCCTGGCGCCGATCATCTCGGTCAGGGTGGTGAGCGGGATCGAGCAGGCGATCGAGCACATCAATCATTACGGTTCGCACCATACCGACGCCATCGTCACCGAGAATTACACGGCGGCGCTGCGTTTTTTGCGCGAGGTCGATTCGGCTTCGGTGATGGTCAACGCGTCGACCCGTTTCGCGGACGGTTTCGAGTACGGTCTCGGCGCCGAAATCGGCATCTCGACCGACAAGATTCACGCTCGCGGCCCGGTTGGTCTGGAAGGACTGACCAGCCAGAAGTGGATCGTCCTCGGCAACGGCGAAGTGCGCCGCTGACGCTCTTGCCTCTCAAGCCTGCGCTTTCCTGCAAGCCGGCGGAGGAGGTTCATCAGTCGCTGCGGCGACTTTCAGGCAAAGGAGATACGGCATGAAACAGCTGTTGATGGCGGCGATCATCGCCGTCTGCTGCCAGCTCGTGGCGGCGGTCGAAGTGGCCGGCGTCAGGTTCGACGACCAGACCCGCGTCGGCAGCAGCGACCTCGTGGTCAATGGCGCCGGCCTGCGCAAGCGGGCCGTCTTCAAGGTCTATGCGATGGCGCTCTACCTGCCCGAGAAGCGCAGTGATGCCGACGCGATCCTGGCTGCCCGGGGAGCCCGGCGGATTGCCATCAGCCTGCTGCGCGACCTCTCGGCGCAGCAGTTCGTGGACGCGCTGCAGGAAGGCATGACCAGCAACCATTCGGAAGCCGAAATGGCGGCGTTGAAGGATCGTCTGAAACAGTTCTCCGAGACCCTGCTGGCGATCGGCGAAGCCCGCAGCGGCACGACCATCGTCATCGACTGGCTTCCCGAGAAGGGCACTCGCCTGACCGTAAACGGCGAGGTGAAAGGCCGGGAGATCACCGGCGAGGACTTCTACCGGGCGCTGCTGAAGATCTGGCTCGGCCAGCAGCCGGTGCAGAACGACCTCAAGCAGGCCCTGCTCGGCAAGGCCCCCTGAGCTGCCGATCGCTCCCCCGAGTCTGTCTGTGGTCGCGGCAAAGCCCGCCGAAGAAGCCTTCCAGATCGTCCTCGCGGCGCCGGGTTTCAGCCTCGGGGTCTGTTGCGACGAGGCTGAAATCCACCGCCTTGCCTTCCTGCCGCCGACTGCCGAAGTCGCCGCCGGCAATCCGCTCGCGGCCGCTGTGGCGCATCAGCTGCGCGCCTACCTGGTGGATGCCGAGTACGCCTTCTCGTTGCCCCTGCGCACCACCGGCAGCCTTTTTCAGCGCCGCGTCCGGGATGCGATCGCGGCCATCCCGACTCACCAGACCCGCAGCTATGGCGACCTCGCTCGCGCGCTGCACAGCGCGCCGCGGGCGGTCGGCCAGGCCTGCGCTGCCAACCCCTTTCCGGTCGTCGTTCCATGCCACCGGGTGCTGGCGGCAGGTGGCGGGCTCGGCGGCTTTGCCCGGCAAAGGGAGGGTTTCCTGCTCGACGTCAAGCGCTGGCTGCTCGCCCATGAACGCGCCTGAGCCCGACGCCGCCGATCTCGCCGAGATCGATGCCTTCTGCGACACCCTGTGGCTGGAGGACGGGCTCGCCAAGGCGTCGCTCGCGAGTTATCGCAGCGACCTGCTGCAACTCGCCCACTGGCTCGCCGAGCAGCAGCTGGGCAGCCTCTGCGGCATCGACGAAGCGACGCTGCTGCGTTTCGTCGCCACCCTCTCGCAGACGCTGCGCGCTTCGTCGCAGGCGCGTTACCTGTCGACCCTGCGGCGTTTCTACCGCCATCAGCTGGCGCGTGGCCGGCGCAGCAGCGACCCGACGCTGAAGATCGCCATGCCGGCGATGCCGTCACGGCTGCCGAAAGTGCTCTCCGAAATGCAGGTCGATCGCCTGCTCGCCGCGCCCCGCAGCACGACGACGCTCGGTCAGCGTGACCGGGCGATGCTCGAAACGCTCTATGCGACCGGTCTGCGGGTCAGCGAACTGGTCGGCATGAAGCTGCACGAGATCAGCCTCGACATGGGCGTCGTGCGCATCTTCGGCAAGGGCGGCAAGGAGCGCCTGGTGCCGCTCGGCGAGGAGGCCAGCGACTGGCTGCGCCGCTATCTCGCCGAAGCGCGGCCGGCGCTGCTCAATGGCCGGCAGTGCGACGACCTGTTCGTCACCGGGCGGGGCTCGGCGATGACCCGGCAGGCCTTCTGGCAGTTGATCAAGCGTTACGCGCAGCAGGCCGGGATGGATCCGGCGCGCCTGTCACCGCATGTGCTGCGTCACGCTTTCGCGACACACCTGCTCAACCATGGCGCCGACCTGCGCGTCGTCCAGCTCCTGCTCGGCCATGCGGACATTTCGACGACGCAGATCTACACCCACGTCGCCCGCGAACGGCTGAAAATCCTGCACGCCCGTCACCATCCGCGTGGCTGACCCGGCGGCGTCGTCTGCCACGGCGGGTGGCCAGCGCTCAGTCAGCGGTTGAGGTAGTGCAGGGTGGCCGATGGGCGCTGCCCGGCGTCGCCGCTGCGGTCGATTTCGCACCGCGTGATGCTGCCGAAAGCGATCGCCAGCCGGCTCCATTCGGCGACCGGCAACTGCAACCAGTGGCCGAGCAGGGCGCGGATGACTCCGGCGTGGGTGACCAGGGCGAAGCAATCGCCGCGCAGACTCTCGACGCAATCGACCACCCTCGCCTGCAGCATCGCTGCCGACTCGCCGCCCGGCGGGACGAAGTGCAGCACGTCGGCCGCCCAGGCGTCGAGCAGGCGGCGATCGATCTTTTCCCAGGGCTGCCCTTCCCAGCTGCCGAAATCGATTTCGCGCAGCCGGTGATCGAATTGCGCGTGGCCATCCAGGGCTTCTGCGAGGCTGCGGCTGCGCCGCAGGGGACTCGCCACGAGCACGCTTGCAGCGGGCAAAAAAGGCCGCAGGCGGTCGGCGATCGGCTGTGGATCTTCGGCTTCGACATCGAGTTGCCCGTAGCAGATGCCGGCTGCGACTAGCGGCCGCGGATGACGGATCAGGAAAAATTGCACAGCAGGCCGCAGTAGAAAGCCATCTCGGCGAACTGCTGCGTCGCGCCGAGGCAATCGCCGGTATAGCCGCCGATCTGTCGCCGGAACATGCGCGCCAGCCAGAGGGTGGCGAGTGAGGCCAGGGCGCAGGCGGTGAGCGCTGCGAGCGGTGGCAGCAGCAGCAGCGGCAGCAGCGCGGTCAGCCCGGCAAAGCCGAGCTCGCCCCAGCCGATGCGCGTCGCCAATGGCTTTGCCTTGCCTTCGTCACGCACGTAGTCGAGGCCACGCAGCAGCGTCGTCGCCGCAAACCGCGAAAGCGTGTGGCCGGCGATCAGCGCGAGCGGAATCTGTGCCCGGTCGAGTTCGATCAGGGCGCAGAAGCGGGCGAGCAACAGCATGACGAGGGCGATGGCGCCGAAACTGCCGATCCGCGAGTCCTTCATGATCGCGAGAATCTGCGTCTTCTCCCAGCCGCCGCCGAAACCGTCGACCATGTCGCTCCAGCCGTCTTCGTGAAACGCTCCGGTCAGCCAGAGCGAACTCGCCATCGCCGCCAGCACCGCCAGCGTCAGCGGCCAGAGATACGAGGTGAGGACGAAGACCAGCGCAGCGATGGCGCCGATCAGCAGGCCGACGGCCGGAAAGTAGCGGGTTGACCGATCCAGCGCTTCGCTGCTGTGCCCCACCCAGGCCGGCACCGGCAGCCGGGTGAAGAAGCGCAGCGCGCCGAAGAAGTATTCGAGCTCGCGCCTGAGCATCGCTTGGCCACTGACGGCGGTTTCGGGGGGCATTTCGTATCGACCAGAAAGAGCGAAGCCCGGATGGTATCCCGATATGGCGCTCGCCGCTCATCGTGAGCTGCAGCGAAACCATTCGACTCCGGCGCTTCCGGTTGCTATCCTGATCGACGTAACGTCTTTTACATTCTCACAGGGGAGCAATCAAATTGGGCAAGAAGCTTTACATCGGTAACCTCGGTTACAACGTTGACAAGAGCGGACTCGAACAGATGTTTGCCGCGCACGGGACCGTGGTCTCCGCGCAGGTGATCACCGACCGCGAAACCGGCCGCTCGAAGGGCTTCGGTTTTGTCGAAATGGGCTCCGACCAGGAGGCGCAAGCGGCGATCGCCGCGTTCTCCGGCAAGAGCGTCGGGGGACGTGCGCTGACCGTCAATGAAGCCCGTCCCCAGGAAAGTCGCAGCGGCGGGGGCGGTTTTGGCGGGGGTGGGGGTGGCGGTTTTGGCGGCGCTCGCCGCGGTGGGGCCGGCAGCGGGGGACGCAGCGGTTCCGGTGGTCGCTATTGACCGGCTTGCCGGATTGAAGCGACACCCCTTTAATCGGTTTGGCCGCCACTGCGGCAATGAGAGGACAGGTCTTGGTTAAACCAAACTATCAGTTCGAAAAGCGTCAGCGCGAGCTTGAAAAAAAGAAGAAGCAGGAAGAAAAACGACAGCGCGATCTGGCCGCGCGCAACCTGCCTGAGGGCGCTGCCGGGGCCGGGGAGGGCGAAGCGTCCACCGCGACCGAGGCTGACCAGGCGGGCAAGCCGGGCTGAGCGAACCGAGCCGTCGAGCGCCGCAAGGGTCAATCGACGGCCCGACTGTTTCCCATCGCGCGAGGATACGTCCGTACCGCCATTTGCTGATCGGTGAACGCGGCGCTGATCAGATAGCTGCAGGGGGACCGCATGAAGCAGGTCGAACCGGGCCGATGTCGTTTCTTTGTCTCGTACCGCCGCATCCAGTGGTGCGACTATCCGGTCGGCGTTGAATGTCTCAGACTACGCCTTCGGCGCGCAGGGTATTGATCTCGAGCGGCGAATAACCGATCCGCAGCAGCGTTTCGTCGGTGTGTTCGCCGAGTCCCGGGCCCAGCCATTCGGTGCTGCCGGGCGTTGCCGAGAGTCTGGGAACGACTCCCGGAATCCGGAACGACTTGCCGTCGGGCAGCGTGGCGGATTCGATCATCTGTCTTGCGAGATACTGCGGATCGGCGAAGATGTCGGCGATCGAGTAGACGCGCGAGGCGGGGACTTCGGCGGCGGTGAGGGTCTGCAGCACATGCGCTTCGTCGTGCAGCGCGGTCCAGGCGTCGATCGCCGCGTACAGTTCGTCGCGGCGTGCGTCGCGACCCGCATTGTCGACCAGTTCTGCGTCGTCGGCGAGGTCGTCGCGGCCGATGGCAAGCATCAGGCGCCGGAAGATCGCGTCGCCGTTGGCACCGATCGTCACATGTTTGCCGTCACGCGTGGTGTGCGTGTTCGAGGGCGTGATGCCGGGCATGATGTTGCCGGTCCGTTCGCGGATGAAGCCGAAGACGTCGAACTCGGGGACCAGCGACTCCATCAGGGCGAAGACCGCTTCGTAGAGGGCGACATCGACCACCTGCCCCTTGCCGTCGTGCTGCTCTCTGTGACGCAGCGCGAGCAGGGTACCGATGACGCCCCAGAGGGCGGCGATCGAATCCCCGAGCGAGATGCCGGTCTTGACCGGTGGCCGATCGGCAAAGCCGGTGACGTAGCGCAGGCCGCCCATCGATTCGCCGATCGCGCCGAAACCCGGCTGACGCGCCATCGGGCCGGTCTGGCCGAAACCCGAGAGGCGCAGCATGACGAGGCCAGGATTGATCGCCGACAGTTCGTGCCAGCCGAGGCCGAGCTTTTCGAGCACGCCGGGGCGGAAGTTCTCGACCACGATGTCGGCCTCGGCGACGAGCTTGTGGACGATCTCGCGGCCGGCAGGATGCTTGAGGTTGACCGTCACCGACTTCTTGTTGCGCGACTGCACGTACCACCAGAGCGAGGTGCCCTGGTAGAGCTTGCGCCATTTGCGCAAAGGGTCGCCACCGTCGGGCGATTCGATCTTGATCACCTCGGCGCCGAACTCAGCCAGGACGCGGGCGGCGAAAGGACCGGCGATCAGGCTGCCGAGTTCGACGACCGTCAGACCGGCGAGGGGTTTGTTCGAAGGGCTCATGGGTTTCCGGGAGTGCGGGAGTGCGGGATCAGTCTTCGGTCAGGTGGACCGGGGGTTACGGGTTTGTTTGGTGCCAACCAGAACAAAGCCCCCTTGCGGGGGCCTTGTCGATCGAACGGATGAAGCGCAAAGGCTACATGCGGGCGATCATCGCGTCGCCGAACTCGGAGCACGACACTTCGGTCGCGCCTTCCATCAGGCGGGCAAAGTCGTAGGTCACGACCTTGTCGCCGATGGCCGCTTCCATCGCGCTGATGATCAGGTCGGCGGCTTCGAACCAGCCCAGATGGCGCAGCATCATTTCCGCCGACAGGATCAGCGAACCGGGGTTCACCTTGTCGAGTCCGGCGTACTTCGGTGCCGTGCCGTGGGTGGCTTCGAAGCAGGCGTACTGGTCGGAGATGTTGGCGCCGGGGGCGATGCCGATGCCGCCGACCTGGGCTGCGAGTGCGTCCGAGATGTAGTCGCCGTTGAGGTTGGTGGTGCAGATCACGTCGTATTCGGCCGGCCGCAGCAGGATCTGCTGCAGGAAGGCGTCGGCGATCGAGTCCTTGATGATGATGCCGTTCGGCAGCTTGAGCCATGGCCCGCCGTCGATCTCGACGCCACCGAATTCACTCTTGGCGAGCCCGTACGACCAGTCACGGAAAGCACCTTCGGTGAACTTCATGATGTTGCCCTTGTGCACGATGGTCACCGAGCGGCGCTTGTTGGCGATCGCGTAGTTGATTGCGGCGCGCACCAGGCGCTCGGTGCCTTCCTTCGAGATCGGCTTGATGCCGATGCCGGAGGTTGCCGGGAAGCGGATCTTCTTGACCCCCATCTCGTCCTGCAGGAACTTGATCACCTTGTTGCAGCTCTCGGAACCGGCTTCCCATTCGATGCCGGCGTAGATGTCCTCGGTGTTCTCGCGGTAGATCACCATGTTGGTCTTCGACGGATCCTTGAGCGGCGAAGGAACGCCACGGAAGTACTGGATCGGGCGGACGCACTGGTAGAGGTCGAGTTCCTGGCGCAGCGCCACGTTCAGCGAACGGATGCCGCCACCGACCGGCGTCGTCATCGGGCCCTTGATCGAAACCGAGTATTCCTTGAGGGTGTTGAGCGTCTCGGCCGACAGCCAGACGTCGGAGCCGTACATCTGGGTCGATTTCTCGCCGGCGTACACTTCCATCCAGTGGATTTTCCTGACGCCCGCGTAGGCCTTGGCAACCGCGGCATCGACCACCTTGATCATCACCGGCGTGATGTCGATGCCGATGCCGTCGCCTTCGATGAACGGAATGATCGGGTTATCCGGGATGGTTTGCCCCGGAATGATTTTCTGGCCGCCCTGCGGGACTTTGATCAGACTTGCACTCATGCCAACTCCATATAGTGTGGTTTGTTTGTATCCGATACGGGTGCCAGCACCCTTGTGGCGCACGGCGGTGGCTCGGGACCTGCAGCTCGGACGAAGGTGCATACGTGGCACGAGGGATCTGTGTGAAGCCAGTCCTCCGGCGGCACCACGCGCAATTATGTCGTAAATGGGGGCGATCTGCCAGCATATTCAGGCCTGTGAACCGGGCCGGCTGGCCGTTCGGTCCGGTGACCACGGGTGCTACAATCGCGCAACACCCGACCGGCGGACACCAGGCTCATGGATATCTCGACTGTTGAAAACGACCTCGCGGATCGCCTTGCCGAGGCGATGATCAAGGGTTTCAACCGGCACTACCAACTGATCCGGACCTACGGTCAGCAGGCCAAACTGCTCTTCGAAGCGGCTGACTGGAAGGGCGTCCACGCCGCCGTTCGCCGGCGTATCCGTTCCTACGACGAGCGGGTCAACGAGACCGCCGAACTGCTGTGCACCAACTTCGCCGCCGCTTCGCTCGACGACGCCACCTGGCAGCAGCTCAAGCTGTTCTACATCGGCCGCCTGATCAACCACAAGCAGCCCGAACTCGCCGAGACCTTCTTCAATTCGGTCTGCTCGAAGATTCTTCACCGGACCTACTTCAACAACGACTACATCTTCGCCCGGCCGGCGGTGTCGACCGAATACATCCAGTCCACGCCGCCGACCTACCGCTGCTACTACCCGGAGCAGCGCGGCCTGCGCAACGCGATCCGGCAGATCATCATCGATTTCGAGTGGCAACTCCCGTTCGAGGATCTCGACCGCGACGTCGATTACCTCATGCGCACCGCCGAGCAGCGCCTCGGGGAATGGCCACGGGCCGAAGCCAACGCGCAGATCCAGGTCCTGCACTCGGCTTTCTACCGCAACAAGGGCGCCTACATCTTCGGCAAGGCGATCAATGGCCACCATGAATGTCCCTTTGCCATTGCCGTCCTGCACACGCCCGAAGGCCAGCTCGTGCTCGACACGATCCTCCTCGACCGCTGGCTGATCAGCGTCCTCTTCTCGCTCTCGCGCGCCTATTTCATGGTCGATATGGAAGTTCCCTCGGGCTACGTGGACTTCCTGCGCTGCATCATGCCGGGCAAGCCGGCATCGGAGCTGTACACCATGATCGGCCTCGGCAAGCAGGGCAAGACGCTCTTTTTCCGCGACCTCAAGCAGCACCTGCGTCATTCCGAAGACCAGTTCATCATCGCGCCGGGAATCGCCGGCCTGGTCATGCTGGTGTTCACCCTGCCCTCGTACCCGTATGTCTTCAAGATGATCAAGGACGTTTTCGGGGCGTCGAAGGAAATGGACCGGGCGACCGTCAAACGCAAGTACCTGCTGGTGAAACAGGTGGACCGCGTCGGTCGCATGGCCGATACGCTCGAGTTCTCGCACGTCGCGCTACCCCGCAAGCGCTTCTCGGCTGAACTGCTCGAAGCGCTGCACACGCTGGCGCCCTCGCTGCTCGAGGAAGACCGCGAAGACCAGGCAGATCTGGTCATCAAGCATCTCTACATCGAGCGCCGCCTGACGCCGCTCAACATCTACCTCGACCAGGCAACGCCCGAGCAGATCGACCATGCCGTCTTCGAATACGGCAACGCGATCAAGGAACTCGCCTGCGCCAACATCTTTCCCGGCGACATGCTGTGGAAGAACTTCGGCGTCACCCGCTACAACCGCGTCGTCTTCTATGACTACGACGAGATCGAGTACATGACCGACACCCATTTTCGGGTCATTCCGCCGGCACCGTACCCGGAAATGGAGATGTCGAGCGAGCCGTGGTACTCGGTCGGCAGGCACGACGTCTTCCCCGAGGAGTTTGCCAGTTTTCTCCTCGGTTCGCCGAAGGTGCGCTCGGCTTTCCTCAAGTACCATCGGGCGCTCCTGAACGTCAGGTTCTGGCAGAGTGCGCAGGAGAAGATCCGATCCGGTCATGTCGAGGATTTCTTTCCCTATCCGGAAGAACTGCGTTTCTGCAGGGTTTTCGCCGGCAGCTGAGGCGCCCTTCGCATAGAATAAGCGATTGCTGCCGGCGTACGATCGCCGGATGAATGCACTCTATTCAGAGGGGTGTTGATGAGCGCGACAGATTTGATCCAGTGGTCCGACGATTTCAGCGTCCACATCCCGGAAATCGACCAGCAGCACCAGGTACTCGTCAGCCTCCTGAACCAGTTGCACCGGGCGATTCGCGAGCGTCACGGCAAGGCTACCTCAAGGGAGATCCTCAACCGTCTGGCCGAGTACACGCGCACGCATTTCGCGCTCGAAGAGCGCCTGATGGGCGCCACCCATTACCCTGGCCTGGAACTTCACCGGCAACAGCACCAGGACCTGATGGAACAGGTCGATCAACTCCAGCACAAGCTGAACGAGGAAGGCATCGCGATCAGTTTCGAGTTGCTGCATTTTCTGCGTAACTGGCTCGTCCAGCACATCAACGATAGCGACAAGCGCTTCGGCGCACACTTCGAGAAAGTGGGCGTGGCGGGCTACGCCGGCTGGCCCGAGGACGTCGGACGAACGATCAAGAAGAAAAAATGGTGGAAGTTCTGGTAAGCGCCACTTCCCCGGCCCGCCGTCACGGTGACGGTCGCTGCAGCCAGTCGCGGGCCCAGCCGAGGCCGCTCTCGGTATCGGCCTGCAGCGGTCGATACTCGCAGCCCAGCCAGCCGCGATAGCCGAGGCGGCCGAGCAGGGCGAACAGGAAGGGGTAGTTGATCTCGCCGCTTCCCGGTTCGTGCCGTCCCGGGTTGTCCGCCAGCTGGAAATGTGCGATGCGATCGAAGTGGGTCTCGATGGTGCGCGCCAGATCCCCTGCCATGATCTGGGCATGGTAGATGTCGTACTGCAGCCAGAGGTTCGCTGTCGCCAGTTCGGCCTGCACGGCGAGTGCCTTCGCCGGCGTGTCGAGCCAGAAGCCGGGGATGTCGACGCGGCTGTTGATCGGCTCGATCAAGAGGCGGATGCCATGGCTCGCGAGGCGCGCTGCAGCATGCCTGAGGTTGGCCTTGAAGGTCGCGTCGATCGCCGCTGCCGGGACCTCGGCCGGGGGGACGCCGGCGAGACAGTTGAGTTGCCGGCAGTCGAGCGCACGGGCGTAGTCGATCGCCAGTTCGACGCCCTCGCGGAACTCGATCTCACGGCCGGGCAGGCAGGCAATGCCGCGTTCGCCACCCTCCCAGTCGCCCGCCGGCAGGTTGTGCAGCACCTGCACCAGCTGGTTCTCGCGCAGCAGGCGGCGCAGGTCGTCGCGATCGTGGGCATACGGAAACATGAACTCGACGCCGCGAAAACCGGCCCGTGCGGCGCGCGCAAAGCGCTCCGCGAAAGGGACCTCGGCGAAGAGAAAACTCAGGTTGGCACTGAGGTTCAGAGACCGGCCGGGCATGCGGATTCCTTCGGCTATAATCGGGCTTATTTTGATCAGGAAACGCGTCATGGGCAATCGTCTCTCGAAAATTGTCACCCGGACCGGTGACGCGGGCACGACCGGACTCGGCGACGGCACCCGGGTGGCCAAGGACAGCCTGCGGGTCGAAACGATGGGACAGGTCGACGAGCTCAACTCGACGATCGGCCTGCTGCTGACCGAAGCGATGCCCGATGACATCCGGCAGGCCCTGGTCGGCGTTCAGCACGACCTCTTCGATCTCGGCGGCGAGCTGTGCATTCCGGGAATGGACATGATCAACGAAGCGCAGATCAAACGACTCGAAGACCTGGTCGAACAGTTCAACGCCGAACTGCCGCCGCTCAAGGACTTCATCCTTCCCGGCGGCAGCCGTGCCGCCGCCGTCGCCCATCTCGCGCGTACCGTCTGCCGCCGTGCCGAGCGTTGCATCGTGCACCTGGCGAGCCGCGAAAAGGTTTCCGACTTTGCCCGCAAGTACCTGAATCGCCTCTCCGACCTGCTGTTCGTTCTCGGTCGCTCGCTGAACCGGGCCGGTGGCTGCGCCGATGTGCTGTGGGTGCAAGGGAAGAATCGTGGCGGCGCCTGATCGCCCCGGAAGAAATCACCGCTTTCTTTGATGGAGTGTCTCCATGGCGGCCACCATTACGGTCATTACCACTGCCAACCGTGCGCGACGCTTCTCGCAGAGCGATGAGGCGACGATTGATCACGTCCTTTCGAGCCTCACCCGCAGCAGCCAGATCTTCTCGGGCAAGCCGCTGATCATTGGTTCGAAGACCCAGACGGAGGTGTTCTCGGCGTCGTCGATCGCCTGTCTGGAAATCGAGAGTGACCGCGGTTTCAATGACTATGTGCACAGCCCCGCCAATCTGATGCTGACTGCGCTGACCCCCGTACAACGGATCGAGCCGTTCACTGGCGGGCTCGCCGGCGATCACTTCACGGTGCGCATCGAGTTCTTCTTCCTCGGCGGCCATTCGCTGTACACCACCGCCGAAGGCATCCGCAAGGCGGCTCTGGCCGATCGGCTGATGATCCTGACCAGTCTCTTCGAACGTTCGGTGATCTCCTATCGAACTGCGCAAGGCGGCGTCGGCCTGATGAACCCGCATGCCATGACCCGTTTTGTCATCACCCCCGGTGTCCCCGACCTGCCGCGGGATGCCTGGTTCGCCGATTCGACCGAACGATCCCGGCTGCCCTGCGAACAGACGACCTGAGAGCACCTTCATGACCGCTGCCCTCGGCGAACCGGACGGAGAAAGGGATGTCGAAAGGGTTCGCCGCAGACTCGTCGCCTTCCTGCTGCGAAGCTGTGAAGCTCTCATCACCCGACCTTTCTGCGTCGTGCCAGCGCCCGAAAACGGCCGCCGAGTGCAGTGGCGAGCGGAGAATCTGATGTCCTTCCTGTGTTTCCTGCGAGTCGCTCTGCTCACTCTTGCCCTCAATGCCGCGGCGGTTGCCGGCGAGACCCTGGCACCCGATCGGGTGATGACTGAAGCGCAGGCACGAGCGATGCTCGCTCGCTTCGGCTACGGGCCAACGCCAAAGAGCCTGCAGGCAGCCAGCGAACAGACGCCGCGCGCTTTCCTGCGGCGGGCGATCAGCGAAGAATCGACCTTGCCGCCGGCGATCGGCGAACGGCTGGACCAGCTTGCCGGCGAGCCGCTCGAAGTCGTCTGGGCGCGCTACGGAACCGGCGGCAATGCCGTGCCCTCCGCGCAGGACATCGAGGCGCGCAAGGAAATCCGAAAGCTGATTCGCCAGTACGGCAACGCGGAAATCGAGCGGCGTCTGCTGACGATGGCCAATGGCGATAATCCCGGGCACGAGGCCTTGCTCTCGTTCTGGCTCAACCATTTCTCGGTGTATGCGAGGAAAGGCGCCAGCGAACTGCTCGTCGGCGATTACATCCGCAAGCTGGAAGCGGCAATGCGCGCCGACTCTTTCGAAGCGCTGCTGCGCGCGAGCTTCTTCCATCCGGCGATGCAGATTTACCTCGACAATCAGCGGTCGGTGTCACCGGACTCGCAGACCGGTCGTCAGGCAAGCCGGCGCGGCAAACGCGCGGGAATCAATGAAAATCTCGCGCGCGAACTGCTCGAACTGCACACCCTCGGGGTCGATGGCGGTTATGGTCAGCGCGATGTGCAGGAACTCGCCCGTATCATCACCGGCGCTGGCGTCCTTTCGGCAAAGGCGTCCGAAGAACAGCTCATCAAGGTCGGCGGGATGCGCGACGGTTACTTCAGCTTCGATCCGCGACGCCACGACTTCGGCAGCAAGCACTTTCTTGGCACCGACTTTCCGGCCGGCGAAGGGCTGGCCGAAATCGACCGCGCCCTGCATCTGATGAGCGTTCACCCGGCGACCGCAGCTCATGTCGCGACTCGCCTGGCGCAACGTTTTCTCGCTGACGAGCCACCGGCCGCTGTCGTCGCGGCGATGGCAGACGCTTACCTGCACAGTGGCGGCAGGATTTCGGCGATGCTCTCTGCGCTCATCGAATCATCGGCCTTCGCAGCCTCATTGGCAGCGCCTGGCAAGTTCAAGGAGCCGCTCGACTATGTCCTCTCGGTCGCCCGCGCCGCTTGTGGCGACCAGCCGATCGGCAACGGCCGGGCGCTCGCGAGTGCCGCTGGCGACATGGGGCAGCTGCCGATGATGCGCACCACTCCGGACGGCTACGGCAGTCAGGAGGCCGACTGGCTGTCGCCGGTCGCGATGGCCAGGCGCGTCCGCTTTGCGACCGCCGTGGCGACCGGCCGCGTCCCGCTCGCCGCATCTGCTGCATCCGCCGCCGGCAGCGGCATCGGCGAAGGCAGCGCCGCCGTCCGCGCGTGTCTGGCCGATCCCGGACAGATCGAGAAGATGGTCGGCACCCCGAGTGCCGCCACCCGCGCTGCCGCGACCGGCCTGCCGCCCGCCCAGCAGGCGGCCCTGTTGCTCGCTTCCCCCGCTTTCATGAGACGCTGAAATGAACCCTGAACGACGTCGCTGGCTGCAGGCCGCGCTCGCCATCGGTGGCCTGTCGGTGACCCATGCCTGGGCCGTGCAAGGGCACAGTGATCCGGGCGGGCGCTTGCTGTTCATCTTTCTGCGCGGCGGTCTCGATGGGCTGTTCGCTTTTTCGCCGGTGTCAGACCCCCGTTTCGCCGAGTTGCGCCCGTCGCTCGCCGAAACCGTCATGACGCAGGGGGTCGCGCTCGCTGACACCGGCTTTGTCGCGCATCCCGCCTGTACGCCGCTGGTCGAATTGTTCCGCAATGGCGAACTGTCGTTTGCGCCGTGCGCCGGAACGGTCGATGTCAGCCGCAGCCATTTTCAGGCGCAGGACCTCTTCGAACTCGGCAGTGGCCGCCCGCATGGCCCCTCCGGCTTCATGTCGCGGGCGGCCAACGAGCTTGGCGGCCGGCGCGGCGCAATCAGCTTCACACGCGAGATCCCGCTCGCTTTTCGCGGCGGGCAACGGCTGCCCGAGGTCTCTCCGCTTAGCGGCAGCGGTTTCAGGTTGCCGCCGGGGGCCCTGCTCGAGGCAATTCGCCGCTCGCATGGCGGCGAGCGCACCGGCGACGCGCTCGAACAGGCGATCGCCACCGAGGCCGACATCACTGCCGCGCTCGCCGAGGGCGGCATGGAGGTCGCGGCAGCACGCGGGGCGCCAGCGGTGAGCGGATTTTCGCGCGTCGCCCGCGACATGGCCCGCGTCCTGCGCGCCAACCCGCGTTTCAGTCTGGCTTTCATCGATCTGGGTGGTTTCGATACCCACGCCAACCAGGCGCCGGTGCTCGCCCGAGCCCTGGCAAGCCTGAGTGAAGGACTGGTCGTCCTGCGCAACGAACTCGGCGCTGACGAATGGCGACGCACGCGCGTCGTGGTGAGCAGCGAGTTCGGTCGCACGGTCAGGGAAAACGGCACCCGCGGCACCGATCACGGCCACGGGGGTCTGCTCCTCATGGCCGGCGGCGGGCTGCACGGCGGGCGACTGCTCGGCGGCTTCGACAGCCTCGACGACGTTCGACTCAACGAGGCGCGCGACCTGCCGGTTCTCCTCGACTGGCGCGATGCGCTGGCCAGTGCCATGCAGGACAGCCTCGGCTTGTCCCCCGCTGCTCTCGATCGCACTCTACCCGGTCGCCCGCGTCGGCGCAGCGAAAGCTGAAGCGGCCGCGGCCAATCCTTGCGCCTTGCCCAGGGATCCGGGGTCACAGCGCAGGAGGCCAGCGCTGAGGGCGCGGTCAACGAAAGAGGCGATTGCGCTTGTCCCATGAGCGGCCAAGCGATCCGGGATGCAGGACGATGCGGCGCACGCCAGGGGCCTTTAGTCTGGCGATCGTGATCGACCCCGAACCGCCCCCCCGCGCTGCTCTGTGGATCACCGCTACCACAGGACCGGTCTCGAAGCCGGAATGAACGGGTACATCGGCAAACCGGTCGAGCCTGAAGCGCGGTAAACGGTCGTTTGCAGACCATGCCCTCGGCAGAAATGGTGTTGTCGACAGTGACCTTCACTCCTCGTTGAACGACCGCAGCAACCGGTAACGGCCCAACCTTCCGTGATCGTTCCGGGCGGCAGGGCCAGGGCTGCGGAATAAGTAGGGTTATTGACCCTGGTCGACAATGCCCTCTATACTCCGGCCGCTGCCATTGAGTGCTTGTATCGATTGGCAAGGGCCCTGTCGACCGGCCCTTGCTCGTCTTTCCGGGCAAAAGGCGTCGAAATTCAGGCGCTTGGGATGGCTCGACCGTTCGATCCCTTATTTGACCTGGAGAATAATTAATGGCTATTTTCAATGGCGACGCAGACGACAACACCCTCACCGGGACGATCGATCCCGACTCACTGTTCGGTTTTGCGGGCAATGACGTGCTCTCGGGAGGTGGCGGCAATGATGGTCTTGATGGCGGCTTCGGAAGCGATCGTCTCTATGGCCAGGCAGGTGACGATACGCTGATCGGCGGTGGCGGTGAGGATGAGTTGTACGGCGGAGACGGTGTCGATACGCTGGACGGCGGCGCCGGTGATGATTACCTGGAGGGCGGCCAGGGCGCCGATACCTACATTTTGACCAAAGCGGGCGGGCAGGAGCGGATCGCCAATTACGATAGTGACAACAGCGTGGATGTGGCGAAATTCACCGATGTGGCCACCACCGACATCACCGGCATGACCCGCTACGGCAACGATCTCGTCCTGCAGTATGGAACATTGGGCGGCCAGTTGAGGGTGGAAAACTTTTTTTACAGCGACAACGCGGCCTACCGGATCGATACCTTTGATTTCACTGACAGCGACTGGTCGGTGACCGACATCAAGAGTCAGGTTATCACCAAGGGAAGCGAACTCGCCGAGACGATTTCCGGCTACAACACGGGAACGAACCGGATCTTTGCCTACGGCGGCAACGATAACGTGTCTGGCGGCAACGGCAACGACGTCCTTGATGGGGGCACGGGCAACGACAACCTCATTGGCTACGACGGCAACGATTCCTTGTTCGGCCAGAGCGGCGAAGACAGTCTGAACGGAAGCAATGGCAACGATACTCTCGACGGCGGTGCGGGCGACGATTACCTGGAGGGCGGCCAGGGCGCCGATACCTACATTTTGACCAAAGCGGGCGGGCAGGAGCGGATCGCCAATTACGATAGTGACAACAGCGTGGATGTGGCGAAGTTCAATGATGTCGCCACGACCGACGTCAGCGCAATGACCCGCTACGGTAACGATCTGGTTCTGCAGTACGGGAATCTGAATGGCCAGTTGACGGTCGAGAATTATTTTTACAACGACAACGCGAACTACCGGGTTGATACCTTCGACTTTACCAATGCCGACTGGTCAGTGACCGACATCAAGAGTCAGGTGATTACCCGAGGAACTGAACTCTCCGAATCGATCTACGGCTACAACACGGGAACGAACCGGGTATTTGCCTACGGCGGTAATGATTACATCTACGGCGGTGACGGCAATGACTCGCTCGATGGCGGCAACGGCAACGATACCCTGCTCGGCTACGACGGCGACGACACCCTGCTGGGGCAGAGCGGTCGGGATAATCTTTACGGCTACAACGGCAACGACACCCTGATCGGCGGCAGCGGTGACGATTACCTGGAGGGCAACCAGGGAGCCGATACCTATATGCTGAGCAAGGCGAGTGGGCAGGACCGGATCGCCAATTACGATAGTGACAACAGCGTGGATGTGGCGAAATTCACCGATGTGGCCACCACCGACGTCACCGGCATGACTCGCTACGGCAACGATCTCATCCTGCAGTATGGGGCGCTGGGCGGCCAGTTGACGGTGGAGAACTATTTTTACAGCGACAACGCGGCCTACCGGATCGACACCTTCGATTTCACTGACAGTGACTGGTCGGTGACCAACATCAAGAGTCTCGTCATCACCCGGGGAAGCGAACTCGCCGAGACGATCAACGGCTACAACACGGGAACGAACCGGATCTTTGCCTACGGCGGCAATGATTATGTCTATGGCGGTGACGGCAACGACTCGCTCGATGGTGGGGCGGGCAACGACAACCTCATTGGCTACGACGGCAACGATTCCTTGTTCGGCCAGAGCGGCGAAGACAGTCTGAACGGAAGCAATGGCAACGATACTCTCGACGGCGGTGCGGGCGACGATTACCTGGAGGGCGGCCAGGGCGCCGATACCTACATTTTGACCAAAGCGGGCGGGCAGGAGCGGATCGCCAATTACGATAGTGACAACAGCGTGGATGTGGCGAAGTTCAATGATGTCGCCACGACCGACGTCAGCGCAATGACCCGCTACGGTAACGATCTGGTTCTGCAGTACGGGAATCTGAATGGCCAGTTGACGGTCGAGAATTATTTTTACAACGACAACGCGAACTACCGGGTTGATACCTTCGATTTTACCAATGCCGACTGGTCAGTGACCGACATCAAGAGTCAGGTGATTACCCGAGGAACTGAACTCTCCGAGACGATTTCCGGCTACAACACGGGAACGAACCGGGTATTTGCCTACGGCGGCAATGATTACATCTACGGCGGTGACGGCAATGACTCGCTCGATGGCGGCAACGGCAACGATACCCTGCTCGGCTACGACGGCGACGACACCCTGCTGGGGCAGAGCGGTCGGGATAATCTTTACGGCTACAACGGCAACGACACCCTGATCGGCGGCAGCGGTGACGATTACCTGGAGGGCAACCAGGGAGCCGATACCTACATGCTGAGCAAGGATGGCGGGCAGGACCGGATCGCCAATTACGATGGTGACAACAGCGTGGATGTGGCGAAATTCACCGATGTGGCCACCACCGACGTCACCGGCATGACTCGCTACGGCAACGATCTCATCCTGCAGTATGGGGCGCTGGGTGGCCAGTTGACAGTGGAAGACTATTTTTACAGTGACAGCGCGGCTTACCGGATCGACACCTTCGATTTCACTGACAGTGACTGGTCGGTGACCAACATCAAGAGTCAGGTGATTACCAGGGGAACTGAACTCGCCGAATCCATCAGCGGCTACAACACGGGAACGAACCGGATCTTTGCCTACGGCGGCAATGATTATGTCTATGGCGGTAACGGCAACGACTCGCTCGATGGTGGGGCGGGTAACGACAATATCAGCGGCTACGACGGCGACGATACGCTGCTGGGCCAGAATGGGGCCGACAAAATGTACGGCAACAATGGCAACGATACGCTGCAAGGTGGTCTCGGCGACGATTACCTGGAGGGTAATCTGGGCGCCGATACCTACCTCATCGCCAGGAATGACGGCCATGATGTGATCTACAACTACGACTCGGATAGCGCGGTCGACAAGATTCAGTTCAGTGATGTCACGCTGTGTGATATCACTGGCGCAAACCGGGTCAACACCAACGACTTTGTTCTGAGTTACGGGACAGTCAGTCAGGTCACCGTCAAGTATCACTTCTCGGCTGTCCAGTACCAGATGGGTCAGATAGTGTTCTCCGATGGGGCCACGATCGACAAGGTGGTCATGGGAACGGTTGCCGGCGAAAGCCTCGCCGGTTCTGCAACGAGCAATGATTTCATCATCGGCGCCGGCGGTGCCGATTCGATGACCGGTTTTGCCGGCGACGACGTCTATCTGACCGACGGCGGTGACAGCATCACCGAGGGAGCCGGGGGGGGAACGGATACGGTCCTCTCCAGCGTGACCTACACTCTGGTCACCGAGCTCGAAAACCTTGTCCTGCTGGCCGGAGCGGTCAATGGAACGGGCAATGGTGCAAACAATCTACTCTGCGGCAACGCTGCGAACAATAGCCTGACGGGTCTGGCCGGGAATGACACGCTCGACGGTGCTGCCGGTGCCGACACGATGGTCGGTGGCCTGGGCAACGACACCTATGTTCGCGACAACGTCGGCGACGTCGTCACCGAACTCGCCGGGCAGGGCACCGACACGGTACAGAGTTTCCTGACCCTGTCGTTGGCCAGCGCCGGATGGACCGAGGTGGAGAACCTCACCCTCCTTGGCAGCAGCGCCATCAATGGTACGGGTAACACCTGGGCCAACCTGCTGATCGGCAATGCCGCCGCCAACGTGCTCGACGGCGGCGTTGGTGCCGACACGATGGTCGGTGGCCTGGGCAACGACACCTACCTCTGCGACAATGCGGGTGACGTCGTCACCGAACTGGCCGGGCAGGGCACCGACACGGTAAAGAGTTACGTGACTCGCTCACTGGCTGCTCCCGGATGGACCGAGGTGGAGAACCTCACCCTGCGTGGCACCAGCGCGATCAACGGTACGGGGAACGCCTGGGCCAACACGCTGGTCGGCAATGACGCCGCCAACGTGCTCGACGGCGGCGCGGGTGCCGACACGATGCTCGGTGGTAAAGGTAACGATACCTACCTCTGCGACCATGCGGGCGACATCGTCACCGAACTCGCCGGGCAGGGCACCGATACGGTAAAAAGTTACGTGACTCGGTCGCTGTCTACCGCCGGATGGACCGAGGTGGAGAACCTCACCCTGCGTGGCAGCAGCGCGATCAATGGTACGGGTAACGCCTGGGCCAACACGCTGGTCGGCAATGACGCCGCGAATACCTTGAATGGGGCTGCCGGCAACGACAACCTTACCGGCGGCGCCGGGAGTGACCGTTTCCAGTTCGACACAGCCTTGAACGCAGCGACCAATCTCGACCAGATCACCGACTTCCTGAGTGTGGACGATACCATCGCGCTCGAAAACGCGATCTTTACCGCTTTCGCGACACCAGGCGCTATCCAGGCTGCAAACCTGGTATTCGGGAATGTGGCCCTGGACGCCAACGACTATCTGATCTACGACAACAGCAATGGTCGGCTGCTGTACGATGCCGACGGCAGCGGTGCCGGAGCCGCGGTACAGTTTGCAACGCTGACGGGAGCACCGGCCCTGAGTTACCTGGATTTTCTGATCGTCTGACAGGGCGTCGATCTTTCGGGAAAAGTCGCGTCAGCGACTGAGGAACCGACACTCTCCCGCAAGGGCGAGAGTGTCGGTTTTCTTTACAGTCGTGCGTGTTCATCGTCTGCCCGATTAAGGGAATCAATGCCTTGCGGCTGATGGCTCGTTTCTTGCGTGCGCCGGAAAGTTGCGAAGGCAATTCACGTGGAGAGGTGAGTCGCCGCCGCCCGTAGATCTGTTGCAAACTGAATGCTGGTCCCCTTATTTGACCCTGGAGAAAAATTGATGGCTATTTTCAACGGCGACGCAGACGACAACTCCCTCTACGGGACGATCGATCCCGATTCCCTGTTCGGTTTTGCGGGCAATGACGATCTCTGGGGAGGAGACGGCAACGATAGCCTTGATGGCGGCTTCGGAAGCGATATTCTCTATGGCGATACAGGTGACGATACGCTGATCGGCGGTGACGGTGAGGATGCGCTATATGGGGGGGGCGGTACCGATACGCTGGACGGTGGCGCCGGCGATGATCACCTGATGGGCGGCCAGGGGGCCGATACCTATATTCTGAGCAAGGCCGGCGGACAAGACTCCATATACGATTACGATGATGATGACAGCGTGGATGTGGCGAAATTCACCGATGTGGCGACCACCGACGTCACCGGAATAACCCGCTACCGCGATCATCTCGTCCTGCAGTATGGGACGCTGGGCGGCCAGTTGACGGTGGAATACTATTTTTCCAGCGCCAGTGAGACCTACTTCGTGATGGATACCTTCGATTTTACCAACGCGGACTGGTCAGTGACCGACATCAAGAGTCGGGTCATTACCCGGGGAACCGAGCTCGCCGAATCGATCTACGGCTACAACAATGGCACGAACCGGATCTTTGCCTACGGTGGCAACGATTATGTCTATGGCGGTGACGGCAACGACGTCCTTGATGGCGGCGCGGGCAAGGACTACCTCTACGGCAGCGGCGGCAACGATTCTGTGTTCGGCCAGACCGGTGAAGACAGTCTATACGGAGACGATGGCAACGATACCCTCGACGGCGGCGCGGGCGACGATTACCTGGTGGGCGGCCAGGGGGCCGATACCTATATTCTGAGCAAGTCCGGCGGGCAGGACTGGATCTACAATTACGATGAAGATGACAGCGTGGATGTGGCGAAATTCACCGATGTGGCGACCACCGACGTCACCGGAATAACCCGCTACGGCGACGATCTCGTCCTGCAGTATGGGACGCTGGGCGGCCAGTTGACGGTGGAAAACTATTTTTACAGCGACAGCGCGACCTACTACCGGATCGATACCTTCGATTTGACCAACGCGGACTGGTCGGTGACCGACATCAAGAGTCGGGTCATCACCCCAGGAACCGAACTCGCCGAATCGATCTACGGCTACAACAATGGCACGAACCGGATCTTTGCCTACGGTGGTAACGATTATGTCTATGGCGGTGACGGCAACGACTCGCTCGATGGTGGAGCGGGTAACGACACTATCAGCGGCTACGACGGCGACGATACGCTGCTCGGCCAGAATGGGGCCGACAGGATGTATGGCAACAGTGGCAACGATACGCTCAGAGGTGGCGTCGGCGACGATTACCTGGAGGGTAACGAGGGCGCCGATACCTACCTCATCGCCAGGAATGACGGCCATGATGTGATCTACAACTACGAACCGGATAGCGCTATTGACAAGATTCAGTTCAGTGATGTCACGCTGTGTGATATCACTGGCGCAAACCGGGTCAACACCAACGACTTTGTTCTGAGTTACGGGACAGTCAGTCAGGTCACCGTCAAGTATCACTTCTCGGCTGCCCAGTACCAGATGGGTCAGATAGTGTTCTCCGATGGGGCCACGATCGACAATGTGGTCATGGGAACGCTTGCTTTCGAAAGCCTCGCCGGTTCTGCAACCAGCAATGATTTCATCATCGGCGCCGGTGGCGCCGATTTGATGACCGGCTTCGCCGGCGACGACGTCTATCTGACCGACGGCGGTGACAGCATCACCGAGGGCGCCGGGGGTGGAACGGATACGGTCCTCTCCAGCGTCACTTACTCTCTGGCCAGCAACCTCGAAAACCTCGTCCTGCTGGCCGGAGCGGTCAATGGGACGGGTAATGGTGCAAACAATCTACTCTGCGGCAATGCCGCCGCCAACGTGCTTGACGGTGGCGTTGGTGCCGACACGATGGTCGGTGGCCTGGGCAACGACACCTACCTCTGCGACAATGCGGGTGACGTCGTTACCGAACTGGCCGGACAGGGCACCGACACGGTAAAGAGTTACGTGACTCGCTCACTGGCTGCTCCCGGATGGACCGAGGTGGAGAACCTCACCCTGCGTGGCACCAGCGCGATCAATGGTACGGGGAACGCCCGGGCCAACACGCTGGTCGGCAATGACGCCGCCAACGTGCTCGACGGCGGCGCGGGTGCCGACGCGATGCTCGGTGGTAAAGGAAACGACACCTATCTCTGCGACCATGCGGGCGACATCGTCACCGAACTCGCCGGGCAGGGCATCGATACGGTAAAAAGTTACGTGACTCGGTCGCTGTCTACCGCCGGATGGACGGAGGTGGAGAACCTCACCCTGCGTGGCAGCAGCGCGATCAATGGTACGGGTAACGCCTGGGCCAACACGCTGGTCGGCAATGACGCCGCGAATACCCTGAACGGGGCTACCGGCAACGACAAGCTTACCGGCGGCGCCGGCAGTGACCGTTTCCAGTTCGACACAGCCTTGAACGCAGCGACCAATCTCGACCAGATCACCGACTTCCTGAGTGTGGACGACACTATCGCGCTCGAAAACGCGATCTTTACCGCTTTCGCGACACCAGGCGCTATCCAGGCTGCAAACCTGGTATTCGGGAATGTGGCCCTGGACGCCAACGACTATCTGATCTACGACAACAGCAATGGTCACCTGCTGTACGATGCCGACGGCAGCGGTGCCGGAGCCGCGGTACAGTTTGCAACGCTGACGGGAGCACCGGCCCTGAGTTACCTGGATTTTCTGATCGTCTGACAGGGCGTCGATCTTTCGGGAAAAGTCGCGTCAGCGACTGAGGAACCGACACTCTCCCGCAAGGGCGAGAGTGTCGGTTTTCTTTACAGTCGTGCGTGTTTGTCGGCAGCCGGATCAAGCGAATCAATGCCTTGCGGCTGATGGCTGGTTTCTTGCATGCGCCGGAGAGCGGCGAAGGCAATTCACGTGGAGAGGTGGGTCGCCGCCGCAGCACCAACCTTGACCGCGCAATCTTGCGAGTCCTGCCTCGAGAAGGGTGGGGAGCAGAAACGAGGATCACCATTTGCCAAAGGAAACTGACCATGACGACCATTCGACCGATCTCCTGGCTTTTTGCCTCAGCACTGAGCCTGCTTTCAACCCTGGCCTCGGCCAGCATCATCACCTATACCGGGGCCCTGGCGCCCGAGGTCCCCGGAGCGACCGGGACGGGCCATGTGTCGCTGATCTTCGATGACACGACCAACGAGCTGTCGATTGATACGACCTTTTCGGGTCTGTCGGGAACGACGACCGTCGCGCACATCCACTGCTGCACCGCGGCACCGTTTACCGGCACCGTCGGGGTGGCGGTGACGCCGGGTACGCTGCCCGGATTCCCGGTGGGCGTTTCGGCCGGTTCGTATTCGACGATCGTCGATCTCGATCTCGCCAGCAGCTTCACGGCCAGCTTCGTGACCAACTTTGGCGGCGGAACGCTTCCCGGAGCGATCGATGCGCTGTTCGCGGGACTGGACGCCGGAAAGGCCTATTTCAACATTCATACCTCTACCTTCGGCGGGGGCGAAATCCGCGCTTTTCCGCAACAGCTTCCCGAGCCCGCTTCGCTGCTCCTCGCGGCGCTCGGTCTGGGTTCGTTGCTGCAGGTGCGAGCCGGCCGTCGTCGCGGCTAGCGCTCCTGCGGGGCGGCGCACCAGCGAAGCCCCCTTCGCCTGCGCTGCCCGACACTCCCTGGCCGCCGGCCCGGTGGCAAGGCTAGCGAAGACCCGCCGCCGACGCGGCGGGTTTTTCTTTCTCCTCCCGGAGCATGCCGAGTTGCAGGTGACCTTCAAGGTGTGACGCCCGCAGGGCGAAGTCGAAGCGGTCAGGCTGCGCGCAGAGTGCCAGGTCGGCGATCGGCAGGTTGGCGTTGTCGTTGGCCTGAAAACGGCGACCGAAATCGGAATCGCGCACGCGGGCGGCATAATGTTCGGGATCCGGGTGCTCGCCGTGCAGCAGCGCGTCGAGATAGTCCGCGCAGGCGAGATCCTCATCGCCGTCACGATCGACCCACTCCCCGGTGATCACGAAGCATACCTCGTCGGGCCGCAAGGCGAGTAGCGCGTTCGCCGTCGCGCGACCGAGCACCAGGCTGCCGGCAAAGAGCGCGCGGGCGCGGCGAAAACGGCTGAGACCGCGCACGCCGGCAGCCGTCGTCTGAATCAGCGGCCGCCCGGCGAGGCGCGCGCCCTGTAGCGCCGAGGGCGAATTGCCGAAATCGAAACCCGGGATCGGGTCGCCACCGCCGACAGCGCCGCTGGTCACGGCGTCGGGCAGGCGCCGTTGCAGGCGGAATGCGCCGGCGATCGTTTCCACCGGGTAGATGGTGCGAGCGCCAGCGGCAAAAGCATAAGCGGCGGTGGTGAACGAGCGCAGGACGTCGATCACGACGACGGCGTCTTCCGGCTCGTGCGCCGGGTCGAGGCGATTGAGGAACAAGCGGCGAGTCCGCATGGCGGTATTGAACTCCTGCAGGCGGTGAGCGTGGCCGGGATTGGTCGAAGGGCGCAGCGCCACCCCTTTGCCCCTTGTCCGCCGATCCGGCCCACCCCGACGCCGGCAGGAAGCTGGCGCCGATTGTGACGGTGTTTTACCGCTTTGTCACGATTTGTCCGGGCCGTCGACCTGCAGGATGACGATTTCCGGCGGGCAGTTGAAGCGGATGGGGAAGATGCTGGTGCCAATGCCGGCGGTCACCCAGGTCGGCGCCGGGGCGTCGGGAATCCAGCCCCAGGCATGCCGGCGAGAGGATCTTCCCGGCGTGATCAGGGCGCCGATCCACGGCAGCCGGACCTGACCGCCGTGGGTGTGGCCGGCAAAGGCAACGACGGTCTGCGGAGGCAGAGCGGGGGCGTTGGCCGGGTCGTGCATGATGACGATCAGTTTGGCGTCGGCAGGGACGCCGGCGAATGCCTTTTTGGGATCGGCGTGGTCGGTCATGTCGTCGCCGATGCCGGCCAGCCAGAGCGGGCGATCGGCGTCGGGCAGCGGCAGCGCCTGGTTTTCCAGCACGCGAATACCGACGGCGGCGAGCGCTTTGCGCATCCGCTCGCCGTCAAGCCACCAGTCGTGGTTGCCGAGAGTGGCAAAGACGCCGAGCGGCGCGCTGAGCCGGCCGAGTTCGCCGGCAATGACTTCGGCGGCGACCGGCTGGCCGCCGAGGATCCCTTGAATGACGAAATCACCGGGCAGGACGATGAGGTCGGGGTGCGCGGCGTTGATCTCGCGCACCACCCGGCGCAGCATGGCGAGCCCGGCGTGCGGGGCACCGACGTGGAAATCGGCGGCGACCGCGATGCGCAGCGGTCTTCCCGTCCATTCCGGCGCGGCGAGCCGCAGCTCGCGCTGCTGCAACCAGCCGGGCTCGAAGCCGACGCTCCAGCCGACGATGCCGAGCAACAGGACGGCGACGATGAGTCGCGCGGGTTTCACGGCTGTCGCGAACCATCGGCTGAGCGGCGGCAGGCAGGCGCGGGTGTTGACGCGCTTCGCTCAGTCACCGGCGACGGCTTTCGTCGTGGGGTCCCCCGGCACGGACTGATAGTCCCAGCCGCCGCCGAGGGCCCGCGCGAGATCGATCAGGGCGAAGCGCAGGTCGCGTGCGGCGATGATCTGCAGCGTCTGCGCCTGCAGCAGCTGGCGCTGTGCGTCGAGGACGTCGATGTAGCCGGAATAACCGGCGCGGTAGCGCAGGTCGGCGAGTTCGAGCGACGCTTCGAGTCTCTGCGCCCGTTCGCTCTGTGCAATGAGCGCTGCGCGCGTGGTGCGGTTGGCGATCAGCGCGTCGTGCGTTTCGCGGAAAGCGCTCTGCACGGTCTGCACGTAGCTCACCACGGCCGCTTCCCGGCGGGCGGTTTCGGCCTCGATATTGGCCTCGATCGCTTTCAGGCCGATCAAGGGCTGCAACAGCGAAGCACCGATTCCCCAGGCGAGTGCCGGCGCCGAAAAAAGGTCGGCGAGTGCCGTCGACTCGGAGCCGTAGGCCGCGGTCAGCGAGAGCGACGGAAAATAGCGCGCCCGCGCCGAGTCGATGCGCAGGCTGGCGGCGGCGAGCTGCGCCTCGGCCTGTTTCACGTCGGGGCGCCGTTCGAGCAGGTCGGAGGGCAATCCGGTCGGCACCTGCGGCACGCCGACGAGGCGCACCTGCGTCACGTCGCGAGCGATCTGCGGCTCGAAAACGGCGCGCGGCGAACGGCCGAGGATCGCCGCCAGCGCCGATTCGTAGCCGCCGACCACCCGTTCGGCGCTGGCGATATTGGCGCTCACTGCCGCCCGTTCGGCCTTTGCCCGCTGCAGGTCGTAATCACCGATGACGCCGGCCTGATTGAGCTCGGTCTGCAGCGCGACCGTCTCGTCGCGCGATTTTTGCGTGTCGCGCAGCAGCAGCAGTTCGGCGTCGGCCGCGAGCAGGCCGAAGTAGGCGCGTGCGGTTTCGGCGGCGACGGCGGTGCGCACTGTCTGGCGCGCGTACTCGGTCGCCAGCAGCTCGCTGCGGGCGGCGTTTGCCCCCTGCCGGTAACGTCCCCAGAGGTCGACTTCGTAAGCCGCCTGCAGACCTACCCGGTAGTCGTTGTTGGTCGGGTTGAAGTCGCTCGGCAGCGGTTGCGAACCGACCAGGGTGCGCCGGTTGCGGCTCGCGTTGGCGCCGAGGTCGAGGCTGGGGTAGAGGTACGATTGCGCGAGCAGGACGTTCGAGCGCGCCAGATCGACGCGCGCCATGGCCGCCTGCAGATCGAGGTTGTGGACCAGCGCTTCGTCCACCAGAGCGCTCAGCGTCGGGTCGTCGAAGGTAGTCCACCAGCGTTCGAGGTCGGGCGCCGGGGTCGCCGTCATCGATGGCAGGTCGAGCAGCGGCGGCGCGGTGGGTGTCGTCTGGCAGGCGGCGAGCGCGAGCAGCAGGGCAGTGATCGGAGCCAGGGAGCGCAGTCGTTTACCCATGGCCGTCTCCCTTTTCCGCCTTCGGCGCTGGCGGGTCGTTCGCCCCTTCCTGCGGTATCGGGTGCAGGTGGCGCACCTCGTCGAGCAACTCGTCGTGCGAGCGGTTTTCGCGGATTCGCCGGTCGTAGAGCACCTTGAAGAAGAGCGGTACGTGGAAGACGGCGAGCAGGGTTGCGGCGATCATGCCGCCCATGACGCCGGTTCCGACCGAGTGGCGGGCACCGGCGCCGGCGCCGGTCGAGATGGCGAGTGGCAGGACGCCGAGGATGAAGGCCAGCGAGGTCATCAGGATCGGCCGGAAGCGCAGGCGCGCGGCTTCGATCGCCGAGGCCGAGGCCGACAGACCCTCGGCGTGCTTCAATACCGCGTACTCGACGATCAGGATGGCGTTCTTGGCGGCGAGACCGAGCAGGGTGACGAGGCCGATCTGGAAGTACACGTCGTTGGTCAGCGGCGCCGCGCCGAAGAACGGCCCGATCAGGTTCTTGGCCCAGATCGCGACGAGCGCGCCAAAGGTGCCAAAAGGCAAAGCCAGCAGCACCGACAGGGGCAGCGTCCACTTCTCGTACTGCGCGGCGAGGATCAGGAAGACCATCACCACGGCAAGGCCGAGAGCGAAGGTCGAGTCGCCGCTCGATTTCTTCTCCTGGTACGACGAACCGCCCCAGTCGAAGCTGAAATCGGACGGCAGCACCTCGCGGGCAATCGCTTCGACGCGGGCGATCCCCTGTCCCGAGCTGATCCCGGGTGCGGTCTGGCCGATCACCTTGACCGCCGGCAGGTTGTTGAAGCGATCGAGCGAGTCCGGGCCCGACGAGTGCCTGACCTTGACCAGCGCCGCCAGCGGCACCATCTCGCCACTTGCCGAGCGGACGTAGACGCCTTCGATGTCGGCCGGCCGCTGGCGGTATTCGGGTTCGGCCGACATCAGCACCTGCCAGGTCCGTCCGTACTTGTTGAAGTCGTTGACGTAATAGGTGCCGAGGGTCGCCGAGAGTGCGGCGAAGACCTCGTCGATCGCCACTCCCGCCTTCTTCGCCTGCTCGCGGTCGACGTCTACGAAAAGCTGCGGCACGGTCGCCCGCCAGAGCGTCTGCGCGCCACCCAGCTGCGGGTCGCTATTGGCGCGCGCGAGGAACTGCTGCAAGACTTCCTGCAGCCGTCGCGGGCCGCCGTCGCCGCGGTTCTGGATGAAGAACTCGTAACCGCCGGCGGTGCCGAGACCAAAGATCGCCGGCGGATTGAAGGCCAGCACCAGCGCTTCCCTGATTCCCGCCGTTTTCATGAACAGCTCGCCGACCAGCTGCTGTGATGTCGTCTGCCGCTCATGCCACGGTTTCTGGGTGACGAACAGGGTCGCCGCATTGTTGCGGAAGCCGCCGCCGATGAAGTCGAAGCCGGCGAAAGCGACGACGTCCTGGTTGGCGGGGTTGCTGCGCACTGCCGCCTCGACCTGCTCGACGACCCTGGTCGTCCTTTCGAGTGTGGCGCCGTCGGGCAGGATCACCGCGCTGATGAAGAAACCCTGGTCTTCGTCGGGAACCAGGCTGCCCGGCGTCGTCCGCCAGAGGAAAGCGGTGATCGCCACCATGCCGGCAAAGAGCAGGAGGACGATCGCTGCGCGGCGGATCATCCAGACGACGCCGTCGAGATAGTGCAGGGTGACGCGCGCGAACCAGCGGTTGAAGCCGCGGAAGAAGCGGTTCGGCTCGTGCTGGCCGTGCCGCAGCATGATCACGCAGAGCGCCGGCGAGAGCGTCAGCGCGACCACACCCGAGAGGACGACCGAGATCGAGATGGTGACCGCGAACTGCCGGTAGAGCTCGCCGGTGAGACCGCCGAGGAAAGCGATCGGCACGAACACCGCGGTCAGCGTCAACACGATGGCGATGATCGGTCCGGTCACCTCGTGCATCGCCTTGACCGCGGCGTCGCGCGGCGACAGGCCTTCTTCGCGCATGATGCGCTCGACGTTTTCGAGGACGACGATGGCGTCATCGACGACGATGCCGATCGCCAGCACCATGCCGAACAGGGTCAGGGTGTTGATCGAGTAGCCGAGCAGGTAGATGCCGGCGAAGGTGCCGATCAGCGAAACCGGCACCGCGGCGAAAGGAATGATCGCTGCGCGCCAGCTCTGCAGGAAGAGATAGACCACCAGGAAGACGAGCAGCATGGCTTCGCCGAGCGTCTTCAGCACCTCCTCGATCGACACCTTGACGAAGCGCGTCGTGTCGTAGGGCACCGCGTAGCGCAGGCCCTCGGGAAAGCGCTGCTGCAGCTCGTCGACCGTGGTCTGCACGCTCTGCGCGACGTCGAGCGCGTTGGCGCCGGGCGACAGGAAGATGCCGACGAGGGTCGCCGGCTGGCCGTTGTAACGGCCGTTGAATTCGTAGTCACGCGAACCGAGCTCGACCCGGGCGACGTCGGCGAGGCGGACGGTCGAGCCATCGGGGTTGGCACGGACGATGATCTCGTTGAACTGCGCGGGGTCCGCGAGTCGCCCCTTCGAAGTCACCGTATAAACCAGATCCTGGCCCTTGCCGATCGGCGACTGACCGACCTTGCCGGCGGCGAACTGCGCGTTCTGTTCGTTGATCGCGCGCGCGACGTCGCCGGGGGTGAGCTTCAACTGTGCGAGGCGGTCGGGCTTGAGCCAGATACGCATGGCGTAGTCCTTGGCGCCGAAGATCTGGACGTTGGTCGTTCCCGGCAGCCGCTTGAGGCGGTCGAGGACGTTCAGCGTCACATAGTTCGAGGTGAACAGGTCGTCATAGCGGCCATCCGGCGAATAGAAGGCGAGCACCTGCAGGAAGGCCGACGAGCCGGGCTCGACGGTCACCCCCTGCCGGCGAACTTCGAGCGGCAGCCGCGATTCCACCTGCTTGACGCGGTTGCTGACGTTGACCGCGGCCAGATCGATGTCGCTGCCGATCTCGAAAGTGACCTGGATTTGCGCGACGCCGTTCGAGGTCGAATTCGACGACATGTAGATCATGCCGGGCAGGCCGTTGATCGCGTTCTCGAGCGGCGCGGCGACGGTCGCTTCGATCACTTCGGCCGAGGCGCCGGGGTAGGTCGCCTGTACCGTCACCACCGGCGGGGCGATTTCGGGATACTGAGCGACCGGCAGCGAGCGCATCGCCGCGAGGCCGGCGACGACGAGCAGGATCGAGATGACGATCGCGAAGATCGGCCGGTCGATGAAGAAGCGTGAGAACATGGCCTTATGCTCGTTCGGTCAGGGTTTGCCGGCTGCCGCCGGGGGGACCTCGGTGGCCGGGTCGGTCACGCGCACCGGCGAGTTCGGCAGCATGATCCGCGCCAGGCCTTCGACGATCACGCGGTCGCCGGCGGCGAGTCCGGAGTCGATCAGCCAGACGTTGCGCCCCTCGCTCTCGGACCACTCACCGACCACCACCGGCCGGGGCTGGGCGATGTCCCTGCCTTCCTTGTCCTGGCCGACGACGTAGACGAACTTGCCCTGCGGCCCTTCGAGCACCGCCGCCTGCGGCACCGCCAGCACCCCCTGGCGCTCTGCGCCTTGCAAGACGACGCGGACGAACTGGCCGGGTTTCAGCGCGCGGTCGGGGTTAATGATCTCGGCGCGCATCTCGTAACTGCCGGTCTGCGGATTGACGCGCGTGTCGGCGAAGTTGATCCGCCCGCTGCGCGGAAAGGTCGAACCGTCGGAGAGTTTGAGCGACACCATGAAGGTGTTGTTGCGCGGCAGCGTCAGGCGGCCTTCGGCCATCGCCTTGTCGAGGCGCAACTGCTCGTTGTCCGAGACGTTGAACACAACCCAGATCGGGTCGACCTGCGAGATGGTGGTGAGCAGCGTCGTGTTGGCGTTGGCGAGGCTGCCTTCGGATAACTGGGCGCGGGTCGAGAGGCCACCGATCGGCGCGACGACGCGGGTGTAGGCGAGATTGAGCTTCGCCTCGGTCAGCTTCGCTTGCGCGGCCTTGACCGCGGCGGCGGCGAACTCGGCGTCGGAAGCGGCGTCGTCGGCTTCCTTCTGGCCGATCGCCCGGCGTTCGGCAAGCGGCTTGAGGCGCGCGGCTTCACGGTCGGCCTGCGACTTCTGTGCCCGGGCGCGCGCGAGTTCGGCCTCGGCCAGGGCGAGTTGCGCTGCGAAGGGTTTCGCGTCGAGCAGGAACAGCGGCTGCCCGGCGCGCACGGCGGCGCCTTCCTGGTAGAGGCGCTGCTCGACGATGCCGGTCACTCGTGCCCGCACCTCGGCCTCTTTCGAACCCGCGGTCTGCCCGACGTATTCGAAGGTTACCGGGAAGGCTGCGGGCTGGACGGTGATCGTCGTCACCTCCGGCAGCGGGAAACCGCCCATGCCGCCGGGCGACGGGGCTTGTCCGCAGCCTGCGGCGGCGATCACGGCGGCGCTCAGCAGCCAGCGGCAGGAAGCAAAAAGGCGGGAATGGGACGCAGACATGGGGACTCCTCGGGGGCGCGTCGCGCTTTCAGGCAGCACGACTTGCGGACCCCGCGAATTTTACGTACATTCGGGAATGTTTGTAAATGGGGTCGCCGAAATGCCTGCTTTCCCTCAGGACTGAAGAGACAGTGAGAAGAACGAAAGACGAAGCTCTGGCCACCCGCGCCGCACTGCTCGACGCCGCCGAACTCGTGTTCCGCGAAAGCGGCGTGACGCGGGCGACACTCGGCGACGTGGCGAGCGCCGCAGGCGTCACCCGCGGCGCCGTCTACTGGCATTTCCGCGACAAGGGAGAGTTGTTCGGTGCCCTGTGCAGCCGCGCCACGCTGCCGATGCAAAGTCGCCTCGAACAGGCGGCGGACAGCGACGGTGACGACGCCATTGCGACCTTGCGCGAGGTGTCGATCCAGGCCCTGCGGGAGATCGCGTCGAACCCGCGCACGCGCGCAGTGCTCGAGATCCTGCTCTGCAAGTCCGAGCGCCGGACCAGCACGGCCGACGGCACGCCGCAGGTCGATGAAATGGACCGCCAGTGTGTTCGCGCCGTCGAGCGCATCGTCGTCCGCGCCGTCGACCAGGGCCGGCTGCCCGCGGCAACCGACAGCAATCTCGCGGCGCACCTGCTGCACGCCTTTTTCCACGGCGTCATTCAGCTCTGGCTGACCCACCCCGGCGCTTTTGACCTCCACCTCGCGGCGCCGGCGATGGTCGACATGATGACCCACCCCGGCGCTTTTGACCTCCACCTCGCGGCGCCGGCGATGGTCGACATGATGATCGCCGGTCTGCTTGCCGCGCCGCCGCGGCAGCCAGAGCGGCCGGCCGCGGGCATCGATCCCTGAGACGGGTGGCTGCCGATGACGCTGGGCCGCGGCGTGCGGGCGCGACTTTGCGGGGTTGCGCGCGTATTCCCGCCGTCGGCGCTGCCAGTGGCGGGGTCTTAGCGGGCGCGGCTCATCAGGCTGCGAATCTCGCTGTTGGCGGGCAGGACGTAATCATGGACGGCGAGGACGTAGTTGCTCCCTGGCTGGACGATCTTGACATTGACGAAGACCGATTCGCCACTCAGGCCATAGGTCCCGACGATGACCGCCTGCGCCTGGTGCGAACGCGCCACTTCGGTGATTTCGCGCGTCAGGAGAAGTTCGCCCTCGCTCTTCTTCATGTAGACCTTGCTGCGAAACTTCATTTCGACCATGGTCAAGCCGCCCTGGGTGAAGCGCGCCGACAGCTGTTCGGAAATCAGTCGGCCCAGGGTCGAGGACTGATCGAGCGCGTCGATGTTCACCACCGTCGCGACGATCAGCGGACCGCTCTCGGACCCCTTGCCGAACTGGCTCATCAAGGCCTCGGCGGCGCGATAGTTGGCGGCAACGAAGGGGCTGCGGGCGGCCGATTCATAGGTCGGTTCGGGAGCGCGGTCGATTCTCGCCTCGTTGGCGCAACCGCCGAGGACGGCGGCCGACAGCAGGCTGCAGAGCAGGGGCTTGATCATCATTCGCCTCCGCTGACCGAGATGGTGCTCAGGACCGCTGGCGTCCGGTACAGCATCTGGTCGGTGTCAGCGACGTAATAGACGTTGGTCGTCCGTCCCAGATAGCGCGTCGCGTCGCTTGCCGAGACCGTCACGATCACTTCGTGCTGCGGAATCGGCCCCGCGGCGAGTTCGGAAGTCAGCCAGCGGTTGGCGTCGAAAGCCGCCAGGGCCAGTGCGCCGGCAGCGCCCGGCGACGTGTGTACCCACAGGCCTTCGAGGGCCCACAGCCCGCCGAAGATCACCGTGGCACTGTTGAAGGTCCCGTCCGGGCGGTGGGGCGAGAACTTGACCACCTGAATGTCGAAATCGACTTCTATCGCTCCGCCCGGATTGCGGGCGACGGTGACTCCCGATTTGACGAGCGAGGTGATGAACTGGGTGCGGAACGCCTGCGCGAAGTCGGACGGCTGCGCCGGTCCGCGGACGTAGATCCGCTCGCATTCGAGCTGCGGCGCAATGCAGCCCTTGCCGAGCCGCAGCGATTCCATCAGGGAACCGGCGGCGTGTTCGGCGATCGCGTTCCAGTGGGAGCCGGCCTGCAACTTGAGTTGTCTGGTGGTGGTGAAACTGGTCGCAATCGGTGCCTCGCTGTATGGGGTGGCGCAGGCGACCAGCGTCACCCCGGCACACAGGGCAAGGGGAATGCTCGATGAGAAAAACGACCGCTGTGGCAACTTGAACATATCCCCTCCATGAGGCTTGTTGGTGTCAGTCGGGGAATGATAGCACTGACATTCCGGCTGCGCTTAGCGATTGGCGACACGCCGGCACGAGGTCTGGTCGCCGTTCGCCTGCGGCTGATTCGACCCGTCCGGGTCAGGGTTCCCGCGTCCGGCGCGGGGGGCGGCTCGCGTCCGGCGGCGGCATGCCGAAGTCGATCAGCAGGCGCTTGACCTCCGCTTCGGGCAGTTCCTGCACCTGGCCGCGCTTGAGGCCGGGCGGCAGGACGATCGGACCGTAGCGAACGCGCATCAGGCGACTGACGACGACGCCGACGGCTTCGAACATCCGGCGCACCTCGCGGTTGCGGCCTTCGAAGATCGACACCCGATACCAGTGGTTGGCCCCTTCGCCACCAGCTTCCTGAAAGCTGGCAAATTTGGCCGGGCCGTCTTCGAGCTCGATGCCATCGAGCAGGCTTCGCCGCGCGTCTTCCGGCAACTCGCCGAGGATGCGCACCGCGTACTCGCGGACGAGCTGGTAGCGGGGGTGCATCAGTCGATTGGCGAGATCGCCCGAGGTGGTCAACAGGAGCAGGCCGCTGGTGTTGAAGTCGAGGCGGCCGACCGCCACCCAGCGCCCGGCCGACATCCGGGGCAGCGCGGTAAACACGTTCGGCCGGTGGTCCGGGTCGTTGCGCGAGACGATCTCGCCTTCCGGTTTGTGATACAGGATCACCCGCGGCAGGCGGTCGGAGAAGCGCAACTGGACGAGCTTGCCATTGACCTTGATCCGGTCGCCCGGGCTGACCGTCTGTCCGACATGCGCCGTCTCGCCATTGACGTTGATGCGACCGGTGGCGATCAGCGCTTCCATCTCCCGGCGCGACCCGATGCCGCTGTTCGCGAGCAGCTTGTGCAGGCGCTCGGGTTTGCCGGCAGGCTCCTGATGGCGGCTGCGCCGGGAGGTCTCGCCGGCCACCGTGCGGGGCAGCGAGCGGGGGCTTTCGGCCGTGGCGGGGGCGTCTGGCGAACGCTGTCGTCCGCCGTCGGGGCGGGGCAGACGGGAAGGAGCGGCAGGGGGGCGGCGAGTATTATTGGGCATCAGCGAGGTCCAGGGTTACCGTTGAAGTCGCGCCAGCGACGCGCGAATCTCCCTCACCCGTGGGCGGGAGAGGGGTCGGGGGTGGGATGGGGATTGATCTGGGCGAGCGCCGGCAAGTCGGCGAGGCTGCGCAGACCGAGGTCGTCGAGAAATTTGCGGGTCGTCGCCAGCAGGGCCGGTCGCCCGGGCGTGTCGCGATGACCGACGACGTCGACCCAGCCACGTTCCTCGAGCATCCGGATCACCTGCGTCGCCACCGTGACGCCACGAATGTCCTCGATGTCGCCGCGCGTCACCGGTTGTCGATAGGCGATGATGGCCAGCGTCTCGAGGACCGCGCGCGAGTAGCGCGGCGGCTTTTCCGGGTTCAGGCGATCGAGAAAGGGCATCAACTCGGCGCGCGTGCGGAAGCGCCAGCCACTCGCCACCTGCAGAAGTTCGAGCGCGTGTCCATCCCCGTCCCATTCCGCGCGCAGCTCGTCGAGCAGGGCAGGCAGGAGGTCGACCGCGAGCTGATCGGCGAACACCCGCCGCAGGTCGCCGAGCGACAGCGGCTGCCGGCTGGCGAGCAGCACCGCCTCGAGCGCCCGCTTCAGCCCTGCGCTATCGGCCGTCGTGAGGCGCATCGGCCAGGCGCAGGTAAATCGGCGCAAAGGCCTCGACCTGGGTCATTTCGAGCAGGCGCTCGCGCGCCAGTTCGAGCAGCGCGAGCAAATGCACCACCAGCACCGGGGCACCGAGCTTCGGGTCGAAGAGATCGATGAATTCGACGAAGCCACCGGCCGCGCGCAGGCGACGCAGGATCAGCCCCATGTGTTCGCGCACCGAGAGCTCGTCGCGCTGCACCCGGTGACGGGTGTGCAGCTTCGCCTGGCGCAGGATGCCGTACCAGGCGTTCTGCAGGTCGAGCGCGCTGACCTGCGGCAGACGCCGCAGCAGGGTTTTCTCGACCCACACCTCGACCCAGTCGAAATCGCGTTCGGCCTGCGGCAAAGCGTTGAGCGCCTGTGCCGCGATTTTCATCTGCTCGTATTCGATCAGGCGGCGGACCAGTTCGGCGCGCGGATCATCGGCTTCTTCGCCGGCCACCAGCGGCGGCTTCGGCAGCAGCATGCGCGACTTGATCTCGATCAGCAGGGCGGCCATCAGCAGGTAGTCGGCGGCGAGTTCGAGGTTCTGCGCGCGCATCGCGTCGACATAGACCAGATACTGCTCGGTCAGCAACGCCATCGGGATGTCGAGGACATCGACGTTGGCCTTGCGGATCAGGTACAGGAGGAGGTCGAGCGGTCCTTCGAAAGCGTCGAGCATGACCGCCATCGCATCGGGCGGGATGTAGAGGTCGAGCGGCAGCTGCGTCAGCGGTTCGCCGTAGATCCGGGCCAGGGTGGCAGTCGGCGGATCGCTGCTGGAGGAGGCGCTCATGGGGTCACCGCCACGGCTTCAGGGGTAGTCCAGTCCCATCGCCTGGCGCACGTCGCGCATCGTTTCGCGGGCGAGGTGGCGCGCCCGGGCGTTGCCGTCGGCAATGATCTCGCGCACCAGGCCGGGAGCATCGAGGTAGGGTTGTGCGCGCTCGCGCATCGGGGCCTGCTCGTGCAGGATGCCGTCGATCACCGGTTGCTTGCAGTCCAGGCAGCCGATCCCGGCGCTGCGACAGCCCTGCTGCACCCAGGCCTGGCAGGCCTCGTCCGAGTACACCTGGTGCAGTTGCCAGACCGGGCATTTGTCCGGGTCGCCGGGGTCGCTGCGGCGAATCCGTGCCGGGTCGGTCGGCATCCGGCGGACCTTGTGCGTCACCGCCGCGGCGTCCTCGCGCAGGGTGATCGTGTTGCCGTACGATTTCGACATCTTCTGGCCGTCGAGGCCGGGCATCCGCGAGGCTTCGGTGAGCAGCGCAGCGGGTTCGACGAGGATCATCTTGCCGGTGCCTTCGAGGTGACCGGCTAGCCGTTCGCGGTCGGCGTGCGACAGCTCGTGGACCTCGTCGAGCAGCGCCCGTGCACGTTCGATCGCCGCCTGCTCACCCTGTTGCTGATAAGCCGTGCGCAGCACTTCGTAACGGCGGGCCCGCTTGGCGCCGAGCTTCTTCACCGCTTCCCGGGCCTTTTCGGCGAAACCCGCTTCGCGTCCGTAGAGATGGTTGAAGCGGCGCGCGAGCTCGCGTGAAAACTCGATGTGCGGCACCTGATCCTCACCCACCGGCACCTTGTCGGCGCGGTAGATCAGGATGTCGGCCGCCTGCAGGAGCGGATAGCCGAGAAAACCGTAGGTCGACAGATCCTTGTTCTCGAGCTTTTCCTGCTGATCCTTGTAGGTCGGGACGCGCTCCAGCCAGCCGAGCGGCGTCATCATCGAGAGCAGCAGATGCAGTTCGGCGTGCTCGGGGACCTGCGACTGGATGAAGAGGATCGCCCTGGCCGGATCGACGCCCGCCGCCAGCCAGTCGATGACCATCTCCCAGGACGAAGCGACGATGCCTTGCGGGTCATCGTACTGGGTGGTCAGCGCGTGCCAGTCGGCGACGAAGAAGAGGCAGGGGTGTTCGTGCTGCAGCCGGACCCAGTTCTTGAGGACCCCGTGGTAGTGTCCGAGATGCAGGCTGCCGGTCGGGCGCATCCCGGAGAGGACTCGTTCTGCGTACATGATCTGTTTTCGACGGTTCAGGAAGGTAATTGAAAGAGGGCTTCGACCAGCCCGGCAAGCAGGCGGACCACCGGCGTCAGCAGCGAACCGAGCACGCCCGTAAACAACAGCAGCAGCAGGATCGGGAAGCCGAAGCGCTCAAGCTGCGCGAAGCGCCAGGCGGCCTGTGGCGGCAGCAGGCTGACGGCGATCCGGCCGCCATCGAGCGGCGGCAGCGGCAAGAGGTTGAGGACCATCAGCACCAGGTTGATCGACATGCCGATCTTGGCCATCTCTGCCATTGGCAGGCTGAAGAAGTTCAGTGGCAACAGCCAGGCCAGCTTGAGCAGCGCCGCCCAGCACAGAAGCATCGCGAAATTGGCCGCCGGACCGGCGGCGGCGACCCACAGCATGTCGCGCTTGGGATGGCGCAGGCGACCGAAGTCGACCGGCACCGGCTTGGCCCAGCCGAAGAGCATGCCGCCGGTGGACAGGAGCAGAATGATTCCGGGCACGAGGATCGTTCCCACCGGATCGATATGCTTCAGCGGATTGGCGGTGATCCGCCCGGCCTGCCAGGCGGTCGGGTCACCGAAATGGCGCGCCGCATAACCATGCGCCGCCTCGTGCAGGGTGATGGCAAAAATCACCGGCAGGGCCGCGATGGCAATGCTCTGGATCAATCCTTCCACGTCGTTCTCCTCAATCGAGGCCAAGCGGCGCCAGCGCCCCGAGCCCGGCGCGAATCAGCACCGGCGGCGATACCGTCAGATCGACGACGGTGGTCGGTTCGATCCCGCAATGGCCCCCATCGAGAATCAGTTCGAGCTGCTCGTCGAGCCGCTCGCGGATTTCCCAGCCCTCGGTCAGCGGCTCGTCGTCGCCGGCGATGATCAGGGTCGACGTGAGCAGCGGTTCGCCGAGGGCCTCGAGCAGGGCCAGCGCGACCGTGTGCGCCGGTACGCGCAGACCAATGGTCTTGCGCCTGGGGTGCAGGACGCGGCGCGGCAACTCCCGGGTCCCTTCGAGAATGAAGGTGTAGCTTCCCGGCGTGGTGGCCTTGAGCAGGCGATAACGGGCGTTGTCGACGCGCGCGAACTGGCCGATCTGCGACAGGTCGCGGCACATCAGCGTCAGGTGGTGGCGCTCGTCGACGCCCCGCAGGCTGCGAATCCGCGCTACCGCGGCCTTGTCACCCAGTTGGCAACCCAGGGCATAGCTCGAATCCGTCGGCAGCGCGATGACCCCGCCCTGGCGGATGACCTCTACAGTCTTCTGCAGCAGCCGCGGCTGCGGATTGTCGGGGTGGATGGTGAGGTACTGGACCATGGGCTTTTCGGGTCGCTCAGAACAGCTGCCAGACGGGCGCGAGGCCAGCCGGCAGCGAGGCCAGTCGGCCGAGGTCGACATAACTCTCGCCCGGTCCGTGGAAGTCCGAGCCGCGCGAGGCGAAAAAGCCATACTCCTTCGCCAGGCGGCCGAAAAGGTCGACATGCTCGGCAGTGTGACTGCCCGACACGACCTCGATCGCCTGCCCGCCAAGATCCCTGAACTCGTCGAGAAAGCGCCGCAGGTCGGCGCGCGAGAGCTTGTAGCGCCCCGGGTGAGCGATCGCCGCGACGCCGCCGGCAGCGCTGATCCAGGCCAGCGAATCGGCCAGGGTCGCCCAGCGATGCTTGACATAACCGGGCCGACCGGGAACCAGGTACGATTCGAAGACGCTGCGCAGGTCCTTGCAGACCCCTGTTTCGACGAGAAAGCGACCGAAATGTGCGCGACTGATCAGGTTCGGGTTGGCCGCGTAGCGCATCGCGCCGGCGAAGGCCCCGCTAATGCCGGCCTTGTCGAGTTCGGCCGCCATTCGCTGCGCGCGCTCGATCCGGCCCGAACGAATGCCGGCGAGACCCGCATTGAGCACTGGATGGGTGTGATCAAAAGCGAAGCCCAGCAGGTGGATTTGCAGCGCTTCCCATTCGATCGAGATTTCAACGCCATTGACGAAGGCCATGCCGACTTCGTCGGCCGCTGCCCGGGCGAGGGGCAGGCCTTCGAGGTCGTCATGGTCGGTCAGGGCCAGCAGGTCGACGCCGTTGCCGGCCGCCCGACGGGCGACCGCGTCCGCCGGCAGCAGGCCGTCCGAGCAGATGGAATGGCAGTGAAGATCGCAGTTCAACAAGGGCTGGCCTGATGGGCGGAAACAACGGCGCATGATAGCACAGGCGCCGACCCACCCCGGCGTCGCGACCGCGCTGTAGGGGGTTGAACGAAAGTGTTGGACGGCGGAATTTCGCTTTTCTCAGGCGGCCCAGCGCAGGCCCCCGCCTCCGAAAAAAAATTGACGAATACACCTTTCAAACAGTATGGTTATGGATGGCAGGGGGAGGCGTTCAGCCTTCGTGCTTGCCGTATACCTTCACCGGGGGAAGCTGATGCGCATCCTGGCCTTGATCTCAGCAACCGTAAGTCTGCTCGCCAGCGGCTGCGCGACGATTGTCACCGATGCAGGACAATCGTTGCGGGTCGAAACGTTCACTGACCAGGGTGAGGAAATCAAGGGCGCGCAGTGCTTGCTCGATAACGCCAATGGTCACTTCACTGTCATCTCGCCGGGTTCGGTTATGGTACGCAAGTCGAGCGACGACCTGATGATCGCCTGCAGTATCGCCAGCCAACCTGATGCCAAGGCGGTGGTGAGTTCGCGCGTCGGAGCGGGCATGTTTGGCAACATCATCTTCGGCGGCGGCGTGGGCGCGATCATCGACCATGCCAAAGGCACCGCCTACAACTACCCCACCTGGCTGCAACTGGTTTTTGGCAAACAATTGTCCTTCGATCGGCAGGAGTTCAAGGAAGGCCAGCCCACACCGGCCTTCGAACTCAAGGAAGGCAAGCGTGAGCCGTACTCGCAGCCAAATGCCGTCTCAGGCGGAAAACTCACGTCCGTCCCGGTGAAATAGAGCACTTGAGGATTTTCCTCATCGTCGGGACCTGCCGGATCCTCCGGCCACCTCGTCTTTTGATCCCTCTTGGAACCTTATATCTTCTGGAGAAAAGCAATGATGAAAGTCGGAACTCTTACAGTAGCTCTGCTCACGGCGGCACTGAGTGCGGGGACGAATTGTGCCTGGGCACAGGACGCGCTGCAGGGCTGGCACATGGTGGGAAGTGTCGGCCAATCGCGGGTGGATCTCGACAGCTTCGATCTGGCGAGCATCGGCGCGACAGGCAGTGAATCAAAGGACGAGAAGGACACCGCCTGGAGCCTGGGCATTGGCTACCAGTTCAATCCGTACATCGCTCTTGAAGGTGGCTACATCGATTTTGGCAAGTTCAAGCAAAGCGCCACCATTGTCACGCCGCTGACCGGCAGCCTGAGCGGGGACGTCAAGGCCGACGGGTGGTTCATCAACGCGATCGCCTCTTATCCGGTGGGCGCCGGTTTTTCGCTATTCGGCCGGGTGGGCACCGTCAGGACGACGACGAAGTCCAGTCTTTCGGCGACCGGTGCCTTCGCTGGCGCCCTGGCCGCCGCCGGCGCCGATCTCAGTGACAGCGAATCCGAATGGAACTGGCGTTATGGACTCGGGGTTCAGTACGACTTCACGCCGCGCGTCGGGATGCGTCTTGGATACGATCGGACAGCCGATGTCGGCAAGGAAAACACGACCGGCGAAAGCAACATCGATACCTGGCTGCTTAGCGTCCTGTTTCGCTTCTGAGCCTTCTGGCAGTCAAAAATCACCCCGGCTGCGGCCGGGTTTTTCGTGCACTAGTCCCCAAGCAGCGAATCAATGGAATCGATAGAGCCCCCCGACGTATCGGTTAATGGCGACGGGGAAAACACGGGCAATGACCAGTCCGCCTCGACCAGCCGATGGCACGCGATGGCGACGCTTTTCCAGCCTATAATCCCCCACTTTTTCGGGTCCGAACATGTGGTTCAAAAATCTTCACCTCTACCGTCTCCCCAGGAACTGGGCAACCGACAGCACCCAGCTTGAAGAGCAGCTCGCCAGTCTGACCCTGCACGGCTGCAGTGCCACCGATGCGCGCAGTATCGGCTGGGTCGCGCCGCGCGCCGGTGGCAGTCTGGTGCATGGGGTCAACCAGCAGTGGCTGCTGGCGCTCGGGATCGAGGAAAAGCTGCTGCCGGCGTCGATCGTCAAGCGCTTCGCCAGCGACAAGGCGAAGGAGATCGAGGAAGCCGAGGGGCGCCGCATCGGGCGCCGCGAGATGCGCGAGATGGTCGAAGAGATGACCCTCGAACTCCTGCCGCGCGCCTTCGTCCGCAGCCGCAGCACCTACGGCTGGATCGACCCGATCAATGGCTGGCTGGTGATCGATTCGGCGTCGCCGGCGAAAGCCGAGGAGTTTCTCGAACACCTGCAGAAGTCGCTCGGGGGCCTGCCGGCCAAGGTGGTCAAGGTTTGCCAGTCGCCTTCGGCAGCGATGACCGGCTGGGTCGCCGGCGGCGAAGCGCCGGCCGCTTTCACCCTCGATCAGGACCTCGAACTGCGCTCGACCGAGAAAGCCACCGTGCGCTATGCCAAGCACTCGCTCGACGGCGAAGAGATCCGCCAGCACATCGCCGCCGGCAAGGTCGTGACCCGCCTCGCGATGACCTGGAACGACCGCATCTCGTTCGTTCTCAACGACCTCCTGCAGGTCAAGCGCCTCGTCTTTCTCGACCTGCTCAAGGAACAGGCCGAAGGCCAGGGCGACAACGAGGACGAACGCTTCGACATCGACTTCACCCTGATGACCGGCGAAGTGGCGCAGCTGCTCGACGACCTGCTGGCGGCCCTCGGCGGCGAACCGGCAGCGGCGGGCTAGCTTACGCCGCTGCGGGCGCTGCGTGGGTGGCGATCAGCGCGTCGAGTTCATCGATCAGCGTCTGGTCGGCCGGCAGTGAGCGGTCGGTCTCTGGCTCCGGCAGGATGCCGACCTCGTCGAGGCGCTCGAAGACCGGTTGCAGCGCGAGGTGCGGGTTGCGGTAGAAAGCGCTGCCGCGAATGCGGACGAACTGCCAGCCCAGCCGTTCGAGAATGGCCTGTCGTGCCATGTCGTCGGCGAGCTTTTCGAGCGGGTGGTAACGGTCGCCATCGCACTCGATCGCCAGACGCCTGCCGGCGCCCTCGACCACCATGTCGATCCGGTAGTAGCCGACCCGCCACTGCGAGGTGACCCGGTAACCGGCGTCGGTCAGGCGCCTGAGCACCTCGCGCTCGAACGGTGACTCGGTCTTGCCGACCTCCTGGTTGAAACCCTGGCTTGCCGAAAGCGGATCGCGGACGTGCTGCAGCAGCCTGAGGCGAAGGTCGCCGGGCTTCAGGTGACGGTCGGGATCGAACGAATGCACCACCCACATCTGGTCGCGGGCACGGCTCGCGGCGACGTTGTAGCGCTTCTTGATGAGTTCGAAAGCGCCTTCGCCGGTGGTGCGCAGCGGCCCCTCGGCGGGCGTGCTGTCGACCATCGAGAGGAAGACGACGTCGCGCTCGTCGCCCTGGAACTCGCCCGAGATGCCGGCCTGGATCCGCCGCTGCGCGATCTCGGCGCCGTCGATCTCCTGGTGCAGCAGCGACTGGATCAGCAGGGCCTGCGCTTCGCCGAGCAGCGAGATGATGCCGATCGTCTTGCCGGCATAGCGCGGATGCCGAATCATTGCCGCGATGGTGTCGATGATGCGCCGCGCCTCGACCCGGTTGATGTCGCCCTCGCGGATGCCATCGACCCGGCAGGCGACGCACGCCGGCTTGAGGTCGGTCGAATTGGCCTCGCGCAGCGGCCGGATCTGGCCGTCGTAGGAGAGCTGGTTGCTGAAGGCGATGATCTCCGGCACGCAGCGGAAATGTTCGACCAGCCGCAGCGCGTCACCGAACGATTGCCGGCCGATGTCGTAGATCGACGACAGGTGGTCGAACAGGTGCGCGTTCGGGATCGCCTGCAGCATCGACTTGCGCAGATTTTCGAGGATGACCTGTCCCTTGCCGACCCCCAGCGGCGTCACCTGCTCATGGTCGCCGACGACGATCACCTGCTTGCCGAGGTAGAGCGGGATCAGTGCATTGAGGTCGGCCTGGCTGGCTTCGTCGATGATCACGACGTCGAAGCGCGTCGTCCGCGGGTCGAAGCTCTCGGCCATGATGGCGATCGGCATGATCCAGACCGGCACCGCATCGGCGCATTGCTTCATCAGCTTGCGCGCCTCGCCGAGCAGGGTCTGCCGCCGGTCGAGGCGCCGCGTCGACAGCAGGCGGCGGCTGGTGTCGAGCCAGCCGACCAGGGCCTGGCGAATCGAGTGATCGCCCTGCAGCCGTTCCAGTTGCCGGCCCCAGGCCCTGGCGTCGATCAGGGATTGCGTCAGCTCGCGCAGCGCCGCGCGCGCGCGGTCGATCTCGCGTTGCAGTGCGTGCGCATCAAGCCGGTCGCGCTCGGCCAGCTCGTCGTGCAGCTGGCGCCAGGCCCACGCCCCCGCGCAGTCGCCCGGCGCGCTCCCCCGGTCGTGCGGTGGCAGCCGGTGGAGGATCATCTGCGCCCAGCCCGGCGCGACGCGGGCGAGTCTGGCCGCCAGCGCATCCCGTTCGGCGAGCAGGGGCCTGATCGTCTGCAGGCGCCCGGCGTAAGCCAGCGCTGCCGCATAGGCGGTGCCGTCGCGGCAGCGGACGGCGGCGATCAGGCGGCCGATACAGCCCTGATCGGGCGAAGTCGGGTCGACCTCGGTCGCGAGATCGACGAGCGCCCTGAAACCGGCCTCGCATTCCCGCAGCCGGCGCCGCGCCGCTTCGCTTGCCAGGAGGGGCGGCAGGACCGACGCAGCGAGTTCTTCGATCAGCAGGTGTTCGGCGACCGGGCTCAGCCGGCGCGGCAGCGAGGTGATCAACCTCGCGAGCTGCAGTCCTTCTTCCTGCAGCCGGGCGGCGAGCGGCAGCCAGACCGTTGCATGCCAGTCGAGGCAGCGCCGGATCTCGGGGATCAGTGCGCGGCAGGCGAGCTCGGGCGAAGTGCCGAGGCTGTTGAAGGGCTGCTCGATGTACTGCCCGATCAGCGAATCCCACGCCGCTGCGAGACTGCTCCGCAGGTGCTCGATCTCGGCCTGCTGGGCGAGCGCCTCGAAATGGTCGCGGTGCTGCGGCTGTCCCGCGGCGACCGACGTCGTCCGAATGAATTGCCGCCACGCCGGGCGCGTCGCGAGTTGCAGAAAGCCGAGCTTGCCGCCGCCGTCGAGGTGCTGGCCGATGGCGAGGCAAAGCTGCCGTTGCTGCTCGATCGGCATCGCCGGCGAGAGGCGCGGACGGTGGTGGAGGAGCAAGGCGTGCCGGGCAGTGACCTGTACCGCGAGTTCGATGTTGGCGATCAGCCTTTGCCAGACTTCGCGCTCGCCGCCGCCATGAATGCCGGCGACAATCGCGTAGGGCCGCCATGACTGACGGCGCAGGTCGTCGGAAAACTCGGCCGCGAGCTCGCCGGCGAGTTGCTCGATCGATTCGCTGCCGCGATCGCCCGCCTGCCAGCGCTCGGCGCCCGGCGTGAGGTCGACCGTGGTGAGCTGCCGGTAGCTTGACAGCATCAGCTCGAACTGCCGCTGCGAAGGCCATTGCGCCAGTGCCGGCAGCGGGCGACGCGCATCCTGGTCCTCCTCGCTCGTCGATGCGGTGCCGAGCGCATACAGCCGCACCAGTTCCTGCTCGCCCAGGCAGAGGTCGCTGCCGAGCGCGACCGGTGCCGGAATCCAGCCGTCGCTGAGGCTCCCGGCCGCCACCCGCCGCGCCGCATCGGCCGGTGTGTAGCGCTCTTCGCCGACGATGATCTCCCGGTACTCGTTGTCGAGCGCCTGGCGCAAGCGGTCGGCCAATTGCCGACTTTCGCTCAGCAACCGGCAGCGCTCGGCTGCCAGGCGGTCTGCCTTTTGCAGCAGGCCCTGGGCGCTGTCGCGGGTCAGCCGCTCGGTGATCGCGTTGATCGACGACGCGAGTTGCTGGCGGGCGCCCTGATCGCTGCCGAGGACCGAGACGGCGAGCGGCTGCAGCATCTCCGGGACCTTGTCGCGAACGACGCGCAAGGCCTTGGCAGTCTGCGCAGTGACGAGGATCGACTTGCCCTGCGCCAGCAGATGGCCGATCAGGTTGCCGATGGTATGCGTCTTGCCGGTCCCGGGCGGCCCCTGGACGAGCACCGAGCCGCGATATTCGAGCCGGCGGATGATCTGCATCTGCTCGTCGTTGGCTTCCTTGGCGAGCAGGATGTCGTCGTCGCTGAAGTTCGCCGCGCCTCGTTCGGCGCTCCCGGCGTCCGCAGGGTTGCCGAAACCGGCGCTCTCCCATTCGGCCATGGTGCCGGTGATCTGGGCCAGCGAGGGGGGAAAGGTGACGCCCAGATCGATGTCGCCGATGATCGCGTCGACGGCATTGGCGATGCCGGCAATGCGTTTCCGCAGCAGCAGCAGCGGCTCGCGATAAAGCCGCGGCGTGGTCGTCGCACCGTCGTGCGGCAGCCCGTCGAGGTATTCGCCCCTGAGCGGGGAAACGGTCTGGATGAAGGTGCGCAGGAAGGCTTCGGTGTCGTCCCAGCCGAGCGGATGATAACCCGCGTTTTCGAGTTCGTTCTTGCGCTCTCGGATCGCCGTCGGAGCGATGTCCTGCAGATCGACGAACAGGCTGCCGTAGAGTTCGGGCTCGCGGTCGGTTTCATGGACCGTGAATTCGGGGACCCGGGGATCGAAGCGAAGCTCGACGCGCTTGAGCAGGATCGGATGATGGACGCTGACCGGACCGTCGACGCCCGAGGTCGCGAGCCACAGGAAATGGCCATCGGCGGCCAGCAGCTCCAGTTCCTCGCCGTCCTTCTCGATCGCCGCGTAGATGTCGTAGAAGCGCTCGAAGAAGGCCATGGCCTGGCGCGCAGCGATCTCCGGCGTGCGCCAGGCCTCGCGCCGGGCGGACCAGGCGGCGAAATCGGCGACCCGATCGTCATCGTCAGCGAAACCGATGGTGATCGTGCGGCCTTCCTCGTCGCTGCCATTGGCGCTTTCGGCAGGTGCCGGCATCCTCGCCGGATCGTCCCATTTCGGCAGCAGCCAGCCGGCAATCGACGGCGGTGGTTCCGGGCAGCGGGTCAGCAGCGGGCGCTGCACGCGCAGCAGCGTGTCGGGAATGGCTTCCGGGTGATCAGTCCGCACCGGCCGCAACAACTGCATTGCCGGGTGGTCGGGCAGGTCTGCCAGGCGGACGACCCTGGGCTGCAGCTCGATGCTGCGCACCGGTCGGAAGCGAAGCTGATTGGCTTCCTTGAGAAACTGATACAGCTGGCGAATCCTGCTCTTGATGACATCACTCACGACGGATCCTTCCAGAAAGCGGTCGTTTTATTGGGGTTCGGGATAATAGATCCTCGGTAACACCTGCTTGATCGGCTGGCGGAAGAAAATTTCTCTTTCTCCTTGCGGTCGCTGCCGGATCGCGTGCCGTCGTGCACGAGATCCGGCGGGCGCGGCCGCGAATGCCTGGCCAGGGTGCGGATTCTGGCAGGGTTCCTGGCCACCATGGCAAGAAGTTGCGCAACTCTGCGGTAGAATTTCCCCATCTTGCGATTATGGAAAAACGACTTCCGTGTGAAACCGTTCAACCTTTCAGGAGATCGTCGATATGCGAGTCATTGCTTCAGGGATTACGTTCCTCGTCGGACTGGCGATGCCCCTTGCCGTGGCTGCCGGTGAACCCCGCCGACCCGGCCAGGAGAACGATTGCCAGCGCCAGCAACGCCCGGTGATTGATTTTGTCGAGCTGCAATCGACCTTGTCCACGCCAGCGGCACCGCCGGCTGCCCCGACGCAGACCCCGCTGACGGTCAAGGGCAAGCTGATGCTGCCGGTTGCGCTGGAGCAGCGCACGAAATGTTTCGTGGCCCGGAACAAGCTCCCGGCGGTGGTCATCCTGCACGGATCGGCGGGAGTGGACGCGCGCGGTGACTTCTATGCCCGCGCGCTGAATGAGGCGGGGATCGCCACTCTCGAGATCGACATGTGGGAAGCGCGCGGGATGGGACGCTCGCTCGCCGCGCGTCCGCCGCATCCGTCCTACACCTATCGGGACGCCTTCGCTGCGCTCGAGTTCCTGTCGTCGTACCCGGGGATCGATCCGGCCCGCATCGGCGTATTGGGCTTTTCCTGGGGGGGCGTGATGACCCTCGCCGCAGCCAGCTCGAATATCGCGGCGGCCTTCACCGCTGGACCCGACGCCCCCCGTTTCAAGGCCCACCTTGCGCACTACCCGGTGTGCTACGCCTACAACAACGCCTCGATCCCCGGATCGAGCTTTGGCAGTCAGGCGGGCAATCCGCTCACCGGGGCGCCGATCCTGATTCAGACGGGCAGCGCCGATGACTACGATGAAGGTGTGGCGCCGTGCCTGGCCTTGCATGCGAGTCTGGATGCGGACGAGAAAAAACTGATGCAGGTGGTGGTCTACGAGGCGGCGGGCCACGCCTGGGACAGGCTGCAGGTTCCGGTGACGGCGGTCGATCCCTTTGCCCACCGCGGCCGCGGCGGCGCCGTCCGCATCGTTCCCGATGTCAACCAGGCCTACCGGTCACGAGAGCTCGCAGTCGACTTCTTCCGGCGCAATCTCTGATCACAAGTCATCGTCCTGCAGACCTTCGACAACGACAATGATCCGAATACCCCCTTCAACGCCGGTACCGCCGCCGATCTGATCGCCACCCAGATCAATGCGCCTGGTCCGGGTTTCTTCATCTACTTCAACCAGGGACTCGACCGCGACTGGCGTGCTCCACCGACCTCAACGACAACTCTGCCGATCTGAAGATCCTCGCGCGGATGAGCGTAAGCGTCCGACCGCTCCACCTGTAAAAGTCGGACGAGATAGCGCAACCTCCCGGCTTTCGATGGGAGGTTGCGATGGACAAGAACGGCGAGCGGGAAGCGTACTGGCGAGGGCATGTTGCCGAGTGGCGGGCGAGTGGGGAGTCGCAGAGAGCGTACTGTGACCGGCACGGGCTGAAGGACCATTCGCTGAGTTACTGGCATCAGCGTCTGGCCAAGCGCGAAGGTGGGGCCGCCGTCGGCGAGCCGCTGACGCTGATTCGGGCAACGATCGTTGCCGATCCGCTGGTCTCAATGCCGTGCCTGTCGCTCGCCAGCCCGAACGGCTGGCGACTCGAATTTGGCCTGCTGCCGCCGGCCGAGTGGCTGGTGGCACTCTGGGCAAACCACTCATGAGCGCGACCCTCGGCGTACCGCTGGAGCGCATCTGGCTGGCTCTCGAACCGGTAGACATGCGCCTGGGCATTGACGGCTTGTCTGCCCGCATCCAGGCGAGTCTCGGGCGCTCCCCTTGTGACGGCAGTGCTTACGCCTTCACCAATCGCAAGCGAAGCCGACTCAAACTGCTGGTGTGGGATGGCACGGGCGTGTGGCTAGCGCAACGGCGCCTACACCGGGGCGGTTTCACGTGGCCGAGCGCTGGCGAGGCGGTTTTTTCCCTGACGCCGGGGCAATGGCGGTGGCTGATCGCGGGCGTTGACTGGCAACGTCGGGAAGCCCCAGCGCCGGGACACTGGCAAGTGTAACGGCCGCGTCACTGCCGCGAAAAAAGTGATAATAATCGGCTATCTACCTGGCTTTCAGGAGCTTTCCATGCGATGTCTGCGGTATAATGCCTCATGGATTTAGCGACCGAACTTGCCGCCTTCTCCCCCTCACCAGAACTGCTGGCCTGGGTCGAAAATCGGGTTGGCGGTCTGCTGGAACAGGCCAAGACCAGCGCCACGGAAATTCACTGGCGCGATGCCAAGATCGAAAAGCTGACGCTCGAACTTGCTCATTTACGCCGAATGAAATTCGGCGTGAAGAGCGAAGCCATGGTCGCCGCCGAACGCGACCTCTTCGATGAAAACCTGGCGGCCGACATTGCTGCCTGCGAAGCCCGTCTGGCCGAAGCGCTCCAGGTCGCTGAAACGCCGTCGGATCAACCGGTACCCGAGAAGAAGCCCAAACGCGAACGCGCCGGTCGTCAGCCCCTGCCGGAGCATCTGCCGCGCGTTGAAATTCGCCACGAACCCGAGAACTGCACCTGCGGCGAATGCGGTCAGGCGTTGGTGCTGATCGGCGAGGACGTGACCGAGAAACTCAATATCGTCCCGGCGCAGTTCTTCGTCGAACAGCACGTTTATCCCAAATACGCCTGCCGGCCCTGCGAGACGCTGACGGCGGCACCGGCCGAGCGCAGCGTGATCGATGGCGGAATGGCGACCCCGGCCTTGCTCTCGTGGGTCATGATCAGCAAGTTCCTGGATCACCTGCCGCTCTATCGCCTGGAACAGCAGGCCGCCCGGTCTGGCGTCCCGCTCGCCCGCTCGACGCTGGCCGAGTGGGTGGGTCGCGTCGGCTATGCCCTCGAACCCCTCTGGCTTCGCCTGGGCGAATTGCTGCGCGAGAGCGAGGTGTTACATGCGGATGAAACCCCGGTGCAACAGCTTGATCCAGGCAAGGGGAAGACCAAGCGGGCGTATCTCTGGGCGTACCGCAACAATGCCTTGGAAAATGACCCGCCGATTGTCGTCTTCGACTATCAACCGGGCCGGGCCGGCATACATGCCGTGAATTTCCTGGCGCAATGGGAAGGCGCCCTGATGGTCGATGACTTCGCCGGTTACAAGGTGCTGTTTCAGGGATCAGTGATCGAACTGGGCTGCATGGCCCATGCGCGCCGCAAGTTCTTCGACCTGCACCAGGCCAACGCCAGCCCGGTCGCGACGGAAGCCCTTCGCCGCATCGGCGAACTGTATGCCGTCGAGGCGCAGGCGAAGGACCTCACGGTCGAGGAACGGGCCCGTCTGCGCGAGATGCACAGTCAGCCGCGACTCGAGTCCCTGCACCTATGGCTCCTGAACACCCGCAAGTCGGTCGCCAACGGCTCGGCCCTGGCCCGGGCCATCGATTACACGTTGAAGCGCTGGCGCGCTCTCGCTCGTTATGCCGAGAATGGCTTCTACCCGATCGACAACAACCCTATCGAAAACGCCATTCGCCCGATCGCCGTCGGGAAGAAAAATTGGTTGTTCGCAGGTTCGGAGGCCGCCGGCAAGCGTGCCGCGGCCATTCAGTCGCTGCTCGAAACCGCGCGCTTGAACGGCATCGAGCCCATGGCCTGGCTCACCAACACCCTGCAAAAACTTCCCACTTGGCCCAACAGCCGCCTCGACGAGTTGCTGCCGCTCAAAAAACGGGGGTAAGTCAGCACCCCCTGACGTGGGTGGGCTGGACGCTTACGGATGAGCAACCTCTCTGGACAGACCGGTCGGGATCTGCTGCCGATTATTACTGAAGCAAATTTTGCCCTCATCCCCGAGCCCTCCACCCTGTTGCTGACGGCACTGACCCTGGTACCGTTGATCTCGACAAGCCGCGGCTTCAGACGGCGGCGAGGTCAGACCCGGCCGTAATTCCAGCTGAACAGCTCTCCTGCGACAGCGCGGGCCGTTCTGGCTTCAGCGCGGTCGCAGGAAATGCCGGAAATGCAGGAAAGCAGGAAATCCCTTGCTTGACGAAGGACAGGCCGGCGCCTAAGATTCCGAAGTTTTTGTACCAGGGTGGCCTGTTGTGAGAATGGAGCAGTTCTACAACCTGATCGGGTCCGAAATGAAGGCGGTTGACACGGTGATTCGTGAGCGCCTGCATTCCGAGGTCGTCCTCGTCCGGCAGGTGGCGGAGTACATCGTACAGGGCGGCGGCAAGCGGCTGCGTCCGGCGCTGGTGCTGCTCTCGGCGGGCGCGATGGCTTATCGCGGCAGCGATCATCACCAACTGGCGGCGGTCATCGAGTTCATCCACACGGCGACCCTGCTGCACGACGACGTGGTCGATGCTTCCCACCTGCGGCGCGGCCGGCAGACGGCCAACGCGATGTTCGGCAACTCGGCCAGCGTCCTGGTGGGCGATTTTCTCTACTCGCGAGCCTTCCAGATGATGGTTGGGGTCAACGACATGCGCATCATGCGGGTCCTGTCGGACGCGACCAACGTCATTGCCGAGGGCGAGGTGCTGCAACTGATGAACTGCCATGACGCTGACCTCGATGAAGCGGGCTACCTGCAGGTCATTCGCTACAAGACGGCAAAACTGTTCGAGGCCGCAGCGCAGATCGGCGCCATCATTGGCGGCGCCAGCATGGCCATCGAGCAGGCGATGGCCATCTATGGCGTTCACCTGGGGACTGCCTTTCAGTTGATTGACGACGTGCTCGACTATTCGGGCGCCGAACTCGAGACGGGCAAGCATCTGGGCGACGACCTGGCTGAAGGCAAACCGACGCTGCCGCTGATCTTCGTGCTGCAGAACGGGAATGCCGAGCAGGCGGCGAGCGTCCGACGGGCGATCGAGAACGAGGACGGCGGACGCGACGATCTGCCCGAGGTGCTGGCGGCGATTCGCGCCACCGGCGCCCTCGACTATGCCAGACAGAAAGCGTCGGCCGAGGCGCGCTGTGCTGCCGAAGCGCTCGATCTCCTGCCCGCTTCTCAATACAAGGATTCCTTGCTAGAATTATGCCTCTTCGCGGTTGCCAGAAGTCATTAGCACCGTCGTCGCATCGGTCGGGGCGTAGCTCAGCTTGGTAGAGTACTGCGTTCGGGACGCAGGAGTCGGAGGTTCGAATCCTCTCGCCCCGACCAACCGTTGCCTGGTGGTTCATTGGTTTGACGCGGCGCGCGCAAACGGGTGCGCCAGTTGTAGCCAATGATCTTCATCCTGTGGGTGGTATTTGCCGCCCGGCGACGCTGGTCTGCTTTGCAGGATCGTTCTCCGCATGACGAAATACCTATTGCTGATCGGGCTGGCACTCTTTGCCTGGTGGGTCTGGCGCAAGGCGCGAGCGCCTCGCAGACCCGCTGCCCCGCCGCCAAAGGAAGTCGAGCGCATGGTGCAGTGTGCCCATTGCGGGGTCAATCAGCCTGTCAGCGAGAGCATTCTGGCCGATGATCGTTACTACTGCTGCGCCGCCCATCTGCGTCAAGCCCGTTCCGACGACGCCTGAGCGGCGATGTCGACCACGGTGATGGCGGACGTGGAGAGTTTCTCGGAGACCCGCTGGAAGTCGCTGCGCTACTTCAATCTCTATCGCCTGGCAGTCGCCGCCTTCCTTTTTTTTGCTGCGCTGCGCTACCCCTCGGCTTTCCCGGTGCTCGCGCAGTACCAGGGTTTGCCCCATCTGCTGCTGGCCGGCGTGTACCTGCTGAGCACCGCACTGGCGGTCGCCGTGGCGTATCGCGATGCCCGGCACGCGAGCGCGCAGTTGACCACGAGCGTACTGGTCGATGTGCTGGTGATGACCCTGCTGATCCACGTCAGCAGTGGCCTGAGCAGCGGCTTCGGTTCGCTGCTGCTGGTGACGCTGGCGGGCGCCGGCCTCGTCGGCGAAGGACGGCTGGTGCTCTTCTACGCGGCGATGGCGACGCTGGCGGTCCTGTTCGAGCAGTGCTACCGAGCCTTGCAGAACGATTTCGACGCCGCCGCCTTTTTTCACGCCGGGATTTTTTGCATCGGCTTTTTCGCGGTCGCCATTTCGGCGCGCCTGCTGGCTCGACGGGTGATCGCCAACGAGGCGCTTGCGCGTCAGCGTGGTATCGAACTTAACAATCAGACCGTGATCAGCCAGCGCGTGATCGAGGAGATGCAGGACGGTGTCCTGGTGCTCGGCCGTGACGGTCGGGTCAGCCAGAGCAATCCGTGCGCGCGACAGTTGCTGGGCGTCAATGGCGCCAGCGAGGTCTCGTTGAGCCGCTGCTCGCCGGAGCTTGCGCAGGGTTTCAGTGACTGGTGTCGTGAACCGGGCGAGGCTGCGCTGCTCGTCCGGGTGCAGGCGAACGGCATGCAGTTGCGGGTGCGGTTTGTCGGTACCGCGAGCACCCAAAGCGAGGTGCTTGCGTTTCTCGAGAACATGAGCCACCTGCGTGAGCAGGCACAGCAGATCAAGCTGGCCGCGCTGGGGCGGCTGACCGCGAACATCGCGCACGAGATTCGCAACCCGCTGTCGGCGATCAGCCATGCCGGTGAGTTGATGCGCGAAGAGCGGCGCGGTGAACTGCACGAGCGCCTGCTGCGCATCGTCCTTGACAATACCCAGCGCCTGGAGCGTATCGTGAGCGACATTCTCGACCTCGGCCGCCGCGATCGCGTCTATCGTGAACAGATCGACCTGCGCGAAAACCTGCCTTCGTTCGTCGACCAGTACCTGATCAAGGAGCATTTGCCGGCGGACATCATCGGGCTCGAATGCTCGGGTATTGCCACCCTCTGTTTCGATCGTTCGCATTTTCATCAGGTGTTGTGGAACCTGTTGAGCAACGCGCTGCGCCATTCGCGGCGTTCTGCCGGCAGCGTTCGCCTGCTGGTGTGTGACGCGCAGACCGGCGGTGAGGTGGAACTGCATGTGATTGATGACGGAGAGGGCGTTGGCGACGATTGGCGGGAACAGATCTTCGAACCGTTCTTTACCACACAGCATCATGGTACGGGTCTCGGTCTCTACATTGCGCGCGAGTTGTGTGACGCGAATGGCGCCCAGCTCGATCTCCAGGGGCCGGGGCCGGGGGCAGATTTTCGTCTTCTCGGGAGGGCCGTCGGGTGTTGACAGGCAAGGCGGAGCGCCGTCCGCGGGGCGAACTGGCGCGGGTTCTGGTGGTCGATGATGAGGCGGATATCCGCGAACTGCTCGATCTGACGGTCGCCCGCATGGGGCTCTCGGCAGACTGTGCAGGAAGTGTCGCGCAGGCACGGCAACTCCTGGAACAGCAGCGCTACCAGCTGTGCCTGACCGACATGCGCCTGCCGGATGGCGAGGGGCTGGAGATCGTACGGCTGATCGCCGAGCGCTACGGCGAGACGCCGGTGGCGGTGATCACGGCCTTCGGCAACACCCAGAACGCGGTGGCGGCGCTGAAAGCCGGCGCTTTCGACTATCTCGCGAAGCCGGTCGCGCTCGAGCAGTTGCGCAGCCTGATCAAGTCGGCGCTCAACCTGCCGCGTCGAGGTGCGGCGGCCGACAGCGCGCCGCCGTCCGGCACGGCGACCGAACTGATCGGACACTCGCCGGCGATCGAACATGTCCGGGAAATGATCGACAAGCTGGCCCGCAGTCAGGCCCCCCTCTATATCTCGGGCGAGTCGGGTACCGGCAAGGAGCTGGCTGCGCGCCTGATCCACGATCGCAGTGCCCGTCGCACGGCGCCTTTCGTGCCGGTGAATTGCGGCGCGATTCCCGAGAATCTGATGGAGAGCGAGTTCTTTGGTTATCGCAAGGGTGCTTTTACCGGCGCGGACAGCGATCGCGAGGGTTTTTTCCAGGCGGCACAGGGTGGCACGCTGTTTCTCGACGAGGTGGCTGACCTGCCGCTGGTGATGCAGGTCAAGCTGCTGCGCGCGATCCAGGAAAAAAAGGTGCGCAAGGTGGGCAGCACCGCCGAAGAAGCCGTCGATGTCCGCATCATGTCGGCGACTCACCACCTGCTGAAGGACTGCGTCGATGCCGGCACCTTCCGCCAGGATCTCTACTACCGGGTGAATGTCATCGAACTCAGGATGCCGCCATTGCGCGAACGCGACGAGGATATCGAGCCACTGGTCGAAGCGCTGCTGCTGCGGATCTGCGGCAGCCAGCCGCCCCGGCTGGGGACGCAGGCGATGGCTGCCTTGAAAGCCTACAGCTTCCCCGGCAATGTGCGCGAACTCGAAAACATCCTCGAGCGGGCGACGGCGCTGTGTAACGAGAATACCGTGGTGCTCGACGATCTGCAGCTGGCGCCGACGCTGGCGGCCAGCGACAGCGTCAGTCGGGAGGGCGAAACGCTCGATGACTACCTCAATCGCCTTGAAAGGCAGGCCATTCTCGACGCGCTGGCCAAGACCACCTTCAACCGGACGGCCGCGGCCCGGCTGCTGGGAGTGAGCTTCCGGTCGCTGCGTTACCGCATCGAACGTCTCGGCATCGAGGAGTGACGCATGCCTTCATCGCTGCCACGGGTGAATCCGGCCGACGGCTGGCTCGACGGCGTGCGGCGCGTGGAATCGCCCAATTGCGACGAGCGTCCGCCGGGTGAGTCGGTGTCGCTGATCGTCGTCCATGCGATCAGCCTGCCGCCCGGGCAGTTCGGGGGTGAGGCGATCATCCACCTGTTCACCAACCGCCTCGACCCTGCGGCGCATCCCTACTTCGCGCAGATCAGTGGCTTGCAGGTATCGGCCCATTTTCTGGTTCGGCGAGACGGTGAACTGATCCAGTTCGTTGCCTGCCGGCAACGTGCCTGGCATGCGGGTCAGTCATCCTGGCAGGGACGCTCGCGCTGCAACGATTTCTCGCTCGGCATCGAACTCGAAGGTTGCGACGAGTTGCCCTTCGACGAAGCGCAGTACGCCTGTCTCGCGGACCTGCTCGGGCGCTTGCGCGCGCAGTACCCGATCGAAGCGGTGGTCGGACACAGCGACATCGCTCCGGGGCGCAAGACCGACCCTGGCCCATGTTTCGACTGGCGGCGCCTCGATACCGCTGCCGTTGGGGGAGTGACCCGGCTCAGCCGATGAAGGCGCGAATTCGTTCGACCGCTTCGCCGAGTCTTTGCACCTCGGTGGTGTAAGCGAAGCGAAGATGCCTTTCCGGTGCGTTGCTGCCGAAATCGAGGCCGGGGGTGACGGCGACCCCGGTTGACTCAAGCAGGTCGCGCGCCAGGCGCTCGCTGTCGTCGGTCAACCGGCTGCAATCGACGTAGAGGTAGAAAGCACCTTCCGGCTTTGCGGTCAGGCGAAAGCCGAGGCCTTCGAGCGCCGGGGCGAGGAAATCGCGCCGCCGCCTGAAGACCTGGCGCCGGTTTTCGAGGATGTCGAGGGTGGCGGGCGAGAAAGCGGCGAGCGCGGCATGCTGCGCCGGGGTCGATGGCGAAATGAAGAGGTTCTGCGCCAGCTTTTCGACGTCGCGGGCGAAACGTTCCGGGACCACCAGCCAGCCCAGTCGCCAGCCGGTCATGTTGAAATACTTCGAAAAGCTCTGCACGACGAAGAGGTCATCGCCGAACTGCAGCGCCGTTTGCGCGTCGGTTTCATAGGTGAGGCCGTGGTAGATCTCGTCTACGATCAGTTGCCCCTGGCGTTGGCGAACGAAGTCGACAATCCGCGCCAGCGCTTCCCTGGTCAGCAGGGTGCCGGTCGGGTTGGCCGGCGAAGCGAGCAGGGCACCGGCGCAGCGTTTGCTCCAGTAGGCCTCGAAGTCTGCCGGGGTGGGCTGGAAGTTGCTCGCCGGACCGACCGGAATGCCGACCGGGCGACCTTCGAAGCTGCGGACAAAGTGGCGATTGCACGGATAGCCGGGGTCGCTGAGCAGCCATTCGCTGCCGGGTTCGACCAGGCAGGCGAGGGCGAGGAGGAGGGCACCCGAGGCGCCGGCGGTGACCGCGATGCGGCTGGCCGGGATGCTGATGCCGTAGCGGGTCTGGTAGTAATCGGCGATCGCCCGGCGCAATTCGGGCAAGCCGAGCGCCGGCGTATAGAAGATGCGGCCGCTTTCGATGCTGGCGCGGGCCGCGGCAACGATTGGGGCAGGGGTCGGGAAATCGGGCTCGCCGACTTCCATGTGGATGATGTCGCGTCCCTCTGCCTCCAGGGCTCTGGCACGGGCCATCAGCTCCATGACGTGGAAGGGAGCGATGTCGGCAAGGCGGCTGGCGGGGAAGGTCGGCATGTGGCGTCGCCTGGAATCGAGGTCGCCAGTTTAACCAGAAGCCGGCGGTACCGGCGAAAAAAAGCCGCCTGCAGGCGGCTTCTCGAGAGCGCCTGATGATCAGGCGGCGTTGAAGTCGTTTTCAAACTTGTCGCGGATGTCGGCGAGCTCCGCCGGCAGCTTGTCGCCCATCTTGCCGAACCAGTCCTTGACGCCTTCGAGTTCGTTCAGCCAGGCCTGCTTGTCGAGGCTGGTGACGCCGTCGAATTCCTGCCGCGAAAACTCGGCGCCGGACCAGTCGATGTCTTCGTAGCTCGGCATCCAGCCGAGGACCGTTTCCCTCGCACCGGCCTGGCCTTCGCAGCGCTGGATGATCCATTTGAGGACGCGCGCGTTGTCACCAAAACCCGGCCAGGCAAACTGACCCTTTTCGTTCACCCGGAACCAGTTCACCATGAAGATCGGCACCGGCGTGTCGGTGACGCTGCCCATCTTCAGCCAGTGCTTGTAGTAATCGGCCATGTGGTAACCGCAGAACGGCAGCATCGCGAACGGGTCGCGCCGAACGACACCCTGCTGGCCAAAGGCCGCAGCGGTGGTTTCGGAGCCGAGCGTCGCGGCAGCGAAAACGCCGTGATCCCAGTCGCGGGTCTGGCAGACCAGCGGCACGGTCGAGGCCCGACGGCCGCCGAAGAGGAAGGCCGAAATCGGTACGCCTTCGGTGCTCTGCCACATTTCGTCGATGCACGGGCACTGCGCCGCCGGCGCGGTGAAGCGCGAGTTCGGGTGTGCCGCCTTGGTGCCTTTCTCCTTGGCGATCTGCGGCGTCCAGTCGTTGCCCTGCCAGTCGATCGCGTGCGCCGGCGGCGGTCCCATGCCCTCCCACCAGACGTCGCCGTCGTCGGTCAGCGCGACGTTGGTGAAGATGGTGTTTTCGGCCAGCGACGCCATGGCGTTGAAGTTGGTCTGCTCGTTGGTTCCCGGCGCGACGCCGAAGAAGCCCGCTTCCGGGTTGATTGCGTAGAAACGGGTGACGCCGTTCTTGTCCTGGCGCGGCTTGATCCAGGCAATGTCGTCACCGATGGTGGTGATCTTCCAGTTACCCAGGCTCTTCGGGGGGACCAGCATGGCGAAGTTGGTCTTGCCGCAGGCCGACGGGAAAGCGGCGGCGACGTAGTGCTTGTCACCGGCAGGCGATTCGACGCCGAGGATCAGCATGTGTTCGGCCAGCCAGCCGTCATCCCGCGCCATGTTCGAGGCGATGCGCAGGGCGAGACACTTCTTGCCGAGCAGCGCGTTGCCACCGTAGCCCGAGCCATAGGACCAGATTTCGCGCGTTTCGGGGTAATGCACGATGTACTTGGTGGTCGGGTTGCACGGCCAGCGCGGGTCTTCCTGACCGGCTTCCTTCGGCGCGCCGATCGAGTGCACACACGGCACGAAAGCGCCGTCGGTGGCAAGGACCGGGAAGACGTCCTTACCCATGCGGGTCATGATGCGCATGTTCACGACGACGTAGGCGCTGTCGGTGATCTCGATGCCGATCTGCGCGATCGGCGAGCCGATCGGACCCATCGAGAAGGGGATGACGTACATCGTCCGACCCTTCATGCAACCCTTGAAGAGACCATTCAGCGTCTGCCGCATCTTGGCCGGATCTTCCCAGTTGTTGGTCGGCCCGGCGTCTTCCTTCCTTTGCGAGCAGATGTAGGTGCGGTCCTCGACGCGGGCGACGTCGGACGGGTCGGAAAAGGCGAGGAAAGAGTTCTTGCGCTTCTTGAGCTTGATGAAGGTGCCGGCAGCGACCAGTTCGGCACAGAGGCGATCGTATTCCTCCTGCGAGCCGTCGGCCCAGACGACCTGGGCAGGCTCGGTCAGGGCGGCAATATCGGCCACCCATTGCTTCAGGCGTTCATGTTTCACATATTCAGGGGCAGCGATGGAGACAGTCTGGTTCATGGTAATCACTCTCGAAGGAAGGTAGAGAAGCGGAATTTACCGTGGATCGGCGCGTGCAGAGCCAAATCAAGAAGCCGGGTGGCTGGAATGGTCTTTCCAGCCCAGTCGGGTGCGACGCGTCGGTCGCGGCTGGCGATAAACAAGCCCAGTGCAGAGAGGGAAAGCGGCATGCTAGGCGTGGGTGCTACAAGGATTTGAGGGTTTGTGTAATTATGCCACAGGTCCGTCCTGGACTCACGGTCGACCAATCTGTTGTGGCTGCCGGGAGGTCTTGCCGGCGTCATCGAAAATCATTGTTGGCCATCAGCAAGGCAGGCGCATCTGCTGTGACTCGACCCTCGCGAGGAGCGTGAATATGAACCAAGAAAAAGATCAGTTGCGTATTGCCGCCCTGTTCTACCACCGCAATCCCAAGCCGGGAAAGGTGGCGATCCAGCCGACCAAGCAACTGGCCAACCAGTATGACCTCTCGATGGCCTATTCGCCGGGCGTGGCGGCGGCCTGCGAAGAGATCGTCGCTTTTCCGGGCGAAGCGAGCACCTTGACGGCGCGGGCCAACCTGGTCGGCGTCATCACCAACGGTACGGCCGTGCTTGGCCTCGGCGCCATCGGCCCGCTGGCGGCCAAGCCGGTGATGGAAGGCAAGGCGGTGCTGTTCAAGAAGTTCGCCAATATCGACGTTTTCGACCTCGAAATCGACGAAGCCGATCCCGATCGCCTGGTGGAAACCATCGCTTCGCTGGAGCCCACCTTTGGTGGCATCAACCTCGAAGACATCAAGGCGCCGGAATGCTTCTACGTTGAAAGGAAGCTGCGCGAACGAATGAAGATTCCGGTTTTTCACGACGATCAACATGGCACGGCGATCGTCGTCGGCGCCGCGATTCTCAATGGCCTGTTCCTGCAGGGCAAACGGCTCGACGCGGTGAAAGTGGTCACCTCGGGTGCCGGCGCCGCCGCGCTCGCCTGCCTCGACCTGCTGGTGATGCTGGGTATTCCGGTCGCGAACATCTGGGTGACCGACATCAAGGGGCTGGTCTATCAGGGTCGCGTCGAGGACATGGACGAGATCAAGGGGCGTTACGCGAAACAGACCGATGCCCGGACGCTCGCTGAAGTGATCGTCGGCGCCGACGTCTTTCTCGGGCTTTCGGCCGGCGGCGTCCTCAAACCCGAAATGGTGGCGAAGATGGCGCCGGCGCCGCTGATCATGGCCCTGGCCAACCCCAACCCGGAAATCAGGCCGGAAGACGTCAAGATCGTGCGTGACGACGCGATCATCGCCACCGGCCGTTCGGACTACCCGAACCAGGTCAATAACGTGCTTTGTTTCCCGTTCATCTTTCGTGGCGCCCTCGATGTCGGGGCGACGACGATTACCGAAGCCATGAAGCTTGCCGCGGTCAAGGCGATCTCCGAACTGGCGCGGGTCGAACAATCCGAAGTTGCGGTCAAGGCTTACGGGGAGAAACACGCCAATTTCGGCCCCGAGTACCTGATCCCCAATCCCTTCGATCCACGCCTGATCGGCAAGATCGCACCGGCGGTCGCCGAGGCGGCCATGGCCTCTGGGGTCGCCACCCGGCCGATCGAGGACCTCGATGCCTATCGGGAGAGTCTCGACGAGTTCGTCTATCACTTTGGCCTGATCATGAAGCCGGTCTTCTCGCAGGCCAAGCAGGCGCCCAGACGCATCGTCTTTGCCGAAGGCGAGGACGACCGGGTGCTGCGGGCCATTCAGGTGGTGGTCGACGAAGGCATCGCCCGACCGATCCTGATCGGCGATCCGCGCGAGATCAGCCGCCGGCTCGAAGCCCTGAACCTCAGGGTGAGCCCGGGCAGCGACTTCGACGTCGTTTATGCCGACAACAACGACTTCTTCGAAGCGCATTTCGAGCCTTACTGGCGAGAGTACCGGCGCCTGATGGAGCGCAAGGGGGTTTCGATCGAGTTTGCCCGTCGCGAGGTTCGCCGCCGCGCCTCGCTGTTCGGCGCCATGATGGTCCGCATGGGCGACGCCGATGGACTGATCTGCGGCACCTTCGGACGCCACGACGTCCATCGTGACTATGTCGAGCAGGTCATCGGCCTGGCGCCCGGGGTCCGCAACCTCTCTGCGATGAGCTTGCTGGTGCTGCCCGAGCAGACGCTGTTCCTGGCCGATACCTACATCAACTACGACCCGTCGGCCGAGCAACTGGTCGATATGACGCTGCTCGCGGCGGACGAAGTCCGTCGCTTCGGTATCACCCCGAGAGTCGCCCTGCTGTCGCATTCGTCATTCGGCTCGGAGAACACGCCGACCGCGTTGAAGATGCGCGAAGCCCTTCGCCTGCTCCGGGAACGTGCGCCGGAACTCGAAGCCGAGGGCGAGATGCATGGCGATGCTGCACTCGACGATCACATTCGCCAGCGGGTCTTTCCGAGCGACGCGCGGCTCAAGGGGCACGCCAATCTCTTGATCATGCCGACGCTCGATGCGGCGAACATCTCGTTCAATCTGCTGAAGATCGCCGCCGGCGACAACTCGACGATCGGCCCGATCCTGCTCGGCGCAGCGCAACCGGTGCATATTCTGACCTCGACGGCAACCGTGCGCCGGATTGTCAACATGACTGCCCTGACCGTGGTCGACAAGCTGATGAATGAGCGCTGAGGGCGTCTGCCAGCCCGCTCTCGGCCGCTTTCGCGGAGCCCCCGCCGGCTCTCCCGCCGGTCGGCGAGAGAAGTTGCACGAGTCTCTGGCGCAACCTTCCCGCTAATGGCGAACAGGCGGACGGCTCTCGTCCTGGGCGGCGGCGGCGCGCGGGCTGCGTATCAGGTGGGCGTCCTGCTCGCCATTCGCGAGTTGCTCGGCAGCGCCACGGAGAATCCGTTTCCGATTCTCTGTGGCGTTTCGGCCGGCGCAGTCAATGCGGCGACGCTCGCCTGTCATGCCAGGCACTTCGGTGCCGCCGTCGACGCCCTGGTGGACGTCTGGCGCAACATGCACGCCGGCCAGATCTATCGGGCTGATCCGCTGGGCATTGCGCTGGGCAGCGCGCGCTGGCTCGGTGCCTTGCTTCTCGGCTGGGCGATCCACCGCAGCCCCCGTTCGGTACTCGACAATCAGCCGCTGCGCGAACTGCTCGAACGGAGACTGAATTTTCACAACATCGAGCGGGCCATCCAGAGCGGTGCACTTTACGCCGTCAGCATTACGGCTGCGGGCTACACGACCGGTGAAGGGGTCAGCTTCTTTCAGGCGCATCCCGCGGTCGAGCGCTGGCAGCGGAGTCAACGGCTGGGTTGCCGGACCCGTCTGTCAGTGGAACATCTGATGGCATCGAGTGCGATTCCCTTCATTTTCCCGGCAGTCCATATCAATCGCGAGTATTTTGGTGACGGCTCGATGCGCCAGCTGGCACCCCTCTCGCCGGCGATTCATCTCGGGGCGGAGAAGGTTCTGGTGATCGGGGTCGGGCAGCCGAGGAGGAGGAGGGAACGGCAGAGTTCGCGTCTTTACCCGACCCTCGCGCAGATTGCCGGACATGCGCTGTCATCGATCTTCCTCGACAGCACCGAAGTTGACATCGAGCGGATGGAGCGGATCAACCGGACGCTGGCGCAAATCCCGGACGCGCTGCGTCCGCCTGGCGCGAGTACCCTGCGACCGGTGCAGGCGCTGATCATCAGCCCTTCCGAACGGCTTGACCATCTGGCCGCATGCCATGCCGGTGCCCTGCCGTGGGCGGTGAGGACGCTGCTGCGCGGGCTCGGGGCGATGAATCAGCGCGGCGGGGCATTGACCAGCTATCTGCTCTTCGAGCAGCCCTACACCAGCGCCCTGATCGACCTCGGTTACCAGGATGCCATGCGCTCTCGAGACCATCTCGAAGCCTTTCTCGCCTCCTGACACCGCATCAGGTGCTACATTACATAGTCTCTCTATCTCCTTATTTTTGATCGTCTATGATATCAATGACGAGCAAGCGAAAGACTGCTGTAGAATTGTCTCGAATTGAAACGTGCAGGAGGCTTGTGATGGAGATAACCCTGAGAGCAGTGTTTTTGTGGCTTGTCGTGGTCGCCATGATGGCGTTGCCGATCGCCAGCGTGCATGCGCTCGAGAAGGTCAGGAGCAAGGCTGAGGCACAGAAAGACAGAGGCAATCGGGTCGCCGCGAAGAGCGTGGCCAAGCCGGCGGCAAAGGTCGCCGCCAAACCGGGCAGCGGAACGGTCGCTGCAAGGCCGGCGGCGAAGAAAGTAGCGCAGCCGGTAGCCCGCAACAGGGCCGCGCCACCGGTCGCGCAGAATGACCGGGCAGCCAAGGGCCGGACCGTGGCCCGCGCGGCGGGCACCGTTGCCGCGGCCCGCAGCGGCAAGGGGACCTCGCGGGCAGCGACGGCCAGGGCGCCGGCTCTGGCGCGCAATGGCACCTCGAGTCGTCGAGCGGTGGCGAGCAGCAACCAAACGGTAGCGAGCAACAGGGTTGTGGCCAGGAGTGTCGAGCCGGCCGTTCAGAAACGGCATCTCACGCGCGCTGTCGCAACCGATGCCGATTTCTGGCAGGACCCTGGTCGGCTGGCGGTGCAGTCGGGCGCGGCGCTGGTCATTGCCGAGGATAGCGGCGAGTTGCTGTACGAGAAGAACGCGAGCGCTGTCGTGCCGATCGCTTCGATCACCAAACTGATGACGGCGATGGTCGTGCTCGACAGCCTGCCCAACCTGCAGGCGCCGATCACCATCAGCGATGAGGATGTCGACTATCTGCGCGGCAGCCGTTCGCGCCTTGGCGTGGGCACCGAGATCACGCGCGAAACGGCTCTCCTGCTCGCCCTGATGTCGTCGGAGAACCGGGCGGCCAACGCCCTGGGACGTCATTATCCGGGGGGATTGCGGACCTTCATCGCGGCGATGAACCGCAAGGCGGCGTCACTTGGAATGAACAGCACGCGTTTCGAGGATCCGACCGGCCTCAACAGCAACAATGTTTCGACCGCACACGACCTGGCGCGAATGGTTGCTGCTGCGCATCGCTATCCGCTGATTCGCGAGTTCTCGACGACGCCCGGGTTTCGCGCCGAAGTGAAGGGACGTGACCTGGCTTTCCACAACACCAATCAACTGGTGCACAACCCGGGCTGGGAAATCGGGGTGTCGAAGACCGGTTACATTCAGGAAGCGGGAAAGTGCCTGGTGATGCAGGCGCGCGTTGCCGACAAGCCGGTGGTCATCGTGCTGCTTGACTCGGCCGGCAAACAGACCCGTATTGGCGACGCCATTCGCATTCGGCGCTGGATGGAGAGTGTCTCGGCAACCGGCAGGGCGACGCCGCCTACCCGCGGCTGACGCCGTCGATCGGTGACAAAGCCACGGTCTGCCGTGGCTTTTTTGTGCCGGGACCCGGTAATGGTCACGCCGAGCGCTTGTCGCGGCAAGGATATTGCCTTTCGCAATAACTAAATAAACCATGGTGCTTTGCAGTTCTAAAGACCTTGGCTATAGTGACGGTCCTTGGTGTCTTTGGTATCCCTGATGGAGCACGCATGTTGTCGATGATTCGTCGCTTGCTGGCCGGCCTGAACCTCGCGGTGCTTGCCTTTTCGGCGCCGGCCGCAGACAACAGCCTGCTCAACGCCTCTTGCGGCGTCTCGCGTGACTTCTCTACCGGCAACGGCATGGTCGACAAGCATGCGGCGCGGCAGGTGGTGCAGGCTTGCTCCAGGAATGGCGGCATCTTCGACCAGATCTACCAGCAGCAGTAATCACGCGACCTCGGCCCGTGTCAGTGGCCGTTTTCTGATCGATCCGCCCGATGCCCTCAATCACTGCAGCCATTAAATTCGTGGCTTCCCTGCTACGGACGCCCCGGCTCTGGCTGCTGGCGTTGCCGCTGCTGATTGCCGGGGCGCATGCGCAGACGCCAGAGGCTGCGGTGGTGGTCATCGTCCACCCGGCGATGGGCAGCGAGACGATTCCACGCTCCTCCCTGCGCGCCATCGTCGGCATGCGCCTGCAGAAGTGGCCGGTCGATGCGCCGGTCAAGGTCTTCGTTCTGCGCGATGATTCGCCCGAACACGCCACCTTCAGCAAGACCATCCTGCAGGTGTTTCCGCACCAGTTGCGAATGGCCTGGGATCGGCAGGTTTTTTCTGGTCAGGGGCAGTACCCCGAGCAGGTCGGTTCGACCCAGGAGATGTTGTCCAGAGTGGCGTCCACTCCCGGGGCGATCGGTTACGTCAAAGCGAGCGAGGTTAATCAGAATGTGCGTGTTCTCAAGATTCGCTAGGGGCACGGTCGCCATCGTTCTGGCGGCCGGCCTGGCACTGGCGGCGACGGCGGCGCGTGCACTCGACTTGCTTGACGGTGATTTCCAGTTGCACGGTTTCGCCTCGCTGACGCTGGTCAATACCACCGACAACAATTTTTTTGGTCCGAGCGACGACCAGGTGAGCAAGGACTTCAGCGAAATTGGCGTCAATGCCTCGTGGCGTCTGAGTCCGGAACTGCACCTGTCAGCCCAGGGACTCTCGCGGCGGGCCGGCGGTACGGACGACGGCGACGTGCGGCTCGATTACGGCATCATCGACTGGACGGCGCTGTCGAGCGAGGCCGGTCGGGGTGGCATCCGCCTGGGCCGGATCAAGACGGCCTACGGTTTGTACAACACGACGCGAGACGTGCCGTTTACCCGCCCGAGTATCATTCTGCCGCAGTCGATCTATTTCGATCGCACGCGCAACCTGACCGTATCGGCAGACGGAGCAGAGATCTACCTCGATCGTTACGGCGAGGCGGGTACGCTGTCGGCGAGCTTCGCTGTCGGGCAGCCACAGACCGACTCTGACGCCGCCAAGGTGGCGCTGGTCGGGTTGAATCGCCCCGGCAGTCTGGATTCGAAGCTGGCGCCGGATTTCCAACTCCTCTACGAAGGGGCCGGCGGCAGATATCGGCTCGCGTTCACCGCCCTGCGCCTGGATCTGGAATATCAGCCGGGTTTCAGAGACCTTCTTCACGCCGGCAAGTTCAAACTGACGCCGCTGATCTTTTCTGCCCAGTACCTTGCCGAGAACTGGAGCGTGACCAGTGAATACGCGCTCCGGCGGACTTCGGTCAAGGATTTTGGCCCTTACTTCTACAATGGCACGGCAGACGGGGAAAGCTATTATCTGCAGGGGACCTACCGGCTGGCAGCGCAGTGGGAGGCACTGGTGCGTTACGACGCGTACTACGCCGACCGCGATGATCGTGATGGCCAGGACTTTGCCGCTGCCACCCGTGCGCCGGGCTTCAGTCGTTTTGCCAGGGACTGGACGATCGGCCTGCGCTATGACGTGACGCCGCAGTTCATGTTGCGCGCCGAGGCGCATCGGGTCGACGGCACCGGTTTTCTGGCGGTGCAGGATAACCCGAAGACGCAGGCGCTGCAGCGCGACTGGAATAGTTTCATGCTGCAAGCTTCTTTCCGTTTTTAGCTTTCCACCTCTCCACCTCAGATGCAGCCCATGCCATTGATCAGCCCGGCGCGCGGCCCGTCGAGATTTCTGAGCCTGAAGTGGAAGATTCTGCTCACCCTGGGCGGGGTCATGCTGTCGGTCAACGGTGTCCTGTCGTGGCTGCATTACCAGGATCTGACGGCCCGCTTTACAGAACAGCGCGCGCAGACCCGACAACGCCTGGTCAAGCAGGCTTTTTCCCTGCGCAATGACTTCCGGCAGCGTCTGCAGGGACTCGCCGGCATGCTCGCCGTTCTCGATGCGGTCGACGTCAGGCTGATGCAGACGCCGGCCGGCAAGGCGCTGCTGCGGCAGCACTTCGACAGCTACTGGCCGGTGCTGGATTTTGATCTGGGCATCGTCTCGCTGCAGGTGTATGGCAAGACCGGCCACCCGCTGGTGACCTGGCCGAGCGACCTGCTGCCCGACAGCGAACAGAATATGCGGGTGCAGGAGGTCATCGCGAGCGAGCGCGCGATGCACTGGACCCGCTGTCGAACGGTGTGTACCGAGTTTGCGGCGGCGCCGATTCTCTCTTTCGGCCGGGTTCACGGAGCGGTGGTGCTGGGCAGTTCGCCGGCCGACGTGGTCAACTCCTTTCCTGGCGTGTCGGGCGGCGCCGATCTCGGCGTCATCATCCCGAGTGGACCACAGGTCGGCATTGCGGCCGGCGAAACCCTGCTGCCGGAGTCGGGACTGCGGGTGATCGAGTTGAGCGACAAGGGAAAACAGCGACCGCTGCTGCGTGACTTGAGGTCGATTCCGCCGCTTCCCCCTTTCCCGGATCATGCCCATCTCTCCGTGCCTTATGAGGGCAAATACTTCGAGTTGTCGTTTCTTGCGCTCGCCACGCCGAGTGATGCCTCGTTGCCGGCGATGATGGTGATCATCGACGATCTGACCGAGGCCCTGAGCGAGATCCGCGAATCGGTCCTCAGGCATCTACAGGGCACGCTGCTCGCCTCACTGCTGTCGTTGTTGCTGTTGGCGTTTCTCGTGCATGCGCCCCTGCAATGAATGACCCGAGCGGTACTCGCCATACCCCTGCTCGGCCGTCGCGCCTTTGCCGAGGCGCGTACCCGGATTGCACCGCGCGATCGCCGCCTGCTCGATGACGAAATCGACAGCCTCGACGAGGCGGCGATTGCCTTGTCGTATCGCCTGGAGACGCTGGAAAGCGAGGTCGCGGCGCATTCGGCAGAGATGAACCAGATGCTGCAGCGGATATCGGTCGAACGCGATTTCAGCAAGGGTCTGCTCGATACCGCGCAGGTGATCATCCTCACCCAGTCCGCAGCGGGTCGCATTCTGACCTTGAATCGATACGGCCGCCTGTTGTTGGGCTGGGCGCAGGATGACCTGCTCGGCAAGCGCTTTGTCGAGTTGCTCTGCCCCGAACGATCGTCGGGGCAGCCGATACTGGAGGTGCTGCAGGGAATCGTCGCCGGCGCTCGTCAGCACGTCCAGCTGGAATCGGTTCTCGTCGGTGCCCACGGGCAATCGTACGAAATCACCTGGAACCATTCCCGTCTTTCCGGTCGCAACGATGATGCGGTGATGATCCTCTCGGTGGGGATCGACCACACCGAGCGCAAACGGGCCGAATTGAACGTCAGCTATCTGGCCGAGCACGACCCGCTGACCGGCCGGGTCAATCGGCAGCACTTCCAGCATGAACTCGCGCGCGCGCTGGCCAATGCCGGCCGCCTGGAGCACGACGGCGCACTGCTTTATCTCGACCTCGACGAGTTCAGGCTGATCAACGATGTGAGTGGGCACCAGGCAGGCGATTGGCTGTTGCGGACGGTGGCGGACGAGGTCGGCAATGTGGCCCGCGCGAGCGATCTGCTCGGCCGGCTCGGGGGCGACGAACTCGGCATCCTGTTGCACGAATGTGATCGCGATGGCGCCATTCATGTCGCCGAGAAGATCAACCGGCGGCTCGCCGAAATCAAGTGCCCGGGCCTCGGAGCGAATCATCGGGTTTCTGCCAGCATCGGCATCGTGGTATTTTCCGAGGCCAGGATGGAGGTCGAACAGCTGCTGGCCAACGCCGACATCGCGATGTATCAGGCGAAGAAGAAGGGTGGCGCCGGCTGGCATCTGTACTCCGAGGGAGAGGGGGTGCACGAAGAGATGCAGAGGCGCCTGCACTGGAAGGAGATGATCAACCGCTCGTTGACCGATAGCGGGCTGATCGTCCATTACCAGCCGATTCTCGACATCCGTGCGCGCGAGGTCAGCCACTACGAAGCGCTGGTGCGCATGCGGTCAGCCGACGGGACGCCGATTCCGCCGGGCCAGTTCATGGAAGTGGCGGAAAAGACGGGTCTGATCCGGGAGATCGATCGCAATGTGATCCGCCAGGTGTTCGACCGGATTCTCGCCCTGTCTGCCGTTGGCAAGCACTACAAGTTCTCGATCAATCTGTCGGGCGTCAGTATCAACGACCCCAGCCTGTTGTCCTTCATCCGCGACGAGTTGTCCCGCAGCCCACTGCTGCCGGGTCATGTCGTTTTCGAAATCACCGAAACGGCTGCGGTGTCGGACTTTTCCGCCGCTCGCACCTTCATGAACGCCGTGCGGGAACTCGGCTGCGCGTTTTCGCTCGATGATTTCGGTGTCGGTTATTCGTCGTTCAACTACGTCAAGCAGTTGCCGGTGGATTACGTCAAGATCGATGGCTCGTTTGTCCGTACCCTCGTCGACAGTCCGGACGATCAGGTTTTTGTCCGCGCGCTGGCCGAGGTGGCGCGCGGATTCGGCAAGAAGACGGTGGCCGAGTTCGTTGAAGATGGGCGTGCGCTCAACATGTTGCGCAGTTTCGGGGTGGACTATGCGCAAGGGTATTTCATCGGCAAACCGGGACCGGAGATTGGCTGAACGGTGCCGGCGGCGAGGCGGCGAGCGCTCAGCGAGAGCCTCGGCGCGTCAGTGATATAATCCGCCTTTATCCTGCCGTTTTTCTGGCCGATCCCCTTCCAAGCATGCCGTTGTTCACCCTGGGCATCAATCACCACACAGCACCCCTGTCGGTTCGTGAGCAGGTGACCTTTCACGCGGCGCATGTGCGACAGGCGCTGACAGACCTGACGCGCTGCAGCGAGGTGCACGAAGCGGCGATTCTCTCGACCTGTAACCGGACCGAAGTCTACTTCGCGACCGAGGTACCGGAAGCGGCGACCCACTGGTTGTCCGATTATCATCATCTGGCGCGGCACGAGATCGAGCCTTACCTGTACACCTATCCGGAACGTGCCGCCGTTCGTCATGCCTTCCGGGTGGCTAGTGGCCTCGATTCGATGGTTCTTGGCGAACCCCAGATCCTTGGTCAGATGAAAGAGGCCGTCCGTCTTGCCGAGGAGGCCGGGACGCTCGGCACGACGCTGCACAAGCTTTTTCAGCACTCTTTTGCGGTCGCCAAGGAAGTGCGATCGACGACGGCGATCGGTGCCAATATCGTTTCCATGGCCGCCGCCGCCGTCCGTCTGTCCGGACGGATCTTCGAGCGTATCGCCGATCAGCGCATCCTGTTCATCGGCGCCGGCGAGATGATCGAACTCTGTGCCAGGCATTTCACTGCGCAGCAGCCAAAGCAGGTGGTCATTGCCAATCGGACGGTCGAACGCGGTCGTTCGCTGGCCGATCGTTTTGGCGGGACGGCGATTCGCCTTGAAGAACTCGGCGAACGACTGTCGCAGTTCGACATCGTCGTTTCCTGTACGGCCAGTCCACTGCCGATCATCGGCCTCGGCATGGTCGAACGGGCCATCAAGCTGCGCCGCCATCGCCCGATGTTCATGGTCGATCTCGCCGTTCCGCGGGATATCGAACTGGAGGTGGGCGACATGGACGATGTCTTTCTCTATACGGTGGACGATCTCGCTCAGGTCGTCGAGTCGGGTCTCGAGTCGCGCCAGGCGGCGGTGGTTGACGCCGAAGCGATCATCGCCGAGCGGGTCGAGGCATTTCTGCGCTGGTTGGCCACGCGTGGTACAGTGCCGGTCATTCGCTCGCTGCGCGACGCGGCCGAGCGGGCACGGCGGCATGAGATGGAGCACGCCCTGAAGTTGCTGGCCAGAGGCGAAGATCCGGTACGCGTCATTGAGCAGCTTTCGCAGCGCCTGACCAACAAGTTCCTGCACGCACCGACGCTGGCCCTGACCCAGGCCGGCCCTGACCGGGATGACCTGCAATCCGTCGTGGCGCACGTTTTTCACCTGCATGTCGATCCCTAACCCGGCGAGTAACGGGCATCCTCGACCGATTCTGCCTTGCTGCCTGACCCCACTTTCACATGAACCCGAGCATCCGCGACAAACTAGAACATCTCACCGGCCGTCTCGCTGAACTCGATCGCATGCTGGCAAGCGGTGAGGCGACCAGCGACCTCGCCGAGTATCGCAGGCTGTCGCGCGAGCACGCCGAACTGGGCCCCGTGGTCGCCCTTTATCAGGCCTGGCGGCAGGCCATGGCGGACCTTTCGACAGGCCTCGACATGCTCGCCGATCCGGAAATGAGGGAGTTGGCCGAAGCCGAGGTCGCCCTCGCCAGAGAGCAGCTGCCGGTGATCGAGGCCGATCTCCAGAAGTTGCTGCTGCCCAAGGACGCGAACGACGACCGCAACGTCTTTCTCGAAATCCGCGCCGGCACCGGCGGCGATGAATCGGCGCTCTTTGCCGGCAGTCTGTTTCGCATGTATACGCGTTATGCCGAGCGCCGTCGCTGGCAGGTCGAGGTCATCTCGGTCAATCCTTCCGACCTTGGCGGTTACCGCGAAGTGATCGCGCGGATCGTCGGCCAGGGTGTCTATTCGAGGCTCAAGTTCGAGTCCGGCGGCCATCGCGTGCAACGGGTTCCGGAGACCGAGACGCAGGGTCGCATCCACACCTCGGCGTGCACGGTGGCCGTCATGCCGGAAGCCGATGCGCTCGAGGAGGTGCAGATCAACCCGGCCGAGATCCGGGTCGACACCTACCGGGCATCGGGTGCCGGCGGTCAGCATATCAACAAGACCGACTCGGCGGTACGCATTACTCACCTGCCGACCGGGATCGTCGTCGAATGTCAGGACGATCGCTCGCAGCACAAGAACAAGGCGCAGGCGCTGTCGGTGCTGGTGGCGCGCATCCGGGACGTGCAGGAGCGCGAACAGCACGCGGCCATCGCGTCGACGCGGAGAAACCTGATCGGCAGTGGTGACCGTTCCGAGCGCATCCGGACCTACAACTTCCCGCAGGGGCGAGTGACCGAGCACCGCATCAACCTGACGCTGTATAAAATGGACGCGATCATGGACGGCGACCTCGACGACCTGATCAGCGCGCTGACGGCCGAGTACCAGGCGGATCAACTGGCCATGCTCGCCGACAGCGACTGAGGCGCTCGCGGATGGCGATCTGCCGACATCCGCCCTCGCTGCGGGGCTTTCGTTGACCATCGGCTGATGATCGGCATTGGCGAAGCCTGGCGTGCAGCGAGCCGGCAGCTCGATCGACTCGATGCCCGCCTGCTGGTCGAGCAGGTTGCCGGCTGTACGCACGCCGACCTGCTCGCGCATCCGCTACGGCCCCTGGCGGCCGATCGCTGGGCGTGCCTCGAGGCCCTGATCAGACGTCGGGCCGCTGGCGAGCCGCTGGCCTATCTGTTGCGCTCGGCCGGGTTCTACGGTCGCGAGTTCCTGGTCACCCCGGCGGTGCTGATTCCGCGCCCGGAAACGGAACTGCTGGTGGAACTGGCCCTGCCGATTTTGCAGGGCCTGCCGGCGCCGCAGCTGGTCGATCTCGGCACCGGTTCGGGGGTGCTCGCAGTGACCCTGAAATGCCTGCTGCCGAGGGCCACGGTGACTGCCGTCGATCTTTCACCGGCGGCGCTCGAAGTGGCGCGCGCCAATGCCTGCCGGCATCTGGCGGCGGTCAGCTTGCTCGGCGGCGACTGGTACGCGCCGCTCGCGGGGCAGCGTTTCGACCTGATTGTCGCCAACCCGCCGTATGTCGTCGCCGGCGATCCCCATCTGCTGCGAGATGGATTGCCTTTCGAGCCGCCGATGGCACTGACCGACGGCGTCGTCGACGGCGACGGGCTGGCCTGCATTCGGGTCATCGTCAGCGGCGCTGCGGCGCACCTGCTGCCCGGCGGTGGCCTGCTGATCGAGCACGGGCATGAGCAGGCGGCCACGGTGCGCGCGCTGTTATCTGCCGAAGGCTTTTGCGGGGTGGCTTCATGGTCGGACCTGGCGGGGATCGAACGGGTCAGCGGTGGGTTCGCCGCGTTGACGATGAATGCCGCCAGGCGGTAGACTAATCATTAACCCCTTTTATCGACGACTTGCGAGGTTTCATCATGGACATCCAGCAATTGATCAAGGATCAGGTCACGAGCAACCCGGTAGTGCTCTACATGAAGGGAACGCCACAGTTTCCGCAATGCGGTTTTTCGGCGACCACCGTGCAGATCCTGAAGGCGTGCGGTGTCTCCAGCTTCATGAGCGTCAATGTGCTCGACAATCCGGAGATTCGCAACGGCATCAAGGAATATGCCAACTGGCCAACCATCCCGCAGCTCTACGTGCGCGGCGAGTTTGTCGGCGGCTGCGACATCATGCGCGAGATGTATCAGGACGGTGAGTTGCAGAAACTGCTCGAAGGTCTGGTCGATCCCGTCTGATCGTCGGCGGCTGGCCCGCCCCTTTTCCTTTTCGCGTGATCCTGACCAGGCCATCGAGGCAGTCTTCGGGCCTGTTGCCGTCCTCGGGTCAGGTACTGATGGGCAGGAGAGAGATCATGAAGGCTCGATCGCTGTGCCAATCGCTGTCGCTCCTGGTCGCTGTGCTTCTTCTGGCGGCCTGTGCCGGTTATGACGGGCGTGGTTTGCAGGCCGGGGTGGCCACCCGCTCCGAGGTGATTGCGAGCATGGGCACGCCGGCGCTGGGCTGGCGGAATGCCGATGACAGCGAGCAGCTGGCTTACCCGCGCGGACCCGCAGGGGCGCAGACGTTCATGGTCTTCATCGATCCGCGAGGACGACTGCAGCACATCGAGCCGGTCCTCGACATGGCCCACTTCGCCCGCATCGAGCCGGGGAAAACCGACCAGGAAGGCGTGCTGAGGCTGATCGGCCCGCCGGTCCCGCAGTGGACCAGCTATTTCAAGGCGCGCAACGAGCTGGTCTGGGAGTGGCAGTTCTGCGACTCGTGGAATCAGCTCGCCCGTTTCGATGTGCTGTTCGATGCAACTACCGGCATCGTCCGCACGAGCTATCAGCGACCGGCCCTGATGGGCTTCAACGGCGTTGCTCCCTGGTGCGGCCACTGATCGGGCCGGCGGCTTTTTTTTCAGAACGAAACGAGGCGGACGTTTGCCGCCGTCAGACGGGCACTGAGGACCGCCAGGAAGGACTGGTAGAAGTGCATGCGACAGGTTTCGGAAGAACCTTGCAGGGCGCTGCCGGTGATTTGCACCAGCTTGGCGTTGGTCAGGGCGACGATGTCGGCGCCCCGCCTGGTCATCGTCTTGCCGATCACGGCCATCTCGCCGAAGCATTCCCCGGTGGTCAACAGATCGAGGATCATGCCGTTCTTGAGCACTTTCAACTCGCCCTCGGCGACGAAGTAGAAACAATCGCCGGCATGGCTGTCGACGATCACCACCGTGCCCGGCGACACCCGACTCCATTCGGAAAAGCTGACCACCTCCCATATTTCGATGTCGGTAAAATCGGCGAAGAAGGTGAACGAGCGCAGGGTGTCGAATTTCTCGAAGTCAGCAATCCGGGCGCTCGGCAGATCGACTCGGCCACCGCGAAACGCCTCTGCCAGATCATGGGAAAATTGGCTCCAGGTGCCGTAGCGGTGCTCGAGTCTCTTGCTCATTGCCCGGGTAACGATGGCGTCGAGCGCCGCCGGAATGTCGCTGCGCACGGCCGAAGGCCGGCGGGGCTCGGTGTTGATGATCTGGTAGATCAGGTCGTAGCTGTTGCGTGCCTGAAAAGGCAGTTTGCCGGTCAGCAGCTGGTACATGACGACGCCGAGTGAATAGATGTCGGTCTGGTGATCGAGCGGCTGATCCTTGACCTGCTGCGGCGACATGTAGGCCGGGGAGCCAATGCCGAGCACCAGCGTGTGCTCGGGCGAGCTGATGATGGCGGCGCCAAAATCGGATATCTTGATGTCGCCATGGTGGTGATCGGCGTCGGTAAAGAGTATGTTGGCCGGTTTGATGTCGCGATGCGTGATGCCGGCCCGGACAGCGAAATCGAGCGCTCGCGTGCACTTGAAGATGATCTCGAGGACGCGCTCCAGGGGCAGCAGTCGCTCAGCCGAACAAGCGGTCTCGAGGGTTCCGCCGGCCACGTATTCCATGACGATGTAGCAGAGGTGGTCGTCGACCACGGCATCGTGGGTCTGCACGATGTGCGGATGCGAGAGCTTGCCGACCAGCGCCGCTTCGTTGAGAAACAGGTGCGTGTAGAGCTGGCCGCGCGCGGGATCTTTCAGAATCCCGGGAGCTGCGACCTTGACCGCCACCTCGCGCCGGCTGAAGGGGTCGCTGGCGAGATAGACGGTAGATGTCGCACCGCGACCGATTTCACGCACCAACTCGTACTTGCCGAGCTTCTCCATGCGTCGGTGGCGGCACGGACCTAGTGACGGCGCGCGCGCGCGATGGCGTCCAGCACCTGCTGCGGCGCCGTGCCCCCGAGGTGATCGCGTGCCGCCAGCGACCCCTCGATGGTCAGGACGGCGAAGACATCATCGGTGATCAGGGGCGAGAACTGCTGCAATGCGGCAAGAGACAGCTGTGCGAGATCAACGCCGAGTTGCTCCGCGTGGCGAACAGCCAGTCCGACTGCCGCGTGCGCATCGCGGAAAGGCAGGCCCTTGCGGGTCAGATAGTCGGCCAGGTCGGTGGCGGTGGCAAATCCCTGCTGCAGGGCGTCGCGCATGTTGTCCGGGCGGGTGGCGATGCCGGGAATCAGCTCGACAAAGATCCGCAGCGTGTCGGTTACCGTGTCAATGGCATCGAAGAGCGGTTCCTTGTCTTCCTGGTTGTCCTTGTTGTAGGCCAGCGGCTGGCCTTTCATCAGGGTCAGCAGTGCCGTCAGGTCACCGTAGACGCGCCCGGTCTTGCCGCGCGCGAGTTCGGGAACGTCGGGATTCTTCTTCTGCGGCATGATCGAACTGCCGGTGCAGAAGCGGTCGGCGAGCCTGATGAAGCCGAAACGAGGATTCATCCACAGCACCAGTTCTTCCGACAGGCGCGACAGATGCATCATCAGCAGTGCGCTGGCGGCACAGAATTCAATCGCGAAATCGCGGTCGGAAACCGCGTCGAGCGAGTTTTCGCAGACCCCGTCGAAAGCCAGCAGGTCGGCGACCGCCTGGCGGTCGATCGGGTACGTCGTGCCGGCCAGTGCTGCTGCACCGAGGGGAAGACGGTTGCAGCGGCGGCGACAGTCGGCGAAGCGCTCGCCGTCACGCCGCGTCATTTCGAAGTAGGCCAGCAGATGATGGCCGAAGGTGATCGGCTGTGCGACCTGGAGGTGGGTGAAGCCCGGCAGTGCAGTGGCCGCTTCCTGTTGGGCGAGATCGAGCAGGCGCTTCTGGAACTCGCCGAGGAGGGCGGCGATGTCGTCGATCGCGTCACGCAGGTAGAGGCGAATGTCGGTGGCCACCTGGTCATTGCGCGAGCGCCCGGTATGCAGGCGCTTGCCGGCATCACCGACCAGCGCGGTCAGGCGTTTCTCGATATTGAGGTGCACGTCTTCGAGGTCGAGTGACCAGACGAAGCTGCCGGCTTCGATCTCTCGCGCCACCTGCGCCATGCCGCGCTCGATGTCGGCGAGATCGTCGCCGCTGATGATTCCCTGTCTGGCGAGCATGGTGGCGTGTGCGAGCGACGCCCGGATGTCGTGCCGCCACAGGCGGCGGTCGAAATCCACCGATGCGGTGTAGCGTTTGACCAGTTCGGACATGGGTTCGGAGAAGCGGCCGGCCCAAGTGTATTGAGATGAATCCATTTCGCTCATAGGGGAGTGGTTCCTGGGCTAAAATCACTCGTGGAATCCTGCACAGGCGCTGATGCGAGTGATGGCAAGTATAAGGCAAATCCAGGCTGCCCAGCCGCTGCCCGATTTCCGCAATGCTGGAGTCATGCTGCGTATCCTGCTCGGGGTGAACCTCCTGGCAGCGGTCGCCGCTCTCCTGCAGAGCGAGGGCATCAGCGACGCCGTACAGCACTACATTGACCTGGCGCCCTGGGTGCAGCCCCTGCTGCTCTTCAATCTCGCCCTGCTCGCGCTGCTCGGCGAGCGCTTGCGGCGTGTCACCGTCTGGCTCGGGCGGGCGCTGGTCGTCTTGCTGGCGGCGGCGTCAGCGCTGCTGTTGACCGATTTCGCGCGCTTGCTGCTGTTCGACGAAGGGGGGTGGCAGCGCCAGATGAGAGCGGGGCTGCTCGGCGGGATGACAGCCGCTTTCATGCTGTCCTACCTTGCCTTGCGGTTGCGCGCCCTGTCACCGTCGCTGGCCGAGGCGCGACTGCTGTCGTTGAGCGCCCGCATCCGACCCCACTTCCTGTTCAACAGCCTCAACGCAGTGATTTCGCTGATTCGCCTGGATCCCCGACGTGCCGAGACGGCGATCGAGGAAATGGCCGAGCTTTTTCGCGCCTTGATGCGCGAGCCGCGAGACCTCGTACCCTTGGCTGACGAGATCACGCTGTGTCGCCAGTATCTCGACCTCGAAACGCTGCGTCTTGGCGATCGCCTGAACGTCGAGTGGCAGATGGGCGAGGTGCCGCTCGACCTCGAGGTGCCGCCGCTCCTGCTGCAGCCGCTGCTGGAGAACGCCATCTATCATGGCATCGAGCCCGCACACGAGAGCGGCGTCATCCGCGTCCGCCTGCTGCGTCTCGCTGACGAACTTCAGGTCGAGGTCGTCAATCCATGCGCTCAGGGAGGCGATTATCAGCGGGGGAACCACATGGCTCTCGACAACATCCGGGAACGCCTGGCCCTGTACTACGATCTCGAAGCCCGGTTGCAGGCGGGCGAGATCCTGCGCGCTGACGGCCGCTGCGAGTATCGCGTACTCATCGTCCTGCCCTGCCGCGGCGACTGGCCGTGATGACTGCGGCAAAGAGTTTCCCCCTGACGCTGATGATCGTCGACGACGAAGCGCCGGCGCGCGCGCGACTGCGCGACCTGCTGGCCGACATCGCGCCGGAGTTGCCGAACGAAGTCGTCGCCGAAGTCGAGAACGGCCAGCGCGCACTGGCCGCGATCGCCGAGCACCGGATCGAGGTGGCACTGATCGACATTCGCATGCCGAGGATGAGCGGCATGGAACTCGCGCGCCAGTTGTCGCTGCTCGAACAGCCGCCGGCGGTGATCTTCGTCACCGCTTTTGACGCTTACGCCGTGCAGGCCTTCGACCTCAATGCCGTCGACTACCTGCTGAAGCCGGTGCGCGCGCAGCGTCTGCTGGCAGCGCTGCAGAAGGTGCGGCAGAGCCGTGCGCTGACGCCGGCGCCACCCATCCCCCGGCGGTCCTCGATGCGTACCCATCTCTCCTCTCACGAACGCGGTCGTCTGCTGCTGATACCGGTAGTCGGGATCATCTACCTCAAGGCTGACCTGAAGTACGTCACCGCCCGCACGCGTGATCGTGAATACTTGCTCGACGAGTCCCTGACCCACCTCGAACAGGAGTTTGGCGACACCTTCATCCGCCTGCATCGCAGCATACTGGTGGCGAGGGAGGCGATTATCGGTTTCGAGAAGAGTGTCGCCGACGACGCCGAGACGCAGTGGCAGGCGATGTTGCGCGATCTGCCGGAACGGCTTCCGGTCAGTCGGCGGCAGTGGCCCCTGGTGAGATCCTACGCCCGCCGGATCGACGTCTGAGGGACGCCTGCGGGTCGCGCGCGGCAGGCCAGGGCAGCGATTACGCGCCGTCGGCGCGCATGCTAGAATCGGCTCCGCCAAGCGCGCGTTTCGGGGCGTCGTCCCGCCCTTCGATTGCCGGCGCGCCGGCAAGTCCGCTTGCCACCTTACCGGAATCCTCTCTTGATCGCTGCCCATCCCCTTCCGTCACGTCTGGTCATCGCCTCGCGTGAATCGCGCCTTGCCCTGTGGCAGGCGGAGCATGTCCGCGGTCGGCTGGCGGAATGCTACCCCCAGCAGCCGGTCGACATTCTCGGCATGAGCACCCGCGGCGATCAGATTCTTGACCGCCCGCTGTCGGCGATCGGTGGCAAGGGCTTGTTCATCAAGGAACTGGAGGTCGCGATGCAGCAGGGGAGGGCCGATCTCGCGGTGCATTCGATGAAGGATCTGCCGATGGAGATGCCCGAGGGCTTTGTCCTGGCGGCCATCTCGGCGCGCGAGAATCCCTGTGATGCTTTCGTTTCCAATCACTTTGCCAGGCTCGACGAGTTGCCGGCGGGGGCGGTGGTCGGCACCTCCAGCCTGCGGCGCGAAGCGATCCTGCGCGCCGGCCATCCCCAACTCGTCATTCGCAGCCTGCGCGGCAATCTCGATACGCGCTTGCGCAAGCTCGATGCCGGCGAGTACGACGCAATCATCCTCGCTGCCGCCGGCCTGCTGCGCCTGGGTCTGGGAGCGCGCATCCGTGCCGTGCTGACTCCCGAGCAGTCGTTGCCGGCGCCGGGGCAGGGCGTGCTCGGCATCGAGGTCTGCTCGGCGCGCAGCGAGGTCCTCGCGCTGCTCTCGCCACTCAACGATCTCGCCAGTGCCCGCTGTGTCGGCGCCGAAAGGGCTTTTTCACGGGCGCTCGGCGGCAGCTGCCAGCTGCCGCTCGCGGCCTATGCCCTGATCGAGAACGATCGCCTCTGGCTGCGTGGCCTGGTCGCGACGCCGGATGGGCAGCAGATGATTGCCGGGGAACTCTGGGGCGCTCCCGATGACGGCGAATCGATCGGCCGGGAGCTGGCGCAGACCTTGCGCGATCAGGGGGCAGAAGCCATCCTGGAGACCCTTTTGGCCGGCCAATGACGCAGCGTCTGCGCGGCCGCAAGATCGTCGTGACCCGGCCGCGCGCGCAGGCGTCAAATTTGGCCGACCTGATTGTCGGAGAGGGCGGCGAGGCGCTACTCTTTCCGCTGCTCGAGATTGCCCCGGCGACCGACCCGGCGCCGCTGCAGGCGGCGATCGTAGCGCTCGACAGCTGCTCGCTGGCCATCTTCGTCAGCCCGAACGCCGTCGCTTGCAGCCTGCCGGTCCTGCTTGCCGGGGGCGCGTGGCCACCCGGCCTGCGGGCGGTCGCCATCGGCCCGGGGACGGTCGCTTCACTCGCCAGCTACGGCGTCGTCGATACCCTGGCGCCGGTCGCTCGCTTCGATTCCGAGGCCGTGCTCGAGCTGCCCGAGTTGCAGTCCACGGCGGTCGCTGGCCGGCGGGTGCAGATCTTTCGCGGCAACGGGGGGCGCGAACTGCTGGTCGATACCTTGCGTGAACGCGGCGCCGAAGTCGACTGCGTCAGCTGTTACCAGCGCATCAAGCCGGCGACCGCGGCGCCGCTGGTCGCGCTTTGGCAGCGCGACCAGCTTGACGCGCTGACCATTTCCTCCAGTGAAGGTCTGCGCAACCTCATCGATCTGCTCGATCAGCGAGCGCGAGCGTTTCTCTCGCGCACGCCGGTTTTCGTCCCTCACCCGCGGATTGCCGAACTGGCGAAAGCACTTGTCCTGCAGCGGGTCATCCTGAGCGGCGCCACCGATGCCGGAATCATGGCCGCGCTCTGCGCCCATGACTGGGGTCGACCGTGAACGCAGACTGCGACCCCCGGCAGGCGCTGCCGGTCGCGCCGCCGAGCCGGGTGAGCGGCAGCGGCTGGCGCAATCCCTGGTTGCTGGTCGCCGTACTGGCCATCGGGCTGGCCGGCTGGCAGTCGATCGAAACCCGGCTGAAGCTTGCCGATACGCAGCAGGAACTTGCCCGCCGCCTGGCCGAGAGCGACGCCGTAAACAGTGAAAGCCGCGCCCTGGCGCGGCAGGCGCAGGCGCAGCTGACGAGCCTCCTCGGTCGGCTCGGAGCGCTCGAAGCGCGGATCGCCGAGTGGCAGAGCGAGCAGGCAACGCTCGAGAAGCTCTACCAGGATCTGGCGCGCAACCGCGACGAATGGGCGCTTGCCGAGGTCGAGCAGGGTGTCCTGCTGGCCGCCCAGCAGTTGCAGCTGACCGGTAACGTGCAAGCGGCGGTGCTTGCCCTGCAGACCGCCGATAGCCGCCTGGCGGGCAACAGCCAGCCCCGGTTCATCAGCCTGCGCAAGGTCCTGGTGCACGACCTCGATCGCCTGCGTGCCCTGCCGCAGGTCGATCTGCCCGGCATGAATCTGCGCCTGGAAAGCGTCATTCAGGCGATCGACACGCTGCCTCTGGCAGTCGATGGACGTCCCCGGGTGCCCGCGGCGAAGCCTCAGGCAGCGGCCGTGCTGCCGGCCGCAGCGGTCTCGCCGATGAGCCTCGGGTTCTGGCAGCAGCTGGCTGGCGACTTCTGGCGCGAACTCGGGAGCCTCGTCCGCATCCAGCGTTTCGATCGTGACGAGCCGGCCTTGCTGGCGCCCGGACAAGCGTTCTTTCTCCGGGAAAACCTCAGGCTGCGTCTGCTGAATGCCCGGCTGGCCTTGCTGGCGCGCGATCAGCGGACTTTCCGTAACGAACTGCGGCAGTCCCAGGGGTGGATGGATCGCTATTTCGACGCGCCGCATGCCGCGCTGCAGGCGGCCCAGGAGACGCTGAAACAGCTCGCCTCGACCGAGATCAACATCGACCTGCCGAACCTCAATGAAAGCCTGGCGGCGATCAGGAACTTCCCGCTTGGCCGGGAGCGTGAGTGAGCCGCCTGCTCTGGTTGCTGGCACTGGCTGCGCTCGCCGCCGGCATCTCCCTGGCGGCGCGTTTCAACGACGGCTATCTGCTGCTCGTCCTGCCGCCTTATCGCGCCGAAATTTCACTCAATCTGACGATCATTCTGCTGCTGCTCGCTTTTGTCGTGCTCTATGCCGGCCTGCGTGCGGCTGTGCTGACCGTCTCCCTGCCGCAGCGGGCGCGTCGGTTTCGCGCCCGTCGGCGCGACGAGAAAGCGGCCGCGGCCTGCCGCGATGCGCTGCGCCTGCTCTTCGAAGGACGTTTCGGTGAGGCCTTGAAGAAGGCCGAGGAGGCGCAGCTGGCGGGAGCGTCGCCGGGGCTGGTGGCGCTCCTCGCGGCACGGGCCGCGCAAGGGCTCGGCGATAAGGAAAAGGCGACGGCGTGGCTCGACCGAGCCAGTCTTGACGATCCCCGGCTGGAAGAGGCACGGCTGATGCTGGAGGCCGAGATGCATCTCGACGCGCAGCGTTTCGCGGCGGCGCTGGCGACCCTGCAGCGGCTGCAGCACGTCGGGGGCCGTCACATCGCGGTGCTGCGCCTGGAGTTGCGCGCGCAGCAGGGCGGTGGCAACTGGAACGAGGTCCTGCGTCTGACGCGGCTGCTCGAAGAACGCGCCGGCCTCGCGCCCGAGCTCACGGAGGGTCTCAGGCGGCAGGCGCATCGGGAGAATATTCGTCGCCATCAGGGCGACCTCGGCCAGCTCCTCGCTTACCTGCAACAGTTGCCGGTGAGTGAAAACAGCCCCGATGTGGCGCGAATCCTGGCTGAGGCATTGCTCGTTCACGCCGCCCATGAGCCGGCTCGCGCACTGCTCGAAGCGCAGCTCGACCGGCAGTGGGATGCGGCGCTGCTCGGGCTCTATGGCCAACTGCCAGGCCCCGACCTGGTGGCCTGCATCGCCCGTGCCGAAGCCTGGCTGCCCGAGCATCCGGCGGACCCGCATCTGCTTCTCGCGCTCGGCCGTCTGTGCCTCAAGCAACGCTGGTGGGGAAAGGCGCAGAGCTACCTCGAGGCCTCCTTGTCGCTCGCCGACCGGCGCCCGGCGCGGCTCGCACTGGCGCGCCTCTTCGAACAGACCGCGCGCCCGGACGAGGCGCTGCCGCATTACCGGGCAGCGGCCGAGCAGCCGGCCTGAGACTGCCGTCGCCGGGACCTTGCAGAGCCCGCCGCTACACCCAGTCGCGCGGTGTCAGCGCGTCGTAGAGCGCACTTTCCGCGCTGCCGGTTTCGGGTTGCCAGTCGTAACGCCACTTGACGACCGGCGGCAGCGACATCAGGATCGACTCGGTTCGCCCACCCGATTGCAGACCGAACAGCGTGCCGCGATCCCAGACCAGATTGAACTCGACGTAACGACCGCGCCGGTAGGCCTGGAAGTCACGCTCGCGTTCGCCATACGGCAAAGCCTGCCGGCGGTCGATCAGCGGCAGGTAGGCGTCGATGAACGCATCGCCGACGGCTCGGGTGAGGGCGAAGCAACGTTCGAAGCCCCCCTCGTCGAGGTCGTCGAAGAAGACGCCACCGACCCCCCGCGGTTCGTTGCGGTGCTTGAGGAAGAAATACTCGTCGCACCATTTCTTGTAGCGCGCATGGGTGTCGTCGCCGAAAGGCAGCAGTGCCTGTCGGCAGGTGGCGTGGAAATGCCGGATGTCCTCGGTAAAAGGGTAGTACGGCGTCAAATCCATGCCGCCGCCGAACCACCATGCCGGTGCTCCATCGGCGCGAGTGGCGACCAGGGAGCGCACGTTCATGTGCGCCGTCGGGCAGTAGGGATTCTGCGGATGGATGACCAGCGAAACCCCCATCGCCGAGAAGGCACAGCCGGCAAGTTCGGGTCGCCTGGCGGTCGCCGAAGCCGGCAGCGCGGCACCACTGACCTGGGAAAAAGCCACGCCGCCGCGCTCGAAGACGCGACCGCTTTCGATGACACAGGTGCAGCCGCTGCCGGCGAGCGGCGCGCCCGCTGCCTTTTGCCAGCGGTCAACGCGGAAGGTCCCGCCGGTGCTGCCCTCGACCGCTTCGAGTGCGGCGACGATGCGCCTCTGCAGGTCGCTGAAGTAGTCGTGCAGGCGCTTGGTTTCGATCATGTCAGACAGATGGCCGCTGCGGATCGCCTGCGTTCATCGATGGAGCGCGCGGTGGCCGATGTCGCGGCGATACTGCATGCCGTCGAAGTGGATGCCGATGATCAGCTCGTAGGCACGCTTCTGCGCCTGCCTGACGTTCTCGGCCAGCACCGTCACGCAAAGCACGCGCCCGCCAGAGGTGACGATGCGGCCATCCTGCTCGCGGGTGCCGGCATGGAAGACGTGGCTGTCCTCGCTGCCCGGCGGCAGGCCGCTGATCGCGTCGCCGGTGCACGGCGAGCCGGGATAGTTGGCCGCGGCGAGCACGACACCGAGCGCGACACGTCGGTCCCAGCTGGCTTCGACGAGGTTGAGCCGGCCGGCCACGGCATGCTCGAAGAGGGTCAGCAGATCGGATTTCAGACGCATCATGATCGGCTGCGTTTCGGGGTCGCCGAGGCGGCAGTTGAACTCGATCGTCTTCACCGAGCCGTCCTTGCCGATCATCAGCCCGGCGTAGAGGAAGCCGGTGTAGGGGATGCCGTCGGCGGCCATGCCGCGGACGGTGGGGAGGATGATCTCGCGCATCGCGCGGGCGTGCACCGCCGGCGTGACCACCGGCGCCGGCGAGTAAGCGCCCATGCCGCCGGTGTTGGGGCCGCTGTCGCCGTCGCCGATGCGCTTGTGATCCTGGCTCGAGGCCAGCGGCAGCACGTTCTTGCCATCGACCATGACGATGAAGCTGGCCTCCTCGCCTTCGAGGAACTCTTCGATCACGACTCGCGCCTGGGGAGCGCTTTGCGCCGCCGGCGGGCTGCTTGCCGGCAGCATGCGGTCGATCGCTGCGTGGGCCTCGGCGAGGCTCATGGCGACGACCACCCCCTTGCCGGCCGCGAGGCCATCGGCCTTGATGACGATCGGGGCGCCCTGCTGGTCGACGTAGCTGTGCGCGGCGGCACGATCGACGAAGCTCGCGAAGCGCGCGGTCGGAATGTCATGTCTCGCCATGAAGCGTTTGGCGAAGTCCTTCGAGCTCTCGAGCTGGGCGGCTTCGCGGGTCGGGCCGAAAATCTTCAGCCCGCGCGCGCGAAAAAGGTTGACGATGCCGGCAGCGAGGGGCGCTTCGGGGCCGACGATGGTGAGCTGGACCTTCTGCCTGCTGGCGAAGTCGGCGAGTGCCTCGGCATCGGTGAGGTTCACGTTCTCCAGTTCGCGCTCGCCTGCGGTGCCGGCGTTGCCGGGGGCGACGAAGACCTTCTGCAGGCCGGGAGTCTTTGCCAGGCGCCAGGCGAGTGCATGTTCGCGACCGCCGGAGCCGATGACCAGTAACTTCATGAGGATCCTTTCACCACCAGATCGTGCGCGCGGGAACTGGCCCGAAGAGCACATCGACTACGAAACAGGCCCCGGCCACCCGCGCTCGATATCCGGCAGCAGCGGCCATGCGGCCTGGCCATCGTCCGCGCTCAGTGCCGGAAGTGCCGCCTGCCGGTGAAGACCATCGCGAGGCCATGCTCGTCGGCAGCGTTGATCACCTCTTCGTCACGCAGCGAGCCGCCGGGCTGGATGACCGCCTTGGCGCCGGCTTCGGCGATCACGTCGAGCCCGTCGCGGAAAGGAAAGAAGGCATCCGAGGCGACGCACGAACCGGCGAGATCGAGACCGGCATGGTTCGCCTTGCTGGCGGCAATGCGCGTCGAGTCGACCCGGCTCATCTGGCCGGCACCGACGCCCAGGGTCATTCCTCGACCACAGAAGACGATTGCGTTGGACTTGACGAACTTGGCCACGCGATAGGCGAAGAGCAGATCGTCGACCTGCGCGTCGCTCGGCGCGAGCTTGCTCACGACGCGCAGGTCAGTGGCCTGGACGTTGAAGCGGTCGGGGGTCTGGACCAGCAGGCCGCCGCCGACGCGTTTCATCTCGAAGGCGTGCTGGATCCTTGCCAGCGGCAGTTCGAGGACGCGCAGATTCTGCTTGGCGGCCAGCATTGCCCGCGCCGCCGGGCTGAAAGCCGGTGCCAGTAGGACCTCGACGAAATGCTTGCGGGCGTTCATGGCCGTGACGACATCGGCGTCGACCGTGCCGTTGAAGGCGATGATGCCGCCAAAGGCCGAGGTCGAGTCGGTCTGGAAAGCCTTTTCGTAAGCCGACAGCAGCGTTGTGTCGACCGCCACGCCGCAGGGGTTCGCGTGCTTGATGATCACGCAGGCCGGGGTGTCGAAGGTCTTGACGCATTCCCAGGCGGCATCGGCGTCGGCAATGTTGTTGTAGGACAACTCCTTGCCCTGCAGTTGCCGGTAGTTGGCGATCGATCCGGCCAGCGGCGTCGGGTCGCGGTAGAACGCCGCCTGCTGGTGCGGATTCTCGCCGTAACGCAGGGTCTCGACGCGATCGAAAGCCAGCTGCAGGTGATCGGGGAAAGATCCCGGCTGATCGGCATCGTCGAGTGAGGTCAGCCAGTTGGCGATCGCCGCGTCGTAGCGCGCGGTGTGCACGAAGGCCTTCTTGGCGAGCGCAAAGCGGGTCGTCAGGCTCAATTCGCCATCGCTTGCCGCCATCTCGGCGAGCAGCGCCGGATAATCTTCCGGCTCGGTGACGACGGCCACGCCGGCGTAGTTCTTGGCCGACGAGCGGACCATCGCCGGCCCGCCGATGTCGATATTCTCGATCGCATCGGCCAGCGTGACGCCGGCCTGGGCGACGGTTTCCCGGAACGGATAGAGATTGACGCACACCAGGTCGATGGTCGGGATGCCGTTCGCCTCCAGGGTGCGCAGGTGCTCGGGCAGGTCGCGCCGCGCCAGGATGCCGGCATGCACCTTCGGGTGCAGGGTCTTGACGCGACCGTCGAGCATCTCGGGGAAACCCGTGTAATCGCCGACTTCAGTGACCGGTATGCCCGCCTCGCGCAGCAGCCGGGCGGTGCCGCCGGTCGATAGCAGCTTGACGCCGTGGGTGACGAGGCCACGGGCAAATTCGAGGGCGCCATTCTTGTTCGAGAGGCTGATCAGGGCTTGACGGATTTTCATGGAGGGACCGGTCATTTGAGCAGGATTGAAAGGAGGAGAGGAGTCGTTTCAGGAAATCAGCTTGTGGTCGACCAGCTTCTTGCGCAGCGTGTTGCGGTTGATGCCGAGGATCTCGGCGGCCAGCGTCTGGTTGCCGCCGGCCTGCCTGAGGACGACGGCCAGCATCGGCCGCTCGACGCTTCTGATCACCATCTCGTAGACCGCCACCGGTTTCTCGCCTTCGAGTCTTTGAAAGTAGTTTTCCAGCGCCTTGGCAACGCAGGTCGCGATATCGTCATCGTCTTCGTGATTTCGGATCATGCGGCGAGGTCCTCAAGAGTGGCAGGGCCAGCGGCCGGGGAGGCCGGGTCCGTGGCGAGATAGGGCAGGTGTTCGTGGTGCTCGGCGAGGCTCGAGAAGAAATCATTGACCGCCTGCCGTTGCCGGTCGACGGTCGGCAGCTGATTCATCCGGTGGCGGAAAGCGGCCGATCCGACCAGCCCTCGCGTGTACCATGAAATGTGCTTGCGCCCCAGCCCGACCCCCGCCTCCAGGCCATAGAAAAGATACAACTCTTCGAGGTGTCCGAGCAATACCTGCTGAATTTCACTGACCTGCGGCGGCGGCAGGTGGACGCCGGTGTTCAGGAAATGCTCGATCTCGCGGAACAGCCACGGCCGCCCCTGCGCGGCACGACCGATCATCAGGGCGTCGGCGGCGGTGACGGCGAGCACCTGCTTCGCTTTTTCCGGCGAGCCGATATCGCCATTGGCGATGATCGGGATGCGGGCCTCGGCCTTGACTGCCCGGATGGTTTCGTATTCGGCCTGGCCGCTGTAGCCGCAGGCGCGCGTCCGGCCGTGCATCGCCAGCGCCCGGATTCCCGCCTGTTCGGCGATTTTCAGGATGCTGAGTGCGTTGCGGTTCTCCCGGTCCCAGCCGGTGCGGATTTTCAGCGTCACCGGGGTGTCCGGGACGGCATTGACGACGGCCTCGAGAATCTGCCCGACCAGCGCCTCGTCGCGCAGCAGGGCGGAGCCGGCCATCACGTTGCAGATCTTCTTCGCCGGGCAACCCATGTTGATGTCGATGATCTGCGCCCCCCGGTCGACGTTGTGGCGGGCAGCCTCGGCCATCAGCGAAGGGCTGGCGCCGGCAATCTGCACCGAGACCGGCGCCACCTCGCCCTCATGGTTGGCACGCCGTCGCGTCTTCATGCTGCCATAGAGCAGCGAGTTCGAGGTCACCATCTCGGAGACCGCGAGGCCGGCGCCCATGCGCTTGCACAGTTGCCGGAAAGGGCGATCGGTGACGCCCGCCATGGGCGCCACGAAGAGTTGGTTGCGGAGCGAAAAACCGAGAAATTCCATGACCATGAGGTGCCGGGGCGCGAGGCAAGATCGGAATTCTACCCTGATTGCCGTCCTGGAAACACCTGTTCTTGCCGCCCGGGGCATCCCCGTCGTGCTGATCCGGCGCCCCTGGCTCAGATCGCCACGCGCAGCGGTTCCGGTGCCGTGCTATCGAAGGCCCGTAGCACCGAGCCGCGCCGCTTTGGCAACCCGCTGGCCGCGTTGAATGTGCTGCGCGACATTGGCATCACGGTAGGCCGGTTCGACGCGAGCGAGTACGACCCGGCCGACAGGGAACCCGACGCCGGCAACCGAGGCCGGGCAGGGGCCATGCGCGCAGCGCACGAAGCCGCAGCCTATAACCAGTGGCTGGCCGTCGAGATTCAGGCAGCCATTGACGACCCCCGGCCGAGCATCCCTCACGATGAAGTCATGGCCGAGATGGACGCCGACATTGCCGCCCTGCCGAAGAAAAAGCGCGCATGACGGCCAAGCCCTACCGCATTGAATGGTGGCCGATGGCATGCGAGGACTTGCGCGCGATCGTGCGCAACATCGGCAAGGACAACCCGACACGGGCGAAGAGCTTCGGCCAGGAGCTTCGCGACAAGCCCAAAGCGCTTGCACAGCATCCAGAGCTTGGCCGACAGGGCCGACCGGGCTTGCCCGACTGGCTGCGCGAACTGGTCGTGCATCCGAACTACATCGTTTTTTATCGCGGGCTGGCCGAGGCCCGCACCGTCGAGATTTTGAGAGTGAAGCACGCGACGCAACAAGCGCCGTGATTACCAACCCCGGCGCGCTAACGCCGGTTTTTTCAGGAGTGGCCAGAAACAATTTTTCCCCGCCCAGAACCTCGGCAAGAAAGGCGTCGCCGCCCTTCACCTTGTTCCGAAACTCGGCAGGCGACAGGACCACCGGGTTGATTTCCCGGCCGATCCTGAATTGTGCTTCATGCAGCGCGCGTACCCCCTCGGCGAAAAGAGAAGCGATGCGAGCATGGTTGAAGCCTGGTACCACCATGTTGTCTCCCGAGGATGGTCTTGGCAACTCGATTCCCTACCGTCAGGCACTTCATTGGGGGGCGCTATCCTGGCAATCGGATCGCCCTGTCGACTGCTACCAGGCGCCGTGGCAAGCGCGCATACTATGAGCCCCCAACCCGTACCCGTTACCGCCGCCGGATGACGAAAACTACCCCAGCGATTCACCCCCGGGAATTTTCTCAACAGGTTTCCTTCTCCCATGTTCCGCTTCCGGAACCCGGCGCTGCGTTCGCCACCAAGGAATATCATGTCCGATCTATCCAAACCCGGCGCTGCCGCACCCGCTTCAAGCGGGCTGTGGCTCGCCATCAAGAAAGCCGCCGGCCGGCTGCAGGACTGGTTCGTCGTCCAGCCGCTGGGCGTCAAGTTGACGGTACTCGCGATCACCGTGCTGATCCCGACCAGCGCCGTCTATTCGCTGGCCCTCCTGCAAAAACAGGCGGCCCTCGCCGAGCAACTCAAGGCGATGACGGTTGCAGAAATGGCGGGCGAACGGGTGTGGACGCTCAACGATCGGCTGCCGGTGGTGTTTGGCGCCGGCTCGGTGCTCAGCTTCCTCGAAGCGAACCCGGTCGAGCGCGTCACCGTGATCTACAAGCCGCTGTTGTGGGACGTATCCGAGCGCATCATCCTGATCGAAGCGCAGGGCAAGCAGCATGCGTATTACCCCAGCGACATGGAGACGGCGATCTTCACCGACAAGGCGGTCAACGCGCCCTGGGGCGGCAAACTGGTCTTCATTCCACGCAGCGAGTTGAGCGAGGGCAGCCGCGAACTGTTCGAACTCCTTGATCAGCGTTTTTCGGGCGCCCGTCCCGAGTACGAGATGGACGGCTGGAAAGCCGGCGCCAGCGGCGTCCTGTCGGTCGCGCTGATGCTCGGCCTGCTGGGCTTCGTCGTCTTCCAGCTCAAGGGCCAGTTCAAGTCGCTCAAGTTTGTCGAGCCGGCGCAGGTCCTGGGGTCGATCGACGACCTGGTGGGAATGGACGACATCAAGGCCGAGGTGGCGCAGATCAAGGACCAGTATCTGCGCCGCGCCGAGTATGCCGAGTACGGCGTCGTCAAGCCGTTCAATGTGATGTTCAGTGGACCGGCGGGTTCGGGAAAGACCAAGCTCGCGAGCTTCCTCGCCAAGGAACTGCAACTGCCGATCCTCTTCCACTCCGCGGCCAACCTCGAGACGGGTTTCGTCGCCGGCGGCTCGAACACGCTCAGCCGGATCATGTCGATGGCCAAGCGGCGCAAGCGCTGCGTCGTTTTTCTCGACGAGGCGCAGGATCTGTTCATGAAGCGCGGCGGCCGGCGCAAGTTCGACGACGACACCGCGAATACCCTGCTGTCCTTGCTCGACGGCGTGCGCAGCCGCAACGAAGCCGAGATCATCTGGATTGTCGCCAGCAACTTCAACAGCGAAACCCTGCCGATGGACGACGCCATGCTGCGCCGCTTCCAGATGAAGGTGGACTTTCGCATGCCGAACCGCGAGGAGCGGCAAGCGATCATCAGCCACTATCTGAAGCAGCGCGCGAACAAGGTCATGCCCGACCTCGACCTGCACCATCTGGTGTCAGTGACCGAAGGTCGCAGCCCGGCCGATCTCGAAACGATCGTCAACCAGGCAGGCATCACTGCGGTCCAGGCAGGTGAGATGATCGGTGCCGATACCCTGATGCAGGCTGCCGAGCGCGTTCTGGTGGGCAACGTGAACAGCCACACCACCAAGGAGCGCGAGCGTGACCGCCGGATCATCGCGGTGCACGAATGGGGCCACTTCCTGGTCGATTTCGAACACGAACGCCGGCTGGCCAACGGCGACTGGGACCAGATCCTGGCCAACATGAAGACGATCAAGATTTCGCTCAAGGCCAACGCGCGCACCAACGCGCTCGGTTTCGTCTTCCACAAGCAGGGTGCCAACCTGCTGAAGACCCGCGGCGACATCGAACACGACGTGCGCGTCCTGCTCGGCGGCATGGCCAACGAGGAATTGTTCTTTGGCGAGAGCGGGACGACCAACGGCGCCCACAACGACATCACCCGCGTCACGCATCTCTTGCACCACGCGGTCGGCGAAATGGGGATGTACCGCAAGACCCGGCTGAACTTCGGTGCGCTCGCCAATGACGGTCGCGGCGGCGGGCGCGAAGTGGACGAAGAAACGCGCAGCATCATGGAAGCGCAGAGCGAGCGTCTGTACGGCGAAACCCGGAGCGTCCTCGCCGGGCTCAAACCGCTGACCGAACATCTCGCCGGCAAGCTGCTGGCTGCCGGCGAGATGGGCCTCAGTGAAGCGCTGTCCGAGATCTGCCGCTTCGAGGAAAAGGCCGCGCGCGCCTGATGAACCCGCACCGGCATGGCGCCAGCGGCTATGGCGCCACCAGCCCGCCGGTCGGCGCGAGCAGTGTTCAGAGACGAGGCATCAGGCCGTCAGAGAGCGACAGTCGATACGCGCGGTAGCCGGGGGCGAGGCTGGCGCAGAGGCCGACCCCGACGACCGCACTCAGCAGGACGAGTTCATCGGCCGAAATCCATCTGGCCTGGAAGGCGAGGCCAAAGTGGGCCTGCGCCAGCGGTGCCAGCGCCGCCGTCAGGACGGCAAGCACGACCACGCCGAGCAGCGCGCCGAGGACGGTGATGAAGAGACCTTCGGCGCTCAGGAGGAGAAACAGATCGCCAGGGCGGGCGCCCACCGAGCGCAGGATGGCGAGTTCCCGCCGGCGTTCGCCGAGGCTCGCGAGGAGTACCGCCACCAGGCCGGAAAGACCGACGACGACGACCATCGCCGAGATCGCCAGCAAGGTGTTCTCGGCAAAACCGACCACCTGCCAGAGCTGGTCGAGAGCCACTCCCGGCAGCACCGCGAGGAGCGGCTCGGCGGGGTCGTCGTTGATCTGTCGCTGCATCTTGAAAACGGCCGCCCGGCTCTTCAGACCGACGAGGACGGCGGTGATCTCCTTCGGCGTCAGGTCGAACTTGCGCACGTATTCGGGCGGAATCGTCATTCCCGGCAGCGGCGCGCCGCCCAGCCATTCGAGGTGGATCGCCGACATCGCTTCGAGGCTGATGTGCAGCGAGCGGTCGACCGGGGTGCCGGTGCGGGCGAGGATGCCGACCACCCGGAAAGGCTTGTCGCCGTGCTCGGCGAGGCCGACGTCGCCCATGCCGTGATTGAGGATGATCCTGTCGCCGAGGCGGTAAGCGAGCCGCTCGGCGACTTCGGCGCCGAGGACGGTTTCGAACAGTTCGGCAAACGGCTTGCCTTCGGCCATCGTCAATGCCTGCGAATCGCCGTAGGCGAAGTGCTCGAAATAGGCGCTGCTGGTGCCGATGACCGGAAAGCCGTGATGCGAATCGCCCAGCGCGAGCGGAATCGACCAGGCCACCGCCGGATTCTCGGCGATTCGGCGGTAGCTCTGCCAGCCGATGTTGTGGGTCGCATCGCCAATCCGGAAGATCGCGTAGAGCATCAGCTGCACCGGACTGCTGCGGGCGCCGACGACGAGGTCGGTACCGGCGACCGATTGCGCAAAACCGTTGCGCGCACCCTGGCGAACCCGCTCGACGCCGAGCAGCAGGGTGACGCTGAGGGCGACGGCGATCAGCGTCATGCCGAGCGTCAGCCGCCGGTTCCAGGCGCTGCGGGCCGCCAGGAGAAGAAGAAAGCTCATGTCGTCGGCCGCTCGACGCTCGCCTGACTGATCGACGCCAGCGACAGCTCGCGGTCGAAGCCGGTGGCCAGCCGCCGGTCATGGCTGACGAAGAGGAGCGTGCTGCCGGCGTCGGCACACTCGCGGGCGAGCAGGTCGAGAAAAGCCCCCTGACGTTCGGCGTCGAGGGCCGAGGTCGGTTCGTCGGCGATGACCATCTCGGGACGCCCGATCAGCGCCCGCGCCGCCGCCACGCGCTGCTGCTGGCCAACGCTCAGGCGGGTCACGGCGCGCGCGTGCAGCGAAGGGTCGAGGTCGAGGTGTGCGAGCAGGCGGCAAGCCTCGTCGTGCAGCGAAAGCCCGAGAGCCGTGGCACGGGAAAGCCGGCGGCGGGAGAAGCGGCACGACAGGAGGACGTTGTCGATCACCGAAAGATAGGGGATCAGGTTGAACTGCTGAAAAACGAAACCGACGTGATCGGCGCGAAAGTGGTCGCGCGCCGATGATTTCAGGCGGGACAGTTCGCTGCCGAGCAGTCGCAGCCGACCCTGCTCGGGCAGCAGCACGCCACCCAGCAGCCCGAGCAGGGTGCTCTTGCCGCTGCCGCTCGGGCCGTGCAGGAAGATGCGCTCGCCGGCGAATGCGGTGAAGGACGGGATGTCGAGGCAGAACTCGCTATTTCCCGCCCAGCCGAAGCGCAGGCTCTCGATCTCGATGACCGCGGTCGTCAACGGACGTGCTTACCCGAACAGGCGCCGCAGGCGGGTGGCGGGGCGGGCGTCATTCTCGATCCCTTCGGCAACCGTCAGGGCCCTCGATTGCAGCCGGCCGGCGAAGCCACGTCGCCCGTCGGAGCCGGCTGCGTCCGGATTCACCCGGGCGATCAACTCTGCTGGCGTCCGTAAAGCCGCGCCATTTCGGCGAGTCGCCTGGCGTGGCTCGCGTCGACCTGTTGCCAGTCGAAGCGCCATTCCCACGACCCCGAACTGCGCCCCGGCTCGTTCATGCGGTGGGTGCTGTCGAGGCCGAGCACGTCCTGCATGGGGATCACGCAGAGCGCGGCGACCGAGGCGCAGGCGAGGCGGATCAGGTGCCAGTGTATTTCGTCGTCGACCTCGTCGCCGAGACCCAGGAAGGCGCGCACGTAGCCCTGCTCCGGAGGATTCAGGGATTTCCACCAGCCGCGCGTCGTGTCATTGTCGTGGGTGCCGGTGTAGACCACGGTGTCGGGGTCGTAATTGTGCGGCAGGTAGGGATTCCTGGCGTCGCCGTCGAAAGCGAACTGCAGGATGCGCATGCCGGGCAGGCCGATCGCCTGGCGCAGGGCATTGACTTCCGGAGTGATGATACCGAGATCCTCGGCGATGATTCTGAGCCGGCCCTGCGCATCGCCGAGCTCCCGGCTGAGGGCGTTGAACACCGCTTTCCCGGGCCCGGGCTGCCAACTGCCGTCCACCGCCGTCGCTGCGTCGGCGGGGATTTCCCAGAACGACTCGAAGCCCCGAAAGTGATCGATGCGGACGACATCGCAGAGCTTCATCGTCTGCCGCATCCGCTCGACCCACCAGCGATAGTCTTCGGCGGCATGCGCCGACCAGCGGTAGAGCGGGTTGCCCCAGCGCTGCCCGGTGACGCTGAAGTAGTCGGGGGGTACGCCGGCGACGACGCGCGGCCGACCGTGCCGGTCGAGGTCGAACAGTCCGGGGTTCGACCACACATCGGCGCTGTGGGCGGCGACGAAGATCGGCAGGTCGCCGACGATGTCGACCCGGCGAGAGTTGGCGTAGCCCTTGAGCGCTGCCCATTGCGCATGGAAACGCCACTGGCAGAACTTCCAGAAGTTGATCTCCTCGGCGTGCCGCTGGGCGGCTTCGCGCAGCGCGTCCCGCTTGCGCAGCGCGAGTGGCGCCGGCCAATCCTGCCACACCCGGCCGTTGCCGCCGTGAGCGAGGTCGATGGCCATGAAAAGCGCGTAGTCGTCGAGCCAGGCATGCGCGTCGGTGCAGAACGCATCGAAAGCGGCACGATCGCTGGCGTTCCTGCGGCTGAAAAAGCGCTTGGCGGCTCGTCGCAGATGGCCGATCCTGAAGCCCCGCACCGTATCGTAATCGACCCGCTGTTCGGCAAACGTCGGTACCGACCCGAGATCGGTATCGCTGAGCCAGCCGGCGTCGCGCAACTGGCCGAGATCGATCAGGAGCTCATTGCCGGCGAAAGCCGAGGGGCTGATGTAGGGCGAGTTGCCGGGTCCGACGCTGCCGAGTGGCAGCACCTGCCACAGCGACTGGCCGGCACCGACCAGCCAGTCGACGAAGTGATAGGCGGCCGGGCCAAGATCGCCCGAACCATGCGGTCCAGGCAGCGAAGTCGGGTGAAGGAGAATGCCGTTATGGCGGGAAAGCAGAGTCATGCGGGTCCTTTGTATTGATCCGGGGGTTGCCCGCTGCCGGTTGATGAACTGTAGCCGGCTGGGGCCAGAGCGTGACGGAACGATTTCCGCCAGTCGCCGAAGGGTTGCCGATGGGCATGACCGCCAGCTTCTGCAGCCCAGGCCGATCAAGACCACAATCATAATGCCTGCAATGGGATACTACCCAAGGCGAACCGATCATGCAACGCCGGCAGCAGGACGATGCCCGCCCATCGCCCCGGCAGGCGAGTCAGGAGGCAGGACGGCTGGCGCCGCAGTGCTCCGTTCGCCGGCCAGGCAATGAACTGGCCACCGCTTGGCCCTCAAGGCCTGCGGTACAATGTTCGCGCGTGACGATAAAACGTTTCGCAGCGCGAGCAACGCAGGCAGACGGCAAGGTCGCCTGACCGCGCAACAGGTGGGAGGTTCTCCCGGCGCGTGCAGACCCTGCCGATCCATTTCACCCGACCAAGCTGATGAGGAGTACGTCCATGACGCCGTTGACCCCGACCGAGGCATTCTTTCGCGACATCGAGGAGCAGGTGAAAGGTCCCGTGGGCGCCCTCGCCGGCAAGCGGGCGCTGGTCATCGGGATTGCCAACAAGCAGTCCATCGCCTATGGCTGCGCGCTCGCTTTTCGCGCCCTCGGCGCCAGCGTCGCGATCACCTATCTGAACGAAAAGTCCAAGCCATACACGCAGCCGCTGGCCGATCACCTGGGGGTCGACCCGGAGCTTTACCTTCCCTGCGACGTGCGCGTTCCCGGACAGCTCGAGGCCGTTTTCGAGGCCATCGGCAGACGCTGGGGCAGACTCGACATCGCCCTGCATTCGATTGCCTTCGCGCCCCGCGAGGATCTCCATGGCCGCGTCACCGATTGCTCGCGCGAGGGATTCCTGATGGCGATGGACGTCTCCTGCCATTCGTTCATCCGCATGGCGAAACTCGCCGAGCCGCTGATGACGGACGGCGGCTCATTGTTCACGATGAGCTACTACGGCGCCGAGAAGGTGGTCGATCGCTACAACCTGATGGGCCCGGTGAAAGCGGCGCTCGAGGCGTCGGCACGCTATCTCGCCGCCGAACTGGGAGCCAGGGGGATTCGGGTGCATCCGATCTCGCCCGGACCGATCAAGACCCGGGCGGCGACCGGCATTGATCGCTTCGACGAGTTGATGGAGATCGCCGCCAGCCGCGCGCCGAGCCACACCCTGGCCACCATTGAGGATGTCGGCATGGCGACGGCTTTCCTCGCTTCCGACTACGCGAGACTGATCACCGGTGACACCCTGCACATTGATGGCGGTTACCACATCGTCGGCTGAGCCAGGCTGCCGCTGCGTGGTCGGCGTCAGCCGTCCGCGGCGGATTTACAGGGCGAGGAGCTGGCGCGTATGGCGGGCAATCATCAGTTCCTCGTTGGTCGGCACGACCCAGGCCGAGGCTTTGCCGCCGGCCGCGCTGATGCACGGACCGCCCCCGGCATTGGCCGCCGGATCGATCTCGATGCCGAGCCAGGCCGCTTGGGCGCAGACGAGTTCGCGGATGCGGGCACTGTTCTCGCCGATGCCGGCGGTGAAGACGAGCGCGTCGAGGCCGCCGAGCACCGCTGCCAGCGCGCCCAGTTCGCGGCTGATGCGGTAGATGAAATGGTCGATCGCCAGTCGGGCGCGCGGCGCGGCGCTCGCCAGGAGGATCCGCATGTCGTTGCTGATGCCTGACAGTCCGAGCAGGCCGGAGCGTTTGTAGAGCAGATCTTCGATCTGTCGGGCCGAGAGTCCTTCCTGCTGCAGCAGATGGAGGACGATTCCGGGATCCATGTTCCCCGGTCGGGTACCCATCATCAGGCCGTCGAGCGCGGTGAAGCCCATCGAACTGCCGACGCTGCGGCCATGGTCGATCGCACACATGCTGGCGCCGCTGCCGAGATGGGCGACCACCACCCGACCGCTGGCGATTTCCGGCGCGACTGACGGCAGGGTCGCTGCGACGTACTCGTACGAGAGCCCGTGAAAACCGTAACGCCGGATGCCGCGCTCGTAGTATTCATAAGGCAGGCCGTAGAACTCGGCGACCGTTTCCTGCGTCCGGTGGAAAGCGGTATCGAAGCAGGCCACCTGCGGCAGATCCGGCTGCACCTCCTGCACGGCTCGGATCGCCGCCAGGTTGTGCGGCTGATGCAGCGGCGCCAGCGGCATGAAGGTTTCCAGCCGGGCCATCGCCGCCGGTGTGACGAGCAGCGGCGCCGAGTAATCGGGTCCGCCATGCACCACACGGTGACCGACCCCGGCCAGAACATGGTCCTGGAAACGTGTGCGCAGCAGTCCGGCGATCCGCTGCAGGGCCTGCGCATGGCTGGCCACTTCGCTGTTGTCCCAGGGCTCGTCGACCATCCGCTCGCCGGCGCCGTCCTTGACCTTGAGGCGTGGTGCCGTCCCCAGGCCCTCGATCTGGCCGACCGCGACGGCCCGCATGGCCGCGGCCGCCGGCAGGGCAAAGAGCGAGAACTTGAGACTCGACGAGCCGGCGTTGAGTACCAGAATACACTTTTCCACTTCAGACTCCCGTTTTCATCGGCGATAGATCCGCTGCGCCGGCCACCAGACAGACCGGCGGGCCCGAGGCGAGCCTCCGGGCACCGTTCCCGGACCGGGGAACAGCTGGCCGGGCAGCCTGGAGAGCCGGGTACCCAGCCACCTGCTGTGGCCTGAGGTCGGACAGAGCGAGCTGTCTGTCGCGTTTGCCGGCAAACCGTCGCGCGACATTATAGTCTTGCCGACATGAGAAGCAGCGGCCAAAAACTTTCAATTGCCCCTGGCTTCGCGGTGCCCGGGTGCGCATGATTTGGATTATGATGTTCAACTGGCTCGTGCGAGCGTTTCCTGCTGACCCGTTTTGACGGAGTGATTACCATGAACAAGAGATTTCCTTCGCCAGTGGCGCAAGCCTGCAGGCTGTTCCTGATGGCCGTCATCGCGACTTTGTTGGGCTCTGCGACCGTCCTCGCGGCGGACCGGACAGCGCTCGAACGTGAGGCGCGAACTGCCTATCAGACCTTGACCGCGCAGGTGATTGCGGCCAAAGCCTTGGCGAGAGATGCGGTGGCGGTACTCGTGTTTCCGAAAATCACCAAGGCCGGTCTCGTCGTTGGCGGACAGTACGGCGACGGCGTCCTCTTCAGGGACGGCGTCGCCGTCGGCTATTACAACACCGCGGGCGCTTCGTACGGACTGCAGGCTGGCGCCCAGCAATTCGGTTACGCGATGTTCTTCATGAATGAAAAGGCGCTGGCTTCCCTGCAGCAGAACGAGGGACTGGAAGTCGGCGTTGGCCCCTCGATCGTGGTCGTAGACCAGGGTATGGGCAAGTCGCTGACCTCAACGACCGCGAAGGAAGACATCTACGCTTTCATCTTCAGCCAGAAGGGTCTGATGGCCGGGATCGGCCTGCAGGGCAACAAGATCACCCCGCTGGGTGAGTGACCCGTGCGCCGACGAGGTGAGCGCATCGCTGAATTCGCCGGAATTCGCCGTCAGGTCGCCGCGGCAGGTCGGGCGAGCCGGCAGCACGGCAAGGATGCGCGTCAAAGCACGTAGAACAGGATTGCGAAGTAATGAGCCGCGCTGCCGCCAAGCACGAACAGGTGCCATACGCCATGCGCGTGCCTGAGTCGGGTGTCGAGCACATAGAAGAGGATCCCTGTCGTGTACAGCACGCCGCCCGCGGCGAGCCAGGCGAAGCCCGCCTGGCCGAGGGCCTGCATGAGGGGAACCAGGGCCACCAGAACTGCCCACCCCATCACGACATAGATGATTACCGACAGGATTCGCGCCGGGCTCTTCAGCCACAACTCCTGCAGGCCGCCGAGCAGACCGAGCCCCCAGACCACCGCCAGCAGCGACCAGCCCCAGGGACCGCGCAAGGTCACCAGGCAGAATGGCGTGTAACTGCCGGCGATCAGGAGATAGATGCTCTGGTGATCCAGTTTGCGCAGGAGGTCCTTGGTCGGCCCGCGAAAGCTGTGGTAGAGCGCCGAAAAGCTGTACAGCAGGATGAGCGTGGCGCCATAGATCGAAGTGCTGACGATCTTCCAGGGATCGCCTCCCCGCGCGGCCACCACCACCAGGACAACCGATCCCGCGACCGCGAGCAGCGCTCCGACCAGATGCGTCCAGGCATTCAATCTTTCCCCGTGGTACATGGCCTCCGCCCTGCTCGGATGAGTCATTTGCCCGACCCGCGGGAAACTCGGCAGGCGACGGCAAATCGACAACTTTTGCAGCATTGTCCGGGATTTCGCACGCCAGGGGTGAACGGGCATCGGCCTACGCAACGACAGGCCGAAGAGAGGCTTGTCGGATCGACGCCAAATGGGCACTATCGCAGGGATTTGCAGACGAACCGGAGCCTCAGATGAGAAATAATCAGCCAGTGACCCTGGCCGAAACGATCGTTCCCGACGATGAGTTCATTTATTCCCGTACCAATCTCAAGGGAGTGATCGAGGAAGCCAACGAGGCTTTCGCCAGGATCAGCGGCTACACCCGCGAAGAGATGATCGGCCAGCCGCATAACCTCGTCCGCCACCCCGAAATGCCGGAAGCGGCTTTCGCCGACCTCTGGGCCGACCTCATGGCGGGTCGCCCCTGGCGTGGTCTGGTCAAGAACCGCCGCAAGGACGGGGGTTTCTACTGGGTCGTCGCCAATGCCTCGCCGGTGCGCGAAAACGGCCAGGTCGTCGGTTACCAGTCGGTGCGCGCGCGGCCGAGCCGGGAGGAGACTGCTGCCGCCGAAGCCGCTTACCGCCGGATCCGGCAGGGCGACAAATCCTTGCACATCGAGCATGGCCGCATCGTGCGGGTCTTGCCGGGCGGCGTCGAGTGGTTCACCAGATTGTCGACGCAGATGCTGATCATGGGTCTGCTGGCCATTCTCCCCGGCCTCCTGACGCTGCTCGCCAGCCTGACGGAAAGCCCGCTGTTCCTTCACTTGGAGAACGTGCTGTCGGCCATCGCTGCGCTCTATGCCTTGTTCTTCGTGTTCTGGGTGACGCCGCGGGTCGCGCGTGACCTCACCGCCACGGCCGACTACCTCGAATCGGTGCTGGCCACCGGCGATCTCAAGACGCGCCTCAGGATCAACCGGCGCGACATCATCGGACGTGTCGCTCGCCTGGCCGACCGCTTCATCGCCTCGGTACAGGCGACGGTGCAGGGCATGGCCGACAGCGCGAAACAGGTCGAGAATGCCAACCGCGAGGTGCAGGCCGGCGTGCACGACGTCAACCGGTCGGCGATCGTGCAAAGCGAAGCCACTTCGGCGTCGGCGGCAGCGGTCGAGGAAGTGACGGTGTCGATCGGCGAGGTGGCGACGCATGCCGGCAGTACCGAGGCGGCGGCGCACAAGGCCGGTGCGGTGGCCCAGGCGGGCGAGGAGCTTTCGCTGCGCGCGAGCAAGACCATCCTCTCGCTGGCCGAGACGGTCAAGGCCTCGGCACAGCAGGTCGAGTCGCTGGGCCAGCGCTCCGAGGAGATCAGCCGGATCGTCGCGGTGATCAAGGAAGTCGCTGACCAGACCAATCTGCTGGCGCTCAATGCGGCCATCGAGGCCGCACGTGCCGGCGAAGCGGGGCGTGGCTTTTCGGTGGTCGCCGACGAGGTTCGCAAGCTCGCCGAACGGACCGGCAAGGCGACACAGGAAATCACGCTGATGATCGGCAGCATCCAGAGCGAAACCCGACAGGCGGTGGACGGGATGCGCAGCGGCGCGCACGAGGTCGAGGAAAGTGTTCGTCTGGTGCAGGAAGCCCGCGAGGCGCTGCGCGGGATCAACGAGCAGATGAGCACCACCGTCGCCATGGTCAGCGAGATCACTCACTCCTCGAGCCAGCAGCAGGCGGCGATGACCGAACTCGCTCAGAACGTCGAGCGCGTCGCGCTGATGACCGACGAGAACGTGGCGGTGACCCGGCAAACCGAGACCATGGTCGAGTCGCTGAGTGCCACCGTTCGCCGCATGCGCAAGGCGGTCGAGCAATATCGGGTGTGACCGCAACCCGCAGCCCTCTGCTTGCACTCCGGACAGCCCTCCAGAATAATCCGACAAGCGATTGCTCGCATAATTTTTGATCACCCACGTCACGCTCACACCGTCCCAGGAGACTGTTCAATGCACCATCACGCATACCCCCATCTGCTTGCGCCGCTCAACCTCGGCTTCACGACGCTGCGCAATCGCGTGCTGATGGGTTCGATGCATACCGGCCTCGAAGAAGCGCCGGATGGCTTCACCCGCCTCGCCGCTTTCTATGCCGAACGCGCCCGGGGCGGTGTCGGGCTGATCGTGACCGGTGGCATCGCCCCCAACCAGGACGGCGTCGTGATGTCCGGTGCAGCCACTCTCGAAGACGAGGCGCAGGCCGAAAAGCACCGCCAGATCACCGATGCCGTGCACCAGGCGGGCGGCAGGATCGCCCTGCAGATCCTCCACACGGGCCGCTACGCCTACCATCGCGGCGCCGTCGCCCCGTCGGCCCTGCAGGCGCCGATCTCGCCGATCCGCCCGCGCGAACTCGCCGAAGAGGAGATCGAGCGCACGCTCAACGACTACGTCCGCTGCGCCCGCCTCGCCCGGTTCGCCGGCTACGACGGTGTCGAGCTGATGGGATCGGAAGGTTACCTGATCAACCAGTTCATCGCCCAGCAGACCAATCTGCGCGAGGATCGCTGGGGCGGCAGCTTCGAGAACCGCAGCCGCTTTGCCACCGAGACGGTGGCTCGCGTGCGGGCGGCGACCGGGCTCGACTTCATCATCATTTTCCGCCTGTCGATGCTCGATCTGGTCGAGGGCGGCAGCACCTGGGATGAAATCGTGACTCTGGCCAAGGCGATCGAAGCGGCCGGCGCCACCCTCATCAACACCGGCATCGGCTGGCATGAAGCACGCATTCCGACCATCGCGACGATGGTCCCGCGGGCCGCTTTCACCTGGGTGACCCGGCGCCTGATGGGCGAGGTCGGAATTCCCCTGGTCACCACCAACCGCATCAACACGCCGGCGGTAGCCGAGGAGGTGATCGCTTCCGGCTGCGCCGACATGGTCTCGATGGCCCGCCCTTTTCTTGCCGACGCCGATTTCGTCAACAAGGCAGCGGCTGGCCATGCCGACCAGATCAACACCTGCATCGCCTGCAACCAGGCGTGTCTTGACGAGATTTTCGCCGGCCGACCGGCTTTCTGCCTGGTCAACCCGCGCGCCTGCCGGGAAACCGAACTGGTGATCAGGAAGGCCGCAATGCCCAGGAGGATCGCCGTCGTCGGTGCCGGACCCGCTGGCATGGCGTGCGCGCTGACCGCCGCCGAACGCGGTCACTGGGTCACCCTGTTCGACGAAGCGGCGGCCATCGGCGGCCAGTTCAATCTCGCCCGCCGGATCCCCGGCAAGGAGGAGTTCAGCGAAACCCTGCGCTATTTCGATCGCCGCCTGAACAACGCCGGCGTCACCTGCGAACTGGGCAGATATTGTGCCGCCTCCGATCTGGCCGATGCCGGTTTCGAGCATGTCGTCCTCGCCACCGGCATCGTTGCGCGCCAACCCGATCTCGCCGGCATCGCGCACGAGAAGGTGATCCCCTACGCCGACCTGATCGAAGGCTATCGCGTGGCTGGCAAACGGGTGGCGATCATCGGTGCCGGCGGGATCGGCTTCGACGTTGCGGAATTCCTGACCCATAACGACGACGATCGCGACGAAATCGAGCGTTTTCAGGACGAATGGGGGATCGATCCCGAGTTCACCCGGCGCGGCGGCCTCAGGCCGGCGCTGCCCGAGGCGGCGCCGCGCGAGGTCTGGCTCCTGCAGCGCAAGCCGGCCAAGGTCGGTGACGGCCTCGCCAGGACCACCGGCTGGATTCGTCGCACCCTGCTCAAGAAGCGTGGTGTGCATATGCTTTCCGGGGTGAGCTACGAGCGCATCGACGACGCCGGTCTGCACATCGTCGTCGATGGTCAGCCCCAGTGCCTGCCGGTCGACCACGTCATCGTCTGCGCCGGCCAGGAACCGCGCCGCGAGCTCGAAGCCGACCTGCGCGCGGCCGGAGTGCCGCTGTCGCTGATCGGCGGCGCCGATGTCGCCAACGAACTCGACGCCAAGCGCGCAATCGATCAGGGAACGCGTCTGGCGGCGATCCTCTGAGCCGCATGCCCGGCACGCACAAATGACCCGCCGCGGTGCTCGACACCAAGCGCCGCGGCGACCCTCGTCTGCGCCGGCGGGCGATGATCGGCGCCCACCTCGGGAACCTGCCCGACGAGATTGCCGACGTCGCCGCCGACCTGGGGTTACATTGACGCGGCGCTCGCCGCGCGGGCGACCGGCCGGGCCGGATCGCTGCACCATTCGCTCCACGAACCGGCGTAGAGCCGAGCCCCCGGCAAACCGGCCAGTTCCATCGCCAGCAGATTGTGGCAGGCGGTGACGCCGGAACCGCAGGCCATCACCACGGCGGTCGATTCGACGCCGGCGAGCAGCGAGAGGAATTCGCGACGCAGTTCTGCGGCCGGCCGAAAAGCGCCGTCGGCGTCGAGGTTGTCGCGAAAAAAACGGTTGTGCGCACCGGGAATGTGCCCGCCAACCGGGTCGAGGGTTTCGTTCTCGCCCCGAAAACGGTCGGGACTGCGGGCATCGATCAGGCACAGCCGGCGGCCATCGAGATCGGCAAGCAGTTCGTCGCTGCTCACCACCCGATCCTGCAGCCTGACTTCGAGCACGGCCGGGATGGGCGCCTCGACCTCCGTCGTCAGCGGTCTGCCCTGCGCTTTCCAGCGCTCGATCCCGCCGTCGAGCACGGCGACACGATCATGGCCGATCCAGCGCAGCAACCACCACAGGCGGGCGGCAAAAGCGCCGCCGGCATCGTCATAGGCGACCACCTGCGTCGCTGCACCCACCCCCGCCGCGCCCAGCCTTTTTGCCAGCCGCCCCGGATCGGGCAAGGGATGGCGCCCGTTGCGGCCGCTCATCGGTCCCGACAGGTCGCGATCGAGATGCAGGAACGATGCTCCCGGCAGGTGTGCCGCGCGGTAAGCCTGTTCGCCGGCAGTGGGGTCGCTGAGCAGATGGCGGCAGTCGAAGACCCGCCAGTCCGGGTCATCCAGATGCCCGGCGAGCGTTGCGCTGTCGATCAGCGGGTTCATGCCGGCCCTTCGGCTTCTTCTCCGCCTGCGGCGAGCCAGGCCCGCGCGTCGGCTTCCTCGTCGAAGATGCGCATCTCGGCGCGGACGAACATCTGTGACAGCCAGGCGCTCCAGGCGACCCACTGGCTGTGGGTGAGGACTGCAATGCGGCTGAAATCGTTGGCGTGGGCGCGCGCAAAGACGATGTCTTCCCAGGCGACATCCAGGGTGAAGTCGGCCATTTCGCGCAGATCGAAGAGCAGATCGACCGGCCCCTCGAACTGAATCGCGTGATTGACCGCATCCTCGAATTCCTTGTAGTCCGCCAGCGTGAATTCCGCGTAAACCGTGACTTCGACGCGTTTCGGTTGCTGTTCTATGACGATCATGGCAGGCTCCCTTTTTTGATCGGGCCAGTTTAGCACCAGTCCGCTGCGGCGGCATCGGCCTTGGGCTGTTCCCGCGACAGCGGGCAGGCGAATGGCGGTCGAGCGGCTGCCACGGCAAGGGCTCGCCGGCAACGGCGGTCGCCGGTTTTTCCTTCGCCGCCGCCGGTCGCGCAAGGCAGTGGAATATTGCCGACGTTTTTGATTTGACCGCAAGCCTACTAATAGGCTATTTTCGCCGGTTTGACCGGCGTCTTTCCCATGCCACGATCCAAGCCCGTGATCCCTGCCGACGCTACGGCTTCCGGCACCGCCGACAGTGCCGTCGGTGGACTCAAATTCGAAATCGCCCTGGCCGAACTGGAGCAGATCGTCCAGAACATGGAGGGGGGGCGACTGCCGCTCGAGGAGTCGCTGGCTGCGTATCGACGCGGCAGCGAGCTGTTGCGGCATTGCCAGCAGCAACTCGGCGACGCCGAACGGCAGATCCAGATCCTCGAGAATGGCACGCTACGCGATTTCGAGCCCGATGGCGGAGAAACGAGATGAGCATCGCACCCCCCCAGTCAGCCCACACGACGCCCCCTTTTGCCGACTGGATGCGCGGCGTTCAGGCACAGGTCGAAGCCGCGCTGATCCGCTGCCTGCCGCCGGGCGAGGCGATTCCGGCCCGCCTGCACCAGGCGATGCGCTATGCCAGCCTGGACGGCGGCAAGCGGGTGCGGCCCCTGCTCGTTTTTGCCGCCGGTGAACTGACTGCTGCGCCGTTGCCGCGACTCGAAATCGTCGCCAGCGCCGTCGAACTGGTGCACAGCTATTCGCTGGTGCATGATGACCTGCCGTGCATGGACGACGATGTCCTGCGCCGGGGTCGACCGACCTGCCATGTCGAGTACGACCCGGCCACCGCCCTGCTGGTGGGCGACAGCCTGCAGTCGCTGGCCTTCGAGATCCTGGCGCGCGAGGACTTCGGCGACAGCCTCCGACAGGTCGAAATGATCCGCCTTCTGGCGCGTGCCAGCGGTTCCTGCGGCATGGCAGGTGGACAGGCGATCGACCTCGAATCGGTCGGCAAGAGCCTCAACCAGCCCGAACTCGAACTGATGCATGCGCTCAAGACCGGTGCCCTGATCCGTGCCGCGGTTCTCCTCGGTGGCCTCTGCGGCACACCGCTCGCTGCCGCCGAGCGCGATGCGCTCGATCGCTTTGCCAAGCGCGCCGGTCTGCTCTTCCAGGTGGTCGATGACATCCTCGACTGCACCACCAGCACCGCCACCCTGGGCAAGACGGCGGGCAAGGATGCGGCCGCCGAAAAGCCGACCTACGTCAGCCTGCTGGGGCTGGAGCGCGCCCGCGAACTGGCTGCCGATCTCCGACAACAGGCACGGACCGCTCTCGGCCCTTTCGCTGAACGCAGCCAGCGCCTTCTCGAATTGACCGATTTCATCACGCAGCGCAAATTCTGACCGCCGCTTCCGGGTACCACCGAGCCTTCTGCAGGACAAGAAAAACTCATGAGCCGTTACCCACTTCTCGACACCATCAGCGATCCGGCACAACTGCGCAGGCTCGATCGCCGACAACTGCCGCAACTGGCCGACGAACTGCGCGCTTTTCTCGTCGAGTCGGTCGCCCGCACCGGCGGCCACCTGTCTTCGAACCTCGGCACGGTCGAGTTGACGATCGCCCTGCACCGGGTCTTCGATACGCCGCATGATCGCCTGGTGTGGGACGTCGGCCATCAGACCTATGCCCACAAGGTACTCACCGGCCGCCGCGCCGGCATGTCGAGGCTGCGCATGCAGGGCGGCGTCTCGGGTTTTCCGAAACGCAGCGAGAGTTCCTACGACACCTTCGGTGTCGGTCATTCATCGACCTCGATCTCGGCGGCGCTGGGCATGGCACTGGCCGCCAAGATCAAGGGCGAGACGCGCAAGGTGGTGGCGATCATCGGCGACGGCGCCATGTCGGCCGGCCAGGCATTCGAGGCGCTGAACAATGGCGGCGTCGCGGACGCCGACATGCTCGTCATCCTCAACGACAACGACATGTCGATCTCGCCGGCGGTAGGCGCGCTCAATCGTTACCTGGCGCGGCTTTTCTCGGGCAGCAGCTTCAATGCCGCGCGCAAGGCGGGGGAGAAGATCCTCGACTTTTCGCCGTCCCTGCGGGAGTTCGCCAAGCGCGCCGAGGAGCACGTCAAAGGCATGCTGACGCCGGGCACGCTGTTCGAGGAAATGGGCTTCAACTATATCGGCCCGATCGACGGCCACGACCTCGAGTCGCTGGTGCCGACGCTGCAGAACCTGAAGAATCTCAAGGGACCGCAGTTCCTGCACGTGATCACCAAAAAAGGGCAGGGTTACCAGCTGGCCGAGGTCGATCCGATCCTCTACCACGGGGTCTCGAAGTTTCGGCCCGAGGTCGGCATCGCCGGCACGCCCAGCAGCGCCAAGCCGACCTATACGCAGATCTTCAGTGACTGGCTGTGCGACATGGCGGCCGCCGATCCGAAACTGATCGGGATTACGCCGGCGATGCGCGAAGGCTCGGGCCTGCTGCGCTTCAGCGAGCTCTACCCGGAGCGCTATTACGACGTCGGAATCGCCGAGCAGCATGCCGTCACCTTTGCCGCCGGACTCGCCTGCGAAGGGCTGCGGCCGGTGCTGGCGATCTACTCGACCTTCCTGCAGCGCGGCTTCGATCAACTGGTGCACGATGTCGCGCTGCAGAAACTGCCGGTGGTCTTCGCCCTCGACCGCGGTGGGCTGGTCGGCGCCGACGGTCCGACCCATCACGGGGCTTTCGACCTTTCCTTCCTGACCTGCATCCCCAACCTGGTGGTGATGACGCCGTCCGACGAGAACGAGTGCCGCCGGATGCTGACCACGGCTTACCGCCTCGACGGCCCGAGCGCGGTGCGCTACCCGCGTGGCAGCGGCCCGGGAACGGTGGTCGATCCGGAACTCGTCGGCCTGCCGGTCGGCAAGGGCGAAATCCGCCGCCGCGGCAGCGGCGTCGCTCTCCTCGCTTTTGGCAGCATGCTGACGCCCGCGCTGGCGGCGGCGGAGGTGCTCGATGCGACGGTCGCCAACATGCGCTTCGTCAAGCCGATCGACCGCGAACTGATTCTGACCCTGGCAGCGGAACATTCCCTGCTCGTCAGCGTCGAAGAAAATGCCTTGATTGGCGGCGCTGGCGCCGAGGTCGACCGGATTGTGCAAGCGCTCACCCATCCGCCTCGTCTGCTGCGCCTGGGGATTCCCGACCGTTTCATTGAACATGGCGACCAGACGCAGTTGCTGGCCGGGATCGGTCTCGACCGCGACGGGATCGTGGGCGCCGTGCGAGCGCTTCAAGGCGGCACCGAAAACAGGGGCGAGGCCAGGCCTCCGCGCCCAGAACAACACTGACAGGAGCAGCAATGAACGCCCCCGAAACAGCACCCAGCCCGGCTGCCATGGCAGATGTCCAGGGTCTGGCCGATACGCGGCAGATCGCCATCAACAAGGTGGGGATCAAGGCGATCCGTCACCCGGTCAAGGTACTCGACAAGTCTGGCGGCATCCAGCACACGATTGCGCTGTTCAACATGTATGTCGGTCTGCCGCACAACTTCAAGGGCACCCACATGTCACGCTTCGTGGAGATTCTCAACGGCCACGAGCGTGAAATATCGGTCGAGAACTTCCCCGCCATGTTGCGTCAGATGGTCGAGCGGCTGGAAGCCGAGACCGGCCATATCGAAATGAGCTTCCCTTATTTCATCAACAAGGCGGCACCGGTGTCCGGGGTTCAGAGCCTGATGGATTACGACGTCACGCTGGCCGGCGAGATCTGCCACGGCCGTATCGAGTCGACGATCCGGGTGGCGGTTCCGGTGACCAGTCTCTGTCCCTGCTCGAAGGAGATCTCCGAGCGCGGCGCACACAACCAGCGCTCGCAGGTGACCGTCACGGTCAGCATCAACGATCATCTGTGGATCGAAGAACTGGTTGAAGTGGTCGAGGGACAGGCGTCGTGCGAGCTATACGGCCTGCTCAAGCGTCCTGACGAGAAGTATGTCACCGAACGTGCCTACGACAATCCGAAGTTCGTCGAGGACATGGTGCGCGACGTCGCTGCACGGCTTGCCGCGGAAAGGCGTATCGATACCTTTGTCGTGGAGTCGGAGAACTTCGAGTCGATCCACAATCATTCGGCGTACGCCCTGATCGAAAGTGGCCTGCAGCCCACCCTTCGGGCCTGATGCAGGCCTTGACCCCGGGAGCGGCGAGCCTGCCGCCCCCGGAAGTGCCCGGCGAATCCTCAGCGTTGCCGGCGAACCAGCTTCTCCTTGATCCGCGCCGACTTGCCCGAGCGTTCGCGCAGGTAGTACAGCTTGGCACGGCGAACGTCGCCCCGGCGCTTGACCTCGATCGACGCCACCAGTGGCGAATAGGTCTGGAATGTACGTTCGACGCCCTCGCCCGACGACACCTTGCGGACGATGAAACTGGAATTGAGACCCCGATTGCGCTTGGCGATGACGACGCCTTCGTAAGCCTGCAGACGCTCGCGCGTCCCTTCCTTCACCTTGACCTGGACGACGACCGTGTCGCCGGGTGAAAACGGTGGGATGACCTTGCCCAGACGGGCCATTTCTTCCTGCTCAAGTTGCTCGATCAGATTCATTTTTGAACTCCATGCAAGCGAATTACGCCTGATTATCCTGACCGCATTGCTCCTGAAACTGCACCAGGAGTTGCGTTTCCGATTTCGACAACGGGCGCCCCGCCAACAACTCGGGACGCCGCTGCCACGTTCGGCCCAGCGCCTGTTGCAGACGCCAGCGCCGTATCTCCTCGTGGTGACCGGACAACAGCACGTCCGGCACCCGCTGCCCGTCATGTTCCTCGGGCCGCGTGTAGTGCGGGCAATCCAGCAGCCCCGCGACAAAGGAGTCCTGTTGTGCCGATTCGGCATCGTTCAGGACCCCCGGCAACTGTCTGACGACGGCGTCAAGCAGTGCCATGGCCGGGATTTCGCCCCCCGAAAGGACGAAATCGCCGATCGATATCTCCTCATCGACCGAGCCTTGGATGAGCCGCTCGTCAATGCCTTCATAACGTCCGCAAACCAGCACCAGCGCTTCGCCGGCCTGCGCCAGGCGCCGCACCCGCGCATGCGTCAGCAGCGCACCCTGCGGCGAGAGGCAGATGACGCGGCTGCCGGCAGCGCCACTCGCCTGCTGCCGGCGTTTGGCGGCCTCGATCGCTGCCGCCAGCGGCGGCGCCATCATCAGCATGCCCGGCCCACCGCCATAGGGGCGGTCATCAACGGTGCGATGCCGGTCCTGGGTGAAATCGCGCGGATTCCACAGCTGCAGGGTCCAGCGCCGCTCTTCGAGGGCCCGCCGGGTGACTCCCGAATGGGTCAGGGCGACAAACATCTCGGGAAACAGGGTCACGACATCGGCAACCAACGGCGCCGCGGTCGGCAGCCCGGCGGCCGCCGCGTTCACCAGTCGGTTTCCCATTCGACGCGCAGCAGACGACGCGTCAGGTCCACCTCCAGCACCACCACCGCGACGAAAGGCAACAGCCGTTCGTCGCCATCGCCCTCGCCGACCCGCAACACCGTGTTGGCCGGGGTCTCGATCAGACCGACGACCCGTCCCAGGCGCTGATCGTGGGTATTGATCACGTCGAGGCCGACCAGGTCAGCCCAGTAGTATTCGTCTGTCGCGGTCGGCGGCAAGGCGGCGCGCGGCGCACCGACCAGGCAGCCCCGCATGGCTTCGGCAGCCGTCCGATCGGCCGCACACGCCAGTTGGGCAATCAGGAGGTCATTGCGGGCCTTGCACCTGATCAGCTTCGTTCGCTGCCACAGGCCGGGCGCATCGCCCTCCCGGCCGACCCACCAGTGAGTCAGCCTCGACCAGGCCGCGGGATCATCGGCAAAGGCATAGACGCGCACTTCACCCTGCAGACCGCAGGCAGCAGCCACCTTGCCGAGAACCACGATGTCGGCGGCTGGCGCGTCGATCCCCGCTGCCGCAGACGCCATCGTGTCAGGCATGCCGCGGCCGACAAGAGTCAGACCGGAGCCTTGGCGGCAGACTGCTTGATCAGGCGAGCAACGGTCGGCGACGTCTGAGCGCCCTGCTGTTGCCAAAAACCGAGGCGATCGGTGGCGATGTACAGTCCCTGTTCCTTGCCGGCAGCAAGCGGGTTGTAGAAGCCAATGCGCTCGATGAAGCGGCCATCCCGGCGCGAGCGCGAGTCAGCGACCACCATGTTGTAGAAAGGGCGTTTCTTGGCACCACCGCGGGCCAGTCGAATAACAACCATGTCAGTCTCTTCCGAAATCAGAAAAAGGGTGGAATTATAACCACAAAGCACACTGCATGCGTGACGGCGTTCATGCTTCGTCGGCAGCCATGCTTGCTTCACGCCAGGCGGGTCGATATAGTGCTACGCCTGTTGGTTTCAGATGGAAGCACAAGTGGAAATGACGACAGCACCGGCGATTGCCAGCCCCGACCTGTCGGCGCTGATCATTCCTCTCTTGAAGGGGGTGATTTACCAGGAAGCTGACGCTGGCGTGTGGCATGCGCTGCTGAGTCTGCAGGCGCGGGTGCGCGACTATGTGGCGGTGCTCAACCTGGAACTCGTTTTCGACGAGGCCGAAGGCTACGCTTTTCTGCGCTCGCGGCCTGACACCGAGGAGGGTTCGACGCCGCACCTGCCACGCCTCATCGCCCGCCGCCCGCTGTCGTTCCCGGTCAGTCTGCTGCTCGCGCTGCTGCGCAAGAAACTTGCCGAGTTCGACGCGAGTGGCGGTGATACCCGGCTGATCCTCTCGCGCGACGAGGTCGCCGAACTGATGCGGGTCTTTCTGCCCGAAGGCAGCAACGAGGCGAAGCTGATCGACCAGATCGACGTCCATCTCGGCAAGGTGATCGAACTCGGTTTCCTGCGCCGCCTGAAGACCGATCCGGGACAGCCGACGATGGTCGAGGTGCGGCGAATCCTCAAGGCTTTCGTCGATGCACAGTGGCTGGCCGAATTCGATCAGCGGCTGGCGAGCTACCGCGCGCTGCTGATGGCCAAGCCCGGAGCCGCCGGTGAATGAACCGCAAAGCCTCGGCCTCGATTTCGTCGCCGACGACACGCTCTCGGGCTTCCGTCTGCAGCGGCTCGAAGTGTTCAACTGGGGCACTTTCGACGCGCGCGTCTGGACGCTGAAGACGGATGGTCGGAACACCCTCCTGACCGGCGACATCGGATCGGGCAAGTCGACCCTGGTCGATGCGGTGACGACGCTCCTGGTCCCGGCGCAGCGCATCGCCTACAACAAGGCCGCCGGTGCCGACAGCCGCGAGCGGACGCTGCGCTCCTATGTGCTGGGTCATTACAAGTCCGAACGCAACGAGGTCAGCGGCACGGCAAGGCCGGTCGCGCTGCGCGACCACAACAACTACTCGGTGATCCTCGGCGTTTTTCACAACGCCGGTTACGACCAGACGGTGACCCTGGCGCAGGTGTTCTGGATCAAGGATGCGCAGGGCCAGCCGGCGCGCTTCTTCGTCGGCGCCGAACGTGAGCTCTCGATCGCCCAGGACTTTGCCCACTTCGGCACTGACATCGCCACCCTGCGCAGGCGGCTGCGGCGACCGGGCAGCGAGGTCTTCGACAGCTTCCCGCCTTACGGCGCCTGGTTCCGTCGCCGCTTCGGGATCGACAACGAGCAGGCGCTGGATCTCTTTCACCAGACGGTGTCGATGAAATCGGTCGGCAACCTGACCGATTTCGTGCGCAGCCACATGCTCGAACCTTTCGACGTCGAGCCACGCATCGCTGCGCTGATCGGCCACTTCGACGACCTGAACCGGGCCCACGAAGCGGTGCTGAAAGCCAAGCGCCAGTTCGCACTGCTGTCGCCCCTGGTCGCCAACGGCGAGCAGCATGCCGCGCTGGCGGTACAGGTCGAGGAGCTGCGCACTTGCCGCGAGGCACTCACCGCCTATTTCGCCAGCCTCAAGCTGGGCCTGCTCGACAAGCGCCTTGCCGGTCTCGCCGAAGACTGGCGCCGCCAGGACGCGCAGCTTGGGCGCAGCGAAGCGCAGCGCGACACGCAGCGCGCGCAGGAAGCCGAGCTCAAGCAGAACATCGCCGACAACGGCGGCGATCGCCTCGAACGGCTGGCGGCCGAAATCCGGCGCCTCGATCACGATTGCCAGGCGCGCCAGCGCAAGGCGCAACGCTACGCCGACCTGGTGCGCGCCATCGGCGACACGCCCTGCGCCGATGAAGCGGCGTTTCTCGACCAGCGGCAGCGCTGGTCGTCGCTGGCCGAAGAGGCCCGGGAGCGCGAGGCCGGGCTGCAGAACGCGCTTACCGAGAACGGCGTCAGCCTGCGCCAGGGCAAGCTCGAACACGACGAACTGGCGGCCGAGATCCGCAGTCTCAAGGCCCGGCGCAGCAACATCCCGGCCGAACAGGTGGCGATGCGCAGCGCACTGTGTCGGGCGCTGGCGCTGTCCGAAGAAGAGATGCCGTTTGCCGGCGAGCTGCTGCAGGTGCGCGACGACGAGCGCGACTGGGAAGGCGCCACCGAGCGGCTGCTGCGCAACTTCGGCCTCTCGCTGCTGGTTCCCGACGACGATTATGCGAGCGTTGCGGCCTGGGTCGACCAGACGCAGCTCAGGGGCCGCCTGGTGTATTTTCGTATCCGTCACAGTGCGCGCAGGGAACTGCCCGATCTGCACCGCGACTCGCTGGCGCGCAAGCTGTCGATCAAGCCCGATTCACCGTATTACGACTGGCTCGAACGCGAACTCGCGCACCGCTTCGACGTCGCCTGCTGCGTGACGCAGGAGCAGTTTCGCCGCGAGTTGCGGGCGATCACCCGCGCCGGCCAGATCAAGGCGCCCGGCGAGCGGCACGAGAAGGACGACCGCCACCGGCTCGACGACCGCAGCCGCTATGTGCTGGGCTGGAGCAACGCCGCCAAGATCGCCGCGCTCGAAGCCAAGGCGAGGACGCTGGAAGTGCGGCTCGGCGAGCTGGGCAGCCGCATCGGCAAAATCCAGCAGGAACAGAACGCGCTCAAGGCGCGCCTGACGACGCTCTCCCGGCTCGACGAATACACCGATTTCAACGAACTCGACTGGCAGTCGCTGGCGGCCGAGGTGGCGAGGCTGCAGGAAGAGAAACGCAGCCTCGAATCGGCGTCCGATCTGCTCAGGCAACTCAGCGATCGGCTGCGCGAAGTCCTTGCCGCGCTGAAGACGCTGGACAAGCAGCTCGAGGAACACCGCGACAGGCGCTCGCGCATCGAACAGCGGCAGAGCGACGCCAGCGCGCTGCGCGAGCAGACGCAGGCGCTGTTGCTCGAGCCGAAGATGGCGGCGCAGGCACCGTACTTCGAGCGCCTCGAGGCGGTGCGCCGCGAGGCGCTGGGCGAGCATCAGTTGAGCGTCGAATCGTGCGAAAACCGTCAACACGAGACACGCGTCTGGCTGCAGACGCGCATGGAAGCCGAAGCACGCAAGCTCAACCTGTTGCGCGACCGGATCATCCAGGCGATGGTCGCCTACAAGGAGGAGTTCAAACTCGATACCGCCGAGGTCGACGCCAGCATCGAAGCGGTCTTCGAGTACCGCAAGATGCTCGACAAGCTGCAGGCCGACGACCTGCCGCGCTTTGAAGCGCGCTTCAAGGAGCTGCTCAACGAAAACACCATCCGCGAGGTGGCCAACTTCAACGCCCAGCTCGCGATGTGGCGCGAGACGATCCGCGAGCGCATCGCGCGCATCAACACTTCGCTCACCCAGATCGACTACAACCCCGGTCGCTACATCGCCCTCGAAGCGCAGCCGACGCCCGACGCCGACATCCGCGACTTCCAGAGCGAGCTGCGGGCCTGCACCGAAGGCGCGTTGACCGGATCGGAAGACGCCCAGTACTCGGAAGCCAAGTTCCTGCAGGTGCGGCGGATCATCGAGCGCCTGCGCGGTCGCGAAGGGCTCTCCGAAGCGGACCGCCGGTGGACGGTCAAGGTCACCGACGTTCGCTACTGGTTCGTTTTTGCGGCCAGCGAGCGCTGGCGCGAGGACCACAGCGAACACGAGCATTACTCGGATTCGGGAGGCAAGTCGGGCGGCCAGAAGGAGAAGCTCGCGTACACCATCCTCGCCGCGAGCCTCGCCTATCAGTTCGGTCTCGAATGGGGCGCCGTCCGCTCGCGCTCGTTTCGTTTCGTGGTCATCGACGAAGCCTTCGGGCGCGGCTCGGACGAGTCGGCGCAATACGGCCTGCGGCTCTTCGCACAGCTCAACCTGCAACTGCTGATCGTCACGCCGCTGCAGAAGATCCACATCATCGAACCTTTCGTCTTCAGCGTTGGTTTCGTGCACAACGAGGCCGGCAGCACCTCGAAGCTGCGCAACCTGTCGATCGAGGAATACCACGCCGAGAAGACGCGGGCGAGCGGATGAACTGGACGCGGCCGGCGGCGCTGCGCGCCCAGCTGCAGAAGCTGTGGGAACGCGGCGACCTGCTCGCCAGTGTGGTCAGTGGCGAAGCGTTTTTTCCGCGCCGGCTGACGCTCAAGGGCCCGAGCTCGCAGGAAATGGCCGATCGCTTCGACGAAGTGCGCGCCTGGATCGCGGAGCTGCGCGCGCTGCCGCATTGCCGGGTCGAGCTGCGCGAGTTTCGGCACCGCCTGTTCGGCGCCAACGCCGTTCCCGATGCGGTCTGGGTCGACACCTTCGACGACGCCCTGGCGCTGATCGGCAAGCGGCGCGAAGCGGCCCGCTTCGCCACTCTCCTTGAGCTGACGCGGGAGCGTCAGCCGCAACTGCTCGCCTGGTTGGCGAAAAAACCGTTGCGCGTGCTCGAACTCGCCGACGACTGGCGCCGCCTGCTCGACATCGTCGCCTGGCTGCAGGGTCATCAGCGCCCCGCTATTTACCTGCGGCAGGTGGATATTCCCGGTGTGCACAGCAAGTTCATCGAAGCGCAGCGCCCGCTGCTCGGCGAACTCTTCGACCTCGTCCTGCCGGCCGGGGCGATCGATTCGTCGGTCAGCGGGGTGAGCCAGTTCGCCCGCCGTTACGGCTTTCGCGACAAGCCGCAGCGAATCCGTTTTCGCCTCCTCGATCGCCGGCATTCGCTGCTGCCCGGCGACCTCGAACAGGATCTCACCCTCGACGCCCGCAGCTTTGCCCGCCTCGACTTGCAGGTCGAGCGCGTCTTCGTCACCGAAAACGAGATCAACTTCCTCGCTTTTCCGCCGCTGCCGGACAGCCTGATCGTCTTCGGTTCGGGCTACGGCTTCGCGACCCTCGCCGACGCGGCCTGGCTGTCGCGCTGCCGCATCCACTACTGGGGCGACATCGACACCCATGGCTTCGCCATCCTCGACCAGCTGCGCGCGCATTTCGGGCACGTCGAGTCCTTCCTGATGGACCGCGCAACCCTGCTGGCTTTCGCCACGCAATGGGGCGAGGAAGACCGGCAGACGCTGCGCGAGCTGCCACGGCTGAACGCGCAGGAGGGCGCCCTCTACGACGACCTGCGCGACAACCGCCTGCGCAGGAACCTGCGTCTGGAGCAGGAGCGGATCGGTTTCGGCTGGGTGGAGGCGGCGCTGGCGGGACTGGTGGGGCAGGCGGGAGAACAGATCGCCCGATGAATCGGGCACCTACCGCTGTCGTGTAGATGTACCGCGCTATGCTTCCGTAGGAGCCCGATTCATCGGGCGATCGGTGCTGGCTATCGCTATTGCCTCTTGGGGCACCCGCGGGGATTTCCGTGGTGTCAGCCGAGGCTCAGCCGCATCGGAATCATCCTCGAAGGTTCAAAGCCGATTTTCCGGTAGAAGGCCTGCGCCGAGGTATTCGATCGGTCGGTGAGCAGGGTGATTCGCCGGCAGCCCCTGGCGCGAGCGAGCGCGATCGCTTGTGTGAGGAGTTGCGACCCGACGCCGGCGCTGCGCGCTTCGGGTTGCACCACCAGATCCTCGATCAGGGCTGCCCGTGCGCCCAGTGCGGTCGAGATCGTGTACAGCAGGTTCACCATGCCGACCACCCGGTCGGCTTTCCTGGCGACGAGGACGACGCCCACTTCCGGTTGCGGGATGATCAGCGCGAGGCCTTGCGCCTGAATTTCCGGAGCAGGGGTGAATTCCGCTTCCTGTGCGAAAAGGAGCGAGAGCAGCTCGCAGAGTTCGGGGATGTCCGCGCTCGTCGCGGGGTCGATAGTCATGCGGGCAATCTGATTCCAAGGGCGGAGTGTGCGGGAGTGTGCGGGAGTGTGCGGGAGTGTGCGGGAGTGTGCGGGAGTGTGCGGAGTAGCGCGGACGTCTGCCGACAGGAGCGCCGTTTGCCTGTCCTGCCGGAACGGGTCCTCAGTTGAAGTCGGTGGTCGGATGGCTGTGGCGTCCGACGACGATCTCGCCGGCGCTGCGCACGAGTTCGACCGGTGTCGGGCGGCCGAGGAAGAGCAGGGGGCTCGCCGTCAGGCCATAGCTGCCGGACATTTCGACGCCGATCAGGTCGCCTTCAGCGGGCGTTGGCAGGCGCGTATCGACCCCGAGCAGGTCGGTCGGATTGCATGAGGGGCCGGCGATGTGGCAGCTGACCGGCGTCGCCGCCGGTCGCGTCAGGTTGCGGACCGGGAAGTTGCCGCGCAGCGCGGCGCCGAAGGTGCCGGCGGCGGCCAGCTGGTGGTTGAGGCCGCCGTCGCAGATGACGAAGTGCTTGCCGCGCGAGGGCTTGGTCCGCACCACTCGAGTCACGTAGAGCCCCGCTTCGGCGGTGAGGTATCGGCCGAGCTCGAAAATCAGGTCGCAGGCCGGCGTGCGCGCCTTTCTCGTTGCCAACACCGGCAGCAGAGCGTCGGCCAGCGCTGCGAGATCGAGTTCGCGGCGCGGTCCGCTGTGCGCGACGCCAAAGCCTCCGCCGAGATTGATCTTGCGGCTCGCGAGGCCGCTGCGCCGTTCGATCTCGGCGGCGATGCGAAAGGCGTTGATTGTCGCTTCGACGACCGCTGTCGGGTCGAAGCACTGGCTGCCGACGTAGGCGTGGATGCCGCGAAATTCGAGGTGCCGCGCCTGCGCGGCAAGGCAGGCCTCGGCGTCGGGCAGGTCCTCTTCGTCGATCCCGAACTGCACCGGCTTGCCGCCCATCTTCAGGCCATAGGCGCGATTCGGCGCCGCCGGATTGACGCGCAGGAGGAGGCGCGCCGGCCTCCCGAGACGTTCGGCGATGCCGGCGCATTCCTCGATTTCGCGCACCGACTCCGCGCTGATGCAGCCGACTCCGGCCCGGATCGCCGCTTCGAGTTCGGCGGTCGTCTTGGCCGGCCCGGCAAAGCTCATCGCCGCCGGGTCGTAGCCGGCCAGTTGCGCCTGGATGAGTTCGCCGCCCGACGAGATGTCGACGCCATCGGCGACCGGCTGCAGCGCTCGCAGCAGGCCGAGGTTGGGGTTCGCCTTGACCGCAAAGTAGATCTGTGCCAGGCCATCCAGCGCTGCGCGCACCGCCCGGATGCGTCCGGCGACGATCTCGGCGTCGAAGAAAAAGAACGGGGTGCCGTGGATCCGGGCCAGGGATTGCCAGTCGGCGGCGGACGATTCGAGCCAGTCTACGGCCGGCGGGAGGGCGCTTGGTTTCATGAAGGATGTTCCTCTGTCCAGGTGATGCCGGCGACCCAGATCTCGTAGCGCCGGTCCACCTGGACCAGCGGCGGCGGGCTGCCCGGGTTGACGAGCAGGGCGACGACGCGCGCCACCACGGCTTCTGCCATGGCCTGCGCGGCGCCGCCGGTGAGGATCAGCTGTGCCAGGGTGTCGAGCCTGGCGACCGGCAGACCGGGGCCCTTGCCGCTGGCGAAACGATCGAGGGCGAGGTACAGGCAGGCGTAGGAGAGCAATTCGGCGGGCGGGTCGATCTCGCCATCACGCAATCCGACGTAGGTGTCCTGGACGTTGGCGCCGCCGACTGCCGACAGGAACTCGTAGAGGTGAGGGTGTGAGCGCAGCTGCATCAGCAAGGTGTCGCGCGAGGCGACGATGCCAAGGTCAGCGAAAACGTAGCGGGCGACCGAAACCCCGCTCGCCGGACGCACCGGGCTGTCTTCGCTGATCAGCTCGACGGTGTAGTGCAGGTCGGTGGTCGCCCCACCGATGTCGAGCGCGAGACAGGTACCGACGATGGTGAAGCTCGAATGTCCCGAGACCGAGCGCAGGAAGCCGCGGCTCGTGACTTCAGGCGTCGGCCGGATGCGATTGGCGATCGCTGCCGGCAGTTCGCTGATCCCTTCCTTGAAGACGAGATCGTCGAGGTACGCCCGGCGGACGGTCTCGAAGACGCTGCCGACGCGATTCGACAGCGTTTCACCTTGCGGATTGGCGATCACGACGGCATTCGGCAGGCGCGCGACGAAGGCCTCCGCGAGGTGCCGGTTGCCGGCGTAGATCAGGGTGCCGTAGCGGTAACGACCGGGATCGAAACGCAAGATCCGTTCACCGGCGGGTCCTGCGTCGACGCAGTCGATGCCGCCGCCGACCAGCAGGATGTCCACCTGCCGCGAATCGCTCGCCGTCCCGTCGAACTCGTGCACGAAGAGGGGATTGGCGCCGGCCAGGAGCACCTGGTTACGCATCGTCGCGCCGCTGAAATGCATGCTGAGGCAGACGATGCCGACGCGCAGCCCGCCGTTGGCCGACGAGCAGGCGAGCAGCGGCTGTTTGTCAGGGTCGATGTTCAGCTCGGCGAGCAGCCGGCGGACCTGCTCGCCGATGCCGGCCGCGAAATCGCGCGCGAAGAACTGTTGCCGCAGCAGGTCGCCGGCCGGGTCCAGCCAGGCCATCTTGACCACGGTCGAGCCGATGTCGAGCGCCAGTCGCGGCGTTGCGCTATGGGAAGAATCTGTACTCATCGACCTTCAGACCATCAACATGATGTCCGCCAGGATCTGGCGGTAGGTGGTGCTTGCCTCATCGACGCGGCCGCTGAGCAGTCGGCGTTCGCTCGCCGCATCGGCGGGCGAGATCGGCACCGCACCCGGATCGACGATGCGGATCGAGTGGTTGGCGTCGCGCATCGTCAGCAGGCGGTTGGCGTTGTCGGCGTGCGGCGAAAAGGGCAGATCGAGCCAGCCGAGCTGGAAAGCGCGGTAGACGCTCTCCCAGAACATGTCGCCCGAGAGACCATAGATGGCCTCGAGAATGCTGCCGGCTTCGGAGGCCAGCAAGGCCGCTTCCGCGGCGATCGACGACGAGTCGATCATGGCGGGTGCGGCGAAGGTTCGCAGGACGTAGCGTACGGTATCGACGGCTTCGGCATTGACTTCGGCACTCGGTACGCCAAGCGCTTCGTCGACCGTCTTGACGACGATCTTGTCGGCGCCGATGACGCCGGCGATCAGGGCAGAGCCGGCAATCAGCGCCGCGGCGCGCTCACGCTGCATCGGGAACTGCCCCATCCACTGGTGGTAGACGAGATGCACCTGCATGGCCTGGAAGCCATGTGCGTCGAGCGCTTCGCGCACCAGCCGGCGCAGCACGCAGGCGGTCGCCACGTCCTGGGTGAAGGAACCGGTCTGTCCGAAGCTGACGGCAAACGACAGCACCCCCTGTTCGGCGGCCAGCAGCGCCTCGATGATCTCGATCACGATGGCCATCGCTGGCGGCACCAGGGTCGCCGAGAGGGGGCCGAAACTCTCGCGGTGGATCGGTCGTTCGGGGGTCGAGTAGAGGGCGCAGATGCGGTCGACGTACTGCCAGTAGAGGAGAGCGCGATCGAGCGGGAAACCCTCCGAGTACGGCAGGCAGTAGCAGAGCCCGCCGCCTTCGATCTCGGCGATTCCCGAGCCGATCGCGAGTTCGACCAGCAGGCGCGCGTCCGGCGTTCCGTGGCGCAGACTGACCGGTTTGTCGAGTCCGGCGTAGAGCTGGCGGGTGAGCTCGTGGCCGTGGCAGACCAGCGGGTAGCCGTTGAGGTAGCTGTGCCCCTCTTCTTCGCTGCGGCGCAGCAGCTGCATCGCGGTGTCGTACTGGTTGTGTCGCGTGCAGCTGTCGATGGTCAAGGGGATGAAGTCTGCTCCCGCATCGCTCAGCGCCTTCGTCAGCGCGAGCTGCGCGTCGAACAGCGGCACGCCGCCGCGCGGCTGGATCAGCGGCAGCCTTCCCCGTTGTGCGTAAGCGACGCTCGGGAAGCGGCGCTGCGGCACTTCGGCCAGAAAACGGCCGACTTCGTCAGGGCAGAGTCCGCGTGCCAGGGGGTGCGCCAGAACCTGTTCGCGCTGGCGGTCGGTGTGCCGCAGGCGGGCCTTGTCACTGGGTCTGGCCATGCGCCAAATCCTTGAAGAGATCTTCGATTGCCGGGCCGATATCCGGCCGCTGGTGGTAGACCCGATCAAAACCATACCCCTTGAACAGGGCGATGACCTCGCTCTCCGGGCGCTTGCCGACGACGACGTTGCCGCCGACATACAACAGGACGTCGCCCATGCCGATTTCCTGCAGGCGCTGACGGAAGCCTGCGCACCAGTGCTCGCCTTCGCCATTGAGCGACGAGACGAAGATCGCCTGTGCATTGACCTCGAGCGCCGCCTGGCAGAAATGCTCCGGCCGATTGCGGGTGCGCAGGTTGAACACCTGGCAGCCCGATTCCTCGAGGGCGAGCTGGATGATGCGGTTGCCGACGACGTGAATGTCGTCACCGATGACGCCCATCACGATGCGCGTCTTGCCGGGCCGGGGGTGGGTCATGGCGGGGCTGTCAGGCATCGCGGCCGGTTTCATCGGCGATTGCCGTCAAGCCCAGGCGCTCGTAGGCCGCCTGCTTGATCAGCTTGCGGTCGAGCTTGCCGGCATTGCCCAGAATCGGGAAAGCGTCGAAGTGCACCAGCGTCGCCGGCACCATGTGGTTGGGCAGACTGGACTTCAGGAACTGGCGGAAGACGGGTTCCGACAAGGGCTTGCCGCTGACCGTCGTGTAGGCACAGGCGACGTCTTCGCCAATGCTGATATTGGGGACGGCGAAAGCCACGGCATCGACGACGTCGGGGTGACGAACGACTTCGCTTTCGACCTCGGTCGGGCTGACGCGAAACCCCTTGGTCTTGATCATGTCGTCGGCGCGGGCGACGAAGTAGAGGAAGTTGTTCTCGTCGCGATAGACGCGGTCGCCGCTGAAGACCAGCGTCTCGCCGGGGAAGCGCGGGTGGCTACGGAACGTTTTGGCGGTGTTTTCAGGGTCTTTCCAGTACCCTTTGGTGACCGTCGCGCCGCGGTGGACGAGTTCGCCGACGACCTGCGGCGGGCACTCCTCGCCCTGCGCGTCGAGCACCATCACCTGGCAGTCCGGAATCGACGAACCGACCGACGTCGGATGCGTCGCGAGCTTGTCGGGCGGCAGGTAGGTCGAACGGAAGGCTTCGGTCAGCCCGAACATCGAGTAGATCTGCGCCTGCGGAAAAGCGCCGCGAAGATCGGCGATCATCTCCGCCGACAGCCGACCGCCGGTCGAGCAGACATAGCGCAGCGAGGAAAAATCGAAGCTCGAGGTGCGCACCTTGAGTCGGCGGTCGAACATCTTGGTGATGATCACCGGCATCACCGGCAGCGCGGTGATCCGCTCCTGGGTCATCAGGGCGAAGAGGTCATTGGGCAGCGCCAGTTCATGCAAAACCAGCGTGCAGCCTTTGCGGATCGTCTGCCAGAGCTGATTCATGCCGTAGTCGAAGTTGAGCGAGAGGACGCAGCCGATGCGGTCAGTCTCGCTGGTCCCCAGGTACTCGGCAACGATATCGGCGCCCTCGGCGAGATTGCGTTGCGAAATCAGGATCCCTTTCGGCCGACCGGTCGAGCCCGACGAGTAGATGATCGCCGCGTGGTCGTTGCCGATCCGGTCGAAGAAGTGCCGCGGTTTGATGAAGCGGCGCAGGTAAGGCAGGTTCGGCCACTCGTTGCTCACCTCGCCATGGCCGGTGATCAGTCGGGTGAGGTCGGCGAGGTCGGCCACCTCTCCCAGCCGGTCGGCGTCGGTGATCATCGCCGCCATCCCCGAGTTCTCGACGATGTGGCGGATGTTCGGTCCCTTGAGCCGCGGCAGGATGGGGACCACGGCCGCGTTGGCAAACAGGACGCCGAGAATCGCGAGCGCCTGGTCGACCGTTTTCTCCATGCAGATGCCGACGCGGTCGCCACTCTCGATGCCCATCTCGCGCAGGCACTCGGCGGTGGCCATGGCTTCGTGGTACAGCTCGCCAAACGTGATCGATCGTAAAGGGGAGATGATCGCCGGCTTGTCCGGCAAGCGCTGCGCGGTTTCGGCGAGGTAACGGGGGATCGATGCGGGCATCGTTCAGATCCTTGCGTGGGGTAGGGGCGGTCGTAGGGGTGCCGGGAGGGCGACGGTCCTCATTCGCCGGTCAAGCGCCGGCGAATCAGGGCCACCAGACTGGACAGGCTGGCCAGATTCTCGCGGGTCAGGTCGTCGCCTTCGAATTCGACGTTGAAGTGTTCCTGGGCGAACATGGCCAGCGAGACGATGCTGAACGAGTCCAGAAGACCCGTCTTGAGCAGGTCGTCGTCGGCGCCGATCGGTCCGCTGTGGCCGGTTTCGTTGCGAATGTACTGCGTGAGAACGTCGATCTCGTGATCCAAGTTACAGCCTCCGGTTGGGGTGGATGGGTTCTCGCGTCTGCGGCATGGCGTTTTCGCCTTCGTTCGCCGGGGACAGGACATCGGGCGCCAGACGCAGCGAGATGCGGCGCGCCGGCGAACAGGTCAGGGCCAGGTAAGGCGCTGCCGAAGCGAACATCACCTCGAGCCGCCAGGCCTTGAAAAAAACCGCTTGGGCGGTGCATTTCCAGCCGAGATGCGCGTGCGCGCGGCGCGAGGCGAGGTTGAAACGGGTCAGCCGGCTGAAGGTGTAGCGAACGCCGCGCGCGTGCAGGTATTCGTTGGCGCCGTGCCAGATGGCCATGAAGCCGATCCCCATCCGGTGCTCGGGAAAAACGTAGAGGTCGAAGTCGAAGACGGACTGATCGGCGACCACGAGCCGATAGGTGCAGCGCACCTCGTCTTCCTCGTATTGGCCGAAGCAGAACCAGAGGTAGCCGATCAGGACCTCCTTGCGGAAAACGCCAAGGCAGCGGGCGCCCTGCTCGAAGCGTGAAACGAGGATCTCTGGTCGCACCGGCATGCGGTCGATGTGGGCGTCGCCGGGCCGGATCTCGGCGAAGGCGAGATTCCTGACGAGGTTCGCAGGCAGCAGCGGTTTGCCGGTAATCGGTTGCACCATCAGCTCGTAAACGTACAGGCCGAGGTCGGGTGACAGACTGCGCAGCAGGCGGTCGAGGAGGTAGAGCATTCCTGCCGCCCAGCCGAATTCCTGCAACGGGCTTCTCAGCCGGCGCCAAATGCCTGCCATGTCAGCGCCCTGCGGCGAACGATCGCCCGACAGACAATCCGTTCGAAGCCGGCGCAAGCGCAGGAAAGGCCGGCAGGCAGGCGGCGCTGACGACCGCATCCCAAGCAGCCGAAAAGGCGCGCAGCCGGTGAGGGCACGAGATCCTCGCAGCGGGGTGAGGGCGAAGGAACAAAAACGTTCTGGACATGTTGACTGACATTGAAAGAGAAACGGGTGTGGTCGGTCGCTGGTTCGCCGGGCAAGGGCCCCGCTTCAGACGATCACCTCGATACATGCCGGATGGCCGAGAAAACCCTGCGGGCTGGCAGTCATGCCATAGGCGCCGGATTGAAAGATGACCACCAGATCGCCAGGCTTCGCCTCGGCAAGCGCCATCCGGTCGGCGAGCAGATCGAGCGGCGTACACAGCGGGCCGACCACCGAGACGGTTTCCGTCCGCGCCGGCCTCATCCGGTTGCCGATGGTCACCGGGTAGTTCTTGCGGATGACCTGCCCGAAGTTCCCCGATGCCGACAGGTGGTGGTGCAGCCCGCCGTCGGTGACGAGAAAGATCTGGCCGCGCGAGAGCTTGCGGTCGACGATGCGCGTGACGTAGATGCCGGCTTCTCCCACCAGATAGCGCCCGAGCTCGATCACCAACTCGGCTTGTGGCAACTCGTGCGCCGCGCGTTGGGCAATCCGCGCCAGGTTGGCGCCGATCGGCGACAGATCGAGGGCTTGCTCGCCCGGAAAGTACGGGATGCCGAAACCGCCGCCGAGGTTGAGGAAACGCAGCGCAGCCGGAGCCGATTCGGCGAGGCGCAAGGCGAGTTCGTAACTCTTGCTCTGCGCCTCGACAATGGCCTCGGGCTTCAGATTCTGCGAACCGGCAAAGAGGTGGAAACCTTCGAAAGTCAGTTCCGAGCGGCCGATTTCAGCCAGCAGTTGATGCACCTGCTCGGCATCGACGCCGAACTGCTTGGCGCCGCCGCCCATTTTCATTCCCGAACTCTTGAGCTCGAAATCGGGGTTCACGCGCACGGCGACGCGCGCCGCACAGCCGGTCTCCTGGCGGATCGCCGCCAGTTCGGCAACCTCACGCAAGGACTCGAGGTTGATCAGGATGCCGGCAGCGACCGCCTGCCGCAACTCGGTGCGGCGCTTGCCGGGGCCGGCAAAGCTGATGTCGCGCGGCTCGGCGCCGGCGTCGAGCGCCACCTTCAGTTCGCCGCCCGAGGCGACGTCGATGCCGTCCACGAGTCCTGCCATGTGGCAGACCAGCGCCGGCATCGGGTTGGCTTTCATCGCGTAGTGCAGTTTCAGCGAATCCGGCAGGGCCGCGCGAAGCTCGCCCACCCGCTGCGTGAGCAAGCCGCGGTCGTAGGCGTAGAAAGGTGTTTGCCCGACGCGCTCGGCAAGCCGGGAGAGCGGCATGCCGCCGACGACGAGTTCCCCGTCCTCGACCGGGAACTGCTGCATGGGTGCGTGGCTCGGCGCCAGTCTTTCGCTCGGGGTGTTCATGCGGGATGTGCCGGTTTGCGGCAGGCGGGGAATTCCCCCGGGCGCGATACAGCTGCAGCACGGGTCGGCCAGAGGTCCTCCGGAGGGTGGGTAGCCGTCCGGGCAACCAGTTCATCCATCAGGGTGGCGTCGGTCATTTCTTTTTTGCGATCGTGAGGATGGGAACGTGGGGACGAGACGTATTGTAGCGAGAAGGCCACCGCCGGATGTGCGATTCTTGGCACGTGCGTCGGCTCAGGCGAACTCTGGCCCAGAACCCTCTGAACGCGCGTGCGACAGAGTCTGGCCTCAGCCGGGATGAACGGTGAAGGGTGAATCCGAACCCGCCGGTCAGGACACCGCATGTCCAGCCCGTTCCCGCTTCGCGCTCCGCCAGGCATGGTTGAAGAAAACCCACAGTACCCCGAGCAAGAGGCCGCTGACCAGGCCGAGCGCGAGGAGCAGGGTCTTCCGGGGAGAAACCGGGTTGTCAGTGACGAAGATCTCTTCGAGCACCTCCGCCGGTTGGGTATAGGGAACAGTCAAGGCCGTTTCAAGCGTCCCGATCAACTGGCGCTGTGCGAAAAGCTCCGATTCCTTTTGAACACGCAGACCGGTCATCAAGGAAAGCTGAGTAAAACGGTCATCCTTGACGCCGACGTTCGCCATCAGTTTATAGAGGCCTTCGCGCTCCTTTTCCGCACTGACCAGTTTTTCCCGGGCGATCAGGAGATCGAGCCGCATTCTGTCGATCGTCGGCTTTGCCAGTTCCAGCTGCCGCTTGGCCAGTTCGTCGATCGATGCTTGGGCAATTTTTCTGGCAAGCTCGGGAGTCCTGGCACTGGTTTTTAGCTCGATCAACGGTATCGCCGCTGTGGCAGTACCCCTGACAATTTGTAGCGTCATGAATTTCGTCGTCGTGCCCGCTGAGCGAAGCAGGTCATCCTTCCACTCCGTGATGCCGGCCGTCTTCGCTACCTTCATTTGAAAAGCCGGCAATTTCATGCGCTCGATCGCCTGCATCACCGGCTCGACCGGGGCGCTGAAAGGCTGTCCCGCTGTCCCGCTCTGCCCAACCTGTCCCACCTGTCCTACCTGCACCACCGCAACAGCTTCATATTTGGTCGGCAACAGCGCAATTGCCAACCCTGCGCCGAGCACCCCGATCAAGGTGCCGCCTAGCACATAGTACCAGCCCGCGCAGAGAATTTTCCATAGATCGGGCACGCTGAGCTCGTTGGCAGAGTTCTGCTCCATTTCGTTTACGTTCATCGATTCTGATGTCCGAAGAGGTTCAATGCACCACCATGCTCCGCTCGGCAGGTCTTGTCATCGCCTGCCACAGCAACTTCCCATCGCGATGTCGTGCCGGGGCATATTCCTGCACCAGCGAGGCCAGGATGGCCAGGACTTTCTCGTAATCGAAGACGTGGCAGGCGTCGTCCAGACTCGCCAGGCGCTCGGTCAGCACCGGCCACGGCAGCTCGTGTTCGTACGCCCGCATGATCAGGGGATGCGAGGTGCCTTCCGCGTTCTCGCCGATCAGGAGTTCCTCGTAGAGCTTTTCACCCGGTCGCAGACCCACCACTTCAATCGCGATATCGCCCTCCGGATGTGCCTCGTCGAGCAGTTCCAGGCCACTCAGATGCACCATGCGCCGCGCAAGATCGAAAATCTTCACCGGCTTTCCCATGTCGAGGACATAGACTTCCCCCCCCTGGCCCATGGAACCTGCCTGAATCACCAGCTGCGCCGCCTCGGGGATGGTCATGAAATAGCGCGTGATGTCAACGTGAGTGAGCGTAACCGGTCCGCCCGCCGCAATCTGCTTACGGAAGAGCGGCACCACCGAACCAGACGACCCGAGCACATTGCCGAAGCGAACCATACAGAAGCGCGTTGCTCCGCCCTTGCGCGCCAGTGCCTGCAGGATCAGTTCGGAAAGCCGCTTGCTGGCGCCCATCACATTGGTCGGGCGAACCGCCTTGTCGGTCGAAATCAGGACGAAGGTTTCCACCCTGGCGGCCATCGCCGCTTCTGCCATGCGCCGGGTGCCGAGCGCGTTGTTGCGCAGACCTTCGATCGGGTTGTGCTCGACCAGCGGCACATGCTTGTAAGCTGCCGCGTGATAGACGGTCTGCACGCCAAAGCTCTTCATGACCATTTCGTTGCGATGCTGATGAGTCACCGAGCCGAGCAAAGGCACCAGCTCGACGGTCAGGTTGCTGCGCGTGCACAGCGATGCCAGATCCTGCTCGATCGAGTACAAGGCAAACTCGGAAAGCTCCATCAAAACCAGTCGCAAGGGCTGCAAGCGAATGATCTGTCGACAAAGCTCCGAACCGATCGAACCGCCCGCCCCGGAGACCAGGACCACCTTCCCCGTGATGCATTGTGCGAGCAATGCAGTGTCCGGCGCGACCGATTCCCGGCCCAGCAAATCCTCGATTTCAATCTCACGAATGGCCTCTACCGAGAAATTGCCACTCACCACATCGGCCATGCCGGGGACCAGTTTGACCTTGCAGTGCAGACCTTCCAGGCGATCAATGATCTCGGCCCGCCGCGCCCGGCTGGCCGAAGGAATGGCGAGCAACAACTCATCGACCCGCTTCCTGGCCAGCATCGACGCCAATTTACGCGGCGAATGAACGCGCAACCCTGCCACCTCGGTTCTCTGCTTGAGCGGACTATCATCGATGAAAGCAACCGGCAGATATTCGCGCCCCGCTCGTAGCGCGTACGCCAGTTGCGTTCCCGCACGACCCGCACCGTAGATCGCCACCCGCTTGCAATGATCCAGCCCCCGCTCGGCGCGCAGAAAATAGCTGCGCAGAACAAATCGACTCGCACCCACGTAAACAATTGCCAGCAACCAATAGATCGCCAAAACACCCCGCGACAATCCCGGCGTATGCGTCAGCGCAACGCCGGCCGCCAGGAGGACCACCGAAAGCGTGACACCCCCCGCGACGACGAATACCACCCGGTCTTCCATGAAACGGATGACCGCCCGATAAAGGCCGAGCCGGATGAAAATGGGAATCGCCAGCGCCGGCGCTGCGATCAACTGCCAGGCGTAGGATGTGACGTCGGGGGTAAACGTGTCGAAGCGCAGCGCGATGGCCGACCAGAAAGCGAACACGAGCAACACGAAATCGGTGACCACCGAAATCGCCTGCTTCTTCCTGCGCGACAGCAACAAAAAACTCTTCACCATTGGCTCCCCGCCTCACCAGGCACCCAAAACCGAACCTCCGGTAATTGCCGCATCGACCCGGGGTGCCCAAAATCGCCCCCGTGGCCAACCTGTCGGTCAAGGCCGCACGAACCCCCTGCGGCCATGCCTGCTACACCACCGATAGGCGCTACCTGCTCAATGCAACACGCCATGGCGACCTAGCACCTTCACGCAGGTGAGCCATAGTATCCTTATATCAAACCACAGCGACTGTTGCTGCAAATATTCGACATCGAGCCTCACCTTCTGTGAAATCGACAATTCGTCCCGCCCGTTGACTTGTGCCCAACCGGTCAGCCCCGGTACCAGTTCATGCACGCCACACTCGGTACGCAAGCGGATCAGATCATCCTGATTGAACAACGCAGGGCGTGGTCCGACGAAACTCATATTGCCCGCCAGAATGCTCCACAATTGCGGCAACTCATCCAGGCTCGATTTGCGCAGGAAAGAGCCCACCGGTGTCAGATAGGCTTGGGGATGCAGCAGCAGATGCGTCGCAACGGTCGGTGTCCCAACCCGCATGGTGCGAAATTTCGGCATCCTGAAGAGGACATTGCCTTTGCCCACACGCTCTGACCAATAGAGGACCGGTCCTTTCGAGGACAGGACAACCAGCGTCGCGACGACCAGCATGGGCAAGGCCAGAACGGCTGCGGCACACAAACCCAGCAGGAGATCAAACAGGCGCTTCATCAAAAGCAGTCAGCCAATGTGTAATTTAACTGCGCGTCGCATGTTGCGACTCGATCCAGTGCGCGGCGGTCCGCCGCAAGCCTTCATCAACACTGAGTGGAGGTACCCAGTCAAGCAGTTCCTGCGTCTTGCTGATGTCAACCGCCAGCGAACCACACAGGCGCTGCGCCACATCGGGTTTGCCCAGCAGACTTGCTCCCAGCTTCAGTAAAGAAACCGGTACCGCAATGAGCCTCGCCGGTCGTCCAAGCGCCTTCGCCATGCGCTGCAACAAGGCCGTGGTCGACAGACTTTCCGCATCAGAGACCAGAAACGTCTGGTTAAGCGCGGCAGGGTGATCGAGGCAGGTCACGATCAGATCGACCAGATTGTCGAGCGCCACCAGACTGCGACGGTTAGCGGTGACCGAAGCCAGTGGCAGGGGAATCCCCTTCGCGAGCGCCCGCATCATGGCCAGAAAATTGGCTTTCACTCCCGGCCCATAAACCAGCGGCGGCCGAATGATGACTACTTCCATGCCGCTCTCGCATGCCAGTGCCCGCAAACCCGCTTCCGCCTCCATCTTTGAAATTCCATACGGGCTGGTCGGATTCGGCGGCTGGTCGGCAGTAAATGGCTCAGCAGACCGTGTCTGCTCGCCATTAACCTTGATCGAACTCAGAAAAACGAAACGTTTGACGCCGGCAGCAGCAGCCTCCCTGGCCAAACGCAAAGTGCCGTCAACATTGACTCGGCGAAAATCTGCCAAGGGATCTGCCGATGACTCATCGATAATGTGAACACGCGCAGCACAGTGCACCACCGAAGTGACTTCCTCAAGCGCCTTCGACCAATCAAAATCGACCAGCAGAACTCCAGGAACCAGTCGAAGCCCTTCGATGAAAGGCCCTTCAGCGACTCTCCTGACCGCTCCGGAGAGTTCTCGTGTTTGGACCAAAGCCTCACAAAGTGCCCTGCCGACGAAACCGTTTGCTCCTGTAACCAGAACCCGCACCCTACTCCTCCGAGCGATCGCCAACAATAGCCAGAAAAATACAGGCCGCAGCGAAGGTTAGCCGATCAGAAAGCTTTCTCCTCGCGCCATCAGCATTCAATGCCAGCCAGAGCATTCCAAGCCGTCCGGGTTGTCGCCAGGGCCTGCAGAACGGCTCATTGTCCAGTCCGATCAAGCGCGCAATCAGGCGTGCCTGAGAAATCCCCCAACCAGCAATAATCTTGATTGCCCGACTACGGTAAGCCCGCCATCCAGCGTTGATGCCAACCTGGTTGGCAGCATGCTGTCGATAGGACATCGTGGCTCGCGGGTCAATCGTCCAGCGATACCCTCTTGAGCGTGCAAAAGCGTAAATAAACCAGTCATGCAAACCCACCTTGGCAACTTCAGCAGAGCGAGAAAAAATGAGCATCTTGAGATCTTCGACGACGGCACGTCTCAGGACATAGGTACACCCGGGGCCTGCAGCCTCGAAAAAGAAATCCCAGTTCCGCTGCGATTGCGCCTTGTCAATCAGACTTTTTCTGCCATCTTCCCAAAAAGCAAGAACATTGCTTGAATAACAATCGTGGCTGCAAAGTTGCAGGGTGTGGATTGCTCTTTCCAGTTTTTCCGGGTACCAGATATCATCTTGATCAGCAAGGCTGACAAACTCGAAGGCCGAGACATCAACTTCCCTGATCAAACGAAAAAAATTTCTGGCGGCACCACCAAAGTGCTCTCCAAGCGGCAGTATCATGATGCGAGGATCTACCCGCGCCAAATCTAGCACTAAAGCCTCGGTTCCATCGTCTGACGAATCCACGCTGACGAATATCGAGACGTCAACCCCGTTCTGATTCAGGATCGATTGAATCTGGGTTTTTAACCATGGCCGGCCATTGAATGCAGCAAGCAGAACCGCAACTCGCGGCCCGAATGACAGGGTTCTCACCATGCCAATTCACGAGTATTAACAATCCGCATATCGGTCAATATCTGTTCTTTTGGTAGATGGCAACAATGCAGTATTGCCGTATGGACCTTGATAAGTTGTCACTCAGGAAAAAAAACGGCAGCGAATACAATCGAGAGAGTCGCCAGCGAGGATCTAGAAATCGCAAACCATCCTGCTCGTAATGTATCTTGTGATCAGGATCTGATTGAAAGCCCTTCAGTCCAGGAACCGCAATGACCAGGCCACCCTCCTTGCCGGTTACCCGCCAACATTCGTCCAGTGTTCCTCGTGGATCGGCAATATGCTCGAGCACGTTATCGAGAACGCATGCATCAAACGCGCCATCGGAAAAAGGATAAACACCCCCTTCACCAATCAGGAATGTTCTCAAGCCTTGGGCCTGCGTGTAATTAACCGAAACTGGATTGATTTCAACCCCGACGACATGCTTCGGAAAAGCCCCCAACAACCCGCTTCCTGTCCCTGATCCAATCTCGAGCATCCGCTTGCCAAATCTGCGCGCACTCAGAAACAAAAGAGTTGACGACAGGAATCTCTTGTACAAGCGGCCAGTTAAACTAATTCCTTTGAGATGATTGAAATACTCACTATTTCTGTTTATTTCCAAGATCAACCCTCCGTTAGAATCGAACTATTTTGCGCAGGCAAGTAGGACTCCTGCAAGGTGGTGCCAAGATACGCACAAGCCTCGAGAGCCGCCCCTTCGGACCACTCGTTCCACGCATTACATAGTAGCGGAAGCTTTTCACACATCCCGGCATCACTGCACGCCAATTCGAGCATCTCCTGAAACTGCCTTGCCGATGGAACAGCGAGTGCCGTGTACCTGTCGCGATACCTTGGCGCATTGTTCCAGCCACAGGTCAACACGTTCTGGACCGGACAGGCCATTGCCTGCACAATGGCCTGGCGCTCGGTAGATCCGAAGTATTTCAGAAACGTGGAAAATTCATGCCTGGCGGATTTTCGCCCGCTTAGCGTTCTCACCAATTCAGACAAGGCCTCTAGGTAGGAATAAGGAAGGGCATGGGTGAGCCACCTGAAGATCGTAGTCACCATCCTGCTCCGCCCGATTCCAGTCATCCGGAAAAACAGGCGAGGCTCAAAAAGGTAGCCAAAATCATAGACACGAGAATATTCACCATCCGCCGGGCTATTTAGAAAGTAAGCCAGCGCAATGTCGATACCCGCACTGTTGAATTCCTCTCTATACAGTCGGGCCGCTTGCAAGGGGTCAACAAAAAACTCTGGGCGGTAGACGACAAATAAGGGTCTACCATCAATTCGCTTATAGCCCTCGGCTTGCATAAACGGCTTCAAATAGTTGACATGGCTACGTATCTGATCACGCGAGGGCTGCGTCGGCACTGTTTTCAGTAACTCCGTATCCTTGCCGGCCCACCGTCTGGACCAATTTTCGTTGGCCCAGATGAAAAAATATCCAAAATCAGCCGGCAGGCTGCATTCTTCAAGGAAAACTTCAACGGCTGTCAGCTCCGGACCGTCTTCAAATCTGTAATGATAAATTCCAAACCCGTCAAGTCCGCTGTCCGCAGCTTCCTGGAACAACCGGGAAACGATCACCTTGTCACTCAAGTCATAAAAGCCACACGCCGGAGCGCGCCGTTGCCACAGATCGAAGGCATTGGCAGCAGCGACCAATGCCCAGTCGGTGAACCCGCGTCCCCAGGCGGCATCGTTGACATCCACCTGATGGTACTGGGGAAAAAAAATGGCATATTTCTCCATGTTACTTTACAGCCCGCCTATAAATCTTCAGAAGAAACCTTCGAAGAACTACCGTGATGTAGGCAAAAATACCGAAGTGCCGGCGAACCAGCGCCGGAAAGTCCTGCCGGAAAGCCGTGTCGACAACGCGCGTTGAAAATCCGTCCGACGCGTACCAGGCAACGCACTCTTCATGCTTGAAAAGCAGCACGTCCGGATTTTTACCAAAAACAATGTTGGCATAATGATCTGCCTGCACCGGATATTTTAGAGGGTATGCTCCGACCAAATCCATGAACTTTAACCTGTTATAAAATATTCCTTGATGACACCAGTTTCTCCATACCAGCACACCGCTATCTGAAGAATTTCTGAATATGCCGCTCGGCCCCCAGAAGACATCCGCCAGAATGATATCCGCGTTACATGCGCCACCCCGACAGAGCGCCCGAGCAGCTGATGGGAGAAGAATGTCGTCTTGCCCGATAAAATATATATATCTGCCGGTGGACTCCCTGCAGCCAAGGTTCATGGCGCCGTATATGGCTGCAACATCTTCCTTGATGATATGAACGTCCTTGTCCGCAAAGGCGGCAAAAACGTCTACATCGGGAACAACACAAATTACCTCAAAGGTCAGGGCCCGGGAAAGCGCAGCCCTGATCGAATGAATGCACCGACAGAAATCGTCGGTAGGTGCAAGCGCAGGCAGGATAATGGAAACAAAAATCATGTCATGCCATCTCTTGATTACATGGATCGCAGATGATCAAACCAGCGACGCACGTCAACTGGGCCTTGATCAACGTTGCGGCTATGCCATGCTTGTGGCACTGCTTCGGCGGTGTGGCTATAGCAGCACGAGCTGCGTCCGGGTCCGAACGACCCTGCATTGCCAGCGACCTCGGCACTGCATGTGGCGCAGACCTTGCCAGTCTGAGATGTGGCGCTTCCACCCAAGGGACGAAAACGATCATCCGGATGCAAACGTTGCCTTGCGAGATGCCCATGACAATCATCTGTTCCCGGAAAACAGGCGCGAGGGTGGAAAGATTGCTGATGCGCCCTTTACGGTAATCTGCTCGATTCTCCCACTGCCATGGTAGAGACAATTCGCATAAATGATGCTCATGAGCACCATGCCGGTTGATGAAAGAATGAAATAGTTAGACATGCTTATAACAAGATAGCATGCGTAAGCGACTCTCATCCATGAAAGCTCTTGAAATTCGATTTTGCGAAGAATATACAGAGGCGCAAGCCAGAAAAAAACATAGGCAATAGCCCCGAGAAGCCCGAAGTTTCTTACAAGTTCGAAAAGGGTTAATTCAGTAAGTTTCAAATCCAGACCGAGGGATTCAAAATGGTGAATAACGCCAATTCCTTGCCCAAAGAATAAAACCAGGCCATTCGTGAAGATTTTTCCATAGTCTTCCCAGTAACCAAGTTTTACACTGTTGGAAAACTCGTTCGGGTCAAGCATTGCGCTCAGCACTTCCGAATTCGTCAACAATAAACCCAGGAGAACAGCCACTGTGGGCGCCAGGTAGACCAGGGTCGGAACACCGTCCCTCTCAAGACGGACCACCGCGAAATAGGCAGGGATGATGAATGCAAACACAATGTTGGCCCGGGTGCCCGAAATCAGAAGGGCTAGGCAGGATATGACCAGCAGGAACAAGTGTTGAGTTCTGGCCTGTTCTCGCCCGGAGAAGAAAAGGAAGGCATGATAGGCTGCAGGAAAAACCATGAATGGCGCTGTCTTGAAAAAAATCTGCAGAAATCCGAGGCTGCCGTATTCCTTTTGGTTGATCCACAAAAACCCATGGTCATAGCCATAAATGGTGACAGGCTCGATTAAATCCGGATATGAATTAAGAATCACATAAAGCGCAGCCGTTGCCATCGCCTGAATATCGAGAACCTTGATAAACAATCTGCTTGCTTTCCACTCGAGCGATTTCAGAACAATCAGAAGCATCAGGCTAAAAAAACCAATCAGGGAAGATAGCCCCTCATAATCACTGGAATGACCCCCTTGCAAATAATACGAAAAGATTGAGAGCGTGGGTAAAAACACACCATAAGCCAGGGCTACCACTAAAGCCGGAACACTGATCCTGATCTGCGGTTCTGAGGCAAGGTATAGCCATGCCGAAAAAATCATCAGGGAGACAAAAAAGTATTTTTTTAGCCCACTCAAACTATCGGATGGATCAAATACAACCACAACCAACAAACCGCTCAGCAACAGGGTGCTGATGTGGTTTCGCATGCCATGGCTCAGCCGTGCCTGATTGGCAGGTCCGGCACTTCGAACCAGCGAATCGGAAGGTTCATACATTTCGTTTGACGAAGATACCATCAGCCTGCAACAGATGACCCGTTCGTGGATCGGAGAATCCCGGGACGAGTTCCGCGATGACAAAGCCGTTCGATATCATGAACTGGTTCAACTCCATATAACTGGGTTGGCCCTGATACAGATCAGCGAGCGACATTTCAAGCTGGACTACCTCAGCCCTGGAAAGCACATTCGTGGCACCTGCCAGGACTTCCGCTTCAAAACCCTGAGTGTCAATTTTCAGGTATATAACGCTAGCAGGTTCCAAAAAGGAGTGGGATGCCTCGTCCAGGGTCTCCAGTGGAACAATTTCCGTTCCGGTATAACTGGAAGCCGGTGCAGCGTCGGTGTGAAGAGCCGACATGGGGAGAATCGAGCTGCTTTCAAGATTCTCGGCAACATTGATGGAAATTTTTCCCGAAGTGCGCCCGAGAGCCATTCTGGGAGCGACAAGCCAGTTCGGATCTCGCCCTGCAATTTCTTCTAGCCGCTTGTAGGCAGAGGACAGGGGCTCAAACGATACGATCCTGCCATCATAGGCTAGTTCACGCATCGATATCCCGAATTGTCCTTCATTAGCGCCAACATCAAGTATCGTGTTTATTTTGTGGAAGCAGATAATCCTCCTCATTCTTCCTGAATGGGAATGCAGCGGCGGGTAGCGAACAATATCAAATCCAAGTTTTCGAACAAGCTCTCGAAGCAAATTTAACATTGAAACCGTCCTCTTCTCTTGATCAGTTCGCGTGCCACCAGTCTGACGACGTTCTTGAAGCTGGTGACGGTGGATAACTGATTGTCGGCATGAAGCTTCAAGAAACACTCCGCTATGATGCTGGCAGAAAACACATCCGTCACATGAAACTCCTCACAGTTAACGATATATCTGCGGCTGAAGATGTCTTCTCCATAGACTCGTTCAGTCGGAAAGAAAGGCTGATTCGTCGCCTGCTCAAGCGCCCGTCTGGTTGCTGGTCTAAGTGCCGTTTCCTGGGGCAAGGTGCGAAGAGCACTGATCACAAGTTGAAATGTATCCGGTTCTGCTCTTCTTGCCTGTTCCACTGCGGCAAGTACGGTTCCATCGATATCGACTTCAAACGGTTCCAATGCGGACAGGCGGCTTTTTGCCTGAATTAAAGACTCAGTAATCAGAACTGGAATCGATGGACAATAATTCAGGGCTGAACAAAATGGTATGTTGTCTTCGGACAAAAACAGGTGTTGCGCTCCATTCTCATCGCTCTTCGCCCCGGAAAAAATGGCTGTTCCGTTACTGTGACTCGAGGCACCATTTACCGTAAACGACCTGAAGGAGTGGAAATAATTTTCGATTATTGCACATGACGCAATACCAAAGTAGACATCCGGAATCATGGAATGGAACACGTTACCGCCAGACGAAGATCGAAGTCTTTCGACCGCGCCCATTCCAACCATGCCCTTGTAGAGAAATGGTAGCTCGCTGTATGGCCGCTTGAAACTTATGACGTCGGACAAGATGCGGGATGATTGCCGTTGCTGCAGGCCACGCTTTAAGGGGATGACCAGCGAGTTTTTCAGCATTCCGTTCGGACAACTGGGCCATCCATAATCGACAGACGGCCAGGTAATGGCATCCACCGAGCCGTGACCGGCGACGATGCCCATCAGTTCAGAGACGGCTCCAGGAAGAATGCCATCGTCGTCTCCGAGAAACATGACATAATCGCTGTCTACTTCACGCAACGCCAGTTCCCAGTTGGCGGACATCCCCAATCGACGACCGCTGTTTACATACCTGATACGTTTGTCGGAAAAACCAGAGACAACATCAGAAGTATTATCATGACTGAAGTTGTCTACTATAAGAATGGTCAGTTTGTGATAATCCTGGGAGACACAAGTTTTTATTGTGAAAGGCAAGGTATCGCATCTTTCACGGGTTGGGATGACAATTGTAAGGGAACTCATCATGCACGCCGTTTCATGTTTCTAATGTCGCTTGAATAGATCCGAGGCTCGTTCTAACTGCATTTATCAGTTGCCGGATTCAATCTTCGAATAGCCTGAAGCATTAACGAGCGGACCTGCGTCGAGCCAATAACCGCGCCCATCGAGGTAAGCACGATCGCCAACAAAAGAAAAACAAGCCAATGCCAGCGGTCGGTCAGCCCTGTCGGGCGAAAGATGTAGAAGATGAAAAGAACGGATAGTGCCCCAATAGCCGGGCCGGCCAGATCATGCATATACCATTTCCACTTCTCGTCGTTGAGCAGGTTCCGGTACATCAGTTGAGCACCGATCAGAACATAGGCCGAGTTCATGAAAAACCATACCCAGGCAGCGCCAATTGAACCATAAAGGGGTACCGACCATAAAATTAATGGAACAATCAGCGAGACCGCCACCACGTTTATCCTGATCGTCAAGCTTGTCCATCCATATGCCAGCTGTAGAATATACGGAAAGGTCATCATGCCATTAAGCAGTGTGCCGATGGCCAGAACAGACAGGATTGGCCCGACGGCCAGTGAGAGGTTTGCATCTCCTGACCAGGCGAATACTACGCCATCGCCGAACAGCATCAAAATGAAAGCGCCCGGTGCTGTAATTATTGTAAGAATTTGGGCTCCGCGGTGGTAGGTCAACACCAGGGCAGCGCTTTCCTGCCTCGAAAGTAGTTCGACTAACCTAGGATAAATCGCTGTCGTTATCGGGGTGATAAGCACGTAAAGTGCGCCGCTTACCGTTGCCGCCAGTGTATAAATGCCAAATGCATCAAGAGAAAGCATTCGTGATAGCAGTATCTTGTCGATCTGGGTGAGAAGCAATGAAAGCAAGACAATTATTGCCATGCCTCGCGCATAGTCGAAAATATCGATGAGTGCCATTCTTGAAAATCTGGCCGACAGTTGTGGGACGTCTATTCTCCGGTGCACTCCTAAAGCAAGTACAAAAGTCGTAAGACAGGATACAAGCAATTGCCAGAGAAAAAATGCATAAATAGTCGGCGCATACCAAGCTAACACCATTACCGCCCCCACACTTCGCAGAGTTGCTAATGCTGCATTTACGGCGTTGTACCACACCTGCTTTTGTAGTCCGATCAGCGCGCTTCGATAAAGGCTCTCCATAAAACGTGCAGCAATCAGTAAGGCCATTATTTGAATCGACTTCGTAACCAGTTCAAAGGGTAACTCGTTTGTGTTTAGCCAGCCTTCAGCGAGCCATCCAGAAATAGCCCAGATAATTAAACACATTATTAAAGCGGTCGCAACACAGAATACCTCAATGCTTCGGAGAAGATTTATGATTGATTGCGCGCTGACAACGCCAGCCGTAAACCTCGCCATCTCCCGGCTCAGTGTGGGAGCCATACCCATGTCCAACAACGTCAGCCACGCTTGCAAGATGGCAAATACGCCAATAAGTCCATAGGCTTCGATACCCAGATAATCTACATAGACAGGCACAAACGCCAGCCCCATGAGCGCAGCCCACCCTTGTCCAAGATAATTTGCAAGGATGGTTTTTTTCAGCGACATTGCTGAATTCAAACAATTTTAGCGTATTCTTTTGAGATAACCGTCGGGAGCCACGCTGATAAGCAATTTGTGGTCTAAGCTTTTGTCGACCGAAAATTCTGGATGTGTCTTCAGATACTCGCAAGCAGCAGTTTTCGGGTTGTTGCCAGGACCCCACGGCCGATCACCCGACAACTCTTTCGGGACATCCTCGACCACCGTGTCGAATACGACGCAGTAGCTACCCACCGTGGTCAGTGGTGCAAAGGCTTTCAACTCTGCCAGCACGTGTTCGTGGGTGTGATTGGAGTCGAGGCAGACAAGAATGCGCTCCTTGCCCTTTGCTCTGGCTTCGACGAGTGCGACGATTTCCGGATCAATGCTTGACCCCTCAATCATACTGATGCGTTTGTACAATGGATGTCGCTCAATTGCCAGACGGTTATGCGGGCGAATATCAATGTCGATACCAATCACCTCTCCCTCGATTCCGGTACAGACCGCAACCAACTCCAGTATTGAGGCAGAAAGGATCAGCGATCCGCCATGTGCAATTCCTGTTTCGATAATCAGATCAGGCTTGACTTCCCAGATAATCTCCTGCATCGCAACGATGTCCTGAGGATACTGGATGATCGGACGCCCCAGCCATGAAAAATTATAGGAATATTGTGGCGCCAGAGACTGTTGCAAAAAATTTCTCGCACTTGATTTCAAGGACTCATCTTGTCCGTTGGCGTCAATCCGCCTTTTGACATCCGCTTCATGCTGCATTACGATCCACCTCTATGTAATTGAATCTGTTGTTTGACAAGCCGATTATTTCCTGCAGATAGTTGCTGTTCATCACGAATATATTTGCACCTTTGTTCAGCATGTTCATGCCTGCATCGGGCGTAGAAATCCGTAATCCTGTTCCGGCCATGAATTTGTTCTGCTTGGCAGGATTGATGTCAATGACGCAATCCAGGGGTACGTCCAAACGTTGCATGTACAACGCAAATATCACTCCCTTGGAAGCCCCACCCCAGATCGCAGCCTGTCCACTTCTCGCCATAGCAGCGACACGATCAATATCGTCCAGGAAGTCTCCAGGGAAGTCAAATACGTCCTGCTCGCTTAAAACCGGTCGTTTCAGTGTGGCAAGGTCTGCAACAACATAGAGATATTGCCCGCCAAAAACATGCCCGATTTCAAGCACCTTGCCAAACATGCGCTGAAAATCTGCGATGCGAAAATAATTCACATGCTCGTAAAAAATATCAAACCAGGCCCGTCGTTGACATATCCAGTCGAAGCAGGGAACCTCGATATAAATTTGACCGACGCCTCCGTTCGCTCGGGCTATCTCTGAAAGAAAAGCGAACGGATTTGAAATATGTTCAAGCACATGGCGAAGTACAATTCCATCCGCTCGCAATCCAAGTTCCGGTTCAAAACAGGCCCTGGTCACTCGCTTGTTATCGCCCTCGTAAGCGGGGTCGACGCCGATAATGTCATAACCGGCATCATGCAGATACTCCAGAAAATAGCCCTTACCACATCCTACCTCAATCAGAAGCTTCCCTGAAAACCGCCGATCTATTACTTCCCGGATCTCTTCCAGATGGCGCCGAAAGGCCGCAGAGCAGGCTTGTTCGTTCTGATAGTGAGCGTCGTATTCCAGCAGGGTTGAATCGAATGCAGAATTGAATATAAAGCCGGTTTCGCTGTCCTGAACCAGCAGCATGTCGCCCCGGGGGCAACTTAAGGCTGCTTCGCAAGTGGGGAACATTTTGTTCTGAAAGACCGGCAACCCTTCTACATGAAATAGGTGACGATGACTCATCTGTGCTCCGGAATTAGGTCAAACGGTGTTCCCTTGCCCCAGAATGCCATTGGCTCGTAATCCGGATAAGGATAATAACCGAGGTTCAGTTTGATTTCCCATGAATTTTCGCGCAACCACTCTTCCACGATTTTACGTACGGAAACCGGGTTACCCGAACAGATATTGACGATACCGACATCCTGCCGTGCGAGCGCCAGGTGTACGATTTGCCTAGCCACCTCTTCAACACGAAGGTAATCACGTAATTGTTCGCCCCCTGACATGTTGAACATGCTGTCACCCCGATAGACGGCTTCTCGGAGCTTGGGATAGAGGCAAGAGGAGGGCTGGCCTTCACCAAACATATAGAAAAGCCTCGCCCATGTAAGATGAAAATGAGTCATTGACTGCAAGAATTGCAATTGCTTTCGCAAAGCATCCTTGGCGTATCCGTAAGGATTGTCAGGTAGCGTCCGCGTATCGGCGGCCAATGGCCCCGATTGCAGTCCATACTCGAAGCATGTCCCTGCAACCAGTATTGACGGCAGGCCGGACTCAATCAGATTTTTAAGGAATCTGTATTGTCGTGGTAGTTCGGATTCGAAATGATGCAATGACCTGTAATTGGGAAGACCGTCCCAGGCGAGATGAATCAACACCTCAGGGCTTCCCAACTTTGCGAAAGCATTGATCCCGGACTCGCCGATGTCCATTTCAACTACCTGTACCGAAGGTTGAACCCCGGCCAGTCGATCGGCCTCCCGCGTCACCGCAACGATCTCTAGGTCATGCGCAGACAAAGCGTTGAGAACATGACGCCCGACAAATCCACTGGCTCCCGTGATCGCGACTCTCATCCGGTTTACCCGATCTCGAGAGTTGGGACCGCCGTTACAAACTGCCCTCCCCAGGCACGAATGTAGTCCAACTGCTGCGTCACTTCCGCTCGCAGATTCCACGGCAGAATGAGGACATAATCCGGCTTGCTGCGCTTGATTTCTTCTTCATGGAGAATGGGAATCCGGCATCCGGGCAGGAACCTGTCTTGTTTGGCGGGGTTACGATCGACGACACAGGGCAAAAGATCCGGCCGAACCCCCGAGTAGTTCAAGAGCGTGTTGCCTTTCGCGGCCGCACCATATCCCAGAACGCGTTTGCCGCTGCGCCTCGCTTCGAGCAGGAAAGTCAGGAGATCATTCTTGACCTGGTCCGTCTTGAGCTGAAAGTTTTTGTAAAATTCATGGCTTGTCATGCCGGCTGTTGCCTCTCGCGCCAGCAGATTAGCCACTTCGGCAGTGATGCCTCGCTGCCCGGAATCGCTTCGTTGCGCATAGACGCGCAGACTTCCGCCATGGGTCGGCAGTTCGTCGACATCGAAAACCTTCAAACCGTTGACGGCAAAAATGCTTTGGACCGCGGACAGGGAGAGATATGAATAATGCTCGTGATAGATGGTGTCAAACTGATTTTTTTCTACCAGATTCAGTAAATGAGGGAACTCGAAGGTTGCCACACCAGTCGGCTTCAGCAATGCCGCGAATCCCCGCACGAAGTCATTGATGTCCGGCACATGCGCCAGAACATTGTTCGCTGCCGTCAAGTCTGCCTGTTTGCCTTGCGAAACGAGCTGATTCGACAGACGGACACCAAAGAATTCCTCGATGATCTCGATGCCTTTGGCGCGCGCAGCCTTCGCGGTGCTGCTGGTGGGCTCGATTCCCAGGCAAGGAATACCGAGCAACTTGGCGTATTGCAGCAAGTAGCCATCATTGGCGGCCACTTCAACGACAAGGGATTGGGCATCGAGCGCAAAACGCTCCGCCATATCTGTAACATATTTTTCGGCGTGTTCCAGCCAGGTGGATGAATATGAGCTGAAGTAGGCATAATCAGCAGAAAACAACTCGCCGGCGTCGGCGTAATCCTCGGTTTGAACCAGCCAACAATGGGTGCATACCAGCACGCGTAGCGGGAAATGCATTTCTGGTTCATGCAGAGTGGCTTGAGTCAGATAAGCATTAGATGGCGGCGCCGACCCCAGGTCCACCAGAGGCAAAACCAGGTCAGCCTGGCAGTGGCGACATTTCATAACACGATCCCCTGAAATTCCTCTTCGATAAAATCATGGTTCCGGTCTCGTTCCGAAAGTTCCGAGATGGCCAGCGGCCAGGAGATGCTGATTCTGGGATCCAGAACATTCAGCGCCCCTTCGCTCTCTGGGTGATAAGCTTCGGTATGGAGGTAAATCAATTCACAGTCTTCGCTGAGTGTCTGAAAGCCGTGCGCAAATCCCTCTGGGATCAGTAGACTTTGACGATTTTCCGCGGATAGCCGAGCACTGTGCCAGCGGAGGAAAGTTGAGGAATTGTGACGCAAATCGACTGCAATATCGAATATCTCGCCGCGCAGGCAACTTACCAACTTGGTCTCGGCATACGGAGGATACTGAAAATGCAGGCCACGCACGGTCCCCTTGCGGTGAGTGATGGTGTGGTTGATTTGAACGATAGATTTGGTCATACCGGCCGCGGAAAACTCGGCCGCACAGTAAAATCTCGAAAAAGAACCACGCTCGTCCTCATTGGCTCCTCGTTGTACCAGAGTCAATCCAGTCAGCGAAGTCGATTGAAAACTGAAACGAGCCATCGCTAGTTCACTCCACAGGCTGGTTGTATTGTTCGATCTGGTTCAAGGTTACCAGCATCATGTTGCCACCCTTGCGCCATGCATCGTGCCATTCCAGTGTTTTTTCCAGAGCGGTGTCCAGGTCCCAGCGGGTTTGCCAGCCTAGTTTGCCTCTAGCCTTGCTGCTGTCAAGTCTGAGGAAATTTGCTTCGTGCGGTTGTTGTCCTCCATCGGACTGCCAAGTGACACCTTTTCGTAGTTCGGTGAGACGCTTGACGATCCAACCGACCGGACGTGCATCTTGATCGCCTGGGCCAAAATTCCAGCCCTCGGCGAAATACATACCCTCTGCATGCAAGCGCTCCGCCAGTACCAGGTATCCGGACAAGGGCTCCAATACGTGCTGCCAGGGACGAGTGGATTGCGGCGAACGAACTCTCAAGATTTCGCCGGCATCCATTGCGCGCAAAAAATCCGGAATCAACCGATCTTCTGCCCAGTCACCTCCTCCGATCACATTACCTGCGCGGGCAGTCGCAAGTGCGATGCCCGCAGGTTGCAGAAACGAGCGTCGATATGCCGCGCTAACCAATTCGGCGCACCCCTTGCTGCTGGAGTAAGGATCAAAACCGCCCATCGCTTCGTTCTCGCGGTATCCCCATAGCCATTCACGGTTCTCGTAACATTTATCGGTCGTGACATTTACAACTGCTTTCAGTCCGGGAGTTGACCGCGCTGCTTCAAGCAGATTTACGGTACCCATGACATTGACCGCATAGGTGTCCACCGGTTGCGCATATGAATGGCGCACCAAAGACTGGGCCGCCAGGTGAAAAACGATTTCCGGTCGTGCGGATTGCATGGCTGCCCGCAAGCGCTCGGCGTCCCGAATATCGGCAATCTCGCTGCGTGCCATGCCCGCTTCCACTTCGGCTATGGTGAACAAGTTTGTCTTGGTTGGCGGCGTCAAGGCATAACCGTATACTTCGGCCCCCAAGGATTGTAGCCACAATGCCAACCACCCCCCCTTGAAACCGGTATGCCCAGTTACAAAAACTCGCCGGCGATACCAAAAGGGTGAAATCATTGCCAGACCTTCCAGGGCGCTGTTCCGGTTGCCCATAGTTCTTCAAGATACATCTTGTCGCGAAGGGTATCCATCGGCTGCCAGAAGCCTTGATGCTGGAAGGCGCAAAGCTGGCTTTCCTCGGCTAAACGCTCGAGGGGTTCACGCTCCCAAATGGTGGCATCTGAATCGATCAAGTCAAGTACGCGTGGAGAGAGCACGAAGAAGCCACCATTAATCATGCCGCCATCCCCCTTCGGCTTTTCTTTGAATGATGTAACGCGACTGTTCCGATCAATATCCAGTGCGCCGAATCGTCCCGGCGGGTAGGTGGCGGTCAAGGTGGCCTGCAGACCGTGGGCTTGATGAAATGCGATCAACTCGGTGATATTTACATCGCTGACGCCATCCCCGTAGGTAAAACAAAAGGATTTTTCACCTTCAAGGTAGGTAGCTACTCGCCTGAGACGGCCGCCGGTCATGGTTTCATCTCCGGTATCCACCAGAGTCACTTTCCAGGGCTCTGCCTTCTGATGGTGAACTTCCATCGTGTTGTTGACCATGTCGAAAGTGACATCCGACATGTGCAAAAAATAGTTTGCAAAATATTCTTTAATGATGTAACCCTTGTAACCACAGCAAATCACGAAATCGTTCAGGCCATAATGGGAATATATCTTCATGATGTGCCAGAGAACGGGCTTGCCGCCAATTTCAATCATGGGCTTTGGCTTGAGGTGGGTTTCTTCGGAGATGCGTGTGCCGAGACCACCGGCTAGGATGACTGCTCTCATTATCATTGCTCGCTGTTTATGTTGATTTCATCGCCATGCTGCCTTAACCAAAAACGTTTCCTGCTTCGGCAAGACGATCCGCGACCATTTCGCGAGACATTTCCTGAACGGCAGTCGCCGGCTTTACCTCGTTTCCCGTGCAACGGGTGCGAAGAAAGTGCCATTCCTGCCGTGCCCTGCGGGCGTCCCGCCCACGATCCCCGGCAGGAATCCACGCGGCAAGAAACGCCGAGGCCGCCAAGCATCTGACACCATTGTCAACACTGAGAGGATTGTTATAAGTGTAACATCAGCGCGAGCAGTATGGCTGCTAGTGCCCGCTCGCGAGAGCATTGGTTGCCGGTCGACCAGAAGCAGGCGGTACAGCCCGACACCGATCGATCGGCAAAGCCCAAGTGCGCTGCAGTATTCGGGGAGGCCATACCGCGTGCCGCGCAGGCACCCGCCACCGCGGGGCCGGTGGCGAGTGAAAGTCCTCAGGTCGCAGACAGCGCCTGTTCGAGGTCGTCGATCAGGTCGTCGATGTGTTCGATCCCGATCGAGAGGCGGATCGTTTCTTCCGAGACGCCGGCCTTGACGAGTTCGGCGGGACCGAGCTGGCGGTGGGTGGTCGACGCCGGGTGGCAGGCGAGGGATTTTGCGTCGCCGATGTTGACCAGGCGTGTGAACAGTTGCAGGGCATCCTGGAAGCGGGCGCCGGCCGCCGAGCCGTTGCCGTCGGCAGCCTTGACGCCGAAGGTGAGAATGCCGGATGCCTTGCCGCTCATGTATTTCTGCACCAGGGCGTGGTCGGGATGATCCGGAAGCCCTGCGTAATTCACCCACGCCACCTTGGCATGCTCCTGCAGGTAGGCAGCCACCTTTTCGGCATTGGCGCAGATGCGCTCCATGCGCAGCGGCAGGGTTTCCAGGCCCTGCAGGATCAGGAAGCTGTTGAACGGCGAGATGGCCGCGCCCATGTTGCGCAGCGGCACGACGCGCGCGCGACCGATGAAGGCGGCCGCACCCAGCGCTTCGGTGTAGACGACGCCGTGGTAGGACACGTCGGGCTCGTTCAGGCGCTTGAACTTGAGCTTGTGCTCGGCCCATGGAAAGCGCCCGCTGTCGACGATCATGCCGCCGATCGAGTTGCCATGGCCGCCGATATATTTGGTCAGTGAGTGCACGACGATGTCGGCGCCGTGCTCGAAGGGGCGGCAGAGGTAAGGCGATGGCACCGTGTTGTCGACGATCAGCGGCACCCCGTGGCGGTGCGCCATTTCGGCCAGCAGCTCGAAGTCGGTGACGTTGCCGAGCGGGTTGCCGACCGATTCGCAGAAGATCGCCTTGGTTTTGCCGTTGATCACCCTTTCGAAGCTTGCCGGCTCGGTTGCGTTGGCAAAGCGCACGTCGATGCCGTACTGGGGCAGGGTGTGGGCGAAGAGGTTGTAGGTGCCGCCATAGAGCGTCGAAGCCGAGACGATGTTGTCTCCCGCTTCGGCGATGGTCATGATCGCGTAGGTCACCGCCGCCTGCCCCGACGCCAGGGCGAGGCCGGCGATGCCGCCTTCCATTGCGGCGACGCGCTTTTCCAGGACATCCTGGGTCGGATTCATGATGCGGGTGTAGATGTTGCCGGCCACCTTGAGGTCGAACAGGTCGGCGCCGTGCTGCGTACTGTCGAAGGAATAGGACGCTGTCTGGTAGATCGGCACGGCGACCGCCCGGGTCGTCGGTTCGGGACTGTAACCGGCGTGGACGGCAAGGGTTTCAAGTTTCATGCAGGTTCTCCGGCAGGGGACATGGTGCAAGCGCGCCAACAACTCACGAGCCTGCCGTCGGCCGCTTGCGGAAGAGGGTCGGGGGTGAGGTGGACGGCTACCGCCGGCAGGCTCCGGGACTCCGAAACCAGGGATTGACCGTTCGCCTGCTGACTCGACAGAGTCGAATCTTAGCACTTCGCGTGCTTGGCAGCGGGCAAGTGCCGGACGATCGCGATGATCAGCCGCCGCGCTCGGGGGTCGATCGTCCGCGCAGCCATTCGGGCAGTTCGCGGTCGCCGGCGTGGTCGATGATGTACTGACGAATCAGCTTGCGTACGACTTGCGAAGGCGTGAGGTCCTGCGACGCACAGATCTCTTCGAAGATCTGCTTCTTGCGCGGGTCGATCAGGATCGTGAGGCGTGAAGTACGATTTTCCATGACGGTGTTTGATGTGTGTTGTATGTTAATAAGATTAACATTGCAATCTTATCAGAAACTCATACAATCGACCTTGAATTAACCTTCAGGCGATGACTGGCCTGACCCGGCGGGTCGCTATCCCGTCAATGCACTTTTCTGATGGATAGTTGATCGACTGCATGCGACCTTTTTCCGGAGTTTCGAACGCCATGCTCGTCTTCACTTGCGGCAAGCAGCTTGCTGTTGGTGAAGCGGTGAGCCGCTGCGATCCGATTCAGCCTTGCGGTGGTCGCGACCGGTGAATGCGCGCTGGTTGCCCGCCGCCGCGCACTGGGTGCATCTCGACGGGGTGCTGCTGGTAGTCGCCGTCTGGCTTTTGATCGGCGTCGCCGGCATCTTCGCCCTGCGCCGGCTGCGGTTTGTGGCGCGGCTGCTGTTTCCGCTCGGCGGTGCCGGTGGACTGGTTCTCTTCGTCGTCGCGGCGAGTGCAGCGTTCGCGTCGCCCGAGGTCGCGGTGCTGCCGATCGGTTTGCCGAACCTGCCTTTCCATTTTCGCCTCGACGGCCTTTCGGCGTTCTTTCTGATGGTCATCGGCAGCGTCTCGGCCGGCGTTTCGGCTTTTGCCGCCGGCTATTTTCGCCAGGGCGAGGGCACGCCACCCGGCCTGCTCGCTTTCGAATATCACCTTTTCCTCGCCAGCATGGCGCTCGTCGTCCTCGCCGATGACGCCTACGTCTTCATGGTGATGTGGGAGACGATGGCCCTTTCCTCGTTCTTCCTGGTCACCGCCAACCATCGCATCGTCGAGATTCAGCGTGCCGGCTACCTCTACCTGCTGATCGCACACGTCGGCGCCATCGGCATCCTGCTCTGCTTTGGCGTTCTGCAGGCCAATACCGGTGACTATACCTTTGCCAACATGCGCGCGCAGCAGCTGTCGCCGTTCTGGGCGTCGCTCGCCTTCCTGCTCGCGCTGTTCGGTTTCGGCGCCAAGGCCGGCATCCTGCCGCTGCATGTCTGGCTGCCCGACGCCCATCCGGCGGCCCCTTCGCCAGTCTCGGCGCTGATGAGCGGAGTGATGTTGAAGACCGCGATCTACGGCGTGCTGCGCGTCGTCTTCGATCTGCTCGCGGCGCCGCTCTGGTGGTGGGGACTGCTGCTGCTGGTGCTCGGCCTGGCGACCGCCCTCTTCGGCGTCGTTTTCGCCGCCGTGCAGGTCGACATGAAGCGCCTGCTGGCCTACTCGTCGATCGAGAACATCGGCCTGCTGTTTGCCGGCATGGGCCTCGCGGTACTCTTTTCGGCCTACGACATGCGACCGATGGCGGCGCTCGCGCTGACCGCGATGCTCTACCATGTGGCCAGTCATGCCTTCTTCAAGAGCCTGCTCTTCGTCGCCACGGGCGCGGTGCTGCATGCCACCGGCGAGCGCAACCTCGGCAAGCTCGGCGGTCTGATCCGTTACATGCCCTGGCTGGCCTGGGTCACCCTGGTCGGCGTGCTGGCCAGCGCCGGTCTGCCGCCGCTCGGCGGTTTTGTCTCGGAATGGCTGCTGCTGCAGAGCTTTCTCTTTTCGCCGGGCTTGCCGAGCGCCTTCCTCAACATGCTGATCCCGGTCGTCGCGGCGCTGATCGCGCTCATCGCAGCGCTTGCCGGCTATACCATGGTCAAGTTCTTCGGCATCATCTTTCTCGGCCAGCCGCGCGAGGAGAAACTCGCGCAGGCGCATGACGTGCGCGGCTGGGAGCGGATCGGCATGGCCTGGCTGGTCGCCGGTTGCGTCGCGCTCGGCTTGCTGCCGGTCCAGGTGATCGGCCTGATCGAGCCGGTGACGCGCGCCCTGGTCGGCGCCGGCATGGCCGACGCGGCCGCTGCCGGGGGCTGGCTGCTGGTGCCGGTGGCGATCGAGCGCGCGAGCTACGGGCCGGCGATCTTCCTTCTCGGCGTCGCGGCCAGCTTCGCGCTCGCCTTCGTCCTCGTGCGCAGCCTTTATCATGGCCGGTTGCGGCGCGCGGCACCCTGGGACTGCGGCTACCCCTGGCAGAACGCGCGCATGCAGGACACCGCCGAAGGCTTCGGGCAACCGATCCGGCAGATCTTCGAACCCTTCTTCCGCATGGAGCGCGAACTGCCGACGCCGTTCGACGTCGAGCCGCGCTATCGGGTCAGCGTCGGCGACCACTTCTGGCACTGGCTCTACCTGCCGCTGGCGGCCATCGTCGACCGTCTGGCCGCGCTCATCGGTCGCCTGCAGCAGGGACGGATCGCGGTCTATCTGATGTACAGCTTCGTCACCCTGATCGTCGTCCTGGTGGTGGTGCAGCGATGAACTGGATCGGCGTTTTCTCGCAACTGCTCGAGATCGTCGTCGCGCTGCTCCTGGCGCCGCTGCTCGGCGGCTGGATCAACCAGTGGCGCGCCTGGCTGCAGAACCGCTCGGCGCCCGGCCTGCTGCAGCCGTACCGGATGCTGCACAAGCTGTTCAACAAGGAATCGGTGATCGCCGAGCACGCTTCGCCGCTCTTCCGTGGCGCACCGTACATCGTTTTCGGCTGCATGGCGCTCGCCAGCGCGATCATCCCGACGCTGTCGACCGATCTGCCGCTGTCGCCGGCGGCCGACGCGATCGCCCTGGTTGGCCTGTTTGCCCTGGCGCGCGTGTTCATCTCGCTGGCGGCGATGGATGTCGGCACCTCTTTCGGCACTCTCGGTGCCCGCCGCGAAATGCTGATCGGCTTTCTCGCGGAACCTGCGCTGCTGATGGTGCTCTTCTCGGCGTCGCTGATCTCGAAGTCGACCTCGCTGACGACCATCGTCGAGACGCTCGGCAATCGCGACCTCGCGATCCACCCGAGCCTGGCTTTCGCCGGCGTCGCCTTCACCATGGTTTCGCTAGCGGAAAACGCCCGCGTTCCGGTCGATAACCCGGCGACCCATCTCGAACTGACGATGATCCACGAGGCGCTGATCCTCGAGTATTCGGGCCGGCATCTCGCGCTGCTCGAATGGGCCGCGAGCCTCAAGCTCTTTGCCTACTCGTGCATCGGGCTGGCGCTGTTTTTCCCCTGGGGGGTCGCCGACGCCCAGACCCCGCTCGCGCTCGTGCTGGCGCTGCCGACATTGATCTTCAAGCTCGCGATCGGCGGCGCCCTGCTGGCGGTGCTCGAGACGCTGAGTGCCAAGATGCGCATCTTTCGCGTCCCGGAATTTCTCGCCACCGCTTTTCTGCTGGCGGTGATCGGCATGCTGGTTCATATTCTGCTGGCCGGATGAGATGACCGAACTTGTCGGCCAACTGATCAATCTCTTCGCGGCGATTCTGCTCATGCTGTCGTTCGCGATGATCGCGCAGCGGCGGATTCTGTCGCTGATCCACCTGTTCACCGCGCAAGGAATCACTCTCGTCGCGGCGACCGTGCTCGTCGGTTACGCCACCCACCAGCCGCACCTCTACGTCTCGGCGGGCATCACGCTGGCGCTGAAGGTGATCCTGATCCCGCTGCTGCTCTACCGGGCGATCAATCGTCTCGACGTGCGCTGGGACGTCGAGACGCTGATCAACATCCCGATGACGATGATCATCGGCATCGCGCTGGTCATCTTTGCCTTCAACCTGGCGTTGCCGATCTCCAAGCTGTCGGTCAGCGTCGCCCGTGGCACGCTCGGCATCGCGCTCGCCTGCGTGCTGCTCTCGTTCATGATGATGATCACCCGCTCGAAAGCGGTGCCGCAGGTGATCGGTTTCCTGTCGATGGAGAACGGTCTCTTCTTCGCTGCCACCTCGGCGACCTATGGCATGCCGATGGTCGTCGAACTCGGCATCGCCCTCGACGTGCTGGTCGGCATCCTGATTCTCGGCGTGTTCATGTTCCATATCCGCGAAGAGTTCGACAGTCTCGACATCAGCCACCTCGAAAAGCTCAAGGAAGACTGACCTGAATACGCTCTTCTTCGTCATCGGCATTCCCTTGCTCGGCAGCCTTGTCCTCGCCTTCACCGGGCAGCGCGACAGCGCGCGCGAAGTCAATGTCGCCTTCAGCCTCGCGACCTTCGTTGCCACCTGTCTGTTGACCGCCGAGGTGATCTCGGCCGGGCCGCTCTTCGCCTGGCACCGTGAGTTCTACATCGATCCGCTGAACGTCTTCCTGGTCACCCTGACGGCTTTCGTCGGCCTCACCACGGCCATCTTCTCGCGGCCCTACATGCGCGTCGAACGCGATCACGGCAAGATGACGCCGAATCGCCTGCGTCTCTACCACAGCATGTATCAGCTGTTCAGCTTCACCATGCTGGTCGCATTGACCACCAACAACCTCGGCATCCTGTGGGTGGCGATGGAAGCGGCGACGCTGACCACCGTCCTCCTGGTCAGCGTCTACCGGACGCCGGCGAGCCTCGAAGCGGCATGGAAATACTTCATCCTCTGCGGCGTCGGCATCGCCCAGGCGCTGTTCGGGACCGTTCTGCTCTACATGGCTGCGGAAAAGGTGATCGGCATCGACGGCGGTGCCCTGTTGTGGACCAATCTCGATGCGGTCAAGGCGCGGCTCGACCCGACCATCATCACGCTCGCTTTCGCTTTCCTGTTCATCGGCTATGGCACCAAGGTCGGCCTGGTGCCGATGCACAACTGGCTGCCCGATGCCCACGCCGAAGGGCCGACGCCGGTGTCGGCGGTGCTCTCGGGCCTCTTGCTGAACGTCGCCGTGTATGCCTTGTTGCGCTGCAAGGTGCTGACCGACGGCGCCCTGCAGAGCCCCCTCGCCGGCCAGCTGATGATGGCTTTCGGCCTGCTGTCAGTGGTCGTCGCGGCCTTCTTCCTGTCGCGGCAGAAGGACGTCAAGCGCATGTTCGCCTATTCCTCGATCGAACACATGGGGCTCATCACCTTCGCTTTCGGCATCGGCGGGCCGATTGCCAACTATGCCGGCCTGCTGCACATGACCGTGCATTCGCTGATCAAGTCAGGCATCTTCTTTGCCGTCGGCCACGCAACGCAGAAGGCCGGGACGCAGAACATGGCCGACATCCGCGGCCTGATCAAGGTCAGCCCGACGGTCGGCTGGGGCCTGATGCTCGGCTCGCTGGCGATCCTCGGCATGCCGCCTTTCGGCGTTTTCGCCAGCGAATTCCTGATACTCACCACCGCCATGCGCGAGCAACCGTGGGCGACGCCCTTCCTGTTGCTGGCGCTCGGCGTCGCTTTCGCGTCGGTTTTCAGCCGCGTGCAGCCGATGGTCTTCGGCGACACCTCGGTCAAGCCGCTGCCGCATCCACCGGCGCTGGTCCCGGTCTTTGCCCACCTCGGCCTTGGCCTGATGCTCGGTCTCTACATCCCGCCCTATCTCGACGCCTGGTATCGCCAGGCATCGCAGATGATCGGAGGTTAGCGCGATGTTCTTTGCCGGAACCCGCCTCGACTGCGAACGATTGCCAGCGCCGCTGGCAATCTGGCGCACGACGCTGCGTTCGGAAACCTGGCGGGGGCTCGCGCGCGGCGTTTTCGAGCAGGGTGGGCGACTGCTCGCGCTCTGGGCCTCGGACCGGACACACGGCGCCGCCGGCAGTCTGGTCGTCTCGGCAGCGTATGTCGTTCGCGAAGGTCTGCTCTGGGTCGATCTGCCGCTCGGTGAGCGCAGCGCAAGTTATCCTGATCTCGCGCCGCTTTTTCCCTGTGCGGCGCGCATGCAGCGGGCCGCTGCCGATCTCGTTGGCGTCACCGCCGACGGCGCTGTTGACCGACGGCCGTGGCTCGATCACGGCGCCTGGCCGGCGGGCTATTTTCCCTTGCGTCGCGGGGCAGCGGGCGAGGGTTCAGGGGTGGCGAGAGAGGTCGCCGATTACGCCTTCGTTCGCGTCGAAGGCGACGGTGTGCATGAAATCCCGGTCGGCCCGGTGCACGCGGGGATCATCGAACCGGGACACTTCCGTTTTTCGGTCGTTGGCGAGAAGGTCCTGCGTCTCGAGCAACGCCTGGGCTACAAGCACAAGGGGATCGAAAAGCGCTTCACCGAGCTGCCGCCACTCACCGCGCATCGCCTCGCCGGTCGGGTTTCGGGCGACTCGACAGTGGCCTGCGCCTGGGCCTGGTGCATGGCGATCGAGTCGCTCGGGAACTGCCGGATTTCCGATCGCGCTGCCTCGCTGCGCGCCGTGCTGCTCGAACGCGAGCGCGTCGCCAACCACTTGGGCGACCTCGGCGCGCTCGGCAACGATGCTGCTTTTGCCTTCGGACTCGCCCAGTTCTCGCGCCTCAGGGAAGACTGGCTGCGGCTCGCCAGGGAGGCTTTCGGCCATCGCCTGATGATGGACTGCATCGTCCCCGGCGGCGTCGCGGCGGACATCGATCGGGCGACCGTCGACCGCCTCGCAGGTCAGTGCGACGTCATCGAACGTGAAGTGCACGAACTGCGGCGGGTGTATGAGGAGCATGCCGGCCTGCAGGATCGCTTCATGAACACCGGCCGGGTGACACCGGAGCTCGCCGCTCGCCTCGGCCTCACCGGTCTTGCCGGTCGTGCCAGCGGGCAGGCCACCGATCTGCGCTGCGATCACCCCTGGCCGCCCTATGACCGGCTCGGGGTCAGGATCGCGACGCAGCGCAATGGCGACGTCGCCGCAAGGGTTGCGGTCCGCTTCGACGAGATCGACGAATCGTTGCGCCTGCTGCGCCTGCTGCTTTCCCAACTCGGCGAAGGCGAGACCTCCGTTGCGCTGGCGCTGCCGGCGAAAGCGGGCTTCGGTGCTGGCTGGGTCGAGGGCTGGCGGGGCGAAGTCTTCATCGCGCTCGAATGGGACGGCGAGGCGGGGGGCAACGCGATCCGCCGCTGTCATGTTCACGACCCTTCGTGGCAGAACTGGCCGGTGCTCGAGCACGCGGTGATCGGCAACATCGTTCCCGACTTTCCGCTGATCAACAAATCGTTCAACCTCAGCTACGCGGGACACGACCTCTGATGTGGCGCATCCTCCGACAGATCACCCGCCACGGCCTCCGCAGCGAGCCGGCACCCGAGACGAGCGCTGCACTCGCTGTCGAAGGCCAGCGCATCCAGCTCGAGCTGCTCTCGATCCTCGGCCAGGCGCTGGCGATTCGCGAGGTCGACGCTGGTTCGTGCAACGGCTGCGAACTCGAAATCAACGCCCTCAACAACCCCTATTACAACCTCGAAGGCCTCGGCATCCGCTTCGTCGCGAGCCCCCGCCACGCCGACCTGCTGCTCGTTACCGGACCGGTCTCGCGGCACATGGAACCGGCTTTGCGCCGCACCTGGGAGGCGACGCCGGAGCCGAGGCTGGTGGTGGCGGTCGGCGACTGCGCCGGCGACGGCGGCATTTTCGGCGAGAGCTACGCGAGCTGCGGCCGGGTCGCGAATGTGATTCCGGTCGATCTCACGATTGCCGGTTGTCCGCCGCCGCCGATCGATATCCTGCGCGGGATTCTGACGGCGGTGTGGCGGGGTAGGGTGAGGTAGGGCGGGGTGGGGCAGGGTTGAGCTACTTGCACAGCCCCAGCAGTCGTTGCTGCTGCGGGCAGCTGCGGGCCGGCTGCGCGGCGACCTGGGTAGCACCGGGGCGGCATTGGCGCAGTTCGCTCGCGGTCGTCGGGTAATAGAACCATCCGCGACCGAGTTCGGGCAGGGTCAGATCGACCTCCCGCCACTTCGGATGCCCTTTCTCCTGGAGGACGGGAAAATTCCGGCACAAGGACTGGGCAAACCGCCGCAGGCTGTCGGTGGTACTGGCGCCGCGAAAGTCGTAGGTGACGAGAAACGCCTTGACCGCGAGACCCGGAAGGTCTTCCTTCAGCAGATTCGGGTAGCTGCTGGTGCGTACGAGGGCCGGAAAATAGGTCTTCAGCGCCGCCTGGCTCGCCGGATGGCGAGGGTCGAACTTCAGCAGCTTGATGTGCTGGCGCGCTTCGGGCTTCATTTCGGTCAGCAGCTTGGCGGGTTGCCCGGCGACGACGGCGACGACGTCGACCGTCTGCTCGGTGGTCAGTCTGACCAGGGCGTCCTCGTTCGAGAAAAAGGTGGTGCCGGCCTCGGGAATCGCCTCACCGAACATCAGGCGGTAGAGGGTCGCCGAGGTCAGCGCCGTACCGCTGCCGAGTTCGCCGGCGTTGATCCTTGCGCCCTTGATCTCGTGTACGTAATTGAGCGGCGAGTTGGCCCGCACGATGAAATAGATCTCCTCGTTGTAAAGCGGCACGATCACCCGCAGCGGCCGGATCAAGCGGCCGGCTTCCGCGTTGCCGCTCGCCGCGAGGTCGAGGAAAGCCTGATAGACGTCCGACTGGACGAGCGCGAGTTTGACCTGCCGCTCGTGGCGCAGACGGCGAACATTCTCCGACGAGCCGGCCGAAGGAAGCGTCACCAGCTTGATGTTGGCGGCAGGCGCGACAAACTGGCCGAGATCGTGACCAATCTTGATATACGTCCCCCGTTCGGAAGCGGTGACGATTTTGTACGCGTCGTCATCGGCGTCGGCCGCAGCCGCAGAGCCCCCCGCCAGTAGCGCGACCAGGGCCATCAAGGCGAATCCTCTGCGCATGCTATTTTCTTCCTCCTGGTTTGATCTCGCTGCACAGCCCGAGCGCGACGACCGGTGCCGGGCAGTCCGCATTGTTCCCGCCCGTGGCATCGCCGCCGTTCGCCGGCGAGCGCTCGCCGGCTGCGTCGCCGCGCCCGTTGACGGGGGGTGCCTGGCCGGTCGCGCCCAGCGCCGCCAGCGCTTTTGATGATGCAACGGGGTGCACAAGCGGGTCGGGGGTGGCGCTGACGCTCGGGCCGGTGTCTTGCCGACCGGCCGCTTGTTCGCGGCGGCTGTCGAATTGATAGGCGAGGACGGCGAGCGCAGCGACCAGCAGGCAGGCCGAGGCGAACAGCCAGACGCGTCGTGAACCCTTCATCCGCGGGACCTCATCGGCCGTGATGCGTCCGGAGGGATACCAGGTCGCTGTCGCCGACCCGCTCGGCGCCCGAGCCAGGTCCGCCGACGTGGCGAGCGCCGGTTCGGTCGTGGCGGCCACCATCACTTCGTGTCGCACGCCCGAATGGGCGCCAAGCAGGTTCGCCGCCGACTCGGGTATCGCGAGCCGCCCGTCCTCGATCACGAGATCGTTCAGCATCCAGGCGCTCTGACCCTGCGTCGCCATGGTCGCCAGTGGCGCCGCTGCGTCGACGCTCGTATCGGCATTCGCCAAGCCGAAATCAGGGGCGACGCTTGGGGTCAGCGCGCTGCCACACTTGTAGCAGTGGCTGCTGGTGCGTTTGTTGATCGCGCCACAGGCATTGCACGCCTGCATGTCCACGGGTGAACCACAATCGTTGCAGAATCGGGCATCAGGCGGGTTTTCGTGGTCGCAGAACAGGCATTGGTGAGAAAGCATTGGACTCCCTCGAAAAGAACGGAAACGCAACGCGCTACGAAGTATCTGCGGCGATCGCCCTCTCAGTCAAGCAGGAACAAGCCCTGGCCGATAGAAGCTTTGTATGGCTTCTGGAGGCCAGCGAAGCGTTTCGGTCAGCGCCGCAGGGGCCACTGAGGGGTGCCGCAGGCGCTGCGGGAGTGGGGCGGGGAGTGCCGGGCCGGGATTGTCGGGGGGCTATGACAACCCGGTCGGACAGGCTTTCGACACCGACCAGGCACGGAGCAGGCCATGCTCGCCGTGCTTCCCGGGGCTTCAACTCCTGGCAGCTTGCCGCTCGGCCTGTTTGCGCTCGCTGAGGTCTCGTCCGCTGACGCGCATGCCGAGGAGCTTGCCCTGTGCGTCGTAGGCAGGTTGCCAGGAAAGACGGCACCAGCCTTTGGCGCCATTCTTGTGCAGCGAACGAAACGCGATCTTGTCCTCGTGTCCGCCGTGCACCGCGCCCTGCAGCCACATCAGGAAAATGGGGCGGTCTTCCTCCGCAATCAGGGCAAAGAGGAAGTCGGGTATCGCCAGCAGTTCCTCGACCGAATAGCCGCTGACTCGCTCCACCGCGGGATTTACCCAGCGACACTTGCCGTCGGGATCGAACCATGCCTGCCACGCGATCGCATCGTCGGTGATCGCCTGCAGGGACTCACCACTTGCCGGCCAGCCTGCTTCGGTGGGTCTGCGCTCGCAGACCTCGCCGAGCGCAATCAGACGAAGCGAAACGCCACTTCTCTCCTGCACGGCGGTGGCTTCCAGGCGGCTCCGGAATACCGTGCCGTCCGCCTTGACCAGCCGCAGTTCGCATGCCTGCAGCGCCAGGGTCTCGAAGATCGTCCGCAGATACAACTGATGGATTTCCTCATCCTCACCGAAAACGAAGCGGCAGATCGGCTGCTCGATGAGCTTTTCTCGGCTGACGCCAAGCAGGGCGCCGGTGGTGAGGTTGGCGTCGAGGATCAGCCCGTTTTCCGAGAGCGTGCAATGACCGACCGGTGCTAGATGGTAGCCGTCGAGATAGCGGACCCGGGTGGCGTCCGCTTCCGTCTGACCCTGGCGCCGCGCTTCGCTCTGCCGCGCGAGGTCGATCTGAATTGCGCGCAGGTCAGGCCGTGTCCGGCGCATCGCGGTGGCCGATATTGATCCCCCGACGAGCGCATTTTGCTTTCCCCCAGTCATGGCTTCTCCTTCGTTCGCTGCTTACCACTTCAGCCATGTGGACTATGGTACATGGCAGTCACGAATCGACCTCATTCATGCTCTCTATGCTTGTCTGCTTGTCTGCTTGTCTGCTTGTCTGCTTGTCTGCTTGGTGATTTGTTGAGGCGATGGCAGGCCGCCGAAGTCAAGAGAAGCGCAGGCTGGAATTTCTACAAGCGGCAGGTCAAAAATGCACACCTGCGCGCTCCAGGCATCCCCCTACCGGATATCCAGTCCGCGCCAGGGCCTTGGAACCGGTGGCAGTCGATCAATGAGCGTCCAGGCGTGGTCGAGTGCTTTTCGGAACGGTACAGCGGCATGTCTCTTGCTCGGTTCACTGCCCATGACGCATGTGCTCTACAGGTGCGAGGCAGGAAAGGAACTGAAATGGTGACCCCTCCCGGCAGCGAAGACGAGATCGCCCCACCGGCGGCCGGCCGGACGATTCCGGTCATCGACGAGTCGCTGCACGTTCACAAGCGTGAGCTAGACCAGGGGGGTTATCGGATTTCCCGGCGGCTCGAAACCCGCCAGGAACTCGTGGATGAGCCCTTGCGCCACACGCGCGTCGAAATCGAACGTAGGCCGGTGGGCGTAGAACTGGACAGTAACGACATGCCAGGCCCTCGCCAGGAAGGCGACACTTTGATCATCCCCGTGGTCGAGGAGTTTCTGGTGACGGAAAAGCGCCTCCTGCTCGTCGAAGAGGTACGCGTCACCCACGTCTACGGCACGCATCGCCAGCCACAGCAGGTGACCCTGCGCCGGCATGACATTTCGATCCAACGCCTTGCGGCGCAAGAGCCGGGCGTGGTTGCAGGCGCTGACCCGATGAGGGAAGGCATACCCACCCTCCGTATGGAGGATATTGAGGAGAAGATGATGAGTTCAGTACTGGTTGGAATTTTCGACACCCAGACGGCTGCCGAGGAAGCGAGAAGGGATCTGCTGGCGGCAGGTTTCCCGCCTCATGCGATTTCGATGACGGGCGACACAGTAGCGGCGGCGACCCACGAGAGCAGCGCGACGGCCGACAGCCCGCGCCACGAAGGCGCGATTGCCCGCTTCTTCAACAACCTCTTTGGCGGCCGCGACGACGATTCCGAGCATTCGGCCTACGCCGAGAGATACCAGGAAGCGTTCCGGCGCGGCTCCTGCGGCGTTGCCGTGACGACCGCCAACGACGCCGAGATGGACGAGGCCGAAAACATCCTCAATGCCGCCGGCGCCGTCGACATCGACGAGCGCTCGGTGCAATGGCGCCAGGAAGGCTGGACAGGTGGCTCGACCACGCCCGCGGGCAGCCTGGAAGGGGGCGCCACGCGTACGCTGCCCGAGGTCGAGGAAGAACTCACGGTTGGCAAGCGCACGGTCGTTCGTGGAGGCGTCCGGGTCTTTACCCGCGTCACGGAAGTGCCGGTCGAGGAGTCCGTCCGGCTGCGCGAGGAGCATGTGAACGTCGAGCGCGTGGCCGTCAACCGGCCGGCGACCGAGGCCGACTTTGCCGCTGTCAAGGAAGAGTCGATCGAAGTTCGCGAGATGGCCGAAGAGCCCGTGGTCAGCAAGACGTCGCGGGTCGTTGGCGAAGTCGAGATCGGCAAGACGGCCACCGAGCGCGAGGAAACGGTGCGCGGCACCGTCCGCAAGACCCGGGTCGACGTTGAGGACCTCCCGGACAATCAGACTTCAGCCCATCCTTAACGTTAACGCGTTCACTCCCCGCCTGGCCGTTCACCGGCGCGGAGCGGCCTGGAGGGGAGCAGGACCAGAGGTGGACCTTGCCCGATCGGGCACACTTTCTGGTCATGATTCCCCGCTCAGGCGGCTCGCGTCCCGCTGCTCGGGACCCTTTCCGCTGCGAGTCGATTGGCGCCGTTGATCAATGCCCGGATCGAAGCCGTCACGATATTCGCATCAATGCCGACACCGTAGCATTCGCCGCCGCCCATGCCTGTCAGCTCGATGAAAGCGCAGGCGTGTGCCGCGCTGCCGTTCGCCTTGTCGGTCAGTGAGCGTTCTTCGTAGCTGCGCACCTGCAGCCCGCAGCCGACCCCGCGCAAGGCGTGCACAGTGGCGTCGATCGGACCGTTGCCCTCACCAACCAGCAAGTGGATCTGGCCATCGATCTCGACGCTGAGGCGGATGCCCTGGGCGCTGCCATGTTCGAAGAGATGATGTTCGAGGTAGCGCAGCGGACTTTCACGCTCAAGATAGGTGCGGGAGAACAACTGCCAGATTTCGGCAGCGCTGACCTCGCATCCCTGGTGATCGACGTAGCCCTGGACGACGCGCGAGAACTCGACCTGCAGGCGACGTGGCAGGATGACGCCGTATTCGCTTTCGAGCAGATAGGCAATGCCGCCCTTGCCCGACTGGCTGTTGACCCGGATCACCGAATCGTAGCTGCGCCCGAGGTCGGCCGGGTCGATCGGCAGGTAGGGCACCTGCCAGAGGAACTGCGCGGGCTGGATGGCCAGGCCTTTGCGGATCGCATCCTGGTGCGAACCGGAAAAGGCCGTGAACACGAGGTCGCCGACGTAGGGATGGCGCGGGTGGATCGGCAGGCGGCTGCAGTCTTCGACAGTGCGCGCGATGGCGTTGATGTCCGAGAAGTCGAGACGCGGCGACACCCCCTGGGTGTAGAGATTGAGCGCCAGGGTGACGAGGTCCACGTTGCCGGTACGCTCGCCGTTGCCGAACAGGCAGCCTTCGACGCGTTCGGCGCCGGCCATCAGCGCCAATTCGGCCGCCGCCACTGCCGTGCCGCGGTCGTTGTGCGGATGAACGCTGAGGACGACACTGTCGCGACGGGCGAGATGACGGTGCATCCACTCGATCTGATCGGCGTAGACGTTCGGGGTCGTCACTTCGACCGTCGTCGGCAGATTGAGGATCACCTTGTTCTCCGGCGTTGCCCCCCAGGCGGCAGTGACCGCATCGCAGATTTCGAGGGCAAAGTCGAGCTCGGTTGCGGTGAAGGTTTCGGGGCTGTATTCGAGCACCCATTCGGTGGCCGGTTGTTCGGCGGTCAATTGTCTGACCAGACGGACGGCGGCCACTGCCATGTCCACCACCTCGCTCTTGCTCAAGCCGAAAACGTTCTCGCGAAACGGTTTGGAGGTGGCGTTATAGACATGAACGATGGCTCGGCGCGCGCCGCGAAGCGATTCGACGCTGCGCCGGATGAGGGGCTCGCGCGCCTGTGTCAGCACTTCGATGCTCACGTCGTCGGGGATATGGTCGCCGTCGATCAGTTCGCGGACGAAGTCGAAATCGGTCTGCGAAGCGGCGGGAAAAGCGACCTCGATTTCCTTGAAGCCGATGTCGCAGAGCGTGCGGAAAAGGCGCATCTTGCGCTCGCCGTTCATCGGCTCGAAGAGCGCCTGGTTGCCGTCGCGCAGATCGGTACTCATCCAGATCGGTGCGGCGTTGATCGTTCGCTGCGGCCATTGACGATCAGGCAGTTCGACCGCCGGAAAGCGAGTGTATTTGGTGGCGGGATCGTTCAACATGGTTGCGGTCTCCTGACATGGGTAGTGGGTTCACGAGTCGACGATGCTACCCGCACCGGTCCCGCAGGTGCTTGCGTTGTGCAGCCTGAAATCGTCTTTTTCTAGCAGGATATTGCGGCGAAATCGTTTTTGCTAAACTATCTGCCACGATTTGAAAACAGCAGACAATCCTATGCAACTCGATCGTTTTGACCGGCAGATTCTTCAGATCCTGCAGCAGGAGGGTCGCATCAGCAACCAGGACCTGGCGCAGCGCATCGGCCTTTCGCCGTCACCGTGCCTGCGCCGGGTGCGCGCACTCGAAGAAGCCCGGCTGATCATCGGCTACCGCGCGCTGGTGGACCCGAAAACGCTGGGACTGTCGTTGACGGCGCTGATCCACCTGTCCATGGACCAGCACACGCCGGAGCGTTTCAGCCATCTCGAAGCGGCGATCAGGGAAATCCCCGAGGTGATGGAGTGCCTGCTGATCACCGGTCAGGCGGCCGACTACCAGCTCAAGGTGGTCGTCAGGGACATGGACGCTTATCAGGATCTGCTGCTCAATCGGATTACCGGCATCAAGGGCGTGACCGGCGTCCATTCGAGCTTTGTCCTGCGCCGCGTGGTAGACAAGACGGTGCTGCCGATCGCGGACAGCTAGCGTTCGTTGCCTGGTGTGCTGCCTGATGCGCTGTCGCTGTTGCTGTGCTTCCGACTGCGGCTGCGTCCGCGGAGCAGGAAGCGGCCGGGATCGACGGCGTCCACGAGGTCTGCAGGGAGCGGCAATGGCTCGCCGCTGAGCAGGCAGGCGAGCAGTTCGCCGGCGAGCGCCGACCAGACGATGCCGCGGGCGCCAAAACCGTTCACGAGGTAAAGGCCCGGCAGGCGCGGCATTTCGGCGAGGGGGCGGGAAGGGTGCGCCGGCGCGGCCGCATCAGCGACGGCGCCGATCATCGGTAGACGATCCGGCGATAGCGGGCGGAAACCGACGCGGCCGCCGAGTGTTGCCGGATCGATGCCCTGGCAGTAGCCGGGCAGGATGAAATCGAGTCGGGCGAGGTTTTCGGCGTGGTCGGCGTCACGCAGGGCGGTGTCGTCGTCGTCGACCGCGAAGGTGGCGCCGGCGCAGCGCAGGCCATCGATCGCAGGCGTCACGTAGCCGAGTCGGCAAACGACGACGCCAGGCGGTGAGTTCGCGCTCGCGGGCAGATGCGTCACCTGCCCGCGCCCCGCGCGCAGCGGCAGATGAGCGGCGGCGGTGAAGCGTCGCGCGTCGCTCGCGTTGGCGAGGATCAGGTTCGGTGCTTCGGCAATCACCTCGCCGACGGCGTCGCAGGCGCGCCAGAGGCCGGCTGCGTGCTCGATCTGCGCTACTCGGCAGCCGTAGTGCGTACGGATCAGATCAGCGTGAAGCAGGAGATTGGCCCGACAGAGTGATGCCGGATCGACCCAGCCGCCGCCAGGAAACCACCAGCCGCCACTGGCGACCGGCCAGCCAGCGAGTGTGCTCGCCTGTTCGCGGTCGACGAAAGAGAACGCGCTCGCTGCCGGCTGCTGCACTTCGACCACGCGCTGCTGCGTCGCTGCGTGCCGCTCGTCGCGCGCGAGATGCAGCACGCCGGTCGGCTGCCAGCGCAGCGGCAGGCCGGCCGCCGTCAGTGCCGCAAGATGCGTGCAGGCCTGCGCAAAGCCGGTACGCGTCAGGCGGGCGAGGCGGTTGTCGTCCACCGATGGCAGGGGGCGCAGGACGCCGGCGAGGTTTCCCGAAGCGCCGCTGCCAGGCGTCTGACCGCCCTCGATCAGGGTGATCTGCCAGCCGCGTGCGGCCAGCCGTTCGGCAGCGCTGCTGCCGGCGAGGCCAGCGCCGATGACGATCGCGTGGCGGTTCATGCAGCAGCAGGCGTGCCCGTCTACGCCGAGCGCATCTGCGGGAAGAGGATCACGTCGCGGATGTTCGCCGAATCGGTGAGCAGCATCACCAGCCGGTCGATGCCGATGCCGCAGCCGGCGGTCGGCGGCAGGCCGTACTCGAGCGCGCGTACGTAGTCGGCGTCGTAATACATCGCTTCCTCATCGCCCGCATCCTTCGCCTTCGCCTGTTCAAGAAAGCGCGCGGCCTGGTCTTCGGGGTCGTTCAGTTCGGAGAAGCCGTTGGCGATCTCGCGCCCGGCGATGAAAAGCTCGAAACGCTCGGCGATTTCCGGATTGCGATCGCTGCGCCGCGCGAGCGGGCTGATCTCGGCGGGGTAGTCGATGATGAAGGTGGGATCCCAGAGTTCGGCTTCGGTAGTCTCTTCGAAGAGCATCAGCTGCAGCGCGCCGACGCCGGCGTCGGCGCGCGGATCGACCTTCATCGCGGTTAACTTGCTGCGCAGCCAGGCCGCGTCGTTCAGCTGCGCAACGCTGAAACCGGGATGCGAGTTGCGGATCGCTTCACTGATCGTCAGGCGGGCAAAGGGCTTGGCGAAGTCGAGCGGGCGACCCTGGTATTCGAAGACCTCGCAGGCCAGCGCCTCGCGCGCGCTGTGGCGCAGCAGACCCTCGGTGAAATCCATCAGCTGGCGGTATTCCGAGTACGCCTCGTAAAATTCCATCATCGTGAATTCGGGGTTGTGGCGGGGGCTGATGCCTTCATTGCGGAAATTGCGGTTGATCTCGAAAACCTTTTCGAGGCCGCCGACGACCAGGCGCTTGAGGTAGAGCTCGGGGGCGATGCGCAGGAAGAGCTGCATGTCGAGCGCGTTGTGGTGGGTCGCGAAGGGTCTGGCCGTCGCGCCACCGGGAATCGGATGCATCATCGGCGTCTCGACTTCGAGGAAACCGTCGTTGATCATGTAGTTGCGGATCGACTGCACGATCCGGCTGCGGACGGCGAAGGTGAAGCGGGACTGTTCGTTGGTGATGAGATCGACATAACGCATGCGGTACTTCTGTTCCTGGTCGGTCAGGCCATGGAACTTCTCCGGCAGCGGTCGCAGTGACTTCGCGAGCAGGCGGATCTCGGCGCACGCGACGGTGAGTTCGCCGGTTCGCGTCCGAAACAGGGCGCCGGCGACACCGACCAGGTCGCCGATGTCCCAGCGCTTGAACGCGGCGTAGCATTCCTCACCGATCTGGTCGCGGCTGACATGGACCTGGAGACGGCCCGAGAGGTCCTGCAGGGTGATGAATGAGGCCTTGCCCATGACCCGCTTGAGCATGATGCGGCCGGCGATGCGAACGGTGACCGGTGTCTCGGCGAGTTCCTCGTGCGTGCGCGTCTCGCACAGGTCATTGATCTTGCCGGTGGTGTTCTCGCGCACGAAGTCATTCGGGTAAGCCTCGCCGCCTTGCCGCCATTCCTTGAGCTTGGCGCGACGTTCGGCAATGATGTGGTTTTCGTCCGCCGGCGGCGGCGAGTCGGGATAAGGATCGGTCCGGGACATGATGGATGGATTTCTCCGGGTCGGTGCGGAATCGGTTTACCGTGGAAGTCGCGCCAGCGACCCACGAAGATCCCTTCGCCCGCTGGCGGGAGAAGGGTCGGGAATGAGGCAAACGGTCATGGCTTTCTTCAGCGGCGTCTTCAAAAGCGATGACCTTCGGGCAGGCGTCCGGCAGCTCAGACGCCCTGTTTCAGGCTGGCTTCGATGAACTGGTCGAGGTCGCCGTCAAGCACGCCCTGGGTATTGCCGACTTCGACGTTGGTGCGTAGATCCTTGATTCGCGATTGGTCGAGCACGTAGGAACGGATCTGGTGACCCCAGCCGATGTCGGACTTCGCGTCCTCTAGCTTCTGCTGGTCGGCCTGGCGCTTGCGCATTTCGGCTTCGTAGATGCGCGATTTCAGCATCGCCATCGCTTCGGCCCGGTTGCGGTGCTGCGAACGGTCGTTCTGGCACTGGACAACGATGTTGGTCGGCAGGTGGGTGATGCGGACTGCCGAATCGGTCTTGTTGATGTGCTGGCCGCCGGCGCCGGAAGCGCGGTAGGTGTCGATGCGCAGATCGGCCGGGTTGATATCGACTTCGAACGAGTCGTCGATCTCCGGGTAGGCGGTCACCGAGCAGAAGCTGGTGTGGCGGCGCGCGTTCGAGTCGAACGGCGACTTGCGCACCAGGCGGTGGATGCCGGTCTCCGAGCGCAGCATGCCGTAGGCGTAGTCGCCGGAGAGCTTGATGCTCGCCGTCTTGACGCCGGCGACTTCACCCGCCGACTCTTCGAGCACTTCGACCGCGTAGCCTTTACGTTCGCCGTAGCGCACGTACATGCGCAACAGCATCGCCGCCCAGTCCTGTGCTTCGGTGCCGCCGGCGCCGGCCTGGATGTCGACGAAGCAGTTGAGCGGGTCGGCCGGGTTGTTGAACATGCGCCGGAATTCGAGCGCCGAGACTTCCTGCTCGATGCCGTCGACGTCGGTGAGCACCGCGTCCAGCGTCTCGTCGTCAGCTTCCTCGCGCGCCATCGCGAACAACTCGCCGGCATCGCGCAGGCCTTCACCGACGCGGCTCAGGGTCAGGACGACGTTTTCCAGCAAGCGCTTTTCCCGGCCAAGTTCCTGCGCGCGCTCGGCGTTGTCCCAGATCTTCGGGTCTTCGAGCTCGCGGGCGACGGCTTTTAACTGATCAGCTTTCTGATCGTAGTCAAAGATACCTCCGCAGCTCGGTGGCGCGCTGACCGAGGTCGGCGAGCCGGTTTTCGATGGCGTTGAGTTGTTCGGCTTCCATGATGAGGGCTCTGCTCGGGTGATGAATGAACTTCGCATTATATACGCCCACCGAGCCGGACCGGCGGCAGAGGAAACCAAGAGGAATCATTTCAGGGTCTCCGGAGTAGCGAATTCCGAGTTCACCCGGTCAGTGTCATCATGAATCGCTGAGCGATTTTCTCAGCAACCAAGGCCAAACGCAAAAACGGTCGTGGATCTGCTGGGTCTGTCTGCGCACGCTTGTGCCGCAGACAGACGGCCATACTTGTCCACAGGCTGGCAGGCACCCTAAGCGCTCTTGCTCCGGCGGCGGATCGCTAGCCCGGCAAGTGCGCTGCCAAGCAACGCGAGTGTCGTGGGTTCAGGAAGAACGGCGAGCATACTGCCCTGTATGAACGCATACTCGAACAATCGGTCCGAACTGCAGAATGAACGTCCTCCAGGGATTTGGCGGACGGTTCCGTTCCTGTCTGCACAGTCGTCAACGGAGAAGCCACCGTTGATCAGATTGCCGTCCATCGCCTGCAGAACAAAAGTGTTTGTACCGTAGGAGAGAACGCCAGCGAGAGTACCCAGATCAAGCGCATTGCCCGTGCGCAGACTAAGATCAAAACCGTGGATATCGAAGATCAACGGCAGGGGTTGGCCGTTCGCGTCCGTATTGTCATCCAGAAGTGCGTCCATCACGAACTGCCCGTTGATGTTGAGACGCACGAAGTCATCAGCGATGATGGCGAATGCCCCGGAGATTTCCGCGCCGTCCTTGATCGCAAACTGCCGGACGAAAAACGCCTCGACCGGACCACTTCCATTTTCGGCCTGATCCAGGCAACCAGCGGTATCGAGGGCGCAATACCACATCATGCTGTTTTGATTCAGGGTCGTGGTTGCCGAGTTGGAATACGGAGAAAACGCTGGAATCCCACCATCCCCAGGGGTCACGTTGCCATTGTTCCATTGGGTGGCGAGGAGGCCATCTGTTGTGCTCTGCCAGTTCGCTCCACCCTGCAAGTTGATTACCGTCGTGCCGCCGTGTGCGATCCCGCCCCAAGCAAAGCTAAGCCCTGCCAAGATGACACTCATGGATAAAGTTCTGTAATTCATGGTTACCCCCTATTGAAAGTGAGAGATAAATTCGATTTACACGTTTGCTTGCCTCCAGCCGAGCATTTGATCATCCTTGGTTTGTGGTGCTTACCCCCCCCATGCCTTGCCAATATCGGAAGACGTGGCGGTTACCAACTCCTGAAGCAATTCGGGTGCCAGAAATAAAACATTCTATATCAACAAGTAGTTAGCCATTATGGCCGTGTGGTTTCTGGATGCTGTGTAAAGAAAATCGACAGTTGTGCGGTGCGCCGAAGCCAACCAGCTTCGGCGACCTTGATCGGTTCGGCCTGCTGCCACCGGTTCTCAACAACCCCCGAGCTATAGTTTGGGGCGGCTGTCGTCTTCAAAATAAAGCATCGCTGCCCTGATCATGGCCCAGAAAAAACCGCGCCAGGGCGCGGTTTGTGGGGGTTGCGGAGATCGCCTGGTGGCTTAGTGGAACTGCTCTTCTTCGGTCGAACCGGTCAGCGCGGTGACCGACGAAGTGCCGCCCTGGATGACCGTGGTGACTTCGTCGAAGTAGCCGGTACCCACTTCCTGCTGGTGCGAGACGAAGGTGTAGCCGCGGTCGCGCGCGGCGAATTCCGGCTCCTGGACCTTCTCGACGTAAGCGGTCATGCCGCGGGCGACGTAGTCCTGCGCGAGGTCGAACATGTGGTACCACATGTTGTGGATGCCGGCGAGGGTGATGAACTGGTACTTGTAGCCCATGGCGCCGAGTTCCTTCTGGAATCTGGCGATGGTGGCGTCGTCGAGGTTCTTCTTCCAGTTGAACGACGGCGAGCAGTTGTAGGCGAGCATCTTGCCGGGGTGCTTGGCCCGCACGGCTTCGGCGAACTGGCGCGCGAATTCGAGATCGGGAGTACCGGTTTCACACCACACCAGATCGGCGTATTCGGCGTAGGCGACGGCACGGGAGATCGCCTGCTCGAGACCCTTGCGGGTCTTGTAGAAGCCTTCGGAGGTCCGTTCGCCGGTGACGAACGGGATGTCGTTGGCGTCGCAGTCGGAGGTCAGCAGATCCGCGGCTTCAGCGTCGGTGCGCGCGATGACCAGCGTCGGCACACCGCAGACGTCGGCGGCAAAGCGCGCGGCGATCAATTTCTGGACGGCTTCCTGGGTCGGCACCAGCACCTTGCCACCCATGTGGCCGCACTTCTTGACCGAAGCCAGCTGGTCTTCCCAGTGCACCCCGGCAGCGCCGGCGCGAATCATCGCCTTCATCAGTTCGAAGGCGTTCAGGACGCCACCAAAACCGGCTTCAGCGTCGGCGACGATCGGCGCGAAGTAATCGGTGTAACCCTTGTCGCCGGGGTTGATGTCCTTCGAGTACTGGATTTCGTCGGCGCGCCGGAAAGAGTTGTTGATGCGCTCGACCACTTTCGGCACCGAATCCACGGGATACAGCGACTGGTCGGGGTACATCGCGGCGTAGGAGTTGTTGTCGGCGGCGACCTGCCAGCCCGACAGGTAGATCGCCTTGACGCCGGCCTTGACCTGTTGCATGGCCTGGCCGCCGGTCAGCGCGCCGAGGCAGTTGACGTAGGGCTCGGTATTGACGAGTTCCCAGAGCTTTTCAGCGCCGCGACGGGCGACGGTGTATTCGATCGGAAAAGAGCCGCGCAGGCGGACGACATCGGCGGCCGAATAGCCGCGCTTGATTCCCTTCCAGCGGGGGTTTTCGGCCCAGTCTTTTTCCAGGGCGGCGATCTGCTGTTCTTTGGTGCTCATGATTGACCTCACGAAAGATAAGGATGTGCAGCGGAGACTATGGCGACGCCCGTGCCGCAAATCCGTAACCTTTTCAGGTACCAGCCCGGGCGACCAATGCCGTCAAGTATAAAGGGCTTTTCCCTCGGCCGCAACACTCTTATATAAGACATAAGATATTTATTTATATAATGCAGACAAAGGGTTGCGGCTTTGCTTCCGCATTGCGAAACGAAATCCTCTGGCGTGAAATGCGCGCTGTCTATGCCTTCCGGATGGCGGGCGCGAAAACGAGTTCGGGCAGGACGACTTCCCAGCGCTCACAGCGAACCTGGTCGAGGTATTCCGCCGGGCTGTCGATCCGGCGGCGGACAAGGATCGCCGCCACTCGTGCCGCAACACACGTCATGCCCGGTGGCGGCGTGTAGCTCGCGGCGAGTCGGCCGACCAGCTTTCCATGCGCGTCGTGCAGCCGCCAGCGGTGGTTTTCCGGCTGCAGGTGCAAGGTCGAGTCGGCGCTCAGCGCGGCGATCGCCCGATGAACCGGGTGTGCCGGCGGCGAGCGACCGGCAAAGCCGATGTCCACTTCCCCCGGGTTCAGTTGCTGGTAGCACCAGGAGAGTTCGGCTGCCGGTGCCGGCAGTTCGCTGGCCGAACGGCGCAAGAGCGCCGCGGATGCCGGCAGCGCGTCGATCAAGCGCTGGCCGCGAGACCAGCGTGCCAGCAACAGGGTCAGACGAGCGCGAGTCATCGCCACGTAATACAGGCGACGTTCGGCATCGGGGTCTTCACGGCCCGGCTGAGCATCGCGGCGACCTTCCCAGCCGCCGTCGAGCACCGCGACGTGATCGAATTCGAGACCCTTGGCACGGTGGGCGGTCAACAAAAGCAGGCCGCTCTGCCGACGCCTCGCCTCGCGGCCCCATTCGGCCAGCCATTCGATGAAATGCTGGCAGGGCAGTTCGGCGCCGCCGGTTTCAAGGAGGTATTCGCCCACCGCTTCGGTGAGCATTGCGCCGACCGGACTGGCCGCCTGACCGGCGAGCCAGGCGGCGATGCGTCGGCCATCGATCAGGCTGCGCGTCTCGTCCCGCAGCCAGTCGAGCAGCGCCTGCGTCTCGCGCTGGTGCCAGAACTGGGCACTTTCTTCCCTCGCCATCTGCACCGGGATGCCATTCAGTTCGCAGAGGCTGCGCAGGGGCTGCAGCCACTGCCACTCACGCGCGATCACCGCGCAGCGCGCCCAGTCCCAGTCCGGCATCAGGCCGGCCAGGCGCTGCCACTCGCTGACCACGGCCACCGCCTGCGTGCGGCCATCGTCGCCGACCGGCAGGATCTGCACCCGTCCCCTGGCGAGCGGGTCGATCTTCGCCCAGGGACCGCCAGGCGGCTGTTGGCGGCGGGCACGGTCGATGCGGATCGGCTGCGCCGCTTTCATGCGATCGGTGGCGGGGGCGATCAACTGGTTGGCCACCGCGATCAGGTGCGCCGTCGCGCGGTAATTGTCGAGAAGGTGTACGGCGCGCGCCGCATAGTCGGACTCGAAGCGGCGAATGAACTCGACCGATGCGCCGCTGAACGCATAGATGTTCTGGTCATCATCGCCGACCGCGAAAAGATTGAGGCGCGTGTCTTCGTCGCTGCGACTGCGTCCGGCGAGGGCGCCGATCAGTTCGTATTGCCGGGGCCCGATGTCCTGGTACTCGTCGACGAGAATCCAGCGAAAGCCACCGAGCAAACGGTCGCGCTGGGCGTCGGCCTCTCCCGGCGGCAGGCGATCGCCCCGCAGCAGGGCGATCGCCTGCTGGCGGATCTCGTCGAGCGCCGCAGTGAAGCCCTCGCTGGCGAGCAACCGGTCGCGGCCGACAAAGCTCGCGCCGACCAGCCGCATGGCCAGCGCATCGCAGGTGAGGACGCTGACCGCGCGCGCCTCGTCGCCGATCAGATCCCCGAGTCGCTGGCGAATCTGCGCTGCGGCGTGGCGGTTGTAGGCCAGCGCCAGAATGCCGCGGGGGTTCTCCCGGCGCCCGCGAACGAGGTAGGCGATGCGGTGGACGAGGACGCGCGTCTTGCCTGATCCGGGGCCGGCGAGGACCAGCACATTGGCGTTCTCGCGATCGTCGGCGACGATCCCCTGCTGCACCGGGTTGGCGAGCGCTTCGACGATCTGGCGCCACGACTGCGGCGTCGTCTGCCGCGAGAGTTCCTGCTCGCGGTCGGGCAACCAGCGCTGCATGAATGCGTCCCGGGGCAGGCGGAAATAGTCGAAGGTCAGGCGCACGGCGTCGGCCATCGCCTGCAGGCCGCGCTGCACGTACTCGGCCATGACGTGAATCTGGACCACCTGCTCGTCGTAATGCAGTTTCAGCGGCGCGAAGTCGGGTTGCCGGAACTGCCGCTTCCAGTCGGCATCGAGGTGGATGGTCATCGCCGGACGGAAGACCGCGAGCCCCTTGTGCAGGCGAATCACCTCCTGTTCGTGCAGCCAGAGCAAGGCGCGGTCGAGCAGGCGGGAGGTCTCCCGGACTTCCGACTTGAGCAGCAGGTCGGCGTTGATTGCAGCGAGCAGTCGGCCAAGCGTCGTTTCGGCGAGCTGGTCGGCGCCCCGCGCAGCGGCCGGCAGGCAGGAGCACAGATGGTCGAGCAGGAGGGACGCCGCGCTGCGCCGCAGTTGTGCGGTTTTCGTCAGCACCGACCAGTCGCGCTGCAGGTGGATCGAGACCGATTCGGCGTCGATCCGCCGCAGGGTGATGCTGCCGAGTCCGCCATCGTCGTTGCGGCCGTCACCGGCGAGACTGGCAAGGATCTGTCGCAGCCGTGCTGGCAGGGCGCCGGGGTGGCCTTCATCTTTCAGGCGTTGGCTCAGCAGCGCAGGTGCAGCAGCGAGCTCTCGCCGCGCGACAGATCGGGCGCCTGTTCGCGCAGCAGGGCGATGAGCGCGCTTTCGAGTCGCGACGCCCGCTCGAAACGCTGCTGCGACGAATGCTCGACGCTGACCTGCAGGTAGGCGGTCAGCGCGGTGTCGTTGCTGGCGATGCCCAGGCGTTCGAGATCGTGCAGGGCACTGCGCAGCTTCTCCGATCCGAGGCCGGTGATTCCCATCAGCTCATCGGTCGATAGCCCTTCGTCAGCCGGCGTGCCGATCAGCGCTTCGACGAGCGCCAGCAACTGCTGCTGGTAGGCGCGCTGCAGCGATGCACTCGCCAGCCGTGCACGCGCCTCGGCGACCGATCCGACGCGCAGCGATGAGGGAAAAACCTGCACCTGGTTCTCGTTGCGAGTCAGCAGACATGCTTCTTCCAGCCAGCAGACGGCGGTTCGCACGCGCGTGTCGTCGGTCGCGCTGTCGCGTTCGAAGTCACCGGCGTCGTCTTCGCCGAGGATCTCGCCGGGCGTCGCGATCACATCGCCGTTCTTGCGTTGCTTGCGGCCGAGCTGCCGCAGCGAGCGCAGGATCGCCTGAATCTCCTTGCGGTTGAGCCGCGAGCGCGCCGACATGCCGAACTGGCGCTCGACATCCTCCGCCGTGTACAGCAGCACGCAGCGCGCCGCCTGCTGGTCGCGTCCGGCGCGGCCGGCCTCCTGCTGTTCCGCCGGGTCGCGCAGTACACGATGGCGCCGCCCGGCGTATCGGGCGGCAGGGCGGTGGCGAGCACTTCGTGAATGTGCGCCAGTTTCTCGGCCGGCGTGGTCGGCAGGACGTCGAAATCGAGGTTGTCGCGATGGGCGCCACCGTCAATGCAACGCAGGTCGATGCCGACCTTCTCGGCAAAATGGGTGGTGATGTCGGCCAGCACGTCGGGCTTGGCCGTCGCGGTCAGGCAGAGCACCGGCGGCACCGGTGCCGCCCCCGCTTTCTCGCGAATGAAGCGCGCGACGTAGCGGTAGTCGGGACGAAAATCGTGCCCCCACTTCGACAGGCAATGCGCTTCGTCGAGTACCCAGGCGCCGATTTCGCGTTGTGCGAGCACCTTCTGCAGCGTCGAATTACGCAGCTGCTCGGGTGACACAATCACCATCGAGGCGGCACCGAGGCGAATCCGATCGAGCGCGTCGGCGCGCTCGGGCATCGACAGCAGGCCGTTGATCGCGACGCAGCTGTCGATGCCGCGGCCCCGCAGACCGGCGACCTGATCAGCCATCAGCGCCACCAGCGGCGAGATGACCACGGTCAACGCGCCGGTCTTCTCGCTGCGCGACAGCGCCGGAATCTGGTAGCACAGCGACTTGCCGGTTCCGGTCGGCAGGATGGCGAGCAGATGTTCGCCGCGCAGCGCCGCTTCGACGATGCCTTGTTGCAGCGAGCGGCCCTGGGCGTCAGCCGGTTGCGGGCGAAATGCGGCAAAGCCGAACCAGCGGGTGAGTTCCTTGCCGGCGTCGTGGTGCGCGCTGCACCAGGGGCAATCGGCTTGCCCGCAGGCGTCGTCGCGCAGACGGCGGATGAGCACGCCGGCGTCGGGGAACTGATGCCGTACCCACGGCGGCAGCACCGAGTCCCCTCCGGCGACCGATAGCCAGGCGAGCGCGTAGGCCAGCGACCAGTTGCTCCATGCCGCCTCGTCCATGACCCGCAGGGCCTGCGTCCGGCAGCCCTTGCCGTCGAGAAAACGCGCCATCGCCTGGCGCGCTTCGGCGTCGCTCGGGCGAAGCGCGCGCCGCAGCGTCGCGAAGAAGCTGTTCACGCCGGAAAGCCGCTGATCGATGGTCGTCAACCAGTGCCAGGCGAGCAGCAGATCGGGCGCCGCCTGCTGGCGCTCCTGCAGCGCCTGGTACTGGTCGGCGAACAGCTCGAGCGTCAGCTGCGCGTCGAGCAGCGGGTCGTTGACCTGCCGCCGCCTGAGCCCGCCGTCCTGGTAATGCTTGACCAGATGGTGGTAAGGGTGGCGCGGGAAAGCCAGTGGATTGAGCCACAGCGTATCGATCACCGGCAATGCCAGCAGGCGCAGGCGAGGCCGCGCCGCGGCCAGGTGCGGTCGGTCGAAGTGGATGAAATTGTGCCCGAGAACGAAGCTGCAGCCGTCGGCCAGCGCATCGAGGCGTGCGGACGCACCGGCCAGTTCGCTGCAGTCGCAGCGCAGGCTGTCGCCGGTGTCGCCGCGCAGCGCCGCCAGCTGCCGGATGCGCTGGCTGCGCAGACCGACCTCGAGGTCGATCGACAGGCAGCGAGGCTTGAAAGGTGGGGCGCGCGGCGGGCTTGCCGGAGAATCGCTCATGGCGGGAATGATACCGCCTGGCGCGGGCGGCATGCTTCCCTGTGCTGATCGTGAAACCGTTCCTGAAGACCGAGCCAAAGCCGGGCAAAGAGGCCGGGCGTTCTGCTTCACCGAGATCGGCTACAGCCCCGCGCAGCGCACAAAGTCAGCGCTTTTTCTCGGACGGCAGAGCCCGAGAGGCTGGCTGCACCATTTTCCGGGAGGGTCAGGGTTCAGGCTGCGGCCCTCGTTGCCCCGGGGGCAGGACCGCGCGCGTTTGGCAAGCGACCGCAGCTGTCTGTCAGGTCACCTGCCAAAAGCGCAAAGCGCTATTCGAAACTAAACCGTGCGGCGACGACGGGTCATCCCCAAAACACCCAGGGCACCCAGCAGCATGGCAATCGTTCCCGGTTCCGGCAGGACGCCCGGGTCGATCGAACCCGTGAAGTTCGCGTCGTCAAGCGTGAAGTTGTTGCCGCCGCCGCCAGAAATCACGACTTTCGAAATCAGACCCGGCTCGCTGACCTGCAGGAACTCATTCGGTGCGCCACAGCCTGCGCCGGAGTAGTTCGCGGAGCACGCGCCAGTCACGGAATCGACCAGATTATTGCTGCCATCGAAAGCTTCAATCAGCATTGGTTGGTTGTAGGTGAAATAGCCACTGAAGAAATCGACTGCGGTAGTGAAGTTGAGCGTCATTGCGCCGCTCGGGTTGTAGACGACGTTGACCCCGGAAATGGGCGGGAACTGGGGATTAAGGCTGCCGCCCAGCGTCAGGATCTGGGCACCGGCGAAGGTGACGCCGGCGCCGAAGTTTTGCGTCGTGAAGACGGTGCCGTCAGCAAAGCCTTCAAAAGTAATGACGGCTGCGGAACTGGGGGCTGCCGCGCCGACGAGTGCGAGCGAAACAACAAGTGCTTTCAGATTAAGGGTCATTTTTAGTCTCCAACAGAGGTTGATTTGCGGCAGAAAACTTATTCTTCAAGCCATCATCCTGTGAAGGGTGGCTTTTGATCGATAAGGCAATCTGATCAAGCAACAACTGTGCCAGAAAAATAATATATATTTATATAAGCGCTTTAGTCTCTACTCCCTGACATGGGCAGGCGAGGGATGTAAAATTCTTCGACACTCAAGCGCTTGATGTCGGTTCGCCCGAACGCAAACCGGCGCCTTCGCGAGGCTGGCGGCGAAGGGCCAGGGGGCAACGCATCTGCGACCGCGAGGCGAGCGGCGAGCGTCCGTCCTCGCCCGCTGCCCGTGCCGCGGCTATTTGCGACTATCCGCCGCTGTAGGCGACGTAGGCGCGGTACGCGGCAAGCACCGCGAGGAGCAGGAAGAAAGCGCCGCTGATGCGGTGCAGGAGAACGAGCGGAATCTTCTGCAGGATGGTGCGGCCGGCAAGGATGCCGAGGGCCGAGGTGGCGGCGAGGGCGAGGGTGGCGCCGATCCAGACGGCGATCGGCACGTGCACGCTGCTCAGGGCGACGACGGCGAGCTGCGTCTTGTCGCCGAATTCCGCGACGGTGAGCAGCACGAGGGTGGTGAAGAAGATGCCGTGGCCGCTCTTTTCCTCGACTTCTTCGTCGTCATCGCTCTCCGTGGCGCGCAGCGCGTGCACGCCGAAAACGCCGAAGAGGATGGCGACGGTCAGGCCGACGACGTATTCGGGCAACCAGCTCGCGATCGCTGCGCCGAAGACCACGGCGAGCGTGTTGAGGATCGCGAAAGCGGCGAAGGCGCCGAGCATGACCGGCATCGGTCGATGACGGGAGGCGAGCGTCATGCAGACGAGCTGGCTCTTGTCGCCGATTTCGGCGGCGGCGATCAAGGCGAAACTGGTGGCGGCCGTGGCCGATAATTCGACCAGGCTGCCGGTGCCAAGCAGCGATGAAAAGTGCGACAGCAGCCCCTGGGGGTTATCCATCCGGTTCTCCGAAACAGGAAAATATCGCCGTCGGAGTCTGCAGGGATGGCAAGGTGGCAGGGGACCAGGGCGGGGGAAAAAGCGCGCCATTATACTCTGCGCAGATATGCTCCGAGCAGATTTGGCTTGATTGCTTGACTGGGCAGGGGCTAGGAATCCTGCGCCCGGGCCAGCCCGGCCGACCAGGCCCAGGCTTCATCGCTCAATGCGAGGACCAGCGCCAGACCGCCGAAACGGGCGGCGAGAATTTCCGCAGCGGCCAGGTCGTGACGTTCCAGGGTGATTGCCAGTTCAAGATAATGGCCCCAGGGGCCACTTCCGGAGAGCAGCGCCTGCTGTGCCGGGGTCGACAAATTGATCGGCTGGAGCGCGTCGGCGAGAGGCACTTGCAGGAGCGTATCCAGCATTGACAGGAGACCCACGGTAAAAAGAGCGGCCGGCGGGTCCTGGTCTGGGCTGGCGCTGGCCAGCAACTCCAGCAGACGGGCGCGGGCCATCGCCACTTCCTGCAATGCCCGAGAGGTCTTGCGGTGCAGACCGGACGACAGCAGCAGGACACTGAGCCAGCGGTACAATTCGCGGCGACCCAGGATCATCACCGATTGTTCGACCGATTCCACCGAGCGCGTCAATCCCAGGGCCGGACTGTTTACGAAGCGCAGCAGCCGGTATGACAAAGTCAAATCGGCGCGCAGCTCGGCGCCGATCTGTGCATCACTGCGATCGAGAGCGACCTCATTGAGCAATTTGCACAAGCGGTAGGCGGCGGGCTGCAGCAGCGGCCGTTCGCGCATCCGCTGGGGGCCTGCTGCCAGACATCCGGCGGCCAGCATGACTCCCTGCGCCAGCGCTTCCTCGATGGCGTCGACGCTCTCCAGATCGACCGCGACCAGCACTCTCCCCGGTTGTAACTGCTGCCAGCGAGCCGCCGCCTCAAGCACATCGGCGAGACCGTTCGCCATGGGACGCAGGAGCACGAAACGACTCCCTTCGGGTTCGCTGCCGCCATCGTTGCCCAGCGTCACGCCACGGGCACGCCACTGCCGCAGCAGGCCAGCGGTGTCAGCAGCCGGATCGAATCCCCCCTGGATCGCCAGCCAGGCGCCTTCCGGAACCTGCGAGGCGACCGTCGCCCGGCAGAGCAGACTGCCCGGAAGCTCGCCCAGCGCGATCCGGCCAGAGGCCAGTGTCGGCCGCATGGCGGAGAGCAGGGAGATGGCGCGGGCGGTCGCCGCATGGACCCCTGCGCCCTCCGCCTGGCGTTGTGATATGGCGAGGGGCAAGCGGAACCCAAAGCCCGCGATATCGCCGTTGATGCCGACCAGCGGCCGCTGTCCGCCGGACGCCAGCTCCGCTTTGGGCGGCTCGTCCGGCAGGGATGCCACCTTCTGCGTAGCCGCTGCCGAAGCCACTCGGGGTGACTTAGGGGCAAAGAAACGATCCCACCAACTCATGTTTTACGCTCTCCCTTGTGGCCATCACGCCAGAGTCGTCAGAAAGAAGATCGGTCTTGATCATCCTTTTGGCTATCCACGCGACAAATGCAGGAGTCCGATTCATCGGGCAAGCGGTCGATCGTCTGCGCCGGTCGACCGGTTGACGATGTGCTCGATCATCAGCTGCGGCGTCTGCACCCCGTTGTAGTCGTTGATCGCCAGGCGGTAAGCGGCGCGGATGGTGCTTCCCGGCGCCTGGTCAAAATTGAACTGGATCGCGTCCAGGGTCTGCATTCCCTTGCGCAGGCGCAGCTTGAGGTGTTTTTCCTTGAGGATGCGCTGGTTCTCGACGACGAAGTCGTCCTCGAACAGCGGCGGCGGAAAACCCTGGCCCCAGACCTCGGCTTCGAGCAGGCGGGCGGTGGCGATCGAGAAGTAGGCGGCTTCGAGGCCGCCGTCGGTCTCCAGCGTTCGCGTGCGGTCGGCGGGTGCCAGCAGCTCGTCGACGACCTGCGCGAAGATCTCGCGAAAGCGCGGAAAATCGACTTCGCGCAAGGTGACGCCGGCGGCCATCGCGTGCCCGCCGAAGCGCAGCAGAAAGCCCGGCGCGCGCTTGGCGACGAGGTCGAGGGCGTCGCGCAGGTGCAGTCCGGCGATCGAGCGGCCGGAACCCTTGAGCTCGCCACCGTCGCCGCGGGCGAAGGCAAACACCGGCCGATGCAGCTTTTCCTTGACCCGCGCCGCGACGATGCCGATGACGCCCTGGTGCCAGTCGGCGTCGAACAGCGATACCGCTGCCGGGCGTGCCGCAGGCGCGTCGTCTGCCTCGCCTGCAACTCCCGGCACGAGGCCGCGCAGGAGGCTATCGACCCCCTCGGCCGCTTGCGCGAGTTGCTCCAGGGCCTGCGCTTGCATGCCCGATTCGATCTCGCGCCGCTCGCGGTTGAGCGCGTCGAGCTGTTGCGCGATGTTCATCGCCCGTCCCGCGTCGTCGGTGATCAGGCATTCGATGCCGAGCGACATGTCGGAGAGGCGGCCGGCGGCATTGACCCGCGGGCCGATCATGAAGCCGAGATCGACGCTCGAGGCCTGCGCCGGCTGGCGGCCGGCGGCGCGGAAGAGGGCCTGCAGGCCGGGCGTCAGGTGGCCCTGGCGGATGCGCTGCAGGCCCTGGCTGACGAGTACCCGGTTGTTGTGGTCGAGTTTGACGACATCGGCGACGGTGCCGAGCGCGACCAGGTCGAGCAGGGCGGCGAGCTTCGGTTCGCGGCGGCCGCCGCTTTCACCGAAGCAGCCGCGCTGGCGCAGCTCGGCGCGCAGCGCGAGCATGACATAGAAGATGACGCCGACGCCGGCGAGGTGCTTGCTCGGGAAACCGCAGGTGGCGAGGTTGGGGTTCACGATGCAGTCGGCGGCGGGCAGTTCGTCGCCCGGCAGGTGGTGGTCGGTGATCAGTGTCGCGATGCCGAGCTCGCGGGCACGGGCGACGCCCTCGACACTCGCGATGCCGTTGTCGACGGTGACGATCAGATCGGGCTTCTTCGTCGCCGCGAGGTCGACGATGTCCGGCGAGAGACCATAGCCGTAGGTGAAGCGGTTGGGCACCAGATAATCGACCTCGGCGCCGAAGGCGCGCAGGGCCCGGATGCCGACCGCGCAGGCGGTGGCGCCGTCGCAGTCGTAGTCGGCGACGATGAGGATGCGGGCCCGTCGGGCGATGGCATCGGCGAGCAGGATGGCGGCGTCGGCGGCGTGGGTGAGTTGCGCCGGCGGCAACAAGGACACGAACTCGTAATCGAGCTCGCTGCGCGCGACGATGCCGCGGCCGGCGTAGATGCGGGCGAGCAGCGGATGCAGACCCTGCTGTTCGAGCTGCCAGAGGACACGCGGCGCGATCGGCCGGCGGCGAAGTTCGGTCATGGGTCGCCTCTGGCGAGAGCCTGGGCGGTGGCTGCGAGCGGTTGCGGGCGGCGCCACAGCTTCCACTGATCGCGGCGATCGCTCTCCCAGGCAAGCGCCGCGTAAGCGGTCGCCGCTTCGAGTCGCAGGCGGGCGATGCGGCCGGCGGCGAGCGCTTTCTGCAGCGGCGCAAACCAGCGCTGGTCGAGTTCGCCAAGGCGCGCGCGGTAGGCGTCGCCATCCTCGTACTGCACCGGCGATTGCAGCGCGTCGAGGACGATCAGGTGGCGGCCGCGTGCGGTCGCCCTGGCGAGGAATGCCGCGGCATCGTCGGGAAGCGCATGCACCGGCACCGCGAAGGCGCGAGCCAGCCCGCGGGCGAGCGGGCCGTCGCTCCAGACGCCGCTGAAGTCCGGGGGACGGGTGGTCGGCAGGATGCCGGCACCCCACAGCCAGAGGCTGTTGATCGTCGATCGGCCCTCGTCTTCGCGTCGGCGGTTGGCCGGGTGCTGGTGGAGGACCATCTGCGCTTCGTTGAGCAGCTGGCGAAGACGACGCGCGGCGTCCGTTGCCGGCAGTTGCCGGCTGACGCTGCGCCCCGCGACGGCCGACAGGGGCAGGATATCGAAAGGGCCGAGGTCGGTGCTGCCGGCAAGTTCAAGATACCAGCGATCGGGGCTCGCCACGTGAAAGGTGCCGAAGTCGGCAAAGTGATGGTTGAGCTGATCGACGATCGCCTGTGCCTCGCTGCGCTCGATGTTAAGGCTCGCGCCGTCGGCGAGGATCAGTCGCTCCTGGTGCAGGCGCAGATGCACCGGGTCGGCGCACAGCCAGCAGGCGTCGCCGGCGGCAGGGGCCGCGTCCTCGCCGAGCACCCGCAAAGCCCCATAAGGCACACTTTCCCCAAGGCCGAAGGCGTCGCAGAGGGTCGCTTCGACCGACTGCGGCGGGCGACGGCTCAGCCGGCTGCGCGCCAGCAGGGTGTTGAGCCCGTCGCAGGGCAGGGCGTCGAGGCTGTCGCGGTCGTCCGGTTCGGGCCAGACCAGTTCGGGGACAACGAGGGTGAGTTGCATGGGCGGGGCAGAGGGGGCGGATGATGATGCGGTGAGCGTCGATGGCGGTGTTCGCCAGTGAACGGTCAGCCATTGCCGGAAGAGTGTAGCATAGCGCCTTGACTGTTTCGGCGCCGCGCAAACACCCGCACGACCCACTCCGAGAGACGACTTTCCCCTGCCGATGCCCCTTCCCTACGAGCTGCTGATCGGCCTGCGCTATACGCGGGCGAAGAAGCACAATCACTTCATCTCCTTCATCTCGCTGATCTCGATGTTCGGCATCGCTCTCGGGGTGGCAGCGCTGATCGTCGTCCTGTCGGTGATGAACGGCTTCCAGACCGAGTTGCGCTCGCGCATCCTGGCGGTCGTCTCGCACGTCCAGATCACCGGTGCCGGCGGCGAGATGGCCGGCTGGCAGCGGGTCGCGGCGCAGGCCGCGGCCGAAGCGCACGTTATCGCCACCGCTCCGTTCGTGCAGGCGCAGGGAATGCTGGCCTACGGCGAAACGGTGCGCGGAGTGCTGGTGCGCGGCATCCTGCCCGACCAGGAGGACAAGGTTGCCGATTTTCGCCCGCACATGAAGAGCGGCGAACTCGACGCCCTGGTTCCGGACAGCTTCAACATCGTCCTCGGTTCCGAGCTTGCCCGCGCGCTCGGCGTCCTGGTCGGCGAGCGGGTGACGCTGATCGCGCCGCAGGGGGTGGTGACGCCCGCCGGTGTGGTGCCGCGGCTCAAGACCTTCAATGTCGTCGGCGTGTTCGAGGTCGGCATGTACGAATACGACAGCGGCCTCGCGCTGATCCACCTCGCCGACGCGCAGCGGCTGTACCGCATGGACGACCGCGTCTCGGGCGTGCGCCTGAAGCTCGACGACCTCTTCGTCGCGCCGCGGGTGTCGCATCTGCTGGCCGCGAAGCTCGACATCAACGCCTTCATCAGCGACTGGACGCGCAGCCACGCGAACTTCTTTCGCGCCGTGCAGATCGAGAAGAACATGATGTTCATCATCCTTTCGCTGATCGTCGCCGTGGCGGCGTTCAACATCGTCTCGACGCTGGTCATGGCGGTCACCGACAAGCAGTCGGACATCGCCATCCTGCGCACCCTCGGGGCGAGCCCGGCGAGCATCATGGCGATCTTCGTCGTCCAGGGGGCGCTGATCGGCTTCATCGGCCTCGGCCTCGGTGTCGTCGGCGGCGTCGCGCTGGCGCTCAACGTCGACGTCGTCGTGCCGCTGATCGAGCGCCTGCTCGGCACCCAGTTCCTGGCCAAGGAGGTGTATTACATTTCCGACCTGCCTTCCGAGCTGCAGTGGAGCGACGTGACGACGATCACCGGCGTCGCTTTCGTGCTCGCGCTGGTGGCAACCATCTACCCGAGCTGGCGAGCCGCCAGGGTCAATCCGGCGGCGGCGCTGCGCTATGAGTGACCTGGTGCTGGCCTGTCAGGGCCTGAAGAAGATCTATCGCCAGGGCGACACCGACGTTCCCGTTCTGCTCGGCGTCGATCTCGCGATCGGCGTCGGCGAGCGGGTGGCGATCGTCGGCGCTTCCGGGTCGGGCAAGAGCACCCTGCTGCATCTGCTCGGCGGTCTCGACGCCGCCAACGGCGGCGAAGTGCAGTTGATGGGGCACGACCTCAACACCATCGACGATGCCGAGCGCGGCCAGTTGCGCAATCGCCACCTGGGCTTCGTCTATCAGTTTCACCACCTGCTCTCGGAATTCACCGCGCTCGAGAACGTCGCCATGCCGCTCTACATCCGGCGCCTGCCGAAGGCCGAGGCCGAAGCGCGGGCGGCGGCGGTGCTGGGCGAAGTCGGTCTCGGTCATCGCCTGCGGCACACCCCTGCGGAACTCTCGGGAGGCGAAAGGCAGCGGGCGGCGATCGCCCGCGCGCTGGTCACCGAGCCGGCCTGTGTGCTCGCCGACGAGCCGACCGGCAATCTCGACCGGCAGACCGCCGCCAGCGTTTTCGAGCTGATGCTGGCGCTCAATCGTTCGCGCCGGACGAGCTTCGTCATCGTCACCCACGACCCGGCGCTCGCCGCCCGTGCCGAGCGCATCCTGACCCTGCGCGATGGCGGTCTGCATTCGTCCCCCGACTGACCACCGGCAAGGGGCCATTTCAGCGCTGCCGCCCACTGCTGCCATGCTTGTCTGACGATCGGAGGAATCCATTCATGAAGACGCTCTTTTCCCCGGCCATCGCTCTCCTCAATCGCGTGGCCTACCCCCGGAAGTTCGCCATCATGGGCGCCCTCGCGCTGGTCGCGAGCGCCGTGCTGGTGGTCAACCTCTACCAGAGCCTGCACCGGGTGATCGACAGTTCGCAGAAGGAACTCGCCGGCATCGCGATGATCAAGCCGATCGCCCGCATCGTCCAGCACCTGCAGGTGCATCGCGGACTCTCCTCGGGCGTCCTCAACGGCAACGAGGCGATGCAGGAAGCGCGCGCGGCGCGACCTCGATGCGGAAGGGCTCGATCTGACCCAGCGCGAGAATTTTCTCGCCCATAGCCGCCTGATCGACGGTCTGCTGATGTTTCAGAAAACGGTCGCCGATGCCTACGCCCTGACCAACGACCCGGATATCGACGCCGCCTACCTGATCGATACGGCGGTCGACAAGTCGCCGCGGGCGATCGAGAACATGGGCCAGCTGCGCGCGCTGGGGACCGGCGTGCTGACCCGCAAACAGCCGCTGGTGCAGTCGCAGGAGGTCGAGTTCACGGTTCTCCTTGCCGGACTCAACGCTTCGGTCGATTCCCTGCGCAACAATCTCGAAAAGACCTCGCGCTACAACCCCGGCCTGCAGGCCGTGCTCGCCGCGTCGATCGGCGACATGACGACCGCGGCCGAAAAAATCGGCGCGCTGGTCCAGCAGGACATTCTCTCGGGCGTCTACACGACCCTTCCCGAAGCCTATTTCGCGCTCACCACCGGCGCGCTCGACAAGGCCTACCAGGAGATGTTCGAAACCCTCTTGCCGACCCTCGAAGAGCTGCTGCAGCGGCGCATCGACCGCGCCCAGCGCGATCTGGTCCTCAGCATCGCACTGGCGCTGGCGATCCTCCTGCTCTACGCCTACGTGTCGATCGGCCTTTACTACGCGATCATCGGCAGCATCGACCGCCTCGCCGCCAACGCGCGCACGATCGCCACCGGCGACCTCAGCCTGCGCATCGACCTCGGTACCCGCGACGAACTGAAGCTCGTCGGTGACAGCCTGAACGAGATGGTGACCGCTTTCAGCGGCCTGATCGACAACGTCCATGACGGCGCCAGCGAGGTCCTCGCAGCGACCCGGCAACTCGCCGGGACAGCGGCGGAAATCAACCGCGGCAGCGAGCAACAGAGCGCCGCCGCCTCGACCATGGCGGCGGCGATCGAAGGCATGCGCTCACGGGTCGAACACTTGTCGACCAACGCCCAGGATGCCAACCGGATTTCCAGTCGGGCCGGCGAACTGGCCACCGACGGCAGTCGCGTGGTCGGCAAGGTGGTGCACGAAATCGAGCTGATTGCCGCAGCGGTGAACCAGTCGGCAGCCATCGTCGCCGAACTCGGTGCGCGCTCGGAGCGGATCTCGGCGATCGTCAATGTGATCAAGGAGATTGCCGACCAGACCAACCTGCTGGCGCTCAACGCGGCGATCGAGGCGGCGCGCGCCGGCGAGAGCGGGCGGGGTTTCGCCGTCGTCGCCGACGAAGTGCGCAAGCTCGCAGAGCGCACGGGCCGCTCGACGCAGCAGATCGCCGAGATGATCGCCGCCATCCAGAGCGGCACCCGCGATGCGGTGGCGAGCATGACGCTGGGCGTCGGCCGGGTAACCGAAGGGGTAGCCATGGCGACGCAGGCGGGCGAAGCGATCAGCGAGATCGGCAGCAATGCGGCGCAGGTGGTGGACAAGGTCGCCGACATCTCACAGGCGCTGCGTGAGCAGAACATCGCCAGCAACGAGATCGCCGGCAACGTCGAGAACGTCGCCCGGATGGCCGAGGAAAACTGTGCCGCGGTGGCCGGCAACGCGGCGACCGCGAGCCGCCTCGAACATCTCTCGGCAAGCCTCGAGGCCGAGGTGCGTCGCTTCCGGCTCGGCTGAAGCGGGGTCGGCGAAGCGGCGCCCTCGTCAATTCGACGAACGGCCTCGGCGTCCCGAGGATCTCGCCTTCGCCCCCGTAGTCAAGCTTTCAAGCCTTCAAGCCGTTCAGAGCCAGCCTTCCACCTTGCCGCGTGTGGGCACGCCACCGGTATGCACCACCTGCCCGTCGATGACCACGCCGGGTGTTGACATCACGCCATAGCTCATGATGTCCGGCAGGCTTTCAACTTTTTCGAGCGTAATCTCTACCCCCTTTTCCTTCGCCACTGCCTCGACGAGGGCGACGGTGGTGCGACATTTGGCACAGCCGGTGCCGAGAACCTTGATGTTTTTCATGGGGTGACTTTCATGGGGTCAGGAAGATGAAATGAGGCGGCAGCAGACGCGCGGCATCCGTTAGAGCAGCCAGTTGAAAAGGTAGCCGACCAGCAGAATGCCGGTCGCCACGACGCCGGCGAAGGTGGCGATCAAGGTCGGTTTCAGCGCTTTTCTGAGAATGATCATTTCCGGCGCCGAGAGCGCGATCACCGCCATCATGAACGCGAGGACCGTTCCCATTGCCGCGCCTTTGCCGATCAGGGCGTCAACAATGGGAATGATTCCTGCCGCGTTGGTATACATCGGGATCCCGAGCAGAACGGCTGCCGGGACCGCCCACCACACCTCCCTGCCCATGAACGAGGCCATGAAATCCTGCGGCACATAACCGTGGATGGCGGCACCCAGCGCAATTCCCACCAGGATGTAGGGCCAGACCTTGCCGACAATCTCCCGCACGTGTGCGCCGCCGGCTTCAAGACGTTCCAGCCAGGAAAGGCGCTCGCCGGCGGCTTGAGCCACCTGGCCTTCGAGGATTTTCTGTACCCAGTCCTCCAGATGACGTTCCATCTTCAGCTTGCCGATCACCAGGCCCGCGACGATGGCCACCAGCAGCCCCATGCCGAGGTAGAGCACGGCGACCTGCCAGCCGAACAGGCCAAACAGCAGGACCAGGGCCACTTCATTGACCATCGGGGCCGAGATCAGGAAGGAGAAGGTCACTCCCAGCGGCACGCCGGCGGAGAGCAGGCCGATGAACAGCGGCACCGCCGAGCAGGAGCAGAACGGCGTGACAATTCCCAGCGTCGCCGCCAGCACATTGCCGACCCCTTCCCGCTTGCCGGACAGGAGCGCCCGCGTCCGTTCCGGCGAAAAGAAGGTCTGGATGATGCCCATGACGAAGACGATGCCGGCCAGCAGCAGCAACACCTTGAGGGTGTCGTAGAAGAAGAAATGGACGGCTTCGCCGAAACGGGTTTCCCGGGAAAGCTGAAGCAGCCCGACGACCCCGTCAGCAAAAGCGGTGAGCTGGCTGTAGGCCAGAACCCAGGCAAGCGTTGCGAGGGAAATGCCGAACAACCATTGGGCCAATCTTTTCCGGGAAGACTCTTCGATGGGTGCTACATGCATTGCGCTACTCCGGGTTCGGGTGAAAAAGAGCGATGGCGGCTTGTGCTTCCCTGTGGTGCTTCCTTACAGCGAAGACGAACGGTCCCGGAAAAAAGATGCATCCCTGCAATGACCGCCGCAGTGCCTGGCCCCGCCGGCGGTTCATCGCTCGCCTCCTGCTGCAACCCTGTTCATGTGAAAGCCATCTGCCGTGCCCACTCGCTGCAAAGCTTGCGAAAAGACCGGCTGCGTGCGAATGCCTGCTGCAGGTCCATGCGAGCCGAAAAAGCCGGCTGGTCGGTCGTTTCCCCGTAACTGCCGCCGCAGATATGCTCCGTGATCCACCCCTTCGCATTGCGCGGTCCTTCGGCATCAATAGTGTCACCAGCCTTGAATGAGAAACCACGTTGGCCATCAAGCGATTCAGCCGCGGCGATGAACCAGGCCTCGTATTCCCTGTTGGCCAACACGACCGATACCCGACGGTGCGGAACGTATGCCTCTGCTCGTTCCAGAATTTGTTTCCCCAACTCAGCCGGACAGTCATCATCGGCGTCGAGCAGCACGAGAATCCACCCTTCTTCGCCACACTTGGCAGCTGCCAGCAGCAAGTGCCGGCGAAACTCGTCATTCCGATTCAGGAATCGATCCCGATGAACGCGAATCGGTGGTAGCGCCTGCAAATGGACAGCCGGAGTGCGCCACTCATTGATCCGCCGAAGCAGGATTGGCAGCGCGGCCACCTCGCCAACGCCTTCGACGATCGCTGCAACGGCGATCACGGTTCGATCTCGCCAAACAAGTCGGCCTGCGCCTCTGCCTGGGCAGCCAGCGCCTGTCGATCAGGCGCCAGTTGGTTCAACCGTAACAGTTCTCCCGCCGAGAAAAGGTGGTCACGCATGGCCATGCGCGCGGCTTCGTCGAGCGGGGCAATGCGCGTTTCGCCTCCTTCGGAAACCACTGCCAGCAAGGCGTCGGCACTCAGGCACAGGTCGTCGAGCAGGTCGGGGCTGTGGCTGGTGACGATCACCTGCGTATCCTGTGAAGCGCGGGCGAGTGCCTCGCGCAAGGCCGCGCTGGCGGCCGGGTGCAAGGCCGTTTCAGGTTCCTCGATACCGACCAGCGAGGGCGCGTAATCCCGGTTTCCCTGGAACAGCGCGGTCAATATGCCCAGCGCGCGCAGCGTACCGTCGGACATGTTTTGCGCCGGAAAGCGCCACGGATGTTTTGCTCCGGCCATCTCCTGGCGGAACTCCAGGGTTTCCATCGGCCCGAACGGCTTGCGCTCGACGCCGTGAACCATCGGCGCAACCGTTTGCAGATATTCACGGATGATCGCCAGTCTGTCGGCGGCGACCCGTTCCAGATGTCCGATGACGCTGGCGATGTTTTCCCCGACGGGTTTGAGCAGGCGTCCTTCCTGTGGCTTCTGCAATTCGCGCATCAACTTCGGGTTCAGATTGTAGAAACCCATCGCCGTCAGCGCGTCGAATACCGGGCGAAACACCGTCATGCCCGAGGCTGCCACCAGCGCCAGGCGATCGGCGGTTACTGCCGGAAAGGTTGCCTCGCTGTTTGCCTTGAGATTGCCGCGTTCGATGCGGAAAGACGGACCCTTGCCTATAGTGCCGAGCGCGCACTCCTCAGTCTGCACCTCGTAACCGCGCCCTGCCAGCGCGCCGATGTTGAAGGCGTAGTAGCCGGTCTGCCCGTTTTTCAGAGTGAACTCCAGCCGAATACCGAAATTCGTCGGATGACCGCTGGAGCGCCGCCGCACCTCGTTCAGTCCGCCACGTTCGTTCAGGGCATTGTCGAGAGAACCGGCCAGCGCGTCCCGTACGAGGTGCAGAGCGTCCAGGAAATTGCTCTTGCCCGATCCGTTGGCACCCACCAGATAGGTGAGTGGATTGAGGCGGACGTCGCAGTAACCGATGCTCTTGTAGTTGCGCAGGACCACACGCGTGAGAAAAACCGGATCAATCATTGTCTTGCCCCTTCAAGCTCAGTGCGGTTTGCCGCTGCGCTGCGCCCGGATTTTGACGGTTTATTATCCTGGAAATCATCGGTTGATGACCCGAGAGCCCTTCGACACGCCCGCTGCGCGGGCTGCTCAGGGCGAACGGAAGCTCTCACCCATTGGGTGAAACGAAAAAAATCCCGTTCGTGCTGAGTAGGATATTCGATTACGAATCGAAAGGCGTTGGCAAGAAACAGAGCTTGATAGTCTCCCCGAAGCCCGTTTCCACCTTCCAATGAACTCACTATCCGCCTACGACAAATTTTAACACATTGAATAAAAAGCACTAATTCGCTGTTTCTTGAGAGCCTGTCGAAGCATGGACGGGATTTTCCCTCGCTAACGGAGGTTTTCAGGTTTACCCTGCTGGGCCTTGAAAAGTCATCGGAAAATCCTGCAAGGATCCGGGCAGGTCGGCCGCCTCACCGAACAAAAGCGGCCAGGGTCGCGCCGTTTTCATGCCAGGACCGCCTGCAGCACAATCGCTACCCCAGGCACCAGCATTGGCGAAACCGTTTCCGCCCTCGTCGGTTGGCAGATCAGGCGATACTGCCCCTCGACCGGCTCGCGGTAAACCGTCAGTTCTCCTGCAGTGACGTCCAGCAGCCAGACTTCAGGAATGCCATGGCGGGCATAGAGGGACAGCTTGACGTCACGGTCGTAGTCAAGCGTGGTATGCGAGACCTCGACGATCAACAGGATATCGGCTGCCATCGGCAGCTTGTCCATGTAGTTGCCGTTCCTGAGCAATGCGACATCGGGCTGCGGTTCGCTGTGCTCTCCGAGTTGCACCGGATTCTGGGTACTGACCAAATACTGCTCACCCCCCGAAGCGGCAAACTTCTGACTCAGGCGATTGACGATGTACGCATGCTTGCTACCGATCGGCGCCATGTCAATCAACTCCCCTTCGATCAATTCGACACGGTCGGTCTCATCCAGCAGACCGGTCTCGGCCATCTGGTGAAACTCCCCGAGCGACCAACGGTGGTAAGGCAGGGCTGCGCGTTCGCGGATTGCGGACAGCTTGGGCATCACGAGCTCCCGAGGGCATGGCAGACCCGATGATAGTCCGGCCATTCGCCGGGTAGCAAGGGCGCGCTCGAAAGCGCCGGGGCCTCGATCATCTTTCCGGTCACCCACTACGCTGCCAGCGGCATCAGAGAGGGCTGCCTGAGCGGTCGGGGTCGTCGGCGGGCGGGTCGTGGGGGCAGCGGCATGCGCGGGAGCACCTGCGAGAACAGGGTTTCGTGGGTACAACCCAAGAAGCGCTCGGCGGCGGTCGTGCCGTCGGGGCGACGGATGTGATCGTTGTGCACGGCGGTGAGCGCCGCGAGCTTGCGGTCGCTCAGGCGATGGCGACGATGATCAGTGAGGCGGAGAAAAAGGTGAGGGTGGCCAGCATTGGGGTGCTCAGACGTTGCGCCCTGGCCAGGCGTTCGCGCGCGCGGCAATTCGGCGTCCGAGGCGATGCGCCCAAGCCGCGTCCAGACGTCGTCGAGGCGCTGCGCGACCTGTTCGACCGGTTGGGCCTGTCCGTGCTCCAGGTCATACGGGTGATACAGGATGCCCAGCTCGCGCACCAGTTCCCGGGCCTCGCACTGACGTGCCTGCGCCTGGGTGTGCGCGGTCTCGGCCTGCGCCAGAGTGCTCAGGGCGGCGTCGATGCGGGTGGCGACCGCAGGGACGCGGCGACTGCTCTTCGTACCTCTGCCGGGCCGCCCGCTCAGCCTACACGCCCGCCTGCGCCGCCACCACGGGCGCCGCGGCCTGGCGGACTTGCCGCGCCAGGGGCAGGCTGGTGGCCTTCGACACCTCCTGCTGACCATCGAAGAGGTCCGCTGAATGAGTGACGGCCAAGTCCACCTCGACATGCCGACACAACGCCGGTGCACCGTCGCCGGTACCCTGGATGACGGTGACGTTCAACCCGAGCAAGGCCGCCTGGAGGCCCGAGCCGCCAGGGCTGCGGGGGCCGCGCTCTCCGCAACCGGCTTGCGCCATTCCTGCAAGGTACTGCGTGCCAGACCAGGATCGGTGGCCACCTGCCGCTGCGGCTGTCCCGCCCGCTCCAGGCGCGTGCAGTGCTTCACGATTCACCCACCATCGACGCCCCTGCAGTGCGCAGGAGCACCCGCCTCGTCTCTGGGCTACAATCGATCCCGGCAGGACCTTCGAACACCTTCCTTCTCCCTCGGTGAGGTTGCACTTCCAAGGGTACGGAATTTCGGGAGTCCTGCCACTCTTTCGTAAGACTTTCTCCAAGCGAAAAACTCGGTTTTGGCCTGAGCGATGATCAAGGCCGCGTTTGCCATTGCGCTGGAGGCTGGCCGGATCGCCTATTTCGATGACGGATGAGTTGTGGGTAATCGGGCGCCTGCAAGGCTCGTAACGCCACGGCGCTGGTGATTGACGTACACAAAATATTTACTGGCTTCGATTGTAATTATCTGATGAATTTTTTCTGAGCGCTCTCTGAGCAAGCAGAAAAATGAGATGACTGCCTAGCATGAAAAATAAAATAACTCTCATTGTTGGCGCAGCGGTAACTGTTGGAGTGATTGCCACAATTGCCGCAATTATGACGATCATCAACTTTTATCGATTTGTCAATGATGATCAATTGAAAATTGTGCAAAACCTCGCTCACTCTATTGCACATTCAGTAGAGGATGAACTGGCAAACATCGATTACGTCTTGCAGGTGTCGGCAGACGAGATGGAGCGCCAGCTGTCAGCTCGCCAGAACACGTACGAAAGCGTGACGGCTTTCCTAAGCAGGCAGCAAGACCGGTTTTCAAGTATTGATCTCCTAAGGGTAACTAACTCTCAGGGAGAAACTATCTATGGCCGAGGCGTCGAACCAATGCAACGCGCCAGCCTTGCCCACCGTGACTATTACAAGCAACTGAAGGAGAACCCAAAACTGGGCATGGTTTTTTCAGAACCGATTGTTGGCAAGATATCACAGAAATGGATTTGGTTGATGGCTCGCCGGCTCAATAATCCTGATCAGTCATTTGCAGGGATCGTCTATGCGTCGATATTTATTGACGGCCTGTCGAAGAGTTTCGAGCAGCTCAATCATCTACCTGGTGGTGAAATCATCCTGCTCGATCAGCATATAAAAGTTGTGGCGGGTACAACTTTAGTTCCGACCCCATCATTACCCATTGGCGACAAGCGCGTTTCCGAGGAACTGCAGAAGGCTTTGGACCAAGGTTCGCCGCATGGAACATACGAAAGCAGTTCCATAATCGCTGATGGAGTCAGCCGAATCTACGCCTTCGAACGCAGCGAAAACTATGGTTTCACTTTGTTGGTGGGCATTCCCAAATCACACATTACCAGCATATGGCTAAAGCAATCGGCTATCGTGGCCATCATTCTCGTCGCCATTCTCATTAGTTTGCTGCTCGGAACCCGGCTTATTTCACGGAAGCTTGCCGATCAGTTACACCTTGGCGTAAGCGAAGCACGCGAAGCGGAAAGGGAATTGCTCAAGACGCTCATTCGATCCATCCCCAATTTAATTTGGCTAAAGAACGCCGAGGGTGTTTATCTGGCCTGCAACCGCGAGTTCGAAAAGTTCTTCGGCAAAACCGAAGCCGAGATTCTCGGCAAGACCGACTACGACTTCATGACCAAGGAACTTGCCGATTTCTTCCGTGGCCATGATCGTGCGGCTGCCGTTGCCGGCAAGCCCATGGTAAACGAGGAGTGGATCACCTATGCCGACGACGGCCACCGCGCCCTGCTGAGAACCACCAAGACGCCGATGACCGTGGCGGATGGCAGCCTGATCGGCGTGCTGGGCATCGCCCATGACATCACGGAGATGCGCAGCCAGGAAGAAGCGCTGCGCGCAAGCCGCGAAACCCTCAATCGTGCCCAGGCGGTGGCGCATATCGGCAGTTGGATGCTGGACATCGAAGCTAACCGCCTCGAGTGGTCGGACGAAACCTATCGCATCTTCGGCCTCCCGCCAGGTTCGCCAATGACCATCGAGCGCTTTTTCGCATGCATCCATCCCGACGATCTGGAGTGCGTGTCGGCTGCATGGAGTGCCGCGCTCGACGGTGCCGGGTACGACATTGAGCACCGCATCATCGCCGCTAGCGAGACCCGCTGGGTGCGTGAGCGGGCGATCATCGAGCGCGATGATGCCGATGGCAAGGCTCGCCGCGGACTCGGCACCGTGCAAGACGTCACTGAAGCGCGCGCCCTCGGCGAAGCCGCTCGCCGCGAAAGCGAGCGCAACCGGGCGCTGTTGCACAACGCCAGCGACGGTATCCACATCCTCGACCACAACGGCACAGTCATCGAGGCCAGCGCCTCGTTCTGCGCAATGCTCGGCTACACGCGCGACGAAGTCATCGGGATGCGACCCAGGCAATGGGATCCCGACGTCGACGCGGAAGATCTCGCATGCCCATTAACCGAGTTTGTCGCCAAGAATGGTCTCAGCCAGATCGAACGGCGGCACCGCCGCAAGGACGGCAGCATCCTCTTGGTCGAGATCAACAGCTGCCCCGTCGAAATGGAAGGCAGGCAGGTGCTTTTCACCTCCTCGCGCGACATCACGGAACGTAAGCGCATTGAAGCAGAACTTCGGAAAAGCGAAGAACAGTATCGTGCCTTGTTTGACTCATCACGGGATGCCATATTCCTCCATGATGGTGCAACTGTAATTGATTGCAACCCGGCGGCTCTGGCCGTAGTGGGAGCCATTGACCGCAGCCAGGTGATCGGCAGGACCCCGATGGACTACTCTCCGCTTGGCCCGATTACACAGCAGCGGGCTGGAGAAAAGATCGAAGCGGCGCTGAACGGCGATCCTCAATTCTTTGAATGGACGACCCACAGGCTGGATGGCACCGAGATTTACCTGGACGTACAACTGGTCAAGGTGGTGATCGGTGGGCGAACCCACACCCAGATTATTGCCCGCGACATGACCGAACGCCGGAAAACCCAGGAACGGCTCAATGAGGCCTTGCTGTTTCTGCGCGAATCGGAGGCAATCGCGCAGATGGGCGGTTGGAAGGTCAATCCGGAAACAGGTTACCTGATGTGGACCGAGGGAGTTTATCGGCTCGTCGACCACCCGCTAACCGAGCCCATCGACCTCAAGTCTGGCTTGGTCTATTACTCGCCGGGCGACCTGCCGCTCGTTGCCGGCTTGTTAGAGCAGGCCTGGAAAACCGGCCAGGGTTTCGCCCGCGAATGCCAGATGATTGGCAGGAGCGGCAAGCATTTCTGGGCCGAACTGCGCTGCACTGGCAGGTTCGCCGATCCCAAGGGCGACTATCTCACCGGTACCTTCCAGGACATCACGCATCGTAAGCAGACCGAGGCTGCGTTGCAAGAAGAGCGTCGGGTTCGCGACACCATCCTGGAATCGATCCCTGGCGTCTTCTATGCCATGGATACAAACGGCATCTTTACCTTCTGGAACCATCATTTCGAGCAAGTGACGGGACGCAGCGCGGAAGAACTGGGTCACTTCAGTGCGCTGGATCTTTTCGAGGGCGAGGATCGCGCTCATCTTGCCGAACGCATCAAGCAAGTCTTCCTGGAGGGTCAAAGCGAACTCGAAGCCAGCCTGGTGACGAAGGGTGGCCAGCGCATCCCGTATTACTTCACCGGCCGACGCATCGAGATGAGTGGGCAGCTAATCCTGGTTGGCGCGGGAGTGGACATCAGCCCGATCATGGCCGCAGAAGAGGAGATGCGTCGCATCAATGAACAACTGGAAGCGCGGGTGCGGCAAAACACGGCCGACCTGCAAGCCAGCTACGCCAAACTGCGCGACACTGAGTTCGCCATGAATCAAGCCTGGATTGGCATTGCGTGGGTCAAAATAGATAACGGTGAATTTCTCTACGCAAACAGTTTTGCCTGCCAGCTTGTCGGCTACTCCGAAGAGGAAATGCTGAAGTCAACTGTCTATGACATTGCCCCCGACATGGGAGTCCGGCAATTTCGTGAGCTGGTCGAAGCATGTAGAACCCAAGGCCGGCTCCAAGCAGAAATCCTAGCCCGCGCGAAAGATGGAAGGAGCATTCCTGTCGAGGTTACCGCCTATTACTTGCCCGGCAAGGCCGGCGATCCTGATCGACTGATCGAGTTCATAACCGACATTTCCGCACGGAAGCGGGCCGAGATGGATATCAAGCAGGCCAAGGAGTTTGCAGAATCCGCCAACCGGGCGAAGAGCGCTTTCCTCGCCAACATGTCGCACGAGATCCGCACGCCGCTCAACGCCATTCTCGGCCTCAACCACCTGATGCAGGCCGGCAAATTGCCGCCTGAGCAAACGGAGCGACTGCAGAAGATTGAAGTCGCGAGCCGCCACCTGCTGTCGATCATCAATGACATCCTCGACCTGTCCAAGATCGAGGCTGGCCGAATGGAACTCGAATCCGACAATTTCCATCTTTCAGCCGTGATCGACAATGTCGCCTCGATCATCCGCGACGCGGCACAGGGCAAGAACCTCGTCGTCGAGATCGATCCAGACGGCGTCCCCTTGTGGTTGCGCGGCGACGTGACACGGCTGCGGCAGGCCTTGTTGAACCTCGCCAGCAATGCCGTCAAATTCACTGACCACGGATTAATCAGCGTGCGTGCCTTGCTGCTGGAAACGCGCGAAGATCAACTGCTAGTGCGCTTCGAGGTTTCCGACACCGGCATCGGCCTCAGCGCCGAGCAGCTTGGGCGTCTGTTCCAGGACTTCCATCAGGCGGACGGTTCAACCGCCAGAAAGTACGGCGGCACCGGTCTCGGCCTCTCCCTGACCAAACGCCTGGTCGAGATGATGGGAGGAGAAGTCGGCGCCGACAGCACGGTGGGGCAAGGCAGCACCTTCTGGTTCACCGTCATCCTGCAGCACGGCCATGGCCCGATGCCGACAGTCAACGCCGACAACATGACACTGTCGGCCGAACACCGGGTGCGAGCGCTGCATCGCGGCGCTCGCATCCTGCTTGCCGAAGATAACCCGATCAACATCGAAGTCGTCCAGCAAATGCTTCATGCAGCCGGCCTGGATGTCGTAGTCGCACCAAATGGGCGCATTGCGCTTGAGAAGGCTCGTACCGAACGCTTCGACCTGATCCTGATGGACATGCAGATGCCGGAAATGGATGGTATCGAAGCCACCCAGGCGATTCGTTGCCTACCTCCATATGCCACCACACCAATTCTGGCGCTCACGGCCAACGCCTTTGCCGAGGACCGCCGCGCCTGCCTGGAAGCGGGCATGAACGAAGTCCTGACCAAACCCGTCAATCCGACTCAGCTTTACGAGGCGTTGGCGCGCCGGTTGCCGGGGGGCAGTGGCAACCTCCCTGCCAAGACGTCCCGAACCGACATGACTTCGCCGCTGGCAGCGAATCTGGACAAGTTACGCAACTTCCCGGGCATCGACGTCGACCAGGGACTGCTGTACCTCAGAGGCAAGGTCGACCGTTACCTCGTGCTGCTCAACCAGTTCGCTCTGTCACATAGGGACGACTTGGCGACTCTCGATGGCCATCTTGCCGGTGGCGATCGGGTTGCCGCCCAACGCATCGCCCACACCCTCAAGGGGACCGCGGGCATGCTCGGGCTGGTGACTATCGCCGGCATTGCCGCCGGCCTGGAAAGCCGGTTGAAGGAAGAACATGCCCTCATCGAACACGGCGAACTGCTCGGCCAGGCTTCCGCCGAACTCAAGACAGCCTGGAATGAACTGATCACGGTCCTGCCGGCGCCACTGCCTGTTGCTGGTCTTGGGCGTTAATGCTCTCGAGCCCAGACGGTCGCCACGTCAGTCCAGGTCGTGATCTGCTTTTAGCCTTTTGGCATAATCCTGCGAGAACGCCCCGGCTTGCTGCAGCACCCGTCGCCCGATGAAGCGGAATCCTGCAACGCGGGAGATCTGCACGGCAACCGCAGGCGTCCGCTTCATCGGGCGATCGGTCGAAGCGAAGCGGAGGTCATCCGGGCCGGCGCTATGCCGCAACCTCGGGGTCTGCTTTAATGCGTCATGCGCAGCAACATCCTTGCCTTTGCCTTCGGCGTCGGCCTGCTGCAGTTGCAGGCGACCTTGCCCTCACTGCCGCTGCTCGCGGCCTTGTTGCTCGGCCTCGCGGCGCTGCGCGGCCTGGTGCGTCGGCGGCCGTTGGCGGCGCGGGTGATTTCGGCATTCGCCTGCGCGCTGCTCGGTTTCTCCTGGGCGGCGCTGCTCGCCGACCACCGGCTGCGCGATCAGCTGCCGGGCGAGTGGGAGGGGCGTGATGTCGAGGTGGTCGGCGTCGTCGCCGCCCTGCCGCAGGGCTTCGAACGCGGCGAGCGCTTCGCGTTCGTCGTCGAGTCGGTGGCCACCCCTGGCGCCCGGCTGCCGCGGCGGATCATGCTCTCGTGGTATCACGGCTGGCTCGAGGACGAGTGGCAGCAGGCGCTGGCGATCCGTCCGGGCGAGCGCTGGCGATTCACGGTGCGCCTGAAGCGCCCGCACGGCAACGCCAACCCGCATGCTTTCGACTACGAAGCGTGGCTCTTCGAGCGTGACCTGCGAGCCATCGGCTACGTTCGTCCGCGCGCCGTGGCGCAGCGGCTCGACGATCTGGTGGTGCAACCGGGGTACCTCATCGAGCGTCTGCGCGAGCGTCTGCGCCGGTCGTTCTCGACCGTGCTCGGCGACGCGCCGCATGCGGGCGTTCTCGTCGCGCTGGCGATCGGCGACCAGCAGGCGATCCCGGCGTATCAGTGGCGGCTCTTCCGGCAGACCGGCGTCGTTCATCTGATGTCGATTTCCGGCTTGCACGTGACCATGGTGGCGGCACTCGTGGCGGCCCTGGTCGGCTGGCTCTGGCGGCGCAGCGAGCGCCTGATGCTCGCTCTGCCGGCGCAGAAAGCGGCGATCGCTGCCGGCTGGCTGGCGGCTGGCGGCTACTCGCTGATCGCCGGTTTTTCCGTGCCGACGCAACGCACGCTGTACATGTTGACGGTGGTTGCGCTGGCGCTGTGGTCGGCCCGCAACCTCGGCGCCCTGCGCAGCCTGCTGCTCGCCCTGCTGCTGGTGCTCCTGGTCGACCCCTGGGCGGTGCTGGCGCCGGGCTTCTGGCTCTCCTTTGCCGCCGTCGGCCTGCTCTTCTTCGTCGGCACGGCGCGCCTCGGGGTCGGGCAGGGCTGGCGGGCGACCCTGGCCAGCTGGGGGGCGACGCAGTGGGCGGTGAGCGTCGGCACGCTGCCGCTGCTGCTCCTGATGTTCCAGCAGTTCTCGCTGGTCTCGCCGCTCGCCAACGCCGTCGCCATCCCGCTCGTCAGCTTCGTGGTGACGCCGCTGGCGCTCCTGTTCGCGCTCATTCCCTGGCCGCCGCTGCTCCATTTCGACCACTGGCTGCTTGCCGGGCTGATGGCTTTCCTCGAATGGCTCGCGGTCTGGCCGGTCTGGGAACAGCCGGCACCACCGCTGGCAGCGACCGGGGTTGCGCTCGTTGGCGTCATCTGGCTGCTGTTGCCGCGCGGTTTCCCGGCGCGCTGGCTGGGTCTCATCCTGCTCCTGCCGGCGCTGCTCTGGCCGGCCGAACGACCGGCGGCAGGCGAAGCCTGGGTCGACGTGCTCGATGTCGGTCAGGGTCTGGCGGTGGTCGTTCGCACCGGCGAGCATACGCTGCTCTACGACACCGGACCGCTCTACAGCGCCGAGTCGGACGCCGGCCAGCGCATCGTCGTCCCCTATCTGCGCGCGATCGGCGTCCGGCGAATCGATTCGCTGATCGTGACGCATCGCGACAAGGACCATTCGGGCGGCGTCATGGCGATCGAAGAGGCGTTGCCGATCGGCCGCCGGCTGTCGTCGGTGCCCGAACTGCAGCCCGAGCGCTGCGTCGACGGCCAGCACTGGGAGTGGGATGGCGTCCGCTTCACCCTCCTGCACCCGACCGCCGCCGACTACGCGCGCAAGCTCCCGAAGAGCAACAACCTCAGTTGCGTGCTGCGGATCGACAGCGCTTTCGGCAGCGCGCTGCTCACTGCCGACATCGAAGCGCGCGACGAACAGGCGCTGCTCGCCCGCGCGCCGGCCCTGTTGCGCAGCGAGGTGCTGCTGGTGCCGCATCACGGCAGCGGCACTTCGTCGACGGCCGAGTTCATTGCCGCCGTCGGCGCTCGCGAGGTGATCATTCCGGTCGGCTATCGCAACCGCTTCCAGCATCCCCAGCCCGCGGTGGTCGAGCGCTACGCCGGCAGCCGGGTGTGGCGCACCGATCGCGACGGCGCCATTCGCCTGCGGCTCGGGGGCCATCCTGCGCTCGCCTCGTACCGCAGCGAGTACCGGCGTTACTGGCATGGACAGTGAGCCTGCGCTTTCTTGACCTCGACGGCCTGCGTCTCGAGCACCAGCTACTGTCCAGCGTCCTCCGCCAGCAGGCGTCGCGCCGGATCCTGCCGATAGAACCGGGCGAAATGGTCATAAAGCGCCGGATACTCGGCCTGCAGGAGATCCGGTGTCTCGAAGAACGCTTCGCTCATGACGGCGAAGAACTCGCCGGGATTCTCTGCGGCGTAGGGGTCGAAGAGGGTTTCCTCGCCGCCGGCTTCAGCTTCGTCGACCTGCTGGCAGAAGTCGTCGTAACTTGCCGCGAGGACGCGCTGCCAGTCACGACGCTGGATTTCCGGCGGCAGCGGGGGGATGCCGTCGGCTTCGCCATTCAGCATGTCGAGCTTGTGCGCGAACTCGTGGATGACGACGTTGTAGCCGCTGCCGGCCATCTGGGCGTCGCGCCACGAAATGAGCAGCGGGCCGCCTTCCCAGGCTTCGCCCGAGGCGACCTCCTGATATTCGTGGACGACGCCGAATTCGTCCTCGACGCGGCGCGGGATGATGAATTCGTCGGCATAGACGATGACCCCGACCCAGCCCTGGTAATAGTCGAGGCCGAGTTCGAGGATCGGCAGACAGCCTTGCGCGGCAATCGAGACGCAGATCGCGTCCGTCAGTTCGAAGTCGCCGGCGGCGGTGAACTCCTTCCCGGCGAGGAAGTCCTCGGCGAGGGCGCGCAGTCGCCGTTGCTCGTTGTCGGTGAGCGCGGCGAGGAAGGGGCGCGCGGCGAGCACGGACTGCCAGAGCGCATCCGGGATCGGGGCCGGTTCCGGGCGATTGCGCAACCAGCCGAACAGCCTGTCGATCACGCGCTTTGCCGCCGCGGCAGCGCTGCGGTCGTCAGGTAGATGCCGGTGAAGATGAGACCGATGCCGAGGTAATGATAGCGCTGCGGGATCTCGTCGAGGAAGATCGCCGAGAGCAGGGTGCCGAAGACCGGCATCAGGTGAATGAACAGGCTCGCCTTGCTGGCGCCGACTTCGGCGACGGCGCGGTTGTAGAAGACGTAGCCGAGAAAGCCGGGAAAAATCCCGGTATAGGCGATTGCCGCGAGCGAACCCGCCGACATCTGGATCGTCCGGCCCTGCGCGATCTCCCAGGCATAGCCGGGGGCGAGAACGAGCAGGCCGACGCTGGTCAAGGCTGCCAGCAGCAGCATCGGGTTCACGCCGGCGGGTCGCCACTGCAGGCCGATGGTGTACAGCGCCCAGGTGAATACCGCAGCCAGCATCCACAGGTCGCCGACGTTGAGGGTGAGTTGCGCGAGGCTATTGAAGTCACCGCGCGCGACGATGGTCGCGACGCCGACGAAGGAGAGCAGGACGCCGAGCCACTCGACGCCGTGCAGGTGCTTGCCGAGGAAGATCCACGACAGCGTGATGGTGGCGATCGGGATGAACGAGTTGAGCAGGACGGCGTTGGTCGCCGGCGTGTACTGCAGGCCGATGTAGGCGAGCGTGTTGTAGCCGCCGACCCCGAGCAGGCCGAGCAGGCAGACTGCCGGCCAGTTCTGCCGCAGCCGCGGCCACTGCTCGCGCAGGTGCGGCAGGGCGAACGGGAGCACCAGCGCAAGCGCGATCGCCCAGCGCCAGAAGGCGAGCGAAAGCGGCGGCACCTGGTCGCGGATGGCGCGGCCGATGACCATGTTGCCGGACCAGAACAGGGTCGTCAGGACGAGCAGCAGATAGGGGTGGAGCAGGCGGGCGGGCATCAATGGCGGCCGGGAGGGAATGCGGCATTATGCATGATGCCGGGTCGGCGCCTTATAATGCGCCAATGGTTTTCGTCACCCTTGTTGCCTGATCCTGAGGAGCGACCATGTCCCCGCAATCGTGGCACCAGATCCCCGCCGCCGAAGCGCTGTCCGCACAACAGAGCAGCGACAGCGGCCTGAGCGAAGAAGAAGTTGCTCGCCGGCTGGCAGAACACGGCCCGAACCGGTTGACGCCCCCGAAGAAGCGCGGCGCGCTGGGACGTTTCCTGCTTCAGTTCCACAATGTCCTGATCTATGTGCTGCTCGGCGCCGCCGGCGTCACCGCGGCCCTCGGGCACTGGGTGGATAGCGGCGTGATCCTGGGCGTGGTGCTGATCAATGCGCTGATCGGCTTCATTCAGGAAGGCAAGGCGGAAAAGTCTCTCGACGCGATCCGCAACATGCTTTCGCTCAGCGCCGCGGTGGTGCGGAACGGCCGGCGACAGGAGATCGAGGCCGAGAACCTGGTGCCCGGTGACCTGGTGCTGCTCACTTCGGGAGACAAGGTTCCGGCCGACCTGCGCCTCGTCGAGACGCGCAACCTGCGCATCGAGGAAGCGGCGCTGACCGGCGAATCGGAACCCGTCGAAAAATCCCCTGCCGCCGTGGCACAGGAGGCGCCGATCGGCGACCGGACCTGCATGGCCTACTCGGGGACCCTGGTGGTCTTCGGCCAGGGGCGGGGCGTCGTGGTCGCCAGCGGCGATGCCACCGAGATCGGTCGCATCGGCCGCATGCTGGCCGACGTCGAGAATGTCGAGACGCCGCTGCTGCGCCAGATGTCCGTCTTCGGACGCTGGCTGACCGCGGGCATCCTGCTCCTGGCCGGGCTGACGGTGGCCTTCGGCATGGTGGTGCACGGTTTTTCGGCCGGCGAGATGTTCCTGGCGGCGGTGGGCCTGGCGGTGGCCGCCGTGCCCGAAGGACTGCCCGCGATCATGACCATCACGCTGGCCATTGGTGTCCAGCGCATGGCCGGGCGCAACGCCATCATCCGGCGCATGCCGGCGGTGGAAACGCTGGGTGCGGTGACCACCATCTGTTCCGACAAGACCGGCACGCTGACCCGCAACGAAATGACCGTGCAGCATCTGGCGACGGTCGAGGCATCGATCGAGGTCAGCGGTTCCGGCTATGCGCCGCATGGCGGATTTGTCTCCGACGGGCGGGAGGTTGACGCCGAGTCACTGCCCGCGCTGACCGACATCGGGCGTGCCGCGCTGTTGTGCAACGACGCCACGCTGCGCGAGAAGGACGGCGAATGGCAGCTCGAAGGCGACCCGACCGAGGGGGCGCTGCTCACCCTGGGACACAAGGCCGGACTCGACCCGCATTTCGAAGCCGAGTCGCTGCCGCGCATCGACGTGATTCCCTTTGAATCCGAGCACCGCTTCATGGCCACGCTGCACCACGACCACAGTGGGCACGCCTTCGTTTTTGTCAAGGGTGCTCCTGAGCGCCTGCTGGCGATGTGCAACCGGCAGCGCCAGGCCGGCGGGGAGCAGCCGATCGACCTCGCCTTCTGGCATCGCCGGATCGGCGAACTGGCGGCCGGCGGTCAGCGCGTGCTGGCCCTGGGTTTTGCCCCGATGGCCCAAGGGCAGCGCGAGCTGGCTTTCAGCGACCTCGAGGGAAAGCTCTCCCTGCTGGCCCTCGTCGGCATCATCGACCCGCCCCGTCCGGAAGCGATCCAGGCCGTTGCCACCTGTCACGCCGCGGGTATCTGCGTCAAGATGATCACCGGCGACCACGCCGTGACTGCCGCCGCGATCGCCGCCAGCATGGGCATCGGCGGCAACGGCCGGGCGATCACCGGCGCCGAGGTCCAGTCCATGGACAACGATGCGCTGCGCGAGATTGTGCGCGAGGTCGATGTCTTCGCTCGCGCCAGTCCCGAGCACAAGCTGCGCCTCGTCGAGGCCCTGCAGGCCAATGGCGAGGTGGCGGCGATGACCGGCGACGGGGTTAACGACGCGCCGGCGCTGAAGCGCGCCGCCGTCGGCATTGCCATGGGACACAAGGGTACCGAAGCGGCCAAGGAAGCGGCCGAGATGGTGCTGGCCGACGACAACTTCGCTTCCATCGCCGCCGCCGTCGAAGAGGGGCGGACGGTCTATGACAATTTGCGCAAGGCCGTCGTCTATGTCTTGCCGACCAGCACCGGCCAGGCGGCGATGGTGCTGATCGCCGTCCTCTTTGGCATGACCCTGCCGATCACCCCGGTCCAGATTCTCTGGGTCAATATGGTGACTGCGGTCACCCTGTCGCTGGCCATTGCCTTCGAACAGCCCGAGCCCGGCCTGATGGCGCGGCGCCCGCGCGACCCCAGTGAACCTCTGGTCAACGGCTTCATGCTCTGGCGCATCGGTTTCGTGACGGCGCTACTGGTGGCCACCTCGCTGGGCATGTTTCTCTGGGAGCAGTCGCGCGGCCTCGATCTCGAGACGGCGCGCACGGCCGCGGTGAACACGCTGGTGATGGGGCAGATTTTCTACCTCTTCAACTGCCGCCGGCTGACCGGTTCGATTCTGAGCCGCGAAGGCTTCTTCGGCAATCCGCAGGCCTTGCGGGCGATTGTCGTGCTGCTGGTGCTGCAGGGCCTGTTGACGCACTGGCCGCTGATGCAGGCACTGTTCGGCACCGCCACCCTCGATGCTCCAGCCTGGGGGCGCATCCTGCTCGCGGGCGTCGTCGTCCTGTTCGCGGTGGAACTGGAAAAGACCTGCTGGCGCCAGGTCGAAAACAGGAAGCGATAAGCCGATGAAAAGCGGGGAACTTCGATTCATTGCCGGGCGCTGCCTGCTTTTCGTGCTTTTCTGGTGGCTCCTGGTCGAGGGGCGCCTGGCGGGATGGGGCCTGGGTCTGGTCGCCATCGTTGTCGCACTCACCGCCAGTCTCGTCTTGTTGCCGCCGCGCCGGAGTGGTTTTTCCAGCATCGGCCTGTTGGGTTTTCTCGGCTTTTTCCTGCTCCGCTCGGCGCAGGGCGGTGCACAAGTGGCCGTACTGGCCCTGCGTCCCGGACTCGTCTTGCGGCCAACGCTTCTGGAGCTGCCGCTGACGCTGCCGCCGGGAGCACCCCGGACGCTGATGATCAATGCCCTCGGCCTGATGCCCGGCACGGTTGCCGTCCGGATCACCGACGACCGCCTGCAGGTGCATGCACTCGACGAGCGCATGCCGATTGCGGCAGAAGCACGCGCCCTCGAACAGCGCATCGCACGCGTCTTCGGAGCGCCTTCATGACTGGTTTCGAAATGCCGATTGCCGTCTTCCTCCTGATCAACCTGATCGCCGCCCTGCTGCGCGCGGCACGCGGGCCAACTGCGGCAGACCGCATGCTCGCCGCGCTTCTCTTCGCCACCACCGGGGTCGGCATTCTGGTGCTCCTTGGCGCTGCCGGAGTTACCTCGGCCCTGGTCGATGTCGCGCTGGTCCTGGCCCTGCTGGCGGCCATCACCGGCGTCGCCTTCGCCCGCCGCGCCTGGATCAGGGAAGGAGACGACGATGCCCGGGATGCTTGAGATGGCGAGCCTGTTGTTGCTGCTCGTCGGCGCTTTCTTCTTCTTCGCCGGTACCGTCGGCCTGCTGCGCTTTCCCGACGTCTACTCCCGCCTGCACGCGCTGACGAAAGCAGACAATCTGGGTCTGGGCTGCATCTTGCTGGGTCTCGCCGTGCAGGCCGAAAGCCTTGCCGCGGCCCTCAAGCTGCTCCTGATCTGGCCGCTGGTGCTGGCGGCAAGTGCCGGCGTCAGTTTTGCCATTGCCCGCCGCGCCGACGCGCTGGGCATCAGACCCTGGCGCAGGCACGGCGACTGAAGATGGGCATCCTCTTCGACCTGCTGCTGTCCTTTGCCCTCCTGTGGAGCGCGTGGCGCGCCATCGCGCTGACCGACCCGGCCCGCGCCGTGGTGCAGTTCATCGTTTTCGGCCTGCTGATGACGCTTGCCTGGGCGCGGCTGCAGGCGCCGGACATCGCGCTCGCCGAGGCGGCCATCGGGGCGGGGCTCACCGGCGCACTGCTGCTCGATGCCCTGGGTACCCTGCCTGCCGGTCAGCGGCAACGGCATGAGCGGCGCGAAAGCGGGTCATGAAGCGCATGGCCCGCGTCGCCGTGATGCTCTGCGCCGGGAGCCTGGCCATTGCCCTCGTCGTCAGTATGCTCGAACTGCCGCCGCCGGCCATCCGTCTGCCGCAGATGGTGCAGGACAGGATGCCGCAAAGCGGCGTCGAACATCCGGTGACGGCGGTGCTGCTGAACTTTCGCGGCTATGACACCTTGCTCGAAGTGGCCGTGCTGCTGCTCGCGCTGCTTGGCATGCTGGCCGGCGAAAGCCCCCGGCAGGCCGCGCCGGGCCGGGTGTCGACCGACCCGGTGTTGCCAGCCCTGGCGCGCTTGCTGGTACCGTTGATGGGGCTCACCGCCGTCTATCTGCTGTGGGCGGGCGCCCACCGTCCCGGTGGCGCGTTCCAGGCCGCCGCCGTGCTCGCCGCGGCAGCCGTGCTGCTGCATCTGACCGACCTGCTGCCGGCCTGGACGAGCCTCAGGCTGCTGTTGCGGACGGGCCTCGCCGGAGGCTTGCTGGTCTTCCTCGCGGTCGCAGCGTGGCTCCTGGGCGAGGGCAGCTTGCTGCAATATCCCGTGGCGCATGCGGGCAGCCTGATCCTGCTCATCGAGGGGGCGCTGACGATCTCGCTCGGTCTCATTCTGGCGGGGCTCTTCCTCTTCCTGCCGGACGGCAGCGAGCGGCGGCAATGACGACAGGAATGATCTTCGCCGGCAGCGGGGCCCTATTGTTTGCCATGGGCCTGGCCGGCGTCCTGCTGCCGACCCATCTGTTGCGCAAGATCCTTGCCTTCAACATCATGGGCAGCGGCGCCTTCCTGGTCCTCGTCGGACTCGGACAGCGCAGCGGTGAGGCTGACCCGGTGCCACAGGCGATGGTGCTCACCGGCATCGTCGTCGCCGTTGCGGCCACCGCCCTGGCCCTGGCGCTGGCGCGCCGGCTGCAGCGCCTGACGGGCCGCATGGAACTTCCACCGGAGGCTGAGCGTGACTAGTGCGACGTTCGACCCGCTGGTCTGGCTGATCCTGCTGCCGATGTTCTGGGCGACGCTCGCTTTTCTCCTGGGGCCGGGGCGCGGCGCCTGGCTGGCAATCATCGGCCTCGCCCTCCAGCTGGGACTCGCCCTGGCGCTGGCGGGCAGACTGCTTGCCGGCGGCGTGCCGGTGCATCCCGTCGGTGGCTGGGGAGCGCCCCTGGGAATCGATCTCGCGGTCGACGGCCTGGCCGCGACGATGCTGCTGCTGACGCAGGCGGTGGCCCTGCCGCTGGTGGTCTATGCCCGCGCCTACTTTGCCGGCGACACCAGTGAGCAGCGCTTTTTCTGGCCCCTCGTCGGCTTTCTGCTGGCGGCAATGAACGCGCTCTTTGTCTCGGCGGACCTCTTCAACCTCTACGTCACGCTGGAACTTCTCGGGCTCGCTGCGGTTGGACTGGTCGCCGCCGGCGGCAAGGTCGGGCAGACGGCAGCAGCCTTGCGCTACCTGCTGAGTACACTGGTCGGCTCCGGGGCTTATCTGCTTGGCGTGGCGATGATCTACGGGGTCTATGGTTCGGTGTCGCTGTCGACCCTGGCGCCGCTGATCGATGGACAGGCGCCGGCGGCGGTGCACCTGGCTGCCGGGCTGATGCTGGTCGGGCTGACCGTCAAGACCGCCCTTTTCCCTTTCCATTTCTGGCTGCCGCCCGCCCACGGCGGCGCGCCAGCACCGGTATCGGCGCTGCTCTCGGCGCTGGTGGTCAAGGCATCCTACTACCTGATCCTCCGTCTCTGGCTCGGCATCCTGGCGCCGCTGCTCGCACCGGGCGCCGCGGTCGCCTGGCTGCCCGGGCTGCTGGGTTGCGGCGCAATCCTCTGGGGTTCCTTCAAGGCCATCGGCACGCCCAGGCTGAAGATGCTGGTCGCCTATTCGACGGTGGCCCAGATTGGCTATCTGTTCATCGTTTTTCCGCTGCTTGGCCGCAGCTCGCCGGCAGACGCCGCCCTGCAAGGCAGTGTGCTGCAGGCGGTGGCGCACGCGCTGGCCAAGTCGGCGATGTTCACCGCCGCCGGGGTGCTGGTCAAGACCACCGGACAGGAGACGATTGACGGCCTCGCCGGCGTGGCGGTCCGCCTGCCGCTGACGCTGTTCGCCTTCGCCCTCGCCGGCGTGACCCTGATGGGCCTGCCACCTTCCGCCGGCTTCCTCGCCAAGTGGCTGCTGCTCGGCGCCGCCCTCGGGCAGGGGCAATGGCTTCTGGTAGCGGTCATTCTGGCCGGTGGCCTGCTGGCGGCAGGGTATGTCTTCCGCGTCCTGCGCCATGCTTTTCTGCCGGCACCGGCAGTGGTCAGTTTTCGGCCGGTGCCACGGATGCTGGAGTGGGTCGCCTTCGGCCTCGCCGCCAGCAGCGTCCTGCTCGGACTGCGCGGCATGGAGATCCTGCGCTTGCTGGCGGCTGGCGGGTCATCATGACAGTCAACGAAGTGCTGCCGCTGGCGGTCATCGCCTCCTCCCTGCTGCCGGGCCTGATCATCTTCGTCCTGCCGGAGTCGCAGGTGGGCCTGCGCAGCGCGCTCAATCTGTTCGGTGCGCTGACCAAGATCATCCTGGTGGGTGTACTGCTTGCCGGAGTGCACGCCGGGGAAACCTACGCCTTCCGCTATGCCGTGCTGCCCGGGATTGACATCGCCTTCAAGGCGGATGCACTGGCCCTGCTGTTCGTCACCCTCTCCGCCACCCTGTGGCTGCTGACCACGCTCTACGCCATCGGCTATCTGGAAGGGGCGCCCAACCGCAGCCGCTTTTTCGGCTTCTTCAGCCTCTGCGTCACCGCCACCATGGGCATTGCCATGGCCGGCAACCTGTTTACCTTCTTCGTCTTCTATGAACTGCTGACGCTGTCGACCTATCCGCTGGTCGTGCATCGCGGCACGCCCGCCGCACTCTCCGGCGGCAACGTCTATCTTGCCTACACCCTCGCCGGTGGCGCCCTGCTGCTGGTCGGCATGGCGTGGCTGTATGGCCTGCTCGGGCAGGTCGAATTTGTCCATGGCGGCGTCGCGTCGACTCTGGGGCCAGAATACCGGGGCCAGTTACAGATCATCTTTCTGCTGCTGATTGCCGGCGTCGGGGTCAAGGCCGCCCTGGTGCCTCTGCACGGCTGGCTGCCCCAGGCGATGGTTGCGCCAGCACCGGTCTCCGCCCTGCTACACGCGGTCGCAGTGGTCAAGGCCGGTGCCTTCGGCATCGTGCGCATCGTCTACGAGGTCTATGGCGTCGAGTTCGCCCAGTCGCTCGATCTGCTGACCCCTCTCGCGGTGGTCGCCGCCATCACCATTCTCTGGGGTTCGCTGCGGGCGCTTTTCCAGGACGATCTCAAGAAGCGCCTGGCCTTTTCCACGGTGAGCCAGGTGTCCTACATCGTTCTCGGCGTGGCGCTGTTCGGCCCGGCGGGAACCATTGGCGGACTCACACACCTTGTCCACCAGGGCATCATGAAGATCACCCTCTTCTTCTGCGCCGGCAATTACGCCGAGACGCTGGGCACCCACAAGGTGAGCGAAATGAACGGCGCCGGCCGCCGCATGCCGGCGACCACGGTCGCCTTCAGCATTGCCGCACTGGGAATGATCGGCGCCCCGTTCACCGCTGGCGCCGTCAGCAAGGCCTGGCTCAGCGACGGCGCCGAGGTCGCCGGCATGGCGTGGGCGGTCTGGGTGCTTGGCGCATCGAGTCTGCTCAACGCGGCCTATTTCCTGCCCATCCTCTATCGCGCCTGGTTCAGGCCGGCCGGCAGCGCCTGGCCGCACGAACACATCCTGGCCAGGGGTTGGCGCGAAACTGCCTGGCTATTGCTGTTGCCGCCCCTGATCACGGCTGCCGCCGTGCTCGCCGCCGCGATTTTCGCCGACAGCGCCTGGAGCCCGCTCTCCTGGGCGCGCCTGATTACGCAACGGGAGTACCTCAACACCGCCCCCTGAACGGCGGCGCGGGCATCAACAACGGCCGGGGAGGGAATGCGCGAATGCGGCATTATGCATGAGGCGAGGCAGGGACCCTTATAATGCGCCCATGGTTTCCGTCACGCACTCGGTCGCCGCACAGAGCGACTTCGAACATTCCCTGCTCTCCCTCGGCGAAGGTCTGTCGGCGGCCGAACTGGCACGCATCCGCCGGGCGGTCGACTTTGCCCGCGAGATCTATGGCGATCATCATCTGGGCAGTGGCGAAGGGATCTGGGGTCATGCGCTGGGCGTCGCGCTGATCGTTGCCGGTCTCAAGCTCGACGCCGATACGCGGCTCGCGGCCCTGCTCTTTGCCGTTCCGGCGCAGCATGAAACGGGCCTTGCCGACATCGAGCGCGATTTCGGGTCGAGCGTCGCGCAACTGGTCGACGGGATCTCCCGCCTGAACCGCATGCGACCGATCACGCGCGGCTTTGTCGCGCATTCGGTCGAGAGCAGCGAAAAGAATCCGCACGAGATGCGCGCCCAGATCGAGGTGCTGCGCAAGATGCTGCTGGCCATGGTCGAGGACATCCGCGTCGTCCTCCTGCGGCTCGCCTCGCGCACGCAGACCCTGCGCTACTACGCCGGCGAACCCGACGAGCTGCGCGTGCCGGTGGCGCGCGAGACGCTGGCGCTCTATTCGCCGCTGGCCAACCGCCTTGGCATCTGGGAACTGAAGTGGGAACTCGAGGACATTTCCTTCCGCTTCCTGCATCCGGCGATCTACAAGGAAATCGCGCAGCAGCTCGACGAGAAGCGGACCGAGCGCGAGCAGTTCATCACCGAGGCCACCGCACGCCTGCAGGCGGAACTGGCGAGCGCTGGTGTGGTCGGCGCCGAAGTCTATGGCCGACCCAAACACATCTATAGCATCTGGAACAAGATGCGCAAGAAGGACGTCGGTTTTGCCGAGGTGTACGATGTGCGTGCGCTGCGCGTCATTGTCGACGAAGTGAAGGACTGCTACACCGCGCTCGGCATCGTGCACCACATCTGGTCGCCGATCGCCAAGGAGTTCGACGACTACATCGCGCATCCGAAGGGCAACGACTACCGTTCCTTGCATACCGCCGTGCATTGCCCCGACGGGCGTTCGCTCGAAGTGCAGATCCGCACCCGGCAGATGCACAGCCACGCCGAGCACGGGGTGGCCGCGCACTGGCGCTACAAGGAGGGCAGCAAAGCCACGCCGGAAGACCGCTACGACGAGAAGATTGCCTGGTTGCGCCAGCTGCTGAGCTGGCGGGACGAGGTCGCCGATTCTTCGGACTGGGTCAGGCATTACAAGCAGGCGGCCTTTGACGAGACGGTCTACATCCTCACCCCCCAGGGCCGCGTCGTCGATCTGCCGCGGGGGGCAACGCCGATCGATTTCGCCTATCGGGTGCACACCGATCTCGGCCACCGTTGCCGTGGCGCCAAGGTGGACGGCGTGCTGGTGCCGCTCAATACGCAGCTCGTCACCGGCCAGCGGGTCGAGATCATTGTCGCCAAGCAGGGCGGACCGTCGCGCGACTGGCTCAATCCCTCGCTCGCCTTCCTGTTCACCCATCGCTCGCGGCTCAAGGTCAGGCACTGGTTCGCGAGCCTCGCGCTCGAGGACACCCTCGCCGAAGGGCGTGCGGTGGTCGTCCGCGAACTGCAGCGCATGGGGCAGCCGGGAATCAACCTCGACGATCTGGCCGCCAGGCTGGGCTTTGCCCGTAGCGAAGACCTCTTCATTGAGATTGCGCGGGCCAGGCTGAACATCCGCCAGTTGCAGGTGGCGGTGCGCGGTGCCGAACTGCCGGTCGACGAGCCCGAACTCGTTGAACTCCCCGTCCGCCGGCAGCGGGACAGCGACGTCGCCGAGAAGGGGATCCTGATCGTCGGCGTGGGCCGCTTGTTGACCCAGCTCGCGGGTTGCTGCAAACCGGCGCCGCCGGATCCGATCGTCGGCTTCGTCACCCGTGGCAAGGGAGTCTCGGTTCATCGCGCCGACTGCAGCAATTTCTCCAACATGCTGACGCGGCATCCCGAACGGGTGATCGAAACCAGCTGGGGCGGCCGCACCGACGGGGTCTTTGCGGTGGACATCGTGATCGACGCCTACGACCGGCAGGGACTGCTGCGCGACGTGTCGGACGTGCTTGCCCGCGAAAAAATCAATGTCATCGCGGTCAACACGCAGTCGCGGCAGGGCAACGCGCACATGAGCTTCACTGCCGAGGTCGGCAGCATTGCCCAACTCAACCGGACGCTCGCCTTGCTGCACGAGGTGCAGGGCGTGGTTGGCGCGCGCCGCGCCTGAGGCAGCGAAAAGCCCCCTGGCCGGTCGGCGAGGGGGCTCAGGTCAGGCGGGCCGGCATCGCCGGCCGCGGATCAGGACTGCAGCAGTTCGATCAGCTCGGCCTGCGACGAATGCGGGCTGGTGCGCGAACCGCGCCGCTGGTGGTAGACGCCGTCGGCGCCGAGTTCCCAGGCCAGCATATTGTCGGTGAGATAGATCTGCAGGCCTTCGGCGATCACCCGCCGCTTCAGCTTGCGGTCGAGCACCGGGAAAGCGAGCTCGATGCGGCGGAAGAAATTGCGCTCCATCCAGTCGGCGCTCGACAGGTACACTTTTTCTTCACCGCCGGCGTAAAAATAGAACACCCGGTGATGTTCGAGCTGGCGGCCGATGATCGAGCGAACCGTGATGTTCTCCGACAGATCCTTGACCCCGGCGCGCAAGCCGCAGACGCCGCGGACGATGAGGTCGATCTTGACCCCGGCCTGCGAGGCTTCATAAAGTGTGGCGATGGTTTCGGGTTCGAGCAGCGAGTTCATCTTGGCGATGATCCGTGAGCGCTTGCCGGCGCGGGCCGCCTCGGCTTCGGCCCGAATCGCCGCGACGACGTTCGGCTGCAGCGAGAACGGGGCCTGCCAGAGGTGCGTCAGGGTCTGCGCGCGACCGAGACCGGTGAGCTGCTTGAAGACCTCGTTGGTGTCGATGCCGATCTCTTCGTTGCAGGTCAGCAGACCGAAGTCCGAGTACAGGCGGGCGGTCTTCGGGTGGTAGTTGCCCGTTCCGAGGTGCACATAGCGCCGCAGGAAGCTGTTGCCCGAGGGGCCGTCCTCACGGCGGACGATCATCAGCATCTTGGCATGCGTCTTGTAGCCGACGACGCCGTAGACCACGTGCGCACCGACTTCTTCGAGCTTGGTCGCCCAGCCGATGTTGGCTTCCTCGTCAAAGCGCGCCATCAGCTCGACCACCACCGTGACTTCCTTGCCGTTCTGCGCCGCGCGCAGCAGCGACTGCATCAGGACCGAGTCGGTGCCGGTCCGGTAGACGGTCATCCGGATCGCCACCACCTGTGGGTCGGTGGCGGCCTGTTCGAGCATGTCGATGACCGGATTGAAGCTCTGGTAGGGGTGGTGAAGCAGGATGTCCCCGCCGCGGATGCTTTCGAAGACACTGTGGCTTTTCTGCAAGGCTTTCGGCGTTCCCGGATTGAACGGCTGAAACTTGAGATCATTGCGCAGCACCCAGTCGGGCACCTGCATCAGACGGACCAGATTGACGGGACCGGCGACCCGATAGAGGTCGCTTTCGCAGAGGTTGAACTGGCCGAGCAGAAACTGGGTCATCGCTTCCGAACAGTTGTTGGCCACTTCGAGCCGGACGGCATCGCCGAAGTGACGCTGCGGCAGTTCGCCCTGGATCTTGGCGCGCAGATTCTTGACCTCCTCTTCATCGACGAAGAGGTTGCTGTTGCGGGTGACGCGGAACTGGTAACAGCCGAGCACCTTCATGCCGGAGAACAGTTCGTGAACGAACTCGTGCAGGATCGACGACAGGAAAACGAAGTCATAGGGCGAATCGCCGAGTTCCCGTGGCAGCCGGATGACGCGCGGCAGGACCCGCGGGGCCTGGACGATGGCCGCCCCCGAACTGCGCCCGAAAGCGTCGCGGCCTTCGAGTTCGACCGCGAAGTTGAGGCTCTTGTTGAGCACCCGCGGGAAAGGATGCGACGGGTCGAGGCCGATCGGCGTGATCACCGGCATCACTTCGCGGAAAAAGAAATCCCGGATCCATTCCCGTTGCGCGCTGGTCCAGTCGGAGCGCTTGACGAAATGGATTCCCTCGCCGGCGAGGGCCGGCAGGATCTCGTCGTTCAGCAGTGCGTACTGTTCCTTGACCAGGGCACGCGCTTCGTCGCAGACCAGCCGATAGACTTCACGTGCGGTCTTGCCGTCGGTCGTGATCGACACCGAATTCAGCTTGAGCTGCTCCTTGACCCCGGCGACGCGAATCTCGAAGAACTCGTCGAGATTGCTGCTCACGATGCACAGGAAGCGCAGACGTTCGAGCAGCGGCGTGCGCGCGTTCCTGGCCTGCCACAGCACGCGCCGATTGAACGCGAGCAGACCCATCTCGCGATTCAGAAAATACTCCGGCGGAAAGCCGGTTGCTGCCTGAGGGGAAGGAGTTTCGGTGCTGGTTGCTACGATATTCATAGTTCGTTCCGTCAGAAGAGATGGATCGGGCAGGGGAGGGGACAAACAAACATATTAACGCGATCGCTTCGCTGCTGCTCGGTTCGCGTGGTTTTTTCTCGTTCGAGGTGCTTGAGTCGGGCGCCTGAGGGGTCATCGATGCGCTTGCCGAGGTGTTAAAATGGCCAGCCAGAATATTACCCTTCTCCTGTCAATGGAAAAAGGACAGCCATGAGTTACGAACTGATTGCCGGGGTCGATCTCGGTTCCAACAGTTTTCGCCTGCAGATCGGGCGCGTGGTCGGCAACCGCATCCATCCGCTCGATACGCTCAAAGAGACGGTTCGCCTCGGTGCCGGCCTGACTCGGGAAAAGCTGCTCGACCACGCCTCGCAGCAGCGTGCGATCGATGCCTTGCGCCGTTTCGGCGAGCGGCTGCGCGGCTTCGAGGGTGAAACCGTGCGCGCTGTGACGACCGACGCCATGCGGGTCGCCAGAAATGCCCCCATGGTTCTGCTCCAGGCCGAGGCGGCGCTGGGTTTTCCGATCGAGATCATCGGCGGTCGCGAGGAAGCGCGTCTGATCTTCATTGGTGCCGCGAATGCGCTGCCGCCGGCCAGTCACCGACGGCTGGTGGTCGATATCGGCGGCGGTTCGACCGAGTTCATCGTTGGCGAGCGCACCGAACCGCTGCTGATGGAATCGCTGTTCATGGGCGGCCTCAGCTATCGGCAGCGTTTCTTCACCGAAGGCAAGGTGGACAAGAAGCGTTTCTATGCCGCCGAAGTGTCGGCGGCGCGCGAGATCGAAGCGATCGCGACCGATTATCAGCGCTTCGGCTGGCTCGAGGCCGTCGGTTCGTCGGGTTCGGCGCAGGAGATCGCCAACCTGCTGGAAATGAACGGTCTCAACGGCGACGGCGTTACTGGGATCAGCCGTGAAGGGCTGATCCGGCTGCGCGAGCGGCTGATCCGGGCCGGTTCGGCCGAGGCGCTGGACCTTGAGGGCCTGCGCAGTGACCGCTTCACGATTCTTCCCGGTGCAGTCGCGATCATGTCGGCAGTGTTCTCGGAACTGGGCATCGAGCAGATGACCTTTTCCGAAGGCGCGCTGCCGCTGGGCGTCCTCTACGATCTGCTGGGGCGCTTCGAACATCATGACACGCGCGACGAGACGGTGGTCCACTTCCGCCGTCGCTATCAGGTCGACAAAGCCCAGGTCATTCGCGTCGAGCAGACCGCGGTGGCCCTGCTTGGACAGATGATCAAGCTTGATTCGCCGGAGCACGAAGACGATGTGCACTTTCTGCGCTGGGCCGTCTCCTTGCACGAGATCGGTCTTTCGGTGGCGCACAGCGAGTTCCACAAGCATGGCGCCTATATTGTCGGGAACGCCGACATGCCGGGTTTTTCGAAGCGCGATCAGGCGCGACTCGCGCTGCTGGTGCTCGGTCAGCGCGGCAAGCTGCAGAAGCTCGCCTCGATGCCGGTGGGCGACCCGAACTGGCGCCTGGTGCTCTGCATGCGGCTGGCGGTCCTGCTGCATCGTGCACGTGCCGACCACCCGTTGCCGCTGGTCGCGGTCAAGGCGTCTGCGGTGGGTTTTCAGCTCGACCTGCCGACCGGCTGGCAGGACGCCAATCCGATGACCGCCGCTGCGCTGACCGACGAGGCGCTGCTCTGGCGTCGCATCGGCATCAAGCTGCGGATCAGGTCGGTGCCTGCCGAGACGGCGGCGCAGCTCGACGCGCTGCAGTTGTAGGTCACTGGGTGTCACGGTGACGGGAGCGCGGCATCAGCGCGCGAGAATGGGCGCGTGAACAGGGACGCGGGTTCGCCACCTGTCGACCCGGTCCAGGTGGCTGAGGTGGCGATCGCGGTCGTTGAGCAGAACGATGCGGGACAACTGGTGCTTTCCGGCGCCTGGACGCTGAGCACGATGCCGCAGCCGATCACCGCTTTCGAGCAGCGTCTGAGCACGCTCACGAGCGGCAGTCCGGGCTGGGATCTGGCGGCCGTCTCGCGCCTCGACAGCGCCGGTGCGGTTCTCCTCTGGCGCGCCTGGGGAAGACGGTGGCCGGCCTCGCTGGTCGTTTCTCCGGCGCACCGGGCGGTCTTCGAGCGGGTCGCTGCGATCGCCATCGAGGCCGAACCGGCGCGCTCCCGGGATGGGCTCGCCTGGCTCGTCGTCCCTGGCCGGCTGCTCCTGGCCGCCGCCAGCCATCTGCTCGGGATGATCGCCCTGATGGGCCAGCTGATCCTGGATCTGGCCCATCTTTGCCGCCATCCACAGGACATTCCCTGGCGCGAGTTCTCGGCCAATCTCTACAGGGGTGGCGCCCAGGCCCTGCCGGTGACCGCGCTGATCGGCTTCCTGATCGGCATCGTGCTCTCCTATCTTTCCGCCCTGCAACTGAAGACCTTCGGCGCCGATGTCTTCATTGTCAATCTGCTCGGCATCAGCATCGTCCGGGAACTCGGGCCGGTGCTGGTTGCCGTCCTCGTGGCGGGTCGTTCGGGGTCGGCCATGACGGCGCAGATCGGCGTCATGCGGGTGACTGAAGAGATCGACGCGCTGGCGACGATGGGGGTGTCCAGAAGCCAGCGGCTGGTCCTGCCCAAGGTGCTGGCGCTGGCCGTCGCGATGCCGCTGCTGGTCCTCTGGTGTTCGGCCGCCGGGATCATCGGTGGCATGGTCGCGGCCAACCTGCAGATGGATCTGTCGTATGGTTTCTTCATCGACACGCTGGCGCGCGTGGTGCCGGTGGCCAACCTCTGGATCGGCCTCGGCAAGGGGCTGGTCTTCGGCATCCTGATTGCGCTCATTGCCTGTCACTTCGGGCTGCGGGTCAAGCCGAACACCGAAAGTCTGTCGGCGCGAACGACCAGCTCGGTGGTCACCTCGATCACCGTGGCGATTCTCGTCGATGCCGTTTTCGCGGTGTTGACGCGCAGCGTCGGCCTGCCCTGATGAGCTGCCTGCCCGAGGCACACCCGCAAGCGGTGCCGGCGGTCGAGATTCGCGGCCTGAGCACCCGCTTCGGCGACCTGGTGATCCATCGCGAGATCGATCTCGACATCGAAAGCGGGCAGATACTCGGCCTGGTCGGTGGTTCGGGTAGCGGCAAGACGACCCTGCTGCGCGAGATCGTCGGCCTGCTGGCGCCGAGCGAAGGAACGATCAGGCTCTTTGGCCAGCCGGTGCGCGATGCCGATCCGCAGCGTCATCGCCGGTTGCGCCGCCGCTTCGGCATGCTCTTTCAACACGGGGCACTCTTTTCGGCCCTCTCGGTGCATGACAATATCGCTTTTCCGCTACGCGAACTGCGCACCCTCGACGAGGCGATGATCACCGATCTGGTCTTGCTCAAACTCGGCATGGTCGAACTCGAAGCCCGCCACGCCCGGCTGATGCCCGCCGAGTTGTCGGGCGGCATGGTCAAGCGGGTGGCGCTGGCGCGGGCGCTGTCGCTGGAACCCGAACTGCTGGTGCTCGACGAGCCGACCGCGGGCCTCGACCCCGACCGCAGCGAGAACTTCGTCAGGCTGCTCGGAATGCTGCAGAAGGAACTCGGGTTTACGGTGGTCCTGGTGACCCACGATCCCGAGACGCTGGCCGGGCTGGCGACGCGGCTGGCCGTGCTCGCCGATCAGCGGCTCATCGCCTGCGGCACGGCAGACGAAGTGGCGACGGTCGATCATCCCTTCATCCACAATTTTTTCAGTTCCAGCCGTGCCACAGCGGCCATCAGGCCGGGAGCCAGCTAGTCATGGAAAATCGATCGCATGCCCTGATGGCGGGGCTGTTCACGCTGCTGCTCGGTCTTGCCGTGGCGCTCTCGATCTGGTGGATCGGCGGCAAGCACCAGGTGACCCGTGACTATACGGTGGTCACCCGATACAACGTCACCGGCCTCAGCCTGCAGGGACAGGTGCGTTATCGTGGCATCCGGGTCGGCAAGGTCCAGGACATCGAACTCGACCCCGAAGACGGGCAGAACATCCTGATCCGCATCAGCGTGGACCGGGCCGTGCCGGTGACCCGAGGGACCACCGCCCGGCTGGCTTATCAGGGCGTCACCGGTATTGCCCACATCCTGCTCGAAGACAAGGGTGACGACCCGACGCCGCTGAGGGGCGAGACCGGCGAGCCGCCGCGGATCGACATGCAGTCATCACTGATCGAGGAGCTGTCGACGCTCGGCGGGGAGGCCCTGCGTGAAGCGCGTGATCTTCTCGCGAGCACCAACCAGGTGCTCGACGCCGAAAACCGGCAACAGCTGACCCGGATACTTGCCAACCTCGAAGCGATGACGCGCAACGGCAACCAACTGGCCGTCCAGCTCAACCAGTGGCTGGCCCCCGGGAACCGTCTTCTGCTGCAGACGACGCTCACCCATGCCGCTCAGGCAGCGGCGGAGATGGGGCCCCTGCTGGTCGACACCCGTCGTCTGGTGGTTCGCCTGCAGACGGTCAGCGACAAGCTCGATGTCCTCATCGCCGACCCCTCGCCGGGGGGCATCGGCGCCCTGGCACCGCGCCTCAATGAACTCACCAGCGAGGTGTCGGGCACCTCGCGCCAGATCAATCGACTGCTGCAGATGCTCGAAGAGTCGCCGCAGAGCCTCCTCTTCGGGCCGCCGCAGCAGGCCCCCGGACCCGGTGAAGCCGGTTTTGTCGCGCCGTCAGGCAGCAAGGAATCCCCATGAAGAGGCTGCTGATCACGCTGGCCGTTTGCCTGCTCGTCGGCTGTGCCGAAAACCGGCGCAAGACGACGATCGCCGACGTGTATGACTTCGGCTTGCCGGCCGAGCGGCTCGCCGAAGTGACCGGCTGGTCGAACGTCGCGCTCGAAATCCGGGCGCCGCACTGGTTCGACTCGGTGAGTATCGAATATCGCCTGCTTTATGAAGAGCCGCTCAGGTTGCGCAGCTACTCGGCCAGCCGCTGGGCGGGAGCGCCCGGGCTACTGCTCGCACAACGCCTGCGGCAGCAGCTCGGCGTGGCCGGTGCCCATGCCGGCCAGACTGCCGCCAGCTGTCTGCTGCGCTTCGAGCTGCAGGAGTTCTCGCAGCTCTTCGCGACGCCGCAAGACAGTCGCGGTCTGTTGCAGGGCCGCGCCAGCGTGCTCGACGCGCGGCGTCGGATGCTCGCCGAGAAAGCTTTCGCGCTTGAGCACGCCTCCTCCTCGGCCGACGCGCGCGGCGGCGTCATGGCACTGGTTGCGGCGAGCGACGCCCTCGGGCGGCAACTCGGCGACTGGTTGAAGGATCTCGAGAAACATGGCACGCTGAGGGGCTGCCGATCGACGGCAGAGGAAAGCCCATAAGATTTATCACCGGAGAGGAGAAACTGGGGATGCCGAACATTTACCGAGAAGGTCTCGACAAGAACAACGCCAATTACACGCCATTGACGCCGCTGACTTTCCTTGCCCGGACCGCTGACGTGTACCCGGATCGCACGGCGGTGATTCACGGCCAGCGTCGCTACACCTGGCTGGAGACCTTTACCCGTGCCCGCCGCCTCGCATCGGCGCTGGTCGACCACGGCATTGGCGAAGGCGATACGGTGGCGGTGATGCTCAACAACACGCCGGAGATGATCGAATGCCACTTTGGCGTGCCGGTCACCGGGGCGGTGCTCAATACGCTCAACACCCGCCTCGACGCCGAAACCATTGCCTTCATGCTCGAGCACGGCGAGGCCAAGGTGCTGATCACCGACCGCGAGTACTCATCGACCGTGAGGAAGGCTCTGGCGTCCGTGCAACGAGAGATTCTGGTGATCGACGTCGATGATCCCGAATACGGCGGACCGGGCGAGCAGCTCGGTAGCGAGGAGTATGAGGCGTTCATTGCTGCCGGCAGCCCCGGCTTTGCCTGGGGTGGGCCGGCCGACGAATGGGATGCGATCTCGCTCAATTACACCTCGGGAACCACCGGCAACCCGAAAGGCGTGGTCTATCACCATCGTGGCGCCTACCTCAACTCGATGAGCAACATCGTCAGCTGGGGCATGCCGCCCCATGCGGTCTATCTGTGGACTCTGCCGATGTTCCACTGCAACGGCTGGTGCTTCGTCTGGACGATGGCCGCCAACGCCGGCACCAATGTCTGTTTGCGCCGGGTCGATCCGAAGCTCATTTTCGACGCCATCCGCGAGCACGGCGTGACCCACTATTGCGGGGCACCGATCGTCCATAGCCTGATGGCGAGTGCACCAGCGGCGTTGCGCGCCGGCATCACGCAGCAGGTGGCCGGCCTGATCGCCGCCGCGCCTCCGCCGGCAGCGGTGATCGAGGCGATGGCCAACATCGGTGTCGATCTGACGCACGTCTATGGTCTGACCGAAACCTATGGCCCGGCAGCCGTTTGCGCCAAACACGGCAACTGGAGTGACCGGCCGCTCGCCGAACAGGTCGACCTGAACGGCCGCCAGGGGGTGCGCTACCACGCCCAGGAGGCGATCACCGTGCTCGATCCGGCGAGCCTGCAGCCGGTGCCCTGGGACGGCGAGACGATGGGCGAGATCATGTTCCGCGGCAATCTGGTGATGAAGGGCTACCTCAAGAATCCGAAGACGACGCAGGAGTCTTTCGTCGGCGGCTGGTACCATACCGGCGACCTGGCGGTGATGCACGCCGATGGCTACGTCAAGATCAAGGACCGCTCCAAGGACGTGATCATTTCCGGCGGCGAAAACATCTCCTCGATCGAAGTCGAGGACGTGCTCTACAAACACCCGGCGGTGATTGCCGCTGCGGTCGTCGCCACCCCCGACGCCACCTGGGGCGAAGTTCCCTGCGCCTTCATCGAACTGCGTGATGGCAGCAACCCCCCGAGCGAGCGGGAAATAATCGATTTCTGTCGTCAGCACATGGCTCGCTTCAAGATTCCCAAGCGGGTGATCTTCTGCACACTGCCGAAGACCTCGACCGGCAAGATTCAGAAGTACGTGCTGCGCGAGCAGGCCAAATCCTCCGCCGCCATCGACTGAGGCGCGCGCCGCCTGGCCGGCAGGTGCCTGTCGGCCAGGCGGCCGGCAGCACCATCGATCACCATTCCCAAGGAGAAAACAATGAACCATCCGACGACCAGCCAGGATGAGCCCTACGTCGTTCGCGCCGAGGAGGGGGGCATCATCACCCTGACGCTCAATCGTGCCGCGCAGTTCAATGCCCTGTCGCAGGCAATGATCGACGCCCTGCAGGCGCAACTCGATGCCATCGCGGTGGACCCGGCGCTTCGCGTCGTGGTCATCGCCGGTGCCGGCAAGGCATTTTGTGCCGGTCACGATCTCAAGGAGATGCGCGCCAACCACCACAAGGCCTTCATGCAGGATCTCTTCAGGCGTTGCGGCAGGATGATGATGACCATCACCCGCATGCCGCAACCGGTGATCGCGCGCGTGCACGGCATCGCCACTGCTGCCGGTTGTCAGCTGGTCTCGATGTGCGACCTCGCGGTCGCTGTCGACAGTGCGCGCTTTGCCACTTCCGGGATCAACGTCGGCCTGTTCTGCGCCACTCCCGGGGTCGGCCTGTCGCGCAACCTCGGGCGCAAACAGGCGCTGGAAATGCTGCTTACCGGCGACTTCATCGATGCCCGGACGGCACTGCAGCAAGGCCTGGTGAATCGGGTGGTGGCCGCCGAGGCACTCGATGCCGAGGTCGCAAGGCTGGCCCGGTCGATCGTGGCCAAATCATCGATCGCCATCGGCATGGGCAAGCAGATGTTCTACCAGCAGCTCGAGATGGGTCTCGACGCCGCGTACCAGTATGCGTCCGAGGTGATGGCCTGCAACATGATGACCGAGGATGCCGGCGAGGGTATCGACGCTTTCATCGGCAAGCGCCCGGCCGTCTGGCAGGGGCGCTGAAAGCCGCGCTGCTGCGGGCGTGGATCACTCGCGGGCTTTTTCTGCCTCGTCTTCCACGTCGATGAAGCCGGTAAAGAAGTCGATCGCGGTTCTGCCGACCTGCGAGGTATCGTAATAGGCGTAGGCGCTGGCGCCCATGGCGCCGAAAACCGGGATCCAGCGCGAAATCCCCTTGCCGATGATCCGTTGCGAGATGTGCATGGCGATCTTCAGAGCGACCGCCTGAATTTCCGGCCGCGAGGCGCGCTGGACGACGAAGCGCCTGCCGACCGTGCTGACGAGGTCGCGGACGGCCTGGGCGTCGGTATGCCGGAAGAGACAGTAGAGCATTTCTTCGCGCTCAAGTTCAGCGGTCTTGCCATAGCAGGCGGCGATATCCGCAACCATCTGCGTCTGCAGTTTCCACAGCGAACGCAGCTCAGGCAGCAGCGTCAGCCAGCCCAGCGGACCTGGCGGCAGGGTCAGGCTGCCGGCCGTCACGGCCGCCTGGCGGGCAGCCGTGCGGACGATCGCGCGGGCGCGGCCTGCCGCTTGCGCGCGCCGGTGTTCGGCGCTGACCGGGATCTGGCCGACATAGTCGAGAATCGCTTCGGCGATTCGCTGACTGGCCCGCAGGCCGGACCGGCGTTCTGAAAAAGGCTTATCGGGCATGGCGAGAGGGTCGGCTATGTTCGAGTGGAGGCGTCGGGCGCGTTTTCGAGGAGACAGCCATATGGTGCCTCATTCGGCGACCCGGCGCCAGACGCTCGCGAGCCAGGGCTGTTGCGCGCGCGGCAGGCCAGGCGGCCGATAATAATGCTCGAGTTCGGCGAAGCGGGCCGCAGAGAGCAGGCGACGCCACGCATCGAGGTCGTGGTAAGCGGCATAGCGCCCGTCACTCCAGCCTTCCTGGTTGCTGCCGCGCGGGTTCGAGCAGAAGAGCACGCCCTGCGGCTTGAGGGTGGCGTGCAGGTGTTGCAGAACCTGCGGCAGTTCCCGGGTCGGTACATGGAACAGCGACGCATTGGCGAAAATGCCGTCGAAATGCTTCGCCGGCAGGTCGAGCTTGAGGAAGTCCTGCTGCCAGACCCGGCAGCCGCTCTCGGCACGGGCCATGGCGACAAAGGAAGCGGCCCCGTCGAGCCCGACGGCATGATGACCCAGGCGGGCAAAGGTCGTCAGATCGCGCCCCGGTCCGCAGCCGAAGTCGAGAATGGTGAAGGGTGCCTCGCCGCGGAGATGGCGCAGCAGCGCTGCGATATTCTGGCTCACGTCGTGCTGGCGGGTGCCGGCGCGAAAGCTCTCGGCGCGCGCTTCGTAATGGGCGAGCGTCAGGGCAGCGATTTGTTCGAGATCATCGGCAGGTGGCGGCATTGATTGTGCCCGGTCGCTGGAGGTCAATGACGGCTTTTGGAGAAAGTACCCTGGCCCGGATGGTAAACCATTGTCCTGTGTTAATCTACGCCGCCGCGTCGCCTGCCAAGTCCCCCGGGTCTCAGAGATCGGGTCGCCGGTGGCGCCCGGGGGAAAACGGAAGGCTCAGGGAAATGCTCAATCTTCTCCAGCATCGGGGGTTGCAATGGCCAATGAAACCGAAATCAAGTTGTCTCTGTCACCGCGGACCGCTGGCCAGCTGGCAAAACATGCCATGTTGGCCGGCCTCGCATCGCATCGGCAACTGCTGATCAACACCTACTACGATACCCCGGACAAGCGCCTGCGGCACGAGCGGATCGTCGTGCGCCACCGCCAGAAGGGGGGGCAGTGCCTGCTGACCGTCAAGACGGCGCCGGGGCTCAGCGGCGGGCTCGCGCAGCGAAGCGAGTGGGAGGTTCCCGGCCGGCGCGGAGAGTTCGACTTTTCAGAGGTCGATAACGGCAGTGTCCGCGACCTGCTCGAAGCGATCCGCGACGAGCTGCAGCCCGCGTTCACGACGCACTTCTGGCGCAACACCTGGCTGCTCGAGCCGCGCGACGGCGTGCGTATCGAACTCGCGCTCGACCGCGGCTGGATCGATGCGCGCGACCGGCGCGAGACGATTCGCGAAGTCGAACTGGAACTGCTCGCCGGCCAGGTCAGCGACCTGTTCACCGCCGTCAGCGGGCTGCAGGCGAGCCTCTTGCTGCACCCGGAGGCGCGCAGCAAATCCGAAAGGGCCTATCGGCTGCTGGCCGACGCACCCTTTGTCCCGACGAAGGCACTGCCGTGGGCCGGTGAGGCCACGATGTCGACCATCGCTGCCTTCCGGCTGCTTGCCCTGACCTGCGTCAATCACCTGCAAAGCAATGAAAAAGGGGTTTGTGAGAGCGACGAGCCCGAGTTCGTGCACCAGGCCCGGGTGGCCATCCGTCGCCTGCGCTCGGCGATCCGCCTTTGGCAGCCCTTGCTCCCCGAGCCTTTCGTGGCGCGCTTCGATCCCCTCTGGCAGGAACTCGGGAACCGGCTGGGCGATGCGCGCAACTGGGATGTCTTCCTCGCCGAAACGCTGCCCGCCCTGGGCGAGGCGTTTCCGGGTCGGGCCGAGATCGAGCGGCTTTCGCGTTACGCCCGCAGCCACAGCGCCAGCTGTCGCCGGGCGAGCCGCAGGGTGTTGCGGTCGGCCGACTACTCGCGTCTGCTGATCGACTTCACGGCAGCGCTCGTGGCTCTGCCGGAGGAAGGCCATGGCCAGTTGACCGAATTCGTCCCGCGTTGCCTCAGCAAGCGCGCCAGGCGGGTCAATGAGCGGGCGGCCGAAATTCTCGGGGCTGACGACGAGGCCCGACATCGCCTGCGCGTGGCGTTCAAGCAGCTGCGCTACGCGCTCGACTTCTTTGCGCCGCTTCTCGCCGGCCCGTTGCTGGCGGGTTATCATCAGTCAGCCACCGGCCTGCAGGAGTTGCTCGGCCGGCTGAACGACCTCGCGGTGGCAGGCAAACTCGCCGCCGCCGCGCTGCCCGGCCGCCAGGGGGCCGAGATCAGGCGCTGGCTGGCTGTCCAGACCGAATCCCTGCTGCCCGAACTCAGCCGGCGGCTGACCGACTTTCAGCAGCAGCCGGTGCCGTGGAAAGTGCAGGAGACGGGGCGCCCGCGGTAGTCCGGGCGAACGCCAGGCCGCCGCGAACGCGGTGCTGGCGGTGGTTTCAGATCAGAATTTGTAGATCCAGCTGGCGATCACGAAGTAGTTGAGCACCCCGAGGATGTCGATGGCGGTGGTGACGAACGGACCGGTGGCGACCGCAGGGTCTACCTTGAGGCGCTGGAAAATCATCGGCAGCAGGACCGCCAGCAAGGCGGCGCCGGTCATGTTGCCGAGAATGGTCAGGCCGACGACTTCGCCGAGCTGGAGACTGTCGTGCATCAGGTAACCGTAGAGGGCGAGGATGACGCCGTAGAAAGCGCCCAGCAGCAGGCCGACGCGCAATTCCTTGAGCACCAGCGGCACCGTATCGCGGACGTCGATCGCTCCGGTTGCGATGCCGCGCACGGCGACCGTGGCGGACTGCACGCCGACGTTGCCGGCCATCCCCATGACTACCGGCAGGAACGCACTCAACACCAGCACTTCGCCGAGAATCGCCTCGTAGCGCCCGATCACCGCTGTCGCCGCGAGACCACCGACGAAAGCGGCGAGCAGCCAAGGCAGGCGGATGCCGGCAATCTTGAAGGCCGAGTGGGTGAGGGTCTCCGACTCGCTGGTACCCGCCATTTTCAGCATGTCGCGGGTCGTTTCTTCTTCGATGACGTCGATCACGTCATCGACGGTGACCATGCCGACCAGGACATTCTCTTCGTCCACCACCGGGATGGCGAGCAGCCGGTACTTGTCGACCAGCATGGCGACCGTCGTCTGGTCGGCATCGGTGGTGACCTTCATCACGCGCCGGTTCATGACCTGGTCGAGCCGTGTACCGGACCGTGTCAGCAGCAGCTGACGCAGGGAGACGACGCCCACCAGGCGGCCGGCTTCATCGGTCAGGTACAGATAGAAGACCATCTCGACGTCTTCACGGCTGCGGATGCTCTCGATGGCTTCCTCGATGGTCAGGGTGTGCGGCAGCGAGAACAGGTCGGTGGTCATGATGCCGCCGGCACTGTTCGGATCGTACTTCAGCAGGCTTTCGATCTCGTCCTTGCTCTCGCGGTTGAGCAGGGCCATCAACTGCTCGCGCTGCTCTTCCGGGAGGTCGCCGATGAGGTCGGCGAGGTCATCCGGAGGCAGATGTTCGAGCACGCCGGCCAGCTTCTCGATGGGCGACTCGGTCATCACCTGACTGCGCAAGCTGGGCGCCATCTGGCTGAAGACGTCGGCGGCCATCGTCGAGTTGGCGATGGCGTAGAACACATCGACCACATGCGCCGGCGGCAGGTCATCGAGAATCGCGGCCATGTCGGCGGGATGGATACGGTCGATCATTTTCTGCAGCGACCCCTTGGCGTCGCGCAGATAGAGGCGGTCGATCGTCTCGACCAGGCGCTTCTTCTTCAGGTCATAGGCGGCGGAGGCAGGCGGCTTGGCATCTATGTTGATTTGCATGACGTTGTCTTTCCGGGAAAGCGGTGTGCTCGAAAGTTCAATCGGGCAGTTTACTCGGACCAACCTCGGCGGTCCATCGTTTCCGTGCAGTTCTCGGGGATGCCGGTTGGTCATGGTTTCGGGTCGCCGCGGCGACGCTCGCAGAAGCCTGGGAACCCGTCCAATATGGGTTTTTCGGGAAGAAATTGTCAGCCCGTGGCGCCAATCCCCTGCCGGAATAGTTTGAACAACATGTCATGAGCGCTGGGCGGCCGGCGGAAATGTCGTCGATCGCTGACCCGTGGCGTCAGCGAATTGTTGCCGACTTGCCGCCGGATCAGGTTATATTGCCGGCCTGCGCCCTATCTTGCCTGGAGCCTTACACATGAAAGCTGCGCTTTTTTTCAATCACCTGCAGTCCGCTGTGCCTTTGCTGTCCACGCTCAGTAACTACCGTGCGGCATGGCTGGGCAAGGATTCGGTCGCCGGGCTTTCGGCCTGTATCGTGTCGATCCCGTCGGTCATCGCCTATGCCGAACTGGTGCACCTGCCACCGATTGCCGGGCTCTACGCGGCGCTCGCTGCGGCCATCGGCTACGCGCTGTTTTCCAGTTCGCGTCACGTCATTGCCGGACCGGATGCGGCCATCGGCCTGCTCGCCGGTTCTGCCATTCTGCCGCTGGCGGGTAACGATCCCTCGCGCATCGTGACGCTCGCAGCCGTCCTCAGCATCCTGTCGGGGGCAGTGTTGCTGCTCGCCGCGCGCCTGAAGCTCGGGGTCATCGCCGACCTGTTGTCACGTCCGGTGCTGATCGGCTACCTGAACGGGGCGTCGCTGGTGCTGATTGCCACCCAGTTGGGCAAGATGTTCGCCATCAAGACCGAGGGCGAACAGTTCTTCGAACTGGTGATGACGGTGGTCAGAAAATTGCCCGAGACGCATCTGATGACCTTCATCTTCGGCCTCCTGCTGGTCGGTCTGCTGGTCTCGCTGGCGCGCTGGTTGCCACGCGTCCCGGGCGCGCTGGCGGTCTGCGCGGTGGCGATTGCCGCGACTTTTGCGCTCGATCTCGGCAGCTACGGCGTCGCGCTGGTCGGCGACGTGCCGTCCGGGGTGCCCGAGCTGACGATTCCGATGTTCAGTTGGGCGGATCTCGCGGCCCTCGCGCCGGCGGCGGTGGCGATTGCCTTCCTCGCCTTCTCGGATGGCATTCTGCTCGCCCAGACCTTCGCCGAAAAAAATGGCTACGAAGTGCAGCCCAATCGCGAACTGGTCGCGCTGGGCTCGGCGAACATCCTGGCCGGTGTCTGGCAGGGTTTCCCGGTCTCCGCCAGCCAGTCGCGGACCTCGATCGTCGACGCCGTCGGTGGCCTGACACAGGTGGCGCAACTGGTGCTGGCGGCGGGTTTGCTGGCTTTCCTCTTCTTCCTCACCGGCCTCATCGCGCTCTTGCCGAAGGTGGCCCTGGGGGCGATCCTGATCGTCACCGCGATCGGCATGCTCGAGATGGCGTCGCTGGTTCGCCTCTACAAGATCGACCGCGTCGAGTTCGCCATTGCCATGGGGGTGACGCTGGCGATCCTGATTGCCGGCGTCGTGCCGGGGATCATCCTCGGCTTGCTGCTGTCGCTGATCTCGGTCCTGGTGGAGATTTCCCGGCCGGGAGACGCGGTTCTTCGCCGCCGTCTGGATGACGGAAAATTCCACGATTGTCGCGATGAGGAGGAGGCGGAGAGCGTTCCCGGTCTGCTCGTCTATCGGCTCTATGCGCCCTTGAACTTTGCCAATGCCCGGCATGTGGTGGCGCGCATCCGCAGCCTGGTCGACGAAGCCGATCCGCCGGTGAAGTGGCTGGTCATGGACGCGCAGGCGATTCACGACATGGATGTCACCGCCGCGCAGCGCTTTGCAGAACTGCATGCCGAACTGGCGGCGGAGGGCGTTGACGTGAAGATTGCCGATGCGCCGCGACCGTTCCTCGAAGAACTGGCCCGGGTTGGCCTTTCCGAAGAAATCGGTCGACAGGATTTCTTCGTTTCGGTCAAGAAAGCGGTCGAGGCCTACGATCAGCGGTTCATGCCGAAGGGATCGCCTGCCACCCCGGCCAGGCCTTCGATTCCGTAAATGGCGGACGCCGCCGGCAGACCGCCGGTCAGCGGCTGCGCGCCGGCAGAACCTCCTGCAGCAGTCGGGCGGCGTCAAGGATCATCTTCTCGGTGCACTCCCAGTTGACGCAGGCGTCGGTGACCGAGCAGCCGTACTTGAGCTGCGAGAGGTCTTCGGGGATGGCCTGGTTGCCGGCGACGATGTTCGACTCGATCATCATTCCGACCAGCGACTGGTTGCCGAGGCGGACCTGGTTGACCACGTCGGCCATGACCAGCGGCTGCAGGTCGTGCTTCTTGTAGCTGTTGGCGTGTGAGCAGTCGATCACGATATTGCTCGGCAATCCGGCCTTGACGAGCGCCTGCTCGGCCATCTGCACGCTGACCGTGTCGTAGTTCGGTCGGCCGTCGCCGCCGCGCAGGACGAGGTGGCCGTAACGGTTGCCGCGCGTGCGCACGATCGACGTCCGCCCCTGACCGTTGATGCCCAGGAAGCTGTGCGGCCGCGAGGCGGAGAGGATGGCATTCACGGCAATGCCGACATCGCCGTTGGTCCCGTTCTTGAAGCCGACCGGGGTGGACAGGCCGGACGATATTTCGCGGTGGGTCTGCGATTCGGTGGTGCGCGCGCCGATCGCCGTCCAGGAAATCAGGTCGCCGAGATATTGCGGCGCGATCGGGTCGAGAGCCTCGGTGCCGGCCGCGAGGCCCAGTTCGGCGAGTTCGAGCAGGAAGGTGCGGGCTTTTTGCATCCCCTGGTCGACATGGAAGGAGTCGTCCATGTCCGGATCGTTGATGTAGCCTTTCCAGCCGGTGGTGGTGCGCGGTTTTTCGAAATAGACCCGCATCACGAGGTAGAGCGTCTCGCCCACTTTATCGGCGAGCGCTTTCAGGCGCCGGGCGTAGTCGAGTCCGGCCACCGGGTCGTGGATCGAGCACGGGCCGACGACGACGAACAGCCGCCGGTCGCTGCGATCGAGGATGTTGCGCAGCACCTCGCGACCGCTCATGACCAGGCGGGCCGCGCTTGCCGAGAGCGGCAGGCGGGTATGAATTTCCTCCGGCGAGGGCATGGGGTCGAAGGCGGTCACGTTGATGTTGTCGATGTCGATGGTCATGGTTTCGCCTGGCGTGTCAGTTGATGAATGATGTCCTTGACCGCCGCAACGCGGTCGGCAAGCGTCGCACAGGGGCGTTTCAGGATCAGCCTGTCCTGCCCTGCGAGACGATAATTGCGGTCCGTCTGAATCAGATGGAGGATCCGCATCGGGTCGATCGGCGGCTGCGCCACGAACTGGACAACGATCTGTTCACTGCCGGCGTCGAGCCGGGTGATGCCGAGCGGTTTGCAGAGCAGCCGCAGCCGGTGGCTGTCGAGCAGGGCCCGCGCCTGTGGCGGCAGGTCGCCAAAGCGATCGACCAGTTCTTCCTGAAGGGCGCCGATTTCTTCGCCGCGCGCGCAGTCGGCCAGACGTTTGTAGAGCGTCAGCCGTTCATGAACGTCCGGGGCGTAGTCGTTGGGGAGCAGGGCGGGAGTGTGCAGCTTGATCTCGGTAGCGATTGCCAGCGGCTGCATCAAGGCCGGCTCCTGGCCCTGTTTGAGCGCTGCCACGGCGCGCTTGAGCATTTCGGTGAAGAGGTTGAAACCGACCTCCTGCATCTCGCCCGACTGGCTCGCGCCGAGCACTTCGCCGGCACCGCGGATTTCGAGGTCGTGCATGGCGAGGTAAAAACCGGCGCCGAGTTCGTCCATCATCTGGATCGCCTCGAGTCGCTGCCGGGCCTGTTTGTTGAGCGCGCTTTCGTCGTCCGTCAGCAGGTAGGCGTAGGCCTGGTGGTGTGAGCGTCCGACCCGGCCGCGTAGCTGGTGCAGTTGCGCGAGGCCGAATCTTTCGGCCCGGTTGATGACAATCGTATTGGCATGCGGGTTGTCGATACCGGTTTCGATGATCGTCGTGCACAACAGGAGGTTCACGCGTTGCTGCGTGAAGTCGCGCATCACGCGCTCCAGATCGCGCTCCTTCATCTGGCCATGGCCGACGACGATGCGCGCTTCCGGCAGCAACCTGGCGAGCCGGTCGCGCATGTTCTCGATCGTGTCGACCTCGTTGTGCAGGAAGTAAACCTGGCCACCACGCTTGAATTCGCGCAGCAGCGCTTCGCGGATGATGCCATCGGAGAAGCGGCTGACGAAGGTCTTGATCGCCAGGCGCTTCTGTGGCGCGGTGGCGATCACCGAAAAGTCGCGCAGGCCTTCGAGCGACATGGCGAGCGTGCGCGGGATCGGCGTCGCGGTCAGGGTGAGCACGTCCACCTCCGCCCGCAGCGCTTTCAGGGCATCTTTCTGGCGGACACCAAAGCGATGTTCCTCATCGATCACCACCAGTCCGAGACGGCTGAAGCGGACGTCCCTCTGCAGCAGCTTGTGCGTGCCGATGACGATGTCGAGCCGGCCGTCCGCCAGCTCCCTGAGCGCCTGCGCGGCTTCGCCGGCGGTCCTGAAGCGAGACAGTTCGGCGATCCGCACCGGCCAGTCGGCAAAACGGTCGCTGAAGGTCTGGAAATGCTGTTCGCAGAGCAGGGTGGTCGGGCAAAGAACGGCGACCTGGCGGCCGCCGGCGACGGCACAGAAAGCGGCGCGCAAAGCGACTTCGGTCTTGCCGAAGCCGACGTCACCGCACACCAGGCGGTCCATCGGCCGCCCCGACTTCATGTCTTCGATGACGGCGGCGATGGCGCCGGCCTGATCCTGGGTTTCCTCGAAACCGAAGCCATCGGCGAAGGCGTCATAGTCATGCGCCTTGAACTCGCAGGCGTGGCCCTGGCGAGCCGCGCGCAAGGCGTAAAGGGCGAGCAGTTCAGCCGCCGTGTCGCGAGCCTGCAGGGCGGCCCGGCGCTTGGCTCTTTCCCACTGCGGCGAACCCAGCGTGTGCAGGGGCGCGCTGTCGGGGTCGGCGCCCGAGTAGCGGGAAATGAGGTGCAGATGCGAAACCGGCACATAGAGCTTCGCGTCAGCCGCGTAATGGAGTTCGAGGAACTCCATCTCGCCTTCGCCGAGGTCGAGGTGGAGCAGTCCCTGATAGCGGCCGATGCCATGCTGTTCGTGGACGACCGGCGAACCCACCTTCAGTTCGGTCAGGTCGCGCAGCCAGCTGTCGACCGAGGTCCGGCGCTGCGCGACGTGCCGTGAGCGCCGCGACGGACTGTCGGCGTAGAGTTCGCTTTCGTTGACGATTGCCAGTCCATCAAGCAGAAAACCGTCGTGAAGCGGTGCGACGGCAAGCGACAGCCGGCTGTCGCTCGCCATGAAGTCGCTGAAATTCGCCACCGTCGAGGGCTTCAGCCCGTATTCAGAAAACAGGCTGGTGAGCGTTTCGCGGCGCCCGGGACTTTCCGCAAGCAGCAGGACCCGCCCCGGGAAGCCCGCGAGAAAGACTTTCAGACGGCACAGCGGGTCATCTGCGCGGCGATCGATGGCCAGCGCCGGCAGCTGCCTGATGGGGCCCTCGTCAGCGGCCGTCAGGCTGGCGCGGACGTAGCCCCGGGCGGCGATGAAGAAGGGTTCCTCGGCCAGGAAGAGCTCGGCCGGCGGCAGCAGCGGGCGGCTGCGTTCGCCGGAGAGCATGGTGTAGCGTGATTGTGCCTCATGCCAGAAGGCGCGGATCGCTTCCGGCACGTTGCCGTGCAGGCAGAGCACGCTGGTGCCCGGCAGGTAGTCGAAGAGGGTGGCCGTGGCCGTGAAGAAGAGCGGCAACCAGTACTCGATGCCGGCCGCCGGAATGCCGTTGGAGACGTCCCGGTAAATTCCGGAGCGCGCCGGATCCCCTTCGAAGACCTCGCGAAAGCGCTGGCGGAAATGGGTTCGTCCCTGCTCGTCGAGCGGAAACTCGCGCGCTGGCAGCAGGCGAACCTCGGGCACCGGATAGAGCGTGCGCTGGTTGTCGACATCGAAGGTCTTGATGCTCTCGATTTCGTTGTCGAAGAGGTCGAGGCGATAGGGCAGGGGCGAGCCCATCGGGAAGAGATCGACCAGTCCGCCGCGGATCGAGTACTCGCCGGGGGCCACCACCTGTGTCACATGCGCATAGCCGGCGAGGGTCAGCTGGGCGCGGAATTGTCCGGCATCGAGTTTCTCGCCCTGCTTGAGAAAGAAAGTGTAGGCGGCCAGATAGGCCGGTGGGGCGAGCCGGTAGACCGCCGTTGCGGCAGGGACCAGCAGCACGTCACAGTCACCGCGCATGACGGCATAAAGGGTTGCCAGGCGCTCGGAAACCAGGTCGTGATGCGGCGAAAAGCTGTCGTAGGGCAGCGTTTCCCAGTCCGGCAGCAACTGGACGCGCAGTTGCGGAGCAAACCAGGGAATCTCCTGCAGCAGACGGTGGGCATCGCTGGCGCTGGCGGTGAGCACCGCGAGCAGGCGCGGGGCGGCGGCGTTACGGTCCGCCGCCGCGGCCTCCGCGATCAGAAGCGCGTCGGCCGAGCCGGCAAACGAGGGGAACTGAGGTCTCGCGCCGTGCTTGGCCAACGGCGATCGCAGAAGCGGTAATGACAAGGAATGCGACTCTGGGCTCGGCGGCTGCAATGGGCGGGTCGGCGCACGCCGGTCAGGGCGAGGCGGTGAAAAGGTCGGATTATAGCCGATCGCTCGGCTCGATCGGCCGCCTTGATCGGCTCAAGGCGGGTTCGCCTGCAGATGTGTGCACAACGCAGTAAAGAACTGCGAAGCGCCGCTGCGGATCGAGTGATCGGCGGCGTCCGACAGGGGCGTCGGGTGCGGATTGACTTCGACCACCAGCGCGCCGGCGGCCTTTGCCCATACCGGCAGGCGAGCGGCCGGGTGCACGGTGAACGAGGTGCCGACGCAGAAGAAGACATCGGCAGCGAGGCTGCGCGCCTCGGCGGTGGCAAAAACCGCCGCGTCGAGCAGTTCACCGAACATCACCAGATCCGGTCGCACCGGCGCGCCGCAGGCCGGGCAGGCGAAAGGGTCGACCGCTTGCCGCGGCCAGTCGGAGGCAAACCCGCAGCGGTGATGACAGCGGAGCTGGTGGATGCTGCCGTGGACCTCGAGCACGTTCTCGTTGCCGGCGCGCGCGTGGTAGCCATCGATGTTCTGGGTGATCACCGTCAGCGTCTGCGTGGCGGCACAGAGGCTTTCGAGGCGGGCGATCGCCTGGTGCCCCGCGTTTGGCCGCCGGTCATCGACCAGGGTTTTCAGTTGCAGCAGAAAGCGCCAGACGCGCTGCGGATTGCGCAGAAAGCCGCCCAGACTCGCGACCTCGTCGGGGTCGACGTGGTTCCACAAGCCGGTGGCGCCATCGCGGAAGGTGGGAATGCCGCTGTCAGCGGAAAGCCCGGCCCCCGAAAAGACAACGATTTGCGTCGCTTCGCGAACGCGTGCAGCGATCGCTTCGAGTTCGCTTGCCTGCACGGTCTTCTCCTTTGCGTCCGGACCGGGGGGTGGTCATCTCGCCGCTCATGGGCCCTCTTCGTTGCAGAAATGCAACACAATGCCAGGGCAATGCTTGAAGGAAATCAAGTTTATATGCTTAAATCTCCTGACTGCGCAAAAATCGCATCGCGTTTCACGCATTCGGACCTAACAGAGATTAATCGAGGAGGAACATCTTGAAATCGAAAATCATTACTACCCTGCTGGCCTCTATCGGCCTTTTCGCAGCCGCTGGCGCTGTGCAAGCCCAGACCGCTGCTGATCGCGTCTATGTGATCGACCAGCGCGGTGAAGTCGCGCTGAGCGGTGCCGGCCTGTGCTGGCGGACCGGTTTCTGGACGCCGGCTGCGGCGGCCAAGGACCCGGCCGGCTGCAAGTGCGACAAGGATCTGCTGCCGAAGGAAGTCTGCGAGCCGCCAATGGCCAAGGCCACGCCTGCCGTCCCGGCGGCCAAGCCGACCGGTGACAAGATCACCATCGCGGCCGATGCGCTGTTCGACTTCGACAAGGCGACGCTGCGTCCGGAAGGTCGCGCCAAGCTCGACGAAGTGGCCGCCAAGTCCAGGGAGATCAAACTCGAAGTGATCCTCGCCGTCGGTCATACCGACCGCATCGGTTCCGACGCCTACAACCAGAAGCTGTCCGAGCGGCGCGCCGCGGCGGTCAAGACCTACCTGGTGAGCAAGGGCATCGACGCCAACCGCGTGTATACCGAAGGCAAGGGCGAGAAGAACCCGGTCACCAAAGCGGACCAGTGCGTCGGTCCGAAGAGCAAGAAGGTGATCGAGTGCCTGCAGCCCGACCGTCGCGTCGACATCGAGCTGATCGGCACCAAGTAATCATTTGGCTGTCATGTTTGATGAGAAAACCCCGCTCCGGCGGGGTTTTTTTTAGGTTTTCCGAGATAACTACGCAATGACTACACTCGCGCAGGTCGTCGATCTGATCATCGAGGCGCGCTGGACGGTGCCCGTCGAGCCGCCCGGCGTGGTGTTCGAGAATCACGCGGTGGTGGTCGACCAGGGACGCATCATCGCGATCGGAACGCCGGTCGATCTGGCCGGCCGTTTCCTGCCGCGCAGCCGCAAGTCCCTGGAGCAGCATGTGCTGATCCCGGGACTCGTCAATCTGCACACGCACGCGGCTATGACGCTGTTGCGCGGCCTCGCCGACGATCTGCCGCTGATGCAGTGGTTGCAGGAGCACGTCTGGCCGGCCGAGGCGAAGCACGTTTCGGCGCAGTTCGTCCATGACGGTACCCTGCTGGCCTGCGCCGAAATGCTGCGTGGCGGCATCACCTGCTTCAACGACATGTACTTCTTTCCCGCGGCGGCGGCCGAAGCGGTGCTCGCTGCCGGAATGCGCGCCGCAATCGGCCTGATCGCGGTCGATTTCCCGAGCAATTATGCGGTCGACGCGGATGATTATCTGGCCAAGGGGCTCGCGGTTCGTGACCACCTGCTCGATGAACCGCTGTTGTCTTTCTGCATCGCCCCGCACGCGCCGTATACCGTCGGCGACCGGAGCCTTGCCCGCGTGCTTACCCTCGCCGAACAGATCGAGTTGCCGATTCATCTCCATCTGCATGAAACTGCAGAGGAAATCGACGACAGCCGGGAGCGTTTCAGGGTCCGGCCGATCGAACGTCTGCGCCGCCTGGGACTGTTGAGTCCGGCGCTGATCGCGGTGCACGCGGTCCACCTCGACGCGGACGAAATCGAACTGCTGGCTCGACACGGCTGTTCCGTCGCCCACTGTCCCGGCTCCAACCTCAAGCTCGCGAGCGGCATTGCGCCGATTACCGACCTCGTCGCGAGCGGCGTCAACATCGGTCTCGGCACCGATGGTGCGGCCAGCAACAATCGCCTCGACCTCTTGCAGGAAATGCGCCTGGCAGCTCTCCTGGCCAAGCAACAAGGCGGCCGGGCCGACGCCATCGATGCCCACCGGATGTTGCGGATGGCGACCCTCGGCGGTGCCCGGGCGCTCGGTCTCGACGCCAGAATCGGTTCGATCAGCGTCGGCAAGGAAGCCGATCTGTGCGCCGTCAGGCTCGACGACCTGGCCTTGCTTCCCTGTTACGATCCGGTTTCGCATCTGGCTTATGCCGTTGGCCGAGAACATGTTTCTGCGGTGTGGGTGGCCGGCCGGCTGCGGGTCGAGGATGGCCGCCTGGTTGATGGCAACGAAACCGGATTGATAAAACTGGCCCGGTTGTGGCAGAATAAAATTCGTCCGTGATGAGTTCAGTCAATAACGAGGCATAACAGGCCATGCGGAGCACGACCGCAGGCTTCAACTAACGAGGGAAACCCAGATGAACAGAACTGCAAACAACTCCATGATGGCCTTGCTCGCCGCCGCCTTTTTCGGCTTCGGCACCTCGCTCGCTCAGGCACAGACTTCGATTCCTCTTGACCGTGTGTACGTGATCGACCAACGTGGCGACGTCGTGATGAGCGGTGCCGGCCTGTGCTGGCGGACCGGTTTCTGGACGCCGGCTGCGGCGGCCAAGGACCCGGCCGGCTGCAAGTGCGACAAGGATCTGCTGCCGAAGGAAGTCTGCGAGCCGCCAATGGCCAAGGCCGCGCCTGCCGTCCCGGCGGCCAAGCCGACCGGTGACAAGATCACCATCGCGGCCGATGCGCTGTTCGACTTCGACAAGGCGACGCTGCGTCCGGAAGGTCGCGCCAAGCTCGACGAAGTGGCCGCCAAGTCCAGGGAGATCAAACTCGAAGTGATCCTCGCCGTCGGTCATACCGACCGCATCGGTTCCGACGCCTACAACCAGAAGCTGTCCGAGCGGCGCGCCGCGGCGGTCAAGACCTACCTGGTGAGCAAGGGCATCGACGCCAACCGCGTGTATACCGAAGGCAAGGGCGAGAAGAACCCGGTCACCAAGCCTGGCCAGTGCGCCGGTCCGAAGAGCAAGAAGGTGATCGAGTGCCTGCAGCCCGACCGTCGCGTCGACATCGAACTGATCGGCACCAAGTAATCTGCCCGGATCAGCATAAGCCCTGCCCTGGCAGGGCTTTTTTGTTTCGACCTTCCCTTGCCGCCCATTTTTTCCCCTCGGAATAACCGTCGCCATGATCAACGCCGACCACAGCGAACTCGAGAAATTCAGCCAGCTTGCGCATCGCTGGTGGGATCCGGACAGCGACTTCAAGCCGCTGCATGACATCAACCCGTTGCGCCTCGACTGGATCGACGGCCTCTGTCAGTTGGCCGGCAAGCGCGTGCTCGATGTCGGTTGCGGCGGCGGGCTACTCGCCGAAGCGATGTGCGAACGCGGCGCGACGGTGACCGGCATCGATCTCTCCGACCAGGCGCTGAGTGTCGCCCGCCTGCATCTGCTCGAAAGCGGCCGCGCCGTGGATTATCGCAAGATCGCCGCCGAAGAACTGGCTGCCGAGGCCGGCAGCAGCTATGACGTCGTCACCTGCATGGAAATGCTCGAACACGTTCCCGAGCCGGCGAGCAGCATCGCTGCCTGCGCCGCACTGGTCAGGCCCGGCGGGCATGTATTCTTCTCGACCATCAACCGCAACCCGAAAGCCTATCTGCTGGCGATCATCGGCGCCGAATATGTGCTGCAGATGCTGCCCAGGGGAACCCACGACTACGCCCGCTTCATCAAGCCGTCGGAACTTGCGTGCTGGGCGAGGCAGGTCGGCCTCGAGGCAGGGGAACTCCGGGGAATGAGCTACAATCCCCTGACGCGCCGCTACGCGCTCGGCCGCGATAGCGACGTCAATTACCTCCTGCATACGGTCAAGGATGTTTGAAGCGATTCTTTTCGACCTCGACGGCACCTTTGCCGATACCGCGCCGGATCTTGCCGCGGCGCTCAATCGCCTGCGGGCCGACCTGCATCTGGCGCCCCTGCCGCCTGCCCGGCTGCGCCCGTATACCTCGCAGGGCGTGCGCGGCATGCTTCATGCGGGGCTTGACCTGCGGCCGGGTGACTCCCTTTATGCGGCGCTCCACGAGCGCTTCCTGCATTACTACAGCCAGGATCTCTGTGTGCAGACGACGATCTTTCCCGGCATCGACGATCTCCTGGGCGACTTCGAGCGCTGCAATTCTCCGTGGGGAATCGTCACCAACAAGGCGCAACGCTTTACCCTGCCGCTGCTGCACCGGCTCGGCTATGCCAAACGTGCCGCTTGCGTCGTCAGTGGCGATTCGGCACGCCGCGCCAAACCTGCGGTACAGCCGATGCAGCTCGCCTGCCGGCTGATCGACCGGGAGCCGGCGAACTGCCTGTACGTCGGTGACGACCGGCGCGACATCGAGGCCGGTCGGGCGGCCGGCATGGTCACGGTGGCGGTCCGTTACGGCTATCTCGGCGAGGCTGATCCGATCGAGACCTGGGGCGCCGACCAGGTCGTTGATCATGCCTGCGAGATCGCCGCTCTGACCGGCAGCCAGCGAACCCTGCCGACGGTATCGGGAAGGGCCAAGACCGACGCATGTCACCGACCGCTCTGATCCTTTTTGCCCATGGCGCTCGCGACCCCGAATGGGCCGAACCGATGCGCCGGGTCTGTGTGGCGGTGCGCGCGCAGGCACCGCAGCTGCGCGTCGAACTCGCTTTCCTCGAGTTCCTGCCCCCCGATCTGCGTACCTGTGCCGAATCGCTGATCGCCGAAGGCGCGCAACGGATTCTCGTGCTGCCGATGTTCATCGCGCGCGGTGGGCATCTGAAACGCGATGTCCCGCTGCTCATCGACGAGCTGCGGCTTCGTCATCCGGCAAGCCGCTTCGAACTGGCGGCTGCGGTCGGCGAAGCCGACCGTGTGGTGCAGGCGATGGTCGGGCATGCGCTGGCGCTCGCCGGTGACCCGCCCCCGCCGTGAGGCCCTCTGCCGGCGGCAGCGCCGGCATCAGTCTGCTGCCGATCGGCTATCTGGCGACCCCGTTTCGGGACCGCTTCGGCATTCCCCGGCAGCCTCGCCTGGCGCCGCATGCACGCGGCCAGCTACGCCTCCTGCGCCCCTACGATCGGGCCGAGGCGGTGCGTGGGCTGGAAGCTTTTTCGCACGTCTGGCTCAGTTTCGTCTTTCACCGGAGCGCTGGCGAATGGAGCCCGACGGTGCGTCCGCCGCGCCTGGGCGGCAATCAGCGGGTCGGCGTCTTTGCCAGCCGCAGCCCGTTTCGACCCAACCCCCTGGGCCTGTCGCTGGTCGAACTGCTGGCCGTGGACACCCGCGCCGGCGTGTCCTTGACCTTTGGCGGCGTCGACCTGCTGGATGGCACGCCGATCGTGGACATCAAGCCCTATCTGGCTTTCATCGAAAGCGAGCCGGCGGCCCGCAGCGGTTTCGTCGCCGGTCCGCCACCACCGCTGCGGGTCGATTACACGACCGAGGCGCAGACGCAGCTCGGCCGGCATGCGCTGCGCTGGCCCGACCTGGCCGCGCTGCTGGGCGAGGTGCTGGCACAGGATCCCCGCCCGGCCTATGCCAACGATCCGTGCCGGCGTTACGGTTTTCGCCTCTACGACCTGGAGATCCGGTGGCGTTGTGCGGGAAGCTGCGCCCTGGTCGAGGAAATCCTGCTGGCCCTGCCCGATGACCGGTCGTGATCCCGGTCGGCACCGCCTGCCGGCGCGCGGTTGGCGCGCGCGTTCACGGCGCCAGACGCTCTCGTAGCCATTGCTGATGGCTCTCCTGCCGGTAGCGCAGGCGGTCGTGCAAGCGGCTCTTCCGTCCCTGCCAGAATTCCCAGCAGTCCGGCCGCAGGCGGTAGCCACCCCAGTGTGGGGGCCGCGGCGGGTGGAGCAGGAAGCGGGCGCCATAGCGCGCCGCGTTGGCGACCAGTACGCCGCGGCCGGCAATGACCTGGCTCTGCGGGCTGGCCCAGGCGCCGATGCGTGAATCGAGTGGACGAGTCGCGAAGTAGGCGTCGCTTTCCGCGGCGCTCACCTTCTCGACCTGCCCTTCGATGCGCACCACCCGCTCCAGTTCGACCCAGTGGAACTGCAGGGCAGCCCATGGATTGGCCGCCAGTTCACGGCCCTTGCGGCTGTCGTAGTTGGTAAACCAGGTGATCCCGTTTTCGTCGTAGCCCTTGATCAGCACCACGCGGGTGGACGGACGAAGGGCCTGGTCGACGGTCGCCAGCGTCATCGCATTCGGTTCGGGCAGTTGCGCGCTGATCGCTTCAGCGAGCCAGAGCGCAAACTGCTTGAGCGGATCGGGGTCTGACGCCTCCTCACTCAGTTCGGCGCGTTCGTAGCTCTTGCGAAGGTCCGCGAGATGGGTCATGGCGAGTCAGGATTGGCGAGGAGGAGCGGGCAGGCCGGCTAGCCAGTCCTGCCGCAGAGGGTTGGTTTTCCGGGTCAGGCGCAGCGCGTGGCGGTCGCTGGCTGGCGCACCGAGCTGGAGCGAGAACGTCATCAGTTCGTCGCGGCGAAAAGCATGCACCGTGACTGTCTGGCCGGGTTTGCGCCGGCTGAGCAAGGCTTCGAGACTGGCCGACGAGACGCGCAGGCCGTCGATCGCCAGCAGCAGATCGCCGGCCGACAGCCCGGCCGCCTGGGCGGGGCTCCCGTCATAAACCGTGCGCAGCCGGACTTCCTGGCCTTCATTGTCGGTCTTGACCCCGAGCGTCGGCGCGTGGCTACTCGCGCTGCGTTGCAGGCGGATGGCAAAGGGCTTCAGCAGGCGCGCGAGGTCGAGGTCGCCGGTGCCGTGTACCGCCTCGGCAAAAAAGGGCTTGAGGCCCAGGCCCGACAATTCCTCGCTGATCAGCCGGATATCGTCGTCTTCGACGCCGCCGTCGGCGTGTCGTTGCCAGAGCGCGCGCATGACGTCGTCCAGTGCGACGCGGCCGCCGGTGCCGGCGCGCAGCGTCAGGTCGAGCGCCAGCGCCAGCAGGGCGCCCTTGGCGTAGTAGCTGACGACGGCATTGGGCGTGTTCTCGTCCGGCCGATAGTACTTCGTCCACGCGTCGAAGCTCGATTCGGCCAGCGTCTGCCGATGCCGGCCGGGGTCACGCTGGACCTTGTCGATCGTCTGCGCGGTGAGTTCGAGCCAGTCCCTGATCCCGATCACGCCGCAGCGCAGCAGCGCCAGGTCGTCGTAGTACGAGGTGAAGCCCTCGAAGGCCCAGAGCAGGGTGGTGTAGTTTTCTGCGTCCAGATTGTAGGGCGTGAACGCGGCCGGTTTGATGCGCTTGACGTTCCAGGTGTGGAAGTACTCGTGGCTGCACAGACCGAGAAAGGTGCGATAACGCGCCGGCATGCCCTGCATGCCGGCGTAGGGGAGGTCGTCACGCGCGCAGAGCAGGGCCGTAGACGCCCGGTGTTCGAGGCCACCGTAACCGTCACCGACGGCGGTGACCAGGAAAACGTAGTGCGTCATCGGCGCCGGCTCGCCGAAGAAGCGAATCTGCCACTCGCAGATTCGCTGCAGATCGAGGCTCAAACGCGTCGGATCACAATCATGGCGGCCGCTGATCGCCACCTCGTGCGGGACGCCGCAGGCGACGAAGGTGGTCAGGCTGAAGGTGCCCATCTCGACCGGGTGATCGATCAGTTCGTCGTAGTTGGCGGCGCGGTAGAGGCCAAAACCATGTGGCCGCGCAGCCTCCGGCTCGCCACTCGCCGGGGTCAGCGCGGTGGCCACGCGCCAGTCGTCGAATGCCTTGCCGAGCGGCCGCTGGAGATCGACGAGGCAGGTCGTCTGTTCGTGTCCGAGCGGGCGCAGAAAAACGCTGCTGCCGTTGAAGAAGGCATGCGTCTCGTCGACGTGCGCACCGCGTACCGAGAGATCCCAGGCATGGATCTCGCAGATGACGGTCAGCGACTGGTCGCTGGCCACGGGAGCGGCCAGCCAGGTGTGCTTGTCGAGTTTGTCGAGGCGCACGGGCCTACCGGCGGTTTCGGCGCGGATCGCCACGATGTGGCGGGCAAAGTCGCGAATCAGGTAGCTGCCCGGAATCCAGGCCGGCAGCGCAAAACGCTGGCCGGCCGGATCGGTCCCGGCCAGTGTACAGCGCACTTCGAGGCGGTGCGCTGCGGGCCTGCCGGGCCGGATACTGTAGCGGATGGGGGTGGGCTTCATCGGGCAGGGGGGAGCCAAGGGATGGGTCAGCGGGATTGTAAGGCCTGTCTGTGGTGTGTGGCACAAGAATGCCGGTTCAAGCGGCTGCCGGGGTCGTCCGACCAGAAGACGGCCGCCGCCTCCTTTCATGACTGGATCATCGGATCGTTAGCGCTTGGATTCGGCGCCAAGTCATGCCACAATCGGTCGCGTCAGGGCGTCGGCGATGGGCCAGGCCCGGCCCGGGGGCAGCAGAAGCGATTGCGCAAGACAAGGGTCAGCACAACGACGGCGATCGCTGTCTGCACCAGCGAGGGGTGCGGAACTGCAGCCGCGCACCGTGGGCTGGACTGAAATCCCCTCGAAAAGCGGTGCTCCTGATTTTTTACCGCCGTTAGGACGTGGCATGGTTAATGCTTTGGTTTTTGAGGCATTGATTGGTGGCACAAGCATGAGGAGACCCGATTGCGATGATCAGAAGAACGGCGGCTGCAGGATTCACTGCGTCCGTCTGCCCCGTCGCCGGCCAAGGCGGGCGGGCCGTCAGGCGCGGCGCTATGGCTTTCGCCCTCGCTGTCCGGGCGACCGGCAGCAAACGACCGATTGCTCTGGATCCTATTCCGGAGACATGATCTTACCCATGGAGAAAAGATGATGATCAAGCAACCCAGACGCCTGTTGATGGCGGCCACCCTGGCCGCCGCCCTGCTCTCGGCCCCGGCCCTCGCGCAGGAACTGACCGGCACCCTCAAAAAAATCAAGGAAACCGGCGTCATCTCCCTCGGTCACCGCGAATCGTCGATTCCGTTTTCGTACTACGACGACAAGCAGCAGGTCATCGGCTATTCGCACGAACTGATGCTGAAGGTGGTCGCCGCGATCCAGTCTGACCTCAAGCTCGCCAAGCTCGATACCCGGCTGATGCCGGTGACATCGTCGAATCGCATCACGCTGGTTCAGAACGGTTCGGTCGACCTCGAATGCGGTTCGACGACCAACAACACCGAGCGCCAGAAGCAGGTCAGCTTTTCGAACAGCATCTTCGTCATCGGCACCCGCCTGATGACCAAGACCAACTCCGGCATCAAGGACTTTCCCGATCTCGCCGGCAAGAACGTCGTCACCACTGCCGGCACCACTTCCGAGCGTCTGCTGCGCAAGATGAATGAAGACAAGCAGATGAAGATGAGCATCATCAGCGCCAAGGACCACGGTGAAGCCTTCCTGACCCTGGAAACCGGTCGCGCCGTGGCCTTCATGATGGACGACGCGCTGCTCTACGGCGAAATGGCCAAGGCCAAGCGGGCCAGCGACTGGGTGGTGGTCGGCACACCCCAGTCGTACGAAGCTTATGGCTGCATGCTGCGCAAGGACGACCCGGCATTCAAGAAAGCCGTCGATACCGCCCTGGCCAAGGTCATGACCTCCGGCGAAGCCGAGAAGATTTACGCCAAGTGGTTCCTGCAGCCGATTCCGCCCAAGGGCCTGAACCTCAACTTCCCGCTTTCCGAAGCCGTCAAGAACCTCTACAAGGCGCCCAACGACAAAGCTTTCGAGTAAGGAAGCGCAGCAGATTTTCTCGGCATACGGATTCACCTTCCCTGACCCGCAAGCTCGCGCCGGCTTGCCGGGGAGGGGAAGACTCGCCAGTCGCCGATGCGACCTTGACGGTAAGGAGACGAGTAGATGGCCTACAACTGGAACTGGAATGTTTTTCTGCAGCCGACGGCGACCGGCGGCGACGAGACCTATCTCGGCTGGATGTTCTACGGCTTCAAGATGACCATCACCCTGTCGCTGTCGGCCTGGGTGATCGCGCTCGCTTTCGGTGCGGTCGTCGGCGTCCTGCGCACCGTCCCGAACCGCTGGCTGTCCGGGTTCGCGACGGCCTACGTGGAAGTGTTTCGCAACATTCCGCTGCTCGTGCAGCTCTTCCTCTGGTATTTCGTCATCCCCGAACTGCTGCCCGAAGCAGTCGGCAACGCTTTCAAGCAGACCAACCCGATCCTGCAGCAGTTCCTCGCCTCGATGGTCTGTCTGGCGCTGTTTACCAGCGCCCGCGTCGCCGAACAGGTGCGCTCGGGGATCAACTCGTTGCCGCCCGGACAGAAAAACGCCGGACTGGCGATGGGCTTCACGCTCGCCCAGACCTATCGCTACGTGATGTTGCCAATGGCCTCGCGCCTGATCATCCCGCCGCTGACTTCCGAGTTTCTCAACATTTTCAAGAATTCGGCGGTCTGCTCGACGATCGGCCTGCTCGAACTTGCCGCTCAGGGCCGGCAACTGGTGGACTACACGGCACAGCCCTATGAGTCGTTCATCGCGGTCACCGTGGCCTACGTCGTGATCAACGTCGGCGTCATGTTCGGCATGCGCTGGGTTGAAGAGCACGTCCGCGTTCCCGGCTACATCGGAGGCAAGTAAGATGCACGAATTCGACTGGACTTCGATCCCCAACGCGCTGCCGTTTCTCTGGGACGGCATGAAAATTTCGCTCGAGATCACGCTCAGCGCGGTGATCTTCGGCATCATCTGGGGCACCCTGCTGGCGCTCATGCGCCTGTCGTCGATCAAGCCCCTCTCCTGGTTTGCCGCCGCTTACGTCAACTTCTTCCGGGCCATTCCGCTGGTCATGGTGTTGCTATGGTTCTTTCTGATCGTGCCGCATCTGCTCGAGAGCCTGCTGGGTCTGCCGCGTGGTTCGGACGTGCGCCTGACGTCGGCGATCGCCGGTTTTGCCCTCTTCGAGGCGGCCTATTACTCGGAGATCATCCGCGCCGGCATCCAGTCGGTGCCGAAAGGACAGATGGCTGCGGCGAGTGCGCTCGGCATGACCTACGGTCAGTCGATGCGCCTGGTGGTCCTGCCGCAGGCTTTCCGCAACATGGTGCCGCTGTTGTTGACGCAGGGCATCATCCTCTTCCAGGACACCTCGCTGGTCTATGTCTCGGCCCTCGCCGATTTCTTCGGCGCCGCCTACAAGGTGGGCGATCGCGACGGACGGCTGGTCGAGCTGCTGCTCTTTGCCGGTGCCGTCTATTTCGTCATCTGTTTTACTGCATCGCGAATCGTTCGCTACTACCAGAACAAGCTCAAGACGGCCTGAGCCCGTCCGCGGCCATCAATCGAGGAGATTTTCGATGATTTCGATGAACAGGGTGAGCAAGCATTACGGTTCATTCCAGGTCCTCACCGACTGCACGACGCAGGTCCACAAGGGCGAGGTGATCGTTGTCTGTGGCCCTTCGGGTTCCGGCAAGTCGACGCTGATCAAGTGTGTCAATGGCCTCGAACCTTTCCAGAGCGGCGAGATCATCGTCAATGGTGTCTCCGTGGGCGATCCCCGAACCAACCTCTCGAAGCTGCGCTCGACGGTCGGCATGGTCTTCCAGAACTTCGAACTCTTCCCGCACATGAGCATCATGGACAATCTCGGCATCGCCCAGACCAAGGTCCTCGGGCGCAGCCCGGAGCAGGCGCGGGAAAAGGCGATCAAGCTGCTCGATCGCGTCGGTCTGCGCGAGCAGGCGGGCAAGTATCCCGGCCAGCTCTCCGGCGGTCAGCAGCAGCGAGTGGCGATTGCCAGGGCGCTGGCCATGGATCCCATCTGCATGCTGTTCGATGAACCGACCTCGGCGCTCGACCCCGAGATGGTGAACGAAGTCCTCGATGTGATGACCGAACTCGCGCAGGAAGGAATGACCATGATGTGCGTCACGCACGAGATGGGTTTCGCGAAACGGGTCGCGAGCCGCGTCATCTTCATGGATCAGGGCCGCATCGTCGAAGACGACAGCAAGGACGCCTTCTTCGAGCACCCCCGTTCGGAGCGGGCGCAACAGTTTCTCGCCAAGATCCTGCATCATTGAGTATCGGCGTCACGGGTCGGCGGCGAGCCGGCGCTCGCTGATCCGCGTCAGCCCGGTGCTGTGTCTGGCGGGGAGGGATACTGAAGGTCGCCAGTGGCAGGGGATCGATCCGGAAAAGGAGAGCGACATGTTCAAGCTGACGGAGTCTACCCACAACCTGCGCCGCAACCTGCGCGAAATCGCCGAGCAGCAGAATCTGTCGGCACGCATCGGTGAATATCTCGAGGGCTATTTCGCCGATGTCGAGCTGAGCGGTGTCAGCGACGGCAGTCCCGAAGAATTGCTCGGGGCAGCCGTCCAGCATTTCCGGCTGGGCGACGTGCGTGCGCCGAAACAGACGCGGATCGCCCTGTATACTCCCGATTTCGACCGTCACGGCTGGCACTCCGAGCACACCGTGATCGACGTCGTGACCGACGACATGCCCTTCCTGGTCGATTCGATCAGCATGCTCGTTTACCGCCATGGCCTGGCCATTCATCGTCTCCTGCACCCGCTGCTCAGCGTCGGGCGCAGTGCCGGCGGTACGCTGCAGCAGACCCTGCCACGCGGCGCGGCCGGCGGTCAGCCGGAATCCTGGATTCACCTCGAGATCGATCGCATCGGTGAGGCGGCGGTGATCGACGATCTGCAGCAGGAACTGGTCGACGTTCTCGCCGACGTGCGCGCCGCGGTCGACGACGGCGCCACCATGCAGCAGCGCATGCACGATGCCGCGCTGGCGATGGCTGCGACGCCGGCTGTCGAGAGCGACGAAGTGGCGGCCTATCTGCGCTGGATTGCGACCAACAACTTCGTCTTCCTCGGTTATGCCGAATACCGTACGGCCGCTGTCCAGCACACCCTGATGCGGCTGCCCGGGAGCGGGCTCGGCATTCTCCGGCATGCCGAGCAGCCGCGCTTTGCCGGTTGCCTGGCCGGCATTCCGGAGGTGGTGGCGGAGCTTGCCCGCGACGCCTTGCCGGTGATCCTGGTCAAGGCCGACGCACAGTCGACGGTGCACCGTTCGGCCTACCTCGATTTCATCGGCGTCAAGGGTTATGACGAGAACGGCAACATCGTCGGTGTACGAGCCTTCGTCGGCCTGTACACCGCACACGTTTACCACGTCGAAGCGACCGAAATTCCGCTTCTGCGGCGCAAGATCGCTGCCGTCCGTCAAGCCATCGGTTTTCAGCCGCGCAGCCACCGCGACAAGACGCTGCTCAATGTGCTCGAGACCTACCCGCGCGACGAATTGATCGAGATCACCCATGCCGATCTGATGCGCATTGCCGGCGGCATCGTCGCGCTCTACGAACGCGAACAGGTGCGCGTCTTTCTCCGCGACGACGCCTGGGGACGCTACGTTTCGGCCCTCGTCTACATGCCGCGCGAGCGCTTCGACACCACCATCGGCCAGCGGATCTCGGCCCTTTTCAAGGAAACCCTGGCGGCCGAGCGCGTCGACTTCTTTGCCATGCTCGGCGAATCAAGGCTGGCGCGCCTGCACTTCATCGCCCGCACGCCGGTGGATACGCGTGACCACTACGACTCCGCTGCGATCGAAAGCCAGGTTGCGCGCATCGTGCGCGGCTGGAGCGATGAACTGAAACAGAATCTCGTCGGACATTACGGCGAGGAGCGCGGTAACCGCCTCCTGCGCCGCTATGCCGAGGCCTTGCCCTTGTCGTACCAGGAGCGGGTGACGCCGGCGTCGGCGGTGTCGGACCTCGATCGCCTCGAGGCCGCCGAACTCAGTGGCCATGTCGAAGTCAAGCTGAGCGCAGTGCCCGGAGACGATGGCGCTCAGCAGCACCTGAAACTGTTTCGCCGCGGTCGCCCGCCGCCCCTCACGGCGATCCTGCCGGTGCTCGAAAACATGGGGCTGACGGTGCTCTCGGAACAGCCGTTCAGCCTGCCCAGGAGTGACCTGCATCTGGCCGATTTCGCCGTGCTGTTGCCGCCTTCGAATCTCGACGACGAGGCAACCCGGCGAGCCTTTCTCCAGTTGCTCGAAGACCTGCTCCGCGACCAGGCCGAGAACGACGGATTCAACCGCCTGGTCCTGCTGGCGGGTCTCGACGGGCGGCAAATCAATATCCTGCGCGCCTACTGCCGCTATCTGCGGCAGGCCGGTCTGCCCTTCAGCCAGTCCTATGTCGAGCGCTGTCTGGCCTGCCATTACAGGATCACGCGCGGCCTGCTGGATCTCTTCGCCGCATTTTTTTCACCGGCAGCCGACCCTGTCCGCGCCAGGGTCCTTGCCGACGAACTGCGCACGGCCTTGCTGGCGGTCAGCAATCCCGATGATGACCGTATCCTCGCTGCCCTGCAGACGGTGATTGAAGCCACCCTGCGGACCAACGTCTATCAGGCCGGTGGTGATGGCAAGCCGAAGGACTACCTGGCATTCAAGTTCTCGTCGCGCGATATCCCTTTCCTGCCGGCGCCGGCGCCGCTCTACGAGATCTTCGTCTACAGCGAGCGGGTCGAGGGCGTGCACCTGCGCGGCGCGCGGGTAGCGCGCGGGGGGCTGCGCTGGTCGGACCGCATGGAGGATTTCCGCACCGAAGTGCTCGGTCTGGTCAAGGCGCAGATGGTCAAGAATGCGCTGATCGTTCCGCTGGGTTCGAAAGGCGGTTTCGTCTGCAAGCGCCTGCCTGCGGCGAGCGAGCGGGACGCTTTCCAGGCCGAGGGGATTGCCTGTTACACCACCTTCATCCGCGGCCTGCTCGATCTGACCGACAATCTGGTCGACGGCGAGGTCGTCCCGCCCGCGGGCGTACGCCGGCGTGATGGCGACGACCCCTATCTGGTCGTCGCCGCCGACAAAGGGACAGCGAGCTTTTCCGACATCGCCAACGGCATCGCCATCGAATACGGTTTCTGGCTCGGCGACGCTTTTGCTTCAGGCGGTTCTGCGGGTTACGACCACAAGCAGATGGCCATCACCGCCCGCGGCGCCTGGGAGGCCGTCAAGCGGCACTGCCGCGAACTCGGCCTGGATGGCCAGCAGCAGCCATTGACCGTCATCGGCATCGGCGACATGTCGGGAGACGTTTTCGGCAACGGCATGCTGCTCTCGCCGACTCTCCGACTGCTTGCCGCTTTCGATCACCGGCATATCTTCCTCGACCCGCAACCGGACCCGGCGCGCAGCCTGCGCGAGCGGCAGCGCCTTTTTGCCTTGCCGCGTTCATCCTGGGCCGACTACGAGCCGGCGCTGATCTCTGCCGGCGGCGGTGTCTGGTCGCGCAGCGCCAAGTCGATCCCGCTGTCGCCCGAGCTGCGCGCCTGGCTGAATGTCGATGCCGCCCGGATGACGCCGGCCGAGTTGATCAGGGCGCTGCTGCAGGCGCCGGTGGACCTGCTCTACAACGGTGGCATCGGGACCTACGTCAAGGCCAGCACGCAGAGCCACCAGGAAGCCAATGATCGCGGCAACGACATTCTGCGCATCGATGCCAGCCAGCTGCGGGCGCGCATGATCGCCGAAGGTGGCAACCTCGGTCTGACCCAGAAGGCGCGGATCGAGTTTGCCCTCAACGGCGGCCGCATTTTTACCGACGCGATCGACAACTCTGCCGGCGTCGACTGCTCCGACCACGAGGTCAACATCAAGATCCTGCTCGCTGGTCTGGTTCGCCGCGGTGACCTCACCGGCAAGCAGCGTGATGCGCTGCTCGCCTCGATGACCGACGAGGTAGCGCGCCTGGTGCTGGCCGACAACTACCAGCAGACGCAGGCGATTGCGCTCGAAAGCGCGCTTGCTGCAGAGCTGATCGAGGCGCACGCACGTCTGATCCGGAGTCTCGAGGCGAGCGGTGCACTGCATCGGGGAATCGAGTTTCTGCCCGACGACAAGGGTCTCGGCGAGCGCGCGCAGCAGAAGCGCGGTCTCACCGCACCGGAGATCGCAGTCCTCCTCGCCTATACCAAGATCTCCCTCAAGGAAGCCCTCCTGGCCTCCGGCCTGCCCGACAGCGATGATGTCCATGAGCTGCTGGTGAACTACTTCCCGGTGGCCCTGCAAGAGCTCTGTCGGGAGCTGCTGTCGGCCCACCCGCTGAAGCGCGACATCGTCACCACGCAGCTGGTCAATCGCCTGGTGAACCGCATGGGAACGACCTTTGTCATGCAACTGGGTGACGAGACCGGTGCTTCGCCGGCCGCAATCGCCGGTGCCTGGTACGCCGCGAGCAGCGTCCTTGACGCCGAAGTGCTGTGGCGAGAGATCGAGGCGCTCGATCGGGTGCTCGACGCCGCCCGCCAGCGGGAGCTGATGGCGGGCCTGCGCGCACTGACCGCGGCGGCCACTGCGCTGGTCCTCAAGCAGTATCTCGCGGGTACGCCGATTGGCCAGCTGGTGGTCGATTACCGGGCGGCAGTCGGCGAGGCCAGCGTCCGCCTGAAGAAGGGCGAGAGCCGTGGGCAGGCGGTCGCGGCGCTGATCGAAGCGCGCGCCGAGGTGGCGGCGGCGTTCGATCGGGTCAATCTGGCTCGCGCCTGCGGTCATTCCCTGGACGAGGTGGCTCGCGCCCTCGCCGAACTCGCGGGCGAGATCGATCTCGACTGGCTGGGCGGGGCGATCCACCGTTTGCCGGCGGGCAACCGCTGGCAGGCGCGGGCACGCGCCCAGCTCGCGGCGGAACTCGCGACCTTGCGCCAGCAACTCGTGCGCTTGCTGTTGCGCGGCAGCCTGCCGAGCATGGCTGCGGTGCCGGCGGTACTTGCCGAGATGCAGATCGGTGAGCCACAGGATCTGGCCATGCTCTCGGCCGGACTGGCGGAGATTAGGCGTCTCGTCGGCTGACCGGAACAGGCTTTCAGGCAGGCCCTGCAGGCTGCCTGCCGGGGCTCATAATTATGAATTTCGCCGAGAAAGCCGGGGGCTTTTGCTGTAGAATTCAATGCCAGCCGCGACGCCCTGACAAGCTCGCAAATCCCCCAGGATCCTTGATGCCGCTGCCCCCACCCACTGCACTCCGCACCCGCATGCACGTTTGCAGCGTTCAGCTCGTCGGCATCAACCTCTTCCCCAATTTCCGCACGGCAGTCAGGAATCTCTTTCGCAGCCCGCGCGCTTGCTCGCACCTGAGCGGGTTGGTGATGTTCCCGCCGACTGCCGCGCTGCAAACCTTTGCCAGCGATGGGCGCGACAACGACGATAGCGGCCCCGGAGGCCCTATCAGTTCGACCGCTGCCACGCCCTGGAGTCGCATACGGACACGGAGCAGCGCCATTACCCGCGCTGGTACCGTGGCCGCAAGCCTGGGTAGGACTTTCTGCCCATGGTCCGTTATCTTTCGCAACCTTAACTCAAGCAAGGAAAGCGCATGAAAATTCACGAATATCAGGGCAAGGAACTCCTGAAGAAATTCGGCGTTGTGGTTCCGCGCGGGGTGTTCTGCCAGTCCGTCGATGAGGCGGTCGCGGCAGCCGAATCCCTGGGGGGCAAGGTCTGGGTGGTGAAGGCCCAGATTCACGCCGGTGGTCGTGGCAAGGGCGGGGGCGTCAAGGTGGCCAAGTCGCTGGACGAGGTTCGCCAGTACGCCGGCCAGATCCTCGGCATGCAACTGGTCACTCACCAGACCGGCCCGCTCGGCCAGCCGGTGCGTCGCCTGCTGATCGAGGAGGGGGCAGACATCCGCAAGGAGTACTACGTGGCTGCGCTGACCGACCGGACGACCCAGAAGGTCGCCATGATGGCTTCCTCCGAAGGCGGGATGGATATCGAGGAGGTGGCTCACAAGACTCCCGAGAAAATCCTCAAGGTGTTCATCGATCCGATCGTCGGGCTGACCGACGAGCAGGCGGCTTCGCTGGCGACCGGCATCGGCGTTCCGGCGGCATCGGTCGAGCGCGCGGTCGCCGCGCTCAAGGGCCTCTACACCTGCTACATGGAAACCGACGCCTCGCTGGCCGAAATCAACCCGCTGATCCTCGAAGGCGACGGCAACATCAAGGCCATCGACGCCAAGTTCAACTTTGATTCCAACGCACTCTATCGGCAACCCGAAATCGTCGCTTATCGCGACCTCGACGAAGAAGACCCCGATGAACTCGAAGCGTCGAAGTTCGATCTCTCGTACATTTCGCTCGACGGCAACATCGGCTGCCTGGTGAACGGCGCCGGTCTCGCGATGGCCACGATGGACACGATCAAGCTGTTCGGCGCCGAGCCGGCCAACTTCCTCGACGTCGGCGGCGGTGCGACGACCGAGAAAGTGACCGAAGCCTTCCAGATCATGCTCAGAAACCCCAAGGTCAAGGGAATTCTGGTCAATATCTTCGGCGGTATCATGCGCTGCGACACCATCGCCACCGGGGTCGTCGCCGCTGCTCGGGTAACCCATCTCTCCGTGCCGCTGGTCGTCCGCATGAAGGGGACCAACGAAGATATCGGCAAGAAAATCCTCAGTGATTCGGGCTTGCCGATCATCACTGCCGATTCAATGGCCGAAGCCGCCACCAAGATCGTTGCTGCGGTCAGTTAAGGAGCCACCATGTCGATTCTGATCAACAAAGACACCAAGATCATCACCCAGGGCATCACCGGCAAGACCGGACAGTTCCATACCGAGAAATGCCAGGAATACGCCAACGGCAAGAACTGCTTCGTCGCCGGGGTCAATCCCAAGAAAGCCGGCGAGAGCATTTTCGGCATTCCGATCTATGGCTCGGTGAAGGCTGCCGCTGCCGAGACCGGCGCCACCGTCTCGGTGATCTACGTACCCCCACCCGGTGCCGCGGCAGCGATCTGGGAAGCGGTCGAAGCCGACCTTGACCTGGTCGTCTGCATTACCGAAGGGATTCCGGTTCGCGACATGCTGATGGTGCGCAACAAGATGCTGCGCAAGGAAGCCGCGGGCGGCAAGAAGACCCTGCTGCTGGGTCCGAACTGCCCGGGCCTGATCACGCCGGACGAAGTCAAGATCGGCATCATGCCCGGTCACATTCACCGCAAGGGCCGCATCGGGGTGGTCTCGCGTTCAGGCACGCTGACCTACGAAGCCGTCGGTCAGTTGACCGAAATCGGTCTCGGCCAGTCGTCGGCAGTCGGCACCGGCGGTGACCCGATCAACGGCCTCAAGCACATCGACATCATGCGTCTGTTCAACGACGATCCCGAGACCGACGCCGTGATCATGATCGGCGAGATTGGCGGTCCGGACGAAGCCGACGCTGCCGTGTGGTGCAAGGCCAACATGAAGAAGCCGATCGTCGGCTTCATCGCCGGCGTCACCGCGCCGGCCGGCAAGCGCATGGGTCACGCCGGTGCGCTGATCTCCGGCGGCGCCGATACCGCCGACGCCAAGCTGGCGATCATGGAAGAGTGTGGTTTCACGGTGACGCGTGACCCGTCGGAGATGGGCAAGCTGATCAAGGCGCTGATCTAGGAGCGGTTTGAGAACTTTCGTCACGTGAGAAAGGCAGACTGCGGTCTGCCTTTTTTGTGGGTCCGTGAAGGTGTGCTCTTTTAACTGCGCCATTTGCCGGTAGAATCGATCCGGGAATTGATATGCGGGCTGTTGCCGGACGGCGGCTCAAGAGTCCGTGCCTTTCGTTTGCTGCCAGATTCGAGGACACGATGCCACTGTTTCTGAGTGAAAATGACGTTGAGCAATTGCTGAGCATGCCGATTGCGCTGGCCGCGGTCGAGGCCGCCCATCGAGCACTCTCGTCGCGCCTGGCCTGTGACCTTCCCCGCCAGCGCACCCGCCTGCCGCAAACGACGCTGCATGTTCTGCAGGGGGCATTGCCGCAGTTCGATGTCATCGGTTACAAGGCCTACACCAGCAACCGGTCGGGGGTGCGTTTTCTGGTGCACCTCTATCGCGCGTCGACCGGCCGCCTGCTGGCGGTGATCGAGGCCAACCGCCTGGGCATGATGCGTACCGGTGCGGCATCCGGCATCGCGACGCGCTGGCTGGCGAGACCGGATGCGCGCGTGGCAGGCGTTTTCGGTGCCGGCTGGCAGGCCGAGGGACATCTCGAAGCGATCGCCGCGGTGGCGGCGCTGCTGCGCGTCAAGGTCTATGCGCGCGATGCTGATCGCCTGGCCGCTTTTTGCACGAAGATGTCCGAGCGTCTGGCGCTCGAGGTGATCCCGGCGGCTTCGCCGGAGGAGGTGGTGCGGGGCAGCGACATCGTCAGCACGGTCACGACTTCGGCGACGCCGCTGTTCGACGCCGACTGGCTGTCGCCGGGCACCCACATCAATGCCGCCGGATCGAATTCGCTGATTCGCCGTGAACTGGGCGAGGATGTCCTCAAGCGTTGCTCGCCGATCGTCGTCGACAGCGTCGACACGGCGCTGCAAGAATCCGGCGATCTCCTGCCGTTGCTGGAAAAAGGGCGTCTGCATGCGCGTCAACTGGTCGAACTCGGCGATGTGATCTGCGCTCGGCAGCCAGGGCGCTCGACGGCGAGCGAGATCACGCTGTTCGAGTCGCAGGGACTGGCGGTTCAGGATCTGGCGCTGGCCATCCGCCTGGAGTCGCTGGCACGTGAGCGCGGGCTGGGGGTCGAATTGCCCTATGGTGACTGACCTTCTCTTGGGCGCGCTGGAAATCGCCATGCGGACGGACACCGGACGGGTACGCGAACATAACGAGGACTCGGTGTTCGCCAACGCTCGCCATGGCCTCGCGATCCTGGCCGACGGCATGGGTGGCTACCAGGCCGGCGAAGTGGCGAGCCAGATGGCGACCACCTTGCTGGCGAACGGTCTGCAAACGGCTTTTGCGGTGACCGCGCCGCACACGCCGGACAGCCTGGCGGGCGACCCGTTTGCCAAGCGTTGCCTGAGCGAGCAGATTGCGCGAGTGAACTCGGCGATCTTCGACGCGGCGGAGAGCAACGAGCAGTTTCGCGGCATGGGGACGACGCTCCTCGCGGCCGTTTTCTGCGATGACAAGGCGATCGTCGCGCATGTCGGCGACTCACGGCTGTATCGTCTGCGGGGCGAGAAATTGACGGCCATCACGCGTGATCACTCGCTGTTGCAGGAGCAGATCGACCAGGGTCTGGTGACGCCGGAGGATGCCCGCCACGCCCAGAACAGAAATCTCGTGACGCGGGCCATGGGTGTCAATGATGACGTTGAGGCGGAGCTTCATGTGCACCCGGTGCGTCCGGGTGACCTCTATCTGCTCTGTTCCGATGGTCTTTACGACATGCTCGACGAAGCGGAGATTCAGCACACCCTCGAGATGTTCGGCGCCAACCTCGAACTGCTGGTGACGGAACTGATCCGGATGGCCAACGACAACGGCGGTGAGGACAACGTCTCGGTGGTCGTGGTCAAGGTCCTGCATGAGTTTCCGGTCGCCCGTACCGGCTGGGCCAGGCTCTGGTCATGGCTTAATTGAGGATAAGTGGGGCGATGGCAAAGCTGATACTGAGCATGGATGGGCTGGTTCTCAAGGAAATCCAGCTGCGCAAGGAGCGCATGAGCATCGGTCGCAAGGCACAGAACGACATCCAGATCGACAATATGGCGATCAGTGGCGAACATGCGGCCGTGGTGACCATCCTCAACGATTCGTTTCTGGAGGACCTCAACAGTACCAACGGCACGCTGGTCAACGGTCAGCCGGTCAAGAAGCATTTCCTGAAGAACGGCGATGTCATCGAACTGGGCAAGTACCGGATGAAGTACATTGTCGAAGCTACCGCTGTCGGCACCATTTCGGAGTACGAAAAAATACCACCCTTGCGCCCCGTCATCCCGCCGGGGGGCGGCACGGCGGAGGCCACCCCGCCCAGCGCAGCGATTCGCCTGCTCAACGGCTCCAATGCCGGCCACCAGCTGCAACTGACCAAGACACTGACCACGCTCGGCAGACCCGGCCAGGTGGCCGTCATCGCCCGGCGGCAGCAGGGTTACTTTCTGACGCATGTCGAAGGACTCGATTTCCCGTTGTTGAACGGCGTCTCCATGGACACTCAGGCGCGGCGTCTGGAGGATCATGACGTGATCGAGATTGCCGGGGTGAAGATGGAATTCTTCCTTCGGACGTGATGGACGCATTTCTCCCGTGCGGGCGGGCCGACAGTCGGACTCGGGTGTCGGCGACCAGCTGCGCCGGGCAGAGGACGCCGGGGTCGGCGCCATGAAGGTCAGGATTCTGGGCTGCAGCGGCGGCATTGGCGGCCCCCATCTGCGGACGACATCGATCCTCGTCGATCATGACATCCTGATCGATGCCGGCACCGGCGTCGCCGATCTGTCGCTGGCCGACCTCGCGCTCATCGATCATGTCTTCCTGACCCACTCACATCTCGACCACATTGCCTCGCTGCCGTTGCTGGTCGATTCGGTCAGTGACCTGCGCTCGCAACCGGTCATCGTGCATGCCACTGCGGCCACCCTGGAGATCATTGGCCGCCACATCTTCAACTGGCAGATCTGGCCCGATTTCAGCGTCATCCCGAGCCGGGAGCAGCCGCTGATGCGGTATCAGGCGATTGCGGTCGGGCAGTCGATCCGGCTGGGCGCGCGAACGATCACCGTCCTGCCTGCCGAGCACACGGTTCCGGCCGTCGGCTATCAACTCGACTCGGGGACCGGCAGCCTCGTGTTTACCGGCGATACGACGATCAATACCGCTTTCTGGCCGGTCGTCAACCGCATCGCCAACCTGCGCTATCTGCTGATCGAGACTGCTTTCCCGAACCGGGAACAGCGACTGGCCGAGCTCTCCAAGCATCTGTGCCCGAACATGCTGGCGAACGAACTGAGCCAGCTGATGACCGCGGTCGAGATATATATCAGTCATCTGAAGCCGAGTCAGATCGAGCTCACGATGGCCGAAGTCGAGGCCTGCGCGGCGCGTTTCCGACCGCGCATGCTGTACAACAATCAGCTGTTCGAGTTCTGACGAGTCCTCTGGCGACCCATGTCGCATCGCCCGCGGTCGATGCCGGTGCCGTCACGGCGTCGCTGCCGCCCCTCAATGCGCCTTGCCATCCAGCCGGGGCTGCATCAGGTAAGGGATGTAACGCCAGGCGAGAATGGCAAAGGTGAGGAACCAGCACGCTGCGGCGAGGCCGATCCAGTGCAGGTAACCGGCCGGGTCGAACTGCGGGGCGACGATGCGGATGACGAAGCCGGCGATCATGATCCACAGCACGCTCTTGTCGAGGCGGTCGAAAACGACCTTGCGGCCGGTGTGACCGTTGGCGATGCGGATCAGCATGGCGGGAATGATCAGGCCCATGGCGCCGAAAGTGAACACATGCATCGGCAGCGAACCGACCCAGGCCGGCTGCGCGAGCTGTTCGACGAACTGCAGCAGCAACTGCGCGACGATCGCCAGATAGCCAAGGTACATGATGCCGATCTCGATCCGGCGGAAGGCCAATTGCGGCTGCCAGAAAACGAAGCGGATGCCGAGCAGCAGGGCGAGCGGGAACTCGATCCAGGGGGCGATCGGCGCCGGCAGCAGGCTCGCGAAAACGAGCAGGAGCGCCAGAAGCTTGATCGCCGTATCGAGTGCGGGCCTGCGCAGGATGTCGGTCTGCAGGGCGTTCTTCATGAACTGGGTGAGTGTTCTTTCGAGCATCACGAGAAAAGCGACGCGAAACAGCGCCAGCGTCATCGCGGCGCCGGTCTGGAAATGGTCGGGGCTCAGCAGCAGGTTCTTGGCGACCAGGAAGAGCGGCAGGATGATCAGGAAGAAGTAGTTGTCGCGAAACGAATCATTCTCGCGGTAGCGGATCAGCGTCCACAGCAGCAGGGCGACGATACTGGCGATGAAGAGGTTGCTGGCAAGGCGGAAGATGAACGGGGGCAGTTCGCCGGCGAACCACATGCCGGCGCGTTCGAGCAGCCAGGCGGCGACGAGGAGAATCAACACCGCGCCGTGGTAGCCGCGCGTCTTCACCCAGTTCTTGGTCGAGGTGAGCAGGAAGCCGCCGAGGACGGCCCAGCCGAAACCGAAGAACATCTCGTGCGCGTGCCACTGGCTGGGGGAGAAAGGGGCCGATGGCGGCGTCAGCAGCCCCGAGAAGATCAGCGCCCAGAGCACCGGCAGGCTGAGTCCGGACAAACAGGCGAGGGCAAAGAAGGGTCGAAAGCCGACCAGCCACAGCGGGTGGGTCGCAAAGCTCATGTTCAGCCGCCGTGGCGGCCGCCGCTGAGGGCCCGCCGGAAGTCGCTGCGCAAGGGCTCGGAGTGCTCGAATTCACCACTGAACGCCTGGGTGATCACCCGTTCGTCACCGCGCCGGTCTTCTCCGAGCAACAGGCACAGCTGCTCGGCTTCGATGACGCAGGCTGCGCCGAGCGCTTTTCCGTGCCGCATCAGCGCCTCGGCGATGTCGCGCGTCATCCATTCCTGATAGGTGAAGCAATGGCCGATCGCATCGACCAGGCGGGCGATGCGGCCAAAGCCGTGCAGGCGGCCGCCGGGCAGATAGGCGACGTGCGCGACGCCGCGAAAAGGAACCAGATGGTGCGGGCAGACGCCATGCACGGCAATGCCGCGGATCACCACCAGGTCGCTGCGATGATCGGCGAAACCGTCGCCGAGCGCCGTCGCCGGGTCGAGGTCGTAGCCGCCGAGCAGGCGACGTTGCCAGAGTTCGCGCACGCGCTGCGGTGTGCGGCCCATGTGCGTTGAGTCCGGGGCAATGCCGCAGGCGGTGAGCAGGTCGCCGATCGCGCGCTCGAAGGCGGCTGCATCGAAGACGCCGTTGCGCCGGATGCCGATCTCGCAGGCGGGCGAGATCGGCGGGTCGGCGGGACTGCAGTCGGACATGGCATGCTCCATCTGGCATCGGCGAGCGGCTCATCATACACCGGCCGGCAGGCCGTTCGCTCGCCGCTTGACGTTGTGGCGCTGTGCGTGGCAGATTCGCCCTGCGCGGGTCGCGATTTCGCTGGCTTGCGCAAGCCACGCAGGCGTGGGATGAGCGATAATGGCGAGCTTGAGGCAATTCTTATGATGACCGGCCGGATTGGCTGAAGGCGCGGGCCCGGGTTGGGAAGGATGTGGATGAAGAGCGTTGATGATTTCCGTCTGCGGTTGGGTAATCAGGAACTGGTGCCGATTGTCATCGGTGGCATGGGCGTCGATATTTCAACGGCCGAACTCGCGCTCGAAGCGGCGCGACTCGGCGGCATCGGACACATCTCCGACGCGATGGTGAATACGGTCGCCGATCGGCGCTTCAACGCCAAGTTCGTCAAGGACAAGCTCAGGCAGTACAAATTCAATGTCGCCAATTCCGACAAGTCGATGGTGCGCTTCGATCTCGGCCAGCTCGCCGAGGCGACCGGGATGCACGTCGGCAGGACCATGGAGGCGAAGCGTGGCGACGGCCTGATCTTCGTCAACTGCATGGAGAAGCTGACCATGAACGCACCGCGCGAGACGCTGCGCGTGCGCATGGCGGCGGCGCTCGACGCCGGAATCGACGGCATCACGCTGGCGGCTGGCCTGCATCTGGGTTCTTTTGCCCTGATCGAAGACCATCCGCGTTTTCGCGATGCCAAGCTCGGCATCATCGTTTCTTCGTTGCGCGCGCTGCAGCTGTTCCTGCGCAAGACCGCGCGCAGCAAGCGCCTGCCCGACTACGTCGTGGTCGAAGGGCCGCTCGCCGGCGGCCATCTCGGCTTCGGCATGGATTGGGCACAATACGATCTGGCGACCATCTTCAGCGAGATTCATCGCTTTCTGCAAGCCGAGCAGCTCGCTATTCCGCTGATTCCGGCCGGCGGTATCTTTACCGGCAGCGACGCCGTCGCCTTTCTCGAGCAGGGCGCTGCGGCCGTCCAGGTGGCGACACGGTTTACCGTGTCCAGGGAGTGCGGCCTGCCGGAGGATGTCAAGCAGCGTTATTTCGAAGCCAGCGAAGATCAGATCGAGGTCAACCAGATTTCCCCGACCGGCTACCCGATGCGCATGTTGAGCAACAGCCCGGCGATCGGCGACGGCATCCGGCCCAACTGCGAGGCCTACGGCTACCTTCTCGACAGCAGCGGCAGTTGCTCGTACATCAGCGCGTACAACCGCGAGCTTGCGGCGAACCCCGGCGTCAAGCGACTTTCGGTCAGGGACAAGACCTGTCTGTGCACCCAGATGCGCAACTTCGATTGCTGGACCTGTGGTCACTACGCGTACCGGCTCAAGGATACCTCGACCCGCCTCGGCGACGGCAGCTACCGCCTGCTGAGCGCCGAGCACATCTTCCACGACTACCAGTTCAGTACCGACGGCCAGATCCGGGTGCCGGCATAGTGCCCGGGCTGCCGATGCTGGCCGTCCCTGCCGCGGCACCGGCAGCGTAGCCGGTGCTGAGCTACCGCCACGCTTTCCACGCCGGCAACCACGCCGATGTGCTCAAACATCTGGTGCTGGTGCAGCTCGCACGCTACCTCGGCCGCAAGGACAAGGCTTTCTGGTACGTCGATACGCATGCCGGAGCCGCTTCGTATGCGCTCGATTCCGTCCAGGCGGTCAAGCTTGCCGAGTATCGGGGGGGCGTCGGCCGACTTTGGGGAAAGAAGGAGCTGCCGTCGCCCGTCGCCGACTACCTGAGCGTGGTGTGCAGACTGAATCCGGATGGCAACCTGAAGAAATACCCGGGTTCGCCGTTCTTCGCGTTATCGACGATGCGTCCGCAGGACCGCCTGTGGCTGTTCGAACTGCATAGCCGGGAGGTGCTTCGGCTGCGCGAGAATGTCCACGCTCTTGGCAAACGAGTGATGGTTCACGAGGGCGACGGTTTTGTCGGCATGCAGGCCTTGTTGCCGCCGCCGCCGCGACGGGCGCTGGTGCTGATCGACCCGCCATACGAAGAGCGGCGCGACTACGAGCGGGTCGTCCATTCGCTCAAGGAGTGCCTGCGACGCTTTCCCGGCGGCACCTACATGCTCTGGTACCCCCAGCTGACCCGGCTCGACGCGCACGACCTGCCGCTGCGGCTGAAACGCCTGCCGGCGAGTCACTGGCTGCACGTCACGCTGCGGGTCAGGACGCCGGCTGCCGACGGCTTCGGCATGCACGGCAGCGGGCTGTTCGTGATCAATCCCCCGTGGACGCTGCAGGCGACTCTGCAGGAAGTGATGCCGTGTCTCGTCGAGCGGCTCGGCCTCGATGACGGCGCCGGGTTCACGCTCGAAAGCCAGGAAGCCTGACGCCGGCCGACCGCGGTGACGCGAGGGCTGCGGACCGGGTTTCAGCCGGGTCTCAGGCGTCCGTCGGCGGCCGGCCGGCGTCCCGGTCCGAGTATTTCCGGCTCGATCCGTAGCTGGTGTCGACCGGATATTTCTCGGCGTTCTTGGCCAGCTTGCGGTGCGCGGCGTCTTCGAGGTCGATTCCCGCCTGCTCGGCAATCAGCAGCAGGTAGATCAGCACGTCGGCGCATTCGTCACGCAGCGCTTCCCGGGCGACGCTGCTGCCGGCCAGATCGGCCATCTCGGCGTCGCTCTTCCACTGTGTGAGTTCGAGCAGCTCGCTGGCTTCGAGATTCAGCGAGACGATCAGGTTGCGCAGGCTGTGGAACTGCGCCCAGTTGCGGGCATCGCGAAATTCGAGGATCTTCGCGGTCAGCGCCGGCAGGTCCATGGCCTCAGGCGAAAAATCGCTGCCGGGCGGTTTCCGGCAGGCGCATGCCGGTTGCCTGCGCCCGTGCCAGCAGTTCCCAGTAGTAGCGGTAAGAAGCACGGTCGTGCAGCTGGCCGGCGTGCTGGATCGGTCCCCAGCCGCAATCCTGGGCGGCAATCAGGATCGCGGCGGCAGTCTCGACCTGCGAAAAGTCCGGGCACATGGCTTCGAAGATGGGAACGATCTGCTTGGGATGAATGCTCCACATGCGCAGATAGCCGAATTCATTGCGGGCGCGTTCGGCGTTGCGGCGGACGAGATCGAGATCCTTGAGTTCAGTGGTGACGTTGTGCGACGGCACGGCGCCGTTGGCGAGCGCCGCCGCAGCGATTTCACACTTGGCGCGCACGATCAGGGGGTGCTCGAACTGTCCCGGGCTCTGCATCGCCGATCCGGGAATGGCGCCATGATGGCCGCTAACGAAATCCATCAGGCCGAAGTCGAGCGATTCGACCTCCGGTAGGGCGGCAATCTCCCAGACGTCGCGCAAGGCGCCATGCGTTTCGATCAGCACATGCACCGGAATCGGCCGTTCGCGGTCGGCATTGGCGCTGGCCTGGTGCACCGCGTGCAGCAAGGTTCGCAGGTCATCGCTGCTGCGCACCTTGGGCAGCGTCAGGAAAGCCAGGCGCTGGCCGGCCCGGCCGACGATGGTTGCGATATCCGCTGCCCAGCGCGGGTGGCCGAGGTCGTGGATGCGCACGCCAACGCGGCCGTGGCGATTGGCCTCGCTGTTGATGACGTCGGCGACCATCTCGGCATGCTCCCGGTCGGCGCCGGCCGCGGCGCCATCTTCGCAGTCACAGGTGAGGTCGAAGATCGGCCCCAGTTCGTTCTGCAACTGGAGGGCCTTGCGCATCAGTTTTTCGGAGCCCGCGTAGTGGTCGACGGCGGGCATCATCGGGAAAGGCTTCTCGCCTGCGAACAGGACCTGGCTGGGGTGGGAGTGGTGCATGGGGGAGCGGCTTCCGCGTTTCGTGAAGCCGACATTCTACCGCGCTGGAGACTGCCCGGCGAAGCCGCGGACCGGCCGCGGCCATCCCGGCAGAGACTTGCGTGATCAAACGATCAGAGCATGTCCTTGACGGCTTCCGCCTCGTCGGTCAACTCCTTGAGCGTCTTGCTGATCTTGTCGCGCGAGTAGTCGTCGATCTCGATGCCCTGGATGATGCTGAACGAACCGCCCTTGCATTCGCAGGGGAAACCGAAAACGATGCCCACCGGAATATCGTACGAACCATCCGAGGGGACGCCCATGGTCACCCATTCGTCCGAACCGAGGACCCAGTCGCGCATGTGGTCGATCGCGGCGTTGGCGGCTGACGCGGCTGAGGAGAGACCGCGGGCGTCGATGATCGCCGCGCCGCGTTTGCCGACGGTCGGCAGAAAGACGTCGTTGTTCCACGCCGGATCATTGATCAGCCCCTTGACGTTGTCGCCGTTCGAGGTGCAGTTGCGGTAATCGGCGTACATCGTCGGCGAATGGTTGCCCCAGACGACGAGCTGCCGGAAGCTCGCGACCGGCCGTCCACTCTTCGCGGCAAGTTGCGAGAGGGCACGGTTGTGGTCGAGGCGCAGCATGCCGTGGTAATTGGCGGGATTGGTGCGGCCGACTTTTCGCGCTGCAGCGCCGGCGATCAGGGCGTTGGTATTGCAGGGGTTGCCGACCACCAGCACGCGCACGTCGGGGCTCGCGTTCTCGGCAATCGCCTTGCCCTGGACGGTGAAGATGGCACCGTTGGCGGTCAGCAGGTCGGCCCGCTCCATTCCCGGACCCCGCGGACGTGCGCCGACCAGCAGGCAGACATCGGCATCCTTGAAGGCCACGTTCGGATCATCGGTGGCGAACATGCCGGCGAGCAGCGGGAAGGCGCAGTCTTCCAGTTCCATGATCACGCCCTGGCAGGCTTTCTGGGCTTGCGGCAGGTCGAGGAGTTGGAGGATGACCGGTTGATCCTTGCCGAGCATTTCGCCGGAGGCAATCCGGAAAAGCAGGCTGTAACCAATTTGACCGGCAGCGCCGGTGACCGCGACGCGCATGGGGGCTTTGGACATGATGCAGCTCCTGTCGAGAGTATCGTGAGTGGTGGGCAAAAATTGAGCACAATGGGATCGGCGTCGCCCCGGCACATCGTTCGCCTGCAGGGGCAGCAAACCGCGCAAATCATAAGATCTAAGCTTGTTGAGTGTCAAATATATCTTATGTCTTATATATGATATTAATAATAGAAACAGGATGGACGAGCGCGTGAATTTATGCTGAAATTGCGCCCCATGAGCAGGTCTACGCCAGTGCATTCCCCCACCTTCAGCCCCCTGTACCGACAGATCAAGGAATTGATCCTTGGCCATCTGGAGTCTGGCGAGTGGGGTCCTGGCGACCCCATCCCGAGCGAGTCGGAGCTCGCGGCGCGCTTCGGGGTGAGTCAGGGAACGGTGCGCAAGGCAATCGACGAGATGGCGGCCGAGAACCTTCTCCTGCGGCAGCAGGGAAGAGGCACTTTCGTCGCCACGCACAAGGATCCCGGATCCTTTTTTCGTTTTCTCCGCCTGGTTCCCAATCAGGGCGATCTCCAGGTTTCCCAGAGTGTCCCCCTGGAGTGCTGGCGGGCCAAGGCCGGCGCCGATGTGGCACGCACCCTCGCGCTCGAAACCGGGGCGCCGATCACCATTGTTCGTCGCCTGTTGAAACTGGGCGACGAACCCGTGGTCTTCGACGAGATATACCTCTCCAGCGAGCTTTTTCCCGATCTGTCGCTGGACGTCCTCAAGTCGGGAGAATCCCTCTACAGCCTGTTCGAGACGCGTTATGGCGTTCGCATGATCCGTGCCGACGAGCGGCTGCGCGCCGTGTCGGCCGACCGGATCAGTGCGGAGCTGCTCAAGGTGGCCGAGGGCAGCCCGCTGCTGCTCGTCGAACGGGTGACCTTTACCTATGGCCAGAAGCCGGTCGAATGGCGCCGCGGTTTCTATGCCACACGCAATTATCATTACCACAATGAACTCGGGTGAACACTCCCGACACTCAGGGTGGCCCAGTCAGCCAGGCGGGGTTAGTTTATAATCCAGCGTGGTTTCATAGCGGTCGGATGGCGTGCATCCGGCCACCTCACACCTCAGGGATGACATTCATGGCAGAAATGGCAATCAAGAAAAGGCGTCCAAAGAACTTGGACTTGCCCACCATCAGGCTACCCCTTCCGGGTATCCTGTCGATCATTCATCGGGTCAGCGGGGCGGGGCTTTTTCTGCTGCTGCCCTTCCTGTTATGGCTGTTCCAGAGCAGCCTGACCTCGCCGGAGACCTTCGCCAGCGCCCGGGAGGTGGTTGGCCATCCGCTCGCGAAGATCGTCCTGCTTGGCCTCATCTGGTTTTACATGCACCACTTCTGCGCCGGCATCCGTTATCTGATGCTCGACCTGCACAAGGGTGTCGAACTCGAGGCGGCACGCTTCTCGAGCAAGGTCGTCTTCGCGGTCAGCATTGCGCTGACCCTGATCATCGGAGCCAAAGTGCTATGGTAAATCGCATTCTCGTCGGGGCCCACTACGGCCTCAAGGACTGGGTCATCCAGCGTGCGACGGCGATCATCATGGCCGTCTACACCGTCATCTTCCTGGTCGTCGTGGCTGTCGTCGGGCCCGATTCGTTCGAGGCCTGGCGCGGCATCTTCGCCAACGGCTTCATGAAATTTGCCAGCTTTCTGTTCTTTGTCAGCGTTTTCTATCACGCCTGGATCGGTATCCGCGACATCTGGATGGATTACGTCAAGCCGGATGGCTTGCGTCTGCTGATGATGATTGCAACGGCTGCGGTGCTCGTCGGTTACGCCGGCTGGGCGGTTCAGATCCTCTGGAGAATGTAAGTGAGCAAGCTAAGCATCCCGGTACGTAAATTCGACGCGGTGATCGTCGGCGCGGGGGGTTCAGGCCTGCGCGCAGCGATTCAGCTTTCCGAGGCCGGCCTGAAGACGGCCGTCCTGTCCAAGGTCTTTCCGACCCGTTCGCACACGGTGGCGGCGCAAGGCGGCGTCTCGGCCTCGCTCGGCAACTCCGAGGAAGATCACTGGCACTGGCACATGTACGACACGGTCAAGGGCTCCGACTGGCTCGGCGACCAGGACGCGATCGAATACATGTGTCGCAAGGCGCCGGAGGTGGTCGTCGAACTCGAACACTTCGGCATGCCGTTCGACCGCACCGACGAAGGCAGGATATACCAGCGTCCGTTCGGCGGGCACATGTCGAACTTCGGCGAGAAGCCGGTTCGCCGGGCCTGCGCGGCCGCCGACCGCACCGGTCACGCCATGCTGCACGCGCTCTATCAGCGCAACGTTCGGGCCAACACGCAGTTCTTCGTCGAATGGATGGCGCTCGATCTGATTCGCGACGAATCGGGCCAGGTCCTCGGGGTGATCGCCCTCGAAATGGAGACCGGCGAGGTCGTGGCCTTCCACGCCAGGGCAACGGTCTTTGCCACCGGCGGCGCCGGCAGAATCTTCTATTCATCGACCAACGCCTTCATCAATACCGGTGACGGTCTGGGCATGGCGGCGCGCGCCGGCATCGCACTCGAAGACATGGAGTTCTGGCAGTTCCACCCGACCGGCGTCGCCGGTGCCGGCGTGCTGATCACCGAGGGGGTGCGCGGCGAAGGCGGCATCCTGCGCAATTCGGCCAACGAGCGCTTCATGGAACGTTACGCACCGAACGCCAAGGATCTGGCTTCGCGCGACGTCGTTTCGCGGGCGATGGTCACCGAAATCAACGAAGGGCGGGGTTGTGGGCCAAACAAGGATTTCGTCCTGCTCGACATCACCCACCTCGATCCGGCGACGATCATGAAGCGCCTGCCGGGAATCCGCGAGATTTCGATCCAGTTCGCCGGCATCGACCCGATCAAGGCGCCGATCCCGGTGGTGCCGACCTGCCATTACCAGATGGGCGGCGTACCGACCAACTACAAGGGCCAGGTCGTCGCTGAGGACGGCTCACCGGTGCGCGGATTTTACGCCGCTGGCGAAGTCGCCTGCGCCTCGGTGCATGGCGCCAACCGCCTGGGAACCAATTCGCTGCTCGATCTTCTGGTGTTCGGCAAGGCTTCGGGCGATTCGGTGATCGAAGATCTCCGCTCGGGGGATGTCGGTCTCAAGGATCTGCCGGCAAACTTCGCCGATTTCACGATGGCACGACTGAACCGGCTCAACACCCAGACCCACGGCGCCGACGTCAACGAAACCCGCCTCGAACTGCAGCGCACGATGCAGAAGCACTGCGGCGTTTTCCGCTTCAAGGACATGCTTGCCGAAGGCGTGGCGAAGATCCTCGAGATCGAGAAAGCCGTGCTCAGAACCGAGATCCGGGACAAATCGCAGATCTGGAACACGGCGCGGGTCGAAGCGCTCGAACTCGACAATCTGATCGAGGTCGCCAAGGCGACGATGATTTCGGCCGATGCCCGCAAGGAGTCGCGTGGGGCTCATGTCCGGGATGACGCGCCGGATACGGCCGCCAATCCGAACGGACGCGACGACCTCACGTGGCACAAGCACACGCTCTGGCATCGGGCGGGCAATCAGCTCAGCTACAAGCCGGTGATCATGAAGCCGCTGTCCGTCGAATCCATCGCGCTGAAGACGCGTTCCTATTGATCGTGCGCTAAGGAGTCAATGACTATGGCCACCAGTACCATGCAGTTCAAGATCTACCGCTACGATCCCGACAAGGACAACGCGCCTTACATGCAGGACATTTCGGTCGAAGTCGATTTCGCACTCGACCGCAAGCTGCTCGACATCCTCACCCGGCTGAAGGCCAAGGACGACACCCTGTCCTATCGCCGCTCGTGTCGCGAAGGCATCTGCGGCTCGGATGCGATGAACATCAACGGCAAGAACGGTCTCGCCTGCCTGACCGAAATCAAGGATCTCAAACAGCCGGTCGTCCTGCGGCCGCTGCCCGGTCTGCCGGTGATTCGCGACCTCATCGTCGACATGACCCAGTTCTTCAAGCAGTATCACTCGGTCAAACCCTACCTGATCAACGAGGGTCCGCGACCCGAACGCGAGCGGCTGCAGTCGCCCGAAGAGCGCGAAGAACTCAACGGTCTCTATGAGTGCATCCTTTGCGCCTGCTGCTCGACCTCGTGTCCCTCGTTCTGGTGGAACCCCGACAAGTTCGTCGGCCCCGCCGGGTTGCTCAATGCCTACCGCTTCATTGCCGATACCCGCGACCAGGCCACCAATGAACGCCTGGACGACCTCGAAGATCCCTATCGTCTGTTCCGTTGCCACAGCATCATGAACTGCGTCGATGTCTGCCCGAAGGGGCTGAACCCGACGCGGGCGATCGGCAAGATCAAGGAGATGATGGTTCGCCGCGCAATCTGATGGAAGCAAAACAAAAACTCAACCGCCTGCGCTGGCGTTGCACCCGGCGTGCGATGCTGGAAATGGATCTCCTGCTCGGCGAGTTTCTCGACCGCATCTACCCGACGCTGACGCCCGAGCAGGCGGCAGCGTTTGCCACCCTGGCCGATCTGGAAGATCTTGAATTGTGGCCGCTGGTGACGGGTAGCCGTGAATGTGGCGATCCGGTGCAGGCCGAAGTCCTCGCCTTGTTACGCAACGTAAGAGTTAAGTAAGGAAGTTGCCCTAGTGTGGCAGTTTCCTTTTCACCGCTGTGACCTCAACATCTCACCTGAACGGGGATAGAACAATGACGACCGAACGTAAAGCAACGCTGATCATCGAAGGGCGAGATCCCGTCGACTTTCCAATCATGACCCCCACTCATGGCAATGATTGCATCGACATTCGCACCCTGGGTGCCAAGACGGGTCTCTTCACCTATGATTCCGGCTACCTTTCGACGGCAAGCTGCAAATCGACGGTCACATTCATTGATGGTGACAAGGGCGAACTCCTTTATCGCGGCTACCCGATCGAGCAACTGGCCGAACAGTGCAACTTCCTGGAAGTCGCTTATCTCCTGTGGCATGGCGAACTGCCGACGCCCACCCAGAAGACCGGTTTCGAAAGGAACATCAAAGAGCACACGATGGTGCATGAGCAACTGGTCAAGTTCTACCAGGGCTTCCGGCGCGACGCGCACCCGATGGCCGTGCTGGTCGGCGTCGTCGGTGCGCTCTCGGCCTTCTACCACGAGGCGGAGGATTTTTCCGATCTCGAGCACCAGAACATCAGTTTCAACCGCATCGTCGCCAAGCTGCCGACGATCGTCGCCATGGCCTACAAGTACCACCGCGGCGAGCCCTTCATCTATCCGCGCAACGATCTCGACTACACCGCGAACTTCATGCACATGATGTTCGGCACGCCGTGCGAGGAATACAAGCCGAATCCGGTTCTGGTGCACGCCCTCGACACCATTTTCACCCTGCACGCCGACCATGAGCAGAATGCCTCGACCTCGACGGTTCGTCTGTCGGGATCGTCGGGCGCCAACCCGTATGCCTGTATCTCGGCCGGCATCGCCTGCCTCTGGGGTCCGGCCCACGGCGGCGCCAACGAAGCCTGCCTGCAGATGCTCGAGGAAATCCACGACGTTTCGCGGGTCGGCAAGTACATCACGCGCGCCAAGGACAAGAACGACGACTTCAAGCTGATGGGCTTCGGTCACCGCGTGTACAAGAACTTCGACCCCCGCGCGAAGCTGATGCGCGTCGTCTGCAACGACGTCCTGCAGGAACTCGGGCTGGAGAACGACCGCCTGTTCAAGCTCGCGATGGAACTGGAAAAGATCGCTCTCGAAGACGACTACTTCATCCAGAAGAAACTTTATCCGAACGTCGACTTCTACTCGGGCATCGTACAGAAGGCGCTGGGCATTCCGACCTCGATGTTCACCTGCATCTTCGCCCTCGCACGCACGGTCGGCTGGATGACCCAGTGGGAAGAAATGATCAACGATCCGGAGTACAAGATCGGTCGCCCGCGCCAGCTCTATGTCGGTACCGCACGGCGAGACGTGATCCCCGCCGGCGAACGCTGAGCCGACGGACGCGAAAGGGGCGGCAGGCAGTAGCCGCCCTTTTTTCATGCTGTGGTCTTTTCCGCCACAGGTTTTTTCATTTTCCGAACCAGAACGGTGAAGACAGGTAACTGCCATGATGAATCAGCTTTTTGGTAACTCCCTCCTCTTTGGTGGCAACGCGCCCTTCGTCGAGGAGTTGTACGAAAACTATCTCGACAATCCCGGTTCCGTCTCCGACCAGTGGCGCGACTATTTCGACAAGCTGGCGCAGCTGCCCGGTTATGTCGACCGCGATGTGCCGCACCTGCCGGTGATCAACGCCTTCGCCGAGCAGGCGAGGAAAGGCGGCTACCGCGCCGCGGCCGTGGCGCCCGTAGACGACCGGAAACAGGTCGGCATCCTGCAGATGATCACCTCCTATCGCTTCATCGGCGACCGCTGGGCCAACCTCGATCCGCTCAAGCGCACCCCGCGCCAGGACGTTCCCCAGCTCGATCCGGCCTACTACGGCCTCTCCGACGCCGATCTGAACACGGTCTTCAACGCCGGCTCGTTCAAGGGAACCGCCGACCACGCCACCTTCGGCCAGATTTTCGACGCCCTGAAAGCGACCTATTGCGGCTCGATCGGCGTCGAGTACATGTACATCAGCACGGTTGCCGAAAAGCGCTGGATCCAGGATCGCCTCGAACGTATTCACTCGAAGCCGACCTACACCGCCGACGAGCGCAAACGGATGCTCGAACGGCTGACTGCCGCCGAAACGCTCGAACGTTATCTGCATACCCGCTATGTCGGGCAGAAGCGCTTCTCGCTCGAAGGTGGCGAATCGACGATCGTCGCCATGGATCAGCTGATTCGCGTTGCCGGCGCCGGCGGAGTGGACGAGATCGTCGTCGGAATGGCCCACCGCGGTCGTCTCAACGTGCTGGTCAACACCCTCGGCAAAGCGCCGGCGATGCTCTTCGACGAGTTCGAAGGCCGCAAGGCGCAGGATCTGACCGCCGGCGACGTCAAGTACCACATGGGTTACTCGTCCGACGTGTCGACCCCCGGCGGCCCCTGCCACCTGACGCTGTCGTTCAATCCCTCGCACCTGGAGATCGTGAACCCGGTGGTCGTCGGCTCGGTCTACTCGCGCCAGCGCCGTCGCGGCGAGCATGGCCAGGAGAAGGTGCTGGCCGTGCTGATTCACGGCGACGCGGCCGTCGCCGGCCAGGGCGTCAACCAGGAAATGCTCAACTTCGCGCAGACCCGCGGTTACGGGGTGGGCGGCACGGTGCATATCGTGGTGAACAACCAGATCGGTTTCACCACCTCCGACCCGCGCGATTATCGCTCGTCGCTCTACTGCACCGACATCTTCAAGATGGCCGAAGCGCCGATCTTCCATGTGAACGGCGACGATCCGGAAGCCGTTGCGCTGGTCACCAGCATCGCCGTCGACTACCGCAAGACCTTCAAGAAGGATGTCGTCGTCGACATCGTCTGCTATCGCAAGCTCGGCCACAACGAGCAGGACGAGCCGATGGTCACGCAGCCGCTGATGTACAAAAAAATCCAGCAGCATCCCGGGACGCGCAAGCTCTACGCCGACAAGCTGGTTGCCGAGGGCCTCATCCCGGCGGCGGGACCGGACGAACTCATCGCCGATTACCGCGCGCACCTCGATCGCGGCGAGCTTCTGTACAACCCGGTGCTCGCCGGCTACAAGCATCCGATGACCATCGACTGGACACCGTTCCTGCCGCCGCGCTACCTCGACAACTGCGACACCAAGGTCCCGCTCAACGAACTGCAGCGCCTGGCCGATCGGCTCACCACCCTGCCGGAAAACTTCACCCTGCACAGCCGGGTCAAGAAGATCATCGACGACCGTCGCCTGATGGGCGAAGGCAAACTGCCGATCGACTGGGGAATGGCCGAAAACCTCGCCTACGCGTCGCTCCTGGTCTCCGGCTACGGCGTGCGCGTTTCCGGCGAGGACGTGGGTCGCAGCACCTTCTTCCACCGCCATGCGGCGCTGCACGACCAGAACCGCGAGCACTGGGACAGCGGCACCTATTACCCGCTGGCCCATCTGCAGGAGCGGCAGGGCGGTTTCCAGTGCTTCGACTCCGTGCTCTCGGAAGAAGCCGTGCTCGCTTTTGAATATGGCTATTCGACCGCCAACCCGCATGAACTGGTGATCTGGGAAGCGCAGTTCGGCGATTTCGCCAACGGCGCCCAGGTCGTCATCGACCAGTTCATCGCTTCCGGCGAAGCCAAGTGGGGGCGTGCCAGCGGCCTCGTCCTGCTGCTGCCGCATGGTTACGAAGGGCAGGGCCCCGAGCACTCGTCGGCCCGTATCGAGCGCTACATGCAGTTGTGCGCCGAGATGAACATGGAAGTCTGCCAGCCGTCGACGCCGGCCCAGGTCTTCCACATGCTGCGCCGGCAGGCCGTGCGCAATCAGCGCAAACCCCTGATCGTTTTTTCGCCGAAGTCGCTGCTGCGCCACAAGGACGCCACCTCGACGCTCGAAGAGCTGAGCGACGGCGAGTTCCAGCGGGTGATCGGCGAAGTCGAAATGATCAACGCCAAGAAGGTGACCCGCGTCGTTTTCTGTTCCGGCAAGATCTACTACGAGCTGGTCGCAGCCCGCCACGAGCGGAAGATTACGCACGTCGCGATCGCTCGACTCGAGCAGCTCTATCCGTTTCCGCAAGAGGCGTTCCAGGAAGAGCTGGCGAAGTACCCGAAAGCCACCGAAGTCGTCTGGTGCCAGGATGAGCCGCGCAATCAGGGAGCATGGTACTGGATTGCCTCGCGTCAGCACCTGTCCCGCTCGCTCAGCGACAAGCAGCATCTGCTGCTCGTTTCGCGCCCGGCATCCGCTTCCCCGGCTGTTGGCTACTCCAGCAAGCACAACGCCCAACAAAAGGCTCTGATCGACTCCGTTTTCGGGGAGATCGAGTACTACAAATTGCCCTAGAACGGAGAGAACATGATTATCGACGTCAAAGTTCCACAGCTTTCCGAGTCGGTCGCCGAAGCGACCCTGGTCTCGTGGCACAAGAAGGCCGGCGAGAGCGTCGCTCGAGACGAAAACCTGATCGACATCGAGACCGACAAGGTCGTCCTCGAACTGCCGGCACCGGATAGCGGCGTGCTGGTCGAGATCGTCAAGGCTGACGGCGAGACGGTGGTAGCGGGTGAGGTGATTGCACGGATCGATACCGCCGCCCAGGTCGGCGCGGTCACTGCGCCGGTGGCCCAACAAGCGGCTGTGGCCCCGGTCGAAGCACCGGCGGCTGTCGCCGGTCCGGCTTTCGGCGTCGCCCTGCCGGCGGCGCGCAAGATCCTCGAAGAAAAGGGGATCGCTGCGGCCGACGTGGCCGGCAGCGGTCGGGGCGGTCGCATCACCAAGTCCGACGCCGTCGCCGCGCAGCCCCCTTCGGCCAAACCGGCTGCCGCCCCGGCAGCGGCCGCGGCAGCTGCCCCGCCAGCTGCCCCGCCGCCTCGCGTCAGCGCGACGCCAGCCCTCGCGCCGGCGCCGAATGTCACCGTGCCGCTCGGCGACCGACCCGAGCAACGCGTCCCGATGTCACGTCTGCGCGCCCGCGTCGCCGAACGTCTGCTGCAGTCGCAGGCGACCAATGCCATCCTGACCACTTTCAACGAAGTCAACATGGGCCCGGTCATGGCGCTGCGCAAGCAGTACGGCGAGCGTTTCGAGAAAGCGCACGGCGTCCGCCTCGGCTTCATGGGCTTCTTCGTCAAGGCCGCGGTTGCGGCGCTGCAGAAATTCCCGGTGATCAACGCCTCGGTCGATGGCAACGACATCGTCTACCACGGTTACATCGACATCGGCATTGCCGTCGGCAGCCCGCGCGGTCTCGTCGTGCCGATCCTGCGCGACGCCGATCAGATGACCATCGCCGACATCGAGAAAAAAATCGGCGAATTCGGCGCCAAGGCCCGCGATGGCAAGCTGTCGATGGAAGACCTCACCGGCGGCACCTTCTCGATTTCCAACGGTGGCATTTTCGGTTCGATGTTGTCGACGCCGATCATCAACCCGCCGCAGTCCGCGATCCTCGGCATTCACGCCACCAAGGACCGGCCGGTGGTCGAAAATGGCCAGGTCGTCATTCGCCCGATCAACTATCTCGCGATGTCGTACGATCACCGGATCATCGACGGCCGCGAAGCGGTGCTCGGTCTGGTGACCATGAAGGAGGCGCTGGAAGATCCGGCCCGCCTGCTGCTCGGCGTTTGACCAAAGTCATCACCGGGGCACGCCGCCATTGCCACAGTGCATTCACGCTGTGTGCGCTGGCGCGTGCCCCGGTGTTCTGTGCGGTGAATGTGGAAGCCGCGCCAGCCGCTTTTCGACCGGACCTGCTGCCGCCCGCAGCCGAAGGCCCGGGCAGGGGAGCGGTCATGGCTTTCCTGATCCGGGGTATCTCGTGCTGCCGTGATCGTTAGAAAGGGAATCAAACATGTCCAAGCCATTTGACGTTCTTGTTATCGGCGGTGGCCCTGGCGGCTACATTGCCGCCATCCGGGCCGCGCAGCTCGGTTTCAATGTTGCCTGCTGTGAATCGAATGCCTACGCCGACGCCAAAGGCGAACCGCGCCTGGGCGGCACCTGCCTGAACGTCGGTTGCATTCCGTCGAAGGCTTTGCTGCATACCTCGCACCTCTTCGAGGAAGCCGGACACGCTTTTGCCGACCAGGGGATCGGCGTCGGCGAGCCGACGATCGATGTCGCCCGGATGATCGGCCGCAAGAACGGCATCGTCAAACAACTGACCAGCGGCATCAAGGGACTGTTCAAGAAGAACAAGGTCACCCTGCTCAACGGGCATGGGTCTTTCGTCGGCCGCAGCGGCGCTGCGGGCAGCGAACTCTGGCAGGTCCGGGTCGGCAGCGAACTCGTCGAGGCGAAACAGGTGATCGTCGCCACCGGTTCCAAACCGCGGCACCTTGCTGGCGTCCCGGTCGATAACGAGATCGTCTGCGACAACGTCGGCGCGCTCGACATCGACGTCGTGCCGAAGAAACTTGCCGTCATCGGCGCCGGCGTGATCGGCCTCGAAATGGGCAGCGTCTGGCGTCGCCTGGGTTCCGAAGTGACCATCCTCGAAGCGCTGCCCGACTTTTTGGGGGTGGCCGACAGCGACATCGCCAGGGAAGCCGCCAAGATCTTCACCAAGCAGGGTCTCAGGATCATCACCGGCATCGAGATCGGCGACGTCAAGATCTCGCAGAAAGGCGTTTCGATCGACTACACCGACAAGGACGGCAAGGAACAGAAACTCGACGCCGACCGCCTGATCGTTTCGATCGGCCGCATCCCCAACACCGATGGCCTCGACGCCGAACAGGTCGGGCTCAAGCTCACCGATCGCGGCCAGATCGAAGTCGATGCGCATTGCCGGACCAACCTCCCCGGCGTCTGGGCGGTGGGCGACGTCGTCGCCGGTCCGATGCTCGCGCACAAGGCCATGGAAGAGGGCGTCATGGTCGCCGAGAGGATGGCCGGCCAGGCCGGGCACTGCAACTGGGACACCGTTCCCTGGGTCATCTACACCAGCCCCGAGATCGCCTGGGTCGGCAAGACCGAGCAGCAGCTGAAAGCCGAAGGCATCGCCTACAAGGCCGGCAAGATCCCCTTCGCCGCCAACGGCCGCGCGCTCGGCATGGGCGACCCGAACGGCTTCGTCAAGATGCTCGCCTGTGCGACCACCGACCGCATTCTCGGTGTCCATATCATCGGCGCCAACGCCTCCGAGCTGATCTCCGAAAGCGTCGTCGCGATGGAATTCGGCGCCGCGTCCGAAGACCTCGCCCGCATCTGCCACGCCCACCCGACCCTCTCGGAAGTGGTGCACGAAGCCGCTCTCGCCTGCGACAAGCGCCCGCTGCATTTCTAGGCACAGGTCGCCCGATGAATCTCCTCCGGGAGCGAATTTCGGGGCATCCCACAACTGTAGGAGCCCGATTCATCGGGCGATCTGTCCTGCTGACCATTCACAAGGAAAGCCCGGAAAGATGAAAAAATCCATCAGGCAAGCGACGAAACAGGCCCTGCAACGAGCCGCAGCGACCTCATTCCCCGCTTTGTTCGCCCTGGCCGCGGTCGTTGGATCGAGCCCGGCCAATGCCGTCTTCGTGACCGCTTCCGGGGTCGACGCCGAAACCCGGCATTACGCGATTGCCGCCGGCAGCACGGTCAGCTACGATCCCGGCGGATTCATCTTTGGCGGGGCTGCAGGGCTTTCTGGCGTACCGGCAGGGACCTACGACATCTCCGGCGATTTCGACGCGGTTTTATCGCGTTACTGGTGGACGTATCATCTCGACGGCGACCCCCTAGGGAACAACGGCACCTTCGTCTGGGAATCCCGCTGGCTGCAGTTCGTCAATCCCAACGTCGTCGGCAATATCGCGCCCGGTGGCTTCGAATTTCCGGCGTTTTTCGTCAGCGTCAATGGCGGGCAACTCTACGGCAATGCCGGGGCCTGCAACTTCCCTCTCGGACCGGACACCTACTGCTCGGGATTCGACCTGCTGCCGATCGCCTCGCTGTCCGGCGAGTGGGTCGGCAGCCAGATGATCCTCGATGGCTTCCAGCCCACCGGTGGCTTTTATGAAGGCTTCAGCTACCACGTCGTGGCTTTGCAGGTTCCTCAGCCCCCGACCACATGGCTGCTGGTGCTTGGGGTGGGCCTGCTGGGTTTCAGCCTGCGCGACCGCTTTTCGCCCGATGAATCGGGCTACCAGGGAGCTGTCCGGGACCTCTTCGCGACAACCGTAACCCGATTCATCGAGCGATCTGTCTGCCGAACATGAAGCCTGGAAAACCCCGGAAAACCTAGTCGCCGCAGAAGGGGTTGATGCGCCGTTCGCTGCCGAATTCAGATTACGACGAGATGACGGCCTTTTGCCTCAGGAACAGCCTGCAACGGGACTGCACGATCCAGTGTCACCAGGCGGCCACCTTGCTGCACCGCAAGTGCCAGCAGATAAATATCGCTCACCTGGCGGGAACCGAGTACGGCATTCCAGGCAATTCGCCCGCTATCGAGGATGCTCACGGTGTCTGGCCAGAAAACGTGATGGCCAGTTGCGGCGGCCGCGGCGAGACGTTCGGCTATTGCCCCGGCCGGCAGTGAGTTGGGGTAGCCAGATTGCGACATGATCCGGATACAACCGTTCTCGGTCAGCGGGCAGGATGCCCAGCCCAGCCGAATATTCTCCTGCAGCCACGTCATGGCTCTGGGGTGATGCAGATGGTCGCTGTCCAGCAGGGCGATCAGCACATTCACATCGAGCAAGGCGCGCATCAAACGCCTTCCTCGTCTCTCAGCTGGTCGACCTGCTCGTTGGTCACCACTTTACCGCGGGGTGGGAAGGGTCGGAAACCATGGATGGCGACCGGCTCCCCGGGGCTGCTGCTGATCGATGACGGCGCTTGCGTCAGGGCCTGGCGCAAGAGGCTCGAAACCACCCGGCCGGCCGTCGTCCCCCCGCGGCGGGCAAGTTCCTTGGCCGCCAGCAGAACATCGTCTTCGATATCGAGTGTGGTACGCATGAGCTTTCTCCTGCACGTGATGAGTTGATGCTAAAGCATCTGCTCTTCCCAAGCAAGATGGGGTTGGAGCAATGAAAGTATGTATTTGGCTAAATGACTCAGACGACGACTAGCTTGACGTCTTCCGACCGCCGACATCCGGACTGTTCATCTGCCGGGCCGAGACCTTCGGCCAGCTGTTGCCGGCGAGGCCCAGGCGAGCCGCCATGTCGCCGGCGGCATCCAGCAAGGTCGCCCGGCGCGAGACTATTCCCGGCCAGGCAAGCGGATCGGGCAGCCAGGAAAACGCATACGGATTCCATCTCAGTGTGCCGTATATCTCCATCCGCACCGTTGGACGTGCCGACGGGGTTCGCGCGTGGAAGCCATGGGTGTCGGCCACGACCAAAGTGTTCGCGGGCACCGCGACCCGGATCGCTGGCCCGAGGCCTAGCCGGTCGAGGTCTTCCGGTGTCGCCCGAAAGGAGCCGCGTGCATGGTAGACGTTCCTCGCGGAAGCTGCCGCCAGCGACTGCACGTATTCCCAGTCCAGCCGCTTCCTGTCTAGCCGGTGCGATCCTGGAATATAGGCCAGCGGGCCGTCGTCGTCGCCGACATCCTGGAGGAATAGCCACGCCTTGGCAATCGAATGGAAGGTATCAATGTGCAGCGTCGTTTGCGGATCCTCTGCGCCGCGATCCGGATCAACGATGATGATCTGCAGGTACATCAGTGGGGTCACGTCGTGCGAGGCGACATAACGCATCAGATGAGCGAGACGCGGATCGTTCGCCGCGGCCACGCAATTGGGCAGCTGGCATGCATCCACCGGATCGAGGGTGACACGCCGGGTGACCGCCTGGCCTTGGCGCATCTCACGCGCTTCCGACACATGAGCCTGTGCCTCGTCTCTAACCCGCGCGAAAACGGCGGGCGGCAGGAAGTTGGGTTTGATGACCAGACCCTGGCGTGCATAAGCTTCGAGATCTTCTGTTGTCAGGTTCTGCGCCAGACGTTTGCGGCGAGACCAGGCCAGGCGGTCTGCCAGAGTGATGCGGTACCGATGCAGGCCCCAGCGATTGAGATGCGGTGACCCTATGATGGGGTTGTCCACGAAGGACTTCTCCCGGCTGGCCAGCGAGAGCAGGTGGAGGGGCATCTTGAGAAGATCAATCGGCTTCATGGTAGCCGGGGATTTAGTCTCCGCAGAAGGGATTGCTGCGCCGCTCGCTGCCGAAGCTCGACATCGGGCCGTGGCCGGGGATGAAGGAAACGTCGTCGCCGAGCGGCCAGAGCCGGTTGCGGATCGAAGCGATCAGGGTGTCGAAATCGCCTTTCGGAAAATCCGTGCGACCGACCGAGCCCTGGAAAAGCACGTCGCCGACGATCGCCAGCCGGTCCGTCCGGTTGAAGAAGACGACGTGCCCCGGCGTATGTCCGGGGCAGTGCAGCACGTCCATCTCGACCTTGCCGAAACGCACCGTGTCGCCCTGATTGAGCCAGCGGTCCGGCGTGAAGGCGCGCACGTTGGGAAAGCCGAACATCTTGCTCTGCGCCGGCATGCCGTCGATCCAGAACTGATCGTCGCGCTGCGGGCCTTCGATCGGCAGCCCGAGGCGGGAAGCGAGTTCGGCGACCCCGCCGGCGTGATCGATGTGGCCATGCGTGACCAGGATCTTCTCCAGCGTCACCCCTTTCATTTCGACCGCCCGCAGGATGCGCGACAGGTCGCCGCCCGGATCGACCACCGCACCGGCAAGCGTTTCCTCGCACCAGAGCAGGCTGCAGTTCTGAGCGAAGGGGGTTACCGGAATGATCTGATATTTCATGGTCGGCGTCTGTCAGGCATCGGGTCAAGGGAGCCGCGAGTATAGCAGAGCCCCGCACCCGCACTCCCGGCCGGAGATCGACGAGGCCTGGAAATGAGGCGGTCGCGAGCCGCGCCGATGTCCATGGCCCGTCCAGCGCATGTGCTACAGGCCCCGTGCCGGCCGCTTGCGGTCTGCCGGAGTTCGACCGCCCGCTGCCGTGGATCGACCCACGTTCGCTGCGGCGCGGCGTTCCGGAGCCAGGGGTTCCCTGATGGCTTCGTGAATTGGCCTAACAATTGCTTATATGGACGCAATAGAATGTCCGCCGTATTCACGTCAGGCGCTGATGGTCATGAACAAACAGAACAAAGGTTTCACGCTGATCGAGCTGATGATCGTGGTCGCGATCATCGGCATTCTCGCGGCGATCGCGATCCCGCAGTTCTCCGAATACGTCCAAAAGGGCGCAGACAAGGCGGCGCAGTCCGATGCGCGGCATCTGCTGCTGGGCGCAACGGTGGCGAGCTTCAAGGAATAGCCGCAGGTTCGCAAAAAGGTCGCGAGGCTCAGCCGCGCCGTCCTTGCTTCCCTTGCGCCGGAAAATGGCGTCGGGCGGCTGATCTGGCCGGCAGGAACGGGCAGACCCCTGAAAACCACCCCGCTTGTTTTTTTGTTTTTAAATCCGGCAACAAGAAAAACCGTGGCCAAGATGCGTGGACGACGATTTGCGTCACGCAAGTGACGAAAATGGGAAGTCCAAGGTCGGGGAGCGCCCGCAAAGGCCCTTAATCCGGGGTTTGCTGTCTGGCATGGAATGTGCTGAATATCACACAACGGATTGTCCGTTGAACCCACCTGAAGGAGTTCCCCACCATGAAGAAGCTGCAAAAAGGTTTTACCCTGATCGAGCTGATGATCGTCGTCGCGATCATCAGTATCCTGGCTGCCATCGCGATTCCTCAGTTCTCCGAGTACACCAAGAAGGGTGAAGACAAGTCTGCGCAGTCCGACGCGCGGAACCTGCTGACGGCGGCGATCGCCAACTCGACCCTTTAGCATAATTTCTGATTGGAGATCTCACATGAAAAATATCATTCTGGGTTCGGTTCTCGCGATTGCAGCCGTCACATCCCTGTCTGCCAATGCAGCAACCATATGTTCCGGTGCAGAGGCGAAGAATGGCGAGCAAGTCGTATCCAACGCTACCGGTTTCGTCAAGGTCGCTTTCACTCCCAAGTGTTCCGCGAACGTGTTTCTGGATGGAGTCGATCAATCGAGTACCGTTTATGCCGTAGCAGCAGGCTCAGGAAAGGGAAAAAACATCTTCGCAGGTACAACTGAGGGGGGTGCAGTTAACCCGGTAGTAGGAAACGAATGTCCGTCGAGCGGGTGTACAGCAGCGTTGGTTACTGCACAGGTGCCGGCGGCGGCAGGGAGCTGACATCCCTCTTGTGCTAAAGCGGGCGCGCCCCACGGTGCGCCCCTTTTTTTGTGACTGACCATCATGCTCGAGTTTGCTCTTTCCGGGTTGCGCTCCGGCTTGCGGGGAAGAAGCTTCCATGCCGTCTTCGTCCTTGGCGTGCTGACGATAGCCATTGCTTATCTCTCGGGGTTCTTCTCTCCCCGGCAGCCGCAGACCGTCGCGCTCGACGTCGGCTTTTCCGGGATTCGCTTTTCCCTCGTCCTGCTTAACCTCTTCTGGGTGCAGGATCTGGTGGCGCGCGAGATCGACCGCCGGGTCATTCTCTTTTCACTGGCCTATCCGGTGTCGCGGGGCGCTTTCCTTGCCGGGCGCTTTGCCGCAATCCTGATCCTCTCGATGCTCGCAGCGACGGTTCTCGGTCTCCTGCTGCTGCTGGCCGTGACGATGGCAGGGGCCGGCTACAGCCAGGAATTCGGACTGGCGCTGGGTCTGCCTTTCTGGACCACGGTCGCAGGACTCGCGCTCGACGCTGCCGTGGTGGCGGCTTTTGCCTTGTGCATCGCCGCATTGTCGACCGTTTCGGTGTTGCCGCTCGCTCTCGGTGCGGCGTTTGCCGTCGCTGGCAAGGCGCTCGGGGCGACCATGGCGTACCTTTCGCGCGGCGCCGATGGCGACGAGGCACTGGTCGCGAGTTACGATCCGGTGATCGAACTGATCCAGTGGGTGGTGCCCGATCTCTCGCGCCTCGACTGGCGGGAGTGGTCGATGTATCAGCTGGCGCCCGGTGGCGAAGTGGTCTTCTGGTCGGTGACGATGGCCTTCGCCTACATCGTATTGCTTCTCGTCGTGGCCAGCCTGCTGTTCTCGCGGCGGGAGTTTTCCTGATGCACCGTTCGCTGACGCCAATCCTCGTCCTCGCCGGAGTGCTCTCGGCAGTGGTCTATGGTCTGGCCCAGCAGCGTTTGTCCAGCCTCTCGCGAGCCACGACGGCACCCGAGCTGCTGATCTCGCTGCCGCGCTTTGCCCAGGTCCTGCTGGCGGGCGGCGATCGCTACCTCGCGGCCAATCTGGCGGGTTTTCGTGTGCTGGTCGCCGACACCGGCCGCATGAGCGCCGACGATTATGCGGTCCAGGCCAGACTGCAGCGCGATATCGCGTGGTTCAACCCGGTGCACGAGGACAACTTCTATATTGCGGCGGCGATCCTGCCCTGGAACGGCCAGGTGGACGCCGCGCAATACGTCCTGCACAAGGCTTCCGAAGCCCGGACCTTCGACTGGTACCCGCTGTTCCAGTACGCTTTCATCTTCTATCATTTTCGCAAGGATCCGGCGACCGGTGCAGAGTGGCTGCTCAAGGGCGTTCCGCGGGTGAAGAATCAGCAGGACGAGTGGGCCCTGCAGAATCTCGCCGCGGTGTGGATCGAGAAGGGCTACCAGACCGCCGCCGCTGCCGGCATGGTCGAGGCGATGGCTGCCGATTCCCCGCGCGGCGCTTTTCGCAACTACCTGCAGATCCGGGCACGGCGCCTGCGGGATCTCGCCATGCTGCAGAACGCGGTGATGCGCTATCGCGAGCAGCACGGCCAGGGGATCGAGCGGCTTGAGGATCTGGTGACCCGTGGCCTGCTCGATGCGCTTCCCACGGACCCCCTGGGATACGGATTCGGCCTCGATGCGTCGGGCTGGCCGAGATTGAATTCAACGCCAGCGAGCAAGCAATGATGGTTTCCGCGATTGCCCTTGAAGATCTCGAAAAGCACTACCGCAAAAAGTGGCGGGCAGCTTCCGTCGTCGCGCTCGGCGGTGTTTCGCTGACGGTGGAGCCCGGCGAGGCTTTTGGTTTCATCGGTGCCAATGGCGCCGGCAAGACGACGGCGATCAAGGTCCTGATGGGCCTGATCCGGCCGACGAGCGGCACGGCGCGCGTCTTCGGCACCGCCGTGGACCTGCCGTCCGCTCGCCTGGGCCTCGGCTATGTTCCCGAAAACCCCTACCTCTACGATTATCTGACGCCGCTCGAAATCCTCGGCATGGGAATCCGCCTGCATCGGGTACGGGTCGCTTCGCCGCAGGCGCACTGCCTGCAATGGCTCGATCGCCTCGGTCTCGCAGCGGTGGCCCACAAGGCGATCCGTTCGTTCTCGAAGGGAATGACGCAGCGCGTGGCGATTGCTCAGGCCCTGTCCATCCAGCCGCGGCTCTTGATCCTCGACGAGCCGCTCTCCGGCCTGGACCCGATCGGCCGTCGTGACGTGGTCGAACTCCTTTCCGAATACAAGCGCGGCGGCGGGACGATTTTTCTCACCTCGCATGTGTTGCACGACGTCGAACGGCTCGCCGACCGCTTCGGCCTGATTCACGAAGGGGTTCTGCGTGCGGTCCGATCCCCGGCGGAACTGGCCGGCGATCAGGAGATGGTGCTCGTCCGCACCTTCGGCGAGGTCGCGGTGGCCGGCATGCGCGAGGATTTTGCCGGCCGCTGGGTGGGTGAAGTGCCGCGTGCCGAGCTCTGGGCGTGCCTCGAAGCGCTGCGCAATGCCGGCCATGTGGTACAGGAGGTGCGCCCCAGCCTGTCACTGGAGGTGGCTTTCATGCGCGCCGTCGGGCAGGCATGAGCTGAGTTCCTGCGCGCAGCCACTCCCGGCAGCTCATCCTGGCCAACACACTGGAAAGGTCGTTCGAGAACATGAAGAGTTCGCGCAGGAAGTCCCCCGCCGGCAGTTCGGCGCGTATCCGCCTCGACCCGGACAGCCTGGCCCTGATGCGCCTGGTCGATGCGGCGCGCTATCCGGAAGTCGAAGCGGCAGCGCGCCGCTTGTTGGGCGCCCACCCGGGTCATCCGCTCGCCTTGAAGGCGCTGGGTTTCGCCCTCATCGGCCAGGGCCGCTACGACGACGCCCTGCCGATCGTCAGTCTTTCCCTCGAGCGCAATCCGAGCGACCCGGAAGCCCACAACAACCTCGGCATCGTCCTCTCGTCGCTGATGCGCTGGGACGAATCGATCCAGTGCTTCGCCCGTTCGATCGAACTCAGGCCCGACGACCCGGAGGTGCTCAAGAACTACGGCGTCGCCTTGTCGAGGATGCACAAATGGGATGCCGCAGTCCCCTTTTTCCTCAAGGCCATCGAACATCATCCCGGCGATTACGTCGAGGCGATCGGGCAGCTGGCCAATGCCCTGCTGGCCAGCAACCGCAACGACGAAGCCTGGATCTGTCTGAACGAGCTGTGGAAGAACGATGGCACGAACGCCGCCATCCTGTCACAACTCCTGTGCGCCAGTCTCAAGCGCTGTGACTGGACCGATCTCGAGGCGAGGCTATTGACCCTGCGGGATTTGAGCCAGGACTACGCCGCGCTGACCGACAACCCCTTTGTCACCTTGTCCTTCCCCGGCGTCAGTGCCCAAGCGCAGCGCAGCGTGGCAGCAAACTACGTGCGGCACAGCATCCCGGCGAGCGTGCTCGATGCTCCCGAACCCGAGCTGGCCGCCGCAGAGGAAATCCGGGAAGCTCACCCACGGCTGCGGATTGCCTATCTCTCGGCCGATTACCGCAACCACCCGGTCGGCCTGATCATGCCGCGGATCATCGAACTGCACGATCGTAGCCGGGTCGAGGTGTTTGGCTATTCCATGGGCGCTGACGACAGGAGCGAGATCCGCGCGCGCCTGATCGCCGCTTTCGATCATTTCGTCGATCTCAAGGATTGCAGCGTGACCGAGACGGCACGGCGCATCCGCGCCGACAAGATCGATATCCTGGTCGATCTGCATGGCTGGACTGCGGAGGGGCGGCCCGAGGCGCTGGCCCTGCGCTGCGCGCCGGTGCAGGTCAATTGGCTCGGTTATGCGGGAACGAGCGGGCACCCCAAGCTCGCCGATTACCTGCTCGGCGACCCGATCGTGACGCCTGCAGCGCACGCGGCGCACTACACCGAGACCCTCGCGCAACTGCCGAACTGCTATCTGCCGGCGGATGACACGATCCTGCCGGGTCCGCCGCCGTCGCGGCGAGAGGCAGGGCTGCCGGAGGAGGGCTTCGTCTTCTGCTCCTTCAACAACAGCTACAAGTTCAATCCGCAGGTTTTCGACCTCTGGTGCCGCTTGCTGCGCGAAACCGATTCGAGCTGTCTCTGGCTGAGCCAACCCGGAGGGCCCGCGCAGGAGCGTTTGCGCAGCGAGGCGCAGGCGCGCGGCGTCGATCCGGCGCGGCTCGTTTTTGCGCCGCGCGTCACGTCGAGGCAGGAACATCTATCGCGCCTGCAATTGGCGGATCTCGCCCTCGACCCGTTTCCGTACAACTCGCATTCGACGGGGATCGATGTCCTGTGGGCGGGCGTGCCGATGGTCGCGCTGCTCGGCGAGACCTTTCCGGGCCGGGTGGGCGCCAGCCTGCTGCACGCCGTCGGCCTCGATGAGTTGATCGCAGGCTCGACCGAAGAATATGGTGAACTCGCACTGGCGCTGGCTCGCAACCCGCAGCGCCTGTGCACGCTCCGTGAGCAACTGTCCGCGAGCCGGGGCAACTCTCCGCTTTTCGATATGCAGCGCTTCACCGTGTCGCTCGAAGAGGTCTATTTCCGACTGTGGGGCCATCTGCAGGACTATCCGGAGGAAAGCAGGCCATGATCCGCTGCGAACTCACGATTCGTCGCTACTATCTGGCCATCGCCGCACTGATCGCGACCTTTCTCATTCAGCGCCCGCTGGTCAATGCCCAGTGGGACACCGCAACGGCCCTCCTGGCGGGAGCAGCCGACCTCGCGATCCTTCTGGTCCTGGCAGGAACGTACGAGCTCGTTATCCGGATCAGTGCGCCCGAAAGCACCGCCCGAAGCGTTTCAGGCAGCATTCACGCCGGTCTCGCGACGGCGATACTCGTGCTCGCCGTCCTTTCGCAGATGCTGTTCCTGAAAACCGGCGAGGCGCTCGATTTCGCGATCATCGAATTCGGCTTTCGTCATTCCACCGAACTGGCTGCGGTGGCTTCCGGCGAGGTGACGCTCGATGTTCTGGAGACGGTCCTGCTGGCGATCGTATTCGTCGCGCTGGCTGCCGTGAGCGTCGAGCGTCGATCGACAGGCTATCTCGCTCGCGCCGTGCTGATTCTGCCGATTCTTCTTCTCCCCGGCTGCAACATCGCCTACAGCCTGATGAATGACGATGCCGACGCCTTCGTGGTGGGGCGCGCGGAAGGCCTCCTCTATCAGGGTGCCTATGCCGATCTGGGGGATACCCAGCGGTCGTGGAACAGGTCAGCGCAGCAAGGCTGGTCGATGGGAATCATTTCCGGGATGGCCTTTGGCACCACGTTCGGCAGGCTCGAATATGCCGCCTACAGCCGAAAAGCGGGTTCGGAAGCGATTCATGGCATCTCCGAAGTCACGGTAATGGATATGCCTGCGCGCCCGAACGTGCTCATGATCTTGCTCGAATCGGTCCGCCATGACGCCATCGGCGCGTATCGGCCCGAAGGAGACCCGGCGCCGAGCGTGACACCGTTCATCGACGCCTTTGCCCGCGGCGCGCAGATTGTCGAGCGCGCCTACACAACCATTCCACACACGTCGAAAGCGCTGGTCGGTATCTACTGCGGCACATTTCCCCGCTTCGAGCCCGAGATCACCGAAGGCCTTCCCGGCGGGCTCGGCCTTCCGTGCCTGCCGGAGCTTCTTTCGAAGGCAGGCTACGCCAGTGCGCACTTTCAGACCGCGCCAGCCGAATTCGAGAGCCGTGATCAACTGCTGCGAAACATGCGCTTCGACCATTTCACGACCCAGGAAGATTTCGTCGATGCTCCCTGGGAGCGTTTCGGCTATTTGGGACTCGACGACCGGGCGATGGTCGAACCGGCCGTCAAGTGGATGCTCAGGCAGCAGCAGAAGGGGCGCCCGTTCTTCGCATCCTTGCTGACCATCGCGACGCATCACCCCTACGCCTTTCCGGGAAACGTGAAACCCGTTGCCGATCCTGCGCAGGCCCACCGGGCCTATCGGGAAGCGCTGCGTTACACCGATACCATGCTGCAGGAACTATTCATTTCCCTGGAACGTAGCGGGCTGCTGGCCAACACCCTGGTGATCATCACCGGCGATCACGGTGAGGGATTCGGCGAACACGGGCAGATCGCCCACAACGGCACCGCCTACGAGGAGGGCATGCGAGTGCCAGTGATCATCCGCGCACCGGGTAAAGATGCACCCGTCGGCCGCATCGGCGGTCTCCGGCAGCACATCGATCTGCTGCCCACGGTCCTCGAGGCAGCGGGAATCCGCGTCGCCGGAGCGATTCCCGGCAAGAGCCTGTGGTCGACCGATGGTCATACCGAGCTGATCACCAGCTGCTTTTACCAGGACTATTGCCTGACTCATGTTGATTCGTCCGGACGCAAGCTGATTTACCTCTACGGACGGCGCGGTGTCGAAATGTATGACCTGGTTGCCGATCCGGCCGAGCGCAAGAATCTGTTCCAGTCTGACGCCGAGATGTCGCTCATCGTTGAACGACAGATCCTTGCCGCAGCACGGCTTCGGAACAGCTATGCCGCGGTTTGGGAGTGAACTTGGGTCAAATGCGTATTCTTGAAAGGCCAATTTCCAATGACTGTCAGCACCGCCACGTTTACCCTGGTCGACGGCGTCAGGATCGTTGTTCCGGATTCGCTCGATCTGATTACGCCGTATGTCCTGTGCGAGCAGGAGGACTGGTTCGAGGACGAAATCAGGTTTCTGCGCCGATTGCTCCAGCCAGGGCAGAAAGTCATCGACATCGGCGCCAATTTCGGTGTTTACGCCCTCTGCATGGCAAAGTGTGTGCAGCCGACGGGCCATGTATGGGCTTTTGAGCCGACCTCGAGCACGGCACTTCTGCTGGCCGAAGGGATTGCCGCCAACGGTTTTACCCAGGTTACTCTGGTCCAGAGTGCGCTTTCGTCCGTCAGCGGCACGGCGCAATTGTCGCTGAACCCGAACCCGGAACTGAACTCACTGGTCCATGGGGCGACAGCAACGAGCTCGACCGAGACCGTTGCGCTCGTGTCGCTTGACGAGTGCCTGGATCGTTATGGCTGGCAGGACATCGAGTGGGTGAAGATCGACGCCGAGGGCGAGGAAGCCAACATCCTGAAGGGCGGCGAACGCTTTTTCACGCAGTTGTCGCCGCTGGTTCAGTACGAAATCAAAGCGGGTGCCGACCTGCATCTGGAACTGGTGACGGCCTTTGCCGCGCTGGGCTATGACTCCTACCGGCTGGTGCCCGGACTCGACCTGCTCGTTTCCTTCGACCCGGCAGCGCCCGTTGACGGATTCCTGCTCAATCTCTTCTGCTGCAAGCCCGATCGCGCGGCGCAACTGGCCGCGCGCGGCTTCCTGCTTGATTCGGCCGCAATGGATGCCGCGGCAGGTTCATTCCACAGCTTGCTGGCGAACGCTGGGGCTGACAAGGTCTACGGCTGGCAGAATTTTCTGGTCAAGCTGCCTTATGGATCAGAGCTCGAGCAGGAGTGGACAGCGACGATGAATGCCGGTGGCCGTGAAGCGGTGACAGAGGCGCTGTTCAGCTATGCCATCGCTCGGGATCCCGCCTTGCCGGCAGCGGTGCGCTGGCTTGCGTTGCAGGGTTGTTTTCGCCACTTCACGGCGCTCTGCGAGCAGCAGGCGACGCATCCGAGGCTCGCCAGTCTGGCACGGGTCGCCAGAGATTACGGCGCCCGATCGATCGCGGTGAACGCGCTGGCTCAACTCAGTGCGGCGATCCTGCGACAGCAGCAGGTGGATACCAGTGAACCGTTTCTGGCGCCGGCGGAACGTTTCGATACGCTGCTTCCGGGTGAAGCCATCGGCAACTGGGTTTTGGCAGCGGTCTTCGAGGAGCTTGAGCGGCTGGGCTCGTTTTCTTCCTTCTATACCGGAGACGAGGCGGCGCTGCAGCGTCTGCAGATCATCGCCGAACTGGGTTATGGCAGCCCCGAGATGCAGCGGCGGCTGGGTCTGGTGCAGGCGCGCCGGGGCCGGGTCGGCTGCTGAGGCGACCGGCCAACGGATCGACCGATGGATGAATCGGGCCTCCGGCAACGAGCGAATCAGCCGGGTGCGTGGCTGGGGGCGGGCCGCAGATACGGCCCGCCCGGCCGCCGGCGATTTCAGGTCACGACGAAGTCCAGGCTGGTCAACACCGGTGCGCCGATGAGCAGCGCAAACTGCACTGCAGCGCCAGCCCCCTTGCCGTCGGCATCGTAGGAAAGCGCTCCGGTTGCGCTGTTGTAGAGCACATAATCGTTGGCTGCTGCAGCGGCTCCCACTTGAAATGAGGCGGGATTGAGGGCGCCGGCCGCCAGCTTGGTAAAGATGCTGTTCTCCAGTTCAATGGTGTCATCGAGCACGTTGTAGTCGGTGATCGTGTCGATGTTGAGAGCACCGAGCAAGCTGTCGAAGCGGATGATGTCGGCTCCCGAACCGCCTGTCAGGCTGTCGTTGCCAAGACCGCCTGCCAGCCTGTCGTTGCCGAGAGCGCCGCTGATGCTGTTGGCGATGCTGCTGCCAGTCAGATCGTCATCGTAGCTGCTGCCGATCAGGTTCTCGAAATTGCTCAGGGTGTCGGTTCCGGAACCGCCGGTGATCTGGGCGGTGGTCAGGCCAAGGTTGACCTTGACGCCGATATTGGTCGTGCCGAACAGATAGGAGACCGTGTCCAGGCCTGTGCCTCCATCGAGCACATTGCTGTACGCATTGCCGGAGATGACATTGTCGAGAGCATTGCCGGCGCCGTTGATGGCCGCAGTGCCCGTGAGTTTGAGGTTCTCGACGTTGGCGCCGAGGGTGTAGGTGATGCTCGATTCCACGGTATCGATCTGGCTGAGGCTGGCATTGGTCTCTATCACCTGATCGCCGACCTTGTCGACCGTGTAGATGTCGTTGCCATCGCCGCCGGTCATGGTATCGATGCCGCCCAGACCATTCAGGATGTTGTCGCCGGCATTGCCGATGAGGGTGTTGGCGAGCGCGTTGCCGGTGGCGTTGATGGCAGAAGAGCCCGTGAGCTGCAGGTTTTCGACGTTGCTTGCCAGAATATGGCTGACAGAAGACTGCACGCTGTCGATCTGGGTCAGGCTGGCATTGATTTCGATCACCTTGTCGCTGGCGTTGTCCACGACATAGGTGTCGTTGCCGTCGCCGCCGGTCATGGTGTCGGCTCCCCCCTTGCCATCGAGGAGGTTGCTGCCGGAATTGCCCGTGAGTGTGTTGGCCAGGCTATTGCCGGTGCCATTGAGAGGGGCGCTACCAGTGAGTGACAGATTCTCGACGTTGGCGGCCAGGATGTAGCTGACGCTCGCTTGCACGCTGTCGATCTGGCTGAGGGCGGTGCCGGTTTCGACGACCTGGTCGCCAACGTCATCGACGATGTAGGTGTCGTTGCCATCGCCGCCGGTCAGGGTGTCTGCTCCGGCCTTGCCATCGAGACGGTTGTTGCCGGCATTGCCGGTGAGCTTGTCGGCGAAGGCGGTGCCAATCAGGTTCTCGATGTCAAGCAGGGTGTCGCTGCCGGCATTGACGGTGTTCTGCAATGTGCTCAAGTGCAGACCGACGGTGACCGGGCCGCTGGTGATGAATTCGTACGATACCGTGTCGCTGCCCAGTCCACCCTGGAGCACGTTGTTGCCCTGGTTGGACGAAGCCGCTACGCGGAGGAAAGGGCGCTCTTGCGGAGGCGTTGAATTCAAAATGGTACCTCGTCCCTCATCCGAGGGGTGTTCATGACGAACCTGGAGGTTACCGCAAGATGGAAGACCTGTCCGCAGTCGCAGTGACGGATTTCGATCGCAACTACGTGTTGCATCAGAAGCACTTGAAGCTCAAGGGCTTGCAGCCCAAGACGATTGAGGCATATTCGCGCGCCATCCGCCGAGCCGGAGACTACTTCGATCATCAGATCGACAATCTAAGCGATGCCGACCTGCTGAATTACTTTTCCGACCTGAGCGAGACGCACTCCTGGAGTTCGATCAAGCTCGATCTCTACGGGCTGAAGTTTTACCACGAGCACGTGCTGAAGAAGCCCTGGGTGGCGCCGGGACTGGTTCAGCCGCCGCGGTCGCAGCGGCTGCCGGACATCGTCACCGTCGAGGAGGCCGAGCGGATTTTCAGGGCTACGCGGGTACTCAGTTACCGCGTCTTCTTCTTCACGCTCTATAGTCTTGGTCTGCGTCTGGGAGAAGGGCTGCGGCTGACGGTCGCCGACATCGATGGCGCGCGCCAGCGCGTTCATCTGCGCGACGCCAAGGGCAACAAGGATCGCCTGGTGCCGTTGCCGATGGCCACCTACCGACTTCTGCGCCGATTCTGGCAGCGCCACCGCAATCCCGTCCTGTTGTTTCCCAATCGCCACGGCGGCTTGGCAGGTGCTGGCGCAGCCACCACACCCCTCGACCGCGGCGGTGTTCAGAAGGCCCTGCGGGCAGTCGTCGAATCCTGTGGGCTAAAAAAAACATTTCGCCTCACAGCCTTCGCCACAGCTATGCCACTCACCTGATCGAGGCCGGCGTCGACCTCCTCGAAGTCCAGAAGATCCTCGGCCATCATTCCATCCTCACGACCGCCCGCTATACGCATCTGACGGATCAAACACAGCATCATGCGATCGACCGGATCAACGCGCTGATGGACCGGTTTACTTTCGCTCAGGAGGCGCCCCGATGATCCGCCTCTCTGCCATCATCGCTGAATTCGGAACCGACTTCTTGGCGCAATTTCGTCAACGGCTGAGCTTTGACCAGATACAGGCGCTGTCGGCGATCGAGCATTGCCGCAGCCCTGCCAGTCCAATGATGCAGGTGCAATGCAGTGACTGTGCGCACCAGCATCTCGTGCCGCATTCCTGTGGCCATCGCCTTTGCCCGCACTGTCAACACCACGAGAGCCAACAATGGCTGGAACGGCAGATGCAACGGCTCGTCCCGGCCGACTACTTTCTGCTGACCTTCACGCTGCCGGCCGAATGGCGCGGGCTTGCGCTGACCCACGCCCAGATCGTCCTCGACCGCTTGATGGGCTGCGCCTGGGAAACGGTGCATCGTTTCAGCCAGAACGACCGGCAGTTGCAGGGAACACCGGGAGCCATCGCGGTGTTGCACACCCACTCGCGCCGCCTCGACTTCCACCCGCATGTCCATCTCATCGTTCCCGCAGCCGCGGTGGATACGGGAAAGCGGCGCTGGCGACGCAAGCGGCGCGGCAAGAACGGCACCTATCTCTTCAACGAAAAGGCACTGGCCAAGGTCTTTCGGGCAAAGATGCTGGCCGCGATCGAGGCCGCCGGCATTCCCCTGCCGGCGCGTTATCCGAAGGAGTGGGTGGCGCACTGCAAATCGGTCGGCAGCGGCGAGAAGGCATTGATCTATCTCGGTCGTTACCTCTACCGGGGCGTCATCCGCGAAGCGGATATCCTCGCCTGCGAGAACGGCCAGGTAAGCTTCCGCTATCGCAATGCTCAAACCGGCAAGTCGGAAAAACGCTCGCTCGCTGGGGTCGATTTCCTCTGGCTGATTCTCCAGCACGTTCTGCCCAAGGGGTTTCGCCGCGCTCGCAATTTCGGCTTCCTACACGCCAATTGCAAGCGCCTGATCGCCTTGCTGCATCTCTTGCTCAAGTTCGATCCCAGCCGCTTCGCGCCGCCGCGCAAGGAGCGGCCAGCACTGCTTTGTCCCTGCTGTGGCGCCGTGATGGTGATCGTCAGGACGCGGATTCGCTCCACAGCGCCCGGAGTCCTCACCGTCGCGCCGCTCGCCTCGGTCGCCACCTGATCATGTAAGCCTGGCCCTCACCACTGTCCGGCCTGGTTCGGGAGTTCAGTTTCCCCAAGCTGAGCGATGCGCGTGCCCGGAATTCAGAACGCGGGACGCAGAAACCGACGGATTCGCCAAACCTTTGCCGCCTGGGCAGCGGCATCGGGGACTTCCTGCTCCCGGATCCATGCTTCCGGGGTAAATCCAAAAAAGATATTTGCAAGGGAGGCTCGGGCCTCCGGGCCGGGCTCGTCCAACAAACGGTTCAGATCGTGGCTTCGCACGATCTAACCTTATTCGTTGGAATACAGGAGGTTGTCGGAATTGTTGCCCGTGCCATTGATATGACTGCTACCCATGAGCTGCAGACGTTCGACACTGGTCGGCAGGGTGTAGCTGACAGAAGACTGCACGGTGTCGATCTGGGTCAGGCTGGCGTTGGTTTCGATCACCTTGTCGCTGGCGTTGTCCACGACATAGGTGTCGTTGCCGTCGCCGCCTGTCATGGTGTCGATCCCGCCCTGACCATCCAGGATATTGTTGCCGGTATTGCCCGTGAGGGCGTTGGCCAGGCTATTGCCGGTGCCATTGAGGGAGGCGGTACCGGTGAGCAACAGATTCTCGAGGTTGGCGGCCAGGATGTAGCTGACGCTCGATCGCACGCTGTCGATCTGGCTGAGGGCCGTGCTGGTCTCGACGAGCTCGTCGCCTACGTCATCGACGATGTAGGTGTCGTTGCCGTCACCGCCGGTCAGGATGTCTGCACCGGCCCCGCCATCGAGGAGATTGTCGCCGGCATTGCCGGTCAGGGTGTCGACGAGTGCGCTGCCAGTCAGGTTCTCGATGCCGATCAGGGTGTCGAAACCGCTGGCCCCGGTATTCTGGGCCGTGGTCACGCTCAGATCGACGATGACGCCGACCGGGGAGAGGCCGCTCGCCGCGACGATGTACTCATACGAGACCGTATCCAGACCGCCGCTCCCGCCGTTGAAGACGTTATTGCCGCTGTTGCCGATCAATTTGTCATTGAAATTGCTGCCGGTCACGTTCTCGAAGCTGAGCAGGGTATCCGTTCCGCCGCCGCCGGTATTCTGTGCGGTCGAAATGCTGAGATTGACGTTCACAGAGGCGGTGGCGGAGGCATAGGACACCGTGTCGATGCCGAGTCCGCCATTGAGCACATTGCTGCCGGCATTGCCGGAGAGGGTGTCGCCGTAACTGCTTCCGGTCAGGTTTTCAAAATTGCTCAGCGTATCCGATCCGGAACCGCCGGTCTCCTGGGCGGTTAAGATGCCCAGGCTGACGGTCACGCCGGCATTGGCGCCGAAGATGTAGGAGAGGGTATCGATCCCGCCCTGCCCGTCGAGCCGGTTGGCGCCGCGGTTGGCCCAGACCGTGTTGGCGAGCGCATTGCCTGTCCCCTCAAGGCTGGCGGTACCCATCAGTTGAAGATTCTCGACGTTCGCCCCCAGTGTATAGTTGATGAAGGACTTTACGGTGTCGATTCCGGTCAGACTGGTTTCGGTGACCGTGTCGGCCAGATTGTCAACGACATAGGTGTCGTCGCCATTGCCGCCGCTCATGCTGTCGGCGCCGCTCCGGCCATCGAGGAGGTTGTTGCCCCCATTGCCCTTGAGCACGTTGTTGAGCGCGTTGCCGGTACCCTGGAGATTGGCGAACACCTTTGTTCCGTTTACGATGTCCGTGGTGATGTCCATGAGGGTGAGATTTTCGACGTTCGCGCCCAGTCGGTAATTGACGAGGGAAAGCACGGTATCCCTCTGAGCGGTACTCGTATTGGTCTCGACGACAATTTCGCTGCCGGTGATCACATAGGTGTCGTTACCATCGCCTCCGGTCAGGATGTCGGCCTCTCCGTTGTAGCCGCCGACGAGCACATTGTCGCGGGCATCGCCGGTCAGTTCATCTGCATACTCGCTGCCGACCAGGTTCTCGAAGTTGATCAGCGTATCGCTGCCGGAACCTTCGGTCTCCTGGGGGCCGACCGTGGCCAGACTGACGATGACGCCGCTCATTGCCCCCCCCTGATAGGAGACCGTGTCTCCGGCACCCTTGGCCTGACCGATCAGCGTGATGCCGCCGAGCAGGGTGCCGTACAGATAGGCGACGGGATTATCTACGGCCGCGTAGTTGGTGCCGCCGTTGACGACGTTATTGCCGCTGTTGACGTAGACGATGTTGTCGATCGCATTGCCAGAACCATTGATGTCGGCATAGCCCATCAGTTCGAGAATTTCAACGTTGGCCGTTAAGGTGTAATCGTTGATGAAGGACTGTACGGTGTCGATCTGGGTGAATGTGGTATTGCTTTCGATGACGCTGTCGCCGGCGTCGTCCACGACGTAGGTATCGTCGCCGTCGCCGCCGGTTATGGTGTCGGCGCCGCCCTTGCCATCGAGGATGTTGTTGCCTGAGTTGCCGGTGAGAGCATTGGCCAGCGTGTTGCCGGTACCATTGATGCTGGTGATCGACGGCAGCAGTTGCAGATTTTCGACATTTGCTCTCAGCGTGTAGCTGATGGAGGACTGCACGGTGTCGACCCCGCCCTTGTCGATCCCGCTGACGAGCCTGATCTTTTCGATGACCACATCGCCGGTGTTGTCCACGATATAGGTGTCGTTGCCGTCGCCGCCGCTCATGGTGTCAGCACCGCCCCTGCCATCAAGGATGTTTTTGCCCGAGTTGCCGGTGAGAGTATTGGCTAGCGTATTGCCGGTACCGTTGATGCTGGCGGCCGTCAGCAGTTGCAGGTTCTCGACGTTGTTGCTCAGGGTATAGCTGATGGTGGTCTGCACGGTATCGACGCCACCGAGGGTGCTTGAGGTTTCGATGACCTGATCACCATTGTTGTCCACAACATAGGTGTCGTTACCATCACCGCCAACCATGACGTCACTGCCGCCACGGCCATCGAGGCTGTCATTGCCTCCCAAGCCGAACAACATGTCGTTGAAACTGCCGCCGATGAGGCTGTTGGACAGTTCGTCGGCTGAGGGGGCGACGGTGCTGTTGTCTCCGATGAGCAACATGCCGCCGTTTGCAAACTGGATGTGGGCCGCGGCACTTCCGAAAGGCCCTCCCGTGACCAGCCCGAGCGTCATCCCGGTCAATACGATTGTTTTGGCCGGAAGCAGGGGAGGACCGATTAACTGTGAATAGGACAGTGAAAGACCCGAGGCGGTCTGGTTGATAATCAACTCGTTCGTCAGGTAGAGGGTCGAGTCGAAAACCAGATAATCAACTTCCGGATTGAATGCGATAGCCTGCCCATTGGTCAGGCTGCTGAAATTGTAGGTGGTCATGTCGGTCCTTGAGTAATTTTTGGAAAATCGAATAAATTAAATATCAGAAGTGCCGGCATTTAAATATACCAATGTCAATAATCAAAAAAATGTCGGATTATTGGACGATTCTGAATTTCTGGGTTGGCTTGACCGGCATCACCGGGTTCAGATATAATCTGACGCCTTGCTTTATCGATCACCATCGCAGGAGCTATACCCAGGGTTCTGCCACTCGTCTGAAACAGGCAAAAACCCATTCAACCCTCTTTCTTGTTACTTTTTTGGTTATTTACTTGGGCAGCAAAAACTCCCTGGCTATCAGGGTATGGCATGACAGGCAGCACGTAAGCAGATGAGATGCAGGAACTGCTGAAAAAATTTCTCGGCAGCCCAGCCGCCACACGAGAAGGAATTCCTTCGTGTCGGAGAAATTTTCAGAAACCGGCCTGATTAGCCGCGGAAGGGAGAGGTGTCACCGTCGGCACGAACTTGCCTGGAGAGGTAACCCAGCCACCCTCCTGGACTTCAGGTTAGGATCTGCAGCTGTGTGTCCGGGGCTTTCTCCCCGTTTGCCATTTGCTCATGAAAAGTATTTATACAGGAGATTTTGAGCATGTTTTTGACCTAAATCAAAAACCGCTCTATGTCGTTTGCGTGGAAAGGACCACCCCGCGCCCCTCCTGCCGACCATTCAACGCCATCCTCGACCAGCGACGTTGCGAGCGTTGATGGCACCCTGTCAAGGGTGGGCGAAGTGAGCCCTTGACATCGTCAGAGACGCTAATACCCTCACCAGGGTTCGGGGCTGGTTGCGGCTTCTCGTGGCCAACTCCCGAGCCCATCCGGTGGCAAGGACTTCCTCGCCCTGGGAGAGGGATTGCGCTGGCGAGTCGCTCGTCGTAAGGAGGAAGGCATTCGGGCCGGGCACGGACAGGTGACGGGAGATCGGATCGGTGTCACCGTCCTGATCGAACAGCCGGTGACGTCGTCGTTACGCCCGCCCACAGGAGTCTGATCAACATGACCTCAGATCCCGCTGAAACTCGGGTGAGCGCTGGCTTTGGGCATCGGGGACCATTGAATGGAATCGGGTACGCCTTGGCATGGCGCACGACAAAGTAGAACCCGCCGCCAGCGGATGTTCAGATCGGCGAGCCCGTGGTCCGGACAATCGGTAAACGATGGCACTCCCCTGGTTGCAGAAACCCGCAGATGAGGTGCCTTTCCGATAGGAGCGCACCGGTGCCCGGTGACGGGACCAGGCGACGGTGGTCGCCACGCCAATCCGCGCCGCCACTTCACCCGGCAAGGGACCAAAGCGTCGGGCCAGAAGACGCTGCAGCAACAGGGCTTCGCCTTTCGCGATTCCTTTTTCGAGACCTTTCTCGATGCCCTTTTCGATACCCTGCTCAATGCCCTTTTCTAGGCCTTGCTCAATGCCCTTTTCGATGCCTTGCTTAATGCCCTTTTCGATGCCTTTCTCGATGCCCTTTTCAAGGCCCTTCTCCATCCCCTTTCGCTCGTGTTCGAGGGCCCACGAGTCCAGCCGGTCCGCCAGTATCATCTTCAGCTCCTTGAGGTCACGCACCTTCGGCAGCACCAGGCGGTGCCTGCTGTGGCGCACCATCATCGCCCGTATCCAGATGGCAAAGATCCGCCGCAGTTCCGGGTCCTTCGCCAGCCATTCGTTCAGCCCGTCGATCAACGCCACCAGCGAGCCTTCGCTTTCGGGCCGCTCGAAGCGCATCGCCGCCGCCACCAGGTTCTTCATCCCGGCCAGTTGCTCGACGCTGTAGCGGTTCTCGTCGATCAGGAGGTAGGCCATCTTCGGCAGATACTTCGCCAAGAGGCCCGGCGCCTTCGGGATCAGGTCGGCGATGTCGGTTGCCGCGGTCCACGCCCGATCGCCGTTGTAGAGCACGATCAATGAGATCCATCGGATGTGCAGGAGCGGATAGGGTGCGCATTTGCTGTGGTGGTCGAGCAGCGCGGTGCGCTGGCTTGTGAAGCGCTGACGCAGTATTTTGGAAGCCGAAGGAATGCGGAAGGGGTGGTTTGGAAGAGGGGAGGCGCACCGGCGAGCCGACGCCCGGTGACGGGACCAGGCGACGTTGAGCCCGGCAGGGAAAAGTCCGCTGCTCGCCCGCCCTGGATATTCTCGTCGGGCCGGGAACGAGCCGGGCGGCTTCCTCAGGGCCGGAAAACTTCCTCGAGGCTCGTCGCCTCCAGCACGCGATCGCCCCATCGTTCAATCTCTCCGGTGGTCGCCACGCCAATCCGCGCCGCCACTTCACCCGGCAAGGGACCAAAGCGTCGGGCCAGAAGACGCTGCAGCAACAGGGCTTCGCCTTTCGCGATTCCTTTTTCGAGACCTTTCTCGATGCCCTTTTCGATACCCTGCTCAATGCCCTTTTCTAGGCCTTGCTCAATGCCCTTTTCGATGCCTTGCTTAATGCCCTTTTCGATGCCTTTCTCGATGCCCTTTTCAAGGCCCTTCTCCATCCCCTTTCGCTCGTGTTCGAGGGCCCACGAGTCCAGCCGGTCAGCCAGTATCATCTTCAGCTCCTTGAGGTCACGCACCTTCGGCAGCACCAGGCGGTGCCTGCTGTGGCGCACCATCATCGCCCGTATCCAGATGGCAAAGATCCGCCGCAGTTCCGGGTCCTTCGCCAGCCATTCGTTCAGCCCGTCGATCAACGCTACCAGCGAGCCTTCGCTTTCGGGCCGCTCGAAGCGCATCGCCGCCGCCACCAGGTTCTTCATCCCGGCCAGTTGCTCGACGCTGTAGCGGTTCTCGTCGATCAGGAGGTAGGCCATCTTCGGCAGATACTTCGCCAAGAGGCCCGGCGCCTTCGGGATGAGGTCGGCGATGTCGGTTGCCGCGGTCCACGCCCGATCGCCGTTGTAGAGCACGATCGGCAATACCGGTGGCAGCCTGCCCTCCGGCAGCGTCTGCTTCTGCCTGATGAGGTCCTGATAGAGCAGACCGACGTAGCTCATGATGCGCACCGCCATGAAGGCATCGACCGTGCTCTGGAACTCGATCAGGATGTAGAGATACACCCACTCTCCGTCCACCCGGACCCGCCACACCACGTCGTCCGCCCGATGGCGCAGGTCTTCGGTGACGTAGCTGCACGCCACCTTTTCCAGCGTACTGTAGTCCAGCCCGTGCAGCCATTCGTCCGGAATGAAACCCAGCACCAGGTCCCGTACCACTTCCGGTGCGGAAAAGAGGGTCTTGAACGAGGCGTCGTCTTCCTGGGCCATGCCCGGCATTGTAGCCTTCCGGAGCCAAGCCGGGCGGAGGGATCAAAGGATTCATCCGGCCTTCGGGGAATGCGAGTCCGGGCAGCGGTTTGGGGAAGACTTCATCACCAAATTCGAGGCGACCCTTCGTCTTGGCGTGGCGACCCGGCACCAGTTCCGGTCCTCAATCGCGCCATCCGGAGGCGTCAGCCAAAACCTCGGCGCTCACAAGAATCGACGCTTTTTTCGCTCACGAAATAGGCATGACCGGCTGGATGAGCCGCCAGGGTCAGGGTCACTGATAAATGGCTCCGCAGGCAGGATCAGGAAAAACACGTCGCCTGAACCCTGCACTTTGGAAGACACAAAATCCAGGGAACTTCATTTTCAGTCAGCCGCCAGGTGTTGATCGACCTGGCGGCTGAATATTGCAGGGAGGTGACGCGTCAAGCGAGGACGAAGTCGATGTTGAGGAGGCTCCCTGGATGGATGCCGATACCAATTATGGCAAAGATCTCCGCGGCCCCGGCAGCCGCGCCATCCGCATCGTAAGAGACGGCCCCTGTTGTCGCCTCGTACGCCAGGTGCTCGCCCAGGACGACCGGTCCACCAGAGAAGGCAGTGAAGATCGAAGCAGAAAGGCTCAGCAGATCGCCACTCTGGAAGTCCGTGATCAGGTCAATGTTGCCAATGCCCAATGCGGTGTCGAACCGGAAGATATCAGAGCCTGCACCTCCGCTCAGCAGATCGCTACCCAGCCCCCCATTGACCAGATCGTTGCCGATCCCGCCGTCGAGGCTGTCGTTGCCCTGACCGCCATAGATCAGGTCATTGCCGTTGCCGCCAGACAGCGCATCATTGTCCTGGTTGCCATAGAGCACATCGTCGCCGTCGCCGCCGAGCACGCTATCGTTGCCGAAACCGCCCGAGAGTGTGTCATTGCCGCCCTGGCCGTCGAGGAAATTATTGACGGCGCTGCCAACGATCGTCTCGCTTCCCTGGCTACCCCAGGCGTTCTCGAAGTTGCTGATGATTTCCGTGTTGCCTCCGACCACGGCGACGGAAGTGATCCCCGTCGCCAGGTTGATGGTGACCACCCCCCCGCCGAAGGTGACGCCCGAATAGTCGATCGTATCGACGCCATCGCCGCCGTCATGGCTGTCGAAGTTGACGAAATCATCGTCGATCACCCAATCGCTGCCCAGACCTCCGGCGGTGGTGTCGGCCCCGCTGCCGGCATTGATCGTGTCGTTGCCCGCGCCACCATTGAGATCATTACTCAACTCGTTGCCGGTAAGGCGGTCATTAAAACTCGAACCGATCACATTCTCGATGCTTTGAGCGTCGTAGGTGCCATCAATGCCAAAAGCGTTCGGCACGAACTGGTAGTTCTGCGTGGCCAGATTGACGTTGAAAGCGATCGCGCTGTTGGTCCACCCGCTCAGATCAAGCGTGTCGGTGCCAGCCCCCCCATAGACATTGTCGCCAAAATCTCCGGCGCTGACCCGGAAGGTGTCATTCCCGTCCTCGCCATAGCAATTGTCTTTGAAGGTCCCGCCGTCCAGCGTGTCATTTCCCGAACCGCCATACAGCGCATCCACGCCGGAACCACCATTGAGGCTGTCGTTGCCATTGCCACCGAACACCGTGTCGTTGCCGGAACCGCCATTGATCGTGTCGTTGCCCGACAGGCCATTCAACACGTTTGCGGCACTGTCTCCCGTCAGGAGGTCGTTGTAGCTTCCACCGAGCAGGTTCTCGATGCCGCTCAAGACATCGGTGCCCTGCGAGACACTGACGAACTGGCTGCCGGCAGCCGCCAGATTGACCGTCACCGCATCGGTCGATGCCGAGTAATCGGCGGTGTCCAGGCCATCTCCTCCCGCCAGCGTGTCGTTGCCGGCCCCTCCCACCAGTGTGTCGTTGCCGATCCCCCCGTCGAGGCTGTCGTCACCCGCGCCACCGTGCATCCAGTCGTTGCCAACGCCGCCAAGAAGTGAATCATTGTCCTGGTTGCCATAGAGCACATCGTCGCCGTCGCCGCCGAGCACGCTGTCGTTGCCGAAACCGCCCGAGAGTGTGTCATTGCCGGAACCACCATTGAGCGTGTCATTGCCGCCCTGGCCGTCGAGGACATTATTGACGGCGCTGCCAATGATCGTCTCGCTTCCCTGGCTACCCCAGGCGTTCTCGAAGTTGCTGATGATTTCCGTGTTGCCTCCGACCACGGCGACGGAAGTGATCCCCGTCGCCAGGTTGATGGTGACCACCCCCCCGCCGAAGGTGACGCCCGAATAGTCGATCGTATCGACGCCATCGCCGCCGTCATGGCTGTCGAAGTTGACGAAATCATCGTCGATCACCCAATCGCTGCCCAGACCTCCGGCGGTGGTGTCGGCCCCACTGCCGGCATTGATCGTGTCGTTGCCCGCGCCACCATTGAGATCATTACTCAACTCGTTGCCGGTAAGGCGGTCATTAAAACTCGAACCGATCACATTCTCGATGCTTTGAGCGTCGTAGGTGCCATCAATGCCAAAAGCGTTCGGCACGAACTGGTAGTTCTGCGTGGCCAGATTGACGTTGAAAGCGATCGCGCTGTTGGTCCACCCGCTCAGATCAAGCGTGTCGGTGCCAGCCCCCCCATAGACATTGTCGCCAAAATCTCCGGCGCTGACCCGGAAGGTGTCATTCCCGTCCTCGCCATAGCAATTGTCTTTGAAGGTCCCGCCGTCCAGCGTGTCATTTCCCGAACCGCCATACAGCGCATCCACGCCGGAACCACCATTGAGGCTGTCGTTGCCATTGCCACCGAACACCGTGTCGTTGCCGGAACCGCCATTGATCGTGTCGTTGCCCGACAGGCCATTCAACACGTTTGCGGCACTGTCTCCCGTCAGGAGGTCGTTGTAGCTTCCACCGAGCAGGTTCTCGATGCCGCTCAAGACATCGGTGCCCTGCGAGACACTGACGAACTGGCTGCCGGCAGCTGCCAGATTGACCGTCACCGCATCGGTCGATGCCGAGTAATCGGCGGTGTCCAGGCCATCTCCTCCCGCCAGCGTGTCGTTGCCGGCCCCTCCCACCAGTGTGTCGTTGCCGATCCCCCCGTCGAGGCTGTCGTCACCCGCGCCACCGTGCATCCAGTCGTTGCCAACGCCGCCAGACAGCACATCATTGTCCTGGTTGCCATAGAGCACATCGTCGCCGTCGCCGCCGAGCACGCTGTCGTTGCCGGAACCGCCCGAGAGTGTGTCATTGCCGGAACCACCATTGAGCGTGTCATTGCCGCCCTGGCCGTCGAGGACATTATTGACGGCGCTGCCAATGATCGTCTCGCTTCCCTGGCTACCCCAGGCGTTCTCGAAGTTGCTGATGATTTCCGTGTTGCCGCCGACCACGGAAGTGATCCCCGTCGCCAGGTTGATGGTGACCACCCCCCCGTTGAAGGTGACGCCCGAATAGTCGATCGTATCGACGCCATCGCCGCCGTCATGGCTGTCGAAGTTGACGAAATCATCGTCGATCACCCAATCGCTGCCCAGACCTCCGGCGGTGGTGTCGGCCCCGCTGCCGGCATTGATCGTGTCGTTGCCCGCGCCACCATTGAGATCATTACTCAACTCGTTGCCGGTAAGGCGGTCATTAAAACTCGAACCGATCACATTCTCGATGCTTTGAGCGTCGTAGGTGCCATCAATGCCAAAAGCGTTCGGCACGAACTGGTAATTCTGCGTGGCCAGATTGACGTTGAAAGCGATTGCGCTGTTGGTCCACCCGCTCAGATCAAGCGTGTCGGTGCCAGCCCCCCCATAGACATTGTCGCCAAAATCTCCGGCGCTGACCCGGAAGGTGTCATTCCCGTCCTCGCCATAGCAATTGTCTTTGAAGGTCCCGCCGTCCAGCGTGTCATTTCCCGAACCGCCATACAGCGCATCCACGCCGGAATCGCCATTGAGGCTGTCGTTGCCAGTGCCACCGAACACCGTGTCGTTGCCGGAACCGCCATTGATCGTGTCGTTGCCCGACAGGCCATTCAACACGTTTGCGGCACTGTCTCCCGTCAGGAGGTCGTTGTAGCTTCCACCGAGCAGGTTCTCGATGCCGCTCAAGACATCGGTGCCCTGCGAGACACTGACGAACTGGCTGCCGGCAGCTGCCAGATTGACCGTCACCGCATCGGTCGATGCCGAGTAATCGGCGGTGTCCAGGCCATCTCCTCCCGCCAGCGTGTCGTTGCCGGCCCCCCCCACCAGTGTGTCGTTGCCGATCCCCCCGTCGAGGCTGTCGTTGCCCGCGCCGCCGTGCATCCAGTCGTTGCCAACGCCGCCAAAAAGTGAATCATTGTCCTGGTTGCCATAGAGCACATCGTCGCCGTCGCCGCCGTGCATCCAGTCGTTGCCAACGCCGCCAGACAGCACATCATTGTCCTGGTTGCCATAGAGCACATCGTCGCCGTCGTCGCCGTGCACGCTGTCGTTGCCGAAACCGCCCGAGAGTGTGTCGTTGCCGGAACCACCCGAGAGCGTGTCATTGCCGCCCTGGCCGTCGAGGACATTATTGACGGCGCTGCCAATGATCGTCTCGCTTCCCTGGCTACCCCGCGCGTTCTCGAAGTTGCTGATGATTTCCGTGTTGCCACCGACCACGGAAGTGATCCCCGTCGCCAGGTTGATGGTGACCACTCCCCCGTTGAAGGTGACGCCCGAATAGTCGATCGTATCGACGCCATCGCCGCCGTCATGGTTGTCGAAGTTGACGAAATCATCGTCGATCACCCAATCGCTGCCCAGACCTCCGGCGGTGGTGTCGGCCCCGCTGCCGGCATTGATCGTGTCGTTGCCCGCGCCACCATTGAGATCATTACTCAACTCGTTGCCGGTAAGGCGGTCATTAAAACTCGAACCGATCACATTCTCGATGCTTTGAGCATCGTAGGTGCCATCAATGCCAAAAGCGTTCGGCACGAACTGGTAGTTCTGCGTGGCCAGATTGACGTTGAAAGCGATCGCGCTGTTGGTCCACCCGCTCAGATCAAGCGTGTCGGTGCCAGCCCCCCCATAGACATTGTCGCCAAAATCTCCGGCGCTGACCCGGAAGGTGTCATTCCCGTCCTCGCCATAGCAATTGTCTTTGAAGGTCCCGCCGTCCAGCGTGTCATTTCCCGAACCGCCATACAGCGCATCCACGCCGGAATCGCCATTGAGGCTGTCGTTGCCAGTGCCACCGAACACCGTGTCGTTGCCGGAACCGCCATTGATCGTGTCGTTGCCACCCTGGCCGTCCAGGACATTATTGACGCCGCTGCCAACTATCGCCTCGCCTCCCTGGCTACCCTGGACGTTCTCGAAGTTGCTGATGATTTCCGTGTTGCCACCGACCACGGAAGTGATCCCCGTCGCCAGGTTGATGGTGACCCCCCCGCTGAAGGTGACGCCCGAATAGTCGATCGTATCGACGCCATCGCCGCCGTCATGGCTGTCGAAGTTGACGAAATCACCGTCGATCACCCAATCGTTGCCCGTGTCTCCGGAGGTGGTATCGGTTCCGCTGCCGGCATTGATCGTGTCGTTGCCCGCACCTCCTCTGAGCGTGTCATTGCCATCCTCTCCGTAGTAGGTTTCGTTTCCGGTATTGCCCCAGATGAAGTCATCCCCCGTCCCGCCGTAGAAGGTATCGTTGCCGGTCGAGAAAATGTTAACGTAGTCGTTGCCGGCACCGAGATAGATCAGGTCATTGCCCGAACCGCCATCCACCGTATCGTTGCCGTTGCCGCCGTAAAGCGTGTTGTTGGCTGCGTTGCCTTTGATATTGTCATTGCCCGTGCCACCGACCGCATTTTCGATCAGCGAGCGGGCGTCGCCCTGGTACTGCAGGGCGTTGAACACCTGACCGCGAGCGTATTGCGTAATGCCGCCATAGCCATTATTGAGCTTTGCGCTCTGAAAGTTACCGGCCGTATCGACGTCGGACCAGCCGCCCGGTGTCAGGTCGATCGACAGGTTCGTCGTGTAGTTCGAGAAGTCGTAGGTGTCAATGCCATCACCATCCCAAATCGTACGGAAGATACGGTTGGCGACTGGTGTGCCTTGCCCTATGCCGTCCACAAACATTTCGCCCGTGGTGGTCGAAAAGGTGTACGTCGTATTCCCGGAGTTATTGCCGAACCATGCACCGTACATGTGCTGAATCGCCGCGATATCGTACATCATCAACGACTGCGCAAATCCTCCGGTCTCGTTGGTGTAGTACGGCAGGGCATTCAGGTCATGGCCGACATACGAACGGTAGGTCATGATCGAGAACTCCATCGAGTCGCGATCGGCGTCCATGGCAAGGTTCGCCGGGCCACCGGTTTCGTGACCATGCTTGAGACCCAGCGCATGCCCAAGCTCATGCCCGAAGGTGTGGTAGGCATAGTTGCCGATGACTGGGCTGTTGTAGTCAGTACTATTGAACCAGGCGTCGCCGCCTTCGACGTAAGTGGAATTAGGGTAATAGGCGAAAGCGGTGCCCGGCACGTTCGACACTGCCATGCGAATGGTCGCTTCGCGGTCGTTGGCGCCAGTCAATTCAGTGGTGGCGAGAAGAGAAACGTCATAGTATGCGCCGCCCGTGCCTATCCACGCCCGGGCAACCGCTTGCTGGGTCGCGTTCAGCGCCTGATAGCCGGTGGCATGAAGCGCACGATCTTCATATCCAGCCTCATAATCATTGATGCTGTTGGTAAAGCTGAAGGTGACTGCTGTCGATGCCCATCTGACGCCACTCAGCACGCCATCAATGTTATGGTTACCCGTGGCCGCCACGGTTGACGTTGCGACCGGAACGCCAAAAGTATCGGCAACGCCCAGCGATGCGGGCGGCCGGTGGTCCTGGACGGTCGGTTGTTCGTCAAAGCGCCAGCCGATGTCGTTTACGGGGAGCAGTAACGCAGCATTCGCCATTTGGAGATCGACCGCCGGGTTTGTGTACCCGGCACCACGATCATGGATGTGCTCGGAAAAACCGAGGTTTGCCGAGGCTCCCCTCATCATTTCATCGATGCTATCGTCGCCAGGTAATGTCTGATCTGGTTCGGTAACCAGGGGCGATGACAAGCTGTCGAGATGAAATTTACCTTCCTGCTGCGCGAAGTCGAAACTTGCATCCGCGAACGCTTTACGTGCCTTAAGATTGGTATTCATGTTATTCCTTTGTTTTTGTGATTTATCCCAAGTAACCGTTCACATCCCCTCCGCTTTTACCCTGCTGCCGGGGTAGCGGGAAGCGGAGGAAGTTCCATGCCCTTGCGAGCTGCCCGGATGACGGGAGCCGAGATGGCGTTATGTTTTTGGCCAGTCGTGTCAGTGTTTATCGGCAGGCGGGCAGCGCAGCAAGCAAAATATGACGACTTTCCGACTCCCACCCCATCGGACTTACGAGTCAGGTATTCGGGGATACGACGACTCGCCTTCCGGCCCCGTGGTACAAGCTCGGAAGCTCCCAGAAGAACAATTGCCGTAAAGCAGAGGATAAGGGACGTAGCAGATGTCCGCACGAACGTGCGTAGACCGAGGTAACCCAGCCACCCTCCTGGACTTCAGGTTAGGGCCTGCAGCTTTGCGCCCGAGGCTTTCACCTCGTTTACCTTTCAACTCGCTGGTCAGCATAAATTGGTTTTCTGACATGAAGTTGACACAGATCAAAAAAAATTCAGAAAACGTCGTGGCATTGTCAGCCCGCTACATGGTGTACTCCAGGCCAATCGATCGATCAGCTTCGCTGACGTGCGCACTCTTTCCCCCACTTTATTCCGACCCCTTCCTCTTGAGCACCCCTGTCCGTTGCCGTCATAATAGGTTGAACCGCCTTCCCGTCTGACTTGACCAACTTGTAATGATCACTGCCGCAACCACAAACCCGGAAAGGAGGCCGCTCACCCGTGCTGGACGGCTCGCCAGGCGAGCGATGCGCTCGCAGTCGGCCGTAGCCTGAAAACTGTACACCATGTCCGACATCCCCGCCACTGAACCCGATCGCCTCGCCGGCCTCGTTGAACGGGTCACCTATCACAACGAACAGAACGGCTTCTGCGTCCTGCGCCTGAGAGTGAAGGGCGAGCGGGAAGTGGTCACCCTGATCGGCCACGCGCCGGTAGTTTCTCCCGGCGAATACGCGTCCGCTGCCGGAAGCTGGGTGATCGACCGTGAACACGGCCGGCAGTTTCGCGCGGTCTTTGTCAAGATTTCGCCGCCGACCACGCTGACGGGCATCGAACGCTACCTCGGATCGGGGATGGTCAAGGGCATCGGTCCGGTGTATGCCGGCAAGCTGGTGACGGCTTTCGGCGCGGCGGTGTTCGATGTCATCGAGCAGTCGCCCGAGCGGCTGCGCGACATTCCGGGCATCGGCGAGGTGCGCGCGCAAAGGATCGCCTCGGGCTGGGCCGAGCAGAAGGTCATCCGGCACATCATGGTTTTCCTGCACGCGCATGGCGTGTCGACTTCGCGGGCGGTGCGCATCTTCAGGACCTACGGTCCGGACGCGATCGACATCGTCCGCCAGAATCCCTACCGGCTCGCGCAGGACATTCGCGGCATCGGTTTTCTCTCGGCTGATACGATTGCCCAGAAAATCGGCATCGCCCGCGATTCTCCGCTGCGCGCCCAGGCCGGCATTTCGTATACGCTCACCGAAGCGTCGGGGCAGGGCCATTGCGGTCTGCCGTATGAAGAACTGGTGCCGATGGCGGTGAAGCTGCTCGACATCCCCGAAACCGTCATCCAGACCGCGATCGCGCAGGAAATCGCCGACCAGATCCTCTGTCCCGATACCGTCGCGGGACAAGCGTGCGTCTTTCTCGCGCCGCTGTATTACGCCGAGCAATCGATCGCCGCCGAAATCCGGCGCCTGACGAGCCACCGGACGACCCTGCCTGCCTTCGCTGCTGACCTGGCGATTCCCTGGGTCGAGCAGAAGCTCGCGATCGAACTGGCCGAATCGCAGAAGAAAGCGATCCGTCTCGCGCTCGCGTCGAAGCTCCTGGTGATCACGGGCGGCCCCGGGGTCGGCAAGACGACGCTCGTTAATTCGATCCTGACGATCATGACCGGCAGGGGCGTCCGGCCGCTGCTCTGTGCGCCGACGGGACGGGCGGCAAAGCGCCTGTCCGAATCGACCGGGCTCGAAGCGAAGACCATCCATCGCCTGCTCGAAGTGAATCCGCTCTCCGGGCAGTTCAAGCGTAATCCGGAGAATCCCCTCGTTTGTGACCTGCTGGTCGCCGACGAATGCTCGATGATCGATGTCCCGCTTGCCAGCCAGTTGCTCAGGGCGATCGCCACCTCGACGACGGTGATTTTCGTCGGCGATGTCGATCAATTGCCATCGGTCGGCCCCGGACAGTTCCTCCGCGATCTGATCGATTCGGGCGCGCTTCCGGTCGTCCGCCTGACCGAGGTCTTCCGCCAGGCGGCCAGCTCGCGCATCGTTCGCAGCGCTCACCAGATCAACCGCGGCATCTTTCCCAGCCTGCCGGAGAAGGGCGAAACATCGGACTTCTACCTGGTCAATGCCGAGGAACCCGAAGTCATCGCACAGACCGTCGTCGATCTGGTGCAGACGCGCTTACCGCGCAAGTTCAACCTCGATCCGGTGCGCGACATCCAGGTGCTGTGCCCGATGAACCGCGGCACGACCGGTGCCCGCGGCATCAACCAGGCTTTGCAGATGGCGCTCAACCCGCCGGATGAACACAGCGTCGACAAGTTCGGCACCCGCTTCAGCGTGGGCGACAAGGTGATGCAGACCGAGAACAACTACGACCGCGAGGTCTTCAATGGCGATATCGGCTTCGTCACCGGCATCGATCGCGAGGAGGAGGAACTCTCGGTGACTTTTGATGGCCGGGAAGTGACCTACCCGTTCGGCGAACTGGATGAGCTCGTGCTCTGCTACGCGACGACGATCCACAAGTCACAGGGCTCGGAATACCCGGTGGTGGTCATCCCGATCTCGACCCAGCACTACATGATGCTCAAGCGCAATCTGATCTATACCGGGATCACCCGCGGCAAGACCCTGGTAGTGCTGGTCGGCCAGAAGCGGGCGCTGGCGATGGCGGTCAAGGGCCAGCAGGTCGATCGGCGCTGGTCGAAGCTGAAGGAACGACTGCTGGCGCTGGGCCGGGGATAGCCGGCGAGCTCGGCCAGGTCGCTTGCGAGTCCCCTTAATAAGGTTGAACGTTCATGTCTCTCCGTCGCCAGTGGCGGAACGATCCTTCGTTTCTCAGATGCGGCTCAGCAGTTCCGTTTTTTTGGCCGAGAATTCCTCGTCGCTGAGGATGCCCTTGGCTCTGAGATCGGCAAGCCTTTCGATCAGTGCGAAGACGTCCTGATCGCGACCGATCGCCGGCGCCAACGGCGGCGTGCCGCCGTTCGCCTGCGGGCGGGTTGCCGGGGGCGTTGGTGAGACTGTCGGCTCGCTGCTCGTCGCAACCACCGGCAGGCTCGCGACGTCGACCAGGCCGTGCTGGCTGGAAAAGCTCAGCGAGCCGCCGATCGACTGCTGCTGCGAGAAACCGCCGATCTGGTGGTCGAGCGTGTCATGGACGGTGACCGTGCCGCCGACGTCGATCGCCAGGCGATGCGCCTCTGCAAAGTAGGCATAGCGCACCCCATTCTGCGCGCCGGTGCTGCTCGGGCCGTGCAGCGGCGCGGGCCACCACTCGCCCGAAGTGCCGGGCGCCGGCGGCACGAACAGGCTCACCGGTCCTGCCGGCCCCGACTCGCCCTGTTGCTGGCCGCCGGTGAAATTGCCCGGCACCGGTCCGGCGTTGTAGCCTCCCTGGCCACTCTGGCTCTGCGACTGGAGAGGGCCGCTGCGAATCAGATCCGGCTGCTTCGCGATGAGGTTCGCCAGTTCGTTGCATAGGCTGTCGATGCGCCCCTTGAGGTAGTTGTCGAACATGTCCGACAGCATGATCATGCCACCACGCATCCACTGACCCGAGCCGGAGAACTCGGGGTGAGAGAACTGTGCCATGCTGCCGTTGCCGTTGATCACCGCTTCGAGCATGCTCTGGACGGCATTGACGCTGAAGCCATGGCGCCGGGAGATTTCGTTGATCGCTTGCTGGCCGCTGGAAGAAAGTTGTCGCATCGTGAGCCTCTGTCTGGCAACCGACACCTGTCGAATCGGTTCGGCGTCGGGAACGGGAGAACGGGGGGAACGTTGCCGTGCCGGCGAACGTGCGGGAAGGGGGCACCGCCGGGCGATGTGGCGCGAGTCTACTCTCATCGTCGCCAGGGGTGCAATCTCCGCCATCCCCGATCGGTCTCGTCGCCGTCCGGGGTGATCGACGTCTAAAGCGGGGAGCGCTGCTACAAGGGCTGCCTTTCCTGCAGCCACGCCAGTGCGCCAAGGCCGGCGGCGCGACCGCTCGCGAGGCACGCGGTGAGCAGATAACCGCCAGTGGGTGCTTCCCAGTCGAGCATTTCGCCGGCGCAGAAGACGCCGGGCAAAGCGTGCAGCATCAGGTGCTCGTCCACCGCTTCGAAGCGTACGCCGCCGGCACTGCTGATCGCTTCGTCCAGCGGTCGCGGCGCGAGCAGCCGTAGCGGCAGCGACTTGATCGCCGCGCCGAGGCGCTCGGGAGAAGCGAAGTCGCTGGCCGCTGCGCATTCGTGCAGCAGGGCCACCTTGGCGCCCTTGAGCTGCAGGCGGCTTTGCAGGTGGCTCGCGAGCGAGCGGGTGCCGCGTGGACGCTTGAGTTCCCCGACCACGCGGGCGAGTTCGTGCGCCGGCAGCAGGTCGAGGTGCAGGGTTGCCGAGCCGCGGTTTTCGATGTCGTCGCGCAAGGCAGCGGCGAGGGCATAGATCAGGCTGCCTTCGACTCCGTTCGCGGTGAGGACGAATTCACCCTGCCGGTGATGCCGGATACCCCGCCAATCCACCAGAGAGGCGACCACCGGCTTGATCGGCGCGCCGGCAAAACGCTCGCGCAGGTGCGGGCTCCAGCCGACGTCAAAGCCGCAATTCGCCGGCCGCAATGGCGCGAGGGCAATTCCGGCCTGCGCCAGGAGCGCGAACCAGCGGCCGTCCGAGCCGAGCTTTGCCCAGCTGCCGCCGCCGAGGGCGAGCACGACGGCGTCTGCCGCAGGCGACTGTTGCCCGTCCGGCATCGCGTAGTGAAGCCGGGTGCGGTCACTGCCGGCAGCCCAGCCGCACCAGCGATGGCGCAGGTGGAAGACGACGCCGGCGGCGCGCAGGCGCAGCAGCCAGGCACGCAGGAGCGGCGCCGCTTTCATGTCGGTCGGAAAGACCCGCCCCGAACTGCCGACGAAGGTCTCGATGCCGAGCTCCAGCGCCCAGGCGCGAACCGCTGCCGGGCCGAAGGCCGTCAACAGCGGCGTCAGCCTATCCTCCCGCGCACCATAGCGCGAGCGGAAAGCAGGGTCTGGCTCGGCGTGGGTCAGATTGAGGCCGCCCCGCCCGGCCACCAGCAGTTTGCGGCCGACCGACGGCATGGCATCGTAAACATCGACGCCAACGCCTCGCTGGCTCAGGGTGTCGGCCGCCATCAGCCCGGCCGGACCGCCGCCGACGATGGCCACGCGCAGGGCAGAGCGGCTGCCGTTTTCGTCGATGTTCAGGTCAGCACCAGGCGGGGGGCGTTACGCGCGCGGTGGCCGAGCCAGCTCAGTCCGAGGGCGGGGAGGGCAGCCTGCAGACGTTCCGGCCGGGCGGTCGCCAGCAGGCTGAGCTGGCCGTTGCCGAACGCGGCGGAACCGGCGAGGCGAACGCACTGGCGGGCGACGGCATCAGCGACGTCGACCAACGTCGCCCGGTTGGCGACAATCGTTTCCAGGACCGGCGACAGAAAGGCGTAATGGGTACAACCGAGAACGATCTGGTCCACGCCGGCGGTGAGCAGTGGGGTGAGATGCTGACGGGCTTCCTCGACAAAGTCGGGCTCATCGAGGCGCAGGGTTTCGACCCGGGTTGCCCAGCCGGGACACGCTGCGACGGTGACTTGAACCGACCCCGCGTGTCGCCGGATGAGCTCGGCCAGGCGCTCGCTGCGGGTTGTCGAGGGGGTCGCGAGGACCGCGATGTGGCCCGTCCGCGAGAGCGCCGCAGCCGGTTTGACGCCGGGTTCGACGCCGACCACCGAGAGCTCGGGAAAGGTTTCGCGAAAGGCTGCCACGGCCGCCGCGGTGGCGGTGTTGCAGGCGACGACGATGACCTTGCAGCCGTGATCGACGAGGTGACGGCCGATCGAGAGCACCCGGCCGCGAATGTAGGCATCGTCCTTGTCCCCATAGGGAAGGTGAGCGGTATCGGCGAGGTAGACCAGATCAGCGCGGGGTAAAGCGAGCGCGATGGCTGCGAGAACCGAAAGACCGCCCAGGCCGCTGTCGAAGACACCAATCATCGCGTCGACCGGGGCGGCGATGCGGCCATGATCGGCATCCGCCAGCGTCCCGCTTCGCCGTTGCCGGCGATCATGGCGATGATGACTGCCCTGCCCGTTCCCACCGCCTGGGCCCCGCAGCCGACCGCTGGCGAGGGGAGGTGGGTGAGTGTTTTCCCATCAGCGCGCGGCAACGGCGGCGACTTCGATCAGGAAGTCGTGATGCGCCAGTTTGGCCTCGACGCAGACCCGGACCGGCGCCGTTCCCCAGGGAATCCAGCGGTCCCAGACGGTGTTGACGGCGACCATGTCGTCGATGTGGCGCAGGTAGATGGTGACCATCAGCAGGCGCGTCTTGTCGCTGCCTGCCTGCACCAGCAGTTTCTCGATACTGGCCAGAACTTCATGGGTCTGGATCGCGACGTTGCTGTCCAGCGTCTGTGGCGTTTCCGCGAGATAGATGGTGTTGCCGTAGGCGCAAATATCCGAGTAACGCTGTGTCGTCCCGTGTCGCTCTATGGCCATGGGTGATCTCTCCAGCAAAAGCAGGGCCGGCGCGAAGCCGGCTCAGAACCGGTCCCCCCCGAAAAAATCAGGCGGCAGCGACCGGGATTTTGCCGATTCTGCTTTGCCATTCCTTTGGTCCCGTGTCATGCACCGAGGTTCCGCTCGAATCGACTGCCACGGTCACCGGCATGTCCTTGACCTCGAACTCGTAAATCGCTTCCATGCCGAGATCGGCGAAGCCGACGACGCGCGCTGTCTTGATCGCTTTGGCGACCAGATAGGCGGCGCCGCCAACGGCCATCAGGTACGCCGACCGGTGCTTGCGGATGGCGGCGATCGCCGTCGGTCCGCGTTCGGCCTTGCCGACCATCGAGATCAGGCCGGTCTGAGCCAGCATCATCTCGGTGAATTTATCCATCCGGGTCGCGGTCGTCGGGCCCGCCGGGCCAACGGCTTCGTCGCGCACCGGGTCAACCGGACCGACGTAGTAGATCACGCGGTTCCGGAAGTCGACCGGCAGTTTCTCGCCCCTGCCCAGCATCTGCTGGATGCGTTGATGCGCTGCATCGCGGCCGGTCAGCATCCTGCCGTTGAGCAGCAGCGTCTGGCCCGGCTTCCAGGCAGCAACTTCGGCTGCGGTCAGCGTGTCGAGGTTGACCTGTGTCGAGGTTTCGGTGTTCGGTGTCCAGTTGACCTTGGGCCATTCGTTGAGGTCGGGTGGCGTCAGGATCGCCGGTCCCGAGCCGTCGAGGTGAAAGTGCGCGTGGCGGGTGGCGGCACAATTGGGGATCATTGCCACCGGCAAACTCGCGGCATGCGTCGGGTAGTCGAGGATCTTGACGTCGAGGACAGTGGTCAGGCCGCCGAGACCTTGCGCGCCGATGCCCAGCGCGTTGACTTTCTCGTAAAGCTCGAGACGCAGTTCCTCGACGCGGTTCTGCGCGCCGCGCTCGATCAGTTCGTGGATGTCGACCGGCGCCATCAGTGATTCCTTGGCCAGTAGCATGGCTTTTTCGGGTGTGCCGCCGATGCCGATGCCGAGGATGCCCGGCGGACACCAGCCGGCGCCCATGGTCGGCACGGTCTTGAGCACCCAGTCGACGATCGAGTCGGAGGGGTTCAGGGCGTAGAACTTGGACTTGTTCTCCGAGCCGCCGCCCTTGGCGGCGCAGATGACTTCGAGGTGGTGGCCGGGGACGATTTCGTAATGCACCACTGCCGGGGTGTTATCGCGCGAGTTCCGGCGCGCACCGGCCGGGTCGAGCAGCACCGAAGCGCGCAGCTTGTTGTCCGGGTTGCCATAGGCGCGGCGCACCCCCTCGTCACACATTTCCTGCACCGACAGGGTGGCGTCCCATTTGACGTCCATGCCGATCTTGAGGAAGATCACCGCGATCCCCGTATCCTGGCAGATGGGCCGGTGGCCTTCGGCACACATGCGGCTGTTGGTGAGAATCTGGGCGATGGCGTCCTTCGCCGCCGGACTCTGCTCGCGATCGTAAGCGGCGCCGAGCGCCTTGATGTAGTCGAGCGGATGATAATAGCTGATGTACTGAAACGCGTCGGCGACGCTCTCGATGAAGTCTTCCTGTTTAATCGTGGTCATTTCAGGGTCTCGCTGGTAGGGGTGGCGGCAGGGGCCTTTCCGCCGGATTCGGTTCAGTGCGCTGCGGCGTGCGCCGACCTGCTCAGCGCCAGGGTCTGGGTCATGATCCGGTCGACCCAGACCATGGCCAGCGCCGAGAGAAGAAAGACGGCATGGATGATGACCTGCCACATGATCGTGTGCTGGCTCATGTTCTGTGCATTGATGAAGGTCTTCAGCAGGTGAATTGACGAAATGCCGATGATCGCCGTCGACAGCTTGATCTTGAGCACCCCGGCATTGACGTGCGAGAGCCATTCGGGCTGGTCGGGGTGGCCGTCGAGGTCGAGTCGGGAGACAAAGGTTTCGTAGCCACCGATGATCACCATGATCAGGAGGTTGGCGATCATCACGACGTCGATCAGGCCGAGGACGACCAGCATCACCTCGGTTTCGCCGATGCGCGTGGCGCTGAAAAAGAGGTTGTGGATGAGATGCCACAGTTCGATCATGAACAGATAGACATAGACGCCCTGGGCGACGATCAGGCCGACGTAGAGCGGCGCCTGTAGCCAGCGGCTCCAGAAGATCAGGGTTTCGAGTTTTTCTACCGTGGGTGTCAGAGAGGACATGAGGTCAGCGTTGCCGGTTTCGGAAGCCCGATTCTAGCATCAAAAAAAGCCGCCATCGGGTGCGCTGCAAGGCTCTGGCGTAAGTGGTGTGTAAGATTGGCAGGGTCTAATCCGGTGCAATTGGCGTCACACGACGAGATCCTGGAGGCGTATTATTCGCGTTCCGCCGGCACGGCGGGCGCGAAAAAGGGTTCTTTGCGCCACTTGTTGTATCGCTTTCTCGTATTTTCCAATAATGTTGAACAGGAGATGGGATATGTCACTGAACGAGGCCGTCAACTTTTTTGAGCCCTCCGCCGAGTTTGTCAAGCAGGCGACGATTTCAGGCATGGACGCCTACCGGGCGCTGTGTGCCGAGGCCGAGAAAGATTACACCGGTTACTGGGCCCGCCTGGCGCGCGAACACGTCTCCTGGAAGCGTCCGTTTACCCAGGTGCTCGACGAGTCCAGCGCGCCCTTCTTCAAATGGTTTGCCGACGGCACGCTGAACGCCTCGTACAACTGCCTCGACCGCAACGTCGAAGCGGGTCTCGGCGACAAGGTGGCGATCGTCTTCGAGGCCGACAACGGCGAAGTCAAGCGGGTGACCTACCAGGATCTGCTGTCGCGGGTCTGCCGGTTTGCCAACGGCCTGCGCTCGCGCGGCATCAAGAAGGGCGATCGGGTGCTGATCTACATGTCGATGGGCATCGAGGGAATCGTCGCCATGCAGGCCTGCGCCCGCATCGGCGCCATCCATTCGGTGGTCTTCGGTGGCTTCTCGGCGCAGTCGGTGCGCGACCGGGTCAATGACGCCGGTGCTGTGGCAGTGATCACCGCCGACGAGCAATGCCGTGGCGGCAAGAAGATTCCGCTCAAGCCCGCGGTGGACGAGGGCATTGCGCTGGGCGGCTGCGAATCGGTCAGGAACGTGATCGTCTTCCAGCGTACCGGTGGTGCCTGCCACATGGTGGCCGGTCGTGACCTCTGGTGGCATGACGTGATCGCGGATCAATCCGAGGTCTGCGAGCCGGAGTGGGTCGACGCTGAACATCCCTTGTTCCTGCTCTATACCTCGGGCTCGACGGGCAAACCGAAGGGCGTGCAGCATTCGACCGGCGGTTACCTGTTGCATGCCATCCTGACCATGAAGTGGACCTTCGACCTGAAGCCCGATGATCTCTTCTGGTGCACCGCCGACATCGGCTGGGTCACCGGTCACACCTACATCACCTATGGACCGCTCGCCTGCGGCGGTACGGAGGTGGTCTTCGAAGGTATCCCGACCTATCCCGATGCCGGTCGCTTCTGGAAGATGATCCAGGAGCACAAGGTCAGCATTTTCTACACCGCGCCGACCGCCATCCGCTCGTTGATCAAGGCAGCCGACACCAATCCGGCAGTGGCGCCGACCCAGTACGACCTCTCCTCGCTGCGCCTCCTGGGGACTGTCGGCGAGCCGATCAATCCGGCGGCCTGGCAGTGGTACTACGACAGCGTCGGCGGCGGCCGTTGCCCGATCGTCGATACCTTCTGGCAGACCGAGACCGGCGGTCACATGATTACTCCGCTGCCGGGCGTGACGCCGCTGGTGCCAGGTTCGTGCACGCTACCCTTCCCGGGCATTCAGGCGGCAGTGGTCGATGAAACCGGGACCGAACTCGACTGGGGCAAGGGCGGTTTGCTGGTCGTCAAGAAGCCGTGGCCGGCGATGATCCGCAACATCTGGGGGGATCCCGAGCGTTTCCAGAAATCGTATTACCCGGACGATTTTGCCGGCAAGCTGTACCTCGCAGGTGACGGTTCGATTCGCGACGTGAACACCGGTTATTTCACCATCACCGGGCGCATCGACGACGTGCTGAATGTTTCCGGTCACCGCATGGGGACAATGGAGATCGAGTCGGCGCTGGTTTCGCACCCGATGGTGGCCGAAGCGGCAGTGGTCGGTCGCCCGGATGACCTGACCGGCGAAGCGATCTGTGCTTTCGTCGTGCTCAAGGGGCCGCGGCCGACCGGCGAAGCGGCGAAGAAGATGATCAAGGAGTTGCAGGATCACGTCGGGCGCGAGATTGGCCCGATTGCCAAGCCCAAGGATCTGCGCTTTGGCGAGAACCTGCCGAAGACCCGGTCCGGCAAGATCATGCGTCGTCTGCTGCGCTCGCTCGCGAGAGGCGAAACCGCAGCCCAGGATGTCTCGACACTCGAAAACCCGGCCATTCTCGAGCAACTGCGGGGCTGACGCGCCGGCCGGCAAGGTCGGACGGTCAGCGCCGGAGACGCTTCCTTTCTGGCCGACGCCCGGCAGGGACAGACCCCGTGCGTGAGCAGTAACCGCCTCCAGGCCGGCGCAGTGCCGGCCTGTCCATTTGCGGCGATCGAGGAGCAGCCATGAGCAACAGTGCAACCGAGATGCTGGTCCTGGCATGCATCCGCTTCCTGCAGGAGTATCCGCCCTTCGATCGCATGGAAGCGGCAGCGCTGCGTTTTCTCGCCGAGCGGGTCCGCTTGGTACACTACCCGAGCGGCGCACAGATTCAGTCGAGTGAAATGGGCATTGCGCGGGCGCTTCACATCGTGCAGCGGGGCAGGGTGCGGGTGCGCACAAGCGTCGGGTTGAGCCAGGTCGATCCGTCGCTACTGGGTCCCGGTCAGTGTTTCGCAATCGGCGCGCTGATGGCGCAGCGCCCCACTGCCGCCGCCTACGTGGCCGGCGATGAGGTGTTCTGCTACGAACTGTCGGTCGACGATTTCTTTGCCCTGACCCAGAAGAGCAGCGTTTTCAACCTCTTCTGCACCCAGCACATCGCCGGCCTGCTCAAGCAGTCGCAGCAGCAACTGCAGTTGCAACTCGCCCAGCGCGCGGGTGAGCAGCGGACGATGAATTCTCCCCTGGCCGTGATCGTCAAGCGGGAGCCGGTTGCGGTCGCGCCGGACACGTCGATTCGCGAGGTCGTCGAGCTGATGGCTGCTCGCCACCTCGGTTCGATGGTGGTCGTCGATGCCGAGCAGCAGCCGCTCGGCATCTTCACCCTGTCGGACGTTCTCAAGCGTATCGTACTCCCCGGCACCCCGCTCGACGAGCCGATTTCCACGGTGATGTCGTCGGCCCTGCAGACCCTGCCGCTGGCTGCCAACGCGCACGATGCCGTGCTCGCCATGGCCATGCACGGCATCCGCCACGTGCTCGCGGTCGACGAGGGCGGACGCCTCAAGGGCGTCGTCTCGGAGCGTGACCTGTTCAAGCTGCAGGGCTCCGGTTTGCGCCAGATCCGCCACGCGATCGATGCCGCGGGCAGTATCGAGGTGCTGCAGCATGCGCGCGACGATGTCCGCCAGTTGTCGCTGACGATGCTCGCCGAGGGGGTCGGTGCGCAGGAGATCACCCAGTTCATCTCGACCCTCAACGATACCGTGACCCGTCGCATCATCGAACTGAATCTCGATCGGCACGACCTCTACGGCATCGACTGGGCGTGGCTCTCCTTCGGGTCGGAAGGGCGCGACGAACAGACCTTCACTACCGATCAGGATAACGGCATCGTCTATATCTGTACCGACATCATGGATCGGGAGTTGACGCAACTGCGTTTTCTCGAATTCGCGCGGGAGGTCAACGCTGACCTCGATCGCTGTGGTTTCCCGCTCTGCAAGGGCAACATCATGGCCTGTAACCCGGACCTCTGCCTGACGCTCGAGGAGTGGGAAGAGCGCTTTGCCCGCTGGGTGCGCACGCCGGAACCGCAGGCTTTGCTCAACGCGACGATCTTCTTCGATTTCCGGCCGCTTTACGGGCGCTTCAATCTGGCCCACCGCCTGCGTCTGTCGCTCTTCAGGCAGACACGGGGAAATCCGCTCTTTCTGCGCATGCTGGCGGAGAACGCGCTCAGCGTTTCGCCGCCGCTGGGGCGCATCCGTGACTTCGTGACTGGCGCCGATCCGGAGCATCCCGGCACCATCGATCTAAAGAAATTCGGCGTCCGCCTGTTCACCGACGCGGCGCGCGTTTTTGCGCTGGCGCACGAGGTCGAGGCGACGAATACGGTGCAACGCCTCAAGCGCACCGCCGCGCTGATGAATACCTCGGCCGATGAACTCGCCGCGAGCCTCGAGGGGTTCAACTTCATCCAGATGCTGCGTCTGCAGCATCAGCACCTGGAGCAGGAACAGGGGCGCACCGGCGACAATTTCATCATTCCGGACGAACTGAACGAGGTCGAGCGGCGCATGCTCAAGGACGCGTTTCGGCAGGCCCGCAAACTGCAGGCGCGCCTCAAACTCGACTATCAGCTCTGACCATGACCTGGTTTTCCCGCCTCTTCTCCGGTCCGGCAGGAACTGCCCAGACGCTGACCGCCGGCCAGCAGCTGGCGCTCGCCACCTGGCAGCAATTACCCGCCGCCGATTGGCAGCGCTCGCATTACCGCTGCCGTTACGTGGTGGTCGACGTCGAAGCCACCGGCAGCAACGTCACCAGCGATCGTCTGCGCGCGCTTGCAGCGCTGTCGCTGGTCGATGGACAGATCGCCTTCGCCGATGCCTTTCAGCTCGCCCTGGCGGACGCTGAGCCGCCCGCCGATGCGTCCGCTGCATCATCTCCCCTTGCGGGGTTATCGATCGACGCCTTGATCGCCTTCCTGCAGTTTGTCGGCAAGGCACCATTGGTGGGCTATAACGTGCCCTTCGTCGCCAGGATGATCGACCAGGTCCTCGGCGAGCGTCTCGGCGTCAGGCTGGAGCAACCGTGGATCGACCTCGCGTGGGTATTGCCCGATGTCTTTCGCGAGGCACACGAGCCGCAGTGGCGGCTGGATGCCTGGCTCCTGCACTTCGGGGTGGACAGCATCGAACGTCACCATGCCCTTTCGGATGCCTTCGCCACCGCCCAACTCCTGCAGATCACCCTTGCCCACGCCGCGCGCAAAGGCTTCGAGACCGCGGCCAGTCTGCGCGAGCTTGAGAAGGCGCGCCGCCATCTGTACCAGAGCGGCTAAGACCAGCGGCTCGTGATGTCTGACTACAAGGTGTCGCTGCGTCGCTATTACGCTGCCTATACCGTCGGCTTCTTCCTCTTCGTGCTCGTACTCGCGGTGCTCGAACGTTTCGGCATGCCGCCGCTCTGGATCGGTTATTCCTTCCTCTTCCTGACCATCTTTCTCTACGCGACGATCGGTGTGCTGGCCCGGACCGCCAGCGTCACCGAGTATTACGTCGCCGGCCGGCGGGTGCCGGCCGTCTTCAACGGCATGGCGACCGGCGCCGACTGGATGAGTTCAGCCTCGTTCATGGGCCTGGCCGGCGTCCTGTACCTGTCGGGATATCAGGGACTGGCCTACGTCATGGGCTGGACCGGCGGCTACGTTCTCGTTGCCCTGCTGCTGGCGCCCTATCTGCGGCGTTTCGGGCAATACACGATCGCCGACTTTCTCGCCGCACGCTATGGCGGCAATCTCGCGCGACTGGTCGGCGTCTTTGCCACCGTCCTCGCGTCCTTCGTCTATGTCGTCGCCCAGATCTATGGTGTCGGGCTGATCACCAGCCGCTTCGTCGGTCTGCAGTTCGAGATCGGGGTCTTCGTCGGCCTCGCCGGAATCCTCGTCTGCTCCTTCCTGGGCGGCATGCGCGCCGTCACCTGGACACAGGTGGCGCAGTACGCGATCCTGATTGTCGCCTATCTGGTCCCGGTCAGCATTCTCTCCTATCAGGTGACCGGCATTCCGGTTGCCCAATTGACCTATGGCCAGGTGTTGCAGAAGGTCAATATTCTCGAGCAGACGATCTTCGAGGACCCCGCCGAAGTCGATGCCCGGCGCATCTATCGCCAGCGTGCCGATGGCTACCACGAAAAGATCCTGATGCTTCCGGCTTCGCTCGAGGCAGAGCGGCACCAGCTTTCCATGCACATCGATGAACTGAAGAGCAGCAATGCCCAGATGCGCGATGTGGTGGCCCTGGATCGGCAACGGCGGGATCTCCCGACGAGCAGCGAAGCTGCCCGCAGCTACTGGGAGGGCCTGATGCGCCAGGCGGCACAACGGGGGGCACCGCCCGATCATCACCTCACCCCCTATCCCGGCCGGGGCGAGGAGGTGAACGACAGCGCCCGCCTGAACTTCCTCACCCTGGTGTTCTGCCTGATGATTGGCACCGCTGCCTTGCCGCACGTGCTGACGCGCTATTACACGACGCCCAGCGTGCGCGAAGCCCGCAGCTCGGTGTTCTGGTCGCTCTTCTTCATTCTCGCGCTCTATCTGACGGCACCGGCCTATGCGGCCTTCGTCAAGTACGAGGTCTATTCGAATCTGGTCGGATCGTCGATCGCCGAGTTGCCGATGTGGGTCCATTCGTGGGGCAAGATCGGCATGGTGGCGATCGAGGATATCAACGGTGACGGCATCCTCCAGCTTGCCGAACTCTCGCTCAATCCCGACGTGATTCTGCTGGCCACGCCCGAGATCGCCGGTCTGCCGTATGTCATTTCCGGCCTGGTCGCCGCCGGGGCGCTCGCCGCTGCGCTGTCGACCGCCGATGGATTGCTGCTCACGATCGCCAGTGCGCTCTCGCACGACGTCTATTACAAGGTCTTCCGTCCGCACGCGAGCACGCAGTGGCGGCTGGTTGTCTCGAAGTCCCTGCTTCTGGTGATCGCCGTGCTGGCGGCCAGCGTCGCCTCGCAACAACCGGCGACGATTCTGTTCATGGTCGCCTGGGCCTTTTCGCTGGCCGGGGCGGCGTTATTTCCGGCGCTGATTCTCGGCGTCTTCTGGCAACGGGCGACGCCGACAGGTGCCGTCAGCGGCATGGCGACGGGTCTGCTGGTGACGGTCTACTACATGGTGCGCGTCCATTTCGACAGCATTCCCTGGCTTGGCATCGAGGGCATCGGCATGGAGCCGTGGCTGGGCATTCAGTCGACTTCAGCCGGGGTCTGGGGTGTCGCCGCCGGCTTTTTGACGATCGTCGTGGTCAGCCTGCTCGGCAAACCGCCCAGCCAGGAAACACAGGACTTTGTCGAAAGCGTTCGTTATCCGGAGTTCGACCGCTGGTGAGGGCTGGTCCGCAGGCGAGCTGATTCAGGCTGGCGCGGGGCGGGCTGACGTTTTTGGGGTGATGGAGAAAACCATGCGACTCGGTCGCAAGCAGCGGGATTACTGGCGGCGCAACCTCAGGCTGACGACGGCACTGCTCACGCTGTGGTTCGTCGTCACCTTCGTCGTCAGCTACTTCGCTCGCGACCTTGCGACCGTCACCCTGCTCGGCTTTCCGCTCGGTTTCTACATGGCCGCCCAGGGCGCCCCGCTGATCTATCTGTTGATCATCTGGTGGTACGCTCGCCAGATGAACAGCCTCGACCGCGAGTACGGGGTCGATGATGATGAAGGACAGGGCTGATGGCTCCCCCGGGCAGCCTCTTCGGCCGCCCGGGTTCATGACAGGTGACAGCCGGTGCCCGGCGAAGTATCATTTCGCCATCTATATCAGCGACTGCTCACATGGCTAACGACCACACTCTTGCCGAGAACCCGATCGGCATCCGCGCGCTCGCAGTGACCGAATCGCGTGGCCGCATCCGGCCCCTGGATTTCGTGACAGTGGCGCTGCAACTCGGTCTCGTGCTGCTGCTCCTGCGCCAGTTCCAGATCGAGAGCGCCGCTTTCCGGCTACTGAGCGTGCTGGCTTTTGCCGGTTTTGTCGTGCATGCCTTCCTTCCCCTCTCGGCGCGCCTGCCGTTCTTCGCCGGGCTGAGTCTGCTCTCGATTCCGCTCACGCTCGGCCTCGTGAACGGCGCCTGGCTGGTCGGCATCGGTTTTGTCCTGATCGCCGTCTGTCACCTGCCGGTCTCCTTTCGTGTCCGCGGATCCCTGCTGCTGCTGCTTGGCGCGGTGCTCATCCTGCAACGCGCCCGCCTGCTGCCGACGCCCTGGTCGGAAGCGATCTGGCCGATTCTCGGGTCGATGTTCATGTTCCGGCTGATCGTCTATTTCTACGATATGCGCCATGAAAAGGTGCCGACCACACCTGCGCAATCGGTCAGCTATTTTTTCATGTTGCCGAATGCGTGTTTTCCGCTCTTTCCGGTCATCGACTTCAAGACCTACCGGCGCAGCCACTACAGCAGCGATGCCCATCTCACCTATCAGAAAGGGGTCGACTGGATCGTTCGCGGCATCGTGCATCTCCTTCTGTACCGCTACATCTACTACCATGTGACCCTGGCGCCTTCGGAAGTCAGCGGTCCGGCACAGCTGTTTCAGTATCTGGTTGCGAATTTCCTGCTCTACCTGCGCGTCTCGGGTCTCTTTCACCTCGTCGTCGGGATGCTGCATCTGTTCGGATTCGAGCTGCCGGAGACCCACAAGCGCTACCTGCTGGCAGCGAGCTTCACCGACTTCTGGCGGCGCATCAACATTTACTGGAAAGACTTCATGCAGAAGATCTTCTACTTTCCAGCGGTGTTCGCACTCAAGCGCCTGGGCACCAATAATGCGATCATCATCGCGACGCTATATGTATTCATGCTCACCTGGCTCTTGCATTCGTATCAGTGGTTCTGGCTGCGCGGCAGCTGGCTGCTGGCCTGGCATGACATGCTGTTCTGGGCCGTGCTCGGGGTTCTGGTGGTGGTCAATTCGCTCTACGAGATCAGGTACGGCCGCAAGCGCAGCCTGGGCAAGGTCGCCTGGAGCTGGCAGAGCAACGCGCTCACGGTCGCCAAGACCTACGGGACCTTCTGGTTCATCTGCATCCTCTGGTCATTCTGGACCAGCGAGTCGATCACCGACTGGCTCGCCCTCTGGCCAGCGTTGAACGGCCCATACACCCTGGACGCGCTGCTCTTCCCGCTGCTCACCCTGCTCGTCATCGCCTTCGGCAGCATCTCCCGGCCTGTCGCCAAGCCCGCCGGGACGGCGAAACCAGCACCCGTCGAATGGGTCCGCCAACGCAGAGTCACGGTCGCCTGCTTGCTGGCGCTCATCCTGGTCTCGATCGAAGCGCTACATACCCGGGTCGGCAGCGAATTCGCGACCCTGGTGCACTCGTTACGTTCGGCGCATCTGAGCCGCCTCGACAACGCCAAGCTCGAACGGGGCTATTACGAAGGACTGCTCTCGGTAGACCGGTTCAATTCGCAGTTGTGGGAGGTCTACTCCAAAAAACCGGCGAACTGGCTGGAGGTCGAGAATGCCGGGCTCAAGCGTTTCGTTGGCGGCTTCGGTCAGACCGACCTGATTCCGTCCTTCGTTTCGACGACCAAGTACGGCACCATCACGATCAACCGCTGGGGAATGCGCGACCAGGATTACGCGCAGAATCGGCCGCCAGAAACGCTGCGGGCGGCGGTGCTGGGGGCGTCGTCGGTGATGGGCTGGGGCGTCGGCGACGGCGAGACCTTCGAGGCGCTGCTGGAGGATCGCCTGAACCGCGAGCCGGTCAGCACCGCGTTCAAGCAGGTCGAACTGCTCAATTACGGCATCCCCGGTTACCAGCCACCGGCACAGCTCGCCACGCTCGACCGGGCGTTGGCGATGCAGCCCAACGCCGTCGTGTACATCGCCGCCGGCCGCGAGATCAGCCGCTCCGCCGATTACCTCGCCGAGGTGGTAGGCAAGCGCATGCCGATTCCGTATCCGGCCCTGGCTTCGATCGTCGAACGCTCCGGCGTGCGTCCCGACATGGACCAGGCGGCGGCACTGAAGCTCCTGCAACCGCAAGCGGCGGAAATCCTGCAGGCGGTCTATGAACTGATCGCTCAGCGTTGCCGCGAAAACGGTATCCGGCCCGTCTGGGTCTTTATGCCGCAGGTCCGTGAAGGCAGCTGGCAGGAGGAGACGCCGCAGACCGTTCGCCTGGCTACTGCAGCAGGCTTTTCGGTGATCAATCTCGCCGACGTGTACGAGGGAGAGGACAAGGCCACGCTTCGCCTCGCCGAATGGGATGACCACCCCAACATGTTGGGGCACCGGCTGGTCGCCGACGCCTTGTACCGCGCGCTGGCAGCGGATCCAGCCGCTCTTTTCGGGCCCGCCCCGGCTGCCAGATGAACTCTTGCCCCGTTCCACCATCGATTCTCGCCCATCAAGGAGCCTTCTCATGACCCATGCCCTCATCCAGACGATCAAGAACTTCATCATGAAGGAGTTCCTGCCGGGCGAGAACCCCGATGAACTCACCGAGACGACGCCGCTGATCAGCGGCGGCATCCTCGACTCGATCGCGACCCTCAAGCTGGTGATGTTCATGGAAGAAGAGTACGGCGTCAGCTTCGAGCCGCACGAGGTCGACAAGGAGAACCTCGACGATCTCAATAGCATCGTGCGCCTGCTCTGCTCGAAAAACCCGACGGTGGCGTGATGGTCTCCAGCCTCCATGAAACCTTCATCGCCCGCGCGCGGCAAAGCCCACACGCGGTCGGTGTCGTCGAACCGGGGCGCGGGTCGATCACCTACGGCGAACTCGACGCCCTGTCTGACCGCCTGCGCGATCGGCTGGTCGCGATCGGTGTCGGCCGGGGTGACCGCGTCGGGATCTACCTGCGAAAATCGATCGACGCTGTCGCCACGCTGCTCGCCACGCTCAAGGCGGGCGCTGCCTATGTGCCGGTTGATCCGGGCGCCCCGGTGGCGCGCGGCGCGTATATCCTGCAGGACTGCGCGGTCAAGGCTGTGGTCGTCGAGGCGGCGCGCGCCGACAGGCTCGCCACAGAGCTCGCGGGCCTGGGCCCGACGCCGGTGCTGATCGTCATCGACGGACTGCAGGATGGCGGCACCGGTCTTCGCCTCGCCCTCGACGCTGGCGAACAGGCGCCCGTGGCCGACACCGTGCGCAGCAATGCCAGCGATCTTGCCTATATCCTCTACACCTCGGGGTCGACCGGCAAGCCCAAGGGCGTGATGCTGTCGCACGAGAATGCAGTGAGCTTCGTCGACTGGTGTTCAGAGACCTTCGCGCCGACAGCTGCCGATCGTTTCTCGTCGCATGCGCCGTTTCACTTCGACCTGTCGATTCTCGATCTCCACGTTTGCCTGAAGCACGGCGCCACTCTGGTGCTGATCGGCGAGGAAATCGGCAAGGATGCGCCGCGGCTCGCGCAGCTGATTGCCGACCAGCGGATCTCGATCTGGTATTCGGCGCCATCGATCCTCGCCTTGCTTGCGCAGTATGGCAGTCTCGCCAGGCACGACTACTCGGCGCTGCGGCAGGTGCTGTTCGCCGGCGAGGTTTTTCCGGTCAAACATTTGCGCATGCTCTGCGAGCTGCTGCCCGCAGCACGCTACTTCAACCTCTACGGCCCGACCGAAACCAATGTCTGCACCTGGTACGAAGTGCCGCTGCCGGTAGCGCCCGAACGCAGCACGCCGTACCCGATCGGCCGTGTCTGTCCCCACCTGCGCGCCCGCGTGCTCGACGAGCAGGGCGCTGCGGTGGCGCGAGGTCAGCAGGGCGAACTCTGCATCGCCGGGCCGGCAGTGATGCAAGGTTACTGGGCGCTTCCTGAGCAGACGGCGAAAGCGTTTTTCAAGGAGCTTGACGCGACCCTCTGGTATCGCACCGGCGACCTCGTGACCGAGTCTGACGATCGCTGCTACACCTATCTCGGCCGTCGCGACCGGATGGTCAAGCGCCGCGGCTATCGGGTCGAGCTGGGCGAAATCGAAGCCGGCCTCTACCGCCACGACAACGTCAAGGAAGCCGCGGTGCTGGCGTTCACCGACGACCAGGCGGGCGTCAGCATCGCGGCGTTTCTCAGCAGCCGTGAGGCGAAGCGGCCATCGCTGATCGAGATCAAACGCTTCTGCGCCGAGAACCTGCCGCTGTACATGATCCCGGACCAGTTCACCTGGTTCGACACTCTGCCCAAGACGTCGACCGACAAGATCGACTATCAGCGCCTCAGGGAGATGAGGTAATGGACTTCAACTTTACCAGCGAGCAGAAGCTGCTGCGCGACAGTATCGTCAAGTTCGCGCGCGGCGAACTCAACCACGACGTGATCGAGCGCGACCGTTCACAGCTTTTTTCCCGCGAACTCTGGCGCCAGTGCGCCGCCGTCGGCCTGTTCGGCTTGCCGGTGCCGGAGGCGTACGGGGGCGCCAGTGCCGATCCGCTGAGTTGCGCCATCGCCCTCGAGGCGCTGGGCTACGGCTGCCGCGATGGCGGCCTGGTCTTTTCGATCTGCGCCCATGTCCTGGCCTGCGTCGTGCCCGTCTGGCAGCATGGCAGCGAGGCGCAGAAGGACCGTTACCTGGGCGGCCTGTGCGACGGCACACTGGTCGGTGCGCACGCGATCACGGAACCCGATTCTGGTTCGGACACCTTCGCCATGCGCCTGCGAGCCGAGCGCAGCGAGGGCGGTTGGCGCCTCAACGGCAGCAAGACCTTCATCTCCAACGCTCCCGTAGCCGATGTCGTCGTCGTCTTCGCGGTCACCGACCCGCAGAAGGGTTTCCACGGCGGGGTGACGGCGTTCCTGGTCGAACGGGGCGTGCCAGGATTTTCTGCGGGTCAGAAGTTCGGCAAGCTCGGCCTGCGGACTTCGCCGGTCGGCGAACTGGTTTTCGAGGAGGTGCTGCTTGCCGACGAAGCCGTGCTCGGTAGCGTCGGCGGCGGCGCCAGCGTTTTCGGGACGGCGATGGACTGGGAACGTGCGCTGCTCGTTGCCGCGCACGTCGGCACCATCGAGCGCCTGCTGGAAACCTCGATTGCCTACGCGCGGACCCGCTCGCAGTTCGGTCAGACGATCGGCAAGTTCCAGGCGGTCGCGCACAAGATCGCCGACATGAAGGTCCATCTCGAGGCGGCCCGGCTGCTGGTGTACCGCACGGCCTCGCGCCTGACCACGACCCGCAGCATCTCGCTGGACGCGGCGATCACCAAGCTGTTTGTCAGCGAATCCCTGGTCAGGACGGCGCTGGACGCCGTGCAGTTGCATGGCGGCTACGGTTTCATGGAAGACTACGAAGTCGAACGTGCACTTCGCGATGCCATCGGGTCGACCTTGTACTCGGGAACCAGCGAAATGCAGCGCAACATCATCGGTCGCTGGCTCGGCCTGTAGAATCGGTGACCGGTAGCGCGTGCTACAATCCAAGTCTTTTCAAGGCTTGTGAGGCACATGATGTTTTCCGACAAGGACACCCTGGCGCAAATCGATCCCAAGATCTGGCAGGTCATCGAGAACGAAAATCGGCGTCAGGAGGAGCATATCGAGCTGATTGCCTCGGAAAATTATGTGAGCCACGCGGTGATGGCCGCGCAGGGTTCGCAATTGACCAACAAGTATGCCGAAGGCTATCCCGGCAAGCGCTATTACGGTGGTTGTGAACACGTCGATGTCGCCGAACAACTGGCAATCGATCGGCTGAAGAAACTGTTCGGCGCCGAAGCCGCGAATGTCCAGCCACACTCGGGTTCGCAGGCCAATCAGGCGGTACTCATGGCCTTTGCCAAGCCGGGCGACACGATCATGGGCATGAGCCTCGCCGAGGGCGGTCACCTCACGCATGGCATGCCGTTGAACATGTCCGGCAAGTGGTTCAAGGTCGTCGCCTATGGTCTCGATGAGCATGAAGCGATCGATTACGCGAAGATGGAAGCGCTGGCGCGCGAGCACAAGCCGCGCATCCTGATCGCCGGCGCCTCGGCCTATTCGCTGCGCATCGACTTCGAGCGTTTCGCCCAGGTGGCGAAGGAGATCGGCGCCATCTTCATGGTCGACATGGCGCACTACGCCGGCCTGATTGCCGCTGACTGCTACCCCAACCCGGTGCCCTGCGCCGATGTCGTGACATCGACCACGCACAAGACCCTGCGCGGTCCGCGCGGTGGGGTCATCCTGATGAAGGCCGAGCACGAGAAAGCGATCAATTCGGCCATTTTCCCGGGTCTGCAGGGCGGGCCGCTGATGCACGTGATTGCCGCCAAGGCCGTCGCTTTCAAGGAGGCCCTGACGCCGGGTTTTCGCCATTACCAGGAACAGGTGCTGGCCAACGCCCGCGTGCTGTCGCGCGTCCTGGCGGAAGAGCGCGGACTGCGCATCGTTTCGGGTCGTACCGAGTCACACGTTTTTCTTGTCGATCTGCGCGCCAAGAAGATCACCGGCAAGGCAGCCGAGGCGGCCCTGGGGGCAGCGCATATCACGGTCAACAAGAACGCCATCCCGAATGACCCGCAGAAACCCTTCGTCACTTCCGGCATTCGTATCGGTTCGCCGGCGATGACGACGCGGGGTTTCACCGAGATCGAAGCGGAACTGGTCGCACACCTGATTGCCGATGTGCTCGACGCACCGGATGATGAAGTCGTGCTGCGGCGGGTACGCGGCGAGGTTTCGGCGCTGTGCCGGAAATTCCCCGTCTATGGCGCGTCGACCGGATGAAATGCCCGTTCTGCGGCGCTGACGAAACGACCGTCGCCGACACGCGGATCAACGACGATGGCGACATCGTCCGCCGGCGGCGTCGCTGCCTGAGATGTGACAAGCGGTTCACGACCTACGAGCGGGCGGAACTGCGGATGCCGCAGATCATCAAGAAGAACGGTTCGCGGGTCGACTTCGACGGCGACAAGCTCGCCGCCAGTCTGTTGCTTGCGCTGCGCAAGAGACCGGTCAGTTCGGCAGCCGTCGAGGCGGCGATTGTCGGCATCGAAGAAAAACTGCTGGCGCTGGGCGAGCGTGAAGTCAGTTCGGAGAAAATCGGCGAAATGGTCATGTGTGAGTTGAAGAAACTCGACAAGGTGGCTTATGTCCGCTTCGCCTCGGTCTATCGTAATTTCGAGGATGTGGACGAGTTCTCCAAGGCCATTCGCGAAGTCTCCCGCTCGCCACAACCCGTCGGCCGCTGATGACGACGGTGTTCAGCGCGGCCGACCACGGCTTCATGGCGCGAGCCTTGCGCCTTGCCGAGCGCGGTCTCTGCTCGACCACCCCGAACCCGCGCGTGGGCTGCGTCATCGTCGCCGCCGGCGAGATCGTCGGGGAAGGTTGGCACGTCCATGCCGGTGGCGCGCATGCCGAAGCGCATGCCTTGCAGGCGGCTGGCGAGAAGGCGCGCGGGGCGACCGCTTACGTCACCCTTGAGCCCTGCAGTCACCATGGCCGCACGCCGCCCTGCAGCAATGCGCTGCTGGTGGCCGGGGTGACGCGCGTCGTCGCGGCGATGCAGGATCCCGACCCGCGGGTGGCGGGGCAGGGCCTGGCACGCCTGCGCAACGCCGGCGTACTCGCCGAATGCGGTCTGCTGGCGGCCGCGGCGCAGGAGATCAACCTCGGCTTCGTCGCCCGCATGACGCGTGCCCGCCCCTGGCTGCGGCTGAAGCTGGCCGCCAGCCTCGATGGCAAGACGGCCCTGCAGAATGGCGTCAGCCAGTGGTTGACCGGAGCGGCGGCGCGCCACGACGGGCATCGCTGGCGGGCTCGCGCCTGCGCCATCCTGACCGGCATCGGCACGGTTCGCCTCGACGATCCGCAACTCAATGTGCGCGGGGTCGAAGGCGTCAGCGGCGCCGTTCGCCAGCCCTTGAAGGTGGTGGTGGACAGCCGGCTGGAGCTGCCGCCTGAAGCGCGGCTACTGCGCGGTGGCGGGGTTCTGGTGGCGACCGCGGTCGCCGATCCGGCAAGGACGGCTGCGCTGACTCAAAGCGGTGCCGAAGTCCTGCTGCTGCCGGCCCCGGATGGCCGGGTCGATCTGCCGGCACTGCTTGGCGAGCTTGCCTGTCGCGGCATCAACGAAGTGCATGCCGAGGCCGGGTTCAGCCTCAGCGGCTCACTCGTGCGCGTAGGCCTGGTCGACGAACTGCTACTCTACCTCGCGCCCTGTCTGCTCGGTGATGCGGCGCGCGGGATGTTCGACCTGTCGCCACTCGAATCGCTGGCCGACAAGCGCGGGCTGGTCATTCGCGATCTGCGCTCGCTCGGTCCCGATGTGCGCCTGCTGGCCCGCTTCACTTGACGAGGTCGCGGGCGCCGGCGGCTGCTCCCCGACAGACCTGACACCCCGGATCCTGGCCGAACCTGACGCTCCGCCATTGCATCGACAGTCCGTCGAGTAGCCAGAGACGGCCGAGCGCCACCTCGCCGGCGCCGGCGATCAGCTTCAGTGCTTCGGCCGCCTGCATGGCGCCGATGATGCCGGTCAATGGGGCAAAGATTCCCATCACCGCACAGCGCACTTCTTCGACCTCTTCCCCCTCGGGAAACAGACAGTTGTAGCAGGGGGTGTGCGGGCGGCGGCTGTCGAACACCGCCAGCTGGCCGGCAAAGCGGATCGCCGCGCCGGAAACCAGCGGTGTCCGGTGCCGGACGCAGGCGCGGTTGACGGCCTGGCGGGTCAAGAAGTTATCGCAACAGTCGAGGACCACGTCGGCATCGGCGACCCGTTCCCAGAGGGCTTCGCCTTCGAGGCGGCTGGCAATTGCTTCGACGCGGACTTCGGGATTGACGCCGAAGAGCGCCGTCTGCGCCGACCGGGCCTTTGTCTGGCCGATGCGGTCCTGGGTGTGCAGGATTTGACGCTGCAGGTTGGTCAGATCGACGGTGTCGCCGTCGGCGAGGGTGATCCGGCCAAGACCGGCGGCGGCGAGATAGAGAGCCGCCGGTGAACCGAGACCGCCGGCACCGACGATCAGCGCGTGCGCGTTCACGATCCGCTGTTGACCACCGATGCCGATCTCGTCAAGCAGGATGTGCCGGCTATAGCGCAGCAACTGCTCATCGTCCATGGTCGAGGCCTTATTTGTACTCGCGCCACTCCGGTGGGGTGTCGTCGTGGTCGCCGTGCGGGTGGCGTTCCCAGGCGTGGGTGTAGGCGGCCGACTGTGAGCGCTTGAGCGGACGGGAAGGGGCGTCGAGATTGTGCAATTGCGTTTCCTCGACGTAATAGACCAGCGCCCGCATCATCTTGCTCATCAGCGTATTGTCGAGGTGATAACCCTTGTCCTCGAGCGTGCCTTCGAGTTCCTCGAGACAGTGGTAACGGAGATCGTAAGCGACGGTGACGGCTCGTGACTGATCGAGTCGTTCGACTGCCAGACGTTCGATCCGGCAGAGCTCGTCCGAGGCTTTCGGCACCTGATCGGGAGGGAACCTTGCGAAGAGGATGTTCCGCTGCTTGCGGATCGGCGTTTGCTCGATTGCTGCCGGTCGTTTCACGGGTTCCCTCCAGACTTCTAGCGAGTGTTCTTGAGGATCTGCATGCCCTTGAGAAGATTCAACGCCTGATTCAGCTGGTAGTCCTTTTTCGAAGCCAGTTCGCCGCTCGGCATTTCCGATGACTCGTCGGAATCTTCTTTGGGTTCGTTGCCTTTCGGCTTCACCGGCGCTGCCCGGGATGGCCTGACGGGCACTTCCCTGACCGCCGGGGTGGCATCCTTGTTGTTGTCGAGGTGATGTTCGAGGTTGGCTTCACGCAGGCGCTCGGTCGAACTGCCGTTGGCGTTTTCTTCCACGACGATGTCGGGAACGATGCCTTTGGCCTGAATCGAACGACCCGACGGCGTGAAATAGCGGGCGGTGGTGAGCTTGATCGCGGTGTTTCCCGGCAGTGGCAACACGGTCTGGACTGAGCCCTTGCCGAAAGTCGTCGTGCCGAGGACGATGGCGCGCTTGTGGTCCTGCAGCGCGCCGGCGACAATTTCGGACGCTGACGCCGAGCCGCCATTGACCAGCACGACCATCGGCACCGTGCGCGCCTGCGCCGGCAGGTTGCGGATGTAATCATCCCGGCTGCCCCGCAGATAGTCGGCGGGCGAGGCGGAAAACCGGTGTTTGGCGTCGGGCGTTCGTCCGTCGGTCGAGGTGACCAGGGTATCGGGCGGCAGGAAGGCTGCCGAGACGCCGACGGCGCTGTTCAGCAGGCCACCGGGATCGTTGCGCAGGTCGAGCACCAGTCCCTTGAGCGGTCCGGGTTGGAAAAGATCGCCCAGATGCTTGACCACCGCCGCACCGGTGTTCTCCTGGAAGGAGGTGATCCGAAGATAGCCGTAACCGTCCTCGACGAGCTTGGACTTGACGCTCTGGACCTTGATGACTTCGCGCATCAGCGTGATGGTCAAGGGCTTGGCGGCGCCCTTGCGCAGGATCGACAGCCTGATCTGCGACTTCGGTTTGCCGCGCATGCGCTTGACGGCTTCGCTCAGGGTCAGTCCCTTGACCAGGGTATCGTCGATCTTGAATATCAGGTCGCCGGGCTTGACCCCGGCCCGGTAGGCGGGTGTGTCCTCGATCGGCGAAACCACCTTGACCAGGCCGTCTTCCATTCCCACTTCGATGCCGATGCCGCCGAACTCGCCTTGCGTGCCGACCTTGAGGTCCTTGAAGGCGTCAGCATCGAGGTAGCTGGAGTGCGGATCCAGGTTGGAGAGCATGCCGCTGATGGCGTGGGTGATCAGTTTCTTGTCGTCGACCGGTTCGACATAGCCGGTCTTGATGGCGTTGAAAACTTCGGCAAAGGTTCGCAATTCCTCGACAGGCAGGCTGGCCCGGGTCTCCTTGTCGGCGATCGCCGAAAACTGCAGGCTGATCAGAATGCCGCCAAGCAATCCGGCGCAAACCAGTCCGGCCTGTTTCAACTTACCCATCTGTCTCACTCCAGTGTGCACCTTATTTTGGGCTAACCCAAGCCAGCGGGTCGAGAGGTTTCCCCTGGTGACGAAGTTCGAAGTATAAACCGGATTCCGGATTGCCACCGCTGTTGCCCACGGTGGCAATCGTCTCCCCGATGTGGACCTCGTCTCCGACCTGTTTCAGCAGCGAATCGTTGTTGGCATAGATCGAAAGGTAGCTCGCGCCATGGTCTATGATCAGCAGATTGCCAAAACCGCGCATCCATTCGGCGAAAACCACTCGCCCGCCGGCGATGCTGCGGACGTCGCTGCCGGTGCTGGCGAGGATGAACAGACCTTTCCAGGTACTTCCCTCCTGTCGTGCGGTACCGAAGCGATGGCTGATCGCCCCTCGCGTCGGCAGGCGTAGGCGGCCTTTCAGGGTGGCCAGGCTGACCGCAGACGCAGCCGGAGGCGCCGGCGAATCGTCGGGGCGTGCTTGCGCTGTGGGGGTGTCTTTGCCTGGCCCGGTTTCGCTTGCGGGCCGGCTGGCGCGCGCGGGGGGGGCCGGCGGCACAGGCTGCGTCGACTCCCGCTGTTGCGCTTCACGGCGCGCCTGCCGCGCTTCGGCCGCTTTGCCGGCGATCAGTTTCGACAGCCGGCCGACGAGTTCAGCCAGACGCTTTTCATCGCGCTGCAGATTACCGATCTCGCGCCGCTGCGTGCTGATCTGCTCCGATACCTGATCGAGCATCGCCTGCCGCTGCTGCCGCTGCGCGAGCAGTCTGGCATGCTGCTCGCGCTGTCGGGCTTCAATCGCGGAAAGTTTTTCGCTCTGCTGGCGCGCGTCGGTGGCGAGCGTCAGCTTGTCGCGCAGGCCGCTTTCGATCTCGTGCAGGATTCGGCTGCGGGCGCGGCCGATGGCTTCAAGGTAGTGCAGGTCGCGCGCCAACTGATTCGGGTCGTCGCCGTTGAGGAACAGGCGCAGCGGGCCCGGATTGCCGCGCAGGTACTGTCGATAGAGGAGTTTCTCCAGCCTGGCCTGTTGCGCTTTCAGTCCCTGTTCGAGGGCCTGCGATTGCACGTCGAGTTCCTTGAGCCGGCTCTGCAGCGTGCCGATCTGCGTCGTCAGATCATGCAGTTCACGCTGCGTAGACGAGATCACCCGCTCGGCGTCCTGCAACTGGTCCCGCGCTTCCCGACGCGACCCTTCGGCGGCGCTCATTTCCCGGCGCAGGGTATCGATCTGCGACCGCAGTGATCGCAGATCGCTCTGTTTGTCGGCGACTTCGCTGGCCGAGGGGTCAGGCGCTTCCTGCTGCCGGGGGCTGCCGGCAGCCACGCCGGGGGCCATCAGCGTGAGGGTGAGCCAGGCGATCAGGAACCGCTGCCCGTGGCCTTCGGGCACTCGACGAGCCGGCGGCCGGTCTGTGGGCTCCCGCTGCGCAGCGCAAGGCAGGGCATCGGCATGGGACGCTGCGTGGTCGATCGCCCAGCGAGGACAGAAGTTTGCGATCGTACTCGTCAATGAACGGCGCAGTCCTCGCAGAGCCGGAATCGGTTTTCCCTGAGCCGGTCTGCAAGGTGCGTGGCGCGAGTGCGAAGACGTGCAGGGGACACCCATGGGGCAGGCTTTTATTCTATAATCGTCGATTGTATGATAAATGAGGAATTTCGCGTAGCGTGCCTATCCGGACCCGCATCATCGACAGGCAGGAGCATATCGAGCAGGCAGCATGGGCGCTGAAATCGATATCGCATCCTCTGCGTCTGAAGATTCTTTGTGTGATCGGCGATCAGGATGCGTGCGTACAGGAGATCGTCGAGGCGGTGGGGACTTCGCAAAGCAACATTTCCCAGCATCTTGCGATTCTTCGCGAAAAGGGCGTGCTGATCGCCCGCAAGGAGGCCAACCGGGTCTACTATCGGGTTGGCGATGCGCGTATCTTGCAGCTGATCAGCATGATGCGTGAGGTTTTTTGCGGCGATTAGGCGGGCATTTACCGACCGGCGGGGTTCGGGATCGTGCCGGCGTCGCTTTAGCAGATTCAGTTAGCAGATTCAGTTTCTGGAGCCTGGTTTGGAATTCATACAGCAGAACATTCTCCTGGTGGCGGTCGCCCTGATCAGCGGCGTGATGCTCCTTGTCATCACGGTGCGCCGTCCGGGTGGTGCCGGCGCGCTCTCGCCGGCGCAGGCAACCTTGCTGATCAACCGCGAGAACGCCCAGTTGATCGATATCCGCGAGCCCAACGAGTACCTCGCCGGTCACCTTGGCGAATCTCGTAACATCCCCGCAGCGTCGCTGACGGAACGGGCCGGCGAACTGGCGTCATTCAAGGACAAGCCGGTGATTATCGTCTGCCAGACCGGCGCGCGTTCATCAGCCGCCTGCGGCACGCTGAACAAGCTGGGTTTCGCCCGGGTGCACACCCTCGAAGGGGGGGTCGTCGCCTGGTCCGATGCCGGTCTGCCGCTGCGCAAGGGGACTCGTCGATGAGCCCCTCGCCGCACGTGCTGATGTACTCGACCGCCGTCTGCCCGTACTGCCTGCGAGCCGAACAGCTGCTACGCGCGCGCGGCGTCGTCGAGATCGAGAAGGTGCGAATCGACCTCGATCCCGAACGTCGCCACGAGATGCTGGCACGGACCGCCAGACGCACCGTTCCCCAGATTTACATCGGAGAGACCCACGTCGGTGGCTGTGACGAGTTGATTGCCCTCGATCGTGCAGGTGGGCTCCTGCCCCTGCTCGCGGCTCAAGGGGTCTGACCCGGTCTGGCCGCCTTCCCGACGTCTTCCCGAATTTCCGTTTCATTTCAGGTCTCCCTAACCCTCTCACACCAAAGGTCGAAGAACTATCATGAGCGAACAAGAAAACCCCGTATTTGCAATCGAGAAGATTTACATCAAGGACCTCTCACTCGAAGTGCCGAACGCGCCGCAGATTTTTCTCGAGCGTGAGTCGCCCAAGGTCAGCATCCAGTTGCAGACCAATGCTCAGGGAATTGGTGAAGGCATCTTCGAAGTGACCCTGACGACGACGGTGACCTCGAAGATTGAGGAAAAGACCGTTTTCCTCGTCGAAGTGGGCCAGGCCGGGATTTTCCGCGTGCAGAACGTGCCCAGTGAAAACATGGAGCCCCTGCTGTCGATTGCCTGTCCTAACATTCTTTTTCCCTATGCCCGCGAGGCGGTCTCGGATGCGGTCACCCGCGCCGGTTTCGCTCCGGTGATGCTGCAGCCGGTCAATTTCGAAGCGCTTTACATGTCCCGCCTGCAGCAGCAGGAAGCTGCCGGACAAACGTCCAGCGAGGCAACGACCCACTAGAGGAGCACGTTCATGAAGCGGCTGCTGGGCTTGTTGCTTGCTGCCGGATGTGCAATGCCGTCGCTGGCCATCGAGTACCGCACGGTCGAAGCGGCGACGGTGCTCTACGATGCGCCATCGCAGAAGGGCAGCAAGCTCTTCGTCATCAGGCGCGGAACGCCGGTCGAGTTGGTGGTCAACCTCGAGGGCTGGTCGAAGGTACGCGATGCCGAGGGTACTCTCGCCTGGATCGAGGCGAGGCATCTCGCCAAGCGGCGTACGGTCATCGTGAACACGGCACGCGCGCAGATCCGGCTAAGCGCCACCGACTCCGCTCCGCTCGTCTTCGAAGCCGAAAAAAACGTCTCCCTGGTTTACCTCGAAGCGGCGCCCGGTGGCTGGGTGAAAGTTCGCCACCGTGACGGAGAGGCCGGTTTCGTGCGCGCCAATCAGGTGTGGGGTTTCTGAGATCAAGGTGTGCTCTCCCGCAACTCCCCAGGGCTTGCACTTGACACCGTACGCCGGCGCCGGGATAATTCGTCCCGCTGGTCTTTGCAGGCCGTTCAGGATTCTCGGGACGCGATGCCGCGAGCCGGCAAGTGAAAAAATGCGGGAATAGCTCAGTTGGTAGAGCGATACCTTGCCAAGGTATAGGTCGAGAGTTCGAGACTCTTTTCCCGCTCCAGATAAAGCAGGGAAAGTGCATGGCGCACTTTCCCTGCTTCCGTTTACGGGCGGGTATAATCGCCCATCCCGCCCGGATGGTGGAATAGGTAGACACAAGGGACTTAAAATTCCTCGGCTTCGCAGCCTTGCCGGTTCGATCCCGGCTCCGGGTACCATAAAAACAATGGGTTGCAGGATTGCTCGAAAGCAGAGCAGAGCCGCAGTATGCGACAAATCCTGCAGTACATGACCTGCGGTCTGCCGATGGTTTTGTCGGCTGCGGCGTCAACGCTGAAGTCGTCGAGCACTGGACGACCGGCGTATCTGGTCGGTGACGACGCGGCACCAGCGCCTGGCCGAACTGGCAGACGACCGCACTTTGGTTCGCCCGTCTTGGCGACGCGGGGTGGCGCAGGGTGCTGGCGCACTACTCGATCGACGCGGGATCTTTGCCTTTGTTGCCGGTCTTTGCGGCCTTGTCCTGAATCGTACCGCGTGCTGTGTCCGCAGACGGTTCGGCGATGAGGATGGCTTTGCCGTCCGCGTCCCCATCGACTTCGTTGAAGCGCCGGATTTCACGCAGTCCGAGGTTCTCGAGCCATAGTCTTATTTCCGCTTCGCCCTGCGAAATCTCCAGAACGACCAGGTTGTATTTCCTCTGCATCAGATCGGCCTTGAGAAGCGAGCGATCCTGGGGATACTGCCGGGTCGAGTAACGCCAACCGGCGTAGTACGCCGTGCGGGCGCTTTCAACGTAGACCGTCGGGGAGTCCGTGGCGTTTTGCGCGAGCCATTCGCCGGCTTTTGAAAAATGCTGCTTCCCGGGCTTGAGTGAAACCACGTTGCCGAGCGTCATCAGCACGGCGAGCAGAATCATCAACCAGCGCCAACCCGGAAATCGTTGCATCATCAGCCACAAACCATAGCCGATCAAAGGCGCGATCAGCAACTGCAGGACGGCCGCGTAGCGTCCGGCCAAAAACTGAAGATCGAGAACGAAGACGGCGAGGGCCAGGCAGTGCATCACGAATGCCCAGGCCAGCGGCTGCCAGCGGGAAAGCGTGGCACGCAGCGAAGGAGCGGCGAGGGCGAATGACAGCGGCACGACAAAAAGGTTAAGCTGCTTGAGAAATTTCACAGGAATGATGAACAGCGAGCCGAAAAACAGGATGGTTCGCGTCTGGTCGTGCGCGTAGGGAACCAGCGCCTGTGCCAGCACGTTGGCTTTGGCGTCGAAAACTTCCCGGTTCCCGCGACTCAGTGCGTACACCAGTCGCTCGATGGATTCGAGTTGTCCGGCGTGATAGAGCAGCACGAGAACGACAAGGCCGGCGAGCGGGAGACCGCCGATCATCGCGGCGCGGCGCCATCGCTGGCCGGCGGGTGCGGCGAACAGCTGCCACAGCGTCAAGGCGCCGTAAAATACGGCGGCTTCGGGGCGGAATAATGCGGCGACAATGAGTGCCATCTGAACGGCCAGTGCGGAACTCCACTGCGGTCGTTCGGACCAGCGCAGCGCCAGCCAGAACGAGAGCATGAAAAAGAACCAGCAGCCGTACTCGCGCAAAATCTCGTTGCGGTATTGGTTCATGCCGGGCAAAGCGAGCAGGCAAAGACAGATCGGCCACGCCGCTTCGGGGAAGCTGCGCGTCGCACACGCAACGAGCAGGCTGCAGGCGCCCGCGAGAAACAAGGCGTTCAAGAGTAGAGCGGCGTTTTGGAGATCCAGTCCGCTCAGTTGGGAGAAGCCCGCGATCAGTATCGGCAGGAAAGGCCAGTTGTAAACGGTGCTGGCGCCAGCCAGACCATCGCTCAGGAACATCCGCGCCGAGTCGATGTAGAGCATTCCGTCACGGTTAAGCGAGGGGTTGGAGAGGACCGAGAGCAAGGAAAGAGCCAGGCTCGCGAGGAAGGCGACCCGCGCCGGCGTTGCCCAGCGCCTGACGCGGACGAATGGCGGAAAAGTGTGCAGTAAAGCCATCAGCGATCCGTCTGACGTTCGATTTTCTTCAGCTTCACGGTTGAACGAGACACAGATCGATGTGCTTCTTGTCGCGGCAGTCGCGCCGGTCGCCGGAGAGAAACGAGCCGGGCAAACCGCCCTGGGCGTGCTTGTCGCCAATGAAGCGTTTTTCCTCGGCCGCCACAAGGAGCTTGCTGCCGTCGTATGGCAGCGCTGACGGGGAGGGCGTCAGCGTGCCGGATAATCCAAGGATGGACAGTGCCAAAGGGGTCGTCTCGCAGGATCGTGCCGCAGAACCGGATCGCCATCATCCGGAAAACCGCGAGTATACCGGTTCGCGCGCTTTTCGGCCTCCTTCGGGTTCTGTTCGTTCTGTTCCGGCCTTTGCCTGCGCATCGATGTTCCCCAAATCCCCTCCGGGTGCCGCGCTGTGATGCTTTTTCAGCGCATCTGCGGCATCATGGCGGTTTCCATTACCAGAGCGCTTTGATCCATGGGAGAGCTTGACAACAGCACCACGCCGCATTACAAATTCTCCGAAAAATACGACCCCGATCACGCGCGCAAGTATTTCGAAAAACACGGTTCAGGGTTCTGGCGAAAGCTTTCGAACTGGCGCGAAAACGGAATGGCGCGCCAGGCGCTGGTGATCGCCGGACGTCCACAGTCGGTTCTCGACCTGCCCTGCGGCACCGGGCGTTTCTGGAAAATGCTCGCCGAGGAGCCGGGGCGGACGATTTTCGCCGCCGACAACAGCCCGGCGATGATCGACAGCGGGATGGCATTTCGCGAACCCGAGGTCGTCGCACGCATCGCGCAAACCTTTGAATGCTCGGCTTTCGCGACCGGATTGCCAGACAACTTCGTCGACTCGGTCTTCTGCATTCGCCTCTTTCACCACATCGAGAAAAGCGAAGACCGCATTGCGATGCTCAAGGAGTTTGCCCGGATCAGTTCGGGAACGGTCATCGTTTCACTGTGGGTCGATGGCAATTTTCGCGCCTGGCGGCACCGCCTGAAGGAGGAAGGAAAGGCACGAACGCAGGGCCGTGTCGCTCCCCGTGATCGCATTCTCCTCAAGCGCAGCGAGATCGAGAGCGACATCGCGACCGCCGGCCTCGAGGTCATCGGCCATGTCGATTTCCTGAAGTTCTGGGAGAAGTGGCGCACTTACGTCCTGCGCGTTGCTTCCCGTTGAGTGCCCGCACGGTGCCCGTCTACATCAACGAACGCTGGCGTCAGATCCTGGCCTACAACGGCCTGCTCGACTTTGATGCGCTGTGGACACTCGAAGCTCCCTGGTTCGAGGAGCCCAACCGTCGGCGTGGCGGCTGGAGCGGCGTTTCACGCTACGAACTGGAATTGCCCGAAGGAGGCAGCGCCGCCGTTTTCCTCAAGCGCCAGGAAAATCACAACACGCCGTCGATCGCTCACCCCTTGCGTGGCGTCCCGACCTTCCTGCGCGAGTTCAAACGTATCATGAACTACCGCCGTCATGGCATCGCGACGCTCGAGCCGGTTTATTTCGCGACCAGTCGGTCGGCAGGTGATCAGCGCGCCATTTTGATGACCGAGGAATTGACCGGCTTTGTGTCGCTCGATGACCGGGTTCAGTCCTGGCTTGGCGAAGGTGCTCCGGGGCGTTTGCAGCGCCGGCAAATCCTCAAGGCGGTCGCGCTGTTGTTGCAGGACATGCACGCCCATGGCATCTGCCACAGCTGTTTTTTCCCCAAGCACGTGTTCATCCGGATCAATCCCGACGACAGCGTCGAGGCGCGCGTCATCGACCTTGAAAAGTCGCGTTGGCGTCCGCTAAAAACGCTCTGTGCGCTGCGCGACCTGTATTCGCTCAGCCGTTTTTCGTCGTGCTGGAGCGCCAGCGACCGGGTCTGGTTCTTCAAGCAGTACCTGGCCATCGTGCGCCTGACGCCTTATGCCAAATGGCTTTGGCGCAAGATCGAAGCACGTTCGCTCGCGAAAAACCGCATCCACAGCGGCGCCGGACGTTTCGTTGAGCGCTGACGTGGCATAAGCGAAGCAGTCCGTCTTTAGGGGAATACCGGCATGGGCGGCGCCGTTCAGGCAGAGCGCCAAGCTGGCAATCAACAGTTTTTTCATCAACCTTCCGGGTGGCTAACGTCATGGTAATGACGTCTCGGTGAAAATTCCCAAGACCACCTACCTGCCAGCCCGATAGCTGTAGTTGCCATCGTAGACGTTGCCGCCGCGATCAAAATTGCAGGAATAGGTCAAATTGCGTGCGCCACCCGACTCGAAGGAAACGCGGCCATCCCCGCTCAACGCCCGGCCGTTCAGATTCGCCTGATCCAGATCGAGGTCGTCAACCGCCCCGTGATCCTGCACCAGATGTTCCCGAACGACGCGTCTGCACTCGCTCCTCAGGTAGCGCATGTCATCGAAAGGGTTGGATTTGCCGGAGTTATAGACGACGCGGCTTGCGTCATGCGTCATGCGTATTGTCATTGCTCTTGCTGTTGGCAATCACGGCCGCCAGAGCCGCCAGTCCGACAATGCCGGCACCAATAACGAGTGCCTTGTCGGTTTTGCTCTTGTGCTTGTCGGAATGCGAGTTGCTCGAACTGACATTCCAGCTGACCACTTCCTTGTGCTCAATGCGGCAGTCGAATCTATGCTCCCGGTCGTCCCGATCTCTGACTGTGCCGATCACGTTGAATGAGTGATGACCAGTCTCGTCGGCACGTACGTCCTGAGGGTTGGAATACGAAGAACCCCAATGAACGACCTTGTTCAAGCAATCCATCCGTGCATTGAATTCGTTGTAGGCGAAAGCGCCGGGTGCGGCAAGCATCGAAGCGACAGCAAGACTCAAGTAAACTTTCCGGGCAGACATTCAAACCTCCTCTTTAGGTGGATTTTGGCCCCGCTGGCCTTTGAAAAGGCATCTAACGCCTGCTACCAGATCAGTTCGACGGGCTTCGACGACGTGAACCGGAGGTTGCGGAAGCAGCTTGCTGCGCTCGCTGTCGCGCAGTCTACCATGCCTGGGCTGCTGTTCGCCCGGATCCATGAGGTCTTTCCGTAAAGTCTGCCCATCTTGTGGTGGCGAGACGCGAGTCATTGTCTTCCTAGGCATCCGTGTGCAAAGCTCCAGACTGAAGCAAGAAGCGCTGACATCGCCCGTCCGGGGGTCACTCAAGACTCTGAGCGGGGCGGGATTCTGATGATTTTTCAATGGCTTCCGGGACAAAGTTCAAGATTGACGGGATTGACGCCTCTTGATGAAGGTTCCTATACTTTCGTGGCTATCATTGACTTGCCCTTTATTTACCATGACCCCAATCACGCCGACCCCGACATTCAGCAAGACCCGAGAGGGCGGCAGCGCCCCGGCAGCGCTGGTGCTGGGGCTGGACAGCCACGGTCTGGCCGTGGTGCGTGCGCTGGCCGATGCCGGCATCACCGTCTATGCCCTGGAAAGAGACCGGCGCCTGCCCGGGGTGCGCAGCAACCGCGTGGCCGGCATCTTCTGGGTCGAGGACTACACCGCACCCAACCTCGTCCCGGCCTTGCTGGAAGTGCGTCAGGCGCTGGCCGCCCACCGGCAGGTGGTGCTGATACCCATCAACGACCGCCAGGTGGGCGTCATTGCCCAGGCCCTGCCCACCGTTGCGGCGCAGCACCTCGTGTCATGGGAGCATTGCGCACAGACGGTGGTCAGATTGCAGCGCAAGGACGAACTGGAGGCGGTGTGCGTGCAAAAGAGCATGTGTTATCCACGTTCCATCGTTTTCCAGAACCCGCAGCAGGCACGGCTGGCGACGGACATGCGCTTCCCGCTGATCATCAAGCCGGTGCGGCCGCTGTCTTCGTTCAAGACCCTGATGGCTCAGGACCTGGCCGAACTGGAAGGCCATCTGCTGGCACGCGCCAGCGACCTGCCCATCCTGTGCCAGGAGTACGTGGCCGGCGACGACAGGCAGATTTATTTTGGCGCACTGATGCTGGACCATGGCCGGGTGCTGCACCGCATGGCCGGGCGCAAGATTGCGTCGCACCCGCCGGCCCGCGGGCAGACGACGATTGCCGAGACGGTGGATGCACCGGAAGTGCTGCAGCTGACCGAGTTGTTCTTCGCGGGGCTGGAACTGACGGGGCCGGTATCCCTGGAACTGAAGCGAGACCCGGAGGGAGAATATTGGGTGATCGAGCCGACGCTGGGACGCACTGACTTCTGGGCCGAGTTGTGCATCAGCGCGGGGTTCAATCAGCCTCTGATGGAGTACCAGTTGGCGGCCGGGTTGGCGGTGACGCCAGCGACGGGATTGAGGGAATGTGTCTGGTATGACACGGATAGGGATCCGGCGGCGTACCTATCGCTATGCCGATACGAGGGCAGCCTGCGGCCGCTCGGGAAGGACCCGGTTTTTCCCTACCTTGGTCATGCCGACCACAAGACATTTCTTCAGGCCGTGGCCAGAATGGCACAACGGAAAGTGCGGCCAGTAGCGGCAAAGCCGGGGACCACTGTGGTCGAGGAACTCGGACCGACGGCCCGCAGCGCTCGTGGTTTTGGCCGTACGGAAGCAGAGTGATTCCCATGTCACTCACTCCTGATCTGGCCGTCGCCGTTCTGCAGGTCTCGCCACGGACCGTCCAGCGCCAGATCCGGGACCGATAACTAGCCATCGTCAAAGTGCGTGGCCTCATAAGAATTGACCAAAGTGACTTGTCGTCATATATTGGCCAATCAAAAGCCACTCGCGACCCACCATGCCTGTCTACCTTCACCATGAGCTTCCGGTCCTGATTCCCGATGATCATTTTTGACCTCGCCTGTCAACAGGGCGATCAATTCGAAGGCTGGTTCCAGTCACGCGAGGATTTCGACCGCCAACTGGCGAACGGTCTGATCGCTTGCCCGCACTGCGGCTCGCTGGAGATTCGCCGGGTGCCGTCGGCAGTGCATCTCGCCGGTGCTGCGTCCGCAGCGGCAGCGGCCCCGCCGGCCGTCGGCCGGCGCGCCAGCGCCTTTGCCGCCTTTCGCCAGCTGACCGAAAGACTCTTGGCCAGTTGCGAGGACGTCGGCTCCGATTTTGCCAGCGAGGCCAGACGAATCCACTATGTCGAGGCGCCGGAGCGCTCGATTCGCGGCGATACCAGCGCCGAAGAGTATCAGGCGCTGCTTGACGAAGGAATCGAGGTTTTCCGCCTGGCGCGCCTCAAGCCGGGGAATCTGCACTGATGCGCGAGGAGTTGGGGTCGCTTCAGAAGGCCACACGCGATGGTCGGCGCTACCCTGCAGCCGCGTCCATTTCGAAGGAGAGTCGTCGATGATCAAGGCACGCGCCGCCGTTGCCTGGGCTGCCGGGCAGCCGCTGGAGGTCACTGAAGTCGATGTCGAAGCGCCACGGCACGGCGAGGTCCTGGTGCGCATCGTCGCCACGGGGGTCTGCCATACCGATGCGTTCACCCTTTCCGGGGCTGATCCGGAAGGGATTTTCCCGGCCATTCTCGGGCATGAGGGAGGCGGCATCGTCGAGGCAATCGGTTCCGGGGTAAGTTCGCTGGCGGTCGGCGATCATGTGATTCCGCTGTACACTCCCGAGTGCCGGCAATGCAAGTTCTGCAAGTCCGGCAAGACCAATCTGTGCCAGGCGATTCGCACGACGCAGGGCAAGGGGCTGATGCCCGACGGCAGCAGCCGCTTCTCGGTCAACGGCAAGCCGATCTTTCATTACATGGGGACGTCGACCTTCTCCGAGTACACGGTGCTGCCCGAGATTTCGCTCGCCAGAATCGCCAGCGATGCACCGCTGGAAAAGGTCTGCCTGCTGGGCTGCGGCGTGACCACCGGCATCGGCGCGGTGATCAACACGGCCAGGGTCGAGCCGGGGGCGACGGTCGCCGTCTTCGGCCTCGGCGGCATTGGGCTGGCGGTGGTCATCGGCGCCGTGATGGCGCGGGCGGCACGAGTCATCGCCATCGATACCAATCCGGCCAAGTTCGCCATCGCTCGGCAACTGGGCGCCACCGACTGCATCGATCCATCGGCGGATGACCGGCCGATCCAGGAAGTCATCATCGACCTGACCGATGGCGGCGTCGACTACTCGTTCGAATGCATCGGCAATGTCAAGGTGATGCGCGCGGCGCTCGAGTGCTGCCACAAGGGGTGGGGCGAATCGGTGATCATCGGCGTCGCCGGTGCCGGCGAAGAGATCGCGACGCGGCCATTTCAGCTCGTCACCGGCCGGGTCTGGCGCGGCTCGGCCTTCGGCGGGGTGCGCGGTCGCAGCGAACTGCCCGGTTATGTCGAACGGGCGCAGCGCGGCGAGATTCCGCTCGATACCTTCATCACGCATACCATGGGTCTCGAGGACATCAACCGGGCCTTCGAACTGATGCACCAGGGCCAGAGCATCCGCTCGGTGATCCGGTTCTGATCGGCGATGACGACAGCTCTGCCGGCGCTCGAAGAGATTGCCGCCAATCGCTGTTTCGCCGGTTGGCATCGGCGCTATCGCCATCGCTCGCTGACGCTGAACTGCGAGATGGTCTTTGCCGTCTATCTGCCGCCGCAGGCAGAAAACCGTTCGGTGCCGGCGTTGTACTGGCTCTCCGGCCTGACCTGCAGCGACGAGAACTTCATGCAGAAAGCGGGGGCGATGCGTCTTGCCGCCGAACTCGGGATTGCCCTCGTCGCGCCCGATACCAGTCCGCGCGGCCCGCAGGTGCCGGACGACCCCGAGGGCGCCTGGGATTTCGGCCTGGGCGCGGGCTTCTACGTGAATGCGACGCAGGCGCCGTGGGCCGAGCACTACCGGATGCACGACTACGTCGTTCATGAATTGCCCGAGCTGATCGAGTCGAGTCTGCCGATCGACCGCCGCCGCGGCATCAGCGGCCATTCAATGGGCGGCCATGGTGCGCTGGTCTGTGCCCTGCGTCACCCCGGCCGTTACCGCTCGCTGTCCGCCCTGGCGCCGATCTGTCACCCGCTCGCCAGTCCCTGGGGAGAGAAGGCTTTTGCGCGTTATCTCGGCGAAAATCGTTCGCTCTGGCCAGCCTGGGATGCCTGCGAACTGATCGAGCGGGCGGACGAGCGTCTGCCCTTGCTGGTCGATCAGGGCGAAGACGACGGTTTTCTGCGCACGCAGTTACAGCCCGATCGGCTGCAGCAGGCCTGCGCTGCCGTTGGCCATCCGCTGCATCTGCGCTGCCATCCGGGCTACGACCATAGCTACTACTTCATCGCGAGCTTCATCGACGATCACCTGCGTCATCACGCGGCGGCGCTGCTGCGGCCGGTCTGAACGCCAGCAAGGTCGTTTCAGGCGGCGACCACGACCCGGTTACGACCGCAGCGCTTGGCCTCGTAAAGGGCGGCATCGGCAGCCTGCATCAGCGCCTGACCGTCCTTTGTCGTGCCATTCAGGTTGGCGACGCCGACACTCAGGGTCACCGGAATCGTCTTCTGGTCCCAGAGGAAGGTGTAACGTTCGACCACCGTGCGGATGCGGTCGGCGATCTGGGCCGCGGCGCGCGCGCTGGCGTTGGGCAGAACGGCGGCAAATTCCTCGCCGCCATAGCGGAAGACCAGATCTTCGACCCGTGATGCCCGCTTGAGAAGATCGGCGAGCTGGTGCAGGACAGCATCTCCCGCGGCATGACCGTAGGTATCGTTGATTCGCTTGAAGTGGTCGATATCCATCAGCAGACAGGCCATCGGCAGCCCATTGGACTGCGCAAAAGCCCACTCGGAAGCGAGAAAATCGAGCCCGTGCCGGCGGTTGGGGAGCTGGGTCAGCGCGTCGGTCAGGGCGTCCTGGAGCAGCCGCTTGTGGGCGACGGCGAACTCATCGGTCGAGCGCATGATGCCGCGGCGCTCGCGCTGGATTTCCTCCCGCAGGAGCAGCATGCGGGTCGCGGTATTGAGGCGGACGCGCAGCGTCTGGATGTTGACCGGCTTGACCAGCACGTCGTCGGCACCGGCATTGATCGCTTCGACAATATTGGCTTCGTTTCCCGGCGAAGCCAGCAGCAGGGCATAACTCTCCTTGCCGGCAGGGGTCTGGCGAAGGATGCGGCAGAAAACGCTGGGCGTCAGCCCGGGGATCGACAGGTCGGCAATGACGATCTGCGCCGGCTGGCGCAACGCCTGCTTGAGGGCTTCGGCGTTGCTCTCGACGAGCACCGGCAGATGCCCCAAACTTTCGATCTGCTGCCTGAGAGTCGGCAGTTCCAGCGCGTGAATGCCGACCAGCTGCACCTGCAGGCGGGGTGCAGCGAGTTTGCCGCGCTGTTCGGGGTTGCTGCTGCTGACCCGGCGGCTGGGAGGGCTGGCGGCGAGAACCTCGGCGAAAGGGGGAATCGTCTGCGTGCGTACCTGCAGCATGGTGCCCCATTCGTGCCAGCGACGGACCATCCGATCGACCATGTCGTTGAGGGCGTCGCCGCTGATGCCAAGGCGTGCCGCGCGTGTCAGCAGGCCGGGCAGGAGGCTCCAGCGCGATTCCTCATCGGCCATGCAGACCTCGGAGAGCGAACGGGCAAAGTTCAGCGAGTGGGTCAGCGTCTGCACCCGGGAACCATCCCGGAAGCCCGCGACATCCGGCTGCTCATGATGGTAAGCGGCCTGAATCAGCATCTCGGGGATTCCCCATTCGGCGAGCATGGTGGCACCCAGCTGACGGTGATCCATGTTGAAGCGCTCACGTTCGAGGTTCGCGAGTTCCTCCTGGGTCTCTTTCGCCCGCAGGAGAACGACGGCGTAGTCGTCGGGATAGAGCGAGGCCATCGCGAGTTCGCCGACTCGCGCCAGCAGGCCGATGGTAAACAGCTCCTCACTCGAAATCTGCGCAAAATGGGCGAGTTCCTGGCAGGCGATGCCGGTAGCCAGGGAATGTCCCCAGAAAGACCCGTAATCAAACGCCGAGCATTGACCGCTGGTGTGGCTGTGCATCACCGAGAGGCCGATGACCAGATCACGCACGCGGAAAGCGCCGAGCGCAACGATGGCGCGCTGCAGCGAGACGATCGGCCGCGTGCGGCCGAAAGCAGCAGCATTGGCGAACTTCAGCAGGCGTCCGGCGATGGCCGGGTCGGACTGGACCAGTTGCACCAGGTCGGAAACCCGGAAATCATCCCGCTGCAGGAGCTTGATAATCGAAAAGGCAACCCCCTTAGGGGACGGCAGCTTGCCCGTTGCCTTCATCGAATGATAGCGGGCGGGGTCGACAAAGTTGATCAATAAACCCTCGAGTCCGGAATTTCTGGGCGATTATGCTACAAAAGCGATGCTGCGGGCTGGCGCTGCTCGGGCAGTTCCGATTCGCCGGGTCTTCACCGGCGACGTGGAGGGGCAGGGTGGGTGCCAGCGACCAGAACCTGGCCCGGACTGCAAGCGCCTGCAGGGCGCCCAGCAGAAAGACGGCATTCAGGTACAGGCGCAGATTGCCAGGCGAGTGTCACTTCGTGCTCCTGGCCGGCGCCCGGCAAGGTGCGTCAGACATTCGCTACAAAGGCCTCGAACTGTTCGAGCGCTAGCGGGCGGCCAAAAAGATAGCCCTGAAAGTGATGGCAGCCTGCGCTGACCAGCCATTCACATTGTGTCTGGGTTTCCACTCCCTCGGCGATGACGTTGAGGCCAAGACTTCCGGCGAGAACGATTACCATGCGCGCGATTGCGGCATCGTTGGCATCGTCGAGAATACCGCGCACAAAACTCTGGTCGATCTTCAATTGCTCGATCGGCAACCGCTTCAGATAGGCGAGCGAAGAATAGCCGGTGCCAAAGTCGTCGAGTGAGAAGCTGATTCCCTTTTCCTTCAAGGACATCATCTTGGCGATGATGTCCTCGATATCGGACACCATCACGCTTTCAGTCAATTCGAGTTTCAGCCTGCGCGGATTGGCGCCGGATTGCTCGATCGCGCTCAGCACCTGCTCGACGAAGCCATCCTGGCGAAACTGAGCGACGCTGACATTGACGGCGACCGTCAGGGCACCGGTTTCGGGCTTGCCCTCCCAGGCCTTTAGCTGAGCACAGGCGGTTTCGAGCGCCCACTGCCCCATCGCCACAATCAGTCCTGTCTCCTCGGCCAGAGGGATGAACTCATTGGGCTGGACCAGCCCGCGGCGTGGATGCTGCCACCTCAGCAGGGCCTCGGCGCCAATTACCTGACGCGCCGAATTCAGCTGAGGTTGATAGTAGAGGCGCAATTGTTCGCCGCCGATCGCTTCGCGCAATTCCGCCAGCAAGGCGGTGCGCCGGTTCAATGCGAGCTGCATCGCCGGGTCAAAAAAGCGCAGCCCGTTGCGGCCCGAGCGCTTCGCTTGATACAACGCGAGATCCGCATGCCGCAACAGATCGCTGATCGAATCAGAGCCCTGAAAGAGAGCAACTCCGATGCTGAATTTGCATTGGTACTCCTGGCCGCTGAGGACAAACGGTCTCTCGGATAGCGCGCACAACCTTTCCCCTGTCTGTTCGGCCAGGGTGGCAGCGATCGCGATGTCCTTGCCCATTTCTTCCGTCAGCACGACGAATTCGTCACCCCCCTGACGCGCCACGGTGTCGCGCTCGCGAAGCACCTCGCGCAGGCGCCGCGCCACTTCGCTCAGCAGTTCGTCACCGAGCGCATGACCGCGCGTGTCGTTGAGGGTCTTGAAGTCATCGAGATCAATCAGGAACAGCGCCCCGAAGTGTCTGCTTCGGCGCGAAGCGGCCAGCGCCTGGCCCATGCGATCCTGCAGGAGCCGTCGATTCGGCAGCGAAGTCAGCGGGTCATAATATGCGAGGCGGTGAATCTCCGCCTCGGCCTCCTTGTCGCTGGTGATGTCGGAATAGCTCCCGACATAGTGGGTGGTGCCGCGGTCAGGCGTGACGACTGCCTTGATGGTCAGCATTTCGGCATGAATCTTGCCATCTTTGCGCCGGTTCCAGATCGCGCCTTGCCAGCTACCGGTCTCCTGGATCGTCTCCCACATGCGCTGGTAGAATGCAGGCGCGTGGCGATCCGACTTGAGCATCGCGGGTGTCTTTCCCCTCGCTTCATCGTCGCTGTAGCCTGTCAGGCGCGTAAACGCCGGATTCACCCGCAGGATCACGCCGCGTGCATTGGTGATGACGATTCCGTTTTGTGATGAGAAGGCGATCGCGGCAATCCGCATCTCGTCTTCGGCCTGTTTGCGTTGGCTGATGTCAAGTTTGACTGCCACGTAGTGGGTCGTGGTGCCTGCCGGGTTCTTGGCCGGCGCAATATGGGCTTCCTCCCAGAAGTGCTCCCCATTCTTGCGCCGGTTGAGGAAGGTGCCTTTCCAGGACTGACCGCTGAGCAGTTTGCTCCACATCTGGCTGTATACGTGCGGCGGCGTTTGCCCGGACTGGAAAATCCGCGGATTCTGGCCGATGGCTTCAGCTGCCGTGTATCCGCTGCACTCCGCAAAATGAGGATTGACATACTGGACGCAGCCATCGAGGTCGGTGATGACCACCGATACGGGCGCCTGCTCGACAGCGACCGACAGCAGCCCGACCATTTCCTCTGCCTTCCTGCGTTCGGCCAGCGCTGATTGCAGCAGGTCCCGCTGCGTTTCGATCTCCTTGCGCAGTGCTTCCCGCTCGAGGAGATTGCGGATACGCTGCCGGCAAATGCCGACGTTGAACGGCTTGGTAATGTAATCGGCCGCGCCGAGAGCCAGGCCCTTCTCTTCGGAACTGCTTTCGCTCAACGCGGTGACAAAGATGATGGGGATGTCCCTGAGCGCTGCTTCCCTCTTCATCCGCCGGCAGGTTTCGAAGCCATCCATGCCCGGCATCATGACGTCGAGCAGAATCAGGTCCGGCGGCGCTTTCAGGGCGAGGGACAGGCCTGTCTGCCCGGAGGTGGCGATCTGGAGATGAAACTCTCCGGCCAGGGCGGCGCCCAGGAAAGAGAGATTCGCCGGCGTGTCGTCAATGGCGAGGATGGCGGGTCTTGAATCGGTCATGCTAGGTTTTCTCCCTTTGGGCGCTGGCCAGGGCGAGCAGTCGCTCGCGCGCCATGTCGAATCGGAATTCGTCGAGCAGTCTGGCAATCGCATCGATGTCGCCGGCAATCGCCGTGCCGGCGACGATCGGTCGCAGATCCTTGAAGCGGGCGATGGCATCGAAGCTGTGTTTGTCAAGCAAGCCCACGAGGTCTTCGACCAGGAGGGCAAACTGCCGGGTATCCAGACGCTCCAGACGCTCCTGATGTTCCAGGCGCGGGGCGTCGGTCAACGTCGAAGGCAGGGTTTCTGGCGTCCTGCAAAGCCACCTGGGCAGCAAGCTGTTCAGGGCATCCAGGTCGACCGGCTTGGTGAGGAAATCGTCCATGCCCGCCGCAATACTGTTCGCCCGATCTGCGTCGAAGGCACCAGCGGTAAAGGCGATGATGGGCAGGCGGGGCAGCCTGGCAGCGGCTTCCCAGCGCCGGATTTCCCTGGTCGCGTCACAACCATCGAGAACGGGCATCGAGAGATCCATCAGGACAAGATCGGGCCGTTCGTCCGTGATCACGAAACGGACTGCCTCCGCGCCATTTTCCTTCAGGCTGACCCTGAGGCCCAGCCGGGTCAGCATCGCCTTGATGACCCGACGATTGACCACGTCATCCTCGACCACCAGGACGTGACCGCGCCAGTGTGACGAGGCCGTCGCCGTCGCCAAGCGCGCGTGGGGGACGTCGGCGACGGCAACGCTGCCGGCGCCTGCAGCCACCAGGTCGGCGCGGATGCGGAACCAGAAGCGCGAACCTTTGCCCGCTGTGCTGTCGACGCCGACCTCGCCACCGATCAGTTTGGCGAGCCGCTTGACGATCGAGAGGCCAAGACCCGTGCCGCCAAATTCGCGCGTCGTCGAGTTGTCGGCCTGCGAGAACGGCTTGAACAGCAGTTCGATCTTTTCTTCGGGAATACCGATGCCGGTATCGCTGACCGAGAACTCGAGCAGGGCCGAATCTCCCTGACGTTCAACCTCGCTTCCTTCGATCCGGACACTGCCCTGGGCGGTGAACTTGAGGGCGTTGTCGACCAGGTTGGAGAGCATCTGGCGCAGGCGGTGCGCATCCGAGTGGTAATGCTGACCGGGCGCCGTGCGCCAGTGACAGGACAACTCCAGCGACCTGTCCCTGGCCGGGCCGGCAAAAAGGGCCTGTATCTCCTGCATCAGTTGCGCGGGCGCGAAAGCGGCGTGATCAAGCGCGATCTTGCCGGCTTCAATTTTTGACAGGTCGAGGATGTCGTTGAGCAGCCTGAGCAAGGTCTGGCCGGAGGTCAGGATGGTACGTGCATAGTTCTCCCGTTCCTCCGCCGTCGTGCCGGGGATCAGGAACATCTGCGCCATGCCGAGAATGCCGTTCATCGGCGTGCGTATCTCATGCGACATGGAGGCAAGAAAACGGCTCTTGGCGATGTTGGCGGCTTCGGCTGAAATCCTCGCCTGTTGCAGTTCGCGTTCGTAGGCCATGCTCTGGGTGATGTCGCGGCTGATCCCGAACAGGCCGGTCACCTTTCCCTCATGATCCGATAGTGGCCATCGGCTGGTGCTGATCCATCGTCTGTTTCCCTCTGCGTCTTGGTAGGCCTCGATCTTGTTCAGCAGCGGTCTGCCGGTGCCGAAAATCTGTAATTCATCGTCGTAGTGCGCCTGCGCGGTGTCTTGCGGAAAGACATCCAGATCGCGCTTGCCTACGATCTCACGCCAGCTGGCATGCCCGGTGATCAGGGCGAGAGCCTGGCTGCAAAAACGAAAACAACCGTTGCCATCCTTGAAGTAAATGAAGTCCGTGGTGTTTTCCAGAAAGGAAACGAAGTCACGATTCAATTCCCTGACTTCTTCTTCGGCCTGCTTGCGTTCGGTGATGTCGATCAGGCTGCCGACGAAATGAGAGATGCGTCCATTGTCGCCGGTTACCGCGGTGAGGCCGAGGAAGTGGGGATGTGTCGTGCCGTCCCGGTGCCGGATCAGGATCTCGCCGGCATAGGTGCCGGTATCCTCCATCGCCGCCCGGACAGTGGCGTAGAAAGCGGTATCGTGCCTGTCCGACTGGAGAAAACCCATGTGCTGGCCCACGGCCTCTTCGGCCGCGTAGCCGGTGATTGCCGTGAAGGCTTTGTTGACCTGAAGAATGACGGCCCTGGCATTGGTGACCACCATCCCTGCCTGGGACTCGAATGCAGTCGCCGCCACCCGCAGCCGCGCCTGGTCGCGCGCCTGGTCGCGTGTAAGCCGTTCGGAGCGGACAAAATACAGACTGGCGAGTGCCAGGGCTGCGAGCAGGATGGCACCGACGATGGCGAAGGCGTTGGCACTGTCCTCGCGCCAGAGGGCCAACGCCCGTTCCTTGTCCAGGCGTACCACGAGCACGAAGGGGTAGGCGCGGGAGGCTCGATAAGCGGTCAGTAGCGCGCGACCATTTTCCGTGGACTCTTCGAATCGTCCTGCTTCGTTTTCCGCCATGCGGGCAGGAACGCCGTCGCTGCTGTTCAGCATGCCCGGTCGCTCAGCTTCGTCGGTACTCAGCAGCAGGCGTCCGTCGTAGCGCAGCAACTGCACCAGGCCCTCATCGGCCGGGATGTGGTGGCTGTAGAAATTCAGGAAGTAATCGGTGTTGACCGACGCGACGACCGTCGTCCAGGTGCTGCGGTCGAGGCGGACATCCCGCGCGACCGGGATGAAGCTGATGGTGGGGTTCGGGCTCGCGAGATGGCTGAGGCGGCCATCGTAGAAGTCGCGCCCGGCGTTCAGCGAGCCGACGCGAAGCACCTCGACCGGCTCGGCGGTTTGCGGCAGAAAATCGGTCAGCATCAGACGAACGCCGACATTGCGGGCAGTGGAACTGGTCGCCACCGTGCCGCCTTTTCCCGTGATCGCAATCGAACGTAGATAAGGTGCCTGGCGCAGAGCGAACGAGAGGTCGGCGGTGCCGCGATCTTCCTCGGCGACGTTCAACAGCGTGCGCTCGATGACGTTGAACGTCTGGGTCAGGTGGTCTTCCAGCGCACGGGCGGTCAGCGCTGCCGTTGCCAGTTGATGATCGATCGTTTTCGCCCGCCATCGCCACATGACATAGGCCGTGGCGGCGAAGGCGCCGAGTGCCACCAGCAAGACGATCAGCACGAAGGCAGTACGCCGACCCCGGTTCCCTTGCATGCGTGCGGCCAGCTGCCGACCCTGCACGACGCCTCAGTCGCTTACCGCGATGGGGTCGAGCTTGTGCCGTTTGATGGCCGCCAGGAGCCGCCCGTCACGCTTGACCTCGCGCAGGAAGCGCTCGACGCGGGCGTACCACAGATCATCGCCTTTCTGCATCGCGTAGGCGTAGGGCGTCACGTAATAAGTCTTCGCTGGCACCACCAGGCGAGCCCAGTCGGTGGTTTCCAGCATGCGTCGGCTGAAGGGAAAATCAGTCATGAAGACGTCGGCGCGCCCCGACTCCACTTCCTGCTCGCGGCCCTGGGTGGTGGCGGTGACCAGCAGCGTCGCCTGCTTCAGCTTCTCGCGCATCACCGGCTCATGCAGTGTCCCTTTGGCTACGGCGACCACGACGCCAGCTTGGTCGATGTCATCCCAGGTCCTGATCCGGCGGTTGCTTCTCGTCGTCACGGCATAGATGTCGCTCGCAAGGTAGGGCTGGGTGAAACGCAGTCTTTCCGAACGATACGCGGTAACACCGATGGCAAACATGGCAATGTCACAGTGGTCGCCAGTCACGTCTTCAATCAGACTGGCAAAAGAGCTGTCTACGAAACGCACCCGGACACCCAGGTCGCGAGCCAGGGCATGCGCCATGTCGATGTCGATACCATTCAGTTGCCGGGTTTGCGGATTACGGAAGGAAATCCCGTAGTAATCGGGCCAGATGCAGACTCTGACCTCACCCGTTGCGAGAACCTTCTCCAGATGACCCGATCGCGCCTGTGCCGGGTAGGCCAGCAGGGCGATCAGGAATAATAAGGAAGCACGGCACTTCATCTCAGGCTTTCTGTTTGACCGCCGGGCGGCAGGCAAAGCCAGGCGGTCGTTCAGTCGTTCGGAGTCGCTGGCGACCCTGCGCGCCGCCGTCGTTCGTCGGATCGGAGCCACGGACTGGCGCGGTACAACGGTCTCCGGCTGGGCAATGATACGCGATGTTCAAGTTTTTTCCGCGCAAAAAACCTGCCACCCGTGAGGGTGGCAGGCGAGTCACAGCGAGTAGCCTGCCGGCCGAGCAGGGGTCAGACCTTGGTGCCGAGCGCGCGCTGCAACTGTTCGAGCGCCGTGGGGTCTTCGATCGTCGTCAGGTCGCCCGGATCGCGGCCTTCGGCGAGGGCCTGGATCGAGCGGCGCAGCAGCTTGCCCGAACGGGTCTTCGGCAGCACGGTCAGGAAGTGTACGCGGCTCGGGCGAGCGATCGCCCCGAGGCTGTCATCCACCTGTTTCATGACCGCCTTCTCGAGCGCTGCCGCGAGTTCGGGCGTTGCAATGCTGTCAGCATTCTTGACGACAGCAAAGGCCATCGGCATCTGTCCCTTGAGCTGATCGGCGACACCGACCACCGCGACCTCGGCAATGGCCGAGTGGCCCTGGATCGCCTCCTCGATTTCACGCGTGCCCAGGCGGTGGCCGGCGACATTGATCACGTCATCGGTACGGCCCAGAATGTAGTGATAGCCGTCCTTGTCCTGGATCCCCCAGTCGAACGACGAGTAGACCTGCGGCTCGCGGAAGAGCGAAAAGTAGGTGGAGACGAAGCGCGCGTCGTCACCCCAGACGGTCGTCAGGCAACCGGGCGGCAGGGGCGGCAGGATGCCGACGATGCCCTTTTCGTCCGGGTCGCAGACCGTGCCGTCCTCGCGGAAGATCTTGAGGTTGTAGCCGTAGACCGGGAAGCTTGGCGTGCCGAAGCGAATCTCGGTCTTTTCGACACCGGGCATTGCCGACAGGATCGGCCAGCCGGTTTCGGTCTGCCAGTAGTTGTCGATCACCGGCAGGCCCAGTTCACCCATGATCCACTCGTGCGTCGGCTGATCGAGCGGCTCGCCGGCCAGGAAGAGGTGCCTGAGGCTCGACAGATCGTATTTGTGCATGTACGAGGGGTCGTGCTTCTTGAGCACCCGCGCCGCCGTCGGCGCCGAGAACATGACGTTGACCTTGTATTTCTCGACGATCTGCCACCAGATGCCGGGGTCAGGACGCAGCGGCGTTCCCTCGTACATGATGGTGCACATGCCGGCGACCAGGGGGCCGTAGACGATGTAGGAATGGCCGACGACCCAGCCGATGTCGGAGGTTGCGAAATAGGTCTCGCCTTCGTTGCCGCAATAGATGTGCTTGATCGACGACGCCAGGGCGACCGCGTAACCGCCGGTGTCCCGCTGTACGCCTTTCGGCTTGCCGGTGGTGCCGGAGGTGTAGAGGATGTACGAAGGCTCGGAGGACTCCAGCCAGGTGACCGGCACCTCGGCGTCCATGAATTCGTTACGCAGCGTGGCGTAATCGACGTCGCGACCCTCGACCTTGGCGAAGTTCTTGTCGAGGCCCCGATCGATCATCAGCACTTTGGCGGGCTTGTGTTCGGCCAGCGAAATCGCTTCGTCGAGCAGACCCTTGTAGGGAACGGCCCGGCCGCCGCGCATGCCGGCATCCGACGAGACGATCAGCTTCGGGGTCGCGTCGTCGATCCGGGTGGCCAGCGACCCGGAGGCAAAGCCACCGAAGACCACCGAGTGAATGGCACCAATCCGCGCGCAGGCGAGCATGGCGAACATTGCCTCGGCGATCATCGGCATATAGATCAGGACGCGGTCACCCTTGCTGACGCCCAGGCTTTGCATGATCGCCGCCATGCGCATGACTTCCTGCTTGAGCTCGGCGAAGGAATAGACTACTTCCTGGTCGGTTTCGGTCGAGATGAATACCAGCGCCCGGTCATTCGGGCGCTTGGCGGCGTGACGGTCGACCGCGTTGTAGCAAAGGTTGGTTTCGCCGCCGACAAACCATTTGGCGAAAGGCGGGCGAGAGAAATCGAGTACCTGAGTGAACGGTTTGTGCCAGTCGATACGCTTGGCTTCTTCACCCCAGAAGGCGTCCGGATTTTCGATTGACTGCTTGTGAAACTCTTGGATTGTCGTCATGAGACTCCCTCTTCAAAGATTGAACCACCTGCACTAATGAAAACTAGGCTCGCCGAGTGTCTTGGACTTCCTGCTCGCGGTCAAGCACACGTTTCCGGATATCTGCCAGGGGCAGACCCAACTTCAACTCCTCTTCCAGCAGTTCCAGGAAGGGCAACACTTCCTTGCCGAGCTGCACGAGATGCGGGGTCACGGCGCTCGCATGGCCGCTCCGGATGAGTTCAATGGCATGCTCCAGCCGGGGTGCCGGCATCTCGCCCGGCGCCTTGTCCATACAGGCGAGAACACGGTTGCCGCCGGCTGCGCGGGCGGTCTGCAGGCGCTCGCCGGCGAGCCCGAGCAGTCCGCTCGCCGAAGCTGCGCGGTCGACCGGCGTATTGGCGACACCAATACTCACTGACAGATCGAGGCGCTGGCCATGGACCGCGATGTTGGCGACCGCAAACGCTTCCCGCAGACGGTTGGCAAACGCTTCGCAAGCCGGGTAGGGGGTGCCCGGCGAGACGACGGCCAGTTCGTCGTCGGAATAATGGCCGAGACTGTCTTCCTTGCGCACCTTCTGGGCCAGGATGCGGCCGAAGCGTCTCTGCAGATTCCTCGCCACCTCCTCGCCGTGCTCTTCGCGCAGCGCTGCAAAGCGGTCGAAGCCCATGATCAGGATGCTCGCCGGCGTGTCATGCGAAAGCGCGTGCGCCAGGGCCTGGGCTGCCTGCGCCTCGATGTGGGCGCGGGTTGGCAAGCCGGTCGTCGGGTGCAGGGGCGCTTGACCGCCGTCGTCGCTGATCTCGTTGGGGGATTCAACAAGCGGCAGCAGAGAGGCGATGCAGGCCAGCAGTTCGCCGCCGCCGATCGCCCGACTGATGAAGTCGGAAGCGCCATGCTGGCGGGCCCGTTGGTTGGCCTGCTGGTCATCGCCGGCGATGACCAGGACCGGTATCTGCCGCAGGCGGGCCAGCCGCGACGAGCGGATCCTGGCCAGCAGGCCGACGCCGTCGAGGAGCGGCAGCACCAGCGGACAGATCACCAGGCGGATCGAATGGTCGAGAACCAGTGCCTGCCAGGCTGCTTCGCCATCGATTTCCTCGCGAAAATCGTAGTGCTCGCGAAGGCGCTTGACGAGGGCTGCGCGGGCCATCCTCGACGCGTCGACAATCAGGATACGCGGCCGTTGATGCGGGTCGTCCATCTGGCCTTGTGATCGCTCGCCACTTGGCTGCAACTCAGGCGCCGGCAATATCGACGACGACGCGGCCGTGCGCGCGGCCGCGGATGAAGTCGTCGAAGACGCCCGGCAACTCGTCGAAGCCGATCGTTCGCGTCATCTCATGCAGGTGCTGTGGCCGCAGATCGCCTGCCAGGCGCTGCCAGACGCCGCTGCGATACGGCTCGCCGATGTAGCCGGAGTCGATGCCGAGCAGACAGGCGCCGCGCAGGATGAAGGGCATCACCGTGGTCTTGAGCGACGGATTCTCGGCGAGGCCGATGCTGGCGATCGTTCCACCCTGTTGCATGGTACTGATGATCCAGGCGAGGACATCGCCGCCGAGGTTATCGACGGCGCCCGCCCAGGTAGCCTTGTCGAGCGGCCGGATGCGCGACAGGTCGAGGTCTGAACGGAAGATCACCGCCGCCGCGCCGAGCCGCCCCAGATAGTCGGCCTGCGCTTCCTTGCCGGTCAGTGCGCTGACCCGATAGCCGCGCGCGGCCAGCATGTCCACCGCCAGGCTGCCAACGCCGCCGGTGGCGCCAGTGACGATCACTGGTCCGGCGGTCGGCTGCAGTCCATTCTCTTCCATCCGCACGACGCCGAGCGCGGCGGTAAACCCGGCCGTCCCGAGGGCCATGGCCTCGTGCAGCGACAGTCCCGAGGGCAAAGGGACTACCCATTGCGCGGGCACCCTGGCGTACTCGGCGTAACCACCGTGGTGGGCGACCCCGATATCGAAGCTGGTCGCGATGACCGCATCACCCGTCCGGAAACCGGGGTCACTGCTGCTGACCACGGTTCCCGAGAGGTCGATGCCGCCGACGCAGGGGTAACGGCGGATGATGCGGCCGCCGCCGGTCGCCGCCAGCGCATCCTTGTAATTGACGCTGGAGAAGGCGACCTTGATCGTTACCTCGCCCGGGTCGAGTTGCGACTCGTCCATGGTGACGAAGCCGGCTCGCGTGACACCTTCCTGTTCTTCGATCAGATAAGCCTTGAAGGGACTCATGCACACTCCATACGGTGGATCGGATTGTGGAAAAAGCTTTCGCCTCACGAACGAGCGCTGATTATAGACATAAAGTCCGACAACGCTACGCCCTGGCACAGCCTCTGGCTGGACGGTCAGAGCGGATCTCGACGATGGCTACCGGACAGCGCGGCAGACTATACCGCTTTCCGGGATGCAATCCCATGTGCAGTGCACCATCGGTCAGCGTTGCCACGAAAGCTGGTTTTACCATTTAACTCAGTTTCCTGTCAGCGTGACTTCATCCGGTTTGTGGCATAGATGCCATTTCCCAGGGGGTTTACTCCGTGACATTTTTCACATAAGTTTCGTCTCCATGATTAAAAAATCCCTCATCAACCGCCTTTTCCTCGCCGCCGTGATCGCCTTGTCATGCTTCGCTCCGGCCCACGCGAGTGAAGCGCCGCCGCTTGCCGACGAACCTTCATTGCTGGAACGTTACAGCACCGGCGCCCAGGATCTGATCCTCAAGGGTTTCGAACTGATCGGCATCAACTACCGCTTCGGCGGCACCAACCCCGAGACCGGTCTCGACTGCAGTGCCTTTGTGCAGATCGTTTTCAGGGAAGCGATCGGCGTCCTGCTGCCGCGTAGCGCCCGAGAACAGAGCGAGGTCGGGGCGGTGGTCGACCGCCACGAACTGAAGGCCGGCGATCTCGTGTTCTTCAACACCATGCGCCGCGCTTTTTCGCATGTCGGCATCTATCTCGGCGACAACCGCTTTCTGCATGCACCACGCACCGGCGCCGAAATCCGTGTCGAAGACATGCGCCAGAGCTACTGGACGCAGCGCTACAACGGCGCGCGTCGCTTGCTGGTGCGCTGAACAAGGCCAGGCCGTCTGGCGTGAGCGGCGCACTCCGGCCTCCAATCAAGAACGGTTCGCATTTACAAGGGCGCTGTCACTGGTTATGATGACCAGCCGTGACATTCGTTCACCTTGCTGACTGGAGGCTTTGCCATGCGTTTCCCCCTCACCCGGGCGCTATTCACTCTCGCGCTTGCCATCACCTTTTCCGCCGTGCAGGCGCAGGAGAAGGTGCTCAATCTCTACTCTTCCCGCCACTATCAGACCGATGAGGCGCTGTATACCGGTTTCACCCGGCAGACCGGCATCACCATCAAGCGCATCGAAGGCAAGGAAGACGAACTGCTGGAACGGATCCGGAACGAGGGCGCCAACAGCCCGGCGGATGTCCTGTTGACGGTGGACGCGGCCCGCCTCGCGGCAGCGCACGAGTTGGGGCTGCTGGCGCCGGTGAAGTCGGCGCTGCTCGAAACGCGTATCCCGGCCCATCTGCGGACCAGCGACTGGTTCTCCTTTTCGCTGCGCGCACGGGTCATCGTTTATGCCAAGGGCGTGGTCAGTCCCGACCAGCTGAGGAATTACAGCGACCTCGCCAATCCCCGTCTGAAAGGCAAGATCTGCTCGCGCTCGGGCTCACACCCCTACAACCTGTCGCTGATGGCTTCGATCATCGCCCATCAGGGTGAGGCGAAGGCCGAGGAGTGGGCGCGCGGCGTCGTCGCCAACTTCGCGCGGCCGCCGCGCGGCGGCGACACCGATCAGCTGCGGGCGGTGGCTGCCGGCGAATGTGCAGTGACGGTTGCGAACACCTACTATCTCGCCCGCCTGATGCGCTCGACAAAGGCCGAGGACCGCCAGACCATGGCGCAGCTCGCTGTCGTCTGGCCTGACCAGAAAGGCAGTGGCACGCACGTCAATGTGTCCGGTGGCGGGGTTCTCAGGCACGCGCCGCACAAGGACGCTGCGGTCAGGTTTCTCGAGTACCTCGCCAGTGACGAAGCGCAACGCTATTTTGCCGATGGCAACAACGAATGGCCGGTGGTTGCCGGGATCAAACTCGCCAACCCGGCGCTCGAGGCGCTCGGCACGTTCAAGGCCGATACATTGCCGGTGGGGTCGCTGGCGATGTATCGCGCCAAGGCGCAGGTGATCTTCGACCGTGCCGGCTATCGCTGACCGCCGGCCTGTCGGGCACCGTCAGCGAGAGGTGCGGGACATCCGGCGCGAAAGGATGATCAGCGGCAACAGGCCGACGACGACGATCGCCAGCGAGACGCTGGCCGCTTCCGCCAGGCGCTCGTCGGAAGCCAGCGTGTACGCTTGCGTTGCCAGCGTATCGAAATCGAAAGGGCGCATCACCAGGGTCGCCGGCAGCTCCTTCATGACATCGACGAACACCAGCAGGGATGCCGTAAACAGGCTGCCGCGCAGGATCGGTAGGTGTACCCGGCGCAGGGTTGCTCCTTGCGCGAGGCCGAGACTGCGTGCTGCGTCATCCATGCTGGCCGTGATCTTCGCGAGGCTGGTGCCGACCGACTGCAGGGCAACTGCCAGGAAGCGCACCAGATAGGCGTAGACCAGGGCGGCGATGCCGCCCGTGAGCAGCAGCCCCGGGTTGTTGCCAAACCAGTATTGCCATTGCCCGGACAGCCAATGATCGAGGCGGGTCACCGGAATCAGCACGCCGACCGCGATGACCGAGCCGGGCACTGCGTAGCCCAGGCTCACCAGCCGATTGAGGGCCGCTGCCAGCAGCCCTCTCGACAGGCGCGCAGCGTAGGCGAGCAGCACGGCGAGGGCGACCGCGATGACCGCCGTCAGACCGGCAAGCAGGAAGCTGTTGCGCGCCAGCGTGGCGAAATGGGCGGCGAACGGCGTCTCGCTGTCGGTCATCGTCAATCGCAGCAGCAGGTACGCCGGCAGCACGAAGCCGATCGCCAGGGGCAGCGCGCAGACCACCGTGGCGAGCGCGCCACGCCAGCCCGAGAGCTGGCGGCCGGCGAGCGGGCGTTGCCGCCCGCTGGTATTGTGGAAGCGCGAACGCCCGCGCGAGCGCCATTCGATCAGCAGCAGCAGGATGACAAAAGCGAGCAGCGCCGCCGCCAGTTGTGCGGCGGCGATGCGATCGCCGAGCGAGAACCAGGCGCGATAGATGCCGGTGGTGAAGGTCTGGACGCCAAAGTAGGAGACCGTTCCGTAATCGGCGAGGGTCTCCATCAGCGAGAGGGTGGTGCCAGCGACGACTGCTGGCCTGGCGAGCGGCAGCGAGACGCGAAAGAAGCTCTGCCACGGGCCCAGACCGAGCGTGCGCGAGGCTTCGAGCATGCCGCTCGCGCGCTCGACGAAAGCCGTACGGGTGATCAGATAGACATAGGGGTAGAGGACGAAGACGAACATGGTCACCGCACCGCCCAGGCTGCGAATCTCGGGAAACCAGTAGTCCGCCTTGCTCCAGCCGAAGGACGCGCGTAGAAAGCTCTGCAGCGGGCCGACGAATTGCAGGAAATCGGTGTAGACATAGGCCAGCACATACGCCGGCATCGCCATCGGCAAGACCAGTGCCCACTGGAAGATTCGCCGTCCGGGAAAATCGTGCATCGCCGTCAGCCACGCCGTGGCGACCCCGATGACGATCACGCCGATCCCGACGGCGAGGCACAGGAGCAGCGTATTGGTCACGTATTCCGGCAGCACCGTCGCTGCGAGGTGCGACCAGGTCGCTCCGGTGCCGCCGCTGAAGATGTGGGTGAGAACGCTGGCGACCGGCAGGCCGACCAGGGCCGCGATGGTGGCGGCGACCAGGAGCAGGGGATTGAGGCGCGGGCTGATCATGTTCTGAGGGCTGACGGTCATGGCTTTTCAAGACACCCCCGATCATGCAGGCCATGACCGTTTCCCCACTCCCGACCCCTTTCCCGGGAGTGGGCGAGGGGAGGTTCGTGAGTCGCTGGAGCGACTTTCACAGTAAATGAGAATTATAATTGACGGCCGTGCCGTTTCTGCTCTGTCTTCCTTGCGCACTGCCGGCAGACACCCACCGGCTGACCCACCGATGACCCGATGATCATGGCCCACCTCGAGCTCGAAGGAATCGTCCAGCGCTATGGAACGAACACCGTCGTCGATGGCGTGAGTTTCCGTGTCGAAACCGGCAGCATTGCCTGTCTGCTCGGGCCCTCGGGCTGCGGCAAGACGACCTTGCTGCGCTGCATTGCGGGCTTTGAAGACCTTGCCGCCGGCGAGATTCGCGTCCAGGGTCGCCGCGTCAGTTCCGCCGGCCGTCGCCTGCCGCCCGAGCAGCGGCAGATCGGCATGGTCTTTCAGGATTACGCCCTGTTCCCGCACCTGACGGTCGCCGCAAACGTCGGTTTTGGCCTCGCTGCCCTGGCCGGCAGCGAGCGTCGCAGTCGGGTCGGCGAATTACTGGCCACGGTCGGCCTCGACGGCCAGGGCGAGCACTATCCGCACGAGCTCTCGGGCGGCCAGCAGCAACGCGTCGCGCTGGCGCGTGCGCTGGCGCCGCGTCCGCAACTGATCCTGCTCGACGAACCCTTCTCCAATCTCGACGTCGACCTGCGCGAGCGTCTGTCACTCGAGGTGCGCGACATCCTCAAGAGCCGGAACATCACCGCCGTGCTGGTCACCCATGATCAGCACGAAGCCTTCGCCATGGCCGATGAGATCGGCGTCATGGCCCGCGGGGTCATCCAGCAGTGGGATACCCCATACCGGGTGTACCACCAGCCGGCGAACCGCCTGGTCGCCGACTTTGTCGGCCAGGGTGTTTTCCTGCCCGGCAGGGTGATCAGCAGCAGCAGTGTCGAAGTCGAACTCGGCGTGCTCGAATCCCGCCTGCCACTTGAATGCAGCCAGGGCTGCGACGCCTGCAGCCAGGGTTGCGGCGTCGAAGTGCTGCTGCGCCCGGACGATGTCATCCACGACGACCGCAGCGAACTGCTCGCCGAGGTTCGCCACAAGGCCTTTCGCGGTGCCGAGATCCTGTACACCCTGCGCCTGGAGAGCGGCGTGGACGTGCTCTCGCTGGTGCCGTCGCATCACAATCACGCGCTTGGCGAGAAGATCGGCATCCGTCTCGACGTCGATCATGTCGTGGCTTTCAAGACACCGGCCCGCGCGCTGGATCGACAGTCCATCCGGTGGCATCAATGATCCCCTGGCTCGACGGTGGGGCGCCGTTTCCCCCCCTTGAACGGGCGCTGCGCGAGCCGAACGGCCTGCTCTGTGCCGGCGGCGATCTCTCTGCCCAGCGGCTCATCGACGCCTATCAGCGCGGCATTTTCCCCTGGTACGCGAGCGGCGAGCCGATCCTCTGGTGGAGCCCGGACCCGCGCATGGTGCTCTTTCCAGGCGAGTTCCGGATTGCGCGTTCGTTACGCCGCAGGCTGCGCGCCGGTCGTTTCGAAGTGCGGCTGGACAGTGACTTCCTCGCTGTCATGCGCGCCTGTGCCGAGGTGCCGCGGGCCGCTCAGGAGGGCACCTGGATCACGCGTGAAATGCTGCGCGCCTACTGGGAACTCCATCGGATCGGCATTGCCCATTCGGTAGAGACCTGGGTCGAAGGAAAGCTGGTGGGCGGCCTTTATGGCCTCGCGCTGGGCGGCATGTTCTATGGTGAATCGATGTTCTCGCGCGTCTCCGACGCTTCCAAGATCGCTGCCGCTCACCTCGCCCGTTACCTTGGAGAAGAGGGCTTCGGCATGATCGATTGCCAGATGAACACGGCTCATCTCGCTTCCCTCGGGGCGCGAGAGATTGACCGTGACGTCTTCATCGCCCGCCTGCGCGCGTTGCTGGCGCAGGCGTGGCAGCCTGGCAAGTGGCCGACCCACGGCGCCTGCCAGCCCTGGACTTAGGCACATGTCGCGACTGAACGATTCCGGGCTCCCCTTTTCGCTGCTACAGTTCTATGCCACGGCGCCCTACGCCTGCAGCTATCTGGCCGGCGAGCGCGCCCGCTCGCAGGTGGCCACGCCCAGCCATCTGATCAATACCGGGGTCTATGGCGAACTCGTGCGCAGCGGTTTTCGACGCAGTGGGGTATTCACCTACCGGCCGAAGTGCGACCACTGCCAGGCCTGCATTCCGGTGCGGGTGCCGGTCGAGCGCTTTGCGGCGAGCCGCAGCCAGCGCCGCAGCGTCAGGATGCATGCCGGTCTGCAGGCGCAGGAACTGCCGCTCTCGTTCAACGACGAGCATTATCAGCTCTACCTGCGCTACCAGTCGGCGCGACACGCGGGCGGCGGGATGGATCAGGACAGTCACGAACAGTACACCCACTTCCTGCTGCAAAGCCGCGTCGATACCCGGCTGATCGAATTCGCCGACGACGGCGTGCTGCGCATGGTCAGCATCCTCGATGTGCTCAACGACGGTCTGTCGTCGGTCTATACCTTTTATGATCCTGCGCTGCCGACGGCGAGTTTCGGTACCTACAACATCGTCTGGCAGATCGCCCAGTGCGTCGCCAACCGGCTCCCTTACCTGTACCTGGGTTACTGGATTCGCGACAGCCCGAAGATGGCTTACAAGGCGAACTTCAAACCGATCGAGGGTTTGCTCGAAGGGCAGTGGACCGACCTGCGGGCGAGTCCGGTTTTCCGATAGAATGCCACTTTCCCGGGCACCTCGAAGGCAGTGAAAGCTTTCCATGTCAAGAAAGATCAGAACGACTGTCCATCATCCACGCCCGGCTGCGCCAGGGGTTGCGCCGTCGCTGGCGGCAAGCGCCCGCCAGGCCCTCGCCGCCGGCCGCCATCGCGAGGCCGTGGAACTGCACAAGGAACTGCTGAAGCAGGAGCGGCGTCCAGAATGGGTCGATGGCCTGGCCGCCAGCTACGCCGGCCGGGCGCAGGAGTTGACCGCCAAGGGCATGTTCGCCGAAGCGCTGGTCGTCTGGCGTAACCGGGCCAAGCTGTGCGACCGGCCACTGGCTGAAGGCCCCTATATCGACTGCTTGCTGCGCGCTGGCGAACACGACACCGCCCTGCGCTTGCTGACCACGGAGGGATCTTCAGCTGCCGCCGGCGATTTGGAAACACGTCTGGCAGCGGTAGTGCTGGTGAGCCCGGAGAGCGCGCTGTCGCACCTCGCTGCCGACTGCCCGCTGCTGCGTCATCGCGGCGCCGCGCTGGCGGCGATCAGCGCCTGCAGCCGCGGTGATCGGACCGAACTCGACGAGCGCTTGCGCGCGATTCCTTTCAGCTCGCCGTATCGTGATCTGCGCTTCATCCTCAAGGCCCTGTTGGCGGTCGGCGACGACCCGGCGCAGGCCGCTGATCTGATCACCCGGGTGGGCGGCGAGGGTCCTTTCGCCAGGCTGGCGGCCATCGTGCGGGCCGCCATCCAGCCTGGGGGTGGCTGGTTGACAGCGATGAGGGGCCTCGATGACGAGGGCCAGCGCCTGCTGCTCGACCTCAAGGGCTGCCCGGAGAGCCGCCGCCCGCTGCTCTTCGAGGTCGCCGAACTGGCCCGACTGGAGGTGCCCCCGGCACCGGTCCGGGTCCTCGACCTCCTGCTGCGGCGTAGCCGCGGCCTGCCGGCGAGCGCCGTGCGGCTGTGCCGAAGGCTGTTGCCGTTCGCCGAGCAGCGGCTGGCGGACTACCGCGCGGCCTTCGGTCCGCTGGCCGATGCCGAGCGTGAATGTCTCCTCGCGCGTGCCGGCGAAATCCGCCAGGACGGCAATGCCGGCAGCCGGCACTGGCTGCGCGCCGCAAGTCTGCTCTCGCCGGCCACGGCCTCGCCCCTGCAGGCGGCGCTGATCCTGCGCCATCTGTTCGACGCCGTGGTCCCTTCCGACGACACGCCGGAACTGGATCCGGCGAGTATCTCCTGGCTGGAGCGCAGCCTGGAGCTCGACCCGGATGACCGCGCGACATATCTCAAGCTGATCCGGATCCATCGTCGGCAACAGAATCTGAAAGCGGCCCGGGCGACGGTCGATGCGGCGCAAGCGCGCTTTGTCGACGATCCGGCGGTCTTGCTCGAGGCCGTCGAGACGGCGCTGGCGGGCAATGCGTTCAAGAAAGCGGTGACGCTCGCCAAGCGCCTGCTCGAACTCGACCCGATCAATCTGCGCGTGCGCGCCCTGATCGGCCAGGCTCACCTGTCGCACGCGCGCAAACAGATTCGCCTGCACCGACCGGACGCCGTTGGCCGGGAAGTCGACCTCGCCGAGCAGTGGCTGACTTCGCCCGGCGAGCGCAGTCTCGGCAAGTTGCTGCGCGGGCTGAGTGCTGACAGCGTGCCGGCGACCGGGCTGTTGCGCGAAGCCGCCAGCGAACTCGGCGGTGGCCTGTTCGCTGCTTTCCAGCTGCTGCTCGAAAGCCACCGGGTCGGCGCCAAGGGGACCGGTGTCCTGCGTCGGGCAGGGGTCGATCTCTCCGCACTGCCGTCGCCGGGCGAGGTGCTGGCGGTCATTCAAGGGCTCAATGACCTCGGTCAGACCGACCAGCGCTGGCTCGCGGCGATCCTCGAGCCGCTGCGAGCGCCGCTCAGGCGTGCGGCCGCGGCTGACTTCAGCGAATCCGAGCGGATCTCGATCTGCGAAACGCTCCTGCGGCGGGAAGAGAACGCCTTGCTCGGGGCCTACGCCGCTGCCGGCCTGAAACGCAGCCCCGGGCGGCCGGTCTTGGTCTATTTCGCGACCCGTGCGAAGCACCACCCGGGGTTTTTCGTGAGGATTTCCGAGGCCGACCAACGAACCCTCGACCAGGCGCTCGAAGTTGCCCGCGCCGAGGGCGACGAGCGGACGGTGCTGCGGATTCGCGAGCTGATGCACCCGGAGGGCCTCTTTGGCGATGCCGACCCGGATGACTTCGACGACTTCGATCCGTTTGCCGACGACGATGAGGAGGGCGACGCCGGTTTGCCGGCCGATGCGCGCGCGATGTTCGAGATGATGATCTCGCTCGGCAGCCAGACCCAGCTCGAGATCATCCGAATGGCGAGGGCGGCGGTGCCGCCGAAGATCATGCGTGAGCTCGAGCGCGCGGCGGGCGGCAATCGCAGGACGCTCGCGCAGCTCGTGGTCGACCATTTACTCGCAAGCGAGTCGCCTGCCGAGAAGCCGCCGGCGGCGCCTGACCCACAGAAAGACCTCTTTGATGATTGACCCGTATCGCGTACTCGGGGTCGACGTCGCCGCCAGCGACGAAACGATTCGTGCGGCGTATCTGGCGGCCATCCGGCAATCGCCGCCCGAGCGTGACCGGGAGCGTTTCGAGAAAGTCCGCGAGGCTTACGAGGCGATCTCGGATCAGCGCCGGCGGCTGGCGCACGAATTGTTCGACCATTCCGAGCCCACTCTCGATGACCTGTTGAGTGCCGTGAGCAGCGACTTCGAGCCCCGCCTCCCGGGCGAGCGGCAACTGCTGCGCATTCTGGGGGCGAAGTGATGGACTCGCTGACAACGCTCGACGCCGAAGAAAGAGAACGGCTGGTAGACGAGTTCCGCGCCTGCCTCGAACGGGCGAATCGTCAGCCCGCGCCGGCTGACGAGGCGACCGGGGCCGAACTGCCGGCGGTCGATCTCGCCAGCCTGCTCGGCGAGATGACGGTGCTGAAGAACGAACTGCGGCTGCAGTCTCGTCAGTTCAAGAATACGCTCGATGAGTTGCGCCGTTTCGGCAACGACCTGCGCGAGCACGGCGAACGTCTGCAGCGCGACCTCGAGCGGGCGCGCGAGCGTGCCGCGGCGGTCCAGCGCCAGACCGAGCGGCAGTTCCTGCTCGCCCTGATCGACCTGCGGGACCGCCTGCAGAACGGCGTTGACGCGGCGCAGCGCCCGCCGGCATCTTTTTTCGCTCGCCTGATGCCGGCCTCCGGACGGCTTGTCGAGAGCCTCGCGGAAGGTCAGCGGATTACCCTGCAACGCCTGGACGATCTGCTGGCGAGCCACGCGGTGCGGCCGCTGCAGGTGGTCGGCGAGATCCTCGATCCGGAGCGGATGCGGGTCGTCGGCGTCGATCGCGTGGCCGCTTCGGCGAGTCTGCAGGATGGTACCGTGCTGCGCGAAGTGCAGCGCGGGTTTTTCCACGACGGCGAGCTGTTGCGCGTCGCTCAAGTCATTGTCAGTAAGAAAGCGGCCAGAACATGACAGAAACCATTGTCGGTATCGACCTCGGTACCACCAACTCCGAAGTCGCCATCGTCCGCGAAGGGCGGGTCGAAGTCATTCCGGTTGCGCCGGGCGTCCGCCTGCTGCCCTCGGTCGTTGGCGTCGCCGACGACGGCAACCTGTTGATCGGGGAGGCGGCGCGCAACCAGTATGCGCTGCATCCGGAGCGCAGCGTGCGCTCGATCAAGCGGCGCATGGGCGAGTACACGCCGGTGCAGATGGCTGGCAAGGATTACAGTCCACAGGAAATCTCGGCGATGATTCTGCGCCGCCTGCGCGACATTGCCGAGGCGCATGTGGGGGCCAGGATCGGTAAGGCGGTGATTACCGTGCCGGCCTATTTTTCCGATGCGCAGCGGCAGGCCACCCGCGAGGCGGGCGAAATTGCCGGCCTCGAAGTGGTACGCATCATCAACGAGCCGACCGCCGCGGCGCTCGCCTACGAAAGCTGCCATAGCGGGGCACGCAAGGCGCTGGTCTATGACCTGGGCGGCGGCACTTTCGACGTCTCGGTCGTCAATCTCGAAAGCGACGTCGTCGAAGTGCTCGCAAGCCACGGCAACAATCACCTCGGTGGCGATGATTTCGACCAGAAGCTGGTCGACTTCGCGGTCGCTCACCTGCAGCAGCAGGAGGACCTCGACGCCACCCGTCATCCACTCGCCATGGCCCGCCTGCAGCGCGCTGCCGAAGCGGCCAAGATCACCCTTTCGGACCAGCCCTACGCGACGCTGTCGGAGGAATACCTGCTCGAAAAGGACGGCGTACCGGTGCACCTGTCGGTCGAGATTTCGCGGCTCGAATACGAGGCCATGATCGAACCGTACATTGCCGAGACGCTCGAAGCGGTCCATGTCGCTCTCAGTGGCGCTCAACTGACGGTGTCTGACATCAATGAAATCCTGCTCGTCGGCGGCGCGACGCGCACGCCGCTGGTACAGCGGCGACTCGAGGAGGAACTCGGCATGCAGCCGCGCGCCGAGGTCGATCCCGATCTCTGCGTCGCCATGGGCGCTGCCATCCAGGCGGCGGTGATCGCCGGCGCCCAGGCGCCGACCGTGCTGGTCGACGTGACGCCCTACACCTTCGGCACCAACGCGGTCGAGTTCTTCAAGGGCGAAATGTATCCTTTTTGTTACGTGCCGGTCATCCGCAAGAACACCCCGATTCCGGTCTCCAAGAGCGAAAGCTTCTACACCCTGTTCGACGGCCAGCGCAAGGTCGACATCATGGTGTACCAGGGTGAGGATCCGGATGCACTGAACAACATCGAGATTGGTCGCTTCACGGCCGATGGCCTGCGCGATGCGCCGGCCGGTAACCCGATCATCACCACCTTTTCGCTCGACGTAAACGGCATTCTCCAGGTGACTTCGCGCGAGAAGGAAACCGGGCTGATGCATTCGATCACCATCGACAACGCGATCAGTCGCTTCACCGGCGACAAGCTGAACGAAGCGCGCGGTCGCATCGACGATCTGTTCGGCGAGCCGGCGGCTGACAGCCCGCGGGCGAGCGCCGACGCTGCCGGGCATGGCGAAGAACCAAGGCGCCTGCGGGTTGAAGCCGGCGCGCTGGTCGAGAAGGCCGAGCGCCTGCTGCGCGACGCCGGCGCCGAAGACGCCGAGGACCTGATCAATGCCATCGAGGCGGTCAAGGATCGCTTGGGCGGATCGGACGCTGAACTGAAAGCGGCCATGGGCACGCTCGCTGACCTGCTCTATTATCTCGATGCCTGAAACGCTGGCGCGCTGTCCGGCCTGCCGTGCGCGTCTCGGCGAAGACGCCGTCTGTCCGCGTTGTGGCTGCGACTTCGCGCTCGTTCGGCAGGCGATCGCGCAGGCCGACCGTCTGCTCGAGCAATCGCTTCGCTCGTTGCTGCAGGGAGACCGGGCGGCCGCCAGGCGGCAGGTCGAGGCTTCGCTCGCGAACCGGCGGCAGCGCCTGGCAGAGGCCATCCAGGCCTTCCTCGGTGACGATCCGAACGACCCCCAGGACCGGCATGGACTGCCTGACGAGCCGGGCGTTGAGTCGTCGCAGCCTCGGTCAGGCGCGGTGGCCGCAGAAGATGACTGGCGGCATGGCTCGCCGCAGCCACTGGATGTGGCCGAAGTCCAGGGCTAGCGACCCGCGAGCCCCGGTCGGCAGGCGCTCGGGGTGTCGAGCTGCAGGTGCGCAGGATTGGCCGACCGCAGTCAGGCCGTTGCGCTGCGGGCAAGGGTCTGTGGACGGTTTTCCGGCCGAGCGGCCGCCGGGGCTTCGGCGGCGATGACTTCGAGCAGGCTGGTCATGCCCTGCGCAGCATGCTCGAGCGCTTTGTCGTCTTCAGCCTTTACTCTGCCGGCAGCGTGTATTCGGCGAGACACGTCGACCATGCAGCGGGCGTGCTGCATCAGCCGGCCGCTGATGGCATTGAGTTGCTGCACCCTCGCGATGCTGGCCGCGTGCAGTTCCGAGAGTGCCTCGTCCTGGCTCGCCTGGCTAGCGGCATCCTGCAGGTCACGCCGGGCGATCAGCTCGTTCATCGACGCTTTCCACCAGCCGAGGAAGGTGGCCCGGTGATCGAGCAGCGCATTGAGCGATTCGCCCATGGCGTTGATCTCGTTGCGCCCGCCGGGTACCGTCGGGACGCGTCCGGTCGGCGTGCCGTAAGCGAGATCGTCGAGCAGCCCGGCCATCTGCCGGACCGGCCGAACGATGCGGAGGGTGAGGGCGACTGCAAAGAGAATCCCGAGCGCCAGCGCACACCCCATGACGATCAGGCCTAGCCGGACGCTCGCCGCTGAACTCTCGGCGATTTCCTCAACGCGCGTGCGCATCGCCTGATTCGCCTGATCGGCATTGGCCTTGATCAGTGGCGCAACCTGTCCGGCGGCAGTGTCCATCTCACGGGTGAGGATGCCGATGTTCGCATGCCGCGAGACGAGCACCAGGAAACTGCGCTGGTAATCGCGCAGCAGGCCGGCCAGGAGCGCCTTGTCGGCATCGGCGATGCGGGATTCGGCGATCCGGGAACGGATGTTGCGGGCAATATCTGCGACCATCGGCGCATAGACCGGGTCGCCGCGCAGCAGGAAGTCCTTCTCCCGTCGGCGGAGCTTGAGTACCTCGGTCTCGAGGTCGGGAACGTGGTAAGCATCGAGAATCGCCTCCATGCGATTCGCGGCCTCCCGGAGAGGCGCTGCGGCCCCGATGTTGCCTCCCCCGAGAGTGGTCTCGGCATAGGGAGCGAAGGCTCTCGTGTACACCGCGAGCTCGCCCAGCAGCCTCTGCTTGACCCCGTCCTGCAACTCGCTGTCGACGATCAAGCGGCGAAACTCGGCAGTGAGCTGCTGAACCCGCTCGCGGGAGACCGGATCCCGGCGCAGCGCAAAATCCTTTTCATGGCGACGAATCTGCAGCAGCCCAGTTTGCAGGCGGTCGACATTGTAGCTGGCAGACAGTGCGTGCAGACGATGGACGCGCTGACGGAAAGAGCCCTGGAGGCCGGAATTCTCGTCCAGGCCCATGCTTCGCGAGGCGTCGACGACGGCATCGAAACTTTCTGCATAGGTCTTCAGCGGTCCCTGCAACGCTTCGGCCGTCTGTCGGGATGGCTCATCGATCGTCGCCAGGGCAGCCACCTTTTGCCGCACATTCTCCAGCCGCCGGGCGACTTCACCGGCAAAACGTTCCTGGCGCTGGATCAGGAAGCTCTTTTCGGCATCGCGCGCGGCCGCCATCTCGATTTCGATTTCGAGCGCCAGCGATTTGCGGTTTTCAAAGACGGTCTGCAGCTGTTCGTAATTGCCGAGCACCGACTGCAGGGTTCGGTAATCGTGCCAGATGACGCCGACGAACAGCAGGCCGACGAGGGTGAAGCCAATCCCGAGCTTTTCGCCAATCCGCAATTTGCTGGAAAACTTGTCCACCTGTGGCTCCTGCCTGATGAAACGGACTCGGGAAAGGCTGCGCGGCAGCCTGTTTTCGGGCACCCTGCCGGCAGTATAAAGCCAGAGTCGCGGGGCTGTCGAACAGCCTCGAACGGCGTGCACGAGCTTCCCGTGACGGTCGCTTCCCAGACATCGGGTGCCGGCTGTCTTGGTGCCGATCCCTGGCGGACGGGCAGATACCGCGCCAGGCGTCACGGATGCCGGGATCCGCGAAGTGGAGAATCCTCCTGGTGATGCTTTGACGCTAGAATCCGGTCCGCTGGCCCGGGATTCACGCCGCCAGACTGCAAGCCATCGGCTGTATGCCTTCAAATCAACGTCAGGAAGATTGCATGAGTTCCCAGTTTGCGCTGCTCAAGACCCGTCGTTTTGCACCTTTCTTCGGCACCCAGTTTCTCGGCGCTTTCAACGACAACCTCTTCAAGAACGCGCTGATCGTCCTGCTGACCTTTCAGGCGGCGAACTGGACGACGATGGCGCCCGAGGTGCTGACCAATCTCGCGGCCGGAATCTTCATCCTGCCCTTCTTCCTCTTTTCGGCCACCGCCGGCCAGCTCGCCGACAAGTATGACAAGGCGCAACTCGCGCGCCTGGTGAAGGGGCTCGAAATCGTCATCATGGCGCTTGCCCTGCTCGGCTTTTCGCTGCACAGCCTGCCGATCCTGCTGGTGGCATTGTTTCTCCTTGGCCTGCATTCGACGCTCTTCGGCCCGGTAAAGTACGCGATCCTGCCGCAGCACCTGCGCGAAGGGGAACTGGTGGGCGGCAATGCCCTGGTCGAGGCCGGCACCTTCGTCGCCATCCTGATCGGTACCCTGGGGGGGGGCCTGCTCGCGGGTGCGGCGGGGCATCCGACCTGGGTCGCCTATGCCGGCCTGGTGATCGCCGTCCTGGGTTATCTGTGCAGCCGCGGCATTCCGGTGGCCCCGGCACCGGTTCCCGACCTGGTCGTCGGCCTCAATCCGTTTTCCGAAACGTGGCGCAACATCGGCTTTGCGCGCCAGAACCGCACGGTCTTCCTGTCGATTCTCGGCATTTCATGGTTCTGGCTTTACGGCGCGATGTTCCTGACCCAGTTCCCGGCCTACACGAAAAACGTTCTCGGTGGCGGCGAGACCGCCGTGACGCTCCTGCTGGCCGTGTTTACGATCGGCATCGGCCTCGGTTCGCTGCTCTGCGAGCGGCTCTCGGCCGGGCACGTCGAAATCGGTCTGGTGCCTTTTGGTTCGCTCGGCCTGACCGTGTTCGGCATCGACCTCGCCTTCGCCTCGCCTGCGCTGCTGCCGGTTGGTGCCCCGCTGCCGCTGGCCACCCTGCTCGCGCTGACCGGGAGCTGGCGCATCCTCTTCGATCTGTTCGCGCTCGGTCTTTTCGGAGGTTTTTTCATCGTCCCGCTTTATGCCCTGATCCAGTTGCGCAGCGTGCCCGAACAACGGGCGCGGATCATCGCCGCCAACAACATCCTGAACGCCTTGTTCATGGTCTGCGGTGCGCTCGCGGCGGCCGGGCTGCTCGGCGAGGGCTTCTCGATTCCGGCGCTGTTCGGCGTCGCCGCACTGTGCAACGCGGCGGTGGCGATCTACATCTACAGTCTGGTGCCCGAGTTCATGCTGCGCTTCGTCGCCTGGCTGCTGATTCATACCTTCTACCGCCTGCGCCAGAGCGGGCTCGAGAACATCCCGCAAGAGGGCGCGGCAGTGCTGGTCTGCAACCATGTCAGCTTCGTCGATCCGCTGGTGATCGCCGCCGCGAGCCGGCGACCGATCCGCTTCGTCATGGATTACCGGATCTACCGCATGCCCCTGGTCAGCTTCGTCTTTCGCCACATGCAGGCGATTCCGATTGCCCCGGCGAGGGACGACGCGGCGATGATGGAAGCTGCCTTCGAGGAAGTCGCGCGCGCCCTCGAGGCGGGTGAACTGGTGGCGATTTTTCCCGAAGGACGGATCACCGACAGCGGCGAGCTGTATCCCTTCCGGCCGGGCGTGCAGCGCATTGTCGGGCGCACGCCGGTGCCGGTGATTCCGATGGCGCTCAAGGGTCTGTGGGGCAGTTTCTTCAGCCGCAAGGACGGTCCCGCAATGAGCAAACCCTTGCGCCGCGGCCTGTTTTCGAAGATCGCGCTCGAGGTCGGCTCGCCGGTGGCGCCCGCGGCGGCTTCTCCCGAGCATCTGCAGGCGATTGTCGCGACTCTGCGGGGCGAGGAGCGGTGAGCGGCACGACGACCGCCAGTCCGGCCGGCAACGTCGGGTCTGCGGCAGACAGGTTAGAATGAAGCCCATGACGATTTCAGGCCACCGACTGCGCGAGCGGCTCGACCTTTACGAACGGCTGCTGCGCCTCGACAAGCCGATCGGCATCCTGTTGCTGCTCTGGCCGACGCTGTGGGGGTTGTGGTTTTCGGCGCTCGGCCACCCGGACTGGCGGGTGGTGTGGATTTTCACGCTGGGGACGGTGCTGATGCGTTCGGCCGGCTGCGTGATCAACGATCTCGCCGACCGCAATTTCGATCCGCACGTCGAGCGCACTCGCGACCGACCGCTGGCGGCGGGCCGGGTCTCGGTCAGGGAAGCCTGGCTGCTTTTCGCGCTGCTCGTCGTTTGCGCGGTGCTCCTGGTGCTGCCGCTGCGCAGCGCCTTGTTCGCCGGTCTCTGTGCCGCCGCGCTCTTCCTTGCCGCAAGCTATCCTTTCACCAAGCGTTTTTTTGCGCTGCCGCAAGCGTATCTGGGCGTTGCCTTCGGCTTCGGCATTCCCATGGCCTACGCCGCACAGCTCGGCAGGGTGCCGGCGGAAGCCTGGTGGCTGCTGCTGGCCAACGTTTTCTGGGCAATCGCCTACGATACCGAGTACGCAATGGTCGACCGCGCCGACGACCTCAAGATCGGCCTGCGCACCTCGGCGATCACCTTTGGCCGCGCCGACGTCGCCGCGGTCATGCTCTGCTACGCGCTGGCGATCGTGATCATTGGCGCGATCGGTTACGGACTGGGCCGCGGTGGCGTCTTCTACGGCGGCCTGCTGATCGCCGCGGCGATTGCCGCTTACCATTTCACGCTCATCCGGGATCGCGATCCGCAGCGCTGTTTCGCAGCTTTCCGGCACAACAACTGGGTCGGTGCGAGCATCTTTGCCGGCATCGCCGTCGATTTTCTGTTGCTCCAAGGAGGAAACGGATGAAGACCTGCCTGTTCTGTCTGCTGGCGCTCCTGACCGGTACCCTGCAGGCGGCCGACGACGTGCGCCAGCTGGCGCCGATGCCGGCCGCCGCGGCAGCCACCCTGCGCGCGGAAATGCGCGCCAACCTGCTCGCCCTGAACGAGATTCTCGGCCTGGTCGCTGCGGGCAAGCTGAAGGAGGCCGGCGAACTGGCCGAGCAGGAGCTGGGCACTGCGGCCATGGGCAAGCACCGTGGCCAGCCTTTCGACGCCCGTCCGGGGCCGCACATGCCCCCGGCGATGCACGCCATCGGCATGGACGGGCACCGGGCGGCGAGCGCTTTTGCCCGGCTTGCCGCCAGCGGTGATCGCGCGCAGACGATTGCCGCGCTGCCGTCACTGACCACGGCCTGCGTCAGTTGCCACTATGCCTATCGTATCCGCTAGCCCGGCCTGAAAGGCGCCAATGAAATATCACGACCTGCGCGACTTCATCGCCCAACTGGAAAACCTCGGCGAACTGAAGCGCATCGACGTCGCGGTCGACCCGTGCCTGGAAATGACCGAGATCTGTGATCGCGTGCTGCGCGCCGGCGGCCCGGCGCTGCTCTTCGAGAACCCCAAGGGGCATTCGATGCCGGTGCTGGCCAACCTTTTCGGCACGCCGCGGCGGGTGGCGCTCGGCATGGGGCAGGATTCGGTGCTCGCCTTGCGAGAGGTCGGCAAGCTGCTCGCTTACCTCAAGGAGCCGGAGCCGCCGAAAGGGCTCAAGGACGCCTGGGACAAGCTGCCGGTGCTGCGCCAGGTGCTCAACATGGCGCCACGCCTGCGCTCGTCGGCGCCCTGCCAGGAGATCGTCCGCGAAGGCGCCGCGGTCGATCTGTCGCAGCTGCCGATCCAGCTTTGCTGGCCGGGCGACGCGGCGCCGCTGATCACCTGGGGATTGACGGTGACCCGGGGGCCGCACAAGGTGCGCCAGAACCTCGGTATCTATCGCCAGCAGGTGCTCGGCGCGAACAAGGTGATCATGCGCTGGCTCGCGCATCGCGGTGGCGCGCTCGATTTTCGCGAACACTGCCTGCACCGGCCGGGCGAACCGTTTCCGGTCGCGGTGGCGCTCGGGGCCGATCCGGCGACCATCCTCGCGGCGGTGACACCGGTGCCGGACACGCTCTCCGAATACCAGTTTGCCGGTCTGCTGCGCGGCGCCAAGACCGAGGTGGTGAAATGCCTGGGCTCCGAACTGCAGGTGCCGGCATCGGCCGAGATCGTCCTCGAAGGCTTCATCGATCCGGCCGAGAGCGCCCTCGAAGGCCCTTACGGTGACCACACCGGCTATTACAACGAGCAGGCGCGCTTTCCGGTGTTTACCATCGAGCGCCTGAGCATGCGCCGGCAGCCGATCTATCACAGCACCTATACCGGCAAGCCACCGGACGAACCGGCGATGCTCGGCGTGGCACTCAACGAAGTCTTCGTGCCGCTGCTGCAGAAACAGTTTCCCGAGATCGTCGATTTCTACCTGCCGCCGGAGGGTTGCTCGTATCGCCTGGCGACGGTGAGCATCCGCAAGCAGTACCCCGGGCATGCCAAACGCGTGATGTTCGGCATCTGGAGTTTTCTGCGCCAGTTCATGTATACCAAGTTCATCATCGTGGTAGACGACGATGTCGATATCCGCGAGTGGAAGGAAGTGATCTGGGCGATGACCACCCGTGTCGACGCGGCGCGCGATACGCTGATCGCCGACAACACGCCGATCGATTATCTCGACTTCGCGAGCCCGATCGCCGGCCTTGGCAGCAAGATGGGACTGGATGCGACCAACAAATGGCCGGGCGAGACCAGTCGCGAGTGGGGAACACCGATCGTCATGGACGCGGCGGTCAGGCAGCGGGTCGATGCCCTGTGGCAAGATCTCGGCCTCTGAGCGCCCGGTGAACGACATCAATGGCAGCGAAGCATCACTTTCTGGAGGCTCGATGAAATGAACAATGATCTGATCCCGCGCACTGATCTCGACGGTGCGCGCGCCTGGTGTCATGTCATCTATGGCCTGCATGCGCTGGCGGTCGTCGTCGGGGTGACCGGCGCCGCGACGATCGCCGGGGCTTTCGTTTTCGGCGTGCCGTCGCTGATTGGCGTCGCCCTCAACTACCTCAAGCGCAGCGAGGTCGCCGGGACCTGGCTCGATAGCCATTACCGCTGGCAGATCCGTACCTTCTGGTTCACGCTGCTCTGGCTCGTGGTCTACGGCCTGCTGATCATCACCCTGATCGGTATTCCGATCGCCTGGCTGCTGATCGTCGTTCTCGGACTGTGGGTGGCCTATCGGGTCATTCGCGGCTGGCTCGCGCTGGCCGACCGGCGACCGGTCGGCACGTCCTGATCCGCTCGCTGCCAGAGAACACCGTCAGCGCTGCGCGAGCCAGCCCAGCAGGGCGTCGATCGCCGGTTTGCCGAGGCGGGCGTGCGCGTCGTTGATCAGGCAGACGACGATCCAGCGCTCGCCCCTCAAGTCCAGCAGGTAACCGGCGATCGCCCGCACGCCTTCGAGGTAGCCGCTTTTCAGGTGCGCCCGACCGCTTGTCGCGCCTTCGTTGAAACGCGTCCGAAGCGTGCCGTCGACACCGGCGATCGGCAGCGAGGCGATCAGCTCGGGCATCACCGGGCTTTGCCAGGCGGCCTGCAGCAGACGGGCAAGGCTGTCAGCCGAGATGCGCTCGCTGCGCGACAGGCCGGAGCCGTTGTCGAGTACCAGTTCGGGCAGCTGCAGACCCTTCGCCTGTAGCCAGCGGGCGACTTCGCGACGCGCCCCGTCGGCGGTCGCCGGCCGCTCGGGGTCGAGGCTCAGGAACAGCTGGCGCGCCATGACGTTATTGCTGTACTTGTTGATCTCACGGACGATCTCGCCGAGTGTCGGTGATTCCTGCACGGCCAGCGGACTCGCGCCAATCGGTGCACGGCCGTCGCGAACGCGGCCGTTGAAGCGGCCGCCGAGTTCGCGCCAGAGGGCCCGGAACAGGCTTTCGATCTGGACATCGGCGGTCCAGGGCGCAAGGTTCAGCGCCTTCTCGCCGCAGGCTGCGGCAAAGCTGCCGCTCAGCGCGATCGTTGCTCCCGCAACCGTCACACCGATCTGTTCGCGCCAGTCGCCGCAGGGTTCGCGGGCAAGAGTCAGACGATTATCGATCGCCAGACCGTCATTCGGGGTCTCGGCGATCACGGCGACCCTCTGGCGCACCGGGTCCGCCTCCAGGGTCAGTCGGACGCTCCTGAAATTGATCAGCAGGGCGTCGGGGCCGACGTTGTACGGCCGCAGCGGCTGCTGGTCGAAAGCGCCCGGATCGTGCGGCGGGATGGCGAAAGCGCTGCGATCAAGCACCAGGTCGCCGCCGATCTCGCTCACCCCGCGGGCGCGCAGCTGGCGCAGCAGCAGCCAGAACTGTTCGAGACCGAGTCTGGGATCGCCGCTGCCGCGCAGATAGAGGTGTCCGTCGAGCCGGCCGGCGATCGGCCGGGTCTCGGCCAGCGCTTCGCTGCGCCAGGTGTAGGCCGGCCCGAGCAGCTCGAGACCGGCGTAGGTGGTGAGCAGTTTCATCACCGACGCGGGGTTCATCGCCTGCTGCGCGTTATGGCTGAGCAGCGCCGGTCCACCGCTCACCGCCTGCACGACGACGCCGACCGAAGCGAGCGGAATGCCGGCTTCGGCAAGTGCCCGGCTGACGACCGGCGGCAGCCCGGTCGCGCGCGCGACCGGGCTGCCGATCAGGCAGAGCCCGAGCAGCGCGGTGAGCAGGGCGCGCCGGCGATCGACCAAGGCAGCGTCCGGGCTCAGGCCTGCGCAGAAGCCCCGGCGGGGGTTGCCGGTCGGCGCGCCGCGAGGCTTATTGCCAGGGCTCCGGATGGCTGAGAAACTCGCTCAGCAGGCCGTCGAGCTGAGCCAGCATGAGGTCGTTGCGCCCGGCCAGCCAGCCGCACACCAGGTCGCTGTGGTGGCCGGGAACGGCCTCGACGATCAGCTGTTGGGCGACGGCGCTGTCGTTCATTCGACCGAGCAGGTCGAGCAGGCCGGCCGCACTCTGGTGATAGCGTTGCAGGCGTTTGACGGGAAGCAGGGGAGCGAAGAATTCGAGGGCGTAGCGCAGCCGCTTCATGGCGATGCGCAGGGCATGCCGGGCTTCCGGATTCGCGTCCTTGGTCTCGATCGCCAGCGCCGCGACGCGCTGCGCGCGCTTGTTCAATGAACGGGGCACAAAAACCCTGAGCGGGGGCTTCTTGCTCTCCACGAGGGCGATCGTGGCAGCGGTGAATTCGAGCAACAGCTGCGAGTAGGTGCTGGCGACCATCGCCGATCTGGCCGTCTTGCGGCACTCGGCGAGCTGGCTGTTGGCGGCGCTGACCAGCCGCTTGAGGTCGGGGTGATCGGGGAACGTCTTGCAGATCGGCGGCAGCAACTCGGTGATGAAGACGTCCCAGTTGCGGGTGTCGCCAAGCTGGTTGGCGAGCGTCCGCCAGCGCGGATCGAACTGGTTGACATACTCGGCGGGCAGCAGCGGGCGCCAGAGCCGGATTGCCGAGCGCAGTCGGCGCATGGCGACGCGCGCCTGATGGATGAATTCGGGCGCCTCGGTTTCGCGCACGCCGCGCTCGTTGCCCTGCAGCTGCGACAGACACGACATGATGGTGCTGCGGAAAACGGCGATGCTGGTCATTCCCGGGGTGAGCGCGACTTCGGCCGCCTTGATCGCGGTCAGCCCCTGATCGCTGGCCAGCCGGTAGCCGCGCTCGGCCTTGCTGGCCCCTTCGGGATGCAACGGCAGTTCGGCCTGCAGGGCGAGCGCGGTCGTAAACAGGTCGGCGACCCGGCCTTCGAGCAACTCGAGTTCGACTTCGCAGATGGTTTCCTTGCGGCCGTCGGCAACGATCGTTCCACGGTCCAGCGCGACCTCGATCCGGGTTCCTTCCTGCGGCGTCAGCAGCCAGAAGGTGCGGGTGAAGTCGGTGGTAAACAGCGGAGCGAGCTCAGGGGTGGCCGCTTCGAGAAAGCGGCGCAGCTTCGGGTTATCGACATGCGAAAAATCGAATTCGCCCGGTTGCCCCGGCACTTCCCATTCGTTGCGTTGGGCGAGGCCGCCTGGCGAGGGGGCGTCACTTTTGACGGTGAGCAGCCACTCTGCTCCCTTGTGACGGTAGCGTACAGCGACCCGTCGGCGCTGGAGACGCCGGTCAGGCGTGTCGTAGTAGGTGTTGACCAGCTTCTGCCTGATCGCTTCGCTGTTGGCCAACAGGGGGTGCGCCGGCAGTCGGCGGGCGACACCCGCGGACAGGCTGAGCTTGATCTCGGTTTCCGTTGCCACTGATGTTTTCTCCTTGTGGTTGGTACAGATCTCGTCGGCGTCATCGATCGTAGGCGCGCAGCTGATCGACATCGGTAATGTGGATCTTTCGCCCTTCGACCACGATCAGACCTTTTTCGGAGAGTTCGTGCAGAATGCGCGAGAAGTGCTCCTGGGTCAGGTTGAGGCGTGAGGCGATGACGCCCTTGTGGGTCGGCAAGGTAACAACGATCGATTTCTCGCCGTCGTCGGGAGTCTCCCGCAACAGATAGCCGATGATGCGCTGGCGGCCCGAGCAGAGCGAGTACGATTCAACATCGATCATCAGGTGATGCAGACGCATCGAAAGTCCGGCAATCATCTTGCGCCCGAACTTCGGATCAGCGTCGAGTTCTTCGAGAATCCCGGTTTTGGGGATGTGCAGCAGCAGCGAGTCGGTGAGCGCCTGCGCATAGACCATGAAGGGCATCTCCATGAACATCACTGCTTCGCCGAACGTCTGGCCCTGGCCGACGATATCGACCACTTTCTCGCTGCCCTGCGGCGAGGTGAAAGCCAGCTTCATCTGGCCATAGACCACCAGGTGGAAGCCGGTCGGCGTGTCTCCCTTGTGGAACAGGATGTCGCCGCGCGCCGTCTTGATTTCTCGTGTGCCGCGCGCCAGGCGCGCAATCTCCGGCCCTTCGAGTCCATTGAACAGCGGCACGTGCATCAGGAGCGCTTCGATATTGATCCCATGTGGTGGTGAATGCATAGGTATAGGCTTCGAAAAAAGACGGCCCGACCCCTCCCGGTGGCGGCAATCTTCGCACTTGTGATCGCCGGCGGCAAGTGCAACCGGCGATCCGCCGCAGCGACATCAATCGGTAAACAGCCGCGCATTGATCAGCAGATGGGTGGCAATGCTTGCCGCGTACCCGAGGGCGATTGCCCAGGTCCATTTCAGGTGGGCAGCAAAGGTATAAATGCCACGTGCCGACCCCATCAGGGCGACCCCGGCGGCCGATCCGATGGCCAGCATGCTGCCGCCGACGCCGGCGGTCAGCGTCACCAGCAGCCACTGACCGACGGACATCTGTGGATCCATGGTGAGGACGGCAAACATTACCGGGATGTTGTCTACCAGCGCCGAGAGAACACCCACCAGAATGTTGGCATTGGTCGCCCCGAGCCCGTCATACATCAGCAGCGAAGCCGAAGCGAGGTAGCCGAACTGTCCCAGGCCGCCGACACAGAGGATGACGCCGTAGAAGAAGAGCAGCGTGTCCCATTCCGCCTTGGCCACCTTGCGGAAGAGGTCGAAAGTGGCATGGTTGTGACCGGTCACGTCGAGGGGGTTGTCGCCACTCAGCACGCGGCCTTCGACCCTGATCAGATAGTAGGCGAAGATCGACAGATAGCCCATTCCCAGCATCATCCCGACGGCCGGTGGCAGATGCAGGAAGTTATGAAAGGAAACCGCGGTGATGATGGTCAGCAGAAACAGCGCCATGATCCGTTTGGCGCCCAGTTTCATCCGTACCGACGCGTCGCTGATTTCTGGCTTTCCTTTCGCGATCACCAGGCTCATGCAGATGGCAGGAACGAGCCAGTTGACCAGCGACGGGATGAAGAGGGCAAAAAACGCGAAGAAGTCAGCCTTGCCTTTCTGCCAGACCATCAGGGTGGTGATGTCGCCAAAGGGCGAGAAAGCGCCGCCGGCATTGGCGGCGATGACGATGTTGATGCAGGCGACGGCGACAAATGCGGTATTGCCCGCGCCGACGGCCAGCACCACGGCGCCCATCAGCAGGGCGGTAGTCAGGTTGTCGGCCACCGGCGAGATGAAAAAGGCCAGCAGGCCGGTCATCCAGAAGACCTGGCGCAAGGTGAAACCCTTGTTGACCAGCCAGGAGCGCAGGGCCAGGAAGGCGTTGCGCTCTTCGAGCGCGTTGATGTAGGTCATCGCTGCGAGCAGGAAGAGGAACAGTTCGACGTACTCGGCCAGGTTGTGCTGGATCGCTGCGTGGGCATGATCCGGTCTGCCGAGCGCCTGATAGGAGAGCGCGACCAGAATCCAGATGATGCCGGCAGCGACCATCACCGGTTTGCTCTTGCGCAGATGCAACTGTTCTTCGAACATCACCAGCACGTAGGCTGCGACAAACAGGACGACGGCGAGAATTCCCATCGCCGAGCCGGTGAGATTCACAATCTCGCTGTTGCCGCTTGCCGCCCAGCATAACGAAGGCGAAATCAGCAGGATAAACAGGGCGAGCGGGTGGGGGGACATCGATTCAACTCCTTTATGTGACGGTGGTGGATGGGAAAGAGAAAGCCGAGGGAATGTACAGGGTAGCGGGGGATTTGGCGAGGAATTCGGAACGCTGACTGCCCTGCGGTCAGATGGCAAAGGGCATCATCGGGTGCCCCCGGCGCACCGCCTCCATGAAGATGATCCCCTGGTGCGGTTCACCGAGCTTGGCGGCGCCGAAAAGCAAAGCGAAGGTTTCGTCGGCCTGCTCTGCTTCGACCAGCACCATCACCACGTCCTTCTCGCTCCACAGGAGGCGGCCGGGTCGCCGGCGACGGTTGTCCGTACCCCGGGCATGGTGATGGGTGACCGACAGGACGCCCGGCCGGTTCTCGACCAGTTTCATCAGCATCATGCCGCGACCGTTGACGACGATCGCGGTGATCAGTTTTTTCTCGACGCCGTAGCCGATGTGCGCCAGCACGCTCATTCGCGGCGCTCCGTGTGCACGCCAAAGCGGGCAGCAACCTCGTGCGGGACGTAGGTGGACATCTTTTCGAGTCGCGTGATCCAGAGTATGCCCATGCCGGGGGTATCCATCTTGGCCGAGACAAAAATTCGTTCGAACAGGCGGTCCGCCTGTTCGGACGGTACCGCGATATAGATGATTTCCTTTTCGGTGTTGACCGTCAGGCCGAGGACGCCCAGGTGCTTCTGCCGCACGCCGGTGCCGTGGGCATGGAAGACCGTCGCTCCCTGTGCACCGGCTTCGAGTGCGACCTGGACGACGAGGTCGGCGACACCCCGCTGGACGATGACGGTAATCAGCATGACATCGGTGAGCACGATCAGCTCATTGGTTTTGCTCATGATTTCTTTTCTTTCCTGGCAGACTTCTCTTTTATCGTCTCGGTCTCGGCGCGCCGTTCCAGGTCGATCCAGAGGCCGGTGGCGAGGACCGAAACGATCGGGCCGATCGAACACATGGCGAGAATGCCGAAACCGTCGCTTGCCTTGACCGCCTCGCCGAGGCCGATGCCCAGCGCGAGCAGGAGCGGCACGGTGACCGGACCGGTGGTGACGCCGGCGCTGTCCCATGCCAGGTTCACGATCTCTTCGCGGGAGGCGATGGTCAGCGCCAGGGCGAGCGTGTAACCGGCCATCAGCAGTCCCCACAGCGGCAGGTCGAAGAGAATTCGGGAGACCCCGAGGGCAGCCCCGATGCCGACGCCGACGGCCACCGCACGGATCAGCATGCGCTTGCGGAAGGCACCGCTGGTCAGGTTTTCGACGGTCATTCCCATGGCGTTGAGCGCCGGTTCGGCGATGGTTGCGCCGTAGCCGATGGCGAAGGCAAAGAGCAGGGTCATGGCGATACCGAGGGCGAAAGGATAGAGCGCTGGCGCGCCGCTGATGCGGTGGGTGGAGAAGGCCCAGGGGACATTGGTGCCGGCCTGTTCGCCGAGCGCCACGAGGCCTGCGGTGAGGCCGAGGTTGAACAGCACCATGCCGGCAACGGCCGTCGAGATGCCGTACACGAAGACGTTGCGCTGGCGGATCTTCTGGCCGAGCAGTTGGGTCTGCACCAGCACCAGCAGCAGTACGAGCGGCACGATGGCGCGTAGCGCGCCAATGATTTCCGCATAAGGGGTCTGCTGCTCCCAGCCGGCAAGCTCCGGCGGCAGCACCGGCCGTATTGCCGAAGCGCCCTCGCTGGTCAGATAGATCGCCGTGCAGAGCACGGTGAGTACCGGGAAAATCGAGGCCAGGGTGACGATTCCGAAACCCGACAGCGGGTTGTCGCTGCGCCCGGTCGATGCCGCAACGCCGACCCCCATCGCCAGCACCAGCGGCACGGTCACCGGGCCGGTGGTGATGCCGCCACAGTCCCAGGCGAGGCCGATGACCGGCGCCAGCTCGGGCTGCTGCGCACACCATGCGGTGAGCAGCAGGGCTGGCGGCACGATCAGCAGGATCATCTTTTTCAGCTGCCAGCCGAACATCATGCGCAGGATGCCGACGCTCACCGCCAGGCCGACGCCGCCGGCGACGGCCAGCACCAGCCAGCCGACATAGGGGCCAAGCAGTTGCCGTAGCCAGGGCGCACGTTCCGGTGAGACGGCGCTGGCTGCGGCCTGCAGCGCGCCGATGGCGGGCTCGGCGAAAGTCGCTGCGGCGCCCAGCAGCATGCTGAAAAGGAGCAGGACTGAAGGGTGGGTCCTGCCCGGCATCTCGAAGCCGACATTCTCGGCAAAGGGCATCAGGCCATACTTGACCCCCTCGGTGAAGATCATCAGACCCGTGATGACCGAGAATATTCCGAGGGCGACGGATTCGGTGTCGAGCAAGGAAGTGCGCAGGGCCAGGGCCTGAAAGCCGATCAGCATCAGCGCCAGCGGCAGGACGGCGCGCATCTGCTCGACGAAACGGAACGAAACGTATGGCGTCAGCAAGCGGTGGACATCGATGGTGCGCAGCCGGGGCCGCTGCGGCCGGACCGCCTCGGCTTCGAGAATCGCTGAAAAACTGATCTCGCGTTTATGACGCTGGATGGCGCCAAGGTAGACGCCGTATCGTAGTTTGTGTTCTGTCAAGGCATTTTCCTCCGGTCTCCGGAAATTACCACAGAATGAAAAAAGTGACCAAGATTCGTCAGCAAGATGAGTCAGGAGCGCGTCTGGCACCTCGCCTTTCCCCTGGCCGGGCTTGCGCGGCTGGCCTTGCCGCCCTGTCCGGGATGAGCGACAATGCGGCGACGGTTTTCCCGGCGTGCTTGATCCGTCCCGTGACTCTGAAAGTCGCGTCAGCGACTCGCGCAGGCCTGCCTTCGCCCGCTTGTGGAAGAGAGGCAGGGTGAGGGAAAACGCTCATGGCTTTCATTTCCCCGGAGGTCTTTGAAAGCCATGAGCGTTGGACGACGCCCACCGCTTGCCATCAGGAACAGTCATTTGGATCAGGTCAATACCCTGCTTCTCCTCTCCGGCGTCCTGCTTTTTCTCGGGGTGCTGGCGAGCACGCTCTCGGCGCGTCTCGGGCTGCCTTTCCTGCTGATCTTCCTGGTCGTCGGCATGCTTGCCGGCGAAGACGGTCCGGGCGGAATTCGTTTCGACGACTTCGGATCCTCTTTTTTCGTCGGCAACCTGGCGCTCGCCATCATCCTGCTCGACGGTGGTCTGCGCACGAAAATTTCGACCTTTCGCGTCGCCCTCTGGCCGGCAAGTGCGCTCGCCACCTGGGGCGTGATCGGCACCGCCGCACTGCTCGGGGCTTTCTGCACCTGGCTGTTCGGCGTCGACTGGCGCTACGGCATGCTGATGGGGGCGATCGTCGCGTCGACCGACGCCGCCGCAGTATTCAGCCTGCTGCGGCACAGCGGCGTGCACCTCAACGAGCGCGTCGGGGCGACGCTGGAAATCGAATCCGGCGCCAACGATCCGATGGCGATCCTGCTCGTCACCGTGCTGGTGGGGATCCTCGTCGGCACCGGCTCGTCGACGCCCGCAGGGATTCTGACGGTGCTCGTCATGCAGTTCGGCATCGCTACCCTGGCCGGTCTCGGCGCTGGCTGGCTGCTCGCCGAACTGTTGCGGCGTCTGCGCCTCGCCGAGGGACTGTACGCACTGTTGATCGCTGCCGGCGGCCTCGCGCTGTTCGCGGCGACCAACCAACTTGGGGGCAGCGGCTTTCTCGCCATTTATCTCGCGGGTCTGATCGTCGGCAACCGGCGCACGCGTGCCACCTCGCACGTTCTGCGGGTCATGGACGGCCTTGCCTGGTTGGCGCAGGCCGGCATGTTTCTCATTCTGGGTCTGCTGGTGACGCCCTCGCACCTCGTCGAGCATCTTCCGCAGGCGCTCGCCGTGGCGCTCTTCCTGACCTTCATCGCGCGTCCGCTGATGGTCGCCATGACGCTCATGCCGCTGCGCTTTCAGGGTCGCGAAATTGCCTACATCTCCTGGGTCGGCCTGCGCGGGGCGGTTCCCATCGTGCTCGCCGTTTTTCCCGTCATGGCCGGCGTTCCCGACTCCGGCCTGCTGTTCGACGTGACCTTTGCCGTTGTCCTGTTCTCGCTGCTGGTGCAGGGCGGCACGGTGCCATGGGCGGCGCGCCGGCTGGGCGTGGAAGTGCCTCATTCGGCCGAGCCGCTGGAGGCCAAAGAAGTCTGGATCGGCCGCGAAACGGTGCTGGTGCTGGTTGCCTTCCGGGTCGAAGCGCAGTCGCTCGCCCTCGGCATGCTGCCGGGCTCGCTGGTTGACGTGCGCGGCCAGCGCGTCCGTTGCGCCGCCCTGGTGCGTCAGCATCGCCCCTTGCGCGATCCGACCGCTACCACCCTGAAACTGAACGATATCGTCTGGCTGCTGGCGTCGCCCGATCAGGTCGAGCACCTGGGCTCGCTGTTCGGGCCGCAGGACCAGAGCGGACCGCTCACGGCGCGCCGGTTTTTCGGCGAGTTTGTCGTCGAGGCCAACGCTTCGGCAGCGGCGCTTGCCGCTGCTTATGGCGTCATGCTCGACGACTCGGAGCTTGCCGGGACCACCAGCGAACTGTTGTGCAAGCGGCTCGGAAGGCCGCCGGTCGTCGGCGACCGCGTGCGCATCGGCAGCATCGAGTTGACGGTACGGGCGATGGAAGGTCGGCGGGTGAGTTCGGTCGGTCTCAAGCTGTCGCAAGACCGCTGACCGTGGCGCGGGCTGGACGTCTGCTTGTCCGGCGGTCAAGACGGAAAAGCAGGATCACTCATCCGTTGACGCTCCAGGGCGACTCGCGATGAGGACTTACCCTTGCCAACCCTGTCGGCAGGGTGCGGGCAGGCAACCTTCAAGCGGAAAGGAAAACGACCATGACCCAACTGAACCCTGTTCTGGCCGCGACCGACCTCTCGGCGCCTGCCCGCCATGCGGTCGAGCGCGCGGCTCTGGTGAGCCGGGAAACGGCCGCGCCTCTGGAACTGCTGCACGTGAGCAATCTCGCGCCGCTGGAAAGATTCCGGCAACTGGTGCTCGAAGCACCGGCCGGCCTGGAACAGGAGGTTCTCGACGCCGGTCGTGAGAAACTGCGCGAACTGGCCGAGTCGGTGCAGCGACGCTTTGGCGTGCTCGCCGGCACCCGCGTGGTCTCTGGCTCAGTGCTTGCGGAACTGGCCAGAGCAGCGGATGCGATGGCCGCCGATCTGATCGTCTGCGGTGCCCGTGGGGAGAGCTTCATCCTGCATCTGTTGCTCGGTTCAACCGCCGAAAGAATGCTCAGCGGGACAAAGCGCCCGATCCTGGTGGTCAAGCAGGCCGCTCATGAACCCTATCGCACCCTGCTCGTGCCGGTTGACTTCTCGCCGGCCTCGCTGCGGGCAATCGGCATCGCGCGTGGCATCGCGCCGCAGGCCGATATCGTCCTGCTGCACGTTTTTGACGTGCCCTTCGAAGGGCAGCTGCGATATGCCAGCGTCGATCAGGACAGCATCAATCACTATCGTATCAGCGCCCGGCAGGAGGCCCTGCGGAAGCTGCATGCCCTGGCCCAGGAAGCCGGACTGCCGCCGCAGGTTGCCCGTTTCGTCGTCCTGCACGGCGATCCCTGCTGGCGGATCATCGAGCAGGAACAGGAACTGAGTTGCGACCTGATCGTCATCGGCAAGCACGGGGAAAGCCTGCTCGAAGAGCTGTTCCTTGGCAGTGTCACCCGGCGTGTGCTGGCCGAATCCCAAGGCGATGTTCTGGTTTCCGTGTGAAGCTGCGCAAGCAACCCTGCCTTCTTCAGGTGGCCAGCGGCGGCTCGCCAGGGGTGGCCAGGCGAACGTCATGCGGGCGCAGCGGATCCTGATCCGGTCAGTTCGAAAGCAGCCGGTGTTCGGCCAGCGCCAGCGCCGTCGCCTTGCCGCTGAGCACCAGGGTGTCGCCGCCATCGATCACGGTGGCCGGGTCGAAAGCGGTGGGCAGGCCGTTCGCGCGGCGCAGACTGACCACCCGCACCCCGACCGCCTCGAGTGCCAGGCTGGCCAGCGTCTTGCCGACGGCGCAGCCGGTTGCCGGCAGGGTGACGGTGTTGAGACGTTCCTGCTCGAGCTCGTCGGCGCCGTCGTCGTCGGCGCCATGGAAGTAACCGCGCAGCAGCTGGTAACGCGCATCGCGCTGCTCCTGGACGATCCGCGCGACGCGGCGCATGGGAACACCCATCAGCGCCAGCGCGTGACTGGCCAGCATCAGGCTGGCTTCGATCGCTTCCGGAACCACCTCGGTGGCACCCGCCGCGCGCAGCTTTTCGAGGTCCAGGTCGCTCACCGTGCGCACCACCACCGGCAGATTGACCGCCTGCTCGTGGGTGTGGTGCAGCACCTTCAGGGCGCTCGCGGTGTCGACGTAGGTCACGACCACGGCGCTGGCGCGGTGCAGGCCGGCGGCAACCAGCGCCTGCAGGCGCGAGGCGTCGCCAAACACCACCGAATGCCCGGCTGCCGCCGCCTGACGCACCCGGTCGGGGTCGAGATCGAGCGCCATGTAGGGAACGCCTTCGCTCTCGAGCAGGCGGGCCAGGTTCTGACCGCAGCGACCGTAGCCGCAGATGATGATGTGCTGATCGACGTTGATCGACCGACTGGCAATACGGGTCATCTGCACCGCCTGCAGCAGCCAGTCGCTGGCCACCAGCCGGGTGACGATGGCGTTGGTGTAGAGGATCATGAAGGGGGTGGCGAGCATCGACAGCACCATCGCCGCCAGAATCGGGTTGAACAGTTGCGGGGGAACGAGGTGGTGCTGGCCGGCGAGGGTCAACAGTACCAGCCCGAACTCGCCGGCCTGGGCGAGGTAGAGGCCGACGCGCAGCGAAACGCCCATCGAAGCGCCCAGGGCCCGGGTCAGGCCGGTGATCAGCGCCAGCTTGAAGGCCAGCGAGAGGGTGAGCAACAGGAGCACCAGCGGCCAGCGGTCGAGCACCAGGCGCCAGTCGAGCATCATGCCGATGGTGATGAAGAAGAGGCCCAGCAGGACGTCGTGGAAGGGCCGGATGTCGGTCTCCACCTGGTGCTTGAATTCAGTCTCGGAGATCAGCATGCCGGCCACGAAAGCGCCGAGCGCCAGCGACAGGCCGGCATGCTCGGTCATCCAGGCGAGGCCGAGGGTGATCAGCAGCAGGTTGAGCATGAACAACTCGTCGCTCTTCTGGCGCGCGACCAGCGTCAGCCACCAGCGCATGATCTTCTGGCCGCCGGTCAGCAGGAGTCCCAGCAAGGCCACCGCCTTGAACAGCGCGAAGCCGAGCGCCGGCAGCAGGTCGTCCGGATCGGCAGCCAGCGCCGGAATCAGCACCAGCAGGGGGACCACGGCCAGATCCTGGAAGAGCAGGATGCCGACCACCCGCTTGCCATGTTCGGATTCGAGTTCCATGCGCTCGGCAACGAGCTTGATGACGATCGCCGTGCTGCTCATCGACATGATGCCGCCCAGGGCCAGTGCGGTCTGCCACGAGACGTTCCACCAGCTTGGCAGCAGCAGCGCGAGCAGCAGCGAGCTGACGGTGGTCAGCAGCACGGTCAGCGCCACCTGCGACAGACCCAGCCCGAAGACGTGCTGCTTCATGGCCCGCAGCTTGGGCAGGCTGAACTCGAGGCCGATCACGAACATCAGGAAAACGACGCCGAATTCGGCCAGGTAGCGGATGCCGCTGGAACTCTGCGCCAGCGCCAGGGCATTGGGGCCGATGATGACGCCGGCGACCAGGTAACCGAGCATCGGCGGCAGCTTGAACTGGCGACAGGCGACCACCGCGAGGACGGCGGCGAGCAGATAGAGCAGGGCGATGTCGAGGGAAGTCATGTAATCTCCTGCCGGGAAATTTAACACAGAAGGAATGTGGCGGCAGCGATCGACGCCCTGCTCGAACTGCGCGCCCGATTTTTCCCTGGGCATCAGACTCCTGGCGAGGACTCGCCGGGATGCCTGCGACAGCAGGCCCTATCCGGCTTTGGCGGCCAAGGAGGTGGCGCGATGAAGTTCTGAAATGGATGCCCGGATCGCGCCGCGGGCCTTGCGCGGCGATGGACCGAAAACGATGCCCGGTTGCAGAGGCTGCAGGCGCAGCCCGATGCCCGCATCGTCGATAGCCGCGCCGACTACCTGCGGGTGCAGTACATGACGCCGGTGATGAATCGAGAACGACCCGATACAAAGCTCAGCGGAAAAACCCGTCGTCTACTCCGGGCGCTCTGAAACTTCGAGGATGTCCTCGACATACAGCTTGCTCACCAGCACCATCACCACCACCATCAGCGGCGAAGCGAGAATCACGCCGGGCATCCCGAACAGCAGGCCGAAGATGACCGCAGCCGTGATCCCGAGTACCGGCGGCAACGCCACTGCCCAGCGCTGGACGAAGGGCATCAGCACATTGCCTTCGATCTGCTGAATCGCGAAGCAGAGGCCGGCCACGTAGAGGACCTGGTCCGGCCCCTGCATGAAGGCGAGCAGCGCCGCCAGAATGCCTGAGGCAATCGGGCCGAAAAACGGGATGAAGGCGAGAATGCCGGCGATCACGCCGATTGTTCCCGCCAGCGGCATGCCGAGGAGCGCGAGGCCGAGAGCCGTCGTCAAACCGACGAACAACATCGAGATCCCTTGCCCCAGGAGCCAGCGGGACAAGGCGTGCCCACTCGCCAGCAGGGCGTCGTCGATGCGCGCCCGGTAGACCGGCGGCACCAGCCGCACCAGTCCCTGGCGATACAAGGAGGGATCGGCGGCGAGGTACACGCCGATCACCACCGTCAGGAGGATGCTGCCGACGGCACCGAGCGTCCGCGTCGCGGCATTGGCGACGCGGGACCAGGGCACGTCATCCGCGCTCGCGCTCTCCCACACGTCGAGCACGACGGCGCCCGCGGGGTGACCCTCGGCCCAGGCGACGAGGGCGGCCAGCGCAGCGGGCAAGCGTTGCCGCAGATCCTCGGTCTGCGTGATCAGACGGTCTCCGAGCAGCCAGGAACCGAGGCTGATCACCAGCAGCGCGCCCACCACGGCAGCGCCGACCGCCAGTCGTTGCGAGAGCTTGAGATGTCCTTCCAGAGGCGCGGCGAAGTTGCGCAGCGCGACCGCGACGATGATCGCTGCGAAGAGCAGGAGGAAGACGTCCGACAGCCGCCACGCGAGAAGCCCGAGCATGATCAGGATGGCCAGGAGGGTTATCGCGCGCGAGTAACCCCAACTCGCCGAGGTGATCCGGGTCGCCGGAGCAGGCGCTTCAGCCTTGATCATGATCGAGGCTTTCCTTGACCACCGCCTGCGCGGTCCCTGCAGGAAGGATCTGCCGGTTTGCCTGCGCTTCCCTGGCGCCGCTCATGCTCAGCGCTTTCGCGGCTGGATTGCCACCTGGTCGATCGCCCGCCAGAACTGCTCGAGGGTCGCGCGCAGCGCCGGCGTGCCGGTCGGCGGATAAGTGGCATAGAGCGCGACGACCAGGCGGCGGTCGAAATCGACGTACAGGCTGCTGCCATGGCTGCCGATGAGGGCGACCCGGTTGCTCCTGCCACCGAGGTGGGTAAAACCGTAGCGCTGCTCGCTGCCCTTGGCCAGGCCCGGCGTTGCCACGCTGCGGCTGCCCGACGAGGCGGTCAGCGTCTCGATGAACCAGCCGGGGATGCGCGTGCGGCCGGGGCTTGCGCGTGCATCGAGCAACAACTGGCCGAGGCGGGCGAAGTCGCGCAGGGAAAGACCCAGCCCGTCGGCGAGTTCGACGCCACGCGCGTCGGTCAGCCAGAGCACCGGATGTTCCGGTCGCGCGCGGCTGAGCAATTGCTCGCAAAAAAGCGGGGCGAGCGGGGTGGCGTTGCTCTCGGCCAGCACCCAGGCCAGCAGGTCGTCGTCCGGGCTGCCGTCGACGGTGCTGGCTTGATGATCGAGCAGCGGCCTGTCCCAGCGGCCGGGCTCGGCGAGCCATGAACGGATGCCGGCATTCGCCGGGCCGCTGCTCCAGCCCGCCGCCTGCCGCCAGCGATCGAGTTCTTCGGCTGACCAGGCATGTCGTTCATGGTCCAGCAGGAGTCGCTGGATCGACAGCTTGCGCAGGTCGGGGTGGCTGTTCAAAGAGGGAATGACTCGGGCCACGGCGCGTTCACCGGCAAGTTTGCCCTGGCCGATGCTGACCGCGCCGAGCAGCGAGAGCAGGGGCCGCGTCGCCTGCAGGAGCAGGCGTGGTTCGCCGGCGCGCAGGCCGTTGCGGTAACGTTCGACAACCATTCGTCCATTGTGCAGGACGACGAGGCCATCGGCGTAGAGACGGCTGTCGAGCAGGAAAGCAAGATCGCGCTTGCTGCCGTCGAGCGGGTCGGTGGCTTCGACGCGGTCGATGTCGAGCGGGCGCACCGCGGCGCGCAGGGTCGGGCTGCCGGTGGCCGGGCGTAGCCGCTGCGCGGGCATGAAGACCGTCGCCGCCTGCAGGCTGACGCGCTGATTCTCGACCGCGAGCCAGTTACTCTTGTCGATCCATTGGCCGATTTTTCCGCTCCCCGCGGCAATGGCGTCGAACCGGCAGGCGGGAACGGCACTGACGGCCGGCAAGCTGGCGACGGCAAAGGTCACGGCGAACAGGAGCGCGCGCATCATGAGAGCGTTCTTCATCACCCGTTCTCCAAAGCTGTACCGGTGGGCCGGGCGAGCAGGCGGTCGGCGGCTTCGCGCACGACGTCGTTGAGGTTGCCGTGCCGGCCAAGCATCGCGAGCAGCCAGGCCGCATCGCCGCGATCGGCGGTGACGACCGGCAGCAGGCTTTTGAGCGACGCGGCGCAGCCGAGTTCGTCGGCATCCGGGGCCAGCTTTTCCAGCAGTTCGACGAGGCTCTCGCGCAGCGGCCGCCGGGTGAGCGCGACCGGGTCGGCAAGCCGGGCCGCCATGCCGTAGCGGCAGGCCTGGAACTTGTTGTAGCGTGCGACATGCACCTGCTGCGCGGTCTGCAGCTCGGGCCGCGTGCGCAGCAGCCAGCGGCACAGGCTCTGGGCCAGTGCGGCCAGCGCGGTGGCGCGCTCGATGCTGAGCGGCGTGTCGCAGACGCGGATTTCGACCGTGCCGAATTCGGGCTTGGGCCGCACGTCCCAGTAGAGATCCTTGATGCTGGTGGCAATGCCGCAGGCTTCGAGCATCGCGAAATAGCGCCCGAAATCGTTCCAGTCGGCGAGCGGTGGGCATTGCCCGCTGAGTGGAAAGGCCGAGACGGCGTTGAGACGGGCCGACTGGAAAAAGGTATCGACCCCGTCCACGAAGGGCGATGCCGCCGAGAGCGCGATGAACGCCGGGACATGGACGCCGAGCGCCTGGGTGAGCCAGATCGCATCGTCGGCGCTGGGGCAGCCGACGTGGATGTGCTGGCCGAAAACGGTGAATTGCTTGGCGAGGTAGCCGTAGCGTTGATATACGGCGTCGAAGCGCTCGCCTGGCGAGATGCGCCGCTCCGGCCAGCGGTGGAAGGGATGCGTGCCGCCGCCGCAGACGGCGATGTTGTTGCGTGCGCAGTGCTCGCGCAGGGTTTCACGCAGGCCGGCGAGGTCGGCGGCGATGCCGGTCGTGGTGGTCTGCGGCAGGGTGCTGACCTCGATCATGCTTTCGGTGATTTCGAGCTTGATGTCGCCGAAGCGGCCGTCGTATTCGAGGCTGGCGAGGAGGTCGGTGGCACCGCGCGTGAGGTCGAAGTCGCGCCGCGACAGCAGCTGCAATTCGAGTTCGACGCCCAGCGTCAAGGGCTCGCTGTGCCTGAATTCTCCCAGTGCCGTGCTCATGCGATGCCTCCTTTGCCGGTTTCGCGGTTTTCCATTTCACCCGACCTGCGCAGGGCAAAGCGGCATAGCGCAGGTCCGGCCAGTTCCATGACCGCTGCTGAAAAGAGCGACAGGGTGAGCGCCGAGCGGCCGATCTCCGGATACAGGCCGGCGATTTCATAAGCCATGAAGATGGCTGTCGCCGACAGCGGCTGGATGCCGGTGGCGACCAGCAGGCGCCTGGGCAAGGGCAGACGGCCGCCGAAAGCCGCCAGCGCGCCGAACTTGGCCGCCGCGCGTACGAGCAGCAGGGCGATCGCCTGCAGACCGGTGATCCAGGTGAAATCCTGCCACGGCAGCGAAGCCCCGACGATCACGAAGAGGACGATGGCCAGCAGCCAGAGGCCTTCGGGCAGCGCCGTGTAGCGCAGGGTTTGCCGCTCGTCGAATTGCGCCAGCAGGACCCCCATCACGAACAGGGTCAGAAAAACCGGCACGGCCAGCATGCGTGCGATGCCGACGGCCAGCAGGGCGCTCGCCACCAGGATGAACACCTGCGCCAGCGAACGCTTGGGCAGCCGATGGGCGATGCCGAGTGCGAAGCGGGAAATCAGCCCGGCGATCAGCAGCGCGCCGATGCTGACCCACAGCGGATGGACCAGGGCATTGAGCCAGTCGTCGCTGTGCTCGGCATGGACGACGCCGAGGACGATCGGGAAGACGACGAAAGAGGCGGCCGATGCGATCGCCGTGTGCAGGATGATCCGCTCGGTGACCAGACCCTGCGCTTTCGACTCATCGACCGTGAGCAACACGACGGCGGGAGCAGAAGCCATCGTCACCGCCGCGGTCGCCGCCGCCCAGGCCGGACTCTGCTCGACCAGCAGCAGCGCGAAGGCAAAGATGAGGACGAAGGAGAGTGTGATGTCGGCGAGCGTGCTGCGCAGCAGTTCGGGGTTGCGTCGCAGCCAGCCGAGGTCTAGCCGACGACCGACTTCGAGCATCAGCAGGCCGAGCGCTGCATCGGCAATCGGCCGCGCCTGGGCCAGCGCCTCGATGCTGATCCAGCCGAGCAGCGAAGGTCCGAAGAGGGTTCCGGCGAGCACATAGCCGATCACCTTCGGCCAGCCGGCGTGCTGGTGCAACCATTCGCCGATCAGCAGGCCGACGACCAGCAGCAGGCTGAACAGGGCCAGCGAGTCAATGCTCTCCGGAAAAGGGGGCAGGAAGAAGACTCGTTCGAGCAGCGTTTCCCAGGCTTCTCGCAACGCAGAGAGCAGGTTTTCGATCATTACCGATTACCAGCGGCGGTTGCGTACCGCATTGAGGAATTCATCGAGGATCGGCGTGCAGTCGAGCAGTGTGCTGGAACCTGGCGGATGAAACTCCGGATGCCACTGGACGCCGAAGACGTAGGGTTTGCCTTGCAGCCTGACCGCTTCGATCATGTCGTCATCGGCGCTGCGCGCGTCAACCTGCAGTCCGCGGCCGAGACTCCGGATGGCCTGATGATGAATCGAAACGATCCCGCCGCGCGTGTTGTCCGGGTACAGGCGCGCGAGTCCGGAACCCTCATCCCAGACGATGTCGTGGAAGTGACGGTCGTAGTCGGCATGGACATGCACCGCTGCCGGCGTCACCTGGGTAGCGATGTCCTGGTACAGCGTGCCGCCGAGGGCGACATTGATCAACTGCGCCCCGCGGCAGATCCCCAGCACCGGCTTGCCGGCTTCGACGAATTCGTGGAACAGTTCCATCTCGTAGGCGTCGCGCAGGCGGTCTCCGGCCCAGTCGGGGTGCAGCGGCTCCTCGCCATAGCATTGCGGGCTGATGTCCGCACCCCCCTGCAGCACGAGACCGTCGAGGTACTGGGGATAATCCGAGAGGCGGATGCTGCTGCGATGGACGACGCCATCGCCGCAGACCGAAGGAACCATCAGCACCATCACGTCGCGCGACATGACCCAGTGCGCGACCGACTGTTCGAGGTATTGCAGTGATTTCGACTGCAGCCCGGTGGCACCGGGCTGCGGGTGATAGATGCGGGCCGAAAGGCCGATGCGAAGCGGGCGTCTGCTCATCACGATCGTTCTCCTCAGGGGACGCGAACGGCAGTGGTACGGGTCGCGGCATCGAACTGCCCTGGTGGCAGTCGTCGAGTGGCTTCACCCCGGTCCACGCCGGTGGGCTGCCGGCCGGCAGGCGAGAAAAGCATTCCACTGGCAGCGGTGCGGGCCGCTCGTGCCGCCACCAATCAGGTCAACTGCAGGATCAATGAAACGGGTCGCCTGAAAAGTAACATAATTTTGATCGTTTGCGATCGTGCAAGCCGTCCTCAGCCGCGAAAACTGTGGATGGCGGCAAGCGTCGCCCAGACGAAGCCGCCATAGAGCAGCAGCAGCAGCGGTCCTCGCCAGCGCGGAATCAGCTGGCTGCGGTCGGGAATCAGCAGCAGGAGGGCGACAACGCCGCTGGCGAGGGTCAGCGTGACTTCCCCTAGCGGCACAGCGATCGGATGGATACTCGAGGCGATGCCGACAATCGCGAGGCCATTGAAAAGGTTGCTGCCGAGCACCGTGCCAACGCCCACGTCATCGTGACCGCGCAGGCGGGAGAGAATGACGGTGACCAGTTCGGGCAGCGAGGTGCCGATGGCGACCACGGTCGCACCGATGACGAAGGTGTCGAGACCGAGCGCTGTCGCGATGCCACTGGCGCCGACGATGAACAGCCGGCCGGCGGCAATCAGCGCGATCAGTCCTCCGACTCCCCAGGCAAGGGCTGCGAGGGGGTGGGTGCTGCCGGCAGCGCTGTCGGTCGCGGCCACCGCCTGGCGATGCGCTGCCGCGGCTCGCAGGTGCAGCCCCATCCAGCCAGCGAACAGGAGGAGCAGGATCAAGCCTTCGGCGCGTCGAATGGCGTGGTCGGCGGCGAACCAGAATGTCAGCAGCGGAATCAGCAGGGTCAGCACGTAATCGCGGCCAAGCTCGTCACGTCGTGCCTGAACGGGACCGAAAAGCAGGGCCAGCCCGAAAATCAGCGCGACATTGACGACGTTGCTACCCAGCGCGTCGCCAAGGCCAATTTCGGGCGCCCCGGAAAGCGCTGCCATGGTCGACACGGTGAGTTCCGGGCTGGAAGTGGCAAAGGCCGCCAGAGTGGTTGCCACGAGGAGTTTGGGTACCCGTAGCGCGACCGCCGCACCCAGTATGCCGCGCAGAAATGCTTCGCCGCCGATCGCCGCCAGCACGGCGGCGCCCAGTACCGCTGCGAGATCGTTTCCCGAAACCGACATGGTTCAGCAGGTCGGCAGTTCGGCAGGCGGCACCCGGGCACCGCCGATGACGACCAAAAAGGTGCCGAGGAAATAGATCATCCGGCCATACCGGGACCTCGGCCTGACCCCGGCGAGAGGCGCCAGGGTCTTGCGGCTGCCGACCTCACACGCTGTTTTGCAGGGCTGAGATGCGCTGCTCGATCGGCGGATGGCTGGAGAACAGTTCCATCCAGCCGGGGCGTGAGTTGATACCGGCGGTGGCGAGGTTCTGCGGCAGATCGCCGGCTTCCAGGCCGCCGAGACGGCGCAGTGCACCGATCATCGGCCGCGGCGAGCCGATCAGCCTGGCAGCGCCGGCGTCGGCGCGAAATTCGCGCTGCCGCGAGAAATACATGACGATCATGCTCGCCAGGATGCCGAAAACGATGTCGCAGACGACGACGGTCACCATGTAGGCGACGCCTGGCCCCGAGCTTTCGTCGCCTCCCCGGCGCAGCGCCGAATCGACCAGCCAGGCGACGACGCGGGCAATGAAGATGACGAAGGTGTTCACCACGCCCTGGATCAGGGTGAGGGTGACCATATCGCCATTCGCGATGTGCGCCACTTCGTGGGCGATCACCGCCTCGGCTTCTTCACGCGTCATGCTCTGCAGGAGGCCGGTGGAGACAGCGACCAGCGAGTTGTTGCGGGTGGCGCCGGTGGCGAAAGCGTTCGGCTCACCGTCGTAGATCGCCACTTCCGGCATTTGCAGGCCAGCCTTGGCAGAAAAGCGGCGCACCGTATCGACCAGCCAGAACTCGGTCGAGTTGCCCGGCGTTTCGATGACCCGTGCGCCGGTACTCCACTTGGCGATGGTCTTCGATAGCCAGAGCGAGATGAAGGCGCCGCCGAAGCCCATCAGCAAGGCAAAGAACAGCAGGCGGCCAAGGTCGAGGCCACTGCCGGAAAAGAACCTGTGCGCGCCCGTGAGGCTGCTGACGATGCCGAGCACGAGCATGATCGCCAGGTTGGTGCCGACTAACAACATGATCCGTTTCATGATTCGATCCTTGTCGAGACTGTCGGCCGGGTCGTGCCATTGCTCGACGGGCAACGCCACCGGCCGGAAGGTTGAAGAGCGCAACTCAGGGCATCATTGTGCCCTTACATGACGCCGCGGGCGCCGCTTTCAAGACTCCGCGGCGACGATCGCCGGTCCATTGGCCGTGGCGGCCGTCTCGCGCGGGCTGTCGTGCCGATATTCGCGTTGCCGCGCCACCCGGCGTGCGAGCGTCCGTGTCGCACGATCGATGGCGCGATCGATGGCGACGTAGATATCGCTCTCGGTGTCCTCGATCAGCACTTCGGCGACACCGGGTCGGCCGATCTGTACGCGACAGCACTTGTCTTCGCCGCCGCGCGGGCCGTTGAGGTCGGAAAGCAGGACGGCAACCCTGCTGACGTGGTCGTGCGCCCAGTCGAGCGCGAAGTGCAGGCGACGCTCGATGTGCTGGCGCAGGGCTGCGGTAAGGTCGAAGCCTCTGGCCTGGATGACGATCTGCATGGAGACACTCCTCGTGAGGTGAGCTGAGCAGGCAGTCTAGGGCATTGAAAGACTACCACCAAATCGAATATAATTTACCGATAGTTCTATTTTCTGGATGATTGACGAGGCATGGCCGCACTCAACTACAAGCATTTGCGTTATTTCTGGATGGTCGCCAAATCGGGCTCGATCGCTCGTGCCTGCGAGCAACTGCACCTCACTCCGCAGGCCATCAGCGGCCAGTTGCGCGAACTCGAAGAAGCGCTGGGAACCGAGTTGTTCCGCCGCGCTGGCCGTGGCCTGGAAATCACCGATGCCGGCCGGCGCATCCTGAGCTATGCCGAAGAAATCTTTGCCCTCGGCGATGAACTGCTCGAAGTGGCGCGCGACCAGACGACCAGGAAGAGCCTGTTGTTTACCGTCGGCATTGCCGACTCGGTGCCGAAATCGGTGGCCCATCGCCTGGTCGAGCCGGCCCTGCGGTTGCCGGAAGCGGTACGCCTGGTCTGTCGTGAAGGTCGTTTGACGGCCTTGCTCGCCGACCTCGCCGTGCATCGGCTCGACATGGTGATCGCCGACCGGCCGTTGCCTGCCAATCTGAACGTGCGCGGTTACAGCCACCTGCTCGGGGAAAGCGATCTGACGGTTTTCGGCGCTCCTGCCCTGGTCGAGACCCTGCAGGGAGAATTCCCGGCCATGCTGCACGGCGCGCCTTTTCTCATGCCGGGCGACGACGTGGCGATCCGGCCACGGCTCGAGCAATGGCTGGAAACCCGCCGCTTGCATCCCCGCATCGTTGGCGAGTTCGACGACAGTGCATTGCTCAAAGCCTTCGGGCAGGCGGGCGCCGGATTGTTCGTCGCCCCGACGGCGATTGCCGCTTACGTCGGCGATCAGTATCGCGTCAGCCCCATCGGCCGCATCGAAGCCATCTGCGAGCAGCTTTTTGCCATTACCAGCGATCGTCGACTGAGCCATCCGGCGATTGTCGCCATCAGCCAGACGGCCCGCGACGAGATCTTCGGCAATCTGTCTGCGCGCGCCGATCGCCCGCCGGAGCGCGGCGCTGCCGACGACGGTGCACCGGCGACGCCGCCAGGTCGGCGCCGGTCCCGATCGACGAAGAATGTCGTGTGAGTGGGCAGACCATCTGATATTCTGGAAGTGTCATTACCAATAATTCTGCTTTTCTCTTGCCTGGCGAGCGTCTATGGTTCGCTTCTCGATCCTCATACCATTTACAGGAGACACTCCATGAAAACCCTTTCACTGCTGGCCGCGGTGCTGGCGCTCGGCTTGACGCTGGCGACCGGTGACGCAGAGGCCAAGCGCCTCGGCGGGGGCAAGTCTTCCGGCATGCAGCGCGAGTCGGTTTCGGCGGATCGCTCCGCCTCACCCGCTGCGGCGCCCAATGCCGCGGCGCCCGGAGCGGCCGCCGCGGCCCAACCCAAGCGGTCGTGGGCGGGTCCGCTGGCTGGCCTCGCGGCTGGCCTCGGGCTGGCCGCACTGGCTTCCTACCTGGGCTTTGGTGAAGAGCTCGCTTCGCTGTTGATGATCGGTCTGCTGGTCATGGCGGTGATGGTCGTGGTCGGACTGATCATGCGCAAACGCGCCGCAGCACGGACTTCGGCGGCGAGCGGTGGCCTGCAGTACGCCGCCTCCGGCGCCGAGCGGAGTGCGCTGAGACCCGCTTTCGATCCCCCCCTGCGCCCGGCCGCTGCGGGTGGTGGTGGTGCCGCAGGCACTGCCGGCCACATCCCGGCCGACTTTGACAGCGAGGGTTTCGTGCGTAACGCCAAGGTCAGCTTCATTCGTCTGCAGGCCGCCAACGACGTTGGCAACCTCGACGACATCCGCGAATTCACGACCCCGGAAATGTTTGCCGAGTTGCGGATGGGGCTCAGCGAGCGCGGCAACGCGACTCAGGAAACCGATGTCCTCTCGATCGACGCACAGGTGCTCGACGTCGCCGAGGAGACCAGCCGCTACGTGGTCAGTGTCCGCTTTACCGGTCTCGTGCGCGAGGAGCGTGGTGGCGCCGAAGAACCGGTGGACGAGATCTGGCACATGGTCAAGCCGCTCGATGGCAGGAGCGGCTGGGTTCTCGCCGGCATCCAGCAGTCTCACTAATCACGCTTGGCGGACCGCCGCAGTGCGGCGTGTCTCGCCAGCCCCTGTCCGGGATCTCTTCGGGCAGGGGCTTTTTTCTGCCGATCCACCGGGCCGACCGACTGCTGACAGGCTGGCAGGCTGTGGCAATTCTTGCATTGCCGGCTTTGGTTCGTATAATCCCTGACTCTGCCGGGTCGAACGGCTGGGCAAACGTTCCGGGAGTTGGCATGAAGGGTTTTCTCAATCTGCTGGCGAGGGCAAAGCTGATCGAACTCTCGGAAGACGAGCGCCTGGCGTCCGCAGCCGAGCTGCCGCTGGTGCCGGGAGCTGCCAGCGAAGCGGTCGTCGAGCCGCCGCTGGTGCCGTTGCGCGACGACCGCCCGGTCGCCCCGACGGCGGCGCCGGCCTCGCTTCCCGCTGCCGGCGACGACCGTCAGCCGCTGGAAAATCATCCCTTCGCAGACATCTTCGCTGCCGCCGGCGTTCCCGACTCGCCGTATCCGGCCGAGAAGCTGCTGCGCCTGCTTGACGGCCTGCGGGCGATGGATGCGGGGACCCGCAAAGCGGCGGTGCTGGCGATGGATGCGGCCGACGACAATTGGCAGATGGGCGACTGCCTGCGCGACGCCGAGTTGAAGATTGCCGCACTCGAAGACCACAAACGCGAGTTGTCAGCGCAGCTGCAGCACCGCGAGCGGCAGTCGGCCGAGGTCGTCAACCAGATCCGGTCGGTGCTCGATGAAGCGACGGCGGCGATCCGCCAGCAGATTGCCGAACTCGAACAGCTGCTCGAACGCGAAGTGACCCGTGCCGCGCAGGAAGCGACCAGCGTCGAAGCCGGTCTGCGCGCGGCGCGGGAGTCGGCGGCGCGCGAGAGCCGCCGCATGGATGTCGAGATCGAGCGCTTGCGCGAGATACCGAACACTTTCCGGGCGCTTGACGCCGCCCATTGATCTGCCAAGCAAGGAGAAATGACATGGCTCAACTCACGCCGCTCGCCAAAGGGCTGATCAGCGTCATCGTGCTGGCGGTGGCGGGGTCGCTGGCCTGGAACTTCGGGCTCAAGGAACGTCTGGCCGGGAGCGGCGAACCGGCGGCGACGAAGTCGGCGACGCCGGCGCACGAGGCCGGGGCCGGGGCCGGGGCCGCGGCGAGGAGCACGCCGCCGACGCGGGCGGTGAGCGAAGACCGGCAGGCGCCGCTCGCCAGCGCTGCCAATCCGCTCAAGGTCAGCCTGGTCAGTTTTCATGGCTATGCGCCGGCGCTGGTGGCCAACGGCAACGATCTCAATACCCAGCCGGGTTCGCTCTACGACAAACAGGGGATCAATGTCCGCTTCGTGATTCAGGACGACATTCCGACGCTGGCCACCATCTTCGAATCCGGCGCCGCCCATTGCGCCTGGCGGACTTCGGATTTCTGGGCCCAGGAGCAGCCCAACCTGCGCAACGCCGGCCTCGACGGCAAGGCGGTGATGATTGTTGATAACACTCAGGGCGGCGACGCGGTGATCGCCCGCGAGCCGGCGCTGAAAGCGGTCGAGGATCTCGCGGGTCGCTCGGTCGCGCTCCTGCAGTTCACGCCTTCGCACGGCATGCTGATCGACGCCCTCGACAATTCTTCGCTGACCGGGCGGAAGAAGGACAGCGTCAAGATGGTCTTCATCAACGCCGAGGAAGGGACTGCCGGCGTGCGCGCCGCGCTCGAATCCGGTGCCGTGGATGCGGCGGTGCTGTGGGACCCGGATCTCGCCCTCGCGCTGCGCAATGTCAAGGGAGCGCACGTCGTCTATTCGACGAAGACGGCAACCAACCTGATCTTCGACGTCATGGTTTGTGACGCGCGTCTGCTGGCGAAACCGGAAGGGCAGGCAGTGGTACAGAAGTTCGTCGCCGGCTGGATGGAAGGTGTGCAGGCGGCACGTGCCAACCCCGACAACGCGGTCGAAGCGCTCGTCAGGACGCAGGAATTCTTCAGGCTGCTGGCTGACCGGGAGGGCCGGCCGTTCGTCAAGAGCCTGTTCGCCAACCTGGTGTGGACCGGCGTCGAGGATAACGCGCGCATTCTCGGCCTCGCCGGTGGCGCCAATCATTACGAACGGGTGTACAAGCGCTTCGACGAAATCTATCGTCAGGCCGGCGCCCTCGCCAATCCCAAATCGCCGGTGATCTCGCCGCAGGACAGTTTCGACTATCGCTTCATCAAGGCGCTGCTCGGCCAGGACAAGGCGGCCGCGACTGCCGCCGCCCGGCCGCAGACCACCTTCACCCAGTCGGCGCTGAGCGAAGCGACGCAGCAGGAGGCGATCGTCACCAAACCGGTGACCGTCGGTTTTGCCTCGGGCAGCGCCGAGCTGAGCAAAAGGGCGCAGAAGACGGTCGATAGCGAGATGGTTCCGTTCATCGAGAACAACGGCAAGGCCTACTTCGAAGTCAGTGGCAATTCGGACGCCACCGGCGCGCGTGAGGTGAATCTTCGCCTGTCGGCGGCGCGGGCGCGGGCGGTGGTGGATTATCTCGTGACCCAGTGGGAGTTTCCGCGCGAACGGTTCAAGATCGTCGGCAACGGCCCCGACCGTCCGCTCTGCGTCGAATCCACCGCCGCCAGTGAAGGCCTCTCGATCGAGGATTGCCGGGCGATGAACCGGACGACACGGGTGGCCGTGTTCGGTGGCCGCTGAGCCGCATGGCGGGTCGAGTGTTTTGCCGATGAGCGAGTTCTGGAACCCTTACGCGCCGCTTTCCGGCAGCCGGCGGCGACTGCTCGGCGTCAGTTCGGTACTCGCGGTGCTCGTCTTCTGGAGCCTGCTGGCGGCGTCGGGAGTGGTCAGTTCGACCCGGCTGCCGGCACCGTGGGAGGTTCTCGCAGCCCTCTCGTATCTCGCCTGGCACGATGGCAGCAGCATGCTGTTCACCGCGACCCTGTGGTCGGTCGGGCGCCTGCTGGTTGCCGGCGTGCTGGTGATCGCGATCGGCATCCCGATCGGCATCGTCATGGGCGCGGCACCGAAGATCAACGCGGCCCTGTCGCCGTTGGTCGACCCTTTCCGTTCGGCACCGGTGGTGGCGCTGTTGCCGATCCTGGTGATGTGGCTGGGGATCGGCGAATCGATGAAGATCGCCTTCCTCTTCATCGGCGCCGTCGTCTATCTGATTCCGATGGTCCGCGACGCGATCCAGGCGGTACCGCAGAGCTACTGGATCGGCGCCCGCGATCTCGGCGCGACGCCCTGGGAGTGCATCCATCGGGCGGTCATCCCGATGGCCATGCCGCGCATCGCCGATGCCGTCATCGTCGCTTTCTCGGTGATGTGGACCTACATCACGGTTGCCGAGTACGTCAATGCACGTCAGGGCCTCGGCCAGCTGATCCAGAATGCCCGTCGCTTCAGTGCCTGGGACCAGGTCTTTGCCGGCATCATGGTGATCATCGCCCTGGCGCTCGCGACCTATCAGTTCATGGCCTGGCTCAAGCGCCGGCTGTATCCGTGGGAGACGCAACAGTGAGCGCCCCCGAGGTCAAACCGGCAGCAAGACCCCTGTCGGTGGTCGCGACCGATATCGTGCAGGAGTATCCGTCTCCGGATGGCGGCATCACGCGGGTCATCGACCGGGTTTCCCTGGGCTTCGACCGGCCGGGCATCAACATGCTGCTCGGACCCTCGGGCTGCGGCAAGAGCACCCTGCTGCACATGCTCGGCGGGGTTCGTCCAATGGCCGTCACGACGCCGACGGCCGGCCAGATCCTGATCGACGGCGTCGCTTGTCAGGGCCCGCACGACGACGCGGTGATGGTCTTTCAGCGTTACGCCAATCGGCCGGATCTGACGGTGTTCGACAACGTGGCCTTTCCCTTCCGCCTCAAACTCTGGCAATCGGTGGTGCCCGAAGGCGAGTGGCGGCGGCGGGTCGCCGACATGCTCAAGGCGGTCGGGCTCTCCGACAAGCAGGAGTTGCGTCCGGCACAGCTCTCCGGGGGTCAGAACCAGCGCGTCGCGCTCGCCCGGGCCCTCGTCCTGCGGCCACGCATTCTGCTGATGGATGAACCGTTCGGGGCGCTCGATGCGCAGACGCGCGAGGAAATGCAGCGCCTGTTGATCGAACTGTACCGATCCTGGCCGTGCCTGGTGATCTTCGTCACGCACGACGTGACCGAGGCCCTGGTCCTCGGCGACCGCGTCATCGTCCTGTCCACGCAGCCGGCGCGGATCGCCGACGATTTCGTGATCAGCGAAGAGCGGCCGCGTTCGCCGGCCTGGCAGCGTTCGGCCGAGGCACAGGCGCTCGAGGAGCGGATCCTCTCGCAGCTCCACCAGGCAAGTTCCGGCAAAGGTCAGGTTCGGGTGACGGTGTAGCGATGAGCGTGGCGAAACCCTCCTACGTCAAGGAAGTCCTGACCAGCCAGCCCAACCTCTACGCCTTCCTGGGTTCGCTGGCGGTCGGCGCGCTGCTCTCGATTCCCTTCGGGTTCGGGGTCGGTGCCCTGCCGCTGATCGCTTTTGCCGCCGGCGACATCCTCGCTGCGCTGCATGTTCCGTCCTTGCCGACCTTTCGCGAAAAGGTCGATCGACGCTGGCGCGCGCGCGTCCGGGAGGCATCGCGCGAGCAGCTGATGCGCGAGATTGACCAACGCCTCGGCAAGCGGGCGCTGGCCAGCCCGACCTTGCGGACCTATCGGCGCATGTACGAACGCGTGCAGTCGCTCTACCAGCGTGCCGATGGCGGACACGGCGGGCTCGCCTGCCGTGATGTCGAGCAGCTCGATGACGTGACGATCGAATACCTCGCGCTGTGGCTCGCGCTGCTCGTCATGGACGACCGCGCCGATTCGGTCGATCTGCGCGCGGTCGAGTCCAGGCTCGTGGCGCTCGACCAGGAGCTTGCCGCACCGCGTCCCGGTACCGACCTGCGGCAGCTGCAGCGGGCGCGTGCCGACTACGCCGGCGTCGTCGAGCGGCACCAGCGCATGCTGAGCCGCCGGCGTGCGCTGGAAGCGGCGATGCTGTCGATGCCCGACCAACTGGACGAAATCTATCAGACGATCATGACACTGCCGGTGAACGAGGACGTCGGCTCGCGGCTCGAGGAGGCGATCGGCAGGCTGCGACTGCAGGAAGACATCGAGGCCGACCTCGCGAGCGATCTCGCCGAAGCCCTGCCGGGGGTGGCGATGCCGACACCGGCCGCCGACGCGGCGCGGCAGCGGCGCCTGGTGGCGGTCGCCGGCAACCGTCGCCAGTAAAAGCGCCGCGCGCATCGTCGACGCCGAGTGGCGAAGGCATGAACCTTGGCTCAACAAGACTGCAGGACTGGCCGGTTTCCCGGCTCACGAAAGGAATCAAGCGATGGCTGACATGAATTTTATCGGGCGCCTGTCGAACCTGTGGACGGGTTTTGTCTCGCTGTGGATCACCGATGTCGAAAAACGGCATCCCGAAATCGCCTACCAGAACGCCATCGACTCGATGATCGACAAGTACGGCAAGCTGAAGAGCGCGACGGCGGCGATCATGCGCCGGCGCGAGGAGATCTCGGCGCGCCTCGAGGGCGAGCGCTCGGAACTGGCGGCGATTGCGGCCGATTTGACGGCGGCGCTGGCCACCGGCCAGGACGAACTCGGGATCGTCCTGATCCAGAAGAAGAACGCGCTCGAAGCCAGCATCAAGGGGCTGGAGCAGGAAATGGAACAGGCGCGGACCGACGCGCAGGAGGCGAAGGATTCGCTGATCCAGGTCAAGGCCGAGATCCAGAAGCTCAAGGACGAAAAGGATCGCATGCTGGCGCAGATGCACAGCGCGCAGGCGCGGCTGAAGATCCAGAACCAGCTCGACGGACTGTCGGTTGACGCCGAAGTGCGCGCCCTCGACAACGTCCGCGACCACATCAAGAATACCGTTGCCGAGGCCAAGATGGGCAGCGAACTGCGCGACTCCGACCTCGACATCAAGCTCGCCCGGCTGCGCCAGAGCAGTGGCGCGATCACTGCCCGCCAGCAGCTCGAGGAGATGAAACGCGCCCGCGCCGCGCAGACCGAAAGCAGCGGAAAGTCGATGTGATGGGCAGCGTCATGCGTCGCCTCGCCCGCGCGGCATGGTGACCGCCGGGCGCACTGGCCGGCCGCTGCTGCCGGCCTGGGCCGAGACCCTGCGTCAGAAATACCTGGCTGGCGAGGCGTCGGTCTTCGTCCTTTATCGCAACGTCTTCGACCGCTACCCGGTCGGCGAACGCTACTACCCGCTGTTGCCATTCCTCAGCGAGGTGCTGCTCAAAGACAACAAGCAGCACATCTTCGAACTCAGCATCGACCGTGGCGTGCGCGTCGTCCAGGGCGGCAGCGCCGAAGAGAAGGCCGAGCTTTACCGCCACCTCGAAGGCCGTGGACTGAACGGCATCCTGGAGTCGCTCGAACGCCGGATGCGCGAACAAGGTTCGAGCGCGCTCCTGATTCCCTATGCGGGGACCTTCTTTCCCGCAGCCGAGCTGCACTTTCTCTCGCTCGAGGAGCGCGGCGCCTTTACCGCCTTGCATCGCTGGTCGCTGGACGAACAGTTTGCCGAGCGGGACAACGTCGTCATCCTGGTCAGCGAGTCGCTGGCCGACCTCAGCCCGGCGCTGCTCGCGAATCCACGGGTGGTGGCGATCGAGGTGCCGATGCCCGACCGGGCCGTGCGCTACGCGGCGATCCGGCACTACGCACCGATGCTGAAGACCCGCGAGAGCGATGCCCTCGCCGAGCAGACCGCCGGTCTGCGCCTGATCCAGCTGGCCAGCATCGTCGCCAGCGAAGCGCCGCAGGCGATGCGCCAAGCAGAGCGGCAGACCCTGATCGCCGGCCTGTTGCAGGGCAGCCCGCAGGCCGCCGAGCGCGCCGAGAAACTGGCTGCGATCACCGCCGGCATGACACCGGCCGAAATCTTCCAGCTCGTCGATCCGACGCGCGCGCTGCCCGACGACAGCGACCCGGTGAGCGAGATGATGGCCGTCGTCCGCCAGCGCAAGCGCGAGCTGATCGAGAAGGAATGCGCCGGCCTGATCGAGTTCATCGAGCCTCGGCATGGTCTGGAGAGTGTCGGCGGCAACGCGCAGATCAAGGGCGAACTGCTCGATATCGCGCGTCTGATCGTCAGTGGCGACCGTGCACGGGCGCCGATGGGGCTGCTCGCCGTCGGCCCGATGGGCGCCGGCAAGACCTTCGTCATCAAGGCTTTTCTCAGGGAAGCGGGGCTTTCGGGCATCGCGCTGAAGAACTTCCGCTCGAAATGGGTCGGTTCGACCGAGGCCAACCTCGATCGGGTCCTGGCGACCGTCAAGGCGATGGGGCCGATCGCGCTGATCATCGACGAGGGCGATCGCAGCTTCGGTCGCCAGACTGACGACGCCGATGGCGGTACCAGCTCGCGCGTCATCGCCCGCCTCAAGGAATTCATGTCCGATCCGGAGAATCGCGGCCAGGTCCTCTTCATCCTGATGACCAACCGCCCCGACCGGCTCGACCCCGACATCAAGCGCCCCGGCCGTCTCGACCGCAAGATTCCCTTCTTCTACGCCGAGACCGCGGCCGAACGCGCCGCGGTCGTCGGCGCGCTCTGCCAGCGCTACCGGATAGCGCTGGCGCTCGCCGATGAGCAGTTGCTCGTCGCCTGCGAAGCGATCGAAGGCTATTCCAACGCCGACCTCGAAGCGCTCGTCCTGCTTGCCGCCGAATTTGCCGAGCGGGCGCAGCGAGACAGCGATGCGGCGGGGGGAACGCCGTTGCCGGCAACGGCTGCCGGCGGCACGAACGTGGTGGTCTCGGCAGTGACCGCGGAGATCTTCGCGCGCGCCAGCGACGACTTCATGCCACCGCAGGAAACGACCATGGTGCGTTACATGGAGATGCTTGCGGTCGCCGAAACCTCGCGTCGCTCGTTGTTGCCAGAGCGTTTCCGGACGCTGTGTGCGCGCGAGGTGCAGGAACAACTCGCCGAACTGCGGCGTCAGATCCATTCTTGAAGGAGTTCGCATGTTTCCCCTGCTCGAAAACATATCCCTCAACGCCGACCAGAGCCTGGCCGCGACGCGCCTGCTGCTGCGCATCGCACAGGTCGATGGCGCGAAGACCGACGAGGAAGTGGCGCTGATTCGCGGGTTCCATGACAGCGGTCGCGACCCGAGCATCGACTGGCCGGCTTTCGAGACCCTGCAGGAGGCCGGACCGGACGCCGACCTTGCCGGCACTTTCGCCGCCGGCGCCGAGCGTGACCTGGTCGTCGCCACCTGCCTGATGGTCGCTTATGCCGACGGCGTGCTGAGTGTCGAGGAACTGGCGGCAGTGCGTGGCGTGGCCGACGAAATCGGCACCCCGGCCGGGCGCGTCGATGAGATCCTCGCCCTGGTCAAGGATTACATGCTGGGGCAGTTGGCGAGACTGCCGGATGCCGGCTCGCTGGTGGTGGTGGCGCGCGAACTCGGCTGAGCCTCGCCGATCGTTGGCCTCAGGCCACGCGAGGCTGCACCGATCGCCAAAGCCGTGCATACTGCGTCCCTTCGCTGTTGCCCGAGGCGCTGCCGGTCAGACTCCTCGTCACCTGGCGAGTGAGGCCAGCGGCGTGATGGCGAGCGCCGGCCATGCCATCAAGCGCGGCAGAATCTGCTGCCACGGCGTCGCCTGGCCGTGCGGCAAGCGGGCTACGCGCGCCGCTGCGCGCGGGCCATCGATTAAAGCGCCAGCTTTTTCAGACCGGCGTTTCACTTTCAACCACAAGGAGTCTTACATATGGCAATCAGTCTGCAAAAAGGCGGCAACGTCAATCTGAGCAAGGAAGCCCCCTCCCTCAGAAAACTGGTCATCGGCCTCGGCTGGGATGCTCGGGTGACCGATGGCGCAGCCTTCGACCTCGACGGCAGCGCCTTCATCCTGAAAACCGATGGTAGGGTTCGTTCCGACAGCGACTTCATTTTCTACAACAACCTCAAGTCTTCCTGCGGTTCGATCGTTCACAACGGCGACAACAAGACGGGCGTCGGGGATTCCGACGACGAAACCCTGACCATCGATCTGGCGCGGGTTCCTGCCGAAGTCGACAAGATCACCTTTGCCGTCACCATCCACGAAGCCGACGTCCGCCGGCAAAACTTCGGCATGGTCGCCAAAGCCTACATTCGCTGTCTCGACGCGAACGACAACAAGGAGATCGCCCGCTACGACCTCTCCGAAGACAGTTCGACCGAAACCGCAATGGTTTTCGGCGAAATCTACCGCAACGGCGCCGACTGGAAGTTCAAGGCGGTCGGCCAGGGCTTCAAGGGGGGGCTGGCGCCACTCGCCCGCTCGTTCGGGGTCGACGCTTAAAGGGATTTCCGCCCAGTCTCCCGTCTTTCCCGGTCCGGTCGCCGAAGTGGCGGCGGGACCGGGAGGCGGGACCCTTTTGCCAACTCCTTACCGACGGAACAAGGCATGGAAATTTCCCGCGGCCAGCGCGTCAGGATCGACCAGCTCATTGCCGGTTCGCCACGATTCACGCTGCAGGTGGACGTCCCGGCATCCGGTCTGACGATCGACTTCTCGTGCTTCGGCCTCGATGGCGCCGGCAAGCTTGCCGACGAGCGCTACATGATCTTCTTCAATCAGCCGCTTTCACCCTGCGGCGGTCTGTCGTCGGCAGGCGAAAGCGGTCGTTTCTCGTTCGACCTTGACCGCCTGCCCGCGACGGTCGAGCGCATCGTCCTGACCGCGGCCATCGACGGCAGCGGAACGATGGGAGAACTCGGCAACGGCGTCCTGACGATCACGCCGGTCAGCGGCGCGCTTTCGCGTTTTGCTTTCGGCGGTGCCGACTTTGCCCGGGAACGGGCCCTGATGCTTGCCGAAATCTACCGCAAGGATGGCAGCTGGCGTTTCTGTGCGACGGCGCAGGGATTCAATGGCGGCCTCGCAGCGCTCGTGCAGCACTTCGGTGGGATGCTGGCCGCGAGTTCACCCGAGCCGGTTCCGGCGCCCGCGCCGGCAAAGGTTTCGCTGTCGAAGATCACGCTCGAGAAGCGCGGCGACAAGGTTTCGCTCGAGAAGCGCGGCAGCGGCATTGGCCACGGGCGAATCGTCTGCAATCTCAACTGGCGCGGTGGCTCGGCGCCCGGCGCGAAGAGTGGCCTGCTCGGAGGGCTGTTCGGACGTCGCCGAACGAGCGGAATAGACCTTGATCTCGGCTGCCTGTTCGAAATGGCGAACGGCACGAAGGGTGCCGTGCAGGCTCTGGGCAACAGTTTTGGTGCCTATGACCGCCCACCGTTCATTCATATGACCGGCGATGATCGGACCGGCGAAAACGCGGCGGGAGAATTTCTCTACGTAAACGGCGATCACCTCGCTGAGCTTCGCCGGATCTGCATTTACGCCTTCATCTATGAGGGCGCAGCAAACTGGGGCCAGGCCCGCGGTGTCGTGACGGTGTCCGTCCCCGGGCACCAGCCGGTGGAAGTCTGCCTCGACGGGCACGACGACCGCATGAACATGGGAGCCATCGCGATGCTCGAGAACGATCGTGGAGAACTGCGAGTGACCAAACTCGCCGAGTACTTCGCGGGTCACCGGGAACTCGATCAACGCTATGGCTGGGGGCTTCGCTATCAGGCCGGCGCCAAGTCCTGAAACGGGTGAGCGGAGGATCCCCCGGCCGGCGCCGGCGGGTATCGCCGTGGCGCCGCCTGCAAGGCCTCGTCGCCCGGCGGCATGGCCGGTTCTTTTTCGATGGCTGGACGAGGGGTGACGGGCGATGGCAGTCTTTACGATAACCGGCGAAGTGGATCCCTTCCTGCATGTTTCGCTGAGCAAGGGTGAGCGGATCTTCTGCGAGTCGGATGCGATGGTGATGATGGAGGCTGCGCTCGAACTCAAAGGGCAGATGAGTGGCGGCATTCTCGGCTCGCTGATGCGACGGCTGGCGAACGGCGAATCGTTTTTCCAGCAGCACATCGAAGCCTCCCGCGGCGCCGGCGACTGCCTGCTCTCGCCGGTGTTGACCGGCGCCATGCAGGTGGTCGAGGTCGGCCCGCAGCAATACCTGCTCAACGATGGTGCTTTCGTTGCGGCCGAATCCGGGGTCGAAATGAAGATCCAGATGCAGAACATCGCCAACGCCCTTTTTGCGCAGTCCGGCGGCTTTTTCATCATGAAGACCTCCGGCACCGGAAAACTGGCGGTTTCGGGCTTCGGGTCGATGTTCGAACTCGAAGTGGTGCCCGGCAAGGACGTGATCATCGACAACTCGCATGTCGTCTGCTGGGACAGTTCCCTGGACTACGCGATCTCGGTGACCACCCAGGGTGCCGGCTTGCTCGGAAACCTCGTCAATAGTGCAAAGAGCGGCGAGGGGATCGTCCTGCGCTTTTCCGGTCGCGGCAAGGTTTTCATCTGTTCGCGCAACCGCGACGCTTTTCTCGAATGGCTGCGCAAGGAAATGGGCGGCCAGCGCAACAATCGTTAGGTTTTGAAGCAGCACACATCTTTTTGACGACAGGAGAATTTGAATGGCAGTCAGTCTGGAAAAGGGACAGAAGATTTCGCTCACCAAGGAAGCCGGCGGGGCGCTCAGCAAGATCGTCATGGGGCTTGGCTGGGATGCGGTCAAGAAGAAAGGGTTCTTCGGCTTCGGCGGCGGTCAGCAGGAGATCGATCTCGATGCCTCCTGCCTGCTCTTTGATGAAGCGCGGAACATGGTCGATGTGGTCTGGTTCAAGCAGCTGAGGAGCCAGGATGGCAGCATTCAGCACAGCGGCGACAGTCGGACCGGTGCCGGCGAGGGTGACGACGAGCAGATCAGCGTCAATCTGGAGGCCGTGCCGGCGCCCGTGAAGTCGCTCGTGTTCACGGTCAGTTCCTTCACCGGTCAGGACTTCTCGCAAGTCCAGAATGCCTTCTGCCGGATCGTCAATGGCGTCAATGGCAAGGAGATCGCCCGCTATGAACTGAGCGTTCAGGGCAATCACTCGGCCCAGATCATGGCCAAGCTGTATCGTCACAACGACGAATGGAAGATGCACGCCATCGGCGAGAACGGCACCGGGCGAACCTTTCAGGACATGCTGCCGCAGATCCGGCCGAACGTTTGAGCGAACGCTGCCCGGCTGCCCCGGCGTTTCGTGTGCCGGGGTTTCAGCTCTTCGGCCGGGTGTAGGCGGCGAGCACTTCACCGCGCAGGCGGTAGCCCGAAACGCCCATCGCGGTTTCGGCGCGGTCGAGCTTGAGCGTTCCACTGACCCACATCGCATCCATGGTTTTCATTCCGCTCACCGGCTTGTCCGGAATGACGTGAATGATCTGGTTGGCGGGCGGTGGCGGGACGTGGATGCAGGCGCCGAAATAGGGCACCAGGAGAAATTCGAGGATCTGCTCGCCCTTGCGCTCGAGGGGGACGACAAATCCCGCGATGCGGACTTTCTGCCCATTCAAGGCCGTCTCGACCGGCGCCTGGTCCCAGGCCGAGCGCATTTTTTCGAGCGCTTCCCGAGCTTTCGGGTCACTGTCCTTGAGGCGCGCCAGATCCAGCCCCCTGAACGCGGCCATCGGGTCCCAGCCCCTGGGCAGCAGGTCGTCCCAGTCGATCTGACGGTAGGCCTGCGGGCCGGCCTTGTCGGTCGCCAGCCGTTCGCCGACCCGGTACTCGGCAGGCGTCTGCCCCCTGCCTTGCGCCTGGACGGCAGCCGGATGCAGGAGCGCCGGCAGGAGAGCGAGGAAGGAGAGGAAAAGCAGGATTTTCATGGTTTTTTCCGGACTCCCGGGCGATCTCTGGCGTCCGGGGAAGGACGGCTGAAAATGGGCCGGTGGATCGGCATGCCGGCCGCGGACGAGGAACGGGCCATCGCCGCAGGTCCGGCGATGGCCCATGCCCGGCAAGCGCTTTGCCGGGCAGCCTGAATCGTCATGCAGCGGGCCTCTTCGACCCGCAACCTGCCACATGCCACATGCCACATGCCACATGCCACGAAGAAGCGTCCCGCAACTGCGCCGCCGACGGCGATTCTACTTGCGTGTTTCGACCATGACCAGCGGTTCATCGGCGACCACCACCACGGCTCGCCGACGACGCTGCGCACGTTCCGGGATGCTGTCGCCGCTTTCCGGCGGCAAGGCCGGAACCTTGTCGCGACGGGTTTCGACCATGATCAGCCCGCTCTCCTCCATCGCCTTTCGGGGCGGGATGACGGCAAGCGGTTCGACCGTCTGCACCGCGGGCAGCGCCTGCTCGAAGAGTGCAGGGGCGCTTTCCGGCGCCAGCGCAGCGATCACCGGCAGCTCGATGGCGGCTGCCGCGCTGACGCTCGGTGCTTCGGCAAGCGGGACGGTTACCGTCGGTGCCGGGGCTGCGGCAGGCTGGGCGGGGTTCCCGGCCAGTGGATCGAAGACTGTTGCCACGGCTTCGACATCAGCCGGGGGCTCGGCGAGGATCAGCGGCAGGGGCTGCGCAACGGGGTTCTGCGGCTGCTCGGCGACTTCGCTCGCCGGAGCGGCATCGGCCATGACGGCAGCGACCACCGTCGCTGCGGGCTCTGGCTGCGCAGTCGTGGCAAACTCGCCTCGGGTCTGGTCGGCGTCGCCGATTGGCGCTGCGTTGCCCGGACGATCGCCTTCCCCATCGTTCGTTACGCCGGCGATCTCGCGGCTGTCGGTCTGACCCTCGATCGGGTTCTCGACGCGTTCACCGCGCTCGCGACGTCCACCGCGACGTCCCCGGCGACGGGGCGGGTTGCCCGACTCATCGCCGGCCACTTCCAGCCTGGCAATGGTCACATCGGCAGGCACATCGGCAGGCACATCGGCAGGCACATCGGCGGCAGGCACAGCGGCGGCAGGAACCGCGAGCAGCGGTTGTGGCTCGCTGGCCGTGCCGGTCACGGCGGCGGGTCGGCGTTCGCTGCGCTGGCGACGAGGCTCGCGGGGCGCTGCCGGATCGCGCGTGGCTGCAGGGTCACGAACAACTGCGGGGTCGCGGGCGACGACCGCTTCGCGGGGCGTCGCGACTGCGCGCGTGCTGCCCGCTTCGCGGGGTTCGCGGACTTTCGGCGGCGCGTTGCGCGCTGGCGTGGCCGGTGATTCCTGGGAGTCACGACCCATGCGCGGCTCGGGCGATGCCCGGGTTTCGTCGCGGCGAGGTCCGCGGACGGCGGCGCGCCGGGGGTCGCGAGTCGCCTCGCGAGTCGCCTCGCGCTGCGCCGTAGGGCTGCGTGCGGTGGACGAGGGTTTGACCACCGCTACCGGCTCCTCCTTGTGGCGGAACCAGGAAACGATCCGCTTCAGGAAGCGGCCGGCGGCCGTCTCGACGGGTTCGCTGACCGGTGCCGTTTTTTCGGCGACCAGCGGGGCCGGCTGCGCCGAAGTCACCCCCCTGATCGCCGCCTCGGCACGCGGAGCCTTCGCCTCTCCGGCGAGCAGCGGGTCCGGGTTCTCATCGACAACCGGCAGCGCGACCATCCGGTAGGATGCCTGCTGCATCCCCTCCTGCCCGCTTTCGTCCTGGCGCAGGCGGACAAAGGTATGCTGCGGCGTTTCGAGGTGAATGTTCGGGATCAGGAGGATGGTGACCTTGTGCCGCATTTCGACCGCCTGCACATCGGTCCGCTTCTCGTTGAGCAGGAAGGTCGCGACATCGACCGGCACCTGCGCATGCACGGCCGCCGTGTTGTCCTTCATGGCTTCCTCTTCGAGGATGCGCAGGATGTGCAATGCGGCGGATTCGGTGCTGCGGATGTGGCCGGTTCCCGAGCAGCGCGGGCAGGGGATGTAGCTGGTTTCGGCAAGCGCCGGCCGCAGGCGTTGGCGTGAGAGTTCGAGCAGACCGAAGCGGCTGATCTTGCCGGTCTGGACGCGCGCGCGATCGAAGCGCAGCGCTTCGCGAACGCGGTTTTCGACGTCGCGCTGATTGCGCGGGTTCTCCATGTCGATGAAGTCGATGATGATCAGGCCGCCGAGGTCGCGCAGCCGCAACTGCCGGGCGACTTCTTCGGCGGCTTCGAGGTTGGTCTTGAGTGCCGTTTCCTCGATGTCGGCGCCGCGTGTCGACCGCCCCGAGTTCACATCGACCGAAACCAGTGCTTCGGTATGGTCGATGACGATTGCCCCGCCCGACGGCAGACTGACCTGGCGCGAGTAGGCGGATTCGATCTGATGCTCGATCTGGAAGCGCGAAAAGAGCGGAACGTCGTCGCGATAGCGCTTGATCCGGTTGACGGTGCCCGGCATCACATGTTCCATGAACTGCTGCGCCTGCTCGAAGACCTCGTCGGTGTCGATGAGGATTTCGCCGATATCGGGCTGGAAGTAATCGCGGATGGCGCGGATGACCAGGCTGCCTTCCTGGTAGATCAGGAAAGCGCCTTTCTGTTGCTGCGCAGCCCCTTCGATGGCTTTCCACAGCTGCAGGAGGTAATTGAGATCCCATTGCAGTTCTTCGGCATTGCGCCCGATGGCCGCCGTGCGGGCAATCAGGCTCATCCCCTGCGGCACCTGCAACTGATCCATGACTTCGCGCAGTTCGGTGCGCTCGTTACCCTCGACGCGGCGCGAGACGCCACCGCCGCGCGGATTGTTCGGCATCAGCACCAGATAGCGGCCGGCGAGGCTGACAAAGGTCGTCAGCGCAGCTCCCTTGTTCCCGCGCTCGTCCTTGTCTACCTGCACGATCAGTTCCTGGCCTTCGCGCAAGGCTTCCTTGATCGTTGCGCGCGCGGTGTCGACACCGGACTGGAAGAACGCGCGGGAAACCTCCTTGAAAGGGAGAAAACCGTGCCGGTCCGACCCATAATCGACGAATGCAGCTTCCAGGCTGGGCTCGATGCGGGTAATGACCGCTTTATAAATGTTGCTTTTTTTCTGTTCTTTGCTGGCCGATTCAATGTCCAGGTCAATGAGCTTCTGACCATCGACAATGGCGACACGGAGTTCTTCGGCCTGTGTCGCGTTAAAGAGCATGCGTTTCATGATTTGGGCTCCCACGCGCTTGCACGGGGGCGTGGCCTTGTAACAGGCAGCAACAAATTAGTTGTGGGTGGGATGCTTGAGGGGCTTTCCGGTAAGGCAACTAATAGGGGTATCTCGCCGACTCGATTGCTCGTCGGGCCTTGAAAGGCAAAGGCTCGGGAATCTGCCTGGGCCGCTCCACAGGTGCTAGGCGCGCGCAGTTCAAGTAGTATCGCTACTTCGTGGTGAGCGTACTTAACCAGATGATTGGCGTTGAGTGATCTTGCGCGGATTGGCGCAAGCGAGGCGGCTGAGGCCTGCCGGAAAGTGCGTCGCAATGGCTTTAGAATCGGCGTCGCTCGACGGTCTCACGGGTCAGCGCCTCTTTCAACCCAAGACGCAAATCAAGCGAAGTATATTCAATATGGCCGAAGTTAGCAAAAACTCAGTGACCCAGACAGTGATCACGGAAAATGAACAGGGGCAGCGCCTCGACAACCTGCTGCTGAAAACCTGCAAGGGGGTGCCCAAGAGTCATGTTTATAGCATTGTGCGCAGCGGCCAGGTGCGCATCAATGGCCGCCGGGCCGAAGTCTCCTACCGCCTGCAGGCCGGTGATCTGCTGCGCCTGCCGCCGTTGCGCACCGCCAGTCGCGAACAGGAGGTGGTGGCCGGTGCCGAGTGGAAGGTGCAGTTGCCGGTCGTTTATGAAGACGATGGCCTGCTGGTCGTTGACAAGCCGGCCGGCATCGCTGTCCATGGCGGCAGCGGCGAGACCTTCGGGGTCATCGAAGCCTTGCGTCGGCAGCGGCCGCAGGCCCGCTTTCTGGAGCTTGCGCATCGGCTCGACCGCGAAACCTCGGGTATCCTGCTGCTCGGCAAGAAGCGTTCGGCCCTGCTCGCCCTGCACGAGATGTTCCGCGAGGGAGGAGCGGGCGGCAGCGGGCAGGGCGCCGACAAGCGCTATCTGGTCCTCGTCTGCGGTCGCTGGATGGATCCGCTGCGCCATGTTCGGCTGCCCTTGCTCAAGTATCTGCAGGCCTCCGGCGAGCGTCGGGTACGCGTTGCCGACGAGGGCAAGGCGGCGCATACGGTATTCCGGCTGCTGGCGCGCTGGCAACGCTTCAGCCTCCTCGAAGCCGAACTGAGAACCGGGCGTACGCACCAGATCCGCGTTCATCTCGCGCACCTCGGTTATCCGATCGCCGGCGACGAAAAATACGGCGATTTTGCGCTCAACCGGGGGGTGGCGCGGGAAGGGCTGAAGCGCATGTTTCTTCATGCCTCCCGGATGCGCCTGCCGCATCCCCTGGGGGGCACCGAACTGGTGGTCGAGTCGGCTCTGCCGCTGGCTTTGCAGGGCTTCGTGCAGAGCCTTTCAGCGCGCGAAAGACAGGATTATGGCGAAAAGATTTGACCTGCTGATCTTCGACTGGGATGGCACGCTGCTCGACTCGGCAGGGGCCATCGTTCGCGCCATCAATGGCGCCTGCCGTGACCTTGGCCTGCTGGCGCCATCCGAAGCGCGTGCCCGGCACGTCATCGGCCTCGGTCTGCGCGAAGCCCTGCAGCACGCGGTACCGGAATTGCCCGAGGCACGCTATCACGAACTGGTCGAACGTTACCGTCACCACTATCTTTCGCGCGACCATGAACTGCAACTGTTCCATGGCGTTGCCGAACTGATCGCCGAACTCTCGGCGGCGGGTTTCCTGCTTGCCGTGGCCACCGGCAAGAGCCGGCTCGGTCTCGACCGGGCCCTGCAGCATAGTGGCCTGGGCGGGTATTTCCACGCTTCACGCTGTGCCGACGAGTGTTTATCCAAGCCCCACCCGCAGATGCTCGAAGAACTGCTCGCAGAGTTGTCGGTCGAGCGTGCGCGGGCATTGATGATTGGCGACACCACCCACGACCTTGGCATGGCCAATAGCGCCGGTGTTGCCGGTCTGGCCGTGGCCTATGGTGCGCATCCGGCGGCAGCGCTGGACGCGCTGCAGCCGCTGGCGCGCGTGCACCGGATCGAGGAACTTGCCGAATGGCTGCGACGGAACGCCTGATCTGTCGGTCAGCGGCGCTGCCGGACAGTGGTCCCGGGGTCCGCTTCATGGTCGACCGGCAAGGCCGCGAAGAGCCGGCGTTTGTCGTGCGTTTTCAGGGGCGTGTCTTTGCCTACCTGAATCGCTGTGCGCATGTGCCGGTCGAACTCGACTGGCAGCACAACGAGTTCTTCGACGATTCCAAGTTATACTTGATCTGCGCGACGCATGGCGCACTCTATGCGCCGCAGGATGGCCGCTGTCTGGGCGGCCGCTGCAACGGCAAAGGCCTGACGCCGCTCCTCGTCGAAGAACGTGACGGCGCGATCTATTTCACCCCGAGCGAGCAAAGATCTTGAGCACCCCTGAAAAAGAACCCAATTGGGAACGGCAGTTGCTGGAGAAACTTGCCCTCGCGGCTTTGCAAGAGCAGCGGACGAAGCGGCGCTGGGGCATTTTCTTCAAGCTGGCGACCTTGTCCTATCTCGTCGTCGTGCTCTTCCTGCTGGTCGATGGGGGCGCTTCCGAGCAGTTGGCCGATGGCCGGCAGACGGCGCTGGTGCATCTGCAGGGAACGATCGAGGCGCAGGGCGAAGCCAGCGCCGAGAATATCAACGACGCGCTCGAAGCCGCTTTTGCTGATCATCGTACCGCCGGCGTCATCCTGCGCATGAACAGCCCGGGCGGCAGCCCGGTTCAGGCGGGCCTGATCCACGACGAAATTCGTCGTCTGCGGACCAAGCATCCGCAGATTCCGCTCTACGCCGTGGTCGAGGACGTCTGCGCTTCCGGTGGCTATTACGTGGCGGTGGCGGCCGACAAGATCTTTGTCGACAAGGCGAGCATCGTGGGTTCGATCGGCGTCCTGATGGACGCCTTCGGCTTTACCGGGACGATGGAGAAACTCGGCATCGAACGGCGCCTGTTGACCGCTGGCGAGAACAAGGGCTTTCTCGATCCCTTCTCGCCGCAGGACGCGGCGCAGAAGGCGCACGCACAGGTGCTGCTGCGCGAGATCCACGAGCAGTTCATCGACGTCGTCAGGCGCGGCCGCGGGGACCGCCTGAAGGATTCGCCGGAACTGTTCGGTGGCCTGATGTGGACCGGTAGCCAGAGTATTTCTCTCGGTCTCGCCGACGGCATGGGCACTGTCGGTTCGGTGGCGCGCGACGTGATCAAGGCCGAACGGATCGTTGAATTCACGATCCGGGAAAATATTGCCGAGCGCTTTGCCCGGCGCCTGCGTGCCCATCCGACCGACGAGGCTGCGGCCTCGCTGCTCGGCGCCGGTCGCCTGCTGTTTCGTTGACCTCGATTAGCGGGCCTGCAACAGGAACACCGTCGGCCGGCGACTGATCTCGGGCAGCGTCTGGCGTCGCCATTCGGCGACCGTGCGCGTGGCGATCTGCTCGTCTGCCAGGGTCAGATCGGTGGCCACGCAAAGACGCGTGCCCGGCGCACAGCAGTTGACCAGCGAGACCAGCAACTGGCGGTTACGGTACGGCGTTTCGATGAAGATCTGCGTTCGCTGCTGCTGTTGCGATTCCTTCTCCAGTTCATGCAGGCGCCGCTCTCGGGCCAGTGTATCGCTGGGCAGGTAGCCGTGAAAGGTGAAGGCCTGGCCACTCAGTCCTGAAGCCATCAAGGCGAGCAGCAGGGAAGAGGGTCCCACCATCGGGATCACCGGCACGCCTTGCTGATGGGCCAGAGCCACCAGGGTCGCGCCAGGGTCGGCGACCGCCGGGCAGCCGGCTTCGGAGATCAGGCCCAGGTCGTGGCCGGCGAGTGCCGGTGCCAGCAGGTGTGGCAGCGCGCTCGCCGGCGTGTGTTCGTTGAGTTCGTGAATCTCGATCTGCTGCAGCGGCGAGGCGGCAGGGAGCGCCTTGAGGAAGGCGCGGGCGGTCTTCGCATTTTCGGCAACGAAATACATCAATCGCCTCGCGCAGACCAGCACCGGTTCCGGCAGAACCGCGGCCGGCGGATTCTGGCCGAGCGGAACCGGAATCAGATAAAGCCTGCCTGTTTTCATGAAGTCCTTCGCCTGCGAACGATGAGGCCGTGATTAGATCACGCTGACCCCTTCGCGGCGCAGCAGATCACAGAGCGCGATCAGCGGCAGGCCGATCAGCGCACTCGGGTCTTCGCCGTCGATCCGGGCGATCAAGGCGATTCCCAGGCTCTCCGACTTGGCGCTGCCGGCGCAGTTGTACGGTTGTTCCCGGTGGAGATAGTTTTCGATTTCGGCGTCAGTCAGGTCGCGGAAGGTGACCCGCGTCGCGACCCCTCGTCGATGTGCTTCGCCGTTGCGCGCGTTGAGCAGGCAGAGGCCGGTGAAAAAGTTGATCCGGCGTCCGCGCATCGCGCGCAACTGGTCGACGGCGCGCTCGTGCGTTCCCGGCTTGCCGAAAATCCGGCCGTCGAGGCTGGCCACCTGATCGCTGCCGATGATCAGCGCGGTCGGGTACGCGCTGGCGACCGCCCGGGCCTTTGCTTCGGAAAGGCGCAGCGCGCCTGCTTCCGGCGCTTCGCCCGGCAGCAGGGTCTCGTCGCTTGCCGGATCGGCAGTGGTGAAGGGCAGTTCCAGGCGGGCCAGAAGCTGGCGCCGGAAGGGCGAGGTCGAGGCGAGAATGAGCGGCGGCATGGTCATCAGCGGATCGCTGCGCGCAGGCGCAGGCAAGAGCGAGAGGGTCGGGGAGCGGGCGGGCTGCGGATCATTCCGGGCGGCAGGGCACGGCGATCAGAACTGGCGCAGTCGAAATAAGCGGGAAATGGTTCATTTTGCGGCAGCGCCACTTTGACTTCAAAAGCCGAAAATAATATCATGCCGCTCTTATGTCGCGACGCGTTGTCATTGATACCCAGGCTTTTGGACGTGAACGAGCTTCGCTGTGCGGCGAACTTCCGGTCGCCACGCTGTCTCGATTGCTCGATGTGCTGACCGATACCGCGGGTTGTCTGGGGTATCGGCTCGAAGGCCGAATCGGAGAACGCGGTCGTTCGCAACTGCTGGTCGAGGTGGATGGCGTTCTGTCCCTACGCTGCCAGCGCTGTCTCGAGGCGATCGAATACCCGCTGGCGCTGCGCAGTCTGCTGGAGTTCGTCGATAGCGACGATGACCTGACGCAGGAAGAGCTGGAGGATGATTCCAGGGATTTCCTGCCCGAGCAGCACGATCTGGAACTTTTCGTCCTGCTTGAGGACGAGATCCTGCTCGCGCTGCCGATTGTTGCGCGGCACGACGATTGTGTACTGCCCGGCGATCGGCCGGAGTTGGCAAAGGTGTCACCGTTTTCAGTCTTGGCCGGCCTTCCCGGCAAGACCCAGTGAATCTGATTCTAGGAGTTCGTCATGGCTGTTCAACAGAACAAGAAATCCCCCTCCAAGCGTGGCATGCATCGTGCGCACGATTCCCTGAGCGGCGTGCCGCTGGCGATCGAGCCGACGACCGGCGAGGTCCATCTGCGTCATCACGTCAGCCCTTCCGGTTTTTATCGGGGCAAGAAGGTCGCCAAGGGTTCAGGCGAGTAATTCCACTGGATTGGGCGGGCAGCTTCACAGGATGGTGAACTGCCTGCCTTTTCTTTTATCGGCCTGCGAGAATGACCATTACCGTTGCCATCGATTGCATGGGCGGGGACCACGGCCCCCAGGTGACCGTTCCGGCTGCCCTGGAGTTCGCTCGCGGGCACGCCAACGTGCGGGTGATCCTGGTCGGTCTTGCCGAACGCATTCGGCCCTTTCTCGGCGATGCGGCGGTCGGCCGGGTGCTCGTTCGCCATGCCAGCGAAGTGGTCGCCATGGACGAGTCGCCGGCCCTGGCGCTGCGCAACAAGAAAGACTCGTCGATGCGGGTCGCGGTCGATCTGGTCAAGCAGGGCGAGGCGGATGCCTGTGTTTCGGCCGGCAATACCGGTGCGTTGATGGCGATTTCCCGCTTTGTCCTGAAAATGCTGCCCGGCATCGACCGGCCGGCGATCTGCGCCGTCCTGCCGACGCTTACCGGCCACACGCACGTGCTCGATCTGGGCGCCAACGTCGATTGCAGTCCGGAGCATCTGCTGCAGTTCGGGATCATGGGCGCTTCCCTGGTGTCGGCGATCGAGCATCGTGATCGACCGACGGTCGGCATCCTCAACATTGGTGAGGAAGCCATCAAGGGTAATGATGTCGTCAAGCGCGCTGCCGAACTGCTCGGCGATTCCGGTCTCAATTTTGTCGGCAATGTCGAAGGTGACGGACTCTACAAGGGCGAAGCTGACGTCATTGTTTGCGACGGTTTCGTCGGCAATGTCGCCCTCAAGACGTCGGAAGGCCTGGCGCAGCTGCTGGCGACTTTCCTGCGCCAGGAATTCCGTCGCAATCTGTTCACCAAGCTCGCGGCCCTGATCGCGATGCCGGTGCTGAAGCGCTTCAAGCAGCGTGTAGACCATCGTCAGTACAACGGGGCGACCTTGCTCGGCCTCAAGGGGATCGTCGTCAAGAGCCACGGTTCGGCCGATGCCCTGGCCTTTACCTGTGCCCTGCGGCGTGCCGTCGAAGAGGTCAGCAGCGGCGTGCTGGGGCGGATCAGCGAACGTGCAGCGCAACAACAACAACCGCTTCAGGAGATCGCATAGCATGTTCTCGCGGATTACCGGGACGGGCAGCTTTCTGCCCGGTCAGCCGGTCAGCAACGACGAACTGGCGCGTCGTGGCATCGCTACCAGCGATGAGTGGATCACCAGCCGAACCGGCATCCGCTTCCGCCATCTCGCCGAGGATGGCCAGACGAGCAGCATGCTGGCCCTCGAAGCCAGCCGTCGGGCGCTGGCGGCAGCCGGTCTGCAGGCCGCCGACCTCGACCTGATCATCGTTGCCACTTCGACCCCGGATTTCATTTTTCCAAGTACCGCATGCCTGCTGCAGGGCAAACTCGGCAACCATGGGGCGACCGCCTTCGATGTCCAGGCCGTGTGCAGCGGTTTTGTGTACGGGCTCGCGATTGCCGACAAGTTCATCCGCTCAGGTAGCCATCGACGTGCCCTGGTGGTCGGGGCCGAGGTCTTCTCGAACATTCTCGACTGGTCCGATCGAGCGACCTGTGTCCTCTTCGGTGACGGCGCCGGCGCGGTCGTGCTCGAGGCCTCAGACCGGCCGGGAATCCTTGCCTCCGCCCTGCATGCCGATGGCGCCCAGCATGCCATCCTGTCGGTGCCGGGCAGTATCTGTGGTGGCCGGGTCACGGGCGACCCCTTTCTGCGCATGGATGGCCAGGCGGTGTTCAAGTTTGCCGTGCGCGTCCTCGCCGAGGTCGGCGAGGAGTGCTGTGCGGCGGCTGGCGTCCTGCCGGCCAGGGTCGACTGGCTGATTCCGCACCAGGCCAACAACCGCATTCTCGAAGCTACGGCAAAGCGGATGAAGATGCCGATGGACAAGGTCGTGGTCACCGTCGATCGGCATGGCAACACGTCGGCGGCTTCGGTCCCCCTGGCGCTCGATGAGGCGGTTCGCGACCACCGCATCGCGGCCCCTCAGAAAGTTCTGCTCGAAGGCGTTGGCGGTGGTTTCACCTGGGGCGCAGTCCTCGTCGAGATGTAAAGCATTAAGGAAGAAAGCATGGCGTTCGCGTTCGTTTTTCCAGGTCAGGGCTCGCAGGCGGTGGGGATGATGGCAGCGTATGGCGACGCGGCCGTCGTTCGCGCAACGGTCGATGAAGCGTCGATGGCGCTCGACCAGGATCTCTGGCAGCTGCTTGCCGAGGGGCCGTCCGAAGCCCTGTCGCAGACCGTCAACACCCAGCCGGTGATGCTGACCGCCGGCGTTGCGGTTTATCGCCTGTGGCTCGACCGCGGGGGCAGGCTGCCTTCCGTGCTTGCCGGGCACAGTCTCGGCGAGTACTCGGCGCTGGTCGCCGCCGGCGTCATTGCCTTCGCGGACGCGGTGCCGCTGGTTCGCCTGCGCGCGGCGGCGATGCAGGCCGCGGTACCGGCCGGTAGCGGCGCGATGGCCGCGATTCTCGGCCTCGATGACGAAAAGATTGCCGAAGCCTGTCGCGAAGCCGAAACCCTGAGCGGTGCGGGCGCGGTCGCTGAACCGGTCAACTTCAACGGACCCGGGCAGACGGTGATCGCCGGCAGCCAGGCCGCGGTTGAACGCGCCTGCGCCGGCTGCAAGGCGAGAGGTGCCAAGCGGGCCCTGCTGCTGCCGGTCTCAGCGCCCTTCCACTGCTCGCTGATCCGACCGGCGGCGGCACCCCTGGCTGCTCGTCTGGCGCAGTTGCGCTTTGCCGCGCCGCAGATCCCGCTGATCAACAACGCCGATGTCGCCATCGAGTCGGATCCGGAGAGGATCAGGGACGCACTGGTTCGCCAGGCTTACTCGCCGGTGCGCTGGGTCGAGACGATCCGCCGGATGGCGGCGATGGACATCACGACGGTCGCCGAATGCGGACCCGGCAAGGTTCTGGCAGCGCTCACGCGGCGCTGTGACGATCGCCTGGCGAGCATCGCGCTGGCCGACCTGCCGGCGATCGATGCCGCCGTCGCCCACCTGGAGTAAACAGACATGCTCGACGGACAAATTGCGCTGGTCACCGGTGCCTCGCGGGGTATCGGTCAGGCCATCGCTCTCGAACTGGGCCTTCGTGGCGCGACGGTGATCGGCACTGCCACCACCGCCGAGGGGGCGGCGCAGATCTCGGCCAGCCTGAGTGATGCCGGCAGCAAGGGCGAGGGGAATGTCCTCGAAGTGCGCGACCAGGCTCGGGTCGAGGCGCTGATCGGCCATATCGAACGGCGCTATGGCCCGGTGTCGGTGCTGGTGAACAACGCGGGGATTACACGCGACAACCTCGCGCTGCGGCTGAAGGACGACGAATGGGATACGGTCATCGAGACCGACCTCAAAGCCGTCTTCCGCCTGTCGCGGGCCGTCATGCGCGGCATGGTCAAAGCCCGCCAGGGCAGGATCATCAATGTCACCTCGGTGGTCGGCCATGCCGGCAACCCGGGGCAGGTCAATTACTGTGCTGCCAAGGCCGGTGTCACCGGCATGAGCCGGGCGTTGGCCCGGGAACTGGGCAGTCGCAATATCACGGTCAATTGTGTGGCGCCCGGTCTGATCGATACCGACATGACGCGGGCGCTCGACGACCGACAGAAGGAAGCGTTGCTGGCGGGAATTCCGCTCGCTCGCCTGGGCTCTCCCCGCGACGTTGCGGCAGCGGTGGCTTTCCTGGCTTCAGCCGGTGCCGCTTACATCACCGGCACGACGATTCACGTCAATGGCGGCATGTTCCTGGGCTGAGCCGCCCACCCCGAGGGGAGAGGCTCGCGTGGCAATTGGTAAGTTGCGGTCATTTTGTTAGAATGCCGCGTTTTGTTTTACATTTGAACCTTGGGAAGGAACACTTCGATGGAAAGTATTGAGCAGCGGGTCAAGAAGATCGTCGCCGAGCAACTCGGTGTCAATGAAGCGGACATCAAGAACGAGTCGTCTTTCGTTGATGATCTGGGTGCCGATTCGCTCGACACCGTGGAACTGGTGATGGCGCTGGAAGAAGAATTCGAGTGCGAGATCCCGGATGATGAAGCCGAGAAGATCACCACCGTTCAGCAAGCCATCGACTACGTCACGGTTCACAAGAAGTAATCCACAGTCTCCCGGCTTCCCTGCGGCCAGGTTCCGGTAGCGGTCTGGTCCGGCAGGGAGGGATCGCGCAAGACAGCTTTTCGTTTTCGCACCTCCACATCTTCGGAGTTCAAGTTGGCACGTCGCAGAGTCGTCATCACTGGCCTGGGAATCATTTCTCCCGTGGGCAATTCCGTTTCGCAAGCCTGGCAGAACATTCTTGCCGGACGCTCGGGGATTGGTCCGGTCACGCGCTTCGATGTCTCCACCTTTCCGGTGCGAATCGCCGGTGAAGTCCGGGATTTCGACATTGGCCGCTATCTGTCGCCAAAAGAAGCGCGTCGCATGGACGTCTTCATCCATTACGGCATGGCAGCGGGTCTCGAGGCGATCCGCGACGCCGGTCTCGATGATCAGGACCTTGCGCCGGAGCGGATTGGCGTCTCGATTGGCTCGGGGATCGGTGGTTTGCCGATGATCGAGAGTACCTGCGACGACTTTTTCGCAGGCGGCGTACGCAAGGTTTCCCCCTTCTTTGTTCCCGGATCGATCATCAACATGATCTCCGGCAACCTGTCGATCATGCGCGGCTACAAGGGTCCCAACCTTTCGCTCGTCAGCGCCTGTTCGACCGGTACCCACAGCATCGGCGACGCCGGTCGTCTGATCGAATACGGTGATGCGGACATCATGATTGCCGGCGGTGCCGAAGGCTGCGTCTCGAAGCTCGGCATGGGCGGCTTCTGCGCGCCGCGCGCGCTGTCGACCCGCAACGACGACCCGCAGACGGCGAGTCGCCCCTGGGACCGGGACCGCGACGGCTTCGTGCTCAGTGAAGGGGCGGGCGTCGTCGTGCTCGAGGAATACGAACATGCCAGGGCACGCGGGGCGCGGATTTACTGTGAACTGGCCGGTTTCGGCATGAGCGCCGACGCCCACCACATGACCGCTCCCTGCGAAGACGGTGAGGGCGCGGCACGCTGCATGAGCAACGCCCTGCGCAACGCCGGTATCAATGCGGACGAGGTGCAGTACGTCAATGCGCACGGGACGTCGACGCCGCTCGGCGACAAGGCCGAGACGATCGCCGTCAAACGCGCTTTCGGCGAACATGCGCACCGCCTGGTGGTCAATTCAACGAAGTCGATGACCGGCCATCTGCTGGGCGCCGCGGGCGGGATCGAAGCGCTGTTTACGGTGCTCGCCATCCATCATCAGGTCTCGCCGCCGACGATCAACCTCTTCAATCAGGACGAGGCCTGCGACCTCGACTATTGCGCCAATGAAGCACGCCCGATGAAGATCGACGTCGGCATCTCGAACTCCTTCGGCTTCGGTGGCACCAACGCCACCGTCGCCTTCAAACGCCTCTAGGCGGGCGCCGCGGGGCGCGCGATCCGCTTCCCGATTGTCATCGACCTGCGGTGCTCGCGGCGGCTGGCGTGGTTGATGCTGCTGTTGCATCTGCTTGCCGCGGGCTGTGTCTGGCTGCTGCCCTGGCCTGCCGGCGTGCGCTATCCCTTGCTGGCACTGCTTGCTTGGTCGGCCTGGCAGACCCGGCAACCGTCAAAGGTCCTCGGTCTGCGCCTGAACGAGGACGGCGAGATGGCGGTCCGCGATCTTGCCGGCGACTGGCTGCCGGTGGCCGTGGAGCCCGGCACTGCGGTTTTCCGCCCGTTGATCGTGCTGCGTCTGCGCAGCGACGACCAGGGCCGACGGATCAGCCTTGCCCTGCTGCCGGACAGCATGCCGGCAGAGCAGTTTCGCCTGCTGCGCCTGGCACTGCGCTGGCTGGCTAGTCGGGCTGATCGGCCGGCGGGCGGCGCCTGATCACCGTGTTGCGCGCGCGCGCGAGCGTTTCCGGATAATTGCGGCTGAAATGGAGTCCGCGGCTTTCATGGCGGCGCAGGGCGCAGCGGATGATCAGGTCGGCGGTCACGACCAGGTTGCGCAGTTCGATCAGGTCGTGGCTGACCCGGAAATGAGAGTAGAAATCGTCGATTTCACGGACCAGCAGGCGGATCCGGTTCTGCGCGCGCTGTAGCCGCTTGGTGGTGCGCACGATGCCGACGTAGTCCCACATGAAGCGCCGCAGTTCGTCCCAGTTGTGGGCGATGACGATTTCCTCGTCGGGATCGCTGACCCGGCTCGCGTCCCATGCCGGCAGTGGCGGCAGGTCTGCAGGCGGCTGTTCGAGAATGTCTCTGGCCGCTGCTTCGGCGAAGACCAGGCACTCGAGCAGCGAGTTGCTGGCCAGGCGATTGGCGCCGTGCAGGCCGGTACAGGAAGCTTCGCCGGCGACGTAGAGGCCGGGCAGGTCGGTGCGCGCGCGCAGGTCGCTGACGACGCCGCCGCAGGTGTAGTGTGCGGCCGGGACGACCGGAATCGGTGAGCGCGTGATGTCGATTCCCAGATCGAGGCAGCGCGCCAGGATGTTGGGGAAATGCTCGGCGAGAAATGCGGCGGGTTTGTGCGAAATGTCGAGATAGACGCAGTCCAGTCCCCGCTTTTTCATCTCGAAGTCGATCGCCCGGGCGACGACATCGCGCGGTGCCAGTTCCGCACGCGCGTCGTGGTCAGGCATGAAGCGGTGGCCGTCAGGCAGCAGCAGGCGTCCACCTTCGCCACGTACCGCTTCGGAAATCAGGAAGGACTTCGCTTGCGGATGGTAGAGGCAGGTCGGATGAAACTGGATGAACTCCATGTTCGCCACCCGGCAGCCGGCGCGCCAGGCCATCGCGATGCCGTCACCGGTCGAGGTGTCCGGATTGGTCGTATAGAGGTAGACCTTGCCGGCGCCGCCGGCGGCAATCAGGGTATGCCTGGCGCCGAGCGTCAGTACCTCACCGCTGGCACTGTCGAGCACATAGGCGCCATGGCAGCGCTTCTCTCCGAGCCCGAGCTTGCCGCCGGTAATCAGGTCGATCGCGATATGGTTTTCGAGGATGGTGATGTTCGGCTGTTGACGAATCAGTCCGGTCAGCGTGTCCTGGACTGCCAGACCGGTGGTGTCGGCGACGTGGATGACGCGACGGGCGCTGTGGCCGCCTTCTCGGGTCAGGTGGTAGCCCTCTTCGTCACGGGTGAAGGGAACCCCCTGCTCGATCAGCCAGTCGACGGCACGGCGACCGTTTTCGATCACGAAGCGGGTCGCGCGTCGATCATTGAGGAAAGCGCCGGCGGTGATCGTGTCACGGATGTGCGCTTCGATCGAATCGCGGTTGTCGAGTACGGCGGCGATGCCGCCCTGTGCCCAACTCGACGCGCTGTCTTCCAGCGTACGCTTGCTGATCAGCGCCACCTTGCGGTCCTGCGCCAGCCGGAGTGCGGCAGCCTGGCCCGCGAGGCCACTGCCAATGACGAGAACGTCGAACCGAAGCACCAAGAGGGATCGTCCTGCGAACAAAAAGGCGCCAACTATAGCACGGGATGTTGCTCCGGCCGGCTTGCCGGCAAGCGCGCCAGCGGCCGCGGGGCGCCTATCGTGCCGGTTGCGCCGCCGGGGTGTCGATGGTCTGCTGTCGCTCCTTAAGCCAGGCGGAAAACTCGATGCCGAGCTCCGGGTGGCTTTCGCCGAGGACGACGCTCGCCTGCATCAGACCGAGCTTGCTGCCACAGTCGTAGCGTTTGCCGTGATAACGATAGGCCAGAACACGTTCGCTGGCGAGCAGCGCGGCGATGCCATCGGTGAGCTGGATTTCTCCGCCGGTGCCGCGGGGTTGTTCGCGGATCAGTTCGAAGACGGCCGGGGTGAGGACATAGCGGCCAGCGACCGCCAGATTGGACGGGGCGCGCTGCGGTTCGGGCTTCTCGACCAGTTCCTGGATGTTCAGCAGGTCGGCGGTCAAGGGTTCCGCGCCGACGATCCCGTAGCGCCGGGTCTGGTCCCTCGGGACTTCCTGAACGGCGAGGATGCTGCACTGATGCACGGCGTACAGTTCGGTCATCTGCTGCATGATCGGGGGCTCACCGATCATCAGGTCGTCAGCCAGCAGGACGGCAAAGGGTTCGCCGCGCACCAGACGTTCGGCACACAGGATCGCATGGCCGAGGCCCAGGGCGCGTGGCTGGCGGACATAGACACAATCCATGTCCTCGGGCTTGATCGAATGCACCAGAGCCATCAGCTCGTCCTTGCCGCCGGCCGCGAGTTCCGCTTCGAGTTCGTAAGCGGTGTCGAAGTGGTCCTCGATCGAGCGCTTGTTGCGGCCGGTGACGAAGATCATCTCGCGGATCCCCGCGGCATAAGCTTCCTCGACCGCGTACTGGATCAGCGGCTTGTCCACCACGGCCAGCATTTCCTTGGGACTTGCCTTGGTCGCCGGCAGGAAGCGAGTGCCGAGACCGGCGACCGGGAAGACCGCTTTTTGAATCGCCAAACCGTATTGCTCTGTCGTCATGTTGAAATCCGTGTCGGGTGAATGGAAGATCTGCCCATTTTATCTCGACCACAGCGCTCCGGCTGGCTTTCCGGGATGATCGGATGATCGGGCAGGAGGCGCGCGGTCTAGCGCGGGCCACTTGTTTCCTGGCCGGCGCTCGTCGCCGGCGGTGCTGGCAGCGCGCTGGCCCGTTTGTCGGTCCAGGAGGCGCCACCGTAGGTGGCCAGCAGCGCGGCAATCAGGAGTGCGCCGCGCCAGGCAGGGTACAGGCGGGGGCTGTCGGCGCGATCGGCGATGGCGAGAAGATGCAGCGCGCCCCAGGCCACCAGGATGCCGGCGACCAGCGGAATGCCCAGCACCTGCAGTTCGACGGCGTTGAGCGACAGCATCCGGCTCTCCCGCCAGGGCACCGCGACGAAGACGCCAAAAGTCCAGAACAGGGCGAGACTGCCGGCAGCGACCAGCGCGGCGGCGCTGCGTGTGATCCATTTTTCCATTCAGGGTCCTCGTCGTTCGTTGGCCGGTCGACGATCTGCGTTGCCGGGTTGACCGGCGATCGGCTCAATAGATGAAGCGGTCATGCAGTTCATGAAGATCGAGTTCGTCGAGAATCCGTTCGAGCCGCAGCACGGCGTTGTGGCGTCTGGCGCCGGTCTGGCGGGCGATGATCAGTTCGTTTTTCAGCGAGTGTTCCCAGCCGACCAGTTCGGTGACCGTCACCTGGTAACCCTGCGCTTCGAGTTGCAGACAGCGCAGGGCGTTGGTCACCTGGCTGCCGAATTCGCGTGTGTGCAGCGGATGCCGCCAGAGCTCGGACAGGGGGGTTCTGGCCAGGGATTCGGTCTTGCGGCGACGCAGGATGGCGGCGACTTCGGCCTGGCAGCAGGGGACGAGGACGATGAAACGGCTCTGCTTGTTGAGGGCGAAGCGGATGGCGTCGTCGGTGGCCGTATCGCAGGCGTGCAGCGCAGTGACCATGTCGATCCGCCCGGGCAGCGCTGGCGACTCGATGGCTTCCTCGACGCGCAGCCCGAGGAAGGACATGTGCGTGAAACCGAGCCGCCGCGCGAGGCTGCACGAGCGCTCGACGAGTTCCTCGCGGGCCTCGATGCCGTAGACGTGAGCCACCTCACGCTGTCTGAAGAAAAGGTCGTAGAGGATGAAGCCGAGGTACGATTTGCCGGCGCCGTGATCAGCCAGCGTCAGGCTGCCGCCACTCGCGCCGAGTTCGGCGAGCAGGGGCTCGATGAAGTGGACGAGGTGGTAGACCTGCTTCAGCTTGCGCCGGCTGTCCTGGTTCAGCTTGCCGTCGCGGGTCAGGATGTGCAGTTCCTTGAGCAGTTCGATCGACTGTTGCGGCCTGATTTCGGGGATCGCCGGCAAGGATTTCCTGACGCGGGTGGGGACGGGAACGCCATTCTAGCGCTTTGCCGACGCTTGTGTGGTCGCAGGCCGAAGCGGTGGGATAATACCGGCTTTCAGCTACCCGGACCTTTCATGACCATTCAGTGGTACCCCGGTCACATGACTTCGGCGCGCAAGAAAGCGGCCGAGACGATGGCATCGATCGACGTGGTCATCGAGGTGGTCGATGCCCGCCTGCCGGAGGCGAGCACCAATCCGATGGTGCGCGAACTCCGCCTGCAGCGCCAGCGTCCCTGCCTCAAGGTACTCAACAAGGCCGACCTGGCCGACCCGCTGGTGACGCAGGCGTGGATCGACTACTACAACGCGCAGGATGGCGTGCGCGCGGTCGCCGTGTCGTGCAAGAAAGCCGGCGATCTGGCGCGTCTGCCCGGTCTCTGCCAGACGCTGGCCCCGCATCGCAGGGAGAATACCAAGCCCCTGCGGATGATCATCATGGGCATCCCGAACGTCGGCAAATCGACCCTGATGAACGTCGTGCTCAAGCGCAAGCTGGCCAAGGTCGGCGACGAACCGGCGGTGACCCGTTCGCAGCAGACCTCGCAACTCGATGTCCGGCATTCGATTACCGATACCCCCGGCTTGCTGTGGCCGAAGATCGAGTATGCGAGCGACGGCCTGATGCTCGCCGCGAGCAACGCCGTCGGTCGCAACGCGATGATCGACGAGGAGGTGGCGACCTTTCTCGCCGGCCTGCTGATTGCCCGTTACCCGGCGCTGCTCGGCCGGCGTTATGGCTTTTCGGTCGACACCGGCGCCGGCATCGACGCGGTGGCGGTCATCGCCGCAATCGCCCAACGGCGCGGGCTGCGCCGGCGCGGCGGCGAAGCCGACCTCGAAAAAGCGGCGAAAGTGCTGCTGCAGGACTACCGGGATGGGCTGCTCGGGCGCATCAGCCTGGAGACCCCGGTGACGCGTAACGCCATGCTGGCCGCCGAGCAGGCCAGCAGGCATCCGGCGCCAGCCGAGCCGGATCTGCCGGCTGGCCCGCCAGTGGACGCCGCATTACCGGGTGCGCTCGCCTGATCGCTGGTTCTCGCCGATGCTCAATTTCCTTCCCTCGCCGCTGCTCGGCGTCCTTGCTTTCCTGCTCCTGGCGATCAATTCCTGTTTCTGGGCGCCGATCCTCGTCTTCCTCGCCGTGTTCAAGCTGGTGCTGCCGTTTACCGCCGTTCGCGAGCGTCTCGACCCGCTGCTGGGGTGGATCGCCGAGGCCTGGATCGTGTGCAACAGTGGCTGGATGGCGCTGACCCAGAAGGTCGACTGGGACGTCGAGGGAATCGCCGGCCTCGATCCGCGCGGCTGGTATCTGGTCAACTGCAACCACCAGTCCTGGGCCGATATCCTGGTTCTGCAGCACCTGCTGACCGGGCGCATCCCCCTGCTCAAGTTCTTCCTCAAAGAGCCCCTGCGCTGGGTGCCGGTGATGGGGCTGGCCTGGTGGGCGCTTGATTTTCCGTTCATGCGTCGGCACAGCGAAGAAGCCCTCAAGGCGCATCCGGAACTGCGCCGCAAGGACCAGGAAGCCACCCGTCTTGCCTGCCAGAAGTTCTCGCTGATCCCGACCAGCGTCATGAACTTCTGCGAAGGCACCCGTTTTACGCGGGCCAAACAGCAGCGGCAGCAGTCGCCCTTTCGTCACCTGCTGAAACCGAAAGCCGGCGGTATCGCGCTCGCCCTGAACGTGATGGGCGACAGGTTCCGCGCCATCCTCGACGTGACCATCGTCTATCCCGAGGGTGCACCCCGTTTCTGGGACTTTCTCTGCGGCCGCATGAAACGGGTCTGCGTCCGCCTGCAAACGCTGCCGGTGCCGCGAGCGCTGGCGGCCGGCGACTATGCGGCGGACCCGGCGGTGCGCGAGGCCTGCCAGCGCTGGCTGCAGCAAATCTGGCAGAACAAGGACGCAGAGATCGAGCGACTGCTTCATGACCGTCAATCCCGCCGAGTGCGGCCGCTCGCCGCGGGCGACGAATCCGCTGCCGAATCGACGCACTGCCGTTCGCCTGACGTATGATCGCGTTTTTTGGATTCAACCCGGCAGGCTTCGTCAAACGGAGGGTAACCGGGTCCAGTACAGATGCCTTTCATCCCGATCGTCCGTAGCAAGCTGCATCGTCCCCGCATTGTCGGTGACTTCATCGTGCGCAGCAGCCTGCTGCAGAGGGTCGAAGCGGGTAGCGTGCTGCCGCTCACCCTGCTTGCCGCCCCGGCCGGTTACGGCAAGACTTCGCTGGTTGCGCACTGGCTGGAGAGTCGCGAGGGTCTCGCCGCCTGGCTCTCGCTCGACGCCGAGGACAGCGACCTCGTCGTTTTTGTCAGTTATTTCGTCGCCGCCGTCCGGACTGCGGTTCCCGGCGCATGCGCCGACACCCTGGACTGCCTCGCGGCCGGGCAGCCAGCGTCGCTGGCGGCGCTCGCCGGTCACCTCAGCAACGATCTCGAAGCGCTGCCCGCTCGCCTGGTGCTGGTCCTCGACGACTACCACCGCATCGTGTCCAGGCTCACCCACGCCCTGCTCGACCGCCTGCTGGCACACCCGGTGGGCAATCTGCATCTGGTGATGATCTCCTGTCGTGACCCGCCGCTGTCGCTCGGCATGTTGCGCGCGCGCGAGGCGCTGACCGAGATTCGCATGCCGGATCTGCAGTTCGCTGCCAGCGACACGGCGCTGCTGTTCGAACGCTGTACCGGGCGGGCGGTGTCGGCCTCCCTCCTGAAATGCCTGCAGCAGCGCAGCGAGGGGTGGCCGGTGGGCGTTCGTCTGGCGGCTCTCGCCCTGCGGGATGGTGGCGAGGCGGCAGAGCTCGAGCGCGGCTTTACCGGCAGTACACCGCAGGTACAACAGTTTTTCATCGAGGAAGTGCTTTCCCAGCAAAGCGCGGGGGTGCGCGACTGGCTGTTGCGGACGTCGATCAGCGACCGCTTCTGCGCTGCGCTGGGTGATGCGCTGTCCGCGGGTTGCGTGGTGGGGGAAGGCGAGGAGCGTCTGGAGGGCCGTTCGTTCATCCAGCGGGTGGCCAGCGGTGCCATGCTCTGCCTGGCGGTCGACGAAAACCTCGAGTGGTATCGCTATCATTGTCTGTTCCGGACATTTCTGGAGTCGCAACTCAGGAAGCAGCATACCGACGCCGAGGTCGTCGAACTGCATCGGCGAGCGGCCGCCTGGTTCGAGGCCAACGGCCTCTTCGAGGAAGCGATCCCGCATGTGCTGGCGGCGGCCGGCGCGACGGCAGCCGGGCAGCTGCTGGCACGTCATCGCAACGCGCTCCTCAACCGGGAGCACAGGCATCGGCTGCAGCGATGCCTGTGCCTGTTGCCGGCCGATACCATCGAGATGGATCCGGAACTGCTGCTGCTGAAGGCCTGGCTGATGCATCACCAGGGTCGTCAGATCGAAACTCCGGTCGTTCTCGACCGCATCGAGGCGCTGCTCGAAGGCGACGCCGGCGGGCTGGATCAGATCATTGTGGCGTCGCTGCGTGGCAGCGTTCTTGCGCTACGCTCACTGCAGCGATACCGCGAGGGGCGTGCAGACCTCGCCCTTGCCTGTGCCGAGCAGGCGCTGCACAGCCTGGCTGACGACAGCCCGCACGCCCGCGTCACCGCCCAGGCGGTGGTCGCGGGAACGCGGCAAATGACCGGCGACCTGAAAGGAGCGCGGCGCTGGATTCATGACGCGCTGACACGTGCGTCAGGATCGATCGAGGTTTGCCAGGCGCCGCTGGTGGCGACGCTGTGCTTTCTCGACTGGATGGCCGCCGACCTGTCGGCGCTGCAGTGGACGGCCAGCCAGAACGACAAGCTGAACGATGCCCAGAGCCAGGGTAACTGGGCGCTCGGGCGCTATTTCCTGGGCCTCGTCCAGTATCAGCGTAACGAGCTCGCGCTGGCAGAGGCGACGCTCTTGCCCGCCCTTGCTGTGCAGTACGCGCCTCGCCTGGGTTATCGAACCGAAATCTCGTTCGTGCTGGCGGCGGTCTATCAGGCGCTCGGGCAGGCCGACCGCGCACGCGAAATCGTCGACGCCGTCTGCGAGCATCTTCTGCGCACCGGCAATTCGCCGGCCTTGTTCCGGGCCGGGGCCTACCAGGCGGAACTCGCCCTGCGCCAGGGGCGAGTCGACGAAGCCCAGGAGTGGGCCCGCAATTTCGATCCCGGGCCGGTGCAGCTGGTCTATCGCTTCTTCAATGCGCCTCACCTGACGCTGGCCAGAGTATGGATCGCCGAGGGAAGCGCCGAGAACCGCGAACAGGCCGGACACCTGCTGCAACTGCTGCAGGCTGATCTTGCAGCAAGGCATAACATTCGCTTCCTGATCGAGGTGCTCGCCCTGCAGGCGCTATTGCAACGCGCTCAGGGCGACGAAGTGGCGGCCTGCGATCTGCTCGCGCGTGCCGTTGCCCTTGCGCAGCCCGGCGGCTTCGTCCGGCTGTTTGTCGACCTCGGGCAGGATCTCGTGCCGATCCTGAAGCGCCTCAATCCCGGCATCGGCCGCGCGCGTTACGTCGGGCAGATTCTGTCGGCAATGAACGATGACTGGCTGGTGAATGCCGGTCGGCAACAGGTCGGTGCCGATCTCACCCGACGCGAACTGAAAATCCTCAAGCTGCTCGCCGTCAGGCTGAGCAATGTCGAGATCTCCGAAGAGCTGTGCATCTCGCGGGCGACGGTCAAACGACATACCCAGAACATCTACCGCAAGCTGCGCGCCTCGAGCCGCCGCGAGGCGGTACTCCGCGCCAGAACACTCAATATCCTGGCCGACGGCTGAGCGGCGCCGAGGGCGCTGCTCGTCGGCAAGCGGGGTAATCATTGACGCAAGTCATGGAATCGCAGGTTCGGCAAAAAATGGCCCATTTCGTGGCCCATCACAAGCGCTTTTTGGCTTGTCGGTTTTTCTGGTAATGGCATAATCGTTTGTTATTCGGGGTTCACATCAGCAAGCTGTTCAGGGGGCTAGGTTTTATGTCTTTGTCACTGGGTCGGATAGTGGCCGTCGTTTCGCAAAAGGGTGGCGCTGGCAAGACCACCGTCGCCATGCAATTGGGGGGAGGGCTGCACGCCATCGGCGCCTCGGTCCTGCTGGTCGACCTCGACCCGCAGGAGAGCGCCTTGCGCTGGGCGGAGTCGGCGTCGCTGCTCGAGTCGGACCTGCACTTCGACGTCCGCAAGATGTCTGGCCTCGAACTGATCAAGCATGTCGCCGAACTGCAGCAGGAGGCGGATTATGTGCTGCTCGACACGCCGCCGTCGATCTACCATCCCTCGACGCTCGCCGCGCTGGCCGTCTCCCATCTGGCGCTGATCCCGGCGGTGCCCAGCCCGACCGACCTGTGGTCCACGCTGGCCGTTGAGCGACTGATCCTCAATCGCATGGAGCATAGCCACCGGCTGCACGGCTGCATTCTCCCGAACCGTGTACAGAACACCGCTCTGGCAACGGATGTTCTTGAATTGCTTCATGAATTTACCTTGCCCATTCTCGACGCCATGCTCTGCCAGCGCAACGCCTATGCGCAAAGTGCAGTCATCGGCGCCTCCGTTTTTCAGCTCGGATCGGCCGCTGACGCCGCCCAGGAAGAAGTTCGCAAAATGACCGCAGCCGTTCTTAAACAATTGGGAGAAACCAGATGACCACGCCGACGACACCGATACAAAGCAGCAGCAACAAGACCGCTCTGCGGGCCAGCCTGAAGAAGGAAGACGAATCGCTCGCCGAGCGTCTGGCCGCCGCCGACCTGCCGCTCGTCGCACCCCCGGAACCTGCCGTGCCGGCAGCGGCCGCCGCCACCCCGGACGAGGCGACGGCCAGGCCTGCCGCTACCCGGCCGGCGGTCGAAGCGGAGCCGGCGGCCCCGGCCAAAGCCGCCAAGGCCGAGAAGAAGCCGGCATCGACCAAGGTGCCGGCTACCGCTGCCGCGCCTTCAGCCAGGAGCAGGCGCTCCGGCAAGAAAGCGGCGCCGGGCAAGCCCGGTAGTGCCGGAAAGGCGGCCAAGGTGGCCGCCCCCGTCGCTCCAGCCCCGGCGAAGGAGTCGTCCGGCAAGAAGGCTGCCAAAGTGCAGGAGACGGTAGCGACCCTCGAAAAAGCGGCCCGGGAAAAAGGTGACAAGCTGGTCCGCTACACGGTGGAACTGCTCAAGAGCGAGGAAGCGGCAATCGAAGCCGTGCGTGCCGAGCTGGCAAAAGCGGCGGGGTGGGCAGCGAGCAAGTCCGACATCCTGCGCGCTGGCGTGCGCCTGATTGCCGGGCAGCGGCTGGAGCAGATGAAGGAGTTGCTCGCCGCGCTGGCCACCGCACCGAAAGGCAAGAAGAAGGGTTGATCCACCCGGCGGGTTGGCGAGGGAAGGGGTAGGTCGGGGTTTTCCGTACCGGCTTTGGCAGGGCAAACAGCAAAGCTTCGCTTGAATTGATCTGGAATCTGTCACCGTAATGAGTCCCAAGCCCTTGCCAAGACCTGCCGATCTCTGCCCTCAGCATCGTTGCCGCCATGCTTTCGCGAAACGTCCTGTCGTACGCTCCATGCGCCGCTCCTATTTGATCAGCGTCACCGGCAGATCACTGCACTGGAGGACTCGACTGCTCACCGAGCCCAACAGGACGCTGGACACCGCTCCCAGGCCGCGAGTACCCATGACGATGCCGTCGCAGCCCTGTTCACGGGCGACCCTGGCAATCGTTTCGGCAGCGATGCCGATCTCGACCAGCGGCAGGCAACGAACGCCCGCGGCCTTGAGGACCTCGCGGTCCTGCTGCAGCGCGTCACCCCCCCGGCTTTCCTCCATGGCTTCGATTTCTTCCTTCTTGAGGACCCGCCGGACGCGCCATTCATCGACTTCTGGCTGGACGTTGAGCAACACCGCCTCGATCGACGGGAAGGTGCTTGCCAGCGCGACGATATGTCGCACTGCACGGTGGGCAGCGGCCGAGCCGTCTACCGGGACAAGGGCTTTACGCATGGTGAATTTCTCCAAAAGGTGGGGAAGATTGAATAAACCAGCATTTTTAGCACAAATTGTCCTTTGAATGCCATGGGAAAGCGCATGGCGCAATCATTTGGCTGCGAATAAATGGACAAGACCCCCATAAGTCATGGTTATCTCAAGGGACCATGCCATGTATGACCGCGTCCGCAATCCGGCGTTTGCCCGCTATCCGGCGGTGGGTCTGCTGATGTCCTTTGCACCCTGGGCGCGAGCGACCGAAGGGCCTCAAATCTTCGGCATCCCGCTGGACTTCGTTCTTTTTGCCGCGACGCTGTTCGGGGTGGCGCTGTTTCACCGCCACGTGCTCAAGGTGGCGTTCGTTGGCCTGGCGGTGATCGCCTTTTACAAGATCACGACCACCGGTTTCAAGACCGGTGACGGCGTCGCCGGTTTCGCGGCGCACATGGCGCACGAGTGGGTGCTGCTGGTCAACCTCTTCTGCCTGCTGGTGGGCTTTGCGCTGCTGGCCCGTCACTTCGAAGACAGTGGCGTGCCGGAAGTGCTGCCGAGGCTGTTGCCGCAAAGCTGGCTCGGCCCCTTTGTCCTGCTGGTGATCATCTGGGTGCTCTCGGGTTTTCTCGACAACATCGCGGCGGCGCTGATCGGCGGCACGGTGGCGGCCAGCGTTTTCAAGCGTCGGCTGCATCTGGGCTATCTCGCCGCCATCGTTGCCGCGTCGAACGCCGGTGGCGCCGGCAGTGTACTCGGCGACACGACGACGACGATGATCTGGATTGCCGGGATCAGCCCGTTCGAAGTGGCGCCGGCCTACGTGGCATCGACGATCGCGCTGATCGTCTTCGGCATCCCGGCAGCGCTGCAGCAGAACGGGCATCAGCCGATCGTGCTCAACCTGAAGGCCTCGCATCATGTCGACTGGGTACGCCTCGGCGTCGTCGTTTTCATGCTGATGACGGCAATCGTGACCAATGTGACGGTAAACATCAGGTTTCCCGAGCTGGCCGACCACTTCCCCTTCCTTGGGGTAGCGGTGTGGGTGGCGCTGCTGCTCGCCGTGCCGCTGCGCAAACCCGAGTGGAGCCTGGTGCCGGAAGCCGTCAAGGGAACGGCCTTCCTGCTCGCGCTGGTGACCTGCGCCTCGATGATGCCGGTCGAGAAGCTGCCTCTGGCGTCGTGGCAGACGACGCTGGGGCTGGGTTTCGTTTCGTCAGTGTTCGACAACATTCCGCTGACCGCGCTGGCGCTCAAGCAGGGCGGTTATGACTGGGGCTTTCTCGCTTTTGCCGTCGGTTACGGTGGCTCGATGCTCTGGTTCGGGTCTTCGGCCGGGGTCGCTCTGGCCAGTCTCTTTCCCGAGGTGAAGTCGGTCGGCCTCTGGCTTCGGCATGGCTGGCATATTGTCATCGCCTACATCGCCGGTTTCTTTGCCATGCTGGTTATCGTCGGCTGGAGTCCCCGGCCGGCATTGAAAGTGCCGCCAGTCGAGGGGCCGGCAGTCGTGGGGCCGGCAGTCGTGGCGCCGGCTTTGCCCCATGCGTACTGAACTCTCCTTGCCCTGGGCTGCGCCACGGCTGCCGGAAAACGTTACGGGTCAATCGCCTGACGGGAACTTCCGCAATGCCGACAGCCGGTCAGACGGGCCTGTCGCGAGGCAGCAGCGATGATCACCGAGCCACTCGCATGAGCACCCCGGAACGTTTCGTGATTCGTCGGGGCGAACGGCGCCAGCGCTGGATCAACGTCGGCTGGGGCCTGCTCTTCAGCAGCGGCATGATTGCCGTCGTTGCCCTCGACTACCAGCAGGATCCCCAGCCCTCGGCGCGCGGCCTGCTGTGGTCGGTGATCATCGTGCTGCTCATGGCCAACGTCGGCAATCTGTTCTTTCTGCTGCGCTATCTGCGAAAGATCAGGGATCACCACCTCGAACTCGAGCCGGGCAGGCTGCGCTTCGTCACCGGCGGCGAATCCTCCGAACTGGACCTGGCGCAGGTGGCGGCGATACGCCTGTTCAGGCGCTGGGGAAAGCTGCAGCACATTCAATTGGTGCTCAGGAACAACCGCGGCATTCGGCTGGAAGGTTATCAGGATCTCGACCGCCTGGCGGTGCGTCTGCAGGCGGAGCTGCCGTCCGGCAAGGTGCTGCGGTGATCGCCGTCGAGACAGCCTGGCCCTTGCCATTCGTCGCAGGTCAAAGAGTTGGGCCGGAAAACAAGCCAGGAGAAATGTTGCCTGCCCCTGGTTTTTTTACGGCCTGTTGTGTCACCTTTTTTGTCGTCTTTCACCAACCCCAGAGGAGAGTCCATGTTATCCACCAACCCCATGGCGGCGCTGTTTGGCAAGTCGCCGTTCAAGCCGCTGCAGCAGCACATGCGCATGATCGTCGATTGCGTTGCCGAAGTGCCGGCGTTGTTCACCGCAGTGATCGAGAATGATCACGCTCGGGTCGAAGTGCAGAAGGACAAGATCTTTGCCAAGGAGCACGAGGCTGACGAGATCAAGAACGAGTTGCGCAACCATCTGCCGCGCAGCATGCTGCTCGCGGTGGATCGCCGCGATCTGCTCGAACTGCTGGCGATGCAGGACACCATCGCCGACGTCGCCCAGGACATCGCCGGTCTGCTGGTCGAACGCAAAATGGAAGTGCCTGCCGGAATGGCCGAGCCACTGACCCGATTCGTCAGCCGCTGCGTCGATACCTGCGAACAGGCGCACAAGATCATCGAGGAACTCGACGAGCTGCTGGAAATCGGTTTTCGAGGCCGCGAGGTCGAGCGCGTCGAGGCGATGATCCTCGAACTCGGACACATGGAGAGCGACACCGACGTCATGGGCATGTCGCTCTCGCGAGTGCTTTTTTCCCAGGAAGACAGCCTCAAGCCGGTGTCGGTGATGTTCTGGTACCAACTGATCCAGTGGGTAGGTAACCTGGCCGACTACGCCGAGAAGGTCGGCGACCGCTTGCGTCTGATGATCGCCCGCTAGCACCGCAGGGTCGGGGAGGGAGCAACTCACCCCACTCGGTTCTGCCCGTTCGGAAGGTTCCGTTCGTGGGTTCACTGCAGTGAATTTATTGTTAAAGGTCGTAACATGGAAATTATTGCGCAACATTCAACCATCTTTTATGTACTGGCCTTCGGTTTTGGCCTCTACATGTGCTGGGGTATCGGCGCCAACGACGTCGCCAACGCGATGGGTACCTCGGTGGGTTCCGGGGCACTCACCGTCAAGCAGGCATTGATCGTCGCGGCGATCATGGAGTTCGCCGGCGCCTATCTGGCCGGCGGCGCCGTCTCCGCGACCATCTCGAAGGGGATCATCGACGGCAAGCTCTTCGAGCCGGTGCCGCATCTGCTGATGTTCGGCATGATGGGCTCCCTGCTCGCCGCGGGCATCTGGCTGATGGTCGCCAGCATCCGCGGCTGGCCGGTGTCCACCACGCACTCGATCATCGGCGCCGTGTGTGGCGTGGGCGTCGCGGCGCTCGGTTTCGACGCCGTCAAGTGGGACAAGATGGGCGAGATCGTCGCCAGCTGGTTCATTTCGCCGGTGCTGGGCGGCATCGTCGCGCTGGCGCTGACGCTGAGTATCCGCAAGCTGATCCTCAACACCGACAATCCGATTGCCCAGGCCCGCAAATGGGGGCCGATGTACGCTTTCCTGGTCGGCTGGATCGTCTCGCTGGTCACCATCACCAAAGGTCTCAAGCACGTCAACATCCACCTCAGCGACATGGAAGGTCAGATCCTGTCGCTGGCCCTCGGCGCTGTTCTGGCAGTCATTGCCAAGCTGATGATGAACCGCATCAAGCTCGACGCCAATGACGACCGCGACTTCCACTATGCCAGCGTCGAGAAGCTGTTCATCCCGCTGATGGTCTTTACCGGCGCGGCGATGGCCTTCGCGCACGGTTCGAACGACGTCGCCAACGGCATCGGTCCGATGGCCGCGGTGGTTCAGATCATCGAGACGCAATCGGTCAGCTCCAAGTCGGCGGTGACGCCGTTCATGCTGTTCGTCGGCGGTATGGGTATCGTCCTCGGTCTCGCGACCTATGGCTACAAGGTGATGGCGACGATCGGCAACAAGATCACCGAGCTCACCCCGACCCGCGGTTATTGCGCAACGATCGCCGCGTCGATCGTCGTCGTCGCGGCCTCCGGCATGGGCTTGCCGGTGTCGACCACCCACATCGCCGTCGGCGCGGTGATGGGTGTCGGTCTCGCGCGTGGTATCGGCGCCATCGACCTGCGGGTCATTGGCGGCATCATTCTCTCCTGGTTCATCACTGTTCCCGTCGGCGCCATCCTGGCGGCGATCACTTACTACATCCTGCTGGCCATCTTCGGCTAGGATCGGCGAACCTTTGCCAGGCAGCGGCTCGTTCGGGCCGCTCGCCTGGCGTTTGCCTGTCGCTTGAAAGTGGATTCATGCCGGAACTGTCAACCGAGTTCGTCGAAACGCTGCAGAAGTTCAAGGGCATCGACTTTCCCGGCGACATCCGGTTTCGTCAGATTCTGGTCACCGGTCCCCCCGGTGCCGGCAAGAGCACCTTGATCAGGCGTCTGGGCGGCTGGTCGGAGGAGGGTTACCTGGACATTGCCCGGAAAAATTGGTGGCGATCCGAAATCCTGTCTTTGCGACCGCGAGAGATCCATCTCGGCATGCCCTTCCGGGGCCTGGGAAACTCGGTGGCGGTCTTTGATTCCCAATTCCTCGACTGCGATCCATTGCCCGCACTCGATATCGAGCGCATCATCCTGCCGCCTCGCAAGCGGTTCTTCTTTTCGGTCGACTGGTATCGCCGTTACGTGGTCGAGTTTCTGTTGCCCCCTGCGCCAATCATCTTCCAGCGACGGTGCGCGCGCGCGCGGCGCAGTACCCACCCGGTGGACGAACAACTCAGCCTGGAGATCTGCATCGCGCAGAGCGAGGTATTCCGTCGACTGGCCGAGTACCTGCACCAGAACGGGTTTTACGTATACCTGCGCGAGGGGATGGAGAGCCCGCCCTTGCGCTTCGTCGATCCCCCGTCGCCGCCATGATGGCGCTTGCCCGCCGATGGCCGGCCTCTTTTTCGAGCCTGCTGACGCGCCTGAAGTCGAGGGCGACGAGGCTGGGCTTCGGCTGGGGTCACAATCTCAGGCTCGGCGACGCTTACCGGCTGGGTAACACCAAGGTGCGCGTGCCCCTCGACGGGGAGCCGATCGAGATCACCCTCGGTCTGAACGACAAGAAGATCCATCTCTATCCGGAGACCCGACTCGACGCCCGCGCTGAACCGATCCGGCTGGGCAGCTACGTCATCGTCGATCCCCTGGCTCCTCTGGGGCACATCGGGGGGTTTCTGCGCCTGGCCCCGCAAAGCTGGCTCTCGCTGGGGTCGGCGGACGCGGTGCAGCGGGCGATCTTCAACTATCCGGCAGCCGTCGCCAGGGAACATCTGGTGCTGATCCACAGCCGCGACGCCCTGGTGTTTCGCAACCTCAGTGATACCGGTACGGCAATCGGGCCGGCATTCAGAGAGACGCGATGGGTTCCGGAGAACCGCTTCAGGCGCCTGCGCGACATTTTCGGCGGTCCGATCAAGCTGCTGCCGAACGACGAGGCCCTGCACCTCATCGAAGAGGTCAATCGCCTGCAGCACGAAGCGATCCATCGCCCTCGGGACGACCGGGGGCTGCCGGGAGGCCTCATCGTCCTGCCCGGCGAATTGACCCCGATCCTGGTCGCCGACATGCACGCGCAGGTCGACAACCTGTTGACCGTGTTGAGCCAGAACGCTTTTCTCGACGCGCTCGAGGAGGGTAGTGCGGCGCTGCTCATTCTGGGTGACGCGGTGCATTGTGAGCTAGACGGGCAACTGCGGGAGATGGAGACATCGATGCTGCTGATGGATCTCATCTTTCGCCTCATGCTGCGGTTTCCGCGCCAGGTGTTCTATCTTCGCGGCAACCATGATTCCTTCTCCGAAGACATGTCCAAGGACGGCATTCCACAGGGGCTGCTGTGGGCCAAGGATCTTGCCCAGCAGCGCGGCACGGCATATTTCAAAGCCATGGTCGAGTTCTACCGGCTGTTGCCCTACGTCGTCGTCTCCGACGATTTCGTCGCCTGCCACGCGGCGGCACCGCTCAGCCGCTTCAGCAAGGACATGCTGGTGAACATTTACCGCCACCCCTGGCTGATCCCCGACCTGATCAACAACCGCCTGCGCCGGTCGAACCGTCCCCAGGGCTACCATCGCAACGAGGTGAAGAACTTTCGCCGCGCGCTGGAACTGGCCAACGATGTTCCCTTCATCGTTGGCCACACGCCCATCGATCGCGAAGGCACCCTGTGGCTCAACGTCGAAGGCATCGACAACCACCATGTGCTGTTCAGTGCTCATCCGGAACAGGTCGGCGTGTTCACCCGTGTCGGCCGCGTGATGGTTCCCTTGATCTACCCGGTAGACGCCTTGACCTCGATCATCAACCGCCTCGAAGTCGATCCGAAGTGAGCCGCTGACCCGCGGCGGCAGCTCAGCCCGTACCCGCTCGCCTTTGCCGTAAAAGCCTGTCGGCCGAAGACGATTCTTGAAGGGCGTGTCAACCGCTACCTGCAGCGAGCGTTATTTCCGCCAAGGGCGGCAGGTAATAATACTTCGACAGGAGAACGACATGGGTAGCTTAAGCACTGAATCGTTTGACCAGTTTCTCGACTCACTCAAGCAGGCGGGTGTGGAAATCAGCAACGAGACCGAGTTGCGTGAGCGGCTGGCCGAAGCCCAGCGCTGGCGCTTCGCTTTTGCCACGCTGGCGGCCAATGGACGGCCGCTGGGAATTCGCTTTCAGGACCGCACGTGCGGCGTCAATGAGGCGGATATCCACGACACCTTTGCCCGCTTCCACTTCCCCGAGGTGCTGCAGAACACCTTTGCCGCCAGCCTGCGAGCCGATCACTGAGTCCCGGAGTTCCGCCTCCCGACTGCTCCCCTCGTACATCTCCCGCTGCGCTGCCGGTCAGGGCATCAGCGCTTCCAGCGTCCGCCGATCCTTGGGTCACTCCGGGGTGTCGGGGAACCAAAAGGCCCGCTTGGCAGCGGGCCTTTTGCCGCGCCTTTATAAGCTGAAGCGCGAGATCTCCCGAGTGAGGACGCCGGACATGGTTTTCATCCGGCTGGCGGAGGCAACGACGTTCTGCATGGCGCGGTCGTTCCGTTCGATCAGGCTACGGACTTGCTCGATATGTGAATGGATGGCATGTTCGGTATCGGTTTCGATATTGATGGCCTGAGCGATCTGCTGCTGCACCTCACTCACTTCGATCGCGTTGGCATTCATCTGGTCAAAAGCGGCACGCGCCTGTTGCGCCAGGCTGACGCTTTCGCCGACCTGCAGCAAACCGGCCTCCATGCCCTGGACGGCACGGGTCGTACCGGATTGTATGGTTTCGACCATGCCCGAAATTTCGGCGGTCGATTGCGCGGTGCGTTCGGCCAGCTTGCGCACCTCGTCGGCAACCACTGCGAAGCCCCGGCCTTGCTCGCCGGCGCGCGCAGCTTCGATCGCCGCGTTCAGTGCCAGCAGGTTGGTTTGACTGGCGATGTCGGAAATGACGTTGAGTATCGAACTGATGCGGGTTGACTGGGTCCCCAGTTCCTGCACGTGCAGTGCCGTGGCCCGTACCGATTGGGACATCTGCTCGGTCTCGCTGGCGGCGCGACTGGCCAGTTGCGCCCCGGTACCCGAACTGCGTTGCGATTCGGAAACGATGCCATCCGCCTTGTGTACCGCAGCCAGCACTTGTTGAAGACTGTCGGCCAGGCTTTGCGCCTTGGTCACCATGGCGTGGGCTTCAGTCAGTTGTTGATGGCTGCCGGCAGCAACCATTTCGGCGGCATCGGCGACCTGCGCTGCGCTCATTTCGACTTCACGGGCATGTCCGGCCAGGGTGCTGACCAGATGGCGCAACTGTTCCTGCATGGAGGCCAAAGCAGCCAGCAGACTGCTTTCATCCTGCGTCCTGACGCTGATCGCTTGCGTCAGGTCGCCAGTCGCGACCGCACGGGCAACCTGGCGGGCATAAGCCGGTTCACCACCCAGTTCGCGGTGGACGTAGGACAGGGTCGACATCACGCTGATGCCGCCGACAATGATGGCGAGCAGCGAGAGGCCGAGAATCATGTACTGCAATTGCTCGGCCTTGGCGAGTGCTTCAGCGCGCTGGCTTTCGGTCAGTTTCCGGATGTCGTCGAGGTCATCGAGCAAGGCTTTCTTCAGGGCGCGCCATGCCGGCGTTTCACGGCTGTTGATCAGCGACCGGGCTTCATCAGCTTGCCCGTCCTTGAGCGCGGCCATCACCGCCTGCTGTGCTTCGGCTTGTGCTACGGCAAGCGCTTCCAGTCGGTCCAGGCTCTCCTTGAACGATCCGACGTGGGCGCTGGCACGGCTGGCCAGGTGGCGCATTTCGGCAAAATCCTTGCGTGCCTTTTCGAGGTTTTCGTAGGCTTTGGGATTTGCCGGGTCGAGCACGATGTTCCGCAAGGCCTGGCCCATCTGCAGACCCTGCGCGTACATTTCGCTATAACCCTGCTGGAGTGTGGCGACGCCGTCCAGGTACGTGCCAAAGCGGGTTGCCGAGGTACGGAGCCCGCCATAGGCAACGGCGATCGCTGAAATGAAGGCAACGATGATCAGTGCCATACCGAGAAGCAGGCGGGTCCGGAAACACATGGCTATTCCCTCTGGATATCAGGTTTTCATTGTACGGGCGTGGAATGGCTAAAGCCAGTGCGATCAACCGGCAAAAATCAGATAGTCTGTCGCTTCAGGGCATTGCGCAACAGGAGTTCACGCGGGAATTCACGCGGGATACGTTTTGTCGGTTTGCTCCTCCGGCAGATTCAGGTTGCGGGATGAATCTCCGGGTTTGTTCCCGGCGCCACTGAAAGCCCTCTGAATCCCTCCCGCCCAGAGGCTGTGAATTTCTCGCAACCTGATCAAGGGCGTGACGACTGCTACGGTGTGAGTCATAATGTAGGCATGAACGAAACACCTCATCAGGATCCGCGTCGACGGCTCCGCGAACTTCTTGCCATCCCCGAGCGCGATCGCAGCGACGAGCAGTGGGATGAAATCATCGAAATCGAGATCACCCTCGCGCCTGGCAATCGCGAGTCGGAACGCCCACTGGACAGACAGCCGGAGCGTCCATCCGAGCGCCGTCAGGGGACGCCCGGCCCTGGCCGGCGCCCGGAGCAGCGCAAGACGGGGCCAAGACCGCTTACCCCGAAGACCGACCCGAGACCGCCTGCCGCTCGCCCCGAAATCAGCCCGGATGCCCAGCCCGAACGACCCGTTGACGTCCGGCCGCCAAAACGACACGTCCGGCGGCCCAGGCGAACCCCGGAAACTCCGGGCGAGAGCTGATTCCTGTGCAAACCCTCGTGGCGCGGATTCACCCGCAGCTGCGGCTGATTTGACGATCCCGCAGGGGCGCGCAAGCCAGGGTCTGGCGGTCGCGCCGCCACCTCCGTCAGCTGGCCGCTTCGCTGCGCAGCCAGAGGCATTTGCCCTTGCTTGCCTGCTCGACGGCATCGAGGACCAGCGCGTGCTGGGCGAGTTCTTCTGCGCTGGCTTGCCGGACGAGCAGGGCCGGCCGCGCCTTGCCCGCCGCGGTTGCGCCGGCCGGATCGCTGCGCCCGGCGTGATCGTTCCCCAAATCCATGATCAGGCTCTCCTGACCACGAGTCATCGCGAGATAGACCTCGGAGAGAATCTCCGCATCGAGCAGGGCGCCATGCAGGGTGCGGTGCGAGTTGTTCACCCCGTAGCGCTCGCAGAGGGCGTTGAGGTTGTTCTTCTTGCCCGGATGGAGGTCCTTGGCCATGCGCAGGGTGTCGCAGACACTTTGGCAGACGGTATCGATCGGCGCCATGTCGAGCAGCGCGAGTTCGGCGTTGATGAAGCCGATATCGAACGCCGCGTTGTGGATCACCAGTTCGGCACCGCGAACGAAATCGAGAAACTCGGCGGCAATGTCGGCAAAGTGCGGCTTGTCGAGCAGGAAGTCACGGCTGATCCCGTGTACCGACAGGGCGCCGGCGTCAATCTCGCGCTCCGGGTTGAGGTAGCTGTGGTAGTGGTGGTTGGTCAGACGCCGGTTACACATCTCGACGCCAGCGATTTCGATGATGCGGTGCCCGAGCTTGCACTCCAGGCCGGTGGTTTCAGTATCGAGGAAAATCTGACGCACGGGCGTGTCCTTGCGGTTCAATGCGGTTTGCGGGCAAGCTGCAACTCGTCCATGGCGCGATTGGCGAGTCCGTCGGCACGTTCATTGCCGACGTGCCCGGCATGCCCCTTGACCCAGAACCACTTGATCTGATGCTGGGCAGCGAGTTCGTCGAGCCGCTGCCAGAGGTCGGCATTCTTTACCGGTTTCTTGTCGGCCGTCCGCCAGCCGTTCCGTTTCCAGTTGCGAATCCATTCGCTGATGCCTTTCTGCAGGTACTGCGAGTCGGTATGCAGGTGGACCGTCGCCGGTCGCCTGAGCGCCTCGAGGGCGCGGATGGCGGCGGTCAGCTCCATGCGGTTGTTGGTCGTGGCAGGTTCACCACCCCACAATTCCTTTTCTCGCTCACCGGCCTGCAGGAGGGCGCCCCAGCCGCCGGGGCCGGGGTTGCCACGACAGCCGCCGTCGGCGTAGACGGTAATGATTTCTTCATCGCTCATCGGGTTTCCTTCTTGCTGACAACGGAGAGTGCCTTGCGCGACGAGCGTTGCTGTTTCCAGTTCGGCAGGATGAGGCGCATGCCATGCACGCGCTTGATCGCGCGCAGCAGATAGACGCCGCCGGCGAAGGCCCACCAGCGATCGCCGGCGGCTTCGATGAAATGCCAGCGCTGCAGCCAGCGCTGATGCACGCAGGGGGGCGCGTAACAGCCGAAGCTCGGGCGCTCGATCTCGAAGTCGAGGAGCTGCAGCCAGTCCCTGAGGCGCGGAACCGACAGGTAGTGGCCGCTCCAGGGGAAGTCGTCGGGGCAGTTCGGGAACCTTTGGCGAAGCCCCCAGAGCGAGAGGGGGTTGAAACCGGTGATGATCAGTTCGCCTTCGGGAATCAGGACGCGCGCGACTTCGTGCAGAATCTGGTGCGGATCGTCGTGGAATTCGAGGGCATGCGCCATCACCACCAGGTCGATGCTGTGCGCTGCGAAAGGGAGGCGACGCAGATCGCAGCGGACATCAACGTTTCCCGACTCACCGGCCAGCTGGCGCAGGGGAATGCGGTTCTGCAGCAGCAGGTCGAATTGCGGCAGCCCGAGCTGGATCGCGTGATAGCCGAAAAGGTCGGCAACCACCGCATCGATGTTCGCCTGTTCCCAGGCCATGACGTAGCGCCCTTGCGGGCTTTGCAGCCAGACGTCGAGGCCGGGAATTGACATTTTGTGCAGTTCTTCCAAAATCCACCAATGTTCGACGTCATCCGTATTCCAGCCTTCAAGGATAACTACATCTGGTTGTTGCGCCAAGGCGCAGCCGCCGCCGTGGTCGATCCCGGCGATGCCCGCCCGGTGCTCGAACTGCTCGACAGCGAGGGACTGTCTCTGAAGAGCATTCTCGTGACCCATCATCATGCCGATCATCAGGGTGGCGTTGCCGGACTGCTGGCACACCATCGGGCCGAGGTCTTGGGTCCGGCGGTGGAGTCGATCACCGGCATCACGAGACCGCTGCAGGGCGGCGAGACGGTGCATGTCTCTGCCATCGAAGCCGATTTCCAGGTCATCGCGGTCCCCGGTCATACGCTGGGACACCTCGCTTATTATGGCTCAGGTTGCCTGTTCTGTGGCGATACCCTGTTTGCCGGCGGCTGTGGCCGTCTCTTCGAAGGCTCTCCGGCGCAGATGGCCGATTCGCTGGCGCATCTCGCCGCCCTGCCGGACGACACGGCGGTGTACTGCGCGCACGAATACACCGAGGCCAATCTGCGCTTCGCGCTCGCCGTGGAGCCCGGTAACCGTCAGCTGCAGCGGCGCGCAGAAGAAGTGGCAACGGCGCGCGCCCGGGGCCTGCCGACGGTGCCTTCGACGATGGCGCTGGAGAAGGCGACCAACCCCTTCCTGCGCTGCGGCGAACCGGAGGTGATGGCGGCTGCCCGGCAGAGGACTCCCGAGGCAGCCGACAGGCTGGCAGTCTTTGCCACGCTGCGCGAGTGGAAGAACCGCTTCTGAATCGTGCTAAATTCGGCTTTTTCCGCACCGGCCGGTGACCTGTTGCCATGACCGAAAAAATTCCTGCTGCCCCGGTGACTGCCGCCGTCACCCTCCGGAAATACGGACTGCGCTTGCTGCTTGCCGTGCTCATCTTCAGCGTCCTCGGTTTTCTGGTGCTGCCGCCGCTGGTCAAAGGCATCGTCGTCGCTCAACTCTCCGAAATCCTGCAGCGGCCGGTCAGCATCGAAAGCGTCACGATAAACCCCTACGCGTTGTCGCTGCAGGTTGACGGCCTCGCCATCCAGGAAACCGGCGGCAGCGAGGCGGCGGCGGGGTTTGATCACCTGTATCTGAATGTCGAGTCGAGTTCGCTTTTTCGCGGCGGGCCGGTGGTCAGTGAGCTCAGACTGGCGGGACCGACGGTGAAGCTCGTTCGTCTGCCTGACGGCAGATTCAATGTCTCCGATCTGATCGACCGGGTCATGGCGATGCCGCCATCGGATGATCCGACGCCGGCTTTCTCGGTAAACAACATCCAGATCACCGCCGGCAAGCTTGAATTCGACGATCAACTGCTCGGTGAAAAGCACCTCGTCAGCGAAATCGACCTGGCGCTGCCCTTTGTCTCCAGTCTGCCCAGTTCGCTGGAGATTTTCGTCGAACCGGCGTTTTCCGCGGCGATCGATGGCGCTCCCCTGACGTTTCAGGGCAGGAGCAAGCCTTTCGCCGAATCGCGTGAAAGCGAACTGGTCCTCGCCCTGCGCCAGGTGCAACTGAACCGCTATGTCGACTACCTGCCGCTTCGGCTGCCGCTCCAGGTCGTCTCGGGAACCCTCGACAGTGACTTGAAACTGCTCTTTCGCCGCCAGGAAGAGGGTCACTCGACCCTGGTCCTTTCCGGCAGCGTGGCGCTCGACAAGTTGCGGCTCAAGGATCGGGCGGGTGCGCCGCTGTTGTCGCTGCAGCGTCTCGAGGTCGTGCTGGGGGCGCTTGACCCGCTCGGGAAACGCTTCGTGATCGACCGTGTCGCCCTCGATTCGCCCGAGATTCACGCCCGCGTCAGTCCGCAGGGGACGATCAACTGGATCGACTTCTTCAAGCAGGAACTCGCCGCCCGCGGCACCCCTGTCGCCCAGGCGACGCCCGCTTCGCCGATGACCTGGTCGCTCGGCGAAGCGAAGATCACCGGCGGCGCCCTGCGCTGGCTCGACGAGTCGCACGGCAAGCCGTTCAATGCCAGCATGGAGGGAATCGATCTGCTTTTGAACAAGCTCGACAGCGCCGCTAGCCAGCCGGCGGAGTTCACTGCGGCGTGGCGTCTGAAAGCTGAACCCTGGCTCAAGGTCGACGATTTTTCGCTCAAGGGCGGGCAGCTCGATCTTGCCCGGCGTGAAGTGCGGATTGATGAAATGGCGGCACGCGACGCAAGCCTGCTGATCCGGCGCACGGCCGACGGCCGCATCGAGTTCGTTCAGCCGCCGGCCTTGCGGGTCGTCGCCGCCGCGCAGAAGGATACCGCTGCGCCGTGGAAACTGACGGTGGCGAAGTGTCGTGGCGAAGGCCTCGGCCTGCGCTTCGAAGATGCGGCGATATCGCCCGCGGTCACGCACACGATCGACGAGCTGCGGCTCGATGCCGATAATCTGACCACCGAGCCAGGCCAGACCGCGAAGCTGTCGACCCGTTTTCGCGTCAATGGCCAGGGAGAGATCGAAGCCGGCGGCAGCATCAAGGCCTTTCCGTTCGACGCCGACCTCAAGCTGGTCGTCCGGACGCTGGGACTGTTGCCGTTGCAACCTTACGTCACCGAGCAGCTGAACATCGCTGTCACCCACGGCCACGTCACCCTGGATGGTGCCGTCCGCCTGCGCGAAAGCGAGCCTGCGGCGGCAGACCCGGCCCGTTTCAAGGGCGACTTTAGCGGACAGCTGACGGTTGGCGATTTCCATGCGATAGACAAGAACAACGCTGCCGATTTCCTGAAATGGAAGTCGCTCCACCTGGGAAAGATCGATCTGCGTCTTGCGCCGGATTCGCTGTCGATTGGCGAAGTGGCGCTGGCCGATTTCTTTGCCCGCGTGATCATCAGTCGAGAGGGCAAACTCAACCTGTTGCAGATCGTTCACCAGAGCGAAGCGCCGCCGGCGGCGCCGGTCGCCGGTGCCGGCAAAGCGGTCGTTGCCGTGGCTGCGGCCAGCCAGCCGCCGTTGCTGCCGGTCGCGATCGGCAGGGTCACCCTGCAAGGGGGCGACGTCCGCTTCAGCGACAACTTCATCAGGCCGAACTACTCGGCACGTCTGCGCAAGATCGGCGGCACGATCAGCGGCCTGTCGTCGGCGGCTGGCAGCGTCGCCAACCTCGAGCTGCGCGGCAGCTACGACAATATCGCGCCGCTCAGCCTGAGTGGGCAGCTCAACCCGCTGTCGGCCACCCCCTATCTGGACCTGCAGGCCGACATCAAGGGGATCGAGATGACCTCGCTGTCGCCGTACTCGGCGAAGTATGCCGGTTACGCGATCGAAAAGGGAAAGCTGTCACTGTTCGTCAAGTACAAGATCGAGAACAACCAGCTGAGCGCCGAAAATCGGGTCTTTCTCGATCAGCTGGTTTTCGGTGAGGCGGTTGACAGTCCGGAGGCGACCAAACTGCCGGTGACCCTCGCCGTCGCCCTGCTCAAGAACCAGAAGGGTGAGATCGACATCAATCTGCCGATTGCCGGCTCGCTCGGCGATCCGCAGTTCAGTATCGGCGGACTGCTGGCCAAGGTCGTGGTCAATCTGCTGGTGAAAGCGGCGACCTCGCCTTTTGCGCTGCTCGGCGCGGTCTTTGGCGGCGGCGAAGAACTGTCCGACATCGACTTCGAGGCTGGCCGGGCGAGGGTCACGCCGAGCGCGCAGGCGCGCCTCGAAAATCTCGCCCGGGCACTGGTCGACCGGCCGGCGCTCAAGCTCGATATCGAAGGACGTGCCGACCCGGAAAACGATCCGGAAGGTCTCAGGAGCGAACGGCTGGCGCGCAAACTGCGCGGGCTCAGGCGCGAAGAGTCGATGCGGCAAGGAGAGGAAGGCGATTCGGGCGAATCGGTCGAGGTGAGCGCCAGCGAGTATCCGGTTCTGCTCGAGCGCGTCTATCGGGCAGAAAATTTCCCCAAGCCGCGTAACGTGCTCGGCCTCGTCAAGAGTTTGCCGGCAAGCGAAATGGAAAAGCTGATTCTGGCCAACTCGACGGTCGATGAGGCGGATCTGCGCCAGCTCGCCGAGCGGCGGGCGAAAGCCGTCGTTGACTGGCTGATCGCCCACGAGGTGCCGTCAGAGCGACTGTTCCGGCTGCCGGCCAGGCTGGTCGCCGCGGACGGCAGGTCGGAGGCCGCGCCGGGCAGAGAAAGCCGCGTCGTCCTGTCGCTCAAATAGGCGATGAGCCGGGCCACGCTCGCCGCTGCCTTTCAGGCGACGACCTATCGGGTGGAGACCCCAGAAGGGATTTTTTCGTTGCGCATCGGCACGCTCGATCCGGTTTTCGATGCTTTTCTGCTGCGCCACGCAGTCGCCGCGGCGCCGCCTGCCGGCGCCGTCGGCTGGGCGATCGTCACCGCACATAACCCGGGTGGCCTGCTCGGCGAGGACGAGAACAGGCTGCGGCAGAAGCGCCTGCGGCAGCGAATCCTGACCGCCGGCTGGCATTTTCTGCCTGCCTGCAATGTCGCAGACGTCGTTGGCTGGCCGCTGGAGCCGAGCTTCCTGCTGCTGCCGGCGGATGAGGAACAGAGCCGTGCTCTGGCCGCCGAGTTCGGCCAGCTGGCGGTGGTTTTTGGACGCACCGGATCGGCACCACAGTTGCTCTGGCTTTGACCTCCGGCCCGCAGGCGCAGGGCCGGGGCGGCCGCGGCACCGATGAGGATTTCTTTCTGCGAGGTTGGCGCCGTGGGCAAGCACGTGGGGCGTTTCGAGATCATCCGGGAACTCGGTCGAGGGACGCAGAGCGTCGTTTATCTCGCCAGGGACCCGCATCTGCAGCGACAAGTGGCCATCAAGACGCTGCATCTGGCACGCGCCGACGCGCAGCAGAACCGCCAGCTGCTGGAAGAAGCCAGGATGGTCAGCCAGCTGCGGCATCCGAACATCGTCCCCATTTTCGAGGCGGCCGAGGAGCATGGAGACCTCTATCTGGTCTTCCAGTATGTGCCGGGCAAGAATCTTGCCGAGTACCTGCAGCAAAGCGGTGCGCTGCCGCCGGAGCAGGCGATCGCCCTCATCCAGGCGATCCTCGCGGCGATCGCCCACGCTCATGCAGCCGGGATCATCCACCGTGACCTCAAGCCGAGCAACATCCTGATCGACGACGATGGCCCGCTGCGGGTCATGGATTTCGGCATCGCCGCGCGCATCGATGCGCTGGCGAGCGACAGCGGGCAACTGACGGGAACGCCGGCGTACATGGCGCCCGAGTACATCGCGCGGCGCGAGAGCAGCGCCCGCTCCGACCTCTTTTCGGTCGGTCTGATCTTCTACGAGATGCTGGCCGGCAAGCGGGCGATTCCTGGCAGTGATCTGCGGCAGGTGATGCAGCGCATCGTCGACGAGGATATTCGTCTGTCCAGGGAAAGCAGCAGCCTGCTTGACGAGCGCCTGCTCCATCTCGTGCACCGGGCCCTGGCGCGTGACCCGCAGAGCCGCTACGAATCGGCGGTTCAGATGCGCGAGGCGCTCGCCGACTATCTGCTCCCGGAGGCCGTGGCCACGGCGGCCGACCCGCGACAGAGCACCCTCGACTTCCTGCTGCGGCGCATGCGTCACAAGAGCGATTTCCCGGCGCTCTCGGATTCGGTCGGGGCAATCAATCGCATCACGGCCTCGGAGAATCAGAGCATTTCGGAGGTCTCGAACACCATCCTGAAGGATTTTTCGCTGACCAACAAGCTCCTGCGCATGGTCAACTCGGTCTACTACCGGCAGGCCGGTGGCGGCAACATCAGCACCGTTTCGCGGGCGGTCGTCGTCCTCGGCATCGATGCGGTGCGCAGCATTGCCGTCACCGTCCTCCTGCTCGAACACCTGGAGAACAAGGACAATGCCACTCAGCTCAAGGACGAGTTCCTGCGGGCCAACCTGGCCGGCGTGCTGGCCAGGGACATCGGCAGCCGGACTTCCGGCCGCCAGGACATCGAGCAGGTCTTCATCTGTTCGATGTTCCACAACCTCGGCCGCCTGCTGAGCCAGTATTACTTCCCCGAAGAATGCAGCGAAATCAGGCGGGTGTTGCTGCAGAAGAACTGCTCCGAAGACGCTGCGGCGCTGCAGGTGCTGGGGATTTCGTTCGAGGATCTGGGCGTCGGTATCGCCCAGAACTGGGGTTTTCCGCGTCTGATCGTCAGCAGCATGCGCCGGCTCCCGGCCGGCAGCATTCGCCGTTCGGCCAACCCCGAAGATCGCCTGCGAGTTCTCTCGGCATTGTCGAACGAGCTGTGCACGGTGATCGCCGATACCGCAGCCGATCAGCAGGCGAAGGAGTTTCACCGCATCGCGATGCGTTTCGGGGACGCCGTCGCGCTCGATGAAGATGAGCTGCGCCGGTCGGTGGACAAGTCGCTGCAGCAGGTTGCGCAGTTTGCCCGCAGTATCCAGCTGAATCTGCAGCAGACGCGTTTCGGCAGGCAGTTCAAGGCCTGGGGAGGAGCAGCCAGCGGTGCGGCGGGGGTGACGACGGCGTCCGATACCCTGCATGGCACGATGCTTGCCGAGGTCGTTCCCGAAGTCGGGAGCGAGGCTCCCCTGCTTGATGATCTCGGCGAATTCGCCTTCGCCGGCGACGAAGCGGCCAGCGAAGTCATCCTGCTGGCCGGAATTCAGGAGGTGAGCAATGCCCTGGTCAACGATTTCAAGCTCAATGACGTGCTGCGCATCACGCTCGAAACCATCTACCGGGCCAAGGGTTTCCAGCGCGTCATCCTGTGTATCCGTGAACCGCGCAGCAATTCGATGCTCGGCCGTTTCGGTTTTGGTCCCGACGCACTCGAGATCGCCCGCAGTTTCCGCTTCTCGCTCGTCTTTACGCCGGACATTTTCCATGCCGCGCTCGCCAACAGCGTCGACATCCTGATCAGCGACACCAACGACCCGAAGATCTCGGCGCGGATCCCGGATTGGTTTCGCAAGGCGGTGGCGGCCGAGACCTTTGTCGTTTTTCCGCTCTGCCTCAAAAACAGTGCGGTCGCCCTGATCTATGCCGACCGGGCCCGCGCCGGCGAGATCGTGATCTCCGATAAAGAGCTCTCCCTGCTGAGAACGCTGCGCAATCAGGCGGTGCTGGCGATCAAGCAGTCGGTCTGAAGGGCCGGCTGGCGAAGAAAGCTCGTCCTACCAGAGTCGCCACCACGGCTCCTTGCGCTCGAGGCCGCGGACATAGTATTCGCTGTTGGGAAAGTTCCGGCGCATGACGCGCTCGGCGTCGTCCCGCAGGTCGTTGAGGCCGAGCGCATCGTAGGCCTTGACCATGATGAACAGCGCCTCCTCGGTAGCGGGCGCCTCGGGATATTTCAACACCGAGTCCTGAGCGCGGTTCGCCGCTGCCAGATAGGCGCCCCGCTTCATGTAGTAGCGGGCGACGTGCAGCTCGAGCGAAGCCAGGGCATTGACCAGATATTTCATGCGCAGGATCGCATCGGGGGTGTACTTGCTGTCGGGAAAGCGCGTGACCAGCTCGCGAAAGGCTTCAAACGATTCCCGGGCGCCTTTCGGATCCCGTTCCGTCATGTCCTGGTTGCTGATCGAGCCCAGCAGGCCGAGGTCTTCGTTGAAGTTGATCAGCCCGCGCAGATAATAGACGTAGTCCACATTCGGGTGGTTCGGATGCAGCTTGATGAAGCGATCGCAGGCAGCGATCGCCGAAGCGGGTTCCTGGTCCTTCCAGTAGGCATAGGCGATCTCGATCTGTGCCTGCTGTGCATAGCGGCCGTAGGGATAGCGTGATTCGAGCTTTTCGAAATACTGGATCGACTTCGAGTAAGAGCCCTCGCTGAGCGCATCCTTGGCTTCGGCGTAAAGCTTGTTGGCCGACCAGCCGACGGTTTCATCCTTGGCATCGGGGAGAAGCCCACAGCCGGCGAGCAGAGAGGCGACAAAAAGCGCTGCAATAACCGCTAAACTACGCATGATGAAAAACCCAGAGAAGATGAAGGCACCGGCAACCGCGCCCAGGCACGACCGCGGGCCCGGCGATTATAGCGCAAACCCCAGAACTGCCCTGAAGGTGCCCGCCGACTGCAGTGCCCAGCGGCTTGACCAGATCCTCGCACGCCTGCTGCCACAGCACTCGCGCAGCCGCCTGCAGGGCTGGATTCGCGAGGGCAGGGTGGCGGTCGAGGGTGCCTGCGTCATCGAACCGCGTCACAAACTCTGGGCGGGCGAAACCATCGAACTGGCCGAGGCGCCTGACGAACGCGCCGAGTCGTCGACGCCGGAGAACATTCCGCTGCAGGTGGTCCATGAGGACGACAGCCTGCTGGTGATCGACAAGCCGGCAGGCCTCGTCGTTCACCCGGGCAGCGGCAACTGGAGCGGAACCCTGCTCAATGCGCTCCTGTACCATCTGCCGCAGCTCGACAAGGTACCGCGGGCCGGCATCGTCCATCGCCTGGACAAGGACACCAGCGGCCTGATGGTGGTCGCCAAGACGCTCGAGGCGCAGACCGATCTGGTGCGGCAGCTGCAGGCGCGCAGCGTCAAGCGCTTCTATCAGGCGCTGGCGCGCGGCACCGTCGAACGTTCGGGCACCGTCGATGCGCCGATCGGTCGCCATCCGACCCTGCGGACGCGCATGGCGGTGGTGAAGACCGGCAAGCCGGCGCGCACGCACTATCGGGTGCTCGAGCACTTCGTCGCCTGCACGCTGATCGAGTGCGCGCTCGAAACCGGGCGCACCCACCAGATCCGGGTGCACATGACGACCGCCGGCCACCCGCTGGTCGGCGACCCGGCCTACGGAGGCGGTGCCAGCCGGGTGCCGCGCGGCCCCCGGTTTCCCCGCCAGGCCTTGCATGCCTGTCGTCTCGCGCTGACCCATCCGCTGACGGGGCGAGCGATGTTCTGGAAATCGAACCTGCCTGATGACCTGGCGACGCTGGTCGACGCCTTGCGGCAACAGGCGCAGGCGGTGCCCGAGAGCGCCGCCGAGGAGGACGATGACGATGAGGAATGGGATGACGAGGTCGAAGTCATCTACGTCAATGGCGACGATCCCGATGACGACGAACAATAGGCTCGCCTCTTTCCCTTGCCCGCCGAACCTCGCCCCTTGAACCGGCACTGGATCGTTCCCGAGTGGCCGGCGCCGGCGCGAGTGCGCAGCCTGATCACGACGCGTCACGGGGGCGTCAGTCGCGCGCCGTACGCGAGCCTCAATCTCGGCGACCATGTCGGTGACGACCCGCTGGCGGTGGCGTCGAATCGCCGGCGGCTGGAAGAGAGCCTGCCGGCGCCGCCGTGCTGGCTGCAACAGGTGCATGGCACGACGATCATCGACGCCGCGGCCCGGCGCCCGGGGGAGATCGTGGTCGCTGACGGGGCTTTTTCGCACGCGTCCGGAGTCATCTGTGCGGTGATGACCGCAGACTGCCTGCCGGTTCTCCTCTGCGACCGCGCCGGCCAGATCGTTGCCGCCGCGCACGCCGGCTGGCGGGGACTGCAGGCCGGCATCCTGGAGCAGACGGTGGCCGCCATGGGCGTTGCCGGCGAGCAGTTGATCGCCTACCTGGGGCCCGCCATTGGCGCCGGTGCTTTCGCCGTCGGCGATGACGTGCTGCGGCTCTTCGTCGACGCAGACCCGGCCGCCGCGGCCGCTTTCAAACCTGCGCCGGAAAACGGACAGGCTCGTCTGCGGGCGAGCCGGGACGCGTCGCCGGTGTCCCGGGAGCTGCCGGAGGGCGGCTGGCTGGCCGATATCTATCTGCTCGCCCGCCAGCGTCTCGGCCTACTCGGGGTCGAAGCGGTCTACGGCGGCGGCTATTGCACGGTATCTCAGGCGGCGAGCTTTTTCTCGTACCGGCGTGACCGGGTCACCGGTCGGATGGCCTCGCTGATCTGGCTGGCGAAAGCCTGATCAATGGCCGCTTGTTTCCTGGTCGCTGCCGGTCTGTTGCCGCTCTGCCGACAGCCGCGCCGCGCGCCGCCGCACCGGACCACCGAAGAGCCACAGCAGGAGAGCCGTCGGCAGCAAGCCGTAGAAGAGGAAGGTCAGAATCCCGGCGACGACACTGCTTTCGGTCAGCGCCATCAACACGGTCACGTAAAGCCAGGCGATCACGACGATATGCATGACGCCATTATAGAGCCGGCTGGGCGCGCTGCGATGTTCTGACGACGCGGCGCAAGCAGGATGTTGAACACTTTGGCATTGACAGCGCAGATGCTGCAATGCAGAATCGGCAGTCGGCTGGCTTGCTCGGTCCGGGCTTGCCGTCATCGCCGGGGGCCGGTCGGCGCGAGGACCGGTGACCGTGGTGCTGCCGACGGCGGGTAACGGGGGAGGAGCAAGGCGAGCGATTCCGGCGCGAGCGCGCAGCCTGGCCAGATCTCCAGACACGGGGTATGGGCCAGGGACGCGCGTCGATTCCCTGGGTAGTCAGCAAAGGGTGTAATCCTGGCGGTTTCATGCCGCCAATCGTCTCAATGTCAACAGGAAAGGAAAGAACTATGACGCAACGTGTTGCTCTGGTTACCGGGGCCATGGGGGGAATCGGGACCGCCATCTGTCAGGAACTGGCCAAGGCCGGTCACAAGGTGGTTGCCGCTTATCATCCGCAGTTCGACAAGCCCGAAGAATGGAACAAGGCGATGGCGGAAGCGGGTTTCAACGACTTCATCTGTGTTGCCGGCGACGTCTCCGACTATGATGCCTGTGTCACCCTCACCGCCGAGGCCGAAGCAAAGGCCGGTCCGATCGATATTCTGGTGAACTGTGCAGGAATCACCCGCGACAAGATGTTCGGCCGGATGGAACTGGCGCAGTGGAATGCCGTCATTTCGACCAACCTGGGCAGCCTCTTCAACATGACCAAGCAGGTCTCGGCCAAGATGGCCGAACGCGGCTGGGGCAGGATCATCAACATTTCCTCGGTCAATGGCCTCAGAGGGCAGGCTGGCCAGACCAACTACTCGGCCGCCAAGGCGGGCGTCATCGGCTTTACCAAAGCCCTCGCCGCCGAACTCGCCGCCAAGGGCGTCACCGTCAATGCCATTACCCCCGGTTATGTGGCGACCCCGATGGTCATGGCGATCAAGCCGGAAATCCTGCAGAGCATCGTGGACACCGTGCCGATGAAGCGTCTCGCCAAACCCGAAGAAATCGGTGGCGCATGCGTCTATCTCGCTTCCGACATCGCCGGTTTCATGACCGGTTCGACGATGAACATCTGTGGGGGTCTCTACTACCAGTAGAGCCGTCTTTTCTCTGCATGGTCTGGGCAGGCTCCAACAGGAGCCTGTTTTTTTTGGCTGGCGTATAATTGTGCTGCACCGCACCAAAGGGCGTCCAAGGGCGCTCGCCGAGTCATCTGTAAATGGAGGAAGGGTCGTCATGCCCGAGCATCCGCGACTGATCAAGAAGTACCCGAACCGTCGTCTTTACGACACCAAGACGAGCGCCTACATCACGCTGAGCGATGTCAAGGATCTCGTGCTGTCAAAAGAAAACTTCAACGTAGTGGACGCCAAGAGCGGCGAAGACATTACGCGCAGCATCCTGCTGCAGATCATCCTCGAGGAGGAGGCTGCGGGTGTGCCACTGTTTACCACCGACCTGCTGGCCCAGATGATCCGCTTCTACGGTCACGCCATGCAGGGAATGCTCGGCAAGTATCTGGAAACGAACATGAAGTCCTTCGTCGATTTCCAGAAGAAGCTGCAGGAGCAGTCGACGCAGATCTACGGCGAAAACAATAACCAGATGCAGAGCGACATGTGGTCGCAGTTCATGAACTTCCAGGGGCCGGCCATGCAGACGATGATGGCCACCTACATGGAGCAGAGCCGGAAGATGATCCATCAGATGCAGGACCAGCTGAAGACCCAGACCCGTACCCTGTTTACCAGCATCCCGCTGCCCGGTTTTCCGGTGGACGCCGGAAAGCAGACCAGGGACCTCGAAAAATAGCCGCATCGGGTCGGCCGATGACGCACTGCACTGCTTGACGCGCCCGCTCGCCGGCAGCAGAGCCAAGCCGGAAAACGGTGAACGAGACTGGCCTGTCGATCGCCAACCGACAGGCCAGGGCGGGTCGGTTGGCCGGCTAGCGCAGCAGCGAGATGAACACCGCTGCGATGATCGCCGAGGTGATGACGCCGCTGATACTGGCCCCCAGCGCCTGGGGCATGACGATCGCGCCGGGGTTGGCTTCGGTGGCGACCTTCTGGACGATCTTGGCCGTGGTCGGGACGCAGCTGACCCCGGCGATGCCGATGATCGGGTTGAACTTGCCGCCGCTCCAGAAGTAGAGGAGGTAACCGCCGAGCAGGCCACCCAGGGCAGAGATCAGCAAGGCCAGCATGCCGAGCAGCAGCAGCTTGAGGACCGTCGGCTCGAGCAGGGTATTGGCTTCGCAGAGAACTCCCAGCGTCAGACCGAGGAAGAAGGTCGCGCCATAGAGGAAGGTCTCGCTGAGCAGCTTGGTGAACGACTCGATGCCGCTCTCGCGCACGGCAACGCCGACAAAGAGCGAAAAGAACAAGGGCGCGGCGACCGGAAACAGCAGGCACAGGAGGGTGCAGGCGACGACGGCAAAAATCAGCTTCTGCGACCGGCTGATCGGTTGCCCGCGGTCTTCGGCCATGCTGATCCCCCGGATGTGCCTGGGCACCAGCCACTTGATCAGGTAAGGGTAGGCGCCATAGGTCAGCCCGAGATAGAGATAGCCGACGACGGTGATCGAAACGAACAGGTGCTTGGCCAGCACGAGCGAGGTGAACAGCACCATCGGTCCGTCAGCGCCGCCGATGGTGGCGACCGAAGCCGCTTCGCGCTCGGTGAGGCCCAGAGCAATGGCGATCGGGAAGACGGCGACCGTCCCCAGTTCGGCAAAGAGGGCGATGAACATGCTCTGGAAAGGGCGCGCCATGACGTAGCCGACATCGAGCAGGACGCCGATGCCCATGAACACCAGGCAGGCGATGAGGCCGTTGCTGAAGGTCAGCGTGTAGATCGGCTGCAGCCAGTCGATCTGCAGGACATTCATCAGCTCGATCGGATCGGTCAGCAGGGGATCGACGAACAGGGTGCCTGCCCTGCCGCTGTCGAGGAACATGACGCCCGCGTTGACCGACGACATGCCGAGCCCCATCGGGATCATCAACAAGGGCTCCAGGATCTTGCGCGAGCCCAGGTAGATCAGCAGAAATCCCAGCAGCATCAGGAAGATGCGACCGATCATGATCTTCGGCTCGGCGGCGGCCAGGGTGGCGATCCCCTGGAACAGATCGAGAAAACGGATGCTCTCCATACCTTTCAGTCCTCGCAGCGGGCGGCCTGAACGGTCCGCCTGCGCATCGAATTGCCGACAATGGAAACCCGCTCAAGGCGGGTCAGCGAACTCACGCGATCGTGACCAGGGGCTGACCCCCCTCGACCGGGTCGCCGGGCGCCACCAGCACGCGGCTCACCTGACCGGCGCGGGTGGCGATCACCGGCGTCTTCATCTTCATCGCTTCGATGACCAGCAAGCGGTCGCCGACGGCAACCGACTGGCCGACCTTGACATCGACCTCAGCGACCACGCCGCCCATGCCGGCAACGACGTCGCCACTGCCGGCGCTCGCCATCTGCACGACGGGCGCTGCCGCCACCGGCGCGGCACTGCTCGCGCTGCCGGCGGTGGCAGCCTGCGTTGACGGGCCGCTCACCGTGATCGAGGGCTGTGCCGCCGCCTGGCCGGCAGTGAGCTCCAGAACGCTGACATCGTATTCGCGTCCGTTCACTGTCACCTTGAATTGTCTGGGCATGTCGTGCTCCTGTTATCTGGGGCCGCGGCCCGTCGGCCCCGGGGTATGGGATGAATGATGAGCGGCGCGGCCACCGCTGGCCCAGCCAGGGCTGGTCTGGGCAAGGTGCAGGATGCGGTGCGGCCCGATGGCGGCGAAAATCGCAGCCGAGAGCGCGGCGACGTCCTCGTCGGGAACGCCGAAGCCGACCGGGCACACCGTTCCGGTCGGGATCTCGGTCGCTTTGGGTTTTTCCATCCGGGCGGTCAGGGCGACCATCACCTTGATCAGCACGGCGACGATGACCGAGATCACGATGGCGATGCCATAGACCTGGAATGACTTGATGATGGCGGCAGTCAGCATGATGAAGGGTTCCTTGGCTCGCGCATTACATCGGGATGTTGCCGTGCTTCTTGGCCGGCCTGAGTTCACGCTTGTCGAGGATCTTGCGCAGCGCGAGGGCAACCATCCAGCGCGTATCCTGCGGTTCGATCACGTCGGTGATATAGAAATTGCTCGCCGAGACGTAAGGCGAAGCGAATTCGTCCCGGTACTCCTGAGCGAGTTCAGCCGCCCGGGCCTGGCGGTCTTCGGCCTGTTCGAGTTCCTTGCGGTAGAGGATCTTGACTGCGGCCTCGGCGCCCATCACCGCGATCTCGGCCGTGGGCCAGGCGAAAACCATGTCCGCCCCCAGTTCCTGGCTGCACATCGCGAGATACGAGCCGCCGTAGGCCTTGCGCAGGATGACCGTGATTTTTGGTGCGGTACACGAACCGTAGGCCGAAAGCATCTTCGCGCCATGGCGGATGATGCCGCCACGCTCCTGTTCGACGCCCGGCAGGAAACCCGGCACATCGACCAGGGTCACCACGGGCACGTTGAAGATGTTGCACGTGCGGACGAAGCGGGCCACCTTGTCGGCCGCATTGAGGTCGAGCGCGCCGGCCATCACCATCGGCTGGTTGGCCACGATGCCGACCACGACCCCGCTGATGCGGGCAAAACCGACGATGACGTTGCGCGCAAAGCCGGCATGCACCTCGAGCAGGATCCCCTGGTCGACCAACCGCCGGATGACCGCGTACATGTCGAGCGGTTCGGACGCACTGTCCGGGATGCACTGGTTGATCCCCGGATCCTCCATCTCCTCGATCGGCACGGAGAGATCGTGCGGCGGATCCTCGGTATTGTTGGCCGGCAGATACGAGAGAATCTGTTTGACCAGGTCGATCGCGTGGTGGTCGTCTTCGGCGATGAAGTGGGCGTTGCCGCTGACCGTCGCATGCATCTCGGCGCCGCCGACTTCGGCCATCGTCGTCGCCCGGCCGGTGACCGACCTGATCACTTCCGGACCGGTGAGGAACATGTGCGCGTTGTTGCGCGTCATGATCACGAAGTCCATCAACGCCGGCGAATAGGCTGCGCCACCCGCACAGGGCCCGCAGATGACGGCGATCTGCGGCACCACCCCGGAAAGCAGCACGTTGGCGTAGAAGACATCGCCGTAGCCGGAGAGGGCGTCGACCCCTTCCTGAATGCGCGCGCCGCCCGAATCCTTGAAAGCCACCACCGGGACGCCGATTTTCAGGGCGTGGCGCATGATGCGGGTGATCTTGCGCGCCTGCATCTTGCCCAGGGTGCCGGCGACGACGCTGAAGTCCTGGCTGAAGGCGGCCACCTGGATGTTTCCGACATAGCCATTGCCGGCGATCACGCCGTCGGCGGGCAGTACCCGCCCGGCCATTCCGAAGAAGGTGGCGCTGTGCGCCGCATGCAGACCGAGTTCCTGGAAAGTGCCCTCGGCAAACAGCGTGTCGAGGCGCTCGCGGGCCGACAACAGGCCTTTGGCATGGAGTGTTTCAAGCTTCTCGGGACTGACGTTCTGGGTCAGACTGGCGCGTTTGGCGCGCAGCTTATCGATCAACTCCGGTCGTATCGTCATCTGGATTTCTCCCCTGTGGCAGAGTTGGTACTAGTTCTCATTCTCTCGGCAGCGCGCTGCTGGCGACCTTCCGGCAGCGTAGTATCCATAGATTGCCGCACCTTGGCTAGTGCTAAAATAATTTTTTTTGAGTCCTCGCCGGGAGTGTCGCAGCCGCTCCTCCTGCTGTCCGGCAGCCCGCAGTTCGTCGGTCGCAGGTGTCGCCAGGAGAGACCTGGACAGACCTGGACAAGGAAGACAGGGAAGAGCGAGGGATTTTGTGGCGGATCGCCGGCGAAAGCGGGTTGCCGGACAAATCGACGGCAGGCAAAGCGCTTGATGGCGTACAATGAAGTCAGGCCGCGCCTGCACCTGTTTCAGCAGGGTTGGTGCCCGTGGGAACCGGACAGCTGCCGTTAGAAAACGAAAAGGCCCTGAAAAATCAGGGCCTTCTGTTTTTTGGCTGGTGCCCAAGAGAGGAATCGAACCTCCACGGTGTTGCCACCACTAGGACCTGAACCTAGCGCGTCTACCAATTTCGCCACCTGGGCATGTCCAGCGAAGGCCGAATTCTATAGGAACAAGAGAAAATGTCAATCCTCAAACTGTCGGCCGTTCGCCGAAGCGATCCGTACTTCGAACGCGAGATCAAGCGCTATGAGCAGCCGCTGCCGTCGCGCGAATACATCCTCCAGATTCTCGAGGAGCAGGGCCGCCCGGTCGGCTTCGAAGAACTCTGTCTGCTGCTCGACATCGACAAGACCGAGCTCGACCCCTTCCAGCGCCGCTTGCGGGCGATGGAACGTGAGGCGCAGCTGCTGCGCAACCGCAAGAGCGCCTACCTTCTGCCCGAGCGTGCGAGCCTGATCGCCGGGCGGGTCGAGGGGCACCCCGATGGCTATGGCTTTCTGATTCCCGATGACGGCAGCGAGGATCTGTCGCTCGAAGCCCGGCAGATGTCGAAAGTCCTGCACCGCGACCGCGCCCTGGTGCGCGTCGTCGGCATCGACCGTCGCGGCCGCCGTGAGGGCGTCATCGTCGAAGTCCTCGAACGGGCCAACAGCCGGGTCGTCGGCCGCGTCCTGCTGGAGCATGGAATCACCGTCGTCGTGCCGGAAAACCGGCGCATCAACCAGGACATCCTGGTGGCGCCGGACAGTAATGTCAGCGCGCGGGCCGGCGAAGTGGTGACGGTCGAGATCATCGAGCAGCCGGACCGGCATTCGAAGCCGATCGGGCGCATCGTCGAAGTGCTCGGCAATTACGCCGACCCCGGCATGGAGATCGAGATTGCGCTGCGCAAGCACGAACTGCCTTTCGAGTTCTCGCCGGCGGCGCTCAGCGAAGCCCAGGCGCTGCCGGAGGCGCTCGATCCGGCCGAGTGGCACGGTCGCACCGACCTGCGCAGCCTGTCGCTGGTAACCATCGACGGCGAGACGGCGAGAGATTTCGACGACGCGGTTTTCGCCCAGGCGAAGGGCGACGGCTGGCGGCTAGTGGTGGCGATCGCCGATGTCAGCCACTATGTGCAGCCGGCAACGGCGCTCGACCGCGAAGCCCGCGAGCGCGGCAACTCGGTCTATTTTCCCCGGCGCGTGATCCCGATGTTGCCGGAGAAGCTGTCCAACGGCCTCTGTTCGCTCAATCCCGACGTCGAACGTCTGGCGATGGTCTGCGACATGAGCATCGACGCTCAGGGGGAGATCAGCGATTACCGTTTCTATCCCGCGGTTTTCCGCTCGCACGCGCGGCTGACCTATGACCAGGTGTGGCACTGGCTGTGCGGCGAGACGCCGCCCGCGAGCGACCTCGAGCGTTCCCTGCAGCCGCAGTTGCAGGCGCTCTACGCCCTCTTCAGGGTGCTCCGCCAGGCACGCGACAAGCGCGGCGCGATCGACTTCGAGACGATCGAAACGATGATGCTGTTCAACGCCCAGGGCAAGATCGAGAACATCGTCCCGGTGCACCGCAACGACGCCCATCGCATCATCGAGGAGTGCATGCTGGCTGCCAATGTCTGTGCTTCGGACTTTCTGCAGAGCCGGCACCAGCCGTGTCTCTACCGGATTCACGAAGGGCCGACGGCGGAAAAGCTCGACGCCCTGCGCAACTTCCTCAAGGAGTTCGGCATCGGCCTCGGCGGCGGTGACGATCCGACCGCCCGCGACTATGCGCTCTTGCTGGAGTGCATCAAGGACCGTCCCGATGCGCAGCTGCTGCAGACGGTGATGCTGCGCTCGCTGCGCCAGGCGATGTACAGCCCGGACAACGTCGGCCATTTCGGCCTCTCGTACGAGCACTATACGCACTTCACCTCGCCGATCCGTCGTTACCCCGATCTCTTGGTCCATCGCTCGATCAAGGCGGCGCTCGCCGGAGGCTCCTACGCGCCGGGCAAATGGAGCGACATCGGCCTGCACTGCTCGATGACCGAGCGGCGCGCCGACGAATCGACACGCGATGTCAGCAACTGGCTCAAGTGCTACTACATGCGCGACCGCATCGGCGAATCGTTTGCCGGAACGATCGCGGCAGTGGTGCCCTTCGGCATCTTCGTCGCCCTCGACGAGGTCTATGTCGAAGGTCTGGTGCATGTTTCAGAACTCGGCGAAGAGTATTTCCAGTACGACAATGTCAAGCACCTGATGGTCGGCGAACGCACCGGTCGACGCTATCGCCTCGGCGACCGCCTGCAGGTCAAGCTGGTCCGGGCCGACCTCGAAAGCGGGCGCATCGACTTCGTTCTCGGCGAATCCTCGTGATTCCACGCTTGCGCTGGCGGCCGCCCGGTTGCCCGAGCGGTCTGCAGGAAAGGAGCCTGAAACGGTGAAGGAAGAGCTTCACGAGACGCCGCCGACCGAGCCATCGGCGCTGCCGGAAACTGCCGCGCGCCTGCTGCGCGTGGTTTCGCTGCTGGTCGAGGAGACGCGCCCGGGCCGCGCCGGACGGGTCCGGATGGGGAGCCATCTGGAACGTGACCTCGGCCTCGACAGCCTGGCGCGGGTCGAACTCCTGCTGCGGGTGGGCAGCGAGTTTGCCTGCGCGCTGCCCGAGGCGGCGCTGGCCGAGGCCGAAACGCCACAGGATCTGCTGCGTTTCATCGACCGCGCCGGCAGCCAGCAGATGGCCGTCGCCGCTTTCGAACCGGCGCCGGCGAGCGGGCCGATCAGCGCGCCCGAACAGGCCCGGACGCTGGTCGAAGTCCTCGAGTGGCATGCCGCGCAGCATCCGGATCACCCGCATGTGCTGCTCTACAGCGAAGCGAGCAAGGCCTCCGGCGAGTTGCAGGCCGAGACCCTCACCTATGGTCGCCTGCTCGCCGAGGCGCGCCGGGTCGCCACCGGTCTCGTCGCGCGCGGGCTGCTGCCGCGACAGACGGTGGCGCTGATGCTGCCCACCGGGCGCGACTATCTGACCAGCTTTTTCGGCGTCATGCTCGCCGGCGGCATTCCGGTGCCGATCTATCCCCCGGCGCGCCTCGCGCAGATCGAGGATCACCTGCGCCGGCACGCACGCATCCTGGCCAACGCCGAGGCCGTGCTGATCATCACCGTGCGGCAAGCCAAAGGCGTTGCTGCCCTCTTGCGCGCCGAGGCACCGACCCTGACCGCGGTGCTGACCCCGGCCGAACTCGACTGCGAAGCGATGCCGCTGCTTTACCGGGCGGCACCGGAAGACATCGCTTTTCTGCAATACACCTCGGGCAGCACGGGCGACCCCAAGGGCGTCATCCTCAGCCATGCCAACCTGCTGGCCAACCTGCGGGCAATGGGCGAAGCGGTCGCGGTGAGCAGCGACGACGTCTTCGTTTCCTGGCTGCCGCTCTACCACGACATGGGATTGATCGGCGCCTGGTTCGGCTCGCTCTATTTCGGCATGCGCCTCGTCCTGATGTCGCCGCTCGCTTTCCTTTCGCGGCCGGTGCGCTGGCTGCGGGTCATCTCGCAGCAGCGCGGAACGCTGTCGCCGGCGCCCAACTTTGCCTACGACCTGTGTGCCCGCAAGCTCGCCGACGCCGAACTCGAGGGGATCGACCTGTCGTCCTGGCGGCTCGCGCTGAACGGCGCCGAACCGGTGAGTCCGGCGACCCTGCAGGCCTTTGCCGAGCGTTTTGCGCCCTGCGGCCTGCGCGCCGACGCGCTGACCCCGGTCTATGGCCTCGCCGAGTGCTCGGTCGGGCTCGCCTTCCCGCCGCTCGGGCGCGGCCCGCGCATCGACCGCATCGGGCGCGTCGCACTCGCCAGGCGCAAACGGGCGCTGCCGGCGGCGCCTGACGAAGCGGACGTGATGGACGTTCCCGCCTGTGGCCGGGTGCTGCCCGGGCACGAGATCCGCATCGTGGACGAAGACGCCTGCGAGCTCACGGACCGCTGCGTCGGCCGCCTGCAGTTTCGCGGCCCGTCGGCGACCGCCGGCTACTATCGCAACCCGCTCGCGACCCAGGCGCTGTTTCGCGACGGCTGGCTCGACTCGGGCGACTTCGCCTACACCGTCGACGGAGAAATCTACCTCACCGGCCGGGTCAAGGACCTGATCATCCGCGGCGGCCGCAACCTCTACCCCTACGAACTCGAACAGGCGGTCGGCAACCTCGCCGGCGTTCGCCGCGGTTGTGTCGCGGTGTTCGCCAGCAAGGACCCGGTCAATGCGCTCGAACGGCTGGTGGTGGTCGCCGAAACGCGCAGCGAGGACGCGGCCGAGCGCGAGGCGCTGCGGCAGCAGATCGACGAGGCAGCGGTCGACGTGATCGGCATGCCGGCCGACGAGGTCGTACTGGCGCCGCTAAACGCGGTGCTCAAGACATCGAGCGGCAAGATCCGGCGCAGCGCCACGCGCGACGCTTTCGAGAGCGGCCTGATCGGCGCCCGCGTCACCGCCGACCGGCAGCAACTGCTGCGGCTCGGCGTCGCCGCCGTGCACGCCCGCCTGTCCGAAAGCGCCGGGCGTCTCGCGCGCAGCGCTTATGGCCTGTGGTGCTGGGGGGTCTTTCTGCTCCTCGCGCTGCCGGTGCTCGGCCTCGTGATCAGCATTCGCGTGCCGGCGATCGGCCGCCGCATCGTTCATCGCGCCGCGCGCCTCTTCCTCGCCCTGGCCGGCATGCCGCTGCCGCGCGTCGCGCCCGCTGAGCTGCCGCAGGGCCCGCACCTGTTGCTGGTGAACCACTGCAGCTATTTCGACGCCCTCGTCCTCTGCGCGGCGCTGCCGCCCGCGGCGGCGTACAGCTTCGTCGCCAAGCGCGAATTCGTCGACCAGGCGCTGATCCATGCTTTCCTGCGCGCCCTCGGCACCCTCTTCGTCGAACGCTTCGAAGCCTCGAAGAGCGCCGAGGATGTCGATGAAATCGTCACCGCGCTGCGTCAGGGTCGCCGGCTGGTGATCTTCCCGGAAGGTACTTTTTCGCGCGAAGCCGGCCTCAAGCCGTTTCGCATGGGGGCTTTCGTTGCCGCCGTGCGGGCCCCGGTGCCGGTACTGGCGGGCGGCCTGCAGGGCACGCGCAGCGTCCTGCGTGACCGCACCTGGCTACCGCGGCGCGGCCGCCTGTCGTTTGCGCTCGGGGCGCTGCTTGACCCGAGCGGTGACGACTGGGCGGCAGCGGTGCGGCTGCGCGATTCGACGCGCCAGGAGATGCTGCGCCTGTGCGGCGAGCACGATCTCGATCGCTGACTCTGTCGACTCAGACGGCCGGATTTCTCGGGGTATCGCCAATGCGCAATCGAGTATGGGAAGTCATGCTGATCATCCTGGAAACCTCCGTTGATGACCCGAGAGCCCTTCGACACGCCCGCTGCGCGTGCTGCTCAGGGCAAACGGAAGCTCACCCGTTGGGTGAAATGAAAAAAATCCCGTTCGTGCTGAGCCTGTCGAAGCATGAGCGGGATTTTCCCCCGCTAACGGAGGTTTTCAGGATCATGACCCTCTGTCGTCTGGCGCCCCCGCCATGGGCGCCGCGCTGACCCCGGCGGGCCGCTCGCCCCGTAGCCGGGTGCGACCCGCCTCCGAACCCGCACAGCGCTTTGTCGATTTCTCCATCCGCGCGTGGCTGGAGGGGTATTCCGTCGGCGTGATCGCCCATTCATCGCCGGTCGGTGGCATGCGCGCGCCGGTGTTCGTGCGCATTGGCGATTTTGACGCGCGTGCCTATCGCTTGCCCGTGCAGGCGGACTGGGCGGTGGCGACGGCACTGGGCCGCGAACTCGCGCGCTGGCTTCTGCCGCCGCCGGTGTGGGCGCTGCTGGTCGACAGCCTGCGCGCCCTGGGCGCCTTGCCCGGCACAGGCCTGCGCCTGCGGCTGTGCCTCGCCGACGAATTGATCGACCTGCCCTGGGAATACCTCTACCGCCCCGACGTGGCCGACGCAGCACGGCCGCGCAGTGGTTTCCTGCTGATGGACAGCCGGCTGTCGCTGGTACGCGAGCCACCGATGCTGCTCGCGCGTCCCGCTGCAGTGGGACGAAGGCAGCGCGGCCTGTTCGTCGGCACGCTCTGGAGCGACCACACCGATGGCTGGGGGGTCAAGCAGGAGTTCCGCAGCCTCAAGCGCTCGCTCGCGCCGCTATCCGACCTGGTCGAAATCGACTCGGTGTGGGCCGACGATGCCGATGGCGTGCAGGCGCAACTGGCCCGCGGTTGCGATTTCTTCCACTACGCCGGCCATGTGGACATCGACGGCAGCCAGGCCACCCTGGTCGCGCTGGTCAATCCGGCGGTAGCGCAAGCCACCGACGAGCAGATGCTCGGCGGCCGCTTCGAGGAGGACTGCTCGCCTGCCGGATGGAACCGCGTCGAGCGACTGGCGCCCCTGCTCAAGCATGCCGGCGTCCGCTGCGCGATGCTCAACGCCTGCAACAGCGGCTACTGGCCAGTGGCACAGCATTTCCTGCGCGCCGGCATTGGCTGCCTGGTGGGCGTGCAAGGCCTGGTCAGCAACCTTGCCGCGCTGCACTTCGCCGAAAGGCTGTACCGCTCGCTGGCGCTCGGCTTGTCGGTAGACGAGGCGGTCTCGTGGGCGCGCCTGCACGTCATGGACGACTCACGCAGCTGGTGGCCCTGCGACTGGGGGCGTTTCATGGTCTACATGCCGGCCGAGTCTTCGGTGCTGTTCCCGCCGGCCGCCCGCAGCGGCGGGGACGAGCGTCGCGAGGCCGCCTTAGCCGCGCATGCCGCGACCGCCCTGCGCACCCAGCGGCGCGCGTCCCGGCACGACGCGCAGGCCTTCCAGCGCCAGCTCTCCGACATGGCGCAAGTCTGCGTACTGATCCTCGGGCGCTTCACCGACGAGCGCAAGGCTGTGCTTGACGACATCCGCCGTGCCCTGACGCAACTCGACCGCGGCTACGTGCCCATCCTGTTCGATTTCGAGAAGACCCCCGAGCGCGACCTGATCGAATCGGTGCTGCGCTTCGCCGGCGTCTCGCGGTTCATCATTGCCGACCTCTCCGATCCGAAAAGCGTGCCTGCCGAGTTGCAGGCGATCGTGCCGGCGCATCCTTCGGTGCCGGTCATTCCCCTGATCGAGGATTCACAGCGCGAGTATCCGGTGTCCGACCATATCCTGCGCCGTGAATCCGTGCTGCAGCCCGTTGTCCGCTACCGCGACCGGGCGCACCTGCAGCGCATCTTCGGCAGCGAGATCATCGAGCCGGCCGAACGTCTGGTCGCCAGGCTTCGCCCACCGCTGCTGGTCTGAAGCTGGCGTTATCGGCCCGGGCCTGGCCGATAACGCCTGATCTCACTGGCTGGTAAAGCTGTCCGGCATCTGCAGGGCAACGACTTCGCCGCGCGCGGTGGCGACGCCGTCGGCGTAGAGCGTCGCTTCGACGACGACCTTGCGGCCCTTGATCTCCTTGACCTTGCCGCGGATTTCGAGCTCTGGGCCGAGCGGCGTCGGCTTCAGATAATTCACCTGCAGCGATCCGGTGACGAAGCGGAAGGCCGGCAGGCTGTCGAACGGCCGGTTCTCGGCGCGATACATCGCCGCCGCGGCGGTGCCGGTGCAGTGGCAGTCGATCAGCGAGGCGAGCAGGCCGCCATAGACGAAGCCGGGAATCGCCGTGTGCTCGGGCCGGGGCTGGAAGCGGGTGACGGTCTCGTCGCCATCCCAGACGGTCCTGATCTGATGGCCCAGTTCGTTGAGCCGGCCGCAGCCGTAGCAATGGGCGACGTTCTCGGGGTAGTAGTCCTGAAAAGCCTGCATGGGGTTTCCTTTTAAGAATGGATGGTGTGTGGGTCAAGCGTGCGGCGCGTCGAGCCGGGCAAGATCATCTCGATAGCGCTGCCAGTTGGCGACATAGTGTTCGGCGCTGTGCAGCAGACGGGCGACTTCTTCGGCGTCGAGCTGGCGCACCACCTTGCCCGGCGAACCGACGATCAGCGAGTGGTCCGCAAAGACCTTGCCCTCGGGGATCAGGGTGTTGGCGCCGACGATGCAGCCCTTGCCGATCACCGCACCGTTCAGCAGCACCGAACCGATGCCGATCAGCGAACCGTCGCCGACCGTGCAGCCGTGCAGCATCACCAGGTGGCCGACGGTGACATCGCGGCCGATCGAGAGCGGCACGCCCTCGTCGGTATGCAGCACGCAGTGGTCCTGGATGTTGCTGTTCTCGCCGATGCTGATCGGGTCGTTGTCGCCGCGCAGGGTCGCGTTCCACCAGATCGAAACGTTTCGCGCCAGCCGGACGTCGCCGATCACGGTGGCATTCGGGGCGACCCAGCTTTGCGGGTCGAGCTGTGGGCGGCGGGCGCCGAGGGCATAAATGGGCATGGGAGGGTTTCTCGCAATGAGGGCGGGAGGGAGATTGTAGCCTGTCCGCTTACTGATGGCGCAGCGCCTCGATCGGATCGAGGGCCGCCGCCCGGTGCGCCGGGTAATAGCCGAAGAAGACGCCGATGCCGGCGGCAACGGCGAAAGCGACCACCACCGAGCCACCGGAGATGACGATCACCATGTCGCTGAGCGCATTGGTCAGGAGCGCGCCGCCGATTCCGAGAACGAGGCCGAGCAGGCAGCCGGCGACCGAGATCATCAGCGCTTCGAGCAGGAACTGGGCCAGGATGTCCTTCTGGCGAGCGCCGATCGCCATCCGGATGCCGATCTCGCGCGTCCGTTCGGTGACCGAGACGAGCATGATGTTCATGATCCCGATGCCGCCGACGAGCAGCGAGACCGAAGCGATGGCACCGAGCAGGACCGACATCACGCGCGTCGTTTCGGCCGCCGAGTCGGCAGCGGCGGCGAGATTGCGCACGAAGAAGTCGTTGTCCTGCCCTTCGCGCAGGCGATGGCGCTGGCGGAGCAGGGCGGTCATGCTCGCTTCGACGGTCGGCATCGCTTCGGCCGAAGTCGCCTGCACCATGATCAGGCGCACCGAGCCCGCAAACGGCGTGCCGAAGACCTTGCGCTGGGCGGTGGAGAGCGGAATGATCAGGGTGTCGTCCTGGTCGCGCCCGTCGAGGTTCTGTCCTTTCCTGCCGAGGACGCCGATGATCACGAACGGGCTCTGGCGAATGCGGACCGTCTTGCCCAGCGGATCGTCGGCGCCGAACAGATTGGCCGCCGCGGTCTGGCCGATCAGCGCCACCCGCGTCGCCGAGCGCACGTCGGAGTCGCCGAAGGGATGACCGCTGATCACGGTCCAGGCGCGCGCGTCGAGATAGGGCGGCGTCGTGCCGACCACCGTCGCGCTCCAGTTGTTGGCGCCATAGACCAGCTGCTGCGTTCCCTGATGCACCGGCGCGACGTTCGCCACGCCGTCGAGTTCGGCGATCGCCGCGGCGTCGGCGACGGACAGCGTCGGGCCGCCGCCGCCGCCGCTGCGCACGCCGCCGGTGCTGGTCGAACCGGAGATCAGGATGTACAGATTGCTGCCCATGGTCTTGATCGTCTGCGCCACGGCATATTGCGCACCCTGGCCGATGGCCATCATCAGCACCACCGACCCGACCCCGATCACCATGCCGAGCATGGTCAGGATGGTGCGCATCCGGTTGGCGCCCATCGCCAGCCACGCCTCGCCGAGCATCGCCCTGAGCATCAGGCGATCGCTCCGCTGGGGGTCGGCAGGTCGCTGACGATCAGCCCGTCACGAAAACGCACCTGCCGCCGGGCAAAGGTCGCGATGTCCGGTTCGTGGGTGACGAGAACGATGGTGATGCCGTCGCGGTTGAGCGCCTCGAACAGCGCCATGATCTCTTCGCTGGTATGGCTGTCGAGGTTGCCGGTCGGTTCGTCGGCGAGGATCAGTTGCGGCGAGTTGGCGAGCGCGCGCGCAATCGCCACCCGCTGCTGCTGGCCGCCCGAAATCCGGCTCGGCAGCGAAGCGGCGTAATCGCCGAGGCCGACCCGGCCGAGCTCGATCCGCGCCCGCGCGCGCCTCGCCTCGCGTGGCTGGCCGGCATAGACCAGGGGCAGGGCGACGTTGTCTTCGAGGCTCATCCGCGGCAGCAGGTTGAAGCCCTGAAAGACGAAGCCGATGGTCCGGTTGCGCAGCGCCGCGAGCGCATCGCGGTCGAGCTGGGCGACATTGCGGCCGGCCAGGAAGTAGTCGCCGCTGGTCGGCGTGTCGAGGCAGCCGAGGAGGTTCATGAAGGTCGACTTGCCCGACCCCGAGGGGCCCATGATGGCCACGAACTCGCCACGCGCGATGGTCAGATCGACGCCGCGCAGGGCGGCAAAGAGACCGGCGGCGGTGCGGTACGATTTGCCCAGGCCGGCGACGCGAATGATCGCCTCGGCCATCAGAACAGTCTCACCCCGACGCTGCTCGGCGCGCCGTTGCTGCCGGTGCTGCCGGAGAGGTTCTCGCCGGTGACGACCCGGTCACCGGCCTTGAGGTCGCCGCCGAGCACCTCGCTGTTGCGGTTGTCGGTAATCCCGAGCGGCACGGCGACCGGCTTCAGCTGGCCCTGCTCGACCCGGTACACGGTGCCGCTCGCGCTGTCGCGCGGCCGCTGCCTGCCGCGCCCGGCGCCCGCCGGTGGCGAGTCCCTGGCCGGCGGCGCTGCGTCGTCGGTCGGCTTGAAACGCAAAGCGGCGTTCGGCACCAGCAGGGCGTCATCGCGGCTGGCGACCGCGATGCTGACGTAAGCGGTCATGCCGGGCAGCAGGATCTGGTCGGGATTGGACAGGGAAACGCGCACGTTGTAGGTGACCACGTTCTGCTGCGTCGTCGGGTTGAGGCGAATCTGCTGCACCTGTCCCTGGAAGGTCCGGTCGGGAAAGGCATCGACGGTAAAGCGCACTTTCTGCCCCTCGCGGATGCTGCCGATGTCGGCTTCGGCAAAGCTCGAATCGATGCGCATCTCCGACAGATCCTGAGCGATCTTGATCAGCGTCGGCGTCTGCAGGCTGGCGGCGACGGTCTGCCCGAGGTCGACCACGCGGTCGATGACGATTCCCGAAACCGGCGAGCGAATCGTCGTGTAGTGCAGGTTGACCTGATCCTTCTCGGCGGCGGCCTTCGCCTGCGCAAGCTGCGCTTCGTTTGAGCGGCGCGCCTGGACCGCCTGTTCGAGTTCCTGGCGCGAGATGTATTCCTCGTCGAACAGCGCTTTCATGCGTTTTTCGGTGGCCCGGGAGAGATCCAGCGCGGCGCCCACGTTGACCACGTTGGCCGCCGACTGCCGGGCCTGTGCGGCGAGCAGCGAGTCGTCGAGTTCGAGCAGCGCCTGGCCCTTGGTCACCTTGTCGTTGAAATCGACGTACAGCCGGGTCACCGTGCCGGAGACCTGGGTACCGACATTGACCAGCACCACCGGGTTGAGCGTGCCGTTGGCCGAGACGGTCTGCGTCAGCTCGCCGCGTTCGATGGTCTGCAGCTTGTAGCGCTGTTCCAGCGTCGGCGCCGAACTCTCGCGGTACCAGTAGAAGCCGCCGGCGAGCAGGATGACGAGGAGGAAGGCGAGAAGCGATTTGCGGCGCAGGAGTTTCATGGCAGATGCACTTTCTGGTCGGCGGCGAGCGACAGCAGGCGGCTGTCGAGAGTGCCGACCGAGCGCGCCAGCGTCGCCCGCGAGACCTGCCAGTCGAGCATCGCCTGGATGCGTTGCAGGCGGGCGTTGGCCAGCGCGCTCTGGGCGTTGAGGAGGTCGAGCAGAATGCCGACGCCGGCCCTGTAGCGGCCGAGCGCGACGCGCTCGGAGTGTTCGGCGCTGGCCAGCAGGTCGGCGCTGGTGCGCACCGTCTGAGTCGCGGTGTTGAGGTTCTGGTAAGCCTCCCAGACGTCGAGGGCGACCTGCTGGCTGATGCTGTCGCGGCGCGCCGCCTGGACTTCACTGCGAGCTTCGGCGGCGCGCACGCTGTAAGTGGTGTTGAAGCCGAGGAAGAACGGCAGGTTCACCACGAGGCCGATCGAACTGCCGTTCGCCGAGGCGCCGCCGAGGTCTTCCCATTGCGGACCGGCGTTGAACGAGACCGTCGGCCGGCCGGCAGCGCGTGCGTAATCGATGCCCGACCGGGCCGCCTGCAGTTCGGCTTCGGCGGCCTTGAGTTCGGGCCGCCGGGCGCGCGCTTCGGCGATCAGCGCCGCGACATCGGCTTCGAAGCCCGCCGCGGGAGTGGCCGCCGGCAGGTCGTCGAGCAGCAGCGGCTGGTTTGCGTCCAGCCCCATGACGTTGGCCAGGCGCCCGAGCGTGTTGCGCTCCAGGCCCTCGCTGCGGATGCGGGTGAGCGTCGCCTGCGACCAGGCGGTCTGAGCCTGCAGGCGGTCGGCCGGGGTGCCGGTCCCCACCCGGTAACGGACTTCCGCCGCATCGAGGCTGGTACGGCTCGCGCTTTCCGATGCCCGCGCAGCGCTGACCGCGGCGCGCGCGGCCTGGGCGTTGTAATAGGCCTGCAGGGCGCCGAGAAAAACGCTCTGGACGGTCGAATCGAGCGTCGAGGCGGCGGCGCTCATCAGCTGGCGCGCGATCTCGAGGTTGGCGGCGCGGGCGCCAAAGTCGAAGAGCAGCCAGGAGAGGGTCAGCGAGGCATTGCGCGAGTGGGCGCTGCGCCCGTCGACGCTCACCCGGCTGGTCGCCACGCGGCCGTCGAGCGCCGGCAGGAAATCGGACTGGGCGAGACCCACCTGGGCGGCCTGCAGGCGGCTCAGGGACCACGCTTCGCGGGTCGCCGGATTCCGGCACAGCGCGAGATCGACCACTTCGAAGACGCCATAGCGGGTCGCCGCGGCCGGCGCCGGGCAGGGCTTAATGGCGCCATCGACCGCGAGGCCCGGGCGTGCCGGGAGCAGCGCCCCGGTGGCAAAAGGGTCGCTCATTTCGAAGGCCTGCGGCGCACCGGCCAGCGTCGCCAGGAGCGTGGCGGTGGCAAACTGGAGAGCCGGGCGGGGAATTGGGAAAACGCGCAGAGAGGGGGTATGGGCCATTTCCCGCTAGTATAGCCAGCCTGACCCCGATCTCGTGCTACCCCAGGGTCAGCAGCGGCGATTAACCCTCGCCCGGGGGTTAGCAAATGTTACAGCCCTGGAGAGCCCACCATGCCCTGGACCGAAACGCTGAGCCTCTTGCTCCTCCTGGCCCTCGCCTGGTTCTGGTTCGACAGCTTCCACGCCCGGGCCGCCGGCATCGACGCCGCGCGCGCCGCCTGCGCGGCCGAAGACCTGCTGCTGCTCGACGACACCGTCGCCCTCGCGGGTTTGCGCCCGGCGCGCGACGACGACGGCCGCCTGCGCCTGCGGCGCGTCTATCACTTCGAGTACAGCGACACCGGCAACAACCGCCGACCGGGCCGCATCACCCTGCTCGGCAGTCAGCTCCTGCTCCTGCACCTGCCGCTGCGCGCCCCGCGGCCGCGACTGCTCGAACGCGACGGCGAGGATAGCGAGGATAGCGGCCTGATTGACGACCGCTAGCGGATCCGCAGATACTTGCTTGCCTCAAACCCCTTTTCCGACCGTCCTTTCCGAGCACTCGATTGCCGCCATGTCTGCCGCCCCGCCGTGGTACGTCTGCCTCAGCAAGCCTCGGCAAGAGGCGCTGGCGGCGCGTAAACTCGCGGAGCAGGGCTACGAGGTCTTCCTGCCCCTGCTGACGCAATGGGAAAAGACCCGCGAGGGCTGGCACAAACGGCAGCAGGTGATGTTCCCGCGCTACGGCTTCGTGCGCTGCGGCCGTCCCGGCCAGAGCATCGCGCCGATTCGCAGCACCCCCGGCGTCAGCGGCCTGGTCAGCTTCGGCGCCCTGCCGGCGACGATCGACGAAGCGACGCTGGCGGCGATTCGCTCGCTGGCCGACTCTCAGGCAACCGCCATGGCCGATAAAGCGCTCCCCTTTCAGGCCGGCGACAGCGTCGAGATCGCTGCCGGACCGCTCAAGGGAATGTCCGGCATCGTCTCCGACGTCGCCGCCGAACGGGTCACCGTCATGCTCAGCCTGCTCGGCCGCCAGAAACCCGTCGCCATCCCCGCCGCCCACCTGTCGCCGGGTTGACCGGCCGCACCCCCCGTTTCTCAGGAATCCTGACGACTACCCTACACCCTCTGGGAGGGAGGATCCACCCGGGATGTGCGCTTCAGGGCTGGAGCTCGCGTAGTACCTCTGGGTGGGAGCAGGCGACCCGTGGCAGAGTCTTGGCCGCTCCTGTAGGCTCTCTCCGGCCTTGCTCCCAATCCTGCAGCGTGCGCGGAGAAATCCCTAACAGGGTAGCAAAATCGTGTTGCGACAACCCAACCTTCGAGCGTGCTTCGGCTGCAGGCGTAATTCTTACTGTAAGGTGGATGTATGTAACCGCTAACCTGGAGGCGTTCTTCCTCGATGCCTTGATGGTGACGACAATAGGTTCGTCAGATCATGGAACGAGGAGGCAAGGATGTCGAAGAATGGTCAAGAGTTACGGTTGCGGCGCAGTGCGGACGACTGGCAGGGGTTGCTGTCGCGATTTGCCGGCAGCGGATTAAGCGTAACCGACTTCTGCGCGCAGGAAGGGATCAGCGATACCAGCTTCCACCGTTGGCGTGGCCGCCTGGGTGGGGCAGGCGCAGAGAAAGGCACCAGGCTCACGGCGAGTTCGCCGTCCGCGGCTTTCGTTGACGTCGGTGCTCTGCGGGAAGGCAGTCCCCCTTCACGGCTCGAACTGACCCTGGACCTCGGCGGGGGTCTGCAACTCCACCTGGTGCGGGGCTGATGTTCTTCCCTGAAGGTCAGATCCGCGTGCAGGTGTATGGCCGGCCGGTCGATCTGCGCCAGTCCTTCGACGGCCTGTACGCGCTGACCCGCAACGTGCTGGGTCAGGACCCCTTGAGCGGACAGCTGTTCGTCTTCTTCAACCGCCGGGCTACCCAGGTCAAGGTCCTCTACTGGGACCGCACCGGCTTTTGCCTGTGGGCGAAGCGGCTCGAAGCCGGCCGATTCGTCGCCGACTGGTCGAAATTGAGCACGCGAGAAACCGACTGGACCGGTCTGAAACTCCTGCTCGAAGGCATCGAGCCCGGCCGGTTCAGGAAGCGTTACCGGGCCCCGGAAATGGCGCAAAATCCCTCACATATCAGCGTATAAACATGGACTTGTGGCCTGTCTTCGGGCATAATTCCGGCATGAAACCGGCGTCGACCCTGACCCTTTCCAGCCTCGAAGAAGCGGCGGCATTGACCCCGCTACAGGTGCTCTCCCTGTGTCAGACGCTGCAGGCGGAAATCGCCGGGCTTAAACAGCAGCTCGAGTGGTTCAAACGCCAGATCTTCGGTCAGAAGAGCGAACGACGTATCGAGATCGGGCCCAACGGCCAGATGACGCTGGGCGATTGGTCACCCCCGCCCGCCTCGCCGCCGGCCCCTCAGGGCCGCGGGATTGCCGCCCATACCCGCCGACCGCCGACCCGCCACCACGACGACGAAGCGCTTCCCTTCTTCGACGAGACGCGCGTACCGGTCGAAGTCATCGAACTGCGCGCCCCGCAAACCGAGGGGCTCTCACCCGAAGACTACGAGATCGTCAGTCACAAGGAGAGCTATCGGCTGGCGCAGCGACCGGGGAGCTACGTGGTGATCAAGTATCGCCGCCCGGTGGTGAAGATCAAGAAGAGCCAGGCTCTCGTCTGCGCGCCGGCACCCAGCAACGTCATCGACGGCAGCCGGGCGGACGTGAGCTTCGTCGCCGGTCTGTTGATCGACAAGTTCGCCTACCACCTGCCGCTGTATCGCCAGCACCAGCGCCTGATCGACGCCGGTTTCACTGTCAGCCGGCCGTGGCTGACGCAGATCGGGCAACGCGGCGCGGCCCTGCTCGAGCCGATCTATGAGGCGCAGTTCGCGTCGATTCGCGAGTCCCGCGTCAAGGCCATGGACGAGACGCCGATCAAGGCCGGACAGGCGGGTCCGGGCAAGCTGAAGCAAGGCTACTTCTGGCCGGTCTATGGGGAACGTGACGAAATCTGTTTCCCCTTCTTTCAGAGTCGCGAGATCAGGCACGTCGAGGCAGCGCTGGGGCTGACGCCTGTCGAACGCGCGGTGCTGTTGTCGGACGGGTACGCTGCCTATGCCCGCTACGCGGCGAAGACGGGGATCATCCATGCCCAGTGCTGGACGCATACCCGTCGCGGCTTCTTCGAGGCGCAGGCGGCCGAACCGGAAGCGGCGGCCGAAGCGCTGGCGCTGATCGGCGAGCTGTACGCGATCGAGGAAGACATCCGGCGCGCCCGGCTGAGCGGCGAGCAGAAGAAAGATCACCGACTGGCCCATGCCAAGCCGGTCGTCGAGCGCTTCTTCACCTGGGTCGACGAACGCTTCGCCGCCCAGGGTCTGCTGCCCAGCAACCCGTTGACCCAGGCGCTGGCCTATGCCCGCAACCGCCGCTTCGGACTGGAAGTCTTTCTCACCGACCCGGACGTACCGATCGATACGAATCATCTCGAACGGGCCCTGCGCGTCATCCCGATGGGTCGCCGCAACTGGATGTTCTGCTGGACCGAGCTCGGCGCCCGGCAGGTCGGCATCCTGCAAAGCCTGATCGTCACCTGCCGACTGCATGACATCAATCCCTACGACTACCTCGTCGATGTCCTGCAACGCGTCGGCCAGCACCCAGCGAACCGTGTTCACGAACTCACACCCCGCTGCTGGAAGCAGCTCTTCGCGGCCAATCCGCTACGCTCGCCATTACAGCGGCAGGCACCGTAGGCGGGTCCGGGAAACGCCGCAGAGTTACCGGTTACCGGCAAGATGGCATGAAATCGCTGAACGTCCTTGGTAAGGTTGGCTGCGAATTCAACCCGATGAGGAGCAGCAGCAGATGGACGACCTGGCGAAGGTGGCGGCAGCAGGGGACGGCGAGAGCCTTGAACAGGTAGAGGAGCGATTCAGGCTCTGGCGAGAAGGCCGCGGGTGTGGCGATCGCATCCCTCAGGCGTTGTGGTCGGCGGCGATTGGGCTCGCAGGGAAGCACGGTGTGTACCGGGTCTCGCGGGCACTGCATCTTGACTACAAGAATTTGAAGCGGCGCCAGCAGGAGCAGGCCGGGGGGGCGCTGGGTACCACGGGAAATGAAACCCGGTTCGTCGAGTTGACGGTGTCGCCTGCCCGGGAGCCCGTCGCTCAGCGCCTCTGCGAGTGCACGATAGAACTCGAGAACCCGCGCGGCGCAAAGATGCGGGTGGAACTCAATGGCCCGGGCCTGGCCGGTCTCGCCGGCCTGTGCAGCGCCTTCTGGTGCGCCGCATGATCCAGATCACGCCGCACATGCGTGTCCCTCCGGCAAAGCTGCAAAACGCCCTGGACAAGGCCGCCGGAAGCCTCCCGCGATCAAATATTTGCACTTTCAGCTGACGTTCCACGCTCAAATCGGGTATGGTGCGGCACATGCACACGCCCCCGAGGGACCGACACCGGCAGATTTCCGAAGACGATCTCGTCTTCATCCGCCCGTCGATCGCCGATCATCCGGCGTCGAGTCGCAAGACCGGGTCGAAGCCGGGGTGTGAAGGGTGGAACCTGGGCTATCCGTGGGTCAAGGACTGTCGCCCGCGGCGATCAGCGCTCGCATGAAGAAACCGCCTGAACAGGTCGATGTCACGCCAGCGCAGATCGACGAACTGCTGGCCCTCGCGAAACCGGTGTTTCCGGCCCCGCAGTACGCCCGGCTCAGCCAGATCCTCTCGACCTTTGTCTTCGTCATGCAGGCCCTGCAGAACACGAAGCTCTCGCTGGCGCGTTTTCGACAGATGGTGTTCGGCGCCCCGACCGAGAGCAAACGCCATCTCCTAAAGCCGCTCCCCCAGACGGACGAAATACCCGCCGCTGCGGATGCGGCCGCGCCCGGAGAGACCGCGGCCGGAGAGACCGCGCCCGCCGAAGCGAGTCCCCCGAAGCCAGGCCACGGCCGCAATAGCGCGGCGAAGTATGTCGATTCGCAGGTCATCGAAGTGAAGCTTCCGGGTCTGAAGGCCGGCGATCCCTGCCCGAACTGCGACCAGGCCAAGGTCTATGCCTCGCCTCCCCGCATCGTCGTCAAAGTGGTCGGCCAGCCACCGATTGACGCCACGATCTACCGCCTGGAAACCCTGCGCTGCCGGATGTGCGAGACGACCTACGTGGCGCCGCTGCCCGAAGGCGTCTGCGCGTCGAAATATGACCCCAGCTGTGCGAGCCTGCTCGCCCAGTTGCGCTACGGCAGCGGCGCCACGTAGGTCGTCTCGCACATCCGGCAGCGCAGGGTTTCCAGGCGGTAGATCGTGGCGTCAATCGGTGGCTGGCCGACCACTTTGACGACGATGCGGGGAGGTGAGGCATAGACCTTGGCCTGGTCGCAGTTCGGGCAGGGATCGCCGGCCTTCAGACCCGGAAGCTTCACTTCGATGACCTGCGAATCGACATACTTCGCGGCGCTGTTGCGGCCGTGGCCTGGCTTCGGGGGCTTCGGGGGGGTCGCTTCGGCTGGCGCGGTCTCTCCGGGCGCGGCCGCATCCGCAGCGGCGGGTATTTCGTCCGTCTGGGGGAGCGGCTTCAGCAGGTTGCGTTTGCTCTCGGTCGGGGCGCCGAACACCATCTGTCGAAAACGCGCCAGCGAGAGCTTCGTGTTCTGCAGGGCCTGCATGACGAAGACAAAGGTCGAGAGGATCTGGCTGAGCCGGGCGTACTGCGGCGCTGGAAACACCGGTTTCGCGAGGGCCAGCAGTTCGTCGATCTGCGCTGGCGTGACATCGACCTGTTCGGGCGGCTTCTTCATGCGAGTGCTGATCGCCGCGGGCGACAATCCTTGACCCGCGAATAGCATGGTTTTTATCCTTTCGGGCAAAATCGGGCGACGGGTGCAGGCCGGTTGCGATCGGTGCCTCACCAGCTTTGGGGATGGTTCTGCAAATGTGCTCGCCATCACGACGGTGGCTTGATGGCTCGTGCCCGCGGAGGGTTTATCTCAAGCGAACGCGCGTAAGTCACGTCGTCCGGATCGAATTGCGCCATATCCAATAAACGATGACGCCCAATGGACGCAGGTGGCTTAATGATCGACACAAGTTCATCCAGGAACTCACTGGATGCCGATATATCGAAAAATCTTAACAACCTCAACCACTCGGTCCTGGTATCGGTGCATAAGTTGTCATAATCCACAATATGAAAACCCTGCCGACCTTGTGCAGATTTTACGATTCGTTCGACGCGCCGCTCGGCGGCACACCAGTATTTCAAAGAATGACGAGGCGAGCATTCGCCAGAAACTTCCTGCCCCATCAAGAACTTCCCCCATAGCCTGGGTTGATTCTGATTCCTGCTGCAGGCCATGTCAAAACCGTTGCGACGCACATGAATGTATCTAAGTTCCGGCATCCGGGTGAGCAGGCGATCCAAGACAAGATGAGTGTTGGGCTCTTTCCAGCCCCAGAGTTTTCGGGGATTTTCCACCAGCGGCACACTTAACAAGTTCAGCGCTCTGGCCTGCAGCCAGCTCAAAGTGTGTTGTGGCAAACGCTCTTTGCTTGCAGCAGCAAGAATGATCTCGCGATCGAGATCAGACCACTGGCGATCGGCGCCCCGCATGGCACGGGAAAAAATATCAAGCAAGGTGTCGAACTCGCTTTCGCTCGTCTCGATTATTTCGAATCGCTTGAACAGAAGCGTGAAGCCCAGATTATCTACGGCTTCATTGAGATCATGGCCCATAAAATAACCGAGCCGACCCAGGAACTGAGCAATCACGCGAGTGCCGCTACCCCCGACACCGCCTACGGCAACCGGAGAGAAAATTGTCAAATTACCCCTTCGAATTTTAGAAAAAAATACAGACCCCGGTTCTAGACAAGCCGGGGTCTGTGTGTGCCGTGGGTTGGCTTCGACTTATCCAAGCATAAAGTCGGCCTGGGTCAGGGAGGGATGTGTCGCCGTCCCCACGATAGCGATGATTACTGCTGCCTCGTTACCCGCCCCGTCGGCATCGTAAGCCAGCGCCCCTGTACCCGTATCGTAACTCAAGTTCGCACCGAAGCTCACCACCCCACCCGCAAATGCGGTGAAGAAGGAAGCCGAAAGAGCGATCTTGTCGCCAGCCTGGAAGTCGGTGATGGTGTCAACATTGCCGGCGCCCCATGCTGTGTTAAACAGGAACACATCGTTACCCGAGCCACCGCTCAGGAGGTCGTTGCCCAGACCCCCGGCAATCGTGTCGTTACCGGCGCCGCCCTCCAGGAGATCGATGCCCTGGCCGCCATGTATCCAGTCGTCACCATTGCCACCGAACAGCTGGTCATTGTCCTGGTTACCGTACAGCGTGTCGTTGCCGTCGCCGCCTTGCAGCGTATCCGCACCGACACCACCGGAAATCGTGTCGTTGCCCGCCAGACCGTTCAGGAGATTCGCTGCGTTGTCGCCGGTCAGGGCATCGCCATAGGCGCCGCCCAGCAGGTTTTCAATGCCGCTCAACAGATCGCTACCCTGGGTGAGGCTGACCACTTGCCCGGTCAGCGTCGAGAGGTTGATGGTCAGCGCGTCGCTCGATGCCGAGTAATCCGCCGTATCGAGGCCGTCTCCCCCGGTCAGCGTGTCGTTGCCCAGGCCACCCGCCAGGGTGTCGTTACCGGCGCCGCCCTCCAGGAGATCGATGCCCTGGCCGCCATGTATCCAGTCGTCACCATTGCCACCGAACAGCTGGTCATTGTCCTGGTTACCGTATAGCGTGTCGTTGCCGTCGCCGCCTTGCAGCGTATCCGCACCGACACCACCGGAAATCGTGTCGTTGCCTGCCAGACCGTTCAGGAGATTCGCTGCGTTGTCGCCGGTCAGGGCATCGCCGTAGGCGCCGCCCAGCAGGTTTTCAATGCCGCTCAACAGATCGCTACCCTGGGTGAGGCTGACCACTTGCCCGGTCAGCGTCGAGAGGTTGATGGTCAGCGCGTCGCTCGATGCCGAGTAATCCGCCGTATCGAGGCCGTCTCCCCCGGTCAGCGTGTCGTTGCCCAGGCCACCCGCCAGGGTGTCGTTGCCGGCACCGCCGTCGAGCGCGTCGTCACCCTGCCCACCATGTATCCAGTCGTCACCATTGCCACCGAACAGCTGGTCATTGTCCTGGTTACCGTACAGCGTGTCGTTGCCGTCGCCGCCTTGCAGCGTATCCGCACCGACACCACCGGAAATCGTGTCGTTGCCTGCCAGACCGTCGATGGCATTCGCCGCCGTGTCGCCGGTCAGGCTATCGCCGTAGGCGCCACCCACCAGGTTCTCAATGCCGCCCAGCAGATCGGTTCCGCGGGAGTCGCTGACCACTTGCCCGGTCAGCGTCGAGAGGTTGATGGTCAGCGCGTCGCTCGATGCCGAGTAATCCGCCGTATCGAGGCCGTCTCCCCCGGTCAGCGTGTCATTGCCCAGGCCACCCACCAGGGTGTCGTTGCCGGCACCGCCGTCGAGCGCGTCGTTACCCTGGCCACCATGCATCCAGTCGTCGCCATTGCCGCCCAGCAACTGGTCATTGTCCTCGTTGCCGTACAGCATGTCGTTGCCGCCGCCGCCAATCAAGGTGTCGTTGCCATGACCACCCGAGACAATGTCATTTCCATCCAGGGCATCGACCAGGTCATTGGTCACGCCATAAAGCGGTGGTGCATCTGCAAACTCCGTCAGCGCAAAGCTATTGCGAACTTCACCCACCGTGACCGCGCTGCTGGCAACGCTGTTGCTACCGTCGGCATTGTCGGTGTAGGTGGCGACGACGCGAACCTGCTCGCCACCCAGGGTGTCGGCCAGGGTATAGGTGCTGGCGTTGGCGGCGCCGTCGATTGCACTCCAGGCGATGCCGTCAGTGCTGTGCTGCCATTCGTAGTTGAACGTGACCGCGTCGATACCGTCGCGGTCGGCGATGGCAGCCGGGTCGGCGCTCAGCGTCTGCAGTTCCGCAGCCGTACCGGTCAGCGCCAGGATCCCGGTCGGGGTGTCGTTGGCGCCGCTCAGGTTGATGACAAGTTGTTGCGTCGTGGTATGAGCCAGCTGGTTGTTGGCGGCACCGATAGCGACATCCCTGACGAAGACGGTGAAGGTCTCGCTCGGCGAATCGCTGGCGCCCAAGGCTTCGAGCGCGCCGTCGGCCGGTGTGTAGGTCCAGCTGCCGCCCACAGTGACGGTCAGTGTGCCGTAGGTGCCGACCAGGGTCGAAACACCGTCCACGGCGGCCACGTTCATGATGCCGTAGCTCAAGCTGGCGCCCGCCGTTTCCTCGTCCGTACCGATCAGCCCCGCGGACAGCACGGCGAAGCTGTCATCGGCGCTGGTGTCACTGACTGATTGGACGGCAATGGCTTGCAGCGTCGGGGCATCGTTGACCTGGGCGACGATGATCTGCAGCACGTCGGATACCGTGCCGTGACCGACCGTATCGGTGGCCGTGATACGGACGTTGGTCGTCACATGCAGGTTACTGGTCGGGTTGGCGACCAGAGTCGTGCCATCAAAAGTGATCCAGTCCGGCAGGGGAGCGCCGGTCGAGAGTCTGGCCGTGTAGGTCAGCGGCGAGCCCTCGACATCCATGAAGCCATGCGCCATGAAGCCATAGGCCTCAAAATCGGTCACATTCAGAGTCACTGACTGCCCTTCGGTGACACGCAGATCGGGCAGTGCGGTTTCAATGCGGGGCGAATCGTCGACCGGAGTCACCGTCAGACTCGCCGACGTCGCCACCGTCTCTGCACTGTAGGAATCGGTGACCTGGTAGCTCAGGGTCAGCGGGCCGTTGTAATCGAACGTCGGAGTGATGGTGTAGGTTTGCGCTTCGCTATTGAACACCACCGTGCCGTGATCGGCAGTCACGCTGCCAGCGACGATGGTGACCGGGTCCAGATCGCCATCGCTAAAGCCCGCCAACAGCTCGGCCACGGTGACGACCTTGGCCGTGTCTTCATTGGTGGACCCGAGGTCGGGCGCCGTCTCGCGAGTCGGCAACTCGTTCTCGGTGCGCGGCTGCACCAGCACATCGAGATATTCGTCGACCGAACCGCCATAGGCATCGCTGGCGGTGATCTTGACCACCACCGGGCGATCGCTCACGTCACTCTGCGCTGGCCGACCCGAGAGGGTGCCGGTTGCCGGGTCGATGTGCATCCAGTTCGGCAAGGGCGAACCATCGGCCCGTGTCGCGGAGAAGGTCATGGTGTCGCCATCGGGATCGCTGAACACCGCCGGGTCCAGGCCCGTCTGGTAGTTGTAGGACCAATCCTGGGAGTAACCGGCGGTGACGATCTGACTGAGCAACGCGTTGATCGCCACCGGGGCGTCATTGACATTGAGCAGGTCGATATCGACCACAATCGAAGTGCCGTCGCTGGAGGTCACCGTGAAATGCTCGTCGGCATTCTCATGCGGCAGGGTGTTGAGGTCATCGAAAGTGGTGTAGGTCCAGGCACCATTTTCCGCGACGCTGAAGGTACCGTAATCACCCGCGGTGCCCGCCTGGGCGGCAAAAGTCGTGTCGCCATCGACATCGGCGCTGAAGAGCTCGCCGCCAACCGTTTGCGGATCGGTGCTGTCGTTGTTCTCGGTCAGAATGGCGGAGAGATCGCCGGTGATGATTGCTGCGTCGTTGGTGCCGGTGACGGTGATGGTCAGGGTGTTGCTGCCGGTGGCACCTTGGTCGTCGGTGACGGTGAAGCTGGCCACCACCTGCAGCTCTTCGCCTTCCGCGAGTGACTGATACGCCGCATCGCCTGGGTTAAAGCTGTAAGTGCCATCGGCGTCCATCGTCAGGCCGGCCACCGGTGCATCAAGCGCGTAGCTGGCGGTCTGGCCCAGCACGTCCACATCGGTGGAGCTGACGCTGCCGGTCACCAGTGCGCCATCTTCGGTCGCTGTCGCTGTGGCCACTGCGGCCACTGGCGCGTCGTTGGTACCGGTGATGGTGATGGTCAGGGTGTTGCTGCTGGTGGCACCTTGGTCGTCGGTGACGGTGAAGCTGGCCACCACCTGCAGCTCTTCGCCTTCAGCGAGTGACTGATACGCCGCATCGCCTGGGTTAAAGCTGTAAGTGCCATCGGCGTCCATCGTCAGGCCGGCCACCGGTGCATCAAGCGCGTAGCTGGCGGTCTGGCCCAGCACGTCCACATCGCTGGAGGTGACGCTGCCGGTCACCAGTGCGCCATCTTCGGTCGCTGTCGCTGTGGCCACTGCGGCCACTGGCGCGTCGTTGGTACCGGTGATGGTGATGGTCAGGGTGTTGCTGCTGGTGGCACCTTGGTCGTCGGTGACGGTGAAGCTGGCCACCACCTGCAGTTCTTCGCCTTCAGCGAGTGACTGATACGCCGCATCGCCTGGGTTAAAGCTGTAAGTGCCATCGGCGTCCATCGTCAGGCCGGCCACCGGTGCATCAAGCGCGTAGCTGGCGGTCTGGCCCAGCACGTCCACATCGGTGGAGGTGACGCTGCCGGTCACCAGTGCGCCATCTTCGGTCGCTGTCGCTGTGGCCACTGCGGCCACTGGCGCGTCGTTGGTACCGGTGATGGTGATGGTCAGGGTGTTGCTGCTGGTGGCACCTTGGTCGTCGGTGACGGTGAAGCTGGCCACCACCTGCAGCTCTTCGCCTTCAGCGAGTGACTGATACGCCGCATCGCCTGGGTTAAAGCTGTAAGTGCCATCGGCGTCCATCGTCAGGCCGGCCACCGGTGCATCAAGCGCGTAGCTGGCGGTCTGGCCCAGCACGTCCACATCGGTGGAGCTGACGCTGCCGGTCACCAGTGCGCCATCTTCGCTCGCTGTCGCTGTGGCCACTGCGGCCACTGGCGCGTCGTTGGTACCGGTGATGGTGATGGTCAGGGTGTTGCTGCTGGTGGCACCTTGGTCGTCGGTGACGGTGAAGCTGGCCACCACCTGCAGCTCTTCGCCTTCCGCGAGTGACTGATACGCCGCATCGCCTGGGTTAAAGCTGTAAGTGCCATCGGCGTCCATCGTCAGGCCGGCCACCGGTGCATCAAGCGCGTAGCTGGCGGTCTGGCCCAGCACGTCCACATCGGTGGAGCTGACGCTGCCGGTCACCAGTGCGCCATCTTCGGTCGCTGTCGCTGTGGCCACTGCGGCCACTGGCGCGTCGTTGGTACCGGTGATGGTGATGGTCAGGGTGTTGCTGCTGGTGGCACCTTGGTCGTCGGTGACGGTGAAGCTGGCCACCACCTGCAGCTCTTCGCCTTCAGCGAGTGACTGATACGCCGCATCGCCTGGGTTAAAGCTGTAAGTGCCATCGGCGTCCATCGTCAGGCCGGCCACCGGTGCATCAAGCGCGTAGCTGGCGGTCTGGCCCAGCACGTCCACATCGGTGGAGGTGACGCTGCCGGTCACCAGTGCGCCATCTTCGCTCGCTGTCGCTGTGGCCACTGCGGCCACTGGCGCGTCGTTGGTACCGGTGATGGTGATGGTCAGGGTGTTGCTGCTGGTGGCACCTTGGTCGTCGGTGACGGTGAAGCTGGCCACCACCTGCAGCTCTTCGCCTTCAGCGAGTGACTGATACGCCGCATCGCCTGGGTTAAAGCTGTAAGTGCCATCGGCGTCCATCGTCAGGCCGGCCACGGGTGCATCAAGCGCGTAGCTGGCGGTCTGGCCCAGCACGTCCACATCGGTGGAGGTGACGCTGCCGGTCACCAGTGCGCCGTCTTCGGTCGCTGTCGCTGTGGCCACTGCGGCCACTGGCGCGTCGTTGGTACCGGTGATGGTGATGGTCAGGGTGTTGCTGCTGGTGGCACCTTGGTCGTCGGTGACGGTGAAGCTGGCCACCACCTGCAGCTCTTCGCCTTCAGCGAGTGACTGATACGCCGCATCGCCTGGGTTAAAGCTGTAAGTGCCATCGGCGTCCATCGTCAGGCCGGCCACCGGTGCATCAAGCGCGTAGCTGGCGGTCTGGCCCAGCACGTCCACATCGGTGGAGCTGACGCTGCCGGTCACCAGTGCGCCATCTTCGGTCGCTGTCGCTGTGGCCACTGCGGCCACTGGCGCGTCGTTGGTACCGGTGATGGTGATGGTCAGGGTGTTGCTGCTGGTGGCACCTTCATCGTCGGTGACGGTGAAGCTGGCCACCACCTGCAGCTCTTCGCCTTCCGCGAGTGACTGATACGCCGCATCGCCTGGGTTAAAGCTGTAAGTGCCATCGGCGTCCATCGTCAGGCCGGCCACCGGTGCATCAAGCGCGTAGCTGGCGGTCTGGCCCAGCACGTCCACATCGCTGGAGGTGACGCTGCCGGTCACCAGTGCGCCATCTTCGGTCGCTGTCGCTGTGGCCACTGCGGCCACTGGCGCGTCGTTGGTACCGGTGATGGTGATGGTCAGGGTGTTGCTGCTGGTGGCACCTTGGTCGTCGGTGACGGTGAAGCTGGCCACCACCTGCAGCTCTTCGCCTTCAGCGAGTGACTGATACGCCGCATCGCCTGGGTTAAAGCTGTAAGTGCCATCGGCGTCCATCGTCAGGCCGGCCACCGGTGCATCAAGCGCGTAGCTGGCGGTCTGGCCCAGCACGTCCACATCGGTGGAGCTGACGCTGCCGGTCACCAGTGCGCCATCTTCGGTCGCTGTCGCTGTGGCCACTGCGGCCACTGGCGCGTCGTTGGTACCGGTGATGGTGATGGTCAGGGTGTTGCTGCTGGTGGCACCTTGGTCGTCGGTGACGGTGAAGCTGGCCACCACCTGCAGCTCTTCGCCTTCCGCGAGTGACTGATACGCCGCATCGCCTGGGTTAAAGCTGTAAGTGCCATCGGCGTCCATCGTCAGGCCGGCCACCGGTGCATCAAGCGCGTAGCTGGCGGTCTGGCCCAGCACGTCCACATCGGTGGAGGTGACGCTGCCGGTCACCAGTGCGCCGTCTTCGGTCGCTGTCGCTGTGGCCACTGCGGCCACTGGCGCGTCGTTGGTACCGGTGATGGTGATGGTCAGGGTGTTGCTGCTGGTGGCACCTTCGTCGTCGGTGACGGTGAAGCTGGCCACCACCTGCAGCTCTTCGCCTTCAGCGAGTGACTGATACGCCGCATCGCCTGGGTTAAAGCTGTAAGTGCCATCGGCGTCCATCGTCAGGCCGGCCACCGGTGCATCAAGCGCGTAGCTGGCGGTCTGGCCCAGCACGTCCACATCGGTGGAGCTGACGCTGCCGGTCACCAGTGCGCCATCTTCGCTCGCTGTCGCTGTGGCCACTGCGGCCACTGGCGCGTCGTTGGTACCGGTGATGGTGATGGTCGCCGTATGCGCCACTGGCACACCAATCGAATCCGTCACAAAGTATTCAACCAGCAGCGTGTAGATCTGGCCCTCAGCGAGGTAATCAAAAGCGCCATCCGCCGGATCGACCGTCAAAGTCGTGCCAGTCAGCGTAAAGCCGGCAGGCAGCTCCACGGGCGTGATGCTGCCGTTGACTTTGTAGGTGGGCGCGCCGGAAACAGTCGGCGTATCGCCGTCCTCATCAGTAATACCGTCAAGCAAATTCAACGCCACAGGTGTCACGGATGCCTCAGTGGCCGCTGCAGAAATCGGCGTGGTGATGGGCAGGTCGTTGACGTTGATGACGGCATTGGTGGCACCACTTGCAACGGTGTTGGTAAAGCCATCGTCATCAGTGTAGCTGGCTTGCGCCGTAATCAGCGCATCCACATCCGCTTGCACCAGGGTGTAAGACGCGTGGGTTGCGCCCTCAATATTTACCCCGTCACGCTGCCACTGGTAATGCACAGTGGCGCCTGTCATGCCGTCAGCATCAGTCAGGTTGTTGCTGGCGGTCAGCACATCGTCTTCGGCTGCGGCGGTTACGCCGTTGGTTGTATTGGCATTGGTCAGGATCACGCTGCCGCTCGGTGCCTGGTTGGTCAAGGTGACTGGGGTGACCGGGTCACTGGTCACCGTTTCGGTTTGCGCCTGCCCGATGGGCAGCAACGCGTTGCGAACGTCTCGGTAGCTGACCTGTACGCGAATGCTTTGGGTGCCCTGGTTGGCCGCATTCACCAGTGTGTCATCGGTCAGGGTAAACGTGGCGGCATCGGTGCCGATGGTGGTCCAGGTGCTGCCGCTGCCGATTTGCCAGGTGTAGTGCAGCGTGCCCAGGCCGTCGTCATCTGCCAGGTTGGATGTGTTGGCAGTCAGGGTTTGGCCCTCTGCGACGGTGCCGGTGATGCTGACCATGGGCAGGGCAGGATTGATCGGGTTGGGGGCGTCGTTGGTGTTGTTGACGGTGATCTTGAACACGTCAAACACTGACAGACCAGCCGAATCGGTGACCGTTACCCGGACATCGTTGGCACCAATATCGGGGTCGATCAGTGGTGTGCCGGAGAAGGTCAGGGTATCCGGGTTAAAAGTCAGCCAACTTGGCAAGGCCGAACCGTCTGCCTTGAAGGCGGTGTAGGTCAGGGTGTCGCCGTAGGGCAAGTCGATGTCATTGAAGATGCGCGTTGCTGCGTTCAAATGCGACGGGATGGTGTATGAGAACACGTCGTTCTCGTTCATGGTCACGTCAGCGATGGTGCGCACCACGGTCGGCGCGTCATTCACGTTGACCACATTCAGGGTGAACGTGGTGCTGGTCACCGCACCCTTCTCGTCGGTGGCATTGATCTTGACATCAAAAGCCCCCACATTGCTGTTCAGTGGTCTGCCGCTGAAGGTGAGCGTGTCGTTGGTGATGTCGGCATCGCCCGTGTTGGTCGCGGTGGCGGTCAGCCAGCTGGGCAGCGCCGAGCCGTCGGACTTGGTGACGGTGTACGACAGGGTGGCATTGGTGTCGACATCGCTGAAGGGGGCGACAAAGCTGAAGGAGTTGGCTCCGGAGCCGGCGTTGACCACCACGTCTTCGGTAAAGGTCAGGTTGATCACACTCGCGGTCACCACTGGCCGGTCGTTGGTGCCGTTGATGGTAATGGTGACGGTTTGGTCTACATAAGCGCCCTGGTCGTCGGTGACGCGGGCGGTGTAGGTTTGGGTGACGGGTGCCTGCCCTTCCTTGAGTGCCTGCGTGGCTGGCAGGCTGTTGTCCAGCGTGTAGGTCCACACGCCGGTGCTGCTGTCGATGGCCATAGTGCCGTAGGTGGCGCTGAGGCTGCCTTGAAGGCTCCAGGTCTGGGTGGCACCTGCATCCACGTCGCTGGCGATCAGGGTGCCGCTGGCCGTGACAGTGCCGGGTACAACGGTGCCGTCATCAAGGTGACCGGCTTCGACCACCGTGCCTGCCCGTGCGCCAGCAACATTGGTCACCACCGGGCTGTCGTTGGTGCCCGTGACGGTGATCGTCACCAGTTGCGTGGCTGTCGCACCAAAGTCGTCGGTCACCGTGGCGGTGAAGGTCTCGGTCAGGCTGTCGCCTTCCTTGAGCGCCTTCGTGTCCGCATCGGCGTTGTCCAGCGTGTAAGTCCACACGCCCCCGGTCGTGATCGCAAAGCTGCCATAGGTGCCGGTTGCACTGCCCGTCCATGTCGCCGTGGCATCCGCATCAACGTCGCTCGATGTCAGTGTGCCCGTGGCGCTGGACGTGCCCGCTACCACGTCACCGTTGTCGAGGTTGCCCGCTTCTTCCACTGCACCAGCGGCGGCGGCCCCATTGGAGGTCACCACCGGGCTGTCGTTGGTGCCCGTGACGGTGATCGTCACCAGTTGCGTGGCTGTCGCACCAAAGTCGTCGGTCACCGTGGCGGTGAAGGTCTCGGTCAGGCTGTCGCCTTCCTTGAGCGCCTTCGTGTCCGCATCGGCGTTGTCCAGCGTGTAAGTCCACACGCCCCCGGTCGTGATCGCAAAGCTGCCATAGGTGCCGGTTGCACTGCCCGTCCATGTCGCCGTGGCATCCGCATCAACGTCGCTCGATGTCAGTGTGCCCGTGGCGCTGGACGTGCCCGCTACCACGTCACCGTTGTCGAGGTTGCCCGCTTCTTCCACTGCACCAGCGGCGGCGGCCCCATTGGAGGTCACCACCGGGCTGTCGTTGGTGCCCGTGACGGTGATCGTCACCAGTTGCGTGGCTGTCGCACCAAAGTCGTCGGTCACAGTGGCGGTGAAGGTCTCGGTCAGGCTGTCGCCTTCCTTGAGCGCCTTCGTGTCCGCATCGGCGTTGTCCAGCGTGTAAGTCCACACGCCCCCGGTCGTGATCGCAAAGCTGCCATAGGTGCCGGTTGCACTGCCCGTCCATGTCGCCGTGGCATCCGCATCAACGTCGCTCGATGTCAGTGTGCCCGTGGCGCTGGACGTGCCCGCTACCACGTCACCGTTGTCGAGGTTGCCCGCTTCTTCCACTGCACCAGCGGCGGCGGCCCCATTGGAGGTCACCACCGGGCTGTCGTTGGTGCCCGTGACGGTGATCGTCACCAGTTGCGTGGCTGTCGCACCAAAGTCGTCGGTCACCGTGGCGGTGAAGGTCTCGGTCAGGCTGTCGCCTTCCTTGAGCGCCTTCGTGTCCGCATCGGCGTTGTCCAGCGTGTAAGTCCACACGCCCCCGGTCGTGATCGCAAAGCTGCCATAGGTGCCGGTTGCACTGCCCGTCCATGTCGCCGTGGCATCCGCATCAACGTCGCTCGATGTCAGTGTGCCCGTGGCGCTGGACGTGCCCGCTACCACGTCACCGTTGTCGAGGTTGCCCGCTTCTTCCACTGCACCAGCGGCGGCGGCCCCATTGGAGGTCACCACCGGGCTGTCGTTGGTGCCCGTGACGGTGATCGTCACCAGTTGCGTGGCTGTCGCACCAAAGTCGTCGGTCACCGTGGCGGTGAAGGTCTCGGTCAGGCTGTCGCCTTCCTTGAGCGCCTTCGTGTCCGCATCGGCGTTGTCCAGCGTGTAAGTCCACACGCCCCCGGTCGTGATCGCAAAGCTGCCATAGGTGCCGGTTGCACTGCCCGTCCATGTCGCCGTGGCATCCGCATCAACGTCGCTCGATGTCAGTGTGCCCGTGGCGCTGGACGTGCCCGCTACCACGTCACCGTTGTCGAGGTTGCCCGCTTCTTCCACTGCACCAGCGGCGGCGGCCCCATTGGAGGTCACCACCGGCACGTCGTTGGTGCCGGTCAGGGTCAACGTCAGGGTCACGGCCTGTAGCGCCGTGGCACCCAGGTTGTCGGTGATGGTGGCAGTAAAGGTTTCGGTAACTGTCTGCCCCTCTTTCAGCGCCTGGGTGTCGTTGTCGAGGTTGTTGAGGGTGTAGGTCCAGGCACCGGTGCCTGGCACGACGACTATGCTGCCGTAAGTGCCGGTGGGGCTGGCCACGGACCACACTTGGGTGGCATCAAAATCAACGTCCGAGGCGACAAAAGTCCCTGTGGCTACTGAAACACCGGGGATTGCCGTGCCGTCGTCAGCATGGCCGGCCTCGGTGGCTGTGCCAGTGAAGCTGGCATCACCTGGCAACACCACGGGTGCATCGTTGGTGCCCTGCACGGTGACGGTAATGACTTGCTCGGCATAGCCACCCCGGTTGTCGGTGACGCGGGCGGTAAAGGTTTCAGTCGGTGCGTCGCCTTCGTCCAGCGCCTGGGTGGCGGGCAAGGCGTTGTTGAGGGTGTAAGTCCACACACCGGTTGCGGCGTTAATGGCCATGCTCCCGTAGATCCCCGCTGTGCTGCCAGTCAGGCTCCAGGTGGCCGCTATGTCCAGATCGACACCCAGGTCTTCATCGGTATAGGCCAGCGTACCGCTGACCACGGCGGTGCCAGGCACCACCTCGGCGGCATCGTTGTCACCGGCTTCGGTCACCGTGCCGACAATCACCGACGCGATAGAAATAACCGGCGCGTCATTGACGTTGCTGATGGTGAGCTGGAAGAAGTCTGAAATGGTCCCGCCGTGTCCGTCATTCGCCTCGACACGAATGTAATAGACTTTGCTCATCTGGCGGTTGGAGCCAAGGTATTCATCGAGCACGCTTTGCGGTGGGGTGCCGGTAAAGGTGGCGGTTGCTGTGTCGAAGTGCAGCCAGCTTGGCAGGGGGAAGTAGTCTTCCGTGTCCTCGTCAATGTCGTTGAGCGTGGCGCGGTAGGTCAGCGTGTCGTTGGCATCGACATCGTAGAAGGTTCGATCCTGGCCGGCACCACTGATGGGCACCTGGAAGTTGAATACTTCGTCCTCGTTCGCTTGCTGGTAGAGGATGTTGGTCTGCACGATCGGCGCGTCATTGACCCCGGCGACCCGGATGGTTTGCGTGGCGGGGGCGCTGACCAGGCCGTGGCTGTCGGTGGCGGTGTAGGTAAACGAGATGTCCTGATGTGTGCCGACAGACAGTGTCTGGAAGGAAAAGCCAGGGTTATAAGACCAGGTGCCATCCGCGTTGAAAGTCAGTGACCCATTGATGTTGCTGGTGTCGACCAGTGCAAACACGGTCGGGGCATCATCGTCCACGTCGGTGCCGGTGACGGCGGTGCCGCTTACCAGGCCACCATCCTCGACGGCACCGGTAAAGGTTGCATTGCTCACCACGGGTGCATCGTTGGCCCCATGAATGGTCAAGGTCAGCACACCGGTATCCGACAGGGTGCCATCGCTTACCGTGTAGTTGAACGACTCGGCCAGCGTGTCGCCCACCTTCAGTGCCTGCACTGTAGGATTGGCATCATTCACCACATAGGTATAGGTGCCGTTGGCGTTGATGGTGAGCGTGCCGTAGAGGCCCGCCAAGGGCACACCGGCAGCGGCGGAAGTGCCTGCGCCCTCGGTGCCGCCGGTTCTGAAGGTGGCAATGGTTAGGCTGGCACCGGTGTCCACATCGGTGGCATTGGTCAGCACATCGCCGGTGGCGTTGCTACCCGCTGTGGCGTTGGCCAGGCCACCGGCCTCGGTGGCTGCACCGGTGTTGTTGCCGGCCACTGGCGCGTCGTTGGCACCGCTGATGTTGATGGTCAGGCGGGCACGGTCGCTCAGGCCGGCCTGGTCAAGATTGGTGTAGTTGAATTCGTCTTGCAGCGGCGTGCTGGCCGTGGTCAGTGCCTGAACGCTAGCATCGTTTTCATTGACGACATAGGTGTAGTCACCGGTTAGCGGGTTGACCGTGAGCACGCCATAAGTGCCGGCGATGACAAAATTGCCGCCATCCAGGCTTGCAGCGGTGCCCAGGCCTTCAATGCTGCCCAGGCGCACCGACGCTACGGTATGGGTTTCGCCGTCATTGGCATCGGTGTCGTTGCCCAGCAAATTGCCACCTGCATTGATGCCAACGGTGGCATTCAAAGTACCCCCCTTTTCGGTGGCGGCACCGGTGTCGTTGACACCCACCGGGGCGCGGGCACCGGCGGTGATTTTGCTGACTGTACTGGCCAGCGGTGTCTCAATGCTGTTTTGTTCATCGGTATAGCTGGCAACGACGCGCATGTATTTGCCGCCCTCGTTGCTGGTGGTGACAAACTCGCGGCTGGTGGCACCGCCGATGGTGCTCCAATCGGTTCCGTTGGTGGATGACCACCACTGGTAGTTGATGGTGACACCGGTCAGGCCATCGGCATCGCTCACGGTGGCGGTCAGCACCTGCCCCTCGGCGATATTGCCCGTGATCAGCACGGTACCCACATCATTGACGTTGGCAATGGCCGCAGTGGCGGGGGAAACAGGCGACTCGGCGTGTCCGCCAGCATCGGTAAAGAAGGCCTGTACCCGCACCAGTTTGCCGACTTCGGCCTGGGTCAGCGTGAAGGTGCTGGCCTGGGCACGCGTGCCGGGTACGTCGGTCCAGGTGCTGCCTGCATCAGACGACGTCTGCCACTGGTAGCTTGGCGTGCCAGCCGTGTCTGCGTCGGTCACATGGGCTGTCAGTACCGAATTTTCGGCGGCAGTGCCGGTGATGCTGGCCTCGCCCAAGGTGTTCACATTGACTGTGTTGTCGATCGGCTGCTGCAGGCCCAGGCTGAAAGTGGTGAAGGCTGATGCCGCGTTGCCATCGGTGGCGGTGAACTTGAGGTTCAGGTACGGGGTTTCGGCGGGCGGGTTACCCGCCAGGGTCATGGTGCCAGGGGTAAACACCAGCCAACTGGGCAGATCACTGCCATCGGCAAGCTTGACGCTGTAGGTCAGGCTGTCACCCACATCCGCATCACTGAAGACACCGACCAACGAGAGGCTGAAGGTGGTGTCGGTGGCCAGCACCTGGTTGGCGATGGGGTTGACCAGCACCGGGGCATCGTTGACATTGGCCACCGTGATGTCAAAGACATCGCTGATGGTGAACGAGCCATCGCTGGCGGTGACCTTGATGTGGTGGGCAGCGGTCGTGACATCGCCGTTGGCCGGTGTGCCGCTGAAGGTGGCAGTGGCGGCGTTGAAGCTCAGCCAGTCTGGCAGGCTGCCACCGTTGATCAGGGTACCGCTGCCGTCCACCAGCGCGGCGCTGTAGGTCAGCACAGTGCCTGCATCGACATCGGCAAAGGCATTGGTGGGCAGCGTGAAGACAAAAGGCGCATTCTGGGTGGCCGACTGGTCGGCCAGTGCATTGGCGACCGTGGGTGCATCGCCGACAGCGTTCAGGTTGAAGGTTTGTGTGGTGGCGACGCTGGCCGTGCCGTCCGTGACCTGGTAGCTCAGGGTAACCGGGCCGTGGTAGTTGGGTTGCGGGGTATAGACGTAGCTGAGCCCGCCGTCGCTGGTGGCAAAGCTGCCATGGTCGGCGGTGACACTGTGGCCCAGAATCGTGGGGGTGGTGCCGTCAGCATCGGTAAAGCCTTGCAGCAACGCCGCTGCCGTGACGGTGTAGCCGGTGGCATCTTCGTTGCCGCCAGACAGCGTGGCGCGGGCGGCGGTCAGGGCCGGGGCATCGTTGACTGGGGCTACAGCCACGCTGGCGCTGGCTGCGATGGCGGTGGTGCCGTCGGTCACGCGGTAGCTCAGGTTCAGCGTGCCGTTGAAATTGGCACTGGGCGTAAAGGTGTAGGTGGTGCCACCATCGCTGGTGGTGACCGAGGCGTTGTCGGCACTCAGACCGGCAATCGACAGGGCAGTGCCTTCGACATCGGTAAAGTTGCCCAGCAGTTGTGCCTTGGTCAGACTGAAGGCGGTGTCTTCCTGGGCAGCGCCAGCACCCGGCGTCAGCAGGCCCACTGCCGAGGTGCCGGTGGGCGCATCGTTGACGGCTGTGACGTTGACTGTAAGCGTATACGCTGATGCGCTGTAGTCGGTGCCATCGCTGACCTTGAAGCCCACCGTGTCGTAAGGCGCACCGCTGGCATCGGCCGCAGGCACAAAGCGCAATTTGCCTGCGGTGATGTCGGCGGCGGTGATTTCCTGATTCTCCGTGACCGCAACCCAAGTCGAGCCACTGGTGTTGTATTCCAGCGAACCAGCGCTTTCCAGCGTGGTGATCTGTACCTTGGCGATGGCGCTGCTGTCCACGTCGGCATAGGTGCCAAAGTCGGCCAGCGACAGTACGACCGTGGTATCTTCGGGCGTCGTGATGCTGTCGTTGGTGGAGGTGGGAATGCTGTTGACTGAGGCCAGCATGAAGCTCTGGCTGGCGCTGACCGTGCCACCGTGGCCATCGGTCACGGTGTAGCTAAGCGTCACCGGTCCGTCGTAGTTGGACTCAGGGGTGATGGTGTAGTCGCCACCGCTGTAACTGACGGTGCCATGGTTGGCGATGACGAGGTTGTCCCGAATAGCCGGGACATCGCCATCAACATCGCTGAAGCCTGTCAGCAGGTCGGCGGCGGTCACGACGTAGTCGGCGTTTTCGGTGCCGGCAGCCAAGGTGGCGCTGGCTGAGCCGATCGGTGCGTCGTTTACCGCAGTGACGTTGACCGTGAGCGTGTAGAAGGGGCTAAAGTCAGTGCCGTCACCTACCTGGAAGCCCACCGTGGCGTAGGCGGCTCCGTTGGCATCGGCTGCCGGCACAAAACGCAGCTTGCCGGCGGTGATGTCGGCAGCGGTGATGACCTGATCTTGCGTCACGCCAGTCCAACTGCCGCTGTTGTATTCGAGTGAGCCAGCACTTTCCAGCGTGGTGATCTTGACGCTGGCAATCGTCGTTAGATCAGGGTCGGTGTAGTTACCAAAGTCGGCCAACGAAAGCACCTTGGCGATGTCTTCGGGCGTGGTGATGCTGTCGTCGCTGGCGGTGGGCGCATCGTTGGATGCGGTGATGGTGACCGTTACCTGAGCCGTGGTCAGCAGGTTGGTGTCATCCTTGACAAATACGTCAAGGGTGCGCGAGGCCGGCGGGGTGTTGCTGGTGTTGCCGTATTGCAGTGCGGCAATCAGGGCGCTGACGGCTGCGTCGGTGGCGGCTGCATTGAGCGTTACCTCAAGGTATTGGCCGCCAATGCCGCTGCCACCTGACGTGGCAGGCACAGTGCCGATGACCACGTTCTCATAAGTGACGTCAAGACCACTGATGCCGATCTGCCCGGTACTGGTGCCCACGTTCTGAATCGACAGCGTTTCATCGCTGGTGCCGCCGCCATTGACGGCAACGCGCAGGATGCCGGCGGTGTAGTTCTGATCTGTATCAGCTACCGTCCAGGCCAGGCCGAGATTGGCGGGGGCAACATTGATGGCTGCCTCAGTCAGGGTAACAGTGCTTCCACTGCTCGTTGTGATCACCGGGGCCGTGCCACCGGCAGCCACGGGGACTGTGAAAGACTGCGATACGGTGCCAGTTTCGGTGCCAATACCGCCGTATTCGACGACGTAGTAACTGATGCCATTGCCAGAAGTGCCGGGCAGATCGTTCCACTGGCCCGGGGTACTGCCAGTGGCATAAAACTCGGCGTAGTCTTCGCCACCCGCATCGTTCGGTTCTCCAGCATTCCAATTGGCATACGTTACGGTGGTTGGGGTATTGTTGCCCGTCGAGAAGGTGGTGCCCTCTTCAGGGCCGGTCACCCATTTCCATGTACCTTCTGCTGCTGAATCCGAAGCACCAATCCAGCCGTCGGCAGGCAGTTTGGATAGAACAAAGGCATTTTCATCAGCCGAAGTGATGGTGGCCAGATAGCCAGTCAGACCGTTGAAGGTGCTGGCGGCGGCGGCATCACGGGCGTCCGTCCAGGAAATACCGCTACCGTGGCTGACGGCCTGGTAGTAATGTCCGGTGGTGGCGTTGAAGGCCATGCCGGTGGTGGAGGCATTGATGGACAGTGTGGCGTTTGTAGCGGTGTTGACCTGAAGGTTCAGCAAGGCGTCGTTTACGGCGGCTTGCGTGCCTTCAAAGGCAATGCTGGAAGCCCCCGTTAAGGCATCGGTATAACCGGTGGCGCTGGTCACACCATCTGGCAGGCTGGACAGCCTGACCGTTCCTGTACCGGTTGAAACCGTGACGCGAACATTGGAGGTAAAGCCCGACAACAGCGGGTCGTCGGTGCTGAAAACGTCGGTATAAGTATTGGCCGTCACCGCGCCCACAATGGGGGGTGCCAGGTTGGGCGCAGACGCTCCAGGCACATCGCTCACACTCAAGAGCGTGGTGCCAGCTACAGTGCCGCCGTGCAGATCAGTGACCGTGTAGTTGAGGGTGACGGCATCCTCGCCACTGGAGGTAGCACTGGGCGTGAGGGTCCATGTGCTATTTCCATTGTCGACAAGGGTGCCCGCAGAGGCACCGTCGCTGGTCAGAGTGGCCGTCAAATTGATGACGGACAGGCTATCGCCATCCACATCGTTAAGGCCTTGCAGCAGGTCACTGGCCCTGATGAGGTAGCTCACGCCCTCGGTGGCCGCAGGCAAAGTGGTGGTGGTGGCACCTGAGGGGGCATCGTTGGCTGCGGCCAGCGTCACGCTTTGTGTGGCCGCAACATTGCCGCCCAGACCGTCAGTCACGGCATATGACAGCGTGACCACGCCGTTGTAGTCGGCATCCGGGGTGATGGTGTAGCTGTTGTCACCGCTGTTGTAGACCACGGTGCCATGATTGGCGGTCACCAGGTTGCTGCTGATGGCGGGGGTGTCGCCATCGGCATCGGTAAAGCCCTGCAGCAGGTTGGCGGCAGAGACGGTGTAAGCCGTGTCTTCGGTGCCGGCGATCAAGGTGGCTGGTGCACCAGTCAATGCCGGGGCAGAGTTGTCGGCAGTGATGGTGAACGAACGCGTGCCCGACACCGTGCCGGTGTGGCCGTCGTTGACAGCGTAGATCAGATTGACCTGGCCGTTGACGTTTGCATTGGGGGTGAAGGTGTAGGTGCCGTTGCCGTTATTGACCAGCGAACCGGCGCTTGCACCCCCGACGTTCAGGGTGGCGGCCAGGCCCGAGAGGGTCAGGGTATCGCCATCGACATCGCTAAAGCCTTGCAACAGGTCGGCTGTGCTGATCAGGTAAGACTGGTTTTCGGTGGCGTTCGCCAGAACGGCTGTGGCCAAGCCGGTGGGGGCATCGTTGACCGCAGTGAGGGTCAAGGTTTGGGTGGTGGCAACGCTGGTCGTGCCGTCGGTGACGGTGTAGCTCAGGGTGACCGGGCCGTTGTAGTTGACCTCTGCGGTGTAAACGTAGGTGACACCGCTGTCGCTGGTGGCAAAGCTGCCATGGTCAGCAGTGACGCTGTTGCCAGAAATCGTGAGGGTGGTGCCGTCCGCATCGCTAAAGCCTTGCAGCAACTGCACTGCAGTCACACTGTAGCCGGTGCCGTCTTCGGTGCTACTGCTCAGCGTGGCGCGGGCGGTGGTCAGGGCCGGGGCATCGTTCACTGCAGCCAGCGTGAAGGTTTGAGTGGCGGCAACGCTGCCGCCGTTGCCGTCGATCACGCTGTAGCCTAGCGTGACCGCGCCGTTGTAGTTGGCGGTGGGAGTGATGGTGTAGGTGCCGTCGCCATTGTTGACCACGCTGCCGTGGTCGGCGGTAAGCGCTGTTACGGACAGGGTGTCGCTATCCAGATCGGTAAAGCCTGTCAACAGGTCAACGGCGCTGACGGTGTAGGGGATGTCTTCGAAGCCGCCGGGCAAGCTGACGGTGGCGCTGCCCGTGGGCGCGTCGTTGACGTTATTGACGTTGATTGTCAGGGTGTGGGTGCTGCTGAAGTCGCTGCCGTCGCTGACCTGGAAGGTGAGCGTGGTGTAAGGCGTGCCAGTGTCATGACCGGTGGGGGCATAGCGCAACTTCCCTGCGGCAATGTCATCGACAGTGATGAGCTGGCCATTGGTGATGCTGGTCCATCCACCGATGCCGTCGCTCAGTTCAAAGGTGCCGGTGGGCACGGCGATGATCTTGATAGCGGCGAAGGCATCGTTTTCGGCATCGGCATAGGTGCCAAAGTCCGCCAGGGTGAGCAGGCGAACTGCCTCCTCGGCCATGCTCAGGCTGTCGTCGGTGGTGGTGGGTGCGGTGTTGGAAAGGTCCAGCTTGAAGAAATCGCTGGCGGCGCTGTTGCCATCGCTGGCAGTGACCTTGAGATAAATGTCGGTGTTGTCGGTGCTCGGCGGCGTGCCGCTGAAGGTGCGGGTGGTGGCGTTGAAACTGAGCCAACTGGGCAAGGTGCCCGCAGGGTTGTTTTCCCCTTCCCCATCCAGATCAACCAGAACCCCCGCGCTGTCCACCAACTGCGCCGTGAAGGTCATGGCGCCGCCTTCGGCGTCGGTGAAGGCGGCGGATGGCACCTGGTACTGCCACGCGCCGCCGGTGTAGCTTTGGTCGGCAATGCCAAGTGACAGGGGGGTGTCGTCGGCACCGGTGAGGTTGACGGTGAAGGTTTGCAGTGCCGACAGACCCTGGGTGTCGGTGATGCGGAACTGGAAGGTGTCGGTGGTGGCGCCGCTGGGCAGGGCGTTGATGGCAATGGCGTTGGGCTGGTAGGTCCAGGCACCGGTAGCGGTGACCACCGACAGGGTGCCATACAGGCCGGTCAGGCTTGCGCTGCCGCCGCTGACCACGCCGCCCCGAATGTCAAAACTGGTGCCTGCGCTATCCACATCGCTGCCGGTGACGGTGCCAGTGGCATTGGTGAAGGTGTCGTAAATCGAGGTGTCGTCAAGCGCCACGCTGGCTGCGGCAGAACTAAACACCGGCGCGTCGTTGCGGCCCTGGATGGTGATGGCCAGCAGGGCGGTGTCGGTGCCGCCGGCGGTGTCAGAGACGGTGTAATTGAAGTAGTCGATCAGCGTGCCGCCGGTTTGCAGCGCCTGCACAGCGGCATTGTTTTCGGTGACGGCATAGGTGTAGCTGCCATTGGCGTTGAGGGTCAGCGTGCCGTAGATACCGGTGGCCAGCACGCCAGCGGCGACTTCGGTACCGCTACCTTCCATGCTGCCAGCGCGCACCAGGGTGACGGCTTTGGTTTCGCCATTGGCCGTGCTGTCCACGTCGGTGTCGTTGGTCAGCACGTTGCCGATGCCGTTGGCACCCAAGCTACCGTTGGCGGTGCCGCTCCTTTCAATGGCGGTGGCTGCATCATCGACACCGAAGGGGTTGTCGTTGCTGCCCTGAATGGTGATGGTCAGGTTGGCCGAGCCGGTGGTGTTGTTGACATCCTTGACAGTGTAGGTAAAGACATCACTCAAGGTGTGGGCGGTGGTGCGCAGCGCCTGCACAGCGGCCAGGGTGTTATTGACGGCGTAGGAATAGGTGCCATCGGCCGCGAGGGTGAGCGTGCCGTAGCTGCCCGTCAGGGTGTAGGCGTTGACGCTCAGGCCGGCAGTTTCGCCGCTGTCGCCGTCATAGTCGTTGAGCAGCACGCTGGGGGTGCTGACGGTACCACCGACCAGGTCACCGGCTTCGACGACGGTGCCGGCGTCGGCCACGGCAGTGGGGTTGTCGTTGTAACCGTTGATGGTGACGGTGAGGGTGGCATTGGAGGTGCTGCCGGCGTTGTCACGCGCGGTGTAGGTAAAGCTGTCGGTCAGGGTTTGGCCAGCCTTGAGGGCTTCGACAGCAGCGTTGGCGTTATTGACGGTGTAGGTGTAGGCCCCGTTGCTGGCAAGGTTGAGCGTGCCGTAAGTGCCGGCGATGTTGCCGGTGATCGATGAGACGGTTTTGCCGTCGCCGGAGTCACGGTCGGAGTCGTTGCTGAGCACATTGCCGCTGGGGTTGGTGCCGGCCGTGCTGTTGCCGTTGCCACGCGCCTCGTAGGCACTGGCGCTGTCGTTGTTGGCAACAATGGCATCGTTGACGCCGTTGATGTTGAAGCTGATGGTGCTGCTGGCCGAGCCGCCCTGGCCGTCAGACACGGCCACGCTGAAGCTTTGAGTTGTGCTGCTTAGCAGGCCTTCGACCGCCGCGTCATTGGCGGTGAAGGTAAAGCTGCCGTTGCTGCTGACGCTGAGCGAGCCGTAAGTGCCGGTGCCGCCGCCACTGTAGCTCATGGTGCCGCTGTCGGGGTCGCTGGCGTGCAGGTTGCCGGTAAGGGCGGGGTAGCTGTCATCGGCAGCGGTGTCTGTAAGGGTGTTGCCGTTGTTGAAGCTGGCGGCGCTGAAGGTAGGCGCCACATTGGCCGGGGGGGGCGGGTCAGAGCCGATGTCGGTCACGGTGGTATTGACCGATACATACAATTTGTAGGAACCGGTAGGGATGGCCGTGCTGTAAGAGGTCACGCGAATCACATCGCCAGCCTGGTAAGACCAGTGCAGAAAGGCATCGTAGCTGCGTTCGCCATCGCCAGAATCATCATCCTGGATCAAAATGCTGCCGTTGCGCTCGATCTGAAGGAAGTCATCGAGGGCTGAATCCCCCATGTAGATGGCGACATCGGTGTTATTGGCGACATTGCTCAACGTATAGCGATCCCAGTAGCAACCTGCGCGGAAGGCGTTTATCGGATCGGATGTGGTGAGCGCGCCGGAATAAACTGTCTGGAAGTTGTATCCTCCAAAACTGAACAGGGTGCCATCCCATGCGGTGGGTGCGGCTACCTCGGCCTCGATGCTGCCGGTGCTGGCTTCCAGGGTCCAGTCGCCACCCAGGGCGCTGGCGCCGGTGGTGTCTTCGGACGCGGCCACATCGGCGCCGGTCAGGCTCGCAAGTTGTGCAATGAAGGCCTGGCCGGCATCGCCCGCGGCGACGTTGCAGCCGTAGAGCAGGATGTCGCCGTCAGCGCCGAGCGTTCTGCCGAGCGCTGCAAAGTCGTCGGCGCGCGCGGCCAGGGTGCTCGAATCATACCAGGCCGATCCCAACTGCAATTGGCCGGAGGCGCCATGCGAAAGGATTTGAATGCTGCCCAGCCCGCTGCGCCCACCAATCGCGGCCAGCATCTGGGAGAGGCCGTCGCTGCCGCCATCGAGCAGATGAACCTCGGCGCCCACAGGCAGGCCGGCGATAAGGGAATCAAGATCGACAATGCCTGCATCTACGAAGTAGATATTGAGTGCGGAGGTGCTCATGATGCTCCTTGTATTGATGAATGGTTACGGCGACCGCGCGCGCCCTGCGGGAGGGGAAACCGGCGCATGCCCGAAGATAAGAAAACCGGATACGAAATGACAATGTTCGCTAAATTACCCGCTGGCCGTGCCGAAACCTTGCACTTCCTATCAACCTGCCTAATGAGTCAATAAGCTTGCGATATGGCTTCTTGTGGCAGCCGGGACAGGCCGTCCCGGCTCGCGTCGTTTCGACGCCGGCGCCCTTCGTGCGCCGATTTCGCCGCACGGCTGGGCACTGCACCAACCGCCTTTTTTTCCTGTCTGGGGTGGGGTTCGTCCTGATGGAGGGGGTGTCCTGAAGACCCCCTGGGTGCCTGTCGGGCTTGATCAGTCGAAGCGAGAACGACGTTTCGGGAATCAGGGATGTGGGAGGCGCGCGCAATTTTCCACGGGTTTCAAGCGAATGCTTATTGCGCAGAAAGACGTGGAAAATGAGCCGTCTTCCCATTTTTTGCAGCCGACTTGTTCAAGTCCGACAGGGAGCTAGCCGGCCTGCGTGATCTCGACATGCAGGGTCAGCTGGTAACCCTTGCCACGAACGGCCTTGATCGGCGGGACGGCATGATCGGTGATGATTTCGCCAAGTTTTTTTCGCAGGCGGCTGACCAACACCTCGAGGTAGCTCTTTTCCAGTTCGGTGTCTTCGTCGGTCAACAACATCAACAGTTGATAGCTTTCCAGCGTGTTGTCGGAGGCCTGCGCCAGTTGCGCCAGGATCAGGCTTTCGTTGCTCGACAGCGCGACGCGGCGACCGTCCGGCGCGCTGACCAGGCGAGTCTGTGTATCGAGCCTGAAAACCAGAGGCAGTGGGCGGGTCAGGCGCTTCCACAGGGTGTTCAGGGCGCTGACCAGATCCTCGCCGGAGATCGGCTTGGGCAGATAGATGTCGGCCCCGTGGTCATAGCCCTTGATGATGTCGGCGATCTTGGTGCGCGCGGTCAGGATGATGATGCCGAGATGGGGCAGCGCATTGCGCAGGCGCTGCGCGATGTGCAGACCATTCTCGCCGGGCAGGTTGATATCAAGCACGATCATGTCCGGCGCTTTTGCTTGGCCGGCCAGAATGTCATCGAGGGCAAAGCCACAATTGACGCCGGTAGCGACCAGGCCATTGAGCGCCAGATGATAGATGAGTTCCTCGCGAAGAAGGTCGTGGTCTTCTACGATGACGATTCTGGGGGATTGGGGTGGATTCATTGAGCCAATGTCATCGTCGTGCAAAACGAGAGAAAGTTTCTGAAAACAATGGTCAGCGAGCGGGCTTGCCTCATCGTTACATCGTCAAGACGGTGTTGATCCTAAGTTCGGCTACCCGATGGAAGCTTTCAAATCCTATCAATCGTGCATCCGCGATGCATCATGATCGCAGCAGATTCGTAGATTTGTTGTCGGCCAGGGTGTCAGGCAACCACACGCCGATCGACAGGCCAAGTCCGTCGGCTGAGGCTTTGAAGCGGGCATGGCCGCCATGCATGCGCGATAGCGCATTGACGATGTAGAGTCCCAGGCCCGTTCCGCCGTGGCTGCGGCCCTTTTGACTGCGATAGAAACGGGTGAATACCTGCGCCGCATCGGGCAACTCACCGGCAGCCACCTGATTGCGGACAACGACTTCCAGACCGCTGCGGGAATCGCGTTCGCAGCAACTGGCCTCGACCTCAATGATCGAATCGGCCGGCGAATACTTGATGGCGTTGTTGATCAGATTGGAAAGAATCACGCGCAGCAGTTGTGAGTCAGCCTGGATGACATCAACGGCGTTGAGCCGGACAGCGAAGCGCCCGACGCTGGAGTTCTCGTGCGTTTCGTCGCGGATCACCTCGGCCAGCGCGGCGTGCAGCGAACAGGAGGAGATATTGACCGCCTGCTCGCCCTGTTCGATCATTTCGGCTTTGATGCAGCGATCGACCAGGCTGTTCATGCCATCGATGGTCAGTCCGATATTGACCAGCCGCGGCAACGATTCGGGCGCACGTTCTGAAAGCTGCTTGAAAAGCGAACTGGTGGCCAGGCGCAGTACCGACAGTGAAGCACGCAGTTCATGGGTCAGCATGTCAATGAAGCGGCTTTGCCTTTCCCGCTGCTCCTCTTTCCATTGAGCAACCGCGCGAAGTTTCATCTCGCTTTCCCTCAGTGCCTCGACCGAACGTCTACGTTCGGTGATATCCCGGCTGATCCCGTGGTAACCATTGATCGCGCCCTGCGCGTCAAACTCGGGCGTGCAGACGATTTCCAGCCAGATCCAGCGGCCGTCCCGGCAGCGCTGCTGAACCATGAAAGTTTCGGTGTAGGCCCGGCTTCCGGCTTGTTTGGTCGTCGGCATCTGGCAAATTGTTTTGTTGACGGTGGCGATCCCTTCCTCCGTCAGCAGTTCGGAATAATGATGTCCGATCACTTCGTCAGCCCGGTAGCCACGTAGCCGCTCGTCCGACGGTCCGATATACGTAAAGCGATGGTCGCGATCCAGTTTCCAGATGACGTCTGAAACATCCTCGGCCAGCCGGCGGAAGTGCGCCTCGCTCTCGATCAACGCATCGTCCGATAGCTTTCGCATTTCGTCCAGTTGGCGGCTGATCAGCGTCAGCAGCGTCAGCAACAGCCCGATTTCCAGAGTAAACGAGAGGAACAGGTAAAGGCCTTCGCTCGGCCCGGCCGACATAGGGTCCATCGGCCGTGGAAGTACCCCGACCACAATGATGCGCACCAGGTTGAGCACGACTGCAGCGAGGAGAAAGGCGGCTATGGCATGGCACTCGGTGGCAATGGCCGGACGCCGGTGCCTCATGAGTTCGCGCAAAGCCAGTGAGAAAAAGATGATGTTCAGCGTCGAGAAAAGTATCTGGCGGGCGGCCACGGAAGGCCAGACATAAAAGAACAGGCTCTGCGCGCCGACGCCCAGCAGGACGATGACCGCAGCCGGTAGCGGGTGGATACGCAGGTTGAAAAAGGCGCGCAGACCGAGCCAGAAGCAGCAGAGGCTGACATAAAGCAGGCTGGCTGCGGCAATGATCGAAAGGCCATCCGGAATCAGATTGCCCAAGCCGATGGCCAGAAGCCCGGCGGTGATTGACAGGCTGGACATGAACCACCACTTTGCTCCGCTGAGCTGGGGGTAGCGATGCACCACCAGGGCAAAGGCAATGGTGAACACCGCAAGGCATGAGGTGAACATCAGCATGATGGTGCGAACGTCAAGTTGCATTTGTGCCTCCCCGATGGTCGTCCACACTTACGCCACCGGCATTGAAAATCGTCGACACGAGCCGACCACTGGCCTCCCAGAGGCCCCTGTTGATCGGAGTTTGCATGGCATGGGAGGCTACGATAGGAAATCCGAAGATACCCGCGAGAGTGTACGCCGCGGGAGTGTACGAGCCTCCATCAGAGGCGTCAATTTCGAATCCGGCCGCGCTGACCCTGAAAAGTCGTCGGACTCCCGCCCTGTTTGGCGCCACAGGCACAAGTCCTCCCACGACAGGCGATGGCACTCCATCATGCTTCAGGGGCTCCAGGCGTGACGACACGGCAGTTTGCCTGATGCTGTTCCAGCAGCGCTTCCACGGATCAGCGATCTGCCGCGTGCTGGGTGGGATGCCACTGGCCAGTCCGCAGCAGCGGGAACAATTCGTCGACCTGGCGCCGCTCCGATTGACGAAGCGCGCCAGGCCGCTGTGGACGATCATGCTCGGCTTCGGAATCAGCTTGTCTGGACAACGGCGCGGTGGAAATGCGTCGGATCAACGTCAGATAACGCTGACTCGATCTGATCGAACGTGTTTGATACGACTAGCGGTTCGCCAATGGGTGAGGTTGACGGACATGCATGGGGGCCCATATACTCCGCAACTTCTGTTGAATTTCCCATCCTTCAAAACAGGCAATCCTGCCAGTATGAAAAGTCTCGTGGAAAAAGCGGTCCATGAAAAAATGCTTGGCCGAAACCAGAACACCCAATTCAATGGGCAGTATGTTGAATCAGGTGAGGCTGGATTCTTGCTGTTCTGGTCGATTCAAAAAAGCTGGTAATTGACGACGATGTTTAAAACCATTGATTTTATTTTGTTTGTCGTGCGCCAATCGCCTGACTGGAATGCTTTATCCACCGAGCATGAGGCAGGATTTTTCATCGATCCATCCAGGTACACTCCGGGCGAATTTATAAAAGGATTTCCAGATCATGTTGAAAATTATATCAACATGTGGAATCTGATTTTTCCAATAAACTTCTTTCGTTGCAGAAAAATTCTCAAGGATATCGCGTTTCGTCAAATCAGCAGTGTAAAACATTCAATTGTATTGCAACTGGATGATTTGCCGCATATTTCTTCGCGATTTGCAACGAACAGTTTTGTTTTGTTTTTTGTTGACGATGATGACTGGTTTGCTCCAAACACATTCCAGCGATTGTCCGGTATTGATTTCGCAAACAGCATCGCAGTATTTCCACTCGTTAGATTCGAGAGCAATAGCTTTACCTTTGTCCGTGATACGGAACAGGCCCGTATGCTCGTTGGCGAACGCAGAAACTTCAATTTCAGATATCAGACCAATAATTATGCAATCCCTCACCCCCTGGCTACTTCTGAGCACCTGCCTGAACTGAAAGACCATGTGGCAGCTTCACAGCATGCCTGCATGCAAGGGTTTGATGATTCCTATCATGATATTATCATAAGTGCGACCAACAAGACACCCGCTTCGGCCAGTATCTTCCGACGCTTTCTGACGCCTGATGATTATAGGGTCGCGGTGACTGAATACGTGGATAAAGTGAGTAATTTGTTCATACCTGATGAAATGGAGTGGGCAAAAACGCCAGTTAAAGAAACTCTTGATTTGTTTAAATCTCTTATTGACTAGTGATCAACGGCTACCATGAAATCTGTACTTATCCTCGGGGGGCACCGCAGTGGAACAAGTTGTTTGGCAGGGAGTTTGCAGCAGCATGGATTATATTTAGGGGAAGTGTTCGAGCGTAACTCCCATAACCTCAAAGGTAACCGAGAGAATGCAGAAATAATGCGGCTTAATAACAGTTTGCTTGAGTATAACGAGGGAGGCTGGGATAATCCCCCGCAAGCCATGAAATGGAGCGCAGACCACGCTTCGTGCAGGGATCAAATCGTTGCCAAATTCTGTCGCTCAGGATATCCCTTGTGGGGATTCAAAGACCCACGAACTTTATTGACGCTTGACTTCTGGCTGGATGGGTTGTCAGGCTGTTCTCTCCGCTTTGCCGGTTCGTTTCGTCACCCCGCCGCTGTTGCCAATTCATTAATGCTGCGAAACAGCATGGCAATTGATAGTGGGCTTCACTTGTGGAAGATATATAACAGCAAGCTGCTTCAGAAACAAAAGGAAATAGGGTTTGAAATAATTCATTTCGATGCGGAAAGCCTCTCTTACCAAAGATCCCTGGCAAGGGTGCTGGAAAAAATCGGCATAGCTGCTGACACAAATATACCGGATGTTTTTTTTGACAAAGATTTGATTCATAATGGAGCCAGCCATCTTGATGGTCTCCCGAAAGATGTTGGCGAAATCTATTCAGAACTGCTTCAAATCTTTAATTTCCAAGAATTGGCCAGGCACGAAACACGCTAATCGGTTTCGGATAATCTATCCCCCTTGTTCCTCTATTCTCCCGCTCCCCAGCCAGCCTAAACGTCGGCAGTGTGATCCCTGTTATCTTCCTGTGCTCAAGGTTCCCTTCAAGCGCTGCCTCCCCGAGTTTTCGATCTTTCGGGGCAGCAAAGGGCCAGCTCGATTTCCGGTCAGGTGGGGGTTGTTGAAGTGGGATACTTCAGGTTTTTCCGGAGTGCTGCATGGCCATCAAGTCCACCATCTTCAAGGTCGATCTCGAACTTGCCGATCTCGATCGAGACCACTTTGCCGACTACAGTTTGACGATCGCCCGCCATCCGTCGGAAACCGACGAACGAATGATGATTCGTCTGCTGGCTTTCATGCTGCATGCCTCGGCGACCCTGGTCTTCGGGCGCGGCCTGTCAACCGAGGACGAGGCCGATCTCCGGGATGTCGATGCCGCCGGCAACCTGGACTGCTGGATCGATGTCGGATTGCCGGACGAAAAGGCGATTCGTCGCGCGTGCGGGCGTTCGCGCCAGGTGGTGGTTATCAGCTATGGGGGCCGGGCAGCGGACATCTGGTGGCGACAGAATGGGGAGAAGCTTGCGACGCTGCACAACCTGCGGGTACTCTCGCTCAGTCCGGGGGAGGGCCAGTCCCTGGCCGGCGTGGCGCAGCGAAGCATGCGTCTGCAATGCACCATTCAGGAGGGTATCGTCTGGCTGGGCAACGAGAAGCAACAGCTCGAACTGGCACCGAAAGTCCTCTTCGCGTCCGATGCCTGGCGCTGAACCCGTTTTCCGGCCGGTCCTCCGCCTTTCCCGCCTTTTTTCCTTCCCCTTTTCCCCATTTCAAGCTCCCGACGACCCAACCATGACCGAAGAACTGTTTCGTGAAGACGCAACACTCCTCCACTGCGACGCCAGAGTGCTTGGGGTTGACGAGCGTGGCGTGCAACTCGACCGCACGGTGTTTTATCCGACGAGTGGCGGGCAGGCCGGCGACCGGGGTGCGCTGACCCTGCCCGACGGCCGCGAACTGCAGATCGCCGACACCCGCAAAGGTTCTCTGCCGGGCGAGATCATCCATGTGCCGGCAGCGGGACAGGAGGCATTGCTGAGCAGCCTCGGTGCAGCGCTGACGGTGCACGCCCGCATCGACCGGCAGCGCCGGCAATGTCACATGCGCTTCCACACCGCCACCCATCTGCTGTGCGCGCTGATTCCGCAACAGGTCGATGGTTGCTCGATCACTGCCGACTACGCGAGGCTCGACTTCCACATGACTGATCCGCTCGACAAGGAGGCACTGACGGCTGGCCTCGCACGGCTAATCGGAGAAGCGCATCCGGTTCGCCATTACTGGATCGGCGAAGGCGAGCTGGATGCCAACCCCGGCCTGGTGCGGAGCATGAGCGTCCAGCCGCCGCGAGGCCTGGGCCGAATCCGCGTGCTCGAAGTCGAAGGCGTCGATCTACAGCCCTGTGGCGGCACGCATGTGAGCAACACCGCCGAGATCGGTGCCATCGTCGTCAGCAAAATCGAAAAGAAATCGGCCGTGACGCGAAGGATTGTGCTCCGTTTCGCTTCTCCGGGCCTGTTGCCGGGCTGAGCCGGGGACGGGTCGCGTGAACGTTATCGGGCGCTGTCCGGAAAGCATGGAGCCAGGACAGCTTGCAAGGACAGGATGATGTGGAAATCCATTCTCGCCATTTCACTGGGCTCGGCCACCGGCGCATTGCTGCGCTGGGGCCTGGGGAGCCGGCTGAACAGCCTTTTCCCGGCGCTCCCGCTTGGCACGCTGACCGCCAACCTGATTGGCGGCTACCTCGTCGGCGTCGCCGTAGCCTACTTCGCGCAGGCGCCCAGCATCGCGCCCGAGTGGCGATTGCTGATCATTACCGGCTTCTGCGGTGGTCTCACGACCTTTTCCACCTTTTCGGCCGAAGTGGTGACTCTATTGCAGCAGGGGCGGCTGACCTGGGCAATGAGCGCCATCGCGATCCACGTCAGCGGCTCGCTGCTGATGACGCTGGCCGGACTCGCGTCCTGGCAACTGCTCAAACCGGCCTGAGGAGAAGACTCATGAAGGGCTACCAGATCACCTTCTTTACCCAGCAGGACGAGCGCCACCACGGCAAGCCCCTGGCGGACTGGCTGTTGCATCTGGCCCGGGAGATGGGCCTGCGCGGCGCGACGCTGATTCCCGGCAGCGAAGGCTTCGGCCGGATGGGCCGGATCCATTCCGCGCATTTTTTCGAACTCGCCGACCAGCCGCTCGAAGTGTTGATGGCGGTGACGGCGGAGGAAGCCGAAAGACTTTTCGCGCGGCTCACGGCGGAAGGCGTGCATCTGTTCTACGTCAGGACGCCGGTCGAGTTCGGGATTCTCGGCGAAGAGGGGTAAGCGAAATCCGCCTCCCGGCCGCCTGCTGGCCGGGAGGCGGATCGGTTGGCTCTCGATCTCCTTGACGACCGCGTCGACGTGACTCTTCTGCGATCCCGCCTGTTCCATCAGCCGAACGGCCCATCAGCACCAGCTCGACGGGTCAGGCCGCCCCAGCCTTCGGCCACAACACCATCTGCGTACACCGGAACAAGGCCAGCCGCCGTCCGTTTTCTCCCCTCACTTCGGCGTCCCAGACCTGCGTCGTGCGTCCGCCGTGCACCAGGCTCGCTTCGCAGAGCAACACGCCCTCGGTCAGCGTGCCGAAAAAGTTGGTCTTCAGTTCGATCGTCGTGAAACCTTCGGCGCCGGCCGGCAGATGGGCGATCGTCGCGTAGCCGGCGCTCGTGTCGGCCAGGGCGACGATCGTGGCGGCATGGAGGAAGCCGTTCGGCGCCAGCATCTCGGGTTTGATCGGCAAACGCGAACACAGGAGGCCGGCTTCGACGCTGAGGACCTCGATCCCGAACCAGCCGGGCAGATAGCCGGCGGCTCGCGCGTTGAGCGCCTGGGCACCGACTTCGGGGCGCAGCAGGTGCCCGTACATTCCCTTACTCACCGGCGACCGCCCGGCCGATCACCAGGCGCTGGATGTCGTTGGCGCCTTCGTAGATCTGGCAGACGCGAACGTCGCGATAGATCCGCTCGACCGGAAAATCGCTGACGTACCCGTAGCCGCCGAGGATCTGGATGGCGTCCGAGCAGACTTTCTCGGCCATTTCGGAAGCGAACATCTTGGCCATCGACGCTTCCTTGAGGCAGGGCTTGCCGGCGTCCTTGAAGGTCGCGGCGCGCCAGACGAGGAGTCGGGCGGCATCGATCTGGGTGGCCATGTCGGCGAGGCGAAAGCTCACCGCCTGATGCTCGATGATCGGTTTACCGAAGGTCTCGCGCTCCTTCGCGTACTGCACGGCGGCGTCGAAAGCGGCGCGCGCCATGCCGACCGACTGGGCGGCGATGCCGATGCGGCCGGCTTCGAGGTTGGAGAGCGCGATGCGGTAACCGTCGCCTTCGTTGCCGAGCAGGCAGGAAGCCGGGATGCGGCAGTTCTCGAAGAGGATCTGTGCGGTGTCGGACGCGCGCTGGCCCATCTTCTCCTCGATGCGGGCGACGATGTAGCCCGGGGTCTCGGTCGGCACCAGGAAGCACGAGATGCCTTTCTTGCCGGCCGCCCTGTCGGTGACCGCGAAGACGATCGCCACCTGCGCATATTTGCCGGTGGTGATGAACTGCTTGACGCCGTTGAGGATGAAGTGGTCGCCGTCGCGCTCGGCGCGGGTGGTGATCGCCGCCGCATCGGAACCGGTATGCGGTTCGGTGAGGCAGAAGCAGCCGAGCATGCGGCCGCTCGCCAGGGGTTTGAGCCAGGTCTCCTTCTGCTCGTCATTGCCGTATTTCAGAGTGATGCCGCAGGCCAGCGAGTTCTGCACGCTGACGATGGTCGAGGTGGCACCGTCGCCGGCAGCGATCTCCTCGATCACCAGCACCAGAGACATGTAATCCATGCCGGCGCCGCCCCATTCCTCGGGAACGACCATGCCGAGCGCACCGAGTTCGCCGAGTTCGCGCAGCGCCTCGGCGGGAAAGGTGTGATGGCGATCCCACTCGGCGGCGAACGGCGCCAGCCGTTCCTGCGCGAAATCGCGCAGCGAGTCGCGGATCATTTCCTGTTCCTGAGTCAGAATCATGTGCTTTTCTCCTTGCTGGTGCCGGCGGCCGCGAGGCGCGCACCGGCGTGATTGGTGATGATGACGCCGGTGATGACCAGCGCCCCGCCGGCGAGAACGGCGACGCCGAGCCGCTCGTCGAGGAGCAGCGCGCCGAGGATGACGGCGCTGACCGGGACCAGGTTGATGAACGCCGCCGAGCGCGTTGCGCCGATGCGCTGCACGGCTTCGGCGTACCAGGTAAAGGCGAGCGCGGTGCCGCAGAGGCCGAGGAAGACGATCGCGCTGCCGCCGCGCCAGGTGACCGCGTCGAGTGCGAACAGCGAACCCTGCAGCAGCGCGGCAATGGTCAGCATCGCCCAGCCGGTGAGGCTGGCGCCAAAGGTCATGGCGAGCGGTGACAGCGAGCGCGTGCCGCGTCGGCCGACGAAGGTGTACACCGCCCAGAGCACACTGCAGCCGATGATCAGCCATTCGCCGAGACCGACTTCGCCGGTCAGCAACAGGCGCGGATCGCCGTTGGTGACGACCAGCAGGCAGCCGAACATGGCAAGCACGATGCCGGCCGCCTTGCTCGGCGACATCGGCGCGCCGAAGAGGAGCCAGTCGCTCGCGGCGACCACCGCCGGGGTCAGGGCAACGACGAGCGCGCCGCGGCCGGCTTCGATCATCCTGAGGCCGTAGAGAAAACAGAGGTTGTAGAGGAAGATGCCGCTCGCGCCGAGGGCGGCGAGCGTCAGCCACTCCTTCATCGACCAGCTCGGCCAGCCTTCATGGATCGCGACCAGGGCGCCGAGAACCAGCGCTGCGAGCAGGAAACGCCAGCTCGCCACCGCGAGCGGCGAGGCTTCGCTGACCGCGACGCGGCCGGCGATCCATGTTGCCCCCCAGACGAGCGCCGTCGCGAGCAGCTTGAAGTAGGTCGCGGGTGAAGCCACCCGCCGCTCGGCCGCTGCGTTCAAGGCGCCTCCGGCAGGCGCAATCGGCAAGCGTCAGCGCGCTGGCCGGGCAACGGCGGATCGGAAATTCGATGCATCTTGCGTTCCTGCGGGCAAAAGGCGTTCACAGCCGGAGGGCTTCGAGGGCGGCGAGGTAGTTCGGCAGCAGGTCTTCACCGCGATGGACGGTGAAGCCGAGATCGCGCATCAGCCCGTCCCTGAGACCGTAGATCCAGCCATGCACGGTGATCGGCTGACCGCGCTCCCAGGCGTCCTGAACGACGAAGGTCTGGCAGACGTTCGCCACCTGTTCGAGGACGTTGAGTTCGCACAGGCGGTCGTGCTGTTGCTCGGCCGGCAGCGCATCGACCAGGGCCAGATGCTTGTCATGCACGTCGCGGACATGCCGCAGCCAGATGTCGACCAGGCCGGCGCGCTGACGATTGAGCGCCGCCCTGACGCCGCCGCAGCCGTAATGACCGACGACCATGACGTGCTTGACCTTGAGGACATCGACCGCGAACTGGATCACCGACAGACAATTGAGGTCGGTATGGACGACGACGTTGGCGACGTTGCGGTGCACGAAAAGCTCGCCCGGCAGGAGGCCGACGATCTCGTTCGCCGGCACGCGCGAATCCGAGCAGCCGATCCACAGGTATTGCGGTGTCTGCAGGCGCGACAGTTTGAGAAAATATTCGGCGTCGATCTCCTGCATGCGGCTCGACCAGGCCCGGTTGAAGTCGAAGAGGTGGAAGAGGTTCTCCTTGGCGACGTCTTCGGCCGACCAGTTTTCGAGGTCGAGGGCGAGGAACATGGTGCCTTCGATCGGCGTCTGGTAGTAGGCCGGCGTTTCCTTGAAACCCATTTCACGATAGAGCTTGACCGCGACACGCATCGCCGGCAGCGTGTCGAGCAGAAGTTTGCGGTAGCCGATCGCCTTGGCTGCCATGATCGCCGCCAGCGTCAGATCGCGGCCGACGCCAAAGCCGCGCCGGCTGGGCTCGACGTACAGCCGTTTCATTTCGCAGAGTCCGGCCGAGAGCGGTCGGATGCCGACGCAGCCGGCTGGCTGGCCGTCGTGTTCGGCGTAGAACAGACGACCCTCGGGTGCGGAATAAGCGCCCGGCAGCGATGCCATCTCCTCTTCGAAGTTCTGAAAACACAGATCGACGCCGAGCCAGCCGGCGTAGTTGCGGAAGAACTGGCGTACCCATTCGAGTTCGCTGGTGTCGTTGCCGGTGAGGATGCGCAAGGTGTTGATCATGGTCGTGGGAATCAGGCCGAAATGATTGAAGGGGTGCTGAGGTCGGAGGAGGGGTCTGCAGTGCTGCCGGTTCGCGCGGGTGCCGATGACTTTCTAGCGCGTTGCGGTGAATAGCTCGCGGCCGATCAGCATGCGGCGGATTTCCGAGGTGCCGGCACCGATCTCGTAGAGCTTGGCGTCGCGCCACAGGCGTCCGGCCGGATAGTCGTTCACGTAACCGTTGCCGCCGAGCGTCTGGATTGCTTCGCCGGCCATCCAGGTCGCTTTTTCGGCGGCATAGAGGATGGCGCCGGCGGCGTCCTTGCGCGTTGTCTCGCCGCGGTCGCAGGCCGCGCCGACGGCATAGACGTACGCGCGGCAGACGTTGAAAGTGGTGTACATGTCGGCGAGCTTGCCCTGCATGAGCTGGAATTCGCCGATCGGCTGGCCGAACTGCCGGCGGTCATGGACGTAGGGCAGCACCAGATCCATCGCCGCCGCCATGATCCCCAGCGGACCGCCGGCGAGCACTGCCCGTTCGTAGTCGAGGCCGCTCATCAGCACGCGAACGCCCCCGTTGATCTCGCCGAGAACGTTTTCTGCGGGCACTGCGCAGTCGTCGAAGAAGAGCGGGCAGGTGTTCGATCCCCGCATGCCGAGCTTGTCGAGCCTGGGACCGCACGAAAAGCCCGGCATTCCCTTCTCGACGATGAAAGCGGTGATGCCTTGCGCACCGGCATCGCGCTCGCTGCGCGCATAGACCACCAGCGTGTCGGCGTCGCCGCCGTTGGTGATCCACATCTTGCCGCCATTGAGCACGAAGCATTCACCCTGACGCTCGGCGGCGAGCTGCATGCCGACGACGTCCGAACCGGCGTTGGCCTCCGACATCGCGAGCGCGCCGATGTGTTCGCCGGAGATCAGTCCGGGCAGGTAGCGCTCCTTTTGCGCCGCACTGCCGTTGCGGCAGATCTGATTGACGCACAGATTCGAGTGGGCGCCGTAGGAGAGGGCGACGCTCGCCGAAGCCCGCGAGATCTCTTCCATGGCGACGATGTGCGCGAGATAACCGAGACCGCTACCGCCGTCGGCCTCGCTGGCGGTGATGCCGAGCAGTCCGAGGTCGCCGAGCTTGCGCCAGAGATCGGCGGGAAACAGGTTGTCGCGGTCGATGGCTTCGGCGCGCGGCACGATCTCGTCGGCAGCAAAGGCCTGAACGGTCGCCCGCAACATGTCGATGGTCTCGCCGTGGGCAAACTTGAGGCTCGGATACTCCATCTCTCTGGCTCCTTGATCAGGGTCTGGCGGGGTGATCCGGCTTGCCCTGCGCCGCGACGCGGGTCGCCGGCCTCGGCGGGCACCGGCTCGTGGGCAGGGTGGTGCCGCAAGCGCTTCCAGCGCAGGACTGTAGGCGCCGGGATCACGTGTAGAATGCGACTTCCTGGAAGCCTCCGGCAAAGGCGCCAGCGAGGCCGCCGGCAGCCCATCCAGGCCAGCCAGTTTATAGATTTCCGAGGTTTTTTCAATCCGCCGCCCGATATGCTGCCCGATTATCCCCTGAGTACCCCGCCCGCCGCCGGTGAAACCTTCGAGGTTTCTCCCGGCATCCACTGGTTGCGCATGCCGCTGCCTTTCGCGCTCGACCACATCAACCTGTGGTTGCTCGAAGACGATGCGGGATGGACGATCATCGATACCGGCTTCGCGCTCGATGCGGTGAAAACGTGCTGGGAGACCATTCTTGACCGGCTCGCGGCGAGCGCGCGCGGGGGCAAGATCGTGCGTATCATCGTCACCCATTTCCACCCCGATCACCTCGGCCTCGCGGCCTGGCTGCAGGAACGCAGCGGGGCGCCGGTGCTGATGACCCTCGGCGAGTACCTGACGGCGCACGCGGTCTGGCACGAGATCGGCGGCCACGGCAACCTGCCGATGCTGCGCCAGTTCCGTGCACACGGGCTGGACGCCGAGCGCTGCGCCGCGCTCGAGCGGCGCAGTGGCGCTTACCAGCGCGGCGTTCCGAGCCTGCCGACCGCTTACCAGCGCCTCTTTGCCGATGACGAGCTGCAGATCGGCGCGCATCGCTGGCAGGTGCGCGTGGGCTTTGGCCACTCGCCCGAACACGCGGCGCTCTACAGCCCCGAACTCGGGGTGCTGATCTCCGGCGACATGCTGCTGCCGAAGATCTCGACCAACGTCAGCGTCCTTGCCGTCACCCCGCTCGCCGATTCGCTTGCCGATTACCTGCAGTCAATCGACCGCTATCGCGAACTGCCGGCCGCCACGCTCGTCCTGCCCTCGCACGGCCTGCCGTTCTACGGTATCGAGAACCGGGTCAACGCCCTGCACGCCCACCACGAAGAGCGCCTGCTGGTACTCGAGGAAAGCTGCGACCGTCCGCGCACTGCCAGCGAGTTGCTGCTCACCCTGTTCCCACGCGATCTCGACACGCACCAGACGATGTTCGCCATGGGTGAGGCGATCGCCCACCTCAATCGACTCGAACACGCCGGACGGCTGCTGCGCAGCGTGGACGGCAGCGGCGTCGTACGCTTTGTCCGGACACCGGACTGAAGCGGCCGGACGAAACCGGCAACTGGCCCGGTCGGCTAGCGTCGATTCGCCGCCAGCGCCATGTCACTCTGGTCGAGCGCTTGGCGTAGAATGATCGCATCATGAGTTCGACTCTCCTTCCCGACTACCGCGGCGGCGGCATCGTGAACCTGATGCAGAGCGTCGCCACTGCCTGCGGCAGCCCGTTCGCCCGTTACCCCCAACTCGCAGCATTGAGCGCTTCATCGCTCGGCCGCGCCCGCCACATCGTCCTCCTGGTGATCGATGGCCTCGGTCTGCGCACGCTGGTCAGGCACGCCGCGGCCAGTCCGCACCTGTCCCGTCACCTGCAGACGAGCATGACTTCGGTCTTTCCGTCGACCACGGCGAGCGCCATCACGGCTTTCATGACCGGCCTCGCGCCGGCACAGCACGGTCTCACCGGCTGGCACATCCACCTCGACGAGATCGACCAGACGCTCGCCATCCTTCCCCTGACTCCGCGTGACGGGCCGCCACGGCTGCCTGCCGACCAGCTGCCGCCGCGCCTCTTCGAGCATTCGTCACTGTTCCAGGAGATCGATCGCGAATCCTGGGTGGTGGCGCCGCGCAGCATCGCCGGCAGCGCTTTCAATGCCTGGCACTCGCACGGCGCGCAGACCACCGCTTACCAGTCGCTGCCCGAGATGTTCGCCCGCGTCGCCGATTTGCTGCAGGACGCGCCGACCGCGCGCTACGTTTATGCCTACTATCCCGACCTCGACAGCCGTTCGCATCATCACGGGTGCGACAGCCGCGAGGCGCAGCAGACGCTTGCCGCCTGTGATCTCCTTTTCGGCGAGCTGGTGCGGAAGCTTCGCGGCAGCAACACCTGGCTTCTGGTCACTGCCGACCATGGTTTCATCGATTCCCCGCCGCGGCGGGTGATCTGCCTCGACGACCATCCGGCGCTGGCGGCCTTGCTGCTTCGCCCGCTGTGCGGCGAGCGCCGGGTCGCCTACTGCTACGTCGCGGCGGAAAACCGGCCTGCTTTCAAAGCCTACGTCCACCGCCATTTCGCCCGCGCCGCGCATCTCTACGCGAGCGATCGCCTGATCACCACCGGCTGGTTTGGCCCGCCGCCCTACCATCCGCGCCTGGCCGCGCGAGTCGGCGACTACACGCTGGTGATGAAGGACAACTGGACGATCAAGGACTGGTTGCCGGGCGAGCGGCATTTTTCGATGCTCGGCGTGCATGGCGGCACCAGTCTCAGCGAAATGCGCGTCCCGCTCGTTGCGCTCTGCGTCTGAGCGCCGGCACAACCGGCCGGCACCGCATCCGATCGATTTCATCAGGAGACCCCAATGGCCATCGACAAGACCGCCCGGACCGACCGCCTGATCGCCGACGCCGTCCGCAACCGCCTCGGTCGCGAGGCCGGCTATCGCGACCAGGCGCTGAAGATCTACCCCTGGATCTGTGGCCGCTGCGCGCGCGAGTTCACCCGGCAGAACCTGCGCGAACTCACCGTCCATCACCGTAACCACAATCACGATGACAATCCGGCCGACGGCAGCAACTGGGAACTCCTCTGCCTCTACTGCCACGACAACGAACACGCAAGACAACTCGACGCCGAAACTGCGCGCCAGAGCGGCCTCCAGTCGCTCGGCGCGAAAGCCGGGGGATCGGCGACGGCGCAGCCGTTTGCCAACCTCAAGGACCTCCTGAAGCGCAGCTGAAGCGCCGTCCGTGGTCCGACCATCCCATGACAGAAAACATCCCATGAGCCATCAACTGAGCTTTCGCATTCTGGAAGACATCGCCCGCGACCTTTCGGGGAACGTGATTTCATTTCCGACTTTTCTCGACATCACTTTCCAGGTGCGAACTGCCCTGAAGAAACCCAATCTCTCGATCGAGCAGTTGGGGACCCTGGTCAGTGCCGAGCCTTTGATGAGCACCAAGATCATTCGCCTCGCCAACTCTATGGCGATGAATCCTTCGGGACGGACCGTCGTCGATGTGAACAGCGCCATCGCCCGGGTCGGGATGGAAGCGGTGCGCACCGTCTCGTTTGCCGTCGCCATGGAGCAGTTGCTCAGCTCGAAGAAGATGGCGCCCTTCGAGTCCCTGTCACGGCGCTTGTGGGAACACACGATGTACGTCGCCGCGCTCGCGCGCGTGCTGGCGCGCCGGCTCACCCGGGTGAACCCCGACGAAGCGATGTTCGCCGGCCTGGTGCACGATATCGGCGTCTTCTACCTGCTTTCCCGGGCGGCCAGTTTCCCTGAAATGGTCGCCGACCCGGTGGCGCTGCATCAGTTGCTGGTGCAATGGCATGACGGCATCGGGCATGCCCTGCTGTCGGCCATGGGCTTGCCCGAAGAAGTGCTGGTGGTCGTCCAGGAGCATGAACAGGAGCGGACGATGGAAAGGGCGACGACGCTCGCCGACATCCTGTTTGTCGCCAACCGGCTGGCCAACGTCGACCATGGCTGGCGGGATCCTGCCCTGTCGGAGCCTTTCGACGACGCCATTCTGCGTCAGTTGTTCGACGCCGAAGCGCTGCGCACGCTGCTCGCCGATTCGGCCGACGACGTCGCCTCGCTGAAAAACGCGCTCAGTACGTGAGCCGGCCGAAAAGAGAGCAAAGCCTCTGCGGACCAGCGCCGGGATCAAAGTCGCCGGATCTTGTCCACCAGCGCCGTCGTCGATGTCTGGTGAATGAACGGCAAGGACAGCACGCGGCCACCCCAGGCGGTCACTTCCCGGTTGCCGACGATTCGCTCGACCGGCCAGTCGCCGCCCTTGACGAGAATCTCGGGTCGACAGTCGACAATGCGCGCGAGCGGCGTATCTTCGTCGAACCAGGTGACCAGGGTCACCGAGTCGAGCGCGGCGATGACCGCCAGACGGTCGGGCAGAGGATTGACCGGCCGCTCGTCACCTTTGCCGAGGCGCCTGACCGACGCGTCGGAATTCAAGGCAACGATCAGCGCTGCACCCAGCGAGCGCGCTTCGGCGAGCAGGGTGACATGACCGCGGTGCAGGATGTCGAAGCAGCCATTGGTAAAGACCAGTGGACGAGACACACTGCGGAGGCGCTCGGCGAGAGCGTCGGGGGAAACGATCCGGCTTTCGAAGCCGGGTCGGTCGGTCGATGGGGGAAAAAGGGGGTCGGTCATTCGTCGCTCCGCGAAGGGTTCACATCGTACAGGCTTTGACGACGCGGGCGAAGCCTGGAACAGTCCACGGCGCGCCGATAGGCGATCAAGATAATGGAGGTAAGACCACTGGTTAGTGGATAAGTGGAATTTATTCAGAAGGCCAGAATTTCCGACCATGATCCGAGGTGCGTCCGCGCTGACGGACCCACTCCAGCGGTCATGGATGAACCTGTCACCAGGGAATGCCCATGCGCCGCCGTTACCCGCTGCACATTCATATCTCGAGCTGCTTCCTGACCTTGATTCTCGTCGTCTGCGTCGTTCTCGGGGGAATCGGTTACCGTCTGAGCAGCGGCCTGCTGGAGAAATCGGCGACCGATCTGACCGCGGCGGTCAGTCGCGAAGCGCTGCTCGAAATGCGTCGGATCATCGAAGCGGCCGAGGTCGCGACCCGTCTGCTCAGCCTGCAGGACGTGACCACGGCAACGTCACACCGGCAGCGTCTCGACAGCCTCGACTTTCTGCGCCAGGCACTCGACAGCTCCTCGGCACTCTCTGCGCTCTACGTCGGCTACGACAATGGCGACTTCTTTCTGCTCGGGCGGATTGGTCATGGCAGCGCGGCAGAACGGTCGCGGGCGCCGGCGGGTGCAGTTTACGTCGTGCAGAGCATCGAGCGCGCCGGGGCCGCGCCGCAAGGGCGTCTGATCTATTTCGACGCGCGCCTGCAGCGGCTGCGCGAGGACGACCGGCCGGCCTATGCGGCCGACTTCGATCCGCGCCGTCGCCCCTGGTTCCAGCAGGGACTCGCCTCATCGACGCAGGTGAGAACACCGCCCTACCTTTTCTACTCCAGCCAGAAGGTCGGCACGACGCTCGCCAGGCGATCGGGAAACGGCCGCTCGGTGGTCGGCGCGGACATTCTGCTGGACACCCTGGGCGCGACGCTGGCAAGGCAGAAGGTCACGCCGACCGGCGAGATGGTGCTGGTCAATTCGCAGGGCTACGCGCTGGCTTACGGTGACGCCTCGCGAATGCGGGTCGCGTCAACCGCCGACGATGGGCAGCCGGCACTGACAAGACTCGACGAACTGGGCGCGCCGGTGCTGCGACCCTTGCTCGCAACGGTGCGCAGCATGCAGGGAGCGACTACCCGGACGCTGCCGGTCGAGGTCGCTGGTACGCACTGGCGGGCGTCGATCAATCCTTTGCTGCTCGAAGGCGTCCCGCCCCTGTACCTGGTCACCGCGATTCCCGAACACGAACTGATGGCCGACGCCTACCGGCTGATCCAGCATTCGGCGGTCGCGACGCTGCTCGTTCTGCTGTTCACGATCCCGCTCACCTGGGGGCTGGCGCGCAGCATCTCCCGGTCGCTCGGCAGCCTCGCGAGCCAGGCCGAGGCGATTCGCCATTTCGACTTTGCGCAGCCGATCGCCGTCCATTCGTCGATCCGCGAGGTGAACGAACTCGCGCTGACGATGGTGGGGATGAAGCAGACGATCCACCGCTTTCTCGACATTAGCCAGACGATGTCGGCCGAGCAGAACTTCGACCGACTGTTGCCGCGACTGCTCGCCGATACCATCTCGGCTTGCGGGGCAGCGGCCGGGATCCTCTATCTCGCCGAAGACTCCGAACTCAGGTCGGCGGTCGCCCTCGATCGTGCGGAGGTGCCGCTGGCGGGACAATTGTCTGCATTCGGCATCGACCACGCCGGCCCGCTGCTCACCGCCGCGCTGGCTGACGGCATGGCGCATGCGGCGCCCCTGGAAGCCGCTGACCGCCTCCGCCTGGGACTCGCTGCCGCCGAGTTGATGAGCGCGAGCCACGCCATCGCCGTACCGCTCATCAACCGCAAGCGTGAACTGGTCGGGGCGATGCTGCTCTTCTGTGAAGGCGCCCCCGACAGCGGCCGCCTGAGCTTCGTCAAGGCGCTCTGCGGGTCGGCGGCGATGTCGCTCGAGAGCAAGGCGCTGATCAAGGCGCAGAAGGATCTCTTCGAAGCCTTCATTCGGTTGATCGCCGCTGCGATCGACGCCAAGAGTCCATACACTGGCGGCCATTGTGCCCGTGTCCCGGAACTGACCAAGATGCTCGCGGCCGCCGCCTGCGCAGCGAAAAGTGGTCCCTACAAGGATTTCGCGCTGACCGACGACGACTGGGAGAGCGTACACATTGCGGCCTGGCTGCACGACTGCGGCAAGGTGACGACGCCCGAGTATGTGGTGGACAAGGCGACCAAGCTGGAAACCATTCATGACCGCATCCACGAAGTGCGGATGCGCTTCGAGGTGCTCAAGCGCGACGCCGAGATCATCTGCCTGCAGGCGATCGCCGCCGGCGAGGGCGAAGCTTCGGCGCGCCGCCGTCTGGCTGCCGAACTGCAGCGGATCGACGACGATTTTTCCTTCGTCGCGGCTTGCAACGAGGGCGGCGAATGCATGGCAGCGGCGAAGATCGACCGTCTGCAGGAGATCGCCAGGCGAACCTGGATGCGCACGCTCGACGACCGCATCGGCATCTCGTCGGAAGAGAAGCGACGCAAGGCCGGCACTCCCGGCGCCGTGCTCCCGGTCGTCGAGGCGCTGCTGGCCGACAAGCCCGAGCACCTCTTTACGCGGCGAGCGCAGGACCAGATGCCGGCCGACAATCGCTGGGGATTTCGCATGGCCGTTCCGGCGCTGCTCTACAACCGTGGTGAACTCTACAATCTGGCGGTCGAACGGGGCACGCTGTCGGCGGAGGAACGCTACAAAATCAACGAGCACATCGTGCAGACTCTGGTCATGCTCTCGCAGCTTCCTTTCCCCAGACACCTGCGGCAGGTGCCCGAGATCGCCGGCGGCCACCACGAGAAACTTGACGGCAGCGGCTACCCGCGACAACTCCGGCGCGAAGAAATGAGCCCGCTGGCGCGCATGGTGGCGATCGCCGACATCTTCGAAGCCCTGACCGCGGTCGACCGGCCCTACAAGAAGGGCAAGACCCTCTCCGAGGCGACGGCCATCATGTCGCTGATGCAGCAGGAGCAGCACATCGATGGCGAACTGTTCACCCTTTTCCTGCGCTCGGGCGTGTATCTCGATTACGCGCGCCGATTCATGCAGCCGGAGCAGATTGACGCGGTAGACGTCGATCGCCTGCTCGAGGCCAGTGTCCCTGCCGGATTGCGCGACTGAAGACGGGCCACGACCTTCCGCTAAGCGCGAATTTTCGCTCGGTATGACCATTGACGCAGTCGGGCTACGGTTGCCGGATGCGTCAATCGCCATCGCGCTCGTCCTTGCCGCGAACGACCTTGATTCAGCCACGACCCCGGGGTGTCAGGATTTTTTACAGATGCACAGCCATGACCAGCCGCTGTGCCAAAACACTTGACTTAAGCCTCTGACGGATAAAGAGTGTTTATACCAAGGTATAATAGTTGCTTATGTGTTGCGGGGTCACTCCGCGCTGCGGTTGCCATGCTGGAAGCCGGCCAGTGAAAGGACGACTGCCTGGCGGCAGTCCCGGCCCAAGGCGCCTGAACGACCGTCAGGATTTGCACCAATACGCTGATTTGCCGAGCACTTGATGGCAATTCGCTGGTCAACTGTCTCTTGTTATCCGTTTACTCTCATGAACACGAAAATTTGCGTCAAGTGCAAGGAAGAAAAGAGTCTCGACGACTTCCACAAGAATTCGCGCAGTTCCGATGGGCTGCACTCCTATTGCAAGGAATGCAACAAGGCGCAGGCCCTCGCGCACATCAAGGCCGAAAAAGCGAGGAGAGCCGCGCTGAGGGAAGCCCGCAAAGCTCGCAACGCGAACAGGTGAGGCTGTCTCTTCAGCGGCCGCTGTGCCAGTATTGCGGATCGCCGAATGTCGCCTTGAGCTGATCGATGAACAGGCGAACGCGTAGCGGCAGGTGACGGCGTTGCGGGAAAACGGCGTAAATGCCGACTGCCGGCGCGGCATGATCGTCGAGCAGGGAGACCAGATGACCGCGGCGCAGATCATCGCCGACTTCCCACAGCGATCGCCAGGCGAGTCCTTTGCCGGCGAGTGCCCATTCATGCAGCACCGCGCCATCGTTGCACTCGAAGGTGCCCGACACCTTGCAGTGGGTGACCTCTCCGGCCGGCGTCTGGCGCAGCGTCCACCCCCGCTGCTGGCCGAGCGAAAGACAGTTGTGCGCGGCAAGTTCAGCGGGCGTTCTGGGAGTGCCACAACGCGCGAGATAAGCCGGGCTGGCGACCACCCGCCGCTGCATTTCGCCCAGTCTGCTGCTGGCGAGACTCGAGTCGGCCATCTCGCCAATGCGCACTGCGCAATCGACGCCTTCATTCACCAGATCGACCAGACGGTCGGTCAGATCGAGGCGCACGCTGACCTCGGGGTTGGCCGTCATGAAAACCGCCACCTGCGGTGCGACGTGACGGCGGCCGAAGCCGGCCGGCGCCGACACCCGGAGGTGTCCGCTGGCGCGGATGCCGCCCAGCGAAACGGCGGCTTCGGCGTTCGCCAGGTCATTGAGGATGCGCTGACAATCTTCGAGAAAAGCCTGCCCTTCGAAGGTCAGCGACAGCTTGCGCGTCGTGCGCAGCAGCAGTTTGACGCCGAGGCGCGCTTCGAGGGCATCGAGCCGGCGCCCGATGACTGCCGGCGTGACCCCTTCGGCCTGGGCAGCGGCCGAGAGGCTGCCCCGGGTCGCTGAATTGACCAGGGCTTCGATCTGCTTGATATGGTCCATAAGCCCGATTTGATACGATAAGTAAAAGATAATTTGATTTTCTTCGCGCTTATCTTTCGCTGAAGCATCGAATAAAATTCGTGCACTGCATCATAACCCATTGCCAGGAGCTACCGCATGAGCCTCGATCTGCCCGCCGGAATGCAAATCAACGCCCCCCTCCAAGCCGCCTATGAAACCATCCTGACACCCGACGCGCTGGCGCTGGTGGCCAGGCTGCACCGCGCCTTCGAAGGTCGCCGGCAGGAACTGCTGCAGGCCCGCGTGGCGCGCCAGGCTCGAATCGACGCCGGCGAGATGCCCGATTTTCTGCCGGAAACCCGGCACATTCGCGACGGCGACTGGAAAATCGCGCCACTGCCCAAGGCGCTCGAGCGCCGCCGGACTGAAATCACCGGCCCGGTGGAAGCCAAGATGATCATCAACGCCTACAACTCGGGCGCCGACTCGTACATGAGCGACTTCGAGGACTCCAACAGCCCGAAGTGGGAAAACCAGATGCAGGGCCAGGTCAATCTCTACCAGGCCATCCGGCGGCAGTTGTCGTTCACCAACGAAGCCGGCAAGGAGTATGCGCTCAACGAGCAGGTCGCCACCCTGCAGATCCGTCCGCGTGGCTGGCATCTCGACGAAAAGCACGTCACGGTCGACGGTCAGCGTGTCTCCGGCGGCATCTTCGACTTCGCGCTGGTTTTCTTTCACAACGCCCGCGAACAGGTTGCGCGTGGTGCCGGTCCGTTCTACTACCTGCCGAAGATGGAATCGCATCTCGAAGCCCGCCTGTGGAACGACATCTTCATCATGGCGGAGGAGCACATCGGTCTGCCGCGCGGCACCATCAAGGCGACCGTGCTGGTCGAGACGATTCTCGCCACCTTCGAGATGGAGGAAATCCTCTACGAATTGCGTGAACACTCGGCCGGGCTCAACGCCGGCCGCTGGGATTACATCTTCTCGTGCATCAAGAAGTTCAGGAAGAACCCTGATTTCTGCCTCGCCAACCGGGGTGCGATCACCATGGAGGTTCCCTTCATGCGCAGCTATGCGCTGCATCTGGTCAAGGTCTGCCACAAGCGCGGGGCGCCGGCGATGGGCGGCATGAGTGCGCTGATCCCGATCAAGAATGATCCGGTCGCCAACGAAAAGGCACTGGCCGGCATCCGTCACGACAAGACTCGCGATGCCAGCGACGGTTTCGACGGCGGCTGGGTCGCCCACCCCGGTCTGGTGTCGATTGCCGCCGAGGAGTTCCAGAAGGTACTCGGCGATCGTCCGAACCAGTGGGAGAAGCAGCGCGACGAGAATTTCACTGCCGCCGATTTCCTCAATTTCCAGCCTTCGCAACCGATTACCGAAAGCGGCGTGCGCAACAACATCAACGTCGGCATTCACTACCTGGGCAGCTGGCTCGCCGGCAACGGCTGCGTGCCGATCCACAACCTCATGGAAGATGCGGCGACGGCCGAAATCTCGCGCTCGCAGGTCTGGCAATGGGTGGTTTCCCCGAAAGGCGTCCTCGACGATGGCCGCAAGGTCACCGCCGAGATGGTGCGCGGCATGATCGCCGAGGAACTGGCCAAGGTGAAAGCCACGGTCAGCGCGCAGGGCGAAGAGACCGCCAGCTATGACCAGGCGGCGGTGATCTTCGACAGGATGTCACTGTCGCCCGAGTACCCCGAGTTCCTGACCTTGCCACTGTACGAGGCAATGGCCTGACTTGCCGCGCTTGCCGGCGGCAGGCGCAGGAACCCCGGCAACAACAAAACGGCGCTTTTCGGCGCCGTTTTCCTTGCCTTGCCGCTGCGTCAGGATGAGGCGCCGAGGGCGTGGGCGCGTAGAGCGCTGAGTTCGAGGGTCGCGAGATCCGGCGCGGTGCGTGTCGGCCAGCCCTGCAGGTGGTGGCTGGCGAGGTCGGCGAGGGCGTGGATCCAGTCGTCGCGTTCGTTCAGGGCGGCAATGTAACGGTATTCCCGGCCGCCGGCCTCAAGGAATTCGGCCTGGCCTTCGATGGCGATCTCTTCGAGGGTTTCGAGACAATCTGCCGGAAAACCCGGGCAGATCACGTCGACTCGCTGCACCCCCTGCTTGCCGAGCGCCTTGAGCGTTGCCGAGGTATAGGGCTGCAGCCATTCGGTGCGGCCGAAGCGCGACTGAAAACAGATCTGGTACTCTTCCGGGCGCAGCCCGAGCGCCTCGGCGAGCAGGCGACCGCTCTTCTGGCACTCGCAGTGGTAGGGGTCTCCCTTGTCGAGCGTGTAGCGCGGCAGGCCGTGGAAGCTCATCAGCAGACGGTACGAGTTCGTCGGCCGGGCGTGGATCGCCCAGTGTTCGCGTACGCTTGCGGCCAGGGCGGCGATGTAACCGGGATGATCGGCGAAACTTCTGACGCTGCGCATTTCCGGCTGGTTGCGGACGCTCTGCAGCCAGGCGCCGACGGCGTCGAAAGCCGTCGCCGTCGTGCTCGCCGCATACTGCGGATAAAGGGGCAGGAGCAGGATGCGCGTGCAGCCCTCGGCCTTGAGGCGGGAAAGCGTTGCCGGAATCGATGGCTGGCCGTAACGCATCGCGTAGTCAACCACCACGCGATGGCCGGCCTGACCCAGGAACCCCCGCAGCAGCCTGGCCTGCCGTTCGGTATGCACCTTGAGCGGCGAACCGTCGGCAGTCCACACCGAGGCGTACTTTTCGGCCGAGCGACGTGGCCTGACATTGAGGATGATCGCGTGCAGAATCAGCCACCAGATCGGCCGTGGAATCTCGACCACGCGCGGGTCGGCGAGGAACTCGCCGAGATAGCGGCGAACAGCCGGCGCGGTCGGCGCGCTCGGCGTTCCCAGGTTGATCAGGAGAACCGCGGTCAGGGCCGGTGAACCATGGTGGTAGACCGGCTCTGGAAGATACCGTGGCATCAGCAGTGGGCCTGGTAGGTCAGTGCCGACGATAGCAGTTTGGCGGTGATGTCCACGATCGGGATGATGCGCTCGTAAGCCATGCGGGTAGGGCCGATGACGCCGACCGAGCCGACGACTTCGCCATCGACTTCGTAAGGCGCGGTAATGACGCTGCATTCATCGAGCGGCGCCAGCCCCGATTCGCCGCCAATGAAGATCTGTACGCCATCGGCGCGCTGCGCGAGGTCGAGCAACTGCATCAGCGACGTGCGTTGCTCGAAGAGATCGAACAGTTCGCGCAGCCGCTTCATGTTTGATGAAAACTCTTCGACTTCGAGCAGGTTGCGCTCGCCCGAGATGACATAACGGTCGCCGGGGATCTTCATGACCTCGTCGCCGGCGACCAGCGCCGCCGACATCAGCGCCTGCAGATCACCGCGCAAGGCCTGCAGTTCCTCGCGGATGCGGCCGTGAATGTGCTCGAAATCCTGGCCGACCACATGCTGGTTCAGGTAGTTGGTGGCGGTCACCAGTTCCGATGGCGTATAGGCGCGCGTCGTAAACAGCAGGCGATTCTGGACGTCGCCGTCGGAAGTCACGAGGATCAGCAGAACGCGACGTTCGGAAAGACTGACGAATTCCATCTGGCGAATCTTCGGGGCCAGCCGGCGCGGCGTCAGGACGATGCCGGCAAAACGCGTGAGTCCGGACAAGAGGCGTGAGGCGTTGTCGATCAGCTGCAGCGGCTGCGAAGGGAGCAATTGTCCTTCCATGGCGTCGAGCTTTTCCTTGTCGAGCGGCTTGACGGTCAGCAGGCTGTCGACAAAGAAGCGATATCCGCGGGGCGTCGGCACGCGGCCGGCAGAGGTGTGGGGACTGGCGATGAGGCCAATGTCTTCGAGGTCGGCCATCACGTTGCGCACCGTGGCCGCCGACAGGTCGAGACCCGAATACCTCGACAGCGCGCGCGAGCCGACCGGCTGGCCTTCCGCGATATAGCGTTCGATCAGGGTCTTGAGCAGGGTTCTGGCGCGGTCGTCGAGCATGGTTCCGATTCTACAAAAAATCCTTCACTGATGGGGTGCCGCGGAAGCACACCGAAGTGTGGTTTAATTCGCTCCCATGAACAACGCATTTCCTCACGCTGCGGCCGATTGCGAGCCGCCCCCGCGGACCATCGCACTGGTCGGAAAGTACCACAGTCCGGAGATTGCGGAGTCGATTCGCTTGCTGGTCAGATATCTGCATGAGCGCGGAATGACCGTTCTGATCGAGGAAGATACGGCGGCCAGTGTCGCTTCCGGACTCGATCTGGGGAAGTGGGCGAGCGGCAGTTTCGCCTGGCTGGGCGCCCATGCCGACCTTGCCATCGTCGTGGGTGGCGACGGCACCATGCTCAATGCCGCTCGCCAGCTCGCTCGCTATCGGGTGCCGCTGGTGGGTGTCAATCAGGGGCGTCTCGGCTTCATGACCGATATCGCGCGCACCGACATGCTGACCAGCATGGACGACCTGCTCGACGGCAGGTTCGTGCCCGAAACGCGCATGCTGCTCGACGCCGAGGTGGTGCGGGACGAGCGCAGCGTGGTGTCGAATCTGGCCTTGAACGACGTCGTGGTCGACAAGGGCGCGATCGGCCGGATGATCGAATTCGAACTCTTCATCGATGGCGAGTTCATCTACCACCTGCGCTCGGATGGCCTGATCGTCGCCACCTCGACCGGATCGACGGCCTATTCGCTGTCGGCCAATGGCCCCATCCTGCACCCGCAGGTGTCGGCCATCGCGCTCGTCCCGCTCTGCCCGCACGCCCTGACCAACCGGCCGATCCTGGTCGGTGACCGTAACCAGGTCGACATCCGTATCGTTCATGCGACCGATTCGCGGGCCTACTTCGATGGTCAGGTGACGGTTGACCTCAGGAACGGCGACCGGGTACGCATCCGTCGCTCCGAATACACCATCTGCCTGCTGCATCCGCCGGGGTACAGCTATTTCTCCATGCTGCGCCAGAAGCTGCACTGGAGCGAGCGGCCCAAGGAACACTAGAACCCTCCCGGACGGCGCTACCATGCGGACAACCTTATCATGCTGTGTCGTTTGACGATTCGCGACTTCGTGCTGGTCGATCGACTTGAACTCGAGTTCTTCGCCGGTTTTGGCACGCTGACCGGCGAAACCGGCGCTGGCAAGTCGATTCTGGTCGACGCGCTGGCCTTCGTTCTTGGCGAGCGTGCCGACGCGAGCCTCATTCGGGTGGGCTGCGAACGTGCTGAAGTGAATGCCGAGTTTGAACTTGCAGAATCGCCGGCCGCCACCGACTGGCTGCACGCCCACGATCTCGATACCCAGAATGGTCTGCTGCTGCGGCGGTTGGTCGACGGCAACGGTCGTTCGCGGGCCTACGTCAATGGTTCGCCGGTGACCGTCCAGCAGTTGCGAGAGGTGGCCGAATCGCTGGTCGATATCCATGGCCAGCACGCACATCAGTCGCTGCTGCGCAGCGATGCCCAGCGCGCGCTGCTCGATGCGCATGCCAGACTGCAACCCTTGCTGGTGGAAGTGGCGGCAGCCTGGCGGAACTGGCGCGACGCGCGCAGCATGCTCGACGCTGCCCGCAGCAACCTCGATGCCCTGGCCGCCGAGCGTGAGCAACTCGACTGGCAGGTGCACGAACTGCAGGCCCTCGGCTTTTCGCTCGAAGAGTGGCTGTTGCAGAACGATGAGCACAAGCGGCTGGCGCACGCGGCCAGTCTCGTCGAGGGTGCCCAGCTCTCGCTGCAGGTCCTCGCCGAGGGCGACGCCGCCTGCGAAGCGCAAGTCGCAGCAGTCGCCCATCGTCTCGACAGCCTTGCCGAATATGACCCCGCGCTGTCGGCAATCGCCACCCTGGTGCAATCAGCGCAGGCGGAGCTTGGCGAGGCGATCTCGGCGCTGCGTCGTTATGCCAACCGGGTGGAGCTTGATCCACGGCGGCTGGATGAAATCGAGCATCGCATCGAAGCGGTCCTCGGCTGCGCGCGCAAGTTCCGCTGCTCCCCTGCGGAGCTGCCCGGCCTGCTGACACGCTGGCAGGAGAGATTGTCCGCCCTCGGTGAAGCCGCGGATGTCGCCGCGCTGACGGCGCGGGTGAGCGCCGCACGCGCGCACTATGAAGCGCTTGCCCGGCGCCTGTCCGGCGGCCGTGCGCGAGCCGCCGAACAACTGGGCAGAGACGTGAGCCAGGTCATGCAGCAGTTGGCGCTTGCCGGCGGTCGCTTCGAAGTCGGTTTGCTGCCACTGGAGGAGGGGGGTGCAGCCGGACTCGAACAGATCGAGTTCCGCATCGCCGGTCTCGCCGGCAGTCAGGCCAGGCCGCTCGCCAAAGTGGCTTCCGGCGGCGAAATCTCGCGCATCAGCCTCGCCATCCAGGTCGTGACCAGTCAGGCGGCCAGCGTCCCGACGCTAATCTTCGACGAGGTCGATGTCGGTATTGGCGGCGGCGTCGCCGAAGTGGTCGGTCGGCTGCTGCGTGAACTGGGCGCTGAACGGCAGGTTCTCTGCGTCACCCACCTGCCGCAGGTGGCCGCGCGTGGCAACTGGCAATGGCAGGTCAGCAAGCTCAAGCGGGCCGGAGAGGTGTGCAGCCGCGTCGTTGCGCTCGATGCCGAAGCCAGGGTCGAGGAGATCGCCCGCATGCTCGGCGGGATCGAGATCACGGCGATCACCCGCCAGCATGCCAGGGAAATGTTGCAGTTCACACCGGAAGGAACATCCGGAGGAAGATGAACCTCCGGAACGGTCGCTGCATCCTCAGACAGGCTTCTTGAGCTTGCTGCGGGCTGCCTTCCTGAGCGTCCTGAAAAGTTCGGGGTCTTCCGCCTTCAGATATTCGGTGACCTCGAAGTCTTCCCGCCTGAGGCGCTGAATGTCGATCTGCTCGACATGCACGAGGCGCAGCAGTTCGCGCACCGGCTTGGGCATGTTGCGACCGCTTTCATAACGTGAGCCGCCGCTCTGCGTCACCCCGATCTTTGACCAGAACTGCTGCTGATTCAGGCCAAGCTTGCGGCGAATTTCCCGGGGATCAACCCGTTCAACGACTTTGACGGTGGTCATGATGGTCCTTTCTTGCAAACGCGCCACGCGAACCCGCAGGAACATGGGTTCCCGCAAGTGATCCGCACTATATGACTTTGGTAAGACACGCCCCACTATAGGCGATTCTTCAGGAATTGCAAGTGGCATTGCAATAGAACATCTGGCTAATGCCGACCGGCTCCCCGATGGCCGGCGCCCTTTGCCCGGACGGCCCGGCTTGCATTAGAATGCGTATTTTGCAATTTCCCCATTGGATTTGGCATGGCATTGATAGTTCAGAAGTTCGGCGGTACATCGGTCGGTTCGACCGGGCGTATCAAGGAGGTCGCGCGGCGCGTTGCCCGCTGGCGCGCGCAAGGGCACGACATCATCCTGGTTCCTTCGGCGATGGCCGGCGAGACCAACCGGCTGCTCGGGCTGGCGCGCGAGATCTCGTCCGTACCCGACCCGCGTGAACTCGATGTCATCGCTTCGACCGGGGAGCAGGTGACCATTGCCCTGCTGGCCATGGCCATGCATGCGGAGGGCCTGATGGCCAGGAGCTTTACCGGCGCACAGGTCGGTGTGCTGACCGACAGCACCTTTACCAAGGCACGCATTCTGAAAATCGACCAGGAGCGCATTCACAAGGCACTGAAAGCCGGCAACGTCGTCGTCGTCGCCGGTTTTCAGGGGGCCGACGAGGAAGGCAACATCACGACGCTCGGTCGTGGCGGTTCGGACACCTCGGCGGTAGCGCTGGCGGCGGCGATGAATGCGGACGAATGCCAGATCTACACCGATGTAGACGGCGTCTACACGACCGACCCCCGCGTCGTGCCGGAAGCGCGCCGGCTCGACACGATCACTTTCGAAGAGATGCTGGAAATGGCCAGCCTCGGCTCCAAGGTGCTGCAGATCCGCTCGGTCGAGTTCGCCGGCAAGTACAAAGTCAAACTACGTGTACTTTCGAGCTTCGAGGACGAAGGTGAAGGTACGCTGATCACAGTTGAGGAAAAAGGAAACATGGAACAACCGATCATCTCCGGCATCGCTTTCAATCGCGACGAAGCCAAACTCACCGTACTCGGTGTTCCCGACCGCCCCGGCATTGCTTTCCAGATCCTCGGGCCGATCGCCGAGGCCAACATTGATGTCGATATGATCATTCAGAACATCGGTCGTGACGGTACGACGGATTTCTCGTTCACCGTCAATCGCAGCGACTATGTCAAGGCGCTCGGCATCCTGCAAACGGTCAAGGAAACGATCGGCGCATGTGATATTGCCGGCGACAACACGACCTGCAAGGTCTCCGCCGTCGGCGTCGGGATGCGTTCCCACCCGGGGGTGGCGAGCCGGATGTTCGGCGCGCTGGCGAAGGAAAACATCAACCTGCAGATGATCTCGACCTCGGAAATCAAGATCTCGGTGGTGATCGAGGAAAAATACCTGGAACTCGCCGTGCGCGTCCTGCACAAGGCTTTTGGTCTCGAAAAGCCGGCCAAATCCAGTTTGAGTTTGACCGGTCGCGGTGAAACCGATATCATTACGCCGTCTTAGGAGACGTGGCCGAGAGGTCGAAGGCACTCCCCTGCTAAGGGAGCATGCGGGCATAAACCTGCATCAAGGGTTCGAATCCCTTCGTCTCCGCCAGGACACTGGCTGCAAACTGTCTGCACAAAAAACGAACAACCCCGCTCAACGCCTTGTTTTGCGGGGTTTTTCGTTTGAACCTCCTGACTTCGCCACCCCACCAAATGTCATATCTGACGGATTTTGGCGTCTTACGGGCCGTTTCTCTCGAAACCTCCTGACTTCGGGAATTTAGTACGGTTTTTTCAAGCTGTTGTTTTTGCTTGATAATTATGGGATGGTGGGCGGGTTTCGCGATGGCGTATGCTTTGGTTTTGTGGGGTACGCCATCACGAAAAGATGCTCCTCTGGTGCGCTCTTGTAGTGCGATAATGACCGCCGCACAACAACAAAAAAATCGCCGAAATCATGCAGATACCAGAGCTTGGCGGCCAATGACGACGCCTCCACCACACGCCGGCGTTCTGACCGAAGCGGACACCTGCCGCGAATATGTCACCCCTCGGCTCGTCGAAGCCGGCTGGTCGACCGAACCGCACGCCATTGGCGAACAGCGCAGCTTCACCGACGGACGGATCATCGTCACCGGCGGTCGGGTTCGCCGCGGCAAGCAGAGGCGTGCCGACTATCTCCTGTACTACCGGCGTGACTACCCGCTCGCTATCGTCGAAGCGAAGGCCGTTGGCCTGGCCGTCGAAACCGGCGTGCAACAGGTCCGCGAATCCGCCGAGATGCTGGGACTGAAGTTTGCCTACGCGACCAATGGTCAGCGCATCATCGAGATCGACTACATCACCGGCAGCGAGCGCGAGGTCGAGCGCTTCGCAGCGCCAGCCGAACTGTGGCAGCGTCTGACCGCTGCCTCACAGATGCCAGAGTCTGCCACCGCACATCTGCTTGAGCCGTTCAATCTCATTTCCGGAAAGGTGCCTCGCTACTATCAGCAGATCGCCATCCATCGGGTCACCGAAGCGATCCTGCTCGGAGATATGCGCATCCTGGCTACTTTGGCCACGGGCACCGGCAAGACCTGTGTCGCTTTCCAGATTTGCTGGAAGCTGTGGAACAGTCGCTGGAACCGGACCGGCGAATACCGTCGCCCCAAGATACTGTATCTGGCCGACCGCAACATTCTCGTCGACGACCCGATGGCCAGGATGTTCGCGCCCTTTGGCGAGGCCCGCCACAAGATTTCGGGTAACGATGTCAGCAAGAGCCGCGACCTGTACTTCGGCATCTATCAGGCGCTGACCACCGCCAGCGAGGACATCTTCCGCCAGTACCGGCCCGATTTTTTCGACCTCATCATCATTGATGAATGTCATCGCGGATCGAGTCGCGACGACAGCAGTTGGCGGGCCGTCCTCGACTACTTCTCGCCTGCCGTCCAGTTTGGCATGACGGCGACGCCATTGCGGGATGAGGCGCGTGATACCTACCAGTATTTCGGCAACCCGGTCTACACCTACAGCCTGCGCCAGGGAATCGAGGACGGCTTCCTCGCGCCTTATCGTGTGCATCGTGTGATCACCAGCGTCGATGCCGCTGGCTGGCGTCCATCAAGGAACGAACTCGACCGCTACGGCCGCAAGGTGCCTGACGAGGAATACCAGACGAAGGATTTCGAGCGTGTCGTGGCACTGCGCGCGCGCACCCGGGCGATTGCCCGGCACCTGACCGATTTCCTCAAGGGCACGGACCGTTTCGCAAAGACGATCGTTTTCTGCGTCGACCAGGAACACGCGGCCGAGATGCGGCAAGAACTGCTGAACCTCAACAGCGATCTCGTCAGTCAGTACCCTGACTACGTCTGCCGGGTGACTGCCGACGAGGGATCCATCGGCCTGACCCATCTCGCGCACTTTCAGGATGTGGACCGGCCGACCCCGGTGATCCTCACCACCTCCCAATTGCTGACCACGGGCGTCAATGCCGAGATGGTGAAGTACGTCGCGCTGGCGCGCGTCGTCGGTTCGCACACGGAGTTCAAGCAGATCATTGGCCGTGGAACGCGCCTGAAGGTCGATTACGGCAAGGAATACTTCGTCATCATCGATTTTACCGGCACCGCCACCCGCCACTTCGCAGATCCTGATTTCGACGGCGAGCCGGCACGTATCGAGGAAGTCAGCGTCGATGAGCGTGGCGAAACGCACGACACCCTCGTTGAAACGCCGTCGCTCGTTGCGCAGCCAGAAAGTGAATACCGTGTGGAAACGGACAATGGTGAGGACGGCAACGGCGTCATCCTCACCGAGCCCTCTGACGAGCCGCGCAAGTTCTATGTCGACGGCGGCGAAGTCGAGATCATCGGCCATCTCGTCTACGATCTGGACACCGAGGGCAAGAAGTTGCAGGTCGTACGTTACACCGAGTACTCTGGACGTACCGTCCGTTCGCTGTACCCTGAGCGCGCCGATCTGCAATCCGCGTGGGCCAATCCCGATACCCGTAGCGAAGTTCTCCGGGAACTGACCGAGCGTGGCATCAGCTTCGAGGAACTCGCGGTCAGCGCCAATCAGCCCGATGCCGATCCATTCGACCTCTTGTGCCATCTGGCCTGGAATACGCCCTTGCTGACCCGCCGCGAGCGGGCGAAAAGCGCGCGCCAGGGCGCACCTGACTTCTTCGGCCAATACAGCGAGACCGCCCGCGAAGTCCTCTCGCTGCTGATCGACAGATACATCGATCGCGGCATCCTGCAATTCAACACCCTCTCCGAATTGCCCACGAAGAAGAAGCCGATCTCGATGGCAAGCGCTACCAGCCGATCATCGAAGCGCCGTATCGCTGGCGGGACTGGGCAGCGAGGGAAGACGGCATCAATGGGGATGAGTTGCTGGCCTTCATCGGCCAGGAATTCACCGTACGTGCCGATGGAAAAATGGGCAAGGGCTTGTTCGCCTATTTGCGGACTCTGGCCGGTGTTGGTGAGAAGGGTAGCCAGCGCGAGGTGGTGGCCAACGTCTTCAAGGGCGTGCAGAACCGGATGGTCAGCGGCTACCTGCTGCGCGACATCCTCAACAAGATCAACGGCATCCATTTTCGCAGCAGCGAAGAGATTCACACCCTGTCACATCTCTACGAATCGATGCTGCGCGAGATGCGCGACGCGGCCGGCGACTCGGGGGAGTTCTACACCCCGCGCCCGGTCGTCCGTTTCATGGTCCAGTTAAGTGACCCGAAGCTCGGGGAAACCGTGCTCGATCCGGCCTGTGGTACGGGCGGTTTTCTGGTCGGGGCCTACGACCACATCGCCGCACAGGTCACCACACCGGCACAATGGCGCAAGCTGCAACGGGAAACCCTCTTCGGCCAGGAGGCCAAGCCGCTGCCCTACATGCTGGTGCAGATGAACCTGCTGCTGCATGGCCTGGAGGCACCGCAGATTGCCTACGGCAACACGCTGGATCGCCGGATCAACGAGATCGGCCACGGCGAGCGTGTGGACGTGATTCTTACCAATCCGCCTTTCGGGGGTGAGGAAGAAGCCGGCATCAAGGCCAATTTCCCGCCCAATATGCAGACGGCTGAAACCGCGCTGCTCTTTCTGCAATACATCATGCGCAAGCTGCGTGTGGCGGGCGCCCCGGTGCCCGCTGGCAAGCCTGCCGCCCGCGGTGGCCGTGCCGCCGTGGTCGTGCCCAACGGCGCCCTGTTTGGTGACGGCATCAGCGCCGTCATCAAGGAGGAGATGCTCAAGGAGTTCCGCCTGCACACCATCGTGCGCCTGCCGCAAGGCGTCTTCGCGCCCTACACCGACATCCCGGCCAACCTGCTGTTTTTCGAACGTGGCGGTCCCACCGACATCATCTGGTACTACGAACTGCCGCTGCCCGAAGGTCGCAAGAAGTACAGCAAGACCGCCGCGTTGCAGTTCGAGGAATTCGCCCCGGCACTGGCCTGGTGGAATGACCGCCAGGAAGGGCCGCACGCCTGGAAGGTAGACTTTGCCGCCAGGCGCGCCGCCGCCGTCGAGGCCGCCACGCCGCACTGGCAGCGGGCGGACAGCGAACGCCAGGCAGCCCTCGCGCTGGGCAAACCGATCCGCGAGATGGAGCAGACACTCCAATCGGCAGCGAATGACCATAAAGTCTCACTGCGGGAACAGTTGAGCACTCTAAAGGCCGGGCAGCAAGCTCACGAACAATCCGCCAAGGGCGCGCAGGCCGATGGCGACGCGCTGTACTGGCCGATCTACAACCTGGACCTCAAGAACCCCCATGCCAGGGCCGGCCTGGAACACGCCGATCCGAAGGATCTGATCGCCTCGATGCGCAGCCACGAGGCCGAGGTCATGCGCCTATTGGGCGAGATCGAAGCCTTGGTGAACGACGTACAGGCATGACGGCGCCCACCCCGGACCGGACCGACTACGCGGTCGTCCACGCAGACATCGTTGCACTGCTGGAAGCCGCCCGCCGTGCCGCAGCGCGCAGCGTCAATGCGGTGATGACGGCCACCTACTGGGAAATCGGCCGACGTATCGTCGAGTTCGAACAGGGAGGGCAGGAACGGGCGGCTTACGGCGAGGCCCTGATCGTGCGCCTTTCCGCTGACCTCTCTGCCCGATTCGGCCGTGGCTTCAGTCGGCAGAACCTGCAGCAGATGCGGCAGTTCTACCTGGTCTGGCCACCCGAGATAATTTCGCAGACGGCCTCTTCGAAATCAACCGCAAGCAGAATTCGCCAGACGCCGTCTGGCGAATCTTCCGGCCACGCCATTCGCCCGATGGTTTCTGGCAATTTCCCTGACCTGTCCATACTCGCCCAAGCCTTCCCGCTTCCTTGGTCTGCCTATGTGCGCCTGCTGTCGGTCAAGAATCCTCAGGCCCGCGCTTTCTACCAAGCCGAAGCCCTGCGCAGTGGCTGGAGCATCGCCCAACTGAATCGCCAGATCGGCAGCCAGTTCTACGAGCGCACCGCGCTCTCCACCAACAAGGCAGCGATGCTGGTAAAAGGCGAAGTGGCCGAACCCGGCGACGCCATGACGCCCGAGCAAGCCATCAAGGACCCCTTCGTGCTGGAGTTCCTTGACCTCAAGGATGAGTATTCCGAGTCCGATCTCGAAGAAGCTCTGATCCAGCACCTGGCCGACTTCCTGCTGGAACTGGGCGACGACTTCGCCTTTATCGGCCGTCAGCGGCGACTGCGCATCGACGACACCTGGTTTCGCGTCGATCTGCTGTTCTTTCACCGCAGCCTGAAGTGCCTGCTGATCATCGACCTCAAGGTGGGCAAGTTCAGCTACGCCGATGCTGGCCAGATGCACCTGTATCTGAACTACGCCCGCGAGCACTGGATGAAACCGGGCGAAAACCCGCCAGTGGGCCTGATTCTCTGTGCCGAAAAGGGGGCGGCTGAAGCCCACTACGCGCTGGAGGGTCTGCCCAACAAGGTGCTGGCGGCCGAGTACCAGACCGTTCTGCCGGATGAAAAGCTGCTGGCTGAGGAATTGGACAAGACTCGGCACGAACTGGAGGCGCGGCGGATCATGCGTGGTAGCGTGGAGGGCGGCGAATGAAGGCGTGGCCGAAAGTCGCCTTGGGCGATCTTTTTAAGGTCGAAAAGGGAAAAATTGGGATCATGGCGGCAACGCCCGGTGATTTCCCATTGGTCACCACCGGGGAGGCACTTTCCTCACATTTCGAGCGGCACTTTTCGGGCGATGCCGTCTGCATCCCCCTGATCTCCGCCACGGGGCACGGTCACGCCAGTCTCAAACGTTTGCACCACGTTGAAGGCGAATTTGCCGTCGGCTCAATCCTGTGCGCTTGTGTGAACCAGGCGCCGGATCGTGTAATGGCACGTTACGCCTACTACTACTTGAGCGCCTGCAAGGAGCCAGTGCTAATTCCGCTGATGAAAGGCACCGCCAACATGTCGATGAAAGTGGCTGACATTGTTGGCGTTGAAATACCTCTGCCACCTTTGACCGAACAACAAGCCCTCGTCGTCCGCCTCGACGCACTGGCCGAGAAAACCCGGCAGGTCGAAGTGCACTTGGATGCCGTCGAGCGCGACGCCGAACACCTGCTGGCCCTGCGCTTCCGCGATGCCATCGCTCATGCGCCGCTGCGGATGATGGCAGAGGTGGCGCCGCTGGTTCGGCGTGAGGTGGATATCGACCTGCAGACGAGCTACACGGAACTGGGGGTTCGCAGTTTCTACAAAGGCACGTTTCAGCGCCGCACCGTTCCCGGTTCCGATTTCTCGTGGCAGGACTTGTATCGAATTCAGTCGGGTGACCTGATTTTCAGCAACATCATGGCTTGGGAACAGGCCATTGCGATAGCCAAACCCGAGGATGACGGTTGCGTGGGGAATCACCGCATGCTCAGCTGCGAAGCTAAAGCTGACATCGCAATCCCCGGCTTCCTTTGGTACTACTTCACCACTGATGAAGGGTTTGCCAACATCTACGCAGCTTCGCCTGGAACGGCAGCCAGAAACCGGACAATGACGGCCTCAGCCTTGATGGCCATCAAGGTACCCATACCCCCGGTGGCCACGCAACAAGCCTTCAACCGACTGCAGGCAGAGGTCGCTGCCCTCAAGGCCAAACACGCCGCCATCTGCCAAGCGAAGGCCGCGCTGCTGCCGGCGACGCTGGAGCGGGTGTTTTCCGGAGGCGATTGATGCAGTTCGTCCGCCAAGGCCCCGATATTCCAGAGCGTCTGCTCCAGCTGCACGAGGAGGGGCGCGTGGTGCTTTTCTGCGGCGCGGGGATTTCATATCCGGCTGGGCTGCCGGGTTTCAAAAGATTGGTGGAAAGCCTGTATCAAGCCCTTTCGGTTACGCGCAGCGCCGTGCAGCAGTCCGCAATCAAGGTCGGGCAGTTCGACACCGCTATCGGCCTGCTGGAAGCCGATGTGGTCGGTGGCCGCGAAACCGTGCGCCGAAAGATGGCGACGATCCTCACTCCCAACCTCAAGCTCCCCAAGGCCACGGCTACCCACGAAGCCCTGCTGACGCTCGGCCAGAACCGCGAGGGTCGCACGCGGCTCATCACCACCAACTTCGACCGCCTGTTCGAGCAGGTAATGGCCTCGAAGTCGCTAAAGCTGCCGACCTATCAGGCACCGCTTCTGCCCGTGCCGAAAGCGCGATGGGATGGACTGGTTTATCTGCACGGCCTGTTGTCAGCCGGGCCGACGCCGTGTGAACTGGATCGCTTGGTCATTTCCAGCGGCGACTTCGGATTGGCCTACCTGACCGAACGCTGGGCGGCCCGCTTCGTGAGCGAATTGTTCCGTTGCTTCAGCGTCTGCTTCGTGGGGTACAGCATCAACGATCCGGTGCTGCGCTACATGATGGACGCGATGGCCGCCGACCGCCTGCTGGGTGAATCGCCCCCGGAGATGTTTGCTTTTGGCAGTTATTCCAAAGGCAAAGAGGTGGAGCGCGCAAATGAATGGAAGGCAAAGAACGTCACCCCGATTCTGTACCGCGAACACCGGTATCACGCCTACTTGCACAAAACCTTGCACGCCTGGGCCGCGACCTATCGTGATGGCGTACGTGGCAAGGAACGCATCGTCGACGAATGCGCTATCGGCCGCCCCCTGGCAAGCACGAAGCAAGATGACTTCGTCGGCCGCATGTTGTGGGTGTTGAGCGATCCGGGCGGCTTGCCGGCAAAACGGTTTGCGGAACTGGACCCCGTGCCATCGCTGGATTGGCTGGAACCTCTGAGCCAGGATTTGTACCGCCATGCCGACCTGGGCCGTTTTGGCGTGCCGGGCCAGAGCGCCGTTGATGAAGCGCTTGCGTTCAGCCTGACGTGCCGGCCAGCACCCTACCCACTTGCTCCCTGGATGGCGATGGCGGACAGCGGGAATCGTGCCAGAGGCTGGGACGACGTGATGCACCATCTGGCCTGTTGGCTGACGCGGCATCTCGACGATCCCAAGCTGCTGCTGTGGCTGGTCAAACGGGGTGGGCAACTACATGATCAATTGATCTGGTTGATCGAGCGACGCCTGGAAGAACTGGCCAAGCTCGAACGTGATGGTGATGGCGATGCTGCCGAGTTGGCGCGTATTCGTGAGAACGCGCCGAATGCCATTCCACGCCCAGCGATGCGAACGCTCTGGCGTGTGCTGCTCAATGGGCGCGTCAAATCGGAAGCACGTGGCCTGGACCTCTACCGCTGGCGCGGATACTTCGAGCGCGACGGGTTGACCGCCAGCGTGCGTTTGGCCTTGCGGGAGGTCCTGACGCCGTGCGTTTCTCTGCGCGAACCGTTTCGCCGGGCAAGCGAAATGGAGGAAAGCGATGCGCCAGAGCAGATCAAGAACCTCGTCGAATGGGACATAGAACTCGCTTCAGATGACGTCCATTCCAGCCTGAGCGACATGCCAAAGGATGAACGCTGGACGGCAGCGCTCCCAGACTTGCTGAACGACTTTAGCGCCTTGCTGCGTGATGCACTCGATTTGATGCGTGATCTGGGCGGCGTGGACAGCCGTAGTGATGACACTTACGTACATCAACCGTCGATATCCGAGCACCCACAGAACCAGGGTTTCCGCGATTGGGCTGCGCTGATCGAACTGACCCGTGATGCGTGGCTGGCCACCGCTGCGCAGCGTCCGGAACAGGCGAGGATCGCCGCCGAAGCCTGGGCGCACGCTCCCTATCCGGTGTTCCGTCGCCTCGCGTTTTTCGCCGCTGCGCAGGGGGAAGTCGTTCCTGCCCGGATGGCACTCGACTTTCTGCTGAAAGACGATCACTGGTGGCTGTGGTCGGTGGAGACCCAGCGAGAAACGATGCGCTTGCTGGTTGCCTTGGCACCTCGTATTGACGAGGCAATGCTCGCCGAGGTGGAGCAAGCCATTCTCTCTGGTCCGCCGCGCACAATGTTCAGGGAAGACATCAAGGACGATGATTGGACCCGACTCGTCGATCGGAATGTCTGGTTGATACTTGCCAAAATGGCCCAAGCAGGCGCGGCGTTGGGAGCCAATGGCAATGCCCGGCTCACAGCACTGGCTGCTCAATATCCTGAGTGGGAACTGGCGGTGGACGAACGTGATGAGTTTCCCTTGTGGATGGAAGGCGGTTGGGTCGGCGATCGCGATCCGTGGAAGCCGTTTGCCTGGAAGCCGTTTGTCCCGGTACCACGCACCCGACGCGGGGTACTGGATTATCTGCTCGCGCATCCTGTGCTGGGAGCGTCGGAGCAAGACGACTGGCGGCAAAGGTGTTCCGATAGTTTTCCGGCAACCGCCTACGCCCTGTGCAAGCTCGCGCAACAGGATAACTGGCCCGTCGAACGCTGGCGCGACGGGCTGCAAGCCTGGTCGGAAGAAACGCTGCGTGATCGCTCATGGCGCTACATGGCGCCGGTTTTGGTGTTAGCACCGGATGATCTGATACAAGCTCTCAAACAAGGCGTCAGTTGGTGGTTGCAGTCGATTGCCAAGACCTTCCAGGGCCACGAAGCGCATTTCCTGACGCTGGCCGGACGCATCCTGCAACTGGATTTCGAGCCTGAAGACGACACCGATGACCCCGTCTTTCGTGCCATCAATCACCCAGTGGGCCATGTGACGCAGGCGCTCCTGGATTGGTGGTACCGACAAGGGTTGGAAGACGGGCAAGAGCTACCCGAGGCCATCAAACCCGTCTTCTCCGAGCTATGCGATACCGGGATCGCCAGGTTCAAATACGGCCGGTTGTTGCTAGCGGCTCACGTCATCACCCTGTTCCGAGTGGACAGGAAGTGGGCGAAGCAACACATACTGCCGTTGTTCGATTGGCGGCGATCCGAAACCGAAGCGCGTGCGGCGTGGGAGGGTTTTCTGTGGTCGCCACGTTTGTACCGGCCACTGATGGAAGAACTCAAATCCGCCTTCCTTGAAACCGCCAATCACTACACGCAGCTGGGAAAACACAGCAGGCAGTACGCGTCGTTACTGACCTTTGCAGCACTTGATCCCGGTGATACCTTCACCACTCCGGAATTGGCCAGCGCCGTCCGCGCGCTGCCATCTGAAGGCTTGCGAGAGGCTGGGGAGGCGCTGACAAGGGCGCTCGAAGGTGCCGGCGACCAACGCGAAGACTACTGGAAAAACCGGATTCAGCCGTTTTGGGGAAGGATCTGGCCCAATTCCAACGATCGAGCAGCGGACACGAACGCCAAATCTCTGGCGCGGCTCTGCATCGCGGCGGGCGATGAGTTTCCATCGGCCATTGCATTGGTAGGCAAATGGCTGCGAACCGTTGAGCATCCCGATTACTTGATTCGCCGGCTGAAGGAATCTGGCCTGTGTGCCCGTTTTCCAGAAAGTGCTCTGCAGTTGCTTGACGCCATCCTGGCTGACCAGCCAGGATGGCTACCGCCGGAGCTGCGCCAGTGCCTGAATGCTATCGCTCAGGCGGCCCCGAACTTGCGTCAGGATCGTAGGTTCATGCGAGTGGACGAATTGGCACGGAGATAGGAGGTTTGATGCCAGGCCCTGGTTGATGAAAGATCCGAATAACAAGCTGGCAACTGCAGGGTACCCGTACCACGGCTCATAAGATCGGAAAGACATCTCCAACATTGGCAAACATCCGCGATCGATTACTTGAGACCAACATCTCCGACCTGATTCCCCGGCCGCCGGGCCTGGTCGCCGACTACATGCCCCGGCTCAAGTATCTGCTGATCGACGAGAATGCGTACTGCGAAGCGGATCTCGCGGCACTGAAAAACCTCGTCGCCGCGGTCATCCGCTTCGAGCACCCGGTCAATTCGCGGGCACTGGTCGAACTCATCGATTTGCTGAACGACTGGCTCGACGGCAACCCGGAACTCAAGCGCATCTTTGCGATCTGGATTCGTGTCGTGCTGTTGCGGCACAGCAAGTACAGCCTGGTATTGCCGAAGGTCACCGATTTGAAGGAGCTGAAAATGTCACTCACCGATCGATTGGACTCGTGGGCGAAAGAGCACGAGGAGAAGGGCCTGGAGAAAGGCCTGGAGAAAGGTGAAGCACTTGCTTTGCAGCGCCTGCTGGTCAAGCGCTTTGGCGCGCTGCCGCCCGAGTACGTCGCGCGCATTGGCGCGGCGTCGGGTGGAGAAATTGAAGCGTGGCTGGACCGGGTGCTCGACGCGTGCAGCCTCGACGCCGTTTTCGGCCCACCCGCCTGACCGAACTCACCAGGTCCGAACCATGCCTTCGCGACAAGGTACGAATCGAGTCCATTCGCGGTAAAGTGGACGAGCAGGCCACCGGACGGCCTGCCGCATGAACTCCGAGCACGCCTTTCCTGCCCGGGTCGACCATCAGGAAGCCGCCGTCGGGCACACCACAGTTGCCAGCACCTGCGGTGCTCGTCCCGGAGCCGGATCAAGGGCGGGCGCCAGCCCGGCGTAGCAAACCCTTGACGCGGGGGAGGGACCCGACGCTCAAGCGTGGTTGTAAGGGCGGCATCTTCGCGCTTACAACCATGCTTACAGGCGATCTTCTTTCCCAGCCAGCGAGGCGCGCAGGCGACCTGGAGAACCGCCTGCCTGACACCATCGAAACGGGTGACGCCAATCTCACCCATGACCTGCCGTCGGACGCCGTCGATGGCCAAAAATATGCGTAGGGCAATATCAGTTCACGCGACAACTATCCTGACAGCACCGGCCCCGGGGCGGCACTCCAGGTCAGGTTTGGGGACCGGCCTCGCCGTTGCGCCCGGCCAGGAACGCCTGGGCTTCCTCGCGGCGCTCGAAGATGTGCGGCGCGATGCTTCGCGCAGAGAATGCCTCGCCCAACTTGGCACGCAGGAACGCGCTGGTGGCGTAGCGGGTGATCTGACTGAAATAATTGGCCAGGAAGTAGCGGTCCATTTCGGCGTAGGCGTCGTACATGTCCTGGTTGATCCGAAACCGGTCGTAATTGATGATGACGCCGACCCGCTTGCCAGCCGCCCGGCAACGCAACTCGCAAATATCCCAGATCGCCTTCACGTCCTCGGCCACCCGGACATGCATACCCTCGAAATTGAGGAACAGGATGTTGCGCGTTGGGTCGTAAATAACCCTTTCCGGCAAGGACAGATTGAGCAGTTCAGCCTCCAGGCCCATCGGGTTGGCATTGAAGATGCGCGCATCCATCTCGCCATATTCACCAATGATCGGTTCGAAGTCCATGTACGGCAAAATGTCCCGGTCGACCTCGATGCCGGGCGCTACCTCGATCAGCGCCAGTCCTCCCCGGACCCGACGGAACACGCAGCGCTCGGTGACGTAATAGACCGGCTTGCCGCGATCATAGGCGTATTGGCCATTGAAAGTGATTTGCCCGACCTGCTTGAGGAACTTCCGTTGCCCGCCCTCCTGGACAATCCGCAGTTTGCCCTCATTGACCTCGACCTTGAGACCATTGCCGGTGAAGGTGCCGACGAACACGACGAGACGGGCGTTCTGGCTGATGTTGATGAAGCCGCCAGCCCCCGTCAGCCGGTCGCCGAAGCGGCTGACGTTGACGTTGCCAGCGGCATCGCACTCGGCCATGCCAAGACACGCCATGTCGAGGCCGCCGCCGTCGTAGAAATCGAACTGCTGATTCTCATCGATCACAGCATCCATGTTCACCCCGGTCCCGAAGTTGCCCCCGCTCGATGGAATCCCGCCGATCAGGCCGGATTCCACGCTCAAGGTCAACATGTGCGAGATTCGCTCCTCCTGAGCGACCGCCGCCACCCCTTCGGGCATCCCGACGCCCAGATTGATGATGCCGTTAGGCGGCAATTCGAAGGCCGCACGGCGGGCGATGATCTTGCGCTCGGTCAGGGGAGTGGATACCAGGCTGGGGTGGGGAACTCGGAACTCGCCGGCATAGGCCGCGCTGTACTGGGTGGCCAGGGTCTGCATGTGCTGGAGTGGTTCGGCCACCACCACGCAATCGACAAGAATCCCCGGAATCTTGACCTGGCGCGGCGGCAGCCCGTTGCGCTCGGCGATCCGTTCGACCTGGGCGATCACGATGCCGTTACTGTTCTTGGCGGCCATCGCCATGGTGAGATTGTTGAGAGTTAGGGCTTCCCGCTCCATGGTGATGTTGCCGAAAGTATCGGCGGTGGTTCCGCGCACGAAGGCGACGTTGACCTGGCCGACCTTGTAGAGAAGCCACTCCTCACCATCGACCTCGACCAGATTGACGATGTCCTTGGTGGTGGCGGCATTGATTCGGCCACCGTCATAGCGGGGATCGACGAAGGTGTGGAGTCCGACCTTGGAGAAGGAACCCAGCTTGCCGGCAGCCAGATCCCGAAACAGCTGGCAGATGATGCCCTGGGGCAGATTGTAGGCCTGGATGCGGTTGTCAAGTGCGAGTTGCGCCACCTTCGGCATTCGGCCCCAGTGGCCCGCCACCACCCGGCGCAGCAAACCTTCGTGGCCCAGGTGATTGAGACCCAGGGTTTTACCGTCACCCTGGCCGGCGGCGGCGAACAATGCCAGGTTCTTTGGGCTGCCGGTGGTGAGGAACCGCCTCTCCAGGGCCGACAGCAGGGCCTCGGCAAAGCCGGTCTGGACGAAACCGGTACTGGCCAGCGTATCGCCGTCCCGTATCAGGGCGATCGCTTCTTCGGCGGTCACGATCTTGCTGCGCATAGTGCTTTCCTCTCGATCATGTGCTTGATTGCCGGCCGGAAGGCCTGCGAGCGACACTATTCATCGCGGCGGCACCTGGAGGATAACCGCCGCTCACAAAGGTGCAAGTATGGGGCGAAACCCTTTCGTATCGTTGGCAGTGCCGGTCAGCGGGCGCTGCCGCGGCGGTAGCTGTAGCTGCCGTCGTAGATGTTCCCGGCGCGGTCGAAGGCGCAGGAGAAGGTGAGGATACGCTCGCCGCCGCCCGCGAAGACGACGCTGCCGTCGCCACTCAAGGTACGGCCATTGAGGTCGGCATTGTCGAGGTTGAGGCCCTGGACGTCGCCGTGGTCGTTGTTCAGATGAGCGGTGAGGACGCGCTTGCACTCGGTCCGCAGATAGCGCATGTGGTCGAACGGCGACTCCTTGCCGGTAGCCGGTTTCGCTGACCTGAACGTCATGCGCGCTCGAATATTGCGACCCCCACCCGGAAACCTTGCCCATGCCGTCGGATCGGGCGCTGAAGTCGTTGTAGGCGAAGGCGGACGGCGCCACCAGCCCGGCAGCGAGGGCGAAGCCGAGTTTCATGTTTCTGGCATGGGTCATGGATGAACTCCGGTGTCGTTGGTCGGATAGGTTCCGTTTGAGAGCGGAGTATGGCAGTCCGATCGCTGGTGACAATCGTCTCCGGCAAGAAACATCTTCAACACCAGATTGAAGGTGGCGATTGCCGCCCATGGCCAGTCACCCTGCCGGAAAAAGCCGGCGGATAGTCGGTGTAGCCCCGTTCATTGCCGCCGAACAGGGTCGCCGGATCGAAGCCGGGCAGCGGCAGGCCGTCGCGGATGCGCACAGGCAGGTCCGGGTTGGCGACGAACGGGCGCCCGAAGGCAATCAGATCGGCAAGCCCGGCGGCGAGCATGGCTTTTCCGCGCGTGCCGCCGTAGTCGTCCTGGCGATGGTTGGAGGTGCTACTCCGAAAAAGGGGTGAATCAAGTTTCAATCGTCGCAATAACGGAATAAACTAGCCAATGATGCAATCACCTTCATCGATAAATTGAAAATAAAAAACCTGCAGGATATCCAGATCTTCGTCCTGAGCGCAGACTATGGCAGCCTGTCCGCCGCCGCGCGCACCCTCGACCTGTCGCCCGCGGTCGCCAGCGCCAGCCTGAAGCGGCTGGAATCGGAACTCGGCACCGTCCTTCTGCTGCGCTCGACCCGCAGCCTGCGCCTGAGCCCGGAGGGGCTGCGCTTCCTGCCCGCCGCGCGCCTCGCGCTGGCCGGCCTGCAGGATGCGGTCGACGAAATCGCCACCGGCCGGAATGTGGTGCGCGACCACCTGCAGATCTCCATGCCCTCCGACCTCGGACGCAACCACGTGCTGGCCTGGCTGGATGACTTCCTCGTGCACTACCCGGACGTCTCGCTGCGCGTGCAGACGTCGGACCGCGTCGCCGACCTCTACCGGCAGCCGGTCGACCTCGCCATCCGCTACGGAATGACGGCCGACTCCGGCCTGGTCGCCGTGCCCCTGCTGACGGACAACCGGCGGGTGCTATGCGCCTCGCTCGATTACCTCGCGCGGCACGGGACGCCCGAGTCCCCGGAAGAACTTGCACGGCACAACTGTCTGCGCTTTCGACTCAGCGACAACGTGCATGAACAGTGGCAATTTACCCGCGACGGACAGACCATGACCGTCCCGGTGACTGGCGATCGGGTCTCCGACGACGGCGACGCGGTGCGCCGCTGGGTGTTGGCCGGGCACGGCATCGCCTACAAGTCGCGGCTGGATGTTTCCACCGGCCTCGCCAGCGGGCAACTCGTTGCGCTCTGCACGGAATGGACGACCGAGGCGGCACCGCTCGCGCTGGTCTGCGCCGACCGCCGGCAGCTTTCGCCGACCGTCGTCCTGCTGCGCGACCACCTGCGCCGCTGCATGGAAGGACTAGCGGCGACCTGCCCGCCCACCGCCGCGTTCAGTCAGCCGGCGGAGCGGCGTTCAGGATGTTGAGCGCGACGTTGGTGGTCTTCGCCGGCAGCACGGGTGCATCGGTGACCAGCAGCGTCGTCCCCGGCTCGAGCGCGGCATGGAGGGCCGCGGCGAACGCTGCCGGCAGCCTGAAAAATCCGCCTTGTGCGGGGTCGACCGCAGCACGGCTGCCACCCGCATGGCCGGGTATGGAAACGGCGATCCAGCGATGGGCGGGCCGCTCGGGCGCCACCGGACTCGCCGGCAAACAGCACTCCTCATATCGGCCATCACGGGTGCGTTATCCGCACGCAACGCTTGTCGCGGCTGTTCCACCAATATTTGCGTCGCGTGGAAGTATCGGCGAACGCAGCATGCGGACAAACCGTCAACCCAATGAATCAGTTTCGCCAAAATATTGAAAATTTCTGCTTTGTGCTTCGGATAGCATCTAGGTGTTCACGAGTTCTTTCTGAGCCGACCCGGGGGAGTGGAAATTCCGGTCGTCCAGTTTGGACACGTCAGCGATCTACTTTTTGATCGTCTATCGAGTGAGGGGAACCCATGAAGAAGCGAGTGCTTGTTGTCTTGCCTTTTTTTGCCTCTGCGGTGGCCTTACCAGTGACTTTGCTTGCGCAGGGGCCGACCTTTAATTGTGCGAAAGCAAGCGGTGAGGTTGAAACACTGATCTGCCCCGACGCATCACTGGCGGCTCTCGACCGTAAACTCGACGAGGTCTACAAGGCGGCAATGGCCAAGGCCAAAGGCAAACTCGCGACACGGTTGCGTGAGGATCAGCGCGGCTGGGTCAAGGGCCGCAACGACTGCTGGAAGGCGAATGGGCAACAGACCTGGATTACGGCGACCTGGACCGTCGACACGGTCAAGGGGTGTGTCGATGCCCAGTACCGGCTCCGGACGTCGGAACTGCAAGCGGTCTGGCAGCTGCTGCCGCCGAAGACGGTCTTCTATGCCTGCCAGACCAACGCAGCCAACGAATTGGCGGCCAACTTCTTCGCCACCGACCCGGCCACGATCCGACTGGAGCGCGGCGACCGTACCGTGACGATGTGGCTCGTGGGCTCTGCGAGCGATGGGATGTACGAAGGGCAGAATGTCAGCCTTGTGCACAAGGGCAACGAGCTGAAAGTGAGCTGGCTGGACACGAATACCGGCAAGACCGACGAATTGCAATGCAAGGCCAAATAGCCCGATGACCAAGCCCGAACCCTGCACCAGCAACTGGTCAGCGAGGCTCAGCGGCGCACTCTGCGCTCGACGCGAGAGGATCGCCCGGTCCGCCGGCTCCCAGCAACTGGTCAGCGAGGCTCAGCGGCGCACTCTGGCTGGCGCTGAGCCTGCTCGCACTGGCCGGCCTGCTGGTGGTAGGCAAGCTGCCGGTGTGGATCGTCGGCCTGGTCGTCGCCGCCGGCATCGCGCTGGGTGCACTGCTGTTCCTGCCGCGCTGGCTGGCCAAGCGCAGTGACCCAGCCTATTCACCGCGCAGGTCCTTCGTCGCCTTCGCTCTCGCCGGCGCGCTGGGCATGGTGGGATTCGCGTCCCTGCCGGTTTACTACCTGGCCTTCTGGGTGCAGAGCGGGCCCACCGCAGTGCCGCTGGCCACGCTCTCCAACGGACAGAAGACCGTCGTGTTCCAGGGCGCGAGGAACCGGCCTTTGCGGCTGCGATGGCCACCAAGGCGGCCAAGGCCAAGCAGGCGGCGTCCGATTCCGGCGATCCGTTCGCGCTCTTCCTCGGCATCGTAAAAGGGGCCACCCCCGAGCAGAAGAAGCTTGCCGGCATCGTTTGCCGGGGTGTCTTGGATAGTTGCAGGAGGCCGGCGTTGTGACTGGCGTGGAACAGCGCGCCCAGCCGGCGTTCACCCAGACCAAGGAATAGAGGTTGCGAAAATGACACTTTCGATCATCGCACGGAAGGCACTTCAGGTGCTGGTCCTCGGGCTTGTCGCATGGTTTGCGGACCCACAGAGCGCAGTGGCGCAGAAGCTGCCGGACTACAAGGCCTCGGCCGGAATGCTCAAGATCGGCAAGGATCCCGAGCGTCCCGATGCCGAGATCTTTCACGTCGCCTACACGCTCAAGGGCGCGGATCCCGCCAAGCGGCCGGTGACCTTCGCCTTCAATGGCGGCCCCGGCGCCGCCAGCATCTACCTGCACCTCGCGGCGATTGGGCCGAAGACGATCGTGACCGCCGGGGACGGCAGCTTTCCCGCGGTCCCGGCGCGTCTGGAAGAAAACCCCGACAGCTGGATTCGCTTCACCGACCTCGTCTTCATCGACCCGGTCGATACCGGCTACAGCCGAATGCTGCCCGGGCCCGACGGCAAACCCCGTGACGGCAAGCCCTACCACGGGGTCGCTGGCGACCTGGACGCCATCGCCGGCTTCATCCGCCAGTGGCTGACGGTCAACAAGCGTTGGGGCTCGCCGAAGGCCATCGCGGGGGAGAGCTATGGCGGGCAGCGGGTCGCGGCGCTGTCGCGCATCCTGGCCGAGCAATACGCCATCAACCTGAACTGGGCGGTCATGCTGTCGCCGGCGTTCTATCTCGAACTCTCCGATCCGCACTATTCCCTGGTGGCGCCGATGACGCTGCTGCCCTCGCAGGCTGCGATCGCCGCCCACCACGGGCTGAGCACCATCAAGAACGAGCCGGCGGCCATCAAGGCGGTCGAAGACTATGCGATGACCGCCTACCTGGCCGGGCTCGCGGCACAGGGCAGGGCGAGTCCTGCGGATCAGGCTGCCTTCTATGCCAAGGTCGGCGGCCTGATCGGTATCGAGCCGGCGCTCGTCGCGAACCATCGCGGCCGGATTTCCGAGGTCGTCTTCGCGGCCAACCTGCTCGGCAAGAAGGGGCAGGTGATCGACACCTACGACGGCACCCAGGCCAGCGACAACCCCACGCCCGAGAAGAAGGACGAACTCGGCGCCTTCGACCGCTCGCTCAACATCCTGTCCGGCGTGCTCCTGGCGCCTTTCACGGACTATGTGCGCAAGGATCTGGGCTATGTCAGCGACCGGCCCTACATCCCGCTCAATCTCCCGGTCAACATGAGCTGGGACCGCAGCGCGAAGCTGGGCGGCCCCGATGACCTGGCGATCGCGCTCGCGCAAAACCACGACCTGAAGGCGCTCGTGCTCCATGGCTACCACGACCTGAACGCCAACTACCTGATGTCGAGCTACGTGCTGGAGCAGACCGTGCGCGGGGCAGACACGCGCAAGCGGCTCTTCTTCGGCACCTACCCGGGAGGCCACATGTTCTATCTGCGCAAGGACAGCCGCGCCGAACTCGCCGCCGATGTGCGCCGGTTCTACGAAATGGCGCCCTGAGGACGACTCGAGCCCGGGGCCGGTGGGAGCTTCGCCGGTCCCGACCCTGCGATCTTTCGCCGCGCGCCCGCTCAGCCCTTGCGCTTCCAGGGCGGCGGCAGGATGTGGCCACGGCGCTTCGCAGCGACGATGATCCAGATGGCCACACTGCCGCACACAAGCAAGGGCACGGCCGACCCTTCCACGCCGAAACTGCCGCCGGTCAGCCAGTCTGGGCCTTGCAGGGTCGATTTGAAGAAACCGTTCGGCGGCGCATTGCCCGAGACAATGCCGGAGTACACCGAGCCCTGCGTGTAGTTCCAGGCCGCATGCAGACCGATGCCCAGCCACATGCGGCGGGTGAGCAGGTAGCAGCCAACCAGCAGCGCGCCGGCCCAGATCGAGATCGAGATGATGCCCTGCAGGCTGACTGCCTCGTTTTCCAGGTGCGTGAAGCCAAACACTACAGAGGAAATGAGCAGCGCCCACCAGGTGCCGAACCACTCCTCGGCGAGACGGAACACGCCGGCGCGGAACAGGAGCTCCTCGAACACTCCGGTGGCCAGTGCGATGGACAGGCCGGAGATCAACACATGCCAGTCATGCACGCCGTGGATGTGGTAGTTGCCCGTCAGCATCAGCACCACCATGCACAGGGTGTAAAGCCCGAAGCCCAGCAGCAGGCCAAGGCCCAACTCCCGGGCCGCCGGTGGCAGGGCCAGTTCAGTGACCTGCCGGCGTTCGCAGTAATGGACCACGAGGCCATACATGCCGAGCATCGCGATACCGGAAAGGGTTGTCGCCCACAGCCCCTCCCAAGTCCCCTTCGCGAAATCCTGCCGGTAGAAATAGCCTGCCAGGTACAGGTAGAACAGGATGACGTACAGCAAGCCGAAGCGGACGGGCGCGAAGTGCAGGATGCGTTGCAACAGGCTGGGCTTGGAATCGAGGGCAGCATTCACGAGGGCACTCCGGTTGGGGTGGTTTGGGGCTTCGCCGCGGGAACGCCGGCGGCGCTCTGTCTGGCTAGTCCGGGTCAGGGCGGCAGCGCCGCGACGGGCGACAGGACCGCACGCCGGCGCCAGAACAGCCAACCGACCGGCACACCGACCAGCACACCGACCAGCACACCGGCCAGCTGTTGCCGGCGGTGCAAATCCGCACAAATTTGGCGGCAGAAATGCCCAGTTTGCGTGGCAGTAAGCGCGATACTGCCGCACTTACTGCCACGCATCAGCATATCGCCCCTGCGCCGCTTCCATGCAGCGCTAAAGCACTTTTTGGGCAGGGGAAAAATGCGACGCCAGAATTCCACGTTTTTTGACCGCCACTGACACATGACCCCAAGAGATCGCGGATTGGCCGTCAAAGCCATTCTTGAGGGACTGAGCAACGCGCTGCGGCGTCTCCACGTCTCATCCCGCTCTTCGGGGCGGCCTTGATCTGCGCGATTTCTGCCCCTCACCAACCAGACATTTCGCGATGGCGTACCTCACAAACCAAAGCATACGCCATCGCGAAACCAGCCAATCCTCTAAAATACCCAAGCAAAAACAACAGCTTGAAAAAACCGTACTAAATTCCCGAAGTCAGGAGGTTTCGAGAGAAACGGCCCGTAAGACGCCAGAATCCGTCGGATATGACATTTGTTGGGGTGGCGAAGTCAGGAGGTTTAAACGAAAAACCCCGCAAAACATGGCGTTCGGCGGGGTGTTCGTTTTTGGTGCAGACAGTTTGCAGCCAGTGTCCTGGCGGAGAGGGAGTCTGCCATCCGCCTAACTCTAGGCGGTTCAGGCTGTATCATGCTATCCGGCTAACCCTAGTATCTGCTGGCCTTGCAGCCTATTTATGATTCTGCTTGTCTCATACCGTACCCTGTAATAACATGTAGCTTGTACCATACATGTATAAAGGATAACGTCATGCCGCGTAGAGCAAAGGATTTAACCGCCCTGGAAGTGTCGAGATTGACCGCGCCGGGCTTCCATTCCATAGGCACCGTGCCCGGCTTGCAGCTTCAAGTCTCGCCTACGGGCCATAGAAGCTGGGTCTTGAGGTATGCCATCGGGCAGACTCGAAAGGCCATGGGCTTGGGCAGCTATCCGGGCGTGACCCTAGCCATGGTGCTCGTAAAGGCACGTGAAGCCCGCCAAAAACTTGAAGCGGGCATAGACCCTCTTGGCGAACGACTGGCGGCTAGATCCGCCTTGGTGGCTGCTGTGGCTTCGACGATGAGCTTTCAGAAGGCTAGCGAACTGTTCATAGACGCCCATGAGGCTGGCTGGTCAAACGTCAAGCATGCGGCGCAATGGTCGGCTACGCTCAAGACATATGCATATCCGACTATCGGCGCCTTATCTGTGGCAGACGTTCAAACTGCCCACGTCATAAGCATTCTCGAACCGATTTGGCGGACCAAGACCGAAACCGCTTCAAGAGTTCGAGGCCGTATCGAATCCGTCCTTGACTGGTGCACCGTTCGCGGTTATCGCCAAGGTGCTAATCCGGCACGCTGGAAGGGCCATCTAGAGCATCTGCTGCCGGCAAGGGGTGCCGTTCAAAAGGTCGAGCATCACGCGGCCTTGCCCTTTCAAGAAGTGGGCGCCTTCCTTGCCGAACTGCGGAAACACGAAGGCATGGGAGCGCGTGCCCTTGAATTCGCCATACTGACGGCGACACGGTCCGGCGAGGTTCGCGGCGCCACTTGGCAGGAAGTAGATTTACAGGAAGGCGTATGGACAATTCCCGGTCCGAGAATGAAAGCCAAAATTGAACATCGTGTGCCCCTGTCGGCTGCTGCGCTGGCCCTGCTCGCTGGTTTGCCTAGGGTTACGGGGTCGACTCTGATTTTTCCAAGCACAACCGATAAACCACTGTCTGATGCCACTTTAGGCGCCGTCTTAAAGCGCATGCAGCAACCTTATACGGCGCATGGGTTTCGCTCGACTTTTCGGGATTGGGCAGGCGAAGTCTCGAACTATCCGCGCGAGGTGATTGAACATGCCCTTGCCCATCAACTGCGAGACAAAGCCGAGGCCGCATATGCGAGGGGCACATTATTCGACAAGCGCCGGCGCCTCATGGAAGATTGGTCACGTTTCTGTTCCGCGCCCATGAAGCCGGCAAGCGTGACGCCGATAAGATCGAACGTAGCTTGAGAACTTACAAGGCCCCAGAAGGGGCCTTTTTTATTTGCATGTCCATGCAAATATTTTTCTGTTGTTAAACGGACTGCTTAGCCAAAACGGCAAGGAAGCCCCTATTGACAAGGCGACTAGGCCCACTTCCAAAGACTTAAAACAGTTCGATTTTTGTAGGTTTTTTGTCTTGCCTGATTAAGCGTTACATAGGGCAACCATAAATGGCAAGTTTGCAAGGCAAGCCGGCTTCTGTTTGAATGGTGACGCTTCATCCACGACAAACCAAAACGAAAGGCAAACCATGAAATTGATCGGATTAGTAGGCGACACCAAGGACGAGATAACGGGTTATCTCTGGAGTCATGGCTTTGTCCGTCTGCCCTTGCGCCAGGCGCCCTGGGCACGGCTTTATGAGTTTGTGCGGCACACCGATGACGTGGTGGTGCCCGACATTGCGACCGATGAGCAAGCCAACGAGATTAGGGGCCGTGGCGGTTACATCATCTCGCTTCAGCGGGCCGGGGAAGTGGTAGCGTGTTCTTCTGTCCCTGCTGACTTTGTGCTCGTCCATGATGGAAGGCGCAAGTCTTGGCGCAAGCGGGTTGACCGCATCATGCGAACGATTCAAGCCATGGATCTGAACGCGGCCTGATCGGTAAACAAACAAGGCCCTCTCAGGGCCTTTTTTATTGAGCAGTCATAACTCATGGTATGTCATGCTGTATAATCGTGGCTCATACTTATATGGAATATGGTCATGGCAAGGGTTATCAAACGAGAACTAATTGACGGTGCTTGGTTTTATGCGGATGAAGCCGAGAGAGAGTTTATTTCATTGCTTTGCCTGATGGGCCAATATCCAATTGAAAGCATTGATGACTTCCTGTCTGGTGGCGAACTAGCCGATGAGATACGGACCGAGCTTATGGCTTACCGCCAGTGTGCTCTAGATGCCTTCCAAGCAGGCAACGAAGCCCTGCAAGATGCGTGGCTGGTAAGCTTGCACTATAGTTGTCGTTTCCATGGGCTATGTCTTGGTGCGCGTCCTTTCGTGCAACAGGCCTTCAAACAGATCGAAGCTAATCGAGCGAACGCGCAGAAAGACCGTTGCACGGTCAAGGTTTGTGGCGATTCTCTGTCACTGACTGAGATAATTAAGTATGCGGACCGCGAACGCGATTCCATGGGCGGGTTCCTTCCAGCCGGCGAACTTTGGCCTAAGCTTTTTAGCGCGCTAGATTCACGCGACCTTGAACCCGAAGTGGTAGGGCGTGGCTATCGGTCGAGACTTACATACATAAAAAACGATTCCGGCGATCGTGGGCAGATTACTTGGAAGTCATTTCAGACAATCTTGGGGCAGACTAGAAAAAAAGCGTCAAGTTAGCGCGGCTAGGTTGAACCCGTCCGGATACTTCAAAGGGTCGAAGAGACATAACTTTAACCCGAGGAGTACCACACAATGCAACCCAAACTCAAAACAACCCTTGAACACGTTAGCGAAGTGCCCACTTGGGCGCTAATGAACGTGAACACGGCTTGCGCCATGCTTTCGCTTAGTCGCAGTAGCTTTTATCGACTCGTCAAGTCCGGCAAACTGCAAACGGTCAAACTCGGTGCAACAACCCGCGTTCGTGTTGGTGACGTTCAAACCCTGATTGGAGGTTTGTCATGAACGGGCTGAAGAAGCATCGTCACCCTACCGTCTGGCTGGCCCTTGAACAAGCTGGCGGCGAAGGTTGCGGATATACGGAGGCTGGCGAGCGTATTTTGCAGGCTATTTTTGATCCTATTATTCGTGGCCCTGGCGGCAAATGGGAAGATGACCGTCAAATGCTTGAACGCTATTTGATCCTTGGGTCTGAACTCACACAACAGACTCTGAATATTGCCTGCTACGCTTCGCAACCGCAGGAACTTGAAATCGGTTTGCACATGCTCGAAATCCAGTTTTGTGCCATGCGCGAGCTTGCCGAAAAGTTGGGGGTGAAACTGTGACCGCCGGAATGTTGACGGTTATTACTGGCGAGAAGCCTAACGTCTTGGGCAAGGTTTTTTCGCTCAAGGATGGTGGTTTGAATAAGGAAACTGCCGGTCCTTTAAGCGCTGGTCGTTTTGAGGTTCGGACTTTCTCGAACTCCAGCGAGGTTGTTAACCTGCTTATGGAAGTGGGCACGGACCAAGCTATTTCCGCTTCGGTTCCTTCGGACAAGTTCGGCGATTCCGGCAAGGTTGTTTCCAAGTCTTTGCTTGGTGACAATCCGGGCGCTATGACTCGGACGAAGGCAGATATGGATTTTCGCTTTGGTGTGCCGGGCTTGCTCACCCTTGATTATGACCCTCAACCCGGTGACGTGGTTATGGACCGCGACGCATTATGGAATTTGCTTAAGTCGATTATCCCCGGAGTCGAGAACGCGGGTGTAGTCCATTGGTTATCCGGTTCATCCCATATCTGGAACGGCGACCAAGAATTACAAGGTCGACGCGGCCAGCGGGTTTATGTTCTCGTTGAAAATGCCGGAGATATTCCGCGTGCTTCTAGCGTTCTGGCTGGTCGGTTATGGCTTGCGGGTTATGGGCGCGTAGTTATCTCGAAGAGTGGCGCCCAGTTGCTGCGTCACGCTTTTGATGACTCCATGGGGCAACCCGCACGGCTTGATTATTGTGGTGGCGCTTCATGCAAGCCGCCCTTGACGCAACGAAGAGGTGAACCGTTTGTCTTGGCAGATGGTGGTTTTCTCAATACTCGCTTGGCATTGCCCGATCTAACTGCAAACGAAACCCTGCAAGTGGACTCGCTCAAGGAAAAGGCAAAATCTGCTGCACTTCCTGCGGCAAAGGCCCGCCGTGCGACTTATATAATCGAGCGTGGCGGCGCTTTGGCTACTCGGCTAATGAGCAAGGGCATTGCCCCAACGGAGGCCCACGAGCGGGCTACACAAGCGGTTTCTGCTTGTTTTGGTGGTGTTCTTTTAGGTGATTTTCTCATCACACTCGAAGATGGGCAGGAAGTCACTGTCGGCGATATTCTTGACGATAGGCCAAAATATCATGGCCTATGCTGCCTTGATCCAATAGAACCGGATTATCTCGGTGCAAAAATTGTAGGAAAACTTTACTTGTTCGGCGCATCGCCTAATCTCCATAGTTTTGCCCATGGTGGTGCAACCTATCGACTTCAAAGGCAACCAGCGCGAATCTATTTGACGGCTGGTAGACGTGCCGAGACTGCGAACGCCATTCGGGATAAACTTTGCGAGGAAGATGACTTGTTCATTAGGGCAGGCGTCATACTCCGGCTAGATGGTCGCAAACTATCCATGTTTCGTAAGCCCGCTGATCTGTCTTATCTCGTTAGTAATCGGTTCGCCCTATTCCGTAAATCGCATGATGGGAAAGACCTTCCTTGTGATCTTGACGGCGAAACCGCTAATCTTCTACTTTCTGCATTGGAATATTGAAATGGCTGCACTGCGCGAACTTAAATCGTTTTGTACTCTTCCCCTAGTTCTGCCGAACGAGGTTGTAACCGTGCCCGGTTACCATGCCGAAACTCAAACTTATGCAAGTTTCGACCCTGAAGTTATGGAAAGCTTTTCATTGAATCCTTCTAGGGCAGAATTGATAGCCGCACTAAAGCAGATTTGGCGACCATTTGAAGGATACAAGTTTTCTTCCCCGGCTGATCGTGGTGCGCTTCTCGCTGCGATTATGGGTATCTTTTCTCGTGCAGGAATGGAGCTTGCACCGGGCGTACTTATTGATGCGCCTTGCCCTGGAAGTGGTAAAACTATTCTTGGGCAGGCTATTGGTGCTCTTATCCTTGGGCGGCGTGCTCCGGTTACACCATTCGCTAGTGTTGACGACGTTGAGCTTAAAAAAATATTGGTGGCGAATGCTATTCAAGGTTATGAGTTCCTGCTTCTGGATAACGTTGTCGGGGTTTATGACTCTGCGGTTATGGCTTCGATTTTGACTACTGGCGCACTGCGTGACCGTGTTTTGTGCAGTTCCACGATGTTTGATGGTTTTGTTCGTTTGAATGTTTTTTTGACGAGCAATAACGCAAGCCTTAGCCGTGACCTTACATCGCGGTTTATTCGAGTCCGGATTGATTCGGGTGTGGAACAGCCGCAAGGTTTATCGTTCAAGTTTTGTCCGATCGAGCGGGCGCTTACAGAGCGAATGGCTATTGTGCGTGCCGTCTGCACGGTTTTTCAAGGTTTCTTTGCCGCTGGTAGTCCGCACCTAGGCAAAGGTGATGCCCGGTTTCCTGAATGGTCGCGCCTTGTTCGCCAGTGCGTTTTGTGGTGTGACCGTTCGACTTTGACCGAAGAAGGGCGCCAGCGGTTAAACGAGGGCGAGGAACCTTTGTTGCCGGAGCATGGTTTGCCGAGTCTTGCCGAGGAAGCCGGGCTAGATTGTCTTGGTGATCCAGCATGGCATATTCTTGAGTGTGCCGGCAAAACTGATTCTGAAAGCGAGGGGCTGGCCCTGCTGCTTGATGGTCTTCGATCTATTTTTGGTGGTGAGTGCTTCTACGCGCGAGAGGTTATGAAAATCGTCGAAAGTGCGGGCACGTTTGGGTCAAACGACATCAAGGAAGCCTTGGAGATTTTGCTGCCTGCACGTGGGCACCTTAACGCGCACACTGTAGGTAGTGTGCTCCGTTATCGTGTAGACCGTATCGCTGATGGTTTGGTGCTTCGCAAGCGTACAGGGGAGAAAAAGACCACGCTTTACTCCGTGCAAAGGGCCTAACTTTGGTAAAAGGTGGAGCTGGTGGAGGTAGTGGGGGTTTTTTCAACAATGTAGGAAAAAGACATTTTCCCCCCGCTATTAGAAATAGCTCCACCAGCTCCGCTACTTCCACCATTTAGCCGTTTGACACCACGCTTAGAAACCAAGCGGCAAAAAAGAAACCACTACTTTTAGGAACCAAGATTATGATTACGGCAATTTCTCAAAACAGGACTAACGAACCGGCACCACAAGGATTCCAGCCAGACGAGGCCACGGCGCTATGCCTTGCAGCCTTAACAAACAATGAAACCATCCTAGAACCCGCAGGGTTCCTAGCGTTGAAAGCCCGCAACGATGCCCTGCTAAACTCGCCCAAGACAGAAATCAAGTCCGCACTTTGCCGGCAAGCTGTCGTGTTAGAAGCCGCCAGTTTGCGATACCTCGCACGGTCGGCTACCGCCAGAAACGATACACACGCGGCCATCCTATCGAAGATTGGCATATCTGCGAGTAAATCGCTTCTCGGTGTGCTTGCTGCCTTGAATAGCTTGGCGAACGAAGAACCGCCAGAACTTGGAGTCGTTTTTGACGATGACGATTAAGAAAAAACGTCCTGACATTGCAGCTAATAACCAGAAGCGTGAATCGTGGAAGGTTTGCCAAGGACACCAAACAGGCCCACGAACAGAAGCCGGAAAGCGGGCAAGTTCACTTCGCTTCTCGATTCACGGCGGTACAGGCCGAGGCGCTAGCGCCTTAAAGGGCTATATCGCTTCGGTGAATCGCTTGCTGCGCGCCTTGAAGCAATAGCCTTGCTCGTCAGGGTTATGAATTTAAGAAACCGGTCACATCATAAGAACTTACCGACCAAAAAACGCTTTGCAATAAGGGTCATTAGCTGGGCGCTGGGCGCATTCTTTGGCGAAGCCTTCAATCTCACTCTTAAGGTGACCTTGAACTTCTGACGGGTTCCGATCTGCCCAGCGAGTAACACAGCGGACATACAGATTCTTCAATGCTTGTGGCTGCATACCTACATTCCGTGCAAAGATTGTTCTTAACTCGGTATCTGAACGTGAGGGGTTGTTCTCAAGGAACCTATCATACTGCTGATAAATGCGGTATTCCGAATCTGAGCATGTAGCGGTATCAGTGACATTTTTACCAGCGGTCGTTAGTTTGTCATTGGCAGCTATATCGTTTTTGGCAAGCCATTTGAAATCGTTCTTCTGTAAGTCTGCGCAAGTTATATTCAGCTTCGACTTCCCAGATAGGCATTCATTGTATATTACCTCGAATTCAGCGCAGTTTGAGCGTGCATATTTGGTCTTATACTTGCGACAATTGTATGTCGCCTCGCCAAACGATTCATTAGCTATGGCGGCAGCTAATACAAGAAATAGAACAGGTGCGATTCGCAAAGTGTGTGCCTCACATTGTTTATTTTGTAGGTGTGACCGCCTTCTAAGCTGTCGACTGATAGCATACAACAGGAGACAAATTGCCGCTACGCAATTCCATGTCTATGAAGTGGTCTTGTGTGGTCTTGTGTGACAATGCTAATGTATTTCAAAATTTGGAAAATACGGTCGCCATGTTTGAGTCACTTGGCTTCGCCCCTGTACGAACAGCCCACAGAAAAGCTAGCCCGTCTGAGGCTACAAGCACGCAAAGCCTCAAGGCAAGGCTGACCCATGCCCTAGACCCACAAAACCCCGTAGGCGCCCTGCTAGCCACCTTGCAGCGCACAATGACAAATACAACCATAAGCGAGAAGTGGGCCAGGCCATGCCCCTGCTAGCTTTGCGCCACTTGTCAGCCTTGATGGTACGAAACTTGCGAGGTTGCAGTGCACAATGCTATGGGCATGACCATGGACCTAGCCGGTAAGCTGTTGGGCTACCCGAGGCGAGAAGGTCCGTAACCCTGACCATGGTCGAGGCCCGCTCGCTGGAGGCTGCAAGCCCGATGCACAAGACTTGCGCTTGATCGCCATCGGGCCTTGAGTGAGGGGCCTTGTCTGTTTGGGGCTTGGCCGACAAGTGCCCATGCCCAAAGGCCTGCCAAGGTTCGAATCCCGCAAGGAACCGCTACCGACAACCAGTTTTGGAATGAACTATCCTTGTACTATACGACTCACTGAAACCGCTACAAGCCTTGCCATTGCTAGGCCCATGGCGGAGAGGGAGGGATTCGAACCCTCGGTAGGCTCACACCTACGCCTGATTTCGAGTCAGGTACATTCGGCCACTCTGCCACCTCTCCGTCGGGCGCGAATATTAGCACAAGATGTGCCGGCGATGCATTGGCCGAGCGCTTTACTTTTTCTCCGAGTCCTTTCTCGTCCGGTCGCCGCCCCTGGGCAGGCGCCCGTGGCAGGTCGAGGTGGCCGACACCCGGTGCCCATGGGATCTGCAGGCTCGCTGCCGGGAACGGCCCCGATCATCGTTCCGGCCACCTGCCGGACGGTTCGACAGATCGCCCGATGAATCGGGATCCTACAGTGATCGTTTAGATATCCCGCGGGTTGCGGCCGTAGGAGGCAATTCATCGGGCGAATGGTGCAAGCCGCTTGCCCTCGGCGCGGCCCTACCGGCCTGGGGGTGTCGCGGGGAGAGCCGGAAGATGATCAAGGCCGCCGGCCCGCGCGGACGGTGCGCACCAGAGGTGCGGTGACGCCGCCTCAAGCACCGCTGATTCTTTCCAGACCACCGAAATAGGGACGCAGCACGGCCGGAATGCTGATGCTGCCGTCGGCATTCTGGAAGTTTTCCATCACCGCCACCAGCGTGCGTCCGACGGCGAGGCCCGAACCGTTGAGGGTGTGCACCAGTTCGGGCTTGTTGCGCTCGTTGCGGTAGCGCGCCTGCAGGCGTCGGGCCTGGAATGCCTCGAAGTTGGAGCACGAGGAGATCTCGCGGTAAGCCTTCTGCGCCGGCAGCCAGACCTCCAGATCGTAGGTTCTCGCCGACGAGAAGCCGATGTCGCCGGTGCACAGGGTGACCCGGCGATAAGGCAGGTCGAGCAGTTCCAGAATCCGCTCGGCGTGCCCGGTGAGTTCCTCGTGCGCCGCCAGCGAGTGGGCCGCAGCGACGATCTGCACCAGCTCGACCTTGTCGAACTGGTGCTGACGGATCATGCCGCGCGTGTCGCGACCGGAGGCGCCGGCTTCGGAGCGAAAACACGGGCTGTGGCAGACGAACTTGAGCGGCAGTTGATCGGCCGCGAGGATCTCGTTGCGGACGATGTTGGTGACCGGCACCTCGGCGGTGGGAATCAGATACAGGGGTTCGGCATCCGGACGCAGGATCTTGAACAGATCCTCCTCGAACTTCGGTAGCTGTCCGGTGCCCCGCAGGCTGGCGGCATTGACAAGGTAGGGCGCGTAGACCTCGGTGTAGCCGTGCTGCGTGGTGTGGGTGTCGAGCATGAACTGGGTGAGCACGCGGTGCAGGCGGGCGAGCGCTCCGGTCATCAACGAAAAACGCGCGCCGGCGATTTTTGCGGCGGTGGCGAAATCGAGCTGGCCGAGCTGTTCACCGAGGTCGACATGGTCCTTGACCGCGAAATCGAAGGCCCGCGGCGCGCCCCAGCGCTTGACCTCGACGTTGTCGGCGTCGCTGCGGCCGACCGGCACCCCCTCCTGCGGCAGATTGGGCAGCAGCGCGACAAAAGCATCGAGTTTCCCGAGCAGGTCGGCGAGACGCGCTTCGTTGGCTTCGAGTTCGTCCTTCAGTGCGGCCACCTGCGCCATCAGGGGGGCAGCATCTTCGCCGCGCCCTTTCTGCATCCCGATCTGCTTCGAGAGGCTGTTGCGTGCCGACTGCAACTCCTGGGTGCGCGTCTGCAGGCTCTTGCGCTCCATTTCGAGCGCCTGGAATGTCGCCTGGTCGAGCGTGAAACCCCGTCGGGCGAGTCGTTCGGCAAGCGCCTCGAGATGGGTGCGCAGCAGTTGGATGTCGAGCATGCTAGGTCCTCAGGTTGGCGGGCGCTCCGCGAGTCGCGAAGCCGCCCTGCTTCCCGACTGCGCCGCGGTGCCCGGGCGACGGTGTCGGGGTGGGGTCAGGTTTTCTTTTGTCTGGCCTGGCGGTCGCGTTCACGCAGTTGTGCGAGCTTCTCGCCAATCCGGATCTCGAGGCCGCGCGCCACCGGTCGGTACCAGTCGACCGCCGGCATTCCCTCGGGAAAATAGTTTTCGCCGGCGGCATAGGCATCGGCTTCGTCGTGCGCGTAACGGTAGTCCTTGCCGTAGCCGAGTTGCTTCATCAGCCGCGTTGGCGCGTTGCGCAGATGGGCCGGCACCGGTCGCGAGCCGTCGGCGCCGATGAAGCTGCGGGCGGCATTATACGCGAGGTAAGCAGCGTTCGACTTGGCCGCCAAAGCGAGATACAGCACGGCTTCGGCCAGCGCCAGTTCGCCTTCCGGGGACCCCAGACGTTCGAAGGTTTCAGCGGCGTCGAGCGCAATCCTTGCTGCTCGCGGGTCGGCGAGACCGATGTCCTCCCAGGCCATGCGGACGATCCGGCGTGCGAGGTAGCGCGCGTCGGCACCGCCATCGAGCATGCGGCAGAACCAGTACAGCGCGGCATCCGGCGACGAGCCACGGACGGCCTTGTGCAGCGCCGAGATCTGGTCATGAAAGGCGTCGCCGCCCTTGTCGAAGCGACGCAGGTTCTGCGCCAGCGTGCGCTCGACGAAAGCACCGTCGATGTGCTCGACCGCTGCCGTCGCGCAGGCCGTGCCGATCTGTTCGACGAGGTTGAGCAGCCGCCGGGCGTCGCCGTCGGCGAGGCCGATCAGGCGCGCACGCGCGTCATCGTCGAGGCGCCGGCCGGGCAGCGCCTGCTGGCAGGCGCGTTCGAGGAGCTGGCCCATCTCGTCGACCGCGAGCGGCTGGAGGACGTACACCGAGGCGCGTGAGAGCAGCGACGAATTGACCTCGAATGACGGGTTTTCGGTCGTCGCGCCGACGAAGGTCAGCAGACCGCCTTCGACGTAGGGCAGGAAGGCATCCTGCTGCGCCTTGTTGAATCGATGCACTTCGTCGACGAAGAGAATCGTCCGCCGGCCGTTGTGCGCCCGCGTCATTTCGGCGCGGGCCACCGCCTCACGGATTTCCCGGATGCCGGAAAAAACTGCCGAGATGGCGATGAAGTCGGCGTCGAAAGCGTCCGCCATCAGTCGCGCGAGCGTCGTCTTGCCAACCCCCGGCGGCCCCCAGAGAATCATGCTGTGCAGTTGCCCGGACTGGAAAGCGAGGGCCAGCGGCTTTCCCGGTCCGAGCAGATGCGCCTGTCCGATCACCTCGGCCAGGATCCTCGGTCGCAATCGTTCGGCAAGGGGTGCGTCGGACTGTTTTTCGGCAGAAAGCCCGCTCATCGCTATTTTCCGGTCATGTCCAGCCGGTGACGCGGGCGAAGAATCCTCGCGAGCGTCGTCCGGCAGATCGATCTGCATGCTACCCGAAGTTTAACGTGCGCCGTGCCAAGGCGCTGTCTTCTCGCGGGTGCGAATCCCGTCCGGTAACTTTCGTTCCGACCGGTAGCAACTGGAGCAGTCGTGGAGGTAACGAAGCGGCTGAAGCCTCTGGTGTAGAGGGTTCTGTAAGGAACTTGGCGAACATGCAGGCCGTAATGTGAGTGAACACTGAGCAGGCCTCGAAAACGGTGATGCGGAAGCCGACCCGGCGTTAATACGGGGAAGGCCGTTGTCCCAGGTGAAGCGAACGAAAAGCAGCCTGTGGTTCCGCCGGGGTATTGGTGACGGCATGCATGAAGAGGAAGGCAGAGGCAACACGGGAAGCCCCCTTCACGTGGTCAGCGCAAGACCAACCGGACGCCCGCGAGGGACAGGCCGGGCGAGTTGGGGTGGCGGAGAGGCCCGTAGTACCGTTGAAGTCGGGTAATGCCGATGGAGGAAAGGGGCCTTTGTTCAAGACCAACGCAAGAAGCGGAAAGGGATAGGAGATTGGGCAACCTGCAAACTCCGCTAAACGTTCAGAAACTGCAGATAGCGTTACATGCCAAAGCGAAGGAAGAACCCGAATTCCGGTTCTACCTCCTGTACGACAAGATTTATCGACGGGACGTGCTCGACCACGCCTACCGAAGCTGCAAAGCCAACAAAGGTGCAGCCGGCGTGGATGGAATGCGGTTCGAAGACATCGAAGCGTACGGCGAGGAACGCTGGATCGGGGAACTGGCGGAACGGCTGAAGAGGAAAGACTACCGACCGGAAGCGGTCAAGCGGGTCTGGATTCCGAAGCCGAACGGCAAACTGCGCCCTTTGGGGATTCCGACGATCACCGACCGAGTCGTACAAACGGCCGCCATGATCGTGCTGGAACCTATTTTTGAAGCCGACCTGCAACCGGAGCAATACGCCTACCGGGCAGAACGGGGGGCGCAGGATGCGGTAAATGCGGTCCATCGGTTGCTGAACACAGGACACCAACAAGTCGTGGATGCGGATCTGTCAGGCTACTTCGATAGCATCCCGCATGCCGAACTGATGAAGAGCGTGGCCCGTCGGATCGTCGATCGGCACGTGTTGCACCTCATCAAGCAATGGCTGGAGGCGCCTGTGGAAGAGGACGAGGGACACGGTCACCGGAAACGGACGACGTCCAACCGGGATACCGGGCGCGGCACACCTCAGGGGGCGCCCATCTCACCGCTACTTTCAAATCTGTACATGCGGCGATTCATTCTGGGATGGAAACTACGGGGGCATGCGCGTCGCTGGTCGGCGCAAATCGTCAATTATGCGGACGACTTCGTGATCTGCTGCAAAGGCCGGGCTGATGAGGCCATGGAGGCGATGCGAGCAATGATGAGCACGTTGAAACTGACGGTGAACGACGAGAAGACACACCTGTGTCGAATACCGCAAGAGCGGTTTGATTTCCTGGGCTACACCTTCGGGAGCTGCTACAACCGACAAACCGGGCGAGCCTATATCGGCACCCGCCCGTCGAAGAAAAGCATCAAACGGATGGTGGACAGCATCACTCAGGAGACTGACCATTGCCGAACCTTATTGGACGCCGACGTGGTCGTGGGACGGCTGAACCGGAAACTGATCGGCTGGGCAAACTACTTCTGCCTTGGTCCGGTCAGTCCGGCCTACCGGGCGATCAATACCCATGTCACGCAACGGCTCCGCCGGTGGTTGTGCAGGAAACACAAGGTTCCCGGCAAGGGGAGAACGCGCTACCCCGATCAGCACCTATATGAGAAGTTGAGACTGGTCAATTTGCCGGCGAGAACCCATGACCTTCCGTGGGCGAAAGCATGATGTCTTGTCCGAGAGCCGGATGCGGGAAATCCGCCTGTCCGGTTCGATGAGCGGGAGGTGGAAACGGGGTTAGGGCAAGGCTACTTGGGCACCGTCAGACGAAAGGGACGGAAACAGACAAGCCGAACCTAACGCTACCGCGCCACCTCTCGACTCTACGAGCAATATAAAATTATCTATGAATCAATTGCTTGTGGTTTAAAAAATATCGAGTGGCACTACAAGCCCGTAATGGTCGATTCAGCTGAAGTGACGCGCAGTGTGAAATTGGACACAGCACCCCGGCGCGCTTGCCGATATCGTTCGTCCATCGAGTGAGGAACGTCAGCAGGAGGACCTTCAAGTGAAAACCAAAATCATCCGCAGTGGGCACGACCGTCGCGAACGCGATAGCGGTCCGCCTGGAAAGCTCCCCGAGCGCCGCCGGCAACCCGACCGACGACTGCCGGAGTTGACCGAACTGAGTGATCTCTCGTTCGAAAGATTCCAGCTTTTGCTCGCCGCATTCGGCAGACCGTCTACCCCGCTTCCTTCGCGACCGGACTTCAGTTCCAGGCCCTGAACAACAACATGAGGTCAAAGTGGTACGGCTCGGCGTGGCGCCAGTGCATGTGAAGAGGCGCCCATGAGGTAGTCAAGAAAAGAACGGGGGGGAAGTCAGTCCCTGCGCAACATGAAGTCCGAGCCTTCGACCGGGTGCAATGCCCGGTCTTTTTTTGCCTGCAGATCCTGGCCAACTACCCTCGCGCCGCCAGACGCTCGACCAGAAAGTCGAACATGGCGATCTGGGATGCCGTGGCGAAGTCCCACCGGTCTGGGTGTAGCGGGGATGGCCGGAACGATGCTCAAGACCACGTCCATCCCGGTTTCCAGCCTCGCGAGGACTGCCGTTGCCATGGCCTGGGTGGGCGCCCGCACAGAACGGGCAGGGCGTTTCGGCTAGCCTGCGGCTCATCCATGGACACCTCTTTGCTCACTCCCGCCGCAGCCACCCGGTCGACGCCTCAGGAACTCGCGCTGTCGGGAGCCTGGACGCGACGGAGTCTGGGCACCGTCACCCGACAGCTCGACGCCGTCTGCGCGGCGGCCGGTTCGGCCATGCTCGTCGATGCAGCGCGCATCAGCGCGCTTGATACGGCGGGTGCCTGGGTGTTGCAAAAGCTGCTGCGCCGCCTGCACGAGCAGGCGGTCGTCGTCAGCGTACGGGCCTTGCGCCCGGAATTCGCCCGCCTGCCCGTTCGCCGTCGTCGAAGCTCGCCCACCTGGGCAGAAGCGCGGCCGCTGTCGCCGGGCAGTCGGTGGCGTTGCTCGGCTTCATCGGTGAGTTTGCGTTCGCTTTCGCAGCGTGCATCGCTCGCCCATCGCGTTTCAGATGGCGGCCGATGCTGTTCAACCTGCGCCGTGCCGGTTTTGACGCCCTGCCGATCGTCGGGCTGCTGTCGTTCCTGCTCGGGGTCGTCGTCGCTTATCAGGGCGCCGGCCAACTGCGGCAGTACGGCGCCACCATCTTCATTGCCGACCTCGTCGGTCTCTCCATGCTGCGCGAATTCGCCCCGCTGATCACGGCGATCATCATTGCCGGTCGCTCGGGGTCGGCCTATGCGGCGCAGATCGGCAGCATGTCGGTGAGCGAGGAGATCGACCCGCTTCGGTGATCAGGTCGTGCATTCGTCAATCGACCTCGAGGTGCGCCGCGCAGAGGTCTTCGCGCTGATTGGCGGCAGCGGTTCCGGCAAGTCGACCCTGCTGCGCGAAATGATCCTGCTGCAACGCCCGAGTTCGGGCACCATCCGGGTGCTCGGCGTCGACCTGCAGGACATCGGGGCCGATGACGCGCTTGCCCTGAGCCAGCGCTGGGGGGTGATGTTCCAGCATGGTGGCCTGTTCGGCTCGCTGACGGTGAAGGAAAACGTCGGCCTGCCGCTGCGCGAGCACAGCCGGCTCGACGACACGCTGATCGACGAAATCGTTGCCTGGAAGCTCGCCCTCACCGGCCTCAGGCCGGAGGTCGGCGCACAGTATCCGTCCGAACTCAGCGGCGGCATGATGAAGCGCGCCTCGCTCGCCCGCGCTCTCGCGCTCGATCCGGAACTGCTCTTTCTCGACGAGCCGACCGCCGGCCTCGACCCTGACAGCGCCGGCGGCGTCGACCAGCTCGTGCACAAACTGCGCGACCTCTTTGGTCTGACCATCGTCATCATCACGCACGACCTCGACCTCCTGTGGCAGGTGACCGACCGCGTCGCAGTCCTTGGCGAAGGCCAGGTGCAAGGCATCGGCTCGATGGCCGAGCTCTCGCAAATGGTCCGCCCGCGATCCGCATGTTCTTCGACGGGCCGCGCGGGCGGCGCAGCAACGGGCGGGAAACCTGCCTGAAGAACCATCCCCGTGAGGCGACCATGGAAACCAAAGTGAACTATCCGCTGGTCGGCGCCTTCGTTCTCGTCCTCGGCGTCGCGCTCGTCGCCGCCGTCCTCTGGCTCGCTGCAGGCGGCGCTTTCCGCCAGAGCCATGAGCTTTATCGGGCGATCGTGAACGAGTCGGTGGCCGGTCTCAATCTCAACGCGGCGGTGAAGTACAACGGCGTCGACGTCGGCAAGGTTCGCCAGATTCGGCTGGACCCCCGCAACCCGGAACAGGTGCACCTGCTGTTCGAGATCGAGCAGGGAACGCCGATCCGCGAAGACACCGTCGCGGTCCTCAAGATCCAGGGTCTGACAGGCATTGCCTATATCGAACTGAGCGGTGGCTCGCCCGATTCACCGCTGCTGCGCGCCAGCGACGGCGGCGATCATCCCCTGATTCGCACCCGGCCATCGCTCAGTGCGCGACTGGATAATGTACTCACCACCGCGCTCGGCAAGGTGGATCGCCTGTCGAACACGCTCAATTCCCTGCTCAGCGACGAGAACCGGGTGGCCTTCGCCAGCACCCTGGCCGACATCGCGATCGTCGCGCAGACCCTCGCCGATCGCAAGAACGCCCTCGACTCAGGTATCGCCCATGCCGCCCGCACTTTTGAAAACACTTCCCGGGCGAGCGCCCAGATCGGACCGGTGCTCGATCGCATCGGCCGCAGCGCCGACGCCATCGATCAAATGGGGCAAGCGGTCGCCCGCACCAGTGCGAGTACCGGCAAGACGGTGGACGCGGTCGGCACCGACCTGCAGCACTTCGGCAGCGACACGCTGCCCGAACTGGAACGTCTGATGGAAGAACTGCGGCTGCTGTCGACCTCGCTGCGTCGCCTTGCCGAACAGACCGAACGCAATCCGGCCGGTCTCCTGTTCGGTCGCCAGCCGGTGCCCGAAGGACCCGGCGAGTCCTCTTCGACTGGAGAACGGCAGCCATGACCCGCAGCCTCATCGCCCCCCTCGGCCGGTTGTGCACCGTCGGCCTGCTGTGCACCCTGTTCTGCGGCTGCAGCGCACTGCGGCCGACGCAGACGCCGCCGCCGTCCTGCTATGTCCTCGATCGCGCCGGTCCCGAGAGCGGCAGCGCAAGGCCTGCCCCGGCCGGCGGTCCGACCCTCATCGTCAATCCACCGCAGGCCGCCGCCGGTTTCGACAGCCCGCGCATCATCTATCTGCGCGAGCCCCACCGGCTCGACTATTTTGCCCATAGCGCATGGGTCGACACGCCGGCGCGCATGCTCGCACCGCTGATCGTCGCCGCGCTCGAAAAGAGTGGCGCCTTCGGCGCGGTCCTGCCGGCGCCGACCGCTGCCGCCGGCGGGTTGCGGTTGCACAGCGAGATCATTCGCCTGCAGCAGGACTTCACCAGCCAGCCGAGTCGCGTACGCTTCACCCTGCGCGCCTATGTGGTGGACAGCGCGACGCGCCGCGTCCTCGCTTCGCGTGTCTTTGATCAGACCCATGCCGCGCCGACCGATGATGCCTATGGCGGGATTCTCGCGGCCAATCGCGTGGTGCAGAGGGTCCTCGCCGAGCTTGCCGAGTCCTGCAGCAGCCTGGCAGTCCAGGCGCAGCCGGATTCCCTCGTAGCGCCATAAGGCGGGGGCGGAGAAAGGAATAAGGGTCCGCAGGGGTGATCGGCCGCTTGAAATCCGCTGCTGCGCGCGCTGGCGCACAGAGCGCCGCTCGCCCCATGCGCACCATGTCGCTTTTCCCGGAGCACTCAAGGGGTGGAGACATCATGGTGACGCTGAGGCTCGCTCTGCATCCGGTGCTTCACTGCCAGGAGGCGGCACGTCCGATCCCCATGGCTCGCCGGACGGCTGCTGACGGCTGTCGTTGTTCGGGGTCTTTCTGGTGCGATTCCCGGCGGGAACTGGCGGTCGGGTTTCCTCGAACGTCGGGCGACGGAGAAGACCGGTCGCCCGCTGCGGTGGCTGCGGCAATGCGTCAACGCTTGCCGGTTGATGTGCTTGATCGGCGCCGGGTCCGGAGCCGCCAGGGATTGCGGGGAACTCGTCCGGCAAACCCGGATCTTGCTGCATGCCGGGAGTGAAAAAGTTAACCCTTGAATTTCCCGATCGCCGACACCTATCCAGCCAGCACCTGTCCCAGGCAGCGCTCGCGAATACCAGGAGCTGAACCATGAAGATCCGCGTAGGCTATGAACTGATTTACGACTGCCCGCAGCCCACTCCGATGATCCTGACCCTGAGCGTGCACTACACGCGCATCGGCGACCTCATCATCCCCGACCAGCTGATCACCGATCCGCCGGTCCCGCTCACCGCTTATCGCGACAGCTATGGCAACTGGTGTTCCCGTATGGTCGCCCCCAAGGGTCTGCTCAAACTGTCCGCTGATGGGCTGGTAAGGGATAGCGGTCAGCCGGATGTCGTCGCCTCGCATGCCCGACAAATCCCGGTGCAGGATCTGCCCGACGAGACGTTGTTGTTCCTCCTGGGAAGTCGATACTGCGAGACCGATCGCCTGTCCGAAACCGCCTGGCAACTGTTCGGCGAGTCAGCGCCCGGATGGGCGCGCGTGCAGGCGATCTGCGACCATGTTCACCAGCACATCAGTTTTGGCTACGAGCACGCGCGCAGCACCAAGACAGCCTGGGAGGCGTTTCAGGAGGGAAACGGCGTCTGCCGTGACTACGCGCACCTGGCGATCGCCTTCTGTCGCTGCATGAACATCCCCGCCCGTTACTGCACCGGCTACCTCGGCGACATCGGCATGCCGCCGCCCTATGGGCCGATGGATTTTGCCGGCTGGTTCGAGGCCTACCTTGATGGCGAGTGGTACACTTTCGACGCTCGCAACAACCTCCCGCGCATCGGCCGCGTATTGATCGCCCGTGGTCGCGACGCCGCCGATGTGGCCATCAGCAGCACTTTCGGTCCGAATGCCCTGAAGAGTTTCATGGTCCGGACCGACGAAGTGGGCTAGCCAGGGCTGGTCGTCGGCTGTGGTGCACGGATTGCCGGTTCAGGTCAGCGGGCCACCGAACAGACGCCGATTTCCTTTTTGATCATTCTCGCCCGCTGGCCGCAGAAAGCGCGACGCTGGCCTGGAGAGGCCCCCGCCGCGTGTTTCGCGAACTTCCCGAACGGGTCTTGGTAGCCTTGCCTTCTCCCCCGATCATCGCGCCGAGCGGACGCGACTTCTATGTTGTCACCTGCGAGCACGGGGGCAACCGCATCCCCGTGGCCTACGCCGATCTCTTTTGCGGCTGGCAGGACCGGCTGTCTACCCATCGCGGCTTTGATCCCGGCGCTTTGCGCATGGCGCGCGATCTGGCTGTGGCCCTGCAGGCACCGCTGGTCGCATCGACGGTGAGCCGCCTGCTGGTCGACCTCAATCGGTCGCTGTCCAATCCCCGGGTTTGGTCGCAGGCCACCCGATCCCTCTCGCCGAGTCACAAACAGGCCATCGTCGCGCGCCATTACGCGCCTTACCGGCGGCGATTGACGCGGATCGTTGCGGCAGCGGCAGGAGCCGGGCAGCGGGTGGTCCATCTTTCCTCACACAGCTTCACCCCGATCCTCGACGGCCAGGTTCGCCATGCCGACGTCGGACTGTTGTACGACCCGTCACGGTCGGGGGAAGTCGCAGCGGCAGCAAGCTGGAAAGCGGCCCTGGCCGAATCGGCGCCGGCTTTGCGTGTGCGCCGGAACTATCCGTACCAGGGCCGGAACGACGGACTGATGTCCACCCTGCGCCGCTGCTTTCCGCCCGACCAGTATGTCGGGATCGAGCTTGAACTCAACCAGGCGTTCGTGCTCTCCCGGCTGCGGTCGTGGCGACAGTTGCGCCGAAACGTCGTGATGGCCCTGCAGTCGGCGCTGTGCTGACGATCGTTTGCCGATCGCTGACGCCGGTTCGGGCAGCGCAGGCAGGGGATCTGCGATGTTGCTGCCGCAGCACCTGCCGTTCGCCTGCCGGTCCGCACGATCGGGCAGGAAGGTCGGACAGGAAGGTCGAGGAGACCGGCGCCCGTCGGGTCGCCGACAAACCGTGACAAGACGTCACAAAACGTGGTCGTCGTGTGCTTGCGCGGTTGCGTTGAGGAAGGGTACCGACAACCCGGAGCCGCCCAATGAAACCTCTGTTATTCGCATCAGCACTGGCAATCGCCACTGCCGCCAGCCCCTTGCCGGTACTTGCTGCCGAGGTTGGCGTATCGGTCAGCATTGGCCAGCCCGGCTTCTATGGTCACCTCAATCTCGGTGGCTATCCGCCGCCGCAACTCGTCTACCCGCGTCCGATGAACATCCGGCCCGTTGTGGTGAATCGTCCGCCGATCTACCTCAACGTTCCTCCCGGCCAGGCGAGAAACTGGTGGCGCCACTGCGGCGTGTACAACGCCTGCAACGAGCGGGTCTATTTCGTTCGCAATGACTGGTACAACCGCGAATACGTTCCGCGCTATCAGGAATATCACCGTGATCGCAGAAACGACCATTGGGACCGCAGAAACGACCACCGGGACAACAGAGACGACCGCCGTCACGACTATCGGAATGGTCATGATCGGGGGCAGCCATACAGGTACTACGGGGGCGGTCATGGCCAGCAGCGTGATGACTGAGGGGTCTGGGGGCTGACGCAACGGTCTCCGGCATTCGCCTGATCGGCACGGCTGATGACAGGGTCAGCCAACAGCGATCGAATTTCGGTGACCTCGACCCCGCGGCCTTGATCTCGCCGAGTCCTCTGGCTGCGGCGTGCTTCTCCAGCCGGCCGGAGAGGTCTGCCTGGTAACGCTTGGGTGGGAAAACCCTCGCAAACGTGATCCATTGCCGACAAACAAAGCGCAGGCGGGTTAGAGTTTCCGGCCGGCGCACTCGTGCAGGCTTCCCGTGAATGGTCATGGGGATGAGCAGAACAGAAAGCGCCGATGCAGACACGCGGCAAGGGAATTCTTTACTCTGCGTCCGCTCAGGTCGATTACCCGACCCGCTCGATATATGCTCCGTATGTCCCGCAACAGAGTCAAGTCGGCTGAATCCTTGCGTGACGACATGGCCTTGATTACAGTTCCACCTCCCCCCGCAATCGCTGGTCAACCGCCGCACGCATGCCATGACTGGGCACGTCAACACCTCTGAACGTACACCTGATGTGCAGGCGACCGAGCGTACCCGGATCGCAAGTGCCGCGCCATGGCTGGTGCTGGCGCTGTGCCTTGCGCTCACGGGTTTGGCATGGCGCGAGGCTGATGACCACAGCGAGCGTGAACGCCAAACCTATTTTGACTTCCGGGTGCGCGAAGTCCTTGAACGCATTAGCCAGCGCATGCAAGCCTACGAGCAAGTCCTCCGGGGGGCGCAGGGCTTGTACTCCGCAACCACCAGCGTGGAGCGTGCCGAATTCAGGGACTACGTTGCAGCCCTGAAACTCGCCGATGACTACCCCGGCATCCAGGGGGTCGGCCTGTCGCTGGTCGTTCCGGCTGCCTCCAAGGCGCAACATGTGGCAAAGTTGCGCCAGCAGGGCTTCGCCAACTACGACATTCACCCCTTTGGCGTGCGTGACAGCTATACCTCCATCATCTATCTCGAACCATTTGTCGAGCGTAACTTGCGCGCCTTTGGCTACGACATGTATTCCGAGCCGATACGTCGCGCCGCCATGGATGCCGCACGTGACAATGGCGAGGCCGCCTTGTCGGGCAAGGTGCGCCTGGTGCAAGAGTCCGGGCAGCGGGAGCAGGCCGGCTTCCTGATGTACCTGCCCATCTACCGCAACGGTGCGCCCCACAGCACCGTGAGCGAACGGCGCGCCAACCTGCTGGCCTGGGTCTATGCGCCGTTTCGCATGAATGATCTGATGCACGGCATATTTGGTGAGCATGCCGGAGACCTCGACATCGAAATATTCGATGGACAAGAAATTGTCCGTGCCAGCCTGATGTATGACTCCGAGCCCGGGTTTGCCTCTGCATTGATGCCGGGAAGCTCATTGCACAAAACGGAGGCGATCAACATCGCCGGGCATGGCTGGACGATCCACTTCTCCGCCATGCCAGAGTTGAGTTTGCGAACCAACAGCCAGTTGCCCATGCAGGTTGGCGTAACAGGGGTGCTGGTCAGTGCACTGCTGACCTGGGTGACGTGGCTACTGGCTAGCGGCCGCGCACGTGCTCTGCGTACCGCACAGGACATCAATCGCGACCTCATCGAGGCCGAAGCCAAAGCGCTCGACAACAGCCATCGCCTAGCCGAGGTGATCTGGGGCACCCAAATCGGGACGTGGGAGTGGGAGGTGCAGACGGGTGTCGCGCCGTATTCAACGAACGCTGGGCGGAGATTGTGGGCTACACGCTGGCCGAACTCGCCCCGGTCAGCATAGAAACATGGAACCGCCTGGTGCACCCAGATGACGGCAAGCGGTCTGGCGACATGCTGGCGCGCTGCTTCAGTCAGGAACTGGACAACTACGAATGCGAAGCGCGCATGCGCCACAAGGACGGCCACTGGGTTTGGGTGTTGGACAAAGGGCGAGTGGTTGAATGGGCTGCTGATGGCAAGCCGCTGCGCATGGTCGGGACGCACCAGGACATTACCGAGCGCAAGCTCGCTGAGAATGCGCTACGAAATAGTGAACTCCTCTTTCGCACATTGGTTGGCCGCTCGCCTCTGGCCATTCAGGAATTCTCGACCGAAGGTGTGACCTTGCGAGTCAACGCAGCCTGGGAAAAAATGTGGAACATGCCCTTGCAGGCGCTTGAGGGTTATAACGTACTGCAGGATCGGCAACTGGACCAGTTGGGTATGTTGACGCTGCTTAAACGCGCGTTTTCTGGCGAAACCTTTGCGTTTGTGCCTCATGAGTACAACAGATCCCTCATCAGCGAAGTGCAAGGTTCTGGCGGACCTATGTGGATTCAGGCGTTTGCCTACCCCGTGATTGACGATAGCGGTCAAATTCTCGAGGTGGTGCTGATCCAGGAAGACATCACGGCGCGCAAGCAAAACGAAACAGAACTGAAGATGTACCGAGACCACCTGGAACGTCTGGTTGAAGAACGCACCACCGCTCTGACCATCGCAAAGGAAGCGGCCGAGACCGCCAATCGCGCCAAGAGCACCTTCCTCGCCAACATGAGCCACGAACTGCGTACGCCCATGAACGGCATCATGGGCATGACGGCATTGGCCAAACGGAAAGCCACCGACCCGAAGCAAATCGACCAACTCGACAAGGTCGCCCAGGCCTCCAACAAGCTGCTGGCCATCATCAATGACATTCTGGATATCTCCAAAATCGAGGCCGAGCGCCTGAGTCTGGAATCGATCGACTTTGCGCTCGACCGCGTGGTGGACAATCTGACCAGTCTGACCCGCCAGAATGCGCTGGAAAAAGGCCTGGCGTTCACCATTGACATCCCACCCGAACTCGCCAGGCTACTGCTGCAAGGCGATCCTTTGCGGTTGGGTCAGATACTTCTCAACCTGACCAGTAACGCCATCAAGTTCACCGCTGCTGGCTCCGTTACCGTGCGAATCTTCGCAGCCGAGGAGACCGCAGAAACTATCCTCCTGCGAGTTGACGTCACGGATACCGGCGTTGGCGTCTCCGCCGAAGATCAGAAGCGCCTCTTCACCGCCTTTGAGCAGGCCGATGGATCGATGACCCGCAAGTATGGCGGGACCGGCCTGGGGCTGGCCATCAGCAAACGCCTGGCGCAGACGATGGCGGGCGACATCGGTGTGACAAGCCAGGTCGGAGCCGGCAGCACTTTCTGGTTCACCGTGCGACTGAAGAAGCGCGCCAGCGCTATGGAAGTACCGCCGGAAAATGTTGTCCTCGTGACCGATGAACGGCTCAAAGCCCGCTACGCGGGAACGCGGGTCCTGCTTGCCGAGGATGAACCGATCAATCGAGAAATCATCAAAATGCTGCTTGAGGGAGCGGGACTGGTCGTCGACTTCGCCGAGGACGGCGTCCAGGCGGTTGAAATGTCGAAGCTGCGCGACTATGCCCTGATTCTGATGGACATGCAGATGCCGAATCTGAACGGGGTCGATGCCACGAAGGCGATTCGCGCGCTACTTGGGCGAGGGAAGACGCCGATTGTTGCCCTGACAGCCAACGCATTTACCGACGACAGAAAACTCTGCCTGGACGCCGGGATGAACGACTTCGTTTCCAAGCCCTTTATCCCGGACGACCTGTTTGCGATGCTGCTGAAGTGGCTGCGGCGTGAGAGCCAGTAACAGGGATGGTGTCGCTACTTCCCAGTGGCGGCAAACTTAACAAGGCAGCCTCACGCCCATTGCAGGGTCACCGCCCGCTTCGGTCGTAGCAGCCAGACCAGATGTGCTGGACACACCATCCCTCCGCCGACACCCGTCCGGAAATACCTTGACGTAGGCGATCGCTTTCTGGCCCACCGAGAGCGCGAGCGAGCTGACGCTGCCTTCCGTGACAATCGCGACAATCGCGACAATCCGGTCGCCGCCGGGCAGCGTCAACTTGACTTCGGCATTCACCGCGCCATCGACCAAAGCGGTGATTTTTCCTTTGAAAACATTGCGTGCGCTGACACTCATCGGCTTCTCCCGGCGGCTTTGAGGGGTCTGGCCCGATTCTCGCTATATACTTTTCTAAGTAGCGGCCTGTGTCGGTTTGCGGACACTCTAGAGTGGTTCGTGGGTCAGCTCAGCACAACCCTGGCCGCCGTCCGTTTCCGGGCTGCCACCCCAGGCGGCGCGCAAGCTTTCGTTGTATAGCTCATTACATTGCGAGACTGATGAACACTCCTCTTCTGCGCGGCAAACTCGAGGTCGATACCGAATTCGGCACCTTTCTCGGCGACACCCGCATCCGCCTGCTCGAAGCGATCGATACGCACGGTTCGATCGCGCAGGCCGCCAAGGTGGTGCCGCTTTCGTACAAGGCAGCGTGGGACGCCATCGACGCCATGAACAACCTCGCCGATCAGGCGCTGGTCGTGCGCTCGACCGGCGGCAGCCACGGCGGCGGGACACAGATCACCGATTACGGGCGCAAGGTCGTGGCGCTGTATCGTGCGCTGGAAGCGCAGTATCAGGCCGCGCTCGACACCCTGAGCACGAGCATGAACGACGGCCAGGCCAGCGATTTCGATCAGTTCCGCCAGTTGCTCAGGCGCATGTCGATGAAGACCAGCGCCCGCAACCAGTTCGCTGGTTCGATCGTCGGGCTGCGCGAGGGTCGGGTCGATTTCGAGGTCCGCCTCAGCCTCGACGCCGAGAACGAAATCGTCGCCGTCATCACGCGCGACTCGGCGGATGCCCTGGGGCTGGCCATCGGCATGGAGGTCAGCGCGCTGGTCAAGTCGTCTTCGGTGCTGTTGTTGACTGACCCCCAGGTCAGGACCTCGGCGCGCAACCAGCTGTGGGGTGAAATCACGCGCATCCACGACGGCCCGGTGAATGCCGAAATCACCCTGAACATCAAGAGCGGCAAGACGGTCTGCGCCGTCATCACGCACGACAGCGTCGAGCGCCTCGGGCTGGCCGTCGGTCAAGCGGCCTGCGCCGTCTTCAAGGCTTCGTCGGTCATTCTTTGCCAGTACGTTTGAAATGAGGCTTCCGGAGAACCCCGATGAAACGCCTTGCACTCCTGCTTGTCGCCCTGTTCACCGCCGTCTGCGCCAGTGCCGACGAAGTCCGGCTCGCGGTCGCCGCCAACTTCACCGCGCCGATGCAGCAGATCGCTGCCGGGTTCGAGCAGGATACCGGGCACAAGGCTTTACCGACTTTTGGCGCGACCGGCAAGTTTTACGCCCAGATCACGAACGGCGCGCCGTTCGAGGTGCTGCTCTCGGCCGACGACGAGACGCCGGCTCGACTGGAGAAAGAGGGCTACGTCGTCGCCGGCACGCGCTTCACCTACGCCATCGGCAGGCTGATCCTGTGGTCGGCGAATCCCGATCGGGTGGACGCCCGCGGCGAGGTGCTCAAAAACGGCCATTTCAAGCATCTGGCACTGGCCAACCCGAAGACCGCACCGTACGGCGCGGCAGCCGTCGAAGCCATGACCCGGCTGGGCGTGCTGCCGGCGCTGCAAGCCCGCTTCGTCCAGGGGGAAAACATCAGCCAGGTCCACCAGTTCATCAGTTCCGGCAATGCCGAACTCGGCTTCGTCGCGCTCTCGCAAGTCATCCAGGACGGCAGGATCGCCGCCGGTTCTGCCTGGAGCGTACCGGCCAATCTCCACCAGCCGATCCGCCAGGACGCCGTCCTGCTCGGCAAAGGCAAGGACAAGCCGGCGGCGACGGCCCTGCTCGCCTATCTCAAGAGCGACAAGGCCCGGGCGATCATCCGGTCCTTCGGCTACGAGCTGCGCTGACCATGACTGCTCTTGACCCCACGGATTTCCCCGGCACCCAAGCCGCGGCGATCAAGGCCGTGCTGAGCGGCGGCGCATCACCGCATCGCCTGAGCCTGTCGGAAACGCTGCTGGTTTTTGCCGAACATCGAACCTTGACTCGCCCGCGTGATGTCGCGCTCACCCTGGAATCCGGTTGACCCGCATGGACAGCACGGTTTCGGATTTCGCTGCCGTCTGGCTGACGCTGAAGCTGGCGACGGTGGTGACGGTTCTCCTGCTCTTCATCGGCACGCCGATCGCCTGGTGGCTGGCGCGGACCGATTCGGTTCTCAAGAGCGTCGTCGGCGCCGTGATGGCGCTGCCGCTGGTGCTGCCGCCGACGGTGATCGGCTTTTATCTCTTGATCGCCATGGGGCCGCAAGGGCCGGTCGGACAGCTCACGCAGTCGCTGGGCCTCGGCCTGTTGCCCTTCAGCTTCCCCGGGCTGGTCATCGCCTCGGTCTTCTACTCGCTGCCTTTTGTCGTGCAGCCGATCCAGAACGCTTTCGAAGCCATCGGCGAGCGACCCCTGGAGGTCGCCGCAACCTTGCGTGCCAGCCCCTGGGATGCCTTCTGGTCGGTCGCCGTGCCGCTCGCACGCCCCGGCTTCATCACCGGGGCCATCCTCGGCTTTGCCCATACCGTCGGTGAATTCGGTATCGTGCTGATGATCGGCGGCAACATTCCGGGCAAGACCCGCGTCGTCTCGGTGCAGATTTACGACCATGTCGAGGCGATGGAATACGCCCAGGCGCACTGGCTGGCCGGCGGCATGGTGCTGTTCAGCTTCCTGGTGCTGCTGGCGCTGTACCGCTTCAACCCGGCGCCGAGAAAGCGCGCATGAGCCGGGAAATCAGTGCACGCCTGCGCATTGAACGTCGCGACTTCACGCTCGACGTCGACCTGACCCTGCCGGGTCGCGGCATCACCGGTCTCTTCGGTCATTCCGGCTCGGGCAAGACCACCTGTCTGCGCGCCATGGCCGGACTCGAGCGGGCCGCCGATGGTTACTTTGCGATTGGCGACGAGGTCTGGCAGGACGAGACAAGAGGCCTTTTCGTGCCGACGCACCAGCGGGCGCTGAGTGTGGTCTTTCAGGAAGCGAGCCTCTTTCCGCATCTCTCGGTGCGCCGCAACATGCAATACGGCGAGCAGCGCACGCCGGCCAGCCAGCGCCATTTCGCCCTCTCGGGGATCGCCGAACTGCTCGGCATCGAACACCTGCTCGAACGCTCGCCCGGCCAGCTCTCCGGCGGCGAGCGCCAGCGTGTGGCGATCGCCCGCGCCCTGCTCGCCGCGCCACAGATCCTGCTGCTCGACGAGCCGCTGGCGGCGCTCGACCTGAAGCGCAAGCTCGAAATCCTGCCTTACCTGGAACGGCTGCATCGCGAACTGTCGCTGCCGATCATCTATGTCAGCCACTCCCCCGACGAAGTGGCGCGGCTCGCCGACCATCTGGTGCTGCTCGAGCAGGGGAGGGTCGTTGCCAGCGGCCCGCTGAAGCAGGTGTTGAGCCGCATCGACCTGCCCGCCGCTTTCGCCGACGATGCCGGTGTCGTCATCGAGACCCGGCTCGCGGCGCAGGAGGCGGACGAGCTGAGTCGACTCGAGTTTTCTGGCGGACAGATCCTCGTCACGCGTCGCGACGAGCCCATCGGCACGCGGCTCCGCTGCCGCATTCATGCGCGCGATGTCAGCCTGGCCCTGGTGCCGCAGGTGCACAGCAGCATTCTCAACAGCGTCGAAGCGACGGTCGTCGAGCTGGCGCCGACCGACACGCCGGGCCATGTGCTGGTCCGCCTCGATGTCGCCGGCGAACCGCTGCTCGCCCGCATCACCCGCCGTTCCGCGGAAAACCTGAAAATCCGTCCCGGCCTGGCGCTGAGGGCACAGATCAAGGCCGTCGCACTGCTCGCCTGAACGGCTGCCGCGGGGTCGTGTAGATATCCCTGGATGACGAGCAGGCGGGGGTTCATGGGCTGCTCATTTCAGGTCTTTCCAGACCTCGCTGGCCAGCAGGCGGTGCAGACTGTCGAGTGCCGGCTCGAAGCGAAAGGCGGCCAGCAGGCCGCCAATGGAGGCGATCTCGTCGCTGACGCCGGTACCTGCCAGCAGCGCCTGCAAGGTCCGAAAGCGGATGATGGCGTCGAAACGGTTCTGCGCCAGCAGCGGCAGGATCTCCTCGACCAGCGCGTGGATGCGGGGAAGGTCGGCTGGCCCCGCAGCCATCGTCGACACCGGGGTCGGCGGCGGTGTGGCCTTGGCCAGCCAGCGAGCGAGGATTCCCTTCAGGGTGGCGACGACGATCGGCTTGGCAAGGAAATCATCCATGCCAGCGGCCAGGCATCGCTGCCGGTCCTCGGCGAAGGCATTGGCGGTGAGCGCGACGATCGGCCGCCGCGGCTGCTCTGCCGTGCTCTCCCACTGCCGGATCTGCGCAGTGGCGACGTAGCCATCCATCACCGGCATCTGCAGATCTATCAGGATCAGATCCGCCGGGTCGCCGCCGGTGATCGCATCGACCGCCTGTTGACCGTCTTCCGCCAGCACCACCGTCAGACCAAAGTGGGTCAGCAGCGCGACGATCAGTTTGCGGTTGACCGCATTGTCCTCGACGACCAGCACGCGACCGTTGAGCCGGGAGAGCGCGTCGGCCTCGATCAGTTCGGCAGCCAGCTGGGCCGCTTGCGGACGCTTGCCTTCGTCCGCTGCCACCAGCTCGACCGGCAGGCAGAACCAGAAGCGCGAACCCTTGCCCGGCTCGCTGTCGACGCCGACCTCGCCGCCCATCAGGCCGGCCAGGCTGCGCACGATCGACAGGCCGAGGCCGGTGCCGCCGAACTGCCGGGTGATCGACGTATCGCCCTGCGCGAAAGGTTCGAACAGCGCCGCCTGATCGGCAGCGGCGATGCCGATTCCGGTATCGCTGACGACGAATTCGAGGCTTGCCGAATGATCGGCACGGCGGCGCTCGCGGGCCTCGATGCGGACGCTGCCGCAGGCGGTGAACTTGATCGCGTTGGCCACCAGATTGGCGAGCATCTGCTTCAGGCGCTGGCAATCGGCCCGGTAGCTCTGACCGGTCGGGCCGTGCCAGTGGCTGTCGAGCAGAAGATCCTTGCTTCTCGCGGTCTCGGCAAACAGCGCCCGGGTTTCATCGATGATCTCTGCGGCGTCGAAGACGGTGTTTTCCAGCCTCAACTTTCCGGCCTCGATCTTCGATAGATCGAGAATGCCGTTCAGCAGGGCGAGCAGGGTGTGACCGGAGGTGAGAATGGTGCGCGCGTAATCTTCCCGCTCGCCGTGCGTGATATTCGGCATCAGGAGCATCTGGGCCATGCCGAGGATGCCGTTCATTGGCGTCCGGATCTCGTGCGACATGGTCGCGAGGAAGCGACTCTTGGCGAGATTGGCGGCATCGGCCGCTGCCTCCGACTGCCGCAAGGCCTCGGTGCGCTGCGCCACCTTGGTCTCCAGCGTGGTTTCTGCGACCCGCAGCGTGTCGACCATCACCCCGAGCGCGCCGGCCAGTTGATCGACTTCACCGGCGACGAAGCGCGGCATGACGATGTTCAGGTCGCCGGTTTCGGCAATCCGGCGCGCGCTGCCGGTAAGTTCGATCAGCGGTGCCACCGCCTGTCGCGCCACCCGGCGGGCCCAGCAGACGACCCCCAGCACCAGCACCAGGCTGCCCAGAGCATAGGCCAGAACGAGCGGCCGCAGCTTGTGTGCGAAGGGCGACAGCCGCGCCTCGACCAGTACTTCGAGCGGCAAGGCCAGGTCGCTGTTCTCCTCTTCCTGGAAAAGACGCGCGCGCGCCCAGGGCTCGTTCGTCGCCTCGCCAGCCTCAGCGAGAACTGCGCCGCTGCCCGCCTGGGTCAGGGCGACGCGCTCGAGATCGAGGTCGTTGGGCACCGGGCGCAGAAGATCATGCAGATCGAGCTGGGCGACGACGACGCCTTCGACCGTCCCGGTATAAGGGAAGACCACCCCCCGATAGACCGTCCAGGCGAGATGACCATTGGCGAGCGGCGCCAGTTCTCTGAGCGTTTTTCCTTCGGCGAGGACCTGTTTGAAGAGTGGCGACCCGGCGCGGCAGTCCGACAGCAGCGAACGCATGGCAGCCAGGCGTTCGCCGTTGATGTCGCAGAGTGCGAGCCCGCTGTCGGCCGCGATCTGGAAACGGTAGTTCTCGAGGAAGGGCGCGACGTAGGCGGCCCGCTCGCGCGAGTCGAGCAGGGCAGTGACGAACAAGGACGTGTTCGAGAGGTCGACGACCGAGTTCTCCAGTACGGCGATCGATCCTTCCAGGCGCCCGGCGACATGCCGTGCCTTGTCGTTCAGCTTTTCCGCGAGGGTTGCCTGTTCGACGCGATAGATCACGACCAGCGAGATCAGCGCCACCGTCATGCTGCTGACGATCGCGATCAGCGCTGCGCGCAGGGCAAAGGTGTTGGCGAGACTGCTTTCGCACCAACGGTGAAAGGCCTGGCAGGGGGACGGGAGACTCACGGTGGGCTGTTCAGCGCTTCGATCGCCCCGTCGTCGGCAAAACGCGCCATGAACACGTCCTTCGCCGTCAGCGCGTCATGGCGTCTGGCGGTGAAGGGTTTGTCGAGCTGCCGGACGAGGCCGGCGTAGGGGCCGAGATTTTCGAGCGCGTCGCGAACCGCCCGCCGGTCGCTGCTGCCCGCCTGCCGGATGGCGCGGGCGAGCAGGTGGACGAGATCATAGGCATGCGCGACGCCGACTGGCGAGGCGACCCGGCGGGGGTCATCGCTGCCGGTCACCGTCTTCAGTCCGGCAAGGACTCGCTTCGTCAACGGGTCGCTCTTGCCAATGAAGGAATAGGTCTGGACGACCGAGAGATCGACGGCCTTCAGCGCCGGGCCGACAAGATCGAAGAAGCGTCCGCCGGTGAGCCCCCAGTGGGCGACGATCGGCAGCCGCTCGCCGCCCGGCAGGGCGGCCATCTCTCTGATCAGGAGCAGCGGTTCCCGGTCGTTGGCGACCAGGATCAGCGCTTCGGCGCCGGCCTGACGCAGCGCCTGATAACGCGCCAGCAGCGTCGCGCCGGGATCGCCCCAGTTGTACCATTGCACGTCGACGATGCGCGGCGCCGCCGTGCGCTTGACCGTACCTTCCGCCGCCTTGAGGCTGCTGCGACCCCATTCGGTGTTGGGTAGCAGAAGGCCGACCTTCCGCGCTCCCCGGCTGACGGCGTGGCGCAGCATCACCGGCAAGGCCCAGGAATCCTTTAGTGACAGGCGAAAGACGTAGTTCGGCGAGTAGTCATTGTGAGTGATGGCGTCGGCGGCCGCCCAGGGATTGAGCAGCAGGATCCCGAGGCGATGGATTTCGGGCAGCATTTCGACCACCACCGGGCTGTAGCGGCCGCAGAGGACGGCGACGACCTCGGGATCGGCCGCGAGTTGCCGCAGGTTGTTCAGCGAGCGCGCCGGGATCGCCCGGTTGTCGCGTTCGATGATTTCGAGGGGACGACCGAGGACGCCGCCGCCGGCGTTGATCTCATTGACCGCCACCTGTGCCCCGTGGCGCACCGCCTGCGCCGAGGTGCTGTCGATTATGCCGAATTCGGCATCGATGGCGATCTTGACGTTGCCGGCGCCGAGCGCCGAGGCGCTCGCGAGAAGGAGGATGAAAAGCCCGGTCAGATAGGGGCGACAGCGCTGTTGGGTCATGCGGATACCTCGATTGCCGCAGATATCATACGCTATACCTGGCTGCCATTCATGGCTTTCCAGCCGATGAGAAATACTCCTGCCATTTCTGCCCGACCATTGCTGCCCGACCTTTGGCCAGGTCCGCGGCAAGCCCTGCCGTCCAGGGCGGGGAGCAAGCACGTCCTTCGCACCGATCGTGCCGTTTGCCGGTCTCAGTCACTGGCGAGTCGATCGCGGCCTGGCGCGCGAGGGTGTCGCGGCGGCCCGCATCGCCGGCATTCACCTGACCTAGCCGGAAGTCTGCCGAACGCCTGCCATGGCGTGAGGCTTCCCGCCAACCACTGCCCGAACGCCCGCGACTCCGGGGGAGTGCGGCCAAAGGAGAGAATGATGATCAAGCTGACCCAGGGAAACCTCTGCCTCAACGCCCAGGCGGGCGACAAGACCGAAGCGATCCGCATCGGCGAAGGTGCAATTGCCGGAACTGCACGACGACCGACGGCGAGCGCATCGAAGTGGTCGCCAGCATCGGCATCGCGGCGATCAAGGCTCGCCTGCCGGAACGCCGCCAAAGTGCGCGCTCTCTGAGGGAGAAATCGACCATGAACCCCATGAGCCCCTTGAACCCATTGCCAGGCATCGCCACCGTCACCCTCAACCCGGCCATCGACCAGAGCGTCGCCATTCCCGACTTCGCTGCCGGTAGCGTCAACCGGGTCGCCTGGACGCAATCCGACCCTGGCGGCAAGGGAGTGAATGTCGCTTCCTTTCTTGCCGACCTCGGTTTTCGCGTCGCCGTCACGGGTCTCCTCGGTCGCGACAACGCCGGCGTCTTCGAGCAGCTGTTCGCCGCCAAGGGAATCCACGATGCTTTCGTGCGCATCCCGGGCAATACCCGGGTCAACGTCAAGATCATCGACGAGACCTCGCAGCGGATCACCGACATCAACTTTCCCGGTCCCGCTGCCACTGCCGAAGAGCTCGACGCGCTGCGGCGGCAGATCGACACGCTGCTGGCCGACCACGACTGCTTCGTGATCTCCGGCAGCGTTCCGGCCGGCGTTCCCGCGACCTTCTGCCCGGATCTCGTTGGCCGCCTCAAGACCGCCGGCAAGCGGGTACTGCTTGACAGCAGCGGCGAAGCGCTGCGCGCCGGGATCAGTGCGGCGCCCTGGGCGATCAAACCGAACATCGCCGAACTCGAAGAGCTGACCGGCGGCGGGCTGCCGGACCAGGCGGCGGTGATCGACGCGGCGCGCGCGCTGCTCTTGGCCGGCCTGGGCTGCGTCGTGGTGTCGATGGGGCACGATGGCGCACTCTTCGTCACCGCCGATCGATGCCTGCATGCCATTCCGCCCGAGGTGGCGGTCAGGAGCACGGTCGGCGCCGGTGACGCGATGGTCGCCGGTTTCGTCGCCGGTACCCTGCGCGGCTGGCCGCTTGCCGACAGCGCGCGGCTGGCCACCGCCAGCGCCCTGGGCGCGCTGACCCAGCTCGGTCCGCGCCTGCCCTCGGCGGCAATCGTCGAGTCACTGATGATGCAGGTCATGGTGGTCGAGGCCGCCGCTTCGGCCGCCTCGGCGCCAGCCCCCATCCCACTCTCCAGGAGGCTCTAGACATGGCACGGATCATCGCCGTCACCGCCTGCCCGACCGGCATCGCGCATACCTTCATGGCCGCCGAAACATGGCGCGTCTTCTCCTGAACGGACAGCGGTCAATCGGCAAAGACGGCGAGGCGCGCACGCACTTCGGCGGCGGTGCCCAGTTCGAGGACTTCCTGCGCCAGTTGCCGGCACTCGGCGAGCGAGAGTCGCTTGAGCTGTGCCTTGATCGCCGGAATCGCCGGTACCGAGACCGACAGCTCCTCGACCCCGAGGCCGATCAGCACCGGCACGGCCATCGCGTCGGAGGCCATGCCGCCGCAGACGCCGACCCACTTGCCGTGCCGGCGCGCGCCGTCGCAGGTCAGCGCGATCATCTTCAGCACCGCAGGGTGCAGCGCGTCAGCCTTGCGGGCGAGCCGGGCATGGCCGCGGTCCATCGCCAGCGTGTACTGCGTCAGATCGTTGCTGCCGATCGAGAAGAAATCGGCTTCGCGGGCGAACTGCTCGGCCATCACGGCGGCCGACGGAACCTCGATCATGACGCCGACCCGGACGTCGTGGTGACCGGTCGCCACCTGTTCTTCGGCGAGGATGGCCCTGGCTTCGCGCAACTCCTCGAGCAGGGCGATCATCGGGAACATGATGTGCAGCCGGGCAAGCGGCGCGGCGCGCAGGATCGCGCGCAACTGGGTGCGGAACATGGCCGGCTGGTCGAGGCTCACGCGCACGCCGCGCAGGCCGAGGAACGGATTGTCCTCGCGCGGCAGCGGCAGGTAGGGCAGCGGCTTGTCGCCGCCGACGTCGAGGGTTCGCACGACCAGCGTGCGCTGGCGACCGAGCACCTCGGCGACGGCGGTGTAGGCGGGCGCCTGCTCTTCCTCGTCGGGCGCGGTGTCGCGGTCGTCGAAGAGAAATTCGGAACGGAGCAGGCCGACGCCTTCGGCACCGTTCGCCACCGCTGCGCGCGCATCCTGCGCGTTGCGCACATTGGCGACCACTTCGATGCGCTGGCCGTCGGAAGTCACCGCCGTGCTCGCTGCCCCGGCCATTTCTTCGCGCCGCCGCGTCGCCTGCCGGGCGACGCGCTGCTGTGCTGCGGCAATTTCGGCTTCAGTCGGCGCGTGCTGGAGGACGCCGTGACTGCCATCGAGAACCACCAGCGTGCCGTCGGCAAGCGCCAGCGCGGCCTGGTCGATGCCGCACACTGCCGGCATGCCGAACGAGCGGGCGAGAATCGCCACATGACTCGTCGCGCCTCCCGTGGTGGTGCAGAAGCCGAGCACCCGGCTGCGGTCGAGAGACGCCGTGTCGGAAGGCGTCAGTTCCTCGGCGATCAGGATCGATCCTTCGGGCACGACGATCTGCGCCTGGGAGACGCCGGCGAGGAGCGCGAGAACCCGGCGGCCGACATCGCGGATGTCGTTGCCGCGTTCGCGCAGCAGGGCATTGTCGAGGGCTCCGAGCCGGTTCGCGCAGGCCGAGAACGCTGCGCGCCAGGCAGAACCCGCGCTCTTTCCCTGGTTCACGCCCGCGATCGCGAGATCCACGAGGTCGGGGTCTTCGAGCAGTTCCTGGTGAGCCTCGAGGATCTGCACCTTGGCGGGGTCGGTGAACTGACCCTTGAGGGCTTCGATCTGGCCACGGGCGTCATGCAAAGCGCCATCGAGCTTGCTGCGCTCGCGCGCTGGCGTCTCAGCGCTCTCGGCGACCTCGATCGCCGCGTGGCGATATTGAATGACGCGCCCGACGGCGAGGCCGGGCGAGGCCGAAACGCCTGCCAGTGCCCTGGCCGAGGTGGCCAGGGCGGGCAGCGGCGCGGTCGGCGGCAAGGCTTCGCCGGCCTGCTCGCCACAGCCTTCGGCGAGCAGCGCTGAAACTTTCTGCACCGCCGCGCTGGCGTCGGGGCCGACGGCGCTCACCCGCAGCACGTCGCCGCAGCGGGTGCCGAGGCCGAGGAGTGCGACGACGGATTTTGCGTTGGCCTCGTCGGCACCGCGCAACAGGCGGACGTCGGACTTGAATTTCTTCGCTGCGCTCACCAGCACCGCTGCCGGGCGGGCGTGCAGGCCCGAGAGATTGGGCAACCGGACTTCATCGCCGGTCAGCGCGTGGCGGGCAGCGGCTTCGACCGCTGCGTCATTGCCGGCTACTGCCGAAATCAATGTCGGGGTCAACTCGAGGGGCGACGCCGTTGTCGAGTCGGCTGCCCAGGTCGGCACCAATTCCAGCGTCAAAACCACCGACTGGCCGGCGACGACGATCCCGGTGGCCGGCACGAAGCGAGCCACGCGTTCGACGTTGGCGATCAGAATCTGGGTCAGCAGGCTGCGTGCCGTGCGCGCGACCGGATCAACGTCGAAATTGATCAGCAACTGGCCGATCTCGACCCGCTCGCCCTGGCTCACCTTCGGCCTGAAACCGTCGCCCCCGAGCACCCCGGTATCAATGCCGATATGCAGCAGTACCTCGATGCCGTGTTCCGTGGTGATGGTCAGCGCGTGGTGCGCCTGGTGGAGGAGGGTCACCGTACCGGCGACCGGGGCGAGCAGGTCGCCCGAGGTGGGGTCGAGCGAAATGCCGTCGCCGACCATCTTCTGGGCAAAGACCGGGTCGGGAACGGATTCGAGCGGCACCAGGACCCCAGACAGCGGGGCGAAGAGTTCCAGTCGGTCTGCGGGAGAACGCATCGGGCATCTCCGGTATCGATTCGAAGCAGTTCTGGATTCGACCGATGACACGGAAGCCGTTCAGTACAGCGACCCGAAAAAGCCCGTGAAAGTCGCGGTAACCGGAGAAGCGACAAGCCTCACGTTTCCTCTTCTTCGCAAATCGGCTGAGGCGAGCAAGACACGTTCGACCGCCGCCTTACGGCGCAATCCGTCGCAGTTGCGGGATCATTGCCAGTGATGGGGCGTCGCGCACGTCGACCAGGAGGCGGTCGCCGCGTTCGCCGAAGCGATAGCGCCGCCCGGTTGCGAGGCCGGTGACAACCACCCCGGCGAGGCCGTCGTACACGAAATGCACGCCAGCAGGGGTGGGGCGGTGGGCAACGCTTGCCGCCGGCGCGGCCTTCGCCGGCGTCGTGAACGCATGGCTGACTACTTGTTGGCGTCTACTTCCGCAGCAGGACATCTCTCTGCCTCCTCGTGACGATCGTCGATCGGTGCGCTGAGCGCCGCGCTGCCCCCGGTGACGCGTTCGAGCAGGATCGCTCCGGCCGACAGCGCCGGCCAGAGCAGCACCCGCTCGCTCGCGCTCGCCCCGAGCAGGAGCGCGAAGGGCAGCGCGATCCACAGACTCAGGCAATAAAAACAGTCCATTAGCTGGCCAGCCCAGCCGCTCCCGGCGTGGGCGCGCAGACGCACCACCAGCTCCCACGGGCCGTCTTCGGCCTGCAGGAGATGGGTGATGCGCCAAACGGCCAGGATGCCCAGCAGCAGGGCATAGAGGGGATTTTCCACGCGCCGCCGCTAGCCGATGGCTTGGCGTTGCTCGGGGCAGACGTCCGGACAAAGCTCGGGCCGCAGGATCGTGAACGCGATCTGGAACTCGTTGGCATGCACCCACTGCGGATCGCTGCAACCGTTGGTCGTCCGCTTCCAGGCCCGCAGGCGCAGCAGGTAGGCGCAGCACTCGGGGAAGTCGCTGCCGCGCAAGGTCACCCGGTAGTCGCCACCGTACCAGTGCGGACGGGGTGCGCCCTGGAGCAATGCCGCCGCATAATCGGGCCCGACCTCGAAGGTCGGATCCGGGGCGAAGGTGCCGTGCAGCCCGGTGCCGATGGAGAACACCTGGGCGACGCCGTATTCGGCGCGCAGCCAGTAGCCGCCGAGATGGCCATCGTCGACCGTCGGCGGGCAGGTGACGCTGAAGTGGACGGTGAGCGTGTCGGTGGCTGCCAGCTTGACGATGTCGCAGGCGGAGATGCAGTGTTCGCTGGCGCTTCCTTCGTTGACGCAGATCTTGCGGATCCAGCAATCGGGCTCGTTGCTGCAGGTGTGCACGGTGCCGCTGCCGCAGGGATGCAGCAGGGTCGAAGGCGCGTGGATCATGGCCCGGTTGTCGACCCGGATGAACACCGTCTCGCTGGCGCGCTGGCCGCAGGTCGGCAGGATTCGTTCGCTCGCGAGGACGAGATTGTCGGTCGCGTCTGCGCTGTAGCCGACAAAGCGCAACTGGTAGAGGCCGTCGGGCGTCAGCCCCGGATTGGCGATGGTGTTGAAGTAGAACAGGGTGTCGTAGTCGAACCAGATGACGCTGCCGCCAAAACGGGGGATCTCCGGATGCAGCGCTTCGTAGCGCTGGCGGGTGACCATCACCGTCTGGCCGTTCTTCAGGAGGGGCGTAAAAGCGGGGGCCAGCGCGACGACCGCGTTGCTCCCGTCCCAGTAGCTGCGCGAGAAGCCATCGAACGCCGGCACCGGCAGATCATTCCAGGCGCCGCCATTGCGTGAAACCTGGACCTTGAAGTAGTCGACGTCGCTCCCTACGCCACCCCGTATCTGCAGCGATCCGTAGAAGGGACGGTCGTACGAGAGGTCCGCATAGCCGTAGCCGCGCAGATCGGGTGGACCGGCGGTGGTGCCGATGCGGTCGCTCGGTGTACAGCCGACGAAGGTGATCTTGAGACATTCGGGACATTCCGGATCGCGGCAGACCGGCAGGCAGCACGCCTGGTCATTGGCCAGCAGGGTCACGTTGAGGTTGGTCGGAATGTTCCAGCGCGTCTGGGAAGACGTTTCGCTGTGGATGACCCGCAGCTGGCCGCCGCACACCTGGGTCACCCGGAAAATGACGTCGGGTGCGCAATCATTCCATTCCCACCACGGCCAGACATGCAGCGAAGCCAGTTCGGCAGAAGCCGGCAAAACCGCGCGCAGGGTTTCGCCGGAGACCGGCGCGTCGATGATGCCGGGTATGCCGGGCGGCATGGCGCCGGGAGCAAGCCCGGCCTGCGCGGCGATCTGCTGCAGATAGGTGGGATCCGGATCCGGCCCGGGGGGTACCGGTGGCAGCGGAATGCCGGCATTGCCGAGAATGTGCTGAACGTGCGAAAAGAGCTCGGCGTCGACCGCCCAGTTCCGGTTCAGCCAGGGCCGCCAGTTCAGGCAACACCAGCGGAACTGGATGGTGAAGTTACCGTTGATGTCCGTCGTCGCCGACTTGATCAGATCGCGGTGGCACCAGATGAAGAAACAATCGACGTCATAGGCTTCGACGGTCGCCCCCGGCACCGGCGCGTCACAGAAGCGGTAATGCCCGGTGAACGGATCGTACTGCCAGTGCCGGCAAACGACGCGACCGCGGATGGTGTAGGTGCGGCAGGAAAAAATCCAGCCAAGATAAAGCTCGGGGGTGAGCACCAGCGTGCCCAGCGCGATCCGGGTGATTTCTTCTGCTGCCGGATCTTCCTCCGCCCGCTTCGGGTCGCCATCCGTCGTCTTCTGCGGATTCATGTTCACCTCGACGGCCAGGGACTCGATGCCCAGCAATTCGAGGTCAGCGATGTTCGGTCCGATCAGCAGGCGCACCGGGCAGGGAAACCTGCCACCGGGCAGAATCGCGGGTTCGAACTGCACTGCGAAGGGCAGGCGCTCCCGGATACTGCCGGTTTTCAACACCGTCGAGCCGAGTACCATGCCCTCCCGGACGACGGCTGCGCGTAGTTCCAGCTGAGGGTCGAAGCGGTCTTCAGGAATCCCGCCCAAGTCAAGTTCACCAAGGATTTCAGTCATGACATGCTCCTCAATCAATTGATCAATGGCACTGTTTGCTCCCTGAAGTCGCTTCTTGATGTTTGATTCAGCGCAATGAATGACGTCAAACCCGTTCTGGTTTCAAGCTCGGACCGGCAATGATCGGGCCGGTTCCGCATGGTCAATGCTGCTGTGCCGGGGGCGGTGGGTCAATAACGGCCGCCGGCTCCCTGATCGTCGGAAAAACCCCGCCGGGGACGGCCAAAAGCGCCACTGCGGCCTTCCCGGGGACGCGCTTCGTTGATCGCCAGGCTGCGGCCCCACAGCATCTTGCCCGCGAGCGCGGCCATCGCCGCCTGCGCTTCCTGATCTGAGTCCATCTCGACAAAACCGAAGCCTTTGGAGCGTCCGGTTTCCCGATCGGTTACCACGTGTGCGGAGACGACGACGCCGTAAGCGGCGAACTCCTGTCGCAGGTCGCTGTTGCCGACGCTGTACCCCAGATTGCCGATGTAGAGTTTCTTGCTCATTGCCTTTCTGACTCCCGATTGATGACAAAAGATTTTCATGCACGAAGCAGCGGCCACTCGAGGGTGGGTCCACGGTGATGCTTTCTGCACCCGATATCCGGAAAGGCGTCTTGTCGAAGCAACAGCCGGTCCAGCACACGCAGCAGGCGGTCGCCTGCGGTCGCCTCGGTCAGGCAGGCGATGAAACCGATTTTGCGCGCCAGCCGGATATCGCCAGGCAGCGGGTGAGTGCTGATGGCAACGACTGGCGTGCTGACGAACTGCGGATCGTTGCGTATCAGCCTGAGCGCTTTGTCAGCCCCTCTTTAACATCTTCCTGGCATATTCCGGTCTTTTCCCGGGCAGCGCGCGCCTAGGCGGTTGATTTTATTGTTGGTAGATTTTCCAAAACGTTTTGTGGTGCCATAATAGTTTGGCTGAGGCGGCCAAACCCCTTGTTTTTGTTGTACGCTCGTGTGGATGTTTATACGCCAAACGAGAACGAACAACAAAGCCACGGGTGAGGGCTACTTCACCTATCGACTGGTGCGCACGCAGCGTATCGGGGGCAAGGTCCGTCAGATCACGGTACTGAACCTGGGGCGGCACTTCCCGATCAAGCAGGAAGACTGGCCGCTGTTGAGTAGCCGCATCGAGCAGTTGCTCAATCCTCAGGGGCTGCTCCTGCCCTTGCCCTGCCCGGAGGCCATCGAGCGGGCGGCGCAGCGCTACTTTGCGCAACTGGTGGCGCAGGCGCCAACCCTGGCGTCTGCGGCGGGGCAGCCCAGTGAGGGGGACGCCGGGCCAGCCAGCAAACCGTGCCCGCCGCTAGACTTCCAGGAAGTCGATGTGGACTCGCTGCGGATGACCCAGCCCCGCTCGGTGGGGGTGGAGCAGGTCGGCCTGCATGCGCTGAGCGAACTGGGGCTCCTTGAAACGCTGAAGGATCTGGGCGTCAATGGCATCGTGCAAGCCTCGATCATCGGTAGCCTGATCGGCAGAATGGGCCAGCCGGGGTCGGAACGGGCAACCTGGAACTGGCTGCAACACCATAGCGCCTTGGGCGAATTGCTCGACTTCGACTTCCTGTCGATCTCTCACATGGGTTTGTACCGTGCCTCGGATGTTCTGATGAAGCATCGTGAAGCGATCGAAGCGCGGCTCTTTGGCTCTGTCCAGACGCTCTTTGATCTGCCAGAGACGGTCACGCTGTACGACCTGAGCAACACCTATTTCGAAGGCGAAGCCAGCGGCAATGCCAAGGCCCGGCGGGGGCGTTCGAAGGAGAGACGCAGTGACTGCCCGCTGGTGACGCTTGGTCTGGTGCTCGACGGCAGTGGCTTCGTCAGGCGCTCACAGACCTTTGCCGGCAACGTCTCGGAACCCGGCACGCTCTCTGCCATGCTGGCCGGGCTCGGCACTCCGGCGGGCGCGCTGGTGGTGATGGACGCCGGTATTGCCACCGAGGCCAATGTGAGCTGGCTGGCCGAACACGGCTATCGCTATCTGGTGGTTCGCCGCGGCGGCAAGCGCCAGTTCGACCAGAGCCGCGCGGTGACCATTGAGACTGCCAGCGAGGAGCCGCTCCATCTGCAGAAGGAACCCAGCCCGGACGGCAAGGAAATCTGCCTGTATTGCCACTCACCGAGTCGGCAACTCAAGGAAGAAGCGATGCTCGCGCAGGCCTGCCAGCGGTTTGAAGCGGGATTGCAGGAGCTGAGCGAGGGTCTGCAAAAGCCGCAGAGCGAGAAACGCCACGACAAACTGCTCGAACGTCTGGGCCGACTCAAACAGAAGAGCCGCGGCGCCAGCCAACACTATCAAGTCCAGTTCATCAGCGACGAGGGCAAGAAGGTGAGCGCGATCACCTGGCAGAAGGAGCTGGTCGCCGGCACGATGGCCACCCATCCCGGCGTCTATTGCCTGCGCACCAACGAACTGACCTGGGATGAAGAACGCCTCTGGCGCACCTATACGATGCTCACCGACCTGGAGAGCGTTTTTCGCAGCCTGAAGAGCGAGCTTGGCCTGCGGCCCGTCTATCACACCAACGAAGTGCGCGCCGACGGGCATCTCTTCATTACCGTGCTCGCCTATCAGTGCGTCCAGTTCCTGCGGGTCAAGCTCAAGGCGGCGGGAATAACCGACAGTTGGGCCACCCTGCGCGACATCCTCTCGGTACAGCGCCGGGTCACGGCGACCTTTACCCAGCGTGACGGGCGCTCCTTGCATGTGCGCAAAGCGACCGTCGCCGAGCCCGAGCTGATGGCGATCTACCAGGCGCTGGGGCTCAACTGCGCACCAGGAGGAACCAGAAAACTGATCATCTGAATCCAAATCACCGGCGTGTAGTGCCACTCGAGCTTTTTTTAGACCGCAAGCGGTTGATTAAGGAAGATGCTTTTTCAGGCTTGTTAAACTTCGGTCAGGATCTTCTTCCCGAAAATTGAGGTCGAGCACGATTGCATCGAATCTCTGGTAGGCGGCGATCTGGAGGCCGATACCGAGGCGCCGGACAGCCACCAGGTCGAGATCGATCCGGCGCGCGAAGAGCCGTTGCAGGGTGCGGATACTGGCCGAGCTTTCCTTGATGCAGAGAATCTGACGCGCGCCCTGCATCTTCATCGGTTTCGTTGCCGACTTTCCGGGCGAGCGGCCGGCTTGCTCCCTGCCGGTGATCACACTGATTGGCGCGCGCGCCTCGCACGGCGCACGTGCGAAGGAATTCGGTGGGCTGGCACGCAAAGTCGATGGGTAAGCGATAGCGAAAGGGTCGTTCATTGTTTCAGGTCTCGGGAACAAGGGGTTCTGACAGCCGGGGCCACCGAAGTGGTGTGCAAGGGGCGTAACACCTTGGACAGGATGTGGAGAAAGCGGCGTGCACGCTCCGGATCGAGCAGGGTAGCGATCAGACGATCTCGCTGTTGGCGGCGCTGAACCTCCACCAACGCCCCCCGATCGCTTCCCGAGGGTGCCGGCAATGCCGCTGGCTGCTGTCTGTGGGATACGCGTGACGCGGTGAAACAGGGTCATATTCATCATGCCGGCGACTCTAACAAACTACTAGTTTAATGATGAAATTGTAATCTGATCATAGAATTTTTGGATACGCCCCGATGGGCGCAGCGGAGGCCATCGGTCGCTGGCAGGCACAGACGCGGTTTTGCCGGTCGGCAGGGCGGGTATTTGCCGGGCGATCGGGGTGCCATCGCCGTTTCCGCGCTCAGCTGCCGAAGGTTGCCGGGCCGGGCCGGGGCGCGCTCGCCGCCGGCAAGGGTCAGATCAGGAGCGCGGCGACGAAGATGCCGATCATCATGAAAGCGATCACCACCTTGGCGATCAGGCCGATCATCATGCCCAGCCAGGTGGCGACACCGACCTTCAGCGCGCGTCGCTCATCCCGCTGCGCCAGGTACTCGCCGATGGCGGCGCCGATCAGTGGCATGAATAGAACACCGACGAGGCCCATGAAAAGGCCGGCGACGGTGCCGATCGCCGCTCCGACGAGGGCCTGCGTGCTGGCGCCGGCGCGGCGTGCGCCGAGCAGGCCGGCGACGTAGTCCAGCACCCAGGCGAGGGCCGCCAGCACGGTGATGACTACCAGCGTGCCGACGCTGACGTGCACGAAGTCATCGATCCACGCGCCGAGGATGATGCCCGCCAGAACGAGCGCCGTTCCGGGCAGCGCCGGCAGCACGGTGCCGGCCACACCGAGGACGATCAGCGCGGCGCTGAGAACCCACAGAAGCGTGTCTGCCACTCAACTCTCTCCTCGTTGTGGCCGCGTCCGGAAGCGGAATGTCGCCTGCCGCGGCCGGCTCGGCGTCTCATTCTACTTGCCGCGGATCAGCGCCACCAGATCCTCGGTCGAGGGCAGGGCGCTGGCCTCGCCTTCGGCGAGAATGCTCTCGGCGAGCGCGCGCTTTTCGTGGTGCAGGTCGACGATCCGTTCTTCGACCGTGTCCTTGCTGACCAGGCGATAGACGGTGACCGGCCGCAGTTGCCCGATGCGGTGCGCGCGGCCCATGGCCTGGTCTTCGGCCGCCGGGTTCCACCACGGGTCGGTGATCACCACGTAGTCGGCGGCGGTCAGGTTGAGGCCGAAGCCGCCGGCCTTCAGGCTGATCAGGAAAAGGTCGCCATCGCCGGCCTGAAAAGCGGCGACCCGGCGGCTGCGTTCGGCGGCCGGGGTGGCGCCATCGAGGTACTGATAGCGGATTCCGGCCTTGTCGAGCGGCTTGCGCAGGATGTCCAGGAAGTCCACGAACTGGCTGAAGACCAGCGCCTTGTGGCCGTTGGCGATGAGTTCGCCGGCGAGTTCGGCAAACGCCTGCACCTTGGCACCGGTGATGCCGAATTGCGGGGTGGTCAGGCGCGGGTCGCAGGCGGCACGGCGCAGGCGCGTCAGTTGGGCCAGGATGTTGAAGTTGGACTGGGCTTCGGGCGTCGTCTCCAGCGTGGCATCGATCTCGCGCACGGCCTCGCGGCGCAGCGCTTCATAATGCGCGGCTTCGGCCGCGTCGGGAGTGACCGCCAGGATGAGCTCGGTGCGCGGCGGCAATTCCTGCAGCACCTCGGCCTTGGTCCGGCGCAGGACGAAGGGGCCGATCAGGCGCTTGAGGACGTGCTGCGCATCGCGGTCGCGGTTACGTTCGATCGGCCCGGCGAAACGCTCGTTGAAGCGGTTCACGGTGCCGAGCAGGCCGGGGTTGGCAAAACGCATGATCGACCAGAGGTCGCCCAGGCGGTTCTCGACCGGTGTTCCGGTGAGCGCCAGGCGAAAGTCGGCATTGAGTTCGAACACCGCCTGCGAGCGTTTGGCGGCGGCATTCTTGATCGCCTGTGCTTCGTCGGCGATCAGGGTATGCCAGGTGCGTCCGGCGAAGCGCTCCTGCGCAAGCTGCAGCAGCGTGTAGGAGACGATCAGCAGGTCCTGCGGCCCGGCGTCGTTGATCAGCGCTGCGCGCTCGCTTTCGCCCGCTTCGCTGTAGATGCGGGCGTTGAGGCTGGGTGCGAAGCGTTGCGTCTCGGCCAGCCAATTGCCGCACACCGAGGTCGGTGCGATGACCAGCGCCGGCCCGCCAGCGCTGCGCTCGAGCAGCACGCCGAGCGCCTGCAGCGTTTTGCCGAGGCCCATGTCGTCGGCCAGGCAGCCTCCCATGCCGGCACTGGCGAGACGAACCGCCCACTGGTAACCATCTTCCTGGTAGGGCCGCAGGCTGGCCTGGAGCAGGGTCGGCAGCTTTGGCCGGGTGGCCTGGGCGCTGCGCAGGCGATCGATCGCCAGGCGAAAATCGTTGTTTGCGCTGACTTCGGTACCGTCGAGAATCTCGTCGAGCCAGGCGGCGGCGACCATCGGCACCTTGCCGCCGGTCTTGTCGGTTTCGAGCACGGCCGCAAGGTCGCTGAGCTTCTGCTTCAGCGAGCGGGTCAACGCGGCGTAGACGCCGTTGCCCATGGGAACGAAACGGGATTTGTCGCGCGCTGCCGTGAGCAGGGTTTCGAGCTGCAGCACCAGCCCCTCGTCGAGGGTTGCCTGTCCCGACAGGCGGAACCAGTCGCGCTCGCGGCTGACGCTGACGCCGAGCTGCCGCGGGTCGACGCTGAGGACGCGAACGCTCTTGCCCTTCGGCCATTCGACCGCCGCAATCGAGGCCAGTGTCGGCAGTGTCTCGACCGCACCGAGCGCCTGTTCGGGATCTTCGATCAGCCACTCGCTGAGGCCATCGCTGCTGTCGAGGAAGGGCAGGGCGTCGAGCACCGTTTCCAGGTGCTGACGCTCGGCCGTCAGGTCGCGCCGGGTGCCGACGCTCTCGCCGTCGATCACGCTCATCAGCTGCAGCCGGCCGCTGGCGGCCGGCAGTCGAGGCCCGTCGGGTCCGAGCGGGGTCACCACCAGGCGCAACGAAAGCTGCTCGCCGACCGGCGAGAGTTCGGCGCGCAGGCGCGAATCGCTGCTCACCTGCCGGCCCGTCTGCAGCGAGTCGGCATGCACCTGGAAACGCGTCGCCAGCGCGCGCAGGGTCTTGTCCACCTCGGCCTGCGCGCCGGCAGCATGGGCGGGAATGACGAAGCGGTTCGAGACGAGCTGCGCCGCCTGCTGCTGCGCCGGTGTGAAGCGTACCAGCCGCAGGCGCTGCGGTGAATCCTGGAGCAGGGTGATCAGGCGCAGGGCTTCGATCTCGCGGCGCTCGTCGGCGTCTTCGGCGAGGTAGATGTCACGCATGTCGAGCGGGCGCAGCGGTGGCTCGACGCGCATCACGAAGTGGTCGCCCTCACGGATCAATTCGAGCTCGGGTGCCGCTTCGCTGATTTCGACCAGCTGCTCCGGCGCATTCGTGAGACTGACGCAGGGGTGGCCGACGAGCGCGACAATCGCCGCCGCGAGGTCGAGATGAAATCGGTTCGTGTAGCCGTGCTCGGCACGCAGCGCCCGCGCGACCTTGAGGTCGCAGGCGGGCAGTTGTTCGTTGCTGGCAACTCTCATGAGGGTCAGCGCTTTCGGTCGACCCCAGCCGCGCGGGCCGCGCTTCTGTTCGAAAGGCCTGATCGCCAGCAGCTTTCCCTGCGGGTCGATTTCGAGCTCCCAGCGCAGGCGGGTCGCGCTGCCGCTGGCTTCCGCCGCCACCTCGCCGCCCAGCGATTGCAGGGCGGCGAGGATCTCGCGCCACTGTTCGCCGACGCCGGCAACAAAGAAGCCGGGCGGGGGATCGCGCCCGTCGAGGACGCTTTCGGCTCCGTCGAGGAGATTGATCAGTCCCTGCAGCCGGCAGTTGGCGAGCCGTTGGCGCAGGGCAGCAATCGTCTCGTGCCAGTCCTTGGCCAGGCTCTGCGTACCCGGATTGGCCATCGTCTGGCTGCCCAGCCAGGCGGCGAGCAGGATCGACCACAGGGCGTCGATGCCAGGGGGGCCGCCTTCCTTCTGCATTGGCTTCAGGGCGTCACGCAGAATCGACGCCCGGCCGAGGCGAACATCGATCGCATGCACCCAGCGACCCCAGCCCCCGTAAGGACTGGGGTCGCGCCGGCCGGACTCGGCGAGGCAGAATTTGCGCGCCAGTTCGAGGTGCCGGGGAGTCGCCTGGGCAAGCAGGGAGAGCGGATAGAGCCAGGCGACCAGGTCCGGAAGCAGCCGCTTGGTGCCGCCGATTTCACTCTTGCGCTGTTTGAAGGCGGCTTCGAAAGCCGCCTGCCCGGCGGACCACTGGCCATCGATCACCAGCATCGCAGCCTGCAGGCCGGCAGCCCAGCCATCCGCGAGCCCGCTCAGCGCAGTCGCGAACAGTTCGTGGTCGGCGCGCTGCAGTGCGAGCTCGGCGAGCGCGCGCTGCATCTCGGTTGTCCCCTGCGAGGGCGCCAGCGTGAACCGTTCGGCCGCCCAGTCGGCCACTTCCAGGTAAGCATCCGACCAGTAGCGCGAGACCGTCGCCACGCAGCGCTGGGCGAGCTGCCAGCGCTCGACGGCGTCGATCCGCTCGAAGCTGGGGCCATCGAAGCCGATCAGGATGGCATCTCTGAGCACGATATCCCAGTTGATCGTCTGCGCGACGAGGTTCCGGGTGACCGTCAGCGCTTCCTTCGGTGCACCGCAGTAGAAACGGGCGCGGACGTAGGCGATGGTCGTCGGCAGGCTGCTGGTAGTCCAGTAGTAGCTTGACCGGGTGGGGTCGAAATGATCAAGTTCGCAGACCAGGCGCAGCAGCCGATCGCCCGGCTGGGTGTCGAGCAACTGGCGGTAGAGCGGGGCACGCAGCGTATCGACAAGGTGGAAAGCGGCAACCCGGTTGGGGTCGTCAACCAGCAGCTGACGGTCTCTGAGTTCGGTCATCGCCTGGCGCACGTTGGCCAGGGTGAAGGCCTTGCCGGTACTGGTGAAGAGACCGCTCAAGCCGAGCAGGTGGTGGATCTCGGGTGGCGTGCGAAAGGTCCATAGCAGCGCACAGGCGAGGGCGACCTGGTGCGTATCGGGAGTCAGCCCGTGCCGGTCGAGCTGCGCCAGGGCGCTGGCGTTCAAGGTGTTGGTGGGCATCGGGATGCTTTCAGGTGGCCAGGGATGAAGGGCGGCTCGCCTCGCGAGTCAACAGCATGGCGTCGCCGTAACTGAAGAAACGGTAGCGTCGGGCAATCGCATGCCGATACGCGTCGCGGATCGCGTCCATGCCGGCGAAGGCCGAGACGAGCATCAACAGGGTCGACTTCGGCAGATGAAAGTTGGTGAGCAGCCGGTCGACGACGCGAAACTCGTAGCCCGGGGTGATGAAGATGTCGGTCTCGGCCGGCCCGGCCAGCAATTCACCGTGCTGGGCAGCCGCTTCGAGTGCCCGCAGACTGGTCGTCCCGACCGCGACCACCTGCTTTCCGCGGGCGCGCGTCCGGGCAATCGCGGCGGCGGTGGCGGGCGGAATATCGAAGCGTTCGCGATGCATGCGGTGCTCGCTGATCCGCTGGACGCGAACCGGCTGGAAAGTGCCGGCACCGACGTGGAGGGTCAGCCAGGCAGTTTCGACACCGCACTCGTTGAGCCGCGCGAGCAGCGCCTGGTCGAAATGCAGGCCGGCGGTGGGCGCCGCAACCGCCCCCGGATGACGGGCAAAGACGGTCTGATAGCGCGCTTCGTCGTCGCTTCCTGCGGCGTGGGTGATGTATGGCGGCAGCGGCAGCCGCCCATGCGCTTCGATCAGGGACCCTAGGTCGCCGTCCTCGCCAAGTTCCAGCGCGAAGAACTCGCCCTGCTCGCCGCTGCGGCCGCAGACGGTCAGCGGGATGGCCTCTTCGAGGAGTATCCGGCTGCCAGCCCGGGGCGCTTTGCTGGCGCGGATCTGCGCCACTGCATGACGGGGGTCGATGATGCGCTCGATCAGGACTTCGATCTGCCCGCCGCTCTCCTTGCGACCGAAGAGTCGTGCCCGGAGCACGCGCGTATCGTTGAACACCAGCAGATCGCCGGCGTTGAGGAGTTCAGGCAGGTCGCCGATGTGGTGGTCGCACAGCGGCGTCCCCTCGCAGAGCAACAACCGGCTCGCCGTCCGTTCGGCGGCCGGGTGCTGGGCGATCAGTTGACCCGGCAGGTCGAAGTCGAAATCGTCGAGGGTCAGCATGGCATTTTGGGTCGGGGAAGGTCGGTGCGACGAGGGCTGGCGGCGAAAAATTGTCGAGCCGGCTTGTCGCCTGCCGGAGAATCGGCGATAATCGGCGCCTCTTCCGGTTCGCAAGTGGTCGATATCGCGAGCCAGAGCCGAGATGGCGGAATCGGTAGACGCAGCGGACTCAAAATCCGCCGATGGCAACATCGTGGGGGTTCGATTCCCCCTCTCGGCACCATCCTGACCCGACCATTGTCGGGTTTTTTGTTTTTATTCAAAGCGTTGGTCTCTATTGGCGGAGCGGCAGCGGCCCATGTTACCGCATTTTGACGGCGCATCCGGAACCGCCGCATCTGCACAACCTTTTCGCGTCCCGATGGCCGCCGGCAGGAGATGACCCAGATGGTCGCAATCAACCCGCAGATCACGGTCGACAACGCCGGCCGCTTGGTGCTGTTCGGGGGCATCAACGTTCTCGAGTCGCTGGATCTTGCCTTGCGGACCTGCGAGGAATACGTCCGGGTGACCGACAAGCTGGCGATCCCCTACGTTTTCAAGGCGAGTTTCGACAAGGCCAATCGCTCTTCCATTCATTCCTACCGCGGGCCGGGGCTGGCAGCCGGTCTGAAGATCCTCGAAGCGGTCAAGAGCACCTTCGGCGTGCCGGTGATCACCGACGTGCATGAACCCTGGCAGGCCGAGGCGGTGGCCGAGGTGGCCGAGGTTCTGCAGCTGCCGGCCTTTCTCGCCCGGCAGACCGATCTCGTGCTGGCGCTCGCCGCGACCGGCCGCGTGATCAACATCAAGAAGCCGCAGTTTCTGAGCCCACAGCAGATGCTCCATATCGTCGACAAGTTCAGGCAGGCCGGCAACCCGCGACTGCTCCTGTGCGAACGCGGCAGCTGCTTCGGCTATGACAACCTCGTGGTCGACCTGCTCGGATTAGGCGTCATGAAGCAGGTCTGCGGCAATCTGCCGATCATCTTCGACGTGACGCACGCGCTGCAGCAGCGCGAACCGGGAGGGGCCGCTTCCGGCGGCCGGCGGCGGCAGGTCGCGGAGCTGGCGCGCGCCGGCATTGCGGTCGGGCTGGCAGGGCTCTTTCTCGAAGCGCATCCTGATCCTGAGCACGCCAGATGCGATGGGCCGAGCGCCCTGCCACTGGACCAGCTGGAGCCTTTCCTGACGCAGCTGAAGGCGCTCGACGAACTGGTGAAGTCGTTTTCTCCCCTCAGCATCGACTGATGAAAGCCCCTGACCTGAACGAAAACGCCCGCCAGCGTCTGGCGATCGTCATTCCCGCGCGCTACGGATCGACCCGCCTGCCGGGAAAACCGCTCGCCGACATCCTCGGCAAACCGATGGTGCAGCACGTCTACGAGCGTGCCCTGCAGGTTCCCGGCGCGCATGCCGTGGTCGTGGCGACCGATGATCAGCGCGTGCTGCAGGCGGTGCATGCCTTTGGCGGCGTCTGTCTGATGACCTCGCCCGACCATCCCTCGGGGACCGACCGCCTGGCCGAAGTGATGACGCGGGTGGACGCCGAACTCTACATCAACCTGCAGGGTGACGAGCCGCTGGTGCGCCCGGCCGACATTGCCACTCTCGCGGCCGGCATGTGGGCCGACCGCTCGGTGCAGGTCGGCACCCTGTGCCATCCGATTTCCCCCGCCGAGGCGGCCAGCCCGGACACCGTCAAGGTGGTGCTGGCGAGCAACGGCGACGCCCTCTATTTCAGCCGGGCGCCGATTCCCTTCGCCCGCGACGCCGGCGACGTTGCCCGCTATCTCAAGCATGTCGGCGTCTATGCCTACCGTCGCGAGGTCCTCGCGGCTTACGCCGGCCTGCCGCAGGCGATGCTCGAGCAGGCCGAAAAGCTGGAGCAGCTGCGCCTGCTGGCGGCGGGTCTGCGCATCCGGGCTTTCGCGGTGGAAGCCTGCGGGCCGGGGGTGGATACCCCCGAGTCGCTGGCGCAGGTGCGCGCCTGGATGGCCGGTCAGGAACCCCTCCGGCCGCCGACGCTCGCCGACGTGAGGCTGGTGATCACCGACGTCGACGGGGTGTTGACCGACGGCGGCATCTACTACGACGCGAGCGGCGAGTGCCTCAAACGTTTTCATGTCCGCGACGGCCTCGGCATCCGGCTACTTGAAGAATGCGGCATTCGCGTCGCGGTCCTGTCCGGCCGTGATTCGGCGACGCTGCGCAAGCGGGTCGCCGATCTCGGGGTGACGCTGTTCCGGTTCGGCGTCAAGGACAAGGCGCTGGCCTGCCGGCAGCTGATGCAGGAAACCGGGGTGGCGCGCGCGCAGACGGCCTGCATCGGTGACGACAGCATCGATCTGCCGGCTTTTGCCAGCTGCGGTCTCGCGTTTGCGGTCGCCGACGCCCCCCGCTACGTTCAGCGGCGGGCATCGACGGTGCTCTCGACGCCGGGCGGGCAAGGCGCTTTCCGGGAACTCGCTGATGCCATCCTGCTCGCCCAGGGCAGGGAAGACGTTTTTGCCTCGGCAGAGGGCTTTGCCTCGGTGATGGCGCGGATGGCCCAATGATCCGTTCCGCTGGTCAGCGTTTCCTGGCCGGCCCCGTGAAGGATCGCGAACGGTCGACATGCTAGGCGTCACCTCGCGCGGCATTCTTCGCCTGCCGTTCCTGAGCACCCTGGTCGGTGAGGAAGTGACTTACCTCGGCCGCTGGCCTGCCCGCCGAAAATTCAGGGCAATGGCCGGCTGGGGTTACCGGCCGTCCACGCTGCGCTCGCGCGCGCTTGCCAGACGCCGGGGGATCGGCTTCATCGCGCTGGAAGACGGTTATCTGCGCTCGTCGGGCAGTGGTGAGCACTTCCCGCCCCTCTCGCTGGTGGTCGACGAAGAAGGGATCTACTACGACAGCACGCGCCCCTCGGCGCTCGAGCGCCTGCTCAATTCCGCCGCCGATGTGCTGGCCGGGTTGGTCGACGAGGTGGCTCGGGCGAAGTCGCTGCTGCTCGGACATCGCCTCAGCAAGTACAACCACGCTCCCTTGTGCTCGTCGGCGCTGCTGCCGCTGCCTCCTGTCGCAGCGACCCGGGACGACTGCCGCGATGCCTTGCGGGTCCTCGTCATCGACCAGACCGCCGGCGACCTGAGTGTGGCCCTGGGCGGCGCCGATGCCGACACCTTCGCGACCATGCTGGGCGCTGCGCGGGCGGAGAACCCGCAAGCGATGATCTACGTCAAGACCCACCCCGAGGTCAGCGCGGGGCACAAGCGCGGTTACCTGACGCAGGTGCAGGACGACGAGCGCACGCGCGTGCTGCGGCAGGCGATCAATCCGCTGAGCCTGATCGAGCAGATGGATCGGGTCTATGTGGTGACCTCGACCATGGGCTTCGAAGCCCTGCTGGCCGGCAAGCCGGTCACCGTCTTCGGCCGGCCCTGGTACGCCGGCTGGGGGAGCACCGACGACCGGCAGCCGCCTTTGCGGCGTCATCGGACCCGGTCGGTGGATGAACTGTTCGCTGCCGCCTATTTTCACTACGCGCGTTATCTGGATCCGCTCACTCACCAGCGCGGCACCATTTTCCACGTCATCGACTGGCTGCTGCGCCAGCGCGAGCACTCCGCCCGCTACCCCGGCCGGATGATCGGTGTCGGCTTCCAGCGCTGGAAAGAAGCGCACATCAGGCCCCTGTTGTCGCTCGATCCGGGCAAGGTCGTTCTCGTGCCGGGAGTCGCGGCGGCCGCCGCGCTCGCCATCCAGCCAACGGATTGTCTGGTCTGCTGGGGCAGCGAGGCCCCCGCCGGTCTGCAGGAACTGGCGACGCGCAGCGGCGCCCGGGTGCTGCACATGGAGGACGGTTTTGTCCGTTCGGTGGGCCTCGGTTCGGATTTCATTCGTCCGCTGTCGCTGGTCCTCGACCAGCGCGGTCTCTATTTCGATCCGACGCAGCCGTCCGATCTCGAGCACCTCCTGGCGACGGCGCGTTTTTCCGACGACGAGCTGATGCGGGCGCGACAGGTGCGCGCGTTCATCGTCGAGCACGGCATCACCAAGTACAACCTCGACCCGCGCGAGCCGGCGAACTGGCCCACCGGAGGCCGGGAGGTGGTGCTGGTGCCGGGTCAGGTCGAGGACGACGCGTCGATCGTGCGCGGCTGTACCGAGGTGAGAACCAACCTCGGTCTGCTGCAGGCGGCGCGGCGGGCGCATCCGGCGTCCTTCATCGTCTACAAGCCGCATCCCGATGTGATGTCGGGCAATCGAGCGGGCAAGCTGGCGATGGCCGAAGCGCAACAATGGGCAGACCAGGTCGAGACGCGTCTGTCGGTGGTCAGCTGCATCGCCGCCTGCGATGTCGTGCACACCATGACCTCGCTCAGTGGTTTCGACGCCCTGCTGCGGGGCAAGCGGGTAGTGGTCCATGGTCAGCCTTTCTATGCCGGCTGGGGTCTCACCGAGGATCGTGTGCGCGGCGGCGTCGCCCTGGGTCGCCGCGAGCGGCGGCTGCAACTCGACGAACTGGTGGCGGGGACCCTGTTGCGCTATCCCGTCTACTGGGACTGGGACCTGCAGGGCTACACCACCTGCGAGGCCGTTCTCCGGCGGCTGCTCGAGACGCGCGACGCGCTCGCGGCGAGCGGGGAACTCGAGAAGCTGCGCGTCGGCCTGATCCGCCGCCAGTGGCGCAAGCTCGTCGTCCTGTTGCGCGCCTGGGCGACGCCGGGTCTGCGGCCGTGAGACGTTCTTTCCTGTTCCTGCAGGGGGTCTGCTCGCCTTTTTTCGCCCGCCTCGGCGATTGCCTGAATCAGCTCCTGTTTGGCGACCGTCGCCCGATCCATCGTCCGGCGATCAAGGGCACGTCGGCGCCCGCCAGCGTCTTGATCACCGGCGCCACCGGCGGCCTCGGCGGCGGGCTGGCGACGGTCTATGCCGAGCCCGGTCGCACCCTCATCCTGCAGGGGCGCAACGCCGATCGGCTGCAGGAACTCGCGGCGATCTGCGAAGCGCGCGGCGCGAGAGTCCTGACGCAGCTTCTCGACCTGCGGGACGGCGTCGCCCTGGCGGCCTGGCTTGGCGAACTGTCGCGCCACGAAGCGCTCGATCTGGTGATCGTCAATGCCGGTGTGAACACCCATGCCGGAGCAGACGGCGAGGGCGAGCGCTGGCAGGATGTGCAGGAATTGCTGGCAGTCAACATCGTCGCGGCAATCGCCACCGTCGATGCCGTTCTGCCCGCGATGCGCGCTCGCGGCAAAGGGCAGATCGCGCTCATGAGTTCGCTCGCCGCTTACTACGGGCTGCCGGTGACGCCGAGCTACTGTGCCAGCAAGGCCGCTTTGAAGTCGTACGGCGAAGCGATGCGCGGCAGTCTTGCCGCGACCGGGGTGCGCGTCAGCGTCATCATGCCGGGCTATGTCGAGTCTCGGATGTGCCGCGAGATGCCCGGCCCGAAGCCCTTCGTGTGGTCGCCCGAGCGCGCCGGGCGTTACATCCGGCGCGCGCTGGAGCGCAACCAGTCGCGCATCAGCTTCCCGTTCCCCTTGAACCTGGGGACCTGGTGCCTCGCGATGCTGCCGCCGTCGCTCTCCGAACGGATCCTGCGCTGGCTCGCTTACGGTGGCTGAACCGCTGGCGCTGTGGTCGGTGGTCGCGGCGGCGCTTGGCGGTGCGGCGGTGTCGCTCGCCATCGAAGGTCTGCTGCGGCCGGCGTCGCTGCCTTTCTGGCGCCGGCCGCTGGCGGCGTTCGCTCTCCACCTCGGACTCTGGCTGCTGCTCTTTGTCTGCCTGCTGCTCGTTCTGCGCCGACCCTTCTTTGCCGCCGGCGCGCTGCTTGCCGGCCTGCTCTTTCTGGTGCTGGTCAGCAACGCCAAATACCATTCGCTGCGCGAACCGTTCATTTTCCAGGATTTCGAGTATTTCAGCGACGCCCTCAAGCATCCCCGTCTTTATCTGCCGTTTCTCGGCGCCGGCCGGGCGGTGCTGGCGCTCCTCTCCCTGGCTGGCGCCATCGCTGCCGGGCTGCTCATCGAGCAGCCGCTGCTGGCGCGCGTCCCGGTTGCCGATTTCCTGACCCTTGCCGGGGGGCTGACGTTGCTCGGGTTGCTGCTGCTCGGGCTGGGGGCGAGGAAAAGACTTCGCGTCACCTTCGACGCGGCCGCCGATCTGCGGCAGCTGGGCCTGCTCGCGGCCCTGTGGCGCTACGGCGAGGAAGAACTGATCGACCTCCCGCTGACTTCGCCCTATGCGCCGATCGCTGTCGCGCCCCCATCGGTCGGCGCGATGGCCCATCTGGTGGTGGTGCAGAGCGAGTCCTTCTTCGACGTGCGGCGCCTGTATCCGGGCATCCGCAGCGAGGTCCTGCGCGAATTCGACGATCTGCAGGCAAGCGCACACTGGCACGGGCAACTGGCGGTGTCGGCCTGGGGTGCGAATACCGTACGCACCGAGTTTGCCTTTCTCTCGGGCCTCGCCGCCGAGTCGCTCGCGGTCCACCGCTTCAACCCCTATCGTCGGCTGGCGCGCCAGGGAATGGCGACGCTGGCCGGCTTCCTGAGCAGTTGCGGCTACCGCACCGTCTGTGTACACCCCTATGCGGCAAGCTTCTATTCGCGCGACAAGGTCTTCCCGCAACTGGGCTTCGACGAGTTCATCGACCTGCGCGACTTTGCCGGGGCGGCGAAGAGCGGTCCTTATATCAGCGACCTCGCACTCGCCGAACGCGTCTGTTCGCTGCTCGGCGAAGTTCACGAGCGGCCGCTGTTCGTCTTCGTCATCACCATGGAGAACCACGGGCCGCTGCATCTGGAAAAGGTTCACGCCGGAGACGCCGAGCGCTTTTATTCGACGCCGCCGCCTGCCGGCTGCGATGATCTGACCGTCTACCTGCGTCATCTGGTCAACGCCGACCGCATGGCCGGCAGGCTGCGGGCAGCGCTCGAAGCCTTGCCCGGCGCGGGGACCCTGTGCTGGTTCGGCGACCACGTGCCGATCCTGCCCGAGGTCTACCGCCGTCTAGGTTCGCCCGCCGGGCCGACCGATTACTTCATCTGGCGAAAGGGCGGGGCGGCCGCTGCGGGCGTTCGTCGCGATCTCGGGGTCGAACAGCTCGGCGGTCTGCTGCTGCAGGAAATGGGACTCTTCTCTACCGACGAGCCCGCCGTGACGCTTTACAGGCGGGCCAGTTCTTCGGCGAGCAGCTGAACCGTCTGCCTGATCTGCGCTTCGCTGTGCTCGCACGAGATGAAGAAGCGCAGGCGGGCGGACTTTTCGGGGACTGCCGGGTAGAGGATGGGCTGGACATGGATGCCCTGCTCGAAGAGCGCCGCCGCGAGGCGAGCCGCCTTGATCGAGCTGCCGGTAATCGCCGGGATGACGGCAAAGCCGACGCTGTGGCCGGTATCGACGCCGGCTGCCCGGGCTTGCGCGAGGAACAGGCGCCCGCGTTGCTGCAGCCGGGTGACCCGTTCGGGTTCCTGCTGCAGGTATTGCAGGGCTGCCAGTGAGGCAGCGGCTACCGGCGGCGGCATGCCGACGCTGTAGAGAAAGCCCGGTGCCAGGAACTTGAGATGCTCGACCAGCGCCCGCTCGCCGGCGACGTAGCCGCCGCAACCGGCCAGCGTCTTGCTCAGGGTGCCCATCCAGATGTCGACGTCGGCGCCGCCGAGCCCGAAATGCTCGCGGATGCCGAGGCCGGTCCGGCCCATGACGCCGAACGAGTGGGCTTCGTCGACCATCAGGAAGGCACGATAGCGGTGCTTCAGGTCGACAAAGCGGGGCAGCTCCGGATAATCGCCGTCCATGCTGTAGATCCCTTCGAGGACGATCAGGACGCGCTGGAAATGCTGGCGCTGCTGGCCCAGGATGGCATCGAGGGTCGCCCAGTCGTTGTGCGGAAAGGGCAGGCGGCGGGCGCCCGAGAGCGCAATCCCCTGGAGCACGCTGTTGTGGATCAGTTCGTCGTGCAGGATCAGATCCTGCGGCCCGAAGAGGTGGCCGATGGTCGTGACGTTGGTTGCGTGGCCGCTGACGAAGGTGATCGCGTCGTCGACGCCGTAGACCCCGGCGATCGCTTCTTCGAGTTCGCGATGCAAGGGTCTCTCGCCGGCGACCAGCCGGCTCGCGGAGACCGAGGTGCCATAGCGGTCGATCGCCAGTTTGGCGGCCGTCGTCACCGCCGGGTGGCCGGACAGGCCGAGGTAGTTGTAGCTTGCGTAGTTGATGTACTCGCGGCCGGCGATCCGTGTCCCGGCGCCGGCGATGCCTTCGTGCAGCTTGAAGAACGGACTGTTGATTCCGAGCCGGGTGGCGCCTTCGCTGATGATGCGAATCTGCTGGTAGCCCGGATGCAGGGAGAAGCGGTAATACTGCTCGGGCGTCGTGTCGGTGGCGTTCGCCGCGCGTGCCGGAGCGTCGCCGCCGGAGCCCTGCTCGGCCTGTCGCAGCCGCCGCTCGAGAGCCTGCTGAATGAGTTTGTCCTTGATCTGGGCGGTGAGTCCAGGCAGTCCTTTGCGCGACATGTCAGTTGATCATCCGGCTGGTGGCATCGGGAGCGGCAGCGCAAACGTCCGCTGCCAGGCTGGCGATCGACTCCGGCGACAGTTCGGCACCCTGCTGCATGGCCACCTGTTCGGTCTGCGCGAGCATTTCCTTCTGCGCTGCCGATTCGCCATCGTGTTCGTTGTCTCGCAACTGCTGAATCACCCGTTCGGCCAGCTTGGCGAGGGTTGGACTCTGGCTCAGGGCCATGACCGGCAAGCGGACGCCGAAACGCGCTTCGAGCGCGAGGACGAGTTCGACACCCATCAGCGAGTCGAGACCCATGTCGTAGATCGACCGCTGCGGATCGATCTTCTCCGGGGCGACGCGAAGAATCTCGCCGATTTCGCCGCGCAGGATGTCGACAAAAGTGGCCAGCAGTTCGTCGGCCGGCAGTTCGGCGAGCAGGCGCTGGATGTCCTGCGCCGGGTCCTCGTCGCTGCCCGCGTCTTCGCCCTGCCAGGCGAGCTCGCAGAATTTCGGGCTGGTGGCGGTCGGCAGCAGACGGCCGAGCGCTTTCCAGTCGAGTTCGAGCACCGCGAGGCCGGAACGGTTGGCAAGCAGCAGGCCCTCGAGGGCATCGAGCGCGATCGCCGAGTTGAGTGCCGTTCCCCCCATCCGGCTTTGCAGGGCTTCCTTGATCTTTTCGTTGCGGGCGAGGAAGCCGACGTCGTCGATCGGGCCCCAGCCGACACAGGTCGCGGCGAGTCCGCTGGCGCGGCGATGCTCGGCCAGCGCCTCGAGGCCGGCATTGGCAGCGACATAGCTCGCCTGCCCGGGGTTGCCAAAAGTGGTCGTCGCCGACGAAAAGAGGACGAAGAGATCGAGCGCGAGGTCGCGGGTCAGCTCATGCAAATGGTGCGCGCCGAGGATCTTCGGTTCGAGCACGTGGCCGATCCGCTCGGCGTCGAGGTTGCGCACCAGTCCGTCGTCGATCACCGTGGCGGCATGGACGATCCCCTTGAGGGCCGGCATCGTCCGTGCGGTCCCGGCGAGCAGGCTCTCGAGCGCCGTCCGGCTGGTGACATCGCAGGCGGCGGCATGAACCGTCACCCCTTGTGCCTCAAGCCGGTCGATGGCGGCGCGCGCTTCGTCGGCCTGAACCCCGCTGCGGCTGATCAGGATCAGGTGACGGGCGCCCCTGGCTGCCAGCCACTCGGCGGTGCGCAGGCCGAAGCCGCGCAGGCCGCCGGTGACGAGGTAGGAGGCGTCGGCGGCGAGCTGCAGATGCCCGTGCCTGACTGGCCGCGGCGGGTGCACGTGATGGATGCCGTGTGGATAGGTGACGACGATCTTGCCGATCTGCCGTGCCTGCTGCATGTAGCGGAAGGCATCGACGATGTCCTCGGCTTCGAAGGCATGATAGGGCAGGGGATGGAGTACACCCTCGGCAAAGAGCGTCATGATTTCGCCGAAGAGGCGGCGGGTGAGCTCGGGGCGCACCAGCATCAACTGATCGGCGTCGATACCGAAATAGCTGATGTTGTTGCGGAAGGGGCGCAGACCAACCTTCGTGTTCTCGTAGAAATCGCGCTTGCCGAGTTCGAGGAAGCGGCCAAAGGGTTTCAGCACCTGGAAATTGCGGTTGATCGCCTCGCCGGCGAGCGAGTTGAGGACCACGTCTACGCCTTCGCCGCCGGTCTGTTCGAGGATCTGGTCGGCAAAAGCGAGCGAGCGCGAGTCGAAGATGTGATCGACGCCGAGCAGGCGCAGGAAATCGCGTTTCTCGTCCGATCCGGCGGTGGCGTAGATCTCGGCGCCCAGCCATTTGGCGACCTGGATGGCGGCAATCCCGACGCCGCCTGCAGCCCCGTGGATCAGCACCTTTTCGTCCGCTTGCAGGCGAGCCAGGTGATGCAGGCCGTAGTAAACGGTGAAAAAGGTACTCGGAATGGTCGCCGCAGCGGCGAACGAGATGCCGGACGGAATATGCGAGATCGCCCCGGCCTGGGTCAGCACCCGGTTGCCGAAGCTCGACGGTCCGAAGCCGACCACCCGATCGCCGGTGCTGAAAGCGCTGCCTTCGCTACCGACCTGGCTGACGACACCGGCAAACTCGAAGCCGAGCGTTGCCCCGGCGAAGCCGTTCTCGATCGCCTCGTCGGAGAGCAGGCCCAGCGCATACATCACGTCGCGGAAGTTGAGGCCGGTCGCCCGCACCTCGACCTCGATCTGGTCGGCAGCGGGGGCACGCCGGGGATGTGCCTCCCAGCGCAGATTGCGTAGTTGTCCGGGGAACTGGAAACCGAGCGACAGGGTCGGTTCTTCGATCGGCGCCGGGGCGCGCGCGTCGGGGTGCTCTTCGCTCCGCAGGCGAGGCGCATAACGCTCGCCGCTGCGCGTGAGGATGATTTCCTGTTCGTCGTCGGCTTGCTCGAACTCCTGGTCGAGCGCCGTCGCGGCGGTCTCGATGGCCATCGGCAGTTCGAGGTCGACGAGGCGCAGCGGGCAGCGGTCGGCTTCGTTCTGCATCGTGCGCGCAAAACCGTGCAGGGCGGCGTCGGTGCTCGCGAGGGCATCGGCGGCACGATTCGGCAACAGCTTGCGGTCGGCGTTGGCGGTGATCAGCCAGCAGGTGGTTCGAATCTTCGCGCGCTCGCAGGCCCTGGTGATCTCCGCGGCGATAGAGCAGCGCGCGAGTTGATGCTCGAGTGCTTTTGCCGCGCTGCCCTCGGCTTCGCCGGCAAGACCGGTGAGTTGAACGAGGCCGTCGAGTTCGCCGTAGTTGGCGGTCGTCTCGCGCAGCAGCACCTCGATCTGCGCCGCGCTGTCCGCCGTCGTCTGGATGACGAGATCACCGCGCGCCTGCAGTTTACGGGTCAGCTGATCGGAAAGCTGTGCCGAGTAACCGGCCGCATCGGCCACCAGAACCCAGCTACGCAAGGTCGATCTGGTTGATCTGGCTGCCGGCTGCCTGCTTTCGGGGCGCTGTCCGAGCAGCAGGTAAGGGCCTGACAGGGTGTCGGGAGAAAACTCGAAAAGCTCGGCGTCGGCAAAACCGATATTCTTCAGTTGTTCCTGCCAATAGAAGCTCGATCGCTGATTGGAAAGCCAGCGCTCGCCTGGTGAGCGCTGCCAGCCGGCTTGCCGGGCGCCAAAAACGAAGTCGACCCAGCGCGCCGGGTGCTGCCCGATGACGATCAGCGAACCTCCCGGCGCGAGGCACAGGCGCGCGTGTTCGAGGGCGGCGAAGGCCTGGTCGAGGCTGCTGAAATCGAGCGTGACGAGGGCGATCGCACAGGCGGCAAGGGTGTGACTAGCGGCCGGCGGAGGGCTCTCCAGCAGGCGCGTCTCGATGCTCGGGAAGGATTCCCTGAGGCGGCCGACGACTTCGTCCACGGTCGCCGCCGAGGGACTGGCAAAGGCGTAATTGCCGCGGTTGAAATCGAGGGCGACGCAGACGTCCATGGCGAACGACGGTGTCCCTTCGCTGATCTCGACGACACCGAGCCGCCGGCCTTCGGGAAGATCGCGCAGACCCTGCCTGATCAGCTCGCGCAGCACCTGTCCGAGCCCCTGTTTGCCGCCGACCCCGAGAACCTGGCGCAGCAGCGTCGTCAGCGATGACTCACGCGGGCAGATCTGCGCCAGGCTGGCGCTGCCGTCCAGGAGGGCTGGCAGATGCATGCCGACGCGTCCGACCGAATGCACGATCTGAAAATAATCGGGGTCGTCGGCCACCAGGCTGTTCCAGATGTCCTGCGCCGAAGACTCCTGCCGCAGGTCGGGCAGAATCTCCCAGCCCTTTGCAGTGACGGTCAGCAACTGGTCGTCTTCGGCCAGCGCCAGCAGATGCGCGAGCCAGGCCTCGGTTTCCGGGTTGGCCTCCTGGCAGGCGCGCACCCGCTGCGACGACAGATGTCGCCCATCGCTGGAAAGCCGTTGCAGCGCGGGTCGGGTGAAGCGGTTGCACAAGATGTCGAGCAGCGGATCGACCTCTTCCGAGTAGCGCCGATGGCTTCCCTTGAGCGCCGCCCGCCGGACGAGATCGGTGAGCGCTGCGCGAACGCTCGTGCAGGGGATGCTCGGCGCGGCAGCGGCGGCAAGCGGATGCGGCGCGGGCGTCGCATGGTAAGCGAGGAAACGCAGCCGGTCGGCGGCACTGCGGCTGAGGCGAACGCTGCGAAAGCGGACGTCCCTGAGGACGGCGATCGGTGTCCCGTCGGCGGCAAAGAGGGCAAATTCGGCCTGCAGCGAGCGCGCACTGTGCCGCAGCAGCGTCGCTCGGGCAAAGAGAGGTTCCGACTGGCCGCTGCAAAATGCGATGCGGCCCATCCGCGTCGGCACGAAAGCGACACCGTTGTGAGCCCCGATCGCCTCTTTCAGCAACTGGAAGACGAGCTGAAAAGCACCATCGAGCAGGGCCGGATGGAGGTGGGTCGACGCGAGCTGGCTCGCCACGGCGGCCGGAATCCGGTACACGGCGAGTACCGAGTTGCCTTCTGTCCAGCCGTGGTCGATGCACTGGAACGCTGGGCCGTAGGCGATGCCGACTGCCCGGGTCAATGCCGCGTGGCTATCCCGGTCGAAATCGGGGGCGCGGTCGGGCAGGCCGGGGAAAGGGGTCTGCAGCAGCGTCGCCTGTGCTTCGCGCAGGATGCGCGCGACGCTGTGCACGGTCCAGGGGTCGCTGCTGGTCTGTTCGCGGCCAAGGATCGTCAGCCTGCCGTCGTCGGGATCGATCTCTGAGCGGATGATGGTTGAGCGCTCATCACCGACCAGCAGCGGCGAGCGGATCTCGAGCTCCTCGATCTCGACCAGTTCTCCCGGATTCTCTGCCGCAGGCTCGCCTGCGGGCCAGGCCAGGGCAGCGGCCAGCGCGAGTTCGGCGAAGCCTGCGCCGGGGAAGATCGTCGCCTCGCCGACCACATGGTCGGCGAGTACCGGATGGAGCTGCGTGTCGAGGTGGTTTTCCCAGGTCAGTTCGTGTTGTGGCAGCGGGTAGCCGAGCAGGGGGTGAACCTTGCGCCGGTAGATCAGGCCGATCGCTTCCGGCGTCACCGGATGCCAGTGGCGCTCCCGTTGCCAGGGGTAGGTCGGCAGCTCGACGAAGCGGGCGGGCTGAGGAAAGAAAAGCGGCCAATCGACGTGGCCACCGGCGATCATTGCCTGGCTTGCGGCAGCCTGGATGCGTGCCGGCGAATCATCGCCCCGGATGACCGTCGCCAGCACGCGTCCCTCGACCGCCCGTTCCTTGAGGGCGTCATTGAGGTAGCTGCGCAGGACCGGATTGGGCCCGACCTCGATGAACAGGTTGACGCCGGTGGCGAGGATGGCGGCGATCGCCTGCGCGAAGTGCACGGGCTGGCGAATGTTGTCCCACCAATACCCGGCGTCGAGTTGCGTGCCAGGCAAGCGATCACCGCTGACCGTCGAGTAGAAGGGAAGGCGGGTCGCGTGTGGCCGCAGTCCGGCGAGTTCCTGGCGGACCCCGCTTTCAATCGAATCCATGGTCGGACCATGAAACGCGTAGTCGAGGTCCAGCCGTCGGTGGAAAATCTCCTTGGCTGCCAGCGCCGACTCGAAACGGGTGAGCAGCTGCGGCGTCCCGGCGACGGTGACGCCACGCGAGCTGTTGATGCCGGCGATCGTCAGCGAAGCGGTCAGGCCGAGCGCGTCGAGGAGTTCTCTGGTTTGCGCTTCACCGAGGCCAACGGCAGTCATCTGCCCCAGGCCCCGGGTGCTTCCCTGCAGACGGCTGCGATGGTAGATGACCTCGACCGCGTCAGCCAGCGTCAACGCGCCGGCCGCCCACGCGGCGGCCACTTCGCCGACACTGTGACCGGCCACCACGAGCGGCCGGATGCCGCGTTGCCTGAGCATTTGCGTGAGGCCGACCTGGAGCGCGAACAGCGCCGGTTGCGCGATCTCCGTGAACGCGTAGCGTCCTTCACCATGTTTGCCGGCGAGTTCGTCTGCGAGCGAATGATCGGCATGGCGCCGGAAGAGCGTGTCGACCTCGCGTACCGCTTCGCGAAAGCCGGCATCTTCGGCGAGCAGGCGTTTGCCCATGCCGGCCCACTGCGAGCCATTGCCCGAGTAGATGAAGGCGGGTCCGGCGGGCGAGGGCAAGGCGCTGCCGGTTTCCAGCGGACTCGCTTCGGCGGAGCTGTCGGCAAAGTCGAGCAGCGCCGCGGCGATGGCCTGTGGCTGACTGCCGTAGACGATTGCCCGCAGCTCGTGCCGCTCGCGACGGAAGGCCGCGCTATGGGCGATGTCATACCACGCGCTGGCCGGCTGGCCGGCGAGGAAACCGGCGAGGTCGCGCGCCGCTGTCTTGAGGGCAGCGCCGTCACGCGCCGAGACGATCAGCGGCAGGTCGGTTGCCGGTAAAGTGGTCGCGGCGACCGCAAGCGGCAGGCAAGCGCTTTCGAGGATGACGTGTGCATTGGAGCCGCCGAACCCGAACGAGTTGACGCCGATGATCAGCTTGCCGGTCGGCTTCAGCTGGCGGTTGCTGGTGACCAGATCGAGATTCCAGTCGGCGAGCCGGATGTTCGGGTTCACGGTCCTGACGCCGATGGTCGCCGGCACCAGGCGGTGGCGGAGACAATGCAGGGCCTTGACCAGACCGGCAACGCCGGAGGCCGTTTCAAGGTGCCCCAGGTTGCTCTTGACCGAGCCGATCGGCAGCGGCTGGTGAGCGGGTCGGCGTTTGCCGAGTGCGTCGCCGATTGCCCGGGTTTCGATCGGGTCGCCGACCGCCGTACCGGTGCCATGCGCTTCGAGGTAGTCGATCGCTGCCGGATCGATCCCCGCCCGGGCATAGGTCTGGACGAGCAGGTCGGCCTGCGCCTGCGGACTCGGTACCGTCAGGCCGGACTTGCGGCCATCGGTGTTGACCCCGGTTGCGGCGACGATCGCCAGGATCGGGTCGCCATCGGCCAGCGCCTGCTCGTAATCCTTGAGGACGAAGATGCCGCCGCCTTCCGAGCGCACATAGCCGTCGCCGGCGGCATCGAAAACATTGCAGCGCCCGCGCCGGGAGAGCATCGACGCCTTGGCGAAGATCAGGAAGCCATGCGGGTGCAGGTGCAGGCTGACGCCGCCGGCGAGTGCCTGCGTCGTTTCCCCGCTGAGGATGGAACGACAGGCCTGATGAAAAGCGACCATTGACGACGAACATGCGGTATCGATCGCCATGCTCGGGCCATGCAGGTCGAAAGCATACGAGATGCGGTTGGCGGCGATGCTGGCGGTGTTGCCGGTCGCCGTCGCTGCGTCGACCACCGACGGATCGTCCGCCATGCGGTACGAATAATCGGCACTGGCGATCCCGATATAGACGCCACAGTTGCTCCCGCGCAGGCTGGACGGCGGGGTGCCCGAACTCTCGATTGCTTCCCAGCTCATTTCGAGCAGCAAGCGCTGCTGCGGATCGATCAGGGCTGCTTCGCGCGGCGAAATCCCGAAGAAAGCGGCGTCGAAAGTCGACACATCGCCGATCGATCCGGCGGCGAAGGTGTAGCTGGTGCCCGGGTGGTTCCGGTTCGGATGCAGGAAAGAGTCTTGCACCCAGCGCTGCGGATCGACTTCGGTCACCAGATCTCTGCCGTCGAGCAGATCCTGCCAGTAGCGGCTGCTGGTCGTTCCCGGCAGCCTGAACGAATGACCGGTAATGGCAACTCGCCTCGTCATGTCTGCGTCCTGAATGTTGCGTTCAATAGGTTGGTATAGCGGGTATACCGCGCGCGAACAAGCCACGGCCGGGCAGGCTGTCTGCAGGCAGGCGTGGGCGGGAATTCTGCCGAACGATTGGCGAGGGCTGGTCGATGGTGGGCAAGTGGATATGAGGCGGGGCAGGCCGAAGGGAGCGATCTGGCGGCCATGGCGGGCAGTGATCTGACGGGTTTTCTGGGTCTTCGGTCGGCAGCGATCGGATAACTCGAAAGAATTCGAAAGCCGATGCCGAGCCATTCTCCTGCTGGCTTCGGCTTTCTGTTCGGTTGGGGCGATGTACGGGATTCGAACCCGTGACCACTGGAATCACAATCCAGTGCTCTACCAACTGAGCTAACACCGCCGTTATCTGGCGCGCCCGGCGAGACTCGAACTCACGACCCCCGGCTTAGAAGGCCGGTGCTCTATCCGGTTGAGCTACGGGCGCGAGTTCTGCATTTCCTGGCAATTGCTTCCCGCCGGTACCGCTTTCTGATGTTTTCAAAAAAGCCACATGTTCCACTGGTCGGGGCGGTGGGATTCGAACTCACGACCCTCTGCTCCCAAAGCAGATGCGCTACCAGGCTGCGCTACGCCCCGAGAAAGGGCGCATTCTACAAGCTGACACCCCGGCGGTCAATGACGGTTGAGCCGAATCTGCTGATCGGGCGAGTCGTCCCGGGCTGCCGCTGCTACAATCACGGCCGCCCTTGCCCGCCGGGTCGGTCGGGCGCGGCATTTCGGCGGCAGCGCCTGAGGGTGAACGCCGATGCCTGCCGGCGAAAGGTCGATCCTGGCCCTTTTTTTGTGAGGCAGCAGTGGATTCATCCGTCTTGTCCGTTTCTTCAGGAGTGTCGGTCGTGCCGGCGATCCTTTCCGGGACTCCGGTCCGTCTCGCGCGCGCCTGGCTGTGGCTGGGGGTGATGGCGCTGATCGGTTCGGGTCTGCTGGCCGTGCTGCTGGTCCTGTCGCGCACGCCGGGCATTCAGGAGATCTTTCCGCTCAAGGACCTGTTCCGCGCGGCGCTGGTGGTGCACGTCGATCTGTCGGTGGCGGTCTGGTTCATGGCTTTTGCAGCGGTGATGTGGAGTGCCGTCGGCGGCGGCGGGCTTGCCTGGCTGGGCTGGAGCGGCTTTGGCCTGGCGGCGCTGGCCACCGCGCTGATGACCGTTTCGCCGTTCTTTCCCGGCGCCGAACCGGTGCTCAACAACTACATCCCGGTCCTCGAACAGCCCTTGTTCTTTGCTTCGCTCGGAATCTTCGGCGCCGGCATGAGCCTTGCCGTTCTGCGTGCCCTCTTGACCACCTGGCCCCGCCGCCTGCTGGCCGAGCCGCTGCGGCTGGGGACCTTCCTCGGCGCGGTCGCCGCCCTGCTGGCGCTGCTGGCGTTCTTCTCGTCGTGGCTGCTGGTGCCCCGGATCGAAGGGACAATTTATTACGAAGTGCTCTTCTGGGGGGGCGGGCACACGCTGCAGTTCCAGCACGCCCTGCTGATGGTCGTCGCCTGGCTGTGGATTGCGGCGTCTCTGGGCGGGCCGTCGATCGTTTCGCCACGGACGCTGGCCATCCTGTTCCTGGTCGGGGCGCTGCCCCTGCTCGTCGTTCCGGCGATCTACCTGCTGGTGCCGGTGGGGTCGCTGCCGCATGTCGAACTGTTCGCCAAACTGATGCTCTGGGGCCACCCCTGGATGGGGCCGTTGATCCTGCTCGGCGCGCTCTCGCTGTGGCGTCTGCGCAGCGTGCCGGCAGCGCCGGCGAAGTCGGCTTTCGTCGCTTCCTTCGTCCTTTTTGCGCTCGGCGGCGTCCTCGGCTACCTGATCCACGGCGTCAATGTCGTCATTCCGGCGCATTACCATGGTTCGACGGTGGGCGTGACGCTGGCTTTCATGGGCCTCGTCTACGTCCTGCTGCCGACCCTCGGCTTTGGCCGGGCCGAAAGCCGGATGGCGCTCTGGCAACCCTGGGTCTATGGCGCCGGTCAGCTGATCCATATCCTCGGCCTGGCCTGGTCCGGCGGTTACGGCGTGCAGCGCAAGGTCGCCGGCGCCGACCAGTTCCTGACCACACTGCCGCAGAAGCTCGGCATGGGAATGATGGGCCTCGGCGGCCTGATCGCGGTCATCGGCGGGCTGCTGTTCGTTCTCGTCTGTCTGCAGGCGATGTCACCGCGCCGCGCTCGATGAAGCTTCTGGTGCTGGCGGGGGTGGTCGCGCTGGCGACCTTCGCGACCCTCGGCTGGATGGGCTATCGCCTGCTGACGGCCAATCGCCTGCCGCCGACCGGCGTTCCCCCCGGGCTGATCTCGTCGCAGCAGTTGCCGCAGGAAGAGGGGCAGGCGGTCGCCGACGCGATCATGAGGCTGACCCTGCCCGACCTCGCCGGACGGCCGCAGGCGATCGCACAGTGGCGCGGCAAGGTCCTGGTGGTCAATTACTGGGCCAGCTGGTGCGCGCCGTGTATCGAAGAAATGCCGGTCTTCTCGCGCTTGCAGGCCCGCTACGCGGCGCAGGGGGTGCAGTTTGTCGGCATCGGGCTCGACGAGGTGGCGAGGATGCAGGCCTTCGTCGCCCGGACACCGGTGGCGTACCCGCTGCTGGTCGGCGACCCCGACGGGTCGCAGCAGTCCGGCTTGCGCGTCAGGGGCCTGCCCTATACGGTGGTGATCGACCGCCACGGCCACTTCGACAGCAGCCGCCTCGGCCGGCTTGACGAAGCCACGCTGGTCCCTGTCCTCGAACGACTGATCGCGCCCTGAGCGGGTCGCTGCCAAGTGGGCGCCGGGGTGGCCTGGCAGCCTCCCCGAGACGCCGGGCAGCTGCTGCATGGCGCGCACCTGCCCGGCGGCCAGCCGGCTCGCTGCCTGTGCCCTTGCCCCGCCGCTACTGTCGGGGCTGGAAAGCCAGCGACCGCGCCGAGATGCTGAAGGCATCCGAGAAACAGGCCCCGTCCTCGGCCCCGTGCTGCTTGAGGAAGGGGAAGATGGCCTCGACCATGCGCAGCGAACCGCAGGCGTAGATCTCGTGTTCCTGGAGAGCCGGGAAATCCTCGAGAATCGCTTCATGGACGAGGCCGGTGCGCCCGTGCCAGTGGTCTTCGGGTGCGGGTTCCGAGAGGACCGGAATGAAGTGGAAATTGTCGTGCTCCTGCGCCCAGCGTGCCGGCAGCTCGGGCAGGTAGAGATCCTTGCGGCTCCTGACTCCCCAGTAGAGATGAATTTCCCGTTGCAGATCGCGCGCGAAAGCGTCCTCGACCATGCTCTTGACCGGGGCGAAGCCGGTAGCGCCGGCGACGAAGACGATCGGTCGCTCGGATTCGCGCAGCGTGAAGTCGCCGAGCGGGCCCTCGAAACGGACTTCGTCGCCTTCCTTCATGGCTGCGAAGACGTGTGTGGTGAAACGCCCACCGGGCAGCAGGCGAATCTGCAGCTCGACGAACCCGTCTTCGTGCGGCGGATTGGCGAACGAGAATGCGCGCCGCTGACCGTCGTCGAGGATGATGTTCACGTACTGACCGGCCTTGAAGGTGATCCGCTGGCCCCCGGGCAGTTTGAGCAGCACCTGCATGACGTCGTCGGTGAGCTTCTGCATCCTGAAGACGCGCCCGCGGTACTCCTGCAGGCTGTGGCGGGCGCTGCTCGCCTGGCACTCGATGGCAACGTCTTCGAGCGCTGTCGCGCAGCACAGCAGCACCTTGCCCTGGGCGAGTTCGGTCGCTGACAGCGCGCTCGGCTGATAGAGCCCGGGGTCAACCCGGCCCTCGAGGACGGTGCACTTGCAGACGCCACAGCCACCATTGCGACATTCGTAGGGCAGGTCGATGTCCTGGCGCAGCCCGGCGTCGAGCAGCGTTTCGCCAAAGCGCGCGGTGACCGATTGCTGCTTGGGGTGGAAGGTGATCGTGCTCTGCGCCCGGACGCTCCCTTGTCGCTTGGGCGGGAGCCACGGCATCAGGAAGAGCAGGGCGGTGAGGCCGATCACCAAGTACCACAGCTGCAGCGGGTCGATGACATAGACCAGCGCGAGGACCGGCAGCTGGAACCAGTCGAAGTCGATGTCGGTCGGCACCACCGACATGTCGGCCTCGCCTCCCTGGCTCAGGATCGGCCGGACGAGCGAAAGGACGACGAACATCAGGGTGACGGCGATGGCGGTCGGCCGCGGCGGGTTGATGCGCGCGCGCGGGATGCGCTGCACATGCACCCACATGACGATGGCGACGATCAGCGGGGCGCCGATGTGGACGAAGGCGAGCAGGGTGAACAGGCGGCTGTTCACGCTTTCGTGGTAGAGGAAGTTGCGGATCAGCGTGCCGTTGAAGATCGGCAGGATATCGAACCACTCGGCGGTGGCAATGACGACAAACTGCGCGAGCTTGTCCCAGACGAGCATGAAGCCATTGACGCCGGCGATATAAACGAGCCAGAGCAGGGCGATGCCGGTCAGCCAGGAGAACGACCGGAAGCCGCGATAGCGGTCGTAGGCAAAGTGCCGCAGCATGTGCAGCAGCATGGTCAGGATCATGCCGTCGGTGGCGTAGCGGTGGATGCTGCGCAGGATGCCGCCCGCCCACCACTGCTCATGCGTGATCCGCTCGACCGACTCGAAAGCGTCATGCACCCCGGTATCGGCGAAGATGTAGAGATAGACGCCGGATCCCAGCAGCAGCCAGAACTGCCAGAAGCTGAGCGTTCCGAGGTGGTAGAAGGGGTTCAGCTTGTCGCCGAAAGCGGCGTTGAACAGCTTCTCGACGCGCAGGAACAGCCAGCGCAGGATTCGTTGCAGGACTTTGACCATGATCGATGTCCACTCGCGAGAGGGATGGGGTGTTCGCCTCCCGGCCAGCGGTGGCAACGCCGGGAATCACTTGAAGAACAGGCCGCCGCGGTCAGGATTGAAGTCGATCACCAGCACCTGTCCGGGGGCGAGGGTGAGCGCTTCTTCCTTGACGAAATTGAAGCCCGGTTTCACCAGGTTGTCGTTCATCCTGGCGGCCAGCTGGTGGCGCCCGGCTTTCACTTCGAAGCGCCGGTAGACGGTCGCGATGCCGTCTCCGTAGAGGCCGGTCGGGCGCATCACGGTGTGCAGGACGTTTTCGCCATCGACATCGACTTCGAGTCTGATGTCGGATCGCTCGCGTGGACAGTCGAGCGGCGCGCGCATGTTCGGCGGCAGCCTGGCGAGTTCTTCGGGTGAACGTCGTCGACATTCGCGGTCGCCGAGGTGGCTGATCGAGACCTTGATCAGCGCGACGTCGTCGGCAATCTGCCGGTATTTCGGCGAGCTCGAAAAATGGCCGATGCAGGCGGCGAATGCGCCGTAGAGAATCACCTGACCGATGATGGCGGTGGGTTTAAGCATCTTCCGGGGTCCTCCGCAGAACAGCGTCTCCGCGCGGCGAAGTGGTGGCGAAATGGCAGCGAAATGGCGACGATGAAGGGGATGATATGCACCGCGTCCGGGCAGTAAATTGACGCGTGTCAAATTCGAAAAAAGCAGCCGGGCAGCCGCCGGCAAAGACGAAAGCGGCAGCAGCGGGCAGGGTGCTCGGCGTAAAATGGTGGCCCACCCTGCCAGGAGCCTCGCATGAACGTGTCCCTTGTTCTGACGGTTATCGGAGATGATCGCCCAGGTCTCGTCGAACAGCTTGCCACCGCCATCAGTCAGCACCAGGGCAACTGGTTGCAGTCGTCGATGTCGAATCTCTCCGGCAAGTTTGCCGGCATTGTCTGCGTCAGCGTTCCCGAGGTTCAGCTCGCTGCGCTGACCAGCGCGATGGCCGCGCTGCCGGGCCTGCGCATCACTTCCGAGGCTGCGCCCTCAAACTCGACGGCGGCCGGCAACCGCCGTCTGAAGCTTTCGCTGGTCGGCCACGACCGGATCGGCATCGTGCGCGAGGTTTCCCAGGTGCTCGCCCGGCATGCGATCAATGTCGAGGATCTGTGCACCCATACCGCCAGTGCGCCGATGTCCGCCGCCATGCTCTTTTATGCCACCGCCGAGCTCACCGCGTCGTCAATGCTCGCGGTGAGCGAGCTGACCCGTGACCTGGAGAGCCTGTCGAACGATCTGATGGTCGATATCACCCTCGACGAGACGATTCGTCGGTGAGCCGCGCGCTCACTCCCTCACTCCCTCACTCCTTTTCGCTGCGGCGTCGGTTCTGCCAGAAATTGATCGACAGGTAGATCATGAAGCCGAAAAAAGTGAGGAAGCCGGCGAACTGGAAATAGAGCGAATAGTTGGTCCGGTAGCTGCCGGTGAGCGGGTCGTAGATCGAACAGAGGATCCTGACCCGCGCCATGATCTCGGTCAGCGTGCTCGCCTCGGGCGGGATCGCCGAGCCGGTGATCAGGCTCTTGAGGGGTTCGGCGATCGCCTCGGCGGTGAATTTCTCGCCGTAGATCTGGCGGACGATCTTGCCTTCGGCGTCGACCAGCGTCACCTGGTTGATGTGGTCGAAGCCTGCTGCGGTGGCGACGAAGCTGAAGCCGAAATTGCGCGTCAGCGGATCGACGATGGCCGGGGCAGGGCTCAGGAACTCCCAGTTCGGCAGGTCGAGGCCATACTGCCGGGCGAAATCCCTGAGCGCTGCCGGCGAATCGAAGGGTTGATTGAAACCGATGCTGATGACGTTGAAGCGGTCGGCCCCCATGACGCTGACCGTGCTGGCGACGGCTTTCTGCAGGTTTCGGGTGATCGTCGGGCAGACCTGAAAGCAGGCGGTGTAAACGAAGGTGACCAGGAGCGGTTTGCCGCGGTAGCGCGACAGTTCGACCGCCCGCCCCTGGCGGTCGAGCAGGACGAAGTCGCCGACCGCTTGGCCGATGACCCCCTGCGAACGCGCGAAAGCCGCTTTTTCGTCTAGGGTGGTCAGCGCGAGGCCGCCGTCACCTCCCTGCGGCCGCGCCGTGAGCTTCGGTTTTACGCTGACGGTGTCGTCGGCGAGCAGCGGGCTGACGGCGAACAGGAGAAGCGAGGCGAGCATCGCGCGAGCAAATCGACCGATCACCCCTGTCACTCCGTCAACGGTCACAAAGCGACCAGCCGGTCCACGATGGCGGCCAGCAGGACCAGGGTCAACTGCATCAACGAGGCATGGAAGCAGACCATCGCCGACCTGCGGTTGGGGTCTTGAGTGAGCCGCCAGGCTTTCTGAATGAACAGGAAGCCCCCGACGGTGGCGCCCGCGAAGTAGATGACACCGAGGCCGAAGGCGAGCGGCAGCAGGCTCGCGGCGACCAGCGCGAGGGTACTGTAGAAAATGGTATGGGCCGCCCGCTGGTCGCCGACCACCACCGGCAGCATGGGCACTCCGGCGGCGGCATAGTCGTCACGGAAGGCGATCGCAAGGCTCCAGAAATGCGGTGGCGTCCACAGAAAGAGCACCAGGGCGAGGATCAGCGGGAGGGCGCCGATTTGCGGATCGGCCGCCGTGGCGCCGGCGAGCACTGCCCAGCTGCCGGCCAGTCCGCCAAAGACGATATTCAGCCAGGTCCGCCGCTTCAGCCACACGGTGTAGACGATGGCGTAGAAGAAAGCGCCGAGGAAGACGAAGAGCGCCGACCAGGCATTGAGGGCGATCCAGGCGGCGCCGACCGACAGCGCCATCAGGGCGACGATGATCAGCAGCCAGATCGGCCCGTGCCGGAGCTCGCCGGTGACGAAAGGCCGCTTGCTCGTGCGCGACATCAGGTGGTCGCTGTCGTGTTCGTAATACTGGTTGAAGGCGCCGGCGCTGGCCGATGAAACCAGCACCGAAAGCGTCAGCACCAGGAGTTGCAGCAGGCTCAGGCCGGGGCCGGGGCTGACCGCCAGACCGGCGAGTGCGGTAAAGGTGATGACGACCCCGATGCGCAGCTTGAAGACGCCCACAATGGCCCGCAGGGGGAAAGCCGGAGGACTGTTCGATGAGGGCATGGGCGTCGTGCGCAAGGGAAAGCCTGGATGGCGGTGGATCGGCTTGCATCGGGTCTGCCGGCAGCGATCGAAGCCAGTCCCCGACGCCGAAGGCGTCGGGGACGTTGGCCGAATCAGCTCAGCAACCAGACTTCGGAAAGGTACTTCCAGTTCACGAAGTAGTAAAGCACAAAGCAGGCGAAGAGCAGCAACGCCAGCACGACCGTCCCTGGCACCGCGACATGATCGCTGTCGTGCGCGACCGCCGATGCCGCCGGGGTGCTCGCCGGAATCGGCGTCGGCCGGTTGGAGACCTTGCCGCCGTCGAGTTTGCGGCCGAAGAGCAGCGAGCCGACGACGAGCAGGATCCACAGCCCGCCGCCGATCACCGCGATGACGCCGAAGATGCCGGTCAGGCCCATCATCAGGTAGGCGGCACCCGGCCACTCATACTGGAACGGCGCGCCGGAGAAGGCCATGTCCCAGTGCCGGCGGGAGACACCGAGCGTACCGGCACCCATCATTACCAGGCCGAGCACCGACATGCTGATGCCGAACAGATAAGGCTGGATCTGGCACAGTTTCGGCAGGATCATCTGGCGCCGGAAGAGGACCGGCACCAGCAGGTAGGTGATCGACATGAAGGCCAGCGTGGTACCGGTGACGACCGTGGTGTGGAAATGGCCGGGAACGTAGAAGGTGTTGTGCATCAGCATGTTGATCTGCTCGGTGCCGAGGACGACGCCGGAGATGCCGCCGAGGAAGCCGAAGCTGACCAGCGAGATGAACATGCCGGAGAACACCGGGTTGCCCCAGGGCGCCTTGCGCAGCCATTCGAAGAGGCCGTTGGTGTAGCCCTTGCGGCGCTGCGCCGCTTCGATCGCCCCGGGAACCGTGAAGCCGTGGATCATCGACGCCATGACCGCAAAATACATGAAGTAGGAGGTGTTGAGCACCTTCCATTCGGCGCTCATGCCGGGATCGGAGAGCAGGTGGTGGGCACTCGCGAGCTGCAGGAAGAGGATGTAGAGCAGGAAGGCGAAGCGCGACACCTTCTCGGACAGTGGCTTGGCGCCGAAGATGACGGCGGCGGTCAGGTACCAGATCGAGACGTGCGCGGCAACGTTGACCTGTTGCGACGAATGCCCCAGTCCCCACCACACCATGCGGTACAGTTGGGCGTCGATTTCCTTGATCACGCCGAGTGACCAGAGGAAGGTCGGGATCAGGATGCCGGCGCCGGCGAGGATGGTGAAGGTGGCGATGATCGCCGCTGTCAGGGCGCCGAAGGTGACCAGCGGCAACGAGCCCTGACAGGTCTTGTCTTTCTTGGCGACCACCAGGGTGCCGAAGAACACCGCGGTGCCGAGCAGCGCGCCGACGGCGACGAGGATGATCCCGAGGTAGAAGTGTGGCGCCGCCTGCATCGGGATGTAGGAAGTGAACATCACGCTCGATTCGCCCTGGAAAATCGCGATATTGGTCGTGATGCCGCCGACGACCATCAGCCAGAAACCGAGCCAGGCGATTTTCGGCGTCGCCAGCCGGCATCTGAGCAGCGTCGATGAGGCGAAGTAGAGAACGGCCATTTCGAAGAACAGGATCCAGAGGATCAGCATGTCGATGCCGTGGGCGGTGAGAATCAGGTAGAACTGGTCGGCCGGCAGCAGCTTGATCGCCGGCCAGCGGGTGAGGATCACGAGCAGCGCCGTGATGCCGCCGACCAGCAGCCAGAGCACACCGGCGACCACGTTCCAGCGCATCAGCTTTTCGGCCTGCTCCTCGAATTGCAGTCCGGAGCCGGGACAGGTACGGTAAGTCGTTGCCATCAGTACGTTTTTCCCTTATTTCACGTAGATGCGACCGAGCATCGCGTGATGGCCGATGCCGCAGTATTCGTTGCAGACGATGGCGTACGTGCCTTCCCTGGTCGGCGTCATCTTGACCACATGCTCATAGCCGGGAATCACCTGGATGTTGATATTCACCGGCTGCAGCGAGAAACCGTGGTTGTAGTCCATCGACGAGAGGTGGATTTTGTAGGTCTGCCCCTTCTCGAGTTCGAGGATCGGATACCAGGCCCACAGGCGGGCGATCAGGTAGCCGTCACCACCGGGCGGCACCTTGACGACGGGAATGTTCTGATCGGTTTCGGTGCGGATGGTGTGCTCGGCGATGAACTTTTCGGCCTTGGCGGCGAACATCTCGGGGCTTGTCTTGTAGGCCTCGTTGGAGAGGTTCTGTTTGCCGTAGACATGCCAGTAGATCATCATCCCGAACATGATCATGCCCCAGACGAAGGCGATCGCGATCCATGCCCATTCGACCTTGTCGATGGGTTGCTTCCACCAGAGCCGATCCGAAGGCGGCAGAATGGCACTCATCTTTGATTCTCCCTGAGGTGGCTGACGGGTTTACCGGGCGATCGGCGTATTCATGATGTCGATGATTCCCCACAGAATGTAGATCAGCCCTGGCGAGGCCACGCCGAGGAAGAGCAGCAGGAAATGGTTGTCAAGCAGCTTCTGCATGAACGGGATGTCGTCGTCGTCATCGGGCATGTGGGTATCCTTGGTTGCCGCTGGGCGCTCGTGGCGCGTGGCGGGTTGCAGAAAGACTCGAATTCCTTGGCCCGGGGGCACAATCGGGGCAAGAATACCTGCAGGCGACTGGCCATTGATTTGATTCACGTCAAGAACCGAAAAACCTGGCGATGGCCGGCGATGCCAGTAGCCATGGGCTTTTCAGGGTCGATGCAGGGGGTCGGGAGGCGGCTCGCGGCTTGCTCGGCGAGTCGCCAAAGCGCCTATAATTCGCGCCTTCCTCCCTTTGCCTCCCGAGCACCCCTCATGGATAAAGTCGTTCGCCGGCAGCTTGCCCTCTGGCTCCTGATCTGCAGTGCCATGGTCTTTTTCATTCTGGTGGTCGGCGGGGTCACCCGCCTGACCCATTCCGGGCTGTCGATCGTCGAATGGCAGCCGATCGTCGGCGTCATCCCGCCTCTCGATCAGGCGGCGTGGCAGGCGACCTTCGAGAAGTACCAGCAAACGCCCGAATTCCGGCAGGTTAACCACCAGATGACGCTCGACGAGTTCAAGGGCATCTTTTTCTGGGAGTACTGGCATCGGCTGCTGGGGCGGCTGATAGGCGTCATCTTCCTGCTGCCTTTCCTCTACTTCTGGCTGCGCGGCCGGATCGACCCGTCGCTGGTGCCGAAGTTGCTGGGCATTTTCGTGCTGGGTGGGCTGCAGGGGGCGATGGGGTGGTATATGGTCAAGAGCGGGCTGGTCGATGATCCGCGCGTCAGTCATTACCGCCTGACCGCGCATCTGTCGCTGGCCTTCCTGATCTTCGCTGCGATGTTCTGGGTGGCGCTCGGCCTGCTCACCGAGCGCCGCCGTTCCACTGCCGATCGGCGGCTGTGTCAGCTGCAGCGGATCGCCTTCTGGCTGACCGTCCTGGTCGGCTACATGGTCGTCAGCGGGGGGTTGGTCGCCGGCATTCGCGCCGGCAAGGCCTACAACACCTTCCCTTTGATGAACGGTGCGCTGTTGCCCCCGGAAAGCTTCCTGCTCGAGCCGTGGTACCTCAATTTCTTCAACAACATGGCGCTGGTCCAGTTCGACCACCGCCTGGGTGCCTGGCTGCTCGCCTGTCTTGTGCCGTGGTTCTGGTACAGGATGCGCTCGGCGGCGGTTTCGCCTGGCGCGCAGCTGGCGGCCACGCTGTTGCTGGGGACGGTGTTCGTCCAGATCGGACTCGGCATCGCGACCCTGCTGCTTGCCGTTCCGGTGGGTCTGGGGGCGGCGCACCAGGGCGGGGCGATGATCGTTCTCGGCCTGCTGCTGTGGGCGAACCATGAACTGCGGGTGGCGCCGACCGCCAGCCTGTCTCGCTGATGGAGAGCCCGGGCCTGCGGCTGCGCAAAATCCGTTCCAGCGCGCGCTTGTTGACCGCATTGTCGCTCCTCGTCGTGCTGCTCAGCGCCTACCTTCGACTCGACGGTGCCGGCCTCGGCTGTGCCGACTGGCCCGCCTGCTACGGCCAGATCCTGACCGGCGAACCGCGAGCGCTGCAATTCGGCGCCGTGCGCCTGCTGCATCGCATGCTGGCAACGATCTCGCTGCTGCTTGCCTGCACGCTCGTGTGGCAATGCTGGCGGCGGCCGGCGCTGCCGGCGGTCGCACAGCCGGCGACCCTGCTGCTGCTGTTGATGCTGGTGTTGTCGGCGATCGGGGTGTGGAGCTCGGATCCGAGGCAAACGCTGGTCACCTTCCTCAACATCATGGGTGGCCTGGGGCTGGTGACCTTTTCCTGGCGAGTGGTGCTCGCCAGCGGCCCGGGGTCGATGCTGAGCCAGCGTCCGGCGCCGAGGCTGGCTTTACGCCTGGGAGCGGCGACGTTGTCATTGACGGTGGTCCTCGGGGCGCTGATCGGCGCCGGCTACACAGCGCTGGTCTGCGCTTCCTTGCCCGGCTGTGCCGGCAGCTGGTGGCCGGCACAGCCGGGCTGGGCGGCGCTCGAACCTTTCGCAACGCTGACCATGCCGCCTCCCGCCGGGGATCCGGGCGGCACCAATCTGCATCTGTTGCACCGCTACAGCGCCGTCGCGACGCTCCTTCTGCTCGGCCTCGCCGGGTTGCAGGCGCTGGCCGACGAGTCACGGCGAAAAGCGGCCAAGGCGCTGCTCTTCCTGCTCGCGGTCGAGGTCGGACTGGGCACCCTGACCGTCTTCAGCGCTTTCAGCCTGTGGCTCGCCATCAGCCATGGCGTCGCTGCCGCAGCGTTGCTGGCTGTGCTGGCGAGCCTGCTCAGACGATGATCAGCTGCCGCGCGTGTGGTCGGGTCAGGGAGTCAGGGAGTCAGGGATTGGGTGTTGCTGGCGGTTCAGACCGAGAACGACGAACCGCAGCCGCAGGTGGAAGATGCATTGGGGTTCTTGATCACGAATTGTGAACCTTCGAGCCCTTCGGTATAGTCGATTTCGGCGCCGACCAGATACTGATAACTCATCGGGTCGACCAGCAGGGTGACGCCGTTCTTCTGCAGTGCGGTGTCGTCGTCGTTGGCCACCTCGTCGAAGGTAAAGCCATACTGAAAACCCGAGCAACCGCCGCCGGTGACGAACACCCGCAGTTTCAGCTCCGGATTGCCTTCTTCCTCGATCAGTTCTTTTACCTTGGCCGCCGCGCTATTGGTGAAGACAAACGGTAAGGGCATTTCGGTTGCGACGTTCATAACGATATCCTTCAGGGTCTGATTAAAAATGCCAAGCTGGGGCTGGGACAGGTGCATTTGAAGGGAGTTCCGGAAGTCCGCCGGGCGCTGCGGTCAAGGTCACGGAAACACCGCCAGCTGTTCCAGACCTTCCGTTTCCGGTCGGCCAAACATGATGTTCAAATTCTGCACGGCCTGGCCTGCAGCCCCCTTGACGAGGTTGTCGATGACCGACAGCACGACCAGAACGTTGCCGCCCTGCGGGCGGTGCACCGCGATGCGGCAGGTATTGGCTGCCCGCACCGAGCGCGTGTCGGGATGTGACCCCGGCGGCAGCACATCGACGAACGGTTCGTCCTGGTAGCGCCCTTCGAACAGCGCCTGAAAGTCGGTTTCACGCGTGATGCGAGCGTAAAGGGTGGCATGAATGCCGCGGATCAGCGGCGTCAGGTGGGGAACGAAGGTCAGTCCGACCGGCAGGCCGGCCATTCTCGACAGGCCCTGCCGGATCTCCGGCAGATGTCGGTGGCCGGCAACGGCATAAGCCTTGAAGTTGTCGGCCGCTTCCGAGAAGAGGGCGGCGACCTCGGCCTTGCGCCCGGCTCCCGAGACGCCCGACTTGGCATCGGCCACCAGCTGCTCGAGGTCGATCACGCCAGTTTCGAGCAGCGGCATGAAGCCCAGCTGCACCGCTGTCGGGTAGCAGCCGGGGTTGGCGACCAGGCGAGCGTTGCGGATCTGGCTGCGGGTATATTCCGGCAGGCCATAGACAGCCTTTTCCACCCACGCCGGGCTGGCATGCTGCATGCCGTACCACTGGCGCCATTCAGCGACGTTACGCAGACGAAAGTCGGCGGCCAGATCGATCACGCGCACGCCCGCGTCGAGCAGCGCCGGTGCCTGCTCCATGGCGACGCCGTTGGGGGTGGCGAAAAAGACCGCATCGCAAGCCTGCAGCGGGGCGCTGGCCGGATCCTCGAATTTCAGATCCAGGCGTCCGCGCAAGCTCGGAAACATGCTCGAGACGTCGGTGCCGGCGTCCCCCCGGGAAGTGATGGCAACGATTTCCACCTGCGGGTGCTGCGCCAGCAGGCGCAGCAATTCGACACCGGTGTAGCCCGTGCCACCGACGATTCCGACCTTGATCATGAGCGTCTCCACGAAGCCTGCAATGAGGGTTCCCGTTTGCCGAAGGCACGAAAGCCGCCCAAAGGCGGCTTTCGCGGTGCAAGCTGGATTCTAGCGCTTGGAGAACTGCTTGCGACGGCGGGCTTTGTGGAAACCGACCTTCTTGCGCTCGACTTCACGCGCATCGCGAGTGACGAAGCCAGCCTTCGACAGTGCCGGTTTGAGCGTCACATCGTAGGCAATCAGCGCGCGGGTGATGCCGTGGCGGACGGCGCCTGCCTGCCCCGATTCACCGCCACCGCCGACATTGACCAGAACGTCGAAGCCGGTCAGTTGTTCGATCAGTTGCAGCGGTTGCCGAACGATCATGCGACCGGTGACACGCGAGAAGAACTCGTCGACCGGTTTGCCGTTCACGACGAACTTGCCGTCGCCGCGCTTCATGAAGACACGCGCCACGGCGCTCTTTCGCCGGCCGGTGCCATAGAAGTAATTTTCAGCCATTGTGATCCCTTAGAGTTCGAGAGCTTTCGGCTGCTGAGCAGCGTGCGGATGGGTTGCGCCGGCGTAGCACTTCATCTTCTTGAGCATCGCGTAACCGAGCGGACCCTTGGGGAGCATGCCCTTCACGGCCTGTTCGAGCACCCGGCCGGGGAAACGCTGCTGCATCTTGGTGAAGTTCGTTTCGCGGATGCCCCCGGGGTAGCCCGAGTGGTGATAGTACTTCTTGTCTTCAGCCTTGTTGCCTGTGACGCGCAACTTCTCGACGTTGGTGACGACAATGTAATCACCGGTATCCACGTGGGGAGTGAATTCGGCTTTGTGCTTACCACGCAGGCGGCGAGCAATTTCGGTTGCAAGGCGACCCAGCACCTTGTCCGTGGCATCAACCAGAAGCCATTCACGCGTTACTTCGTGCGGCTTGGCAGAGAAAGTCTTCATTAAAAACGCCGTCCTTTTTTGCCTGATAACGGAAAGCCCAGCATGTTATGGCAAGTCTGCAACTCATGTCAATCGCTGTTTCTGGCGTACCCGTTCAGGGCGGTTTTCAGGACAGACCGGCAGCTCGCGGTGGACGGGTGAGGGAACAAAAAAAGCGCGGCTCGGGGAGCCGCGCTAAATCCACACCAAAGGAGGAGGGTGGAGGAGACAAGGGGAGAAGAGTGCTGCTGGTGCCGGGTCTTCAATGCTTACGTTGAACGCATTATGGCTCTTGCGGGGGCGAAGGTCAAGTACTTTTTGTGCGTTGCGTCATGTTTTGTCTGGTGTGTGTGCGCTCAGAACCTGATAACCAGAATAATGAATATGGTTAGTAAGTTAATTGTTAATTGTGGAACTGGTTACATAATGTTCAACGACATGGGCAAGTATTTAAGTAGTGACCGGAATTTTTCATGTTGCGATGCAGCATTATTGGTCCGCAGGGCGCAGAACTTCCGTCTACAATCGCTACCGCCGGCGGGAAACCGTCGCTCGCTCGCCGAGCGGCGGCTCTGGCGGGCAAAACCACAGGCAGCCGTTGGGCATCGTTTGTGGCCCGGGCCAAGCGGGCCTTGGCCTTTGGCAGAGATATCTCGAACATGAGGAGCAGCACATGGAATGCAAGGTGAAGTGGACCGGGGAGGGGATGTCGTTCATTGCTGAAACCGGTAGTCACCACTCGCTGGTGATGGATGGCGCGGTCGAAGCGGGGGGGCGCGACCTGGCGCCGCGACCGATGGAATTGCTACTTGCCGGGACCGGAGGGTGTGCCGCGTTTGACGTCGTCCTGATTCTGAAGAAAGGACGTCATGCCGTCAGTGGCTGTGAAGTGACCCTGCAGGCCGAGCGGGCAGAAGCCGAGCCAAGGGTGTTCACCCGGATCCATTTTCACTTTCGGGTGAGCGGCAAGCAACTCAAGCCGGACGCCGTTGCCCGCGCCATCGCGCTATCCAGCGAGACCTACTGCTCGGCGTCGATCATGCTGGGCAAGACCGCCACCCTTTCGCATGATTTCGAGATCATCGAAAGCTAGAGGTAGTAGGCGGTACGCGTCATCACCCCCGACGCGAGTTGCATCGCCTTGATTGCCGATGCCGGCAGTTCGCTGGCACCGAGACGAACTGCGGTTTCGGCGTGCGAGATTTCGTCCAGTCGCATCTGCGCGACGATCGCGCGCGAGCGTTTGTCGGCGTTCGGCAGTTCGGTGAGGTGGTGATCGAGGTGCGCTTCGACCTGGCGCTCGGTTTCGGCGAGAAAGCCGAGGCTCCAGCGGTCGCCGAGTTTGCCGGCGGCCATTCCCATGCCCAGCGCACCCAGGTACCACAGCGGATTCAGCAGGCTCGTCCGGCTGCCCAGTTCCCGCAGACGGCGCTCGGTCCAGGCGAGATGGTCGGTCTCCTCGCTGGCGGCCTGCGCTAGCGCCTGCTTCAGTTCCTGGTCGCGGCAGGTCAGTGCCTGTCCCTGGTAGAGTGCCTGCGCACAGACCTCGCCGACGTGGTTGACCCGCATCAGGGCGCCGGCATGTGTCCGCTCGGGCGCCGACAAGGTCGCTTCGGGCATCTGGCTTCCGGGCACTTCGCGTCGGCTTGGCGCGCTGACAAAGAGCGTACGCAGGGCCTTGTCGAACTGGATCAGGAAGCGGTCGCTGATCATCGGTCGCCGGGAGTTTGTTTGAAGGGCAGCAGCAGGGCCGTTCTCCTAGCGTTGCCGGACTGCCGGGTGGCCGCCCTGCTGCAGGGCTCTGCGGAGTTCATCGGCATCACGGACGGTGGTGCCGAGCGGGCAGAAATAGTTGGTGAAAAGCTCGGCATGGTATCGGTTGAGCGAACTTTCCCGGATCTTCAGCCACTGGTCGCCGCGCGCCCGCGTCCAGGTCTCATCCGGGCGGCCGAGGGCATGCAGGCGCCGCTCGCCGGTCGCGCAGTTTATCGCCTCGTAACTCACGTTCCGGGCGCCGGCAGGGCTGACGATGACCACGGTGTAACGCACGACGCCGTCAGCGGTCACGCTCAGCGAGTTGCCGTCGACCATGAAGCGGTTGTCGCTGCTTGCGCTGACCGCAAAAGGGAGCAGGTTTTCGTCTTGCGGGAAAGGCGGCAACTCGACCTCGACCTGCGGTCCGCGCTTCCCGTCCATCTCATGCTCGCCGGCCGCAGCGCCGGGCAGCGGCAAAGCGGCAAACGCCGCCAGCAAGCAGCACGCCAGCGTCGTCGTCAATGCGCCGCTGCAATGGCCGGCAAGCGCGGTCACGGTATCCCTACGGGGACTCATTCCTTGGCCACCACCAGTTCGGCCCCGGCGTGGACCGGGGCCTGCATCGAGGGATGTTGCGACCGACGATGATCCGCGTTGAGAAAGCGGGCAAGCTCGTTCAGGGCCTGCTCATAGACGCGGCGCTTGAACTCGATCACCGCGTCAAGCGACACCCAGTAGTTGTTCCATCGCCAGGCGTCGAATTCGGGATGATCGCAGGCGCGCAGCGAGACATCACAGTCGCGACCGACGAGCCGCAGCAGAAACCAGATCTGTTTCTGGCCGCGGTAACTGCCACGCCACTCTCGTCTCACCCAGTGCGTCGGTACGTCGTAACGCAACCAGTCCTTGGTCCGGCCGAGAACGAACACATGCTCGGGCAGCAAGCCGACTTCTTCATGCAGTTCCCGGTACATCGCCTGTTCCGGTGTTTCGCCCCGCTTGATGCCACCTTGCGGGAACTGCCATGAATGCTCTCGGATTCGCTTGCCCCAGAAGACCTCGTTTCTGGCGTTGCAAAGAATGATGCCGACGTTCGGGCGATAGCCTTCACGGTCAAGCATTTCTAGAACCTGCAAATCGATTTATTGAGCGCATTTTTCCACATTTCCATAGCCTTGCAAAGCAAACCTTGGCGGCAGCGTCGTCGCGCGCCCGCTTGCCGGCTCGCTGTCACCTCCCGGAGAAGCTGCCGCGGGCGCATCGGCGCGCAATTGGCGTCGCGGTTTGCCAGATGTCTTGTAAAATGGCGACCTTGTTCCTGCCTGTTCGATTGCCATGCGTGCTTCCCGGTTCTTCCTGTCAACGCTGAAAGAGGCACCCGCCGACGCCGAACTCGTCAGCCACCAGCTCATGCTGCGCGCCGGGATGATCAAACGGCTGGCGGGCGGGATCTATACCTGGATGCCGATCGGCCTGCGCGTGCTGCGCAAGGTCGAGAAGATCGTTCGCGAGGAGATGGATGGTGCCGGCGCGATCGAGCTGTCGATGCCGGCGGTGCAGCCGGCCGAACTGTGGCAGGAATCCGGACGCTGGGAGAAGTACGGCCCCGAGCTCCTGCGCTGCAAGGACCGGCACCAGCGTGATTTCGTCATCGGCCCAACGCACGAGGAGGTGATTACCGACGTCGTGCGCAAGGAGGTCAGGAGCTACCGCCAGTTGCCCCTGCACTTCTATCAGGTGCAGGTGAAGTTCCGCGATGAAATCCGGCCGCGCTTCGGCATCATGCGGGGTCGTGAATTTCTCATGAAGGACGGCTACTCGTTTCACAGCAGCTTCGACGATCTGCAGCGGGAATACCGCAACATGTTCGACACCTATAGCCGCATCTTCACCCGCCTCGGGTTGAAATTCCGGGCGGTCGCCGCGGATACCGGTTCGATCGGCGGTACCGGCTCGCACGAGTTTCACGTCCTCGCGGATTCGGGTGAGGATGCTCTCGCCTATTGTCCGGACTCCGACTTCGCGGCCAACGTCGAACTCGCTGAAGCCCTGGCGCCGACGTCGGCGAGAGCGCCCGCCACGGCTGCCCTGGCCCGGGTCGCGACGCCCGGGCAAAGTCGCTGTGAGGACGTCGCCGCTTTCCTCGGCATCGCAATCGGCCAGATGGTCAAGGCGATCGCCATCGTCCTGACGCCCGTCGGCAGGCAATCGCAGTTTGCCCTGATTCTGCTGCGCGGCGATCACCAACTGAACGAACTCAAGGCGCAGAAGGCACTCGGCGAGTTCCGTTTCGCGCGCGACGACGAGATCGTCGCCGCCCTCGCTTGTCAGCCCGGCTACATCGGTCCGGTCGGCGTCACGGGTCTGCCGGTCTTCGCCGATCGCAGCGTGGCGGTGATGAGCGACTTCGTCTGTGGCGCCAATGAAGCCGGCCACCATCTCACCGGCGTCAATTTCGAGCGCGATGTCGCCGAACCGACGCGGGTCTGCGACCTGCGCAATGTCGTTGCCGGTGACCCCTCGCCCGACGGCCGCGGCCGGCTTGAGCTCTGTCGTGGTATCGAAGTGGGCCACATCTTCCAGTTGCGCAGCAAGTACGCCGAGGCGCTCAAATGCTGCTTTCTCGACGAAAGCGGGCAGAGCCGGGTGATGGAAATGGGTTGCTACGGCATCGGCGTCACCCGCATCGTCGGCGCCGCCATCGAGCAGGGGCATGATCAACGCGGCATCATCTTTCCGGCCGCGATCGCCCCCTTCCAGGTGTGCATCGTTCCCATGGCCTACGGGAAGAGTGAGGCCGTGCGCACGGCGGCCGACGCCCTCTACGATGAACTGCTGCAGGCCGGGATCGATGTTCTGCTCGACGACCGCAACGAGCGTCCGGGGGTGGTCTTCGCGGAGATGGAACTGATCGGCATCCCGCACCGTGTGGTCGTCGGTGAGCGCGGTCTGGCCGAAGCAAAGCTGGAATACAAGGGCCGCGTCGACGCTGCTTCGCAGATGGTTGCCGTGACCGAGATCGGCCGCTTTCTTAAAGAGCGCCTGTGCGCGGCCTGACGGCGGTCTGCGCTCTGCTGCTGCCCTTCGCGGTGCACGCCGGCGCGCAGCGCTACGAGCCGCTCTCGGCGAGCGTGCAGGCGGTGCTGTCGCGCTCGGTGTCCGATCGGGCGCCTCCCAGGAGTTCCTTTCGCGATTCGCTGGATGCGGTCGACTGGCTGGGCGAGATGTCGCGGCGGCTCGAAAAGCGGATGCCTGACCGCGAAGCCCGCTTCGAATTCCTGCGCTCGGTGCACTATGAAGCGACGCGCGCAGGACTCGATCCCCAACTCGTCCTGGGGCTGATCCAGGTCGAAAGCGGCTTCAAGAAATACGCCGTGTCCACCGCCGGCGCGCGCGGTTTCATGCAGGTGATGCCCTTCTGGGTCAAGGTCGTTGGCCGCAGCGACGACAACCTTTTTCACCTGCGAACCAATCTGCGCTACGGCTGCACCATCCTTCGCCACTACCTCGACATCGAGCGCGGCGACCTTTACCGGGCGCTCGGGCGCTACAACGGCAGCCTCGGTCAGCCGCAATACCCGAACGTGGTTCGCCTCGCCTGGCAGAATCAGTGGTCGTACACCAAGGGCAAGCTGGCCATGCGGTGAAAAACGGCGCCGGCTCAGCGCATCCCCGGGATCATCCCCTTGATGCCGCGCATCAGTTGCCCCATGCCGCCGCGCGAGAACTGTTTCATCATCTTCTGCGTCTGCTCGAACTGCTTGAGCAGGCGGTTCACCTCCTGCACCTGGACGCCCGCACCGAGGGCAATCCGACGCTTGCGCGTGGCCTTGAGCAACTCCGGACGGCTGCGCTCGGTCGGCGTCATCGAGTTGATGATTCCCTCGATGCGCGCCACCGCTTTTTCCTCGCCGCCGGCCGGCAACTGGCCCGCGGCCTGCGCGAACTGTGCCGGCAGTTTCTCCAGCATCGAAGACAGGCCACCCATGTTGCGCACCTGGCTGATCTGGTCCTTGAAGTCGTTGAGATCGAAGCCCTTGCCTGACTTCAGCTTTTTCGCGAACTCGATCGCTTTTTCTTCGTCGATGCCTTTCTTGGCTTCCTCGATCAGCGACAGCACGTCGCCCATGCCGAGGATGCGCGACGCCATTCGCTCCGGGTGAAAGGCTTCGAGACCGGTCAGTTTTTCGCCCACGCCGGCGTACTTGATCGGCTTGCCGGTGACGTGACGGACCGACAGGGCCGCACCGCCGCGCGCGTCGCCATCCAGCTTGGTGAGGATGACGCCGGTCAGCGGCAGCGTTTCATTGAACGCCCGGGCGGTGTTGATTGCATCCTGGCCCTGCATCGCATCAACGACGAAGAGCGTCTCGACCGGCCTGAGGGCGGCATGCAACTCGGCGATCTCCTGCATCATCGCCTCGTCGATGGCCAGGCGGCCGGCGGTGTCCACCAGCAGCACATCGTGGTAATGACGTTTCGCCCAGTCAACCGCAGCGCGCGCGATATCGACCGGTTTCTCGGATGTAGCGGACGGAAAGAAATCGGCTCCCGCCTGCGCCGCAACCGTCTTCAACTGCTCGATCGCTGCCGGACGGTAGACGTCGCAGGACACCACGAGGACCTTCTTCTTCTGTGTTTCGCGCAGCAGTTTGGCGAGCTTGGCGACCGTCGTCGTCTTGCCGGAACCCTGCAGGCCGGCCATGAGGACGATCGCCGGCGGCTGGGTGGCGAGGTTCAGCCCGCTGTGCGCCTCGCCCATCAGCTTGGTGAGTTCGCGATGGACGACCCCGATCAGCGCCTGTCCCGGGCTCAGCGATCCGATCACCTCTTCACCGACCGCTTTTTCCCTGACGGCGGCGATCAGTTCCTTGACAGCGGGCAGGGCGACGTCCGCTTCGAGCAAGGCGAGACGAACCTCGCGCAAGGCATCGCTAATATTGGCTTCGGTCAGGCGCGCTTCGCCGCGCAGGGTTTTGATGACGCGGGCGAGGCGTTGGGTCAGGTTGTCGAGCATCTGGATTCCGGCTTGGTGTAAACTCAAAAAATGTCGGATATTCTACTGCACCTTTTCCCGCACGTCGTTTCATCGCTGATCTATGCCGCGCTGGGAATCTATTTCTGGCATACGCGCTGGCGTGAAACCGACCAGCCGCTGGTCACCCTGCCCATGCAACCCTGGGAGCGAGCGGCGATCCTTGGTGCCCTGATCGTCCAGGGCGTGGGCCTCTACCAGGGGTTGTTCAGCGTCGGCGGCATGCGCTTCTCGTTCAGCTTCGCCCTCTCGCTGATGCTCTGGCTGGCGGTCCTGATCTACTGGCTGGAAAGCTTTCGTTCGCGCATGGACGGTCTGCAACCGATGGTGCTGCCGCTCGCCGCGCTCAGCGCGGCCGCGCCGGCCTTGTTTCCGCAACTGCGCGTGGTGGCACATGCCGGTGCCTGGGGTTTCCAACTCCACTTCCTGACCGCGATGCTCGCCTACAGCCTGTTCACCCTGTCCGCACTGCACGCCGTATTCATGGGTTTCGCCGAACGCAAGCTGCATCAACGGGCAGTCAGCCGCAGCCTGGGCAGCCTGCCGCCGATTCTCACCATGGAAGCGCTGCTCTTTCGCATGATCTTCGTCGCTTTCTCCCTGCTCACTGTTGCGCTCGTGAGCGGCGTCATGTTTTCCGAAGCCATCTTCGGCAAGGTCGTGGTACTCGACCACAAAACCCTGTTTGCCTTTGCTTCGTGGGCCATCTTTGCCGCTCTCCTGATCGGCCGCCGCGTCTATGGCTGGCGCGGCCGCATCGCGCTGCGCTGGACGCTGGCCGGCTTCATGGTCCTCCTGCTGGCCTACATCGGGAGCCGATTCGTCGCCGAAGTCCTGCTCGGTCGCCTGTGAAGTCCCACGATCAATCGCGTGCCGCGGCGTCCTTGACGGAGAAAGCGTTTCCGTGAGCCGGCGCTGCGGCCGCTGAACGAGCGCTGTCGTTCCCCGGCAGCGCTGTTTTCCCCCCACGAACTGAGGAGCACACACATGGACAAGCCGGGTAATGCGGTTGGATGGTTCGAAATCTACGTTTTGGACATGGCGCGCGCCAGAGCTTTCTACAGCACAGTCTTCGGCCGCGAGATGATCGCCCTGCACAGCATCGGCGAAGGCAGCGAACGCTACGCTTTTTCCTGGATCGGCGGCGCAGCGGGTGCGGCCGGCGCCCTGGTCCGGCAGGCGACGGTCTCGCCGGGCAAGGGAGGAACGCTGGTGTATTTTTCCTGCGACGACGTCGCTGATGAAGCGAGCCGAGTGCTGCAGGCGGGTGGGCGCGTCATTCAGCCAAAAATGGCCATCGGACAGTATGGCCATACGGCGCTGATCGAAGACACCGAAGGCAACCTGATCGGTCTGCATTCGCTGCAATAGCGCGGTTTGGTCGGGGGAGGTCGGGGGCTCCGTCCTCCTTCAACCCGATTGCTGTCGCAGATCATGTTGCATGTCCCGGATCAGCGCGTGACACCATCGTCGGCATCAGATCCTGAACTGGGCAACCGTGTTGCGCAAGCTCGTCGCCAGCCCGCTCAATGTGCGCGCCGAGTCGGCCGTTTGCCGCGCCGCTGCATTGTTTTCCTCCGAGGACTGGGCGACGTTTTCGACGCGTTGCGCAATCAGCTGGCTGGCAATCGATTGTTCGTTTATTCCCGCACCGATGCCACTGACCACGGCGACAACCCGATCGACGCTGCCGCGGATCTGCCGGATGGCGTCGCCGGCGAGGCCCGCCAGTTCGACGCCACGATCGACCTGGTGCACGGCACCTTCCATCGAACTGAGCGAATTGCGCGTTTCCTGCTGAATCTTCATGACCATCGCGTTGATCTCGCTGGTCGCCTTGCCGGTGCGCTCGGCCAGCTTGCGCACCTCATCTGCGACTACCGCGAAGCCGCGTCCGGATTCGCCGGCGCGCGCGGCCTCGATCGCGGCGTTGAGGGCCAGCAGATTGGTCTGATCGGCGACCTCCTTGATCACCTGGACCACCGTCGAGATGCGGGATGAGCTGTCGTCGAGCGCGCTCATGGTCGCCGAGGTGTTGCGGACCGTGTCGGCAATGCTGTTGATTTCGCTGGTCGCCTGTTCGATGACGTGCCCGCCGTTCTCGGAGAGCTGCCAGGCCTGGCGGGCGGTGTCGAGCGCTTCGCGCGTATTGTCGGCGACCTGACTCATGCTGACCGACATCTGTTCGACGGCCGCGGCCATCGCTGCCGCGGAGTCGCTGGTCGCGCCGGAGGCGGCGGCGACCTGCTGCGATGACCCCGAGAGGGTCTGTGCGGCAGCTTCCGTGCGGTCGACGGCCGTGGCGACGTTCTGCAGGACGGCGCGCAGTCGCGACTGCATCTTCTGCTGATGTGCCATCAGGCTTTCGCTGTCACCCGTTGCGAGCGCGACTTCCTGGGTCAGGTCGCCAGTGGCGACGCGCTGGACGAGTTGCCGGGCGTCTTCGGGTTCACCACCGAGTTGGCGCGCGATGCGGCGAGTGACGAGAAAAGAGATGGCCACAGCGAGCAGGACGCCAATCGTCAATAATGCCAGCATCAACCTGAAGGCAAACGCCTCGGCGTCATGGGCGGCCTGCTCTGCCTCGCTCCGGCGCGCCTGCTGAATCTTGATGAACTGCTCGCCCTCGGCCACCAGTGCGCGCTGGATCGTGCGCGCCTCGCCCTGAACCAGGGCCTTCATCGCCTCGACACTGCCTGCCTTCGCGAGGGCCAGCACCTGCTCATTGCCCTGCGTGTAGCGATCGTTCTGGACACGCAGGCTGGCGGCGAGTTGCTGGGTCTCCGGATTGCGCTGCCGCTTTTCGAGGTCCTCCGCCAGCCTCGCGTTGTCCTGACCGGTCGTCGTGACCCGCAGCAATTCCTTGTCGCGTTCGTCGTCCGCCGCGACCAGGGCGCTGAGCTGGTAACGACGCATGCTGTTCACGCCTGCCACGATGTCCTTGGCGAGTGATTCGTTGCGACCGGCTCTGATGATGTTATCGACGTGCGTCTCGGCGACCTGCATCTGGACCATGGCGATCGTCCAGAGGGCGATCATGACGGCGCAAATGGACGCGAATCCACACCAGAGAAGCGTTTTTATTCTCATTTTATCCTCTTTCTGATAAAGCCTTGGCCGTCAGTCGCGGTAGCGACTGACGAGTTTTCGATGCCGCACGCTTGCGGACGGGCGGGGTGAATGAATGGTGATCGGCTGCTGCCGGTCGGCAAGCAGACGATGACCCTGAAGTTGAGCACGAACGAGGCGAAGTATGCCAGTTTTCAGCGGCAGCGAAGGGAAAGCCGGTGGGGGGATGCTGATGCCTTTCCCGAGCGCGAAGAATGGCCGCTGCAGTGCCCCGGAAACGCCTCGCTGGCGTTCAGGCAAACAGGCTGACGGTCGATTCTCGCCGCCCTTCGCCGGCTACGGCGGCATACGCAGCGCGCATCGGGCCAGCCTGTGCGGCGGGTGATTCAGTGCCCAAAGCGCCATTCACGGCGCTTTCCCCCGCCTGCTCGATGGCCTGTTCCATGCTGGCCTGCATCGCCATGCGCGTCGCCATTGCGGCGACCTGTCGGTCCTGTGGCGACGGGTCGGCCGGCGCCAGCGCTGCGGCTTTGATCCGCTCGGCTTTGGCGCGGGTTTCTGCAGGGGTGCGACCGGGCGAAGTGTCGATCCCGACTTCGCCACCGATCGCGTATTGCTGCCCATCCGGGCCGGTCTGGTAGGTGAAGCTCGCGCCACTGCGGACGAGGCCGCCGCCGGCGGCAACGTGCGCCATCTCGTGCGCACGGACTTCGCGGTCGCGTCGTTGCAGGGCCAGAACCTGCCGCTGATCGGCTGGCGAGAGCTGGCCGGAGGATTGACCGGCGCGCTCTGTGCTCTGCGCAGTTCGCTCGCCGCCGGCTGGCGTGGCGTCAGGGCGCGCAGGGAAGGCACGGGTTGACGACAGGCGGTCGATCATGTCGGATCACCGGTATCGAATCAGCACGCGCTCCCGACATCCCGGAAACCCCTGCCGGGCATCGCGGTGGTCAGGCCGAGGCACGCAGCGGCGAGGGATTCTGCCTGCCGCTGGCTGCGTTGTCGCTGAACATCTGCAGTGCCTGGCGTGCCTGGGAGGAGGGGGCCGCGGTTTCACTCGCCGCCAGGGGATCGCCAGCCTCCGCCGGGGGGACGACACGGGCTGCCGGTGGCAAGCCGCCGGGGCTGCCCGCCGCGAGCTCGCGCGCCGCGGCGCTGATCTCGACGGCAACGCTATCGGGCGCGCCCGGCTCACGACCAGGCTGCTGCGCGGCTGGCGACGGCTGGCGACGCGGCTGCGAAGAGGAAAGTTCAGCCGTGGTATTGACCCGGGCTGACGAGGGTGACGAGGGTGACGACACGGAACTGACTGAATCCATCATGACTCTCTCCTGGCCGGACACTGTCTGGTGCCCGAAAAAAACGACTGCGGTGGGCGATCGCCGAGGCAATGCGGATTTCCGGCACGTTCTGGTGCCCCGACGATGGTCAAGAGTATATACATCTCGTGCGCGGCGCGGGCAGTCCGATGTGGGAGAGACGCTGAGCGCGGCGGGATCAGCTCTGCTTGGGGATCTCGTCGCTGGCGCCGGGGCCGGTTTTCCGGAGCAGCGACCCGAGCAGATCCATCGGCAGCGGGAAGACGATCGTCGAGGCCCGGTCGCCGGCGACCTGCGTCATCGTCTGCAGGTAGCGCAGCTGCATCGCCTCGGGCTGTGCCGACAGCATCTGCGCCGCTGCGAGCAGCGATACGGCGGCCTGCTTCTCGCCCTCGGCATGGATCACCTTGGCGCGCCGTTCACGTTCGGCCTCGGCCTGACGCGCGATGGCGCGTACCATTGACTCATTGAGGTCGATGTGCTTGATCTCGACGTTGGTCACCTTGATTCCCCAGGCGTCGGTCTGGGCGTCGAGGATGGTCTGCACGTCGAGGTTCAGTCGCTCACGCTCGGCTAGCATCTCGTCGAGTTCATGCTTGCCGAGCACGACGCGCAGGGTGGTCTGGGCGAGCTGACTGGTGGCTGCGAGATAGTCCTCGACCTGGATGATCGCCTTCTGCGCGTCGATCACGCGGAAAAAGACCACCGCGTTGACCTTGACCGAGACATTGTCGCGCGAGATGACGTCCTGCGGTTCCACGTCCATCGTGACCACGCGCAGGTCCACTCGTACCATCTGCTGCAGGCCGGGGATGACCAGCACCAGCCCCGGACCCTTGATCTTCCAGAAGCGCCCGAGCTGGAAGACGACGCCGCGCTGGTACTCGCGCAGCACGCGAAAGGACATGAAGAGAACGATCAGCACCAGCAGCAAAAGGCTGCCCAGGCCGAAGTTGAGGTCAAAAAACATCATGGCGGTTCCTCCGAGGTTGAATCGTTTTCGGCACGCACTTCGAGCCTGAGTCCGCGCAGCTTGACGACCCGCACGCGCAGGCCGGGCGTCAGTCGATCGGGGCTCATCACCTGCCAGCGTTCGCCATGGATCTCGGCCCAGGCGCCGTTTTCTGCCACCGCCAACACCCGGCCGCGCGCGCCGATCATTTCTTCCGGTCCGCTGACCACCGGCCGTCGCCGCGCGCGCAGCGCCATGCGGGTGCTCAGCCCGACGATTGCGGCGGAGCTTGCCGCGAGCACGAAGATCAGCGGCAAGGGCACGCCAAAGCCCGGCACCTCGCGGTCGAACAGCAGCAGGCCACCGGCAATGAAAGCCGCGACGCCGCCGACGCCGAACACGCCGAAGCTCGGAGTCATGACCTCGGCGGCAAGGAGCGCCATGCCGAGCAGGATGAGCGCAAGACCGGCATAATTGACCGGCAGCAGCTGCAGCGCAAACAGGGCAAGGAGCAGGCAGATCGCCCCGACCGTGCCCGGGACGCCGAAACCGGGCGAAGAGAACTCGAATATCAGGCCGTAGAGGCCGATCATCATCAGGATGAGGGCGAAGCTCGGGTTGGCAATGACCGCCAGCAGCCGTTGTCGCCAGTCGGGGAGCCAGATCTCGAAAGCCGCGCCGCGGGTACTCAGCCTGACGTCGCCGCCGTGCATGTGCAGCGTGCGACCGTCGATCTTTGCCAGCAGCTCGGGCAGGTCTTCGGCGATCAGGTCGATCACCTTTTCACGCAAGGCTTCGCTCGCCGTCAGGCTGACCGCCTCGCGCACCGCCTGCTCGGCCCACTCGGCGTTGCGGCCTCGCTGCTGTGCGAGCCCACGGATGAACGCCGACGCATCATGCACCTGTTTGGCGGTCATCGGGTCGGCGAGCGCCGGTGGCGGCTTCCTGGCGTCATCCCTGCTCGCTGCGCCGCCGTGCTGCCGATCCGGCTTGCCGTCTGTCGGTGGCTGACGTTCGCCGCCCGGCATGCCGATCGCGACCGGTGTCGCGGCGCCGAGCGTCGTCGCCGGCGCCATCGCCGCGATGTGTGAGGCATACAGGAGGTAGGTTCCGGCGCTCGCCGCGCGCGCGCCTTCGGGGCTGACATACACCGCAACCGGCACCTTCGAGGCAAGGATGGCCTGGATGATCTGGCGCATCGAGGTGTCGAGGCCGCCCGGCGTATCGAGCCTGATCACCACCAGTGATGCACCGCTGTCGGTCGCCTGGGCGATGCCGCGGATCAGATAGTCGGCAGTGGCGGGGCCGATCGCCTCGCGCACTTCGAGGACGATGACCGGCGCCGCGCCAGCGGCGAAGGTGCTCATGCAGAGCAGCACCGCCATTGCCCATATCTGACGCCACGCCGTGCGCACGGATTCGGCGAACCGAGACCCGACTGCGACGTCCGGTGCGCCATCCGCCCGCCTGCTCGTCAGCGGGCGCCGGGGCGCGCAGGAAGTGACCTCTTCGATCGGCAGCAGCACATTGCTCATCACCGGTCTCCCAGCCATCGAATCATTCACGCCTTGGGCGGCTGCGAACGAAAGCAGACTCAAGCCCAAAGCAAGCCCGTGTGAGCAAAGTATGGTTGGCGATGAAAGACGGCGTCAAGGTAAATTCGCTGCCGGTGGACGGCGAGAAACTGCCGACAGCTTGCTGCGCAGGGGCTTCCGACAAACCCGCCCGGGGGAACTTTTGAAGATCAGTGAAGACGCATGAAGAATGCGAGGGTCACTGCCCGGGTCGGCTATACTCTGACCCCCGAACTTGAATTCCCATTCTCATTTCATAGAGGTGCGAGACATGAAGAGAACCGTTGCTTCCCTTACCGCAGTCACCTTCGCTGCCAGTGCGCTGGTAGGTTGTGCCGGCATGAGCGAAACCCAGCGCGACACCGGCACCGGCGCCGCGATCGGCGCCGTGGCCGGCGCCGTTATCGGCCGTACGACGGCGGGCGGCAACAAGGGCAAGAGCACCGCTACCGGTGCCGCCGTCGGGGCCGCCCTCGGGGCCGCGGGAGGCTACCTCTGGTCGCAACGCATGCAGGAACAGAAAGCGGCGATGGAGCAGGCCACGGCCGGCACCGGGGTCGAGGTTTCGCAAACCGCCGACAATCAGCTCAAGCTCGACATTCCGAGCGATATTTCCTTCGACGTCGGCCGCTATGACATCAAGCCGAACATGCGTCCGGTTCTCGACCGCCTGGCGACGACGCTCAAGCAGCACCCGGTGACGACGATCTCGATCGTTGGCCATACCGACAGCACGGGGAGCGACGCGGTGAACAATCCGCTGTCGGTGAATCGCGCTTCGGCAACGCGCGACTATCTGGTCGCGCGCGGGGTGTCCGCGAGCCGGATCGCGATCGATGGCCGTGGATCGTCCGAGCCGGTTGCCGACAACGCGACCGTCGCCGGTCGCGCGATGAACCGGCGGGTCGAAATATTCATTGCCGAAGCGAAGCGCTAGGCGCTGCACAATTGCAGCGCGCGTCGATCACACCGCCGGTGTGCGCCGCGGTCCATTCGTGCAGGCCGTAACATGCCAATCGTCCGCAGGCTGAGCAGGGTGCTGGCGATGATCAGGAAACCGACGAGGTAAGCGATCCGTGCGGGGAATGCGTGCGCGCCGCATTCCCCGCCTGGGGGCTTAAAGGTTGGCCAGACGCCACCAGGTGCTGTGTTCCTGGCGCAGGACCTCGTGCGAAGGCATCGGATAAAACGCCAGCGCCGGGCCGCTGCCGACGTAGAAACCATTCTTGACCATGCGGTACGGAAACTCGAGCGAGTGCACCCGGTGCACCAGTTTGCTTTGCTTGGTCTGGGGATTGAGAACGATCAGTGCCTCGCGCAGATGGTTGATGAACGAGTAGGGCAGATCGCTGACGCTGCCGTGTTCCGGATCCGAGGCCAATTGACCCAGGCCGAGTTCGACAAAGCACAGGGCGGGAAAGCGGATGAACTTGGCTGGCTTGGCCGTGACGCTGGCGTAGTGAGCGGCGGGATCGAGGGTGCTGACGATGAGGCTGTTCACCGGCGCCAGATCCTGGTACAGGTGCAGGTTTGCCGAGCCTGCCGGAATCGACTCCTGGCGTGACAGGGCGAGCGTCTGACCGTACGCGGTACTCAAGTGGAGCTTGCCGAGGGCACTGACCGGAACGTGCTCCAGGACCCGGTAGGTGGCGACGTAGACCGAATTCTTGGGCTGGCCGTCCGGGTGCGAAACGCAGCGCGCGACGGCGCCGTCGATATCGAAAAACTCGTGGCGGAATGACGAATCGATCTCGAAGAACATCGCCTGGCCCTTGGACTTGTACTGGTGACCAGTGGCGTAGTACTGGCCGAAATCTTCAGGCGGCAGCATCGAGGCAATCAGGGCTTCGGGAATCAGCGACAGATACAGATGAACGGTCATGGTGAAAAGCTCCTTCTCTCAGGGGTGGACGGATTCAACAGTGGCGGACCAGGTCCGGACTCGGAAAGCACCGCGCAAGGCCGATTCCCTTGCCGCACGCGGTCGACGCAAACTCTGGTGATGGCGGTTCAGCAAGCTCTCGACATGAGCGCAGTGGCAGCGGGCGGTCGAAAATCGACATCGGATTTCAATGGGTGTTCCCGGCGCAAGCGGTCTGGTGACCCGCAGGCGGTCGGCGAAGCCCGCCGGTCAGGAGGCAAATTCCGCCACCTCGGTGCCGAAACTGACTCCGACGGAGCGTACCGAGCGCACCAGCTGGTTGTCTGGCGGCACCAGGCGCAGTTCGGCGATGGCATCCTTGATTGGCACCGCAATGACGCTGTTGTTGCGCAGCGCGACCATCACCCCGTATTCGCCGCGGCAGGCGCAGTGCGCCGCGGTGGTGCCGAAGTTGGTGGCCAGCACCCGGTCGAAGGCGGTCGGCGAGCCGCCGCGCTGCAGATGGCCGAGGACGGTGACACGTGTCTCAAGACCGGTCCCCTGCTCGATCGACTGCGCGACGATGGCGCCAATCCCGCCAAGTTGCCGCGCGTCGGTACGTTTCTCGTCGAGCGCCTTGATCACCTGCCCGCCTTCGGGCAGCTTGGCGCCTTCGGCGACGCAGACGATGCTGAAACGCTTGCGCCGCGTGTTGCGCTGCTTGACGACACGGAACAGGGTTTCCCACGAGAAGGGAATCTCCGGCAGCAGGATGACATCGGCGCCGCCGGCCGCGCCGCCGGTGAGGGCGATCCAGCCGGCGTGCCGGCCCATCACCTCGATCACCATGACGCGGTGGTGTGATGAAGCCGTTGTGTGTAGCCGGTCGATGGCTTCGCAGACCACCGACACCGCGGTGTCGAAGCCGAAAGTCATGTCGGTTGCCGCGAGGTCGTTATCGATCGTCTTGGGGACGCCGACGACGTTGATGCCGTGGTCCATCAGCTTGCTGCTGATGTTCATCGTTCCGTCACCACCGATGGCGATCAGGGCGTCGAGCGCCCAGCGCTGGACATTGCGGATGGCGCGGTGGGAATAGTCCTGGATTTCGATGCTGCTGTTCGGCATCTCGACCGGGTAATGCCAGGGATCGCCCATGTTTGACGAGCCGAGAATGGTGCCGCCCTGGCTCAGGATGTTGGAGACTTCATTGTCCTGAATCTCGTGCATGCGCCCTTCGACCAGGCCCTCGAAGCCGTCCTCGATGCCGACCACGGTCGCGCCGTATTGCGCCCAGGCGGTTTTGGTGACCGCACGAATGACGGCGTTGAGGCCGGGGCAGTCGCCCCCTCCGGTAAGGATGCCAATGCGCTTTCTTGCGAGGAAGTTCATGGTGTGTCCTGTCGGTAAAGGGGAAACAGGTTGGAAAAATCAATCCTACAAGTGTCGTTGTTGCAAATTTATCTTGTTAGCGTGAAGTGGTCAACGATCAATGCCGGTCGGTGCGCCGGTGCAAGGCGCCGATGCGCGGCTGGCAATCGCTCGCCGGCCGCCGGTTCTCGGTCAGTCGGCGGTGCTTGCGGTGCGGTATCCCCCTTTTATCGACGTTTACACAATCGACTGGATCGTCGATCATCTGGGCTTGTGCTGGGCGCCCATCGGCCAGACGGCATGCCGACCCGGCAGGCGGACGACGAAACCTCCGCCCTGACCTGGAAAGCGGGGCCCCTGCCTGACGGCAGGACCAGCATTCGTCCACCGGCCGAGGTCTTCTCCATTTCGATGATCGATACCATTCTCCTTACTGCGGCACGGATCTGCACCTTTCAGCAGCAGCACGCACTAACCAATGCCAGCGGTTTTTTCTTCGCTCGCGGCGATCGTCTTTTCCTGGTCACCAGTCGGCACGTGCTGCTCGACAAGCCCAGCCGGCACTTTCCGGATCGCATCGAGATCGAGTTGCATATCGACCCGGACAATCTCGCCGAGTCCACGGGTTTTTCGATTCCGCTCTACAGTGCCGGCAAGAGTCTCTGGCGGCAGGGGCTCGATACCGCCGGCGACATCGACGTCGCGCTGATCGAGATCGACCGCGCAGCTTTGCCTGCCCGATCGCTCTATCGAGCCTTCACCCCTGCCCATCTGCCTGGCCGCGCCGACCTCGTCGAGGTTGGCAGTTCACTGCTGGTGGTCGGTTTCCCGCTCGGCTTTCATGACACTCTTCACCATATGCCGGTCGTTCGGCAGGCGGTGCTCGCGTCGTCGTTCGGTCTGCGCTTCAAGGGCGAAGGTTACTTTCTCACCGATGCACGGACGCACCGCGGCACCAGCGGGGCGCCGGTGGTGATGCGCATCGCGGGCGCCGAGGCGGAGCGGGGCGATCTGCCGTGGATCCTGCTCGGCATCCATTCGGCTCGTCTCGATGTCGGCAGCCGCGACCTCAAACTCGACGAAGCACTGGGCCTCAATTGTGCTTGGTACGCCGACATTCTGCTGACCCTGACCGCACGCTGATCTTCTGCCCACCTTTTGACCCTGATGGCTGCCATGAATATCTATCCCGGACCGATGCTGATTACCCTTGCCTCTTCGCTATTGCTCTTCGCCTGTGCGGCCTACGTCGGCCGCTGCCGGATCAGATGGGCGATCAAGGCCCCGGCGACGACCGGTCATCCGCAGTTCGAAGTCGCCTATCGCATCCAGATCAATACCCTCGAAAACACGGTGCTTTTCCTGCCGCTGTTGTGGATCTTTGCGCTCAGTCTGTCGAGCCAGTGGGCGACCGTGTTCGGCGGTCTCTGGCTTGCTGGCCGGGTCTGGTACGCGCTGGCCTACGCACGCGACCCGAAAACCCGTGGCCCCGGCTTTCTGCTCGCCATGCTCGCGGTCGGGGCGCTCGGGATCGGCGGCGGCTGGGGTGTCCTGCGCGGACTGATCGCCTGAACACCGAGACCCCCGATCGAATGGCTGGCGAGGCCGCGGTCAGCGGCGTCGAGCCCGCGCTGCCGGTGCGCAAGCTGCGGCCGTTGCGCGCGCTGCTGCCCTACCTCTCTCGCTACCGCAGGCAGGTGGCGCTTGCCCTGCTGTTCCTGTTGCTCGCCGCTGGTGCGACGCTGGCACTGCCCTATGCGGTGAAGTTATTGGTAGACGGGGGACTCGCGCTGTCGCAGGCGAGCGACCCGGGTGCGCGACTGGCGTCGATTCGCGCCTACTTTGTCCTCCTTTTCGGCGTTGCGGTAATGCTGGGCCTTGCCACCGCGGCCCGTTTCTACATGGTGAGCTGGATCGGCGAAAGGGTCACCACCGATCTGCGCCAGGCCGTCTACGCACACGTGTTGCAGCAGAGCCCGCAATTCTTCGAGACGCTGAAGACCGGCGAAGTGCTGTCCCGCCTGACCACCGACACGACGGTGATCCATCATGCCGTCGGTTCGAGCGTCAGCATGGGTCTGCGCAACGTCCTCCTGCTTGCCGGCGGGCTGGCCATGCTGCTCACCACGACGCCACGGCTGATGCTCATCGTCGCCGGCATCGTCGTCCTCGTCGTCCTCCCTGCGGCGCTCATCGGCCGCCGCGTGCGCAAACTCTCGCGCGCCAGCCAGGATCGCCTGGCCGATACCAGCAGCATCGCCGGCGAGATCCTCAACGCGATTCCGGTGGTCCAGAGCTACACTCGGGAAAGCGCCGAAGCGAAGCGGTTTTGGATCGCCAACGAAGCGGCTTTCGTCACCTCGATCCGGCGCAGCGGCAGCCGTTCGGCGCTGACGGCGTTTGTCATCATCGGCGTCTTCGGTTCGCTGCTCTACGGCATGTACGGCGGCGTCCAGGCGGTTCTCGCCGGCGAGATCAGTGTCGGTGAACTGAGCCAGACGGCGCTCTATGTGATGATCGTCGCCGGCAGTGTCGCGGTGCTCGCCGAGGTGTGGGGGGATCTGCTGCGTGCTTCGGGTGCCACCGAGCGGCTGATGGAATTGCTCGACACCCGTTCACCGATCGTCGAAGCGGACTTGCCGGTCGCCTTGCCGATGGCGCCGGCCGGGTTGCAGGTGCGCTTTCAGGACGTCCATTTCGCCTACCCGTCGCGGCCGACGCAGCCGGTGTTGCAGGGCCTCGATTTCACCGTCGAGGCCGGCCAGACGGTGGCGCTGGTCGGTCCGTCGGGGGCCGGCAAGACCACCATCTTTCAGTTGCTGCAGCGCTTCTACGAGACTGACGACGGGGCCATCGGGATCGACGGTGTCGACCTGCGCTTGCCGCGCCTCGCCGAGTTGCGCGCACGGATCGCGGTGGTGCCGCAGGAGGCGGTGATCTTCTCCGGCAGCATTGCCGAAAACATCGGCTACGGCAAGCCCGATGCAACCGCCGAGGAAATCCGCTGCGCCGCCCGCGCGGCCTTCGTCGACGAGTTCGTCCAGCGGCTGCCCGAGGGCTACGCGACCTGCGTTGGCGAGCGCGGCGTTCGCCTCTCGGGCGGCCAGCGGCAGCGCATCGCAATCGCCCGGGCGATGCTCAAGAATGCCCCGCTGCTGCTGCTCGACGAAGCGACCAGCAGTCTTGACGCGGCCAGCGAGCAGGTGGTACAGGCGGCGCTCGCAGCGGCGATGGGTGGCCGGACGACGATCGTCATCGCCCACCGGCTGGCCACCGTGCAAAGCGCAGACCGGATCATCGTGCTTGATCATGGACGCCTGGTCGAGGTCGGCACGCACGCGCAACTGATCGATCGCGGCGGCCTGTACGCGCGCCTCGCGGCGCTGCAGTTCGGCGTTTGAAGAAGAAGGTGGTGGGAGCCTGCGGGTGGCGGTTCTCGCGTCGGGAAGCGTGCCGGGTGTCGCCCGCGAGCAGTTCGAGCTTGCCCTCGGCAGGTCGCGTGAGCTGTGCTGCGCAAAGCCAGTCGATTGCTCGAGTCGTTGTCTTCGTCGGCGAAGCTGTTACCATCAGCCTGCGCCGGTGGCCGTGCATGGCCAGGCGCCCTGGCCGAAGCTGCCGCTGGAAAACGTCCTCCGCCTCGGCCCGTGCGGTGTGCCCGGGTTGAATGACCGGTCGACCGTCGCTCGCTGGCTGCGCCTCATGAGACCCCGCATCCTTGCCGGAGAAAAGAAGATGAGCATGATCACAAACCAGCCGCCGCACCGGCTGCTCGGACTTTACGATTCACCCTTTGTGCGTCGCGTGGCGATTACCATGCAGTTCTACGGTATCCCTTACGAACACATTTCGCTATCGGTGTTCAGGCACATGGAGGCCATGCGGGGGATCAATCCGCTGTTCAAGGTGCCGATGCTGACCCTGCCGAACGGCGAGAAGCTCCATGAGAGCGCCTATCTGCTCGACTACCTCGACGAGTTGGCCAGCCAGACGGGCGTCTCGCCGCTGGTCCCGCGCACGGGTCCCGAGCGACGGCGGGTACAGCAGATGATGGCCCTGGCGATGATCGCGACCGAGAAGGCGGTGGTTCTCGAATACGAGCGCAAACGTCCACCCGAACGGCAGTGGCCGGACTGGAGCAGCCGCCTGCGCGACCAGATGCGACAGGCCTTTGCCCTGCTCGAAGAAGGATTCGATGGCGATTTCCTGGTCGCCGACCGCCTGACGCAGGCCGACATCAGCAGCGTCGTCGGGATCGGCTTCGTCCGCTACGTGTTGCCTCACGAATGGCCGACCGGCGACTATCCCCGGCTCGAAAGGCTGGCGGAAAGGCTCGAAGCGAGCGCGCCGTTCAAAGCCGTGCCGATCGACGCCTGAGCAGCACATCAGCTTGCCGAAACCGCACTGCGGCTCGGTGATGCGCGTCGCGCGGGGGAAGTTCATCGTGCTGGATCAGGAAGCCTGGTCGATGTCGGCACGCACGCGCAACCGATCGATCGCGGCGGCCTGTAGGCGCGCCTCGCGGCTCCAGTTCGGCGTTTGAGGAAGGTGTTTGCGGGAGACGCTGCCGGAGGAGGTGATGGAGTCGCTGCCGCGGTTTTACCGGGAATGACTAGCCGCGGTCCACGCTGATCGAGGAAATCAGCTCGCGCTCGTCGAGTTCGCTTTCGATCACGCGCAGGATCTCGTCGTTGATCGCGTCAGCCGAGTGCAACTCGTGCAGGCGTTCTCGTTCAGCGCGGATCGCCGCCAGGCGGAGTTGCCTGCGCAGCGCGATATGAGTCGCGCGTCGCGATGCGTTGCGGGTATCGCCCTCGAGCAGCTCCAGCTTGCCCTCGTAACGTCGCGTGAGCTGTTCACCGAAAAACCGGTCCTCGGGGTCCGACAGGTTCCCGGTCTGCCGCGAGATCGCGCCGATTGCTGCCCGGGCGATTTCGGCGCGCGCGGCCTGTTCCTCGTGCGCGGCCTGTTCGTCGCTGTCGAGGGCGAGCTTGCCGATGATCCAGGGGAGTGGCACACCGTTGAGGGCGAGGGTCAGGATGATGGTCGCTGCGGCGAGGAAGATGACCAGGTCGCGTTCAGGAAAGGGCGTGCCATCGGCGACGAACATCGGGATCGAAAGTGCCGTGGCGAGCGTGATCGAACCGCGGACGGCGGCCCAGCTCACGAGCAGCATGCGCTTCGGGTCCGGTCCCGAGCGACTGCCGGCCCAGCCCCAGTGCAGGCGGAAGCGGGCATGCGCCGAGGTCCACACCCAGGCGAGGCGCAGCCCGCTCAGCAGCAGCCAGAGAATGACCGCGTAGAGGGTCAGGTCGAGGGGATCGAAATGCTCGACACTGGTCAGCATGCGCCGCAATTGCAGTCCGAGGAGGACGAAGACCAGCCCGTTGAGCACGTAGGAAAGCATGCGCCAGACCTCGCGGGCGTGCCGCCGCGCGTGCGCGGTCAGACCCTGCACTTCCTGACCGCTCGCCCATAGCCCGGCCGCCACTACGGCGAGGATTCCCGAGACCTGCAGGGCCTCGGCGGCGAGATAGGCGCCATAGGGTATCAGCACGGTCAGCAGGGTCTGCAACACCGGGTCGCTGGCCTGCAGGCGAATCAGGCGCTGCCGCAATTGACGTCCGACCCATTCGAAGGCGATGCCGACCAGGACCCCGCCACCGGCCAGGATGACGAAGCTGCCGGCAACCTGCGCCGACGAGAAGAGACCGGTGGCAGCGGCGGCGACCGCGAGCTTGAAAGCCACCAGGCCCGAGGCGTCGTTGAGCAGGCTCTCGGCGTTCACAATATGGACGATTCGTTCCGGCAGCGGCAGCACTTCGGTCGTCGCCACGGTCGCGACGGCGTCGGTTGGCGAGACGATGGCGCCGAGCGTGAAAGCGACCGCCAGCGGCATGCTCGGGATCAGCCAGTGCATCGCATAACCGACCACCACCACGGTCAGAACGACGAGGCCGAGTGCGAGCAGCAACACGGGCTTGAGCACGCGAACAAAGTCGCGGCGTGGCAGTACCCAGGCGTCGGCGAAGAGGATCGGCGGGATGAACAGCAGCAGGAACAGCTCGGGATCGATCTCGACCGCGTCGAGACCGGGCAGGAACGAGGCCACGAGTCCGATCACGACGAGCAGGATCGGCAGCGGCAGCGGCGTCCAGCGGACGAGTGCACCGCCGATGGCGATCGCCAGCAGCAGCAACAGGGTGAGTTCGGTGATCTCCATGCGAGGATTCTACCCGGTTCTACCCGATGCGGGATCGACTGCGCGAACCCGATCCGGGTGCCCGCTCATCCTCGATCGGCGCGCCGGCCAGCGAGCGCGGCGTTCAGAACCGCGCCGATCGACGCCTGATCAGCGCATCAGCTTGCCGAGGCGGCGGACGGCGTCGTCGATCTCGGGCGTGTGCGGGTTGCCGCAGTTGAGTCGCAGACAGTTTCGATACATCCCGCTGGCCGAAAACAGTTCGCCGGGGACATAGCTGACGCCGGCGGCGATGGCGCGCTCATGGATGGCAGTGGTGTCGAGGTCGTCGGGCAGTTCGACCCAGAGGACGAAACCGCCCTGCGGCTCGGTGATGCGCGTCGCGCTGGGGAAGTGCCTGCCCACCGCCGAGTGCATGGCATCGACCTGTCGCGCATAACTGCGCCGCAGGCCGCGCAGGTGGCGATCGCAGGCGCCGGATTCAAGGTACTCTGCGAGGACCATCTGGGTGACCGGATTGGTGCCGCCGCTGGTGATCGTCTTCTGCAGGGCGATCTGCGGTCGGTAGCGGCCGGCGGCGACGAAGCCGATGCGCAGGGACGGCGACAGGCTCTTCGAGAAGGAAGAACAGAGCATGACGTTGCCGGCCTCGTCAAAGGCCTTGATCGGCCACGGCCGCGCGCTGCCGAAGTAGAGATCGCCGTAGATGTCGTCTTCGATCACGGCCACGCCACGTTCGGCGGTGAGCTTTGCGAGCCGGCGCTTGTGTTCGTCGGGCATGATGCTGCCAAGCGGGTTGCTGGCGTTGGCGACCAGCAGGCAGGCGGCGACCCGACTCTCGCGGGTTGCCAGATCGAGCGCTTCGATGGACAGGCCGGTGTGGGGATCGGTGGGGATTTCGAGTGCCCGCAGGCCGAGCGACTCGAGCAGCTGCAGCATCAGGTAATAGCCGGGCGATTCGACCGCGACCGTGTCGCCGGGGTGGGTCACCGCCCGCAGGCAGAGCGCCAGGGCCTCGGTGCACGAGTTGGTGATGACGAACTCGCTCGTCGCCAGCGGTCCGGCCCAGCCGACCGAACACAGGACGAGCTGGCGGATCAATGCCGGCTGGTCGGTGTTGATGTGGCTGCCGCCTTCGAGCAGGTCGAGATGGCGCCGCGCGACGCTCCCATAGAGCCGCCGCAGGGCTGCGAGCGGCATCAGGCTGGACGAGGGCAGGGCGGCCGCCAGGGGCACGACCCCGCGCTGGACGCCGGTCTGCAGGACGCGCATCAGGCGCTGGCAGACATCGACCGGTACAGGCGCTTCCGGGGTGGTGCGGGCGATCGGTGGCTCGCGGCGGGCTGCCGCATGGCGAACGAAATATCCCGATTGCGGTCGGGCTTCGACCAGCCCCCGGTCCTCCAGCTGGTGCAGCGCCTGCACGACGGTAGACACCGACAGGTGCCGCTCGCGCGCCAGTCGCCGTACCGACGGCAGGCGCTCGCCAGGACGCAGACTGCCGGCAACGATGATGCCCCCGAGATCCGCCGCCAGACGTTCGTAACGCAGGAGTTCGTTTTCCATGGATCCTCTACCGACACAGTTCTGTTGAGTATTAACCAGTACAATTCGGCGAAAGACAAATTGTATTGATTACAATTTAAGCACTTTGTAACTGTACCATAGGTGCTGGAAGTCCTAAACTGCTTTTCATCAACCGAAGGAGACCAGTCATGAACCTCGATCCGCAGCACAGCGAACTCTGCCTGACGCCCAATATGCCGATCCGCCTGCTCTCGGCGCGCGGTGTGCGCATCGTCTGCACGGCCGGCGTGCTCTGGCTGACGGTCGAAGGCGAAGCCGGCGACATCGTTCTCAGGGCCGGCGAAAGCCATGTCGTTCGCGGCAGTGGTCTCGCCCTGCTCGAAGCCATCGGTCGGGGTCAGGTCCGCTTCGAGCGCGTCGCGCCGCCGATGCGGCTGCGGTTCGCGCGGCTGCTCGGCGGGCTGCGCCAGTGGTCGGCGGGCGAACGGCGCCCGCTGCCGACCTTGCGCGCCTGCTAGCCGCCGGAGGGCAGCGAATCGCTCTCGGGCGGCGGGCGGCGATGGGCCGGCGGCCGGGAGAAGCGGCTAGCCGACAGTCCTGAGAGGACGATCAGGGCAACCGCCAGCCACGACCAGCGGTCCAGCGTCTCATGCCAGACCAGCATACCGAAAAGGCTGGCAAAGATCACCGTGCTGTAGGCGAGCGCCGCCGCGAGCAGGGTCCGGCTGCCGGCATAGGCGCGAGTCATTGCCAGTTGAGCGCCGGTGGCGAAGAGCGCGACGCCGAGCAGGAGCGCACCGCTTTGCCAGTCGACGGGATGCAAGTCCGAGAGCGACAGCCAGAAACTCGCGCACAGCGAAGACACCAGCGAGAAGTAGAAAACGGTGCGGCTCTCCGGTTCGCCGCGTGAGCCCAGTTCTCGCACACTGAAATAGGCCATTCCGGCCAGGACGCCGGACCCCAGCCCGATCAGGCCACCGAACAACTGGTCGGCGTGCAGGGTCGGCTTGAGCAGTAGGCCGACCCCGGCCAGGCCGAGGGCCAACGAGGCGATCATCCCCGCCGTCAGGCGATGGCCGGAGAGGGCGAGGTAAGCGGCGAGGAAGATCGCCGAGGTATAGTTGAGCGTCACCGCAGTGGCCAGCGGCAACAGGGTGATCGCCCAGAAATAGGCGACCAGCGCCGAGAAACCGACCACGCCGCGGCTCACCTGCCAGCGCCAGTGCACGGTTTTCAGCGATACGCCGCGCAGACGGATGAGGGCGAACATCAGGATCAGCGAAATCAGGCTGCGGTAGAAGACGATCTCGACCGCCGAATGGGTGGCCGCGGCGAGCTTGACGCAGACTCCCATGCAGGCGAAGAGCAGGCTGGCGAGGACCATCCAGAGGGCTTGCATCGAAACGGGTCACGAGAAAGGAAGGCGAGGATTCTACCCCAGGCCCGGATTGGCGAAGCGCTGACGGGACAACGGTAATTCCCTGCATTGCCGGCAGCGCCTGGCTGAGGGCGTTAGACTGCAGCCTTTCTTACTGTCGAGCCGCCATCCCGTGCTGCAGCGCCACGGTCGCCGGAGTGGCCTGCAGCGCAGCAGTGCGATACCCGTCCAGCGCCGGCAGTTTCTGCTAAGCTGCCGGCGATTGGCTAGTGGCGATCGGAAAAGTTGCGCCGGCGAAGCCCTACCGCAACCTTCTGATCAGCGCCCATGCTCGAGAATCTGCGAAAGTATACCGCCGCCTATGCCGTGGCCATCGGCGGCATTGTGCTGACCTGTCTGTCGTCGTGGAATGTGCAGCAGGAACTGGAGACCAGCCACTTCAAGGAATTCGAGTGGGCTGCCGGTGACCGCATCCAGGCCGTGCGGTCGACCGTAGACCAGGGGCTGGACGCACTGCTCGAGATCCGAGGCTTGTTCCACGACACGCGCGGCGTCGACGAAGCGGCCTTTGTTGCCTTCACCGATTCGGTCCTCAAACGCCGCCCGTACATCGATAATCTGCTCTGGGCGTCGGTGCTGACGTCGTCAGCCAGGGCAACGAGCAGCAAGGAGGTGGCGCCTCACGGTGAACTGCGAGTGCAGGTCATGCTTTCGGCGTCGCGCACCGGCTTCAACATCGCACCGGGGGTCGATCTGAATGCGGCCGGCGAACTGGCTGCCCTTTTCGAGCGTGCACGAGCGAGCGGCAAGGTTGCCGTCAGCGGGCGCCTGGAACTCGTCCGCCCCGGCGAGACCGGTGGCGCGGCGCAGGTGATCTACGCGGCGCTACCGGTCTATGCGCCGCACGACCCGCGCCGCGCTCGTCCTGCCGGCAGGCGGGCCGAGCCGCTGGGCTTCGTGGTCGCCATCTACGACATCGAACAACTGATTGATGTCGCCATCAGTCTGCTGGAGCCGCGCGGCGTCGAGGTCCTGGTGCGTGACGACTCGGCTGCCGGCGACGCCCAGCTTTCTCCATTTCTACGCCAGTCGCCTGACACCGCGCGCGGCACCGACGCCCGCAGGCCTGTTGCCGAAAGTCGACGAGGAGCAACCGCGAGATCGCCGATCCGGATTCCCGTCGGCGACCGCGAACTGGACGATCACTTGCGTTGCCACCCAGACCTTTCGCAGTGCCGAAGCGTTCACCAAGGCGCATTGGTCAGTCCTGCTCGGCGGTATACTGTTTCACCGCCCTGCTGAGTTTCTATCTGGTGCGCAGTCGCCGGGAACTGGATAATCGAATTGCGCTGACGCAGACCATTTACGAGCGCGAAGAGCTCTTTCGACAGTTGGCAGAAACGGTCGATGTGGTTTTCTGGGCGACCAACGCCGACGCGACGCGGCTCGAGTACATCGGCCCTGCGTTCCGGCAGATCGCCGGTCCCGAGGTGAGGCTCGACGTTACTGCGCCGGCACTGATGCTGGATGTTTTCGCCGCTGACGATCGGCGCACGCTGGGCGAAGCGATCAGCCGGCTGCGCCTGGAGGGCGAGCGTTTCACGGTCGTCCTGCCGGTGTCGACGGGCGAGCGTGGCCGGCGCTGGCTGCGTGTCTGCGGCTTCCCGGTGCGCGAAACCGCTGCCAGGTTGAGTCGGATCGTCGGTTTTTTCGAGGACGTCACCGAGCACAAGCTGGCCGAGGATGTGCTGCGAGATTCGGAAGCGAAGTTGCGCACCCTGTTCAACCATTCCCCGGATCTCATCTTCACCGTCGACTGCGAAGCCAACATCCTGTTCACCAACCGGCCTTTGCCGTATCCGGTCGGCGGTGCGGGTGAGAAGCGATCGGAACTGATTCTGCCGGCAGACGTTCGTCCGGGATACCTGGAGCGGCTGGGGCTTGTGTTCAGCAGTGGACGAATCGAGCATTGCCAGTATCGATCGAGTGACGCCACCTGGTGGGAAGTCCGCATGGTGCCGATCAGCTCGGCAAGCGCGGTAATGGCAGCGATGGTGGTGATCACCGACATCACCGAGAACCGCAAGCTGCAATGGCAGGCGATCCGCAGCGCGCGTCTCGCTTCGCTGGGTGTCCTGTCGGCCGGCATCGCGCACGAAATCAACAATCCCAATCACGCCATCCTGGCGAATGCTTCGCTGCTGGCACGCATCTGGCAGGATGCGCTGCCGATCCTCAAGGAGTACGAGCAGGAGCAGGGGGCTTTTCTGCTTGCCGGCATCTCCTTTGCACAGGCAGAGGAGATCGTTTCGCGGGGGATGCGGGATATTGGCGAGAATGCCAAACGGATCCGGAAGATCGTCGATAACCTGAAGCACCTTGGCAAACAGGATCGGGGACACATGGACGAAGCGGCCGATATCGGAAAGATTCTGCAGGCCGTGGTGACGCTGCTCGAAGCCCGTATCCGCAAGCACACCGATCACTTCCACCTGTTCCTGCCGCAGACCCTGCCGACCGTCAGGGGCAATGTGCAGCAACTGGAACAGGTGTTCATCAACGTCATCGTCAATGCCCTCGAATCGCTACCCGATCGTGGCCGGTCGGTCACGGTCTCGGCAGGACTCGACAGGGTCGGACACAGGATCATCGTCGGCGTTGCGGATCAGGGAAAAGGGATTGCCGAAGATGTCCTGGCGCAGATCGGCGAACCCTTCTTTACCACCAAGGCCGACACGGGGGGCACCGGTCTGGGTCTGTCGATCTCGTCGTCGATCGTCGAAAAACATGGCGGGCTACTGCGCTTTGAGTCCAACGGTGATCTCGGAACCACGGTCAGTATCGATCTGCCGATCAGTACGGAGGAGTGAATGAAGGAAAAGTCGTTTGCCAGTCTGCCGGTTTTTCTCGTCGATGACGAGGAATCGGTTTTGCACGCTACGGCAGCGCTGCTGCACAGTGCCGGGGTGGCGCGGATTGAAATGGTCGGCGACAGCCGCGAGCTGCTGCCGGCCCTCGAACGGCAGCCAGCCAGCGCGGTGCTGCTGGATCTGTTCATGCCCCATATCTCGGGCAACAAGCTGCTGCCGGACATCGTCCACCTCTACCCGGAAGTGCCGGTGATCGTCATGACCGCCGCGCTCGATGTCGAGACTGCCGTGCGCAGCATGAAGGAAGGCGCTTTCGACTACCTCGTCAAACCGGTCGAAGAAAGCCGACTGGTCGCCAGTGTCCGCCATGCGCTCGAGGTGCACTCGCTGCGACGGCAGATGGGGGTGCTCAAGCGTTACCTGCTTTCGGATTGCCTGCAGAACAACGAGGCTTTTGCCGGCATCGTCACCCATAGCCGCAAAATGAGGGCGCTTTTCCAGTATCTCGAAGCGGTGGCCGTTTCCGCCGAACCGGTACTGATCTCCGGTGAGACGGGCGCCGGCAAGGAAATGTTTGCCCATGCCCTGCACAAGCTCAGTGGCCTGAGCGGACAGTTCGTTCAGGTCAATGTCGCCGGCCTCGATGACACACTCTTTTCCGATACCCTGTTTGGTCACAAGAAGGGTGCCTTCACCGGTGCGGACCAGTCGCGCGCCGGTCTCATCGCACAGGCCGCCGGCGGCACGCTCTTCCTGGACGAGATCGGCGACCTGTCGATGGCCTCACAGGTCAAACTGCTCCGCCTGCTGCAGGAGCACATGTACTTCCCGCTCGGCTCCGACGTCGCGCGTCCGAGTGACGCGCGCGTGGTTTGCGCGACCAACTGCAATCTGGCCGTGATGATGCGCCAGAACCATTTCCGTTCGGATCTCTTCTTTCGCCTTTCGGTGCATCAGGTCGAAGTGCCGCCGCTGCGTCAGCACAAGGAGGACATCCCGCTGCTGTTGCAGCACTTCCTCGACGAGGCAGCGGCGGCGATCAGCAAACCCGCCCCCCAGCCGTCGAACGAACTCGTCACCCTGCTCTCGAACTACCATTTCCCCGGTAACGTCCGCGAGCTGCGGGCGATGGTCTTCAACGCCATGGCGCTGCATCGCGGGGGAGCGGTGCTGGGCATGGACAGCTTTCGCCAGGCCATCCAGAAACAGCAGAAGACGGGCGCCGAACACCCCGTGGCGGAAGCGTCCGACGACCTGCCGATCCTCATCCCGGGGCGTTTTCCCACGCTTGAAGAGGTCGAGGCTGCAATGGTCAGGGAAGCCCTCAATCGGGCCAAGGGCAACCAGGGGGTTGCCGCGACGCTGCTCGGGCTGTCCCGCCCGGCGCTCAACCGGCGGCTGGCGCGGCGCGCGCTGCAAGCGTCGTCGTGAAACGCTGAGTTGTGCAGGCTAGCGCGCCACGACATGAGCTGCAAGCCAACAGGTTGGGGTGTTACATTCAGGCATTATGGATTACCCCCTGTGACGTTCATCAAGTCAATGTTATAATGTTAAAAAATGCAATATGCAAGGGTTTGGTGCTGAATTGCAGTGCATTTTGTTACACCCGTCAACATCCTGTCAGGATCTCTGATGACGGTCGCTGGAACTTGATAAGCGCCTGTTTTCAGGAACATCCCCGGTTCCGATAAACCTTGGCATGAATAGTGCTAGCACTGATGAGATCGGCATTGCCGGCATTGCTCGGTGGTGACGGTTTTGTTCAAACGAAACAAGGGTCGGTCCGATATCCGGGGGGGTGTCAGGCGCTAGCCGAAAGCGAAGCGCAGGCTTGCTGTTGGCGGGGGAGTTTTCTTGTCTGCTGGCGCAGGTCGGCACCTGCCTTTTCGCCGGTTTTTCGGAACATGTCATGGCTGCACTGGCAAGTGGCCAGGATCACCGCCGGGTAGTCGCTGCCGCCGGCTTTCGGCGGTGGTTGGCTGAATTGGAGCAACTCGCGCAAGACAAGGAGGATCAACAGGACGCAATAGTCATTGCGACAGAGAGCCAGTCGGAACCTGGAAGGCGCACTTCGCGGCACACAGGTTCATCGAATGGCTGCGCTTCAAACCACGACAACAACCACAGGGCCGCTGCATGAGCACATTACTGATTCTGACGATCTTGACCGTCGTCATCGTCCTTTTTTTCGACTATACCAACGGCTTCCATGATGCCGCCAACATCGTGGCGACGATCATTGCGTCGCGCGCGATGACGCCGGTTCAGGCGGTGATCATCGTCGGAACCTTCGAGTTTCTCGGCCCCTTGCTGGGCGGTACGGCGGTCGCCAACACGATCGGCAAGTTCGTCACCCTCGGTGACGTGCAGGCCGTTCTTTCGCTGGCCATCCTGATCAGCGGACTGGTCGGCGCCATCGTCTGGAACCTGGGTACCTGGTATTTGGGTATCCCTTCTTCCTCCTCGCATGCGCTGGTCGGGGGCCTGATCGGCGCTGTCGTGGTCTCGGCCGGCGTCGATAACGTCGTCTGGGGCTTCGGCTCGTTGATGAATGGCCACCTGACCGGCATCATGAAGGTGCTGGCGGCCTTGATCCTGTCGCCGCTGATCGGCTTCTGGGCCGGTTTCCTGATGTTGCGGCTGCTGAGCATCATCCTCTTTGCTGCCAAGCCTTCGGCCAATACCGGTCTGCGCTACGCACAGTTCGTCACCGCCGCGGGTCTTGCCTTTTCGCACGGAGCCAACGACGCGCAGAAGAGCATGGGCATGCTGACCCTCGCGCTGTTGCTGGGGGGCTTCATCCCGACCTTTGAAGTGCCTTTCTGGGTGATGCTGGCTTGCGCCCTGGCGATTACCCTCGGTATCCTCTCGGGTGGCTGGCGGATCGTTCGTACCCTCGGCTTCGCCATCTACCGTGTGCGCCCGATTCATGCGCTGAGCTCGCAGTTGACCTCGGCGATCGTCATCCTGACGGCGTCGGCGATCGGTGCGCCGGTGTCCACCACGCACGTGGTTGCCACCTCGATCATGGGTATCGGTTCTTCGGAACGGCCCAAGGCGGTTCGCTGGAAAAAGGCCAAGGACATAGCCGTGACCTGGGTCATCACCATTCCCGGCTCGGCACTGGTTGCCATTCAGACATTCGCTCTTGTTAATCTATTTCTCGGAAAGGCCTAATCATGGCGACCGCAAGCAATACAGCACCTTCCCTCACCCGCCGCATCCTGCATCGGGTCTTTCCGAAAGTACCGAACTTCTTTGCGCTGCTTGCCGAACAAAGCGCGCAGGTCGGCGTCAGCGCGGGTCTCCTGGTCGACTACATGGGCTCCGGTAGCTCGGACGTCGCCAAGCGGGTGATCGATGCCGAGCACGAGGGAGATCGACTCAAGGTTCGCAACCTGACGCTGCTCAACGAAGCATTCTCGACCCCGATCGACCGCGAAGACCTGCACCGGGCGATCATCAATCTCGATGAAATCATCAACAGCTGCAAGACCATCGTCGCCGAGATGGACGCCAATGTGCTCGCCCTCAAGGCCGACAAGTATTGCCTGGAGATGGCGATGCACCTCAAGGATGGGGCGGAAGCCGTGGCCGCCGGTTACGGCCGCTTGGGCAGCGATCCGAAACTGGGCCGCGCCGACGCAGAGAGGTCCGACAAGGCGGTGCGCAACCTGACGCGCACCCACCGCCGCGCGCTCGCCGAACTGTTCAACGACAATGATTTCCATAACATTTTCAGGCGCAAGGAAATCTACGGCCAGCTGCTGCGCGCGGGAGACCGCCTGAATGTCTGCAACAGCACGCTGCTCGACATCGTCGTCAAGCTCTGCTGAAACCCTGCCCGGCTGTTTGTCGGGGCCTGATCCGGCCGTGATTCCCGCGCGCGCGGGGATCACGGCCGTTTTGCTACGGCTGCCGGTCCAGCTTGCGCGTACCCCGACCCGGCTGGAGTTTCTGCGCGAGTCGCTTCACCTCGCGATCACGCCGGTCACAGGTGTAACGTTTTCATTTTCTGCAAAATCCCGGCTTTCGCTTGCAAGCGACTGTTGCATAGGCAAAATCCCGATTCGCTGGCGGCCGGCATGGACCGTCGCTGCACGTTTTGTTGCACCCCCCAAGCGTTTTCCCCTGCTTCGCCCGGTAGTGCTATTCCACTGATTGTGAATGCATCCTTGTCGTACTCGGTAGATGGCACAAATTGTGCTTTTTATAACTCACAATTCTCCACGACCGCCTTTGCTCGCCGCCGCTGAAGATCCAGGGCTGTCTCACTGGGCTGGGGTCCGGGCTTGATTTTCAGTCGGATGTCGGTCCGCTTGTCAGGAACTCGTCAGATGGGTGTTGGAACCGAACTCAATCTCTCGCTAACGCCAGGCCTTGCTGGCCAACTCGTCAGGCATCGGCTGCTCACCGCCGCCAAGCCGATTCGCCAGCGCGTCGTCAAAACCTATTACGACACACCCGACCAACGCCTGCGGCGTGAAAGCGTCGTTGTGGGTTACCGCAGAAGCGGTTCGGCCTGGCTGTCTTCGGTCCGTCGACTGGCCTTGCCAGGAGGCGCGGCGAGTGGACCCGGCGAATGGCAAGGGGCTGGCGCGCCGGAGGATCTCGATTTTTCGCATGTCGATGACAGTCCGCTGCGCGACCTGCTCGAATCGTTGCGGCCGGAACTGCAGCCAGCGTTTACCACTACCTTCACTCGCCGCGCCTGGCTGCTCGAGCCGCGCGATGGCGTACGCATTGGGCTCGCCCTCGACCGCGGCTGGATAGAAGCCGGTGGACGGCGCCAGGAGATTTGCGAGGTCGGTCTCGAGCTGCTGTCGGGAGGTGTTGCCGATCTGTTCTCGGCAGCCGGCGAACTGCAGACCGAATTGCCGCTGCACCCGGAATCTGCCAACAGGTTTCAGCGCGGCTACCAGGTGTGGGCGGACGAATCCCTGCGTCCAGTCAAGGCTCGCGCCATTGAGACCCACGGCGCGATGACGGCAGTGACTGCCTTCCGTACCATCGTGCTGGCTTGCCTCAATCATCTGCAGGGCAACGAGCAGGGTCTGCGCGAGACCGACGATGCGGAGTTCGTGCATCAGGCGCGGGTCGCCATCCGTCGTCTGCGGTCGGCAATTCGGGTCTGGCAGCCGCTCCTGCCGGCGACCTTCGTACAGCGCTTCGATCCGCTCTGGCAGGCCGTCGCCCGGCGACTGGGCGAGGCCCGCAACTGGGACGTATTTCTTGCCGAGACCCTGCCGATGCTCGGGGTGGCCTTTCCCGGAGAGGCCGCGATCAGTCGCCTGGCGCTCTACGCGCAGCGGCGCAGTGCCATCAATCGCGAGGCGGCACGGCGGACACTCAAGGCTGGCAATTACTCCCGTCTGTTGCTCGAGTTTACGGCTGCCGTGCTGTCACTGCCCGAAGACGAAGCGTGCCAACTCGATGTCTTCGCTCCGCGCTGTCTTGACAAGCGTGCCAAACAGGTCAGAAAGCTGGCCGCGCAGGCGCTCGCCGGCGATGCAACGGCCCGTCATCGTCTGCGCGTGGCCTACAAGCGTTTGCGCTACACCCTGGAATTCTTTGCACCTCTCTTTCCCGGCGAGTTGCAGGAAAAGTATCACCTCTCGGCGAGCGGTCTGCAGGAGACGCTGGGTCGGCTCAACGACCTGGCCGTGGCCGGTGAACTGACCGACGAAGCGTTGCCTGGCGAAGCAGGTGAAGGGCTCCGCCGCTGGCTGAACGCGCAGAGCGAAGCCTTGCTGCCGGAACTCGCTGGGCTGCTCAGCCACTTCCATCAACAGGCAGCACCCTGGCGGCTGCAGTGAGACGGACATCATCGCTCCTGGCGGTCGAAGGGCCCGACTTCATGGGCATGATCGAACATCAGGCGACGATGCTGGTGGAACTGGTGAGAAGTGCCACCGATGTGCTGCATGGCAGGGAATCCGCCCATTCGCTGCGCCTGCTCGACCTCGAGCAGCGGCGTGAAGAACTGCAGCGGCGGCATCGGGCGGCGGTCGATTCGATCGTCGGTCAAGCTGCCGGGCTCGACGAGATCCACGGGACGATAGACATCCTCGATCGAGCGGCGGCAGGGCTCTTCCAGCTTGCACACGGCTTCCAGCAGATGTTGTCGAAGCCGGACGAGGCCACCAGTCAGATGATGGCAGCCATCCGCAGGGCGAGCGAGAGCCTGCAGCAAGCCTACCAGCGCCTGGCCAATGGAGCGACGATTGCCGAGTCGGATGTCGACGCGGCGACCGGGAGCGTGAACGTGTTGAGGCACTATCGGCAGCAGGGCTTACGTGAAGCACTTGACCACAGCGACCGCCATGCGGTCGTCGCCCCGGCGGGACGTAACCCGGTCGGCTGCGCTTTCAGACTTTACGATCGGTATGAAAAGCTTGACGACATTGCACAAGAGCTTGCCAGCGCAGGAGTGGTCCTCAGGCGGTGGTCACGAAGACTGTCGGTGTACCCGATTTGCAGTGGCACAGAAATCGGCAGCAGACGCTCTCTGCTGCGACAGCAGAAAATCGTAAACTGAGTTCGCAGGAACCCGACAGACACCGTGTGCCGTCAGCAACGCAGGCGTCGGTCCCGGCCGCTCAGGCGCTGTTTTTTTACTTCAAGCAGGAGAGATGCATCGTGAAAACGCAAACGCAGCGGGCCCAGATGCCTGCCGTCTGGAGATCGATCGAAAAGGATCTGGATAGCTATCTGGACGCCGTGGTGGACGCGACGATGATTTTCAGCGCGGCGGTACACGCCTACCTGAGTGCCGGCCCCGACGGGGCATGCTGGCAGCAGGCGAGGCGTGTTACCGAGCACATGCGGACTCTTGATGCGCTGCAACAGAAGGTCGAAATGGGCATCCAGTGCCAGTCTGCGGCGCAGGGACCGGTCTCCGGATTGATGAATCCGCTGACCGGAGTCAGCCGTCTGCTCAAGGACATGAAGCGACAGATGACCGGCTTCGCCATCGAATCGGGCTTCTCGGGTCCCTGCCGTCATGTTCCCGAGCACCTGCGTGCCGACCTGCAGGAACTGACTGAAGCGGTTTGTGCCGCGGTCGATGCCCTGGTCGAGAATTGCCGCCCGAGCAGGCTGTTGTGGGCAGATCAGTCGATTGCCGAGGAAAAACGAGGCGTCAGCTGGTACGAAGGTGAGGCGGACCGTCTGTCGATGCAACTGATCAGGCGGATCTTCGCCGACGATTCCCTCGACATAGCGGCAAAACTGCCTCTGGCACAACTCGTGGAGGAAATCGACCGCGTCGCCGACTACGCCGAAGCGGTGGCCAAGGAACTTCGGGCCAGCCGCGGATCGGTCACGGTCATTGGTGCCAGCGAGGTCTATCGCTGATTGCTCGCCGGATGGGGGTGGCCTGGCCCCCGCTGCCTGGCGCCGACGCGTCGCAGACCGGCGCTTGGGTGTCGGCGTGACGTGGCCGTTGTTTCGCGTTGAAATGTGCAACGGAATATTCGTCTCAGGGTAAGCAGCATGAATACGGCCCGGACTGACCAGTCTGGGCCGTATTTCTTCTGGAGTGTGGTCCCTGGGGACCGGGCGGACGGCGAGATCTGCCCGGAGCGTTTTTTCATGTAAGACTGGTGGGGGAGCTGCGCCTGTGGAATTGGCAATAAAGTTCAAGAATGACAAGCTGCTCGGTGACTTCTGGGGCGGTCTGGCGGCGATGCTGGTCGCCCTGCCGTCGGCGATCGCCTTCGGGGTCACCATCTACGCCCCCATCGGCCCGGCTTACGCCGGCCTCGGGGCGCTCGCGGGAATCCTCGGAGCGACTGCTCTCGGTCTCGTGGCGCCTGCCCTCGGCGGCACCAATCGCCTGATCACTGCACCGTGCGCGCCCGCCGCGGCGGTTCTCTCGGCTTTTGCGATCGAACTCGTGCAGCATGGCGTGGCGGCACCGTCGATCGTCCTGATGTTGACCGCGCTCGGCCTGGTTTCCGGGCTGGTTCAGTTGCTCCTGGGTTTCATGGGCATCGGCAGCCTGATCAAGTACATTCCGTTCCCGGTCGTCAGCGGCTACCTCACCGGTGTCGGCCTGATCATCATCGGCAGCCAGATCCCGAAACTCCTCGGGGTCCCCGGCGGCACGTCCTGGTGGCGGGCGCTGATCTCGCCCGAGCTGTGGGAGTGGCAGAGCGCGGTCATCGGTGCGGTGACGGCAGCGGTGATGATCGGCGCGCCGATGCTCACGCGCGTCGTGCCGGCGGCGATTCTCGGTCTGCTGGCCGGGGTGCTGGCCTATTTCGGACTCGCGCTGATGGACGAGTCGCTGCTGGTGATTGCCGGCAACAAGTTGATCATCGGTCCGCTCGGCGGCACCGCGTCGAGCATGTTCGAAGCCATCACCGGTCGCTGGCAGGAGATCGGCGAGCTCAAGCTGAGCCAGATCGGCAGCCTGCTCGGCACTGCGCTGACACTGGCGGTGTTGCTGTCGATCGATACGCTGAAGACGGCGGTCGTCCTCGACGCCCTGACTCGCAGTCGGCACGACTCGAACCGCGAGTTGATCGCGCAGGGGCTCGGCAATGTCGCTTCGGCGTGTGCCGGCGGCATGCCGGGTGCCGGCCAGATGGGGGCGACGCTGGTCAATCTGGCGAGCGGTGGCCAGACCCGGGTCTCCGGGGTGGTCGAAGGCGTGATGTCGCTGGTCGCCTTTCTCGCCCTGGGTGCTTTCATCGCCTGGATTCCGGTCGGCGCGCTGGCCGGCATCCTGATCGTCGTTGGCGTGCGCATGATCGACCGGCACAGCTTCCATCTGCTGGAGTCGCCATGGACCATGATGGATTTCATCGTCATCGTGGCGGTGGTCGCCGTGGCCGTCGGTTACAGCCTGATCGCCGCTTCCGGCGTCGGTATCGCGCTCGCCATGTTCCTCTTCATCCGCGAACAACTGAGCAGCACGGTGATTCGTCGCAAGAGCAACGGCGGCAGCCGCTACTCGAAGCGCGTGCGCCTGCGCCGGGATATGGAAGTGCTCGAAAAGAATGACTCGCAGACGGTCATCCTGGAGTTGCAGGGCAGCCTCTTCTTCGGCACCAAGGACCAGCTCTACACCGCCCTCGAACCGGAACTCGGCAAACGGACCTACATTCTGCTCGACATGCGCCGCGTACAGTCGGTCGATGTCACGGCGGTGCATCTGCTGAGCCAGATCCGCGACTCGCTGATCGAACGTGATGCCTTCCTGATCTTCAGCGACCTCTCGCGCAGCTTGCCCAACGGTCGTAACATCGCCGAGTTCTTCGACCAGATGGAACTGACGACGATGACCGATCACGTCAAGGTTTTTCCTGAACTCGATGACGCGATCGAGTGGGTTGAAGACCAGATCCTGGGGCAGAGCAAGACCGAGCAACTTGCCCTCACGCCGCTCGAACTCGCCGACCTCGAACTCTTCAAGGATCACAAGGAAGAGACCCTGATCGATCTGGATGCGTGTCTCGAGCGGCGATCGGTCGCCAAGGACGACAAGGTGTACGCATTTGGCGACCCAGGTAACGAGTTGTACCTGATTCGCAACGGCGCCGTTCGCATCACCCTGCCCATTGCCGCCGCACCGAGTGGCCATCATTCACTGACCTATGGCCGCGGCGACTTTTTCGGGGGCATGGCCTTCCTTTCCCAGATGACACGCTTCAATGATGCGACGGCGCTTGAAGACACCGAACTCTATGTGTTGCAGCGCGAGCAGTTCGAGAAACTCAAGGAAGAGCACAAGCGGCTGGCATTCCACCTGGTCGAGGCGGTCGCGAAGGTGCTGGCTTTGCGCTTGCGTTACGCCGACAAGGAACTCATGGCAATGCAGGATTGATCAGGCGGCGAAAACCGTCTCCGGGAGCCTCGTCCGCACGCTCGGAATCTGTGTCTGCGGCACAAAGGCCTGGTCGGGAGGCGATAGTCAAGTTTTTTCCGGCCAGACTCAGCGCTACCGGGTGGAACTGGTCTATGATCAGGCGCGCCTAGGGCATAGCCGAGGGCCAAAATAAGGTGTCAATCCGTGGGAGAGATGAAAATGTTTCAGCATATTTTGCTGCCGACCGACGGCAGTCAACTGTCGCGCGATACCGCCGAACGTGCGGTGTCTTTTGCCAAGGCGGCCAATGCCGCGATTACCGCCTTGTATGCGAAACCAGGTGGCCACCGGGAACTCGGGAACGCCGAGAACGTCGGCAATCTGGTTGAGCCAACCGTGCTCGATCGGCTGGTCTCGGGTTCGGAAGGCAAGGCCAAGGAATATCTGAACTTCATCAAGAAACTCTGCAAGGAGGCCGGCGTCGAGTGCAGCACGCTCTCCGTGGTCAGCGATTCACCCTGGGAAGCCATCATCAACGTCGCCGAAGACAACAACTGCGACCTGATCTTCATGTCCAAGCACGGTCGTGGGGGTCTCTCCTCTTTGCTGCTCGGCAGTGAAACCTATCGCGTGCTGACCCATTCCAGCATTCCGGTGCTGGTTTACCGCCCGCCTGAAGTGGATGCGAATCGCCGCAAGGCAAAAGCCAGGGAAAAGGAAAGGAAGAGAGCCTGAGCGAAACGCTTCGCAGTCGCTCACAGCGCCCAGCGTCTCCACCAGAAGGTGGCAGCGGTCAGACGGGCGCATCAGGCTCGCCGGCAGTTGAGCCGCGCAGCGGTCGAGCTTGCGATCGGCGGATGACCCCCGACGACTGGCAGCACGCCTCGTCGGAACTGGCCCAGGCTGACCCGATCCTGGCCGATCTCGTCGAGCGATTTGCCGGCCAGGCGCTGGTTTCGCGTGGCGATCCCTTCGTGACCCTGCTGCGCTCGATCGTCGGGCAGCAGATTTCGGTGAAAGCTGCCGACACGGTCTGGGCACGCTTCCTGGCGATCCTGCCCGCCATCACTCCCGCCGGTGTCCTGTCGCTGCCGGCTGACGCTCTGCGCGGCTGCGGTCTCTCGGCACGCAAGGTCGAATATCTGTTGCACCTCGCCCGGCACTTCGATCGAGGGCAGCTCCACGTCGATCACTGGACGGCAATGAACGACACGCAGATCGTCGCCGAACTGACCGCCGTGCGCGGTATCGGCGTGTGGACGGCGGAGATGTTCCTGATCTTCAATCAGTTGCGGCCCGACGTTTTCCCGCTCGACGACATCGGCCTGCAGCGGGCAGTGGCCCTGCACTACTGCCAAGGTGAGCGTCCGGGACGGCGCTTGCTTGCCGAGCACGGCGAGCGCTGGCGGCCGTGGCGTTCGGTGGCGACCTGGTATCTCTGGCGTAGCCTCGATCCGCTACCGGTCGAGTACTGAGGCGCAGCGCCGATTCCATCTTTCATCAAAAAGCCGGTCACACTCTTGCCGTTCGGTCATGGTCTGGTAGCGGGTCAACTGAAGTAGTCCATCGGCAAGGCGCCGCACGCTGACGGCACCTCCCTCGAGATGCTGATGCGTCAAGGCGGATCCCCTGCCTTCGTGGACAATGCTGAATCCGCCTTGCGCGTCGAGGGCGATCTGTCGACCCTGGCTACCCAACCCCGTCAGCCACTCGGGACAAATCCATCCGGCGGAAATGAAAACGGATTCATCGCCAACGAATGTCTGCTTGTTGCGGGAACCATGCACCTCCGACACGCCGTCGAGAAGATCTGTAGAGTCGCTGTTCGCCATGCTGTGGATCCTTTCCCTCCTGTCGGGGGCGTTCTGCTGTCAGCCTGCGCCTGAGCCCTGCTTTCCGTCCCCATATTCTTCCGCTTCAAGACTGGACTGACGTGCCAGCCACATCAAGAGATCCCTGAGCAGACTGCCGATCAGCGATGGCAGTTTTCGGGTTCTTTGCTGCTTAACCAAAGCATGAATTATGCCATTCACAGATACGAGAAATTTACGTATTAAATCCATATGAAAGATTTCCCTCTGGAATCGTCACGACGATCGGGCGGGTGCAACAAAACGCGCGAGGCGAGCAATCAACAACCTGCCAGAATCTGTAATTCCAATTGGCAACAGTGACTTACAGGATCCTGTGAGGCATTGAATGATGCAGGAGTGTTACACCGGTAGTCCTGACGGTGTCGGTCGGCCGAAGAGCCTGCGATCCACCCCGATGGGCAGGTCAACCTGCGGCGCGAAATGACGGCCGCTCGACTCATCCACTTGCCAGCGGGAGTCGGCAGGGCCGAGCTTGCGTCAGGGAAATGTTGACAAAAAAAGTCTGGTTTAATAAGCTGTCGTCGTTCCAAGGGGGAGTAGCTCTCCGTCGTGGTGTCGTCAATACGGAAGTCCTCGGCAGTTGGAGGTTCTTCCCGGCACCGCGGGTGGTTGCCGCGAGGCAGCTGCGAGCAAGACCTTTGCCGCGACGGCGAAGGTCCCCCTGATTCTCGACGACCCTTCGTCCTCGCCGGACACAGGGTCGTTTTGTTTGCTGCCACCCGGCTCAAGACAGAACGAGTGAAGCGACAGACATGGAGAGGGAATGATGGAAACCATTGGAACCTGGTGGATGTGGGCGGGATTCTTTGCGATCGTTCTGGTGATGCTGGCGATCGACCTGTTTGCGGTGGGCGGCGGCAAGGAACATCGGGTCTCCCTCAAGGAAGCGGCGATCTGGTCGGGCATCTGGGTGGGGGTTTCGCTGGCCTTTGCCGGCGCGCTCTGGTGGTATCTGGATTCTGCCCTGGGGCGCGAAATCGCCAACCAGAAAGCTCTCGAATACGTCACCGGTTACCTGATCGAAAAATCGCTGGCGGTCGACAACGTCTTCATCTGGCTGATGCTGTTCAGCTTCTTTGCCATCCCGCTGGAACTGCAGAAGCGCGTCCTGGTGCTTGGCGTCCTCGGCGCCATCGTCATGCGTACGGCAATGATCTTTGCCGGCGTCTGGCTGATCGAGCAGTTCCATTGGCTACTCTATGTTTTCGGGGCTTTCCTGTTGATTACCGGCATCAAGATGTGGTGGTTTGCCGACGAGGCGCCGGATCTGGCCAGGAACCCGGTGATCAAGTGGGTGCGTGGGCACATGAAGGTCACTGACGAACTGCACGGCGAGCGCTTTTTCATCCGCCGGGAAGAAGCCGGCAAGTGGGTACGCTACGCGACGCCGTTGTTCCTGGTGCTGATCCTGGTCGAGGTGTCGGATCTCATCTTCGCGGTGGACTCCATTCCGGCGATCTTCGCCATCACCACGGATCCCTTCATCGTCCTGACCTCGAACGTGTTTGCCATCCTCGGCCTGCGGGCGATGTATTTCCTGCTCGCCGACATGGCCGATCGCTTCTCGCTGCTGAAGTACGGCCTTGCCCTGGTGCTGATGTTCATCGGCGTGAAGATGCTGCTGCTCGATCTCTACAAGATTCCGGTGATGCTTTCGCTAGCGGTCGTCGCGGTGATCATCGCGACCTCGGTCATCCTCTCGCTGCGCCGGAAGCCGCCTGCGGTTGCGCTGCTGGCCGTGCCTGAAAACGGCCAGTCCTGAGATGGCGAGCAGGGAACTTCTCCTCGTGTCGTCGACGGGTTGGCGCCAGCGACTGGGCGGATGGCTGGAATCAACCTTGATCCAGCGCGGCCTGATCACGCTGATTCTGGTCAATGCGGTCATCCTCGGTCTGGAAACCAGCCCCTCGGTCATGGCCGACTGGGAGGCGTGGCTGCTGGCGACGGATCGCGCGATCCTCGCGGTGTTCGTCGTCGAGATCAGCCTGCGTCTCGTCGTGCATCGTCTCGCGTATTTTCGCGATGCCTGGAACGTGTTCGATTTCGGAGTCGTGGTGATCGCGCTGGTGCCGGCCGCGGGACCGCTGGCGGTGCTGCGTGCCCTGCGCGTTCTGCGCGTCCTGCGCCTGATCACCCTGATTCCGAGCATGCGGCGAGTGGTCGGCGGACTGCTTTCCGCGCTTCCGGGCCTCGGCTCGGTGGGCGCCATCATCGGCATCATCTTCTATGTCTCGGCAGTGATCGCCACCAAACTGTTCGCCACCGATTTTCCGCTTCTCTTCGGTGATCTCGGGCGCAGCGCGTTTACCTTGTTTCAGGTGATGACGCTCGAAGGCTGGGCGATGGAAGTCGTTCGCCCGGTGATGGCGGTCTTCCCGCTGGCGTGGATATTTTTCCTTCTCTTCATTCTCGCTTCAACCTTCACGCTGCTCAATCTGTTTATCGCGGTCATCGTCAATGCGATCCAGCAGGAGCACCTGGACGACGCCACTGTCCCGCAGCCGGCGAACGTCCTGCCAACAGACCGCGAAATCGCGCGACTGCGGCTTGAACTGGCCGCGCTGCGCAACGAGCTTCGGAGTCTCCGGCTGCCCCCACCGGCGACCAGGCGGCGACGCTGAGGAGTCGATTCGCGGGCTTGAATGAGGGCAGGATGAGCGTCGCCGGAGCGGCCCACCCGCCGCCTTTCGGGGTAGAATAGCGCGCCTTTCGATCAGCCCGCTGTCAACCACGGTCCCCCTTGATGAAAACCAGTTTCCTCGATTTTGAACAACCGGTCGCCGACCTCGACAGCAGGATCGAGGCGCTGCGTTTCGCGCAGGATGACTCGGCGGTCGATATCTCCGAAGAAATCGACCGCCTGGAACAGAAGAGCCAGATCCTGACCCGGGAGATCTACGCGGGTCTCACGCCATGGCAGGTCTGTCAGGTCGCGCGTCATGCGCAGCGGCCCTATACCCTCGACTACCTGCGGCTGATGTTCACCGACTTCGAGGAACTGCACGGCGACCGCAGCTTTGCCGACGACCACGCGATCGTCGGCGGTCTGGCGCGGCTCGAAGGTGAAGCGGTGATGGTCATCGGGCACCAGAAGGGACGTGACACCCGGGACAAAATCTTCCGCAATTTCGGCATGCCGCGCCCCGAGGGCTACCGCAAGGCCCTGCGCCTGATGCGTCTGGCCGAAAAATTCGGCATCCCGGTGCTGACCTTCATCGACACCCCCGGCGCCTATCCCGGCATCGACGCCGAAGAACGTGGCCAGTCGGAGGCGATCGGCCGCAACCTCTACGTGATGGCCGAACTGCAGGTGCCGATCGTTGTCACCGTCATCGGCGAAGGAGGATCTGGCGGCGCGCTGGCGATCGGCGTCGGTGACCAGGTGCAGATGCTGCAGTACTCGACCTATTCGGTGATCTCCCCCGAGGGCTGCGCGTCGATTCTCTGGAAGAGCGCCGAAAAGGCGAGCGAGGCGGCCGAAATCATGGGCATCACGGCGCAACGGCTGAAAGCATTGGGGCTGATCGATCGCATCATCCCCGAGCCACTCGGCGGCGCCCATCGCGATCACCTGGCGATGGCGCAGAACCTTCGCGAGGCCTTGCACGAGACGTTGCAGAACCTGCTCGCAGTGCCGGTCGCCGACCTGCTCGCGAGGCGCCTTGAGCGGGTGCTGGCGTATGGCCGGGTGAGGGATCAGGCCTTGCGCTGAGTCGATTGGCGGCAAGGGAACTGCCGGCCATGGCTGCTCACTGCCTCCCCCCGGAAGAGGCGCGACCTTGATCGGGCTTGAACCCGTCATCCGCGCCGGGCGCCAATGACGGCGGAGGGTACCGGCGGAGACGAAAAATTCACCGTCGCACTGGATCTTCAGCAGCCACTCACGGCGTTTCTCGCGGCGCGCGGGTTTGCCGGCGGACGGCTGTGTGTCGGCTTGTCCGGCGGGCGCGATTCGGTCGTCCTGCTGCACGCGCTCGTCGCCCTGCGCGCCCGGGGAATGGCCTGCGAACTGTCGGCGGTGCATGTCCATCACGGCCTCAGTGCCCATGCCGACGCCTGGGCCTCGTTCTGCGCCGATTTCTGCAGGTGCCTTGAGGTGCCGCTCGTGATTGCGCGGGTCAACGTGCCGTGCGTCAGCCGTGAAGGGCCGGAAGCTGCGGCGCGACGCCTGCGGCACGCGGTGTTCGCCGGCTGCGCGGCCGACTGGCTGGCGCTCGCGCATCATCGTGATGACCAGGCGGAAACGGTTCTTTTCCGGCTGCTGCGCGGAGCCGGGGTGAGCGGCGCGGGCGGGATGCCCGACGAACGCTCGCAGGGTGACGGTCCACGGCTGATCCGGCCGCTGCTCGATCGGCCACGTTCGCTGATCGCGCGCTACGCCGATGCGCATGCGCTGGCCTGGGTCGAGGACGCGAGCAACGCCGACCCCCGTTACCGCCGCAATTACCTGCGACACGAGGTCATGCCGCGCATCGAAGCGCAGTTTCCCGGCGCGGCAGCGGCACTTGCGCGTGCCGGACGGCATTTCGCCGAGGCTGCGCCTCTTCTTGATGAGCTCGCCGCGATCGATCGCGCGGCGACGACCAGCGACCGGGGGCTCATCGACCTCGCCCGCTTCAACGCGCTGAGGCCGCCGCGAGCCCGCAATCTGCTGCGCTGCGAACTGCGCGCGGCCGGTTTTCGCACTCCCGAAGCGCGCTGGCTCGACGAAGCGCTGCGTCAACTGGCGACGGTCGGCGGCGGCTCGCAGACCTGTGTCAGCACCGCTGATGGCGACCTCCATGTCTATCGCGGCGAACTGCATGTCGTTGCCCGCTGCCCGCAGGTCGCGGCCAGCCTCCCCTGGCGGGGCGAAGTGGCGCTGCCCTGGGGCGCTGGCCGGGTGTCGCTGACACCGACCGTCGGGGCGGGAATCGAGCGCCGCCTGCTGAGCGCCGATGGCGTCTTCTTGCGTTCCCGCGAGGGCGGCGAGCGCCTGCAGCCGAATCCGCGGCGGCCGCTGCGAACCTTGCGCAAGCTCCTGCAGGAAGCCGCCGTGCCGCCCTGGGAGCGGGGCCGAGTGCCTCTCCTGTGGTGTGGCGAACGACTGGTCTGGGTCGGCGGGATCGGCGTCGATGCGGCGTTTGCCTGTCCCGTGGGTGAACCGGGGCTGCTGCCCGGCTGGCAGAGGGCGGCGCCCTCAGCGCTTGCCGGCGAGTAGCTGCGCGAGTTCGACGGCGGTCCGCACGCCCATCTTTTCAAACAGGTTGGCGCGGTGCACTTCGACCGTCCGCATGCTGATCTGCAACTCGTCGGCGATGACCTTGTTCAGCTTGCCGGCGAGAACCAGGTCCATGACCTGTTTCTCGCGCGTCGTCAGTAAGCGTCCAGCCCACCCACGTCAGGGGGTGCTGACTTACCCCCGTTTTTTGAGCGGCAGCAACTCGTCGAGGCGGCTGTTGGGCCAAGTGGGAAGTTTTTGCAGGGTGTTGGTGAGCCAGGCCATGGGCTCGATGCCGTTCAAGCGCGCGGTTTCGAGCAGCGACTGAATGGCCGCGGCACGCTTGCCGGCGGCCTCCGAACCTGCGAACAACCAATTTTTCTTCCCGACGGCGATCGGGCGAATGGCGTTTTCGATAGGGTTGTTGTCGATCGGGTAGAAGCCATTCTCGGCATAACGAGCGAGAGCGCGCCAGCGCTTCAACGTGTAATCGATGGCCCGGGCCAGGGCCGAGCCGTTGGCGACCGACTTGCGGGTGTTCAGGAGCCATAGGTGCAGGGACTCGAGTCGCGGCTGACTGTGCATCTCGCGCAGACGGGCCCGTTCCTCGACCGTGAGGTCCTTCGCCTGCGCCTCGACGGCATACAGTTCGCCGATGCGGCGAAGGGCTTCCGTCGCGACCGGGCTGGCGTTGGCCTGGTGCAGGTCGAAGAACTTGCGGCGCGCATGGGCCATGCAGCCCAGTTCGATCACTGATCCCTGAAACAGCACCTTGTAACCGGCGAAGTCATCGACCATCAGGGCGCCTTCCCATTGCGCCAGGAAATTCACGGCATGTATGCCGGCCCGGCCCGGTTGATAGTCGAAGACGACAATCGGCGGGTCATTTTCCAAGGCATTGTTGCGGTACGCCCAGAGATACGCCCGCTTGGTCTTCCCCTTGCCTGGATCAAGCTGTTGCACCGGGGTTTCATCCGCATGTAACACCTCGCTCTCGCGCAGCAATTCGCCCAGGCGAAGCCAGAGGGGTTCGAGGGCATAGCCGACGCGACCCACCCACTCGGCCAGCGTCGAGCGGGCGAGCGGGACGCCAGACCGGGCGGCCTGCTGTTCCAGGCGATAGAGCGGCAGGTGATCCAGGAACTTGCTGATCATGACCCACGAGAGCAAGGCCGGGGTCGCCATTCCGCCATCGATCACGCTGCGCTCGGCCGGTGCCGCCGTCAGCGTCTCGCAGGGCCGGCAGGCGTATTTGGGATAAACGTGCTGTTCGACGAAGAACTGCGCCGGGACGATATTGAGTTTCTCGGTCACGTCCTCGCCGATCAGCACCAACGCCTGACCGCATTCGCCGCAGGTGCAGTTCTCGGGTTCGTGGCGAATTTCAACGCGCGGCAGATGCTCCGGCAGGGGCTGACGACCGGCGCGTTCGCGTTTGGGCTTCTTCTCGGGTACCGGTTGATCCGACGGCGTTTCAGCGACCTGGAGCGCTTCGGCCAGACGGGCTTCGCAGGCAGCAATGTCGGCCGCCAGGTTTTCATCGAAGAGGTCGCGTTCGGCGGCGACCATGGCTTCGCTCTTCACGCCGAATTTCATTCGGCGTAAATGAGCAAGTTCGAGCGTCAGCTTTTCGATCTTGGCATCGCGCCAGTGAATTTCCGTGGCGCTGGTCTTGGCCTGTTCCAGCAGACCGCCAACCCGATTTTCGACCCAGGCCAGCAGTTCTGGTGAGGGGGAGAAGGCGGCAAGTTCGGTCGCTAAATCCATGAGGCATTATACCGCAGACATCGCATGGAAAGCTCCTGAAAGCCAGGTAGATAGCCGATTATTATCACTTTTTTCGCGGCAGTGACGCGGCCGTTACACTTGCCAGTGTCCCGGCGCTGGGGCTTCCCGACGTTGCCAGTCAACGCCCGCGATCAGCCACCGCCATTGCCCCGGCGTCAGGGAAAAAACCGCCTCGCCAGCGCTCGGCCACGTGAAACCGCCCCGGTGTAGGCGCCGTTGCGCTAGCCACACGCCCGTGCCATCCCACACCAGCAGTTTGAGTCGGCTTCGCTTGCGATTGGTGAAGGCGTAAGCACTGCCGTCACAAGGGGAGCGCCCGAGACTCGCCTGGATGCGGGCAGACAAGCCGTCAATGCCCAGGCGCATGTCTACCGGTTCGAGAGCCAGCCAGATGCGCTCCAGCGGTACGCCGAGGGTCGCGCTCATGAGTGGTTTGCCCAGAGTGCCACCAGCCACTCGGCCGGCGGCAGCAGGCCAAATTCGAGTCGCCAGCCGTTCGGGCTGGCGAGCGACAGGCACGGCATTGAGACCAGCGGATCGGCAACGATCGTTGCCCGAATCAGCGTCAGCGGCTCGCCGACGGCGGCCCCACCTTCGCGCTTGGCCAGACGCTGATGCCAGTAACTCAGCGAATGGTCCTTCAGCCCGTGCCGGTCACAGTACGCTCTCTGCGACTCCCCACTCGCCCGCCACTCGGCAACATGCCCTCGCCAGTACGCTTCCCGCTCGCCGTTCTTGTCCATCGCAACCTCCCATCGAAAGCCGGGAGGTTGCGCTATCTCGTCCGACTTTTACAGGTGGAGCGGTCGGACGCTTACCGTCGTCAGGCGACCCACACGGGTCGTCATCGAATCGGCACCGGAAGCGGCAGCGCGCTGGTGGTGGTCGAGCTTGAGCGCTTCGATGACGCGATTGACGAGTTCGTTGTCGTTGCACGGCTTCTCGACGAAATCGAAAGCCCCCTTCTTCAGTGCCGAGACAGCCATCGGCACGTCGCCGTGTCCGGTCAGAAAGATCACCGGCAGGCGGCTGCCGCGCTCGCGCAGGAGGTCGAACAGCTCGGGACCGCTCATGCCGTCCATCCGGATGTCGAGCAGCAGGCACCCCGCCAGCGCCGGCGTCCAGGCGGCGAGGAAGTCTTCGGCCGACGGATGGCTCAGGCAGGCGACCCCGCGCGACTCCAGCAGCCAGCCGAGCGAGTCGCGGATGGCTTCGTCGTCGTCGACGAGATAGACGCAGGGGCTCATTGGCGGCCGATCGGCAGGGTGATGAAGAAGATCGAACCGCCCTGCGGGTTGTTCTCGACCCACAGCCGGCCGCGGTGAAACTCGACGATCGAACGGCAGATGCTGAGCCCCATGCCCATGCCGTCGGCTTTGGTCGAGAAGAGGGGGGTGAACAGCTTTTCGACGAGATCGGGCGCGATCCCCGGGCCGCGGTCGATGACCCGGATTTCCATCTGCTGGTCGACCTGGCTGAGCTTGATCGTCAGCCGCCGCTGTGCTGCCGGCGCTTCGCCCATCGCCTCGATGCCGTTGCGCATCAGGTTCAGCAGCACCTGTTCGAGCATCACCTGGTCGGCCAGCAACTCGGGGCGCATGCCCTGGATCTCGCGCACGATGCGCACGCCGCGGCTCTTGGCCACGCCTTCGATGAAGCCGATGCTGTCGTCGATGACTTCGGCGAGGTCGCAGGGCGCGAGTTTCGGCTCGCTCTTGCGGACGAAGTCGTGCACCCGCCGGATGATGCGGCCGGCGCGCTGCGCCTGTACGGCGAGCTTGCCGAGCGCTTCCTTGAGCTGCGCGGCGGTGAAATTGCCCGACTCGAGCTTGTTCAGGCAACCGGTGTTGTAACTCGTGATCGCCGCCAGCGGCTGGTTGAGTTCGTGCGCCAGCGTCGATGCCATTTCGCCCATGGTCACCAGGCGGGCGGTGATCTGCAACTTCTCCTGCTGTTGCCGGGCAAGTTCCTCGGCGTGTCGGCGGGCGGTGACATCGATGATCGACCCCATCCAGCCGGTCTGCGTGCCATCGGCGTCGATCAGCGGCGCCTCGTAGATCAGGGCATCGAGGCGGCTGCCGTCCTTGCGCATCAGGCGGATTTCGAAGCCCTCGAGCGGCGCCTTGCCTTCCAGCACCTTGTTGTGCAAAAGCAGGGTGCGCTCCATTTCTTCCGGCGCCCAGTACGGCATCGGCGGCTCCCGGCCGATCAGTTCTTCAGCCTCGAAGCCGACCATCTGCAGGAAGGCGGGGTTCACGTAGGTCACCCGGCCGGCGAGATCGCGGGCGCGCATGCCGACCATCAGCGAATCCTCCATCGCCTTGCGGAAAGCGTATTCCGAGCGCAGTGCCTGCTCGGCGAACAAACGGCGCTGGATCAATCCGCGCACCGCCCACAGGCTCCAGAAGACGATCAGTGCGAGGACGATGATCAGGGTGGCGATCAGGGTTTGCGCCAGGTTGTCTGCGCCGCGGTAGGCGGTGACCTGAAGCACCATGCCATAGCCGGGCGGGTCGAAGCTGACCGGGTAGCTCAGCGTCGTCGCGGCGGCGTCGATCTTCGACTTGCTGGCCAGCAGGCCGCCGTTGCCGTCGAGCACCCGGACCTGGTATTTCTCGGCGAACCACCAGGGTACCTGCTGCTTGAGCAAGCCATTGAGCGAATAGACGCCGAGCAGCGTGCCACGATAGCGACCGTCGTCGAAGATCGCCACATAAACCTCGAACTGGGCCGCTTCGGCCGTCCGGTAGGCATCGCTGTAGATCGGCTTGCCGAGGCGGGCAAGTTCGATCGTGCGGCTGACCGGATTTTCTCCCCCCACTTCCTCGATCGGCCGTGGCAGGGTCAGCGTCGGCATGCCGTGGATGACCGCGGCTGCGTCGTTCAGCCACAGCAACTGACGCAGTTCGGGGTTGTTCTTGAGGATATGGCGGGCGCGCAGATCGAAGAGTTCATCCCGGTTCTTGGCGTGCGTGAGGTCGAGCGCGAGTTGCTGCAACTGTTCGGAGTTGCCGTCAAGGTGGAAGCGCAGGCTTTGTTCGAGCCAGAGGACGTCGGCAATCAGGGTCGAGCGCTGCTCGTCGACCTCGTTGCGGTGCAGCAACCAGAGCAGCGTGATCAGCAGCACCAGCAGCAGACCGACCGCCAGCTTGAGGACCGAGAGATACCAGTTCGACCACTTCAGGGACAGCAATCTTCGCCGCTCTTGCCGGCGGTCGTACGGGTAGGGCAGGGGAGTCTCTTTCATCGAGGCGCATCTTACCGAAGTTCGTTGGCGAGCGGGAAAGACCGGCGGGCGGCAGGCGTCAAGGGCGGTGGCGTGGCATCTCCCGGGCGGGCCGGGTTGCGGTTTTCCACAATATGCGGCTGCCCTGTTTTTTGTGATATTGGCGCCTGCAAGTCGGGCGTCGCCCAATTTCACAGCCAGCAGTCAATGGAGGAGAAAACACATGAAAATATCTACCGTGCTATTCGGTCTGGTCGCCGGCACCCTGTCGGCGATGCCCCTGGGGGCTCTCGCCCAGCAGCCGATCGTCATCAAGTTCAGCCATGTCGTGGCAACCGACACGCCCAAGGGGCTGGCCGCCGAGTTTTTCGCCAAGCGCGCCGCGGAGCTGACCAAGGGCAAGGCCAAGGTCGAGGTGTATGCCAACTCGACGCTCTACAAGGACAAGGAAGAAATGGAAGCGCTGCAACTCGGCGCCGTGCAGATGCTCGCACCCTCGCTGGCGAAATTCGGGCCGCTGGGCGTCAAGGAGTTCGAGCTCTTTGATCTGCCGTACATCTTCGACAACTACGCCGAACTGCACAAGGTGACCCAGGGTCCGCTCGGGCAGAGTCTGCTCAGGAAGCTCGAGCCGAAGGGCGTTGCCGGTTTGGCGTTCTGGGACAACGGCTTCAAGTCGTTCTCTGCCAACACGCCGATCAACCTGCCGGCCGACCTGAAGGGCAAGAAGATGCGCATCCAGTCGTCAAAGGTGCTGGAAGAACAGATGCGTGCGCTCGGCTCACTGCCCCAGGTGATGGCCTTCTCCGAGGTCTACCAGGCGCTGCAGACGGGCGTCGTCGATGGCACCGAAAATCCGATCTCGAACCTGTACACGCAGAAGATGTACGAAGTACAGAAGCATCTGAGCCTGACCGAGCATGGCTACCTGGGTTACGCCGTGATCGTGAACAAGAAGTTCTGGGATGGTCTGCCGGCCGATGTGCGTGCTCAGCTTGAAACGGCGATGAAGGACTCGACCGCCTACGCCAACAAGATTGCCAAGGAACAGAACGACAAGGATCTCGAGGCGGTCAAGAAGAGCGGCAAGACCCAGGTCAAGACCCCGAGCGCCGACGAGCGGATGGCTTTCAAGAAGGCGCTGGTGCCGGTGCATGCGAAGATGGAGTCGCGGATCGGCAAGGACCTGCTGCAGGCGGTGTACAAGGAAACCGGTTTCGATCCGAACAAGCTCTGATCTGAGCGGATGACCACGAGAACCCGCGAGCAGTCTGACACCTGTTCGGCGGGTTTTCATTTTCGGGGGAGCCGAGCATGCTGCTGAAACTACTTGACCGCCTTGAGGAAACACTGATCATGTTCCTCATCGCTGCTTCGACCTTGATCATTTTCGTCGCGGTGGTGCACCGCTACCTCGCCTCGGCGTCGATTCCGGGTCTCCAGGACTGGCTCCTGACGCTCAATTTCGGCTGGGCGCAGGAACTGTGCATCATCATGTTCGTCTGGATGGCAAAATTCGGCGCCGCTTACGGGGTGCGTACCGGCATTCACGTCGGCGTGGACGTCTTCATCAATTCCCTGCAGAGCCGGATGCGCGCCCGGTTCGTCGTCTTCGGCCTGCTTGCCGGCGCGGCGTTTACCGGCACCATCGGCACACTGGGGGCGCATTTCGTCTGGGAAAACGGCCTCGGATACGCGCTGATGTCGGCGCTTGGCAGCACCGGTGATTACTTCGAGGGGCCGACAACTCCGGACCTGGAGTGGCCAACCTGGATCGTTTACAGCGCCATTCCGCTGGGCTCCTATCTGATGTGCTTCCGTTTCCTGCAGGTCATGACGTCCTTTCTGCGTACCGGTGAACTGCCGACCCACGAGCATGGTCACGTCGACGGCATCGAGCCGGACGGCGTGCCGGTCGATGCCAACCCGTACAACATGGATGATGACCTGCATCCGGCCGATATCAAACACCACGCGGGCAAGGGGGACGGTAAATGAACGCGGCGCTCATCTTCGGCATTCTCGCCGTGCTGATGCTGACCGGAATGCCGGTCTCCATCTCGCTTGGCCTCACCGTTCTCACTTTCCTTTTTGCCTTTACCGAGGTGCCTCTCGAAGCCGTCGCGCTCAAACTGTTCACCGGCATCGAGAAGTTCGAGATCATGGCCATTCCGTTCTTCATCCTGGCCGGCAATTTCCTCACGCACGGCGGCGTGGCGCGGCGAATGATCGCCTTTGCCACCTCGATGGTCGGTCACTTCCGTGGCGGCCTCGGCCTCAGTGCGGTCTTTGCCTGCGCCCTGTTTGCTGCGGTCTCCGGCTCCTCGCCGGCAACCGTGGTGGCCATTGGTTCGATCCTCCTGCCGGCGATGGTCAAGGCGGGCTATCCCAAGGCTTTCGGCGTCGGGGTCATCGCTTCGGCCGGCGGGCTGGGAATCCTGATCCCGCCGTCGATCGTCATGGTGATGTACGCGGTGTCGACCAACAGCTCGATCGGTGCCCTGTTCATGGCGGGGGTGATCCCCGGTCTGCTGCTGGCGCTCTTCCTCGGCTTCACCACCTGGTACCGGGCGATGCGCTATAACTATCCGCGCGAGAAGCCGCATTCATGGGGCGAGCGCTGGGATGCGTTCCGCAAGTCGATCTGGGGTCTGCTGCTGATCCTGGTGGTCATGGGCGGCATCTACAGCGGCATGTTCACCGCCACCGAGGCAGCGGCCATGAGTGCCGTCTATGCCTTCGTGATCGCCATCTTCGTCTATCGCGATATCGGTTTCCGCGACGTGCCGAAGGTGCTCCTGAACTCGGCGAACATGAGCGCGATGCTGCTCTACATCATCACCAACGCCGTGCTCTTCTCTTTCATCCTGACCAACGAGCAGATTCCGCAAGGCATCGCGGGTTGGCTGCTCGACTCGGGCCTCGGCAAGATCGGCTTCCTGGTGGCGGTGAATATCCTGCTGCTGATCATGGGCAACTTCATGGAGCCCTCGTCGATCATCCTGATCACGGCGCCGATCCTCTTTCCGATCGCCATGAAGCTGGGCATCGACCCGGTGCACTTCGGGGTGATGATCACGGTCAACATGGAAATCGGCATGATCACGCCGCCGGTCGGTCTCAACCTCTATGTCGCCAGCGGCATCAGCCACATGGGTCTGACCGAATGTACCAAGGCGGTCTGGCCGTGGTTGATGACGATGCTGCTCTTCCTGCTGATCATCACCTACGTGCCGGAGATCACGCTCTGGCTGCCGCGAACGCTGGGCATGTTGTAGCGACATCAGGCGCTGCAACCCAGGCCGAGCGCGCGTGCGGGGGAGCCCGTACGCGCGCTCGGCATTTTGCGTCGAGGCTGGCCTCGTCTTTTGTGCGTACCGGTGCGGCATTGTGTGCCGAGTCTTGGTATAATTTGCGGTTATTTCTCTAGCAATATGATTTCTCGTTGTTTTTCTTGATCCAACAGCCCCCGGAGAACTGTCATGGCCATCGAACGTACCCTTTCCATCATCAAGCCCGACGCCGTTGCCAAAAACGTGATCGGCCAGATTTACTCGCGCTTCGAAGGCCGTGGCCTCAAGGTCATCGCTGCCCGCCTCGCCTGGCTGTCGCCCCAGGAAGCCGGCGCTTTCTACGCGGTGCACCGGGAGCGCCCGTTCTTCAAGGATCTGGTTTCCTTCATGATCTCCGGTCCGGTGATGATCCAGGTCCTCGAAGGCGAGAACGCGATCGCCACGAACCGCGAACTGATGGGCGCGACCGACCCGAAGAAAGCCGATCCGGGAACCATCCGGGCCGATTTTGCCGAATCGATCGACGCCAACGCGGTCCATGGTTCCGACGGCGAAGAGACGGCCAGGACGGAAATCGCCTTCTTCTTCCCGGCAATGAACGTCTATTCCGGCCGCTAGGTCGAGTCAACCTGCTCCGATGACGGTCAATCTGCTCGACCTCGATGCCGCCGGGCTGACCGCCTTTTTCGCCGAGAACGGCGAAAAGGCTTTTCGCGCGACGCAGGTGCTGCGCTGGCTGCACCGTTTCGGCGAGGCCGATTTCGACGCCATGACCGATATCGCGCGCAGTCTGCGGGAAAAGCTCGGGCGCCTCGCGGTGGTCGCGCCGCCGGTGGTCATTGCCGACCGGGCGGCGGCCGACGGCACCCGGAAGTTCCTCTTCGATGTCGGCGGCGGCAACGCCGTCGAGTCGGTCTTCATTCCCGAAGACGACCGCGGGACACTGTGCATCTCGACCCAGGCCGGTTGCGCGCTCGACTGCTCGTTCTGTTCGACCGGCAAGCAGGGCTTCAACCGCAACCTTGGCGTCGCCGAGATCATCGGTCAGCTGTGGCAGGCGAGACACGCGCTCGGCGCTTACCAGGACGCGGCGGCCGAGCGGGTGATCAGCAACGTCGTCCTGATGGGCATGGGCGAACCGCTGGCCAACCTCGAACACACCGTGACGGCGCTTCGCCTGATGCTCGACGACCATGCCTATGGCCTTTCCCGCCGCCGGGTCACGGTGTCCACTTCGGGCCTGGTGCCGGCGATGGACCGCCTGCGCGACGAGTGCGCGGTGGCGCTGGCGGTTTCGCTGCATGCGCCGAACGATCGCCTGCGCGACGAGCTGGTGCCGATCAACCGCAAATATCCCTTGCGCGAACTGCTGGCGGCCTGCCAGCGCTATCTGGAAAAAGCGCCGCGTGACTTCGTGACCTTCGAATACGTGATGCTCGACGGGGTCAATGACGCCGATGCGCAGGCTCGCGAGCTGCTGGCCCTGACGCGCGAGGTGCCGTGCAAGTTCAACCTGATCCCCTTCAATCCCTTTCCCGGTTCGCCGTACCGCCGCTCGCCGGCGCCGCGCATCCGGCGGTTTGCCGAGCTTCTGCTCGAAGCCGGAGTGGTCGCCACCACCCGCAAGACCCGCGGTGACGACATCGACGCCGCCTGTGGTCAGCTGGCCGGCCAGGTGCTCGACCGCACGCAGCGGACGGGCCGGCGAACGCTGGTGGTCCACCTCGATCGTCAGGATGCCCGTCCATGAGGCGAGGGGTGTGCGCGCTCCTGCTGTGCCTGGCAGCCAGTGCCTGTTCGATGTGGCCGTTTGCTTCACCCGGCAAGCCGAAGGCCGTCGAAGAGCCGATCGACTCGCGCAGCCAGACGCAGCCGCGCGATCCCCGTACCCGCGCCAAGCTGCACACCGAGCTCGGCGCGCTGTATCTGCAGAACAACAACCTGCCGGTCGCGCTCGCAGAATTGACGGAGGCGATCACCATCGACCCCGACTATGCGAAGGCCTATGGCACGCGCGGCCTGGCCGGTTTCCGCGTGCATGAACTGCAGCTCGCCGACCAGGATTTTCGCCGCGCCTTGAGTATCGACGCCAACGACCCGGAGATCAACAACAACTACGGCTGGTTCCTTTGCCAGGTAGGTCGGGAGAAGGAAGCCATCACCTTCTTTCAGAAAGCAATGCGCAATCCGCTCTACGAAACCCCCGAGAAGGCCTATCTCAATGCCGGTGCCTGTTACGCGCGGCTCGGTGACCTGGCGGCCGCCGAGAGCCATGTCCAGCATAGCCTGCGCATCGCGCCGAACAATTCGCAGGCCTTGCTGCAGCTCGCCGACCTCAATTATCGGCGCGGCAACCTGGAGATCGCGAGACAGGAACTCACGGACCTGCTGCGCCAGGCCGATCCGAGTGCCGAAGCCCTGTGGCTCGGGGTGCGCGTCGAACGGCGACTCGGCAATCGTGCGGCCGAAGCGCGCTACGGCAATCTATTGCGGCGCAAGTTCCCGCTCTCGACCGAGACTCAGGAACTGCTGAAAGGCAATTTCGAATGAGTAAAAAATGAGTGAACAATCCCCATCCTCCTTGTCGGTGGAGCGGAGCCCGGCAGTGGCGGGATTCTCCGCCGAGCTGGCGACGACTTCGACGAACCTCGGCGTCGGCACGCAACTGCGGGCCGCACGCGAAGCGAGAAACATGAGCCTCGGTGACGCTGCGCAGTCGCTCAAGCTGGGGCCGCGGCAGGTGCTGGCGCTGGAAGCCGAAGACTGGGAGTCCTTGCCCGGCAACACGATGATCCGCGGCTTCGTGCGCAACTATGCGCGCCTGCTTCACCTCGACGCAGATGCCCTGATGCGCAGCCTGGACGCAGCCCAGCTGCAGCAGAAAGCGCAACTCGAGGTGTCGGCCGGAACGGCGGCGAGCCTGCCGCAAGCGGCGGGCCGGCGTGCCGAGCGGCGGGACTATCTGGCCATACTGGGTGGCCTGCTGCTGCTCGGGCTGGCCCTGCTGGCCTATTTCTTCGTTCCCGCAGACCTTTGGCGGTCGCAACTGTCGAGCCTGGTCGAGGACGGCAAGAGCGCGTCGGTGGCCGGCGGGGGCAGTCGGTCGTCGGCGGGCGAAGCGGCGCCCGCTGCGCCCGGATCGGTGACCGTCCTCGCGCCGCAGGCGACCGTTCTCGCCGACCCCTCGGCGAGCGCGCCGCCGTCCGGCAACGGACTCAAACTTTCCTTTGCCGAGCCCGCCTGGGTCGAGATCCGCGATGCTCGTGGTCAGATTCTCCTCTCCGAGTTGAGCCCGGCCGGCAGTGTGCGCGAGCTCGACGGGCAGCCGCCGTTTGCACTGGTGGTCGGCAACTCGACGCATGTGAGCGTGCAGTACCGCGGCCGGGTGATTGATCTCGCCCCGCACAGCAAGGCCGAAGTCGCGCGGTTGACCCTTGAATGAGCCCGCGACAAGCGGCACACCCACGGTGAGCGCGCCGACGCAGGGGACCTCCCGGCGGCCGACGCGCCGGGTCAGCGTGGGTCAGGTGACCATCGGCGGCGACGCGCCGGTGGTCGTCCAGTCGATGACCAACACCGATACCGTCGATGTCCTGAGGACCGCGATTCAATGTGCCGAGCTCGCGCGTGCGGGATCGGAACTGGTGCGGATCACGGTTAACACGCCCGAAGCGGCGGCCGCGGTCGGGCCGATCCGCGAGCATCTCGGCCGCATGGGCGTCGAAGTGCCGCTGATCGGTGACTTCCATTACAACGGTCATCGCCTGCTGGCCGATTATCCGGACTGCGCGCAGGGGCTGGCCAAGTACCGCATCAATCCGGGCAATGTCGGCCACGGCCGCAAGCGTGACGAACAGTTTGCGCAGATGATCGAGATCGCCTGTCGCCACGAGAAGCCGGTGCGCATCGGGGTGAACTGGGGCAGCCTCGATCAGGACCTGCTGGCGCGGATCATGGACGAAAATGCCCGCCGTGCCGATCCCTGCGATGCCCTCTCGGTGATGCGCCAGGCGATGGTCGTTTCGGCGCTCGAATCGGCTGCCCGCGCCGAGGCGCTGGGCATGCCGGGGAACCGCATCATCCTCTCCTGCAAGGTGTCGGGGGTGCAGGATCTGATCGCCATCTATCGCGAGCTGTCGCGCCGCTGTGATTATCCGCTGCACCTCGGTCTGACCGAAGCCGGGATGGGCTCCAAGGGTATCGTCGCCTCGACGGCAGCGATGGCGGTGCTCCTGCAGGAGGGGATCGGCGACACCATCCGGGTGTCACTGACGCCGGACCCCGGCGGCCCGCGAACGCAGGAGGTGGTGGTCGCGCAGGAGATGTTGCAGACCATGGGCTTGCGGGCCTTCACGCCTATGGTCGTCGCCTGTCCGGGATGTGGCCGCACGACGAGCACCTTTTTTCAGGAGCTCGCGCAGTCGATCCAGGACCACGTTCGCCAGCGGATGCCGCAGTGGCGCAGCGAATACGACGGGGTCGAGAGCATGACGCTCGCCGTCATGGGCTGCGTGGTCAATGGACCGGGTGAGAGCAAGCACGCCAATATCGGCATCAGCCTGCCGGGAACCGGCGAAGTACCGGCGGCGCCGGTGTTCGAGGATGGCGCCAAGACCGTTACCCTGCGCGGCGAGCATATCGCCGAGGAATTCACCCGGATCGTCGATGCCTACGTGGCGCGCACTTACCAGAGAAAGTCCGGAAACTGATGATCACAGCGAAGCTCCAGTCGGTGCGCGGGATGAACGACATCCTGCCGGACGAAGCCGAATTCTGGGACCGGTTCGAGGAAGTCATCCGTTCATGGCTCAAGAGCTATGCCTATCGCCCGCTTCGCCTGCCGATCGTCGAACCGACGCCGCTGTTCAAGCGCGCCATTGGTGAAGTGACCGACATCGTCGAGAAGGAGATGTACTCCTTCGTCGACAGCCTCAACGGCGAACCCCTGACGCTGCGCCCCGAGGGGACCGCCGGTTGCGTGCGGGCGGTGATTCAGCACCACCTGCTCGCCCAGCAGCCGCAGCGTCTTTACTATATGGGCCAGATGTTTCGCCACGAGCGGCCGCAGAAAGGGCGCTATCGCCAGTTTCACCAGGTCGGTGTCGAAGCCTTCGGCTTTCCCGGTCCCGACATCGACGCCGAGCAGATTCTGATGGGGGCTCGCCTGTGGGATGACCTCGGGCTCGACGGCATCGCCCTGCAGCTCAACACGCTCGGTCAGGCCGCCGAACGGGCGGCGCATCGGGCCGAGCTGATCGCCTATTTCGAGCGCCACCACGAACTGCTCGACGAAGACGCCCGGCGGCGCCTGCACAGCAACCCGCTGCGCATCCTCGACAGCAAGAACCCGGCCCTGCAGGAGCTGATCGTCGGCGCCCCGCAACTGATCGATCACCTCGGTGCCGAGTCGCTGGCGCACTTCGAGGGCGTGCAACAGGTGCTGCGCGACGCCGGCCAGCCCTTCACCGTCAACTCCCGCCTGGTGCGCGGCCTCGACTACTACAACCTGACGGTGTTCGAGTGGGTCAGCGATCGCCTCGGCGCGCAGGGAACCGTCTGTGCCGGCGGTCGTTACGATGGCCTGGTCGAACAGCTCGGCGGCAGGCCGGCGGCGGCCTGTGGTTTCGCGATGGGCGTCGAACGTCTGCTGACGCTGATCCGCGAAGCGGGCGGCGAGCCGCAGGCGGCAGCGGTCGATGTCTACGTCGTGCATCAGGGACAGGCGGCTTCGCGGCTCGCGGTACGGGTGGCCGAGGGCTTGCGGGATCACGGCATCGACGTTCTTTTCCATTGCGGCGGCGGCAGCTTCAAGACGCAGATGAAAAAGGCGGACGCCAGCGGCGCGGCCTTTGCCGTGATCATCGGCGACGACGAAGCCCAGGTCGGCGAGGCGACGGTGAAGCCGCTGCGCCTGACCGGCGAGCAGCCGAACGAACAGCGACGGGTCGCTGTCGACCGTCTCGCCGATGAAATCATGAGTTCTATTCTGGATGGGGAAGAATCGTAATGGCTACCTATGACCTCGAAGAGCAGGAGCAGATCGCCGAAATCAAGGCCTGGTGGAAGCAATATGGCGCACTGCTGGCGGGACTGGTGACCGCTGCCTCGATCGCGGTGGTGGCCTGGCAAGGCTGGAACTGGTATCAGCGCGACCAGGCGGCGCAGGCCGCGAGGGTCTACGGCGTCCTGCAGAAAGCCGTCGCCGACAACGATTCGCAACGGCTCAAGGCGGCGAGCGGTGAACTGCTCGAGAAGTTCGCTGGTACCGGCTATGCGCCGCTCGCCGCCCTGACGGCCGCCCGGGTGATGTTCGATGCTGGCGATGTCAAGACCGCCAAGCTGCAGCTCGCCTGGGTGGTCGAAAACGGCAAGGGAGAGCTGCGTGAGCTCGCGCGCCTGCGTCTGGCTGCCCTGCTGCTCGACGAAAAGGCCTACGACGAGGCGCTGAAGCAACTCGACGGGACGCCGAGTGCCCATTTCGCACCTCGTTTCGCGGACAGCCGGGGCGACGTTTTCGCCGCTCAGGGCAGGATTGCCGAGGCGCGCGCGGCCTACCAGTCGGTACTCGCCGCACTCGAACGCAGCGAGGCCGGGACGGAAGCGCAGGAGAGACCGTCGAAAGCCGCCTACCGCGAAGCGGTGCAGTTGAAACTCGATGCGCTCGGGGAACCGGCCTGATGCGGCGCGATCGCTTGGCCGCGGTCTTGCTGACGGCCTTGTTGGCCGGCTGTTCGACGCTCGACGCACTCAATCCATTTTCCAGCAGCGGCCCCAGGATGGCCGAGCTGCAGCCGATCGAGACGCGTGCGAACGTCCGTGTCCTCTGGGCGGAAGGGGTCGGCAAGGCGGGCGATTACACCTTCGTGCCGGCGGTGGTCGCGTCGTCGGTGTACGTCGCGGCCCGGGACGGCACCCTGGCTCGCCTCGACGGGGGCCAGCCGGTATGGCGGGTCAAAGCCGAACAGGCGCTTTCGGGAGGCGTCGGCGCCGATGAGCGAATGCTCGTCGTCGGCACCGCCAAGGGCGACGTGCTCGCCTTCGCAACGGCCGATGGCAGCCTGTTGTGGAAAGCCAGAGCGAGCAGCGAGATCGTTGCGCCGCCGGTGGTCAGTTCGGGCCTCGTGATCGTGCGCACGGTCGATCATCGCCTGGCGGCCTATGACGCGCAAAGCGGCCAGCGCAAATGGCTCTACCAGCGCCCGACCCCGCCGCTCTCGCTGCGCGTCACCGCGAGCCCGGTGCTGGTCGACAAGTACATCTTTGCCGGTTTTCCGGGCGGCAAGCTGATTGCGGTCAGCGCGGAAAACGGCTCACCGCTCTGGGAAGGCACCGTCGCCTTGCCGAAAGGCGCCACCGAACTCGATCGCGTGGCTGACGTGACCAGCGTGCCGGTGATCGATGGCCGGATGATCTGCGCCACCGCTTTCCAGGGGCGCATCGCGTGTTTCGATCTCGGCAACGGCAATCTGATCTGGTCGCGCGACATTTCGAGCGCCGCCGGTCTGACCATCGACAACCGCTACGTTTATGTGGCCGACGACAAGGGGGCCGTGCATGCCCTCGACAAGGGGAGCGGCGCCCGGCTCTGGAAACAGGACGCGCTCTTTCTGCGCGGCTTGACCGCGCCGCTGGCGCTGCGCAATCTGGTCGTCGTCGCCGATGTGAAGGGAATCGTACACTTCCTCGGTCGCGACGATGGCTCTTTCGCCGCTCGTCTGCCGGGCGATGGCAGCGCGATACGTGCTCCCCTGCAGCGACTGGGTAGCGATCTCGTGCTGCAGACCGCCGATGGTCGGGTGTTCGCGGTGAGCGTCGAATGAAGCCGAGCATCGTCCTCGTCGGACGCCCCAATGTCGGCAAGTCGACCCTCTTCAATCGCCTGACGAGAACCCGGGATGCGCTGGTGGCGGACATTCCGGGCCTCACCCGCGACCGCCATTACGGTCACGGCAGACTCGGCAGCAAGCCCTACCTGGTGATCGACACCGGTGGTTTCGAACCGCTCGCCAAGGACGGCATCATGCATCAGATGGCGCGCCAGACCGAGCAGGCGATCGACGAGGCCGACGTCGTGATCTTTGTCGTCGATGGCCGCAGCGGGGTGACCGCGCTCGACAAGGAGATCGCCAACCGGCTGCGCAAGTCGGGGCGGACTGTTCTGGTGGCGGTCAACAAATCGGAAGGCATGAGTCTCGGCGTCGTCGTCGCCGATTTCCATGAACTGGGCCTTGGCCAGCCGCTGGCCATCTCGGCGGCCCATGGGGAGGGCGTCCGTTCGCTGATCGATCTCGCGCTCGAACCCTGTCCGGATCCGACCGACGAGGAGAACACCAGCGATGTCATCAAGGTGGCGATCGTCGGCCGCCCGAACGTCGGCAAGAGCACGATGATCAATGCCCTGCTCGGCGAAGATCGAGTGATCGCTTTCGACCAGCCGGGCACGACGCGTGATGCCATCGAAATCGACTTCGAACGCGGCGGCCGCCAGTACACGCTGATCGACACTGCCGGCCTGCGGCGTCGCGGCAAGGTTTTCGAAACGCTCGAGAAGTTCTCGGTGATCAAGACCCTGCAGGCGATCGAGGACGCACAGGTGGTGATCCTGGTGCTCGATGCGCGGCAGGACATTTCCGACCAGGATGCGCATATCGGCGGTTTCATCCGCGAATCGGGTCGCGCACTGGTGGTCGCGGTCAACAAGTGGGATGGCCTCGACGCTTACGCCCGCGAGCAGATCAAGGGCGCCCTCGAAGGTCACCTGTCGTTCATCGATTTCGCGAGCTTTCACTACGTCTCGGCGCTCAGGGCGCAGGGGCTGGAAGCACTTTTCCGCTCGGTAGACGCCGCCTACAAGGCGGCCATCGCCGATCTGCCGACGCCCAGGCTGACCCGCGCCCTGATCGAGGCGGTGGCGAGGCAGGCGCCCCCGCGCAGCGGTCTGTTCCGGCCGAAGCTGCGCTACGCGCACCAGGGCGGCAGGAATCCGCCGCTGATCGTGATTCACGGCAACGCCCTGGACAAGATCCCGGAGTCTTATCGGCGCTATCTCGAACGTACCTTCCGCGAGGTGTTCAGGCTGCAGGGAACGCCGCTGCAGATCCAGTTCAATGTTTCCAGCAACCCGTTTGCCGACAAGACAGCCCCCGAGCAGAATCGGCGCAAGCCGAAGCCGGTCGACAAAGCCAAACCGGTCCAGAAACCGAAGCCGGCCGAGAAAGCCAGGCCTGCGGCGAGAAGCGCAGCCCGACCGGCGGTGGCCCGGACCGCCAGGGTGAAAGCCAGGACACCGTTCCGGCCCGGCTGATCAATTGCCGATGCCATGTTGCATCAACACGCTTTTCGACGGATGATGAGGGCCTGGGCTGCGTCACCTGCCTGCCGGAAGATGACTCGGTCCTGCGTCACGACACATCGTCTTGCATCACGGAGGATCATCTCTGTCTCGTGCGTAGCCGGCTCAGGCAGGCTTGAAGCGAAGCAGAACAATCAACGTGTCAGGAAAATGGAAGGTGATCAAGGTTTTATTCGTTTGCATGGGAAACATCTGTCGCTCGCCAACGGCGGAGGGCGTTTTTCGCCACATTCTGCGTCAGAAGAAGCTTGATGACCAAGTCGAAGTCGATTCGGCAGGGACCCACGGCTACCACGCCGGTGAGGCGCCCGATCAACGGACCCAGCGGGCGGCCGCCGTTCGCCAGTATGACCTCTCCGACATGCGGGCACGCAAGGTGGCCACCCAGGACCTGCAGTACTTCGATCTGATTCTGGCCATGGACCACAACAACCTGGGTGTGCTGAAACGGATCTGTCCGCCGGACCAGCACGATCGCCTGGGTTTGTTGATGAGCTATTCAAAGAACTTCGACGATGACGAAGTGCCGGATCCGTATTATGGACTCGGTCATGGCTTCGACCTCGTCCTTGACATGATCGAAGATGCGGCCCAGGGCCTGCTCGAGAGCCTCGAACAGCGGCTCAGGGAGGAGGCCGGCAACGGCGCCGAGCAGCCGGCCGAGCAGCCGGCCGAGTTCGACACGCAAGGGGACTGACCCCTGTCTGCCGGTCGCCGTCCGCCGGGCGATCCTTCCTTTGCCGAACCGACTACGCGTCCATCAGATTGCGCGCCAGGCAGTCGGGACAGACACCGTAGATCACCGTCAGCTGCGCCGCCGCGCCAGCGGTCGGCGGGCATGGGGCAAGCAGCGCGTCGTCGGCGTCGCGCCACGACTGACGCAGACGAACGCGGTTGCAGACGCTGCAGCGCTTGATCAGGCCGGTCGTGGTGCCGGCGGCGGCGGTGATCGTCACTGCATGACGGTAGGGTTCCGTGCGGATCTGACGGTGGCTGACCTCGAGCACGCCGTCGCTGCACGGCACGATGGTCATTTCCATGAAGCGCTTGATCTGTGGCGAGTCACAGCGATAAGTGCGCCGGACATTGCGTTTGAGCGTTCGCGCCGACATCAGCATGGTGCGCACGAACATCTGCGTGACGTCGCCGGCGATGAAGCGATCGAGTCGGTGGCCGATGATCTTCGTCGAAAGCAGGTCGTCGCCGCCGTTTTCGACCGCGAAGCGATCCCAGTTGCCGGCGACGGCGATGATCGCATCGCTTTTGTCAAGCGTATAACTCAACGGCTGGGCGGTATTGTCCATACCTTCTCGCTGGCGATCGGTGCGGGCGTCATGGTTTTGCGCAGGCAAGCAAAGTGCGCTCACGCAGCCATTCGGCGAAGACCGTCGGCGCCAACGGTCGGGCATAGAGGTAGCCCTGGCCGTTGTGACAGCCGGAAGCGTCGAGTTCGGCATGCTGCTCGGCCATTTCGACGCCTTCGGCGACGACGCTCATGCCGAGGTGGCGGGCCAGCGAAATGATCGCCGAGCCGATTGCGCGGTCGTCGGAATTGGTCGAGATCCCGTCGACAAAGCTGCGCGCGATCTTCAGTTCGTGGATCGGAAAGCGCTTGAGATAGGACAGCGATGAAAAGCCGGTGCCGAAGTCATCGATGCTGATCATCAGCCCGAAAGCGACCAGTTCGGCGAGCATGCGCTGGGCGCGCTCGAAGTCCATCAGCACGCCTTCGGTGATCTCGATGCACAGCCGTTGCGGCGCCACGGCATGCCGGCTGACGATCGCCATCAGGTCGGCGGCCATTCCTTCCTTGCGGAAATGCCGCGCCGAAATATTGACGCTGATGCGGACCTGCGGCAGTCCGCTGTTGTCCCATTCGACCATCTGCCGGCAGACTTCGTCGAGCACCCATTCGTCGATGGCAATGATCAGGTTGCTCTGCTCGGCGACCGGGATGAACACCACCGGTTCGATCACTTCGTTATTGGTCTGCCAGCGCACCAGCGCCTCGGCGCCGATCACGGCATGGTTTTCGAGGTTGATCTGCGGCTGGTAATGGATGAACAGTTCGCCACCGTCAATCGCGCGCCGCAGGCCGGTCTCCAGGGACAGTCGTCGCGTCGCCTGATGGGCGAGGTCGGCGGTGAAGAAGCGGAAGGCGTTCTTGCCGTGATCCTTGGCCCGATACATCGCCGAATCGGCGTTGCGCATCAGGGCGTTGGCATCGGCCGCATCCTCGGGAAACATGCTCAGACCAATGCTCGCGCTGATGAAGCACTCGTGCTCGTCGAACTGGTAGCTGGCGCTGAGGGCGCTCAACAGACGTTCGGCGGTCAGCGTCGCTTCGCGGCGATCGGCGGTTTCGAGCAGGACCACGAACTCGTCGCCGCCGAGTCGGGCCACCGTGTCCTCGCCGCGCACGCAGTCGAGCAGCCGCAGAGCGGCCTGCTTGAGCAGTTTGTCGCCAGTGACATGGCCGAGGGTGTCGTTGACCACCTTGAAATTGTCGAGGTCGATGAACACCACGCCAATGCTCTCCTTTGAGCGCTCGGCACGCGCCAGCGCGAGCTGCAGGCGGTCGTTGAACAGCGCCCGGTTGGGCAGGCCGGTGAGTTCGTCGTGCGTAAGCGTCCAGCCCACCCACGTCAGGGGGTGCTGACTTACCCCCGTTTTTTGAGCGGCAGCAACTCGTCGAGGCGGCTGTTGGGCCAAGTGGGAAGTTTTTGCAGGGTGTTGGTGAGCCAGGCCATGGGCTCGATGCCGTTCAAGCGCGCGGTTTCGAGCAGCGACTGAATGGCCGCGGCACGCTTGCCGGCGGCCTCCGAACCTGCGAACAACCAATTTTTCTTCCCGACGGCGATCGGGCGAATGGCGTTTTCGATAGGGTTGTTGTCGATCGGGTAGAAGCCATTCTCGGCATAACGAGCGAGAGCGCGCCAGCGCTTCAACGTGTAATCGATGGCCCGGGCCAGGGCCGAGCCGTTGGCGACCGACTTGCGGGTGTTCAGGAGCCATAGGTGCAGGGACTCGAGTCGCGGCTGACTGTGCATCTCGCGCAGACGGGCCCGTTCCTCGACCGTGAGGTCCTTCGCCTGCGCCTCGACGGCATACAGTTCGCCGATGCGGCGAAGGGCTTCCGTCGCGACCGGGCTGGCGTTGGCCTGGTGCAGGTCGAAGAACTTGCGGCGCGCATGGGCCATGCAGCCCAGTTCGATCACTGATCCCTGAAACAGCACCTTGTAACCGGCGAAGTCATCGACCATCAGGGCGCCTTCCCATTGCGCCAGGAAATTCACGGCATGTATGCCGGCCCGGCCCGGTTGATAGTCGAAGACGACAATCGGCGGGTCATTTTCCAAGGCATTGTTGCGGTACGCCCAGAGATACGCCCGCTTGGTCTTCCCCTTGCCTGGATCAAGCTGTTGCACCGGGGTTTCATCCGCATGTAACACCTCGCTCTCGCGCAGCAATTCGCCCAGGCGAAGCCAGAGGGGTTCGAGGGCATAGCCGACGCGACCCACCCACTCGGCCAGCGTCGAGCGGGCGAGCGGGACGCCAGACCGGGCGGCCTGCTGTTCCAGGCGATAGAGCGGCAGGTGATCCAGGAACTTGCTGATCATGACCCACGAGAGCAAGGCCGGGGTCGCCATTCCGCCATCGATCACGCTGCGCTCGGCCGGTGCCGCCGTCAGCGTCTCGCAGGGCCGGCAGGCGTATTTGGGATAAACGTGCTGTTCGACGAAGAACTGCGCCGGGACGATATTGAGTTTCTCGGTCACGTCCTCGCCGATCAGCACCAACGCCTGACCGCATTCGCCGCAGGTGCAGTTCTCGGGTTCGTGGCGAATTTCAACGCGCGGCAGATGCTCCGGCAGGGGCTGACGACCGGCGCGTTCGCGTTTGGGCTTCTTCTCGGGTACCGGTTGATCCGACGGCGTTTCAGCGACCTGGAGCGCTTCGGCCAGACGGGCTTCGCAGGCAGCAATGTCGGCCGCCAGGTTTTCATCGAAGAGGTCGCGTTCGGCGGCGACCATGGCTTCGCTCTTCACGCCGAATTTCATTCGGCGTAAATGAGCAAGTTCGAGCGTCAGCTTTTCGATCTTGGCATCGCGCCAGTGAATTTCCGTGGCGCTGGTCTTGGCCTGTTCCAGCAGACCGCCAACCCGATTTTCGACCCAGGCCAGCAGTTCTGGTGAGGGGGAGAAGGCGGCAAGTTCGGTCGCTAAATCCATGAGGCATTATACCGCAGACATCGCATGGAAAGCTCCTGAAAGCCAGGTAGATAGCCGATTATTATCACTTTTTTCGCGGCAGTGACGCGGCCGTTACACTTGCCAGTGTCCCGGCGCTGGGGCTTCCCGACGTTGCCAGTCAACGCCCGCGATCAGCCACCGCCATTGCCCCGGCGTCAGGGAAAAAACCGCCTCGCCAGCGCTCGGCCACGTGAAACCGCCCCGGTGTAGGCGCCGTTGCGCTAGCCACACGCCCGTGCCATCCCACACCAGCAGTTTGAGTCGGCTTCGCTTGCGATTGGTGAAGGCGTAAGCACTGCCGTCACAAGGGGAGCGCCCGAGACTCGCCTGGATGCGGGCAGACAAGCCGTCAATGCCCAGGCGCATGTCTACCGGTTCGAGAGCCAGCCAGATGCGCTCCAGCGGTACGCCGAGGGTCGCGCTCATGAGTGGTTTGCCCAGAGTGCCACCAGCCACTCGGCCGGCGGCAGCAGGCCAAATTCGAGTCGCCAGCCGTTCGGGCTGGCGAGCGACAGGCACGGCATTGAGACCAGCGGATCGGCAACGATCGTTGCCCGAATCAGCGTCAGCGGCTCGCCGACGGCGGCCCCACCTTCGCGCTTGGCCAGACGCTGATGCCAGTAACTCAGCGAATGGTCCTTCAGCCCGTGCCGGTCACAGTACGCTCTCTGCGACTCCCCACTCGCCCGCCACTCGGCAACATGCCCTCGCCAGTACGCTTCCCGCTCGCCGTTCTTGTCCATCGCAACCTCCCATCGAAAGCCGGGAGGTTGCGCTATCTCGTCCGACTTTTACAGGTGGAGCGGTCGGACGCTTACCGTCGTGCGTCGCAAGGTACTCGATGCGCTGCTGCGACTCGCGAACCTTGGTGATGTCGCTGAACATCCCGACGTAGTTCACGACGTTACCGTTCTTGTCCTTGACCGTATTGATCGACAGCCACTCGAGAAAGGGTTCGCCGTTCTTGCGCCGGTTCCAGATTTCGCCCTGCCAGACGCCGAGGCGGCTGACCCGGTCCCACATTTCGACGTAGAGCTCGCTCGGCGTCTTCTCGGAACGCAGGATGCCCGGCTTCTTGCCGACGACTTCGTGGCGGCTGTATCCGGTCAGGGTGGTAAAGGCGTCATTGACGGTCAGGATACGCTGCTCGGTGTCGGTCACCATGACTCCTTCGGAAGCGCGGTCGAAGACCATCGCCGCCAGCCGGAGTCGCTCTTCCGCACGTTTGCGGGCGGTGATGTCGGTGGCCTGGAAGCAGGTGCCGGTAATCGCTCCGTCGTCGTCGAAGAGAGGAAAGCGAACGACCAGGAAGTGGCGGGCGCCGCTCGTCAGGGGCAGGATTTCTTCGCGCTCGATGCCCTTGCGCAGGCGCATCGCTTCGAGTTCGCTGTCGCGGAAGAGGTCGCAGACGGCCTCGGGGAAGAGCTGCAGGTCGGTCTTGCCGATCGCCTGTCCGGCGGTGAAGCCGAAACTCTGCTCGAACTTCGGGTTGGCGAACTGGTAGCGTCCGGAAGCATCCTTGACCGCCATCAGCGACACCGAGTTGTTCATCACCGCGAGCAGGCGGACCTGAATCTCGCGTGCCGAACGTTCGACCTCGTAGAGGCTGGTGTTGTCGGCAAAGAGCAGGATGACGCCGGCCGTCCGCTGCGGGTCGCGCAACAGCGGTGCGACGTGCAGTGCGTAGTGTCGGCGGTTGGCGTTCACGATCTGGCGGTCGAGGGCATTCTGGGTGTCGATCACCTGCTGGCTGTCGGCGACGAGATCGGGCATTTCCGGCGGCAGGGGCAGGTCACGCAGGTGGCGTCCGATCTGCGCCGCGCCGAGTTTGAACAGCCGCGCAGCGGCGCTGTTGAAACGCTGCAGGCAGGCATTGCGGTCGAGCACCAGCAAAGGGTAGTCGACGCTGTTCTGGATGCACTCGAGTTCGGTATTGAGTTCCTGCGTCTCGGCGGTCTTGATCTGCAGTTCTTCGTTGACCGTCGCCAGCTCTTCGTTGGTCGACTGCAGTTCTTCGTTCGATGCCTCGAGCTCCTCGTTCGACGCCTGCATCTCCTCGTTCGACGCCTGAATCTCCTCGTTCAGCGCCTGCATCTCCTCGTTCGACGTTTCGAGTTCCTCGACCAGCGTCTGCAGGTGTTCGCGCGTTGCTGCCAGTTCGTCTTCGAGTTCCTTGTCGGTGACGTTGTTGCTGTCCTCGATGGTGGTCTTGCCGGTGGGCGGCGCGATCCACTCGATACAGACCATGAACAGCGTCTCGTTGGCCGGTGCGAGGACCGGATGCACCGACAGGCGAACGCCGCGCGTCGGGTCGACCGCCTTGATGTGCCGCGGACGCCCGTGCGCGACCGTCTGTTTGACCTGCGCCTGGCGCATCAGGACCTGCACCTCGGTGCGCAGTTCGCGACGGATCAGCGAGATCAGATCGAATGCCGGCTTGCCGGGCGAAACGTTGAGCAAGCGGCTGGCGTCACCGTGAATGTGGCGAATTTCGAACTTGCCGTTGATCAGGATGCTGGTCGGGATGAAATGACGTCCGGCGGCTTCGAGCAGGATGTTCTCGAAGCCGAGCGGGGTGGTCGGCTTGGTTGGCCGCTGATGCTGGTTGAGGCCGGCAGCCGGCAGCTGCATCTCGCTGCGCAGCAGCGGTAGGCGTGCACTGACCCCGTGCCGGCGATAGAGGCGGCCGTCCTTGTCGACCACGCCGAACAGCGCTTCCTGCTGGAAGATGCCTTCCGACTTGCCGAGGAAGAGGTAAGCGCCGGGGTTGAGGGCGTAATGGAAGACCGACAGCAGGCGCGCCTGCAGCTCGCTCTGGAAATAGATCAGCACGTTACGGCAGCTGACCAGGTCGAGACGCAGGAAGGGCGGATCCTGCACCAGATCCTGGCGGGCGAAAATCACCACGTCGCGCAGGTTCTTGTTGATCTCGTAGCGGTCGCCATGGGGCGTGAAGTTGGCGCGGATGCGGCCGCGGTCCATGTGCGCGAGGCTGGAGGCGGCAAAGATGCCGCGCCGCGCCAGCGCCATCGCGTCGAGATCGATGTCGGTGGCGAAGATCTGCAGGCGGTATTGATCGAAAGCGGCGCCGAGCCGCTCGGAAAACAGGATGGCCAGCGAATACGCTTCCTCGCCGGTCGCGCAGCCGGCGACCCAGACGCGAATGTCATCGCCCGGCTGCTTGCTGCCGAGAATGTCGGCGACGACCTTGTCCAGGCGGGCAAAAGCATCGGTGTCGCGAAAGAAGGCGGTGACCGAAATCAGGATGTCCTTGCACAGCTTGTCGAGTTCGACCGGCGTCTGGTCGACCACCTGCAGGTAATCGTGCAGGGTACTGACGTGGTTTGCCGCCATGCGGCGCTCGATCCGCCGCCACAGGGTCGGTTCCTTGTACTGCGAGAAATCGACCTTGGTCCGGTTGCGTACCTTGCCGAGCAGCGTCTTCAGCGTGGCCGGGGCGCTCGCCGCCTGCGTCGCGACCGGAATCAGGCCGCGGTTGAGGACGATCAGGCTGATCTCGGCGCCCATGGTCTCCGGTGGCAGAATCCAGTCCACGCTGCCGGTATCGATCGCCGACTGCGGCATACCGTTGTATTTGGCCGTCTCCGGATCCTGGGCAAAGGTGAAACCACCGGCAGCCTTGATCGCATGGATGCCGGCGGCGCCGTCGGAACCGGTCCCGGAGAGGATGATGCCGAATCGTCGAATCGCCGACTTCTTCGGCCAGCGAGGCAAAAAAGCGGTTGACCGACGGTTTCGGCAGCGACTCCTTGGCCGGTTCAACGAGCCGGAAATGGCCGGCCTGCAGGGTGAGGTTGCGATTCGGCGGCGTGATGTACACCGTGTTCACTTCCGGCAGCATCCCGTCCTCGATGTCGCGCACCGGCATGGTCGTTTCCCGGCCGAGCAGCTGCGACATCATGCTGCGGTAGGTCGGCGAGAGGTGCTGCACGACGACAAAGGTCAGCCCCAGATTCTTCGGCAGGCCCGGCAGAAGCAGACTCAAGGCTTCGAGACCGCCGGCCGAGGCCCCGATGCCGACGATGAAGGGGCGCTCGTCGCTTCTGGCCACCGGCTCCTCCTTCTCCGCCGGCTTCGAGGCGGCAGGCAGCTTTCTCGTATACGAGCGCCTCTTTCTGGGTTCTTCTGCGTTGGCGATGCTCATCGCGTCCTGTCCGATGGGAATTGGGCCGTCGACGACGACCGATCAAAACCTGCTGATTGACCTTTGCGGGGACTCGATGTTCCTGGCCACGCCGGCGCATTGGCCGCGCCATCAGAGTTGAAACCCCCGCAAGCGGCGAATTGTATTCCGATCACCGGACCTGGAGCACAGATCAGCGTGAAAATCCGTCCTGCCGGCCTGCGCCGTCGGCTTCAGGATTGCCCGATCGCCATCCTGAAGCCGGTGCTGCGCGGCCGGTAGACGGGTTCGATCCGACTGCGGGTTGCCGAGCGGGCGTAGCCGGCCGGGTCGCTCCAGGTGCCGCCGCGCAGCACCCGCATCTTGCCGAACGCCGGACCGCGCGGGTCGATCTGGGGCTCGAGCGGATAAGCGGCGTACCAGTCTGCGCACCACTCCCAGACGTTGCCGTGCATCTCGTACAGCCCCCACGGATTCGGCGGCAGCGAGCCGACCGGGGCGGTGCGCTGGCGATAGCGGCCCGGCGCACCGGCCGCGTAGGGGTAGTCCCCGTGGTAGTTGATCTGCTCGGGAGTGACCTCACCGGCGAACGAAAAGGGCGTCGTGGTACCGGCTCGGCAGGCATACTCCCATTCGGCCTCGCTCGGCAGCCGGGCGTGCAGCCCCTGCAGCCGCCGGTTGAATTCGGCGATGAAGCGCTGCGCATCATGCCAGGCGACGTTTTCGACCGGATTCTGCAAGTCTTCCTGAAAATGGCTGGGATTGACCGGCCATACCGCCAGCCAGAAGGCCTGGGTGCAGGCGGTGTCGGCGAGCCAGTAGCCCTGGCTCAAGGTCACTTCGTGCAGCGTTTCGGTTCTGCCCCGCTCGGCCTCGTCGGCCGGAGAACCCATCAGGAAGCGCCCTGGCGCAATCCAGCGAAACACCTGCTGTTCCGTGCCGACGCGCACGACCATCGAGACGCCGAACTGATCTTCGATGAAGTCGCTGGCGCACGGCACCGGAAAGGGGTCAGCGAACACGAGGAGGGTTTGGTCTGACTTGGGCGCAGGCATGATCGACTTTCACAGGGGCCGCAGGCAATGGTCTACCGGGGGCATCGCGACGAACAGGATGGTGAACGGGTCGGCCGACGACACCACCTCAGTGTACTCGGCAGAGGCCCGGTAGGGAAGGTGAATCCGACGCTACCCTCGATCATGCCGGGCGGAGATCGTCGTGGCCTTGATCCAGGAAACCTCGGTTGCTGATTGGGTGAGCCGAAAAAATCCCGTTCGTGCAGAGCCTGTCGAAGCATGAGCCTGGCGAAGCATGAACGGGATTTCCCCGCCAACGGAAGTTTTCAGGTTGATCGGTCGCCGCGCAGGCCTCAGAATCACGGCTAGCCCGACTCCTTTCACTGCCCGGCGCCTGATCGCCCATTGTTGCCCATGAACCCCTTGTCTGCTCGTCCGTTTCTCTCGATCATTCTGCCGGTGCTCGATGAAGCGGCGACGATCGGGGCGCAGCTCGCGACCCTGCGCGAACTGCGTGGCCGGGGTGCGGAAGTGCTGCTGGTCGATGGTGGCAGCAGCGATGCGACCGTCGAACGCGCACGACCGGCGGTTGACCGCCTGCTGGCAACGGCGCCCGGGCGGGCGCGGCAGATGAACCTTGGTGCGCAGGCGAGTGCGGGCGAGGTGCTGCTTTTTCTGCATGCCGACACGACCTTGCCGACGGCGGCCGATCAGCTGATTGGCCGCGCGATCGGCAGCGGTGCGCTCTGGGGACGCTTCGACGTGCGCATCGATGGCCGCCAGCGGCTGCTGCGCGTCGTCGAAGCGATGATGAACTGGCGTTCGCGGTTCACCGGCATCGCCACCGGCGATCAGGCGATCTTTGTTCGGCGCGACGTTTTCGAGCGTCTCGGCGGTTTTCCCGAGTTGCCGCTGATGGAGGATATTGCGCTGTCGAAGCGGCTGAAGTCCCTTGGCCGACCCGCCTGCCTGCACCAAAGGGTGTACACTTCCGCCCGACGCTGGGAGAAGCATGGCGTTCTGCGAACGATTCTCCTGATGTGGCGTCTGCGTGCGAGTTACTTTTTCGGTGCCGATGCGCAGCAGCTCGCGATCCGCTATGGCTATTCTCAGCGGCGACCCTGAGGCGATCGAGATCGCCGATCGGCGCCGGCGGCTGACGTGACGGGGGAGCGATGGAAAACCTGATCTACCGGGCATGGACCTATTTCTGGCTGCCCGAGATGAAGTACCTCATCGCCGCCGCGATCATGCTCGGGGGGGTGTTGCTGCCCCTGCTGCCGAGGGAAAGGCGGCGGGTCGCCGCGACCCTCTCGCTGCTTGCCATCTGCTTCGTCGGACAGCTTTTTGCTGCGCTGCTCGAAGCGGTCAACGCTTCACGCAGCGCCATCCTGGTCCATGAGATTTTCGTCATCGGCATGGGCATGGCGCTGTGCCGCCTGACGGCGATCTTCGTCTTCCAGGTCATCCTGCCGCGCCTGGGAATCGTCGTCGTCCGTATTGCCGAGGACATCGTGGTCCTCGTCGTCTATGCGGCGTTCATTCTCGCCCGCCTGCATCTCGTCGGTTTCGACCCGTCGAGCCTGCTGACCACCTCGGCGGTACTCACCGCCGTACTCGCCTTTTCAATGCAGGACACGCTCGGCAACATGCTTGCCGGGGTCGCCCTGCAACTCGACAATTCGCTGCACGTCGGTGACTGGATCAGGATCGACGACGTCACCGGCCGCATTGCCCAGATCCGCTGGCGGCAGACGACGATCCGGACGCGCAATGGCGAAGTGGTGGTGGTCCCCAACAGCCAGTTGATGCGCGGCAAGTTCACCGTCTTCGGCCGCGTCGCGGTTCCCGACTGGCCATGGCGGCGGTGGATCTGGTTCAACGTCACCTACGCGTCGTCGCCGACGCAGGTGATCGAGACCGTCGAGAAAGTGATCAGCACCGCCGAGATTGCCAACGTCGCCCGCGCACCCGTGCCGACCTGCGTCCTGATGGAGTTCGGTCCGGGCTACGCGCGCTACGCCCTGCGCTACTGGATGCTCGACCCGCAGGCCGATGATCCGACCGATTCACTGGTCCGGGTGCATGTGCTGGCCGCCCTGCAGCGTGCCGGCATGCGCCTGGCGGTGCCGGAGCAGTCGCTGCACGTCACCAAGGAAAACGAGGCCTATCGGGCGTCGGTGCACCAGCGCGAGATCGAGCAGCGGGTGGCCGACCTGCACCGGGTCGAACTGTTCGCCGGCCTGCAGGAAGAGGAGTTGCGCACGGTCAGCGAACACCTGATCTTCGCGCCTTTTGCCAGCGGCGACGTGATCTTCCGGCAGGGCGACGCGGCCCACTGGCTGTATCTGCTGACCGGCGGCGAGGCCGAAGTGTGGATCGATTTTCCCGACCAGCCACGGAAACTCTTCCGCACCATTCTTGCCGGCAGCACCTTCGGCGAGCGCGGCGTGCTGATCGGCGAGCCTCGCCGCGACACGGTCGTCGCCAGGACCGACGTCGTGTGTTACCGGCTGGGTCGGGCGACGCTCGAAGAAATCCTCCACTCGCGGCCCGAGATCGCCGAGGCGATTGCCGCCATCCTCACCCGCCGCGAGCGCGAAATGGATGACTTCATGCGCCAGTTCGTCGATGCTCCCGCTACCGAGTCGCCGCCGCAACGCCACATGCTCGAAAAGATCCGCAGTTTTCTCGGCCTGTGAGCAGGTCGGCAGGCACCGCGAAGCCGACCGCTGACAACCCCTACACCTGCAGGCGGCCGGCGTAACCGGTCATTTCGAGGTAGCCGCGACCGCTCAGGCTGCCGTCGACCCTGACCAGCCCTTCCCAATACACCACCGGTGTCGGTAGCCGGGTCGCGAGTTCCTGGTCGTCGAGCACCGGTTGCGTGCGCACCCGCTGCTCGCCAAAGCGGATTTCAAGTTCGACCGGATAACTGGCGCGGCTGCGTGGCGACGACCACCTGCGCTGCGCTGTGAAGCTGACGTCGCTGGCGCCGAACTGGCGAACCCGACCGGCCGCGTCGCGCCAGGCAGCGTGCGCAAAGAGCGTCGTTCCATCGGCGTCGCGCAGGCGGAAAGCCATCAGCGCGCCGCCGTCGGCGAGGTTGATGCCGAGCCAGTCCCAGCCCACCGCGCCGTCGCCGAGGAGGGCGGTCGACCACTCGTGATCGAACCAGGCGCGGCCGTTGACCACCTGCCGGAGGCCGTCCTGCAGCAACACCCCGGCGACCTGCAACTGCGGCCAGCTGACGTAATGGCTCGCGAGCTGCGGCCCGTGCCCCTTGCGCGAATAACCATTGTCACCCTGCAGCATCAAGGGCTGCGACGGCGTCAGCGTCAGTTCCCAGGAGAACTGCGGGCTCTGCATCGCGAGCGCGATGATCTCGCCGCCATTGCGCGGCTGCCGGTACATCCGCCAGGCGCCGATCGAGACCTCGAGGTCGACGCTGGAGAAGGTCGCGCCAAGGTTGGCGCGCGCGGCACGTTCGGCGTGCCACAGGTGCTCGCCGGGCAGGGTCAGCGCGGCATGCGCGAAGAGAATCTGGCGCGCCGCCAGGGGCGAGCGCAGCGCTTCGGCGATTCCCGGCCGCTGGCGGAAGAAGGTGAGCTGAAAGCCCGTGTCGGCTTTCGGTGCGTCGAGCGCGCCGGTGACGTACCACCACTCGGTGCGAAAATCCGGGTGCGCACCGTGGTCGCGCGGGAAAACCAGGTTCACGCCCGGCCTCACCGGGGCATAGGCGACCGGCGCCGCAGCGGCGCGGGCGCTGGCCAGCGTCGGCAGGAGCAGGGGAGTCAGGAGGAAGGACCGGCGTCGCATCGGGGTCGCTGGCAAAGGTCGGCGCGGTGTCTCATTGCGCGCTGGCGAGGATCTGCGCCACCGGCAGGCGGGTGGCCTGGCGCGCGGCGGAGTGACTCGCGAGGAGCGCCGCGGCGAGGGTCAGCGCGGCGCTGACAAGCAGCACCGGCCACGGGATGGCGAGCGACATCCGCCAGTGGAAGGCCTGCGGATTGATCACATGGGTGAGAACGGCGCCGATGGCGATGCCGCAGGCGAGGCCGACGATCAGCCCGATGGCGGCGATCAGCGCGCCTTCGAGCATCACCGCGTGGCTCAGCATGCGGCGCGTGAAGCCGAGCGCGGCAAGCGTCGCGAGCGCGCGCGCGCGCAAGCAGACGCTGGCGGCCAGCGTCACCGCGAGTCCGAAGAGGCCGATCAGCATCGCCGCCGCTTCGAGCGCGTAGGTGACGGCAAAGCTCTGGTCGAAGATCGACAGGCTCAACTTGCGAAGTGCGGCGGCGTCGGTGAGTTCGAGCCCGTATCTCGCGGTCCACGGCGCCAGCCATTCGCCGACCGCGGCCTCCTGGCCGGGCAGCGGCCAGAGCGCGAGGTCGGTCGCCTGGAAATCGCCGCCGAGGCGCTGGTAATCCTCGCGGCTGATCGCGATGGCGCCGAACTGCCGCGCATAATCGCGCCAGACACCCCCGACGAAGACCTCGACCTCGCCGCCGAGCAAGGGCAGGCGCAGGTTCTGACCCGGGGCGATGCGGTAGATCTCGTACAGCGGCTCGCTGATCCAGACGACGGCGACGTCGTCCGTCGGCGGCGCCAGCAGCGGCCCGATGAACGGCAGCCGGCGCGCCGGATTCCGGCGATCGACATCGCGCACCACCAGCGCCACATTCGGTCGCTGCGGATCGAGGGTCAGCGAGGTGTGCGCCGTCCGTTCGACGCGGGTGAACGGCGCCTCGGGCCGCGTCAACGCGGCGAGCAGATCCTGCGCCAGAGGGGTCGCCTTGCTGCGCAGATAGAGCGGCGCCGGCAGGACGTCGTCGAGCCAGGTGTCCACGGCAACGCGAAAACTCGACACCATGATCACCATGCTCGCGGTCAGTGCGAAGCTGACGATCAGTCCGCTCGCCGCTACCTGCGCCATCAGCGGCGCCTGCGCGACGTTCTGCAAGGCGATCCGTTGCGGCGCCGGTAACGTTCTTCCGGCGAACCAGCCGAAGACCTGCTGCGTCAGCAAGGGTGCGCTCGCGATGCCGATCCCGAGCACCAGGGCAATCGCGGCGTAGCCGGCAAGCGGCAGGTCGAAGAGCGGCGGCAGGCGGCTCAGCGCGAAAGCCGCGAGGGCGAGCAGGAGCGGTAAAAGCAGTTGGCGGCGCAAACGCCGGCCGGCGTGCGGGTGCTCGGCGAAGCCGCTTTTGAGTGCCTGCGCCAGGGCTTGCCGATGGTTCAGCCAGGCCGGATAAAAAGCGCCGGCGAGGCTCGCGAGGCAACCCAGGACGAGAAAGCCGAGTGCCGGGACGACTTGCGGCACCAGGATCGGCGCGCTGCCCGAGAAATAACCGCCGCCAAGATCGCCGCCGACGAAGCGGGTAAAGGCGAGCGCCAGCGCATAGCCGATGAGCAGCCCGAGCAGGGCGCCGGGGACGCCGGTCGCCAGTCCTTCGAAGAGGATCTGCAGCAGGCGCCGGCGGGGTGAGAGGCCGAGCACGCCGAGCAGCGCGAACTGGGTCGAGCGCTGCGCGACCGCGGTCAGCTGCGTTGCGAAGACGAGAAAGGCACCGGTCAGCAGCGCGACCAGTGCCAGGACGTTGAGATTGATGCGGTAGGCGCGTGACAGGTTGGAGACGCGCGCGCTGTCGTCGTCGGGCTCGCGCAGCAGCAGACCGACCGGCAGCCGCTGTGCGAGCGTCGCTCGCCAGCGCGCCGGATCGGTCGCCGGCAGCAGACGAATGCGCAGCTCGGTGACCGCATCGGCCGGGCCGAAGTGCGCCTGCACCCAGGCGATGTCGGCGACCAGCAGCAACTCGTCGGGACCGCTCGCCGGCAGGTCGCCGGCAAGCGTCGTCGTCCACCGCTGATCGCCGCGCTGCAGCGTCACCGCGGCCCCGACCGCCAGCCCCAGCCGCTTCAACAGCGCCGGCGAGGCGTCGACGCCACCGTTGAAGATGCTCTCTGCCGCGAGTTCGTCCCCACGTCGCGGCAACAGGCCGGGCATTACCGCCGCCGCGCTGAAGACGTCGATGCCGATCAGGCGCACCGGCGGGCCGGCCTCGCCGATCCGCACCCGGGTCTCGATCACCGGCGCGATGATCATCACGGCGGGGTCGCGCGCGAGCTCGTCGAGGGTCGCGAGCGGCACCCGGCCGGCGCTGTCGCGGGCGACAATCACCGCATCCGGATCGCCCTGAACGGTTTTCATGGCGCGGGAAAAATCGGCGAGGGCGGCGCCGTTGATCAACTGGATCGCGTAGCCGAGGGCGACGCCAAGGGCGATCGCCAGCACCGACAAGAGGGTCGCTGCGGGGCGCGTGCGCCACTGGGCAGCGATCAGCCAGCCGGCCAGCCGGGTCATTGCAGGCCGTCCGGCGTCATCGTCAGGACGCGGTCGCAGGATTGCGCGACCTGCTGCGAATGGGTGACGATCAGCGCGCCGGCCGCTTGTTCACGGACCCGTTCGACGAGCAGCCCGAGCACTTCGCCGGCGGTCCGCGGATCAAGATTGCCGGTCGGCTCGTCGGCGAGGATCAGCGCCGGGCGGTGCACCAGCGCGCGTGCGATCGCCACCCGCTGCAGCTCGCCTCCCGAGAGCGAAGCCGGCCAGCGCCCGGCGAAGCCCGCGAGTCCGACCCGCTCGAGCAGCGCCTGCGTGCGCGGTGCATGCTCGCTGGCGGGGACTGCGGCGAGCAACAGCGGGATGCTGACGTTCTGGGCGACGGTGAGCGTCGGCAGCACGTGAAACGCCTGGAAAACGAAACCGATCCGCCGCGCCCGCAGCGCTGCCCGCGCTGCTTCGTCGAGGCGGACGATGTCTGCAGCCTGTGGGCCGATGCGAATCGATCCCCGGTCGGCGGTTTCGAGGCCGGCGATGCAGTTCAGCAGAGTGCTCTTGCCCACTCCGGATTCTCCGACCAGGGCGACGATTTCTCCGGCCGCGAGGGCAAAGCCGAGTCCGTCGAAAAGATCCCGGGTGGCGCCGGGGTGGCGCTTTGAAAGCCCGGTTACAGTCAGCATCGCGCCGGTGCCGGTCCCGCGCCGCCGGCGCCAGCGCTCGCTGTCCCTGGCTCTGCCGAGGTCATTTCTTTTCCGCCATGTACGACCAGTTGATCTTGCGCCGGGGGAGCAGGTAGTCGAGTTCTTCGGCCGGGCGTTCCTGCAGGCGCAACGGGCGCTCGACCTTGAGCGCGTCGTCACTCGCCAGATCGACGATGATCGACTGGCGTCTGGGCACCTCTGGCGCGTAGATCATGACCTTCGGCGAGAGCGGCTTGCTCGACGGCGCCGAGCCGACGACCGCGCCGATGCGGCCATCGCTGAGTTGAACGATCGACCCTGGCGGATAGACGCCCATGGCGCGAACGAAGAGTTGCAGGAGGGCGGCGTCGAAGCTCTTCTGCTCGCGCGTCCACATCGTCGACAGGGCCTCGGAAGGCGACATCGCGCGCCGCACGTCGACCGGGCTGACGAGGTTGTCGAAGCGGTTGGCAATCGCCACCAGGCGCGCCGAGAGCGGAATCGCGCCGCCGATCAGGTGGTCGGGAAAACCGCTGCCGTCGAAGCGCTCGTGATGATGCAGGATGGCGTGCAGCAGAGGCGGCGACAGGTTGCCGGCGCGCCGCGCTTCGTCATGGCCGGTGCGGCAGTGTGTCTGGTAGATCAGTTCCTCGTGCCGGTTACGTTCGCTGTTGCGCAGGATCGCCGGCTTGATCGCCAGTTTGCCGATGTCGTGCAGCAGGGCGCCGACGCCGAGCGAACAGAGCGCCTGCTGCGGCAGCTTCGCCTGTTTGCCGAGCAGCAGCGCGAGCGTCATGACCGACAGCGAGTGCGCGGCGTGGCCGTCGTCGTGCGCCTTCTCGGCGATCAGCACGATCGCGCTGTCGGGGTCAGCGAGCAGCGCGGTGGTCGTATCCTCGCTGACCCGCGCGACCCGTTCGACCGCCTCGCGAGGGTGCGCCGAGAAGTCCCGGATGGCGCCGCCGACTTCGCGCGCGGCGCTGATGTAATGCTGCTGTGCCTTGTCCAGGCGTCCCCTGAGTTCGCTCATGACGCGCGCGCGCGCGGCTTTTTCCGCCATGCGGACGACGGTCAGGGCGATCAGGCGCGCTTTTTCGGCCCCCGCTTCGGCGGCGGCCTCGTCGTCGACCGCCGTTGCAGGGGCCCGTTGCGGCAGCGGCGCGACCTTGCAGCGGCGCGGGTCGCAGAACAGTTGCGGCAGCTTCATCGCCGCGATCAGCCGTGCCTGTTCCTCATCCGCAATGACAAAGGAGTTGAACATGAAAGGGTGCTCGACCCACGGCACCGGCAAGCGGATATGCACCCCCGGACGCAGTTGCGATGCGTCGATGCAGATTTCCCCTTCGTTCGGGGTGACGGCATCCGGGGCCTGCGACATGGCCTAGCTGCCGGGGGGCGCCGTGCGCAGGATGGTCAGCAGCTTCTGCCCGGGACGGCCGTCGACAGTCATGCCGAGGCGCGCTTGTTCGGCCTGGATCGCCTGCCGGGAATTGGCGCCGATCATGCCGTCGATTTCACCGATCGGGTAGCCACGGCCGGCGAGCAGCGTCTGCAGTTCGCGCCGCTCGCGTCGCGAAAGACCGGGGTCGTCGGTCGGCCAGGGCGTCGCGAAGGCCTTGCCGCCCTTGATCCGGTCGGCGAGATGGGCGATCGCCAGGGCGTAGCTCTCGGCGGCGTTGTAAGCGTAGATCGCGTCGAAGTTGCGAAAGACGAGGAAAGCAGGGCCACGCGGACCGGCGGGCAGGAGCAGGCCGGCGGCGATGTCGGCAGCGGCGATGCCCTGACCATCGGCGCGGCGAACGCCTTGCGTCGTCCAGTACGACAGCGGTCGCTTGTTGCGCCGGCCGTTAACGCTGCTGTCGAAGCCGGCCGGCAGGACGACCTCGTAGCCCCACGGCTCGCCTTCGCGCCAGCCGGCCTTGCGCAGGAAGTTGGCGGTCGAAGCGAGCGCATCGGGGACGCTGTCCATCAGGTCGCGCCGGCCATCCCCATCGCCATCGACGGCCAGGCGGAGGAAGGTCGACGGCATGAACTGGGTATGGCCGAAAGCTCCCGCCCACGACCCGACGAGTCGTTCGGGAGCGATGTCGCCGGTGTCGAGGATCTTCAGTGTGCTCAGGAACTCGCCGCGGAAATACCCCTGGCGACGGCCGAAGCAGGCGAGGGTGCCGAGCGAGGTGAGCAGGGGCCGTTTGCCGAAGTTGCGGCCGAAGTTGCTTTCGACACCCCAGACGGCGACCACCGTGTCGGCATCGACCTGATAACGCGCGGCGGCAGCGGCAAGCGGGGCCGCCCATTGGGCGCGCATGGCGAGCGCGTCGGCCACCCGCTCGTCGTCGACGAGGCCGGCCAGGTAATCCCAGATCGGTGTCCGGAACTCGGGTTGATAGTCGAGGAATTCGAGCACGCTCATGTCCGGCGTCAGGCCACTGGTCAGCCGGTCGAACGAGGCCGTCGGGACGCCACGTGCCGGTGACTCGCTGCGCAGCGCAGCCATGCAGTTGCCGAAGCGTTCGGCCGGAACTGCCGGCTGCGCCGCGGCGGCAGTTCCGATCAGGGTCAAAGACAGGGCGAGACAGAAAGAAGTCTTCATGGCGAGCGGGATTCAGGGTTTGTGGGTGGGGTTCGAGCGCGCTCAGGGGCTGCCGGGACGGTCTGGCGGCTCGTCGTCGCGATGCGGGAGACCCTTCCCCGACGGGTCGCCCATGGCAGGGCGCGGCTCGTATTCGGCATTGAGCACTTCGCCATCGATCACCGCGCCGCCTGTTTCGTGCGGCTGCCGGTTCGCATGCTGCGCCATCTGTTGATTCAGATGCCGGCGCAGGTGGCGGGTTTTCCACTTCAGATAAACGAAGACGAGCAGGCCGCCGACGATCAGCACGGCGAGCGCGATGAGCGAGAACATGAAGGCGACGACCAGCACGACTACTCCGCTGACGATCGCCACGACCCGACCAAGGACGCCGCCCGGCGCCCGCATGCCCCAAGATGCGGGTGGTTCCTGCTGACTTTTCATTGCAGTTCATCCTGTCATCGGCGGCAGAAAGCCAGCCTGCTGCGCATTGTAAGCCATCCCGGTCATCCTCTCCGAACCGCGCCCGGCGATCGACGAGCCGAGGTCAGCAGCCATCAGCGCCGCCCCTGGCCATGCCTCAAAGCCCGGCAGCCAGCGCCGCTGCCGGCATGACCCGAGCAGCTGCAGCGGGATGGGCTTGGAGACTGGCATGAGGTCGCGGCGCGGGGTCGCCGCTCGGATTCGCACCGCTATGCGATCCGGCAGGAGGCTCGTCAATCGAACCCGAAAAAGAGAACGGCCCGCGCAGAGGGGGGGCTGGGCGGGCCGGTGATGCTGTCGCCTTGACACTCCGGGGGGGAGGGGGGGGGGGAGGGAGTACCTCGGCGACGAAATGAATGTTATAGATAAAGACCGACCGGATCTGTGCGGTATTTGTCGCTTTGTGTCACAGCGTGTACGCGGTCCAAAGCTGGAAGGTGGGTTGCCGGGCGGCCCGATTTGCCGACGAGGCGCTGCCGGTGATCCGGCGCTGACGTGTGACCGGCATCCGCATTGCCGAAATTTGGCTACAGAGTGGCTATACGGAAGCCAGAAAACAAAAAAGCCACTTGTGAAAGTGTCTTAAACGCTTGAATCACTGGTGCAGCTGGACGGAATCGAACTGTCGACCTTCGCATTGCGAATGCGTGATTCTGGCTAAACCTACGCATTTACGAACCTTAATTAACATATATGCAGCAATATGTTAGTGCTACACTTACCTTAACGGGCTAGCACCAAATATGATCGAATTTGATAGCCCGTGCTAGCCCGATATATGCGAAGATAATATGACGGCAATCCGATTCGGCAAAATTGCCCTGCAAGGGCTGGCGCTTCCCCCCGCTGGCAAGCGTCTGACGATCTACGACACCAAGGTGTCAAAGCTGGCGTTGCGCGTGACTTCGGCAGGAGCAAAGACCTTCTATGTCGTCAAGCGGGCGGGTGCTGAAATGGCCTGGGTGAAGCTGGGCAGCTTCCCGGAAATGACTGTGGAGCGGGCGCAAGCCGAAGCGGAGCGGATCCTGGGCGAGTTTGCCAGCGGCGCGAATCCTGCCGAAGCACGACGCACCTTCAAGGCAGAGCCGACACTGACGGAGTTGTCTCGAAACGAACCCGGCGCAAGGCGTCAAGGTGGCGGGCCGCGTGGTGAGTCGTGATCGTTTCTTGCAAGCCGATGAACTGCCCCGCTTCTTTCAATCGCTGGCCGAAGAACCGAGCATCGCCATGCGCGACTTCATCTTGCTGGCGCTGCTGACCGGCGCAAGGCGGGAAAATCTGTGTGCGATGCGCTGGGCCGAAATCAATCTGGCTGATTCCGTCTGGCGCATCCCCGACACGAAGAACGGCACCCCGCAGAACGTCACCCTGTTGCCTGAAGCGGTGGAGATCCTCAAGGCACGGCAGGAAGCGACCGCGGGCGGCTTCGTGTTCCCTGTGCCGGGCGTGAGCGGTCACATGGTCGAACCGAAGAAGGCGGTCATTCGCGTCATGGAGCGGGCCGGCATCCCCTACGGCAGAAACGACCCGAACGGCGTAACGCTGCATGACCTGCGGCGCACCCTGGGAAGCTGGCAGGCAAGAACCGGCGCATCCATGGCGATCATCGGCAAGAGCTTGAACCCCAAGAGCCAACAGGCGACGGCGATCTATGCCCGACTCGACCTTGACCCGGTACGCGCGTCCGTCATCACGGCAACTAAGGGTTCCCGGTTTTCTCTCCGTCGAGATAGGCGCGGCAAAAACTCTGGTTCTGTCAATTGCCCTCGGGCAGAAAATCATCCGCCATCGTTTGCTCTATCGAGTATGGCGATTGCTTGGGGAACGTCGCTTCGTCCATGCCTGTTTCGTTCGCCGCCAGCAGCCGCGCCTTGCGATATGCCTTCTCGAACGCTCTAGGAATCTCCGGCTTCAGGCCCGGCTCATCGTTGAGCAAATCGGAAATATCCATGCGTTGCACGCGAATGGTCAGCGACCAGGCCGCGCCGCGCCGCGCTGGTTGAAATTGCCACTTCAGCAGATGCATCAACAAAACCGTCAACCTGTTCGTCAGTTCGCGCCGTTCGCTTGCCCCCATTGCCTCCAACTCCTCAATCAAGTGCGCCGCGTCAAGGTCATCAAAGCGCCCCTCACGCAGCATGTCGGCTTGCTGGCGTGCCCAGGTGTAGTAGTCCGACTGGTATAGCGTCGTTTCCATCATTCGTTCCTTATGTCGGGTCATCATGCGGCCCGCTCGCCTCGCTGCGCCTGCATCAGTTCGAGCAGGAATTCAGGGGCAAGGTCCGCACCGTTCGCCCATGCCACTGTGCGCATTTCCTGATGCTGACTTGCTGTAGCGAACAGCGCCGGGTCGCGCAGCGGCTCGAATACTTCGCCGTCAAGCTCGTTGGATAAATCGACTTCCCCCGCCACGCCATTGTTGAAGCGCAGCAGCAGACGATAGCCGGGCAAAGGGGTAACTTCCGTTGTGTGCAGGATCATGGCCTTACTCCAGGGGTTCAATCGGATTCAGCGGCTTGCGCAGCATGGCAAGCTCCCAATCGGCTTCAATTTCTTTCCGGTGCAGCGCCAGCCATTCGCGCACCATTGACAGCGCCCGGCCGGGCAACGAACCAGCGTGCAGCTTGCCGTCCAAGGTTATCAGGGCTTCATGCTCGCCATAGACCGCGTGAAAGTGCATTGGCGGATGCTCTCGCCAGTTCATGTAAATGACGATGCCGAAAAATCGTGAAATCTCAGGCATGGCTACACCGTCCCGCGCTTCTTGATCGGCACCACTTCCGCCGCCGCTTTCATTCCGCCAGCTTCCATCATCGCCTTGCCCGGCCGGCGCGGCATCCTGAACCAAGGGCGAAGCGTGGGCCTGCGCGCCATTCTACCGCCAACGATCCGCTTCAAGCCGCCAAGGAAGCGGGTTCGTTGCGCGCTTCAAGTCGCGGCTGGTGCGGCGCGGTCTTCGTTTTGCCCGATGCGGTAATCGGACCGGATGCGGCGAGCGTGATTTTCCAGTCTGGCGAACACGGGCAGAAAGGCACGCTCGACGGCTGGCGGGCAGAGGTTGCGGCGCGCGCTGTCGGCAATCTATGCGCTGGGCAACGGGCGCGGCAAGCAATGGGCAAGCCGAACTGGCGCAGCGCGGGCGGTGGCGCGCTTGGCAGGCGTTCATCATCTCGAACGGCGAGCGCACCATTGCCACGACGATGGTCGACGGCGGGCAGCGCAGCAAAGCCGGGCAGTCGGTCCGCATGCTCGATATTCCGACCGTTCGCCAGCACGGCTGTTTCGACGTGCTGCATGATCAACCCAGCGGAACGGCATTTTCCGATGCGATCAAGCGGGCAGCGGTGACGCACTACGGGCGACCGGGGCGGGCGTTCCTGGATCGGCTGACGCACGATCAACGCGATTTCGCGGCGATGCTCGAACCTCTGAAGGGCTTGCCAGACTTCAACCGCCAAGACTTCGAGGGGCAGGACAAGCGCGCGGCGGGCCGGTTCGCGCTGCTCGCGCTGGCCGGCGAACTAGCGACCGAGTACGGGCTGACGGGCTGGCCAGAAGGCGAAGCGGCAAAGGCGGCGGCGATCGGGTTCAATGCCTGGCGTTCGCTGCGTGGGCGCGGCAACGATGAGCGGCGGCAAATTCTGGACTCTGGAGCGGCCGGGCCGGAAACCGTTCGCAATATCCGCGTGCACAGGCGCGAAATGGAAAACTTTTCCGGCGCGTCGATCTGCACCCCCCTGTATTAATTTCGCTGTCGAGCGCACGGCGATTGACGGACGGTTTCCCGACCGGAAGCGCCAAGGATTCGACAGTCCCCTGCCCCGCACTGGGCGGCGATGATGCGCCCCGTTACAGCGTAACCGGCACCCGGCCGTGCGCTTCCTGGGCGCTGCTGTCGGCGATCTGATCGGGAAATCTACGGGCGTTTTCTCTGGCGTGCTAGCCCGGTGCTAGCCCAGCAAAAAGCCCGACCTTGTGAGCCGGGCCAAGTGCTTGATTTTCTGGTGCCGCTGGACGGAATCGAACTGTCGACCTTCGCATTACGAATCGGCGGGCGCGAGCTTTGCCATGATTTGAGATTAGATGGTCCAGGGGCGCTTACAACAAGGGAAATCCGCGACTTAATGAAGCTTCGGGGGCCAAAGCGGCTCGTCTGAACACAGCACTGTTTGGTGCAAAACCGTGTTCGTGCCGTGGCCCCGTAACTTGGAGCCAGCACATGAAGTCGAAGATAACCCAGTCCCTCGTCGAGAGGGCACCAGCCCCCGAGCGGGGCAAGTCCGCGCTGTACGCCGACAGCGAGATGCGCGGGTTCTACCTGATCGTCACCCCCACGAAGCGCAGCTTCTACGTCCAATCCCTCGTCAACGGCAAGCAGGTCCGCACGAAGCTGGGTGACCACCCGGCGATGGACGCCAAGCAGGCGCGCGACGCCGCCCGCAAGACGCTGGTCGATATGCGCGGCGGGGCCAACCCGAACGAGGAGCGGCGCAAGGCCAGGGCGCGGGGCATCACCCTGCGCGACGCGCTCGACCTGCACCTCGCCGCCAAGCCGCTGTCCCCGCGTACCGTAGCCGACTACCGCTACAACTGCGAGCAGTACCTCGCCGACTGGCTCGACAAGCCGCTGGCCGAGCTCGGCGCGGATCGTGCGGGCGTGCGCGAGCGCCACCGCAGGATCACCGAGAAGCACGGCGCGCCCTCGGCCGACAACGTCTTCCGCATCTTCCGCGCCGTCTACAACCGCGGTCTGCGGGAGCATCCCGAGTTGCCCGCGAACCCGACCGCGAACGTGGACTATCACGGGCTGCGTCGGCGCAAGGTGGATGTCGAGGCCGAGCGCCTGCGGGCGTGGGGCAAGGCGGTGCTGGGCTTGCACCCCGTGAGACGCGACCTTCACTTGTTTATGGTCCTGACGGGTATGCGCCGCACTTCCGCCTGCGAAGCTCGCAGCGTCGAGCTGAATCTCGACACGAGGCGGCTGCATGTGCCCAAGCCTAAAGGTGGATCGGCCCGTGCGTTCGATCTAGCGTTGTCCGCCCCACTCGCCGACCTGCTCGGCCACCGGTTGGCCGAGAACCCGAAGCTCCACCGCAAGAGTCCGTGGCTGTTCCCCGCCGACTCGAAGTCGGGCCACGTCGCCGAGGTGGCGCAGCACGAGCTGGACGGCCTCACGGGGCACGCCCTGCGGCACACCTACGCCACGCTGGCATTGCAGGCGGGCGTCCCCATCGCCGAGCTGAAGTTCCTGCTGAACCACGCGGCGGGCAACGTGACCATGGGCTACCTGAACCCGACGCTGGACCACCTGCGCGGCTACCAGGAGAAGGCCAGCGCCTACGTGCTCGAAGCCCTTGGCCTCGAATGGACAGAAGGACAGTGGCCCCCGCAGCCGAAGGAGGCAGCGCGGCGGCACGAGTCCGAGCTCGCGGAAGAGACGGCCTGATCCTCTATCGGGGCGCGGTAGCGCCCAAGAGCATGAAATGGAAGGGCCACCGTCGAGGTGGCCCTTCGGCTTGCACGGCGGGAGCACGTAGCTAAGATGGCGTACTCCTCTTTATGTATCGAAGGAGCGTCCCGCCGAGCTGCCCGAGGGTGAGGTCTCGCTTCACAAGGGTTGCACGCATGAGCGTGGAAACAGCCTCGTCATCCCAACCCAACTCAGGCGGCACGGGCACAGCGCATTCCTCGACGATCAGGTCGAACGGCCCATCTTCGTTGAGGAGGTCAGGGACGCAGACCCATGCGTGGAACCACGCCTCACGCCACGCCAGCGCCTCGTCCCCCCGTTCTATCGCCATCGGGGAAGTCCGTGACCCGGATCGTGAAGACGTCTCGCCCGCCGGATGCCCTAACCCTCAGACGTCGAGGCCTGATCTTCAGGCGCACCCTCTGCATCACTCATCCCCCGCAGGCTCGACCACGTTTACGGTCGCCAGCCACTCGGCTGACTCCTCCTCGTTCATCTCGGCGGCGTGCACCTTCTGCCGGGGCGGGACCTCGATGCCCTTCTTGCGCATGTCGTGGGCGTACCACCGAACCGACTTCGCCGTGGCCTGCGCGCCCTCGATATGCGCGTTGACCATCTCGGCGATCAGGGCATGGGGATAGCCTGCCTCGTGGAGGAGCAGCTCGCGGGCGAGGCGGCCGATGCCCTTGCCGCTGGGCTTCTTCTCGGTCTCTGTCGAGGCCTCGGTCGTCTCGGGGGCACCGGCCTGCAGCTGTGCATGCGGCTCGGTCACCTCGGGCTCTGCGTGCTGCCCGAACGACGCGAGGTCGATGTTCTTGTCGGCTGCGAGCTTGCTGATTCGCTCGATCAGTCGGGCTCGTGATGCGAAGGTCTTGGGGCCTGCCTGCTTTTCCGCCACCATCGAGTTGTAGCAAGCCAGCAGGTCTTTGAAGGTCATCTCTTGAAGGTTCATCTCACGCTCCAGGTTGTTGGTGTGTGAGGTCATTAGGTCGGGGTTCGTGGGTTCCGGGAGCCCCCTCTGGCGAGTTTTCTTGCCCGCTGACTGTCGATCAGCGCGCGTGGTCTCGCAACTGCATGAAAAAAGAGGGGATGCCTTTTGGGCATCCCCTCCGAGACACGGTCGGGACAGCTGTTAGGGCCTGCCTGACCGTGGGCACCAAACAATCAGTGGACGTGCGCGAAGGGCTGGCGCTCGGCCTGCGCCCAGGTCTCGCGGTCGAGGTAGGCATCCCAGGCGCGGCTATACGGCATGCCGGCCAGCGCGGCGGCCTCGTCGAACTCGGGCGACCATGGGGCGACCCCGACGCTGCGGGCCTGCTCGGCCAGGGCCCCGAGGAGGTCTGCCCCAGTGCGCAGAGCGTGGGCCATGGCCGTGAGCGCGATCGCCACCGGGTGGCGCGCCGGGTAATGATCCAGCTTACCCATCGCTGCCCCCGATCAGGTCGTGGTCGATCTGTTGCTCGCGCAGCGCAAGCTGCACAGTGTCGAGCGGGTTGGAGCGGCCCTGCTTCCAGGTGCGGATGGCGACCAGGATGCCCTGGAGGCGCGCATCGCCTAGCTTGATGTACTCCTGCACCTTCAGGAACTCGTCCAGGCGCATGGCGTGCGCCAGCTCGGCGGGACCGACCGGGCGATCCTTGCTAGGCATGCGGTCGAGCAGGGAGAGCACGGCGGCGGCCAGCGGCAGGTTCTTGGTGGAGACCGCGACCTGCGCCATGTGGCCGAGCTCGGCAGGTCCCGCATAGGTGAGCTGGTTCAGGTACTCGGTGCGGCGGGCGTCGCCGAGAGCGGCGCGGCTCAGCACCTTGACGGGGCTGTCGTAGAACGGGCGCTGCGCGATGAGCTGGGCGTGGGGTGCACCCGCAGACTTCAGGTAGCCGTCGAGCTCCTTCACGGCGTTGGCCTTGATGTCGCGGACGACCGCCAGGGTCTCATGCTCGGCGAAGCGGGCGCGGTCGGCCATGCCGACGCCGGTCTGCTTCCAGCGGTTGGCGATCTCATGCTTGCGGGTGTCGATGTCCTTCTGAAGGCGCTCGATGGCCTTAAGGACGCGGCCGTGCAGGCCGTCGAGGGAGGATGCGAGCTCGCCGATCTGGGCGGGCGTGAGGAGGGGTGCGTCTGCGAGGATGGTCATGGCTTCTGGCTCCAGTGAGGTTGGTCTCCTCCGGTCGCCTCCACGAGCGCATCCCCGAGCCTTCGGGGTGGTCACGCGCCAATGCGCGACCGGATGCTGTCAATGTGTCGTGCGGGCGGCCCGGAGCGAGCCAACGTTTGCCACGCCGTGTTCCAGTGTCTCGGCCGTCATCACGGCGGCTTGCGCATCAGGGGCTTGCGGTCGTCGGCGTCCCGACAACCAATCAGAGGTCCCGGTCGGAATCGGCGCCGACGGGCAGCCCGCCCAGGCCGCCGCAGGCGCAGCACAGGCGGACGCGCGCCACGTCCTCGGAGAAGTGCGGGCGGCCGCAGGCCATGCAGCGGAGCCAGCCGACGCGCCGCACCAGCCGGGGCGGGTCGAAGTTCGGGTCCATGACGGGGGCGCGTCGCGCGCCTCCGTCGTAGGGCCAGCGCTCTGGCTCGGCTAGCGGCCTGCCGACGGTGCAGTCCTCGGGCCTCCTGACCGGGCGCCCGCCGGGCGTCTCGCCCAGCCAGCGGTAGGTCGGAAAGTTCGGGCTGTGCGCGCGGTGGCAGACGGTGTTGGGCGGGAGGCCCAGGGCGAGGTCGGCGGCGCGGGCGCTGGGGTATCGCACCCCATCCACCACGACGCCGACCGCGTACCCGTTACCTCTCGCCACGGTTGACACTTCCGTTGGCGCGCCTGTCCTCGTACTCCAGGCTCAGGCGCTCCCACTCGTCGTGGTCCAGGCGCGGCACGGGACCGAAGCAGGCCATCTCGCAGCGGTCGGCGAAGGCGTCACGCCCTCCCATCTCCTCGATGCCCTGCGGGGCGGTTCCCTGCCAGGCATCCAGGCTGCGGTCGATCATCTCGGCGCGGGCCAGAGCCTCGGCCACGGTCAGCTTCTCACTCATCGTCGTCCTCCTCGCGGCGGTTGCTCTTGTACTTCGCCAGGAGCTCAGTCAGCGCCTTGCGTTCCTCGCTCGGCATCCTGAGCAGCGCGTCGGCATCCAGGCCCGTGTCCTCGACCTTGACACGCAGCCTGTCGGCGAGCTGGTCGCCGTACCGGAACTTCAGCATGACCTCCAGGAGGCGGTCGCTGTGCTTGCGGACGGTTAGCGGGCGCTCCTCGCCCGTCGCGTCGTCGCGGGTCATGGACAGTTGGCCCTGGTAGATCACGGGCTCCTCCACGCCGATGCAGGCGCGGCGGTACGCCTCGTCCAGCAGGGCGTCCATGGCGACCTCGATCGCCTGCTCCCAGCGACGGCGGAACTCCAGGTCGTTTTGCTTGTACTCGAATGCGAGGCGGCGGGAGATGCCGCACACCTGGGCCGCCTGTTTAGGCGACGCGGTGTCCTCCAGAATCTGGAGGAACAGCTCCTGCACCTCGGGGGTGAACTTCTTGGCGGCCACGGCCTGACTCCCGAAAAATGGTGTTGAACTTGATCGTGCCGTGTTAATGCGCGCGGGCACGCCATCGTTTCGGTAAGCACATCAACCACTTGGGAGGCATCGGCCCTCGAATCGATGATTAGGCGGCCTGGAACCACGCGCGCGAGGGAGAGGTCTGGGGCGCTTCGCGGCGCCGAACCTCGGCCAGGGTCGTGGCCTGCGTTGCGGGGCAAGACCGAAAGACCGTAAGACCGATGCCGAAAAACCTTTTTATATTCCTTACCCTTACCTACTCACTTCCTGGCCTCGGGATAGATTTCATAACTTTTCTCAATAAGCATCGGTCTTACGGTCTTACATGCTCTAAAGCCTTGCCGCACAAGGCTTTCTCGCAAGACCGATGCCTCGGTCTTATCGTCGGTCTTCGGGATGCTCCTCTCCGGTCTTGCAACCCATGACGGCTGAAATGAAGAGGGGGCCACGATGAGCCCCCTCGGTTTGCTGCGGTCTTACGGTCTTACTCAGTCGCCCACGAAGTCATCCCCGAGCAGTCCCCGATGCTCGGCGTGCGCCTTGGCACGCTCGGTGGGGCCGGCTTCCGCCCACCGAACGTGGTCGCGCAGGGACCAGAGCCAATACTTGGGCAGGTTGGCCGCCGAGCCGCGGGTGCTGGTGTTGCGGGTGTGCCGCACTGCGCCCACCACGTCCTCCAGGAACTTCTTGACGGTCGCCCGCAGGTTCTTGGACTGACGCTTGACCCTGTCGGGCAGGGCGTCGGCGACTTCCTCGGCGGCGACCAGATCGAAGTCAAAGGGCTCGACGCCGTCGCGGTACATCGCCAACAGGGTGGCCTCGGCCTCACCCATCGACAACTCGCGCATCTCCTCCTTCGCGGCCGTCGCCGGCGCGTGGCCCTTGGCGTCGAATTTCGAGAGGTCGCGCGACAGCAGCCAGTGGGCCACGTTGGCGGGTCCGTCGCCGTCCAGGTGGGCGAACAGGCGCTTGTAGTAGCCGTGGTCGCGGGCCTTGGCCGGAGAGAACACGATGAACCAGCGGCGGTCGCTCTCCTCGATCCTGATCGCGTCGCGGTGGTTGGTGAAGCACAGCAGGTTCAGGCGGTTGTCGATCGTGTAGGTGGTCTGGTACTTCTCCTGAATGCGTAGCGTCGGGTCCGTGATGAGCGGCTTGAGCCGGTTCGTGACCTCCAGGCGCCCGAGGGTCATCAACTCCTCAACGATCGCGAGCTGGGCGCCTTCCTGCCAGCCCGTCCACTTCTCCAGCAGCTCGTCATTGCTCGGCTTGGTGACGTTGCTCCTGCCGATGATGCGGAGCATCAGCTCACCGATGGCGCTCTTGCCGGTGCCCTGCTCGCCGCGGATGACGAGGGCGAAGTGGATCTTGTCCTCGGGACGCTGGACGAGGTGGGCGAGATAGTCGAGCACGGCCTCACGCTCGAGCTCATCGGGCACGATGTAGGCCATGTGGTCAAGGAACCAGGACACGTCGCCGGGCGCAGGGCGAATCCCGCTCGGGCGCCAGATGTTGTAGCGACCGCCGCGCTCGCCGTCGGGCATCTCGGCACCCTTGGGCAGATAGGTTAGCGACTCGAACTTGCGGACGAAGTTGCGGCTGTTCCAGACCTTGTTGAGGATGTTGCCATCGACCAGGTAGTCGTACAGGGAGCGCCACTGCTCGGGCCGGTAGCGCTTCAGGTCATGACGGCGGATGAACACCGAGGCGTCGGCAACCCACACCCAATCCTCTGCGACGGCGCCTAGCGGCCCCGACGGCACGGGTTCAGGCTCCACCTCCACAGCCTCGAAGTCGTGCTCGGGAGCGGGATGAGGGATGCCGATGCCGTAGCGGCCCAGCACTTGGTACAGGTGCCGGATGGTTGTCGGACGGCCGTTACGGCTGGCTGCGGAGGCCAGCGAGTCCCACCTGTAGCCGATGTTCTCGGCGTGGCCCTCGTAACCGGGGGTGCTGGTGCTCCAGGCGATGAACTCCTCACGGCCCGCGCCGGCAGTTGCGTGATGGCAGGCGCACATCAGCTGGAACCAGTCGTCGTGCGCTCCCTCCCCGAACTCATCAGTGGGAAGATCGGCCAGCGCTGCCGCGAGCTGGTCGGGCGTGATCTCCCCCCAGCGGTCGGCGTCGTCCAGCGCCTCGGGCATCTCAATCCGGCGAACCTGTAGAAGGTCGAGCAGCGCCGCAGGCGCGTCGGGCGTCTCGTCAGGACCAAGCAGCCAGAACTCGGACTCGTAGCGGCGCCCGGTCTCGGGGTGAATGGCTCCAGGCGCAACGACCTGTCCGCCCAGCTTCTTGAAGTCGATGCCAGGATACTGAGGCAGCTTGCCCACGGTGGCGACGTTCGCGGGCTTGCGAAGGTAGAAGTGATGGCCGCCACCTCCGGTGAGGACGTGCGGGCACTTCTCCAAGTCCAAGCCCGTGTTGCTAACCAGGGCGCGGAGCGACTCATCACCCCCGTTGCGCGGGTCCACGTCCACGACCAGGTCGGTCGAGCCCAAGCGCACACCCAAGTTTCCACCAGCGGCGCGTGTATCGGCGATCACGGCGGCGGGATCGTAGCGACGGTTCGGCCAGTCCTTGTCCCTTGGTGCCTTGCTGCCGTCCCGCAAGGGAATCAGGTCGCGGCCGGTGCGGGCCAGGAATTCGGCGTCATCGAATGATGGTGTCGTGGGCAAAGGAGAGGCGGCAAGATTGTTCTCGTGAGCTTCTGCATGCTCCACCTCCATCTCGAACGTCTCCTTGCGCCCGCCTTGTCCGCGGGCGTTTTCTTTTGCGGACATGGTCAGCTCTCCGCCCTGGCGGTGCGGGCTGCGAGCATCGCGGCGCCGACCTTCCGCATCCCCTCGCTCATCGGCTGGCCCCTCACGTATTCGCGCAGGTCGCCCAGGCGGTAGCGGATCAGCTTCGGCCCGACGCGGACGAAGGCGGGGCCGCCGCCGTTGCAGCGGTACCAGGACAACGTGTTGTACTTAAGGCGCAAGAAGGCCGAAGCCTCCTGAGCGGTGAGCAGCGCCTCGTCGGGGAGGGCGTGGAGCTCGGCCAGCTCCGCGGGGGTGAATTTCTTCGGTTCGTATGCCATGTCTGCTGCTCCAGTTGGAGTTCCCCAAGCGGCGACCTGCCGCGTGGGGACTGCCTGCTGTGCGTCGCAGAGATGGACCCGCGTGCTCCCCTCAGTCTGCGGGGGCGGGTCTCGGCTGTTTGGGCCGCCGAAGGCCGAGCGCCGGCTGCTGACGCCGACGATTCACATATTGCCATGGGGACGCACGCGAAAACACCAACGTTGTGACCGAGCGCCAGACGAGCCCCGGACGATCAGTTGGACTCGGCGTGGCTCAGCGTCTAGGCCGAAGCGTCCGGAAGCGGCACGGGTCGCCTGGTGAGACCGGGGAGACGTCCGGGGAAGTCGCACGCTGAATCCTTTGATGCCGTCCGAGTTGGCGGGTATCCTTCTACGTTTTGATTCACGTGGGGGAGAACAGCTTGGCCGAAAAGACAATACTGGATGTATGGGGAATCAGTGCGGAGTATTTGACTGATCTCGTCAACACGAACCCGAGCCTGCGCGGAATGATCGTGGGCTACATCGCGGAGCGGAAGCTCAAGGAGTTGTTCGACCGTCACAACCGGACCGAGGCGCACCGCAAGGACGACGACCACGATCGGACGAAGAAGGGCGACCTCGTCGTGACCTACAAGGGCGAGGAGTTCCGCATCGAGGTCAAGTCGCTCCAAACCAACCAGGGTGAAGTGCTCATGCCCGACGGCGAGTGGATGCGGCTGATGGCGAAGAAGGAGGTCGGCCGCAAGGCACCGCCCGGCCTGACAAAGGCGGGCAAGCCCAGGAAGGGGGCGGCCATCTTCAAGTGGGTGCTCGACGAGCGGTACACCGCGCTACCCGATAAGTTTAAGAAGGGGACGCGCTACCGCGGAGCCTTCCAGTGCGATGCCAGCGACCGGCGCAAGCTACCCCTTGCGAATGGAGAGGTGGTCGAGACCACGCTACTGAAGGTGGGCGAGTTCGACATCGTCGCGGCCGGCATCTTCGGTTTCCGCGGCGAGTGGGAGTTCGGCTTCGCCCTGAATGAGGACCTGCCCCGCAGCACCCACGGGAGCTACTCCGAGGAGGTGCGCCAGCAGCTCATCGCCTCGCTGATCCCCGTCACGCTGCCCCTGCAAGCGCCATTCGTGAGCGACCCGTTCGAGTTGCTGGACAAGCTCCTTGAGCGCAGGCAGGCTACGAAGGGAGAGGTCGCCGAGGCTATCGAGGCTTAGGCGCGGTCACGACCGACGAGAGCTTGACCTTCCGCTTCTGAAAGACGAGGAAGTAGGAGTGGTTCTTCCGCGCGTGGGCCTGCTTGATGAGGCGGCTCACGCCGGCCTTGTTGGAGCGGACGACTACGAACAGGTCCTTGGAGTAGAAGCCCATCGACTCGTAGGCCGTAATTAGCTCGACGTGGGTCAGCCGCTGCTTGTTGGCGCTGACCTCGTCTTGGCACTTCACGATGAAGATGCCGTCCTTCTTGAGCACCCGCTCGGCCTCCCAGCCGGCGCGGACGTACATGTCGACCACTGCGTCGTGCCACTTGGGCGCGCCCTCCTCGGGTGCCTCGATCGCGCGACCGTTGGAGTAGTGGTGCCTGAAGGCCGCGTGCGTACCGCCGCCCGCTAGGTGATCGGTGTCGCCGCGATAGAAGCCTTCCATGTAGGGCGGGTCGAGCACGAGGCCGTCGAGCGAGGCGTCGCCGTAGGGCAGGTCGCGGCAATCCACGCCGTCCCGAATCTCAATCTGCGCAAGCTCCTTGCGCTGCGGCTTGGCAGCGATGTCCGAGGCGAGTAGCGTGTAGCGGCTAAGGTCCACCTCGGTCCAAAAAGCGCCCTTGCCGTAGGTCACGTCCGCGATCACGCCGCCGTCGGGCATGTGCAGGTCGAGAATCTGCCGAAACACCGGCGCGTTATCGGCCACGTACGCCGAGAAGACCAGGTCAGTCGTTGGCTCGCCACCGGCAACGCGCTTACGCTTCTTCGCAGGCTCGACCTCTCCCAAGAGGTCTGTTTGTTCTATCAACATCATCTATCCCAAAGCAGAGGGCTCAGCGAGACTGCCGAACCCATTAAATCGATATTGACATGGTTTCTTCGGCACGGGAAACGCCCCGAGGTAGATTTCCTCTACTGGCCAACCTTAAGCCCTCATAGCAAAAAGGCCACCCGGTTAGGGGTGGCCTTCTCACATCAAGTGGTGCCGGAGATAGGAGTCGAACCTACGACCTTCGCATTACGAATGCGCTGCTCTACCAACTGAGCTACACCGGCAAAAACCAAAACTTGTTCAAATCGTGTCTGCACTGCTTAGCCATCAGACCGCTGGCGGCCCGGAAGCCTTGCATTGCTTGCCTTCGGGACTCGGCACCAAAGCATCGCTGATCCGATTACGAATGCGCTGCTCTACCAACTGAGCTACACCGGCAAAAACCAAAACTTGTTCAAATCGTGTCTGCACTGCTTAGCCATCAGACCGCTGGCGGCCCGGAAGCCTTGCATTGCTTGCCTTCGGGACTCGGCACCAAAGCATCGCTGATCCGATTACGAATGCGCTGCTCTACCGACTGAGCTACAGCGGCACGGGTTTGCTTGCCACCCCATGCAGGCGAAAAATTATAACAGCGGACTGGTTTGCTGAGAACCCCCGAGCGCCATTTATCGTCGGCAAGGGTTTCATGAGCGCTGCCGGTACCGCTCTCGGCGCAAAATTCCACGAGGAAAGATCGTCGCCTGCTGCCCTGCGCAGCAGGTCGAAGCGGCCGGCTCGCTAGCGACGACGGAAGCTTCAGTGGCCGGAATCCGGCCCGACGCGGCTTACCGGGTATCCGGCGGAGGGCTGGCTCGATGCTGGTTTTCGACTGCCGACTTGAGCTTTGTGCTGGGGTGGAAAGTGCTTACCCGGCGGGCGCTGATCGAAACGGCCTCGCCGGTCTTCGGATTGCGTCCGGGTCGCTGCGGCTTGTCGAGGACATGGAAGCTGCCGAAGCCCGACAGCTTGACCGCTTCGCCACATTCCAGCGTGGCCCGGATTTCCTCGAAGAAGGCATCGACCATCTCGTTCGCTTCGCTCTTGTTCAAACCCAGTTTCTCAAACAGCACTTCGGCCAAATCCGCCTTCGTTACAGTCATGCCGCTTTCCCCCTCCGTATGATCCCGGCAATGGAGAAGCCTCTGCCGGGGCGCGGCATTATTCCATACTTTGCCGGGCAAGGCAGCACGATCACCGGCTTCGAGGCGTGCCGATGCTCTTGACCAGGGGTTGCGTCCTTGAGCAGTGCTTGCCGCGTGTGGTCGGTTTCGACAAGGCTCCTGTTTGCTCCTGCTGCCGGACGACGGCGGTTGTCGGGTCGCCGCCTGCGACCTGTGGCGGACGGCGGGTGCGTGCGCTGGCGTACATAATCGGCGCCGGGAAGAGGGTAGATTGGCTTTCTGGCGCGAGCCAGACTGCCCGCGAGCGCGTTCCCTGCGGCAGGCGACAGGCCGCAGGGGATCCTTTCCTGTACCGCGTGATCTTCTCGTCGGACGGGTCGGGATCGCTCTTCTGTCTCTCCCGTCACACCAGTCGAGGAAACGACAAAATGGCCACGACCCCCAACATTCTTGCCATGGTGCTCGCCGGCGGCGAGGGATCCCGGCTCTATCCGCTGACCGAACATCGCTCGAAACCGTCGGTGCCGTTCGGCGGCCGCTTCCGCATTGTCGACTTCGTCCTCTCCAACCTGGTCAATTCAAAGATTTTCGCCATCTACCTCCTGGTGCAATACAAGTCGCAGTCGCTGATCGAGCATATCCGCCGTTCCTGGGTACTGGCGCCGATCTTTCCCGAGCAGTTCATCGCCATCGTTCCGCCGCAGATGCGCCAGGGTCCGGAATGGTTCCAGGGAACTGCCGATGCCGTCTATCAGAACCTCGGCCTGATCGAGAAGCATGCGCCGGACCTCGTCGTGGTGTTCGGGGCCGACCACATCTATCGCATGGACGTGCGCCAGATGGTCGACTTCCACCTCGAGAGCGGTGCCGACGTGACCGTCGCCGCGCTGCCGGTGCCGATCGCAGCCGCTTCCGCTTTCGGCATCATCGACGCTTCGGGTGACGGAACCATCCGCAGCTTCCTCGAAAAGCCGGCTTACCCGGCGCCGATGCCGGGCGACCCGGCGCGCGCCTTCGCCTCGACGGGAAACTACATTTTCAGCACCCGGGTCCTGATCGAGGCGCTGCGCGAAGGTCACCGGCGGGGCGAAAAGGATTTTGGCAAAGACTTGCTGCCGCGCCTGATCGAGACTCATCGGGTGCTGGCCTACGACTTTGCCGGCAATCGCATCCCCGGTATCCGCGCTTCCGAGGAGCCGGGCTACTGGCGTGACGTGGGAACGATCGACGCTTATTTTGCCGCGCATCAGGACCTCTTGGGAATCGAGCCGAGGTTCGACGTCTTCAATCCGAAGTGGCGACTCGGTTCGAGCAACTACCAGGGACCCTCGACGAAATTCTTCCGCGCCGAGCTCGAGAACTCGCTCATTGGCGCCGGCGGGCTGATTCAGGGGGCACGCATCCGCAATTCGATCGTCCGTCGCGAGGTCCTGATCGAGGCGGACGTCGAACTCGATGACTGCATCGTCATGGACTACGCCGTGCTGCGCCGCGGGGCGAGACTGCGGCGCGTGATCGTCGATTGCTACAACACGATCGACGCCGGCGAATCCATCGGTTACGATGCGCGGGCGGATCGTTGCCGATTTACGGTCAGTGATGCGGGGATTGTCGTCGTGCCCAGGGGCGAAGGCAGCGATACACGGGCGGACGAGAAGATGTTTCGCTATCTCTAGTCGATGTCTCGGCCGACGATGCCCGGTGCTGATCGCCTCGGCTGGCGACCGGCTGCCATCGCGAGCGCTTCGGTAGTACACTCCCGCCCCTGATGCACCCATCGCCAGGCTCTGCTCTGGCGTTTTTGTCTGCAGCTGCGGCCGAAGACGCGGCGCTTCGCCGCCCCCGGCCTTGCGGCGGCTGCAGGCTGCTGCGACAAGACCACTATTGACGGCCGCCGACGTGCACTCTGCCGCGGGGCCTGCTGGAGATATCGGCGTCATGAGTTATACCGCAGAATCGATTTCCGTCCTCAAGGGACTGGAGCCGGTGCGCCATCGTCCCGGTATGTACACGCGTACCGATTGCCCGCTGCACATCATCCAGGAAGCGATCGACAACGCGGCCGACGAGGCGCTGGGCGGCTATTGCAAGCGGATTGCGGTGACCCTGCACGCGGACCAGTCGGTAAGCGTCGAAGACAACGGCCGCGGGATTCCGGTCGAAATGCACCCGCTGGAAAAGGTACCGACGGTCGAAGTGGTGTTTACCCGGCTGCACGCCGGCGGCAAGTTCAACAAGGATGACCACGCCTCGGCCTACCGTTTCTCGGGCGGCCTGCACGGCGTCGGCGTCTCGGTGACCAATGCCCTGTCGACCCGGCTCGAGGTCGAGGTCGTTCGTGACGGCGCCCGCCATCAGATGGCTTTTTCCGGCGGCGAGGTCGTCGAGCCCCTGCGCCGGCTCGGTGAGGCGCCGAAGAAGACCACCGGTACGCGGCTGCGGGCGTGGCCGGATCCGGTTTTCTTCGATTCGCCGAACATCCCGCTCGCCCAGCTCGAACGTCTCCTGCGCAGCAAGGCGCTGTTGCTTCCCGGACTGCAGGTCGCGCTGACCGTCGAGGGCGGGGCGACCACCGAATGGTGCTTCGCGAGCGGCATGCGGCAATATCTGGCCGAGCAGATCGACGGCGAATTGGCGGCGCCGGTGTTCAGCAGCGAGAAGTACGCGACCAAAGGCGACGAGAACTTCCCGGTCGGCTCCGGCGCCGCCTGGGCGATCTGCTGGACCGTCGACGGGGGCCTGGCGCGCGAATCGTACGTCAACCTGATCCCGACGACGGCCGGCGGCACGCACGAGGCCGGCCTGCGGCAGGCGACGCTCGATGCCATTCGCAGCTTCGCCGAACACCACGCGCTGCTGCCCAAGGGCGTCAAGCTGGCCGCCGAAGACGTCTTCGCGCGCGCGAGCTACGTCCTTGCGGTGCGCATGCTCGATCCTTCTTTCCAGGGTCAGACCAAGGAAAAGCTGAACTCGCGCGATGCCGTCGCGCTCGTCGCGCGCATGGTGCGCGATACCTTCGAGCTCTGGCTGAACGAGCACCCCGACGCCGCCAAGCGGCTTACCGAGATCGCCGTCCGGGCGGCGCAGGCGCGCACGCGAGCCAGTCAGAAAGTCGAGAAGCGCAAGCAGACGGGGGTGGCGATCCTGCCCGGCAAGCTCTCCGACTGCCAGAGCGAGGATCCCGGCCGCAACGAGATCTTTCTCGTCGAGGGGGATTCCGCCGGCGGCTCGGCGAAGTCGGGGCGCGACAAGGAACTGCAGGCGATTCTGCCGCTGCGCGGCAAGGTGCTCAACACCTGGGAGGTCGAAGCGGGCAGTCTGTTCGCCAACCGCGAGGTGCACGACATCGCGGTCGCACTCGGCATCGATCCGCATCCGGCGAACGCGCCCGATTCGGTACTGGCCAACCTGCGCTACGGCAAGGTGGTGATCATGACCGATGCCGATGTCGACGGTTCGCACATCCGCGTCCTGTTGTGTACGCTGTTCTATCGGCATTTTCCGAAGCTGATCGCGACCGGTCATCTCTACTTTGCGCAACCGCCGCTTTTTCGACTCGATGTGCCGGGTCAGGGCAAGACGCGCCCGCCACGAAAGATCTACGCCCTCGACAGTGCCGAACTCGAAGCGTCGATGGATCGTCTGCGTCTCGAAGGCGTCAAGCCCGAGGCGGTGTCGATTTCGCGTTTCAAGGGGCTCGGCGAGATGAACCCGGAACAGCTCTGGGAGACGACGATGTCGCCCGACACCCGTCGCCTGATGCGCATCCGCATGCCCGGAGCCGAGAGCGCACGGCCGGTGATGAACATGTTGATGGGCAAGAGCGAGTCCGCCGGACGGCGGGCATGGATGGAAGAAAACGGCGCCCTGATCGGCGCCGATCTCTGAAATGGAACTCAAGGTGAGGAAAGACTCGACCCGGGATCTTTTTGCCGACCTGCCGGCAGACGCTCCACCGCCGGCGCCGCCGGCGCCGCCGGCGGGCGGCGCCCCCCCGCCCGCCGATGACGATGACAGTATCCTGCTGCATGATTCGGCGGCGCGCGATTACCTCGAATATGCGGTCGCGGTGGTCAAGGGGCGGGCGCTGCCGGACGTCAAGGACGGGCTGAAACCGGTGCAGCGCCGCGTGCTCTTCGCGATGCGCGAGCTTGGCCTGTCGGCGACGGCGAAGCCCGTCAAGTCGGCGCGGGTCGTCGGCGACGTCATCGGCAAGTATCACCCGCACGGAGACACCTCGGCCTACGACGCGATGGTGCGGGTGGCGCAACCGTTCATGCTGCGCTACCCGCTGGTCGACGGCCAGGGCAATTTCGGTTCGCGCGATGGCGACAACGCCGCCGCGATGCGCTATACCGAGGCGCGCCTGACGCCGATCGCCGAACTTCTGCTCGGCGAACTCGGCGAAGGCACCGTCGATTTCCAGGCGAATTACGACGGCTCTTTCGAAGAACCGGCTTTCCTGCCGGCCCGGCTGCCTTTCCTGCTCCTCAACGGCGCCTCCGGGATTGCCGTCGGCATGGCCACCGAAATGCCCGCGCACAACCTGCGCGAAGTGGCGGCGGCGGCGATCCACAAGATCGAGCACCCTGCCGCCGGGGTGGCCGAACTGATGGCCTACCTCCCCGGACCGGATTATCCCGGTGGCGGCCAGATCATTTCCTCGGCCAGCGACATTGCCGCCGCCTATGGCAGCGGCCGCGGCAGCCTGCGCGTGCGGGCGCGCTACGAGATCGAGGAGATGGCCCGCGGCGCCTGGCAGGTGGTGTTCAAGGAGTTGCCGCCGGGGGTTTCTTCAGCCCGGGTGCTGTCCGAAATCGGCGTGCTGCTCAACCCGCAGCCGAAGCCGGGCAAGAAGGCGATCGAGCAGGCGACGGCCCAGCTCAAGGTGCTGATGGCGTCCCAGCTCGACCGGGCGCGTGACGAGTCGGGCAAGGACGATGACGTGCGTCTGGTCTTCGAGCCGACGAGTTCGCGCATCGACCGCCACGAGTTCGTGGCGCTGCTGCTCGCGCATACCAGTCTGGAAACCTCGGCGCCGATCAACCTGGTGGCGGTCGGCATCGACGGCCGGCCCTGCCAGAAATCGCTCGCCGACCTGGTCGGCGAATGGTGCACCTTCCGCCTGCGGACCGTCCATCGGCGGACCGCATTTCGCCTGCAGAAAGCCGACGACCGCATCCACATTCTCGAAGGCCGGCACATCGTCTTTCTCAACATCGACGAGGTGATCCGCATCATCCGCGAAGCCGACGACCCGAAAGCCGCCCTGATTGCCCGTTTCACGCTTTCCGACCGCCAGGCAGAAGACATTCTGGAAATCCGCCTGCGCCAGCTCGCGAGACTCGAAGGCATCCGTATCGAGCAGGAACTCGCCAGGCTGCGCGGCGAGCGCGACGGGCTGCTGAAGCTGCTCGGCAGTGACACGCTGCTGCGCCGGCAGGTGATTCGCGAGATCAAGGCCGACGCCGAGAAGCATGGCGACGCCCGGCGGACGATCCTCCTGGCGGCGGCCACCGCTTCCCGCTCGGAAGTCGCTGCCGTCGCCGATGAACCGGTGACCGTGATCATCTCCGAAAAGGGCTGGGCGCGGGTCAGGCAGGGCCATGGCCTCGACCTCTCGGGGGTGGCTTTCAAGGACGGTGACCGCGCGGGTTCGGCGCAGGAATGCCGGTCGGTAGACTCGCTGGTGATCCTGTCGACCGAGGGGCGCGCGTTCACCGTCGCGGTGGCCAGTCTTCCGGATGGTCGCGGCATGGGGGCGCCGCTGTCGTCGTTCGTCGACCTCGGTGCCGGGAGGATCGCGCATGTGCTGACCGGCCTGCCGGAGCACGAGATCCTGGTCGCCAAGACCTCGGGCTACGGCTTCGTCTGCACTTTCGGCGATCTGCTTTCGCGCCAGAAAGCCGGCAAGACCTTCCTCTCCGTCGAGGAGGGCGCCTCTATCCTGCCGCCGGTGCGACTGGTCGGGAAGGACCATCTGGCGGCATTGTCCGAAGACGGTCGTCTGCTGATCTTCCCGATCGAGCAGATGAAGCGCCTGAGCAGCGGCAAGGGGGTCCAGCTGATCGGCCTGCGCGATGCGGAATCGCTGCGCGCGGTGATCGCGAGCCACGGTCCGCGAGTCACCATCAAGGGCGTCGTCCGCAACCGGATCAAGACCCTGGTGTCCGAAGCCCACCATGTCGCCGTGCGCGCCCGCCGTGGTGCGCCGGTCGGGCAACTCAGCAACGTGACGCTGGCCGCCTACCCCGAGTAAGGTCTGATGAAAAATTTTCTGGCAAGGAGAAAACGCATGAGCAGGCGTCGGCAAACGCTGGGCAGGCGGTTCGCCGTCGGCGGTGCAATGCTTTTGGGAAGCGTCATGGCGCTGGCCGCGGAGGTCGGCTGCGTGACCACCGCGTGGAAGCTCGTGGGGGCCAATCACCGGATCTGTGTCGAAAGTTTTGCCGACCCGCTGGTCGCCGGGGTCACCTGTCACGTCAGCCAGGCCCGCACCGGCGGCGTCAAGGGGTCGTTCGGCCTCGCGCAGGATCCCTCGCAGTTCTCGCTCGCCTGTCGGCAGACCGGTCCGATCACGCTGCCGGCCAAATTGCCCAAAGATGCCACGGTGTTTGCCGAGGACACGTCGATCCTGTTCAAGGAAACCCGCGTCGTCAGGATGTGGGATGAAACCCACCGGACCCTGGTCTATCTCGCGATCAGTCGCAGGCTGATCGAGGGTGCGCCGGCGAACAGCATTTCGACCGTGCCGGTGATGCCCTGGGGAGGGCGCTGAAACGATCTCCCGGCGCTCCGGTCGGCGATTTGAGCGGCGCATGACTTCACTCGCGGTGAGCGAATACGACGTGAGTCGCCTGGGCCAGGTGTTCACGCCGCCGGCGGTGGTCGATGCCATGCTCGAACTGGTCCGCAACTGCGGTCGGGTGCTCGAACCGGCCTGCGGCAACGGGGCTTTTCTGCAGCATTTTCCGTTTGCGCTCGGAATCGAGATCGACCCGCGGCACGCGCCGCCGGGGTCGCGGGTGATGGACTTCTTCGCGCTTTCCGAGCGCGAGTCCTTCGCCACCATCATCGGCAATCCGCCCTACGTCCGTTATCAGGAGATCGGCGCCGGCACGCGCCGGCTGCTCGGGCAGAGCGTGCTCGACGGGCGCGCCAACCTCTACCTGCGGTTCATCGAAAAGTGTCTGCGCCATCTCGCGCCGGCGGGGGAACTGGTGTTGATCACGCCGCGCGATTTTCTCAAGGCCACTTCCGCGGTGCCGCTCAACCGCTTGCTGCATGCTGCAGGGACGATCACCGATTTTGTCGACCTCGGCGATTCACGGCTGTTTGACGGCGCGACGCCCAATTGCGCCATCTGGCGTTTCGAGCGCGACAATTTTTCCCGGCGGACGCGTTACGCCGAGCAGGGGGTGGCCGACGGACTGGCCGGGCTGGCGCGGCTGCAGTGGCAGGAACGTCGCTTCGTCGAGAGCGGCGGAAACCTTCTGTTTTCCCGTGGCGACTATCGACTGCGGCTTGCCGACATCGCCTCCGTCAAGGTCGGTGCGGTGTCCGGGGCCGACGATCTCTATGCCAGCGAGCAGTACGGCAATCGCAGCTTCGTCTGCTCAGCGACCGTCAGCAGCGGGAAAACGCGGCGCATGCTCTGGCCCGAGCCGGGTCAGCCACCGCCAGCGGTGCTCCTGCGTCACAAGGAGCGGCTGATCGCCCGCCGCATTCGCGCCTTCGACGAGTCCAACTGGTGGCAATGGGGACGCGGTTACCATCAGTCGGCGCTGCCGCGAGTCTATGTGAACAACAAGACGCGCCGCCCGCAGCCTTTTTTTGTGCACCCCTGCAGGCACTATGACGGCGCGTTGCTGGCGATTTTCCCGCACCATCCGGCTGCCGATGTGCAGGCGCTGGCGGCCGCGCTGAACGGCGTCGATTGGGCGGACCTCGGTTTCGTCTGCGACGGTCGCTTCCTGTTCTCTCAGCGGAGCCTGGAGCAGAGCCCGCTGCCGGCGTCGTTCGAGGCGTTCGCGCCCGGCCGCAGTGTAGAATAGCTGTTCGCTTATCGTCGTGCCCGCATTCGGCGGCACGCTTGCCACCGCGTATTCCCCGACAACGCCCGGCGTCCATGGGGAGGAGATTATAGCCCATGGTTCCACGCCTGACGACTGCCCTCAACGGCCCGCTGCTCGAGATCGAGCGCCGTTTCCTCGACGCCATGCCGGAGATCGAACGTTGGCTACGGGGGCAGTGGCAGGAGCATACGCCACCCTTTTACGGCTCGGTCGATCTGCGCAACGCGGGTTTCAAGCTGGCACCGGTGGACATGAATCTCTTCCCCGGCGGCTTCAACAATCTCCACGCCACTTTCCTGCCGCTCTGCGTCCAGGCCGCGATGACGGCGATCGATCGCATCTGTCCCGACGCCCGGCGGCTGTTGCTGATTCCCGAGAACCATACGCGCAACCAGTTCTACCTGCAGAACGTGGCCAGGCTCGCGGCGATCCTGCGCCTGACCGGTCTCGAGGTGCGCCTGGGTTCGCTGCTGCCGGAGATCGAGCAGCCGACGCCGGTGGTCCTCGCGGACGGCACGACGCTGCTTCTCGAACCCTTGCAGCGCAACGGCCAACGGCTGGGCCTCGCGGGCTTCGATCCCTGCGCCGTCCTGCTCAACAACGATCTCTCGGCAGGCATCCCGAGCATTCTGCAGCATCTCGACCGGCAGTTCGTCCTGCCGCCGCTGCATGCGGGCTGGGCGTTGCGCCGCAAGTCGAATCACTTTGCCGCTTACGACGAGGTGGCCGGCGACTTTGCCCGACTGGTCGGTATCGATCCCTGGCGGATCAACCCGTATTTTTCGGTCTGCGACAGCGTGGACTTCCACCAGCGGCAGGGCGAGGACTGCCTGTCGGCCAGCGTCGACGCCGTGCTCCAGCTGATTCGCGAAAAATACCGGCAATACGCGATCGACGAGACCCCTTACGTGGTCGTCAAGGCCGACGCCGGTACCTACGGCATGGGGGTGATGACGGTCAAGGACGCTTCGCAGGTGACCGGCCTCAGTCGTCGACAGCGCAACAAGATGTCGGTGATCAAGGAGGGTCTGATGGTGTCGCAGGTGATCATCCAGGAAGGGGTACACACCTACGAGCGGGTCGGCAGCGGTGCCGACGAGGGGGGCGCCGAACCGGTGGTCTACATGATCGACCGCTTTGTCGTCGGCGGTTTCTACCGCGTCCATAGCGGCCGCGGCAAGGACGAGAACCTCAACGCACCGGGCATGCACTTCGAGCCGCTCGCTTTCGAGACCAGCTGCTCCTTGCCTGACCATGAACAGAATCCCGATGCGGCGCCAAACCGTTTTTACGCCTATGGCGTGGTTGCCCGCCTGGCGCAACTCGCCGCTTCGCTCGAACTCGAGCGCACTGCACTTCCTTCCGAGAAGATGCCATGAGAATTGCCTTCGTTGTCGATCCCCTGCCATCGCTGAAAGCTTACAAGGACACCAGTGTCGCCATGATGCGCGCCGCGCAGGCCGCCGGACACGCGGTGTGGACGGTGCAGCAGGCGGCGATCCACTGGTCGCCCCTGCACGGCGTCTGTGCCGAAGCGGTCCATCTGGAAATGCTCGCCGACGACCAGGAGTGGTTCGTCGAAGTCGACCGCTGCGTCGTCGCGCTGCGCGATTTTCGCGCCGTGCTGATGCGCAAGGATCCACCCTTCGACATGGAGTTCGTGACCACCACCTGGCTGCTCGAACGTGCCGAAGCCGAGGGTGCGCGCGTCTTCAATCGGCCGCGCGCCTTGCGCGATCATTCGGAGAAGTTCTCGGTGGCCGAGTTCCTGCCGTTTACGGTGCCGACCGCGGTGGCCCGCAAGCCGGCCGTGATCCATGCGTTCATCGACCTTGAAAGGGACACGATCCTGAAGCCGCTCGATGGCATGGGCGGCAGCGAGGTCTTCCGCGTTCGCCACGATGACCCGAACCGCAATGTGATCGTCGAGACGCTGACTCACCACGGCGCCCGCACGATCATGGCGCAGCGTTATATTCCCGAGATCGCCGACGGCGACAAGCGTATTCTGCTGGTCGGCGGCGAAGTCGTTCCCTATTGCCTGGCGCGCATCCCGAGAGCCGGCGAAACGCGCGGCAACCTGGCGGTCGGCGGCACTGGCGTGGCACGCGAGCTGACCCCCCGCGACCGGGAAATCGCCGCCACCCTGGCACCGGTGCTGGCCGGGCGCGGGCTGTTGTTCGTCGGTCTCGACGTGATCGGTGACTGGCTGACCGAGATCAATGTGACCAGCCCGACCTGCATGGTCGAAATCGCCGAACAGACCGGCTTCGACGCCGCTCAGATGTTCATTGCCGCGCTCGATCGTCAGTGCGCCGTCCCCTAGCCCTGCCGCGCGTGATGTCAGTGCGCCGCTACCTGGCCCTGCCGTTCCTGCTCTGTATTCTCGCGGCCTGCAGTCGGGCGCCGCTGCATCATCAGGAGGCCTTTGTTTTCGGCACCCGGGTCGAAGTGCTGGTCGCCGGTCTCGACGAGGCAACGGCACGTTCGGCGACGGCCGCCGTGCTGCGCGAGTTCGATCGCCTGCACCGGACCTACCACGCCTGGAAACCGTCCGAGCTGAGCGCCTTGAACGAGGCCATCGCGGCCGGCCGGGGACAGCCGATCACGCCGGAAATGGCCGAACTGATTGCCGAAGCGCAGCGCCTGAGCCGGCTCAGCGAACAGCTCTTCGACCCGGGCATTGGCCGTCTGATCGGTCTCTGGGGTTTTCAGTCCGACGATCTGCCGGCCCGGTTGCCCGAGGACAGCGCGCTGGCGGCCTGGCGGGCGGCGCAGCCGAGTGTTCTTGACCTGCGCGTCGAGGGTCTGCACGCCTGGAGTGAGAAGCGTGAACTGGCGCTCGATTTCGGCGGTTACCTCAAGGGGGTCGCGCTCGACCGCGCGGCGAACATTCTCCGGACGCACGGCGTTCATGACGCCCTGATCAACATCGGCGGCAACGTGCTCGCGCTCGGCAGCAGGAATGGTCAGCGCTGGCGGGTCGGCATCCAGCACCCGCGGCAGCCCGGGCCGCTGGCAACGGTCGAACTCGACGACGGCGAGGCGATCGGCACCTCGGGCGATTATCAGCGCTATTTCGAGGTCGACGGCAAGCGCTACAGCCATCTGCTCGATCCGCGCAGCGGCCGGCCGGCGAGCCAGACGCAGGCGTTGACCGTCCTCATCACGGCACGGCCGGCGGCCGGAACACTCTCTGATGTGGCCTCGAAACCGCTCTTCATCGCCGCTGCCGACTGGCCGCGCCTGGCCCGAAAAATGCAGGTCGAGCACGTCCTGCGGGTCGATGCGGCCGGCGCCTGGCAGTTGAGCGAGGCGATGCAAAGCCGCATCAAGTACGTTGGCGATCGTCCGAAGGCGCTCGAAGTGCTTCCCTGAGACATCCTTCGATGCTGCCGAGCGGCCGGGAATCGCTTAGAATGGCGGCCTGTCACCCGGGATTGAGGTAACGATGATCGGCATTCTTCTGATAACGCATGGTTCGCTTGGCGAAAGTCTGATCCAGAACATCTGTCACGTTCTCAACAAGCGTCCACCGCTGATCGCCCAGTTCGGTGTCGCCGCGCAGGACGATCCGCTCGATATCCTGCCGCTCGCGCGCCTGCTGCTCAATGAGGTCGATGGTGGCGAGGGGGTGCTGGTGATGACCGACGTGTTCGGGGCAACGCCGGGCAATCTGGCGCTCAAGCTGCTCGATCCGGGTCGGGTCGAAGGCGTCGCCGGGGTCAGCATGTCGATGTTGTTGCGGGCGCTGACCTATCGCGAGCGCGGCATGGAGATCATGCTCCAGAAGGCGATCAGTGGTGCCCACGATGGCGTGCTGCGCCTGCCGCCGCCAGCGTAGAGGAGAGTGATCAATGGTCCGCGCTGAAACCGAAATCCTCAACAAACTGGGCCTGCACGCCCGTGCTTCGGCCAAACTGACGCAGGTGGCCGGTCGCTTCGCGAGCGAGGTCTGGATGGAGAAGGGGGCCCGCCGGATCAACGCCAAGAGCATCATGGGGGTGATGATGCTGGCGGCCGGAAAGGGCTCGACGGTGATCGTCGAAACCGACGGTGCCGACGAGCAGGCGGCGAGCGCAGCGATCCTCGAACTGATCTCGAACCTGTTCGGCGAGGCGGAGTGAGCAGCGGATGAGCTTTACTCTGCATGGCCTGCCGGTGTCCAGCGGCATCGCGATCGGGCAGGCGCATCTGATGTCGCATGCGACGCTCGAAGTGTCTCATCTGGTGATCGCCCCGCGCATGGTCGACCGGGAAGTGGCCCGCTTCGAGGCCGCCCTGCAGCGCGTGCGCGAGGAGTTCGTGAACCTCAAGGGGCGCATGCAGCACACTTCGGCCGAATTCGGCGTCTTCATCGATCTGCACTCGATGATCCTTGCCGACCCTGAACTGGCCGAAACACCCAAGCAGCTGATCCGCGAGCGTCGCTGCAATGCCGAATGGGCGCTGGTACAGCAGATGGAAATCCTGGTTGCCCAGTTCGAGAAGTTTGACGACCAGTATCTGCGCGAGCGCAGCTACGACGTGCGTCAGGTGGTCGAGCGGGTGATCAAGGAACTCGTCGGCCAGCCGGGCCGCATGTCGCTGCGCACCGGCAAGGGAATCCGGGAAGAGAATCTGATCGTCGTTGCGCACGACCTCTCGCCGGCCGATGTGATCGCCTACAAGGAGCATCATTTCGCGGCTTTTGTCACCGATGTCGGCGGCTCGACCTCGCACACCGCGATCCTTGCGCGCAGCCTGCGGATTCCGGCAGTCCTCGGTCTGCTCAATGCCCGGCAACTGATCCACGACAACGAGACGCTGATCGTCGACGGCACCCGCGGAGTGCTGATCGTGAACCCCGATCCGCGCATCCTCGACGAGTATCGGCTCAGGAAGAGCCAGATCGAGCTGGAACGTACCAAGCTCAAACGCCTGCGAACGGCGAAGTCGGTCACCCTCGACGGGGTCGCGATCGACCTGCAGGCCAACATCGAGCTGCCGGGCGACGTGGCCAATGCGCTCGACGGCGGTGCCGAAGGCATTGGCCTGTTTCGCAGCGAGTTCCTGTTTCTCGATCGGGGCGACATGCCGACCGAGGATGAGCAGTTCGAGGCCTATCGCACGGTGGTCAGAGGGATGGGTGGGCGGCCGGTCACCATCCGCACCTTCGACCTCGGTTACGACAAGGACCTGCATCCGGCAAAGGTCCATGGCGACCGCCTGCAGAGCAATCCGGCACTCGGCTTGCGGGCCATCCGGCTGTCGCTCGCCGAACCGAAGATGTTCCAGACGCAGTTGCGGGCGATCCTGCGCGCGTCGAAGTACGGCAAGATCAAGCTCCTGATCCCGATGCTGTCGCAGGCGCACGAGATCGACCAGACGCTGGCGGCGATCGAGCGGGCCAAGGCGAGCCTGCGCAACGCGCAGGTCGGCTTCGACGAAGCGATCCAGGTCGGCGCCATGATCGAGATCCCGGCCGCCGCGCTGGCGGTGGGGCTTTTCCTGCGGCGGGTACATTTTCTGTCGATCGGGACCAACGACCTGATCCAGTACACGCTGGCCATCGACCGCAGTGATGAACAGGTCGCGGCGCTTTACGATCCCCTGCATCCGGCGGTGCTGATGTTGCTCGCGCATACCATCGCCAGCGCCGAAAAGGTCGCCATTCCGGTCTCGATCTGCGGCGAACTGGCCGGCGATCCGGCGCTGACGCGGCTCCTGCTCGGTATGGGGTTGCGGCAGTTCTCGATGCATCCGGCCCAGATCCTGTCGGTCAAGCAGAAGATCATGCAGAGCAACTGCTCGGAACTGGCGCCGATCGTTCGCCGCATGTTGCGCCACGAGGAACCGGCGAAGATTCGCGAGCAACTGGAGAAACTCAACAGTTGCGCCTGAATTGACTTCTACCCATACGATCACGATGTCACCTGAGAACTCTGTCGGAGTCGTCACGCCGCAGCGAGTACATTTCGAGTCGCCGCTGACGTTGAGGAGCGGCGCCGTTCTGCCCGGTTTCGAACTGGTTATCGAAACCTATGGCACGCTCAATGTCGGGCACAGCAACGCCGTGCTGGTTTGCCATGCCCTTTCCGGCAGTCACCATGTCGCCGGTCTGCATGCGGATGATCCCGACAGCCTCGGCTGGTGGGACAACCTGGTCGGCCCCGGCAAACCGCTGGACACGCGAAAATTTTTCGTCGTCGGGGTCAACAACCTCGGCGGTTGCTACGGTTCGACCGGGCCGCTGGCGATCAATCCGGAGACCGGCAAGCGTTACGGCGCAGCTTTTCCGATGGTCACGGTCGAGGACTGGGTGGCGGCACAGGCGCGCCTCGCCGATCATCTCGGAATCGACACCTGGGCGGCAGTCATCGGCGGCAGCCTCGGTGGCATGCAGGCGCTCGAATGGTCGCTGCAGTTTCCCGAGCGCATCCGGCATGCGATGGTGATTGCGTCGGCACCCAAACTTTCGGCGCAGAACATTGCCTTCAACGAGGTGGCACGGCAGGCGATCCTCTCGGATCCGGATTTTCACGGCGGCTACTATGCCGACCATGGCGTCATCCCGGCCCGGGGCCTGCGGCTGGCGCGAATGGTCGGACACATCACCTATCTGTCCGATAGCCAGATGGCCGAGAAATTCGGTCGTCAACTGCGCCACGGTGAGCACAAGTTCAGCTACGACGTCGATTTCGAGATCGAATCGTATCTGCGCTATCAGGGCAACAAGTTTGCCGCTTACTTCGATGCCAATACCTATCTGATGATGACCAAGGCGCTCGACTACTTCGACCCCGCTTATCTCTACGATGGTCATCTGGCCGCGGCGCTGGCACGTGCGCAGGCGAGTTTCTTCGTCGCCAGTTTTTCGACCGACTGGCGCTTTGCGCCGGCGCGCTCGCGCGAGATCGTCTTCGCGCTGCTGCACAATCGCCTGCACGTGGTATACGCGGAGATCGACTGCGATGCCGGGCACGATTCGTTCCTGCTCGACGATCAGCACTACCACGCCTTGCTGCGCGCCTACCTGGAGAACATCGCCGTATGACCGAGCCGGAGAGGAGAGTCAACAAGGCCTATCAGCGGGAGCGCTTCGACTTTGCCGTGATCGCCAACTGGATTCCGCCGGGGGAGCGTGTCCTCGATCTGGGCTGCGGCGATGGCAGGCTGCTCCGTTACCTCAACGAGACGCGCGACATTGCCGGTTACGGGGTCGAAATCGACCATGAAAGCATCCTCGGGTGCATTCGCAACGGCGTCGATGTGATCCAGATGGACATCGAATGCGGGCTTTCCGGCTTCGAGGACAATTCCTTCGATCACGTGGTCATCTCGCAGGCGCTGCAGGCGATGCGCGCCACCGAGCGCATCCTGACCGAGATGCTGCGGGTGGCTGACGAGGCCGTGGTCAGCTTCCCCAATTTCGCCTATCGCGCCAACCGGGCAGCGATTGCCGAAGGGCACATGCCGGTCTCGGAGAATCTGCCTCACGACTGGTTCGATACGCCGAATGTGCGCTTTTTCACCATCCATGACTTCGAGGACCTGTGCCACCGGCTCGGGATCGAGATCCGTGAGCGTCTGGCTTTCGACGAAGCGGGCCGCGAGGTCAGTGAAGACCCCAATCTGAACGGCAGTCTGGCGTTTTACCGTCTGGGTCGGGGTTGATTGGGTGTTCTCGCCGGGTCGAAAGCGCCGCCTCGCGGCCGTCCTGCTCATGGGTTTTGCTTCCGGCCTGCCGCTCGCGCTGACCGGACAGGCCCTCCAGGCCTGGCTGACGACCGACGGGGTCAACATTGCCACCATCGGTTTTTTCGGACTGGTCGGCATTCCCTACACTTTCAAGTTTCTCTGGGCACCGCTGATGGATCGCTTCGAGCCGCCGTGGCTCGGGCGTCGGCGGGGCTGGCTGGTGCTTTCACAGCTGGCGCTGGCGGCCACGCTCTATGTCATGTCCGGCCTGTCGCCGAGCGCACAGCCGCTGCTTTTTGCCCAGTGGGCGGTGCTGCTGGCCTTTCTTTCGGCCTCGCAGGACGTCGTGGTCGATGCCTATCGGGCCGATCTCCTGGTTGACCGGGTCGAGCATGGGCCGGGTGCCTCGCTGCACGTCTTCGGTTACCGGCTGGCGATGATCGTTTCCGGCGGCATCGCGCTGATCTGGGCCGATCAGTGGCAATCCTGGCCACGCGTCTATGCCGTGATGGGGGCAATCATGATCGGCGCCGCAGCCACTTCACTGCTCTTTCTGCCCCGTGTCAGGAGCCCCTCGAAGCCGCTCGCCTCGAGTGCCTGGCGGGAAATCTCCGGTTTTCTGGCCATGCTGACCGGGGTCTTTGCCGGTTACCATCTGGCCCGCAGCGTCCTCATCGCGTTCGGGCTCGAAGCGGACAGCAGCAACCACTGGCTGCAGCTCCTGTTCCTGATGACCGAAATTGCGGCCGCGCTGCCACTCGCCTGGTGGTTTGCCCGGCTGGTTCGTTTCGAAACGCTCAACGCATCGCTGGCGAGCTATTTCTCCCAGTCCGGTGCGGCCCTCTTTCTCCTTCTGATCATCCTCTACAAACTCGGCGACGCCTTTGCCGGCAGTCTGACCACGGCTTTCCTGATCAAGGGCCTGGCGTTCACCCAAGCCGAGGTGGGCATCGCGAACAAGATCATCGGCCTCTGGCTGACGATCCTGGGCGCCCTGCTCGGCGGGGTGCTGATGATGCGGCTGCGCCTGTACCGGGCCCTGCTGCTGTTCGGTATTTTCCAGCTGCTGTCGAATTTCGGCTTTTACCTGATCGCCGTGCTCGGCAAGGGCGCCTGGGGCAGTGTCGAGACGCCGCCGTTCGACTGGTTCATCGTTTCACTGGACCACGCGGCTTCGCTCGACTTCCTGCTGCTGGCCGTGGTGGCGGCGGAAAATGTCACGGGCGGCATGGGCACGGTGGCGTTTGTCGCCCTGCTGATGGCCTTGTGCAATCACCAGTTTACCGCGACGCACTACGCTCTCCTTTCGGCCTTGGCGGCGGTCGGGCGGATCTACGTCAGCCCGGTCGCCGGCGTGTTGACCGAAACCGTGGGTTGGCAGGTCTTCTATCTGTTCTCGGTGGTCGTCGCGCTTCCCGGTGTGCTGATGGTGCGGGCGATGCGCGGGCAGTTGCTGGCCTTGGCGGGAGCCGGGTCGGCGAGGAATGACCCTGTCTGATACCCCGTTCAGCGCGGCGCTGATCGCCGCTGCCCGCGAGTTGTCGGCGCGCGTCTCGATCCTCACCTTTGTGCCACCAGTCAGCCACGTCTACAACCCGCTGACCTATGCCTGGGCGGCGCATGAAGCCTACCTGCGACGCTACGCCGCGAGCCCGCGGCGGGTGGTCTTTCTGGGCATGAATCCGGGCCCCTTCGGAATGGTCCAGAACGGCGTTCCTTTCGGCGATCTCGCGGTCGTCCGCGACTGGCTGGGAATCGTCGCCGAAGTGCAGAAACCGGCGATGGAAAACCCGGCGCGGCCGATCGAGGGTTTTGCCTGTGCACGTTCGGAGGTCAGCGGACGACGCCTGTGGGGCTTGTTCCGCGAACGCTTCGGTACACCGGAGGTTTTTTTCAGCCAGCACTTCGTCGCCAATTATTGCCCGCTGGCTTTCTTCGCGCAGGGCCGCAACCTGACTCCCGACAAGCTGCCGTTGGCCGAGGCGATGCCGCTGCAAGCGGCCTGCGACGCTCACCTGAAGGCGATGGTGTCGGTGCTGCAGCCGGAATGGGTGATCGGGGTGGGTGCTTTCGCAGAAGGGCGCGCCGCCAGCGCGCTCGCCGGCAGCGGGACGAGGATCGGTCGGGTCCTCCACCCGAGCCCGGCGAGCCCGCTCGCCAACCGGGGCTGGGCGGAAGTCGCCACCCGGCAGCTGGTCGCGCTCGGCGTGTGGGCGTGAGGCATCCTGCGGGTTCCTCGCGACCCGGCTGAAAATGAACCGGGAAACGACGGGCGGCCAAGTGGCGACGCTTTTCGGGCGCCTTTACGGACGTTTCAAGAGGCCGTAACGCGACAGTTGCTGCTGCAACAGGCGCCAACTGCGCCAGAGAACGAAACCGCGCTTGCTCCAGCGCCAGATGCGGCGGGGTTGAACGATGACCAGCACGGCGACGCCCGCGATGACCACTTCCGGGTTTCGTTTGACGCAGTCAGCGCCCTTGCGCACGGTGGCGACGACGCGATCGACGGCGTCAAGCGCCTGGCCCACCGGTTGCAACTGCTGATCGAGAAGCTGGCGCTGATTGCTGATCCGTTCGATCAGGCGGCCCCGCTCGACAGCCAGGTCAATCAGCTTTTGATTCATTGCGGACGACGCCTTTCAGATGACGGAGGTCTTCGCCCAACTGGTCGATGCTGGCCGCAAAAAGAGGCCTCCCGCTCCTGAGCGAGCGCCGCAGCGGAAGGTACAGAAAGACGCAGGCCGCCAGGAAGAGGGCGCTGAGGCCGGCGAGCAGAGGCACCCGGTTGTCCCAGTAGACGACGACCAGCAAGGCGACCGCCAGGATGATGGCGAGGACGAGGCAGAGTATCACCAGCAGCGACGCGATCGCCAGCCGGATGGCCCGCAGCTTTTCTTCCCGGAGTTCGTTGCCGAGCAGTTCAAGCCGGGTGCGGCCGCTGGCCAGCAGGGTCGCGGCGCTGTTCCTGGAGGCCTGGACGAAGCCACCGCTCACCCGGCCGGGACTTTCGCTCATCGCACAGCCGCTTAACGGCGGCCGATGATGACGCCGAGCAGCAGGCCGATGCCGGCAGCCACGCCGACCGCCCGCCACGGATTTTCGTGAACATAGTCGTCGGTCGCCCGCGCAGCAGCTTTGGTGCGGTCGACCAGTGCCGCTTCGGCATCCGCCAGGCGAAGCCTGGCGTCCCGCAGCCGCTCACCGAAGCGTTCGCGCAGATCTCCCATCTTGTCGCCGGCAACGCCGGCGGTAGCGCGCAGGATTTCTTCTGCATCGGCAACCACGACTTTCATGTCGGAGACGAGTTTTTGTTTGCTGGCAGTGGAAAGATCGGTAACTTCAGACATGGTGGACCTCGCAGTGGAAGGGAATGAGAGAAAAATCGATGGTGAAAGAGCGATGGTGAAAGAGCAAGCTTCAACGAGCACCTAGAGTATATAAAACGCACACGAAGATCAATGCCCGTCGGGAAAAGGGGTGAGCGCCAGGGAGCATGGCGGCGGCTGCCGGGGCAGTGCCTGCGCAGCCGGTTTCGCGGTGTCCATCGCTCACAGCAGATATTCGTAGTCGATGGTCAGCGGCGCATGGTCGCTGAAGCGCTCATCCTTGTAGACCGTGGCGCTCTTCGCCTGGCCACTGATCGTCGCGGTGGCAAGCTGATAATCGAGCCGCCAGCCGACGTTCTTCGCCCACGCCTGGCCGCGATTGGACCACCAGGTGTAAGCCTCTTCGGTGGCCTCAGGGTACAGTCTGCGGTACACGTCGCACCAGGCTCCCTCGTTGAGCAGGCGGCTGATCCAGGCGCGCTCCTCGGGCAGGAAGCCCGAATTCTTCCGGTTGCCCCGCCAGTTCCGGAGGTCGATTTCCTGGTGGGCGATGTTCCAGTCGCCGCAGACGACGACGTCGCGACCACTGAGCGCCAGTTCGACGAGCCGCGGATAGATCAGTGCCATGAACCGGAACTTGGCTTCCTGCCGTTGTTCGGAGCTCGATCCCGAGGGCTGGTAAAGCGACACGACCGACAGATTGCCGAAGTCGGCGCGCAGATAGCGGCCTTCGAGGTCGAATTCGGCATCGCCGAGGTGGCTGAAAGTTCTGTCGGGTGGGCGACGAGACCACAGGCCGACGCCGCTGTAACCCTTTTTTTCGGCGTAGTGGTAGCAGGCGTGGAAGCCGGGCGGTGCCTTCATGTCATCATCCAGATCGGCATCCTGGGCTTTCAGTTCCTGCAGACAGACGATGTCGGCACCCTGGGCACTGGCCCACGACAGGAGGCCCTTGCGCCATGCCGAACGAATACCATTGAGGTTGAGCGTAATGATGCGTAACATAGGCATCCTTTGCCGGTAGCGGCTTTGAAAAAAAACAGGTTTGAGAAGGGTTGAATGGACTTTCGGCAGGAATTCATCGAGTTTGCCGTCACTCGAAATGTCCTTCGCTTCGGCGAATTCAGGACCAAGGCGGGCCGGCTGTCGCCGTATTTCTTCAACGCCGGCCAGTTCAACGATGGTGCCGCGCTGGCCAGGCTGGCGGAATTCTACGCCCGGGCGATCACCGCCAGCGGCATCGTCGTGGACGGCCTTTTCGGTCCAGCCTACAAGGGCATTCCGCTGGTCGCCGCGATCGCCGTCACGCTCGCCCAGGGTGGACGCAACCTGCCGTTCTCGTTCAATCGCAAGGAAGTCAAGGATCACGGCGAAGGCGGCAGCATCGTGGGTGCGCCGCTCGCCGGTCGGGTGCTGATCATCGACGACGTGATCACTGCCGGCACCTCGATTCGCGAGTCGGTGGAGTTGATTCGTGCGGCGGGCGCTTCGCCCTGCGGCGTCGTCATCGCACTTGACCGCATGGAACGTGGCAACGGTGCCTTATCTGCGGTGCAGGAGGTCGAGCAGGATTTCGGCATTCCGGTGCTGGCCGTCGCGACGCTCGACGATCTGCTGGGTTTTCTTCAACAGAGTCCGGATTTCCGGCAGAGCGCGGCAGCCGTCGCCGGCTATCGGCAGGAATATGGTCTTGCGCATAGCAGCTAGCTGCTGCCTGTTCCTGCTGGCCCTGACCAGCGTCAAGTCTACTCTCGCGGGTTCCGCAATCTTCTGCTGCCATGATGCCTCCGGTCGCCAGGTGTGTGGTGACATTCTGCCGGCGGCGTGTTATGGGCGCGCCTATCGCGAGCTGGGTAATTCGGGCCGCGCGTCGCGGATCGTCGCGGCACCGCTGACGGCCGAGCAGCGGGCCAAACGAGCGGCCGAAGAACAGCTGCGTCAGGAGCAGGAACGGGCGCTCAACGAGCAGCGGCGAAAGGATCAGGCCCTGCTTAATACCTATGGCAGCGAAAAGGATATCGAGGCCATGCGCAGCCGCGCCGAGCGGGACCTGGCCCTGGCGATCAAGGCGGCGGAAGAAAAGATCATCGAAATCCGCAGGCAGCGCAGAAAGTTCGAGGAGGAGGCGGAGTTCTACAACAACCGCCAGTTGCCGGTCGAGGTGACAAAAGGGCTGCGCGACGCCGATTACGAGATCAAGGCGCAGGAATCGGTGATCGAGTCGAAGAAAAAGGATCGGGAGACGACTCGCCTGAAGTACGACGAGGATCTGCGTCGCTTCATCGAGCTCTCGAAGCGACCTCCCGCGCGGCCCTGATCCCGTGGCGCCGGAGCAGCAAGCCGCGCTGCCCGCTCAGCCGAGTCGCTTGCGCAGCAGTTCGCTGACCCGCTGCGGGTTGGCCTTGCCCCGCGTCGCCTTCATCACCTGACCGACCAGCGCATTGAACGCCTTTTCCTTGCCCGCGCGGAATTCTGCGACCATCGTCGGATTGGCGGCCAGCAGTTCGCCGATCAGGGTGTCGAGTGACCCGCTGTCGGTGATCTGCTGCAGACCCTGGCCAGCGATGATTTCGTCGGCCGAACTGCCCTCGCCATTCCAGAGGGCCTCGAAGACCTGGCGGGCGATATTGGTCGAGATCGTGCCATCGCCAATGCGCGCCAGCAGGCCCCCCAGTTGGGTTGCCGAGAGCGGTGATTCGCCAATCTCGAGTTCCTGCCTGTTGAGCCGCGCCGTCAGGTCGACCATCACCCAGTTGGCGCAGATCTTGGCGTTGCTTCTGCCGGCAATGGCGACCACCGCTTCGTAATAGTCCGCGAGTTCGAGTGAGCTGGTGAGGATCTTGGCGTCGTAAGGCGACAGCCCGTAGTCGGCGAGCAGCCGCTCGCGCCGTTCGCCCGGCAGTTCGGGCATGCGGGCGCGAATCTGCTCGATCCACGGCCGGTCGATGAGCAGCGGCAGAAGGTCGGGGTCAGGGAAGTAGCGGTAATCGTGCGCGTCCTCTTTCGAGCGCATGGCACGCGTTTCGCCCGTCCGCGGATCGAAGAGCACGGTCGCCTGCTCGACCTCGCCGCCATCTTCGAGCGTCGCGATCTGCCATTGCACCTCGTAGTCGATGGCCTGCTGCATGAAACGGAAAGAGTTGAGGTTCTTGATTTCCCGTCGGGTGCCGAAATGCGACTGGCCGTACGGCCGCACGGAGACGTTGGCATCACAGCGGAAAGACCCCTCCTGCATGTTGCCGTCGCAGATGCCGATCCAGCGCACCAGGGCATGCAAGGCCCGCGCATAGGCCACCGCTTCGGCGGCGGACCGCAGGTCGGGTTCGGTGACGATCTCCAGCAAGGGGGTTCCGGCGCGATTGAGGTCGATTCCCGACTTGCCCTGAAAAGGTTGGCCTGACCCTTCGTGGAGGGACTTGCCGGCATCCTCCTCGAGGTGGGCGCGGGTCAGGTGCACCGTTTTCTCATGATCTCCGACGGCAATCACGAGCTTGCCGCCCAGCACCACCGGCAGTTCGTACTGACTGATCTGATAGCCCTTGGGCAGATCGGGGTAAAAGTAATTCTTGCGGGCAAAGACCGATCGCGCGGCAATCTGCGCACCGACCGCGAGGCCGAAGCGGATCGCGCAGTCGACGGCGCCTTTGTTGAGCACCGGCAGGACGCCGGGCAGGGCGATGTCGACGGCATTGGCCTGCAGATTGGGGGCGGCGCCAAACGCTATCGAACTGCCCGAGAAAATCTTCGAGCAGGTCGATAGCTGCGCGTGCGTTTCGATGCCGATGACGACTTCCCATGGTTTCATCACGACTTACTCACTCTTCAGGAACAGGGCAGGCCCGCCGGCGCAGCTCATTCGAACCCGCCTGGGCGCTGCAGATGCCAGGCGGTCGCCTGCTGATAGCGGTGGGCGACCTCGAGCAGACGGGCTTCGGTGAAATAATCGCCGATCAGCTGCAGGCCCGCCGGCAGGCCGCCGGCAAAGCCACAGGGAAGCGAAATGGCGGGTAGACCCGCAAGGTTCACGGCAATCGTATAGATGTCCGAGAGATACATCTGCACCGGGTCGGACGCTTTTTCGCCGAGCTTGAAGGCGGTGCTCGGGCTGGTCGGTCCGATGAGTAGGTCGCATTGCCGGAAAGCCGCCGCGAAGTCATTGGCGATCAGGCGACGGATGCGCTGCGCCTGCAGGTAATAGGCATCGTAATAACCGTGCGACAGGACGTAGGTGCCGATCAGGATGCGGCGCTTGACTTCGGCGCCGAAGCCCTGGGCGCGGCTCTTGCAGTACATGTCGTTGAGGTCTTCATAAGCCGGCGCGCGGTAGCCGTAACGCACGCCGTCAAAACGCGCGAGGTTCGAGCTGGCTTCGGCCGGTGCGATCACGTAATAGGCCGCCACCGACAGATCCATGCTCGGCAGGCTGACGGCGATTGTTTCGGCGCCAAGCCGGCGGTATTCGGCGATTGCCGCCTCGACCAGCGCCATGACTTCGGGGCTGCAACCGGGGCCGAAAAACTCGGCCGGCAAACCAATCTTCAATCCGGCCAGCGGCTTCTCGCCGGTGGCGGCATCGAGCGCCCGACCGTAGTCTTCGGGCGGCCGGTCGAGGCTGGTCGAATCGCGTTCGTCGAAACCGGCCATGCCGTTCAGCAGGACCGCGCAGTCGGCGGCCGAGCGGCCGAGCGGGCCTGCCTGGTCGAGTGAAGAGGCGAAGGCGATCATGCCGTAGCGCGAGATGACGCCGTAGGTCGGCTTCATTCCGGTCAGGTTGCACAGTGCCGCCGGCTGGCGAATCGAGCCGCCGGTGTCGGTGCCGGTGGCCGCCGGCGCCAGCCGCGCGGCGACCGCTGCGGCCGATCCGCCGGAAGAGCCGCCGGGCACACAGGTGGTGTCCCAGGGGTTTTTCACCGGACCAAAGAACGAGGTCTCGTTCGACGAACCCATGGCGAACTCGTCCATGTTGGTCTTGCCGAGCAGGACCGCACCGGCCGCTTCGAAGCGCGCAATCACGGCCGCATCGTAAGGGCTGACGAAGTTGTGGAGCATCCGCGAACCGCAGGTGGTGCGCCAGCCCCGGGCGCAGAAAATGTCCTTGTGGGCGATCGGAATGCCGGTCAGCGGCCCGCCTTCGCCGCGGGCGAGTCGTTCGTCGGCCGCACGCGCCTGCATGAGGCTCTGGTCGGCGTCGACGGTCAGGTAGGCGTTGAGTTGCGCGTTGTGGCGGGCGATGCGGTCGAGGTAAAGCTGCGTCAGCTCGACGCTCGAGATTTCCCTGCGCGCAAGCGACCGGGCAAGGGCCGGCAGGCTGTGTTCAATCATTCGATCACTTTCGGCACGAGGTAGAGCCCGGCTTCGGTTTCCGGGGCGACGGCCTGAAAAGCCGCCCGTTGTCCGAGCTGATCGGTTTCGGTGACACAATCCGGCCGCAGGCGCTGCGCCAGATCCTGGGCGTGCGCCATCGCTGCGATGCCGCGCGTATCGACAGCCTGCATCTCTTCGATCAGGGCAAAAATCTCATTCAGGTGGCCGAGTGTGCTGCGCGCTTCGGCGTCGCTGACCTCGATCCGGGCAAGGTGGGCAACGCGGTGGACCTGTTCTAGGGTAAGCGACATGGCGAGGAAATCACTAAGGTATGAAACGGGGAAGCCATATAAGGTATCATAAAAGTTTTGCGCACCGCAGACTCCTCTGCGGGCCCTAACGGATTTTGCAAGCATGTTCAGTTTTCTGCGCAGTTACTTTTCCAACGATCTCGCGATCGACCTGGGTACCGCCAATACCCTGATCTACGTGCGCTCCAAGGGAATTGTCCTCGACGAGCCATCGGTCGTGGCCATCCGCACCGAGGGTGGGCCGAGTGCGAAAAAGACGATTCAGGCGGTCGGAAAATCGGCCAAGGAGATGCTCGGCAAGGCGCCGGGCGCGATCACCGTCATTCGGCCGATGAAAGACGGCGTGATCGCCGACTTCACGGTCACCGAACAGATGCTCAAGCAATTCATCAAGAAGGTGCACGACTCGCGGCTGCTGTCGCCTTCGCCGAGGATCATCATCTGTGTTCCCTCGGGGTCGACCCAGGTCGAGCGGCGGGCGATTCGCGAGTCGGCGATCGGCGCCGGCGCGAGCCAGGTTTTCCTGATCGAGGAGCCGATGGCGGCGGCGATTGGCGCCGGACTGCCGGTTTCCGAGCCGACCGGGTCGATGGTGGTGGACATCGGCGGCGGCACGACCGAAGTCGGCGTCATTTCACTCGGCGGCATGGTCTATGCGGGTTCGGTGCGCGTCGGGGGAGACAAACTCGACGAAGCGATCATGAATTACATCAGCCGCAACTACGGCATGCTGATCGGCGAGAACACCGCCGAGAACATCAAGAAGAGAATCGGTTCCGCTTTTCCCGGCGCCGAGGTGCGTGAAATGGAAGTCTCGGGGATCAACAAGTCCGAAGGCATTCCCCGCAAATTCACGATTTCTTCGAACGAGATTCTCGAAGCGCTGACCGAGCCGCTGAACAGCGTCGTTTCGGCAGTAAAATCGGCGCTCGAAAAAACGCCGCCTGAACTCGGTGCCGACATCGCCGAAAAGGGCATGGTATTGACCGGCGGCGGCGCCCTGCTGCGCGACATCGATCGCCTGCTGATGGAGGAAACCGGTCTGCCGGTGATCGTCGCCGAAGAGCCGCTGACCTGCGTTGCCCGGGGTTGTGGCATGGCGCTTGAGAAGATGGATAATCTCGGCAGTATTTTCGCTTCCGATTGACCGATTGCGGCGGCGTCGCCGCGCGTCGCCCATGTCGAGGCTTGATTGATGGAACATCAGCCGCCACCATTTTTCAAGCGCGGCCCGGCACCGGTGGCGTTGCTCTCGTTCTACGTCGCGCTGTCGCTGGCCCTGCTGGTCGTTGATGCGCGTCTGCAGACGCTGGAGGTCATGCGCCAGGCCTTGTCGCTGTTTACCCTTCCGGTGCAGCAGTTTGCCCATCTGCCGGCACAGTTTCTCGCCAACGCCGGGGGTTACTTCGTCAGCTTGGCGAGTTTGCAGGATGAGAACGCGCAGTTGAAAAGAGCCCGTCTCGAAAACGTGACGACGCTGCTGCGCACCCAGCAACTGGAGGTCGAGAACGAGCGCCTGCGCAAGCTGCTCGGCGTCAGGGAGCGGCAGCAGGCAAGTGGTCAGGTGGCACAGATTCTCTCGGCGGCGCGCGACCCCTATTCGCGGCGAATCGTCATCGACAAGGGGCAGCAGGACAAGGTCGTTGCCGGGCAACCGGTGATCGACGATGCCGGCATCGTCGGGCAGGTGACGCGGGTGTTTCCCTTCGTTGCCGAAGTCACGCTGATCACCGACAAGGAACAGGCCGTGCCGGTACAGATCGTGCGGACCGGTTTGCGCTCGGTAGTCTTCGGTCTCGGCAACGGACAGCTCGAGCTGCGCTTTCTGCCGGCCAACGCCGATGTCCAGAATGGCGACCTGCTGGTGACCTCGGGCCTCGATGGCATCTTTCTGCCCGGTTTTCCGGTCGCCAGGGTGGTGCACATCGAGCGTAACACGTCGTACTCGTTTGCCAGGATTTTCTGCCTGCCACTGGCGGGCGTCGAAAATTTCGGCGAGGTCATGGTGCTCGACCCGCGGCCGGCAGTGAACTTGCCGGAGGAACTGACGCGCGCAGCGGTCCGGGAGGCAAAGCCGTCAACCCGGCTTGGGCAGGCGAGGAAAAAACCTCCCGGAAAGGACTGAAGTCGATGCAGACGAGCTACTCATCATCACGCATCCTGTTGCCGGTTCAGCCCTGGTTCATCGGCTTCAGCCTGCTGCTCGCGCTGCTGCTGAACTTCCTGCCGACCGCTGCCTGGCCGGCGGTTCCCGACTGGCTGGCCCTGGTGATCGTTTTCTGGAGCGTGCGCGAGCCGCGCCGGGTCGGTATGGGGCTCGCTTTTCTGTTCGGTGTGGCGATGGATGTCGCCGACGCGAGTCTGCTCGGCCAGCACGCACTGGCCTATGTCCTGGTGGCTTACTGCGCCTCGTCGCTGTCCCGCCGGATTCTCTGGTTTCCGCTCGGCCAGCAGGCGCTGCAGGTATTCCCGCTGCTGCTGCTCATTCAGTTGGTGCAGTTCAGCGTCCGTACCGTGGCAGGCAGCGATTTTCCCGGCCTCGCTTATTTTCTCGGGCCGTGTATCGCCACCCTGCTGTGGCCGGTGCTGACTTTCGTTCTCCTGCTGCCGCAGCATCAACCGGTAGACCATGATGCCAATCGGCCGCTCTGACGCGCAGCCGGGAAGGTCGGCGTTCAGACCGGTGGCGCTGGTCAGCAAGCCGCCGCCGAGGCGATCTGGCCTGTTTTCTCGTGCGTCCTCGTTGACTGTCCCGAACCACGAGCCCGATCGCTTCCGCTTCCGGATCGCCGTTGCCGGCATTGCGGTGGCGCTGGCCTTTGCCGTATTGATCGCCCGCCTGTTCCACCTGCAGGTCGTTCAGCACGACTACTACACGACGCGGGCCGAGGATAACCGTATCTCGCTGGTGCCGATCGTTCCCAATCGCGGAGTGATCGTCGACCGCAACGGGGTCATCCTGGCGCACAATTATTCGGCCTTCACGCTTGAAATCACGCCGTCGAAGGTTGCCGACCTCGACACCACGATCGACGGTCTGGCCCGGCTGATTGAAATCCTGCCCAAGGACCGCAAGCGTTTTCGCCGGCTGCTCGAGGAGAGCCGCAACTTCGAGAGCCTGCCGATCCGGACCCGGCTGAGCGAGGAAGAAGTGGCGCGCTTTGCCGCCAACCGCTATCTCTTTCCGGGCGTCGAGGTCAAGGCTCGTCTGTTCCGTCAGTATCCCCAAGGAGAGGTCGCGGCGCATGCCATCGGCTACATCAACCGGATCAACAAGCGCGACCTCGAGATGATCGAGGAGAGCGAACAGGCTGCGAATTACAAGGGAACCGATCACATTGGCAAGACCGGCATCGAGCAGAAATACGAATTCCAGCTGCACGGCGAAACCGGTTACGAGCAGGTCGAGATCGATGCCGGTGGCCGGGCCGTCCGCAACCTGTCGCGTACGGCACCCGTGCAGGGCAATAATCTGACCCTGACGCTCGACATCAAGCTGCAGGAGATGGCCGAAAAGGCTTTTGGCGACCGCCTGGGGGCGCTGGTGGCGATCGAACCGTCGACCGGCGGCATTCTGGCCCTCGTCTCGACCCCGACCTTCGACCCCAATCTTTTTATTGATGGCATCCGCAGCGATGACTGGGCGTTGCTCAATAATTCGCCCCACAAGCCGCTGCTCAACCGGGCACTCAACGGCGCCTATCCACCGGGATCGACCTTCAAACCGTTCATGGCGCTGGCGGCACTCGAAAGCGGCAAGCGCACCGCTTCCCAGACCATCTCGGACCCCGGTTTCTTCAACTTTGGCGGCCACCATTTCCGCGATGACAAGAAAGGCGGTCACGGACTGGTCGACATGCACAAGTCGATCGTTGTCTCGTGTGACACCTACTACTACCTTCTGGCCAACGACATGGGGATCGATGGGATTGCGCGCTTCATGGGGCAGCTCGGTTTCGGGCAGCGCACCGAGATCGACATCGAGGGCGAGTCGGAGGGAGTGCTGCCGTCGCCGGAGTGGAAAAAGCGTCGTTTCAAGCGGCCGGAGCAGCAGAAGTGGTTTGCCGGCGAAACGATCTCGATCGGTATCGGCCAGGGCTACAATTCGTACACGCCGATCCAGCTGGCGCAGGCGACGGCCACCCTGGCCAACAACGGCGTCATGTTCCGTCCGCACCTCGTGAAGTACATTACCGACAGTCGCAGCGGCGAGCAGACGATGATCGAGCCCGAGCCGCTGCGCGTGCTGCCGTGGAAGCGTCAGCATGTCGAGGTAATCAAGCGCGCGATGGTCGGGGTGAACACCCAGGGCACCGGTGCGCGCGCTTTTGCCGGCGCCGGCTACAGCTCGGCAGGCAAGACCGGCACGTCGCAGGTTTTCAGCCTCAAGGGGACCGAGTACAATGCGTCGCGGTTGAAAAGGGAGTTACGCGACCACGCCCTGTTCATCGCCTTTGCGCCGGTTGATGAGCCGAAGATCGCGCTCGCCGTGCTGGTCGAGAACGGCGGTTTTGGCGCTCAGTCGGCAGCGCCGATCGCGCGCATGGTGTTCGATTATTATCTGCTGGGCAAACGGCCCAAGGGAGCCGCCGAGGAAGACGAGGTGGAACGGGACGACATGGAGGGAGACTAGCCGATGTGGCAGCAGATTGTGCATCGCGCATGGTTGCGGCTGATCGAGCGGCTGGACGGACCGCTGTTGCTGATCACCCTCGCAGTGATGACGACCGGCCTGGCGACGGTTTACAGTGCCTCCTACAGCGCCGACAACCGCTTGCTGGCGCAGTCGCTGAACATGGCGATCGGACTTGGCGTGATGTGGAGTGTGGCGCAATTGCCGCCGCAGAAACTGATGCACTTCGGCGCTCCGCTCTACGTTGTTGGCGTCATCCTGCTGATCCTGGTGCTGCTCTTCGGGATCCGGGTCAATGGCGCGACGCGCTGGCTGTCACTCGGCTTCACTCGCATCCAGCCCTCCGAATTGCTGAAGATCGCTGTGCCGCTGATGCTCGCCTGGTACCTGCACAAGCACGAAGCCGCGCTCAAGGCGCGTCATTACCTCGTTGCCTGTCTGCTGCTGCTGGTCCCCTTCTTGCTGATCGCCAAACAGCCTGACCTCGGAACAGCCATTCTCGTCGGGGCCGCCGGTTGCTACGTCCTCTTCTTCGCTGGCCTGCCCTGGAAGGTGATCGTCGGCCTGGGATGCGTGGCTGCCAGCGCCGCGCCTTTTGCCTGGACGATGCTGCACGACTACCAGCGCAAACGCATTCTGACCATGGTCGACCCGACCAGCGATCCGCTCGGGGCGGGTTACCACATCATCCAGGCGAGCATCGCCATCGGCTCCGGTGGCGCCTTCGGCAAAGGCTGGCTGGGCGGCACCCAGACCCACCTCGAGTTCATTCCCGAACCACACACCGATTTCATCTTCGCCGTCTACGCCGAGGAGCGCGGTCTGGTCGGCAACGTGATCCTGCTCCTGCTCTACCTGCTGCTGATTACCCGTGCCCTGATGATCGCTGCCAATGCCTCGACGCTCTTCGCCCGGGTGATGGCCGGGTCGATCGCCTTGAGCCTGTTCACCTATGTTTTCGTCAACATCGGCATGGTCAGCGGGATCCTGCCGGTGGTCGGCGTGCCGCTGCCGTTCATGAGTTACGGCGGCACCGCCGTGGTGACGCTGTCGATCGCCATCGGTATCCTGATGAGCATCCAGACGCACCGCATGCTGGTCGGCAAATGAAGCCCGGAAAGTCGCTTGCAAACTGGAGTCTGTCGCTGCTGCTGTCACTGCTGGTCGCCTGCGGCGGGCAACCATCGCGGCCGCCCGAAGTGGCCGGCCGGGATGCCGCGTCGGCCACAACGCCGGCCAAGACCGCACGCAAATCGACCGTCGTGCAGAAGCGGGGAGGCGCGTACTACAAGGATGATGGCCCCGCTGACGAAATCCCCGACAACCTTGACGACGTCGCCGACGCGCAGCCGCGGCTCGAACCCTTGCATCGCTTTGCCAACCGGCCGTATGTCGTTCTCGGCAAGGCCTATGAGCCCGACACCAGCCTCCGCTCGCATCAGCAGCGGGGAGTCGCGAGCTGGTACGGCAAGAAGTTCCATGGCCAGAAGACCTCGATCGGCGAACCCTATGACATGTTCTCGATGACCGCTGCCCACCCGACGCTGGCGATTCCCTCGTATGCCCGGGTGACCCGGGTCAGCAACGGCCGGTCCGTCGTCGTGCGGGTCATCGACCGCGGTCCGTTCCATGCCGATCGCGTGATCGACCTCTCGTACGCTGCTGCTTACCGGCTGGGCTACGTCGATCAGGGCAGCACCGAGGTTGAGGTCGAATCGATTCTGCCCGAGGGCGCGACGACGATGACCTACGCCCAGGTCGCCGCGGCACCACGCCCGGCGTCAGCCGGGGGCAACTCGCCAGAGGGTGGCGACGAGATTGAGCTGCTGGCTGCCCGGCTGGGCATGGACAAGCCGGCGCCGCTGTTCTCGCCCGCTGCGCCGCAAGCGCGGTCGGCCGCAGCCTCGCCAGGACTGGCTGCCGCCACGGCTGGCGGTGTCTTCCTGCAGCTCGGGGCTTTCGCTAGTGTCGACAATGCCGAAAGTCTGCGCTCGCATCTGCAGCGCGAACTTGACTGGCTGAAGGAAGGCATCCAGATCGCCGCCGGTGGCGGCATGCACCGCGTCCATCTCGGCCCCTATCCGAGCCGCGCCGACGCCGAGAAGGTGGCCGAGCGGATTCAGCTCGCACTGGGCTACCGGCCGACCTTCGTCGCGCGCTGATCAGGGGATTTTCGCCCCTGCCTGCGGCGGCCGGAAAACCCCATGGACGATGATCTCGCGGCCTTTGTCAAGCTGTACCACCTGGCCGCTGATCTCGACCGGAATCAGCCTGCCGTTGTCGGCGAGCACTTCGCTGCGCAAGCCGTCGCCGTTCCCGGTGCTGGCGACCTGACGGTGCTGCTCACTGCCGGCATAGAGATCGCTCTGCAGGACGCCGAGCAGCTGCTGCAAGGTCCGTCCGAACAGTCTTTCCGCTTCGGGGTTGGCGTCGAGGATATGTCCGGTCTGCGCGTCCGAGATGAGGATGGCGTCACGGGCGCCGTTGAACAGGGCGTGCCGCAGGCTGTGGGCATCGCGCAGTTCTTCTTCCCGGGAGAGCAGCTGATGCTGCAGCAGGGCGAGGCTGACCAGGCTGGCGACGCCCTGCGCGAACAGCCGCTGTACCGACGTCCACGCCGAGTGCGGGCCGACACGTTCGATACAGAGGATGCCCTGGAGCTCGCCATCGGCATGAATCGGCGAGTTGATGAAGGCGCTGATGCCGTTCAGCAGCAGGTAGTCACTGGCCAGCTCCTGTGCTGCCGGATGTTTCATCGCGTCATCGGCGATGATCGGCTCGCCCTGGCCGAGGGCACGAAAATATTCCGGATAGTGCGTCGCATGCCGGCTGAAGCTGCGGCTATGCCGGTCATGGGAAAGCTCGTAGAGGTCGATACATTCGAGAATCTGACGTTGCGCCGTCAAGCCCCACAGACTGACGCGCTCGACCTTGAGCAGCTGACCGGTGGCGGCGGTCAACTGGCGCAGGGTTTCGTCCAGGTGCTGGCCGGCAAAACCGCCCCTCGACAGCTTGGCAAATGCGCCCTGCAGATCGAGGCAATTCGGGAGATGACGAAAGGGTGGCAACACGGGGTCCAGTGGCACGCGCATTGAAGGGATCCGGCTTGCCGGAAAGTGGCGCCATCGTACCGGCCTGTCCGCCGGTCGGGCTGTGTGGAAAGTCACTTGCGGCCGTAATCAGGCGCTTGTGATAGTCACAAACGCGTACGAGCAGCATTGGGAGGGCTTGCTATAATCGCCGCTTTGCCTGAGAAATTCGGCCATGTCCAAGCTTCGATCCCTCTTTCTCGTTTTCCTCTGTCTGCCGCTTCTCGCCCTTGCCCAGCAACTGCCAACGCCGCCGGCGCTGGCGGCGAAGTCATGGCTCCTGCTCGAAGTCGCGTCCGGCCAGCAACTCGCCGCCCAGGCGCCCGATCAGCGCCTCGACCCGGCCTCGCTGACCAAGCTGATGACCGCCTATCTGAGCTTTGCCGCCATCCGGCAGGGCACGATCAAGCTCGACCAGACCGTACCGGTTTCGCAGAAGGCGTGGAAGACCGGCGGCTCGCGAATGTTCATCCAGGTCGACACGCAGGTCAAGGTCGAAGACCTGCTGAAGGGGATGATTGTCCAGTCCGGTAACGACGCCTGTGTTGCGCTGGCCGAAGCGATCGCCGGCGACGAGGAGAATTTCGCGCAGATGATGAATCGTGAGGCGCAGCGTCTGGGCATGAAAGGCTCAAGCTTTCGCAATGCGAGCGGGCTGCCCGATGCCCAGCACTACACGACGGCGCGCGATCTGGCAACGCTCGCGAGCGCGCTGATCCGGGACTTTCCCGACGAGTATGCGCGCTATTACTCGTTGAAGGAGTTTCGCTACAACAACATCACGCAGGCCAATCGCAACCGCCTGCTCTATATCGATCCGACTGTCGATGGTCTGAAGACCGGGCATACCGAGGCGGCCGGCTATTGCCTCGTTTCGTCGGCGAAACGCGGACCGCGCCGTCTGCTCTCGGTCGTTCTCGGCGCCGCCTCGGACAGCGCGCGCGCGCAGGAATCGCTGAAGCTGCTCAACTACGGCTTCCAGTTCTACGACGCCGTCCAGTTGTACGCGAAGAATGAGCCGGTTTCCACCCTGAAGGTCTGGAAGGGCACCGAGAGCACGGTCAAACTGGGTTTTGCCAACGATCTCGTGATCGCCGTCCCCAAGGGCATGGGCGCCAGGATCAGGAGCGAACTCGTTTCGCAACAGCCGCTGATCGCGCCGGTGGCGCAGGGGCAGGTACTGGCAACGCTGAAGGTCAGTTTCGACGACAAACCTTACGGCGACTACCCGGTGCTGGCGCTCGAAGCGGTCCCGGCGGCGGGAATCATCGGCCGCATGATCGATGCCATCCGCCTGTGGTTCAGCTGACCCGAGCCTTGGCGTTTCGCCTGAGCTGATGCAGCCGCCGCCGATGCCCGCAACAGACGACAGCCTGTTCCGGTTTCCCTGTGCTTTCCCGCTGACGATCATCGGACTGGCCAACGACGCTCTGGCGCCGGCAGTCGTCGCCGTCGTGCTGCGCCATGCGCCCGACTTCGACGCCACGACGATGGCTGTTCGTGCATCGAATGCCGGCCGTTACCTGAGTCTCAGCTGCACCCTCACGGCCCGCAGCCGGGCGCAGCTCGACGCGCTCTACCGCGAACTGAGCACTCATCCCCTGGTCAGGATGGTCCTGTGATATCGCACGAGCGGGCATTCACGGGCGACGCGAGTGACGGCCCAGGCAACGCTCCTGTTCTCCTCTCAGGGGCAGCGCCGCCGCTGCTTGTCCGTCATCTGGGGCGGACCGACTACCGGCAGACCTGGCAGGCGATGGTCGATTTCAGCGCCGCGCGCAGCGCCGGGACGCCCGACGAGCTGTGGTGTTGCGAGCACTCGCCGGTGCTCACCCTCGGTCAGGCCGGCAAGCCCGAACATCTGCTGGCCGACCTCGGCATTCCGCTGGTCAGGACCGACCGGGGAGGGCAGATCACCTATCATGGTCCCGGTCAGGTGGTGATCTACCTGCTGCTCGACCTCTGGCGGCGTCAGATGAAAGTGCGCGAGCTGGTCTCGGCGATCGAGCAGGCGGTGATCGACCTGCTCGCCGCTCAGGGCGTGACCGCCGATCGTCACCCCGGCGCGCCGGGGGTCTACGTTGGCGACGCCAAGGTCGCGGCGCTTGGCCTGCGGGTACGCAGAAGCTGCTGCTATCACGGGGTCAGCCTGAACGTCGACATGGATCTGTCGCCTTTTGCTGCGATCAATCCCTGTGGCTACCCCGGTCTGGCGGTCACCCAGACCCGGGATCTCGGTATTTCGCTGACGCCCGCCGAGGCGGCGACGGCGCTTGGCGGCCATCTCGCCGTTCAACTGGAGCGTAAGCAATGAGCAGTCAGAAAGAGGGACTGGAAGCCGCACGGCCGCCCGCCAGAGTCGCCGGGGTCAAGGAAAAAGGCGAGCTGAAGACCGCCCGCATTCCGATCAGGATCGTTCCCCAGGCGCCGCAGCGCAAACCGGCGTGGATCCGCGTCAAGGCCGGCAATGATGCCGGCCGCTTCGGTGAAATCAAGCAGTTGCTGCGCGAACAGAAACTGCACACCGTCTGCGAAGAAGCCGCCTGTCCCAACATTGGCGAATGCTTCGGTCGCGGCACCGCCACCTTCATGATCCTCGGCGACCTCTGCACGCGCCGCTGCCCGTTCTGCGACGTCGGTCACGGCAAGCCGCTGCCGCCCGATGTCGATGAGCCGGCAAAGCTCGCCGACAGCGTCGCCCGCCTCAAGCTCGATTACGTGGTGATCACCAGCGTCGACCGCGACGACCTGCGGGATGGCGGCGCGCAGCATTTCGTCGAGGTGATTGCCGCCGTGCGTCGACTATCACCGGTGACGACGATCGAGACCCTGGTCCCCGATTTTCGTGGCCGGATGGCGATCGCCCTCGAAATACTCGGACAGGCCTTGCCCGATGTCCTCAACCACAACCTCGAAACCGTGCCCCGGCTGTATCGCCAGGCCAGACCCGGTGCCGACTACGCGCATTCGCTGGCCTTCATGAAAGGCTTCAAGGCGCGCTATCCGCAGGTGCCGACCAAGTCGGGGCTGATGGTCGGACTCGGCGAGACCGATGACGAGATCCTCGACGTGCTGCGCGACCTGCGCGCCAACGACGTCGAAATGCTCACCATCGGCCAGTACCTCGCGCCGTCCGGTCATCACCTGCCGGTTGCCCGCTACGTCCATCCCGACACCTTCCGGAGGTACGAGCAGGCGGCGCTGGCGATGGGCTTCAGCGCCGCTGCCTGTGGGCCGATGGTCCGCTCGAGCTACTGGGCCGAGGTCCAGGCGCAGCGTGCCGGCGTCGCCTGAAAGATGTCTTCAACCCCCCCGGCAGTGGCGCGAAGCTGCCGCAGACGCCGCCTGCTGATGCGCAAACAGTCGGCCTTGCCATCGCCGTCGTGGCCGCCCTCAGGAGCCATTTTTCTTGAAACCCGCGTTCATCCTCCTTGCCCTGCTGATTTCCCGCTTCGCTCTCGGCGACTCCTTTCCCTCCCTCGGCAGCCGCAGTCCCCTGCCCGAACTGCCGCCGGTGGTTGCCGGCAAGGCGAGCTTCTACGCCACCTCCTTTGCCGGGCGCCGGACCGCGTCCGGCGAGCGTTTCCATCACCAGATCATTTCGGCGGCCAGCAACCGTTTCCCCCTCGGGACGCTGGTGGCGGTTCGCCGCATTCTGTCGGCACGTTGCGTGGTGGTCAGGATCAATGACCGGATGGGCCATCGCAGTCGGGTGATCGACCTCTCGCGGGCGGCGGCGGCGCAGCTCGGAATGATCGATGCCGGCGTCACCGACGTCGAAGTCACTCCGCTCCCGAAGTATCTGGAGGGACACGACCATGCCTGCTCGCTCGCCTTCCGGCCGACCGTGCACCTGCACGCCGGAGAAGGACTTCGCCTGCTCGACAGCGACAAATGAAGCGCTCTAGCCGCCACCGACGATCGGCGATCGGGTCGGTGCCGGGTGAGCCCGCTTGACCACGGGCGCCGACTTCGAGAATACTCGTATCCGGGGCACAGGCTTTGCGGCCCGCAGCCAGGCCACTATCAGGGGGGGGATGATGGACGAAATGCTGGAAGGTGATTTGCCGAGAGGAAAGAAATCCGTCGCCCTGTCGGGCGTGGTGGCTGGTGATACGGCGATCTGTTCGCTCGGGCAAGCGGGTAACGACCTCTATTACCGGGGTTATGACGTGATTGCGCTTGCCGAGCACGCGACTTTCGAGGAAGTGGCGTATCTGCTCCTCTACGGGCGCTTGCCGACACTCACCCAGCTCAATCAGTACCGCAAGAAACTCAAGACGCTGCGCGGTCTGCCGGTGATGCTGCGGCCGATGCTCGAAAGTCTGCCGGCCTCGGCGCACCCCATGGACGTCCTGCGCAGCGGCTGCTCGGCACTCGGCACGATCCTGCCCGAAGCGCAGGATCATAACCCCGGCGCCGCGCGCGAGATTGCCGACCGCCTGATCGCCAGCCTGGGGTCGATGCTGCTCTACTGGTATCACTGGTCGCACAACGGCCGCCGCATCGAGACCGAGACCGACGACGACTCGATTGCCGCCCACTTCCTGCATCTCCTGCGCGGCAAGGCGCCGAGCGCATTGCATGCGAGCAGCCTCGACCAGTCGCTGGTGCTCTATGCCGAACACGAGTTCAACGCCTCGACCTTTGCCGCGCGCACCATCGCCGGCACCGGCGCCGACCTCTATGCAGCGATCAGCGGCGCCATCGGAGCGCTCAGTGGCCGCCGGCACGGCGGCGCCAACGAGGTCGCTTTCGAGATTCAGAGTCGCTACAACGACGCCCGGCACGCCGAGCAGGACATCTGTCGCCGGCTCGACAACAAGGAGATCATCATCGGTTTCGGCCATCCCTTGTATACCCTTGCCGATCCGCGCAACAAGGTCATCCGGGCGGTTGCCCAGCAACTGTGTACCGATGGCGACAACCTCGAGCTGTTCGACATTGCGAGCCGCATCGAGTCGGTCATGTGGGAGCAGAAACGCATGTTTCCGAATGTCGACTGGTTCTCGGCGGTGGCTTACCACATGCTGGCGGTCCCGACGCCGATGTTCACGCCGCTTTTCGTCGTTGCCCGCAGCAGCGGCTGGGCCGCCCATGTCATCGAGCAGCGTATCGACGGCAAGCTCATCCGTCCTTCGGCCAGTTACGTCGGACCGGAGGCGCAGGAATTCGTCCCCCTCGCTCGCCGACACTAAAGGGTCCGACGAAACCCCGCTGCCGCCGGCAGGGGAACTCTCGCGATCGCCTCTGGCCCCGAGTTCACCCGCCGGCGGTGCCGAACACCAGGAGAAGATGCTCCATGAGTACACGTATTCCCGCCGTCCGGCCCGCTGCGGACCCGGTTCTGGCCGATATCGCCGATTACGTGATGAACGCCAGGATCGATTCGCGAGCGGCTTTCGAGACTGCGCGCTACTGTCTGCTCGACGCCCTCGGCTGTGGCCTCGAAGCGCTCGCCTACCCGGCGTGCAGCAAGCTGCTGGGACCGATCGTCGCCGGCACGGTGGTGCCCAGCGGCGCCCGGGTTCCGGGAACCGGTTTTCAGCTCGACCCGGTGCAGGCCGCATTCAATCTCGGCGCGATGATTCGCTGGCTCGATTTCAACGATACCTGGCTGGCGGCCGAGTGGGGACATCCTTCCGACAACCTCGGTGGCATTCTTGCCGTCGCCGACTGGTGGTCGCGGACGCGCATGCTCAGCGGCCTCGCGCCGCTGAGCATGCGCCAGGTGCTCGAAGCGATGATCAAGGCTTACGAGATCCAGGGCGTGCTGGCGCTCGAGAACAGCTTCAACCGTGTCGGTCTCGACCACGTAGTGCTGGTCAAGGTGGCCACCGCGGCGGTCTGCACCTGGCTGATGGGGGGAGGGCGCGCAGAGATCATCAACGCGATCTCGCAGGCCTTCGTCGATGGCCAGCCGCTGCGCGCCTATCGCCATGCGCCGAACACCGGTTCGCGCAAGTCATGGGCCGCCGGTGACGCGACGGCGCGCGGCGTGCTGCTCGCGCTGATTTCGCTCAAGGGCGAGATGGGTTATCCCGCGGTCCTGAGCGCTCGCAACTGGGGTTTCTACGATGTGCTCTTCAAGGGCCAGCCATTTCGCCGGTCGCGACCCTATGGCAGCTACGTGATCGAGAACGTGCTCTTCAAGATCAGTTTTCCGGCCGAGTTCCATGCCCAGACGGCCGTCGAGTGTGCGGTCGAGCTGCATCCCCAGGTCGCCGAACGGCTGCCGACGATCGACCGGGTGGTGATCCGCAGTCACGAATCGGCGCTGCGCATCATCGACAAGCAGGGACCGCTGCACAACCCCGCCGATCGCGACCACTGCCTGCAATACATGGTCGCCGTCGCCCTGATCAAGGGCCGCCTGGGCGCCGAGGATTACGAGGATGCGGCAGCGGCCGACCCGCGCATCGATCTTCTGCGGGCGAAAATCGAGGTCAGCGAGGAACCGAAGTTTTCGGCCGACTATCTCGACCCGGCCAAGCGCTCGATCGCCAATGCCGTGCAGATCTTCTTCTGCGACGGCAGCCGCAGCGCCGAACTGGTCGTGGAATATCCGCTTGGGCACTGTCGTCGGCGCGCCGAGGGAATTCCGGTGCTGATCGAAAAATTCAGGACCCATCTCGCGCGACGATTTTCCGCCGAGCGGCAACGCGCGATTATCGACGCTTCGCGCGACCTCGACCACCTCGGCGGGCAGGCGGTGAACGATTATGTCGATCACTATGTGCTCTGACGCCGGCTGTCCCGTTGCCGGTCGCCCGCCGCGTTGCCCGCCTCTTCGCCGGCTCGTGGTGCCATGATCCGTGCCGCCCTGGCCAGCGCCGCGCGGCGCCTGCGCGGCCATCGCCGGTCGGCGACCGATCCTGGCAGCCTGGCGGGAATTCCGGTCGCCGCGAAGCGGGTGCTGACGATCGCCGGTGCCGACGAATTCCGCACGACGCTGCTGCAACTCATCCAACAGGCCGGCGAGCGAATTCTGATCGCCGCCCTCTATCTGCAGGACGACGAAGCCGGCCGCGAGGTCCTCGACGCCCTCCACGCGGCGCGAGCAGCGTCGCCGGGGCTGCAGATCGCCGTCTTCGTCGACTGGCATCGCGCCCAGCGCGGTCTCGTCGGAGAAGCCCGGAGCGCCGGCAATGCCGCCCTCTACGTCGCCATGGCGCGCAGACTCGGTCCGGGCGTGCCGATTTACGGCGTGCCGGTGCACACGCGCGAGTGGATGGGGGTGATGCACCTCAAGGGCTTCATCATCGACGACCGCGTCCTCTACAGCGGCGCGAGCCTCAACGATGTCTATCTCCATCGCGGCGATCGCTATCGCCTCGATCGCTATCATCTGATCGAGAGTCGTCCGCTGGCCGACAGCATGGCGGCCCTGCTGACCCGACTGCAGAAGGAGAATGCGGCGGTGTCTGCGGTCGATCGCGAAACGAGGCCGGGAACCCGTTCGCTGTCGCGCGCGATCGGTCAGTTTCGCCGCTGGCTCGCCCACAGTCGTTACCCCACGGTCAGCGGCCGGATCGGCGAAGGCGAGGTGGCGATCACTCCGCTGCTTGGCTTCGGTGCGCGCGACAATCCGCTCAATGCGACGATTCTGCGCGTCATCCAGCACGCGCGCCGCCATCTGCTCTTGTTCACGCCTTATTTCAACCTGCCGGGGGCGGTGCGCGGCGCCATCGGCGAAAAGCTCCGACAGGGCTGCCGGGTGACGATCGTCGTCGGCGACAAGACCGCCAACGATTTCTATATTGCTCCGGACCAGCCTTTCACGACGATCGGCGCGCTGCCCTACCTCTACGAAGCCAACCTGCGCCGCTTCTGCAAAGCGCACCAGCCAGAAATCGACCAGGATCTGCTCGAACTGTATCTGTGGCGGCACGACCCGCACACCTTTCACCTCAAGGGTCTGCTCGCGGACGGGGGGGAGTACGCGCTGCTCACCGGCAGCAACCTCAATCCGCGCGCCTGGCGTCTGGACCTCGAGAACGGCCTGCTGATCGACGATCCGCAGGGATGTCTGCGCGACCAGCACGCGGCCGAACTCGAACGAATCCTGCGCCATGCGCGCCGTCTCGATCACCACAGCGCGCTCGAGGCGCTCGACAGTTACCCGGCGCCGGTGCAGCGGATCCTCAAGCGCCTCACGCGTACCCGCACCGATCGCCTGCTCAATCAGGTGCTCTGAGAGGCCTTACGCGGCTGCCGGTCGCCCGGCAAGCCCGCCCCCTTCGTTCAGACGATCCGACAGGCTTCCTCGAAAGTGAGCCGGCGGCCGCGCGGATGCAGCCCGGACGGGTCGCCGAAGCCGAGGTTGCAGAGGAAATTGGCCTGGTAACGCCCGTCCGGGAAGAAAGCGGCATTGACCTTGCCGGCATCGAAACCGGACATCGGGCCGCAATCGAGGCCGAGCGCACGCGCCGCGACGATCAGGTAAGCGCCCTGCAGGGTGCCGTTGCGGAAAGCGGTGCTGGCGGCGAGTTCGGCGTTGCCGGCGAACATCGGCTGCGCGTCGTAAGCCGGAAACATCGTCGGCAGATGCTCGAAGAAACGGCTGTCGGTGGCGATGATCACGGTCGCCGGGGCGGCCAGGGTCTTTTCCAGGTTGCCCGCAGACAGCGCCGGCGCGAGTCTTGCCTTGCCCGCCGGGGTGGTGACAAAAAGCAGCCGTGCCGGCTGGCAGTTCATCGAAGTCGGCCCCCACTTCATGAGATCGTAGAGGTGGCGCAGGGTGGCCTCGGGAATCGGCTCGGGGAAAAAGGCATGATGGGTTCGTGCATGCACGAAGAGTTGGTCGAGAGCTGCGGCGGGCAGGGGGGGCATCGGGACTCCTGGGTGGATCAAGCGGTGGCGGGTGACAGAAAATCCAAGTTTACTGCTTCGGGGTCGCGGCGGCGATGCGAAGCGGGTCCGGCCGCTGAAATGGCCGTCGCTGGCCGGCCAGGAGACCCGGCGGCAGTGGACCGACAGGAGAGAAAAACGGTGATTGCATTACCGGAATTTATGGCTTAGCATATAGTCCATCAATCTCATTGAAAAAGGCAAACCCGTCGAAAGATGGGGACGCAAAGTCACCGGTCTAACGGAAACCGAAGGTTTCCCAGGATGGCGGGGCTGCCAGGTTAACGAGGCAAGTTTCACCCGCACCGGCAGTCTCGCTCGCAATCCATCCTTGCCAAGCCCGTCGGTTCGCCAGACGGCTTGATCCCCGACCTTGAACGTGACCTTGCGCCCGCCCGAAAGTCTTTGGCGATGGCAGGGCGTCGTCCCATCGGGGATGGCAAGGAGGATGGGTATGGGCAGGCACTTCGCTTCGCAGCGCACCGCCGGCAAGGCGCGAGGTTTCGCAGCGCAGGCGCGCGAACGACTGCTCCCGGGGCCGGTTCTTTCCCGGGCAACGGCCGGAAAGCCCTCAAGTCTCGCTTTTCGGGCGCCGATGAAACAATCATTCCCTCTCCCACTTGAAGCCATGCCCATCCCTTCAGCACCTTGCCGGGACGCAATCAAAGCCCATTCCGGATTCACCCTGATCGAAGTGATGATCGTCATCGCGATCATCAGCATTCTGGCGGCGATCGCCGTTCCCAACTACAACGATTACCTGACCAAGGGGCGCATCACCGAGGCGGTCAGCGCGCTGGCCGCCATGCAGGTCCGGATGGAACAGCATTTTCTCGATGAGCGGACCTACACCGGCGCCTGTGTGGCCGGCAGCCTGGCGCCTCTACCCGCAGCCACCCGGAATTTCACCTTTGCCTGTTCCGGCCTGAGCGCAACGGCCTATCAGGTGGAAGCCACCGGGCAGGGCAGCATGGCCGGCTTCACCTACCGCATCACCGAGGCCGGCAAGAGCACGATAGCCCTTCCGGCGGGCTGGACCCTGCCGAGTCCCAGTACCTGTTTCGTTCTCAACAAGGCCGGGGGGTGCTGAAATGATGCCGGGTCGCGGGCTCGGATTCACGCTGATCGAAGTCATGGTCGTGGTCGCCCTGTTGAGTGTCCTGCTCGGGCTCGGCGCCCCGGCCTTCAGCCGCTATGTCGCCAATGTCCGTCTGCGGAGCACTGCGGAAACGGTGCTTGCCGACCTTCAGAAGGCCCGCACCACGGCCATCCGCGAGAACAGCAATGTCACCTGGGCGGCGACCGGGTCGTCGGGCGCGATCGTCATCGGCGCCAGCGTGAGCGACATCGACGGTGGCGACGCACTTGTGTTTACGCCGTTCGGTGGGACCACCCTGTCGGCCAGCGCTGTTTTCTCCTTTACCAATCCCGCTGCCGGCGCCTGTCATACCGACGAGGGGCCGGTGCGCTGCCTGAATATCATCGTCACGACCGGCGGGCGAGTTCGCCTGTGCGATCCGGGAGTGAGCGAGGCCAACGACACGCGTGCGTGCCCATCATGAAAGCGCATCCGCCTGCCCAGTCGGGCGTCATCCTGCTCGAGGCGCTGATCGGCATTCTGATCTTCTCGCTGGGCGTTCTCGCGATGGTGGCACTGGGTGCGACTGCCGTCACCGTCCAGGCCGATGCGCAGTACCGCACCGAGGCGATGAATCTTGCCGAGCGGATTTCGAGCGCGATCTGGACCGGGGTCGGGCGGACGGTCGAGGGTGACGTCGATCCCGACGCCCTCGTCGGGTATGGGCAGCTGGAGGGCGGGGACGACTGCGTTTTCACCGGCGACGATTCGACCCGTCAGGAGGTCATCGACTGGGTGGCAGCGGTCCGCGCGGGGCTTCCCGGCTCGGCCGAGGGGATGCAGCAGCTGGCCGTGAACACTGCGCGCAACAACCAGGTGAGCATCACGATCTGCTGGCAGGCGCCAACCGACCCCAAGGTTCGCCACTACACCCTGGTGACCTATGTCAATTGAAGGCAGGCGGCGATCCCTCCGGTCGCTTCGCAGGGCGCCGGCGCGTTGCGGCAGCGGCTTCACCCTGACCGAGTTGCTGGTCGGCATGGCGATCGGCCTGATCGGCATCATCGCCATGTTCCAGGTGCTCTCGATGTGGGACAGGATGCAGCGCTCGACCGCTGCCGGCAGCGATGCCCAGATTGCCGGGACGGTCGCCTACTTCCGCCTTGAGCGCGATGTGAAGCAGGCGGGAATGGGTTTTGCCAGGAGTACGGTGATGGGCTGCGACGTTTCCGCGCTGGTCAACGCAACGTCCACGACGACGGCTCGTGCCGCGTTCACCTTTCCGCTCGTCCCGGTGCAGATCATTCGCGCAGCCGGCGAGCCCGACCAGTTGCAGGTTCTTTATGGCAATTCCGCCTTCTTCGTTGCCGAGGAGCCTTTCAAGACCTCGACGGCGAGCAGCAAGAAGACGCTGGCGCGGCACGGTTTCAAGGTCGGCGACGCGGTCGTCGTCGCCGACAGCGCAGCCCATTGTGCGCTGGTCGAAATCTCCGGCGACGACAATGCCGACCTGCTGACGCTCGACCACACCGCCGGCAGTCTGCGCTTCAATGCCGCCGCGGGCACTGGAACGACCTTCACTGCCGGCGTCCTGTTCAATCTCGGGCCGAGCCCCCAGTTGAACCGCTGGTCGGTTGCCAACGGTGCCCTTGAGGTGACCTACGGTCTGAGCGGCAACACCGCCGCCATCACGGTCGCCGAGGGCGTGATCGATCTCAAGGCGCAGTACGGGATCGATGACGACGGCGATTACACGGTGGATACGTGGCAGGACGCTGACCCCGGTGACTGGACACGTCTGCGCGCGGTACGGGTGGCCATCCTGGCTCGCAGCCAGCAGTATGAGCCGACGCGCAGCGAAGCCGGGGCGCCGGTATATGTCAGCCCGACGGCGCCGGTACTGCCCTGGCGGGGCCCCGACGACGCCGTAGTTCCATTTACGATGAAGAACACCGACGGCAGTGATGACGACAACCCGCAGGACGCCAACGACTGGCGAAATTACCGTTATCGCGTCTATGGCGGGGAGATCTTCCTGCGCAACATGATCTGGGGCGTCTCGCCATGAGATCCTTGCGAAGCCCAAGCGTTGCCGCCCGGCTTTCGCGCTGTCCCGGTCGCTGTCACCAGCAGGGGATCGTGCTGCTGATCGCCCTGATCATGCTGGTTGCCATGACCCTGGCCGGCCTCGCCATGATGCACGGCACCGGCACCGGTCTCTGGGTCGCCGGCAATCTGGCTTTCCGCAAGACGGCAACCTCGGTCGCCGACGATGGCGTCGAAGCGGCGAGAGCGTGGTTGACCGATCCGGCGCACAACTCCGAGATCCTCAAGTCGGACATCCCCGAGGGCGCCTATTACTCGAGCTGGGACGCCACCTTCAAGCCCGCTGAACACGACTGGGAGACGAACTCGAGACTGCTCACGAGTGACGACGGTCTCGGCAATGAAATCCGGTATGTCGTCCATCGCCTGTGCAAGACGGCCGGTCAGGCGGCCAATGCCGTCGACCAGCAGTGCGTCACGGTGAGCATGCCGAGCCCCTCGAAAGGGGGAGGCGGGGGCGGGGGCTATGGAGAAGGGGTGCTGACCACCTCGATTCAACCCTACTTCAGGGTGACCGCAAGGGTCCGCGGACTGCGCAATACGGTCAGCTATATCCAGGTCATCATGTACTGATTTCACGGGCGGAGCAGGTGGTTCGGCCGGGCTTCGATTCTGGTTCGCAAGGGCGCCGGGCGGGCGCGAGGAGACTGCAATGAGCGATTTCAAACGACTGTCGGGGGCCGCTTTCCGGTCCTGCACCGCGCGTGTCCTGGCCGCCCTGTCACTGGTCGCCGTGCTCGGCCCGGCGCATGCCGCCCTGACCGACGTCTCCGATGCTCCGTTCTTCAATTCCACCTCTTCGCAGCTCAAGCCGAACATCATGCTGCTCATGGATACCTCGAATTCCATGCGCTTCTCGCACATGCCCGACGAGATCGAGGTCGATGGCGGCCAGATGCCGATCGGCTACAAGAGCCATCAGTGCAACGTCCTCTATTACAACCCGAACCAGGTTTATGGCCTGCCCAAGGCGAGCTCCGGCACTCCCTTGCCGACCCCGGCTTTCGCCGCCGCTCCCGACAACTACTACTCGGTCGACAGCAGCACGGTCAATCTCGGCAGCCACTTCAGGGCTTACGCCACGTCCACCCGCCAGTATCAGACCGTCTCGGATACCGCCCAACCCGCCTATTACTATCTCCATTCGGTTGCCGGCCCAAAGAACTACCTGAACCCGCCGTGCACCGACGTCGATGTCGGTGCCAGCGTTGCCGCTGGCGATGGCGGCACCTGGACGCGGATCGTGGTGTCGTCGTCCTCGGGGCCGGGCGGGGTCGACGAGCGGCAGAATTTTGCCAACTGGTACACCTATTACCGGACCCGGATCAGCCTCGTCAAGAGCGCCGTCAGCCTCGCCTTCACGCCGCTGACCGACAGCTATCGCGTCGGCCTGGTCACCGTCCGACCCGATCTCGCGACGACCGCCAACTATCTGCCGATCGCCGATTTCGATGCGACCCAGCGCAGCAACTGGTACGCCAAGCTGTTCAGCCAGGAGCCAGGCGGTTCTTCGCCTTCACGCGAGGGGCTGGCGCGGGTCGGTCGCCACTATGCCGGTCGCCAGGACAGCATCAACGCCGGCATGAGCGGCGATCCGATCCAGTTTTCCTGCCAGCAGAACTTCACCATCATGACCACCGATGGCTACTGGAACGTGGCGGCCGAAACCGCCGGGCCGGTGAAGATCGACGGGGTGACGCTGGTCGGTCAGCAGGATGGCACGCTGACCGATGACGCCGGCTGGACGCCACGGCCGATCTGGGATGGGGGCGCCGATACCTCGCGACTGGTCACCGACAAGACCACCCAGTACCAGTCGGTCGTCTGCGTGAGCCCCTACGCCAACCGGAGCACCGCACAGAACCTGCAGAGCACTTCGCAGAACCTGCAGAGCACCGCGCAGACGCTGGAGAGTACCCTGCAGCTCACGCAAAGCACCCTGCAGAATTTCAAGAGCACGGCGCAGACGACGAAGAGCACTTCGCAGCTCACGCAAAGCACCCTGCAGAACCTGCAGAGCACCCTGCAGAACCTGCAGAGCACCCTGCAGAACCTCAAGAGCACGGCGCAGACGACGAAGAGCACTTCGCAGACGACCAAGAGCACCCTGCAGAACCTGCAGAGCACCCTGCAGAACTTCAAGAGCACTGCGCAGATCACGCAAACCACCTCACGTCTGACGCAAAGCACCTCGCAGCTCACGCAGAGCACCCTGCAGAACCTGCAGAGCACCTCGCAGCTGACCAAGAGCACCTCGCAGCTGACGAAGAGCACCTCGCAAATCACGAAGAGTACCCTCCAGAACCTGAAGAGCACTTCGCAGCTGACCAAGAGCACCTCGCAACTCACCCGCAGGACCTCGCAGCTCACGCAGAGCACCCTGCAGAACCTGAAGAGCACTTCGCAGATCACCCGCAGCACCTCGCAGCTGACGAAGAGCACCTCGCAACTGACGCAGAGCACGCTGCAGAACCTGCAGAGCACTTCACGGGTCATGCAGAGCACGACGCAGGTCTTCGCCAGTACGTCGCGGGCCTTTCAGTCCACCAGCCAGATTCTCAAGTATGACGCGGCCACCGAACTGACGACGCCGGTGGCAAGCTGTACCCCTGGTGGCAACATCTATTGCTCGACCTCCGTCACCGGCCCGACCCCGGTCGCTTCGTGCACGCCAGTCGCCGCCGCTGCCGGCAATCTGTATACCGCGACGACCTGCGCTTCGTCGACCACCGGGCCGACCGCGGTCGCTTCGTGTACGCCGGTGGCAGCGACGGCGGGCAATGGCTATACCGCGACGACCTGCGACACCGTTACCACCGGGCCGACCGCCGTCGCCACCTGCACGCCGGCCACCGCCGGTTCCGGCAACAGCTATACGGCCACCACCTGTGCCACCGTTACCACCGGCCCGACCGCCGTCGCCACCTGCACGCCGGCTGCCGCCGGTTCCGGCAACGGCTATACGGCTACCACCTGTTCCACCGCGACCAGCGGTCCGACCGGTGTCGCGTCGTGTACGCCGGTCGCCGCCGGTTCCGGCAACGCTTATACGGCCACCACCTGTGCCACCGCGACCAGCGGCCCGACCGGTGTCGCGTCGTGTACGCCGGCCACCGCCTCTTCCGGCAACAGCTATACGGCGACCACCTGCGACACCATCACCAGCGGGCCCACTGCGGTCGCGTCGTGTACGGCGGCCACCGCCTCTTCCGGTAACAGCTATACGGCGACCACCTGCAACACCATCACCACCGGGCCGACCGCAGTCGCCACCTGTTCGCCGGCCACCGCCGCTTCCGGCAACCAATACACGGCGACCACCTGTTCCACCGCGACTACCGGGCCAACCGGCGTGGCCAGCTGTTCCCCGGTGACGGCCTCTTCCGGCAACAGCTATACGGCGACCACCTGCAAAACCGTGACGACCGGGCCGACCGGTGTCGCCAGCTGTTCCCCGGTGACGGCCGCTGCTGGCAACAACTATACGGCGACCACCTGCAGCACCGTTACCACCGGGCCGACCGGCGTGTCTTCCTGCACCGCAGCCACCGCCTCTTCCAGCAACAGCTACAAGGCGACCACCTGCAACACCGTCACCACCGGGCCGACCGCCATCGCCACCTGTACGCCAGCGGGCGCCAGTTCCAGCAACAGCTACACGGCGACCACCTGTTCCACCGCGACCACCGGGCCGACTGCCGTTGCGACCTGTACGCCGGTATCCGCCGCTTCCGGCAACCAATACACGGCCACCACCTGCAACACCGTGACCAGCGGACCGACCGGCGTCGCGTCCTGCACCGCGGCGGGCGCTTCTTCCAGCAACAGCTATACGGCGACCACCTGCAACACCGTGACCAGCGGACCGACCGGCGTCGCGTCCTGCACCGCGGCGGGCGCTTCTTCCGGCAACGGCTATACGGCGACCACCTGCAACACCGTCACCAGCGGGCCGACCCCGGTCGCCACCTGTACGGCGGCGGGCGCCTCTTCCAGCAACAGCTATACGGCGACCACCTGTTCGACCGTGACCACTGGCCCCACCGGAGTCGGTTCCTGTACACCGATCGCCGCGAGTGTCGGCAACAACTGGGTCGCGACCACCTGCAATACCGTCACCACTGGCCCCACCGGGGTCGCTTCCTGTACCCCGGTCGTCGCCAGCGCCGGCAACGACTGGGTCGCCATCACCTGTGCCACGGTGGTCACCGGTCCCGTTGGCGTCGCTTCCTGTACGCCGGAATTGCCGAGCGCGGCCAATGGCTACGCGACCATCACCTGCGGCAGCGTGACCACCGGCCCGACTGCAGTTGCGAGCTGTACGCCGGTATCCGCCTCTTCCGGTAACAGCTATACGGCGACCACCTGTTCCAGCGCGACCACCGGCCCGACTGCCGTCGCGAGCTGTACGCCGGTATCCGCCTCTTCCGGTAACAGCTATACGGCGACCACCTGTTCCACCGCGACCAGCGGCCCGACCGGTGTCGCGTCGTGCACGCCGGTCTCCGCCTCTTCCGGCAACCAATACACGGCGACCACCTGCGACACCGCAACCACTGGCCCCACGGGTGTCGCCTCGTGCACGCCGGCGGCTGCCGCTGCCGGCAACAGCTACACCGCGACCACCTGCGACTCCGTCGTCAGCGGCCCGACTGCCGTCGCGACCTGTACGCCGGTATCCGCCTCTTCCGGCAACAGCTATACGGCGACCACCTGTTCCACCGCGACCAGCGGCCCGACCGCGGTCGCCTCATGTACGTCGGCGACTGCCGTTGCCGGCAACGGCTATACGGCGACGACCTGCAGCACCGCGGCCACCGGTCCGACCGGTGTTGCCTCATGTACGCCGGCGACTGCCGCTGCCGGCAACAGCTATACGGCAACCACCTGCAATACCGTGACCAGCGGGCCCACCGGCGTCTCTGCGTGCACCCCGGCGATCGCCGCTGCCGGCAACAGCTATACGGCAACCACCTGCGACCTCGTCGTCAGCGGGCCGACCGCGGTCGCGACCTGTACGCCGGTATCCGCCGTTGCCGGCAACAGCTATACGGCAACCACCTGCGACCCCGTGACCACCGGTCCGACTGCCGTCGCGACCTGTACGCCGGTATCCGCCGCTGCCGGCAACAGCTATACGACCATCACCTGCGACCGCGTGACCAGCGGACCCACCGGCGTCGCGTCGTGCACCCCGGTAGCGGCCGCTGCCGGCAACGCCTACACGGCAACCAGCTGCACCACCGCGACCACCGGGCCGACCGCGGTCGCGACCTGTACGCCGGAATCCGCCTCTGCCGGCAACAGCCACAAGGCAACCACCTGTACCACCGCAACCACCGGTCCCCTTGGCGTCGAGTCGTGTACCGCGGTGGCGGCCGCTGCCGGCAACGCCTATACGGCAACGACCTGCGATACCCTGGTCAGTGGACCCGACGAAGTGGCATCCTGTACCCCGGTCACGGCTGCCGCACCCGAATGGCAGAGTACCTTTTGCGACTTCCTGCCTGGGCACAAGCTGCAGACGCGCATCCAGACGGCGATGACGACGATTCTCAGGAGCGGCGGTTTCGAAACGAGCCGGTCGACGACCACCGACGATCTGCCGTTCTCGGATGTGGACGGCGTCTGTCATCCTGACGCTTCGACGCTGGTGGCGCCGCTCGGTCCCCTGCCTGCCGATGCCCGTTCGACCATCACCGAAGCGCCGCCGCCGATCGGCTGCAGCGACTGGCCCTGTACCGTCGATTCGACGATTGCCAGCGGCAGCAGCAATTCGCTGGCTGACGTGGCGCAGTACTACTATGTCACCGACCTGCGGCCGGACATGCTCAATGACGTTCGAGTAAAGAACACCAGCGGCGCCGAAGAGGACCGAGCGACTCACCAGCACATGACGACCTTCACGCTGGCGCTCGGCGTCTCCGGGACGCTGACTTACAGCAAGACCTACAAGCTCGATACGGTCGGCGATTTCTCGCGCATCCGCTGCAATCCGCTCAATGGCGGCTGCAACAACACCTGTTCGGCGCTCGATCCGAGCTTCCCGAACTGCACGTCGAAATACTGGCCGGTGTGGCCCGATCCGGCGGTGGATTATGTGGCGGATGCCGCACGCTACAGCAACCCGAAGTCGATCGACGACTTCTGGCATACCGCGGTCAATGGTCGCGGGCTCTACTTCAGCGCCAATGACCCGAACTCGGTGGTCGCCGGATTGCAGGAAGCGCTGGCCGGGATTCAGTCGCTGCTCGGCGCGGGTTCGGCGGCGGCCACCTCGACCATGGAGCCGGTAGCCGGCGACCGGCTCGCCTACCGCGCGAGCTACCGGTCGATGGAGTGGGTCGGCGATCTGGCCGCTTACGAGATCGATCTCGCGACCGGCCTCTTCAGCGATACCGGTGATATCCCGCTGTGGCGTTCGCAGCCCTTGCTCGACGCCCGCGTCGGCACCGCTTGCGACAAGCGGACCATCTACCTGTTCCGCTCGGGCGCCAGCAACAACCTCGTCGACTTCACCTGGCAGACGCGGACCTGCGACGCGTCCAACCAGGCGACCGGCGACGCGATGACCGGACTCAATGCGGACGAACAGGCCCATTTCGACGCGACGCGGGTGGCTCAACTGAGTCAGTATCCGGCGATGTCCGACGGCAGCAGCGGCACGGTTGATCAGCGCAGCGCCGCAGCCGGCGCCAACCTGGTGAATTATCTGCGCGGCCATCACACGCTGGAAGGGCCCTCGCTTTTCAAGAGCAATGATCTGCTGACGCTTTACCGCACCCGTACGCATGTTCTGGGTGACATCGTCAGCTCCCAGCCGGCCTTCATCAAGGGGCCGTTCGCTTCTTATGCCGATGCCGGGCACAGCGCATTCAAGGCCGCCCAGGCGGCGCGCACGCCAATGATCTATACCGGCGCCAATGACGGCATGCTGCACGCCTTCGAAGCGGCCAGCGGGGAAGAAGTCTGGGCGTTCATCCCGAAACTGGTTCTGCCCAATCTCTTCAAGCTCGCCGACAACAACTACGCCAACACGCACCAGTTCTATGTCGATGGTTCGCCCGCCGTCAGTGACGTCTATGACGTGCTGGCGAGTCCCGCCGCCTGGAAGACGATTCTGGTCGGCGGACTCAACAAGGGCGGCAAGGGCTACTATGCGCTCGATGTGACCGACCCGGCGACGCCGAAAGCCTTGTGGGAATTCGGCTGGAGCGATGCCTGCTGGGATGGTGAAACGGCCGGCGTGGGCGCCGACTGCCATGTCGGATATACCTTCGGTCGCCCGATCATCTCCAAACTGCAGGACGGTACCTGGGTCGCTCTGCTCACCTCCGGTCTCAACAACGTCAACGTGCCGGCCAAGGCGGGGGACGGGCAGGGCTATCTCTACGTGCTCAACGCCGTCACCGGCAAGCTGATTGCCAAGATATCCACCGGCGCCGGCGACGCCGGAACGCCGAGCGGGCTCAACCAGATCAACAACTTCGTCGACAATTCGCTGCTCAACAACACCTCGCTGCGGGTGTACGGCGTTGACCTGCTGGGCAATGTCTGGCGCTTCGACATCAATGACAACCTGGCTCCCGATGGTCTCGAAGCCACTCTGCTGGGCACCGCGAAGGATTCGGCCGAGCATCCGCAACCGCTGACGACGCGGCCCGAACTCGGAGAAATCGACGGCTATCCCTGGCTCTTCGTCGGCAGCGGGCGTCTGCTGGGCCTGAGCGATCTGCCCGACACACAGACCCAGTCGATATATGGCTTCAAGGATCCGCTCACCGGATCGCCGGCTTACGCCGACGCCAACCTGCGCGCCGCCTTGAACCCGCTGCAGATGACCAAGGTGGTGACCGAGCAGTCGACTTACCGGACCCTGGCCTGTATCGGTGATTGCGCCAGCAGCAATGGCTGGGTGGTCGATTTGCCCGACTCCGGCGAGCGGGTCAACACCGACCTCAAACTTCAGCTGGGGACGCTGACCTTCGCGAGCAACGTGCCGAGCAATTCGGCGTGCAGTATCGGCGGCTACAGCTGGCTCAACTTCATGGACTTTCGTACCGGTCTTGCCGTGCTCACGTCGCCCGATCTCGCGGTTTCGCGGCGCCTCAACGATACCCTGGCGGTGGGGACCAACATCCTGCGCCTGTCCGATGGACGGGTCGTGGTGGTGGTCATCGGTTCCGGCGACAAACCCCCCGAGGTCGTCGAACTGCCGGTGCTGACGCCGGCGCCGGCAGGCAAGCGAGTCAGCTGGCGCGAGGTGATCGACTAGGCGCCGCAGAACTTCGATGCCTTCCCTGAGCGGGTGCCGGCAGCCGGCGGAGCGCTCGCGCGACAGCTTCAGACTGGGCGTGGCAGTGGCCTTTTCGCTCGCCCTGCACGCCACGCTGTTCCTCCTCGGCGCGGGCAGCGCCGCGGTCGACGAGGCCGGGGGGCGGTTGGCGGCGCCCGCTGAGGGCAACTCGTCGCCGGTTTTCGGGGTCCTGAATCTGGCCGGTGATGGTCGGGCGGGTGCTGCAGCGCGCGAGTTTCCCCCGGCCACTTCACCGCCATCGCTGCCATCGCCGGCCAGCGTCGTTCCCGACAAGGCGCAGGAAAAGCCGCCGCCCGAACGCCGGGAGGCCGCCGCGCAGCCATCGACCTCAGCGACCTCGTTGCCGTCAACGACCCCGTCGCCTTCATCACCTTCATCGCCCTCGCTGCCGTCAACGGCCTCAGCGACCTCAGCGACCTCAGCGACCTCGCCGTCTTCCCGAGCCGCCGCAGTCCAAACGGCGCGAGCGACCGAAGTCGGCGGGCAGGCCTCCACCGGCGAGGATGCCGCTCGCCTCGCGCGACACGCCGGTTATGCCCTGGCCGGTCTCCTCGACGTGCCGCCGATGCCTTTGGCCGACATCCTGCCGGATTATCCTGAAGCGGCCGGGAATCAGCAGGGGAGCGTGGTCCTGCGCCTGTTCATCAGCGATCGCGGCGAAGTCGATGAGCTGCTCCTGGTCCGGGCCATGCCGAGCGGCTTTTTCGAGGAAGCGGCATTGACCGCATTTGCGCAGGCCCGTTTCTCGCCGGGAATGCGCAACGGGCGCGCGGTCAAGAGCCAGCTGGCGGTGGAAGTGGAGTTCGTTCCCTTCAACCGCGGCAGCGGGGTCACCGGACGCGGCTATTGACGCCTCTCTGGCTGCGCCGGCTTACTTGCCGGTAAAGCCCGCGAGCGTCGCCCTGACCGCGTTCTTCTGTGCGATCTCGCTCTCGAAGCTCCACGAGAAGCCGGCCTTCAGATTGTTGACGGCGGGTGCGACTGAGCCGACCTCGACTCCGTCCTTGTCGAACAGCCGCAGTTCGGCTTCGGCGTGGCCGATGTCCTTGTCCGACGCGTTGTCCACCCGGCCCTGCACCACCAGCTTTCCCGCCGGGTTGCGGGTCACTTTTACCTCGACCAGCGAAAGCCCGGTGAGGGGAGGCTTCGCCTCGCTTGCCGCTGGCGCCGTGACCGGATTGCCAGCCGCTGGCGCGCCGGCGGGGGTGGGGTTGTTGCAGGCGACCGTCAGCGTGACCAGGGCAGCCAGGGTCAGCAGTCGGTGCGGCGAAGTCGTTGCGATCGTCATGTCGTTCTCCGGAAATATGTTGTCTAGCTGCCCGCTCGCGCCGGCAGCTTGCCGACCGGACCCAGCCAGGCCAGCGCTTCGTTGACCAGCAGCGCGCCGAGAACCAGGGCGCCGCCGGCCAGGGTGCTGGCGCCTGGTTGTTCGCCCGCGCCGAGCCATGCCCAGGTGACGCCGAAGACCACTTCGAGCAGGCCGAGCAGAGCGATCTCCGGCGCCGGCAGTTCGCGCGACAGGCGGACGACGAGCAGGCAGGGAATCGCCAGCTGGACGATGCCGAGCAGGGCGAGGAGGCCGAGGTCGTGGCTTGATGCCTGCAAGGGCCAGGCCATCGGCAGCGTGAAAGCCGCCGAAAGAACGGCGCCGATGAGGACTGCCGGCAGCATGTCCTGCGGCACGGACGGGTTGTCGGTCGCCCGCCGATGACCGACATGCTGCAGCGTCGTGAAGTTGAGCGCGGCGGCTAGCGGCACGGCGAGCGCGACCAGGGTGCCGGTCAGCGACAGGCCATTCTTCGCCTCCTGCCCGAACATCCAGGCGATGCCGAGGCCCGCCACGGCGATCGCCAGCCAGGTTCTCGCCGGCAGCCGGTGGCGCAGAAAGACGCGGGTGAACAAGGCGGTGATCAGGGGACCGATGGCCATCGTCACCAGCACGTTGGCGACCGTCGTCAGCGTGATCGCGAGCATGAAGGCGGTAAACATCACCGACCAGCAAAGACCCGAAAACCAGACCGGCCACGCCGCTCGCGCCAGTTCGCGCCAGAGGCCGGGGCCCCGCATGACGGTCAGCGCCATGCTCAGGGCGAGGCCATTGAACAGGCTGCGCCAGAAGGTGACCTCGAAGCTGCCGGCCGCGGCCAGCCAGCGCGAGACCACTCCGGCGATGCTCCACAGCAGAGTGACGAGGACCATCAGGGCGACTGCGCGACGATGCGACATGCGGACACTTTCTGCCGCGCAAGCATGGCGGCCTTGAATGAAGGCCGCCATTGTGCAGGATTTCGCGACCTTCGCGACGAGCGAATGAAACGGCAATTGTCGGTCGGCGACCCGACCGGCAGGTCGCGGCGTGGCCAGCCAGGCGAAATGCTACCCCGTCGAGGGTCGACGCGGCATAGAATGGCGTCCTTTCGACAGGTCGTCAGGGCGCATCGGGGCAGACTCGAGCGAAAAGCCGGGCGAGGTCCGCAGGTATCCGTGTATTACGAACTTCCCCGGGAAGACCGACCGCGGTTCTGGCGTCACGGGCTCTTTGCCCTGGTCGTCGTCGGCCTGCACCTCGTGGGCCTGGGAATTGCCATGACTGCGTGGATGCCCCCCAGGCCGGTTGCCCTGGTTCCTGCTTTGAGCGTGCGCGTCATCGAACCACTTCCCGTCGCACTCAGGAGCGAAGTGGTGAACAAGGTCGCGCCGCCGCCGAAGAGCGCGATCGCCGCAGCAGCCCGGCCACCGGCGGCGCCGCGGAAAGCGCCGTCGCCGCGGCTATCGACGCCCGTCGCCGCGGCGCCGACAGCGACCGCGGTGCCGGTCCCGGCAGCGGCGGAGCCGGCAGTCGCCGCGCCAGCAGGGGCAGCAGCGCCAGCAGGGGCAGCAGGGGCAGCAGGGGCAGCGGTGGCAGCCGCACCGGCCGCACGGGTCGCCGCCCGCTTTGACGCCGATTACCTGCATAATCCCGGGCCGGTCTATCCGGCGGTGTCGCGGCGGCTGGGCGAAGCGGGGCGGGTGATTCTGCGCGTTCGGGTCAGCGCGCAGGGATTGCCGCTCGCGGTCGACGTCAGACAGTCGAGCGGCTTCTCGCGCCTCGACGAAGCCGCCCGGGCTGCGGTCGAACGCTGGCGATTCGTTCCCGCCCGGCAGGCTGGCGAGGCGGTGGATTCGTCGGTGCTGGTGCCACTACAATTCGTTCTCGAAAACTAGCAGGCCGAACAGGGAAGCGGTATGGAAATGGAAACGGGTCTCGCCCACTTCTGGGCGCAGGGGGACTGGCTGACGCACACTGTGGCGATCCTCCTCGCCCTGTTGTCGGTCGCGAGCTGGTACGTGATCGCCACCAAGGCCTACGGCGTCTGGCAGGCGAGGCGTTGCCACCGGCGCGCACTGGCTGCTTTCTGGGGCGCCCCGGGCTTGCCGGCGGCGATCGAAGCGATCCGCTGCGAAGACCGGACCGGTATCCTGGCCAGCCTCGCCATCGCCGGCGTCAATGCTGCCGAGCTGCATCGCCAGCATGCCGACCGCGGTATCGGCGCCGGCGTCAGCGTCAGCGATTTTGTCACCCGCTCACTGCGCAGCCAGATCGTCGAAGCGCAGGCGAGCATCGAAGCGGGGCTCACCTTCCTGGCTTCGGTAGGGTCGACGGCACCGTTCATCGGTCTCTTCGGGACGGTCTGGGGGATTTACCATGCGCTCGTCGGTCTCTCCGGGGCAACCCAGGTCGTCCTCGACAAGGTGGCCGGCCCGGTGGGCGAGGCCTTGATCATGACCGCCGCCGGCCTGTTTGTCGCCATCCCGGCGGTGCTCGCCTATAACGCCTGCGCCCGCGGCAACCGCCTGACGCTTGCCCGGCTCGATGGTTTCGCGCACGACCTGCATGCCTACCTGACCACCGGTCTGCGTGGCCGGCCGGGCGACCGACTGGTCGATCTCGACGCCGTGCGCGCGAGCCGCAAGGGCTGAGGAGGCGACGGCGATGGCTTTCGGTTCATTCGATCAGGGCGGCGGTGGCAGTCAGCCGATGGCGGAGATCAACACCACGCCGCTGGTCGATGTGCTGCTGGTGCTGCTGGTGATCTTCATCATCACGGCGCCGCTTTTTCAACAGGCGGTTCCGGTCGATCTGCCGCGCGTCGAAGCCGGCCGACTCGACGAGCAGCCGCCAGTCGTTACAGTGGCCATCGACGCCGCCGGCGTGGTCTTCGTCGATGGCGTGGCGGTCGAGCGCAGCGCGCTCGCGGCCCGCCTGGCCGCCGTCGCCGCCGCCGGCAGGCCGCCCGAACTGCATCTGCGCGCCGATCGTGCAACGCGCTATGAGCGCGTCACCGAGGTGCTCGCGCACGCCCAGCGAGCGGGTCTGGAGAGGATCGCCTTTGTCACCGAGCCGTCGCGCTAGTCCCCTTTGCGGACCAGCGAAGCCGCTCCGGCGGGCGGCGAGGCGGCGACAATTACTTGCTTGGCTTCTTCTTCTTCTTCGCAGAACCCTGGGCTTCGGCTGCCCCTTGCACGCCCAGGTTGCCGCCGGTGCCCAGGCCGCCCCTGACCTCCTGGGCCTTGTAGTTGCGGACCGCCCGCACCAGGCTGTTGTACGAATCGGTGAAGGCGGCGACGATCACCTTGCCCTCGGCCGTGTTGGAATAGCCACCGCCGGCCGCGCCGAGGCCGCCGCCGAGAAGGGCGCCCATGCCACCGAAGTCCATGTTCTTGGCACTGCCCTCGGCTGCGGCGAGTTGCACGCCGGAGCGGTTGTCGACCAGCGTCAGCAGCGTGCTCGCTTCCTTGACGTTCATGCTGCCGGCGACGAGACCGATGAGACCCGCCGCGCCGCCGAAGCCGCCCAGACCGCCAGCCATGCCGCCCGCATTGTTGTTGCTGAACGTGATCGATGGGCTCATGGCGTAGTCGGCCGAGACCATCTGGCCCTTGCCGAACTTCGAGCCCTTGCGCAATTCTCCGGTCTGGTCAAGGGCACGTTCCTGCATCATGTTGTTCATCGCCCGGCCACGATCGACGACCACGAAGCAGTTGGACTGCTGGATCAACAGCTTGAGAACGGGGGTCGTCGAACCCAGCTTCATCTGGCCGGTCAGGATGCCGTACCACGGCGCGCTGGTGTCTTCGACCACGGCCACCGTGCCGAGCGAACTACTGCATTTTTCGAGCTGGCTGTTGGCGTTCTCGGCGTTGGCTCCGCCGGCCGATCCGGTGGCTGTGGTCTTCGCATCGGGCGACCCCATCTGCATGTTCGAGCAGCCGGCAAGCAGGGCTGTGGCGACGAGCGCAAAGCACGCCCCGTGAGCGGAATTCAGCAACGACATCAATTTCTCCTTGGAGTTGGTCAATTTTGGTGTCCCGGGTTGCCGAGCGCCGCAAACTTCCCGCACCAGCGCTGCATTATGCCAAAAAACGGCTGGCCGCCGACCGCCGAAGGCCATTTTCCTGCCCTGATCTCCCCATGATTTTCGCGGCCCGGCACGCCGCAGATGCCCTCGCCCGGGTGCCCGAAAGTAGTCAGGAATGTTCTGCCGCCGGTGGCGCCGATCGGCGACAATACGGGTCCATCCGGTATCGGCAGCGCATCCCTCTTTCCTCCTGTTCATGAACGCTCCTCTGCACCACAACCTGCTCGAAGACGCCCAGGCGCTGGTCGCCGCCGCGCTCGTTGGCTCGCTCGGCCTCAGCCTGCTGAAGGACGCCGGCCTGATCACCGGCGGCACGGTCGGGCTCGCCTTTCTCGTCCACTATGCCAGCGGCGCCGGTCTCGGCACGCTGGTCTTCGCGATCAACGTCCCCTTCGTCGTCTTCGCCTGGTTCCAGGTGGGCCGCGCCTTTGCCATCAAGACGCTGTGTGCGATCGGGCTGCTGTCACTGGCGACCGACCTCCTGCCGCGCTGCATCAGCTTCGGAACCCTCGCGCCGCTCTACGCGGCGATCATGGGCGGGCTGCTGGCGGGGGTGGCGATGATCATCCTCTTCCGCCACCAGGGCAGCCTCGGCGGATTGAACATCATCGCGCACTGGCTGCAGGAACGCTTCGGCTGGCGCGCCGGCTACGTCCAGCTCGCCATCGACGTTGCCATCATCGGCGCGTCACTGACCCTGCTGCCGCCCGAGCGGATCGTCATTTCGCTGGTCGGCGCAGCGGCGCTGAACCTGACGCTGGCGATCAATCACCGCCCGGGACGCTACATGGCGGCCTGAGAGCAGGCTTGCGGGTGTCGCGCAGCGCTTTCCCCGATCCGGCTCGTGGAGCCTCCCGCTGGCCGATTCGGGGAGCTTCGTGAAGTGTCGGGGCGACCTGCACGGCAAGGTTGCACGACAGGGTCTGTTGCGTGCAGACTGCAGACACCACCACCACCTGGAGAAAAGTCATGCCTCTCGACAGCCATCCCATGGCCTCCGCGCTACGCGCTTCCGATACCGGCAAGGTCGTCTCTGCGCTGGCGGCGGTGCGTCTGATTCGCGACGCAGACACGGTCGCCACCAGCGGTTTCGTCGGCATCGGTTTCGCCGAGAACATTGCCCTTGCCCTGGAAGACCGCTTTATTGCCGGTGCGAGCGAGGATCCGAACGGCATCGGGCAGCCGCGCGACCTGACCCTGGTGTACGCGGCCGGGCAGGGCGACGGCAAGGAGCGCGGGCTCAATCACCTCGGCCATGCGGGCCTGGTTCGCCGCGTCATCGGCGGGCACTGGGGGCTGGTGCCGAAACTGCAGCAGCTCGCGGTGGCCAATCGCATCGAGGCGTACAACCTGCCGCAAGGGGTGATCGCGCACCTCTTTCGCGACATTGCCGCCGGCAAGCCGGGAACGATCACCCGCGTCGGTCTCGGCACCTTCGTCGACCCGCGCTTCGGCGGCGGCAAGCTGAACGAAATGACCCGTGACGAGCTCGTCCGCGTGCTGGAAATCGACGGCGAGGAGTATCTCTTCTACAAGGCTTTCCCGATTCATGTCGGCATCATCCGCGGCACGACGGCCGATGCGGACGGCAACGTGACCATGGAAAAGGAGGCGCTGACGCTGGAAGCGCAGGCGATCGCGATGGCGGCCCGGAACTCGGGCGGCATCGTCATCGTTCAGGTCGAACGGATCGCCGAGCGCGGCACGCTCAATCCGCGACAGGTGAAAATCCCCGGCATTCTCGTCGATTGCGTGGTGGTCGCCGAAAAGCCCGAATACCACATGCAGACTTTCGGTGAACAGTACAGCGCTGCCTTTTCGGGCGAGATCAGGGTGCCGTTGTCGGCCATTCCGCCGATGGCGATGAGCGAGCGCAAGATCATCGTGCGGCGGGCGGCGCTCGAGTTGAAACCGAATGCGGTGGTCAATCTCGGCATCGGCATGCCGGAAGGTGTGGCCAGCGTCGCCGCCGAGGAGAAGATCGCCGACCTGATGACGATGACCGCAGAACCGGGCGTGATCGGCGGCATCCCGGCCGGCGGGCTCAATTTCGGTGCAGCGACTAACGCCCAGGCGGTGATCGACCAGCCCAGCCAGTTCGACTTCTACGATGGCGGTGGCCTCGATATCGCTTTCCTGGGCCTTGCGCAGGCCGACCAGCAGGGCAACCTCAACGTTTCGAAGTTCGGTCCCCGCCTCGCCGGCGCCGGCGGTTTCATCAACATCTCGCAGAATGCCAAGAAGGTGGTCTTTGTCGGTACCTTTACCGCCGGCAAACTGGAAGTGATGCTGAGCGACGGGCAACTGCGGATCGTCGAGGACGGTTCGGCGAGAAAGTTCGTCAAGACCGTCGAACACCGGACCTTCAGCGGCGCGCAGGCGCAGAAAAAGGGCATGAGCGTTCTCTACGTGACCGAACGCTGCGTTTTCCGACTGTGCGCCGAGGGGCTGGAACTGATCGAAATCGCTCCCGGCGTCGATCTGCAGAAGGATATCCTCGACCGCATGGATTTCGTGCCGGTGATGCATTCGCTCCCGCGCCTGATGGATGGCCGGATCTTTCGCGACGAGCCGATGAAGCTGCGGTCGCAGATGCTGGAACTTCCGCTCGCCGAACGTCTCTCGTATCAGCGCGACAAGAACATTCTCTATCTCAATTTCGAGGGGCTCGACATTCGCAGCCACGCCGACATCGAACGTGTTCGCCAGGCGGTCATCGACAAGCTCGCGCCGCTCGGCCACAAGGTCTACGCGATCGTCAATTACGACCGCTTTTCGATCCTGCCCGAACTGGTTGACGACTACGTCGAGATGGTCAGGGTCCTGATGGAGACCTGCTACCACGACGTGACGCGTTTCACCTCCAATACCTTCTTCCGCGCGCGACTCGGCGAAGCCCTGGAGAAAGGGAAAGTTGCCGCCCAGAGCTACGAGACGGCGGCCGAAGCCGAAGCCCGACTCCGGCGGCAGTGAGGACACGCTGAACGCTGTCCCGGTATTGGCAACGACTTTTTCTTTTCGGGACACACCGCGCTGGCGGTCTACGGCGCCATTCATGTCATCACCCTCGGCAACGACGCGCCGACCTGGTTCGCCGCGCTGCCTGCCGTGCTGCAGAGGGCCCTGGTCATCGTGCTGCGGACGCACTGGACGCTCGACGTCTTCGCCGGGCTGTTCGCGGCGCTGAGGGTCGGCGCCGGATTCTGGCCGCGCTGAGGGCTGCGGTCGGCGGGTCGGTGGGGCGGCGCTGTCAATTGCAGCATGCAAAATTGTATCTTACAATCCGCAATTTTTTCCTCGATTGCTGCGCTGCGGTACCACGCCGTGCAGCAACGTATTACCCTGCTTTCTGCCGTCCACAGAGACGCGCCAAGAGCACTACTCATTTCACGAGATCAGGAGATCCCATCATGGCAGCTCTGCCCGAAAACGCGCTGACGGCCGGCATCAGTGACGCCGACCCGCAGGAAACCCAGGAATGGCAGGACGCACTGAGCGGCGTGATCGATCGGGAAGGCATCGAGCGCGCCCATTTCCTGATCGCAGGCCTGATTGCTCAGGCCCGCCAGGCGGGAATCGACCTCCCCTACAGCGCCACCACCGAATACGTGAACACCATTCCGGTCGACCGCCAGCCGAAGTATCCCGGCAACGCCGACCTGGAAATCAGGATTCACAACTACATCCGCTGGAACGCGATGGCGATGGTCGTCCGGGCCAACCGCGACAGCAACGTCGGCGGCCATATCGCCTCGTTCGCTTCGGCCGCGGCGCTCTACGACGTCGGTTTCTCTTGGTTCTGGCGCGCCCCGTCGGAGCAGCACGGCGGCGACCTGATCCTCTTCCAGGGCCACTCGGTTCCCGGCATCTATGCGCGTGCCCACCTGCTCGGGCGGTTTACCGACGATCAGATGGACCGCTTCCGGCAGGAAGTCGATGGTCAGGGCATCTCGTCGTACCCGCACCCGTGGCTGATGCCCGACTTCTGGCAATTCCCGACGGTCTCGATGGGCCTCGGCCCGCTGCAGGCGATCTACCACGCGCGCTTCATGAAGTACCTCGACAGCCGGGGCTTCATTGCCGCCGGCGACCGCAAGGTCTGGGCCTTCCTCGGTGACGGCGAGACCGACGAGGTCGAGTCGCTCGGCGCCATCGGCATGGCGGCGCGGGAGAAACTCGACAACCTGATCTTCGTCATCAACTGCAACCTGCAGCGCCTCGACGGTCCGGTGCGCGGCAACGGCAAGATCATCCAGGAACTCGAGGGCACCTTCCGCGGCGCCGGCTGGAACGTCATCAAGCTGATCTGGGGAACCCAGTGGGACACGCTCCTGCTGCGCGACAAGCAGGGCATCCTGAAGCAGCGCATGATGGCGGCGCTCGACGGCGAGTATCAGACCTTCAAGGCCAAGGACGGCGCTTACGTCCGCGAGCACTTCTTCAACACCCCGGAACTCAAGGCGCTGGTCGCCGACTGGACCGATGAGCAGGTCTGGGCGCTGAACCGCGGCGGCCACGACATCTTCAAGATCTTCAGCGCCTACAAGAGCGCCGTCGAGCATCAGGGCCAGCCGACATTGATCCTCGCCAAGACGATCAAGGGCTTCGGCATGGGCCAGGCGGGCGAGGCGATGAACATCTCGCATCAGCAGAAGAAGCTCGACTACGAGGCGATCAAGCGTTTCCGTGATCGCTTCAGCCTGCCGGTGCGCGACGACCAGATCGAGGAGCTGCCTTATCTGAAATTCGCCGAAGGTTCGCCCGAACTGACCTACATGCGGCAGCGGCGAATGGATCTCGGCGGCTATCTGCCGAAACGCAGGCGCCAGGCGGCGGCCCTCGAGATCCCCGAACTGTCGGCGTTCGAGACGCTGCTCAAGGCATCGGGCGAAGGGCGCGAGGTGTCCACGACGATGATCATCGTCCGCTTTCTCAATATCCTGCTCAAGGACAAGAAGGTGGGCCGCCACGTCGTGCCGATCGTTCCTGACGAATCACGCACCTTCGGCATGGAGGGGCTCTTCCGGCAGATCGGCATCTGGAATCAGGAAGGGCAGAAATATGTTCCCGAAGACCATGACCAGCTGATGTTCTACAAGGAGTCGAAAGACGGTCAGGTGCTGCAGGAAGGGATCAACGAAGCCGGCGCGATGAGCGACTGGATCGCCGCTGCGACCGCCTACTCGGTGCATGGTGTGCAGATGATTCCTTTCTACATCTGCTATTCGATGTTCGGTTTCCAGCGCACCATGGACCTCTGCTGGGCGGCTGGCGACCAGCGTGCGCGCGGTTTCCTGATCGGTGGCACGGCCGGTCGCACGACCTTGAACGGCGAAGGGCTGCAACACGAGGATGGCCACTCGCTGGTCCTTTCCGGCCTGATTCCGAACTGCCTCAGCTACGACCCGACCTTCTCCTTCGAAGTCGCGGTGATCATGCGCGAGGGCTTGCGGCGGATGTACCAGGAACAGGAGGACATCTTCTACTACATCACCGTGATGAACGAGAATTACGAACATCCGGAGATGCCCGCCGGCGCCGAAGCCGACATCCTCAAGGGGCTCTATCTGCTGCGTCGCGGCCAGTCATCGGACAGCAATCCGGCGGCACCGCGAGTACAGCTCCTGGGGTCGGGAACGATTTTCCGCGAAGTCATCGCCGCCGCCGAACTGCTCAAGAACGACTGGGGCGTCGACGCCGACCTCTGGGGTTGCCCGAGCTTTACCGAACTCGGGCGCAACGGCAATGACGTGCAGCGCTGGAACATGCTCAACCCGCTGGCGAAGCCGCGGGTCTCGCACGTCGAGGCGTGTCTGGGCGATACGCGGGGACCGATCATCGCCGCCACCGATTACGTGCGCATGTTCGCCGACCAGATCCGTCCCTTCCTGAACCGTCGCTACGTGACGCTCGGCACCGACGGCTTCGGCCGCTCGGACACGCGCGCGCAGCTGCGCCATTTCTTCGAGGTCGATCGCCGCTGGGTGACCGTGGCGGCGCTGAAGGCCCTCGCCGACGACGGCACGATCGAGCGCAGCAAGGTTGCCGAGGCGATCGCGCGCTACGGCATCGATGTCGCCAAGCCCAACCCGACGACGGTTTAAGGGAGCCCTCTGATGAGTCAATTGATCGAAGTAAAAGTCCCCGACATCGGCGATTACCACGACGTGCCGGTGATCGACATCTGCGTCAGGGCCGGTGACGTCGTCAAGGTCGACGATGCGCTGGTCACCCTCGAATCGGACAAGGCGACGATGGATGTGCCCTCGTCGGCGGCCGGTGTGGTGAAGGAAATCCGCGTCGCGCTCGGCGACCGGATCTCCGAAGGCACGGTCGTCGTCATCATCGAGGAGGCGGCTGCGACCGACGTGGCACCGCTGGTCGACAGCGCCGCCGCCCCGCCACCGCCGGCTCCGGTCGCGCCGGTGGCTGCCCCCGCCAGCGTCTCCGCGGCCGTGGTGCCGCCACCCGCTGCCGCCGTTGCATCACCCGCCCCGCCGACCGGCGCTCCCGCTCCGTCTGCGCGAACGCACGCCAGCCCGTCGGTGCGCCAGTTCGCACGTGAACTCGGCGTTGATCTGGGCAAAGTGACGCCGAGCGGACCGAAAGGCCGCATCCTCAAGGAAGACATCAGCGCCCATGTCAAGGGCGTCATGACCGCCGCCCCGGCCGCTGCCGCTGCGCCCTCGCTCGGCGGCGGGCTCGACCTCCTGCCGTGGCCGAAGGTCGATTTCGCGAAATTCGGCGCCGTCGAGGTCAGGCCGCTGGCGCGGATCAAGAAGATCTCGGCGCAGAACCTGGCGCGCAACTGGGTGATGGTTCCCGCCGTCACCTATCACGAAGACGCCGACATCACCGACCTCGAAGCCTTTCGTGTCGCAATCAATCGCGAGAACGAGAAGACCGGCCTCAAGATCACCATGCTCGCTTTCCTGATCAAGGCGTGCACCGTCGCCTTGAAGAAGTTTCCCGAGTTCAACAGCTCGCTCGATGGCGACAACCTGGTCCTCAAGCAGTATTTCCACATCGCCTTCGCTGCCGACACGCCGAACGGGCTGGTCGTTCCGGTGATCAAGAACGCCGACCGGAAATCGGTCGCCGATCTCGCTGTCGAAAGCGGTGAAATGGCCAGAAAGGCGCGCGACGGCAAGCTCGGACCGGCCGAAATGTCGGGCGCCTGCTTCACCATCTCGAGCGTCGGCGGCATCGGCGGCACCGCTTTCTCGCCGATCGTCAATGCGCCGGAAGTCGCCATCCTCGGCGTCAGCAAAGCGGTGATGAAGCCGGTCTGGAACGGCCAGGAGTTCGTGCCGCGCCTGATCCTGCCGCTGTCCCTGAGCGCCGACCACCGCGTCATCGACGGCGCACTGGCGACCCGTTTCAACGTCTACGTGGCGCAACTGCTCGCCGACCTGCGGCGCGTGCTGCTCTGATCGGGAGAAAACCATGAGCCAGATCACCGAAGCAAAAGTGCCCGACATCGGCGACTATCACGACATCCCGGTCATCGACCTCTGCGTTGCCGTCGGCGACACGGTCAGGGTCGACGACGCGCTGGTCACCCTCGAATCCGACAAGGCGACGATGGACGTGCCGAGCAGCGTTGCCGGCGTTGTCAGAGAGATCAAGGTCAAGCTCGGCGACAAAGTCTCCACCGGATCGGTGGTGGCGCTGATCGAAGCCGCCGGCGCCGAAGCGCCGGCCCCGGTCCCGGCCGCGAGCGCTGCGCCAGCGGCGGCCACCAATCCGCAGCCGGCCGCGCCGGCGGCCGCGGCGGCGATCAGCGGCAGCGCCGACCTCGACTGCCAGATGCTCGTCCTCGGCGCCGGCCCGGGCGGCTATTCGGCGGCTTTCCGCAGCGCCGACCTCGGCCTGCAGACGGTTCTCGTCGAGCGCTACGCGACGCTCGGCGGCGTCTGCCTCAATGTCGGCTGCATCCCGTCGAAAGCGCTGCTGCACATCACCGGCGTGATGGACGAAGCGGCGCACATGGCCGATTGCGGCATCACCTTCGCGGCGCCGATGATCGACCTCGACCGCCTGCGCGCGCACAAGGACAAGGTCGTCGGCAAGCTGACCGGTGGCCTCGCCGGCATGGCCAGGGGGCGCAAGGTCGAAGTCGTACAGGGAGTTGGCCGGTTTCTCGATCCGCATCATGTCGAAGTGACCCTGGCCGATGGCGGCAGGAAAATCGTCCGCTTCGAGAAAGCGATCATCGCTGCCGGGTCACAACCGATCGCGCTGCCGTTCATGCCCGACGACCCGCGCGTCGTCAATTCGACCGGCGCGCTGGAACTGCGTCAGATCCCGCAACGCATGCTGGTCATCGGTGGCGGCATCATCGGCCTCGAGATGGCGAGCGTCTATTCGGCGCTCGGTTCGCGGATCACGGTCGTCGAACTCGGGCCGATCCTGATGCCCGGTGCTGACCGCGACCTGGTCAAGGTCTGGGAGAAGAAGAACGCCCACCGCTTCGACCGCATCCTGTTGAACACCGGCGTCATTGGCGCCACCGCCCGTGCCGAGGGAATCGAAGTCACCTACAGCAACGACGAGAAGGAAGTCTTCGATCTCGTTCTGGTCGCCGTCGGCCGCTCGCCCAACGGTGGCAAGATTGCTGCCGAGAACGCCGGCGTGATGGTCAACGAGCGCGGTTTCATTGGCGTCGACCGGCAGTTGCGCACCAACGTGCCGCACATCTTCGCCGTCGGCGACATCGTCGGCCAGCCGATGCTGGCGCACAAGGGCGTCCATGAAGCGCATGTCGCCGCCGAAGCCGCGAACGGCAGCAAACGCTGCTTCGACGCTCTGCAGATCCCGTCGGTCGCCTATACCGATCCGGAGATCGCCTGGGCCGGCAAGACCGAAGAGCAATGCCGGGCCGAAGGCATCAAGTACGGCAAGAGTGTCTTCCCCTGGGCAGCGTCGGGCCGTGCCCTGGCCAACGGCCGCGAGGAGGGCTTCACCAAACTGATCTTCGACGAAGAGACGCACCGCATCATCGGCGGCAGCATCGTCGGTAGCGAAGCCGGCGACCTGATCAGCGAAGTGTGTCTGGCGATCGAAATGGGCTGCGACGCGACCGACATCGGCCACACCATCCACCCGCACCCGACGCTCGGGGAGTCGGTCGGGATGGCGGCCGAGGTCTATGAAGGGGTGTGCACCGATCTGCCGGCGATGAAGAAGCGCTAGCCGCAGCTCGCTCGGCACCCTCCCATGGCGCCGCCGCACGGGCAGTGCGGCGGCGTTCTGTTGCCTGAATTGGGGTCGCCAGCGGCCTCGTGGGCAAACCAAAAAAACTGAAAACCCGTCTTGCGCGCAGTTTCTTACAATGCTATAGACTCGCCGCTAGCGTGAGTCGCTAGACATGGATTCACCATTTCTCATACGAAGTTGAACAGGAAAATCGCGAGGAGTGTTGACATGAACGATCAAATCGGGGTGGGTGGCGGATTGCCTGTCGAGCTTAATCCGGATCTTCTCGTGGGACGCGAAGATCGGCGTACCGGTCTCAGTGTGGATGCGCTCAAGCGCGCCATTTTCGACAAACTGGTCTATGTCCAGGCGCGCTTTCCGCAGGTGGCAACGCGCCATGACTGCTTCCAGGCGCTCGCCCAGGCGGTGCGCGACCGGTTGCTGCAACGCTGGGTACAGACTGCGCGCACTTATCGCGATCGCGGCAGCCGTACCGTCTGCTACATGTCGGCCGAGTTTCTGATCGGCCCGCAGCTCGGCAACAACCTGATCAATCTGGGAATCTACGAAGCTGCCCGGGAAGCGACCCGGGAACTCGGGCTCGATCTCGACATGCTGCTCGACCAGGAAGAGGAGCCCGGCCTTGGCAACGGGGGTCTCGGCCGCCTGGCCGCCTGTTATCTCGACTCGCTGGCAACGCTCGAGATCCCCGCCATCGGTTACGGCATCCGTTACGAGTTCGGCATCTTCACGCAGGCGATCCGCGATGGTCAGCAGGTCGAGCTGACCGACAAATGGCTGCGGGCTGGCAGCCCGTGGCTGATCCACCGGCCGAACATCGCGTTCGACATCAAGCTCGGTGGTCATACCGAATTCCAGTACGAAGCGACCGGTAACCGCCGCCTGCGCGTGCAGTGGGTGCCGGCCAAACTCGTGCGTGGCACCGCCTGGGACATGCCGGTGCTCGGCTACGGGGTGAATACGCCGAACCGGCTTCGCCTGTGGAGCGCCGAGGCGCCGGAGACCTTCGACTTCGCAGCTTTCAACGCCGGCAATTACTATCAGGCCGTCGACGCCCAGATTCGCTCGGAAACCATCACCAAGGTCCTCTATCCGAATGATGAAACCGAAGCCGGACAGGAACTTCGGCTCGAACAGCAGTACTTTTTCGTCGCCTGCTCGCTGCAGGACATGATCCGCCTGCAACTGCAGCGCGAGAGCAATCTCGATCACTTTGAAGACAAGTTCGTCGTCCAGCTCAACGATACGCACCCGTCGATCGCGATCGCCGAGCTGATGCGCCTGCTGGTCGATGAGTATTCGATGGAGTGGGATGCGGCCTGGGCGATCACCCGCAAGACCTTTGCTTATACCAACCACACCCTGCTGCCCGAGGCGCTCGAGAAGTGGCGACTCAGCTTGTTCAAGCGCGTGCTGCCGCGGCATTTCGAGATCATCTGCGAGATCAACGAGCGTTTCCTCGACGAAGTGCGCATCCGTTATCCCGGCGATGACGCGCGCCTGCGGCGGATGTCGCTGATCGACGAGGATGGCGCACACTACGTACGGATGGCGAACCTCGCGGTGGTCGGCAGCTTTGCGGTGAACGGGGTGGCCAAGCTGCACAGTGACCTCCTCAAGTCCGATGTCCTCAGGGACTTCCACGAGATGTGGCCGGAAAAGTTCACCAACAAGACCAACGGCGTGACGCCGCGCCGTTTCGTCGTGCTCGCCAACCCGAAGATGTCGGGCCTGATCGAGGAGACCATCGGCACTGGCTGGGTGACCGACATGACGCGGCTGCGCGAACTCGAGCCGCATGCCGAAGATGCGGCCTTTCGCGAGACCTGGCGGCGGATCAAGGACGACAACAAGAACTTCCTGGTTGCCGAAATCAAGCGCTTTGCCTATGTCGACGTCGATCCGGCGTCGATCTTCGATATCCAGGTCAAGCGTTTCCACGAGTACAAGCGGCAGCACCTCAACCTCCTGCACGTGGTCTCGCTCTACAAGCGGCTGAAGGACAACCCCAACCTGCAGATCGCCCCGCGCACGGTGATCTTCGGCGGCAAGGCGGCGCCCGGTTACTACATGGCCAAGCTGATCATCCGCCTGATCAACGCCGTCGCCGACCTGATCGGTCGCGACCCGGCGATGCGCGGCAAGTTGCAGGTGGTCTTCTACCCCAACTACAACGTCAAGAACGCGCAGGCGATCTTCCCTGCGGCCGATCTCTCGGAGCAGATTTCGCTTGCCGGCAAGGAGGCTTCGGGCACCGGCAACATGAAGTTCCAGATGAACGGCGCGCTGACCATCGGCACTCTCGACGGCGCCAACGTCGAAATCCGGGAGGAAGTCGGTGAGGAGAATTTCTTCCTCTTCGGCATGACGACGCCCGAGGTGCAGGCGCTGCGCCGATCCGGCTACCGGCCACGCGCGTACTACGACGCCAACCCGCACCTGCGCGAAGTGATCGACCTGATCGCCAGCGGCTTCTTCTCCAAGGGGGATCGCGAGGTCTTCCGCCCGCTCATCGATCACCTCCTCAATCATGACGAATACATGCTGCTCGCCGACTTCCAGTCGTATGTCGATTGCCAGGAGAAGGTCTCGCAGGCCTACCTCGATCCTGGACGCTGGACGCGCATGTCGATCCTCAACGTCGCCCGTTCCGGCTTCTTTTCTTCGGACCGGGCGATCCAGGAGTACTGCGACGAGATCTGGAAAGTGAAGCCGGTACGGATCGAACTCCGCGATCTCTCGGACGAAGACATGAAGTTCAAACGCGCCGCGGCCGGTCCCGACTGAGACCGGCAGGCAAGCTTTTCCGGGTCAGTGGCGAACAAAACGCGGGCCGGATCGCTGCCGGTCCGGCCCGCGTGTCTGAGGTAAGCCTGCGCTGGCCTCGACGCGTTCTTTTGCGGTCGCGCGTCGGTTTGCCTGCTACCAGCGCCGGATCTTGATGATGTGCGCCATCTTGGTGCTCGGGCTGAGTTCGACGTAGGCGGTCGGACCGCGCCAGCGGTAGCGTTCGTCGGAGAGCAGGTCGTGCGCCTGGAATTGCTCGTCCTCGTCAATGCCGAAAGTGCCCAGCGGCAGGTGCAGCATCCCGAAGTGCTTGTGGAACGGGTCGAGGTTGACCACGCAGACGACGATGTCCGAACGGTCCTCGGTCATCTTGACGTAGGCGAGCAACTGGGGGCTGTCGATGGTCAGGAAGAGGACGTTGTTGTAGGTCTGCAGTGCCGGCGAATCACGCCGGATCTGGTTGATGCGGGTGATCACGTCGACGATGTTGCCCGGGGCTTTCCAGTCGCGGACCTTGATCTCGTATTTCTCCGAGTCGAGGTATTCCTCCTTGCCTGGAATGGCTTCGCTCTCGCACAGCTCGTAGCCGCTGTAGATGCCATAGACGCCTGACAGGGTGGCCGCGAGCACGGCGCGCATGATGAACGCCGGCCGGCCGCCATATTGCAGAATCGGTGGCAGGATGTCCGGAGTGTTGGCGAAGAAGTTGCCGGTGAAGTACTCCTTCATCTCGCTGCCGGTCAGTTCGCTGACGTACTCGGTCAGGTCGTGCTTGTGGTTGCGCCAGGTGAAGTAGGTGTAGGACTGGGCGAAACCGACTTTCGCCAGCATGCGCATCATTTTCGGTTTGGTGAAGGCCTCGGCAAGGAAGATCACTTCCGGGTGCTGCCGGTGCACTTCGCCGATCACCCATTCCCAGAACGGCACCGGCTTGGTGTGGGGGTTGTCGACCCGGAAGGTGGTCACGCCCTTGCCGACCCAGAAGAGGAAGATCTTGAGCATCTCCTGCCACAGGCCCTCGCGGTCGGTGGTGCCGAAGTTGAGCGGGTAGACGTCCTGGTATTTCTTCGGCGGGTTTTCGGCGTACTTGATCGATCCGTCCGGGCGATGGAAAAACCAGTCGGGGTGCGCTGCGACGTAAGGGTGGTCGGGTGAGCAGTTCATCACGTAGTCGAGGGCAATCTCGATGCCGGACTCGCGGCAGGCAGTGACGAACTGATCCCAGTCATCCCAGGTGCCGAGCTGCGGCTCGAGCGCCATGTGGCCTCCATGCTCGTTGCCGATGGCCCACGGGCTGCCGACGTCGCCGGGAACGGCGACCAGGCTGTTGTTCCTGCCTTTGCGGAAGCTGTGACCGATCGGGTGAATCGGTGGCAGGTAGATGACGTCGAAGCCCATTGCCCTGATTTCGCGCAGCCGGCGAATGCAGTCCTGCAGATTGCCGTGCCGGTAGGGCAGGCTGCCCTGCGAACGCGGGAAGAACTCGTACCAGGCGGCAAAACGGGTAACGGGCCGATTGACCATGATCGGCAGCGCCGGTGTCAGTTCGTACCCTTCGCTGCGGTCGGGGTAGTTCGCCATCATGCTGCGCATGACGCTGCCAATGCCGAGATCGAGGGCGCCCTGCTGTTCGTCGACCGCGAGCGCGCTCTCCATGGCGCCGATGACGCCGTTCATGCGGGTGCGATCGCCCCCCTGGGCGACGGCGGCCGACTTCTTGAGGATCACCAGTCCTTCGAGCAGTTCGCTGCTGAGGTTGGCCCCCGGGACATTCTTCTTGCCGATTTCGTCCGCCCACGACAGGTAACGTTCGGCGTAGGCCTCGATGGTGTACTCCCAGCGCCCGATCGCGTTCACGCTGAACTGGCCGTACCAGCGGTCGTTGTCGCCCAGAACCATTGGGCATTCCCGCCACTTCCGGTCACCGACCTTGCGCACCTTGAGCACGGCCGCCAGTTTGTCGTGGCCTTCCTTGTAAATGTCGGCGCTGACCGAGACCTTCTCGCCGACGACGCGCTTGATCGGGAAGCGGCCGTCGTCCACTTGCGGCTGCACCGCTTCGATGACCACACGGGGGTACACTTGCGGAACCATCATGCTGCTCCTTATTTCACCAGGGAATCGTAGAGAGTCTTGGTCTGTTGCGCGATGCTCGTCCAGCTGAAGACCTCGCTGGCGCGCTTCTGGCCGGCGGCGGCCATTGCTTCGGCGAGTTGCGGGTTGTCGAGCACCTTGTTGATCGCGCTCGCGAGATCGCGCGAAAAAGCGTCCGGATTGACCGGTTCGAAAGGCGCGACGTGCAACTGTTCGAGCGGCACGAGGAAGCCGGTGACGCCATCGACGACCACCTCCTTGATGCCGCCGACGGCACTGGCGACAACCGCCGTGCGGCAGGCCATGGCTTCGAGGTTGATGATCCCGAAAGGCTCGTAGATCGACGGACAGCAGAACACCGTGGCATGCGAATAGAGCTCGATGACCTCTTCCTTGGTCACCATCTCCTTGATCCAGATGAGATTTTTGAATCCTTCGTGGCGAACGTGCTTGACCGCCGCTTCCATCTCGGCGAGCACTTCGGGGGTGTCGGGCGCCCCGGCGCAGAGTACGATCTGCGCCTCGCGGTTGATGTAATGGATCGCATTGACGAGGTGGATGATGCCTTTCTGACGCGTGATGCGGCCGACAAAGAGGACGATCGGACGGGCCGGATCGACGCCGTATTTTTCGAGCGCAGTCGTCTCGTCGGTCGGGCTGTACTGGTCGACGTTGATGCCGTTGTAGATGACGGTGATCTTGTCCGGATCGATGTCGAAGTGTTCGAGGATGTCGTTTTTGGTGCCCTGCGAAACGGCGATCACGGCGTCGGCCATGCCGAGCGAGGTCCGTTCGATCCACGACGACATGTCGTAGCCGCAGCCCAGTTGTTCGCGCTTCCAGGGCCGCAGGGGTTCGAGCGAATGCACCGTATGGACCAGCGGAATGCCGTAGAGCGTTTTCGCGAGGATGCCGCCGAGGTGGGCATACCAGGTGTGCACATGCACCAGATCGGCGTCGATCTGTTCGCTCAAGGTCTCGAGGTTGGCCTCGAAAGTATCCAGAGCGCCGCTGAGTTTTTTGTCGACATGGGCGAAGCTGCCCTTGCCGAACGGGAACCCCCTGACCCGTACCCCATGACTCACGGTGTCCTGGTCACCAAAGGAGCGGACTTCGACATGCATCAGTCTGGCGAGTTCGCCAGACAGATACTCGACGTGAACACCGGCTCCGCCGTAGACGTAGGGAGGGTATTCTCGCGTCAGTAGCAGTACTTTCATCGCGGCACTTTCTAGGCTGTGGTTATCAGATAGGCGCACGCTCGGCGCGTCGTTGGAAAGCCCTGTCATTGTATCGGGAAAGGCTTTTTCCGGCCACTTGGAGCCTTGTCCAATGAGCGGATCAGAGACCTGTGGGCGAGATCGGCGCGTCGCCTTCAGGTGCATTCGCGGGCAAGGTCTGCCGGCCTTTGAAGAAGCCGGCAGGGGGTCAGTCACCGCGCCTGGGCGCAGGCAGGCGAATCCTCGCCGATACGCTGCGCTGACCAGGCCAGGGATCAGGCGTCAGCAGAAAGCGCCGTCGACAGCGATCGGCAAACGCTCAGTCTCCGATGACGTCCGTATTGGCCGGCGGGGTGAAGCGGAACAGCGAGGGAGCCAGACGCGGGTTGCGTTCGAGACGGGAGAAACGGAGCAAGGTGGTCTGGCCGAGGCTGTCGAGCAACTCCATCGACTGCAGCTCGTTGCCGGCAAAACCGAGGCGGACCTTTTCGAAACCGCTGTCCTGCACTTTGGGGACCGCTTCGAGCCACTCCAGTCCGGCTTCTTCGCCGGCTTCGCGCAGCGTGAATTCATTTTCGATCGTATTGTCGCCGGCGAGCAGGGCGGCGGGGGTTCCGCCGAGCGCAGCGCCCACTTTCCTGACCGTCACCTGACGCAGATCCGGGTCATGGATCCAGACCTTCTCGCCATCGCCCAGCAGCAGCTGGTGATAGGGTTTCTCGATCTGCCAGCGGAACTTGCCCGGCCGCGAGAGCATCATGACGCCACTCGAGACCTGCGCCCGACTGCCGTTGCGGGCGACCACCGTCTGCGCGAAATCGGCCCGCACGGTTTTGGTCGTGTCGAGAAAGCGCTGCAGCTTGTCGATCGCGCCGGCGCTGACCACATGCGCCGTCAGCAGGCAGGCGACGGTGAAGAGGGTACGGCGAATGCTCATTCTTCCTCCCGGCGGGCGAGGACTTCGCGGCCGCCACGGGCGTCCATCGAAGACACGATGCCGGCTTTTTCCATCGCTTCGATCAAACGCGCCGATCGGTTGTAGCCGATGCGCAGATGGCGCTGAACCAGTGAAATCGATGCCCGGCGATTCTTCAGCACGACCTCGACCGCCTGGTCATAGACCGGGTCGGCTTCGCCGTCGGGATCGAGGCCGCCGTTCTCGCCGCCGCCTTCGCCGTCGTCATCGCCGCCGCCGCCGGAGAGGACGCCGTCGACATAATCCGGCGTCCCCGTCTTCTTCAGGTAATCGACCACCCGATGCACTTCCTCGTCGGCGACAAAAGCGCCGTGGACGCGGGTCGGATAACCGGTCCCCGGTGCGAGGTAGAGCATGTCGCCCTGCCCGAGCAGGGCTTCGGCGCCCATCTGGTCGAGGACGGTTCGCGAGTCGATCTTTGACGACACCTGGAACGAGATCCGGGTCGGGATGTTGGCCTTGATCAGGCCGGTAATGACGTCTACCGAGGGCCGCTGGGTGGCGAGAATCAGGTGGATCCCCGAAGCTCGCGCCTTCTGCGCGAGGCGGGCGATCAACTGCTCGACGGTCTTGCCGGAAACCATCATCAGATCGGCGAGTTCGTCGATGACGACGACGATGAACGGCAGGTTCGTCAGCGGTTCGGGCGTATCCGGGGTCAGCGAAACCGGGTTGGGGATCTTCTCGCCGCTCTTCTCGGCGTCACGGATGCGTTGATTGAGGCTCGCGAGATTACGTACGCCCATTGCCGACATCAGCTTGTAACGCTTGTCCATCTCGCCCACGCACCAGTTGAGCGCGTTGGCGGCGTGTTTCATGTCGACCACCACCGGCGCCAGCAGGTGCGGGATGCCCTCGTAGATCGACAGTTCGAGCATCTTGGGGTCAACCAGAATCAGGCGCACCTCGTCCGGCCCGGCCTTGTAGAGCAGCGAGAGGATCATCGCGTTGATGCCGACCGATTTGCCCGAACCGGTCGTCCCGGCGACCAGCAGATGCGGCATCCTGGCGAGATCGACGACCAGCGGCTGGCCGCCGATGTCCTTGCCCAGGGTCATCGTCAGCGCCGACTTCATGTCGTTGTATTCATTGCTGGCGATGATCTCGAGCAGGCGGACCATCTGTCGCTTGGGGTTCGGCAGTTCGAGCGCCATCGACGACTTGCCCGGCACGGTCTCGACGACGCGCACCGACACCATTGACAGCGAGCGCGCCAGATCCTTGGCGAGATTGAGGATCTGCGCGCCCTTGACGCCGACTGCGGGTTCGATCTCGTAACGCGTGATCACCGGGCCCGGATACGCCGCAATGACCGCCACCTGGACGCCGAAGTCGGCAAGCTTGCGCTCGATCAGACGCGAGGTGGATTCGAGCGTTTCGGGACTGACGCGGTCTGTCTGCAGCGATGCCGATTCGAGCAGATCGAGAGGCGGCAGGGCGCTTCCTTCGCCGACCGTTGCCAGCGGCAGTGGCGGCCGTACCGGGGCGCTTGCCCGCGGTTCGATTTTCGCCGGCAGCGGCGGGAGTGCGACGGCTACCGGCGTCTCGTTCACAGCGGGGTCGGGGTCTTCATGGTGCGCTTTCGCTGGAGGCTGCGCTGTCGCGACCGCCAGTGGCACTTCCTTCAGCGTCGGTTCGTGGTCTTCCTGGCAGGGTTTTTCTGGCGGTGGCGGTGCGACTGCCAGCGGCGCCTCGCTCAGCGTCGGTTCGTGGTTTTCCGGGTGCGCTTGCCCGGGCTGCGCGCTCACGATCGCTGCCGGCGAATCACTCAGGGTCGGTTCCTGGTGTTTGCCGCGCTTGCCGGCTCTGGACGGTGCGGTGGCGGTCGCGATCGGCTGCTCGCTCAGGGTCGGATCAAGGGTTTCGCTGCGCTTCTTTTCGACTTCCACCACCGCCTCGCGCTCACGCGCGACCTCGCGACCGATGCGGCGGTCCTGCCAACGTTCAAGAAGCTTGCGCACGACGGCGACTGAGCCTTCGAGGGCGGCGCCGATACGTTCGGCAGCACTCAGCCAGGACATCCCGGAGAACAGGCTCCAGCCGAGTACGAGCATGGCGAAAAGCGCCAGCGTAGCGCCCGTGTAACCCAGATAGCGGACGGCGACGGCGCCAAGTTCGATGCCCATGACGCCACCGGGTCCTGTCGGCAGGGTGGCCTTGACGGTATAGAAGCGCAGGTTTTCGAGGCCGCTGCTGGCGACCAGCAGGACGACAAAACCGGCGAGGGCAATCAGGAGCGGGCGGCGGTCGCTGCTGCGCGGGGCGTCGAGGCGTCGGTATCCCCACCAGACAAAGACCAGCAGCAGGACGATCCACCACCAGGCGGAAAGACCGAAGACGTAAAGCATCAGGTCGGCGAGCCAGGCGCCGCTGCGCCCCGCCGGATTGTGCAGCGCACTGGCCTCAACGGCGTGCGACCAGCCGGGGTCCGCCTGATGGTAGCCCCAGAGGGAGAGCGCGAGGAAGCTGGCGACGACGATCAGCAACAGCCAGCGCGCTTCCTCCAGCAGGACCGCGATCTTCTCCGGCAGCGGACTCGGCGTTCTGGCCGGGTAGCCAATCCTGCTCCCAAGTTTGTTCAGCAAGGCCATCAGTTCGCCATGGACAAGTTTCAGGCCTTGGCAGCGACGGCAGCAGGCTCGCGCTTTTCCAGGATGACGATGCGGCCTTCCTCGACCCGGAAGTAGCCGCGGGTTTCCAGATCCTTCATGACCCGGCTGACCATTTCGCGCGAGGCGCCGATCATCTTGGCGATGTCCTGCTTGGTCAGGCGTCGGCGGATGACGCGCTGGCCGCGTTCTTCTTCGGAGAAGTCGAGCAGCAGCTTGGCGACGCGGCCGTAGACGTCGAGCAGCGCCAGGCTCTCGATATTGCGATCTGCTTCGCGCAGGCGTTGAACCAGGCTCTTCATGATGTTCAGACAGAGGTCGAAGTTTTCGGCCAGGCAGCGCTTGAAGTCGGTCTTGGTGATCACCAGCAGTTCGCAGGTCTCGCTGGCCATCACGTCGGCTGAGCGGGGACTGCCGTCGATCAGCCCCATTTCGCCGAAGAATTCTCCGGGGCCGAGCAGGGTCAGGATGACCTCGCGTCCCTCCTCGTCGCTGTTGAGCACCTTGGCCCCACCGCTGATCAGTACATAGAGCGAATCGGTGCTGTCACCGGCGCGCACGATCGTCGTTTGACGCTGCACTCGACGGTGAAACGCCACCTTGGCGATCTGTTCGAGTTGCGAGTCCGGCACGCCAGCAAAGATCGGGATGCTGTGTAGCAAAGTCAGGCTGGGTCCTCTCCTGGGCTGCTCGACCGGCGTGTTCATGGGCCATCTTTCTTCAAGTGAAGTGATTTCTATCAAGGGCTTGCGGGGCGATTATAAGGCAAATTGAAGGTTTTCGAAGCAAACCGGGGAGAAACTTGGCGCCGGGATGACCAGGATTGCCGGTTATAATTTTTCCATGATCCACCTCCAGAGCTAATCAAGATGACCCCAGCAACCCGTCACTGCCGCCTGCTGATCCTCGGATCAGGCCCCGCCGGCTATACTGCCGCCGTTTATGCCGCCCGCGCCAACCTGCGGCCGGTGCTGATCACCGGCATGGCGCAGGGGGGACAATTGATGACCACCACCGACGTCGACAACTGGCCTGCCGACGCGCAGGGCGTTCAGGGGCCCGAGTTGATGCAGCGTTTCGAGGAGCATGCTCGCCGTTTCGAGACCGAGATCGTTTTCGACCATATCCACACGGCGCGGGTGAGCGAGAGGCCGTTTGTTCTGGTCGGCGACTCCGCCACCTACACCTGCGACGCGCTGATCATTGCCACCGGTGCCTCGGCGCAGTACCTGGGGCTGCCGTCCGAGGAGGCGTATGCCGGTCGCGGCGTTTCTGCCTGCGCCACCTGCGACGGTTTTTTCTATCGCAACCAGCCGGTCGCGGTCATCGGCGGTGGCAATACCGCCGTCGAGGAGGCATTGTACCTCGCGAACATCGCGAGCCACGTCACCCTGGTGCATCGGCGCGACAAGCTGCGCAGCGAAAAGATCCTGCAAGACAAGCTGTTTGCCAAACAGCAGGCCGGAAAGATCACGATTCGCTGGAACTGCACGCTCGACGAGATCCTCGGCGACGCGTCCGGCGTCACCGGCATGCGGATCGTGAACACCCTGAGCCAGGAGCCGGAAGTCCTGCCGCTGATGGGGGTCTTCATCGCCATCGGCCACAAGCCGAACACCGATCTCTTCATCGGCCAGCTGGCGATGGAAGGGGGTTACCTGTTGACTCATTGCGGGCATCAGGGAAACGCCACTGCGACCTCGGTGGCCGGGGTCTTCGCCGCCGGCGACGTCCAGGACCATGTCTACCGCCAGGCCTGCACCTCGGCGGGTAGCGGCTGCATGGCGGCGCTCGATGCCGAGCGCTACCTCGACAGCCTGGGTCTCGCCGGCTGAGCGTGCCGGGTTCCCGGCCGGGTCGCGGGCTTCGGCCCGCGGCCCGCAGGAGGAGCGAGGCCTGCAATGAAGCCGCACGATCAGCACAGTGCCGAGGAACGGGCTGCTTTTCTTGCCGCCGTCGAAGGCGCGACACCCCTGCGCAAGCGCGATCGGGTCACTCCTGATTTGCCCAAGCCCAGTCCGCGACCGCGGCAGCGGGAACTCGACGAAGCGGCCGTGCTCAGCGAACTGCTGCAGCGACCCCTGGCCGTCGACGACTGGCTCGATCTCGGTGGTGCCGACTCGTTCCTGCGCAGCGGTCTGTCGCGCACGGTGCTGCGCGACCTGCGCCGCGGTCGCTGGAGCATCCAGGGTCACATCGACCTGCACGGGATGAATCGCCATCAGGCGCACGCTGAGGTCATGTGTTTCCTGGCCCAGGCGCTCAACTCAGGCAGGCGCTGCCTGCGCATCGTGCACGGCCGCGGGCACGGTTCGCCCGGTCGGGAAGCGATCCTGCGCCAACTGGTCAAGGCCTGGCTCGGTCGCTGCAAGAATGTCCTGGCCTTCTGTCATGCGCCGCCCAGCGACGGCGGCGATGGCGCCCTGTGGGTTCTGCTGAAGGCCGAAGACCGATCGCGCTAGTTGCTGCTCGGGCTGTCGGCGAGCAGGTCTAGATCGCCGACTCGTCGAGTTCGCCGGTGCGGATGCGCACCACCTGCTCGACCGTGCTGACGAAAATCTTGCCGTCGCCAATCTTTCCGGTCCGCGCCGCCTTGACGATGGCGTCGATGGCACCCTCGACCGCAGCGTCGGAGACGACGATCTCGATCTTCACCTTGGGCAGGAAATCGACCACATACTCGGCGCCGCGATAGAGTTCGGTGTGGCCTTTCTGACGACCAAAGCCCTTGACTTCGGTGACCGTCAGGCCGGTGACGCCAATCTCGGAGAGCGCTTCACGCACTTCATCGAGCTTGAACGGTTTGATGATGGCTTCAATCTTCTTCATGCTGGGCTCCAGGGAGGATCGTGAGGAAATCGTATCAAAATAAGAGAGGGTCAAGAGATCAGTACCGGTCACGGTAGCGATTGGTGATCGGATAACGCCAGTCCTTGCCGAAGCCGCGCTGCGTCACCCGGATGCCGACCGGTGCCTGGCGCCGCTTGTATTCGCTGCTCTTGAGGAGATGCACGACGCGGCGCACGTCGGCCTCGGCAAAGCCGCGGGCAATGATCTCGCGCGGACTGAGATCCTTTTCCATGTACGCCTCAATGATGGCGTCGAGCACCTCGTAGGGAGGAAGACTGTCCTGGTCGGTCTGATCCGGCTTCAACTCGGCCGATGGCGGTCGATCGATGATTCTTTCAGGGATCGCGTAAGAGCGCGTGTTGCGCCAGCGCGCGACGCGATAGACCAGGGTCTTGGCGAGATCCTTGATGACCGCGAAACCGCCGGCCATGTCACCATAAAGCGTGCAGTAACCGACCGCCATTTCCGACTTGTTGCCGGTCGTCAGCACCAGCGAACCGGTCTTGTTCGAGATTGCCATCAGGATCATGCCCCGTATCCGCGCCTGCAGGTTCTCTTCGGTGGTGTCGGCCGGCAGACCGGCGAACTGTTCCGCGAGCAGACCGGCGAGTGTGCGCATGGCCGGTTCGATGGCGATCTCATCGTAGCGCACGCCGAGCAGGCGAACCATTTCGCGTGCATCGGCGAGGCTGATCGCCGCTGTGTACGGCGAGGGCATCATGATCGCACGCACCCGGTCGGCGCCGATGGCGTCGACCGCGACGCACAGCGTCAGCGCCGAGTCGATGCCGCCCGAGAGACCGATGATCACGCCGGGAAAGCCGTTCTTGCCGAGGTAGTCGCGAACGCCGAGGACCAGCGCCTGATAGACCTCGGCCTCGAGGCAGGGCGCCGGAACGATGCGGCCCGGCTGCGGCTCGCCATCGATCAGCTCGACGACCGCCAGCGCCTCTTCGAACTGCGGCAACTGGCAGCACAGCGTGCCGCGCGAGTCGAGCACGAAGGAAGCGCCATCAAAGACCAGTTCGTCCTGCCCGCCGGCGAGGTTGGCGTAGATCACCGGCAGACCGGTGGCGGCGATGCGCTCGCGCAGGACCTCGGTGCGCCGCTCGCGTTTGCCGAGATGATAGGGTGATGCGTTGAGCACCAGCAGCAGCTCGGCGCCGGCTTCGCGAGCGAGATCGGCGGCACCGGCCTCCCAGACGTCGGCGCAGATATTGACCCCGCAGCGAACGCCCTTGAGCGTCAGCACGCAGGGCGCTTCACCCGAATCGAAATAGCGCTCCTCGTCGAACACTTCGTAGCTCGGCAAGCGCTGTTTGTAATAGGTGGTGATGCGCGCGCCATCGCAAAGGAGGGTGGCTGCGTTGTAACACGCGCTGCCCCGTTTCTCGGGGTGACCGACGAGGACGGCGATTCCCTGCACGCTCTGGGCGAGCGCAATGAGTTCGTCATCGCAGGCGGCGAGAAAGTCGTCGCGCAGCAGCAGATCTTCGGGCGGATAGCCGCAGAGCGCGAGTTCCGGCGTCAGCAGCAGGTCGGCGCCCTGTTCGCGGGCGCGCTGGGCAAAATCGACGATCCGCGCACGGTTGCCGGCGAAGTCTCCGACCGTGACATTGATCTGGGCAATCGCAATTTTCAGGGACATGGGCTCGGGTACCAGCGAAAAGGGCGCCGACGCGCCCCTTGATCAGCGTGACTGCGCCAAAGAACAATCGTTCAGAAGGCCGGCTTTTCCTTGGCTTCCATGTAAGTCCTGACGCCTTCCATGATTTCCTTCTTGGCTTCGTCGCTGCCCAGCCAGCCGGCGACCTTGACGAACTTGCCGCGCTCGAGATCCTTGTAGTGGGCAAAGAAGTGGGCGATCTGATCCAGCACCACCTGCGGAAAGTCGCGCGGTGACTCGATGTCGCGATACATCGGCGTCAGGCTGTCCACCGGCACGGCCAGCAGCTTGCCATCCGGACCGGCTTCGTCCTCCATGGCCAGCAGGCCGATCGGGCGGCAGCGTACGACCACCCCCGGCGGCAGGGCGAACTGGGTCACCACCAGCACGTCGACCGGATCACCATCGCCGGCGATGGTGTGCGGGATGTAGCCATAGTTGCACGGGTAGTGCATGGCGGTCGACATGAAGCGGTCGACGAAGACCGCGCCGCTGTCCTTGTCCACTTCATACTTCACCGGATCGGCATGCATCGGGATCTCGATGATGACGTTGAAATCATTGGGGAGTGACTTGCCGGAGGGCACGCGATCTAAGCCCATGTTCGTGATCTCTCTGCTGGTTGAGGAAGGTCGATTATACGCGCCTGCTGCCGTAGTGTTGCTGTGCTGCGCTCGCCGTAGGTCCTTTGGAATGGACAGCGTGCGGTCGACGAGATACTCTCGGCTACCCGAGGCACCACTGACGCCTCCCGCTTGGCCAGTTCCCTGATCCGATGGTCGGAGAACCCGCTCTCGAGATGGTTGCCGGACAACACCAGCCGGCTCTTGCCCCTACATTACAGAAAGGATTGATTGATGACCAAGACCAAAGCGTACGCGGCGCAAAGCCCGACGAGCGAACTGGCTCCTTTCACACTGGAGCGCCGCAGCCCCGGTCCGGAAGATGTGCAGATCGAGATCCTGTATTGCGGCGTTTGTCACTCTGATTTGCACACGGCTCGGGGGGAGTGGCATAACACTTTGTATCCTTCAGTCCCCGGACACGAAATCGTTGGCCGAGTGGTCGCCGTGGGCGACAAGGTGAACAATTTCAAGGCAGGAGATCTGGCTGGCGTGGGCTGCATGGTCGACAGTTGCGGGCGCTGCTGTTCTTGCCATGCCGGCGAAGAGCAATACTGCGAGAGTGGATTCACGGGAACTTACAACGGCCCGGTTTTTGGGGGTGAGAATACCTACGGGGGTTATTCGCAAACCATCGTCGTCAAGGAGTCGTTTGTTTTGCATATCCGGCACGCCGAAAAGGATCTGGCGAGTGTGGCGCCCTTGTTGTGTGCGGGAATCACCACCTACTCCCCGTTATGTCACTGGGGTTCCGGGCCAGGCCAGACGGTAGGGATTGTCGGTCTTGGAGGTCTTGGCCACATGGGCGTCAAGATCGCCCACGCGATGGGAGCCCACGTGGTGTTATTCACCACCTCTTCAAGCAAGGTCGAAGACGGCAAGCGGCTTGGTGCTGATGAAGTATGCATTTCCACCAATCCCGGGCAAATGGCTGCTTATGCAAACCAGATCGATTTCATCCTGAACACGGTGGCCGCCTCCCACAACCTCGATGCCTATCTTCAACTGCTCAAGCGCGACGGCACAATGACCCTGGTCGGCGCTCCCGCAGAGCCGCACCCTTCACCCAATGTCTTTAATCTGATCTTCAAGCGCCGTCAGATCGCGGGTTCGCTCATCGGTGGAATCCGTGAAACTCAGGACATGCTGGATTTTTGCGCCAAACATGACATCGTTTCAGACATCGAGTTGATCCCCATGGATTACATCAATACCGCTTATGAACGAATGCTGAAAAGCGATGTTAAATATAGATTTGTCATTGACATGGCCAGTCTGGGGTAGACCGAAGCACGGCTGACCCTGACGCTCGACGATACGTGGGCCGGTCAGTTCGTGGTGCCTTGCACCGGCCAGGAACAGCGTTTGCAGGGCTGAATCCGTCTCGTCCTGCCCCGACCCGTGTGGGGCAGGCCTTTGTCGTGTGGGATACGGACGGCGGCTGGGCACGGCTGGGGGGAAGTTCCCTGTGGGGTCCTGTGCTTCCTGCAGGCCGGCAACACCCGGCAGCTGGAACTGGCGAGTAATCGCGAGCGGGGATCATGAGCAAAAGCCAAGGAGGGAGCATGGCGACCCATTGGGCCGGGCCGGGCAGCAAGATTCTTGCCGGCGGGTTTTCGCAGCGGCTGTGCCGGCGGCTGACGGCGTGTATCGCTGCCATGGCGGCCCTGGACAAAATTTCCTCGCCGATCATTCCCTATATCGCCGCCTGGCGCGAGCACGAGAAAATCATCTGGTATGAATATGCCGGAGCGCGATTTCTCGCCCTTCTCGGCTGCGATCGGGGGGAAGTCGACGAGGTCTTTCGGCAGAGTATCGTCGATCGCCGACTTTACCGGTACGCAAAGCGTGAGAGCCGGGTGAAGGAGGAGGTCGTCACCCGGGCGGAGTTGCGGGACGATCAGGCCGTCTTGCGCGAGAAGGTGAAAAAGGCGGGGGCGGTGGAGTTCGTTTATCAACTGGCCTTGCCGGGGGGAAAGACGATCTGGTTGAAGGACCAGGCCAACATCGAGGTCTTTGCCGAGGACCAGATCTGCCTCTCCATCGGCTGCCTGACCGAGGTCACCAAGGAGATGGAGCAGAAGGGGCTGCTGGAAAAAATGGGCTATTTCGACGAACTGACCCAGTTGCCGAAACGCACCATCCTGCAACGGATCATCGAGATGAATATCGGTAATCTTCGCCGCGGCCACATCAAGGATTTTGTCTTTCTGTTGCTCGACCTGGATCATTTCAAGGCGGTGAACGACACCCATGGCCATCAGGCCGGGGACCAGGTTCTGGTCGGCTTCGCGGAGGTGATGCGGGCTACCAAGCGGCATGAGGATGAGATCGGCCGCTATGGCGGCGAGGAGTTTTACGGCTTCTCCATCGGCGGCCTGAAGAACGGCCTCCAGTTTGCCGAGCGCTTGCGGCTGGCGGTGGCCAACGCCGATTTCATCTTCAATCAGGAGCGGATTCCGGTCACCGTCTCGGTCGGCCTGGTCGCAGCGAGCCAGCTCGCGGAGGCGGGGGAAATCAGTGCCGAGGAGTTGGTGCGGGTAGCGGATCGGCGCCTGTATGTAGCCAAGGAAGAAGGGCGGAATCGGGTCGTTTCTCGAGGCTGACAGATGTACCGACGACGATTGCGACTGCCGGCGGGTGATCATCAGGGTTCTCAGCGAGAATAGCCCCGGCAAGGTCTGGGCGACCATCAGCTACGGATGGGAAGACGCCGCCTTCTATCGCCAGTGGTCGTCGGGAACGCGGAACGCTCGGGAGTGGTTCGGCCCGACTCTTGATCCCCCGAATCCCCAGTCCGCGCACGCTGGAGCCTTTCTCAGCCTCTTCAAGAACGTGGTGCTCCAGGACAAGTCTTTCTTCGACACCTGCCGGGCCGTCGTGCTGGTGCCGTCTCAGCGCAGTGCCGGCAGCGCCGGTGGCCGCAGGTATTGCAGCGCGATCGCGTTGGCCCGGCCCAGCTGTCCGGTGCGCCGGCAAAGGTCGGCGAGCAGGCGCCAGTAAGCGCGGTTGGTCGGCTCGATTTTCGTGGCGCGCTCGGCCAGTGACAGCGCCGTTTGAAGCGCTTGCGCCGAGGCCTTTGGCCCGGCGCTCAGGCGGGCCACTGCCGTGAGCGCCGGGGCGAAGTCGGGCCAGACCTCGAGTACACGGCGGAAGGTTGCCACAGCCTGGTCCGACTGCTGGCGGGCGTGCAGCGCCTCGCCCTCGAAATACAGCACTAGCGGATCGTCGCTGCGGACCTGCAGCAGCGGGCGCCAACTGGCCTGCGCCTTCTCCGGCTGCTTGTCCAGCAGTTGCAGAACGCCTTGGGTCAGCGGGCCGAAGTAGGGCAAGGGCTCTGCCTCCTTCAGCCGGGCTTGCGCGGTCGCAGCGGCATCGCGGTCTCCCTTGACGGCCGAGCAGACCGCGAATACACCGAGCGCTTCGACGTCTGGCACCCTGCGCGCCAGCACATGGGTGGCGGTGGCGCAGGCACTGGCCCAGCGGCCCTGGCTGAGCGCCTGCATCGCGTCGTGGCCGGTCGCGCCCTGGCCGGGTAACGCCTGGACGGCCCCGGAGCGATCCCTCGACTCCAGCAGCGGCGACGCCGGTGCGTCGGGCTCGTCGGGCGTCAAGGTGATCGGCGTCGACCCGGCTGCGGTGCAGGCAAGAGCGCCAGCGACCAAAGCGGCGAGCAGCGAGGAAGGTGGTAGCGGCATTGGGTTCATGTTGAAAGTTGTGGTGCGTCGATCATCGGGCGGTTAACAACACGCAGACCGGGCTTACGCCCGGCCAGCGTACCGCAATGGAGAAAACGACTGCGTCAGGGGCCGTTTGCCAGGCTGTGGTGGCTTGCCGTCAGGCCGGCTTACACCGGCGCCTGGCAGCCAGGCCGGCCAGCGCCAGGCCGAACAGCGTCATCGTCGCCGGTTCCGGCACGTCGTTATCGTCCGGGATCCTGGTCGCCGCCAGGATATTGATGAACCAGGGGGTGGCGAGCGCGCTGTTCCAGGAGGAGTAACCGATCCACGATCCGTCGCCATTCTGGTTCGTTACCAGCCACTGGGCATAGTCTTCGAACCAGTTGCAGACATCACCGGCATCCTGCGTGCCGCAGGTGGTCAGCAGGTTGGTGATCGCGGTGGTGTCGTTCAAGCCGATGGTGGTCTCCAGCCCCTTGTAGATGCTCCACATCGCGTAGGGGTGGCCGAAGTTGCCGTCCCAGGTGTTGTTCGCGAAGTTTTTCCAGTTTGTATTCAGATAGGCCAGTGCGCCCGCCTTGTCGCTCTTGTCGGTGCCACCGGTACTCGTGCCGTTGTAGCCCGCAAAGGCCATCTCCACCAGCAGGCCACCAGTCTTCGCCTCGTTGACGATGCTGTTCGGGCCGTCGTAGCCCGACCCGCCGTTGCTGGAGTTCTGGATGTAGTCGATCCAGCCATTCAACTCGGTCTTCACGAAACCAGGAACGCTCACGCCCGGCACGGCCTGCCCGTAGAGCATGCCGATCACGGGCCATTGCGCGGTGGAGTTGTCCGCGTCACCTGAATTGGCGTAGTAGCGCCAGGCGCCGCGGGCGTAACCGGCGTCGTTCTGCCCATAGGCGAAGTAGTCGATGGTGTCCTGCACCACCTGGGCGTAGGTTCTGCCTGCTTGCGCCCCCACGGTGACCAGCGTTGCCGGGGTTTCGGCTGCGGCCTTGGCGATCGCCGGCAACACCAGGCCCGTTACGTAAGTGTCGCGGCCGTTGACCCCGCCGGGAACGAACTTGACACCGATGCCGTTGCCGTTGGTGTCCGGGTTGCCGTAGGTCTGTAGCCCGATGTTGACCGCCGTCGCCTGCGAGAACAGGTAGTTCAGTCCTTTGGTCACGACGGCCTGGTAGGCCACCGCATTCGCGCCCCAGTTCGGCTTTTCTTCCAGAAATGCCAATAATGCCGAGCCCGTGCTGGCGGCGTCTTCAACACCACCGCTGTACACCCAGCGCCCGTCGGCCATCTGCTGGCTGGCCAGGTACGCCAGCCCGCTGTCGATCGCGGCGCGCTTCTGCGCCTCGGTGGCCGCCTGGGCCGCTACCGGGATCACGCCCAACGCAGCCGCTACCGCTGCTGTGATCGTTGTTCTCATGAATTGCATCTCTTCACCTCGCGAAATTTGTTGAAACACTAAAATCCGCCTAAAAGCCTCGCATCCGGGATGATTGCGGACGCGCGCTAATGCAAGCATAGAATGTTCCATAAAATTAATACAAAAATAACCATATCAAAACAAAGGATTATAAATTGGTTGCAGGCAGGGCTGGTTTTACTGTAAAAAAAACCGACAAGAATTCTGGGGAGGGTAGGTCGAAGAGGATCAGGAAAACGTCTTGGGTACCCATTCCGGTGATGTTTGTAGAGGTTCCCGGACGGTATTCGCACCCGCTTTGCGTGGCCTGTGCTGAGGAGTGGGATGATGTTCAGGCAGTTTCTGCCGGGCGTCACGCACGCCGATCAGGCGCGTATGGACGGCGAGCAACGGGTCGCGATGGCAGATGCGGACTTCCGCGGGATACTGATATAGAGGAGATTTCCATTGCGTCGCCTTTAGATCTGTCCCGGGGCGGCGTCAGGTTGTCCCTGCCGCGGCGTGACCCGACGCGGGCAGGGCGCTGCGATTCACAGCGGTTTGACCGCTGCCGCCCCGAATTTGCCCGCCTGATAATCGCGCATGGCCTGATGAATCTGTTCGGCGGTATTCATCACGAACGGGCCGCGCTGGGCAATCGGTTCGTCCAGCGGTTGTCCGGCGATGATCAGCAGGCGGGAATCCTCCTCGGCTTCGACGCAGACGGCAGTGCCGTCGTTGGCGAGGATGGCCATCATCCGGTCGCCAGTCGTCGTGCCGGCAATCGTCACCCGTCCCCGATAGGTGTAGGTCAAGGCATTGTGAGCGGCCGCAATCGGCTGCACGAAGCGTCTCCCCGCCGGCAGATGCAGGTCCAGAAAAAGCGGCTCGGTGTCCGGGCGCTGGACGGCTCCGGTGACGCCGTGACTCGCTCCGGCGATGATGCGCACCAGAACACCCTCTTCGCCGGCGTATTCCGGAATGCTCGCCGCCGGCAGGTCGCGATAGCTCGGGGCGACCATCTTGTGGCGGGCGGGCAGATTGAGCCAGAGCTGGAAACCCTCCATCAGCCCGGCTTCCTGCTCCGGCAGCTCGGAATGGATCAGGCCGCTGCCGGTGGTCATCCACTGCGCGCCGCCCGGCCCGAGCAGGCCTTCGTTGCCGGCGCTGTCACGGTGCCTCATCCGTCCGGCAATCATGTAGGTGACCGTTTCGAAGCCGCGATGCGGATGATCGGGAAAGCCGCCGAGATAGTCCTCCGCATGCTCGTTGCGGAAGGCATCGAGCATCAGGAAGGGATCCAGCCGGCGCTGCAGATCCGGCGTCAGCACCCGGGTCAGGCGAACGCCCGCGCCGTCGGCGGTCGGGATGCCCTCGACGAGGCGCTCCACCGTTCTGAATGAAGCGCTCGATAAAACAGCTTCGGTGTTCATGATCGAATTCTCCTCTTGACACTTCGAGCCCCGGATTCCGTGCGATGGGGTTGATTGTGGCCGGATTTAACGGCATGCCTCCTGCGTCTATGGCCGCGATGACTTCCCTGGCGCGCTGGACTTCTGGCGGCAAACGGGTCCGGGTCAGGAAGAACCCTTTCAGCCACTTCAACAGCGTCGGCTTCCGGTGTGGTATCAGCATGTGTCGCCTGTTGGGACGGATCTCTCTTACCCCGGCCATTATGCCAATCCGGCCACCGCTGTGGGCAATTGCACGAGAGATCGCGCTCCTCTCAATGGCCCGGGTATTTCACGGGCATGCCGTCGCGGTCTACGAGGAAGACAGGAATGCTGCGTTGTCGCTTCACGACCGTCAGCAGGACGCCAGAGGAAAAGGGGTTCCACCAGGCAGTCATGGGCGCCGGCATGGCGATCTCATGACAATCCAGTTCCTCGGCCGCATCCAGGATTGCGAATGCGACTTCCCCTTGCTTGAAGACTCCTCGACAGGGGATGTTGGCTTCCCGCAGCGGTTTGGCCGCATCCTCGATCAGCGCTTTTGAGCTGGAGGCCTGGAAGCGGCTGAGTTCCTGTTCGGTGTAAAAGCGCAACACCTGCCACTGGCTGATCAATTCTCCGACATTGAGCAGGATCACTTCCACCCGCTGGCCCGCGCGGTGCCGACGGATGGCGTAGCGGATGCCCCAGCGGGAATCGTCGCAGGCGTCGATCGGGAGCAGAATGCGCACCACGTCGGCGTCGCCGCCAGGAGTGCCGGGTGGATTCATGGTGTCGTCTTCCCCGGCTCGCGCTTTTTCCGGTAGCACTCGATCTGGCTGTCGAGACCGCGCCGCGCGCGCCGCAGGAAAAACGGGCCGGCCGTGACGAGCAGCAATGGCAGGGTGAAACAGAACTGGTCGAGGTACGCCTCCAGGAAATTGCCGTCCGGATCAAGCGGTACGGCCTGCAGGAAGCCCGCGACCAGAGCGGCGGCACCACCGATGCCGATCGACTCCATGAGATCGAATGGCGTCGCCCTGGCTTTTTTCAGGGCATCCTCGCGGTGCACGGGTGGCAGTTCGGCGAGGCGCGGGAAAATCCGGTTGAGCAGCTCTTGTCGCAGGTTGGCAGAAAGCTTGTCTCGAGGCTCCAGCTTGTCCATGCCCATGGCCGGCTCTTTTCACACGTAGTAGAGCAACAGATAGGTCAGGAGCAGCACCATTACCCACAATGCCATGCTGCCCGTCGGCCACGAGCGCATCAGCAGGCCGCCGGGCTGGCGGTGGCGGCTGATCAATACTCCCAGCGACTGGAAGCCGTGCTCGATTCCGCCGGACAAGGCGGTGCGCAGCTTGGCGAGCACCGCTCCGAAGCGGCGGGCGATCGCCGGGCCGGCGACGCGCCACAGCCAGTCGGTGTCGAGCGTGATCGTCGGCGTCCGCTTGAGGTAGTCGAGCATCACGAAGAAAGCCAGGCCGGAGAACAGCAGCAACTGCAACTGAGTCACGACGTGCGCTGCGGTGTAGGGCACGTAGTCGACCGGATACGGCAGCAGGGCGTAGAGGGGATCGGGCCAGATGCCGAGCGCGATGCACAGGAAGGCGAAGACGATCATTCCCCAGCGCATGCTGGCTGGCGGATCGGGCGGGCGCAGGCCGGAATCCTTCTGGAAGAAGACGAACCACGGGAACTTGATTCCGGCGTGCAGGAAGACGCCGGCCGAGGCGGCGGCGAGGAAGAGCCAGACGACCTGCAGATGGCCGTCGATCGCTGCCTGCGTCACCATCGACTTGGAAATGAAGCCCGAGGTCAGCGGAAACGAGGAGATTGCCAGCGCGCCTATCGTGCCGCAAAGGGTGGTGAGTGGCATGCTGTGGAACAGCCCGCCGAGTTCCGAGCACTTGCGGCGACCGGTGGCGGCGAGCACGGCGCCTGCCGACATCAGCAGCAGCGCCTTGTAGATGATGTGGCTGAAGGCGTGCGCGGCGGCGCCGTTCAATGCCATCTCGGTACCGATGCCGATGCCGGTAACCATGAATCCGACCTGATTGACGATCGAGTAGGCGAGGATGCGCCGCATGTCGTTCTCGAGCAGTGCATAGACGATGCCGTAGAAGATCATGAAGATGCCGATCCAGATCAGGATCTCGCTGCCGGGGAAACCACGCAGCAGCACGTACACGGCGGTCTTGGTGGTGAACGCCGAAAGGAAGACGGTGCCGCTCCACGAGGCTTCCGGATAGGCGTCGGGTAGCCAGGCCGAGAACGGCGGCGCGCCGGCGTTGATCAAAAAGCCGATGAGGATCAGCCAGTGCGCGACCGAATCGAGCTGCATGCGCGTGAAGCTGGCGTCGCCGGTATCGAGCAGGTGTCCGGCGACGCCGGCGAACAGGATGACCCCGCCGGCAAGGTGCACCGCCACGTAGCGGCGGCTCGCCGCCCACGCCCCTGGCGTGCCGGCGCTCCACAGCACCAGCGTCGAGCCGACGGCCATGAACTCCCAGAACAGGAAGACGGTGATCAGGTCACCGGCCAGCACGACGCCGATCGCCGACCCGGCGTAGAGGTAGGCGGCGGGGATCTCCAGCCGGCTGGGCTGGCGCAGCGCGAAAGCGCCGCCGGCAAGGCTCATCAGCGCAAAGATGATGGCGAACAGGCGCGACAGTTTGTCGACGGCCAGCGGCGCGAGCTGGTAATCGAGCCACTGTCCCTGCCACCGGTGGCCCTCGGGCAGCACCAGAACCGCTACCAGTGCCAGCGCCGGAACCAGCAGCACGCCGGCATCGCGCGCTGCACCGCGCAGTGCCGGCAGCAGCAGTGCGCCGGCGATCATGACCAGTGCCGGATGAACGACGAGGCTTTCACTCATCGTCTTCGTCCTTCGCGTAGTGGCGGTCACTGCGCTTGAGGAAAATGCCGAGACCCTTGGCACCGATGATCATCAGCAGACAGGTGACGAATCCGTAGGCGGCGTAGAAGCCGAACCAGCGCTCGATCTCGAAGTGCGGATGCAGGTCGACGAAAAGGCCTGCGATCACCGTCAGCGCCAGGACGACGATGAAACCGCGCCACAGCCTCTTTACGTTGCAGGGATCGTCGAGCCAGTGTTCATGTGTCTTCATGGCGTCATCACCATTTGTTGCGCCAGCGCCAGCGGCACTTCGGGGAAGAAGAACAGGGCGATCGTGCCGCCCGCGGTGATACACAGCGCCAGCACGATCGGCAGCGGCGCTTCGCCGTGCGGATGCGCGACCGCGTTGGCGGAGAGCGGGCGGAAGAAGGCGCGAAAGACGATTGGCAGGAAGTAGGCGGCATTGAGCAGCGTAGACAGCAGGACGACGGCGAGCGCGAACCAGTGCGCCTGCGCCATTGCCCCCGACACCAGGTACCACTTGCTGACGAATCCGGCGGCCGGCGGCAGGCCGATCATCGACAGCGCGCCGATGCCGAAAGCGGCCATGGTCCACGGCATGCGGCGGCCGATGCCATCGAGCTGGCTGATCTCGGTCTTGTGCGCGGCGGTGTAGATGGAACCTGCGGCAAAGAACAGCGTGATCTTGCCGAAGGCATGCGCGGCGATGTGCAGCGCGGCGCCGACCACCGACAGCGGCGCGAGGATGGCTGCGGCGAGGATCACGTAGGAGAGCTGGCTGACCGTCGAATAGGCGAGACGGCGCTTGAGGTTGTCGGCCGACAGAGCAACCACCGATGCGGCGACGATCGTGAAGCCGGCGATGGCGACCAGCCAGTCGGTGGTGCCGGCGAGCGCGTCGAGGCCAAACACGTAGACGACGATCTTGACCACCGAAAAGACGCCGGCCTTGACCACCGCCACCGCGTGCAGCAGGGCCGACACCGGCGTCGGCGCCACCATCGCCGCCGGCAGCCAGCGGTGGAAGGGCATCAGCGCCGCCTTGCCGATGCCGAAAATGAACAGCGCGAGCAGGATCGTCACCGTTCCCGAGTCGATCGCGGCCGGCAGGATGCCACCCGGGCGAAAGTCGGTCGTGCCGGTGAGGTGCCAGACGTAGATCACCGCCGGCAGCAGGAAGAGCACCGAGGTGCCCATCAGGACCGCCAGATAGGTACGACCGCCGGCCCGCGCCTTGTCGGTACCGGCGTGGGTGACCAGCGGATAGGTGATCAGCGTCAGCACTTCGTAGAACAGGAACAGCGTCAGCAGATTGCCCGAGAAAGCGACCCCCAGCGCGGCGGCGATCGCCAGCGCGAAGCAGACGTAGAAACGCGTCTGGTGCAGCTCCTGGTTGCCGCGCATGTAGCCGATCGAGTAGATCGAATTGATGATCCACAGGCCCGAGGCGATCAGCGCGAAGAGCATGCCCAGCGGCTCGACGCGGAAGGCCACCGGCAGGCCGGGGAAGGGTTCGAGCAGCACCAGTTCGGGGCGCTCGCCGGCGAGTACCGGGGTGAGCAACTGCGCGACGATCACGAACAGAACGACGGCGGTCGTCAGCGTGATGCCTTCGCGCAGGTTCGGCCGTTGCCCGCAGAGCGAGATGCAGATCGCCCCGAGGATCGGCAGAAGCAGCGACCATAAAAGCGGTGAGCCGAGCAGCGTCGTCGCGCTCATCGTCCGCTCCTCACCAGTTCCTGTGCGGCATCGCTCGCACTGCCGACGGTCAGCGAGGTGTCCAGTCCGAACCAGATCGTCGCCACGACCAGGAGACCGGCCGGAATCAGCATCGACAGCGGAGCCTCGCGCCGGACCGCTTCTTCGGGCGGCGGCGCGCGGAAATAGGCCACCTCGACGAAGCGCCAGACGTAGGCGACGGCCAGCAGCGAACTCAAAAGGATCGCGCCGACCAGCCAGTACTGGCCGTTCTCAAGCGCCGCGAGAATCAGATACCACTTGCTGACGAAGCCCGCAGTGCCGGGGACGCCGATCAGGCTCAGGCCGCCGAGCACGATGCCGAAGGCGGTCAGCGGCATGATGCGCCCGATCCCCTGCACGCGGCTCAGCGTGACGCCACCGATGCTCAGCATCACGCCGCCCAGCAGGAGAAAGATGGCGCCCTTGGTAACCGCATGATTGACGATATGGACGAGGGTTGCGGTCAGCCCGGTGACCGAGTCGAAGGAAATGCCGAGCACGACGTAGCCGATCTGGGCGACGCTCGAGTAGGCGAACAGCCGCTTCAGATCCTGCTGGAAAATGGCCACCGTCGAGGCGATGAACATGCCGGCCAGCGCCAGCAGCAGCATGAAATCCTCCATCGGCAGGCGCTGGAAGATCGCGGTTTCACCGAATATCGAGAAGTAGAAGCGCAGCAGGGCATAGACCGACACCTTCGTCGCGGTGGCGGCGAGGAAGGCAGAAACGGCCGACGGTGCGTAGGCGTAAGCGTTGGGCAACCACTGGTGGAGAGGAAACAGCGCCAGCTTGAGCGAAATGCCGACCGTCAGAAAGGCCAGTGCCGCGAGTACCGGTCGGTGACTGGTCATGTCCTGCAAGCGTAGCGCCATGTCCGCCATGTTGAGTGTGCCGGTCTTGAGATAGAGCAGACCGACACCGATGACGATGAAGGTGGCGCCGATGGTGCCCATGATCAGGTATTGATATGACGCCACCAGCGCCCGGCGGTCCTTGCCGAGGGCAATCAGCACGTAGGCCGAGAGCGACGAAATTTCGAGGAAAACGAAGAGGTTGAAGGCGTCACCGGTGATCACGATACCGAGCAGCCCGGTCACGCAGAGGGCGAACATGGCGTAAAACAGGTAGTGCACGTCGGTCGGGATTTCGTGCTCGATGCTGACGCGGCTATAGGGCAGTACCACTGCCGCAACGCCCGAGACCAGCATCAGCACGAGCCCCGAGAGCGCATCGACGCGGTATTCGATACCCCAGGGCGGCGGCCAGCTGCCGATGGCGTAAGAGATCGCCCCGCTTTCGCCGACCTGCAGCCAGAGCAGCACGCTGATCGCGAAAGCGCTCCAGATCGCTGCCAGGACCACCAGGAAGGCCGTCAGCCGATGACGGATGAGGGCCGCCAGGGCGGCAGCGGCGAGCGGCAGGACAACCTGCAGGGCGGGTAGATGCTCGGTGAGATTCATGGCGACCCGTCTTTGTTTTCTGGTGGCGCATCGGCGCCCAGGATCTCGTCTTCCTCGATCGTGCCGTAGGCCTCCCGGATGCGCACCACCAGCGCCAGGCCAAGGGCCAGTGTGGCAACGCCAACGACAATCGCGGTGAGGATCAGGACATGCGGCAGCGGGTTCGAGTAGACCGAGAAAGCTTCGCTGACGATCGGCGCCGTGCCGCCGACGATCTTGGCCGGCGCGACGTAGAGCAGGTAGACCGAGGTCTGCAGGATGCCCAGGCCGACCAGTTTCTTGATCATGTTGCCGCGGCCGATGACGATATACAGGCCCGCCATCGCCAGGAAGATCGTTGCCCAGTAGTCGTAGTGGCTGAACAGGCTCACGCGCTCATTCCTGGTCGAGACTGCGGGTGGCGAAGAGACAGAAGATTCTCAGCATCACGCCGAAGACGGTGATCGCCACCCCGAGTTCGACCCAGAAGATGCCGCGGTGCTGGCCGGCAACCGGGTCGCGGTCAAGGACGAAGTAGTCCAGGAAGTTGCCGCCAAGCAGCAGACCCGCGATTCCGACCCCGAGGTAGAGCAGCACACCGGCGGCGATCATCATCTCGACAAGGCGGTCGGGAATGATGCGGCGCATGTTTTCGAGGCCGTAGATCATGGTGTAGAAGACCAGTGCTGCGGCGATAATGGTCCCCGCCTGGAAACCGCCGCCGGGGCCGAAGTCGCCGTGGAACTGCACATAGAGGGCAAACAGCAGAATGAAAGGGATGATCAACTTGCCGATCACCCGCAAGACCATGTCGCCCTTCATGCCTCGTCCTTCGCTGCTGGCCGGCGTCGCCGCAGCAGGGCAATGACGCCGGCGCCGGCAGTGAATACCACGGTCGTCTCGCCGAGCGTGTCGAATCCGCGGTAGCTCGCCAGGATGGCGGTGACGACGTTCGGAATGCCGGTTTCGCGCGGCCCGTCCTCGAGATAGCGCAGCGCGACGTGCCGGTGAATGACGGCTGTCGGGTCGGAAAATGCCGGCAGGTCCCAGGTGCCGTAGATCAACACCAGGCCGGTGGCAATCGTCACCGCGAGCGGCAACCAGGGCTCGTGGACCGGCCGCGCCTCTTTTCGGCGGCAGAGATGAAGCGCGCCGAGCATGAGCACGGTGGAAATGCCGGCGCCGACGGCGGCTTCCGTCATTGCCACGTCCACCGCGTCAAGTGCCACCATCACGGTTGCCATCAGGAAGCTGTAGAGTCCGAACAGCACGATCACGGCGAACAGCTTCCGGCTTCGGGCCAGCAACACGACCGTAACCATCATCAGGGTCAGCAGGGTGTTGACGATCAGGGTTTCGATGGTTCGGACTCCAGGTCAGTAGACGCTGACGCCGCGTCTGGCAGCAGGGTTGGTGAATCATCTGTCTGCCTGGGCGTGACGCTGCGCATCATTGCCGCTTTGGCCAGGGCATGCGCGGTGGCGGGAGTGGTGAAGAAGAGCAACAGTCCAATCATCACCAGCTTGGCGGCAACCAGGGTGAAACCCGCCTGCAGGATCAGTCCGAGCAGGATGAGACCGGCACCGAGGGTGTCGGTGACGCTGGCGGCGTGCAGGCGCGAGTAGCAGTCGGGCAGACGCAGCAGGCCGAGCGCGCCGACGGCGCAGAAGAAGCCACCGGCGACGAGGCAGAGCCAGCTGGCGCCGTCGATCAGCAGACTCATGGCCGCTTTTCCTCGGTTTCGGGCGCACCGAGTCCGTCGCGGTGGAAGTACTTCAACACGGCGATGGTGCCGATCACGTTGAGCAGTCCATACACCAGTGCCAGATCGAGAAACTCCGGTCGACCGTTGAGAAAACCCATCACCGCCAGTAGCAGCACGGTGCAGGTGCCAATGGTGTTGGTCGCGAGCAGGCGATCGAAGACGGTTGGCCCAAGCGCTGCGCGTACCAGTGCGAGCGCAATGGTCAACAGCAGCGCCAGCGTCGCCACGGCAAACATCACGCGCCCCCCTCGAGCGCTGCAACGCGCCTGTCCATCTCGCTGTTCGCCAGCCCTGCTGCACCTTGACGCGTCAGGGCGTGCACCAGGAATTCGTCTGGTCCGATCTCGATCGAGACTGTGCCGGGCGTCAGGGTGATCGAGTTGGCATGGATGACCAGGCCCAGCTCGGTCTTCTGCGAAGGCCTGAAACGGACCAGCGTCGGCGAGATCGGCAGGCGCGGATCAAGAATGCGCCGACTGACGTCCCAGGAGGATTTGACGATCTCCTTCAGCAGCCACGGCCAGTAGGAGAGCAGTGCCCGCCAGCCGAGATGAATGGGATGCCCCTCATGGTCGATGACATCCATGCGATGCGCGAAAAGCACCACCGCCAGCGCACTGCCGAGTCCGGCAGACAGCAGAAACGGGCTGAAATAACCGGACAGCAATACCCAGAATGCAGACAGCGTGACCAGCACACTGAGCGAGTGAAACATGATCCCGGAACCCCCAGAGTAAAACGTTCATGTCAATCATAGAGTGGCCGCAAGCGTCTGAAAATTGGGGCCGACGCGTACGGGAAACCCTTACTCCATGGCGGCCGTTGCCGCCTGATAAAGCGCACACCCGGCCTGTCATTTGAGGGAGAATGGGGGTGACCCTGACGCGCTCTCGCGAATAACGGAATCTCTCATGCCGCCGCACCACAAGGCTGCAATCAGACTGAACAAGCCACTTTCGCCGATGCTGCCGACACTGCGGTTCGCCTGGCAAGATGGGCTGCTCCTGTTGCTGGGCTACGTCGCTCTCGACTGGGCAAGCTACATCCATCCGCTGCACGGACTCAACATCACGCCGTGGAGTCCGGCGCCGGCGCTTGGCCTGGTTTTTCTGCTGCGCAGCGGCAAGCGCGCCGTGCCGCCGCTGGCGCTGGCGATCCTGGTTGCGGATGCCTGGGTACGCGATCTGCCGCTGCCCCTGCCGGTGACCATGGCTCTGGCCGTCTTGATGACGCTCGGCTACTGGGGGCTGGCCGAGGTGCTGCGCTACCGCCTTCCCAGTGGGGCGATCTTTGCCGACCGCCGCGGTTTGCTCGAATGGGCTGCGATCATTGTCGCTGGCACAGGCCTGATCAGCCTGCAGTTCATCTCCGTCCTCATGCTGGCGGATGGCGTCCCCCCCAACCAGGCGGCGGCAGCCTTTCTACGCTATTGGCTGGGAGATATGGTCGGGATACTGGCGACCATGCCGCTGCTGTGGATGCTGGCGGACGAGCGTGGCCGCCTGCAGCTGCGGACGATGATCATGAGCTGGGAGTCGCTGGGCCTGGTGGCGACCGGTGTTGCCTTGTGGCTTGCCTTCGGCCTTGATGAGGTGACGGACTTCAAGTACTTCTACGTCCTCTTCCTCCCCATCGCCTGGGCAGCGGCCAGGAAAGGTCTTGCCGGAGCCGTATTGATCACCCTTTTTGCCCAGCTTGGCGTCATCATCGAGACTCGCCTGCTGGGTTTCTCTGCCCTTGCCCTGAGCGAGATCCAGACCCTGGTCCTGGTTCTCGCGCTGTCGGGGTTTTTCATTGGTGTCCTGGTTGACGAGAAGCAGCGGCTGGGTGCCGAGCTTCGCCAGACCCTGCGTCTCGCGGCGGCGGGGGAGATGGCGGGTGCACTGGCGCACGAACTCAACCAGCCGCTGACCGCCTTGGCAATTTATGGCAAGGCCTGCGAAAGACTGCTGGAACAGGGCGAAACAGGAGAGAGACTCCGCGAGGTGATTGCTCGCATGGTCGCGGAATCGCTGCGTGCGGCCGAGGTGGTTGGTCGTTTGCGAGATTTCTTTCGCACCGGCGGCACCCGGCTCGAACGGATCTGGCTACACGAACTGCTGTCTGCGGCAGCCGACCGCTTTACCGCCAGGGCGCAGCAGCAGGGAGTTGAACTGATCATCGAGCCGGCGCCGGCATGTGCCCTGTGGGCGGACCGTCTGCAACTGGAGGTGGTTTTGCGCAATCTCCTGTCCAACGCCTTCGATGCCGTTGCCGAGCAGCCCACGGAACTGCGTCATATCCGCTTGTCGACGTACCCGGACGGTGCGGGACGGATCGGCATCTGCGTCGAAGACAGTGGCGCTGGTTTATCCGGGGAAATGGTGGCGCGTCTGTTTGAGCCCTTCCAGTCGTCGAAGGCCAGCGGCCTCGGGCTGGGGCTGGCGATCAGTCGTGCCATCATCGAGGCGCACGGCGGCAGCCTCTGGGCCGAGGTGACGGATCATGGCCTGTTCAGGCTGGTCTTGCCGATCGAGGGGACGGCAAATGATGACAGCTAGCGGGTGCACCGTTTTCATCATCGAGGACGATGCTTCGGTGCGCGATGCCCTGGGAATGCTGCTCGGCCTGCAGGGCCACGCGGTTGCCCTGTTTGCCGACGCCGAGAGTTTCCTCAAGGTGCGGCGTCCGGAGTGGTGCGGTTGCCTGCTGATCGACATCCGGATGCCGGGGATGGATGGCCTGGCGCTGCAGAAGTGCCTGTTGCAGACCGGTTGCCAGATACCGGTGATCGTCATGACCGGGCACGGTGACGTCGAGTCGGCACGACAGGCGTTCCGCGCCCAGGCGGTGGATTTCCTGGAGAAGCCGATCGATCAGGATCGGTTGATGAAAGCGATCGCCGAGGCATCCCGCCGCCAGAGCGCGTGCCAGGAAATCGCCGACCGGAGCAGTGAGTCTGCCCGCCTGCTGGCTACGCTCACGCCGCGTGAGCGAGAAGTCATGGCGCAGGTGGTTGCCGGCTGCCACAATCGCGAGATCGCCCGACAGCTGGGCATCAGCGCCCGTACCGTGGAGGTGCACAAGGCGCGGATGCTGGCCAAGCTACGGGTCGGCAGCATCCCTGATCTGGTCCGCCTCTGTCTCAATGGAAGCGGTGTGGCGGGGGCTTGATGTGGCCTCAAAGAGGGAGGAGTCAACAATGAAGCAAATGGTTCTGGCGCTTGCGCTGGTGATGCTGGCCGGGGGGCCGGCGAATGCCGAGTCCCCGGCATCCGGGTCGACGGGCATCGGGGTGAAGGATTACCCCTGGCAGGCGCTGCCGGGCGAGCAGAACGAAGCGCTGGAGCGCAGGGGCGACCGCAAGCGCGGGGAGAAACTCTACGCGCTGTGCCGCAGTTGCCACCTGCCATCGGCGGCCGGACGTTCCGACGGCAGCATGCCGCAACTTGCGGGCCAGCACGGCAGCGTGCTGATCAAGCAGATGGCCGACATCCGCAGCGGTTTGCGGCACAACCCGACGATGTATCCGTTCGCCACGGTCCTGAGCGATCCGCAGGATCTGGCCGATCTCGCGGCTCATCTCGAAAGGCTGTGCATCCCCGCCGAGCATGGCCAGTACGAGGCAGCGGACGCGGTTCAGCAAGTGGCGAACGGCCGGGTGCTGTACGAAAATGCGTGCCGGGAATGCCACGGGCCGCGTGGTGAAGGCTCCAGGCACCGGCTCTATCCGGTGCTTGCCGGGCAGCATTTCCGGTATCTGCTGCAACAGATGACCCTGATCCGCGACGGCCAGCGCCGCAACGCCCACCCGGAGATGGTCAAGCTCATCAGCCAGTACGACGACGATCAACTGCTGGCGATCGCGGCTTACCAGTCGAGCCTGCGGATGCCCGGAAAAATGTGCAGGGTCCGGGCGCCGGCGAGGAAGCCGTAGGAGCCCGATTCATCGGGCGATCAGTCTGTGGCAAACTGTTGCCGCGAAGAAAAGGAGATCGGACATGAACACAGCCAGGAGATCGAGCATGAACGCACGCAGGGGTCGCCGTACCGCCGCATGGATCCTGATCGCCGCCTTGTGGCCTTTATCAACTGCGCAGGCGCAGCTGGGCGATCTCATCAAACAGGGGGGAAGCGGCATCGGTAACCTGGGCGACCTGGGCGGGGCGCTGTCCGGGCAGTCCGTCACCTCGGGCAGCGTCGGCAACGTCGCCGGTCTGCTCGAGTTCTGCATCAGGAACAATTTTCTCGGCGGCAAGAGCGCGGACTCGGTCAAGGACTCGCTGATGGGTAAACTTCCCGGCGGCTCCTCGTCGTCCGACAAGGGCTACAGCAGCGGCGCCAGGGGCATCCTCAGCGGCAGCGATGGCAGTCAGTTCGACCTTGGCGGCGAGGGCATGAAGAAACAGGTCACCAAGCAGATCTGCGACCAGGTCCTGGCGCAGGGCAAGTCGATGCTGTAAGCCGGGGGCCACAGAAGATGTGCGGTCGTTTCGCCCTCTACGCGCCCGCCGCGCGCATTCGCGAGCAGTTCGAGCTCGATGATGGCTTCGACTCCTTTGACTTCGTGCCCCGCTACAACCTCGCTCCGACGGCGCAGGTGCTGGTCGTTCATGCGGGAGCGGCGGGCCAGAGGGTGGCCGGTCTTCAACGCTGGGGACTGATTCCGGCCTGGGCGAAGGATGAGCGCATGGGCGCGAAACTCTTCAACGCGCGCGCCGAGACCGTTGCCGCCAAACCTGCGTTTCGCACGGCTTTTCGTCGCAGTCGCTGCATCGTGCCGGCGAGCGGCTTTTACGAGTGGCAGTCGGTCGAGGAAAATGGCCGCACAATCAAGCAACCGTACTACATCCGCCCCAGCGACGAGGGCGAGCTGTTCGGCTTTGCCGGTCTCGGCGAACGATGGCTCTCGCCCGACGGCGAGGAAGTCCGCTCCTGCTGCATCATCACGACCGACGCCAATGCCTTGATGGCGCCCATTCATGAGCGGATGCCGGTGATCCTCTGCGCCAGCGATTACGCCGCCTGGCTGGACCCGAAGCAGACCGACCACGACGCCCTGCGCCGCTTGCTCGGCCCCGCCGAAGCGGCCGGCATGCTCGCCTATCCGGTCAGCCGGGCGGTCAATTCGTCGCGCGGTGATGCGCCCACTTTCGTGCAAGCCGCAGCGAGCAGCGGTGGCGACCCGGCGTCTCGGGGCGGATCTTCCTGACGTTCTTCCTGACGCTTGATCGGTCTGGCAGTCGCCGTCGACCGGGCCGGCTCGCCGCACCTGGCGCAGGGGGTGCGATCGAAAGTGTTGGATGGGGAAGCCAAACCGCTGTTTTCAACAGGCCGAAGAGACGCAGATAGGGCCATGCCTGGCTCATGAGGATCACGACCAGGTAAGGCATCCACCACTTTCATTCGTACCCCGGGCCGCCAGTTCACGGGCAGGGATCGCCAGCGGGGGTGAGCGACGGATCAGAGAACTGCCGCTGCAGGCTGGCGGGTGCGAATGAAAGGGGTAGAGAGGTGAAGTCTCCTTTGCCAAAGGGGAAGGAGTAGCCACATCGCGCGCTTTGTGCACCCTTTGCGTTCGCCCCCGGCGCCAATGACCGCTTTACGGGTGCTGACTTCAACGAGTACTATCGGCCAAAAGGAGACGATCATTCTGCAGCCGTACGCTATCTTTGCTAAAAGCATCTGGTCCATAATTTTGTCCTGAACAACCCAATCTGGTTTATTTCATGAAATGCGTATTCCTACTCTTTCTTGTCTTTTTTTCTCACTTGGCCAACGCTGAAGACAGGCGAGTTGCCAGTCTTTTTTCCACGGAGGGAGTCGAGGGGACCATCGTCCTCAAGTCGTTGCGTAGCGATAAGACAATCACGCATAACGATGAACGCGCCTCTCATAAGTTTTCTCCAGCCTCATCGTTCAAAGTCTTGAATACGCTGATTGCAGTTCAAGAGGGGGTTGCGTCGACAAGCGGCACCGCGTTCAAATGGAATGGCAAGACACATGACTTTCCAGACTGGAATAAAGACCAGACACTGGCAAGTGCATTCAAGGTGTCCTGCGTATGGTGCTATCAGGAGATCGCCAAACGGGTAGGAGCGGACGCATATAAACGGTACATTGCGCTGGCAAAGTATGGCACTTTGGCTGAAACTTTTGACACTACAACGTTCTGGCTGGATGGCAGCCTGACGGTGAGTGCCATTGAGCAGGTTACGCTCCTAAAGCGGATTTATCAGCGAGAACTCCCGTTCCGTGACGATGCCTACAATAGTTTAAAAGACGTGATGCTTGCCGAGCAGACGGACAGATACAGGCTTTATGCAAAGACGGGATGGGCTGCCAGGATGACGCCCCAAATTGGCTGGTATATCGGTTATATCGAAACGACTGATGATGTTTGGTTCTTTGCTACTAATGTGGTGCTGAGGTCGGAGGCCGACTTGGGTGTGCGCCAAAAACTAACGAGGGCGGTGCTTCAAATGGAAGGCATTATCCCTTGATGCGACTCTTGGATTAATGGCGGGTGATGTAATCTTGTTGGCGCGACTCTGGCAAGAACTAGACATGGTGGCCGCCATGTTAAACGTCCGTTAAGGGTCGCTATGGAGAGATTTACATAGCGACCCAAAGCGGAAGTAGCCCGCGTTGAAAAGCCGCCGCTCAACGCGCCGATGAGCGGCGCCGAAGTGCGCAGCAGGGAGGCATCCGTTCCAACGGCTAGGCATTTAATCGACCCTGACCCCTTTAATTCCTTTAATTCTTCGCAATCATGGGAAACAAAGACTCTATGTCGATTTCAGATGTGCTTTTCTCTGGAGGCCAGCAGCGGGTGCTTGGGCTGTTGTTTGGTCAACCGGACCGATCTGTCTACACCAACGAAATTGCAAAGCTTGCCTTGACCGGGCGTGGCGCTCTGCAGCGTGAACTGGAACGAATGACCTCCTCCCGTCTGATCACCATGACTCCCCTCGGCCGACAGAAACACTAATTCTTGGGGATTGAGTCATGCTCGTCTCTTCTCAACTTGCTCGAAAAACATCGATGCTGCATCCACGAACTTTACGCAATTGTTGATTGTTCAAAGCCAAGCCACCAGCCGCTTGGAAAATATCAAGACCGCGTCCCATCTTAAAAAGCACCCCGTTATCGAACGCAACATAACGATCATGAATCCCCGCCTCACGCCGCCAATTAAGGGTGATGCCAGCCTGGTGAAATAGGTCCTTGGCCAAAGCGTTCAGACGCGCATCGGTGCCTGCCGCCTTCTCTTCAGTGATCTCCCCAGTGACCAGCCAGAGTGTCTTCAAGCTCGTCGTGCGCTGAATGGTCGTGATGAAATCGACAAGGTTTTTCATCTGGTGCGATTTCAGCAAATAGGGCTCTAAGAGCAGTCCGCTAGCTGCACCGGCCAACAACTCGCGAGTGAATATCCTGTTGTATGACCAACCGCCTTTCCCGTTGATCAGATCAAGTCTGCAAACCAGATTTGTGGCAGTCGGCACCAGTTGCTCAAGGACATCCACCGTTAGCTCAGATGCAGTTAAGTCTGTGTTAGCCTCGACTGGCGGTTGCACAAAAATATCTGCTGATGGTGCGGCGGGAGATTGATCCAACTTCTGGTAGTCCTCGCCACCAAACGTAGAGACAATATCCTTAATCCGTGTGCTTTTGTCATAAAAAATATGCAACCTGTTGATTGTGTGTTAAATTTGGCGTCACCACTTTTCACCAAAATTGAACATGCCCCGTTTTTCCCTGAAGGAATCGCACCGCCAGCAGACCTCCTGCGCTGGCCTGTCGTTGATCGGCCAATGCTGCGAAGTGGCGCAGGTTGATCAGATTCTTGGCGCGGCGATGCCGGTAGCCACAGGCCGCATGACCACCGCGGATCTGTTCAAGAGCCTGACGGCCTTGATTTCGCTGGGCAAGAACGACTTTGAGGCGATCGAACCCTTCCGCAAGGATCGTTTCTTTCGCGAAGCGCTGTCGATTGGCAAGGTGCCGAGCAGCGCATGGCTGCGCCAGCAACTGGATGCCCAGGGGGCTAAACTGCGCGAGCACACCGATGAAGCCAGCCTGCGCCTGCTGAAACTGGGCAAAGCGCCGATCACCGCGCACAAGGGCTACGTCTGCCTGGACTTCGACACCTTCGCGATGGACAACAGCAACAGCCGGAAGGAAGAAGTCAGTCGCACCTACCAGGGCTTTGACGGCTACACCCCGATTGCCGCCTACCTGGGTAACGAGGGCTGGAGCATCGGACTCGAACTGCGACCTGGCAAACAGCACTCGGCCCTGGAGACGGACTACTTCCTGGAGCGAGTCTTCCCGCGTGTCGCCCGTTTGGTGCCGGCCGCTAGCCCGGTGCTGGTCCGCTCCGACAGTGGCTTTGACAGCGCCTGCCTGCTGTTCGCGCACGCACAGGAGCGGGATCGGATGGCATCTCTTGGCCGCGGCTTTGAGTACCTCATCAAATGGAACCCGCGCGGCCAGGCCGCCGCGAAAAAGAAGCCGACGTGGGTTGCCCGGGCTGAAGCCGCCAATGCCTTTCGGGAGGTTCGCCCCGGCAAACGGGAGGCCCTCCTGAATCTTGACGTGGAGCGCGCCTGGAAAAAGGAGCACCGACGCTTTCGCCTGATCGTTCGGGTCGTCGAACGGACCATCGACAAGAAGGGGAAGCGCTTGCCGGAACCCGAAGTCGAGATCGAAGGCTGGTGGACGAGCCTTGTCGAAGCGCCCGAAATGGTCATCGAGCGCTACCAGGATCACGGCACGCACGAGCAGTTCCATTCGGAGATCAAGACCGACCTCGATCTGGAACGACTGCCCTCGGGCAAGTTCGATACCAACGATGCGGTGCTGCATGTCGCGATGTTCGCCTACAACTGTTTGCGTCTGATCGGCCAACTGGGGCTGATCGGCGAACTGTCGTCGGTCAGACATCCGGCCATGCGTCGTCGCCTGAAGACCGTATTGCAGGAAGTCATGTACCGGGGGGCGCAGTTCATCACCAGGGCGCGGTACCTGTTCCTCGACTTTGGCGCCTGCGCAGGTCACATCGTGCCGGTCTTCGCCCATGTTCAGGCGCGACTGCTGGCGGCGCGAAGTCCATGAGACCGCACGGGATCGTCCTCGATGCGCTTCCGGCAGTCCTCCGGGCAGGAAGGGGTAGTCTTGCCTGGCTGACAGGGAAAGAGGGTCTGGACATGACATCGCGCCGCTGCGCCACGCTTTCCGATGCTGACCGGGGGGTATTTGACCGCCTTTGAGGGGGAAAATTGATCGGCCAGCTGAAAAATCATGATTATATTTCATTCGAAATGAATTAATATTTTTCGCCCACGGATTCAGGAATATCTTCATGGGCTTGCGAGATGACGTCATTGATTTCTGCAGATGCTTGGTCGAACAACTCGCGTTGGCCATGTACCGCAGCTTCAATGGCAGCGCGGATATTGCCTTTTACTCGCGAGAGTTCTGCCTCTGCTTCACTAACGGCGCGGCTCGGCAACTGTTGTGTTTCAACGGACAGATACTCTGCATACGCAGAATATCTAGTGCGGACATGCTTAACCAACGCCGTACTGAGGATTTCTTTCACCTGGCCATAAAACTGCTTGACCTCAGACGACTGCCGCCACGTGGTGCCCGTCCCCAGGACGTCGGCCACTGTGCGGCGTGCATCCGAAATGCGGTCTTGCACGTCGTCGCTTACAAAGTTCTCAAGGAGTCGAATGATTCTCGCTTCCTCGGCCTCGACCATGCCGTGAGCGTTCTCCAGCGTCGAGGTCAGGAACTCCTTCAAGCGCTCATCAATATCCAGATGGACGTCATCGCCCAGGTCAAGACTAGCGGCCAATGCGTTCCCTTTACCGGATAAATTGCGCAGGTGCTCGCGGAATCGCTCAAGATAGGCAGCGAATTCGGCCGTATAGACCTGCAACAGCTCTGCTACCGTAGGGAATATCTGGTTGGCAACTTTCTGCTGCAACTGCTGCATGTAACCCCAGTTGCCACTGCGGCGAGTACGCCAATGCCGCCCGACATCATCCCGCTCAAAATTGGCGAGAACTGCCTCTGCCTTGAGGGCCACCAAGCGTTCATTCATTTCAGCCAGTGCCCTCTTGGCATCAATGCCCTGCTTGTGCAACTCGGCGTCCTTCGATGTTAATGCCGAAAACTCTGTGCAAGCAGCTCTAAATTTCTCGCGAAACGTACCGAGCTTTTGCTCGGCGACCTCCCTGTCTTTGATGTTTTTAACTGCCTGCCGCCGACTGTCGATAAGTCGGAGCATTCTGAGTAGCACCACGCGAGCCCCAGATTCGGTACTTCGTGCGGTATTCGCCAATCGGGACTCAGTGGACAGCTTCGTCATCAACGTTGCCTTGACTTGACCAATGCCACCCGGGTCATCAGGGCCTTGCCACTCGGATGTCATCGGAGCGGGAGACCCATGATCTTTGCCCGGAAGTTGTCGTCCCAAGCAGCCTTCTTGCGCTTCAGGCGCAAGCTGCATTTGGTCTTGTCGGTGGTATCCAGACGCAGAAGATTCAAAACGATCTTCTTGAGCAAGGAGAGATTCTGCGGCGCGTGGTCCTTGCGCACGGTGCTGGCATCCTCGCCGAAGCTCACGTCGAGCACCCAGTGAAGGCGGTTTTCAATGCCCCAGTGGCCGCGCGCCGCGGCCGCCAATTGTTCAGCAGTCAGGTCGCGAGAACTGATGTAATAGCGGCGCTCCAGATCCGACTCCTTGCCGCCCACTTGACGCAGGGAATCGATCAGACCGATTGTCTTGCAGCCGAGCCAATCGGCGCGGTCGATGGTCTCTGGGGCGGGCAACACCGAAGCGATTTGGCCGACGATTCGCCCATGGGAGGAAAGGACCTGGCGATGCCGATCGACCGCTTCGGATTCATGCTGATCAATGAATTGCGTCTCGATGGCTTCGAGCAGCGTTGGTTGATTGCCTTTGACCGCCAGCAGGTAGTCGCCGCCCTGCTCGGTGATCTGACGGGCAATGTTCTTCTGGCACCCCATGGCATCGATGGTGACCAGCAATCCGTTGATATACAGGGCCTTGAGCAGTTCCGGGATGGCGGTGATCTCATTGCTTTTCTCGAAGACCTTTTCCTGGCCCAGAACAATGCCCAGTTCCGTAGCGAAGGCGCTGACCATGTGAATGGGACTCTCGCCGCCGCTGCCCGACCCGCGCACCGTCTTGCCATCGACCGCCATGCCGCCCTTCAGGGCGCCGACGATTCCCCCTACCCAGCGGCGGAACGCCGCCTCGAATTGCTTCGGGTCGAGCGCCTGAAAGACGCGCAGAAAGGTCTTCTCCGAGGGAACCCCATTGCGCAGCACCAGGAATTGACGCAACCACGATTCCTTCGTCCGACCCCACTCGGCCATGTCTTCGATCGTGTCGCAGTCGGAGAGGACGGCGAAGGTGGCAATCATCAGGATCTCCAGGAAATCATGCAGCGTCCCGTTGCTGGGCTTACGTGGATCGTCGATATCCCCCAGGCAGCACATCAGAGTCGCTCCCTTCGTCGCAGTCATTTTGGGCGCCCAAAGGGCAGGAGTAGACCAAAATTCGCTTGGGTTGACAATGTTTGTCCATAAGCATATGAATTCTATGTCTTTTATGTTTCCATGAGAGGAGGGACGCGCTTATGTCATCCGAGTGGCAAGGCCCTGCCCGGGTCATCAGCACTCAATGGATATTTGACATCCTCCTTGTTGATCCAGTCTCGATGATGAAAGGCAGAGGAAAACAAAATTTCAATATCACCCAACTGCTCTCGGTATCGTTGCATCGAGGGTGAGTCATCGTTGTCAGAAAGCTGGTCCAAGGTCTCCGCAATCTCGCGACGAATCCGGCCTTTCTCGAACTCGACGCGCACTCGAACTGACTGCGGATCATCATCGTTGGCACGAGCATTCTTCACGTGTTGATCGTAGGTCTGATCAAACTGAGTAGCGACGTAGATGAACTGTTTGACGGTGCCTTTGCGCAGAAGGGATAGCAGGAAGTCTTTGTCCGATTGCCCGTACCCGGTTTCACTTTTCGCCAGGAACAAGATTGCGTCGACATCCTGGACGGCCCGCTCGGTCAGATCCACTCTGAAGCGCTCCGTATCATCAAGCCCCGGGGTATCGATGAGCAGTACGCCATCCTCGAGAAGCGGTGACGGTACGGTAATCTCAATCCGCTCTACCAAGCAATGATGCGGCTTTGTACTGCTCGTGAAGAGCTCAAGGTTTTTTCGAAAGGCTTTGATGCCAGTCTTTTGGTCAGCGTTATCCAATGCAAATTCATGAACAAATGGGACATCAGCAACGAATTCCTTTTCCAGGGCATCCAGGTCGAATTTGATGCCGTCCCCAACGGTGGTTGCGTTTCCATCACCGACTTTGCGCCAGTTGGCTACGCGATGAGCGTCAGGATCACGAGGATCGTTTTGGTAGAGTTCTTTGAGGCTATTCCACTGAGCCTGCGAGATAAAGTGAATGTAGGCTCGAACCGCTGGTCCGTGGCGGAAAGTCGTAATGGCAGCGGTTTCTCTACTGGTGTTTTCTCCGGCGAGTTTCTGACCGAGCATTTCATTCACAAACGCCGATTTTCCTGCTTTGAAACGCCCAACGACTGCAACCCTGTATTCCGCTGGAACCACGTTTTCAGCAAGAATTTTCTTCAACTCAGTAGCGGTACGGTGGCACTCGTCGCCCAGACCCCACATCCGCTCTTCGGTATTGCGGCTGAGAACATCAATCACCAATTGAGTCTTGCTACGGATTCTCTCGATGTCGGTGCGAAGTTGCTTTGGGCTTTTATTCTTCATCATTGGTTCCTGGGGGTTGATCTATGGGTACAGTGCAAATGAACCAGGGCTGGGCAAACAATCGATCCCACGCCTCCAGCACCAGGCGACGGGTGCGGTATTCGCCGAACCGACGGGTTTCGTTGTTTTTGAGGACGCGGAAGGTTTCGGAGGGGTAGTTGTCGCCGTAGACGTCGGCGGGGTCGAGGATGTAGCGCAGTTCGTCGCGGGTGAGGAAGGATAAGAAATCCAACGGCACCGACGAGAGTATATGAGCCTTCATCAAGCAGCGTCAATGTCGAATTTGGACCCGGAAGGCCCTGAAAAGTCCTCTGAATTCTGCCCGCTCGGTGCCTGCACGCTCCCCAGCACCTACCAAGCAATGCGTCGGTTGAATTGGCAGTCCGGCACCGGTTGGGGCTGCGCTTCGTCCTCGGCAATGGTGGCGCCCTGCATCTCCCAGAGCGGGGGCGCACGGGCTTTCATCAGGCGTGGCGGCTAGGTTGGCTTACCCAGAAGAGCAAAGATCGCCTCCATGCAAAGCAAATGTCCAGAATAGAACCATCACCGGTCGTCCAAGGTTGGTGAAATTCAATGACCGCAACGGGTCGCATCCAGTCATTCAGTAAAGTCAGAAGCAGACATTCGTGAGATCGGAGGTCGCTTCGAGAGTGATGCAGCATCCCCGGATTCTTCTGCAACATCATCCGAATGCCAGAATCGATCGTCACCCGGCATCCGGCATCCGGCGGATATCGCGACACCCGCTGCTACGAGTTCTGCTCCAATGACCCCATCCCCATCCCCATCCCCATCCCCATCCCGACCCGTCCAATCTCATGCGTCACTGGCCCGAGCTTCCCTGGAAGGAGAAGGAGCATGCATGCTGTCCACCACTTTCGTTCGCACCCTGCACAGGCCCTGCCTTGCGTCAATCGCTGGCGGTCGATAAGCTGTCCTGGCACGGCTCCTGAGGGGAGAGAGGATTGCCCGCGGAGGGCCGGCATCGATCCACCACCCATAACGAGGAGACAAGATGCTTTACGCTGCCCCCGGCACCCCCGGTGCCAAGATCGCCTACCAGGCCCGCTACGACAATTTCATCGGCGGCGAGTGGCTTGCCCCGGTCAAAGGTCAGTACTTTGACGTCATCACGCCGATCAACGGCCGGCCCTATACCCAGGTCGCCCGGTCCACTGCCGAAGACATCGAGCTCGCCCTTGACGCGGCGCATGCCGCCGCCGACAAATGGGGACGCACTGCCCCGGCCGATCGCGCCAACGTGCTGCTGAAGATCGCCGACCGTCTCGAAGCGAACCTCGAAATCCTCGCCTACGCCGAGACCGTGGACAACGGCAAGCCGATCCGCGAAACGCTCAATGCCGACATCCCGCTCACCATCGACCACTTCCGCTACTTCGCCGGTTGCCTGCGCGCGCAGGAAGGCGGCATCAGCGAGATCGACGAGCACACCATCGCCTATCACTTCCACGAGCCGCTCGGTGTCGTCGGCCAGATCATTCCGTGGAACTTCCCGATCCTGATGGCCGCGTGGAAGCTTGCCCCCGCGATTGGCGCCGGCAACTGCGTCGTCCTCAAGCCTGCCGAGTCGACACCGATCAGCATCCTGATCCTCGCCGGCCTGATCGCCGACCTGCTGCCGCCGGGGGTGCTCAACATCGTCAATGGCTACGGCCGCGAGGCCGGCATGCCGCTCGCCACCAGCCGCCGGATTGCCAAGATCGCCTTTACCGGCTCGACCACCACCGGCCGGCTGATCGCGCAGGCCGCGGCCAACAACCTCATCCCGGCGACCCTCGAACTTGGCGGCAAGTCGCCGAACATCTTCTTCGCCGATGTCGCCCGGGCCGACGACAGCTTTTTCGACAAGGCGATCGAAGGCCTGGTGCTCTTCGCCTTCAACCAGGGCGAGGTGTGCACCTGTCCGTCGCGCGCCCTGATCCACGAATCGATCTACGACCACTTCATGGAACGTGTGCTGCCGCGCGTGGCGGCGATCCGCCAGGGCAATCCGCTCGACAGTGAAACGATGATGGGCGCGCAGGCCTCGCAGGAGCAGATGACCAAGATCATGTCCTACCTCGATCTCGGCCGGCAGGAAGGCGCGCAGGTGCTGATCGGTGGCGAGCGCGCCCCGCTCGGCGGCGACCTCGAAGGCGGTTACTATGTCCAGCCGACGCTGTTCAAGGGCCACAACCGGATGCGCATCTTCCAGGAAGAGATTTTCGGGCCGGTGCTCGCAGTGACCACTTTCAGGGACGAAGCGGAGGCGCTCGAAATCGCCAACGACACCCTCTATGGCCTGGGCGCCGGCGTCTGGAGCCGCGATGGCAACGTCGCTTACCGCATGGGCCGGGCGATCAAGGCCGGTCGCGTGTGGACCAACTGCTACCACGCCTATCCGGCGCACGCCACCTTCGGTGGCTACAAGGAATCGGGCATCGGTCGCGAAACCCACAAGGTGATGCTCGACCACTACCAGCAGACCAAGAACCTGCTGGTCAGCTACAGCGAGCAGAAGCTCGGCTTCTTCTGATCACCGGCTCGCCTTTGCGCCACTGACTCTCCGGGGCGGGCAGCCGCCCCGGCAGACGGAGAACGACATGGTTGAAAAAGTCATTGCCACGGCAGCGGCGCTCGCGCTGATCGAATCCCTCAAGCACAAGCACGGGCCGCTGCTGTTCCACCAGTCCGGTGGTTGCTGTGACAACAGCGCCGCCAACTGCTACCTGCCCGGAGAGATCACCATCGGCGCCGGCGACGTCTTCCTCGGCGAGATCGGCGGCTGCCCTTTCTACATCGGCAAGTCGCAATACGAATACTGGCAGCACACCCAGCTGATCATCGACGTGATCGACGGCCACGGCGGCACTTTTTCGCTCGAAGGGCCCGAAGGCAAGGCTTTCCACACGCGTTCGCGGGTTTTCAGCGAAGCGGAGATGGCCGCCTTGGGCCGGCGGCGGCCCGGCGGGTGAGGAGCGGTGCGGCGCTGGTCCCGGATGACGACGCCGACGCACTTGTTCCGGAACTTGCTGCTGCCGAGCGGCCCGCATCCTCCCTTCGACGTCCACTTTGTGAGCAAGGTGCCTCCCAATGAAATACACCTCCCTTTCTGCCTTATTTGTTCAGACCTTGATCCGATGCCTTTGTTGGCTCATGTGGGTGCCGGCAGGGGTCGCTGTTTCTGCCGACAGCGTCGACGCCAGTTCAGCAGGGGCGCACGAACTTTCCGGGCGCAGGGCCCTTTATGAAGGTGAAAGGGGGACTACCTGCGCTGATTACCTGGGCGGCGTTTTGCCCTGGGAACGTCCTGGCGGTGACTGGCGCGATGCTCGCGGGAAGCTTTTCGGCGACCAGCCCTATGCGGAGACTACACCTGATCTGACGGGTGCCAAATGGGATGTGACGGGATTGGTGCGCAAGTGGGTGGACACGGGTACGCGCAGGGGAGGGGTTGTGGTGCGTGCACTCGGTACTGGCAACAGCGCAACGTTCCACAGCCGTGAGGCCAGGAGTCCTGCCGACTGGCCCGTACTCATCGTGGAACTCACCGGCGGTGGTCGGGAAATGCTCAAGCCCACGGCCGATACGCACCTGAGCTGTTCGACTTATCGCCCGCAGGGTCGTTCAGAGACCTTGCGTGTGGTCGGAACGGATGCTTCTCTCCTCCAGTTTGACCTTCCAGCCAGCATCGTCGGGCGCCGTCTCGTTCGTGCGCAGCTGGTCCTTTTCAACGCTGCTGCTCCGCGGGCGAATCCCATGCGCCTCGGGGTATTCGAGATGGCAACGCCGTCGTTTCCCGCGTCGGCTGTTCATCATGGGCTGGCGGCAGATTATCCGGCTGACAAGGGAATCGAGCGCAACCCCGAGGTCGTGTTTGCCAGCGGATTTGACGAGTGGACTGACTGGCGGTCGCGCTGGGCAAAGGCCTCGACGGGTTACTACGAAGTCGTCAAGGACGATTGGCAACGTCGCTTCGAGCCACTGACAGGCAACGCGCTGCGCGTCCTTATCAAGCAAGGCCATAATTCGGGTGCCGATTTACGACTGTACCTCAAGGATCTGGGCGGCGAAGTCGACGAACTTTACTTCCGGTATTACCTCCGACTCGCAGATGACTGGGATCCTACCGTTGAGGGGGGAAAGTTGCCAGGGTTGGCGGGTACCTACGGCGAGGCGGGCTGGGGCGGGAGACGCTCCGACGGAACCAAGGGATGGAGTTTGCGCGGCGCCTTCCTGCGTGCTTTTCCGTCGGATCATCCTTTTCGAGGGCTGACCCAGCTCTCGACCTACGCCTATCACGCCGACATGAAAGACTTTTATGGGGATTCCTGGATCTGGCCTGGGGCACTTCTTGAGCGCAATCGCTGGTATTCCATCGAGCAGCAGGTGCGCTTGAATCGTCCCGGCGTAGCCGACGGTATCATGAGGGTCTGGGTAGATGGGCGCCTGGTCATGGAACGTCAAAAAATCAAGCTAAGGAACGTCGACCAGCTTCGAATCGAGACCGTCTGGATCAATGTATACCATGGCGGGGTGGCCAAATCGCCGCAAGATCAGCATCTCTATATTGATAATGTCGTTGTTGCGCGCAAGTACATTGGGCCATTGGCGGTGAAGCCTTCGATCGGCAAATAAAAGACGCCAGAGACGCGGCACGAGAAGAATGCAGCACGCCCGCTTCGTTGTTCCGGGGTCCCAAACCGCCCGATTGTCCCGAGGCATGAACCTGAAAACCTCCCGTTAGCGGGGGAAAATCCCGCTCATGCTTCGACAGGCTCAGCACGAACGGGATTTTTTCGTTTCACCAATGGGTGAGCGTCCGTTCCCCTGAGCAGCCCGCGCAGCGGGCGTGTCGAAGGGCTCTCGGGTCATCAACCAGTGCGCAAACCGCCCCGAACCTGTGTCGGCAGCCTCGTTTCACGCGCTCTTCTCGAAGCATTCCAGTTGCGCCGCGAGCGGCGCGCCGCCGGCGCCGGCATCGACACGAACATAGTTCAGTTCGTACGGGAAGCTGGACTCGTTCTGCAGATCCTTGAGCCTGAGATCAGGGTGTTGCTCGAGGTCGAGGTAGCGCGTCCAGCAACCCGGATTGAAATAGCGGCCGTTGTCGAAGGTCCGCTCGTCGGGCAGATGGGTATGACCCATGACGATCACCTGCGCGCCCGGACAGGCGTCGAGCCGGCGCTGTGCCAGGTCGCGCAGCGTGTCCTTGCCGAAGTGGCGCGCGCGAACGATGGTGCCGAGTGTCCGGTTGTCGCCGCTGCCGAGCACCGCCGGTGGCGGCAGGTCGAAGAGCGCCTGCCACTCGGGCGACGGCAGGGCGCCGAACAGGCGCATCATCAGATCGGCCAGCGCCTCCTCGCCGACGATTTCGTGGCGCAGGCGCTCGCTGCTCTAGTCCTCGGCCAGCGCTTGACTTGCGGCCGCGGACAGGCGATCGGTGAAATCGTCGTCGTCACGCAGACGCGCCAGCAGGCGTGCGCCCACCTCGGTAGTGCCCTGCGCGCCGAGGGTCCTGCCGTGCCAGGCGGCGAATTTGAGCAGCATCCAGCCGGCGCTGGCGAAGCCTCCCCGGTCCTCGCGCAGCAGCACCCCGGCCAGGTTCTGCACCGGGTGCAGGTTGTCGGCAAAGGGATAGCGCGCTTCGAGACCATTGACGAAGCGGACCATGAACAGGGTCCCGGCGCACATCTCCAGTCGCGGCCCGTCCGGCGCCTGGAGAATGGGCGATGACCAGTGCTTGAAGCGATTGGCCGGGTCCTCGACGTGGCCGTGGCCGATGTGCAGGCGACCGTCGTGTCGCTCGACCCAGTCGGCGCCGGTTTCAAAGCAGAGGCCGGCGCCGATGCGCTGCCGCAGGCGCTGCTGTACCTTGGGCCAGTACAGGTCGACATCGTGGTTGCCGGCGGCGAGGGTCACCTGATTGCCCTGCGCCTGAAAGTCCCGCAGCGCGTCGAAGCTGTTGGCGTGGCCGGCGAGAATGGCGTCGAGCTTCGCCAGCGATTCCGGCTCGGAACACCAGTAGTCGGTCGAGCGGCTGCGGTAGGCGCCCTGCCTGACCTGCGCGAACTCGAAGAAATCGCCGTTGAAAAAGAGCTCGATCTGGCCCGCCTGACCGGGCGTCGACAGCAGTTGCTGGCGCACGAAGCGCTCGAGTTCCTGCTTCTGGTACACATGATCGTCGCCGGGGTCGGCGTCGCCACCGCCGAGGTGAAGGTCGCTGACGATCAGGGTTTGCGGTTTGGCTGACATGCGCGGACTCCTTTCCTAGAGATCAACCTGACACTGGACGGCATAGAGCAGCGGCAGCGGATTGCCGCGCTGCAGGTGCTGCTGCCGGAAAGTCTGCAAGAGACCGGCGAGGCTGCTGCCCTGGCTGTGGAAGCAGGCATCGACGACATCGGCGCCAAAGCGCGCGGCAAAACAGGTCGGCACGGGAAAACCCGGGGCGATCAGCCCGAGCGCCTTCTTCCGGCGGAAGGCGCGCAGAAAGCCGGTGAAGGACAAGGGCGAAAAGGCGCCGGCACTGCAGGCGTTGAGGAAAATGATCGGCGCATTGGGAAAAACGCGTTCGTCGTCGATCTGATCGACCGAAACCGAACAGTCCTGGTCAAGCTCCAGCCTTTCCGGCCGCGGCGCGCCGGCCGACGGCGGCGGGCTGCCGTGGCAGAAGAGGTAGATCAGCGTCGCCCCGGTCTTCGCCTTGACCATCACGTCGCGAATGCTCTGGCCGTTGTCATTGACCCTGACTTCGACGCCCGGGGATTCCGCCCGCAGCGTGCTGGCCAGGCCGGCGTGGACCTGCTGCAGCTGATCCGCGGCGAGGGTGATCGTCGGGTTGAGGTTGAGGCTGGCTGCCCCTTTCGCCTGTCGCCGGGTCTTCAGCAGGGCGGCGTAATCGCCTTCGCCCAGCAACTGCGTTTCCAGCGCAAAGCGCGCACCCCAGAACAGGCCGGGTTGCAGCGGCCAGCGCTCCACATCGTCGGGATCGAAGCGCTGCGGGTACAACAACTCCCAGGCCAGAGATACCTCGCGGGTGATGATCGTCAAGCGCGTGCCGGAGTCGCCTTTGGCTTCGATATAGTCCAGGATCTCGCGCCACTTCGCATCCTCGCGCAGCGCCCGGTAGAGCACGCCGCCGGCCTGCGCGAACTGCCCGATGACGCGGGTCAACTGGCGCTGGACGCCCGCCGCCGTGGTGTCGGAACCGTCGAAGGCGTCCCACACCGACGAACTCGCGTAGAGATTGGCGTCGAGGGTCGTCGCCAGTTCCCCGCGCAGGGCGTCGAAGCGGGCGCGGTCGATCGAATAGGCGAAGCCTTCGATCGAACAGTTGATTTCGCCATCGACGTAATCGTCGAAATTGAGATACAGCTGATTGTTTTCGAAGCAGGCCTTCAGCCGGAAGCGCCGCGACAATTTCCCGACCTCGCCGGCGGCCTGCACCGCCTGGCGGGCATCGAGGTCGATGGCGAGCGGTGAAACGAGCGCCGGCAAGGCCCGGCCGCGCGGCAGGACGATGATCGGCAGGCGGAATTCGTACAGCCGCGCGCCGGCATGATGGAACTCGACATGCACGCCGCATTCGCCGACCGACTCTGGCAGCGCCCGCAGCGCGAAAGGCACCGCCTGCAGCAGTTCGCCATCCCTGAACTGCGCACTGCCGGAATGCGGGCCGTCGATCGCCAGGCCGTCTTCGGGCGTGACGCTGATCATGAGCGTCTGCTCGCCTTCGCGCAGCGCGTCGAGTTTAGCGCCGGCGACCGTTGCCCCCGCTGCTTCGCCCGCGGCGAACTGTTTGAAAGTGAGCAGCGCCCTGCCGCGAGCGAGCAGTGAGAGACCCCTGGCGTGCGAACCTTCCAGGACGAAGCCGAGTTGGCCGCCGGTCTCCGCCACTCTGGTTGCCGCTGGCTCCTCTTCCGGCAGTACGAAGGCATCGCCTTTCCCGGTCGCTCTCCGCACGCTCGGTGGTAGCGGTGCAGGATCTTCGCCGATACCCCGCGAGAAGATATCTCTGCCCCTGGCCTGATCGAGAAACGCAAAGCCACGGCCGAGGTGGAGATTCAAGCCCCGGAACGGGTACGCCGGAGACTCGCCGCGCGAGAAACCGGAGTTCTTCACGATGCTGACCATCCTGCCGGTGTTCACCACCTTGTTTCCGCCAATGAAGACCGCTCTCTTGCCCTGAGCGCTGGCCCCATCCCCCTGGCCCCTCTTTAACATCTTCCTGGCATATTCCGGTCTTTTCCCGGGCAGCGCGCGCCTAGGCGGTTGATTTTATTGTTGGTAGATTTTCCAAAACGTTTTGTGGTGCCATAATAGTTTGGCTGAGGCGGCCAAACCCCTTGTTTTTGTTGTACGCTCGTGTGGATGTTTATACGCCAAACGAGAACGAACAACAAAGCCACGGGTGAGGGCTACTTCACCTATCGACTGGTGCGCACGCAGCGTATCGGGGGCAAGGTCCGTCAGATCACGGTACTGAACCTGGGGCGGCACTTCCCGATCAAGCAGGAAGACTGGCCGCTGTTGAGTAGCCGCATCGAGCAGTTGCTCAATCCTCAGGGGCTGCTCCTGCCCTTGCCCTGCCCGGAGGCCATCGAGCGGGCGGCGCAGCGCTACTTTGCGCAACTGGTGGCGCAGGCGCCAACCCTGGCGTCTGCGGCGGGGCAGCCCAGTGAGGGGGACGCCGGGCCAGCCAGCAAACCGTGCCCGCCGCTAGACTTCCAGGAAGTCGATGTGGACTCGCTGCGGATGACCCAGCCCCGCTCGGTGGGGGTGGAGCAGGTCGGCCTGCATGCGCTGAGCGAACTGGGGCTCCTTGAAACGCTGAAGGATCTGGGCGTCAATGGCATCGTGCAAGCCTCGATCATCGGTAGCCTGATCGGCAGAATGGGCCAGCCGGGGTCGGAACGGGCAACCTGGAACTGGCTGCAACACCATAGCGCCTTGGGCGAATTGCTCGACTTCGACTTCCTGTCGATCTCTCACATGGGTTTGTACCGTGCCTCGGATGTTCTGATGAAGCATCGTGAAGCGATCGAAGCGCGGCTCTTTGGCTCTGTCCAGACGCTCTTTGATCTGCCAGAGACGGTCACGCTGTACGACCTGAGCAACACCTATTTCGAAGGCGAAGCCAGCGGCAATGCCAAGGCCCGGCGGGGGCGTTCGAAGGAGAGACGCAGTGACTGCCCGCTGGTGACGCTTGGTCTGGTGCTCGACGGCAGTGGCTTCGTCAGGCGCTCACAGACCTTTGCCGGCAACGTCTCGGAACCCGGCACGCTCTCTGCCATGCTGGCCGGGCTCGGCACTCCGGCGGGCGCGCTGGTGGTGATGGACGCCGGTATTGCCACCGAGGCCAATGTGAGCTGGCTGGCCGAACACGGCTATCGCTATCTGGTGGTTCGCCGCGGCGGCAAGCGCCAGTTCGACCAGAGCCGCGCGGTGACCATTGAGACTGCCAGCGAGGAGCCGCTCCATCTGCAGAAGGAACCCAGCCCGGACGGCAAGGAAATCTGCCTGTATTGCCACTCACCGAGTCGGCAACTCAAGGAAGAAGCGATGCTCGCGCAGGCCTGCCAGCGGTTTGAAGCGGGATTGCAGGAGCTGAGCGAGGGTCTGCAAAAGCCGCAGAGCGAGAAACGCCACGACAAACTGCTCGAACGTCTGGGCCGACTCAAACAGAAGAGCCGCGGCGCCAGCCAACACTATCAAGTCCAGTTCATCAGCGACGAGGGCAAGAAGGTGAGCGCGATCACCTGGCAGAAGGAGCTGGTCGCCGGCACGATGGCCACCCATCCCGGCGTCTATTGCCTGCGCACCAACGAACTGACCTGGGATGAAGAACGCCTCTGGCGCACCTATACGATGCTCACCGACCTGGAGAGCGTTTTTCGCAGCCTGAAGAGCGAGCTTGGCCTGCGGCCCGTCTATCACACCAACGAAGTGCGCGCCGACGGGCATCTCTTCATTACCGTGCTCGCCTATCAGTGCGTCCAGTTCCTGCGGGTCAAGCTCAAGGCGGCGGGAATAACCGACAGTTGGGCCACCCTGCGCGACATCCTCTCGGTACAGCGCCGGGTCACGGCGACCTTTACCCAGCGTGACGGGCGCTCCTTGCATGTGCGCAAAGCGACCGTCGCCGAGCCCGAGCTGATGGCGATCTACCAGGCGCTGGGGCTCAACTGCGCACCAGGAGGAACCAGAAAACTGATCATCTGAATCCAAATCACCGGCGTGTAGTGCCACTCGAGCTTTTTTTAGACCGCAAGCGGTTGATTAAGGAAGATGCTTTTTCAGGCTTGTTAAACTTCGGCTGGGCAATGGCGCCAGCGCCGCGCAGCTTGGCCTTGTAGGAGATCTTTGCTGACGGTAGCGGCCGCAGCGGATCCGGCGCCGCCTGACCCTTGCCCAGCCCGTCGCCGCCGAGCAGCAGCGCCACCGGGAAGTTGCCGGCGAGCTGGTAATCCGGGGTTTGTCGTGCCCCGTGCTGCGCCTGCGCGCTTTCCGGCACCCACCGGTAGACGTGGGAGATCAGGTCGGAGACCAGCACTTGCCCGGCGCCGCCCTGCGGCTGGGCGTGGCCGGTCAGCGCCTCGATCAGGTGATAGGTGAAGAGGCTCATGCGGCCGTCGGCGCGGAGGTACGAACGTTCCGTGGCCTGACACGAACTCAGCACGGCGCGGCCCGCGCCTGCGGCCAGGGCGCCGCCCGGCGATTTCGCGGCGGGCATGAAGAGCGACAGCGGCACGGCGTCGCTGCTGATCGGCAGCGTATCGGTTGCGCCCTTGACCGCCATCCCGGCCGCGTGGCAGCAGTCGAGCACCACCAGCAGACGACGCGCCGCCAGCGCCTTGACATCGGCGGCAAAGGCCACCGCGGCGAGCGCGCTGCTGCCAACGCGTCGCAGCTTGAGATCGTAGGGAAGCAGGAAATGCTCGCCATCTTCGACGTGGCCGTGACCGCTGAAGTAGACGATCGCTGTCGCATCATCGGCGGCGGCAGCGAGCCGTTCGGCCAGCCAGTCCAGCCCGTCCAGGATGCCTTGCCGAGTACTGTCTGCGCCGGTCAGCAGGCGCACATGCTCGGGCGCATAGGCGCAGCGCTGCGGGTGCACCAGCACGTCGCGCAGGGCACGCGCGTCGGCGGCGACTGCGGGCAGCGCCGCGCTGGCTTCCAGGTTCTGATCGACGGCGATCAGCAAGGCATAGGCATTCTCGAAGCGATGGCTCATCTCTCATCCCCCTGTCTGGCGAAACCCCTGCGCCGAAACCGGCAGCCATTGACATCCCACAATGTCAGCAGGCATTCTCCAATGCTACGCTCAATCCAGACCCTCGCGAACGGAACCGCCATGACCCGCGAAGAATCATCCCCTCCGAAAAAACCGCGCAACCGGGCCAGAGCCTCGGTCGAGGGCGACGGCGCCGTCGCCCAGGGCAATGATGCCGTGGCGCTGGGCAAGGGGGCCAGTTACGTCGGCGGCGACAGCTACCAGATCACGCTGCAACAGGCCGCACAGCCGGGGGCCAGCGCCGGCGACCTCCGCCAGGGTTATCTCGCGTGGCTCAGCATGCAGGCCAACCGTCTGCCGCTGTTCGTCAGCGACAGCGGCAAGCCGGTCCAGCTGGCTTCGGTATACACCGCGCTGCTCACCGAGGGGCGCGACGAAAAGCGCCTGCATCCGGCGGCCGGCGGCAGCCTCCGCCAGCCCGGCACGGGCCAGCCGGGTGAAGTCGAGCGCCTGGAGCGGCTCTCGGCGCTCGAAGCGCTCGACCGGGAGCGACATCTGGTGCTGATGGGCGGGCCGGGGAGCGGCAAGACGACCTTCCTCAACTTCGTCGCGCTGTGCCTGGCCGGCGAGATCCTGCGTGAACCCGGTGCCAACCTGAAACTGCTGCGCCATCCGATCCCGCCGGAAGAGGGCGCACCGACCGAGAAGCCGCAGCCGAAGCCAAAGCCGCAGCGCTGGAGGCACGGCGCGCCGCTGCCGGTGCGCGTGGTCTTGCGCGACTTCGCCGCCAGCCTGCCACCGCCCGGCACCCCGGCAGGCGCCAACGATCTGTGGACCTTCATCGTCGGGCAACTGCCCGCGTCGCTGCCGCGTTACGCCGACCACCTGTCGGCTGAACTGCTCGGGCAGGGCGGGCTGATCCTGCTCGACGGGCTCGACGAAGTTCCCGACGCCCTGCAGCGGCGCGAGCAGGTCAAGTCAGCGGTGCAGGAGTTCGCCGCCACCCACGCCAGATGCCGCTTCCTGGTGACCAGCCGCACCTACGCCTACCAGCGCCAGGACTGGAAGCTCGACGGCTTCGCCGAGCGCGAGCTGCTGCCCTTCACCCGCGGTCAGGTCGAGCGTTTCATCGACGGCTGGTATCAGCACATGGCGCACGACCTCTTCCGCATCAGCGAGGCGCAGGCCGCGGCCGGCGCGGCGATGCTGAAGCGCGCGACCATTCGCCCCGAACTGCGCGAGCTCGCCGCGCGACCGCTGCTGCTGACCCTGATGGCGCGGCTGCAGACCCGGGGCGGTGGCTCGCTGCCGGAAAACCGCGAGGAGCTGTACCGCCAGTCGGTGGCCATGCTGCTCGACGAATGGGAAGGCCTCAAACTGCAGCGTGACGCCAGCGGCCAGCCGATCGGCGTCGAGCAACCCAGCCTCAACGAGTGGCTGAACGCCAGCCGCGAGAACATCCGGCGCGAACTCGACAAGCTCGCCTACGAGGCTCACCTCCAGCAACCGACGCTGCTGGGCACCGCCGACATCCGGCAGGGTGATCTGATCGCGGCCCTGCTCGCCGCGTCGCGCGACCGGCCAGACGTCCGGCCGGTGCGGCTCGAAGACCACCTGCGCGACCGCACGGGGCTGCTCACCGCGCACGGCGAAGGCCTCTACCAGTTCCCGCACCGTTCCTTCCAGGAGTACCTCGCCGCCTGCCACCTGGCCAGATTCAAGTTCCCTGACACGCTGAGCTGCCTCGCGAAGGCCGACCCCAACCGCTGGCGCGAGGTCACGCTGCTGAGCGCAGCGGGTTTTCGCAACGCGCCGGGTTCGATCTGGGAACTGGTCGACGCCTTGTGCACCCACGGTCCCGATCCGGCGGCAAGCGCGCCCGAAGCGGACAGTGGCAGCCAGTGGGGCGCCCTGCTGGCCGGGCAGGTGCTGCACGAGACCGGCCTCGCCGCGGCCGATCCCGACCTGCAGGAGCGGCACGAGCGCAAGCGCCTGCGGGTCCGCGACTGGCAACTTCGGCTGCTGCGCAGCACCACCCTGCCGGGCCGCGAACGCGCGCTCGCCGGCGACCTGCTCGCGGCGCTCGGCGAGACCCGGCAGCACCTGCTCGACGTCGACCAGATGCGCTTCGCCTTGGTGCCGCGCGGGCCGTTCTGGATGGGCGACGAGGGTGTTACCCACGCGCCACTGCACCGCAACGAGACGCTGAGGGATGACTACTGGATCGCCGTGGCGCCGGTCACCGTCGCGCAGTTCGCGCAATTCGTCGCCGCGAGTGCCTGTCGCGCGCATGATCCAGACGCCCTGCGCTACCCGCCGAACCGGCCGGTGGTCGAGGTGAGCTGGCACGATGCCTGCGCCTTTTGCGACTGGCTGAGCGAGCGCTGGCGCGACGCATTGCCGTCCGGCTGGTCTGTCGGCCTGCCGTCGGAAGCCGAGTGGGAGAAGGCCGCGCGCGGTGGCGTGCAGATCCCGCAGGCAGCGCAGTACCGGACCCTGCAGGATGGCTTCACCATTGACGCATCGCCACTGCAGAACAACCCGGAACCGCAGCGCGCCTGGCCGTGGGGTGGCGAACGGGATGCCGGAAAAAGTAATGCCGAGAACGGCATCGGTGAGACGAGTACGCCGGGCTGCTTCGAGTTGGGATGCAGCCCGTACGGCTGCGAGGATCTGGCCGGCAACGTCTGGGAATGGACGCGCAGCCTCTGGGGGAGCGACTGGGAAAAGCCCGATTTCGTCTATCCCTACGATGCCAGGGACCTGCAACGCGAAGACCTCGCTGCGCCGGACGACATCTTGCGGGTCGTGCGGGGCGGCTCGTGGATCTTTCATCGAGGCTTCGCCCGCTGCGCCTCCCGCCTCTGGTCTCTCCCGGGCGGTCGGTATGACTATCTCGGTTTTCGGGTGGTGTTGCGTTCTTCCCCTGTTCGCTGACTCTGTCCTCTGCTCCCTCTGACCTCTGTCACTCCGGGATCTCCGACTCTGGAGGGGGTGCGGGGGAGACTTCCCCCGCTACGCCGCGCGCCGCACGCCGCGCGAATTTTGCCATTCTCCGTCTTGCCGGTTGGCGGCATCGGGTCAGGTGGTCTGGAGAGGTCCGGCGGGGTGGTTCGTGGAGCAATCATCCTGGAAGCGTCGCTTGATGACCCGAGAGCCCTTCGACACGCCCGCTGCGCGGGCTGCTCAAGGCGAACGGAAGCTCACCCATTGGGTGAAACGAAAAAATCCCGTTCGTGCTGAGCCTGTCGAAGCATGAACGGGATTTTCTCCCGCTAGCAGAGGTTTTCTGGATCATCGAGACAACGCCCGCTGCATCTTCCGCAATCGGAATCACCCGGCCGACCGGAATGACCCCGGGGCCTTCTTAACTGCAGATACGCCAAAACCTTCGCCCGCCATGACCCCCGGTGATTCTTGTTGGCATGTCAATTGCTTTGACTCAGGAATGTTGCGTATCCTGGTCATCGATGAATCCCGTACTCGGGCCGCCGAGTTGTGCGGCGGACTCGCCATGGCCGGGCATCAGGTGGCGGCGGTGTTGCCGTCGGTGCTCGATCTGACGGCGCAGATCGAGCGGACCCGCCCCGACATCATCCTGATCGAGACCGATTCCCCCTCGCGCGACACGCTCGAAAACCTCGCGGTGATGGACCGCGACATGCCGCGGCCGGTGATCATCCTGACCTCGGACGACGACAGCGACATCATGCGCGCGGCCTTCAGGGCCGGGGTTTCGGCCTATGTGGTCGACAACCTCGACATGGCGCGGCTCAAACCGATCATCGATGTCGCCATCGCGCGCTTCGAATCGCATCAGTCGATGAAGCAGGAACTGGCGGCGGCGACCCGCAAACTCTCCGAGCGCAAGATCGTCGAGCGCGCCAAGGGCATCCTGATGAAAAGCCGCGGCCTCTCCGAGGATGAGGCCTACGCGGCGCTGCGCAAGCTCGCGATGGAACGTTCGCAGCCGCTCGCGAAGGTCGCCGGCGACCTGCTGGCCATGGCCCGGCTATTGCTCTGAGCTGGTGCGTGCGGGCGAGTTCTGCACAGCCGCGGTGCGCAGAGCGCTCGCCCGAGGGCTCGTTCAAAGCGCCCGGCAGGGCCGCAAAGTGCCGCCAATCCAGGTTTGCCGTCCCATCTGACCAATCCGGCATGGAATCTGCTTAGGGTATAACGAGCACGGAACCAACGGCGGTTCCGGGCAAAAGGACAACGGCGTCTGTTGCGTGACTGGGGTAAAGCATCGACATGCTTTCTTCGGTCATCGCAACAGGCGCCTTTTTTGTTTTCGACTTCGGAGAATTGCGAGATGAGCCATGACAACGATTCCAGCCGGCGGCGCGACTTTCTGCGCCGCGGGGCTTCTCTGGCGGCCGGCGCCGCGCTGATGAGCGGGCCGTTCATTCGTTCCACCGCCTGGGCCGCCGGTTCCGACGCACCGGAGAAGAAGGAAGTGCGGATCGGCTTCATTCCGCTGACCGACTGCTCGTCGGTGGTGATGGCAGCGGTCCAGAAATTCGATCAGAAGTACGGCATCAAGATCATCCCGACCAAGGAAGCGTCGTGGGCGTCGGTGCGCGACAAGCTGGTCAATGGCGAACTCGACGCCGCGCATGTGCTCTATGGCCTGGTTTACGGCGTCCAGCTCGGGCTCACCGGACCGAAGAAGGACATGAACGTGCTGATGACGCTGAACAACAATGGTCAGGGCATCACGCTGGCCAATCAGCTGAAGGACAAGGGCGCGACCGACGGCGTGTCGCTCGCCAGACTGATCGCGAAGAAAGAGCGGGAATACACCTTCGCCCAGACCTTTCCCACCGGCACGCACGCGATGTGGCTCTACTACTGGCTCGCGACCTACGGCATCGATCCTTTCCGGGATGTCAAGAACATCGTCGTGCCGCCGCCGCAGATGGTGGCCAACATGCGGGTCGGCAACATGGACGGCTATTGCGTCGGCGAGCCCTGGAATCAGCGGGCGATCATCGACAGGATCGGTTTCACCGCAGCGACCTCGCAGGAGATCTGGACCGACCATCCCGAGAAGGTGCTGGGGACGACCGCTGAATGGACCGCGAAGCATCCGAATACGGCGCGCGCGATGACGGCGGCGATTCTCGACGCGTCGCGCTGGATCGATGCGTCGCTCGCCAACAAGCAGAAGACGGCGGAGACGGTCGCCCAGAAGTCGTACGTCAATACCGACACCGAGGTCATCGTCGGCCGCATGCTCGGCCGCTACGAGAACGGTCTCGGCAAGAGCTGGGACGACCGCAACCACATGAAGTTCTTCAACGACGGGGCGGTCAATTTCCCCTACCTGTCGGACGGCATGTGGTTCATGACCCAGCACAAACGCTGGGGGCTGCTGAAGACCGACCCCGATTACCTCGCCGTCGCCCGGGCGGTGAATCGCATCGACGTCTACAAGCAGGCGGCGACCGCTGCCGGTGTCGCGCTACCGAAGAGCGAGCTGCGCAGCCACAAGCTGATCGACGGCGTCCTCTGGGACGGCAAGGATCCGAAAAGGTACGCGGCCTCGTTCAAGATCAGGGCCTGATCGATGTCTGGCCAGGGAGAGCACTCATGAGTACCGTCATGGCATTCAAACCGGTCGACGCAGCCGTTGCGTCGGTGGTGGCGGAAAGCGGCGCCAGCAGTCCCGCTTTGCCCGAGCGCAGCGCAGCAGTGGCCGAGCCTGTGGCAACGGCCTTGCCGCTGGCCCGCTCCGGATCGGGCCCGGGCCGCGAGCGGCTGGGCGATTATTGTCGGGCGGTGATTCCGCCGCTCCTTGGCCTCGTCCTGATGATCGGCCTGTGGGCGCTGGTCGCGGCCGGTTCCGGCAACATTCCGGGACCCGGCAAGACCTGGGAGGCGGCGGTCACCCTGTTCGCCGACCCCTTCTATCGCAACGGCCCGAACGACCAGGGAATCGGCTGGAACGTCCTCGCGTCGCTGCAGCGGGTCGGCATCGGCTTCGGCTTTGCCGCGCTGATCGGCATTCCGATCGGCTTTCTGCTCGGTCGCGTCACTTTCATGCGACGGATGTTCGATCCGATCATCAGCCTGCTGCGACCGGTGTCGCCGCTCGCCTGGTTGCCGATCGGCCTGCTGGTCTTCAAGAGCGCCGACCCGGCGGCGACCTGGACGATCTTCATCTGCTCGATCTGGCCGATGATCCTCAACACCGCGCAAGGCGTGCAACGGGTGCCGCAGGACTACCTCAACGTCGCCCGCGTTCTCGGTCTGCCCGAGAGTCGGGTGATCACCCGGATCCTTTTTCCCGCCGTGCTGCCCTACATGTTGACCGGCATCCGGCTGTCGATCGGCACTGCCTGGCTGGTCATCGTCGCGGCCGAAATGCTCACCGGCGGCGTCGGCATCGGTTTCTGGGTCTGGGACGAGTGGAACAACCTCAAGGTCGAGAACATCCTGATTGCCATCTTCGTCATCGGCATCGTCGGCTTCGCGCTCGAACAGGCGCTGCTCCTGATCGCCCGCCGCTTCACCTACGAGAGCCCCTGATCATGAAACCACTCGTCAAAATCGAAGACCTCGGACAGACCTTCAACACCCGCAGCGGCAAATTCACCGCCTTGCGCGAGATCAATCTCACCATCAGCAAGGGCGAGGTGGTTTCGCTGATCGGTCACTCGGGTTGCGGCAAGTCGACCCTGTTGAACCTGATCGCTGGCCTGACGCTGCCGACCAGCGGCCTGCTGCTCTGCGCCGAGCGCGAGATCGCCGGCCCCGGACCCGAGCGCGCGGTGGTCTTCCAGAACCACTCGCTGCTGCCGTGGATGAGCTGCTTCGAGAACGTGATGCTCGGCGTCGCGCAGGTCTTCGGCCGCCGGGAGGCGAAGGCGAGCCTGCGCGCCCGCGTCGAGGCGGCACTCGAAATGGTGCACATGACGCACGCCATGCACAAGTATCCGCACGAGATCTCGGGCGGCATGAAACAGCGCATCGGCATCGCCCGCGCCTTTGCCATCGAACCGAAGATCCTGCTCATGGACGAGCCTTTCGGCGCCCTCGATGCGCTCACCCGGGCGGCACTGCAGGACGAGATGAACGGCGTCATGGCGAAGACCGGTGCCACCGTCGTGCTGGTGACGCACGACGTCGATGAAGCGGTCCTGCTGTCGGACCGCATCGTCATGATGACCAACGGCCCGGCGGCGACCATCGGCGAAATCCTCTGCGTCGACCTCGCGCGGCCGCGCGACCGGCTGGCACTCGCGCACGACCCGCAGTTCGCCGAGTACCGCGCGGCGGTGTTCGAGTTCCTCTATCGCAAGCAAATGAAACAGGCCGCCTGAGCATGGCGACCTTTCCCCATCCTGCGGAGGGCGCCTCATGAAAAAGCAGAAACTCGTCGTCGTCGGCAACGGCATGGCCGGAATCCGTACGCTGGAGGAACTCCTGAAGCTCGCCCCCGAGCGCTACGAGATTACGGTCTTCGGCGCCGAGCCGTACCCGAACTACAACCGCATCCTGCTGTCGCCGGTCCTCGCGGGCGAGATGACGATCCAGGACATCACGCTCAATCCGCTCGAATGGTACCGCGAGCACGACATCCGCCTGCATCTGGGCAAGCACGTCGAGCAGATCGATCGCCGCCGGCGCAAGGTCTTTACCCCCGACGGCATCGAAGTCGACTACGACCGCCTGCTGCTGGCCACCGGTTCGACGCCCTTCATGCCGCCGATTCCGGGGATCGATCTGCCCGGCGTGATCAGCTACCGCGACATCCGCGATACCGACGAAATGATCACCACCGCGCGCAGCCATCGGCACGCGGTGGTGATCGGCGGCGGCCTGCTCGGGCTGGAGGCGGCCAATGGCCTGCGCCAGCGTGGCATGGAGGTGACCGTCGTGCATCTGATGCCGTGGTTGATGGAACGTCAGCTCGATCAGGCAGCGGCCGACATGCTCCGGATTTCGCTCGAGGCGCGAGGCCTGAAGTTTCTCCTCGAAATGCAGACCGAAGCGCTGATCCGCGGCGAATCCGGCCGGGTGGTCGCGCTGCGCTTCAAGGACGGCCACGAGATTCCGGCCGACCTGGTGGTCGTCGCTGCCGGCATCCGCCCGAACACGGCGCTTGCCGAATCGGCCCGGCTCTACTGCAATCGCGGCATCGTCGTGAACGACACCATGCAGACCTACGACCCGCGCATCTATGCGGTCGGCGAATGCGTCGCCCACCGCGGCACCGTCTACGGCCTGGTGGCGCCCCTCTTCGAGCAGGCCCGGGTGTGCGCCAACCACCTTGCCCACTTCGGCATCTCGCGCTACACCGGCACGCTGACTTCCACCAAGCTCAAGGTGACCGGCATCGACCTCTTCTCGGCCGGCGACTTCGGCGGCGGCGAAGGGACCGACGAGATCGTCCTGCATGACCCCTCGGGCGGCGTGTACAAGAAGCTGGTGGTGAAGAACGACACCCTGATCGGTGCCGTCCTCTACGGCGATACGGCCGATGGTGCCTGGTATTTCAAGCTGGTGAAGGAGGCCAGCAACATCCGCGAGATTCGCGATCATCTGATGTTCAGCCAGAACGCGTCGCTCGGCGACGCCGTCACCGCCGGCCAGGCGAACGTCGCGACGATGCCTGACGAAGCCGAAGTGTGCGGCTGCAACGGCGTCTGCAAAGGGGCGATCGTCAAGGCGATCAGGACCCACGGTCTGTTGACCCTGGAGGACGTGCGCAAGACGACCAAGGCCTCCAGCTCCTGCGGCTCGTGCAGCGGGCGGGTCGAGCAGATCCTGGCGGCCACGGTCGGCAGCGCCTACTCGCCGGCAGGGTCCAGGGACAAGGCGGTCTGCGGCTGCACCGAACACTCGCATGGCGACGTCCGCGAAGCCATTCGCAGCCAGCACCTGCTGTCGATCCCCGAAGTCATGCAGACGCTCGCCTGGCAGACGCCCAACGGCTGCGCCTCGTGCCGCCCGGCGCTCAACTACTACCTGATCTCGACCTGGCCGGGCGAAGCGAAGGACGATCCGCAATCGCGCTTCATCAACGAGCGGGCGCACGCCAACATCCAGAAGGATGGCACCTACAGCGTCGTGCCGCGGATGTGGGGCGGGCTGACGACGCCGTCCGAGCTGCGCGCCATCGCCGACGTCGCAGACAAGTACCAGGTGCCGACGGTGAAGATGACCGGCGGCGCGCGCGTCGATCTGCTCGGCATCAGGAAGGACGATCTGCCCAGGGTCTGGGCCGATCTGGGCAGGGCCGGAATGGTCTCGGGCCACGCCTACGGCAAGAGCCTGCGCACCGTCAAGACCTGCGTCGGCGCCGAGCATTGCCGTTTCGGCACCCAGCGCTCGATGGCCATGGGCGTCAAGCTCGAAAGGATGCTGTTCGGCATGTGGAGTCCGCACAAGGTCAAGCTCGCGGTGTCGGGTTGTCCGCGCAACTGCGCCGAGGCCGGCATCAAGGACGTCGGCGTCATCGGTGTCGATTCCGGCTACGAACTCCACGTCGCGGGCAACGGCGGCATCAAGACCGAAGTCGCGCAGTTTCTCTGCAAGGTGAAGAACGATGACGAGGTGATGGAGTATGCTGCGGCCTTCCTGCAGATCTACCGCGAAGAAGGTTACTACCTGGAACGGACCTGTCACTACGTCGCCCGCGTCGGGCTCGATCACGTCAAGGCGGCGGTGGTCGATGACCCGCTGCGGCGCCGGGAACTGCACGAGCGCCTGCTGTTTGCCCTGCAGGATTACCAAGACCCGTGGCAGCAGGCGGTCGAGCAGCCGGCCCGGCGCCGCGAGTACGAGGTCATTCCCTTGCACGAGGTGACGGCATGAGCGACTGGCTGCGGGTCTGCCTGTTGACCGACATTCCGCCGCTCGGGAGCCGCGTCGCGGCCTCGACGCAGGGCGACATCGCGATCTTTCGCACTGCCGACGACCGCGTCTTCGCGCTGCACGACAGCTGCCCGCACAAGGGTGGGCCGCTGTCGCAGGGCATCGTCCATGGCGAGACGGTCACCTGTCCCTTGCACGGCTGGAAAGTGGGACTCGCAGATGGCCAGGCGGTGGCGCCGGATCAGGGGTGTGCGCGGCGCTTCGCCGTCAGGCTCGAAGGCGACACGGTATGGTTGCAGCTCGCGTGATCATTGCTTTGTTCTGTTGCTGACCCGACGGGCATGGAAACGAAGTCCACCTGTTCGTACTGCGGCGTCGGTTGTGGCGTCATCATCGAGCACGATCAGACGCAGATCACCGGCGTGCGCGGCGACCCCGATCATCCGGCGAACTTCGGCCGCCTGTGCACCAAGGGCGCCACCCTGCATCTGACCGTCACCCCGCAGGCGCTGGCGCAGCGCCTGCTGCATCCGCAACTGCGGCGCGAGAAGGAGCTGCCGCGCGAGCGGGTCAGCTGGCCGGTCGCGCTCGATCATGCGGCGCAGCGTTTTACGGAGGCGATCGCCGAGCACGGGCCGGACAGCGTCGCCTTCTACCTCAGCGGTCAGCTCCTGACCGAGGACTATTACGTTTTCAACAAGCTCGCCAAGGGGCTGATCGGCACCAACAATGTCGACACCAATTCGCGTCTGTGCATGAGTTCGGCGGTCGCCGGCTACAAGCTGACGCTGGGGGCCGATTCGCCCCCCTGCGCCTATGAGGACGTCGATCACGCCGACTGCCTGTTGATCGCCGGTGCCAACACCGCCTGGACGCATCCGGTGCTCTTTCGTCGCATCGAGGACGCGCGGGCAAAGCGGCCGGCGATGAAGCTGATCGTTGTCGACCCGCGCCGGACCGATACCGCCGAAGCCGCCGATCTTCACCTCGCGATCCTGCCCGGCAGCGACATTGCGCTCTACCACGCGATGCTGCACGTGCTGCTCTGGGAAGATCTCTGCGACCTCGCCTACATCCGCGCCCACACCGAGGGCTTCGACGCCCTCAAGGCGCTGGTGCGCGACTACACGCCGGCGCTCGCGGCAGAGCTTTGCGGCCTCCGGGCCGAGGACATCGTGACCGCAGCGCGCTGGTTCGGGCAGGCGCCGGCAGCGCTCTCGCTCTATTGCCAGGGGCTCAACCAGTCGAGCCACGGCAGCGACAACAATGTCGCGCTGATCCACCTGCATCTGGCGACCGGCAAGATCGGCCAGCCCGGCTGCGGACCTTTCTCGCTGACCGGCCAGCCGAATGCGATGGGCGGCCGCGAAGTCGGCGGCATGGCCAACCTGCTTTCGGGCCACCGCGATCTCGGCAACGCCGAAGATCGCGCCGAGGTGGCGCGCCTGTGGGGAATTCCCGAGGTCCCGGCGACGCCCGGTCTGACCGCGGTCGAACTGTTCGAAGCCGTGCATGCGGGAAAAATCCGGGCGCTGTGGATCGCCTGCACCAACCCGGCGCACTCGCTTCCCGATCTGGCGCGGGTACACGAAGCGCTGGCGCGCTGCCCGTTCGTCGTCGTCCAGGAAGTGAACCCGCAGACCGACACCGCAGCCTTCGCCGACCTGCTGCTGCCGGCGGCCGGCTGGGGCGAGAAAGAGGGAACGGTGACCAACTCCGAGCGCTGCATCTCGCGCGTCCGTGCCGCCGTCGCGCCGCCCGGCGAGGCCCGCGCCGACTGGTCCATTGCGGTCGATTTTGCGCAGCGCCTGGAAAGCCGGCGCCCCGCGTCTGGCGCGACACTGTTTCCGTATCCGCACGTCGAGAGCATCTTCAACGAGCACCGCGCGAGCACCCTCTGCCGCGACCTCGACATCGGCGGTCTCTCGTATGCCTTGCTCGAGCGCAAGGGACCGCAGCAATGGCCGCTGCGCGAGGGCGCTGCGACCGGCACGACGCGCCTCTACGGCGACGGCCTTTTCCCGACCCCCAGCGGCCGCGCGCGTTTTCATGCCGTGACGCATCAATCGACCGCCGAAGTGACCGACGCGCGGCTGCCGCTGCATCTCAACAGTGGCCGTCTGCGCGACCAGTGGCATGGCATGAGCCGTACCGGCGTCGTTCCCCGGCTTTTTGCGCATGCACCCGAACCGGTGCTGGAAATGAACGGGCGCGACATGGAACGGCGCGGCATCCGGGACGGTGATCTCGTCCGCGTCAAGGGCAAACGCGGCACCCTGCTGCTGCGGGCAGCGGCATCGACCGGCCTGCGCCCGGCGCAGAGCTACCTGCCGATGCACTGGGGCGGGCGCTTCATGCGTGGCCTCGGGGTCAATGCCCTGATGCCCGCGGTCACCGACCCGGTGTCGCGTCAGCCCGAACTCAAGCACGCAGCGGTGCAGGTCGAGCGCTTCGCGACCGGCTGGCAGCTCGTCGCGCTGCGCAACGATCCGGGTCTCGGCCTGCATGCCGCCCTGCAGCCGTGGCTGGCGCGCTTCGAGCACGCGACGCTGACGCTCATCGGCCGCGCCTCGGCGGTCGTCGTCCTGCGCGCCTGGGGCGCAGTGGACAGCCCACTGCCGACGCCCGAACTGCTGCGCGAACTGGCCGCGGCGATCGGGCTCGATACGCCGCACGCGCTCGCTTTCAACGATCCGCGGCGCGGCATCGCCAAGCGTGCGCTGATCGAGAACGACCGCCTCGTCGGTGCGCTGCTCTGCAACGAGACCCGCGCCACCGCCTGGCTGATCGATCTGATGGTGCGCGGCGGCAGCCCGCAGGAGTTGCGCAAATGGCTGTTCGCGCCGCTCGCCGCACCGCCTTCGGCGGCAGCGGCGCGCGGACGGATCGTCTGCAACTGCCTGGACGTCGCCGAGAGCGAGATCCTCTCCGACCTCGCGGGCGGCCTCGATCTCGCCGCGCTGCAGGCCAGACGCCAGTGCGGCACCGCCTGTGGCTCGTGCCTGCCCGAGCTGCGGCGCATGGAAAGACAATCGGCGGCCGGCCGCCGGTGAGCGGCGGGATCGGCGTCAGCGCGTCGGTGATGCAGGCTTACTGTCACGGCTGCCGCCGGATTCGCCTGACGACCGACGGCAAACGCCATCCCTGCCTGTTCGCTGCCAACGGCGTCGATTTGCCGGCCCCGCTGCGCGACCCCCGGAACGATTCGCAGCTCAGCCACCGGATCGTCGACAGCGGGTAACGAGAGGCGCTTTCAGGGGGCTGGCGGGCGCTTTTCGCGCGCGAGGCAGCGCATCAGCTGGCGTTCCGCCGCGCTGACTTCGCCCTGCGCATCCGTGCCGAGAAAGTGCCGCCGAAAGGCTGCCAGCGCGGCGGCCGGGTTCGAGACATCGTAACCGATGACTTCGAGGGCCAGCAGCTGGTCGCCAGGATCGGCAGGATCGGCAGGATCGGCAGGATCGGGCAGGGCCACCAAGGCGTTTTCGCGGCACCACAGACCAAAGCCCTCGCTCGCCAGACGCTGCCACGGGAAGTAGCGACTCGGATCGACCTTTCGCCGCGGGGCGACGTCGCCGTGACCGATGAAGTTGCTCGCCGGAATCCGGTAACGTTCCTTCAGGCCTTTCAGGACCTCCAGGAGACGGACGATCTGGGCTTCCGGGTAGGGTTCGGCGCCGGTGTTGTCGAGCTCGATGCCGATCGACGCCGAATTGAGATCGGTCTGCCCGGCCCACCAGGAAGCTCCCGCGTGCCAGGCGCGCCGGTCTTCGTCGACCAGCTGGTAGAGGGTGCCGTCGCGGCCGATCAGGTAGTGCGCGCTGACGCTGCGGGCCGGATCGGTGAGCACCTTGAGGGCCCGTTCGACGGTGCCGCTGGCGGTGTCGTGAAGGACCACGAAGTTCGGCCGGCGGGCATTGTGGTTGGGGGAGGGGACCACCACGGTACGTTCCCCCGGAGCTACCGGCAGACCACTGCAGCCCGCCAGGAAGGCGCAGAGGAGACCGACCCCGGTGGCGCCCCGCCAGCGCTGGACAATCCCCCCGAACGCCCCTGGCTGCGGCGCCGCGAGGTCGGGAGAGGCCGGCCAGGAGTCGCCCGCACGCCTGATCGTGCCGGGGGTGGTTTGGCGCACGCGCCGGTGGGCAGCGGTTGGTTCGCGCTCAGTCGATGGAAGGTTCGTCATGCGTGGGCCAGTCGGTCATCTGCGGCGCTGATGGAAAATGCCGTTGCCCGCATCTTACCCTCGACATCCCCGAGGCTGAAATCGATGACCGCTTTCTTCGCCGGGTGCCGGCCCACGAGTTCGCGATTGACGTCGCTCGCTGGGGGCTCCTATACTCCGGCAGCCACCTGGGACCGCCGAGCGCAATGGGCGGGCCGGGTCCATCGACGATTTTCGATTTCAGGATGACGGAGGTAACACCCATGGCCATTCCGCTGTACGACCTCAGCGTCGCCTCGTTTCTGCAGGTGCTCGGCGCGGTCTCGGGCTTTCTCGACAAGGGCGCGCGCCATTGTCAGGCGGCCGGAATCGATCCCAACGACCTGGTCGAGATGCGTCTCTGTCCGGACATGCTGCCCTTCCGCTTTCAGATCATGTCAGTGGCGCACCACTCCCGAGGCGCCATCGACGGCGTGCAATCCGGCGTCTTCATGCCGCCTTCCGGCGTCGCGAAACAGGACTACGCGGCCCTGCAGAAGATCATCGACGATGCGCGCACGACGCTGCAGGCGCTATCGCCTGAAACGGTCGCCGCGATGCAGGGCAGGGAGCTCGTGTTCAGGCTGGGCGAACGCGACATCCCGTTTGTCGCCGAAGATTTTCTGATGTCGTTCTCGCTGCCGAATCTCTATTTCCACGCGACCACTGCCTACGACATCCTACGCATCCAGGGCGTGCCGCTCGGCAAGCGGGACTACCTCGGCCAGCTGCGGATCAGGAGCTGACGCAGCGACGTCTGCGCCCACGCGACGCGGGCCCATGCGCAAGGGGATATTTGCCGGCCCGCTCGCCTGCCGCGATTGGCCTTTTGCCGCCGGTGCCTCCGGCAACGATTCTGGCTCGCCAGGCGGGAGCCGGTCATTTCCCGAATGTCTCAACCCAACGATGGAGAATCAAGATGCGCAATCATGTCCCCAGCGTCACCTTCAAAACCCGTGTCCGCAATGACGCTCTGGGCGGGCCAAACCCCTTCGAGTGGAAGGATCTGTGCAGCGACGAAATCTTCAAGGGCAGGAATGTCGTGGTTTTTTCGCTGCCCGGCGCATTCACTCCGACCTGCTCGACCTCCCATCTGCCGCGCTATGAAGAACTCCATGAGGACTTCAAGGCGCAGGGGGTCGATGCGATCGTCTGCGTCTCGGTCAACGACGCTTTCGTCATGTACCAGTGGGGCAAGAGCCAGAACGCAAAGAACGTCTTCCTGCTGCCGGATGGCAATGGGGAATTCACCCGCAAGATGGGCATGCTGGTCGACAAGCACAACCTCGGCTTCGGTCAGCGCAGCTGGCGCTATTCGATGTACGTCGAAGACGGAGAAATCAAGCAGCTATTTTCAGAACCCGGTTTCGTGGACAACTGCGCGAGCGACCCCTTCGAAGTCTCCGACGCCGACACCATGCTGAACTATCTGAAGAGCCGTTAACCGCAACAGCGCAGGCCAGGGAAGGGGCCAGCCTCGCCTTCCCGGCGGCCGCGGCGCTCAGTCGTCTTCCTGCCAGACCTCGCGCATGGTGACGAATTCCTCGGCAGCCGTGGGGTGAATGCCGATGGTCGTGTCGAAGACGGCTTTGGTCGCCCCCGCGCGCATGGCAATGGCGATGCCCTGCATGATCTCGCCCGCATCGGGCCCAATCATGTGGGCGCCGACGACCCGGTCGCTGGCCTGGTCGACGATCAGCTTCATGAAGGTTTTTTCGTCTCGCCCGCTGAGGCTGTGTTTCATCGGCTTGAAGGTCGATTTGAACAGGCGGATCTGCCCGAACCTGGCGCGGGCCTCGTCCTCGGTAAAGCCGACCGTGCCGATATTCGGCTGACAGAAGACGGCCGTCGGGATGAACTCGTAATCGACGGTGTTTTCCAGCCCGCCGAACTGGCGGCGGGCGAAGGACATCCCTTCCGCCAGCGCGACCGGCGTCAGCTCGATGCCGCCGGTCACATCCCCGAGGGCGAAAATGCCCGGTTCGGAGGTGCAGTATTCATCGTCGACCTCGATCGTTCCGGCATCGCTCAACCGCACGTTCACGCTCTCCAGCCCCAGGCCTTGCAGGTGGGCCTTACGGCCCGTGGCGTAGAGCACCGCATCGACTTCGATCGTGCTGTCATCGGTCAGCGCGACCTGCAGGCCACCGGCGACGGCGGTGATCGACTGCACATTGACCTCGAAGCGCAGGTCTACGCCGCTCTTGCGGATTTCCTGCGCAGCGTGGGCACGGATGTCGGTGTCGAAGCCACGCAGGAACAGGGGCCCCCGGTAGAGCTGGCTGACCCGGGCACCGAGGCCATTGAAGATGCCGGCAAACTCGACCGCGATGTAACCGCCGCCGACGATCGCCAGGCGCTGGGGAAACTGCTCCAGGTCGAACACTTCGTTTGAACTGATGGCCAGCTCGCTGCCGGGAAATTCGGGAATATGGGGCCAGCCGCCGGTAGCGATGAGGATCTTGTCTGCCGTATGGCGCTCATCGCCGACCGCCACCGCATGAGGCCCGACGATTCGGGCACGGCCGTTGATCAGCCGTGCCTGCGACCCCGTCAACAGCTTTTCATAGACGGTGTTGAGGCGGGATATTTCTGCTTTCTTGTTGTCGCGCAGGGTGGCCCAGTCGAAAGCGGGCATCTTCGCATCCCAGCCAAAGTTGCGGGCATCCTTGAACGCTTTGCCGAATTCGGCCGCGTAGACGTACAGTTTCTTCGGCACGCAACCGACGTTCACGCAGGTGCCTCCCAGATAACGCTCTTCGGCGATCGCGACCCGGGCGCCAAAACCCGCCGCCATGCGCGCGGCCCTGACCCCCCCCGAGCCGGCACCGATGACGAACAGGTCATAGTCATAGTCAGGATTGTGCACCGCTTGCTCCTTTTGATTGGGATGCCGCAGTCTAACAGGCTTGGCGATGCTTCCCGACGGAAGCATGCCGCGGAACCTCCCCACGACCCTTGTAGGAGCCCGATTCATCGGGCGATCCGTCTGCCCAGCTTCCTGATTCGCCAGTTGGCGAGGATCAATCCGTCCTTGCGCCCTTGCGGTCCTGCGTGCCTTCGGGTTCATCCCCATGGTATAGTCTCCCGCATTCGGCGAAGGGGACTGCGACCGGTCCTGCAACCGGGCCTGCAACCTTTTCCCGCACGGGTGAACTGCTGTCCCGGCCGCTCTTCGTCGCAGGCCACCTCTGCCTGAAAGATGCCTGCCGCCGGCGCGACCCCCAGCGCCTGCCGGTCAGGAAACCGCATGATCGTGCGTACACCAGAGCCGGGTGCGCTGGACGGCTTACCATTGGAGCAGCAAGGCATGCGAGTCTATCTGTCTTCGACCCTGTCCGACCTGGAGGACGAACGGCGGGCGGTGAAGGATGCCCTGAGCGGCGACTACACGGTCGTCGAGAGCTATGAGGCCGACCCGCGACCACTCTGGCAAAGCTGCATCGGCGACGTTGCCTCGTGCGCGATCCACATCGGCATCGTCGGCATGCGCTATGGGTTTGTTCCGCCGGGACAGGAGAAGTCGATCACCGAACTGGAATTCGACGCGGCAAGGGCAGCGGGTCTGCCTTGCTTCATGTTTGTGAGAAAAGTCGGCGCCGTCCTGACCTCTTTTACCGACCTTTTCACCCGGGAAAACGATCCCCAGCGGATCGAAGCCTTCCGCGCGCGCCTGTCGTCCGGGGAGAACGACCTTCCGAGGGCGGCGCAGTTCACCACTGCCGATGATCTGAGGATCAAGGTTCTCAGGGCGCTGCATCGGCAGGCCCTGCATCGGCAGGCGCCGGCAGCGACCAGCGAGCCGATCGTCGAGTCACCGTTGCCGAAACCGAAGCCCGTCGCTGCGCCGGCAATGACCGAACTTCAGAAGCTGCACCGTTACCTGCAGGACAACTGGGAGACCTTGCGCACTCAGCAGGCTTTCCCGCCCATTCCCGGCGGCCGCCCGGATTATTCCCCGGCGCCTCCGCAACGCCCGCTGTGGGCCAAGGATCTGGCGCGCGACGGCCAGGGTCTCTATCTCGACGTCGACTTCGCCGGCGTCGTCCAGCGCTTTCGCTGGATCGAGCCTGGTGAATTCATGATGGGGTCGCCCGCAGATGAACCTCAACGAAATGATGACGAAGGGCCGCGCCATCGCGTGCGACTGAACAAGGGTTTGTGGCTCGCAGACACCGCGTGCACGCAGGCGCTGTGGCGGGCGGTGATGGGCGGGAAGAACCCGAGCCGTTTTCAGGGCGACGTCCGGAACCCGGTCGAGCAGGTATCGTGGGATGACGTGAGGCATTTCCTCGAACGCGTTTCGGCACGACTGCCGGGTGTGGTTGCAGACTTGCCGACCGAGGCCGAGTGGGAGTGCGCGTGCCGGGCGGGGAGCGACACGCCGTTCAGTTCTGGCGCAACCATCAGTCCGGAGCAGGCCAATTATGATGGAAACTACCCTTGTGCAGGCGGCAGGAAAGGCCAGGACCGGCAGAAGACCGTGGCGGTGAAGTCCTTTGCGCCGAACGACTGGGGTCTCTACGAGATGCACGGCAACGTCTGGGAGTGGTGTGCCGACGGGCAGCGTGAATACGACGACGAGATACGCGAGGATCCACGTGGCCCGGAGAGCCTAGCCTCCCGCGTCGTGCGCGGCGGCTCGTGGGCCGGCGGAGCCAGGGGGCTGCGCTCCGCGTACCGCAGCGCGAGGCTCCGCGACGACCGCTACGACTCCCAGGGCTTTCGCTTTTCCCTGAGGTCCACCAGCCAGTAACAGCCAGCAGGTGCGAGCGCCTGCCTCAGGCAAGTGGGGTCACGCGGGACGCGTGACCCGACAGGGCGGCTTTCGGGAATTCACGGAGGGCATGGGAGTCACAAAAACCTGCGCGCCGCCTGGCACCTGGCACCTGGCACCTGGCACCCGTGCCACCCCTTGAAAGGAAATTCCATGCCCCCTTTTCCCAGCCTCTTCATCTCCCACGGCGCGCCGACCTACGCCATCGATCCCGGTCAGGCAGGGCGCCAGCTGCAGGCGCTCGGTCAGGAGTTGACGCGTCCACAGGCGATACTGATCGTCTCACCGCACTGGACGACCTCCGGGATTGCGGTCACGACCGCGGCGGCACCGCCGACGATCCATGACTTCAGCGGCTTCCCGCCGGCCCTGGAGGAACTGCGCTACCCCGCACCGGGGCATCCGGCGCTGGCGCGGGCCGCGGCAAAGCTGCTGCTTGCGGCCAACGTCTGGCCGGTGATCGAGGACGAATCGCGGGGCCTCGACCACGGCGCCTGGGTGCCGCTCCTCCACCTCTTTCCCGATGCCGACGTGCCGGTCTTCCAGGTGTCGATGCCGGCGCGGCTCGATGCCGCCGCGGCCTGGCGCCTGGGATCGATCCTCGCCCCGCTGGCCGGCGAGGAGGTGCTGATCATCGGCTCGGGTAGCCTCACCCACAACCTTCACGAGTTCGAGGCCGGTCACACGCCGCCGCGAGCGTACGTCAACCAGTTCGTCGAATGGGTGCGCGACACCGTGCTGCGCGGCAAGCGCCACCAGCTGCTGGAGATCCTGGCGCGCGCGCCGCACGCGATGCGCGCCCATCCAACGCCCGAACATTTCCTGCCGCTGCTGGTGGCCGCCGGTGCTGCCGCCCCGGATGCCCCGGTGCATGTGCTGCGCGGCGGCGTCGTTCATGGCATGCTGTCGATGGAGTCGTATCTGTTCGGCGATGCCCGTTCGGGCGGCCCGCAGCAGCCGGATTGAGCGACCCTCCTGATCCCCATTCCCTTCCGCCGCCGCACCATTCAGGGGCTGGAAGTCCTCACTGAAAGGATCTTCTGATGGACATGAAACTCAAGAACAGGCTGGCGCTGGTCTCCGGCAGCACGGCGGGAATCGGTTACGCCATCGCCGTCGGGCTCGCCGCCGAAGGCGCCCGGGTGATCGTCAATGGCCGCACCCAGGCCGCCGTGGACGCTGCCGTGTCGACCATCCGCTCGGCCACCGGCAGCGACGTGCTGGGGTTCGCCGGCGATCTCGCCACTGCCGATGCCGCCGAGGCGCTGGTGCGGGAGAATCCCGACATCGAAATCCTGGTCAACAATCTCGGCATCTTCGAGCCCACGCCATTTGCCGAGATCCCCGACGTCGACTGGATGAGGTTCTTTGCCACCAACGTGCTGAGCGGTGTCCGCCTCGCCCGTCTCTGCCTGCCGGCGATGCGGCGCGCCAACTGGGGCCGGATCATCTTCATTTCGAGCGAAAGCGGCGTTCAGATTCCCGCCGAGATGATCCACTACGGGGTCACCAAGACGGCTCAGCTGGCGGTTTCGCGCGGCCTCGCCGAATCGCTCGCCGGCACCGGCATCACGGTCAACAGCATCCTGCCGGGGCCGACCCGATCGCGCGGGGTGAACGATTTCGTCGAGGCGCTGGCCGAGGCGCAGGGACAGTCGTTCGAAGAATTCGAGAAGGCCTTCTTTGCCCAGGTCCGACCGACGTCCCTGATCCAGCGTTTTGCGACGCCCGAGGAGGTGGCGTCGCTGGTGACCTATATTGCGAGCCCGCTCGCTTCGGCGACCACCGGCGCCGCCCTGCGGGTCGATGGCGGGGTGATCAAGAGCGCTTTCTGAGCGGGTCGTCCGCCAGGGTCGGCGGCGACGAGCGGGGCGAGGTACGCACGCCAACCGCTTTTCATTGCCTCCTTGACGGTCGCCGAAATCCGCCGAGGGGTTCCTGATCGGAGCTTGTCATCGCGCATTTCTCAGGTTTGACCGCCTTCGACAGGCTCAGGCCGAACGCTCGGGTGGTAATCGTTCTGATGAAACGCACGACTACTCCCACTCGATCGTCGCCGGGGGCTTGCCCGAGATGTCGTACACCACCCGGTTGATGCCGCGGACTTCGTTGATGATTCGGTTGGAGACCTTGCCGAGCAGGGCGTGGGGCAGCTCGGCCCAGTGGGCGGTCATGAAGTCCTGCGTTTCGACGGCCCGCAGGGCGACGACGTATTCGTAGGTGCGACCGTCGCCCATGACGCCGACCGACCTCACCGGCAGGAAGACGGCAAAAGCCTGGCTGGTCTTCTCGTACCAGCCGGCGGCCCGCAGCTCGTCGATGAAAATGGCGTCGGCGCGGCGCAGGAGATCGGCGAACTCGGGCTTCACTTCGCCGAGAATCCGCACGCCCAGGCCGGGGCCGGGAAACGGGTGGCGATAGACCATGTCGTGCGGCAAGCCGAGCGCGACGCCGAGTTCGCGCACTTCGTCCTTGAAGAGCTCGCGCAGCGGTTCGAGCAGCTTGAGGTTGAGCTGCTCGGGCAGGCCGCCGACGTTGTGATGGCTCTTGATGTTGTGCGCCTTGCCGGTGCGGGCACCTGCGGACTCGATCACGTCGGGGTAGATGGTGCCCTGCGCGAGCCATCGCGCGTTGCCGAGCTTCGCTGCCTCGGCCTGGAAAACCTCGACGAACTCGCGGCCGATGATCTTGCGCTTCTGCTCGGGATCGGCAACGCCCTGCAGGTGGCCCATGAACTGCGCCGTGGCGTCGACGTGCACGACCTTGACGCCGAGGCTGCGGGCAAAGATGTGCATCACCTGTGCGGCTTCGTTGAGGCGCAGCAGGCCGTTGTCGACGAAAACGCAGGTGAGCTGTTCGCCGATCGCGCGCTGGATCAGCGCCGCAGCGACCGACGAATCGACCCCCCCCGAAAGGCCGAGAATGACTTCTTCACTGCCGACCAGCGAACGAATCCGCGCCACCGCCTCGGCAACGTAATCGGGCATGTTCCAGTCACGCCCGCAGCCGCAGATGTCGCGCACGAAGCGGGCGATGATTTCCTTGCCCTTGAGGGTATGGGTCACTTCGGGGTGGAATTGCACGGCGTAGAAGCGGCGTTCCTCGTCGGCCATCGCGGCGACCGGGGTCGACGCGTTGCTGCCGATGACGCTGAATCCCGGCGGCAGTTCGCTGACCTTGTCGCCATGGCTCATCCAGACGTCGAGCAGGCCATGCCCCTGATCGTTGCGGCGATCCTCGATGCCGCGGAACAACTCCGAATGGCCGCGGGCGCGCATCTCGGCATAGCCGAATTCGCGCCGGGTCGAGCTTTCGACCCGGCCGCCAAGCTGTGCGGCCATCGTCTGCATGCCGTAGCAGATGCCGAGGACGGGGACGCCCAGTTCGAACACCACCTGCGGCGCCTTGAAGTCCTCGACCGCATAGACCGAATTCGGCCCGCCGGAGAGGATGATTCCCTGCGGTCCGAAATCGCGGATGAACTCTGCCGTGACGTCGTAGGGGTGCAGTTCGCAATACACCTGTTGCTCGCGCACGCGGCGGGCGATCAGCTGGGCGACCTGTGAGCCAAAGTCGAGGATGAGGATTTTCTGATGGGACATGACGGCGCCTCAAAATGACACGGGCGGCCTGCCGCCGCCCGCTGGTCGTCGATTGCTGCTCGATCGAGTAGTCAATCGACGTGATAGTTGGGAGCTTCCTTGGTGATCTGGACGTCATGGACATGGGATTCCCGGACGCCGGCCGAGGTGATCTCGACGAAGGTGGCCTTGTCGTGCATTTCGCCGATCGAGCGGCAGCCGAGGTAACCCATCGACGAGCGCAGGCCGCCCATCAGTTGATGGATGACGGCCAGCACCGAGCCCTTGTAGGGAACCCGGCCTTCAATGCCTTCGGGCACCAGCTTGTCGAGGTTGGCCGTATCCTGGAAATAACGGTCCGCCGCACCCGCAGCCATGGCGCCGATCGACCCCATGCCGCGGTAGGATTTGTAGGAACGTCCCTGATAAAGCTCGACGTCGCCGGGCGCTTCCTCGGTCCCGGCGAAGAGGCCGCCGAGCATGACTGCGTCACCGCCGGCGGCGATCGCTTTCGAGATGTCGCCCGAGTAGCGGATGCCGCCATCGGCAATCATCGGGACGCCACTGCCCTGGAGGGCATCGAAAACCATCTGGATGGCGGTGATCTGCGGCACGCCGACGCCGGCGACGATGCGCGTGGTGCAGATCGACCCCGGCCCGATCCCCACCTTGACCCCGTCCGCGCCGTGATCGAGCATGGCCAGCGCGGCATCGGCGGTGGCGATGTTGCCGCCAATCACTTCGACCAGCGGGAAGTTCTTCTTGACCCAGCGGACGCGGTCGAGGACCCCCTGCGAGTGGCCGTGGGCGGTGTCTACGACCAGCACGTCGACGCCCGCCTCGGCGAGCAGTTCGGCACGTTCTTCGGTTCCCGGGCCCACTCCGAGGGCGGCACCGACCCGCAGCCGGCCGGCGGCATCCTTGCTGGCGTCCGGGTGTTCGGTGGTCTTGATGATGTCCTTGACGGTAATCAGGCCGCGCAGTTCGAATGCGTCGTTGACCACCAGGACGCGCTCGAGGCGGTGCTTGTGGATCAGCGCTTTGCCTTCCTCGACGGTCGCTCCCTCGTGCACGGTTACCAGGCGTTCGCGCGGGGTCATGATGTTGCGCACCGGCTGGTCGAGCATGGTTTCGAAGCGCAGGTCGCGGTTGGTGACGATGCCGACGACCAGTTGACCATCGAGCACCGGCACGCCGGATATCCGGTGCAGGCGGGTCAGCGCGAGGACGTCGCGTACCGACATGCTGGGGGGAACGGTGATCGGATCCTTCAGGATGCCGGATTCGAAGCGCTTGACCTTGGCCACTTCGGCCGCCTGCGCCCGGGGTGTGAAGTTCTTGTGCACGATGCCGATGCCGCCTTCCTGGGCCAGCGCGATCGCCAGCCGACTCTCGGTCACCGTATCCATGGCCGCCGAAACCAGCGGCAGATTGAGGCTGATGTTGCGCGTCAGGCGCGTCTTCAGGAGCACGTCGCGCGGCATGACCACGGAATGGGCGGGCAGGAGGAGGACATCGTCGAACGTCAACGCCCTTTGGATTAAACGCATGGCCTTTGATCCAGGGTCACAAAAACGTATTATACAGCGTGCTCCCTCAAGGCTGAATGACCATGAACCGCTTTGCAGTCGTCGCTGCCAGCCTGCTTGCCACCTTTGCCGCGCAAGCCCAGATTTATCAGTGGCAGGATCAGAACAACCGGACCGTGATGTCCGACCGGCCACCGGTCAATCCGGTCCGCCAGCCGCGCACGATCAACGCCGAAGCGGCGCCGGCCGATCCGTCTGTGGCGCCGGCTGTGGCGCCGGCCGGGGCAACCGGCAAGACGCTGGCCGATCGCGAGCTCGACTTTCGCCAGCGGCAGAAGGATTCGCGGGAAGCGGCCGAGAAAGCCGCACAGGAAGCACGCACGAGCGCAAAGAAAGCGGAGAACTGCCAGGCCGCCCGCGCCGCGCAGCAGATCCTCGAATCCGGTGAACGCGTCGCCCTGCGCGACAGCCAGGGGGAGCGCTACTTCCTCGATGATCGGCAGCGTGAGGCAGAACTGGTCAAGGTTCGCGAGAGTGTGCAGGCGTATTGCCGCTGAGCCCGGCTATGCACCCTCGCTCTCGCCGGCGCCTTTTTTCATTACCTTGCCGGCGGCGGCCCGCTGCCGGCGGACCTCTTTCGGGTCGGCAATCAGCGGCCGGTAGATCTCCACGCGGTCGTGTTCCTGGAGCCGGGCGTCGAGCTTGCCGAGCTTGGCGAAGACACCGATCTTGTTCTTCGCGAGGTCGATTTCCGGGTATTTCTGGAGCAGTCCCGAGGCCTCGATAGCCTCCTTCACCGTGCTGCCCGACGGCAACTTCAGGGTGACGAGCTGCTGTTTCGCTGGCAGGGCGTAGATCACTTCGATCGTCATCAGTTCAGGCATTCTGCACTCCATACACCTCGTTCGCACGTTTCACGAAGGCGTCGACGAAAGTGTTGGCGATCTGGCTGAAGACCGGGCCGATAACCTTTTCGAACATCTTGCTCGAGAACTCGTAAGAGAGCTGGAACTCGATCTTGCAGGCGTCGGCGCACAAGGCCTTGAAGCGCCAGCGGCCGTCAAGCCGCCGGAAGGGACCATCGACCAGGGTCATCGTCATCCACAATGGACGCTCCTTGTCGTTGTGGGTCGTGAAATGAGACCTGACGCTGCGATAGCTGATGTACAGGGTGGCGATGGTCTGCTGCTCGTCGCGGAATTCGCAACGGGTCTGGCTGCACCAGGGCAGAAACTGTGGATAGTCCTCGACCCGGTCCACGAGATCGAACATCTGCTGCGACGAACGCTCGATCAGCACCGATTTGTTGACCATGGCCATCCTCTGCCACACCTCGTGAATCCTGTAGAATCGTCGATTCTAGCACTCCCCGCCCTTCATCATTCGAGAAACGGCACCATGAGCATCGTCGCCAACAAGAAGGCCTTTCATGATCACTTCATAGAAGAGAAGCTGGAGGCAGGCATTGCCCTCGAAGGCTGGGAGGTGAAAGCGATCCGCGCCGGCCGGGCGAGCATCAAGGAATCGTACGTCGTCGTCCGCAACGGCGAGGTATTCATCTTCGGCATGCACATCACGCCGCTGCTCGCCGCCTCGTCGCATGTCAAACCCGACCCGGTCCGCACCCGCAAACTGCTCTTGCAGCGCCGACAGATCAGCAAACTGATCGGACAGGTCGAACGGGCCGGCTACACCCTGCTGCCGCTCGACCTGCATTTCCAGCGCGGTCGCATCAAGGTCGAGGTCGGCCTGGCCAAGGGCAAGAAGCAGTACGACAAGCGCGAGGCCGAGAAGGAGCGCGACTGGGTCCGCGAGAAGGCGCGGCTGATGCGGGTCAAGGTGTAGACCGGCGGCGGGGCAGCGTCGAGGGGCGGTGCGGGAGCGAGCGCGGTCGTCGACCTCAGCTGAGGTGGCGCAGCGACCGTTGCCGTCTTTCGCCCGCGCGGGCGGCGTCGACCAGCCGCTGACGGACGTAATCGATGTGGGTCTGCGCGGCGACGCGGGCGGCGTCGGGTTTTCGATCGACGATCGCGTCGCGGATCGCCCGGTGTTGCGTCATCAACTGCCGACCGGTGTCGGGACTGACTCCCATCTCGCTCAGGCTGCGCCGAACATGCTCGTGCAGCAGGCGCAGGACGCTCGCCAGCAGATGACCGAACAAGGCGTTGTGCGCCGATTCGGCGACCGTCAGATGAAAAGCGACATCGGCTGCCACCTGCGCGATCCGGTCTTCGCCCGTGTAGGCGGCGTCAAGGCGCAGGTACGCCTGTTCGAGACGTTGCAGGTCGGCGTCGGTGGCGCGCCGGGCGGCGAGTTCGGCGGCCGATCCCTCGAGCAGATAGCGGAACTCGAGCACGTCGTCCTGCAGGAACGGGTGTTGGTCGATCAGTTGTTGCCAGGGATCGATCAGGCTCGCGTCGAGCCGGTCGGTGACGTAGGTGCCGCCGCCGTGCCGACTGACCAACAACTCGCGCGAGACGAGTTTCTTGATCGCTTCGCGTAGCGAGGGACGGGAAACACCGAGTTCGGTCGCCAGTTCACGCTCGGCGGGAAGCCGGTCACCCGGTTTCAGTGAGCCCTCGAGAATGCGTGTCTCGAGTTGATGAGCGATCGCGTCCGGGATGCGCGGCAGGTTGAGCTTGGGATAGGTCATGCGGATCGCCAGGGGATCCCCTCAGTGCGGGTGGCGCCGATTATTGCAGGAATCGAGGGCGCTCAGCAGTTTGCTTCGGCCGCTGCCAGGCGCTTTTGATCTCGTATTGAACAAGTGAGTGTTGACGAACGCCATCCGACTGTCTAAACTGCCGCCTCGCGTGTTCCTCGATAGCTCAGTTGGTAGAGCGTCGGACTGTTAATCCGTAGGTCCCTGGTTCGAGCCCAGGTCGGGGAGCCAAAAAATGCACTTTGCCTCAGCCAAAAGCTGAGGCTTTTTTTGCTGCGTCAGCGATCTTGAGAGTATTCCAGAGTCGCTCTCGACAGGCGGAGTGGCGATGTTGCCTGGGGCAGCGGCGCGGATGCGGCGGGACAGTACGTCGGCAGCGGCGAAGCTCCGGCATGCTTGCCGTTTCCGGCGGGGGTTTTCAGTAGAGAGAGGGTAGGCAAGGTGGAAGTCTCGGGCGACCGGCGTCTGGCGCAACTCGAGTATCTCGGCGACGCGACGCCGTTCGCGGCGCGCCTGCACGCCATGCTTCCCTATTGGCCGCTGTTCGAGAATCTGAACCTCGAGGAGATCGGACTGATGAGCCACTTCCTGCAGGTCTACCGCGCGCAGGCCGGCCAGGAAGTGATTCGGGAGGGGGACACCGGCGACTTCATGATGTTCATCATCGAAGGCCGCATCCAGGTTTGCAAGCAGGGTGTCAATGATAGGGTGCGCCCGCTCGCCGTCGTTGGGGCGGGCAGGACGCTCGGCGAGATGTCTCTGATCGATGGCGATCCGCGTTCCGCGACCTGTATCGCCGACGCTCCGACCGTGATGGGTGTTCTGACGCGAGCGAGCCTCGCCAACATCATCATCGAACAACCCATTCTCGGCGCCAAGATCCTCATGGAACTGGTAGTGATGCTGTCGCACCGCTTGCGCGAGACGAGTTCGCAGTTGCTCGCCTGCCTCGATCGCGAGCGTGGCCAGCCGGGTCATGATGCATTGGCTGACGGCTTCGTTTGAGGCGCTGACGGGGCGGGGATCGCCTGCCGGCCGACGGGGGAGGGCATCAGGGCTGGGCAATCGACGGCGCTTGTGTCACCATCGATAGATTGCTTTTATTCGGCAGGGAAGATCACGGCGTCTGCCTGGGTCACGGTTCGCGATAGCGATGGAATGAAGGTGTTTGCGAGGAAGATAGTGGATGATTGACAACTCCCGGCAGCGCCCCGAGCTGGCAGAGGCGCTGCTCTCCTTTCGCCGCGCTTTCGTGACCGTCGGCGCCTTCAGTTTCTTCATCAACCTGCTGATGCTGACGCCTTCGATCTACATGCTGCAGATCTACGACCGGGCGTTGGGGAGCAACAACGTGACGACGTTGCTGATGCTCACCCTGATCACGCTCGGCCTGTTTGCCCTGATGTCGGTGCTCGAATGGATCCGCTCGATGGTCCTCGTGCGCGTCGGTGCCCGCCTCGATCTGGACATCAATGCACGGGTCTTCGACGCTACTTTCGAACGTAACCTGCGGCAGGCCGGCCAGAACCCGGCGCAGGCGCTCAATGACCTCTCTTCGATGCGCCAGACCCTGACCGGCGCCGGGCTGATCGCCCTGACAGATGCACCGTGGATGCCGATCTACCTGATCGTCATTTTCATGCTGCATGTCGAGCTGGGGATCTTTGCGCTCGTCGGAGTGCTGCTGCTGGTGACGCTGGCGGTCATCAACGAGCGGGTTTCGGCCGCCCCGCTGGGGGATGCGCAGAAGCTCGCGATGGCGGCCAATGCGCAGGCCAACAACCACCTGCGCAATGCCGAGGTGATCGAGGCGATGGGCATGCTGCCGGCGATCCGTGCCCGCTGGTTCAAGTTGCATGAGAAGTTCCTGATCCAGCAGGCCGTCGCCAGCGACCGCGCCGGTCTGCTGAACGCCTTGACCCGCTTTGCGCGCATTTCGATGCAGTCGCTGGCGCTGGGCTTCGGCGCGCTGCTGGCGATCAACGGCGAGATGACTGCGGGGATGATGATTGCTGGCTCGATTCTGGTCGGACGGGCGCTGGCGCCGGTCGAAGTCCTGATCGCCAACTGGAAGCAGCTGGTTTCGGCGCGCGCCGCGTACCAGCGGCTGACCGAGTTGCTGAGGGTCTATCCGGCTCGTGTCGCCGGGATGCCCTTGCCGAGACCGCTGGGTGAGGTGCTGGTCGAGAGCGCCGCGACGGCGGCTCCCGGCAGCAAGAGCCTGATCCTGCGCAACGTCAACTTCAGCCTGAAGGCGGGTGAGGTGGTGGCCGTGATCGGCCCGAGTGCGTCCGGCAAATCTACTCTCGCGCGGCTGCTGGTCGGCGTCTGGCCAGCGCTGGCCGGGGCCGTTCGCCTCGATGGTGCCGACATTTTCAAGTGGCGCAAGGATGAACTCGGTCCTTACCTCGGCTACCTGCCGCAGGATATCGAGTTGTTCGACGGGACGGTGGCCGAGAACATTGCCCGTTTTGGCGAGGTCGATTCGGACCAGGTTCTGGCTGCCGCGCAGGCGGCGGGGGTGCACGAGCTGATCCTGATGCTTCCCAACGGCTACGATACGCCGCTGGGCGACGCGGGCAGCGCGCTCTCCGGCGGCCAGAAACAGCGGATCGGGTTGGCGCGGGCCTTGTACGGCGACCCCGCCCTGATCGTTCTCGACGAGCCGAATTCCAACCTCGATGATCAGGGCGAAGCGGCTCTCGCCGAAACGATCCGGCGCCTCAAGGCGAAGAGGCGGACGGTGGTGATCATCACCCATCGGATGACCACGCTGGCCGTCGCGGACAGCATTCTGGTCATGCACGAGGGAACGGTGAAAGCCCATGGTCCCCGGGAGCAGGTGCTGGCGGCGATGCGATCGGGTGCGCCGCCACCGGCCGGCCGCACCGCCGGTAACGCGCCGCGGCCGGCAGCGACGGTGGCAACGGTCGGCGGACTGCCGGCTGCGCCGATCATCGGTGTCTGATTCGCGAGCCAGGAGAAGGGCCATCAATATCTTCAAGCAGAAGAACGTGGACGTCGACGAGATTACCGATGTCACCGACGTGAGCGCCATCAACACGAAGTCGCCGGCGAGCGTCGACATCAATCATGGTCGGGCGTCCCGTCTGGGCTGGCTGGTGCTGGGCGTCGGCTTCGGTGGTTTCATGCTCTGGGCGGCCCTCGCTCCCCTCGACCAGGGGGTGCCGGCAAGCGGGCAGGTGGTCGTCACCGGCAATCGCAAAACGGTACAGAATCTCGGCCCGGGAATGGTCGAAGCGATTCTGGTCAAGAACGGTGATGAAGTCAAAAGCGGCGAGATCGTGCTTCGACTCGATCCGACCGCAGCGCGCTCGCAGTACGAGGTCGCCCGTAGTCAGTGGTTCGTGGTCAAGGCCGCCGAGGCCCGCCTGCTGGCGGATGCCCAGGGGCATTCACAGATCATTTTCCCGGCCGAACTGCTGCAGGCCAGGGACGACCCCCGGGCGGCGAATGCAATGGCCATCCAGACGCAGCTGCTGCATTCCCGGCAGGCCGGTCTGCAGGCCGAACTGGGGGCGATGAAGAACATGCTCGCCGGTCTTGAGTCGTCGCTCAAGGGACTCGAAGCGACCCGGCGGGCCAAGGAAGAGCAGAGCAAGCTGCTGCTCGAGGAATTGAAGGGCCTGCGCGAACTGGCTGCAGATGGCTATCTGCCGCGCAACCGTCTGTCGGAGCAGGAGCGTCTACTGGCCCAGCTCAGTGGTGCCATTTCAGAAGACCTGGGAAATCTGGGACGTACGCAGCAGAGCATCGGGGAGATCAGGATGCGGATGGTGGCGCGCCAGCAGGAGTACGAGAAGGAAGTCGAGAACGGGCTGGCCGAGGTGCAGAAGGAGGTCACGTCGCTCGATAGCCGTCTCGAAGGGCTCGCCTTCGATCTGGCCAATACCGAGGTGAGGGCGCCTTCGGAGGGGATCGTCGTCGGCTTGAACGTGCATACGGTCGGTGGCGTGCTGGCGCCGGGGACGCCGCTGATGGACGTGGTGCCGAAGAACGAACCCTTGCGCATCGAAGTGCAGATTGCCACGACGCTGATCGACAAGGTCCGTCTGGGGCTGCCGGTCGAAATCACTTTTCCGGCCTTCAATCAGCGGACCACTCCCCAGATTCCGGGCGAGTTCGTTCAGGTGGCTGCCGACGCGACGACCGATCCCCAAGGAAAATTGCCACCGTTCTACCACGGCCAGGTGGTGGTGACCGAGGCCGGCATGGAGAAACTGAAGGCACACGAGATCAAGGCGGGAATGCCCGCGTCGGTATTCATCAAGACCGGCGAGCGGACGATGCTGAATTATCTGTTCAAGCCGTTCCTCGATCGGATGACGTCGGCTCTGACCGAGGAGTGAGCATGATCCGCAGGGCTATTCGGCTGACCGTCTGCACGCTGTTCGTCGGGTCGTCGGGAGCGGTCGCCGTCGGCCTGATGGACGCCTACCAGGCTGCCCGGCAAAATGATCCGACCTTTCGCGCGGCACGCTACGAGCGCGACGCCGGCCAGTCCGCGATTGCCATCGGCCGTTCCGGCCTGCTGCCAACGCTCGCCGCGAGCGGATCCTATTCGAAGAACAATGGTGAGCGGGAATCGACGACGGTTGATCTGACGCAGTCGCTCGATTACAACGACACGGTGAGTTCGATCACGTTGCGGCAGCCGCTGTTCAATTACGACAGCTTCGTGCGCTATCGGCAAGGCGGGGTTCAGGCCGCGCACAGCGAGGCCATTTTCGACCGCAAGGAGGCGGAACTGGCGGTCAAGGTTTCGGCTGCCTATTTCGAAGCCCTGCTGGCGACCGAGAAGCTGGCTCTGACGGATGCAGAAATGGCTGCTTACCGGGCGCAGCGCGAGCTTGCCGAGCGGCGTCGGAAGGGTGGCGAGGGGACCGTGACCGAGGTCGCCGAGGCCGAATCGAGGCTGCAACTCGCACGCGCTGGCCGTGCCGATGCGCTCGACAGCCTGGCGGTGGCGACGCTCCGGCTGGAAAAGATGACCGGCAAGCCGGTCCAGCCGTTGTGGATTCTGCGGCCGGAGTTCACCACGCTGGCCGTGCAGCCCGCCTATTTCGAAGAATGGTCGGCGCTGGCGCAGGACAATAGCCCCGAGATTCGTGCCCGGCGCAAGGCCTGGGAGTTTTCCAGTCTGGACGTCGATCGCAATCGCGCCGGTCATTACCCGCAACTCGATTTCGTTGCGCGATCGACGAGGTCGGAGAACGAAACGATTTCGACGCTCAACCAGAAAAGTTCGATCAATACCGTCGGCGTACAGGTCAACATTCCTCTCTTTGCGGGCGGCCGGGTATTGGCACTCACCGATCAGGCGGTGGCCAACCGCGAGCGTGCCCGGGCAGAACTCGACGCTACCATAGACGCGGTCATGATCGAGGTCAAACGGCAATTCATGGCCGTCCAGACCGCTGACAACAAGCTGGTCGCCTATCAAAGAGCGGTCGATGCCAGTGCGGTGGCGGTCGAAGGGACGATGCGTGGCATGGCGGCGGGAATTCGAACCAATACCGACGTGCTCGACGCCGAGCGGGTGATGTTCGTGGCGAAGCGGGATCTGGCACAGGCACGTTATGAGTATTTAATCAACCTGCTGCAACTGAGGATGGCGGCCGGCGTCCTCTCGGAAAAGGACGTAGCCGAGGTCGCAAGCCTCCTCCTGCCGGCGCAATGAGGGCCGTTCGCCCGTCGTCGAACGTCCGCGTCGCCCGGCTTCTCCGGCCTGGCGTGCGAGGTCGCGGCACCGGCGCACGGGTTTCGAGCCACCACATATTGTTGTAGAATCGGTCGCTTTCCGGGTGTGCAGTGCGCCTGATTGCCCCACGAATGCAGCCGGAACCCGCTTTCCCAAAGGCGCAGGGAAGCCTTTCTACCGAGCCAGCTTCCGGCCACTTTTCAGCCTGTACCACAAGGATTCTTAATGGAAACGATCGTTGCCAATCATGACGCACCAGCCCCCAGCGCCCTCCAGCGTCGGGTGGCCCTTTCGCTAACCGTTGCCGAACTCGACAAGGATATCGACCAGCGCCTGAAGCGTCTTGCCAGGAACATGAAAATGCCGGGTTTTCGTCCCGGCAAGGTGCCGGCTCAAATCGTCCGCCAGCAGTATGGCGAACAGGCCCGCCAGGACGCGCTCAGCGAAGCGCTGAAGAAGATGTTCAGCGAGGCGGTCACGGCACAGCAATTGCGCGTTGCCGGAGCACCGACAGTCGAACTGAAGAGCACCGATAATACGACGCATATCGAATTCCTGGTGACCTTCGAGGTCTACCCCGAAATTGTATTGAACGATATCACCGGGCTCGAAGTCGAGCGCCCCGTGCTTGAAGTGGGCCCGGCGGAAATTGACCGGACTCTCGATATTCTCCGCAAGCAGCGGGTACGCTATGATCTTGTCGATCGTCCGGCTGCCAGCGCTGATCGGGTCAGTATCGATTTCTTCGGCAAAAAGGACGGCGAGCCTTTTGCGGGTGGTCAGGGACAGGATTACCGGTTCGTGCTCGGGGAAGGCAAGATGCTCTCCGATTTCGAAAACGCAGTCATCGGTACCCGTCCGGGTGAAGCCAAGTCTTTCGAGATGACCTTTCCGGCAGAATACTTTGCCAAGGATCTGGCGGGTCAGTCGGTGACTTTCGATATCACGGTGAAGGAGGTCGGCGAACCGGTCCTGCCGGATCTCGATGCCGATTTTGCCGTGGCGCTGGGTGTCGTGGATGGCGATGTGGTCAGGATGCGGGCCGAAATCGAAGAGAACCTCCGGCGCGAGGTGAAGAAGCGCCTGCAGGCCCGGATCTCCGGGCAGGTCATGGATGCCCTGCTCAAGGCCAACCCGATCGACGTGCCGGGCGTGCTGATCGAACGTGAAACCGAGCGGGTGATGCAACTGGCTCGCCAGGACCTGGAGCAGCGCGGGATGAAGATGAAGGATCTGCCGATGCAGCGGGAATGGTTTGTCGATCAGGCCCGCAGACGGGTCAGTCTGAGTCTGCTGCTTTCCGAGATCGTCAGGCTCAACGACCTGCAGGCGAAACCGGCACGGATCAAGGCGCTGGTTGAGGAGGCCGCGCAGAGTTACGACCATCCGGAAGAGGTCGTCCGCTGGTACTATGCTCAGCCAGAGCGCCTTGGCGACTTCGAGAACGCGGCAATCGAAGCCAATGTGGTGGAATGGGTTCTCGGCAGGGTGAAGGTGCTGGACAAACCGGTCGCCTTTGCTGAACTGATGGGACAACCGTCCTGAACATGCACGATTCTTGGAACAAAGGAAGCGAAATGGGCATTGACCACGGCAACATCTGGGAGCCACAGGCGCTGGGTCTGGTCCCGATGGTCATCGAGCAGAGCGGGCGTGGCGAACGGGCTTACGATATTTACTCGCGCCTGCTCAAGGAGCGCGTCATTTTCCTGGTGGGTCCGGTCAACGATGTGACGGCGAATCTGGTCGTCGCGCAGCTGCTTTTTCTGGAAGCCGAGAATCCCGACAAGGACATCCATTTTTACATCAATTCGCCGGGTGGCGCGGTTTCGGCTGGCCTCTCGGTGTACGACACCATGCAGTTCATCAAGCCGGACGTATCGACCTTGTGCATGGGTCAGGCGTGCTCGATGGGGGCTTTTCTGCTGGCAGCGGGTGCGCATGGCAAGCGTTTTGCCTTGCCCAATTCGCGCGTGATGATTCACCAGCCGATGGGCGGCTTTCAGGGACAGGCGTCGGATATCGCGATTCACGCCAAGGAAATCCTGTCTCTGCGCGCCAAGCTCAACGACCTGATGGCCCATCATACTGGTCAGGCCATCGAGCGCATCGAACGTGATACCGATCGAGACAATTTTCTTTCGGCGCAGGAAGCGGCAGAATACGGGCTGATCGACAAGGTGCTCGCCAGTCGGGAAGCCATCTGATTTCGCATCCAGGCAGTCTCCATCGGTCTTGAGAGTGAGGTAGCGCGACATGGCGGAAAAGAAAAGTGGGACCGAAAAGCTTCTCTATTGCTCTTTCTGCGGCAAGAGCCAGCACGAAGTGAAGAAGCTGATCGCCGGGCCGTCGGTGTTCATCTGTGATGAATGCATCGAGCTCTGCAACGATATCGTTCGCGACGAAATCTCCGGCGATCAGGGCAGCAAGGGGATCAGGGGCGAACTGCCGACGCCGAAGGAAATCTCGGCCCTTCTCGACCAGTATGTGATCGGCCAGGATCCGGCCAAGCGAATCCTCTCGGTGGCGGTCTATAACCACTACAAAAGGCTGCGCCATTTCGGCAAAGCCGGCGACGAGATCGAACTCGCCAAGAGCAACATTCTGCTCATCGGTCCGACCGGATCGGGCAAGACCCTGCTCGCCCAGACCCTGGCTCGCATGCTCGACGTGCCTTTCGTGATGGCTGATGCGACGACCCTGACCGAGGCCGGTTACGTCGGAGAAGACGTCGAGAACATCATTCAGAAGTTGCTGCAGAAGGCCGATTACGATACCGAGAAGGCGCAGCGCGGCATCGTCTATATCGACGAAATCGACAAGATTTCGCGCAAGTCGGACAATCCATCGATTACCCGCGACGTTTCGGGTGAGGGTGTGCAGCAGGCGCTGCTCAAGCTGATCGAAGGAACGGTCGCTTCGGTGCCCCCGCAGGGCGGGCGCAAGCACCCGAATCAGGACTTCGTGCAGGTGGATACGACCAATATCCTTTTCATTTGCGGCGGCGCTTTCGATGGTCTCGAAAAGGTCATTCGCAACCGCTCCGAACGCGGCGGCATAGGCTTTGGCGCCGAGGTCAAAAGCAAGGAAAACAAGAAGGCAGTCGGTGAGGTGCTGCGCAGCGTCGAGCCCGAAGACCTGATCAAATTTGGCCTGATTCCCGAACTGATCGGCCGCCTGCCGGTGATCGCGACGCTCGAAGAGCTCTCGGCCTCGGCACTGGTGCAGATTCTCATCGAACCCAAGAATGCGCTGGTCAAGCAGTACCAGAAGCTGTTTGCGATGGAAGGGGTGGCGCTCGAGATACGCTCGGCGGCAATGATGGCCATTGCCAAGCGGGCGCTTGACCGGAAGACCGGCGCCCGCGGTCTGCGTTCGATCCTTGAGGCCGTGCTACTCGACACCATGTACGAACTTCCCGGGATGGAGAATGTCTCAGAGGTGGTCGTCGATGAGAGCGTGATCATCGGCGATGCCCGGCCACTGCTGATCTACGCTGATCAACCGAAGGTTTCCGGCGGCAACTGATGTGCTGGCCGCTGTCTGTGCGGCTTGAAATTCGGGTTCGTGCCACAATCTACGGACACGGACTTTTACCTGAAGGGCACCATCAATGTCTGCAACCCCCAAGCTGACTGTCGACCCAGTCGAACTGCCATTACTGCCGTTGCGCGACGTAGTGGTCTTTCCTCACATGGTGATTCCCCTGTTTGTTGGGCGTCCGAAGTCGATCAAGGCCCTCGAAGTGGCCATGGAAGCCGGCAAGAGCATTCTCCTGGTGGCCCAGAAATCGGCCGTCAAGGACGATCCCGAAGCCGATGACCTCTACAGCGTGGGCTGTGTGGCCAACATATTGCAGATGCTGAAGCTTCCCGACGGGACGGTCAAGGTTCTGGTCGAGGGCGCGCAGCGCGCCCGGCTGGAGGCAATCGAGGCGCGCCACGAAATGTTTTTCGCCGGCGCACGGCCGGTGATGGCTGACGACGGTGTCAATCATGAGGTCGAAGCGCTGCGGCGTGCGGTCATCGCGCAGTTCGACCAGTACGTCAAGCTCAACAAGAAGATTCCTCCCGAGATCCTGACCTCGATTGCCGGCATCGAGGAAGCGGGCCGGCTGGCCGACACGATTGCCGCACACCTGCCGCTGAAACTCGAGCAGAAACAGGAGATCCTCGAGATGTTCGATGTCCGGGCACGGATCGAGCGCCTGCTCGCCCAGCTCGAATCGGAAATCGACATCCTGCAGGTCGAGAAGCGCATTCGTGGCCGCGTCAAACGCCAGATGGAAAAGAGTCAGCGCGAGTACTACCTCAACGAGCAGGTCAAGGCGATTCAGAAGGAACTCGGCGAAGGCGAAGAAGGGGCTGACCTCGAGGAACTCGACAAGAAGATCAAGGCTGCGGGAATGAGCAAGGAAGGACTCGCCAAGGCCCTGGCCGAATTCAGGAAGCTCAGGCTGATGTCGCCGATGTCGGCGGAAGCGACCGTGGTGCGCAATTTCATCGAGACCCTGATCGGTCTGCCTTGGCGCAAACGGACGCGAATCAGCAAGGATCTCGCCGCAGCTGGAAAGATCCTGGATACCGACCACTGGGGCCTGGAGAAGGTCAAGGAACGGATCATCGAGTATCTGGCCGTACAACAGCGAGTCGACCGCCTGAAGGCGCCGATCCTCTGCCTGGTTGGGCCACCCGGAGTCGGCAAGACGTCGCTGGGACAGTCGATTGCGCGTGCCACCGGGCGAAAGTTCGTCCGCATGAGTCTCGGTGGCGTGCGTGACGAAGCGGAAATCCGTGGTCACCGTCGCACCTATATTGGCTCGATGCCGGGCAAGATCCTGCAGAACATGAGCAAGATCAGCGTCAGGAATCCGCTCTTTCTGCTTGATGAAGTGGACAAGATGGGCCAGGATTTCCGCGGCGATCCGAGTTCGGCGCTGCTCGAAGTGCTCGATCCCGAGCAGAATTCGACTTTCGTCGATCATTATGTCGAGGTCGAGTACGATCTCTCGGAAGTCATGTTCGTTGCCACGGCCAACACGCTGAACATTCCGGCGCCGTTGCTCGATCGGATGGAGGTGATCCGGCTTTCGGGGTATACGGAAGACGAAAAGGTCAACATTGCGCAGCGTTATCTGCTCCCGAAGCAGATGAAGAGCAACGGCTTGAAGCTTACCGAACTGACCGTGGCCGAGAGCGCGCTGCGCGATATCGTGCGCTACTACACACGGGAGGCAGGCGTGCGATCGCTGGAGCGTGACATCTCGAAGATCTGCCGCAAGGTGGTGAAAACCCTGCTGCTCAGGAAGAGTCAGGGGAAGATGGCGGTCAGTGCGCGCAATCTCGACAAATTCCTCGGCGTTCGTCGCTACAACTATGGCGTCGCCGAACGTGAGAACCAGATTGGTCAGGTGACGGGGCTCGCCTGGACCGAAGTCGGCGGCGAGTTGTTGACCATCGAGTCGGTCGTCCTGTCGGGCAAGGGAAAGACGACAACCACCGGCAAGCTGGGTGAGGTGATGCAGGAGTCGGTTCAGGCGGCGCTGTCGGTGGTCAGAAAACGGGCTCAGTCGCTGGGGATCGATCACGACTTCTACCAGAAGAGCGATATCCATATCCACCTGCCGGAGGGAGCGATTCCCAAGGATGGACCGTCGGCAGGGGTCGGGATTTGCACGGCGCTGGTTTCGGTGCTTACCGGTATCCCGGTCTCCTGCGATGTCGCGATGACCGGCGAAATCACCCTGCGTGGCGAGGTCTTGCCGATCGGCGGTCTCAAGGAGAAACTCCTGGCGGCGGTGCGCGGTGGGCTTGCGAGGGTACTGATTCCGGAAGAGAATGTCCGCGACCTGGCCGAGATTCCCGACAACATCAAGAACAAGCTCGAAATCATTCCCGTTCGCTGGATCGATCAGGTGCTCGAGCATGCGCTCGAACGCAAACCCGAACCGATTCCGGCGGCGGAGGCTATCACGCCGCCGGTCGCAGCGACTGCGGTGGAGAGCGTGCCAACCGTGATCACTCACTGAGTCAGCGACGGGGACGGCAGGACGCCGCGACAGCTTTTGGCGAACATCCCGGAAGGATGTGGCCAGTGGTCTGGCAAAGTCGCAACGGATACGTTAGACTCCGCCTCCTTGATGACAAAGACGGGTGCTTAGCTCAGTTGGTAGAGCGCTAGCCTTACAAGCTGGATGTCGGCGGTTCGAGACCGTCAGCACCCACCAGAAAATGAAGTTCGGCAGTGCATTCGGGAGTGGTAGTTCAGTTGGTTAGAATACCGGCCTGTCACGCCGGGGGTCGCGGGTTCGAGTCCCGTCCACTCCGCCACAGCCAAAGGGCGAACGTATGTTCGCCTTTTTTTGTTTTGACCTTCCAGTGAGTTAACGGGCTACTACCATGTTCTTTGACGCCGTTCGCAATAACAAGAGAATCGTCCAGATTTTTCTTGTCCTGATCACCTTGCCTTTTGCCTTCTGGGGTGTCGACTCGTATGTCCGCAACACTGGCGCGGGCGCTGATCTGGCGAGTGTCGGGGATTCGAAGATCACCATGCAGCAGTTCGATCAGGCTTCGCGTGCTCAGCAGGATCGTCTGCGCCAGATGCTGGGTGCCACTTTCGACCCGGCGTCAATGAACACGCCGGCCGCCAGACGGGCCATCCTCGACTCGCTGATTGATCAGCGGCTGTTGCTTCTCGAGGCAGCGCAGGCACGGCTGGGTGCCAGCGACGACCTGCTCCGCGACGTGATCAGCAAGATTCCTGCGCTGCAGGAAGGCGGGCAGTTTTCCATGGCTCGCTATCAGGCTGCGCTAACCTCCCAGGGCATGTCGCAAAGCCAGTTCGAAGCCCAGTTGCGCCAGGATCTGACACTCCAGCAAGTGGTCGCTGCGATCGGAGAAACCGGCATCGCCGGCAGCAGGGTGACTGACACCTTGTTGCGCATACAAACCGAGGAACGGCAGGTTGCCGAGTGGAGAATCGCGCCGGAAGAATTTTCAGGGAAGGTGAAAATCGATGCTTCGGCCCTGCAGAAATACTATGAAGAGAACGTCAAGCGCTTCGAGTTGGCAGAACAGGCCAGGGTCGAGTATGTCGTTCTCTCGCTCGACAGTCTTTTGGCACAGCTGGTGCCGAGCGACGCCGAAGTGAAGGCCTGGTACGAGAGTCACCAGGAGCGTTACCAGCAGCCCGAGGAGAGACGCGCGAGCCACATCCTGGTTCTGGCTGGTGAAGATGCGAACAGGGAAAAGACCCGGATACGGGCGGAAGAGATCCTGCAGGAGGTAAAGAAGTCGCCGGAGAAGTTTACCGAACTCGCGAGGAAGTATTCGCAGGACCCGGGCTCTGCCGAGAAGGGCGGTGACCTGGGCTATTTTGGCCGGGGAATGATGGTCAAGCCGTTCGAGGAGACCGTATTCAAACTGCGGGAGAACGAAGTCTCCGCTCTCGTGCAGTCGGAATTCGGTTATCACATCATCCAGCTCACGGGGATCAAGGCCGGCAAGCAACGTTCGCTGGCTGAGGTGCGCCCGGAGATCGAAGAGGAACTGAAGCGCCAGACGGCTTCGCGGCAGTTTGCCGAAGCTGCCGAGGCTTTCAGCAACCTGGTTTACGAACAGCCCGACAGTTTGCAGCCGGCTGCCGAGAAATTCAGGCTGACGATGCAGCAATCAGGCTGGTTGCCGCGCAGCCCGGCAGCGGCAGATATTGCGGCGATGGGCCTGCTGGCCAAACAGAAGGTCCTGGGCGCGATCTTCTCGGACGACTCGCTGAAGAACCGGCGCAATACCGAAGTGGTCGAGGTGGCGCCGAGCACGCTGCTCGCCGCGCGGGTCATCGATCACCGACCGGCGAGCACCAAGCCCTTCGAAGCGGTCAAGGCAGACATCGAAGCCACTCTGGTCGCACAGGAAAAGGCTGCGCTGGCACGCGCGGCCGGAGAGGCCAGGCTGCGCGAGTTGCAGCAAGGTGCTGAGGACAAGATTGCCTGGCTGCCGGCCAGGAGCGTTTCGCGGCAGGACCGTGAGCAACTGCCGACGGCCGGGCTGCAGGCGATTTTCAAAGCCGATGTCCGAAAACTACCGGCTTACGCGGGTGCGGAGGTCGGCGGAGGCAACTACATGCTCTACAAGATCACCAAGGTCAGCCAGTCGGAAAAGGCCGACAGCAACCGGCGGCAGACCCTGCAGAGAGAGTACGCGACGATCCTCGGCCAGGAAGACTTTACCGCCTACCTTGCCGGCCTGCGCCTGCAGTACAAGACCGACATCAACAAGGCGGCGCTGGAAAGCAGGGAACGATAATCAGGAGCGCTGGCGAGGAGTATGGAGGCTGCCTTTCCGGGCCGGAGCCTCCTTTCCGGGCAACAAAAACCCCGCCGTAGCGGGGTTTTTGTTCAACGAAGACCGCTTGGCGGGGGCATTACATGTCCATGCCGCCCATGCCGCCCATGCCACCCATACCGCCCATGCCACCGCCGCCCATGCCACCGCCCATGGCCGGCTTTTCCTCGGCCAGTTCGGCGACCATGCAGTCGGTGGTCAGCATCAGACCGGCGATCGAAGCCGCGTTCTGCAGCGCGGTGCGCGTGACCTTGGTCGGATCGAGGACACCCATGTCCACCAGGTCGCCATATTCGCCACTCGCTGCGTTATAGCCGAAGTTGCCGGCGCCCTGAAGAACCGCATTGACCACCACCGACGGCTCTTCGCCGGCGTTGGCGACGATCTCGCGCAACGGCTGCTCAAGCGCACGCAGGACGATCTTGATGCCGGCTTCCTGGTCGGCGTTGTCGCCTTTCAGTGACGAAAGGGACAACCGGGCACGCAGGAGTGCAACGCCGCCGCCGGGGACAATTCCTTCTTCAACCGCAGCGCGGGTCGCGTGCAGGGCGTCTTCGACGCGCGCCTTCTTCTCCTTCATTTCAACTTCGGTCGCCGCGCCGACCTTGATCAGAGCGACACCGCCTGCGAGCTTGGCAACCCGCTCCTGGAGCTTTTCCTTGTCGTAGTCGCTGGTCGCGGTTTCGATCTGCGCCCGGATCTGCTTGACGCGAGCTTCGATGTTGCCACTGACGCCTGCACCGTCGATGATCGTCGTGTTTTCCTTGCCGATTTCGATCCGCTTGGCTTGGCCGAGTTCGTTCAGGGTGGCCTTTTCAAGGCTCAGGCCGACTTCTTCGGCGATCACCTGGCCGCCGGTCAGAATGGCGATGTCCTCGAGCATTGCCTTGCGGCGGTCGCCAAAGCCCGGCGCCTTGACAGCACAGGTCTTGAGGATGCCGCGGATATTGTTCACCACCAGGGTGGCGAGCGCTTCGCCGTCAACATCTTCGGCGACGATCAGCAACGGGCGGCCTGATTTGGCCACCTGTTCGAGAACGGGCAGGAGGTCACGGATGTTCGAGATCTTCTTGTCGAAGATCAGAACATACGGGCTTTCGAGGATCGCGTTCTGCTTCTCGTTGTTGTTGATGAAGTAGGGACTGAGGTAGCCACGGTCAAACTGCATCCCTTCGACCACGTCCAGTTCGTTGTTCAGTGATTTTCCGTCTTCGACAGTAATCACGCCTTCCTTGCCGACCTTGTCCATTGCCTTGGCGATGATGTCACCGATATCTGCGTCAGCGTTGGCGGAGATCGAACCCACCTGTGCAATTTCCTTGTTGGTCGAGCAGGGCTTCGAAAGCTTCTTCAGTTCTTCGACGGTGGCCACCACTGCCTTGTCGATGCCGCGCTTGAGATCCATCGGGTTCATGCCGGCAGCCACGTACTTCATGCCTTCACGAACGATCGACTGGGCCAGCACGGTCGCAGTGGTCGTACCGTCACCGGCGATGTCGGAAGTCTTTGAGGCGACTTCCTTGAGCATCTGGGCGCCCATGTTGGCAAACTTGTCCTTCAGTTCGATTTCCTTGGCGACCGACACACCATCTTTGGTCACTGTCGGCGCACCGTACGAGCGCTCGAGAACAACGTTACGCCCCTTCGGGCCGAGGGTGATCTTGACCGCGTCGGCAAGGATGTTTACGCCTTCGACCATGCGCGCGCGCGCGCTGTCGCCAAACTTGACGTCTTTAGCTGCCATAGAAATAACTCCTAGAATTCTTTGATGATTTGAATCGGGAACGGAAAACTCGTTGGTCCAGGGTGGGCGAGCGAAGTCTCTAGGACTCGATGACGCCCATGATGTCTTCTTCGCGCATGACCAGTAGTTCGTCACCATCGACCTTGACGGTCTGACCCGCGTACTTGCCGAACAGGACACGGTCACCCACCTTCACTGCCAGGGCGCGCACGCTGCCATCCTCAAGCACTTTGCCATTGCCAATGGCGCGAACTTCGCCCTGGTCGGGCTTTTCCGCAGCCGTATCAGGAATGACGATACCGGAGGCGGTCTTGCGCTCCTCTTCAAGACGTTTGACGATCACGCGATCATGCAACGGACGAATTTTCATGCAGTTTCTCCTCGGAATAAGCATATGAACGAACACCAACACGGGACCCGCCTGCTCCCGTACGGGACGGGTAGCCAGAAACCATTAGCACTCACTGCTAACGAGTGCTAATAATAGGGCCAACGGGTGGCGATTTCAAGACCCTGACGGCGATTGCACAGCCCTTTAGCTCCTGATGCTCACCCTGGGTCGTCGGCCAAGCACCGCCTGGCCAGCCAGAGCAAGACTGTCGGCGCGGCTTTAGCACAACGCAGGAAGGAAGAACCATACGAAGGCATCCTGCGGTAGTATTTCGGCCGCTCACGGTGCGGAGCGACTGACCGGGCCTGGTGCTGCGGAATGTTGGCTGCCGTTGCCGCTGGCAGATGAGTGCTTTACGTTCTTCGCCGCAGCGCGGGCTTCGCGCCATGCCGTCGGACGTATGTCCAGGTTGGGTTCATTGAGGAGAGGGGACTGAAAATGAGTGAAATCAAGGATGTGATCGATGACGTCCTGGAGAAGGCCGAAGAAAAGTCCGATCGGCTGATCAGCGTCATTGCCTTGCTGGTGGCTGTCCTGGCGACGGTGATGGCCATCCTCAGCATCAAGGGCGGCAATATCGGCCAGGCGATGGCGCAGGCCCAGGCGAGCAGCGTGAACGCCTGGACCTACTTCCAGGCGAAGAGTACGAAGCAGGGGCTGGCCGAGAGCATGGTCGACCAACTCACCTTCGAACGGGAACGTGGTGTCGCCCTGGCGCCGGAGGCTGTGGCCTCGCTGAACCAGAAGATCGAGTCATATCGCGAGAAGGTGCGTCGCTACGAAGTGGAGAAGGAGGAGATCAAGGCGCAGGCGGAGGGGTACGAACAGACTTACAAACAACTCAATGTTCACGATGATCAACTGGACATCGCCGAAGCCGGGATGACTGTCGGCCTGGCGGTTCTGGGCGTGGCAGCGCTGACGCGCCGGAGATGGCTGGTATGGTTCGCTCTGGTTTTTGCCGGTGTGGGACTCGCCTCCGGGATAGCCGGATTCACGGGAGGCAGTTTCCACATTGATGCGCTCGCCGCCCTGCTGGGCTAACGTCTAAAGAACCGTGGCAGACTGCAAGATCGCCCTTGTACGTTCGATCCCGGTTTTTTCTCGTTAGCTGTTGACGCACCCCTGGTGCACTGCTACAATGCCTCCTCTTCGCAGCACGGCAGGCCTGAAGCGGTAGCGAAAGCTTACAGAGACAAGGCAGGCAGGTAAAGCAAAGAAAAAACGCGGAGTGCTCAGGTGCTCCTCGACGGTCGCGGGGTGGAGCAGTCTGGCAGCTCGTCGGGCTCATAACCCGAAGGTCACAGGTTCAAATCCTGTCCCCGCAACCAGCTCTTTAAAAACTAGACAACCGATAGGTGTGGGTTCTTGATCCGGGATGATCTGCTTAGGCAGGTTGTTGAAAGATAGAGTAGAACTCGCACGGAAGTATCAGCAAGCTGTTGGTCGGGAGGGATCCTGGCTGACGGTACGCGAGCGAGAGTAACAGGAATTGAACTGAAGAGTTTGATCCTGGCTCAGATTAAACGCTGGCGGCATGCCTTACACATGCAAGTCGAACGGCAGCACGGGGGCAACCCTGGTGGCGAGTGGCGGACGGGTGAGTAATACATCGGAACGTACCCTGGAGTGGGGGATAACGTAGCGAAAGTTACGCTAATACCGCATATTCTGTGAGCAGGAAAGCAGGGGATCGCAAGACCTTGCGCTCTGGGAGCGGCCGATGTCGGATTAGCTAGTTGGTGGGGTAAAGGCCTACCAAGGCGACGATCCGTAGCGGGTCTGAGAGGATGATCCGCCACACTGGGACTGAGACACGGCCCAGACTCCTACGGGAGGCAGCAGTGGGGAATTTTGGACAATGGGCGAAAGCCTGATCCAGCCATGCCGCGTGAGTGAAGAAGGCCTTCGGGTTGTAAAGCTCTTTCGGTGGGGAAGAAATTGCACGGGTTAATACCCTGTGTAGATGACGGTACCTGAAGAAGAAGCACCGGCTAACTACGTGCCAGCAGCCGCGGTAATACGTAGGGTGCGAGCGTTAATCGGAATTACTGGGCGTAAAGCGTGCGCAGGCGGTTTTGTAAGTCAGATGTGAAATCCCCGGGCTCAACCTGGGAACTGCATTTGAGACTGCAAAGCTGGAGTTTGGCAGAGGGGGGTGGAATTCCACGTGTAGCAGTGAAATGCGTAGAGATGTGGAGGAACACCGATGGCGAAGGCAGCCCCCTGGGCCAATACTGACGCTCATGCACGAAAGCGTGGGGAGCAAACAGGATTAGATACCCTGGTAGTCCACGCCCTAAACGATGTCAACTAGGTGTTGGGAGGGTTAAACCTTTTAGTGCCGTAGCTAACGCGTGAAGTTGACCGCCTGGGGAGTACGGCCGCAAGGCTAAAACTCAAAGGAATTGACGGGGACCCGCACAAGCGGTGGATGATGTGGATTAATTCGATGCAACGCGAAAAACCTTACCTACCCTTGACATGTCAGGAATCCCGGAGAGATTTGGGAGTGCTCGAAAGAGAGCCTGAACACAGGTGCTGCATGGCTGTCGTCAGCTCGTGTCGTGAGATGTTGGGTTAAGTCCCGCAACGAGCGCAACCCTTGTCATTAATTGCCATCATTGAGTTGGGCACTTTAATGAGACTGCCGGTGACAAACCGGAGGAAGGTGGGGATGACGTCAAGTCCTCATGGCCCTTATGGGTAGGGCTTCACACGTCATACAATGGTCGGTTCAGAGGGTTGCCAACCCGCGAGGGGGAGCCAATCTCAGAAAGCCGATCGTAGTCCGGATCGCAGTCTGCAACTCGACTGCGTGAAGTCGGAATCGCTAGTAATCGCGGATCAGCATGTCGCGGTGAATACGTTCCCGGGTCTTGTACACACCGCCCGTCACACCATGGGAGCGGGTTCTGCCAGAAGTAGTTAGCCTAACCGCAAGGAGGGCGATTACCACGGCAGGGTTCGTGACTGGGGTGAAGTCGTAACAAGGTAGCCGTAGGGGAACCTGCGGCTGGATCACCTCCTTTCTAGAGAAAAACTGGATCGAGAGCTCACAACCTATCGGTTGTCACAGGCTGCACATGCGGAGGGGTCTGTAGCTCAGTCGGTTAGAGCATCGTCTTGATAAGGCGAGGGTCGTTGGTTCGATTCCAACCAGACCCACCAGCGAATCGACGGAAGGCTCCGGGCAAGAGGCGATCGCGTAGAGATACGGGTTGGCAGGGGTTTCTGGCCGAACAGCGGGGGATTAGCTCAGCTGGGAGAGCACCTGCTTTGCAAGCAGGGGGTCGTCGGTTCGATCCCGTCATCCTCCACCACCGCCAGCGATGAAGTGTCAGGCCTGTGGGGTCTCGTACCCTGCAGGCCTGACCCCTTATCGGGTCTGTGCTCTTTAAAAATATGGAAGAAGGTTGTATTGCTGATGTCCCCGAGAGAGGGCATTGGCGATACGGTTGTGATTGCATCGAACCCCCTGTTGCAGGGGGAGCACGAAATGAGTGGTCTGTAGCGTGGGTTCTCGAAGGAGAGCTCAAGGTTATAGGATCAAGCGAATAAGTGCATGTGGTGGATGCCTTGGCGATTACAGGCGACGAAGGACGTACAAGCCTGCGAAAAGCTCTGGGGAGCTGGCAATGAAGCTTTGATCCAGAGATGTCCGAATGGGGAAACCCACTCCGCAAGGAGTATCCCACGCTGAATACATAGGCGTGAGGAAGCGAACCCGGCGAACTGAAACATCTAAGTAGCCGGAGGAAAAGAAATCAACCGAGATTCCCAGAGTAGTGGCGAGCGAAATGGGAACAGCCTGCAAGTGATAGCGATCGTGTTAGCGGAAGCCTCTGGAAAGTGGCGCCGTAGTGGGTGACAGCCCCGTACGCGAAAACGTGGTCGTGGTACCAAGCTTGCGACAAGTAGGGCGGGGCACGAGAAATCCTGTCTGAACATGGGGGGCCCATCCTCCAAGGCTAAATACTCGTAATCGACCGATAGTGAACCAGTACCGTGAGGGAAAGGCGAAAAGAACCCCGGGAGGGGAGTGAAATAGATCCTGAAACCGCATGCATACAAACAGTGGGAGCCCCTTCGTGGGGTGACTGCGTACCTTTTGTATAATGGGTCAGCGACTTACGTTCAGTAGCGAGCTTAACCGAATAGGGGAGGCGTAGGGAAACCGAGTCTGATAAGGGCGCCTAGTTGCTGGACGTAGACCCGAAACCAAGTGATCTATCCATGGCCAGGATGAAGGTGCGGTAACACGCACTGGAGGTCCGAACCCACTAATGTTGAAAAATTAGGGGATGAGCTGTGGATAGGGGTGAAAGGCTAAACAAACTTGGAAATAGCTGGTTCTCTCCGAAAACTATTTAGGTAGTGCCTCAAGTATCACCAACGGGGGTAAAGCACTGTTATGGCTAGGGGGTCATCGCGACTTACCAAACCATTGCAAACTCAGAATACCGTTGAGTGCGAGCTTGGGAGACAGACATCGGGTGCTAACGTCCGGTGTCGAAAGGGAAACAACCCAGACCGCCGATTAAGGTCCCCAAGCCATAGTTAAGTGGGAAACGAGGTGGGAAGGCTCAGACAGCCAGGAGGTTGGCTTAGAAGCAGCCATCCTTTAAAGAAAGCGTAATAGCTCACTGGTCGAGTCGTCCTGCGCGGAAGATGTAACGGGGCTCAAACTATGCACCGAAATCGCGGATATGTACTTGTACATATGGTAGGAGAGCGTTCTGTAGGCCGATGAAGGCGTCTTGAGAAGGATGCTGGAGGTATCAGAAGTGCGAATGCTGACATGAGTAGCGATAAAGGGAGTGAAAAGCTCCCTCGCCGAAAGCCCAAGGTTTCCTGCGCAACGTTCATCGACGCAGGGTGAGTCGGTCCCTAAGGCGAGGCTGAAGAGCGTAGTCGATGGGAAACAGGTCAATATTCCTGTACCTCTTTGTAATGCGATGGGGGGACGGAGAAGGTTAGGTCAGCCGGGTGTTGGACGTCCCGGTTCAAGCGTGTAGGCAGGTCCCTTAGGCAAATCCGGGGGGCCAATGCTGAGGCGTGATAACGAGTGGTCTTGTACCGCGAAGTGATTGATACCATGCTTCCAAGAAAAGCCTCTAAGCTTCAGTTACAAGGAGACCGTACCGCAAACCGACACAGGTGGGCAGGATGAAAATTCTAAGGCGCTTGAGAGAACTCAGGAGAAGGAACTCGGCAAATTTGCACCGTAACTTCGGGATAAGGTGCGCCCTGATAGGTTGTAGCCCCTCGCGGGTGAAGGCTGAAAGGGTTGCAGTGAAATGGTGGCTGCGACTGTTTAATAAAAACACAGCACTCTGCAAACACGAAAGTGGACGTATAGGGTGTGACGCCTGCCCGGTGCCGGAAGGTTAAGTGATGGGGTGAAAGCTCTTGATCGAAGCCCCGGTAAACGGCGGCCGTAACTATAACGGTCCTAAGGTAGCGAAATTCCTTGTCGGGTAAGTTCCGACCTGCACGAATGGCGTAACGATGGCCACACTGTCTCCTCCTGAGACTCAGCGAAGTTGAAGTGGTTGTGAAGATGCAATCTCCCCGCGGTTAGACGGAAAGACCCCATGAACCTTTACTGTAGCTTTGCATTGGACTTTGAACCGACTTGTGTAGGATAGGTGGGAGGCTGTGAAACCGGAACGCTAGTTCGGGTGGAGCCAACCTTGAAATACCACCCTGGTTTGTTTGAGGTTCTAACCACGGCCCGTGAATCCGGGTCTGGGACCGTGCATGGTAGGCAGTTTGACTGGGGCGGTCTCCTCCTAAAGTGTAACGGAGGAGTACGAAGGTACGCTAGGTACGGTCGGACATCGTGCTGATAGTGCAATGGCAAAAGCGTGCTTGACTGCGAGACTCACACGTCGAGCAGGTACGAAAGTAGGTCATAGTGATCCGGTGGTTCTGTATGGAAGGGCCATCGCTCAACGGATAAAAGGTACTCTGGGGATAACAGGCTAATACCGCCCAAGAGTTCATATCGACGGCGGTGTTTGGCACCTCGATGTCGGCTCATCACATCCTGGGGCTGTAGTCGGTCCCAAGGGTATGGCTGTTCGCCATTTAAAGTGGTACGTGAGCTGGGTTTAAAACGTCGTGAGACAGTTTGGTCCCTATCTGCCGTGGGCGCTGGAAATTTGAAGGGGGCTGCTCCTAGTACGAGAGGACCGGAGTGGACGAACCTCTGGTGTACCGGTTATGACGCCAGTCGTATTGCCGGGTAGCTAAGTTCGGAAGAGATAAACGCTGAAAGCATCTAAGCGTGAAACTCGCCTTAAGATGAGATTTCCCTGGGGACTCGATCCCCCTGAAGGGTCGTGGTAGACCACCACGTTGATAGGCTGGGTGTGGAAGCGCAGCAATGCGTTAAGCTAACCAGTACTAATTGCCCGTGAGGCTTGATCCTATAACCTTGAGCAGCAACTCATCAATCTGCATCACAACCAAAATGACCCCTTCTTCCTGCGCTTCCTGCCCCCGGCGGGAAGCGACACCGTTACGCTTGGCGGCCATAGCCCTTTGGACCCACCCCTTCCCATCCCGAACAGGACCGTGAAACGAAGGTACGCCGATGATAGTGCATACTTCATGTGTGAAAGTAGGTCACCGCCAGGCTCCCCCATAAAAAGCCCTCGTCGCACCAGCGACGAGGGCTTTTTGCCGTCCCACTTTACCGGCCCTTCTTGCCGTCCACCTCCCGTCCCCGCCGACTCACCCTGCTTGAACCGCTTGAACGTTAACCGCAACAACCTTCGGCGGATACCCCGCCCGATGAATCCGCGCTCGCTACCGGCAGCGGCACCGTGATACGCTATCCCATCGGCGGTCGGCAAGCGGAGAAAGCACGATGAAAGCGAACAGTGAGATGGCGACGCTTGGCGGAGGATGCTTCTGGTGTCTGGAAGCCGTCTTCGAGCAGATCATCGGGGTTGAGTCGGTGTTGTCGGGTTATTGCGGCGGACATCTCGACTGCCCGGATTATGCGGCCGTTTGTGAAGGCCGAACGGGACACGCCGAGGTTGTCCAGATCACTTTCGATCCGGCGCTATGCACTTATCGCGAGTTTCTGGAGATCTTTTTTGCGATTCACGATCCGACGACCCGGAATCGCCAAGGGCATGACATCGGCACGCAATATCGATCGCTGATCTTTTACCACACGCCCGAACAGCAGCAGACTGCGGCCTTGCTGATCACGGAACTCGATCAGGCTGGCATCTGGGGAGGTCCGATCGTCACCGAACTGTTGCCGGCGCAACAGTTTTTCGTCGCTGAACCTTGCCATCAGCAGTATTTTCGCCGGAATCCCGACCAGGGCTACTGCCAGTTGGTCATCAGTCCGAAACTCGCCAAGTGTCGTCAGCGTTTTGCCGCTCGGCTCAAGGCGAATCGATGAACTCGCGCAGGTCGCGAACGAAGCGCTCTCGCTGCCACTGGTGTGGCGAGTGGTCAGTGCCTTCGTAGACATGTAGCACCGCGTTTGCGATTCTGTTCTGGACGTAGTGGGCGGTTTCGCTGCGGTAATAGTTGCTCGCACCGCCATAGACCAGCAGGGCCGGAATATCGATTCGACCGAGCGTTGCCCGATAATCCGCTTCGGTGAGGCTTTCCCAGCAGGCGATCAGCGGTGCAGGATCCTGCTCCTTCAGCCACTGTCGTGCCTTGTCGAGGCCCCTCGATCCCTGGGCGTACTTTTCTCGGGCACGATCGTTAAGCCCCATCGCACCCAGCAGGAGAACCGCCTCGGCAAAATCGCTCGCGAGATGGTTGAGAAAGGCGGCGGATCGTTGCCGGTCGAAATCACCATAGATGCCGTTCAGCCATTCTGCATCGGTCAGCAGCTTTGGCGACTGGTCGATGAAACACACCTTGTGCAGTCGCTCGCAGCCGTGCTGCTCGATGTACTGCCAGAGGGTCAACGCGCCCATCGAGTGGGCTACAACGACCAGTTGATCGAGATGATAGTGGTCGATCAGGTTACGCAGATCCTGTGCCATGCGTTGAACCGTCGGGATGGTGTCACGTACCAGGTGATGCCCGCCGTGACCGCGGGCGTCCCATCGGAAGACACGATGGTGCGCAATAAGCTGATCAAGAAAGGGCGACCATTCCCGGTGGCTGGCCGTCCAGCCGTGCAGCATGAGGATCGGCGAACCGTTGCCGGAGATCTGCAGGTGGATCTTTTCGCCATCGTCAGCCAGGAAATGAGTCATCGCAACGGACCGTCAGAGAAAGCCTGAAGAGTGCCACAAGCCCTCCCGCACCACAATGCCCATAGTGCAGAGAGGGCAGAAGGCGGCTAAGCGGAGTCCGGATAGGCCAGCAGGCGCTCAAGGACATCGCCACAGTCGGCTTCGATCTTGATGTCGAGCAGGTGGTCGGCTCGCGTGACGCCCTGATTGATGGCGACGACGATCTTGCCGCAGCGGCGGGCGTAGTCGACGAAGCGGAACCCCGAGTAGACCATCAGCGACGAACCCAGCACCAGCAAGGTCTGCGCTGCGTCGATCGCTTGCGTGGCCGCCGCCACCCGATCCCTCGGCACGCTGTCGCCGAAGAAGACGACATCCGGTTTCAAGATTCCCTGGCATGACGGACAGGCAGGAACCTGGAAATCGGCGTAGCGCCCGTCATCCAGATGGACGTCGCCGTCCGGCGCCGGCCGGGGAACTGTGACCGCAAAGTCCGGATTTGCTGCCGCAAGCCACTGCTGAAGCGCTGTGCGCGGAAAGCGCGCGGTGCAGGCAAGGCAAAGCACCCGGTCGAGGCCACCGTGCAGTTCGATCAGTAAACGACTTCCCGCCCGCTGATGAAGGCCATCGACATTCTGCGTGATGACCGACGAGACGATTCCCTGCGCTTGCATTCGGGTCAGCGCTCGATGTCCTGGTGCCGGAGTGGCCCGGTCGATGGCCGGCCAGCCGATGAAACTGCGTGCCCAGTAACGCTTGCGCAGCGCTTCCGAGCGCAGGAATTCCTGATGCAGGATCGGCTTGGTGTGCTGCCACTGGCCATCGCGGTCCCGATAGGCCGGAATGCCGCTCGCCGTACTGAGGCCGGCACCGGAAAGCACCGCCGCTGGGCCTTGGCGTAGCAGCACCGAGAGGCGTTCGATGCTTCGCCCGATGTCCTCGGAGAGCGGGGTGGGCCGGGGCATGGAGTTTTCCTTTCGGATGTTTCGCCTGACACCAGGAGCGACTTGCCATGGCTGATCCAGCGGACATTCTATGGCTCGCGAAGGGTTGTGCCAAGTCATCGCCGGTCGGCACGATCGCGTCCATCCTCGGATAGAATGCCCGGTCCCCATGTCTGCAGCGTGCTCGCTCGTCGACCATCTGCAGGCGGAGTTTCCCGAGTCAGGCTAGCCGGAGGTGGCGGGCTGCGGGAAGTCCGCGGACATTGTCGACCGGTCGCTCGGCAGACGATTGACCTCGACCGAGACATGCGCCAGTTCCTCATGCTGACCGAGCAGTTGCCTGACGGCTTCGGGAGTCACCGTTGCGTCCCCGGTGGCGAGACCGACGATCACGGCAAATTTTTCGCGACCGACGCGCCAGACGTGCAGGTCGACAATCTGCGGTGCAATCTGCCAGGCCGGATTCTCCGTCATGGCGGTGCGAATTTCTGCCACCACCGGATGATCCATTTCGCGGTCGAGCAGGACGCGGCCGGTATCACAGATCAGGCCTATCGCCCACCGCCCGACAAGAACGGCGCCGACGATGCCCATCACCGGATCGAGCCAGTGCCAGCCATAGAGCATGCCGCCGAGCAGCGCGATGATCGCCAGCACCGATGTTGCCGCATCGGCCACGACGTGCACGTAGGCGGCGCGCAGATTGAGGTCGTGATTGCCATGCGCGCCATGGACATGTCCATGAGCGTGCCCATGGTCGTGTGAGTGGTCATGGTCGTGGGCGCCGTTCAGGATCAAGGCACAGATGACATTGACCACCAGGCCGAGCACGGCGACGACGATCGCTTCGCTGAAATGGATCGGCTGCGGCGAGAAGAGGCGCTCGATCGATCCGGCGACCATCATCGCCGCGATGCCGAGCAGGAAAATGGCGCTCGCGAAACCGGCGAGTACCTCGATCTTCCAGGTTCCAAAAGCGAAGCGGTGGTCGCCAGCGAAGCGCCGAGCGGCGCCGTAGGCCAGCGCCGAGAGGCCGATGGCCAGCGCATGCGAACTCATGTGCCAGCCGTCGGCGAGCAGGGCCATCGAGTTGTACCACCAGCCGGCGGCAATTTCGATCACCATCATGGCGGCGGTGATGAGCATCACTCGGCGCGTCCCTTTTTCAGCAGCGAGATTGCCCTCGTCGAAAACGTGCGAGTGCATGGGCGAAAGATCGGCGCGGGGCATTAGAGTCCTATCAAGGCAGTTACAGGTACTTGGTGAGTTCCTTGAACTCGCGGATCGTCTCATCGGGGCCGTGCGAACCGTCGCGCACGGCGCGGTCGAGACAATGGTCGATATGGTCGTGCACCAGCGTTTTCTTGGCACTGGCGACGGCGCGCTCGACCGCCTGCAGCTGCTGGGCGATGTCGAGGCAGGGACGACCCTGTTCGAGCATGACGACGATGCTCCTGAGGTGACCTTCGGCCCGTTTGAGGCGCTGGATGATTTCCGGATGCGAGACGTGTGTGTTCATGGGTCTTATCCTATCCCCCAGGACAGGATTTGGCAAGTGCGCATGACTCAGCCGGCGGGCTTCGTTTTATGAGGGCAGGGGCATTTTCGGCTACAATCTCGATTTCTCGCTGCAGCCCTCTCCATGATCAAATATGTATTCGTCACCGGCGGCGTGGTTTCGTCCCTCGGCAAGGGTATCGCCGCCGCCTCGCTCGGCGCGATCCTCGAGTCGCGCGGCATCAAGGTCACCCATCTCAAGCTCGACCCGTACATCAACGTCGATCCCGGGACGATGAGTCCGTTCCAGCACGGCGAAGTCTTCGTTACCGAGGACGGTGCCGAAACGGACCTCGACCTCGGCCACTATGAGCGCTTCACCAACGCCCGTATGGAACGCCGCAACAATTTCACCACCGGCCAGATCTATGACTCGGTGATCAAGAAGGAGCGGCGCGGTGAGTATCTGGGCAAGACGGTGCAGGTGATTCCGCACATCACCGACGAGATCAAGGCACACATCCGGCGCGGTGCCGAGGGGGCCGACCTGGCGATCGTCGAAGTCGGCGGCACCGTCGGCGATATCGAGTCGCTTCCCTTCCTCGAAGCGATTCGTCAGATGGGGCTGCAGGAAGGTCGCAACAACGCCTGCTACATGCACCTGACGCTGGTGCCCTACATTGCGACGGCCGGTGAACTGAAAACCAAGCCGACGCAGCATTCGGTCAAGGAACTGCGCGAGATCGGCATCCAGCCGGACATCCTGCTCTGTCGGACCGATCGGCCGATTCCCGAAGACGACAAGCGCAAGGTCGCCCTGTTTTGCAATGTGCAGCGCGAGGCCGTGATCGAGGCGCGGGATGCGGATTCGATCTACAAGATTCCGGCCATGCTGCACGATCAGATGCTCGACGAGATCGTCTGCCACAAGCTGGGCATTCTGGCCAGAGCCGCCGACCTGACGGTCTGGAAGAACATCGTGCATGCGCTGGAGCATCCCGAACGGCAACTCGATGTCGCTTTCGTCGGCAAGTATGTCGACCTCACGGAATCGTACAAATCGCTGACCGAAGCCCTGGTGCACGCCGGCATCACCACGCGCAGCAAGGTCCGGGTGAACTACATCGATTCCGAAGAAATCGAACGTAATGGCTGCGATGCCCTGCAGCGCATGGACGCCATCCTCGTTCCGGGCGGTTTCGGGCGGCGTGGTACCGAAGGCAAGATTGCCGCGATTCGTTTCGCTCGCGAAAATGCCATTCCCTTTCTCGGGATCTGTCTCGGCATGCAACTCGCCGTCGTCGAGTTCGCCCGCAATGTTGCCGGCATGATCGGCGCGCACAGCACCGAGTTCGACCAGGACTCTCCGTTCCCGGTGGTCGGGTTGATCACCGAGTGGCAGGATGCCTCCGGCCGGCGCGAGACACGGGACGAAAACTGCGACCTGGGCGGGACGATGCGTCTGGGCGGGCAGTTGTGCCGGCTGGGCGAGGGCTCGATGGCGCGGACGATCTATGGCACCGCCGAGATCGTCGAACGGCATCGCCACCGTTATGAAGTCAATAACACGCTGCTCGGCGAACTGGAAGATAAGGGCCTGATCGTCTCCGGGCGCGCGCCGGTCACCGACCTCTGCGAGATGGTCGAGCTGCCGCTCGTCGGCACCGGCTCCCACCCATGGTTTCTCGGCTGTCAGTTCCACCCCGAGTTCACATCATCGCCTCGCAAAGGTCATCCCTTGTTTACCTCCTTTGTCCAGGCGGCCGCTGCTTTCCGGGCAAAGGCATGACGCCCTGCGCTTTCGGTCCATCGCTTCACGACGCCTGGCGGGAACTCGCCCGATGCCTGCCGGCTCGCTGAAGCTCTCTAACACTATGAAGACAAAGGAAAGACCATGAGCTCTGTCGTTGATGTCGTCGCCCGTGAAGTTCTCGACTCGCGTGGCAATCCTACCGTCGAATGTGATGTTCTGCTCGAATCCGGGGTCATGGGCCGCGCCGCAGTGCCTTCCGGCGCGTCTACCGGGTCACGGGAAGCGATTGAACTGCGCGATGGAGATGCCGGGCGCTATCTCGGCAAGGGGGTCCTGCAGGCGGTCGAGAACGTGAATACCGAGATTTCCGAAGCGATCATCGGCCTCGACGCGCAGGAGCAGGCGTTCATCGATCAGACGCTGATCCATCTCGACGGCACCGACAACAAGGCGCGCCTCGGCGCCAACGCCATGCTCGCGGTCTCGATGGCGGTGGCCAAGGCGGCTGCCGAGGAATCGGGCCTGCCGCTCTACCGCTATTTCGGGGGTTCGGGGCCGATGCAGATGCCGGTGCCGATGATGAACATCATCAATGGCGGCGAGCACGCGAACAACAGCCTCGACTTCCAGGAGTTCATGATCCTGCCGGTGAGTCAGAACTCGTTCCGCGAGGCGCTGCGCTGCGGCGCCGAAGTTTTCCACGCGCTCAAGAAACTGCTGCACAAGAAGGGCTTCTCGACCGCCGTCGGCGACGAGGGCGGTTTCGCGCCCAACCTCGGCAGCCACGCCGAAGCCCTGCAGCTGATCCTGCAGGCGATCGAGAACGCCGGCTACGGTGCCGGCGACGACGTGCTGATCGGTCTCGACTGCGCGGCCTCCGAACTGTACCGCGATGGTCGCTATCATCTGGCCGGCGAGAGCCTGCAGTTGAGTTCGCACGAACTGGTGGATTACCTCGCGAGCCTCGCCGATCGCTTCCCGATCGTCTCGATCGAGGATGGCATGGCCGAGAATGACTGGGATGGCTGGAAAGTTCTCACCGGGCGTCTCGGCAAGGGCGTGCAGATTGTCGGCGACGATGTCTTCGTGACCAACACCCGGATCTTCAAGGAAGGCATCAGGCAGGGCATCGCCAACTCGATCCTGATCAAGATCAATCAGATCGGCACCCTCTCGGAGACCTTCGCGGCGATCGAAATGGCCAAGCGTGCGGGTTACACCGCAGTCATTTCTCACCGTTCCGGCGAAACCGAAGACAGTACCATTGCCGACATCGCCGTCGGCATGAACGCGCTGCAGATCAAGACCGGCTCCCTGTCCCGTTCCGATCGTATCGCGAAGTACAACCAGTTGTTGCGAATCGAGGAAGATCTCGGCGACACGGCCGGCTATCCGGGGCGTGACGCCTTCTACAATCTCTCCTGATTCACTGACGATTGACGGCGGGGGCTCCCGTGCGCTGGCTGGCAGTCGCCCTGCTGGTGGTCATTGCTTTGCTGCAGCACCCGCTGTGGCTGGGCAAGGGGGGATGGTTGCGCGTCTGGCAGGTCGAGCGTCAGTTGCAGCAGCAGAAAGCTACCAACCGCGAGCTCGAGATGCGCAACGCCGGGCTCGATGCCGAAGTGCGCGACCTCAAGCAGGGTTACGACGCGATCGAGGAGCATGCCCGTTTCGAGCTTGGCATGGTCAGGCAGAACGAGATCTTTGTCCAGATTCCTGACCAGCCGGCCGGCAGCCCGCGGCCGCAAGCCGCCCAGGCGGTTACCGGGACGCTTGCCGCCCGCGGCGCGAAAGCGTCCCGCTGATCATCAGTTGGCCAGTTCGATCTGGCCCGACACATTTGCCGTGACCAGGGTGTCGCCGGCCTCGACCGGCATCGGTGCCGCGTCGGCCGCTGCCATCGCGGCCGCACGCATGAATGGCGGCGGCCGCGACGCGCCATTGCTGCTGATCGACAGGTGCTTGATCCGATAAGGCTTGCCGAGCGCGTCGGCGATCACCCTGGCGCGAGCCTTGAAAGCGGCCAGCGCGTCGACCATGGCTTCGTTCTCCGCTTTCTTGCGGGTTTCCGGGGCCGGCAGCATGCTCAGACTGGCAACGCCCAGCGACGCCTGCAGCTTGCCCAGGAGGTCGGAGAGCGCGGTCGTGTCTGCCGTTTCCAGGGTCAGCTCCGAGCGCATCCGCCAGCCTTCGATCCGGTTGCCCTTGCCGTACACCGGATAGCTGTGGCTGGCACCACTCTGGGCCTTGACGCTGCTGTAGGCTTTCGCGGTCTTCAGGCCCTCGGTAATCAGGCCATTCACCCGCCGCGCGAGTTCGCTCGGGGTGGCGCCGGTGGATTCCGCAAACACCGTTGCGCGAGCGAGGTCGTTGACAGCTGGCCGACTCGCTTCGGCCGCCAGGTCGATGGTCGTCGTGTCGCCGGCAGGCGCCGCCAGGACGGCGGGCGCGGCGGCGGCCGGGGGCGACAGGAGCAGGGCGAGAAGGGGCAGGGCGAGAAGGGGCAGGGTGTGCCCCGGACGACGAAAAGAGCTCATGGCATTTCCTTGATTTGCGGTGTTCGACAATGACGAGTATTCTGCAAGCCCTCGCGCCGGTCCCGGGCGCTTGCCCAGGATTCGATCGCGGCATGAAAGGCCCATTGTAACGGGATCCATGTATCGCTTTCCGATAGTCAGGCACAGGAAGCTTGGTTAGAATCTGCTTCACCCGCTCGCTTGGGCGATCGGAAAGGGCTTTTGAGGGAGAATCATGCTGAAAGCAGGGCAGGAAGCACCGATGTTCGTCCTTCCGGATGCGGATATGGAGCTCATCGACATTGCCCGCTTTCAGGGGAAGAAGAATATCATTCTCTTTTTCTATCCGAGAGATGATACGCCGTGTTGTACCCTGCAGGCCACCGACTTCTCCGATCACGAGGACGAATTCGCGCGCTTTGACTGCCTGATCATCGGCATCAGTCGTGATGACTGCATCAGGCACGCAGAATTTCGCGACAAGCACGGAATTTCCGTCTGTCTGCTTTCGGATGCCGAAGGTGCTGCGTGCAAACAATACGGCGTCTGGCAGGCGAGAGAAGTGAATGGTGTCCGCAAGTACGGCATCGTGCGCTCGACTTTTGTCATTGACAAACAAGGTGTTCTCCGGCTCGCGCTTTACGGAGTCAACGCCAAAGGACACGCGTTGGAAATGCTGCGCGTGGCCAAGGAACTCAATTCATGAATATGCAAGTTGCCAAGAATATGGTTGTCACCCTCGACTACAGCGTCACCGACGTCGATGGCGAACTGGTCGATGCCGGCCAGGATCCCCTGGTCTATCTGCATGGCGGTTACGACGACATCTTCCCGATGATCGAGGAAGCCATGCATGGCAAGCGGATTGGTGAGTCGGTGGTGGTCAAGATGCAGCCCGACGACGCCTTCGGCGAGTACGACGCCGCCCTGGTCCAGCTCGAGCCACGCAGCCAGTTTCCGCTCGAGCTGCAGGTCGGCATGCAGTTCGAAGGGGTCCCCGAAGGCGCCGACGATGAGGACGATGACGAGGAAGTGCTGATCTATCGGGTGACCGAAATCGCCGACGACAAGGTCGTACTCGACGGCAACCATCCGCTGGCCGGTATGGCGCTGGTATTTACCTGTACGGTCACCGAAATCCGTCCGGCGACGGCGGAAGAGATCAGCCACGGGCATACGCACGACGACAGTTGCGACGACGAGGATTGAGTTCGCACCGGCAATCCTGCCGGTCAGCGCAGGAGTTTGCCGGCACCATCGAGGATGGTGATGTCCACGAAGCGCGCGCCGGCATGTCGGCGGGCTGAAAAGCTGATGAACAGGCCGCCGGCATCATAGTCGGTGATCGCTTCGAGGGCGTCGCGCAACTTCTGGCGCGTCGGTTCCGGACCAGCCCGGCGTAGCCCTTCGGCGAGCACCTTGGCCCCGAGGTAACCTTCAACGAAGGTGTGATTGAGGGTCACCCCGGCCGGTTTGAAGCGGCCGAAGTGGCCCTGTATTTCACGGATCAGGGCAACCGTATGGCTGTTCGGGTCGGGGACCACCTGCGTCAGGGCAAGCCCTTCGGCCCTGGCGGCGCCGATCCGCTGCACGACCTGAGCGGCATCGGTGACCGACAGCGCGACGTACTGGGCGAGATTTCCTGCTTCGCGTGCCTGTTTCAGGAACTCGGCGCTGGCCGCGGTGTTGGCAATCAGGATCACCGCCTGTGGGTCGGCGGCGGCAATCGTCTTCAGCGCGGCGCCGACATGGGTCGTGTTTTTCTCATACGAACCCTTCGCCACCAGCGATCCGCCGGCTTTGGTGATCGCTTTCTGGGCGCTGACCAGCGCTCCCTGGCCGAAGGCGTCGTTTTGATAAAGGACGGCAAAACGGGTATGGCCGGTGGTTCCGTACTGCTCGACGATCTTCTCGATCTCCTCCGCGTAGCTGGCGCGGGTCATGAAGAGAAAGCGATCGTTTCGGCGCACCAGTGATTCGGCCCCGGATCGTACGGCGATCAGTGGAATGCCGGCGTCACTGAGGACCTTCTGGTCGAGGATCGCCTCGACGTTGCCGGTGCCGACGAAGCCGATGAAGGCCAGCGGTTGCGACTCCCGGAGCATCGTGCGCGCGCGACGTACCGTCTCGTCGGTGTTGTAGCCGTCATCCGCCGAGATCAGGCGGATCCTTGCCCCGTGAATTCCCCCCTTGTCGTTGATCGCGTCGAAGCACAGTTGTGCACCTGCCCGCATGTGCGTGCCGGTCGGCGCCAGCGGGCCGCTGAAAGCGGCGACCTGACCGATGACGATGTCGGCAGCCGCGGGCAGTGCGGTCACGGCGAAGAACACCGCTAGCGCCACGCGCCAAGAGAAGAACTGTTTCATCATCATCTATTCCTCTTCAAACGTGTTGGCGAATCAAGACCTTGCAGTCTAGGGCCAGGCCGGCTTGCTGTCGACGGACTTCTCTGCGGCGGCTCGCGATCGCCGATCACCGCACAGCGCCGGGTTGCGGGCGCCAGCGTGTCGGAAAGCAGCAGGTTCAGGGTAGTGGCGGCGAGGACGCTCGAAGGGTCAGGTTTGCCGGCTCATGGCAGCAGCGATTTCAGCTCGTAGAGGGCGTCGAGCGCCTCTCTCGGCGTCAGCCGGTCAGGGTCGATCGAACGCAGCCGCTCGGTGGCTGGTGAGGAGGGCGGCTCCCGCGCTTCGGCGGCGATCGACAATGCCGTGGCAAAGAGATCGGGCTGCAGCGGGTTGATCGACGCCCGCTGTTCGAACTCGCGCAACTGTCGGCGAGCGGCTTTCAGCACCGAGGCGGGAATGCCGGCGAGTGCGGCGACCTGAATGCCGTAGCTCTGGTTGGCCGGTCCCTCCTCGACTGCGTGCAGGAAAACGATGCGCTCGCCATGTTCGATGGCATCCAGGTGGACATTGGCGAGCTCCGGATATTCGTTGGCCAGCAGCGTCAGTTCGAAGTAGTGGGTCGCAAACAGGGTCAGGCAGCGGTTCTTCTCGAGCAGATGGCGGCAGATGGCGAAGGCCAGCGCCATGCCGTCGAAGGTCGACGTGCCGCGCCCGACCTCGTCCATGAGGACCAGGCTGCGCTCGCTGGCGTGATGCAGGATGGCCGCGGATTCGGTCATCTCGACCATGAAGGTCGAGCGTCCGCCGGCGAGATCGTCGGCGGCGCCGATGCGCGTGAAGATCTGGTCGAGCGGGCCGAGAACGGCACGGGTCGCCGGCACATAGCTGCCGACATGGGCGAGCAGGGCGATCAGCGCCGTCTGTCGCATGTAGGTCGATTTGCCACCCATGTTCGGGCCGGTGATCAGCAACAGCCGCCGCTCGTCGGACAGGCGGGTCTCGTTGGCGATGAAGGCCTCGCCGTCGCCGAGCTGGCCTTCGACCACCGGGTGCCGGCCGCCCTCGATCAGCAGCCCGGGTTCGCTCGAAAAGAGCGGTCGGCAGTAGTTGCGCCGTTGCGCCGTTTCGGCGAAGCCGACCAGCAGGTCGAGGCAGGCGACCGCCTGGGCGACCTGCTGCAGTTGCGGCAGGTCGGCCTGCAAGCCTGTCAGGAGCTCGTCGTAGAGGAGCTTTTCGCGCGCCAGGGCGCGCTCCTGGGCGGACAGCGCCTTGTCTTCGAAAGCCTTGAGTTCCGGGGTCAGGTAACGCTCGGCGTTTTTCAGCGTTTGCCGGCGGCGATAATCTTCGGGAACCCGGGTCGCGTTGGCGTTGCTGACTTCGATGAAGAAGCCGTGCACGCGGTTATACTCGACTTTCAGGTTGGCGATGCCGGTACGCGCACGTTCGCGCGCTTCGAGTTCGACGAGAAAGGCGCCGCAGTTGTCATTGAGGGCGCGCAGTTCGTCGAGATCGGCGTCGAAGCCGTCGGCGATGACGCCACCCTCGCGGATCAGGGCCGCCGGTTCGGGCAGGATGGCGCGGCAGAGCAGGTCGAGCGCTGCGCTCGGGACGGCGAGTTGCGCGTGCAACTCGGCGAGCAGCGGCGCTGCGGATGCGAGCAGCGGCGCCCGCAGCTCGGCCAGGCGCTGCAGGCTGTCGCGCAGGCTGGAGAGGTCGCGCGGGCGCGCGCTGTAGAGCGCGATGCGGCCGGCGATCCGCTCGATGTCGGCAAAGCCGCGCAGCGCCTGGCGCAGCACGCGGGGCGTGCGGCCATCGTCGTCGAGCAGCATGGCAATCGCCGCGTGCCGGGCAGCAGGGATGGCCGGGTCACGCAAGGGATGGTGCAGCGTGTGCCGCAACAACCGCGAACCCATCGCAGTGACACAGTTGTCGAGCAGGCTGCAGAGCGTTGGCGCCGGCTGGCCGCGCAGGGTTTCGGTCAGTTCGAGGTTGCGCCGGGTCGCCGGATCGAGGCCGACGAAAGTCGCGTCGCGTTCGACGATCAGCGCCCGCAGGTGCGGCAGCGCTCGCGTCTGGGTGGTTTTGGCATAACGCAGGAGGGCGCCGGCGGCGGCGATCGCCGGCCGCAGACCGTCGGCACCGAAGCCGGAAAGTGAGCGGGTGGCGAAATGTGCACGCAGTTCGCGGCCGGCGGCCTCGGCGTCGAAATGCCAGTCCGGCTGACGGGTCAGCGCGACTTCCGGCGTAAAGCCGAGGGCCAGGCTCTCGGCAACGATGATCTCGGCCGGGCGGATACGTTCGAGGGTCGCTGCCAGCCGGCTCAGTGCGACTTCGCAGACCCGGAATTCGCCGCTCGCGAGATTGATCCAGGCGAGGCCGGCGAGCTGCCTCGTCAGGGATAGTGCGAGCAGCAGCGTATTGCGTTTTTCGTCGAGTAGCGCGGCGTCGGTCAGCGTGCCGGGGGTGACAATGCGCGCCACGGCACGTTCGACCGGTCCCTTGCTGGTCGATGGATCGCCGATCTGCTCGCAGATCACCACCGATTCGCCGAGTCGGACGAGCTTCGCGAGGTACTGCTCGACCGCGTGATAGGGCACCCCGGCCATCCGGATCGGCTGCCCGGCCGACTGGCCGCGCGTCGTCAGCGTGATGTCGAGCAGGCGCGCAGCCTTTTCCGCATCCTCGAAGAAAAGCTCGTAGAAGTCGCCCATGCGGTAGAAAAGCAGGAGGTCGGGATGCTCCGCCTTGATCCGCAGGTACTGGGCCATCATCGGGGTGTGTTTTTCGAGCCCCTTGATTTCATTCGGATGAGGTAGTTCTTCTCTTTTCATTCAATGCCTTGCGTTCAGAGCATATTGACGCGTCGGGACACATCACAACAAGATCATGTCGGTAGCCCTGCGGCCGGTTTCTGAGCGGCGCGGTTGTGCCGTGTGCGGGCTTTGATTTTCCCGGGCTCAGGTTCTTCGACAACCTCCATCAACTGCTCCAGCTGGAAAGTCACTGCAGCCATCAAGTCGGTCATTTCGTTGCCTGAAATTTCCGGGCCTTCGCGCAATTTGGTTTCCAGAGCACGCGCGGCATCGGACAAGGCGTTGGCGCCCAGCATGGCGGCCACGCCCTTGAGCGAATGAGCGATGCGACTTGCCTCATTGAGGGCGCCGTGTTGTAGGCACGCCCTGAGTTCCCGCATGTCATTGCAGTGCGAGGTTCCCATCGAGCGCAGCAGGCTGATCAGTTTTTCCTGTTTGCCGTTCAACATCTTCAGGCCGTGGCGGACATCCACCCCGCCATGCTGCTCCAGACAGGCCATGATCGCTGCCGTGCCGCGGTCATGCGTCAACTCGACCATCGCTGCCCCGGCAGCGCCGATTTCTCCGGCTTCATGGGTCGGTGAAGGCAGCCATTGCTGCAGTTTCCGGTATAGAACATCCGGTACCGCCGGCTTGGCGACGAAGTCATTCATGCCCGCCGCCAGACAGGCTTCGCGATCCTCGTCGAAGGCATTGGCCGTCATTGCCAGGATCGGTACGCTTGCCCCTCGGGGCAGGGTGCGGATGACACGCGTTGCTTCCAGGCCGTCCATCTCCGGCATCTGCATGTCCATCAGGATCAGGTCGTAGCCCCCGGTGGTCAGCTTATCGACTGCAACGCGACCGTTTTCCGCGGTTTCGATCGCTAGACCGGCATCGCGCAACAACTCGGTGGCGACCTCGCGATTGATCGCATTGTCTTCGACCAGCAGGATGCGTGCGCCAGTATGCCGTTGCCGCAGAAGTGCTACGCTGCCATCGGCGGCCAGGTCGGCAGGCTCAACTGGTGTGCCTTGCTCCAGCCAGGCGGTAAACCAGAAGCAACTGCCTGCTCCCGGCGTGCTTTCCGCTCCGGCATCGCCGCCCATCAGCCGTGCCAGGTGGCGGGTGATGGTCAGGCCGAGTCCCGTGCCGCCGAACTTGCGGGTGGTCGAAACATCAGCCTGTTGGAAGGCCTGGAACAGCTGCGGCAAGACCTCGGGAGAAATGCCGATGCCGGTGTCTTCGACTTCGAAACGCACCAGGTGACGCTTGCCTTCGCTCTCGATCAGCCACGCGCGCAGGGCAATGCTGCCCTGTTGGGTAAATTTCACGGCATTGCCGGCGAAGTTGAGCAGTCCCTGGCGCAGCCGGGTCAGGTCGCCGCGCAGCCAGTGGGGGACGTGATCGCCCTCGATCGTGACTGATAGGCCTTTCGCTTCGGCACTGCTGCCGATCAGCGTAGCGACATGCTCAAGCACAGCCGCCAGTGCAAAATCGTGAGACTCCAGCTCAATCTTGCCGACCTCGATCTTCGACAGGTCGAGGATATCGTTGATCACGGCAAGCAGGTGCTTCACCGCCCCGTCGATCTTGTTGATCCGTTCGACATCGCGCGACGAGCTTGCATCGCGCCGTAGCAGATGCGTGAAACCGAGGATGGCGTTCATCGGCGTGCGGATCTCGTGACTCATGCTGGTAAGGAAGGTCGACTTCGCCCGATTGGCTGCCTCGGCTGCTGCGCGGGATTGTTCGAGCTCGACAGTACGATTTGCGACCAGTCGTTCGAGATCATGGTGATAGCTGTCCAGCTCGGCGCTAATCCGTTTTTTCTCGGTGATGTCCTCCTTTACCGCGACGTAGTGGGTGATCTCGCCATCAGGCTGACGGATTGGCGAAACGCTGGCAAATTCGATGAACTCGCTGCCGTCCTTGCGCTGGTTGTAGAACTCGCCTTTCCAGACTTCACCGCGCCCGAGCGTCGCCCACATGGCCGGGTAGGTTTCATGAGGCGTCTTGCCGGACCGCACGATGCGCGGGTTCTGGCCGATCAGCTCGGCGCGCGAGTACCCCGTCCGGCGCAGGAAGGCTTCGTTGACGTAAATGATTTTGGCGTCGAGATCGGTGATCTCGACGCTCTCTGCACTCTGCGCAAGCGCCATCGACAACTTGCGCAGTTCCTCGCCAGCAGCCTCGGCCTCGCGCTTGGCGGCCTGGGCATCGTCCATCAGGTTGAGCGCAGCGATGCGTGCCTGCTGCTGATGTTCCAGCTCGGCCGCCTGTCTCGCCGCCAGTGCCTGCTCGGCGCGCTGGCGGTCGCTGATGTCGAGCACGAAGGCGAGCCGCTTGATCGACGTACCGCCCGCATCACGCTGCAAGGTGAGATCGATCAGCACCGGAAAGCGGCTGCCATCCTTGCGCTGGTGCTCGCTTTCAAACACGATGTGCCCGAGCGTGTCCAGCGCCTGCAACCTGGCCCGCAATTCTGGGCGGCGTTCGGCAGGAAAGAGGCTTTCGACCGGCTGGCCGGCCAACTCCTCTTCAGTCTGGCCGCGTTGGCGCGCGAAGGCCGCGTTGACGGCAATGAGGTTGTTGCTGCGCGCATCGGAGATCGCCAAGCCGGCTTCAATCTGGCGAAAGGTGTCGCCCCACAGTTGCAGGCGCTCCTGGCTGGCCGCCAGTTCGGCGGCCGTCTCGGCGATGCGCCGCCGTGCGGCTTCGATTTCGGCAATATCGAGTGCCGTGGCTGCGCCGCCAACGGGCTCAGCCAGCGCTGCCACCTGCCGGGTGATGCGCCGGCTGGCCAGCACGCCACCGGCAAGACCGAGCAGGAGGGCCAGCATGAGGTTCGCGCCGAGATAGCGCATGGCCTCGCGGTACAGGCTCTCGTGACTGCTGCGCGGGATTTCCAGCACCACGGACCAGGCCGACAATTCCAGAGGAACGACGAAACGATGATCCGGATCCACATCGCGGGCGCTGTCGAAGCCGGACGGCGAGCGCCGTGCGATGTCGGCGCCGCTGCCATCCTGCAGGGCGATCGACCAGCCCTCGGGCAAGGCGAGTTGCTCGAGGCGCTCCTGGAAGTGACCGGTTTCGAGGGTGCTGAGCATGAGCCGCGTCGGCCTGCCTTCGCGCAGTACCGGCACAGCGATCGCCAGCAGCGGAATATTTGCCACCGGCCCGAAAACGATGTCGCTGACCTGCGGCTTACCGGTCTCTAGCGCCAGTAGCGCGGCACTGCGTCTCTCCGGCAGCGGCAGGCGCGGCAGCACCGTAGCGAAAGGTTGACGCGTGTTGAACAACATCTGGCGTTGCTCGTCGGCAAAAATGACGTGGCTGCCGAAGCCCTGCAGAAAACCCCGGGCCTCACGATAAAGGTCGGGCAAGTGCCGTGAATCATCCGCCAGCGGCGAGATGGCGAGCATGTTGAGCGCCCGGAGCCGGGCGTCGAGGAAGCGGTCGTTGGCCGCCGCGAAATTGCGGGCGAGATTTTCAGCCTCGCGCATATGCTTCTCGCGCAGTTCCTGAAAATGCATCCAGGCCAGCCAGCCAGAGAGCAGTACCAGTGGCATCATGCACAGCCAGATCAGGCTGGCGAGAACGGAGGATAGCGGCTGCTGCTTCATGACGCTTTCTTTGCGCCTGGCCCATCGGCAAATGATGTGTCGTAAGGCGCCGGGCGTCCAGCGACGCGGGCCAGTTCATTGACCTCGCGCTTGAGCGCGATCATGCGCAGTTCGCGGTCGATCGCGGCATGACTGAAGTGTTCGAGTTCCTCATTGCGGCGCTTGATGTTCTCGTCGGCAATCTTGCGCTCGGTGATGTCGAGGGAAATGCGGCAGATGAACTCGGCCTTGCCCTCGTTGTCAAGCACCGGGAACAGGTGCGACAGGTAAATGTGCGCAACACCGTCCACCGGCACGATCTCCTCAATGGAATGGCGAGCCATGCTCTTCAGAACCAGGAGGTCGTTATCCCGGAAGGACCGGGCGGTCGCCTCGGGATAGAGGTCGAAGTCGGTCTTGCCGATGATCTCCGCCTCGCTCAGGTGATGGATGCGCTGCAGGTTGGGATTGGCCAGCGCATAGCGGCCATCGGGATGCTTGAGCGACAGGGCCGAGGGCGAGTTGTCGACGATGGCACCCAGCTGGTGCTCACGCTCGCGCAGCTGCGCTTCCGCCTGCTTGCGTTCCGTGATGTCGCGCGAGATGCCGTAGGTGCCGAAGATCCTGCCGTCGGCCCCACGGAGCGGCCCCTTGGTGGCGAGAAGGACGCGTTGGCCCTGGAAGGTATCCCTGACTACCTCGATGGTTCTGGTCTGGCCGGACTCACGGATGTGGCGTTCGTTGGCCATGATGAGTTCCGCCTGCTCGGGCGGGAAGAGGGCCCGATCATCCTGACCAAGCACCTCCTCGGCGGATTTGCCGACCAAGCGTGCGGCTGCGTTGTTGAACAACAGGTAGCGGCCTGCCATATCCTTGGCGAAGATCGCTTCGTCGGAAGCATCCGCAATCGCTACCAGCATCGGGGGTGGCTGCTTCTGGGCATGCTCATAGTCGAGTTCGCGCTGATGCGCGGCATCGAGCTGGCTGACGAGCCTTCCGACGAGAACATAGAGCAGCAGAGTCGTGACCGCGACGAAGAACCAGCCCTTGAGCATGCTGGCCTGTACAAGCGCCGCCGGGTCGCTGAGCAGCAGGCCCATCGCCCGGTCGGACAACAAAATCCACAATCCCGCGAAAAAGGCATACGACAGCACGACGATGAAGACAGCAGCGGCTGATTTTTTCTGTGCTTTGATCAGGCTTCTTTCTTTGGTTATCGCATGAGAGGGTGGTCAATTCTAATCCCAAAGGGGCGCTTCATAACGCTGTCAGCTTGAATACCGGAAGAGCTTTTCAACCGCACTTGCCAGGACTACGCGCTCGATCTCATTCCCGTTCCCCTCCTTCCGCGCGCGCGGATCAGAAGGTAGTTCTCGCCGACGCCGGTCCGTGGCGCCGGCTTGCCGGGTTGGCAGGCGTGCGCCCGGGCAAAGCGCTGCCAGGGCTCGTTTACCCGCAGGATGGTGCCTTGCCGGTCGAGCAGGCGATTTCGGCGACAACCGAGTCGATGATCGCGCGACCGAACGCCTCTTCACGAAGAATGAAGCGGCCGATCGGTATCGTGCTCTCCGGCACCGGCACCGGCAGCGACGGAACGGCAGGCGTCCGGGCGATCAAGGGCGAGGGTGGCATGGTGATCGCCCAGAACCCCGATTCTGCCGAGTACGACGGCATGCCGCGCAGTGCTGTTGCCACGGGTCTGGTCGATTGCGTCCTGCCGTAGACGCCGGGGCTTGCCTGCCGCTTGCCGCGCCGGGGTCCGCGCAGGCGCTGCGGCAGAAGGCCGAGGCGCGTCTTTCGTGTGCCAGCGACTGATCGAAGCGATGGGAGGCCTCCCTGCAATTGGAGCGCCGCTCTGTCAGCTCCGGGTTCACTTTTCCATCAACCGCTGGCGGATCGTGAGCAGTTCCTGTCGGCGCTCGGCGCTGGATTCCGGGTAGCGCATCCCGAGCGACCTGAGGGTATCCAGAATGATGCGGGAAATGATCAGCCGGGCGTTCTGCTTGTCGTCGGCGGGCACCACATACCAGGGGGCGACTGCCGTGCTGGTCGCCCTCAGGCACGCTTCATAGGCCTGCATGTACTCTGGCCAGAAAGCCCGCTCTTCGATGTCGGCAAGGCTGAATTTCCAGTTCTTTTCAGGCTCGTCGATGCGCTCGAGAAAGCGCTTGCGCTGCTCTTCCCGGGACAGGTGCAGGAAGAACTTGATGATGCGTGTACCGTTGCGAAAAAGGTGGTTCTCCAGGTCCACGATGGAACGATAGCGGTCGCGCCAGATCGTTTTCTCGTCGACAACGCCATCCGGCAGACCCTGACCCCGAAGAATCTGAGGGTGCACCCGAACGATCAACACCTCTTCGTAATAGGAGCGGTTGAAGATGCCGATGCGGCCGCGCTCCGGCAGACATTGGGAGGTGCGCCAGAGAAAATCGTGCTCCAGTTCGGCTGCGCTCGGGTGTTTGAAACTGAACACCTGGCAGCCCTGGGGATTGATGCCGGACATCACATGGCGGATGGCGCCATCCTTGCCGGCCGCATCCATCGCCTGAAAGATCAGCAACACCGCATAGCGGTTGGACGCGTAGAGCAAACGTTGCAGGTCGCTCAACTCGTGCACCTGTTCCTCGAGCAGGCTCTGGTACGCCTTTTTCGATTCGTAAGCCGGCTCCACCTCGGTTGGCCACTTGTCCAGTTCGACCGGCTGGCCCTCGGCTACCTGGAAATCCGTTAGCTTGATTTTCATGGCGATCCTTTCTCTGGTGGCCATTGTTGCGGCTTCGCTGGCGGGCTTCTGTGCGCGTCCGCACACTCCTGCCACTGCGGCGCCTGGGTCTGCGCCACCTCTTCGCACGGCTCGTCGACTGCCAGGCGCCGGGCCTCATTCAGTCTTCTGCAGGACTTTCTTGTCATTTGCCCCCGCGACCGAGCGACGCTCGATAATCTCGAAGACGCCCATGCCGGTCAACATGGCGAGCACGAAAATGAGGCCTTCCTGCGCGCCATAACCGATCAGGATCAGCGCGGGTCCGGGACAGATCCCGGCCAGCCCCCAGCCGACGCCGAACACGAGGCTGCCGCCGATCAGACGACGGTCGATCTGGCGTGAAGTCGGCAGCTGCATCGGCAGACCGAGCAATGACTGGGGGCGCTGCCTGGCGAGCGCAAAACCGATACTCCCGACGGCGATCGAGCCGCCCATCACCAGCGCCAGCGAAGGGTCCCACAGACCGGCAAGATCGAGGAATCCGAGGACCTTCGCCGGGTTGGCCATGCCGGCAAGAATCAGGCCCAGGCCAAAAATGATCCCGGAGAGCAGGGCAGACAGAAGGTTCATGGGGCTTCTCCTAAGTCAGCAGATGGCGGGTCACGAATACCGTGGCGAAACCCGTTGCCATGAACGCGAGCGTCGCGACCATTGAACGAGGCGACCGGCGCGAAAGACCGCAAACCCCATGACCACTGGTGCAACCGGCGCCATAACGGGTGCCCAGGCCGACCAGCAGGCCCGCCAGGATGATCAGCCCCGGACCGGTTTCGATACTGGTCTCCGGCAGGCTGCCGAAGATGCGGTAGAAGAGCGGGGCGAGGAGCAGGCCGAGGACAAAAGCCAGCCGCCATCCGACGTCGCCCGGGCGCGGTCGCAGCAGGCCGCCGATAATGCCGCTGATGCCGGCAATGCGGCCGTTGACCAGGGCGAAGAGCGTCACCGCGACGCCGATCAGCGCCCCGCCGGCGAGCGCCGCGAGCGGGGTGAAATGTGTCCAGTCAATCATCATGGCTTGTCGACTTCTGCGGGCAATAGAGCTGATACAGGCAGCGGAGGAGCGTCAGCACCTTCGGGTCGTGCACCGAGTAGTAGATGTACTTGCCCTCGCGTCGCGTGTCGACCAGCCCTTCATTGCGGAGTACGCCGAGTTGTTGCGACAGGGTCGGCTGGCCGATGCCGACCAGCCCTTCGAGTTCGCCAACGGATTTCTCGCCCTGGCTCAACTGGCAGAGCAGCAACAGGCGATCCGGGTTGGCGAGAACGCGCAGCACGCTGGTCGCCTCAGCCGCTGCGACACGCATCACTTCGATGTTCAATGAGGGAGAGGAGATTGCCATTTTTCTGCCCGAAGTTGCTTGACAACAATATATCATGTGATAGTATGTTTCACAATATATTGTTTAGGCTCTGGAAAAATCATGCGACCTTGTGTCGAGGCATTCTTCGATGACATCACCGGAACGGCCAGGTCAACATCCGGGCCGGAGCCCTGCCTCCCGCAGAAAGCAATGGCCTGAATTATTTGAAGATCCCGGTCAATGGGATCTGAACCCAGACGATCACACGAGGAAAAACAATGAATGCCACCCCAACCGCTTATCAGGACCTCACCCGGACGGTTTCCCGGAATCTTGCCATCCTGCGCGCCGACATTCCGGAGGTGATGAAAGGCTTCAATGAACTGGCGAGCGCCGCCACCCGGAATGGCGCGCTGGACAAGAAGACCAAGGAACTGATCGCCCTCGCGCTGGGAGTCGCCGCGCATTGCGATGCCTGCATCGGATTTCACGCCCAGGCGCTGGCAAAGCTGGGGGCCACGAAGGCGGAAGTGGAAGAGGCGCTGGGAATGGCCGTCTATATGGGAGGCGGTCCCTCCCTGATGTATTCGGCGAACGCCGTCGCGGCGTTCAACGAGTTCGTCGGTCTCCAGGCGATCAATCCGGGATTGACGACGCAGCGCTCAAACCCCACCTGACCGGCACCTGCGACAAAGTGGCGTGCAATCGCCGCTGTTGCGCATCCGGCGGCCGCCATGCAGCGCTGGTTGCAGGGCAGACAGATCTCCGTCCGGCCAGGAGTCCGGCCACGATTCGGGCGCTCAAGCCGCGCCTTTTGCCGCCTGCTGGCCGTTTCCCCGGACCAGCGCCTTGAGCCTTTGCAGGAAGTCATTCCGCAAATCATGGAGTTCAGCCAGCTGCAACAAGGCCTCCGAGTTTCTGCCTGCGGCCTGAAGTTCCAGTAACCCCTCGGCCAGTTCGTGCACCTGCCGGTGCAATGGTTCGAGGTCATCAAAGGCCGTTCGCATCCCCTGGCGGGCCGGGCCGCCGGTCTCCAGCCAGGCGCCGAATCGACAGCTCCGGTGATCCAGAGGCAGGGTTTCACTCACGCCCTCGAGGTAGTTTTCGATGGCGTGGATCCAGGCGCGGTGTTCGATCATGGCAAAGAGCAGGGGCAGGTCGTCGCGGCTGACCGGCGACAGATTCATCCAGGCCGGATCGGGTCGCCAGGCCGCCGACCAGGCCGGCAGCTCGTCGGCCGGCATCGGTCGCGCGATGCCGTAGCCCTGCGCCAGTTCACAGCCCAGTTGCAGGAGCATCTCACCGTGTTCGACCGTTTCGACGCCTTCGGCGATCACCTGGCGGTGGAAGGCACGGGCCAGACCGATCACCCCTTCGAGAATGGCCAGATCGTCGGGGTCGTCGAGCATGTCGCGCACGAAGCTCTGGTCGATCTTCAGCATCGCCACGGGCAGGCGCTTCAGATAGGTGAGCGAGGAATATCCCGTACCGAAGTCGTCGAGCGCGAAATGCACTCCGATCTGGCCGCAGGCCCTGATGATCCGCGAGACGCGCGCGAGGTCTTCGAGCGCGCTGCTTTCCAGGATTTCCAGTTGGAGGGACCAGGGTTTGATCCCGGGATGCGCTGCAAGCAGGGCGCGCAGGTGCAGAGAGAAATCGGCGTGCTGCAACTGACGGGCAGCCACATTGACGCTTACCGGGATGTCCAGTCCCGCATCGCGCCAACGTTCCATCTGGGTCAGTGCCATATCGATCACCCACTCGCCGACGTCGATGGCCAGCAAGTCGTCTTCGATCACCGGCAGGAACGCTGCCGGCGGCAGGAGGCCGCTGTCCGGATGTTGCCAGCGGATCAGGGCCTCGGCGCCAACTACCGTACCGCTGCGCAGGTTCACCTTCGGCTGGTAATGGAGAACGAATTCGCCGGCGGTCAGGGCGTCCCGGATACGCTCCAGGCTCTGGTGGTGGTCACGCACGCTGCTATCGAGTTCGGCGTCGAAGACGTGGTAGCGATTCTTGCCGGCCAGCTTGGCCTGATACATCGCCTGATCCGCCTGCCTGAACAGTTGATCGGCATTGATCTCCTGAGCCTGCGGGTAGAAGGTGACGCCGGCACTGGCCGACACCTGGAGGAGCGCATCTCCCGCATGCACCGGCTGCGCCGCGGCGTCGAGCAGGCGGCTGAGCATCGGCACGCTGGCGGTGATCTCAGTAAGGTCCACCAGCACGGCAACGAACTCGTCGCCGCCGATGCGGGCGAGCGTATCACCCTTGCGCAGGGACTCGTTCATGCGCGTCGCCACGGCGATCAGCAGCAGGTCGCCGGCTTCGTGCCCGTGATGGTCATTGATGGCCTTGAAACCATCGAGGTCGATGAAGGCCACCGCCAGGGGTTGCTGGCGCCGCTGCGCCTGCGCCATCGCATGTTGCAGACGGTCCGCCAGCAGGACGCGGTTGGGCAGGGTGGTCAGGGCATCGTAATGGGCGATATGCTCGAGCTGGCTTTCATGCTCCTTGAGCACGGTAATGTCCGAGAATAGTGCCACATACTGGCGGGTGTTGCCGCGGGCATCGCAGACGTTGCTGATGGTCTGCATCTCGGCGAACAGCGAACCATTTTTGCGCCGGTTCCAGATTTCGCCATACCAGTGGCCTTTGTCGATCAGATTGCGCCACATGGCGGCGTAGAACGCCTTGTCGTGGCGACCCGAACTGAGCAGGCGCGGGTTCTGGCCGAGGACTTCGTCCCGGCTGTAGCCCGTGATGCGACTGAAGGCGTGATTGACGTCGATGATCGTGCCGTCCGCCGTGGTGATCAGAATGCCTTCATGGGCATACGTGAACACGCTGGCGGCGAGATGGAGTTTTTCCTCGGCCTGCTTGCGTTCGCTGATGTCCATCATGACGCCGATCAGGCCCGCCACCTGCCCTGCCGTATTGGCAAAAGTCGCTTTGTTGAAGATGACGTCGTGGCGGCTGCCGTCGGCATAGACGACCTGCGCTTCGTAGGTCTGAACGCCAGGGTTGTTGAGCAAGGCGCGGTCGGCCTGGTCGTATTTCTCGGCCAGGTCGGCCGGCGAGAGTTCATACACCGTCTTGCCTATCAACTGCTCCGACGAGAGCCCCAGGTAGCGCTCGAAAGCGCTGTTGCTGCCGAGATAGACGCCCTGTGCATCCTTGTAGAAAATCGGGGAAGGCACGGCATCGATCAAATCTCTCTGGAACTGCAAACTGTCCAGCAAGTCTTTCCGCTGCGCGTCGATCTGCGCATCGGTGCGGCGCAGCAGAACAACAATGAAACCCAGCAGGAGTGCCATCAGGATGCCGCCGGTCATTCCCCCGAGGACCAGCAGTCGCGCAAACGCTTCATTTTCAGGGGTGATGTCTTTCATCACCAGAAACGTCCCGACTGCCTGACCAGAGGCATCGTGCAGTGCGATAGTGGACACCCGCCAGTCCTTGCCGTCGGAGATGATGTCCCGATCCGGGTGCAGACGACCGTCCGGGTCATCGACTATCGGCGCAAAGGCATCGGGCAGGCGGCCTTGGGAAGCATAAATCACGATGCTATGCGATAGCTGATCCCAGTCAGCCTCTCGTTGAAGAAAATGCTGGCCCTCTTCGAAACGCTGCCGGCTCAGGTGCTGCTTGCTGATGAGCACTGCCAGTTCGAGGCCGTTCGTTTGCCGCAAGCGGAGGACATCCTCGATTTCCTTGCCCAGTTCCACGTAACCCACGAGAGTGCCGGCGGGAGAAAACACCGGCTGTACCACCCGCAGGGTGAAGGTGCCCAGCGGTCCCAGTTCGATCCCCGAGGCGGTTTTACCGGTTCGTTCGGCCTCAAGAGCCGTGAAGCGATTGATCAGATCGCCGCGTCTCTCCGGTTTGTGAACACGCAGCAGGCAGACGCGGTGCTGGTCCAGGAAGTAGAAGTGCGTGAGGCCGTTATTGTTGTGCAGCGTCTTGAATAGCGGCGCCCAGGCGGCCAGGAGACGGTCGGTGTCTGCTTCCTGCAGCGCTCTTTGCACCGTGACATCGGCGGCGATGGGTTGCAGGGCCATCGACAGAGCCGCCGCCTGATTGGCGAGGTCCACTTGAAAATCGCGGTTCACCATGGCCGTCAGCGTGCTGATTTCCTGGGTCAGCTGTCGCCGCTGCTGCTGCCAGAGGAGGACCCCTGCACCTGACGTCAACCCCACTACCAAGGCAACCAGGGGCGGCCACAGACGTTTCAGGATGGTCCTCGGGGAAGCATCCGGGCGGCGGCTGGCTGTCCGCCGGACCTTCTTCGTCGGACTGACACCGGCGGAAGTCATCCTTGCTGCCCTGCTGGTCCGGACTCGCCATTGGCGGCGACATCAAGGCCGGCATCGGCGAGTGTGCGTCCTTGCGGATCCGCGACGGAAGGCCCGCGGCCCTGCCGAGGATCATGACCTTTCCGTTTATCCTGCTTTCCCATGCGCTTACCTGCGTTCAAGCGGGCATTCTACGCGATTGATGCGCTTGCCGGCACGCTCCTGCGGCAAGATGAATCGAGCGGCCGAGAACTCAATCCGTCCAACTCCAAGTGCGGCATCAGGGCGTGGTTTTGCCATCTTCGAGGCTTCTTTGCGCAAACGGCCGGGCGGCGCTGGCGACGCCCGGCGCCGACGCATTGGGAGAGAAGAGGAGAAAATTGGTCAACTTTCGCGGCGCTGTGTTCGAATGGCGCTGTTACAATCTTGCGGCAAACCTGCACCACCACCACGACAGAGGGGGACAACAATGACCAGAAACGCAGAACTGGCGCTTCCGAAAGACGCGCAACCTGAAACCGATCCCGCCGTGTGGTCGACCGAGCCGCTGGAGACGCCGGCGACCACCATTCCGGTCATCGAACCGGAGATGGCTCGGCTGCTGGAACTGACGCGGGCAAACGATTCCCGCCTGACGCCCAAGGAGATCAATGCGCAGCTTGACCGGGTGCTGCGCAACTACGACGACCTGACCGCGCTGTACGCCGAAAACAATCGCCGGATCGACAGTGATCTGGCCGGACTCCAGCAGTCCGGTGGCGCCCTGTCGAGCGAGGTGCATCGGCTCGGCGCCGACTTGCAGCAACAGCGCCGGTCATTGACCGCGCATGCCGCTGCGAACAAACAACGGATCGATGCTGTTCAGGGAGAAACTCGCACTTGGCTGGCCGACACCGAGCAGCGCTGGGACACTCGGCTCGCGAGCAACAATGCCCGCATCAGCGCGGACATCGCGCAGCTCGATGCCGGTATCGGTTCGCTGGAAGAGCTGTTCAAAGCGCAGGAGCGAATCATCGCCGAGCAACGCTTGCGCCTGGATCAGTTCGATGTCGCCCATGAGTTGCTGGATACCGCGACACGTGGCAACAAGAGCCGCATCGAAGCGGTGCGTGAGCACACGACCAGGCAGCACGCGATCGTTGAGGCGCGGATCGAGGGCTTGAGCGCCTTGCAGCGCGAGCACTATGGCGAGTTTCAGACCTTGCAGGGTCTGGTCGGCGTCTTGCAATCGGAGACGCAGCGCCTGGACGCGACCATCGGTGAGGTTGCCGCAGCGCTGGTGGATCATCAGGGGGCAACCCGCGACCGCTTCAAGCGGACCCATCTCGCCATCGCCGGCCTGCTGCTGCTGACCGGCATGGGTTTCGCCCTGGTCAAGTGGGTGCCTGCCTTTGCTCCCGCCAGCACTGAACTGGCGATCACCAAAAACGATTCCCGGATCAGCGAAGTCAGCCGCCAGATGGCGGTGAGCGAAACGGCCCGCCAGGAGACCGATGCCCTGCAGCAGGCGCATCTGGATCAAGTCTCGGGCAAGGTCTCCGGTCTGGAGAAGAGCCTCGGCGAATTGCGCACCGCGCTGCGCAAGATGCGAGTGGAGAGCGCGGCCGTTGGCGTCGTGCATGACCGTCGCTGGTTACTCCAGCAAGACCCCAAGGCGTACACCGTGCAGTTGGTGATGTCGCCGAGCAAGGCGGACATGGCACGCTTCATCGACCGGAACATGGAACAGCTGGCATTGGATTCCCTGGCGTTTTCCGTCACCGGGCATGAGCAGCGCGAGCAGTACAACCTGTTCTTCGGGGTGTTCAAGACGGTCGCCCAGGCGCGCGCCGCGATCGCAGCGCTGCCGGCGGAATTGCGCACCAACCAGCCATGGGTGCGCCAGTTCCAGTCGGTACAGGATCCCTTGCGTTAGCGTGCTGGCAGCCCCAGACCCCGGCCGTTTGTTGCTGCGAAAGATCAGGAGGGCAAAGTCGATCCGCTTTGCCTTTGGCAGAGGAAAGCGGGTCGGCCGTTCGCTCAGCAGACGCACCGCCTGTGTTCGGCAGCAGACAGACGGAGGCGGGGGTTCTCCTTATGTTCAATCCTCCGAGCCAGGATGTGGCGTACCGGCGTTGCCGCAGGCGCCTTTCATGAGACGCGTGCGGCTGGCGAAGAAAGCTTGTGGCAGCGACGCCGGCGCTGCCCGGGATGACTGTCTGAGGCCGGCAAATGCGCTGTCCGGCAAGTAAGGGACAGGGTTTGCGCCGGCTCGCAGCAGCCGGATCAGCGTTCTTGACGAAGAGGTGAAGTGATGAAAACGAAACAGGTCTTTGCCCTCGGTGCCATCGCCGCCGCGACCCTGCTCAGCCTGGGCGGATGTTCCGGGATGTCGACGCAGGGCAAGAACACGGCCATCGGCGCCGGCGTCGGCGCCGTCGGCGGTGCCGCCCTGACCGGCGGCAGCGCAGCGGGAACGGTGGGCGGTGCCGCCGTCGGCGGTATTATCGGCCACGAAGTCAGCAAGTAAGGCGGGGACGCGCGCCGTCCCGTGAGCGCCGGCGCGTCGTCATCGCCCTCATTCTGCGCGGCAAGCCTGCACGCAATGCTGGAGCGGATGTTCAGGCTTGCCGTGGTGATCGGGCTCTCGCTGCTCGGCGTGCTGGCCTGCGCCACGCTGCCTGACGCCGATGAACTGCAGCAGCGGCATGCCGGCCAGGAGGCCAGTTTCAGGGATGCGCGCGGCACCCTCTCGCGGCAGAAGAGTGCAGCGATCCTCGCGCAGTTGAAGGGCAGGTCCGGCGAGATCGACATTCTCGACCGGCATCTTGCCATCGAACAGGCGATCGTCGGCAGCCCGCTGGTGCTGGGAAACAAGGTCTCGCTGCTGCAGGACGGCGCCACCACCTATGCCGCGATGTTTGCCGCCATGCGCAAGGCACGCGACCATATCAACCTGCAGTCGTACATCATCGAGGACGACGAGATCGGGCGCCAGTTCGCCGATCTGTTGCTCGAACAGCAGCGCCGGGGCGTCCAGGTCAACCTGATCTATGACAGCGTCGGCGCTCTCAATACCCCGAAAGCCTTCTTCGAGCGGCTGACCGACGGCGGCATCGCGGTCCTCGAATTCAACCCGATCAATCCCCTGTCGGCCAGGAGAGGGTGGCTGCTCAACCAGCGCGATCACCGCAAGCTGCTGGTGGTCGATGGGCGAACGGCTTTCCTCGGCGGCATCAACATCAGCAGCGTCTATTCTTCCGGGTCGATCCCGAGGCGCTCGGCCAAGTCTGACCGGCAGGCGGTCCCCTGGCGTGACACCCATCTGCAGATCGACGGCCCGGTCGTCAGCCAATTCCAGAAGCTGTTCCTCGAAACCTGGGAAAAGCAGCACGGCCCGCTGCTGGCCGCGAAGGCTTACTTTCCGGCGCTGAAGGCAGAAGGGAATGAGATCGTGCGGGCGATCGGCAGCACGCCGGACGACCCTTACAGTCTGATCTACCTGACGCTGATCTCGGCGATCGATTCTGCCGAAAAGGAGGTGTACCTCACCAACGCCTACTTCGTCCCCGATCCGCAGTTGCTCGCGTCGCTGATCGATGCCGCCGAGCGCGGCGTCGACGTCCGCTTGATCCTGCCCAGCCATTCGGATGTCAGCATCGTCCTTCATGCCGGTCGCGCGCACTATGCCAGGCTGCTCGCCGGCGGGGTGAAGATTTACGAGCGACAGGGTGCCCTCCTGCACGCCAAGACCGCCCTGATCGACGGCGTCTGGTCATGCGTCGGTTCCACCAACCTCGATTGGCGCAGCTTTCTCGACAACGACGAGATCAACGCAGTGATCCTCGGACCGCAGTTCGCCCAGCAAATGAACGCCATGTTCATGAAGGACCTAGCGGCGTCGAGAGCGATCGACTTGGCAAGCTGGGAACGTCGATCGCTGCTTCTGCGCCTGCAGGAATGGGCAGCCAGTCTGGGGCAGCGGTGGCTGTAGCGATTCTGTGGACAAGTCTGGGGACAGATCCGCTTGTCCCCAGAAGGGGCTGGCAACACTGTTGGCAAGCTGTGGGTAAGCCGTGGACAGTCTCCCTAGTCCGGTCTTGGCAAAGGGAAATTTCCGGCTGCCCAAATTTTGGGCTTGGCGGGACTGTTTCGGGACTCATCGCGCCGCTCAGCGAGCTTGCGCGAGACATCGAGACTCATCGCGAGAACACCTCGTCGCCCGCTGCCGGCACTCAGATGCGTGCCAGATACTCGATCATTGTCGATCGTTGCTGCGCGTCCGGCAGGCGGCCACGGCCGGCGGCGAGGTTGTCCTGCAGGTGCTGCAGCTTGCTGGTCGCCGGAATGGTGCAGGTGACTGCCGGCTGGGCGAGGATGAACTTGAGGAAAAACTGCGCCCAACTCGCGCAGTCGAAATCGGCCGCCCATTCGGGCAAGGGTTTGCCGCGCACCCGCGAGAACAGAGAGGCCTTGGCGAAGGGCCGGTTGATGATGACCGCGATGCCGAGTTCCTGCGCCAGCGGCAGCAGGCGCTGCTCGGCTTCGCGTTCGGCCATGCTGTAGTTGAACTGCACGAAATCGGGTCTTTCGCGCCGCAGCAGCGATTCGAGTTCGGGGTAGGCGCTGGCGTGGTAATGGGTCACGCCGAGATAGCGAATTCGTCCCTGCTGCTGCCATTCGCGTAGCGTCGGAAGATGCAGCCGCCAGTCGAGGAGGTTGTGAATCTGCATCAGATCCAGGCGCTTGGCCTGCAGTCGGTCAAGCGACCTTGCCATCTGCCCGATGCCTTCGGCGCGCCCGCGGGTCCACACCTTGGTGGCCAGGAAAAGGCGATCGCGCAGGCCGCGCTTTGCCGCCAGTTCTCCCAGCACCGATTCGGCACGTCCGTACATCGGCGAGCTGTCCACCAGCTGTCCGCCCAGCGCGACGAAGCCCGTCAGTACCGTTTCAAGGGCGGACTGGGAAGCATCGGCGACGTCGAAGCTGTCGTAGGTGCCGAGTCCGACGGCAGCAATCGGCTCGCCCGACGACGGGATGCGCCGCCTGAGCAGACCGTCGTCAGCTGTCGTCGCGGGTGCGGCGAAGGTGCTGCGGGCGAGAATGACGCTGCCGGCGGCGATCGCTTTCAGCGCCGCACGCCGCCCGCCGGCGACCGGGTCGCGAGGGTCTGTCTGCATCACGCTCTCCTTTCATTTCGGGATCGACGGCGTGGCGGGGAATCGGACGCCGCGCCAGGGTGTGCGGGTGAGGTTTCCAGCACCAGTTGCCGGTAACGCCTGCCCAGGCGCAGTCCCAGCCAGGCGAGCGCGAGGGCGCCGGGAATCGTGGCCAGGGCGACGCCCGAAGTGCCGATGCCGGCGGCCGCGTGCACCCAGCCGCCGAGCGCGTCGCCCGAGCGCGAGACGACCGTGTCGATGACGTTCTTCGCCTTGTAGCGTGGCTCGCGCGGCACTGCCGTAAACAGCGCCTCGCGGGCCGGGCGCATGAGGCCATGGCCACCGGCACGCGAGATGACCTGGATGACCAGCAGCGTGCTCAGCAGCGGGATCGCCGCCAGCACCGCCAGCGGCACCAGCAGCAGCAGCGGCACCGCCGCCAGCGTGCAGCCGACGCCCAGCTTCTGCATCAGGCGGCCGGCGAGCACCGCCTGCAGCCCGAGGGCGAGCAGGTTGACAATGAGGTCGATCAGCGCAAAGAGCTGGGTGCGCGCTTCGCTGGTCAAAGCGGCGGCCTTGACCAGACGCGCCTGCTCGAAATAGACGAAGGTGCCGACCACACTCTGCAGCACGACGACCAGCGCAATCATCGCGAGATAGGGTGATCCGGCGACCTCGGCGAGCCCGGCGAGCACCTTGCCGCCGAGCGGCCGGGTGACCTCGACCCGGGCATGGCCGTCGAGCAGCCGCAGGAGGCAGCCCAGCGAGAGCAGGAGCAGCGCCGCCGAAACCAGCAGCAGGCCATGCACGCCAACCGCGTGCACCGACAAGGCGGTGATCGTCGGCCCGGCCAGCGCGCCGCTGCTGCCGCCGGCGGCGATCATGCCGAACAGGCGACGCGCCTGCGCGTGGTCGAAGCGGTCGGCCATCGCGGTCCAGAAGAGCGAGACGATGATCAGGTTGAAGACGCTGATCCAGACAAAGAGCGCCAGCGCCGCGAGCGGCGAGGCGCCGTCGGCGATCCAGATCTGAAAGCCGGCGAGCAGCAGCGCCGTGCTGCCGAATACCGTCGCCAGCAAGGCGCGCCGCGGCAACCGGGCCGCCGCCCAGCCGTAGAGCGGGACGATCATGAGCATGCCGGCCAGGGTCAGGGTGAATGCCCACTGCAGCTTCTCCGGCCCGATCTGGACGCCCATCTCCTCGCGCACCGGCCGCAGCACGTAGTAACCGGCGAGCAGCAGAAAGAAGCCGGAGAACGACCAGAAGAGGGCTCGACCCTCGCCCGGCCGGCAATCGACCAGCCGTGCCCAGGATGCAGCCCAGGCTCCGGTCACCGGCAGCCTCGCGCCAAAGGCAGGAACTGTGCAGACTGGCCGACGAGCTCGTCGAACAACGCAGGAATCGATCGGTCAGGGTCGGCGTCGATTTCGTCGGCTACGCCAGGTGGAGGGTTTTTCCGCCAGACTCGGTTGACCATCGCCTTCTCCTGTCTATTGCCGTGGCCCGGGAAGCCTGACCTGATTGCCGGCAGCTTGTCAAGCACGACAGGATGCTGCTCCGCACAGCGAGCCCATGGCATGGCTGATGGACGCGAGGATTGCCCTCGCGCCGGCGCCGGCTTCGCCAGCTGGTTTTGCTGATCAATAGCGGTATACTTTCACGTTGTCCCTCTGGATGTGCTCATGTCAAAGCCCAAAAATATCGGTTTCGTCTCGCTCGGGTGTCCGAAGGCGCTGGTCGACTCCGAGCAGATTCTCACCCGACTGCGTGCCGAGGGATATCTGATTTCGCCGTCGTACGAAGGTGCCGATCTGGTGGTGGTCAATACCTGCGGCTTCATCGATGCTGCGGTCGAGGAGTCGCTCGACGCGATCGGCGAGGCGCTGACCGCGAACGGCAAGGTGATCGTCACCGGTTGCCTGGGCGCCCGCGAAGAGATGATCCGCAAGGCGCACCCGCAGGTGCTGGCGGTGACTGGCCCGCATGCGGCTGACGCCGTGCTGCAGCATGTGCACGCGCACCTGCCGCAGCCGCATGACCCCTTTTCGAGCCTGGTGCCGCCGCAGGGGATCAAGCTGACGCCGCAACATTTTGCCTACCTCAAAATCTCCGAGGGCTGCAATCACAGCTGCACCTTCTGCATCATCCCGTCGCTGCGCGGCCCGCTGGTCAGCCGACCCATCGGTGACGTGCTGCAGGAGGCCCGGACGCTGGCCGATTCGGGCGTCCGCGAGCTGCTGGTGATTTCCCAGGACACCAGCGCCTACGGCGTGGACGTCAGATACCGGACGGGTTTTGTCGGCGGCCGTCCGCTGCGCACCCGGCTGAAGGAACTCTGCGAGGCGCTGGCGGAACTGGGCATCTGGGTCCGTCTGCATTACGTCTATCCGTATCCGAGCGTCGACGCGCTCGTGCCACTGATGGCTGCGGGCAAGCTGTTGCCCTACCTCGACGTGCCATTTCAGCACGCCAGCCCGCGCATCCTGAAGGCCATGAAGCGTCCCGCGAGTGCCGAGAACAACCTCGAACGGCTGCGCGCGTGGCGAGCGATCTGCCCCGAGATCACGGTCCGCAGCACCTTCATCGCCGGATTTCCGGGCGAGACCGAGGCCGAGTTCGATGAATTGCTGGCCTTCATCGCCGCAGCCCGCCTCGACCGGGTCGGCTGTTTCGCCTACTCACCGGTCGCCAGCGCGGCCGCCAACGACCTGCCGGGTGCGCTGCCGGAGGATGTTCGCGAGGAACGGCGACAGCGGCTGATGGCCTTGCAGGACGATATCTCGGCGGAACTGCTGGCGGCGAAGATCGGCCGTGAAATCGAAGTGCTGGTCGACGAGGTGGACGACGAGGGAACGATTGCCCGCTCGGCAGCCGACGCGCCGGAGATCGACGGACTGGTCTTCATCAACGACTACTTCGACGCCGAGGCAGGCGATCTGCTGCGCGTCCGGGTGACCGATGCCGATGAACACGATCTCTACGCCGAGGTCGTCGCCCGTGCGGCCTGAGCGGCTACTGCTGTTTGAGATCGAGCTGCGCGAGGTCGATACGTTTACGGTATCCACGGAAGCGCAGCCAGGCCTTGCGCGACAGGTGCCGGATCAACAGTCCCGGCGGCATCCGTAACCAGTGCGAGCGCAGGTACAGGAGCCAGCGGCCGAGATTCCCCAGGCGGGAAGGATGGTCCGGATGGTCGGGCAGTAGCGCGCGCGCGATCAGATGATTCATCAGCGTCCGGATCGGCCAGGCGGGCGCCGCGTTCGCCATTTCCTGCAGCACGGCCGGCGGCACAGGGGTCGCGAACAGCCGCAGTGCATGATGCAGCCCGTAGAACAGCGGGCGCTCGAAACCCAGTTCCCGGGCCCGTGGCGCCAGGGTTGCCCAGAAACCAGGCAACTGGCCGAAGTGGCAGAGCAGATCGTGGACGTCGACCAGATCCCGCAGGCGCAGGCCCTCGTCGGGGTCGCCCTCGAGAAACAGGTGCACCAGCGCGTGCAGGACCATGTCGGCAGGCGCGAGAATCTGCAGCCGCGGGTCTGCGAGCGGCCGGGCCGCCGCGAACAACGGTCCGGGCTCGGATCTGAGATGGCTTGTCCGGGGCAGAAGCCGATGATGGATGTCGATTTCGGTGCCGCGCTCCTGGTGACGGAGCGGTGGGATCTCGTGCATCCAGACGCGGTAGTAACGGTCGTCGTAGAGGTCGATCTGCGTCTTGAACCAACCGCTCTCGACCAGCCTCTCCTCGACTTCGGCGATCCGTTCCTCCGGGATCATGAGGTCGACATCGGCGAAGATCCGTCCCCGCGCCGGCGGCAGATCCGCCAGCAGATAAGCGCTGCCTTTGAGCAGGATCAGCGGCACCTCGATCCCTTTGAGTGCCCAGAGAATACGGTTCACTTCCCAGGAGATCAGGGTCTTGCGATGTTCGATGACATTGCGGGCGGCCCTCAGATGGGCTGCGGCGCGTGCCGGGATGTCTTCGAGCAGAGCCGCCTGCGAGAGGTCGGACTCGATTCGCCCGAGCAGCCTGACGCGCCGGGCGACGCGCAGGAGCAGTTCCCAGTCGGCGGCTGGCAGGGTGGGGAGCCTCTCGGGCGTCCTGAGTGCCGTGAGCAGAAGTTCCCGCGCGCGCCGGTTTTCCCGGGCCTCAAGCATCGCGGGACAGTTCGTCAAGGGCGGCGACCGCCTCGTCGAGATCGGAATAGCTCAGCGAGTAACAATCGCAATGGTCAACCATGTCGGCGACCAGCCGAAAGGCGGTTTCGTCGAGCACCTCGTAGTTGAAGGCATTGGTCGCGACCTTCAGGAAAGCCTGGCTTTTCGGCATCGCCATCAGCGAGAGCGGGGCATGGGCGATCCAGCGGGGGAAAACGAACCAGCGCGGCTTCGCCGGCTCCTGCGCCCGCCGGATGCTGTCGGCCGGCGGTTGCACATGCGCGACCGTACCCTTGCGCGTCCCGAGGAAGGAGGGGCCGATGAGGGCTGCGGGCCTGAAGCGCCGGATCACGTCGATCGATTCGTTCTTCAGCGGAATCAGTCGTGGCAAGGGCAGCAGCAGGCCGTCCTCCGGCCGCACCAGCCCGAATTCATCGGACATCAGGCGCCACCCGGAGTGGACCAGCGCGGTACAAAGCGTCGACTTGCCGTCGCCGGGCGAGGCCGGAAAAAGGATGGCCTGCCCATCGCGCTCGACCCCCGCCGAATGAAGCATCAGCAGGTGATGCGCGCGGGTCGCCACGCACCAGTTGATGCCCCATTCCAGCGCGGGAAAGGCGTGTTCGACAGTATAGGGGGCGAAGGGGGATCGCCCGTCGAGGGTGAACGAAGCCTGTCGCCGCCACCATCGGCGCAGCCCGGGAGGGCTGGCGATCGCCACGTGGAAGTCGCTGATCGCTTCCGCTTCCAGCATCGGGTAGGGTGCGTAAAGCTGGTGGGCGAGCGCTGCGAAGGAAGCGAGGTTGGAGCGAATCCTGAGGTTGAAGGGACCGAACTGGATGCCAAGCCCGGAGCCGTTCAGCCGCTGTTCGAGTTCCCGGCGAGCCAGATCACCGACGATCATCGAACGGCAAGGGCTTCGTCCAGGCAATCGATGAGGCCGAGTTCCTCGAGCCTTGACGTGGCGAATTCGAACTCGTCAGCACCGAGTCCTCCCGGCTCGATGCCTAGCGAGTCTTCAGTCAACTGTTTCAACTCTTTTGCAAAGAGCGGGCCTTTTTCCAGGGATCTCAGGATCAATGCGGTCGTTTCATTGAAGACATGGGTCTCGGCAGAAGAAGGCTGATAGACGAGGTAGATGCCATCCCACCTCTGCCATGCCAGGCGGCGTCCTTCCGGGGTGGCGAGGAGGCGGCCAGCAAGCGAACAGGGCATCAGCCGCGACCAGCCTGATTTTAGCCGGCGTTAATCATCGATGTGGCCGACTGTGAACTCAGGATTGCAACCGTCGTTCCCTTGTATTGCGCGTCGCCGCAGGTCTTGTTGCCAAGCAGATCGCTTTCGACTGTCTGATAGTCATTTCCGAGGGAGTCGGTCAGCGCCTTGCCGTCGGGGCAGAAATGGAGATTCGGAGCGCACACATCACCAGGAATGACGGAGTTGTCGGCTATCACGCCGGTTGCCGAATCCGGAGTGACCTGAGTGATCTTCACGCCAGTACAGGAGGCTGCCGCCAGCGCGCCACTGCGCAAGGTCAACACCAGCGGCGCCAGGGCTGCCGCACCGCGAACCAACCGCCGGCGGCGCTGATCCATGGTCGAACCCTTGACCATCGCGGCGGCTTCACCGCCAGTGAGAGCCTGGTCGCCCGATTGAACTGCTTCGTCGATTGATTCCGTATTTTTCATGTCTACTTGCTCCAGAAGATATTAACCCTGACGCCCAAGCTTCAGTCCCCGAAGCCCTGCCTGATTGTTCTCAATCCAGCGGTTGTCTTTCAAACGACCTTCGTAGAGCTTTTACGGCCCGCCGAGTGCAATTCCTGTCGAGGTAAAAGCATTATAGCTGCCGTGGCATTCGAATATTGGTGTGCTACGTCACACTGTCGCCAGATCCCTGCGGCGTTTGCCTACGGGTCACCGCCGGGTCACTCGTTAAAAAAACTGTAAGCAAAATCCATGCCAATCATTTCAGTGCAATGGAAAACCAATTCAAAGCAATGGCTTGCCACGGTTGTCAGGATTCCTGAAAGATCCGCAGGCGCACTGCTGTAAAAAAAACCGACACATCCGTTACCCGCTTGGCACCGCGGTCTCGCCTGCCTGGCGAGGGTCGTCAGACTTTCAGGCGCTCCAGCAACTCGGTCTCCAGTCGGATTCGGCTCGCGGTGTCGGCGAGATCGCCAGCGCTGATCAGGAAGGTGTCCTCGATTCGTTCGCCGAGCGTCGAAATCTTTGCCGTGTGCAGATTGGCGCTGTGGGCTGCCAGGATCAAGGCGATGCTGTACAGCAGGCCGGGGCGATCGGCGGCACTCACCGAAAGGACATAATGCGAGCCTTTTTCGTCCGGCTCGATGGTGACCAGGGGCTGGATCGGAAAATGCCTCACCTGTCGCGAGATACGTCCGCTGCCCGGGGCTTCCGGCGGACTCTGACGGCTGAGGCGTGTGGTCAGTTCGTGTTCGACGTAGTTGATCATCGTCCGGTCGTTGCCGCGGTCGCTGAGGTCAAGGAGCATGAAGCTGTCGAGCGCGTAGCCGTGCCGGGTGGTGTGGATCTTGGCGTCGACGATGGTGTAGCCGGCGCGGCTGAAAAAGCCGACCACGCGGGCGAAGAGATCGCGCTGGTCGCGGGTGTAGATCATCACCTCCAGTCCTTCGCCCTGCGGATTGACGCGCGCCTTGACCACCGGTTCCTCGACGCGAATCCGATAATGCAGGGCGCGCGTGTGCCAGGCGATTTCTTCGGCGGAATGGCGCAGGAAATACACCACATCGAGCTGTTTCCACAGGCGTTCGTGGACCGAATCGGGGAGCGCGAAATAGCGCAGCAGGCGTAGCGCCTGCTGTTGACGCTCCTCGATCAGCCCCTGGCGGACCGGCACCTGTCCGCCCGCGAGCAGGGTCCGGCAGGTACTCCTGAACAGCTGTTCGAGGAGTTGTCCTTTCCAGGTGTTCCAGACTTTCGGACTGGTGCCGCGAATGTCGGCGACGGTGAACAGATAGAGTGCTGCCAGATGACGTTCGTCCTGCACCGTCGAGGCAAAGGCGCCGACGACGTCAGGGTCGGCGATGTCCTCTTTCTGGGCGACGGTCGACATCAGCAGATGGTGGTGGACCAGCCAGACGATGAGGGCGCTGTCCTCGGCGTCGATGCCGTGCTGGCGGCAGAAGGTGGCGGCGTCGACCGCTCCCAGTTGCGAATGGTCGCCGCCGCGCCCCTTGCCGATGTCGTGGAAGAGGGCTGCGATGTAGAGCACCCAGCAGCGAGGAAAGTCGCTGACGAGTTCGCTGCAGAGGGGATGCTCGTGTGCGAACTCGTCAGCGAGGAAGCGGCGCAGGTTGCGCAGGACCTGCAGAGTATGCTGATCGACCGTGTAGACGTGGAACAGGTCGTGCTGCATCTGGCCGACGATCTTGCCGAAAGCAGGCAGATAGCGGCCCAGGAGTCCGAACTGGTTCATCCGGCGAAGCTCGTGCAGCACCCCCCGCGGCTGTTTGAGGATTTCGATGAAACGGCGACGATTGTCCGGGTCACGGCGGAAATCGTCGTCGATCAGGGTGCGCGCGCGCCACACGGCACGCAGCGTGCGCGCCGTCATCCCCTGCAGCTCGGGATGCTTCTGCATCAGCAGAAAGGCTTCGAGAAGAGTACCGGGGTGCTGTTTGAAGACTTCCTCGTCGACCACATCGAGCAGATCGTGGGTATTCTGGAAACGTTCATTGATCGGCAGCGGCAGGAAATCGGCCGGCGGCGAGATCGCGGTGCCGATATTGAGCAGCAGGATCGTATTGATCTGCGTGACTTCCTTGGCCGTTCGATAGTAAGCCTGCATCAGCCGCTCGCTGACGCGGCGGGTGTCGGTCGCGGTGAAACCCAGCTGTTCGGCGAGCGCCGTCTGGTAGTCGAAGAGCAGACGATCTTCGCGCCGGCCGACGTGCAGGTGGAGGCGGATTCGCAGACGTTGCAGGAAGTCGAGGTTGCGCTTCAGTTGCGCCTCTTCTTCGCGGGTAATGAAGCCGTGCTGCGCGAGATCCTCCCACGCGCAGCCGTAGCCCGCCGCGCGTGCAATCCAGAGGATGGTCTGCAGGTCGCGCAGGCCGCCCGGCGCCTCCTTGCAGTTGGGTTCGAGGCTGTAGGGTGAATCCTGATAGCGGCGGTGGCGTTCTTCCTGTTCGATCCGCTTGGCTTCGAAGAACGCCTGCCGATCAAGATTTGCCTGGAGCTGCGCGCAGACCGCCTGGAAGGTCGCCTGGCTCCCGGCGAGCAGGCGAGCTTCGAGCAATGCGGTCTGGATCGTCAGATCGTTGGCGGCGGCGAGCGAGCATTCGGCGACGGTGCGCACGCTGGGGGCCATTTCGAGGCCGATGTCGTAGAGGACCCCGACCGCCTGTTCGATGCCGGCGGTCAATGCGTCGTCCGGCGGCTGCGGCAGGAGAAGCAGGATATCGATGTCGGAGGCCGGATACAGTTCGCCCTGTCCATAGCCGCCGACCGCCACCAGCGACAGCGAAGCCGGCAATTCCAGCGTCTGCCAGATCTCCCTGAGCACTTCGTCCACCAACCGGCAGCGCTCGCGGAGCAGCCGTGACGCATCGCCGGCGGCAAGATAGCGTTCGCGGATGGTCATCTGACCGGATTGCAGGCATGACCTGCAGCGGGCAACGAGATCCTGCCGGTCACGCAGCGCGAGGGTCATGAAGACGGCCGGATCCAGTCGGGCGGGGCGGGGGTCGCCGACGATACCGTGAGAACCTCGTAACCGGTGCCGGTGACCAGGATCGTGTGTTCCCACTGCGCCGATAGGCTGTGATCCTTGGTGACGATGGTCCAGCCATCGGCCATGGTGCGGATGGCCATCTTGCCGGCATTGATCATCGGCTCGATGGTGAAGATCATTCCGGCTTCGAGGCGGATGCCGGTGTTTGGTCGGCCGTAATGAAGAACCTGAGGCTCTTCGTGGAAGCGGGAGCCGATGCCGTGACCGCAGAACTCGCGCACCACCGAGTAGCCCGACTGCTCGGCATGCTTCTGGATCGCATGGCCGATGTCTCCGAGGTGAGCGCCGGCGCGCACCTGGGCAATACCGAGCCAGAGGCATTCGAAAGTGATTTCACACAGCCGGCGCGCCTGCAGGGAGGTTTCGCCGACCTGGAACATGCGGCTGCTGTCGCCATGATAGCCGGCGCTGATCACCGTCACATCGAGATTGACGATGTCGCCGTTGCGCAGTTGCCGATCGCCGGGGACCCCATGGCATACCTGGTGGTTGATCGAGGTGCAGATCGACTTCGGATAAGGCCGGTAGCCCGGCGGCGCATAGTTGAGGGGCGCCGGAATGCAGCCTTGAACATCAACGATGTAGTCGTGGCAGAGTCGATCGAGTTCGCCGGTGGTGATTCCCGCGCAGACGTGCGGCGTGATGTAATCGAGCACCTCGGCCGTGAGGCGTCCGGCAACACGCATCTTTGCGATTTCCTGAGGGGTCTTGGGGGTAATGCTCATGCGTTGATGTCGTCGGCAAGGGTGAGGAACGAAGGATAAAGGAAGCCAGGATCTTAGGCAATTCAGGGCGGCCAGCGGCCAGCGAGCGAATTGAAATTTGCCTCGTGTTGGTGATACTATCGCCGACTTTTGCTGGCCTGCGTCAGCGAAATCGAAAGGCGCACCAGTCTGGTGTGCCGGGCGTCCCGTGAGTGACGTCCTATTACGCACATTCGCCTGTTCAAGGGTGTCTGCCGGGATAATAACCAGGCAGGCTGTAGGTGGGCGGATGGTGGTCCAACCCTGATATTTGAAAGACAAGTATGTCTACGACAATGAGACAAATGCTCGAGGCCGGTGTCCACTTCGGCCATCAAACGCGCTTCTGGAATCCGAAGATGGCGCCGTACATCTTTGGCGCCCGCAACAAGATTCACATCGTCAACCTCGAACAGACGCTGACCAAGTATAACGAAGCGATGACCTTCGTTCGCAAACTGTCGGCCAACAAGGGCACCATCCTGTTCGTCGGCACCAAGCGGCAGGCGCGCGAGATCATGGCCGAGGAAGCCTCGCGTTGCACCTCCCCCTTTGTCGACCAGCGCTGGCTCGGCGGCATGCTGACCAACTTCAAGACCATCAAGCTGTCGCTCAAGCGCCTCAAGGAGATGGAACTGATGTGTGATGACGGCTCGCTCGACCGACTGGGCAAGAAAGAGGCGTTGATGCTGACGCGCGAACTCGACAAGATGCACAAGTCGATCGGCGGCATCAAGGAGATGGCCTCGCTGCCCGATGCCCTGTTCGTCATCGATGTCGGTTACCACAAGATCGCCATCACCGAAGCGAGCAAGCTGGGCATCCCGGTGGTTGCCGTGGTCGATACCAACCATTCGCCGGACGGCGTGGACTATGTCATTCCGGGTAACGACGACTCGTCGCGCGCCATCCGTCTCTATGCCCGCGGCGTCGCCGATGCGGTACTCGAAGGTCGCAGCCAGTTTGTCGAGGAGATTCTCGAGGCGGTTTCGGGCGATGAATTCATCGAAGAAGCTGCTGACGACTGATCGCCGACTGTTCTAGACTGTTTTAAACTGGTCGCTGGCTGGCAGCAGTTGGCGTTCGGTTCGCGGTCCTTGTCCTGAACGTGTTTAACCAGGCACGGCGTGTGCTCACGGCCGTCCCTGCAAGTGGAGAATGAAATGGCGGAAATCACCGCAAGTATGGTTAAAGAGTTGCGCGAGAGAACCGACGCACCGATGATGGAGTGCAAGCGGGCGCTGACCGAGTCCGCCGGCGACCTCGGCAAGGCCGAAGAACTGCTGCGCGTCAAGCTGGGTTCAAAAGCCAGCAAGGCCGCCAGCCGCATTACCGCCGAAGGCGTCGTGGCGATCTACCGGGCGAGCGATGACAAGCTGGGCGCGATGATCGAAATCAATTGCGAGACCGACTTCGTTGGCAAGAACAGCGAATTTCTCAAACTGGCGAGCGATTGTGCGGCCCTCGTGGCGAGCGCTGCTCCGCTCGACGTCGCAGCCCTTGCCGCTTTGCCGCTGGGTGAGGGCAGCGTCGAATCGACGCGCACCGCGCTGGTCGGCAAGATCGGCGAGAACATGTCGATTCGTCGCTTTGTGCGCGTCGAAGCCACGGGCAGGCTCGCGTCATATGTTCACGGCGGCGCCAAGATCGGCGCTCTGGTCGATTACCTGGGCGGTGACGATCAACTGGGCAAGGATCTCGCCATGCACATCGCCGCGACCAAGCCAAAAGCGCTCGATGCGTCAGGCATCGCCGCTGAACTGATCGATAGCGAACGTCGGGTGGCGAGCGAAAAGGCCCGCGAAGCAGGCAAGCCGGAAGCGATGATCGAAAAGATCGTCGAAGGATCGGTGCAGAAGTTCCTAAATGAAGTGACCCTGCTCGGTCAGGTGTTCGTCAAGGCGGAAGACGGCAAGCAGACCATCGCCCAGTTGCTCAAGGCCAAGGGCGCTTCGGTGGCCGGTTTCACGCTCTTCGTGGTTGGCGAAGGCCTCGCCAGGCGCTCGAACGACTTTGCCGCCGAAGTCGCCGCGCAGGCCGCTGCCGCCCAGAAGTAGTCGAAGACACCTGATCAAAGGAGCTATCCGCCCATGTCCGTCAACACACCGAAGTACAAACGTATCCTCCTCAAGCTCTCGGGGGAAGCGCTCATGGGCGGTGATGCATATGGAATCAATCGGCAAACGATCACCGGCATCGTCGGGGAGATCAAGGCGATTGTCGATAGGGGCGTGCAGGTCGGCGTGGTGATTGGCGGCGGCAACATCTTTCGCGGTGTTGCCCCTGCCGCACGCGGCATGGACCGTGCACAGGCCGATTACATGGGAATGCTGGCGACGGTGATGAATGGTCTCGCGCTGCATGACGCCATGCGCATGGCCGGGATGATCTCGCGCGTGCAGTCGGCGTTGAACATCGAGCAGGTGGTGGAGCCGTACATCCGGGCGAAAGCGATCCGTTACCTGGAGCAGGGGCGAACGGTCATCTTCGCTGGCGGAACGGGTAATCCGTTCTTTACCACCGACACCGCCGCCGCCTTGCGCGGGGCCGAGATCGGTGCCGAGATCGTGCTCAAGGCGACCAAGGTCGACGGCATCTACTCGGCTGACCCGAAAAAGGATCCACTCGCTGTTCGCTATGATCGGATCAGCTTCGACGAGGCGATCGCGCAGAACCTCGCGGTGCTCGACGCAACGGCTTTCGCGCTCTGCCGCGATCAGAAACTGCCGATCAACGTTTTCTCGATTTTCAAGCAGGGGGCGCTGCAGCGGGTGACGATGGGCGAGCCTGAAGGTACGCTGGTGTATTGCTGAGGAGGTGGAGATGTCCATAGCAGACGTGAAGAAGGCCACTGAACACAAGATGCAGCGGTCGCTGGAGGCGCTCCGGACCGACCTTGCCAAGGTCCGCACGGGGCGGGCGCATACCGGTCTGCTCGACCACGTGCAGGTCGAGTATTACGGCTCGCAGGTACCGATCAACACGGTCGCCAACGTGACCCTGATCGATGCGCGCACGCTGGGCGTTCAGGCCTGGGAAAAAGGAATGGCGGCAAAGGTCGAGAAAGCCATTCGTGACGCCGACCTGGGGCTCAACCCGGCGGCGCAGGGCGAGCTGATCCGGGTGCCGATGCCGGCGCTGACCGAAGAGCGGCGCCGGGATCTGATCAAGGTGGTCAAGGGCGAGGGTGAAGGGGCCAAGGTTGCCATGCGCAACCTGCGCCGCGACGCCATCGCGACGCTCAAGGACATGCTCAAGAACAAGGAATGCTCGGAGGACGAAGAGCGCCGCGCCCAGGACGAGATCCAGAAACTGACCGACCGCTACGTGGCCGAGATCGACAAGCAGCTGACCACCAAGGAAACCGAGTTGATGGCCATCTAGCGGCCCCAACGAGATCACCAGGATGGCGCCGATCGTGCCTTTCGCCAGTTCGACTCGCGACGTTCCGACCACGTCGACACTCCCGCGCCATGTGGCGATAATCATGGACGGTAACGGGCGCTGGGCCAGGAAGCGCCTGTTGCCGCGCTTCGCGGGGCATCATCGCGGCCTCGAAACGGTGCGTACGATGGTCAAGGCGTGCCTCGATCGCGGCATCGAATATCTCACCCTGTTCGCTTTCAGTTCGGAAAACTGGCGCCGTCCGCAGGAGGAAGTGTCGCTGCTGATGCAACTCTTCATGCGCGCGCTGAAGGAAGAAATCAAGAAGCTCGACCGCAACGGCGTACGCCTGCGGGTGGTCGGCGACCTCGCGCCTTTCGAACCCGACCTGCAGGCGCTGATCCATGCTTCGGAGCAACGCACCGCCGGCAATTCCCGCCTGATCCTGACCATTGCCGCCAACTACGGTGGCCGCTGGGATATTCTTCAGGCGGTCAGGCGCATGTTGATCAGTCACCCGGAAAAATGCACCGAGGATTGGGCGGAAAGTGACCTCGCCCCGCATCTCGCCATGAGCTATGCACCCGAGCCCGATCTCTTCATCCGCACCGGCGGCGAGCAGCGAATCAGCAACTTCCTGCTCTGGCAGCTCGCGTATTCCGAACTTTACTTCACCGAAGTGCTCTGGCCCGAATTCGATGCGCTGATGTTCGATGCGGCGCTGACCTCGTATCAGCAGCGCGAGCGCCGTTTCGGGCGGACCAGCGAGCAATTGTCCGGCGTCTCCCTCACTGTCGCAGCACCGACCGGTTCGCCTCTCGATGCTTAGGACGCGGGTGATCACCGCGCTCTGCCTGCTGGCCGTCTTTCTCTGCGCCCTGTTCTACCTGCCGCCGTTCGGCTGGCTGTTGTTCGTCACCGTCATCGCCGCCATCGCCGCCTGGGAGTGGGGCGGCTTGATGCAGTTCGCCAGTGGCGCCCGGCTGACGCTCGCCGCCCTGCTGGTCATCGTCTGTGCCGCGCTGGCAGCGCTCGACCCGGCGGCGGTCGGCCTGACAAACGGCTTTGGCGAAGCGGCATGGCGCCTGGGCGCCTACTTCTACCTGCCGGCAGCGGCTTTCTGGCTGCTGCTGGTGCCGATCTGGCTGCGCCGGCGCTGGACGCTCACCCATCCCGCTCTGGCGGTGGCGACCGGCATGCTGCTGCTGCTGCCGGTCTGGCTCGCTCTGGTGCAACTGCGGCAAGCGGGCCCGCTCGCTTTGCTGGCGGTCATGGCGCTCGTCTGGCTGGCCGACAGCGGCGCCTATTTTGCCGGGCGGCGCTTCGGCAAACACAAGCTCGCGCCGGCCATCAGCCCGGGCAAGACCTGGGAAGGGGCAATCGGCGGTGGCCTGACGGTGCTCGTCTATGGCCTCGTCCTGTCATCGCGCTTGCCGGCGCCGCTGGCGGGAAATCTGCCGCTTTTGCTGCTGCTGCTGATCGGCTTGACGGCAGTCAGCATCTTCGGCGACCTCTTCGAGTCGCTGCTCAAGCGGCAGGCAGGCCTCAAGGACAGCAGTGGCGTGTTGCCGGGCCATGGCGGGGTGCTTGACCGCATCGACAGCCTGACCTCGACCCTGCCGCTGGTGACGCTGGGCTGGCTGGTGACGGCGCCTTGATGGTTTCCGGGGCGGCCGTACAGCAGCTCGCGATCCTCGGCTCGACCGGCTCGATCGGAGTCAATACGCTCGATGTCGTCCGCCGTCACCGGCACCTTTACCGGATCGTCGCGCTGTGCGCGCACCGCCAGGTCGATCGCCTGTTCGAGCAGTGCCTCGAGTTCCAGCCGCGCCATGCCGTTCTTGCCGACGCTTCGCTCGCGGCCACTCTGCAGCTCCGCCTGGCGGCGGCCGGTTGCCCGGTCGAGGTCTCGCATGGCCCCGAGGCGCTGCTGCGCATGGCGCAGCTGCCCGAGGTGGAGGTGGTGATGGCAGCCATCGTCGGTGCCGCCGGCCTGCCGCCGACACTCGCGGCTGCCGTCGCCGGCAAGAAGATCCTGCTCGCCAACAAGGAAGCGCTGGTCATGGCCGGCCCGGTTTTCATGCGCGCCGTACGCGAGAGCGGCGCCGTCCTGTTGCCGATCGACAGCGAACACAATGCCATCTTTCAATCGCTGCCGAGCGACTACTCGGGTGATCTCGCCGCCAGCGGCGTGCTTGGTCTGTTCCTCACGGCTTCCGGTGGTCCGTTCCGGCAGTTGCCCCTTTCCGAGTTCGCATCGGTCACGCCTGAGCAGGCGTGCGCGCATCCGAACTGGGTAATGGGACAGAAGATATCGGTCGATTCGGCGACAATGATGAACAAGGGCCTCGAGGTGATCGAGGCCTGCTGGCTGTTCAATGTTCCTGCCGACCGGATCCAGGTGGTCATTCATCCGCAAAGCGTCATTCACTCTCTCGTTCAGTACAGCGATGGCTCGGTGATTGCCGAACTCGGCAATCCGGACATGCGTACGCCGATCGCGCATGCACTCGCCTATCCCCGGCGCATCACGGCGGGGGTCGCACCGCTCGATCTCTTCGAGGTCGCCTCGCTGCATTTCGAGCGGCCCGACAGTGAGCGTTTTCCGTGTCTGGCACTTGCCTATCGCGCGCTCAGCGAAGGCGGCTGTGCGCCGACGACGCTGAATGCCGCCAACGAAGTCGCCGTACAGGCCTTTCTCGAGCGGCGCATCGGCTTTACCGCGATTCCCCGCGTCATCGCCGAAGTCATGGACCGCCTGCCGGCGGCCGGTACCCCTGACTCGCTGGCGGAGATCATGTTGGCCGACCGGGTGGCGCGTCAGGCCGCCGAAGATTGCCTCGTGACGCTGGCGTTAAAATGAGCAACTTCCTCTTTTATCTCGCGGCCTTCGCCGTGGTGCTCGGCATTCTGATCGTCGTCCATGAGTTCGGCCATTATCTGGCGGCGCGCTGGGCCGGCGTCAAGGTGCTGCGTTTTTCGGTCGGCTTTGGCCGGCCGCTCTGGCTGCGACGCCTGGGCCGGGATCGCACCGAGTGGGCGATCGCTGCCTTTCCGCTCGGCGGCTATGTCAAGATGCTCGACGAGCGTGAAGGCGAGGTGCCGGCCGAGGAATTGCACCGCAGCTTCAATCGGCAGCCGGTGCAGCGGCGGATGGTGATCGTTGCTGCCGGGCCGCTGGCCAACTTTCTTTTGGCGATCGTCCTCCACTGGGGTCTTTTCTGGCACGGCACCGAAGAGTTCAGACCCATCGTCGGTGCACCGGCGATCGCCACCCCCGCAGCTGCCGCGGGCCTCGAAGAGGGTGAACTGGTGCTGCAGGTTGGCGGCGAACCGGTCCGGACCTGGCAGGAGATGCGCTGGCTCCTCTTGCAACGGGCCGCTGATGAAGATCAGGTCGACCTCGAGGTGATCAACCAGCAACAGGAGATAGCCATCCGTCGGCTCGATGTGTCGGTCGTTCGACGCTCGGGCTGGGAGAGCGATGCCTTCGAAAAGCTGGGATTCAGGATCTATCGTCCGCGCCTGCCGCCCATCCTCGGTGCGGTCAATCCGAACAGCGCCGCCGCCAGCGCCGGCCTGCGTCCAGGGGATGAAATTCTGACCATTGACCAGCAGCCGATCGACAGCTGGGCGCAGGTGGTGGAAGCGGTTCGTCAATCGCCGGGCGAGGCGCTGCAGGTCACGCTTCAGCGTGACGCTGCGCGCATCGAGGTCACGCTGACGCCGGCGCTGGTCCATGACCAGGGGCGGGAAATCGGTCGTATCGGGGCGGCGGTGCGCGACAGCAAGCAGGCACGCGACGAATTGATGACCACCGTCAGCTATGGGCCGGTGTCGGCGCTCGGCAAAGCGCTTGCCGAGACCTGGGACAAGTCGGCGTTTACCCTGCTGATGATCGGCAGGATGGTGACCGGCGAGGTTTCCTGGCGCAACATCAGCGGGCCGGTGACCATTGCCGACTACGCCGGCCAGTCGGCGCGGCTGGGAATCGACTACTATCTGAAGTTCATGGCCCTGGTGAGCATCAGCCTGGGCGTCCTCAACCTGCTCCCGATCCCGATTCTGGATGGCGGGCATTTGTTGTATTATCTGGTCGAAATCATCAAGCGTGGGCCAGTTTCCGAGCGCACCATGGAAATCGGTCAGCAGATCGGCCTGGCGCTCCTGCTCATGCTTATGGCGTTTGCCTTCTACAACGACATCAATCGATTGTTTTCCGGCTGAGCTTATGAAGAAAAACCTGCTCGCAGGTCTGATGGCGACTCTTTTTGTCTCCGCTGCGGCGGCCGTGGATCCGTTTACGGTCCGGGACATCCGCCTTGAGGGAATTCAACGCGTCGAGGCCGGTACGGTTTTCAGCTACCTGCCGATCAAGGTCGGCGATACGATGACCGATGACAAGGCCGCGCAAGCGATCAAGACGCTGTTCGCGACCGGTTTCTTCAAGGACGTCCGGATAGAGACCGATGGCGAAGTCGTCATCGTCGTCGTCGAGGAGCGTCCGGCGATTGCCCTGATCGATTTCGTCGGTCTCAAGGAGTTCGACAAGGATCAATTGATCAAGGGCCTGAAAGAGGTCGGGGTGGCGGTTTCGCGCACCTTCGACCGGGCCACGCTCGAGAAGGCCGAGCAGGAGTTGAAGCGACAGTATCTTTCGCGCGGCAGGTACGCGGCGACGATCACGACGACGATCACCCCGCTCGAGCGCAACCGTGTCGCGATCAACTTCAATATCGACGAAGGCGAGACGGCGCGCATCAAGCAGATCAACCTGGTCGGTGTCCACGCCTTCCGGGAGAAGGACCTGCTCGCTGCCTTGCAGCAGAAGACGCCGACCTGGATCAGCTGGTATACCAAAAGCGACCAGTATTCGAAACAGAAGCTGTCAGCCGACCTCGAGACCTTGCGCTCCTATTACCTCGATCGCGGTTACCTGGAATTCAGCATCGAGTCGACGCAGGTCGCGATAACGCCCGACAAGAAGGAAATCTACATCACGATCGGCATCAACGAGGGGGAGCGTTACGTCGTTTCATCGGTCAAGCTGGCCGGCGATCTCACACTGCCCGAGGAGGAATTCAGGAAATCGGTGACGATCAGGCCCGGCGACGTCTTCTCGCGCGAAAAACTCAACGAGAGCACCAAGGCGATCGCCGATAAACTGGGCGCCCAGGGCTATGCCTTTGCCAACGTCAATGCCGCACCGGAACTCGACAAGGAGAAGCATCAGGTCGCGTTTACGATTTTCGTCGATCCGGGAAAGCGGACCTACGTTCGCCGGATCAACATCACCGGCAACTCGAAGACGCGTGACGAGGTCATTCGCCAGGAGATGCGCCAGATGGAAGGCGCCTGGTATGACGCCGAGCGGGTCAAGGCTTCGCGCGAGCGGATCGATCGCACCGGTTACTTCGGTGAGGTCAACGTCGAAACCCCGCCGGTTCCGGGCACCATCGATCAGGTGGACGTGAACGTCAATGTGGCCGAGAAATCGACCGGCAACATCTCGCTCGGTGCTGGCTACTCGAGTGCCGAAAAAGTGGTCCTCTCGGGATCGATCTCGCAGTCCAACATCTTCGGCAGCGGCAAATTCCTGGCCCTGCAGGTCAACACCGGCAAGCTGAACCGCACGCTCGGGATCAACTATACCAATCCGTATTTCACGGTTGACGGGATCAGCCAGGGCTTCGACCTGTATCACCGCAAGCTCAACCCGACTTCACTGGGCTATGCGTTCAAGTCCCAGTCGACCGGCGGCGGCATCCGCTTCGGTTTTCCGATCGACGAGAAGGAGACGCTGACTTTTGGCCTGGCGGTCGATCAGACGATCATCGACATCGACCCGATCACCCCCGGCGTGACGCCGGTCCAGTACATCGAATTTCAGGCCGAGAACGGCGACTCGAACATCACCCTGCCGGCAAGCGTTTACTGGACCCGGGATACCCGCAACAGTGCGATCTACACGACCAGCGGGGGCATCCAAAAAGCGGGCATCGAGGTCGCCATTCCGGGGGTGGATCTCTCCTTCTATCGCCTCACCTATCAGAATCAGCAATATTTTTCGCTGACCCGGGACCTCGTGCTGATGGTCAATGCCGAACTCGGCTACGCCGACGGCCTGCAGGGTCAGACGCTGCCGTTCTACAAGAACTTCTACGCCGGCGGGGTGGGCTCGGTTCGCGGTTACGACACGGCCAGTCTCGGTCCGGTAGAGGTGACTGACCCGGATACGCGACTCGGGGGAACGCGCAAGGTGGTGCTCAACGCCGAACTGTTGATGCCGCTGCCGGGGTTCGACAAGTCGCTTCGTCTGGGTCCGTTCTTCGATGCCGGCAACGTTTTCACCGACCAGTACACCTTCTCGGAGGAAGGATTGCGCATGTCGGTGGGTCTGACTGCCGCCTGGATCTCGCCGCTCGGACCGCTGAGATTCAGTTATGGTCAGCCGATCAACGAGAAAAGTAATGATAAACTGCAGAAGTTCCAGTTCCAGATGGGCACGACCTTTTAATCCAGGAGAATCAGCTTGAAGAGAACGATGGCCACGTTTCTTGTGGCGTTTATGGCTTACTTGCCGGTGTCTTACGCTTCGGCGGTCGAACCACTCAAGGTCGGTTACGTCAATACCCAGCGGCTTTTTCGCGATGCACCTGCCGCGGTGAGAGCAGCCAAGAAGATCGAGCAGGAATTCTCCAAGCGCGACCAGGATTTGCAGCGCCTGGCCAAGCAGGTTCAGGGTTTGCAGGAGTCGCTAGAGAAGGGCGGGCCGACGATGGCTGAAGCGGATCGTCGCGCGAGGGAAAAGGATCTCGCCGAATTGTCGAGAGAGTTTCAACGCAAGCAACGCGAGTTTCGCGAAGACCTGAACCTGCGCCAGAATGAAGAGAACGCGGCGATCATCGAAAAGGCCAACAAGGCGATCAAGCAACTCGCCGATAGCGAAAAGTACGACCTGATCGTCCAGGACGTGGTCTGGGTCAGCCCGCGTCTCGACATTACCGACAAGGTCATCAAGGCGCTGTCCGAACCCCGCGACGCTGCCAAGTAACTCACCAGATCGCTGGAGTCGATGTGCCAGAAGGTCTGCGACTGGACGAAATCGTCGCCCGACTCGGGGGCGAGTTGCGAGGCGAAGGTTCGGTCACCGTGTCTCAGGTCGGCACGCTGCTGTCAGCGGAATCAGATCAGATCGCTTTTCTCGCCAATCCCAAATACCGGACGCAGCTGCAGACCACCCGGGCGGCGGCGGTAATCGTTCCGCCCCGGTTTGCCGCCGACACCGACCGGCCGCGAATCGTCGACGCGAATGCCTACGCCTACTACGCGCGCGTGGTGGCGCTGCTCAATCCGCCGGCGCGACGAACCCCCGGCGTCCATCCGCGCGCGGTGGTTCATTCGGCGCTGCCGCCCTCGGCGAGTATTGGCGAGAATGTCGTCATCGGCGAACGGGTCTGCCTCGGCGACAACGTCACCCTCTATCCCGGCTGCGTGATCGGTGACGGCGTCTCGCTTGGCGACGACTGCCTGCTCTACCCGAACGTCGTCGTCTATCACGGCTGTGTGATCGGCCGACGGGCGATCATCCACGCCGGCGCGGTGATCGGTAGCGATGGTTTCGGCTTTGCCCGGGAAGGCGAGCGCTGGGTGAAGATTCCGCAGATCGGGCGCGTGCTGATCGGAGACGACGTCGAGATCGGCGCCAATACGTCGATTGATCGCGGAGCACTCGACGACACGCTGATCGGCGATGGGGTCAAGCTCGACAATCAGATTCAGGTCGGCCACAACGTTCGCATCGGCGACCATGCGGCGATGGCCGGCTGTGTCGGCATCGCCGGCAGTACCCGGATCGGCCGTCGCTGTACGGTCGGCGGCGCCGGGATGATCATCGGCCACCTCGAACTCGCCGACGACGTGCACATCTCGGCCGGCACCATGGTCACCCGCAGCCTGCCGCGGCCGGGTCAGTACACCAGCATCTTCCCGCTGGAAGCGCACAGCGACTGGTTGCACAATGCGCCGCAGATCAGACGCCTCGCGAAGCTTGCCGAGCGCGTCGCCGAGCTTGAGAAGACCCTCGAACGAATGGAGAAAAAGCCTTGACTGCAATGGATATACACGAAATCATCGAGCACCTGCCGCATCGTTATCCCTTTCTGCTGGTGGATCGGGTAATCGATTGCGAGCCCGGAAAGGCCATCCATGCGTACAAGAACATCACCATCAACGAACCCTTTTTCGCCGGCCACTTCCCGCATCACCCGGTCATGCCGGGCGTCCTGATCATGGAGGCCCTGGCCCAGGCGGCAGGCATCCTGTCGTTCAAAACCATGGGCGAGAAGCCTGACGCGAACTCGGTCTTCTACTTCGTCGGCATCGATCACGCCCGTTTCAAGAAGCCGGTGACCGCGGGCGATCAGTTGCATCTGCATGTGCGCATCCTGCGCCAGATGCGCGGCATCTGGAAATACAAGGCAGAAGCGATGGTCGATGGCGCCATCGTCGCCGAAGCCGAGCTGATGTGTGCCAAGCGCGATGTTGCCTGAAAGGCCTGGCGAGGCAATGATTCACCCGACAGCAATCATCCACCCCGGCGCCCGGCTCGGCGCCCAGGTCACGGTGGGCGCCTATTCGATCATCGGCGAACACGTCGAGATTGGCGACCAGACGATGATCGGTCCGCATGTGGTGATCTGCGGACGGACGCGAATTGGCTGCGAGAACCGCATCTTCCAGTTCTGTTCGCTCGGCGAAGTGCCACAGGACAAGAAATACGGCGGCGAACCGACGCGACTGGAGATTGGCGACCGCAACACGATTCGCGAGTTCTGCTCGTTCAATGTCGGCACTGCCCAGGACGTGGGCGTGACCCGCGTCGGCGACGACAACTGGGTCATGGCCTATGTGCACATCGCGCACGATTGCCAGGTCGGTAACCGGACGGTGTTTGCCAACAACGCGCAGCTCGCAGGCCATGTCCACATCGGTGACTGGGCGATTCTCGGCGGCTACACCGGGGTGCATCAATTCTGCCGACTCGGCGCACACACCATGACTGCGGTCGGGACGGTGGTCCTGCAGGACATCCCCCCTTTCGTCATGGCCGCCGGCAATACCGCCAGTCCGTTCGGCATCAACGCCGAAGGACTCAAGCGGCGGGGTTTCTCGCCGGCGGCGCTGCTGGCCTTGAAGCGCGCTTACCGCACCCTCTACAAATCCGGCCTGATGCTCGAAGAGGCGCGCGCCAAACTGGCCGAAGAGGTCGTTGAACACCCGGAGATTCAGCCGCTGATCGATTTCCTCGCGGTCTCGAAGCGCGGCATCATTCGATGACGCCGGCCGTCGTCCGGATCGCCATGGTGGCTGGCGAAGCATCGGGCGACCTGCTGGCCAGCCAGCTGATCCAGGCGCTGCGGGCGAGGCTGCCGAACGCCGTCTTCTTCGGCATCGGCGGTCCGAGGATGCAGGGTTTCGACTTCGATGCCTGGTATCCGCTCGAAAAACTGGCCGTTCGCGGCTATGTCGAAGTGCTCAGGCACTACCATGAAATCGTCGGCATCCGCCGCGACCTCAGACGTCGCCTGCTGGCCGAGCCACCGGATGTGTTCATCGGGGTCGATGCGCCGGACTTCAACCTCGGGCTGGAAAAACCGTTGAAGCAGCACGGCATCCCGACCATCCATTATGTCAGCCCATCGATCTGGGCCTGGCGGGGTGAACGCATTCACAAGATCGGCGCGGCCGTTTCACGCGTGCTCGCGCTTTTTCCGTTCGAACCCGCACTCTACGAGCAGCAGGGAATTGCCGTGACCTACGTCGGACATCCGCTGGCCGACATGCTGCCGCTCGAAGACTGCCGCGACCAGGCGAGGGAAGTGCTTGGCCTGTCATCGCAGGAAGCGGTCTTTGCCCTCTTGCCGGGCAGTCGGCAGTCCGAACTGCAGTACATGGCGCCGACCTTCATCGAGACCGCTCGCCGGCTCCATCAGAGCCTCCCGAATGCCGTTTTCCTCGTTCCGCTGGCCACCCGGGAGACGCGCGCGCTGTTCGAAAGCGCGCTGCAGCGCTGCTCGGCGCAGCAGTTGCCGATTCGCCTGCTGTTTGGTCATGCCCACCAGGCGATGATGGCCGCCGACCTGGTGCTGGTCGCGAGCGGGACGGCGACGCTTGAGGCGGCGCTGCTCAAGCGGCCGATGGCCATCGTCTACAAGATGGCGCCGCTTTCCTATCGCCTGATGCGCGGCATGGGCTACCTGCCCTATGTCGGCCTGCCCAATGTGCTGGCGGGGCAGTTCGTGGTGCCCGAGTTCATCCAGGACGACGCGACGCCTGACAACCTCGCGCAGGCCCTGCTCAATCTGTACGCCGACAAGCCGGTTTGCCAGCGGATCAGGGCGCTGTTCCGCGAGATGCACCTGCAACTGCGGCAGAATGCCGACGAGAAAGCGGCCGCGGCGGTCATCGAGTGCCTGGCGCCAGACGTTCGCGACCATGCGGCCCCTGCTGCAGCCTGAGGGGCTGATCTGTGGCGTCGACGAAGCCGGCCGGGGTCCGCTGGCCGGGCCGGTGCTGGCCGCTGCGGTGATCCTCGATCCGGTGTGCCCGATCGCCGGCCTCGACGATTCCAAGCGGCTCTCCGCTCGTCGGCGGGAAGCGCTGGCCGAACAGATTCGTTTGCGGGCGCTGGCCTGGGCGGTCGCTGCCGCGAGCGTTGAGGAAATCGACCGGATCAATATCCTGCAGGCCAGTCTGCTCGCCATGCAGCGCGCCGTCGCCGCCCTCGTTGCCGAGCATGGCCTGCTGCCGCTGGTGGTTCTCGTCGATGGCAATCGTTGTCCGCAACTGCCTTACCCGGTTGAAGCGATCGTCGGTGGCGATGGCACGATTGCCGCTATCGCTGCCGCGTCGATTCTCGCCAAGACCGTCCGCGATGCCGGCATGCGCGAACTCCACCTTGCCCATCCGCAATACGGCTTCGACCGCCACATGGGTTATCCGACCGCTTTTCATCTGCAGGCTTTGCGCGAACACGGCGCCACCGCCCACCATCGGGGGAGCTTCGGCCCGGTCGCCCGCCTGAACCGCTCGTGAGACGGATCGATTCGCGCGCCAATGCGCATTACAAGGCGTTGAAAAGACTCGCCGCGAGCGGCCGGGAGCGACGTCGACAGGGTCTCCTGCTGCTCGACGGCATGCACCTGATCGAGGCTTACGGCAAGCACTGCGGACCGCCTGAAGAGATCGTCGTCAGCGCCAGCGGCGCCGAGCGGCTGGAAATCGCTCGCTATCTGGTTGCCGCCGGCAGCACGGTGACCCTGCTTGCCGAACCCCTGTTCGCCGAACTCGCGCTGGTCGACACACCGAGCGGCATCATGGCCGTCGTCCGCTGGCCGCAGCCGGTGCGGGCGATCGACTACGAAGCGGATACGGTGCTGCTCGATGGTCTTCAGGATCCCGGCAATGTCGGCTCGATCCTGCGCAGCGCGGCGGCTGCCGGTTTTCGTCAGATCCTCCTCTCACCCGATTGCGCCCAGGTCTGGTCGCCCAAGACCCTGCGCGCGGCGATGGGGACACACTTCCAGCTCGCCCTGCACGAAGGCCGCGATCTGCCCGCTTTCCTCGACGCCTACCGCGGCCAGGCCGTGGCCACCTCGCTGATGGGGTCGGAAAGCCTCTATTCGGCCCCGCTCGAGGGATCGCTCGCCTGGGTGTTCGGCAGCGAAGGGCAGGGGGTGCGCTCAACAGTCCTCGCAGCGACCCGGCAGCGACTGTACATTCCGATGCCCGGCGCGACCGAATCGCTCAATGTCGCTGCGGCTGCTGCGATCTGCCTCTTCGAGACGGTCAGGCGTCGCCAACTCCCCGGCCCCCCGGCGGCATGGCGGGCGACTGCCGACCATGAACCGCAGGCGGACGGTTGAACCTGAAAACCTCAGTCAGCGGAGGGAAATCCAGTTCATGCTTCGACAGGCTCATGCTTCGACAGGCTCAGCATGAACGGGATTTTTTCGGCTCACCCAATGGGTGATTCGCCCTGAGCAGCCCGCGCAGCGGGCGTGTCGCAGGGCTCCCGGGTCATCAACCGAGGTTTCCTGGTTGAAAGCTGACCGGCTCCGATCTAGAACTGGAAATCCTCCTCGTAGTATTCGAATTCACCGCGCGGCGCGCCCACCCGGTCCTGCTCACCCTTGCGCAACTCGACGCGGCGAATCTTGCCGGAAATCGTCTTCGGCAATTCGCCGAACTCGATCCGCCGCACGCGCTTGTAGGGCGACAGGCGGCTGCGCAGGAAGACGAAGATGTCGCGCGCCAGTTCACTCCCCGGTTGATAGCCGGCGCGCAAGGTCAGGAAGGCCTTGGGGACTGACAGCCGCAGGGCATCCGGGCTGGGCACCACGGCCGCCTCGGCGACCGCGTCGTGCTCGATGAGAACGCTTTCGAGTTCGAACGGGCTGATCCGGTAGTCCGATGCCTTGAACACGTCGTCGGCCCGGCCGACGTAGGTGATGTAGCCGTCGTCGTCGACGGCGGCGGTGTCGCCGGTATGGTAGAAGCCGTCGCGCATCACCTCGGCAGTCTTTTCGGGATCGTCGTCGTACGAGATCATCAGGCCGAGCGGCCGTGGTGACAGTGTCAGACAGATTTCGCCTTCATTGGCGACATGGCCGTCCATATTTACCAGCCGCACCTGGTAACCCGGCATCGGCCTGCCCATCGACCCGAGCTTGACCGGCTGACCCGGCGAGTTACCGACCTGTGCCGTTGTTTGGGTCTGACCGAAACCGTCGCGCAGCGTGATCCCCCAGGCTTCCCTCACCTGATCGATGACTTCCGGATTCAGCGGTTCGCCGGCGCCGATCAACTCCCGGACCTTGACCGGATACTTGCCGAGGTCTTCCTGGATCAGCATCCGCCAGACCGTCGGCGGCGCGCAGAGCGTGGTCACCGAGCAGCGAACCAGGGTGTCGAGGATCGCCGCTGCCGCAAAGCGCGAGTAGTTGTAGATGAACACCGTCGCGCCCGCATTCCAGGGCGCGAAGAAGCAGCTCCAGGCGTGCTTCGCCCAGCCGGCCGAGCTGATGTTCCAATGCACGTCGCCCGGTTGCAGGCCGAGCCAGTACATGGTGGACAGATGCCCGACCGGATAGCTTTGCTGGCTGTGCAGCACCAGTTTGGGTTTCGAGGTGGTGCCGGAAGTGAAATAGAGCAGTTGCGGATCGCTCGCCAGGGTCGGGCCGTCAGGCTCGAACACGCTCGACTCATGGTAGGCCTGTTCGAGCTGCTGCCAACCGTCTACTGCACCGCCGACGGTGATTCGCGAATAAGTGCCCGCCAGACCGGTGAACTTGGCAGCGTGCGTGTGGCCGATGATCACGTGGCGGATCTGGCCCCGGTCGAGACGGTCAGCCAGGTCGTCCGGCGCCAGCAGGGTGGTGGCCGGCGACAGGACGGCGCCCAGCTTCATCGAGGCGAGCATGGTGTCCCACAGCGGCACCTCGTTGCCGAGCATCATCAGGATCCGGTCACCGCGCCTGACGCCCTGGCTGCGCAGCCAGTTGGCCACCTGGTTCGAACGTTGCGACATCTCGGCAAAGGACTTTTTCTCCTCCGAGCCATCTTCGTTCACTACCCACAGCGCCGGTCTCGGGTTGCCCGCTGCCATGACATCAAAATAATCCAGGGCCCAGTTGAATTCACCGAGCTCTGGCCAGCTGAAATCGCGATACGCCGTCTCGTAGTCGGTGCGATGGGCGAGAAGGAAATCGCGGGCGTGCACGAAGGCCGAATAAGACATGTCTGCTCCTTTCTTGTTGATGAAATCACGGGACAACCGCCCGGTCACCGCCGCCTGACAAGGCAGCACGAGGCCCGGGCAGGGTTCTCTCCCCAGTGGGTGGCGAGCGGCAGCAAGGGCCAGGGCTGACGGTTGCGCACGTTGCCGAGCTTGGCCGCGTCAGCCTGGCCGATGGCTGCCAGCCAGCAGCATCCACCGCAATTGTAGGGGTGACGGGGAGAAAAAGGGCGGCGGACGCGGCCATTCTTCGACGTTCGGTCGCAGCGCCCGGCCAGGCGGGCGGCTTTTCAGTGTTCACCAGCGGCGGCTCGCTGCCGGCTGGTAGAATGCCGGCCATGAAAGTCAATGGCACGCCAACCCGCACCCTCTGGCCGCTTGCCGGCGAGCGCGCGGTCGCCATCATCGACCAGACGGCGCTGCCGCACGCCTATCGCGTCGTGCGGCTGCACCACCTCGACGATGCGGCGCGAGCGATCCTCAACATGCAGGTGCGTGGCGCGCCGCTGATCGGCGTGACCGCGGCCTACGGCGTGGCGCTCGCCCTCGGCGAGCGGGCCGACGACGCGACGCTGCTGGCGGCCGTCCACAGGCTGGCGGCGACCCGTCCGACTGCGGTCAACCTGCAGTGGGCGCTGACCCGCATGCAGGATCATCTCGCGCCACTACCGCTTTCGGCGCGGGCCGATGCGGCGTGGTTCGAGGCGGGCAGAATTGCCGACGAGGACGTGGACCAGTGTCGCCGGATCGGCGTTCATGGCCTGCCGCTGCTGCGCGCGTGTCGTCGGGCAGATCGGCGGCTCGAGATCATGACCCACTGCAACGCCGGCTGGCTCGCCACTGTCGACCACGGCACCGCGCTGGCGCCGGTCTATGCCGCTGTCGACGCCGGCATCGACCTTCACGTCTGGGTTTCCGAAACCCGGCCGCGCAACCAGGGCCTGCTGACGGCATGGGAACTGCGCCAGCACGGCGTGCCGCACACGCTGATTGCCGACAACGCTGCCGGTCTGCTGCTTGCACGGGGCATGATCGACACCGTGATCGTCGGCGCCGACCGCATTGCCGCCAATGGCGATGTCGCGAACAAGATCGGCACCTATCTCAAGGCTCTGGCCGCGCATGCCGCCGACGTCCCGTTTCAGGTCGCGGCGCCGCGCTCGACGATCGACTTTGCCTGCCCGAACGGGGCGGCGATCCCGCTCGAGCAGCGCGCCGCCGACGAGTTGCGCTGGCTGCACGGTCGCGCGGCGGACGGCCTCGTCAGCGAACTGCAGCAGCTGCCGGCCGACGAAGCCGTTGCCAACCCGGCTTTCGACGTTACCCCGGCGTATCTCGTCAGTACCGTGATCAGCGAGCGTGGCAGCTGTGCCGCAAGCCGCGACGGGCTGCTGACGCTTTACCCCGAGGAGCGTCATGACTGACCTGCGCCAGCAGTTGATCGACAGCGCGCGCGGCATGGCGGCCGCGGGGCTGAACCGCGGCACCGCCGGCAACCTCAGCGTCCGTTTCGGCGAAGGGGATGCCGCCGGTTTCCTGATCACGCCGAGTGGCCTGCCCTACGACGCCCTCGAAGTCGCAGACATCGTCCATCTGCGTCTCGACGGCAGCGCCGAAGGTCGTCGCAGACCGTCCTCGGAGTGGCGCTTCCACCGCGACGTCTACCGATCTCGCCGCGACGCCGGTGCCATCGTACACGCCCACTCGCCGTTCGCGACCAGTCTCGCCTGCCTGCGCCGCGATGTGCCTCCGTTCCACTACATGATTGCCCGTTTTGGCGGCGACACGCTGCGCTGCGCGGCTTATGCGACCTTTGGCACACAGGCCCTGTCCGACGCCGTGCTGCTCGCCCTGACCGACCGGCGGGCGTGCCTGCTGGCCAACCACGGCATGCTGGTCTTCGGTGCCGATCTAGCGCAGGCGCAGGCGCTCGCGATCGAACTCGAGGCGCTCTGCGAACAGTACTGGCGTGCCTGCCAGCTTGGTCAGCCGCTGCTGCTCAACGCCGCCGAGATGGCGGCGGTGCTCGAAAAATTTGCCGGCTACGGGCAGCAGGACTGATTCCCGGCCGGGCCATTGTTCACCAACCGGTATCGTTCATGTTACGCATCAGCGAAATTCGCCTTCCCCTCGAGCATTCGTCGGCAGCGCTGCCGGCGGCGGTCGCCAGCCGCCTTGGCATCGCGCTGGCCGACATCGTCGAACTCGCCGTCTTCCGCCGCAGTTGCGACACGCGCAAGGCGAGCGCGCCGACCTTCATCTACAGCGTCGACGTCGCGCTGGCCGACGAGGCGGCAGTGCTCGCGACCTTTGCCGATGACCCGCAGCTGCAGCCGACGCCCGACCTGCGCTATCACTTCGTCGGTCAGGCGCTGACGCCACTCGCGACGCGACCGATCGTCGTCGGTTTCGGCCCGGCCGGCCTCTTTGCCGCCCTGCTTCTCGCTCAGAGCGGTTTGCGGCCGATCGTCCTCGAGCGCGGCAAGGCCGTGCGCGAGCGGACGCAGGATACCTGGGGGCTGTGGCGCCGGAAGGTGCTCGATCCCGAGTCCAACGTGCAGTTCGGCGAGGGCGGCGCGGGCACCTTTTCCGACGGCAAGCTCTACAGCCAGATCAAGGATCCGAAACACTACGGGCGCAAGGTGCTCAGCGAATTCGTCAAGGCCGGAGCCCCCGCCGAGATTCTCTACGTCAGCAAACCGCACATCGGCACTTTCCGGCTGGTCGGCATGGTCGAACACATGCGCCACGAGATCGAGCGGCTCGGCGGCGAAGTCCGTTTCCAGCAGCGGGTGACCGGGCTGGCGACCGAACACGGTCACGTGCGCGGCGTCGCCCTGGCCAGTGGTGAGGAACTGCGCGCCGATCAGGTCGTTCTGGCGCTCGGTCACAGTGCCCGCGACACCTTCGAGATGCTGTACCGGGTCGGGGTCTGCATGGAAGCCAAACCCTTCTCGATCGGCTTTCGCATCGAGCACCCGCAGTCCGTGATCGACCAGGCGCGTTTCGGCGTCCACGCCGGCAACCCGCTGCTCGGTGCGGCCGATTACAAGCTGGTTCATCACTGCCGCAACGGGCGATCGGTCTACAGCTTCTGCATGTGCCCCGGCGGCACGGTGGTCGCCGCCACCTCCGAAGCCGGGCGGGTGGTGACCAACGGCATGAGCCAGTACTCGCGCAACGAGCGCAACGCCAACGCCGGCATCGTCGTCGGCATCACGCCGCTCGATTACCCCGGCGGTCCGCTGGCCGGCATCGCGCTGCAGCGCGACCTCGAAGCACGCGCTTTCGCGCTCGGCGGCGGCAGTTATGAGGCGCCGGCGCAGCTCGTCGGCGACTTTCTTGCCGGCCGGCCATCGACCCGGCTAGGCGCAGTGATTCCGTCTTATCAGCCCGGCGTTCGCCTGACCGATCTCGGCAACGCCTTGCCGGACTACGCGATCGCCGCCCTGCGCGAAGCGCTGCCGGCCTTTGCGCGCCAGATCCGGGGCTTTGCGATGCCCGACGCCGTGCTCACCGGGGTCGAGACGCGCACCTCGTCGCCGTTGCGGATTCCCCGTGGCGACGATTTTCAGAGCGTCAATGTCCGCGGCCTCTATCCTGCCGGCGAAGGTGCCGGTTACGCCGGTGGCATTCTCTCGGCCGGGGTCGATGGCATCCGGGTTGCCGAGGCTGTGACGCGGCAACTGCTTGGCGCAGGATTCGCCGGCCCGTCGTCGGGGGATCCTTAGCGGCGAGGCGTTTTTCGGCGTCGCCGACGCATGACCAGCCAGTACCAGACGAGGTTGATGATGAGATAGCTGGCAATGCCGGCGCTGGTCGCGGTGATCAGCAGGCCGATGAAGAGCGGCAGGCCGATGTCGGCAATACGTTGCAGGATGGTGGCCTGATCCGCACCCGGATCGGCGGGCAGTCCTTCGGGAAGCTCCTCGCGGGGGTCACCCGTCAGCCAGGCGCCCAGCTTGTAGGCGGCATAGTAGACGGGGGCAAAGGTGATCGGGTTGGTGACCAGGGTGCTCGCCGCGGCGGCCGGGATGTTGGCGCGCAAGGCAACGGCAACGGCCACTGACAGCGGAATCTGGGCGACCGGAATCAGCAGGCCGAAGAAGACGCCGACGCCCACGCCCACGGCAACTCCCCGACGCGACCAGCGCCACAACTGCGGATTGTCGAGCAGCGGACCGAGCCAGCGCAGCCAGCGATTGGCGGCGAGCTGTTCACGGGTGGGGAGGAGATGACGCAGGCGCTCGAACATCAGCAGGGATGGCCTCCAGTGGCGGGATTGCGAAGATCCCCGGAACGGCGCCTGACGGCGCAGTCCGAAGCGTCAAGTAAAAAAATCGCGATTCGAAGCAAGTCTCGAGCGAGTATCGCTGGCCCTGAAAAGCCAAGTCAACAGGGGATTGGGCGCTTGACGCGTGCGCCGTCAATGGCGTCCGCCGAGCGGCAGGCGAGCCGCCGAAGCCTTTATTCCGATGATCGCAGGCCAGGCGTGCTGGTCATGTACTGTTACGATTGCCCCCTGAGGCTTGCGCTATACTCTGACAGAGGTTCCCTTACCCCGTCTGCCACAGGAAAACCATACAGCATGAGCGAACGCGAAATTGACCACCTGCTGGTTGAACGCGCACAGTCGGGCGACAAGCACGCTTTCGAGTTGCTGGTAATGAAATACCAGCGCAAGGTCGGGCGTTTGTTGTCGCGCTTCGTTCGCGACCCGGCCGAGGTCGAGGACGTTGCGCAGGAGGCGTTCATCAAGGCGTATCGGGCGCTGCCGGCGTTTCGTGGCGACAGCGCGTTCTATACCTGGCTGTACCGGATTGCCATCAACACGGCCAAGAACTATCTCGTCGCGCAGAGCCGTCGGGCGCCGACCTCGACCGAATTCGACGCCGAAGAGGCCGAGGGGTTCGAAGATGCAGGACAACTGCGCGACATCAACACGCCGGAGAGCCTGCTGCAGACCCGGCAGATCGGTGAAACGATCAATGCGGCCATGGATGCCCTGCCGGAGGAACTGCGCAATGCGATCGTTCTCCGGGAGATCGAAGGCCTGAGTTACGAGGAAATCGCCATTTCGATGAGTTGTCCGATCGGCACCGTCCGTTCGCGGATTTTTCGGGCCCGTGAAGCGGTAGCCGAGAAGCTGCGTCCCCTGCTCGATACCGCGGTCGATCGTCGGTGGTAGGAGTGCACCTGCACGGCGACGCCGATCGCCCGCAACCGGCGCCACAGGATGCGTATGGGAGGCTCGCCTGCTGATGACCGAGGCGTGGGGGACGGTCGTTGCCGTGTACGAGCAGGAGGCGACGATACGTATCGACGAGGGGGGTTGCGGTCGCTGCCATGAGGCGGGGGGGTGCGGTGGTGCCGGCCACCTGTTCTGCGCCACTGCGCGGACTTTCAGGGTGCCGAATCCTGACCGCTGTGCGGTGGGTCAGCGGGTGCGGATCACGGTTGCCCAGGGCTCGATCGGGCGCAGCGCGCTGCACGCCTACGCTTTTCCCCTGCTGGCGCTCTTTGCCGGGGTCCTGCTGGGATCGACCCTGGCCGGCGAGACCGGCGCAATCTCCGGCGCGATCGGCGGCCTCTTCATCGGCTGGCTGGGTTTGCGACGAGCGCAGCGGCGCAGTTTGCATGATCCCCGTCTGCGGCCGTCGATCCGGCCTTGATTTCACCCCAGGCGTCCCCAGTTCGCTGGTTGTCGTCCACTATTCAATGACCCTCAGGAGGCGTCAGGTGACATGAAACAATTGCTTGTGGCTTGGGTTTTGGCGGTCTTTTCCCTGCTTGCGCAGGCTCAGAACAGCAGGGCCTTGCCGGACTTCACCGAACTCGTCGAGAGGCAGGGGGCGGCGGTGGTCAACATCAGCACGACGCAGACCGTGCGCAGCAATCAACGGGGTGCACAGCCGTTCCCGTTCGATGAGAACGACCCGATGTACGAATTCTTCCGCCGCTTCATTCCTCGCCAGCCGGGGATGCCCGGACTGCCCGGGGCGCCCCGCCAGTTCGAGAGCCGGTCACTCGGTTCCGGTTTCGTGGTCAGCGCCGACGGCTATATCCTCACCAATGCGCATGTGGTCGACTCGGCCGACGAGATTCTGGTTCGCCTGACCGACAAACGGGAGTTCAAGGCGCGCGTCATCGGCGCCGACAAGCGCACCGACGTCGCGCTGATCAAGATCGACGCGACCGCTCTGCCGACCGTTCGTTTCGGTGATCCGGGTCTGCTCAAGGTCGGCGAATGGGTGGTCGCGATCGGCTCGCCGTTCGGTTTCGACAACAGCGTCACTGCCGGCATCGTCAGCGCCAAGGGGCGCTCGTTGCCACAGGAGAACTACGTGCCCTTCATCCAGACGGATGTCGCCGTCAATCCCGGCAATTCGGGCGGCCCGCTGTTCAACATGAGAGGCGAGGTGGTGGGAATCAACTCGCAGATCTATAGCCGTTCCGGGGGCTTCATGGGCATCTCCTTCGCCATCCCGATCGATGTCGCGATGGACGTCCAGGCGCAGTTGCGCGCCAGCGGCAAAGTCAGCCGGGGGCGCATCGGCGTCGTCATCCAGGACGTGACCAAAGAACTCGCCGAGTCGTTCGGCCTGAGCCAGGCGCAGGGCGCAGCAGTCAACGCGGTTGAGAAGGGCGGTCCGGCAGAGAAGGCGGGCATCGAGCCGGGCGACGTGATTCTCAGGTTCGACGGCAAGCCGATCGCCAGTTCCGGTGACCTGCCGCGCATCGTCGGCAGCAGCAAGCCGGGCAGCAGGGTCACCCTGCAGGTGTGGCGCAAGGGAACGGCCCGGGACCTGACGCTGGTGGTCGGTGAGATCACCGACGAAGCGCTCGCGTCGCGCCCGGCGCGGGGCACGAAGCCAACCGAACGGGCAGCCGGAAATCGCCTCGGGCTGGTCGTTTCCGAGCTCACTGCGGAACAGAAGCGCGAGTTCAAGGTGAACGGCGGTCTGCTGATCGAGGAGGTCCGCAACAATGCGGCGCGGGTCGACCTGCGGCCCGGCGACATCATCCTGGCGCTGATTGCGCGCGGCGAGAACATCGAACTGCGCACCACCGAACAGTTCAACCGACAGCTCGGTCAGCTGGACAAGTCGGCCAACGTCACCCTGCTCGTGCGCCGTGGCGAGCAGCAGACCTTCGTCACCATCCGCAGCCTGCCTGAGCGTCGCGGCGAGTGATCCGGTGACGACGCTGACCCTGGTTTCGCGCCACTACTGTCACCTCTGCAGCGAGATGGAAAAGGCGCTCGAACCCTTGCTCGCCGAGTTCGGCGTCGACCTTGTCGTGCTCGACGTCGACGCCGATCCGGCACTCGAAGCGCTCTATGACGAAGTCGTCCCGGTCCTCCTGCATGCCGGCACGGTCCTCTGCCATTACTTCCTCGAGGTGAGCAAAGTCCGTGATTATCTGAGCGAAATCCGCTAGAATCCGCGCCTTCCGGCAGTTCGACCAAGGGTGCTCGCTGGCACCCTTTCTTTTCAGGGGTGGCTCGGTAGCGGCAGAGCCCTGCAACACATCCGCAAGTGCTTTCTTCACCTCCAGCATTCAAGCGGGTTGCAGAGGGTTCCAGCTGGTTGCGTTCCTGATCCTACCCGCATTCCTACCCGCTTTTTGAAGTGCTGCCCTTGCCGGTGACCCTGGCGGCGAATTCGCCAGCAGCGCGATGCATGGGCCCTCTAGCTCAAGCCGGCTCGTTCAGCCGCCGCCCCCTCAGTCCTTCAGCGTGCCCCCAGAAGGGGCGATCCGCCGTCAGCTAACACCCTTCCATCCCTGCGGTTCTGAACGTCGTCCACGCCCCTCCTGCGGGCCTTGGAGATCGCTCGCTGGACTGCACCTATCATCAGATCACGCGCTTTTCCCCTTGTGCGCTTTTCGCTCCCTGGCCCTACTCGGCTGCCATGCTGCCCCGGTGACGTTCGGATGGTGGCACGCGGCTGAAAGGCAAGTGCAGAGCGACGAGTACGCCGTGCGCCGGTGATAGGTGCCAGCCCCCAGTAGAAAACTCGTGCGCCGGTGATAGGTGCCAGCCCCCAGTAGAAAACTCGTGCGCCGGTGATAGGTGCCAGCCCCCAGTAGAAAACTCGTGCGCCGGTGATAGGTGCCAGCCCCCAGTAGAAAACTCGTGCGCCGGTGATAGGTGCAGCAGCAAAAGAAAAAGCCGGGTTATCCCCGGCTTTGCCTGCTGCCCCAAAAGAAAAAGCCGGGTTATCCCCGGCTTTGCCTGCTGCGCTACTGGTACTTATACGCCGCGCGCTTCCGCTGCAAACGTGCTCACCATGGATTCTATGGAGCAGTCAGCGAGCTGGTAAAGCGCATGACTGCGTTCTGTGAGGTGGGGCACTTGGTGTATTGCTTCACAGTCGAACCATGCATCGGCAAAGTTCGCTGCCGAATCGACGTCGGCAATATGCAGCGCTTTGTGGATGGTGCGGAAGTAAAACAACTCGGTATCGGTGAAGCACCCTCTTCTGCGCGCAAGTTGGGCCTGCATCTGGGCGTATGTCACCCTTCCGAGCACGTTCAACAGCGCATCGGAATCGAATGAGGTGGGGATATAATTAGCGTTAGCCATGATTTACTCCAAGTCAGTAAGTTGTGGTTAGCCATGGTGGGAGGGTGCAACCTCTCGCCTTGGCGCTTGTGCGTCTAGCACAAACCTATGATACCACATAAGACGATAATACACAACAAAAACAAGTATTTGTGCATAATAATTTGCTGACAGATAATGCCAATAGGGTGCCCCTTATCCCCCCCGTACATCGGGACCAAGGGGGGTAGGGGGGGGTGGGGCATATAAGTAGGTCGTACAGAGCACCCCGATATTTGGGAATGTGTTAAGATGCTTACATACCCATGTAGCCTGTATGGCCGCGTCTATATTGCTCCCACCCCGCCCCCGCACAAGGCAAGGTCGAGATCATTGAAACCGCGTGGCTTTTGCGCCCACAGCGAGGACTGCCATGAAGCAGAAACAGCCGGTGACGAAGAGGCAGAAAAAGATCAAGGCGGCAGATGCGCCTAGGAGTGGTTATCAGACCAAGCGACGCACTGCGGCAAGGTGTGTTTTATGTGGCCAGATCATCAAACCAGGGCAAATGCTTGTGCACAAGCACATCGTGCATGGGGAGAAATTTTCAAGCTCCACTGTTGGCCGCGTTCCTGATAGTCAGTGGGTGCGCATTATTCAGGCCGGCTCGCCGGGGCTTCGAAAAAGGGGCAGCTGACCATCCCGCGGTATGGGCCTGCTCCGCAGGACAATAGTGCCGCAACAAGGGGTGCAACGTACTGCGACATGCTTTTTCTAGGAGAGGTTTGTGGACAAGAAATTCGCCTACCACACGATCGTTGTTGAGAGTTTCAGTCCAGCCTCTACCGCTGGCAGACATGGCGGCGTACATATTCGGCCAGCCGAGGGGCAGTTCTACCCGCAGCACTTATTTGTCGAGTGCGCGCGTCGCCTAGTTACGCAGTTCCCCGTTGGCACAAAATTCCGCATGAAGGTGAAGTTGAGCGACAAGTTGGGTGGAGGGGAGTACCTTTACTCCTACCACGGTTGGCCGGTCGAGGTCGTGGAGGGGGCTAGGCCCGATACCACTGCCTGAAATGCGGCGCAGCCGGGTTTCCCCGGCTCCCCATGGCACCGATCAATCGCCTCCTGGCACCCGCGAATCGCGAACTGCGTCCCCCCACCCCCAGGCCGCCGTATGGCCACCGTCGCACACTTCCGCCCGTAGCGACCCGAACCACTCGATAAGCTCTGGCATGACATCCTTGGCGACGTTGCGGCAGAGGCGCAGGCGTGTTGCCCAGCGCTCTTTCGGGGGCTGCAGGTTCTCGCTCATGGCGTAGGCGGTGCGGTGGCCGGCGTGCCAATCGCTGCACCACATGACGAACTGGTCTTCATAGGCGCCAGTAGGGTCAATTGGTTCGTCTCCCGTGCGCAGGCCTTCAAGGACAGGGTCGATGCGGGCACGCAGGCGCTCCGGTAACCCCACCAAGCGGTTACATATACCACGGAGAGTGTCACCCGGGGCGTGGTCAGGACCGTGGCCGCGGCCTATCCACTGCTGCGTGTCGTGCCAGGCGTTGCCGGCGTGGTGGTCAATGAGTTGCGGCAATGACAGGAGGTGGGTGGCGTACTGCACTTCGAGCACCCGGTAAAGGCGCGTGGCGTGCTCATTGGAAACGCCTTGGCCGTATAGGCCGCCGGCGGCATATATCGCATCCTGGAAGGTGCGCAGGCTGAACTGTGGGCTACGGGGGCTCGTTGCCACCGAGTGCGCGTGCAGCGCCTTGGTATGGGCTCGCTGCGCGGTAAGGTCTAGGGGGGGGTGTTTCATGGTCGTTCCTCTGGGTTGAAAAGGGGGGTCACTTACAGCGGGGGTGCCAAGTGGCGCGGAAACCTTCCGGGCTTTCGTCGCCGCGCCAGCATCGGGTACGGCGCCACCCGAGTTTGCGCAATGCGGCAGCTACGTCACTGGCGCGTGCTGTTTGGGAGTATCGGCCAGCCAGTTGTACGCGCAACGCTTCGAGGCTCAGGCCCGCGGTTTTGAGGTCGTTGGGGATTTCCGCCAGCAGTTTGGCCAGCCGTTGATCGAGGGGGGTGAGCCGTTCGCGCCAGGTGGCGTGCTGCTTGGCTTCCTCCACGCGCTGCGCCTGTGCAGCGGCGTCGATTGCTGCGGACGCGTCAGCGTTCAGTGTGGAGATGAACTCAGTTATGTAGTCGTTTGGCATCATAGTTCCAAGGTCAATTGCTGTGATCTTCACCGCCAAGGGGTGTGGCGACTGCCTCAGGTGCCTCAGGAGCGCCTCAGCATGACATATACATGGTGAGGCAGCCACGAGCCCTGCATCCATGGGGTTCTCCATGCTCTGCCTCTCCTGCCTCTCTTCTTCTTATAGGTAAATAAAAAAAATAGAGGAGAGAGAAGGCACGTGGCATGTACGCCGGCGGTGGCACAGTGGAGGATGGGGAGAAACCCAGTTCCCCTGAGGCACGCGAGGCATTCAGTATTCATGCGGGTTTCAGCTGAGGCACTTCCTGAGGCATTGGCGAGGCGGGATGCTGCACGTGAGGCAGGAAAGACTCAGGTTTCTCCAGTTCTGCACGCCATGCTGCTTCGGGCTGGCCCTTCCAGTGCTCCGTGTTGACGAGTGCCAGCGCACGAACTTTCCTTCCACCGGAGAGCCGCACTTGGTTGTCGCGGCGGAACGCGCCCATCCGGACGAGCACCTTGCCCACCGTACTGACCGAAGGTGGAGTGCGCAGGTGGTGGTACTCGCACATGAATTTCTGTGTCATGGCTTCTGCCGTGGCTACTTGCCTGCCCACTGGAGTAGCCCCACTCACGACGTCGTATGTCCAGCGATCCAGGTCAGACCGCCCAGCGTCGACCATCGCATCCTTGGATTTTGTTGCCGGAGCGTGCCCCTTTGGGTCGAATCCGGTCAGGTCGAGGTTTTGCAGATAGTGCAACAGGTGCGTTAGCCCGCCGTTGCACCGCCACTGCAGGAACGGTTGTTTCAATGCCTCCGGGAGCGGGCCTGCCAGCACTTCGGCGACAAAGAAGCGTCGATCATTGCCACTGAGAAACATACCATCCGCATGATTTGAGAGGTATACCGCGTTCAGCAGATTTTCCACAACCCGCTTTGGCTGCCCTTTGTCATGCGTGCGCAAGGTTGTTGCGGTGGTAAAGATTTTCAGTTTATCTCTCGATTTGTCACTCTTGGATGCCCGTACCTCATCGGCAAGGACGAACACAGTGCCAGGAATCCAGCCGCAAAAGTCGTCATCGACCTCAGACTGTCCGATGAGGGCATAGTGGTGGGGGCTGAACAGCGCGCCGATGGTTTCAAAGAGCAAGTTCTTGCCTACTCCCTCTTGCTGGGACCAGACAACAAGGCTGACGAACATCTTGATGCCGGGGGACTGGACCAGGTGGGCCAGCCACTGCAGGGGATACCGCTCGTCCTCAAACAAGTACCCATACAAGCTCTCGAATGGCTCGACGTTGCCCGGCACAGGGTCCACAGCGAAGCCTGCCCAGTCGTTCAGGCAGCCGTCAGCAGTAACTGTGGGGTCTCCAGGCTTTGTGACGATGGCGCGAAACTGGCTCCGCCTTGGGTTGGTCAGCCATAACCGGGAAACTGCTGCCTGCTTTGTCCCGCTCGGGGTGGCCACGGCAACAAAGGCGTTTGCGTGCGCCATGTGGAAGCTGTCGGCCCTGATGAAATCTCGGTGCTTGCGGCGATAAATTGCGGCGTCCTGTTCGATCCATGCGTACTCTTCGTTCATTCCGTCCAACCAAGAAGCAGCTTTCCCACCGGTTGCCGCCGCTTCGGCGGAGTACCCCAGCTGGATCGGGCTCTTGCAGGTCTGGGTGCAGCCGGCGCACTGGTTCTCGGCGGTCTGCTTCAGGCTGGCGCACGTCGACGGTCCGGTGGCCCAGTTGTCGATCTTCTGCTGGGTGTCGGTGGCGCAGTACGCGGGGTGCCCGGCGCTCCACTCATGACAACGGGCCTCGCCTTCAGTGGTGTGCTTGATGACGCCGATCATCTTGTGCCACAGCGGCTCGCCGACGTTTCCCAGCAGGGTGGCAACATGCGCCAGGGTGGGGCAGAACTGGATGATGCGGTCTGCTGATGACGCCGGGTACTCCATGCCGCCGCCCAGGTCATCGTTGTCATCAGCCGCCTGCGTGATAGTTGCCGCCGAAACCACGGCGCCGACGGCAGCGGCGAAGTCCGCCAGCTGCATGGGGCGGCCCACGAACCGCGACACGACCGGCCGGGCCGGTTCCCGCTTGCGGTTGAAGCTCCCCACCGGGCGCAGCACGCTGGCGGAGTCGGCGGTGCGCGAGGGGTCCTGCTTGAAGCCTATGGCGGTCAGGCGGGCCTTGAACTGCTCGGCGATGGGTGTCCATACCGCCGTGGTCATATCCTCGGCCATGGGCCAGTACAGGTGCAGCCCCCCACCAGAATCCACGACGGTGGGGCTGGGCAGGCCCAGTTCCTTGCAGGCCCTGACGGCATCCTGTAGAGCAGCCTTCTTGTTGGCGTACTTCGCGGGGTTGGCCGGGTCCACATCGGCGTCGACCCAGAACGCGCGCTGCCAGCCGGCGTTCTCCTGTGTGCGGAACCGCTTCTGGAGGTCTTCCTTGAATGTGGAGCATGCGTGGTAGATCGTCCTGCCCGCCGCGGTGAAGCGCTCGACTGCTGCCGCCGCCGATGCGATGTCGGCGAACTTGTGGTGTATCCAGCTCGACCCATCAGGCCTGGTACGCAGCTCCGCGAGTACGACTAGCCCCGTACCAGGGAGGATTTGCTGCAGAAACTCCAGGGTGTCCATGGGTACTGGAGGCGCAGCTGTGTTAACATGTGTGTTCATAGTAAAACCCTTCTGGCCCGGCTTTGGTCGGGCTTTTTCTTGCCCGTATGCCGTGCTCTTTGTTTGGTCAGCGCTGTGCTTACATGTAAGCATGTTGCCTTGGCTTACAGTGCCCGGAGATCACCGGCACGCCATCTCGTAGAGCCTGGCCCGGCCTTTACCGGGGCAGGACAGCGGCCCGCCTTTACGTCCCGCCAAACAGACGCGGGAGAGCGCCCAGTGATGGCGCACACGACCGGAAGGGCGACTAGAGCGCAGTGGGGAAGGGATTCGAACAGCTTAAGCTGCTCGGCCAGCTTGGCTGCCTTGGCGGCTTTCCTGGCTTCGGGGGTGGTGTTACTTGGCATCGTTTTCTCCGACCTGAGCACCGTTGATTCGGTATGGTTGGATGATGCCTTGTTGGTCCAGCGCCGTCACCGGGGGAAAACCCCCGTTTTGGCGACCATAATACTTGTGCTTGACTAGCCCTGCTTGGACTTCAAGCTCCGCATTTGACGGCCTGCACGCTCGTACCATGACACGGGCTCGCTGGAGTGTCCGCGAGTCCAGCAAGTCAGGCGGACTATTCCGAATCGCGCGTGCTTCCTCCTCAGCTCCACTGCTGCCTAACCTCGGGGCCAAATATTCAGCGAGCAGGGCGGCGTCCTCATGTGCGCTGAATTGCCTTGACTTCGGCCTGCCCGGCTGATCTGCGCCAAATGCAGCACTCGCCAACACACCGTCCTCCATCAGCTTGTCCGCTGCTTGACACCACTTGGCCCAAGCCCAATAAGCACCAACCTCTGAAGCAGCTTGCTTTGTCGCCGGGCATGCCAACCAAGTGGCGAGGTCGCTGAATATGGTCGGATGTTGGCGGCGCAGTTGGCCAAACGAGCGATTGAGGACAACGAGCGGTTTCTGCCTTGGGGTCATCTCAGCGTCGCAGGCTTCGCGCACAGCATCCATGATCAAAACCACACTGTCAGGAGCAGGCAGGCAGGCCACTGCCACATGAAAATCTACGAGTCCTCTAGGCAACGGCACCCGCCCCCTCGTACCCATCACGCCACCTTCCCGAACGGGATAACTTGGGCTCCAGCTTTGAGCGAATCCAGCTTGTCCGCCCACTGCTGCATCATCTGGCGACGTTCGGGCATGTACTCCGCCCGGTTGTAGCTGCCTCGAACTGGGTTCCTTTCGGCGTGGGCGAGTTGCCGTTCAATCACGTCCGGCCTGAACCCGGCCTCGTTGCACATGGTGGAGAACGTGCCCCGCGCACCGTGGGGGCTGAACCGGTCAGAGAAACCGAGCTTTGTAACCGCGTTGCGCAGTGTGGCGGTGGGCATGGTTTGCGACTTGGTGCCCTGCGTGGGGAAGAGGTACTCGGCATGGCCGGTGAGGTCGCGCAGTTGTTTGAGGAGTTCCAGCGCCTGCCGCGAAAGTGGCACGACATGTTCTTCGTTCATCTTCATGCGGGCCCCAGGAATGCGCCATTCTGCCCGGTCGACGTTGAATTCTCTCCAGGGGGCGCCGCACAATTCACCTGGACGAACGGCGGTCAGCATCAGCAGCTTGAGGGCGATCCCCGTGGTCTGGTGCCCTGTGTAGTCCTCCAGCTTGCGCAGGAAGTCGGGCAGATCGTCATCCCTCAAGTGCTTCCTGTGCTCAACGACTCGGCGCGCAATTTCCCCCTTGAGCGGATCAACGACGTTGTACTCGGCGCGATGGGTGATGATGGCGAGCTTGAACACGCTGCCGATGATCTGGCGGGCGAGAATGGCACGTGTCGGGGCCTGGCGTGCTTCGATCTTGCGCAGCACCTCGTGAATGATCGGCGTCTTGATGTCCTTGATGGGAAGCGCGCCGATGCGGGGGTTTATGTCCTTTTTCAGGATGGTATCGACATGCCCCGCATAGCCGACTGACCATGCGCTGGATTTCGCCCCGTACCATTCGGTGGCTACGGCCTCAAACGTCGTCGCTCGCTCATACATTCGGGTCGTTTCGTCGAGCTTGCGCTGGTGGGTGGGGTTTATTCCCTGCTTGACCAGCTGGCGGGCATCGTCCCTGCGTCGCCGGGCATCGGCAGCCTTGACTTGGGGATACTCGCCGATCACGAACAGGCTTTCCTTGCCGCCAAGCCGGAAGCGGTAGCGCCAATGCTTGCCGCCTGAGGGGGTCACTTCAAGGTATAATCCGCCCCCGTCTGTCAGCTTGACGGGTCTTGCTTCTGGCTTGAGGTTCCTTATCTGGGTATCGGTCAGCATTAGGGCTCCGGAGCAGGTGTGGGTAAGCAGAGAATCGCTGAAGCGCCGATGGATTCAAGGCTTGAGAAGAAAAAGCGGGTAGATTTTACGGTGCCTGCCAGCATACCCGCAGTCCTACCCGCATAGTGTTGAGCTTCCACGAGGCAAACTGAAGCGAGTTGATGCGAAAATTGCTTGTCAATCAGGCGGTTATGGAGTTCAATGATACCATTCTGGATCGCTTGATACAAGTCTAATGCACATGCAACACATCCGTAATTTCTCGATCATCGCGCACATCGATCACGGCAAGTCGACGCTCGCCGACCGCATCATCCACCTGTGCGGCGGACTCTCCGATCGCGAGATGGAGGCGCAGGTGCTCGACTCGATGGATATCGAGCGCGAACGGGGAATCACCATCAAGGCCCAGACTGCGGCCCTGCGATACCGCTCGCGCAGCGGCAAGATCTACAACCTGAACCTGATCGATACTCCCGGCCACGTCGATTTTTCCTACGAGGTGTCACGTTCGCTCTCGGCCTGCGAGGGCGCCTTGCTGGTGGTCGATGCGTCGCAGGGGGTCGAAGCGCAGACCGTCGCCAACTGCTATACGGCGATCGAGCTTGGCGTCGATGTCCTGCCGGTGCTGAACAAGATCGATCTGCCGTCCGCGATGCCGGACGACGCCCGCCAGGAGATCGAGGACGTGATCGGCATCGATGCTTCGGAAGCGGTGCTCGCCTCGGCCAAGACCGGCCTCGGCGTCGAGGACATCCTCGAAGCGATCATCGAGCGCATTCCCGCGCCGCAGGGCGACCCCGAAGCGCCGCTCAAGGCCTTGCTGGTCGACGCGTGGTTCGACAACTACGTCGGCGTGGTGATGCTGGTCAGGGTCTTTGACGGCACGCTGCGCCCGAAGGACCGGATTCGCCTGATGGCGGCCGGTTCGGTCCACCTCTGCGAACAGGTGGGCGTGTTCACTCCCAAGGCGGTGCCGTGCGACGCGCTGCGGGCCGGCGAGGTCGGTTACGTCATCTCGGGGATCAAGGAACTGCAGGCGGCCAAGGTCGGCGATACCCTGACCCTGGTCGAACGGCCGGCGAGCGAAGCCTTGCCGGGCTTCAAGGAAATCAAGTCACAGGTCTTCGCCGGGCTCTATCCGGTCGAGTCGAATCAGTATGACTCGCTGCGCGAGTCGCTGGAGAAGCTGAAGCTCAACGACGCGTCGCTGCGTTACGAACCGGAAGTCTCCCAGGCGCTCGGTTTCGGTTTCCGCTGCGGCTTTCTCGGCCTGCTGCACATGGAGATCGTCCAGGAGCGTCTCGAACGCGAGTTCGATCAGGACCTGATCACCACTGCGCCGACGGTCGTCTATGAAGTCCTGCTGCGTGACGGCACGCTGGTGAACGTCGAAAACCCGGCCAAGCTGCCGGAACTGTCGAAGATCGAGGAGATCCGCGAACCGATCATCACGACCACGGTTTTCGTGCCGCAGGAGTATCTCGGCAACGTCATCACCCTGTGCAACCAGAAGCGCGGCAACCAGGTCGACATGACCTACCACGGACGACAGGTGCAACTGGTCTACGAGATGCCGATGGCCGAGGTGGTGATGGATTTCTTCGACCGCCTGAAATCGGTGTCGCGCGGCTACGCGTCGCTCGATTACGAATTCAAGGAGTACCGGGCGGCCGACGTCGTCAAGCTCGACGTCCTGATCAACGGTGAGCGCGTCGACGCGCTTTCGGTCATCCTGCATCGCGCCAACTCGGTCTATCGCGGGCGCGAACTGGCCGCCAAGATGCGCGAGCTGATTCCCCGCCAGATGTATGATGTGGCGATTCAGGCGGCGATCGGCGCCAACATCATCGCGCGCGAGAATGTCAAGGCGATGCGCAAGGACGTGCTCGCCAAGTGCTACGGCGGCGACATCTCGCGCAAGAAAAAGCTGCTCGAAAAGCAGAAGGCGGGCAAGCGGCGGATGAAACAGGTCGGATCAGTCGAAATTCCACAGGAGGCTTTCCTGGCGGTGTTGCGGGTGGGCAAATAAGGGGTGAAGAAGTGAATTTTGCATTGATCCTGTTGATCCTGTTGCTGGTCAGTGGCGCCATCTGGGCGGCGGACGCCCTGGTCCTGCGCAAGCGCCGCCCGGCGGGTGCCAGGGACCCGTGGTGGGTCGAGTACGGGGCCAGTTTTTTCCCGGTCATTCTGATCGTCTTCATGCTGCGCTCGTTTCTCGTCGAGCCGTTCAAGATTCCGTCGGGGTCGATGATTCCGACCCTGCAGGTCGGCGACTTCATCCTCGTCAACAAGTACACCTATGGCATCCGTCTGCCGGTGGTCAACTGGAAGGTGATGGACATCAACAGCCCGCAACGGGGCGACGTGATGGTCTTTCGCTATCCCGAGGAGCCTTCGCTCGACTACATCAAGCGGGTGATCGGCCTGCCGGGTGACCGGGTGGTCTACCAGAACAAGCGGCTCACCATCAACGGGGAGCCGGTGGCGACGACACGGGTTGAAGACTATCTGCACCCGGAACGACTCTACTATTCGCGGCAGTACACCGAGCAGATCGATGCGGCCGAGTATCGGACGCTCAACGACGCCGATGCCCCGCCGTATGTCGCGGGGCCGGCGCAGTTCCCGAATCGCGAGCTTTGTTCCTACAATGCCGCCGGCGTCAGCTGCACGGTCCCGCCGGGGCAGTACTTCGTGATGGGCGACAATCGTGACAACAGCCGGGACAGCCGCTTCTGGGGCTTCGTTCCCGAAGCGAACATCGTCGGCAGGGCATTTTTCGTCTGGTTGAACTTCAGTGATTTCTCCCGCATCGGCTCGTTCAGGTAAGGAGTGAAAGGCATGAATCGTCAGCGTGGTCTGGCCCTCTCGGCACTGGTCGTCTGGGGTGTGCTGATTTCCCTGGTGGCCATTCTCGGCATCCGGGTGCTGCCCGAGGTGATCGACTACTACAAGATCAGGCAGGCGGTCAAGGCCGTGGCGGCCGACTCCAGCGGTAAATCAGTGACCGAGCTGCGCCAGGCTTTCGGCAAATATGCCGAAGTCGAGCACATCAGGACCATCGGCCCGAGCGATCTCGACATTCACAAGGAAGACAATCAGGTGGTCGTGTCGTTTGCCTACGAGCGGCGGGTGCCGCTCGCCGGCAACGTCAGTCTTTTGATCGACTTCCAGGGCTCGTCGTCCGGGCGCGGTTACGGGCAATGACCGTTGCCCGCCTCGAACAGGCGCTCGCCTGCACCTTTCGCGATCGCGCGCTGCTGGAACTCGCGCTGACCCATCGCAGTTACAGCTCGCCGCACAACGAGCGGCTCGAGTTCCTCGGCGACGCGATCCTCAACGCCGTCATTGCGCGCGAACTGTTCGAACGTTTCCCGACCCTTCCCGAGGGCGATCTGTCACGCCTGCGCGCCAATCTGGTTCGCCAGGACAGCCTCCACCAGCAGGCCCTGCTGCTCTCGCTCGGTGACCATCTGCGTCTCGGCGAGGGTGAGCAGAAAAGCGGCGGGCAGCAGCGCCCATCGATTCTGGCCGATGCCCTCGAAGCGCTGTTCGGTGCGCTCTGGCTCGACGCCGGCTTCGACACCGCGAGCGCAGTGATCGTCCGCCTCTACGACGGCATGCTCGATCAACTGACTCCCGGACAGGACATCAAGGACGCCAAGACGCGGCTGCAGGAACACCTGCAGGGAATTCGGCTGGCGCTGCCGCAGTACCAGCTCGCCGGCACCGAGGGCGAGGCGCACGCGCAGCAGTTCCGGGTCGCCTGCGTCATCGATTCCCTGAAAATCCGCACCGAAGGCCGGGGCGGCAGCCGCCGGGCTGCCGAACAGGTCGCCGCCGAGCGCGCGCTGGAAAGCCTGGGCAAGCGATGAGTGATCTTCGCACCGGACTGATCGCGATCGTCGGCCGCCCGAACGTCGGCAAGTCAACGCTATTGAACGCGCTGATTGGTGAAAAGGTGAGCATCGTCTCGCGGCGGGCGCAGACGACCCGTCATCGCATCCTGGGCATCCTCACCCAGGCTGACGCGCAATTCGTCTTTGTCGACACGCCCGGCTTTCAGACCAGGCACGGCAATGCCCTGAATCGAGTGATGAACCAGAGCGTGCGGCAGGCGCTGGCCGAAGTCGATGTCGTCCTGCTGGTGGTCGAGGCAGGGCGCTTCGACGAGGGTGACCGGGCAGTGCGTCAATTGATCCCCGGCGACCGGCCGTTGATCATCGTCGTGAACAAGATCGACCAGCTGCCGGACAAGGCGCAGCTGCTGCCGTTTCTGGGCCGCCTGGCCGGCGAAGGCGAATTCGCAGCGATCGTTCCGGTCAGCGCAAGGCGCGGCGAGCAGCTCGCCGTCCTGCTCGCCGAAGCGCGGAAACATCTGCCGAACGATGAACTGCTGTTCGCCGAGGACGAGATTACCGACCGCAGCGAGCGCTTCCTCGCCGCCGAGTACATTCGCGAAAAGCTTTTCCGCCTGATCGGCGACGAGTTGCCCTATGCCGCTGCCGTCGAGGTCGAGAAGTTTGTCGTCGATGGCGAGCTGCGCCGCATCAGCGCCGCGATCCTCGTCGATCGTGAAGGGCACAAGTCGATCGTCATTGGCCGCAGCGGCGACATGATCAAGCGTATCGCCTCCGAGGCGCGCCAGGACATGGAGCGGATGTTCGGCGGTCCGGTCTTCCTGGAAGTCTTCGTCAAGGTCAAGTCAGGCTGGGCCGACGATGAGCGGATGCTCAAGACCCTTGGCTATCAATAGACGGCGGGTTCGCTGATGACTGGCGCCCGGGTCGGAAAGTGAGTCTGCGGCAGCGGGTCGACGGGCAGCCGGCTTTCGTCCTGCACGCCTACCCTTACCGTGAAACCAGCCTGCTCATCGACGTCTTCTCGCGCGACCATGGCCGCGTCGCGCTGCTTGCCCGCGGCGCCCGTCGGCCGCGATCGGTGTTGCGCGGGGTCCTGCTCGCCTTCCAGCCGCTCGAAGTCGGCTGGGCGGGCCGCGGCGAGGTGCAGACGCTGATCCGGGCCGAGTGGCAGGGCGGGCAACCGCTGCTGGCTGGAAAAGCCCTGTTCTGCGGCTACTATCTCAACGAACTGCTGATCCATCTGCTGGCGCGCGAAGACCCGCATGCCCGACTTTTTGCCATCTATGCCGAGACCCTGCGCCGCCTGGCGGCTGGCGCGCAGGAGTCGGACCTGCGCTGCTTCGAGCATGCCCTGCTGCAGGAACTGGGTTACGGCCTGACGCTCGAGACCGATGCCGCCGGCGTCGCGGTCGACCCCGACGCGCACTATGCATACGAGATCGAGCGGGGTCCGGTGCGCCTGCCGGGACCCGGCGGCTCGGCGCTGGCGGTTGGCGGCAGGACGCTCATCGACCTCGCGCGCGAGGACTTCTCCGATCCGCGTTCGCTGGCAGAGGCCAAGCAACTGATGCGCACGCTGATCGGCCACTACACCGGCGGCAAGAGCCTGGCCAGCCGCCGGGTCTTCAGGGAACTACACGAACTATGATCGAACTGGGCGTCAATATTGACCATGTGGCGACGATCCGCCAGGCGCGCTGCACCTACGAGCCGGATCCGGTCTGGGCGGCGGTCGAAGCCCATCTCGGCGGCGCCGATGGCATCACCATTCACCTGCGTGAGGACCGCCGGCACATTCAGGACGCCGACGTTGAACGGCTGCGCGATCTCGCGCAGATCAAGCTCAATCTCGAACTCGCGGCAACCGACGAGATGGTTGCCATTGCCTGCCGGATCAGGCCGCAGATGGCCATGCTGGTGCCCGAAGGCCGGCATGAAGTGACCACCGAAGGCGGGCTCGACATTGTCGCCCAGGAAGGCCGGCTGCAGCAGTCGGTGGCTCGCCTGCGCGATGCCGGCATCGTCACCAGCGTCTTCATCGATGCCGATCCGGCGCAGGTCGAAGCGGCGGCGCGCATCGGCGCGCGGGTGTGCGAAATTCACACCGGCCCTTATGCTCACGCCTTCTATACCCAGGGGCGGGACGCCGAAAGCGGGGCGGTGCTGGTCGAACTCGGGAAAATCCGTCTCGCCGGCGACGCGGTGCGTTCGCTCGGCATGCGCTTCAACGCCGGCCACGCGCTCAATTACTTCAACGTCCAGCCGGTCGCGCAGCTGCCCGGGATTCGGGAACTGCACATCGGCCACGCGATCATCAGCCGGGCGGTCTTCGTCGGCCTGCGCGAAGCCGTTCGCGAAATGAAGCGCCTCCTGCGCGAAGCGCAGGTGCAGGCGCTGGCGCGGCCGGCCCGGCCATGATCGCCGGTATCGGTACCGACATCGTCGCCGTTGCCCGCCTCGCGAGCCTCTACGAAAGACACGGCGCGCGCGCGCTCGCCAGACTGCTGTCGCCGGCGGAATGTGCCGAGTTTGCCGACGAGCGCCATCCGGCGCGCTTTCTCGCCAAGCGCTTTGCCGCCAAGGAGGCATTCGGCAAAGCCCTCGGCAGCGGCCTCGTCGCTCCCGCCACCCTGCCGAGCATCGGCGTCGCGCATGATGCGCTCGGCCGGCCGCGATTTGCGTATGCCGAAGCGCTCGCCGCGCATCTCGCCGCGCGCCGGCTCGTTGCCCACCTTTCGATCAGCGACGAGACCGACTTCGCGGTCGCTTTCGTCGTCATGGAGTTCACATGAAACCAGGCCTTAGCCTTCCCCTCGGCCCGCTGATGATCGATCTTGCCGGCCTCGCCCTGTCCGACCTCGAAAGAGAGCGCCTGACGCATCCGCTGGTCGGCGGTCTGATCCTCTTTGCGCGCAACTACGAGTCGCCGCAGCAACTCGCCGAGTTGACGGCCGCAGTGCATGCGCTGCGCTCGCCGCCCTTGCCGATCGCCATCGATCATGAAGGGGGCAGGGTGCAGCGTTGCCGGACGGGGTTCACGCGCTTGCCGGCGATGCGTCGGCTGGGCGAACTGTGGCAGCGGGAGCCCGCCGCCGGGCTCGTCGCCGCGCGCGGCGTCGGTCATGTCCTCGCCGCCGAACTGCGCGCCTGCGGCGTCGATCTCTCGTTTACCCCGGTGCTCGATCTCGACTGGGGTCGCAGCAGCGTCATTGGCGACCGCTCTTTCCATGGCCAGCCGGCCGCGGTCATTGATCTCGCCGGCGCGCTGATCGAAGGCCTGCACAGCGCCGGCATGGCCGCCTGTGGCAAGCATTTTCCGGGACATGGCTGGGTCGAAGCCGATTCGCATGTCGACCTGCCGGTCGACGAACGCTCGTTCGCCGAGCTCGCTCCCGACCTCGAACCCTACCGCCGGCTGACCCTCGACGCCGTGATGCCGGCGCACGTCATCTATCGCCGGATAGACCCGCAGCCGGCGGGCTTCTCGCGCTTCTGGATCGATCTCCTGCGGGTGGATCTCGATTTTGCCGGGGTGATTTTCAGCGACGACCTGTCGATGGCCGGCGCCAGCGTCGCCGGCGGCATCGGCGAGCGCTGCACGGCGGCGTGGGCGGCGGGTTGCGACCTGCTGCTGGTGTGCAACTCGCCGGCAGCGGTCGGCGAACTCCTGGCCGACTGGCGGCCCGCCCTCGATCCGCTGCGGGCACGGCGGGTCGAGCGCCTCTTGCCGTGGACCCCGGCCATCGCCTGGGACCGCCTGCAGGATGACGCGAATTACCTCGCCGGAGTGGCCGCCGTCGCGCAGCTCGCGGACTGACCCGGGCAAAGACCAGGTGCGCGGCCGATCGAGGGCAGGGTGGTGAACCCCGGATCAGCCCGGGGGCGCGACGCTAGCGGACGCGGCAGCGGTATTCGTTGCTGCGGGTATCGATTTCGATCCGGTCGCCCATGTCGATGAAGGCCGGAACCGCCAGCTCGAAACCGGTGGCGAGGCGAGCGGGCTTCATCACCTTGCCCGACGTGTCGCCCTTGACGGCCGGCTCGCTGTAGACCACTTCGCGCACGACGCTGGTCGGCAACTCGATCGAGATCGCCTTGCCATGGTAGAAAATGGCCTGGCAGGGCATGCCGTCTTCAAGGTAGTTGAGCACGTCGCCCATGCAGTCGGCTTCGATTTCGTGCGGGTTGTACTCGGCGTCCATGAAGACGTAGAGCGGATCCGCGAAATACGAGTAGCTGACTTCCTTGCGCTCGAGCTGGACGACGTCGAACTTGTCGTCGGCCCGATAGACGGCCTCGCTGGGCGAGTTGGTGAGCAGATTCTTCATCTTCATCCGGACGACCGAAGCGTTGCGCCCGGACTTCACGTATTCGGTCTTGAGAACCACCATCGGGTCGTTGACGACCATGAAGACATTCCCTGGGCGAAGCTCTTGCGCGGTTTTCATTCGGTTTTTCGGACAACGGATCGGGTCCGGATTATAGCCCGGAACGGCTGCCGCGCAGCAGCCGGCTGAGGAGGTCGTCCTGGCCGGCGAGTTCTTTCTCCCAGCACTTCGCGTGCGCGCGCAGCTCCGGCAGCCGGGCGGCCAGCCGCTGCCAGCTCGGGTGGTCGACCCGGCCGGCATTCCAGCCCTGCCAGAAGTCGCGCAGCGGGTTGGCGTCGGTGGGGGGCAGCGCGGCGCAGTAGCGCGCCAGAAAGGCGTCGAGCTTGATCAGGTGGGCCGCCTCCGGTTGCCGGTAGATGTGCCAGACCAGCGGTTGCGCCGCCCACTGGGCGCGGACGAAGGAGTCCTCGCCGCGCACGAAATTGAGCTCGCAGAGCCACAGCAACTCGTCATAGGCGGGCTGCTCGAGGAAGGGCAGCAGGCGGATTTCCAGCGCGCCACGGCGGACGATGTCGCCGGCCTGGAGCGTCTTGCCGGCGTAGGCTTCGATCGCCGGCAGCCGCCCTGCCAGGGGCACCAGGCAGCAGACCGGGCGCGGCGACGCTTGCCAGAGGTGCAACAGCTCGCCGAGGGCCGGATTCTCGTAGGCGAACAGGGAGACCCGCAGGGTGCCGGCAGGCGGCGGCGCAGCGCCGAGCCGATGCCACCAGTCGCGCTGCCGGTCGGCGGTCGCCATGAACCGGTCGCGTCGTGCGCGCAGGTCGTTCTCGCGCAGCAGGCCGCCGGTATCGGTCGCGAAGCCGGGAAAGAAAAAGTATTTGACGAGCGGCAGACGCGGGTGCGGCGAAGGCTGTGCATGGAAGTCGGCAACCCAGGACTCGGCGCTCAGGTAGTCGAGGTTGATCCAGCGCGGCGGCGGCCTCAATTGCGCCATCGCCTCGACGAAGGCTTCCGGAATCCTGCAGGCGAAGGTTTCGAGGACGACTGGCGCCGGCATCACCGGGGTCCACCGCGGACCCCAGCGGCGCAGCTCGATTCCCTGCAGCCACTGGCGCGGCAGCTCGGGATCGACGATCGGGCAGAGCCACCGGAAGCGGTCGAGATCATCGACCCAGAGGCGAACGCGCTGCCCGTGCTCGCTGGCGAGTTGCCGGGCGAGCCGCCAGCAGACCCCGATGTCGCCGAAATTGTCGACCACCCGGCAGAAGATGTCCCAGTCGGGGCGGGTGGCAAGGGCTGGCACGGGCGGTGCGGGCAGGCGTGATAACATCGTGCCCGCTATCCTACGTCAGCCGACGGCTGCCGAGAACGCTCATGACCGAACCCTTCGACGCCAAATCCCTGCTCGCTACCCTGACCGACCTGCCCGGCGTCTATCGCATGCTCGATGCCGCCGGGCAGGTGCTTTATGTCGGCAAGGCCAAGAACCTCCGCAAACGCCTCGCCTCGTACTTCCGCGACAGTCACCCCAGTCCGCGCATCGCGCTGATGGTGGCGCAGATCGCCCGCGTCGAGACCACCGTCACGCGCTCCGAAGGCGAAGCGCTGCTGCTCGAGAACAACCTCATCAAGACCCTGTCGCCGCGCTACAACATCCTTTTTCGCGACGACAAATCGTACCCCTACATTGCCCTGACGCACGACCGCTACCCGCGACTCGCCTTCTTTCGCGGCGCCACCGACCGGCGAGCCGATTATTTCGGTCCGTTTCCGTCCTCGGTCGCGGTGCGCGAGAGCATCCATCTGCTGCAGAAGATGTTTCGTCTGCGCACCTGCGAGAATTCGGTCTTCAACAACCGTTCACGGCCGTGCCTGCTGTACCAGATCAAGCGCTGCACTGGCCCCTGCGTCGGCCTGATCGAGCCTGAACGGTATGCGCAGGATGTGGCGATGGCGACCCTTTTCCTCCAGGGCCGGCAGCAGGATGTCATCGGCAGCCTGTCGGCAGCCATGGACCAGGCCGCCGAAAAGCTCGCTTTCGAGCAGGCTGCCGTCTATCGTGACCAGATCCAGTCGCTGCGCCAGGTCCAGGAGAAACAGTACGTCGAGAGCGACCGAGAGGGTGATGTGGACATTGTCGCTTCGGTGGACGAGGGCGGACTGCTCTGCGTGAACCTCGCGATGGTTCGCGGCGGCCGGCATCTTGGCGACCGGCCGCAGTTCCCGGCCAACGCGGCCGATTCATCGGCGTCCGAGGCGCTGCTGGCGTTTCTCTATCAGCATTATCTCGTGCATCCGATTCCACCGCGGATTCTCGTCAATCTGGCGCTCGCCGATAACGAGGTCGCCGATTGGCTCTCGGCCACGGCCGGACAGCCGGTCAAGGTCGGCGAGGCGCGCTTCACCATGCAGCGGATGTGGGTCGAGATGGCCGAACAGAATGCCCGCCTGGCCATCACCGCACATCGCAGCGCGCTGTCCCGGCAAGGTGAGCGGCTTGAGGCGCTCTGCCGAAGGTTGGGGCTCGAGGTCGAGGCCGGCCACGAAGCGCGCATCGAGTGTTTCGACATCAGCCACACGCAGGGCGCGTTGACGGTCGCGGCCTGTGTGGTTTATCAGGGAAGCGGCATGCGCCGAGCGGAGTATCGCCGCTTCAATATCGAAGACATTCAGCCGGGCGACGACTATGCGGCGATCCGGCAGGCGGTCCAGCGTCGCTACGAAAAGCTGCTCACCGGTGAGGGTCTGACGCCGACCCTGGTGCTGATCGATGGCGGTAGCGGGCAGGTCGGTGCTGCGGCGTCGGCGCTCGCAGAACTCGGCGTCGCGCTGCCGCTCCTCGGCGTCGCCAAGGGAGAAGCGCGCAAGCCGGGGCTGGAAACGTTGATCTTCGCGGACGGCCGGGAGCCGTTACAATTGGCGCCGGAAGACCCGGCGCTGCATCTGATTCAGGAAATTCGCGACGAAGCGCATCGCTTTGCCGTTTCCGGGCATCGGGCGAGGCGTGGCAAGGCCGGCAGGAGTTCACGCCTGGAAGAAATCAGCGGCATCGGACCCCAGCGGCGCAAGGCGCTGATCTCGCGTTTTGGCGGCCTGCAGGGGATTTCGAATGCGGGGGTGGACCAATTGACCGCAGTTCCCGGGATCAGTCGGGAACTGGCCGAAAAAATTTACGCAGCTTTGCATTGATGCCACTGAACATACCGATTCTGCTGACCTGGCTGCGGATCATCCTGATCCCGCTCCTGATCGCCATTTACTATGTCCCTGAAGCCTGGTTCGATGGCGTCGGGCGCGACGTCTCGGCGACCCTGATCTTCGTCGTCGCAGCGGTCACCGACTGGCTCGATGGCTACCTCGCGCGGCGCTGGCAGCAGACGTCGGCCTTCGGCGCCTTCCTCGACCCGGTGGCCGACAAGCTGATGGTCGCCGCAGCGCTGATCGTCCTCGTGCAACTGGGGCGGCTCGACGCCATTCTGGCGATGATCATCATCGGGCGGGAGATCACGATTTCCGCCCTGCGCGAGTGGATGGCGCGCATCGGCGCCCACCGGAGCGTCGCCGTCTCGATGATCGGCAAGATCAAGACCACGGCGCAGATGGTGGCCATCCCGATGCTGCTCTATTACGCGCCGCTGAGCGGAATCGACATCTTCGAGATCGGCGTCTGGCTGATCTACATCGCTGCCGTGCTCACCCTCTGGTCGATGGGCTATTACATGCGCATGGCCTGGCCGCATCTGATCGAAGAGGACCGGCAGCGCTAGCGATCCACAGGGCGAGGGTGAGCAGTCAAGAAGGCGTTGACAGCAGTCGGCAGGCCTTTATAATGCGCACTCGCTTCACGCGGGAGTAGCTCAGTTGGTAGAGCGATACCTTGCCAAGGTATAGGTCGAGAGTTCGAGACTCTTCTCCCGCTCCACATTTTCAGCCAGGCAGTCGCTGCTGGCCAGAGTCAGCCAGCCCATCTCTCCAGACCGGTTCGGCGCGATAGCAAAGCGGTTATGCACCGGATTGCAAATCCGTGTAGGTGGGTTCGACTCCCGCTCGCGCCTCCAAAACCCCCCCATGGCAAAGCGAGTTGAACTGGGCGATAGGGATGAACCTGAGTGCCTTTCGATGGCGATGGCTGAAAACCCGCATCACCATTTTTTCGCTGGCCGTTTTCCTGACGAGCCTCTGGTCGCTCGCCCTGTATGCCCTGGCAACCTTGCGGCAAGATATGGAACGACTGGTGGGCGACCAGCAGTTCTCGACGGTTTCCCTCCTTGCCACCCAGATCGATCGTGAACTGCGCCAGCGCTTCGACACGCTGGCCAAAGCCGCCGCCGGCGTCACCGAAGGCATGCTGCGCCACCCGGCGGATCTGCAGATCTTCCTCGAAGGTCGACTGCTTTTGCCCACCTATAAACGCTGGCCGCCCTGCCGGAACCCGAGCAGCCGCGGCAGCCGCTGCAGGTGACACGGAACGATGAGATCGGCGAATTGGTCGACGCCTTCAACCGTTTGCTGGCAAAACTGGCTCAGCAGAAAGCCGAACTGCGCGATCAGGAGGAGTTCTTCCGCCTGATCGCCGAGAATATCGACGGCTTTGCCGCGGTTCTCGACACCGAAGGGCGGCGGGTGTACGCCAGCCCGTCATACGCACGGCTGCTGAGCCAGCAGGAAATCCCCGGCACTGCGTCTTTCAGCGATATCCATCCTGACGACTGCGAGCGGGTCGTCAGCGCCTTCCGCCAGGTGGTCGCGACAGGAATCGGGCAACAGATCGAGTTCTCCTTCATCACGATGCATGGCGACATTCGCCAGATAGAATCGCGCAGTGGCGTCATCAGGGATGCCGCCGGGCGGGTGACGCGGGTCGTCGTGGTCTCGCATGACGTGACCGAACGCAAGCAGGCCGAAGAAAAGATCCATTATCTGGCTTTCCATGACGCCTTGACGAAACTGCCCAACCGCCGGACACTCTACGACCGCTTGCGCCAGATGATGGCGGCGAGCAAGCGCAGCGCGTGCTTCGGCGCGCTGATCTTCCTTGATCTGGACAACTTCAAGCCGCTCAATGACACCTACGGGCATGAATTCGGCGACCTGCTCCTGATCGAGGTGGCGGCTCGATTGAAAAGTTGTTTGCGCGAGATGGACACCGTCGCTCGCTTCGGCGGCGACGAGTTTGTCGTTGTCCTGGGCGATCTGCAGGTCAGCGAATCCGAGTCGACCGCCCAGGCAAGGGTGGTCGCAGAAAAGATCCGGAGCACCTTGGGGGAACCCTACCTGCTGAGCATTCCGTGCGAAGGAAAAGCGGGGGCTGGCATCGAACATCGGTGCTCGGCGAGCATCGGCGTGGCGCTCTTCCTTGCTCATCAGCCTGACCCGGACACCCTTCTCAAGTGGGCCGATGCGGCGATGTATCGCGCCAAGGAGGAAGGACGCGATCGGATCTGCTTTCATGGCTCGCCGGCAGTGGCCACGACTTCTCCGGCGTAGCCCGTTCATACGTGGTTCGGCAATGGAGGATGGCGCGTGCTCTTGTATTACTTTGACCTTGCAGGCGTGGCTGTGTTTGCCGCGAGCGGCGTCCTTGCGGCGCGTGGTCGGGATCTGGACCTCCTCGGGGTCCTCGTGGTCGCGGCGATCACCGCCATCGGTGGAGGCACCCTTCGCGACCTCCTCCTGGACCGCCACCCGATTTTCTGGGTCACCGATTCCCGCTACCTCGTCGTCATCATCGCATCCGCCCTGTTGACGGTCGCCTATGTACGGGTATGGCCCCCGCCGAGTGCCACACTCCTCGTGGCCGATGCGCTGGGACTCGCGCTCTTCGCGCTTTCCGGGGCCCAGTTGGCGGAAGCGGCGCAGTGCCCACCGCTCATCGTGGTGCTGATGGGCACGATGACCGGCGTCACCGGAGGTGTCTTGAGGGACGTCATCACGGCGCAGGTACCGCTTATCCTGCGACGGGAGATCTATGCCACGGCCGCCATCGGGGGAGTCGCTGTGTACCTGGCGTTGCAAGCACTCGGAATGCCACGAACCCCGGCGTTCTGGGCCGGAATGATCGTCGTGGTGGCGATGCGCTTGCTGGCCATCCGATGGGGGCTGCATCTGCCCGTCTTCCGCAAACGCTAGCGTCAGGGGTCATTCTGCATGCGTCGGCAGGCTTCGCTGGAGCGATTCCTCTACGCCGATCGGAAGCAGAACCCTGCACGGTGCACAAAATCCTGCACACCTACTCTTGCCCACCGCCATAGGACCCCAAAGGCGAGCGCAGCGCTATAGAATGCCGGCAGGTCAAAACCGACCGAAACCGCGTTCGGTCGAACCTCGACCGGCAAGCATTCCTTTCTTAAACCGGATTTCGCTCTCCCGACAGGCGGGTCCATCTTTTCTCTTTCCTGCCATGCAGACACTATCGCGCGGTGAACGGCTGAGTCTTGCCGATCTCGGACTCCCGGACGGGAATTTCAGCCTCCGGCTCGACCTCGAAAGTGCAGGACTGGTGCTTGATCTGGCCTGTTTCGGGCTCGATGCGGCGCGAAAACTCGCCGACGAGCGCTACATGACTTTCTTCAACCAGCCCGAGACGCCGTGTGGCGGCGTTCGCGTCGCGGCTTCCTCGGCCTTTGATTTTTGTCTGGGACGACTCCCGCTGGCCATCGACGTCCTGATCCTGACGCTTGCCATCGATGGCGAGGGCGTTCTCGACCGCCTCGGAAAATGCGTTGTCGAGCTGATCGGCAAGGGGCGGCCGGTGGCCCGCTTCGGCTTCGGCGGCGAGCTGTTCTCCGGCGAGCGCGCGATCATGCTGATCGAGATCTATCGCAAGCAGGGCCAGTGGCGCTTGCGTGCGGTGGGGCAGGGGTTCAATGGTGGCCTCGACGCCCTCGTCAGACACTTTGGCGGCGATCTGGCCGAACCGGCAGCAGCGCTGCCCCAGGCGCCGCTGGCGGCAAAGGTTTCGCTGGAGAAACGCCTCGCCCAGGAGGCGCCGCAGCTGCTCCCGCTGGTCAGGAAAGCCGCCGTCAGTCTCGAAAAGGTGGGGCTGTCGGCGCATCGTGCCCGCGTCTGCCTGTGCCTGGATATTTCCGGCTCGATGCACTCGCTCTACAAGAGTGGCGCCGTCCAGCGCTTTGCTGAACGCATCCTGGCCATCGGCTGCCGTTTCGACGATGATGGCGAAATCGATGTGCTGCTGTTTGGCGCCGGTGTGCACCGCCCTGATCCGATGACGATCAGCAACAGTCAGGCGTATGTCGACTCGACCATGCGCCATTTCCCGCTCGAAGGGGACACCCGCTACGGCCGCGCCATGGAGGCGATTCGCCAGCGCTATTTCGGCGGCCTTTCGGCGACTGGCCCGGAGCAGATCCGCAAGGCCGATTCGCCGGTGTACGTGATGTTCGTGACCGACGGCGGGACTTCCGACAAGGCGCTGACCGAGCGTCATCTGCGCGAATCCAGCCATGAGCCGATCTTCTGGCAGTTCATGGGGATCGGCAAGGGACGCAAGTCGAAGAGCCGCCTGCTGCAGGCGTTTGCCGACTCGAGCTTTCCTTTTCTCGAAAAACTGGATGACCTTGAAGGTCGCCTGATCGACAACGCGAGCTTCTTTTCGGTCGAGCGTCCCGATGAACACCCGGACGATGTGCTGTTCGATCTCCTGATGGAGGAATACCCGGAGTGGGTCAAACGGGCCCGTCGCCACGGCATGTTCTGAGGCGATTTCCCGAAGAGCAGAGGCGCGCCTGACGAAAGCAGCGATTCTCCTCGCTTCAGCCGAGCATCGGATAAAAGCACATGCCCTGGAAGGACTGGAGCAACGAACGCCTGGGGGTCGCCCTCGCGGTGCTGGCCGCCCTCGGCTTTTCGTTCAAGGCGATCTTTGTCAAGCTCGCCTACGCGGCGGCACCGGTCGATCCGGTGACGCTGCTCTCGCTGCGCATGGTGTTCTCGCTGCCGGCGTTTCTCTGGGTCGGTTTCTCGGCGAGCCGTGCGGCGCCGTCGCTGACCCGGCGCGACTGGGCGACGCTCACGGTGCTCGGTCTGCTCGGCTACTACGGCGCGAGCATCCTCGATTTTTACGGGTTGCAGTACATTTCGGCCGGTCTCGAGCGGCTGATCCTGTTCACCTATCCGACGCTGACCGTGCTGATCGGCGTGCTGTGCATGGGCAAGTCCCTTTCGCGGCGCGAAGTCGGCTCCCTGCTGCTCTCGTATGCCGGGATTGGTCTGGCTTTCGCGCACGACCTTGACCTTGCCGGCGACCGCGCGCACGTGCTGCTCGGCGTCGCCCTGGTCTTCGCGTCGTCGCTGTCTTACGCGCTCTATCTTTCGGGCAGCGCGCCGGTGATCCGGCGACTCGGTGCGGCGCGCTTCACGGCGCTCGCCATGCTGGTGTCGACCATGGCGACGCAAGTCCATTTCCTTGCCACCCAGCCGCTGTCGGCCTTGCGCCAGCCGCTGCCGATCTACGCCTACGGTCTCGCGATGGCGATTTTCTCGACCGTGCTGCCGGTCTTCATGCAGTCGGTCGCCATTCGCCGCATCGGTTCGGCCAAAGCCGTGCTGATCGGTACCCTGGGGCCGGTGCTGACGATCTTCTTCGGCTGGGGGCTGCTCGGCGAGCCGCTCTCGCTGGCCCAGATGGGCGGCGCGACGCTGGTTCTCGCAGGGGTGTGGCTGGTCGGGCGGAAGTCATGAAGGGGTTTGCAGATGAAGATGCAAGCCGGCTTTCAGCCTGCCAGGGGCAGGGGACCTGCAGCACGAAAGCTGTATGTACGTACAGTTTTTTACTATAATCACACCCGCTGTTGCAGGTTCTCCTCCCTTCATTCTTACCCAGGAGTCAGTGACCATGAATCTCATCAAGAGGTGGTTTGAGCAGATTGCCGGCGTCTCCCAGGGAGAGCGTGAGCGCTGGGCGCTGGCTCAGGCAGTCTTTGGGGCGCAGCGGATCGATACGTCGGCCTTGCAGAAGCCCGCCTGCTGGCGCCGGAAATCGCCTGCCTGCCGGGTTCAGCGCTAGCGACTCCGCGCCGGCCGGGCGACCGGCGCCTGGCGAAACGGGTCCCGGATGGCTTCTCCGGGGCGCCCCGGCCAAATGCCAAATTGACGCCGCTTGATCGTGGCTCATATACTCTTGGCCGACAAATGGTCAATAATCGCCTGACAGGCAAGGAGAATGCATGAAGCAAGAACCTGCTGGAAAATCGAGCGTCAAGCGTGGCCTGCGGGTCGCGTCGATGGTGCTCGGTTTCGGCCTTTCCGCCACAACTGCGGTGGCCGCCGAAAACCTCAATCCGCACGCGGACGAGATCCTGCGATCGATGTCCAGTTTCCTGGCTGGCACCAGGGCTTTCAGCGTGTCGGCCGACATCAGCAATGAGTTCATCACGCTCGATGCCCAGAAGCTGCAACTGAACAGCTTCGGCACCGTGCTCGTCGAGCGGCCGTCGCGCTTCTACACGACCCGCAATGGCAAGTTTGCCGACGCAGAACTGATCTACGATGGCCGCCAACTGACGGTTTACAGCAAGACTGCGAAAGACTACGTCCAGAAGGATCTCCCCGGAACCATCGACCAGGCGATTGCTGCCATCGAAATCCAGTCCGGACTGAGTCTGCCCGGGGCGGACCTGCTGCTCGCCAATCCTTACGCGGTTCTTTCCTCGGGGATCACCAGTAGCGCTTACCACGGCAGGGCTTACGTCGGCGGCGTCGAGTGTCACCACCTGGCGTTTCGAACGCCCACGGTCGACTGGCAGATCTGGGTAAAGGATGGCGCCGAACCCCTGCCCCTGAAGTACGTGATCACCAGCAAGTGGATGGCCGGGGCGCCACAGTACAGCGTCGAACTGAGCCAATGGAATGTCAAACCGGTGATCGCGGCTGACCGCTTCAAGTTTACGGTCCCGCCGGGCGCGAAAAAGGTTGAGGGATTCGCGGTGGACGAGACGGGAGAGTTCATCGCGTCGGAGGAGGGCAAGTGATGAAGAGATCGACTGTTGTGGTGCTGGCACTTGGCTGTGCCGTGGCGACTGGGGATCTCTTGCCGGCTGGCATCGTCGGCGGCGGCTTCGTGGTCAAGGAAGCCCAGGCCATCATTGGCAGACCGCTGACACCGGTGAGTGTCGCGGGGGTCGCCCGGCGCACGACGCGGCGAATGATCGTCGCCAGTTCCGTATACGTTGCCGCACTTCCGCCGGCGTGCACCACCGTCATCATCGAAGGCACCATGCTGCATCAATGCGGCGCCACTTACTACCAGCCCTCGGGCAACCAGTATGTGGTGGTCAACGTGCAGTGAGCGGACTGCGCTGGACGATGTGGCGCTCCCGGTTCACCTGAAACCTTGTCCCTGGAGCGACCATGACCCTGCTGATCCTCGGCCTCGTGATCTTTCTCGGTATCCATTCCACCCGCATCTTCGCGGCGGGCTTTCGCAACGCGCAGGTGGCGAAGCTCGGGCTGAACGGCTGGAAGGCGGTCCACTCCCTCCTCTCGATCGTGGGCTTCGTGCTCCTCGTCTACGGCTACGGCGAAGCGCGGCTGTCGCCGGTGGTGGTCTGGAGTCCGCCGCTGTGGACGCGGCATCTGGCTGCGCTGCTGACCCTTCCGGCGTTCATCCTGCTGGTCGCGGCCTACGTGCCGGGGACGCGGATCAAGCAGGCAGTCGGCCATCCGATGGTCGCGGGGGTCAAGGTCTGGGCGTTCGCGCACCTGATCTCGAATGGCACGCTGGCCGACCTGTTGCTGTTCGGTTCGTTCCTCGCGTGGGCGATCCTCGATTACCTCTGCGCGCGCCGCCGCGATCGCGCCGCTGGCACGGTGTATGCTACCGGACCGATGACGCGCGACCTCGCGGCAGGGGTTATCGGTCTCGCGGCGTGGGTCGTGTTTGCCTTCTGGGCGCACGGCTGGCTGATCGGCGTGCGACCCTTCGGCGCCTGACGCGGGGCGCCGGCCGGGCGAACGTCCCCGGCAAGGACCCCCGGAGCAAGCGTCCGCCAGAGCACGCTGCGGTGCGGCTTCAGGGTGCCGTCAAACGAGTCCCGGCCTGCGGGTCAGCGTCACTTTGAGGCTGCAAGCCACGCGCGACGTGCTCGACGGCGGCTTCGAGGAGCGCGATATCGGCGGCGCTGGTCTGCCAGTTGTCAAACGCTGCGCGAATCGCGGCGCGACCATTCCAGACGGTGCCGGTAACGAAGGCGCGGCCGTCTGCCTGCAGGGCGCGCACGGCCAGGCGGTTGCATTCGTCGTTCGCCGCCTCGCCGCCATGGCCGACGAGACGAAAACAGACGACGTTGAGCGCTGCGGAATTCATCAGTTCGACGCCGGGCGTCGCCTCGACCCAGCGGGCGAAGGCGGCGGCATGCGCCACGCAGCGCTCGACCAGCGCGCGATACCCGTCCCGACCGAAGGCCTTGAGCGCGCACCAGGCGGCGAGCCCGCGGAAGCGGCGCGACATCTCGGGGACGTGGGTGAAGGGATCCCAGCCGTCGCTGCCGACGACATAGGCGCCAGCGGCGGCGAAGGACTCGCGCAGGATGGCCGCATCACGGACGAAGGCGAAGCCGCTGTCGTAGGGAACGTTCAGCCATTTGTGCGCGTCGGAAGCGACCGAGTCGGCCCGCTCGATGCCGCGGGTCAGATGCGCGAGCCGGGGCGAGACGCTGGCGAAGAGGCCGAAAGCCCCGTCCACATGCAGCCAGGCGCCACCGGGGTGGGCATCCCGCAGGTCGGCAAGCGCGCCGAGGTCGTCGAAGTGGCCGCTGTTGACCTCGGCCGCGTTGCCGACGAGGATCACCGGTCCTTCGATGCGGGATAGCAGGGACGCCATGGCGTCGATGTCGACCGAACCCGCCGGTGCGGCGACCCGGCGCAGCGCATTGCGGCCGAGGCCGAGGGTGCCCAGGCATTTGACGGCGCTCAGGTGGATCTGCGTGCTCGCGACGACGACGATCGGCGGCTGACCGCAGAGGCCATCGTCCGCGGCGTCGAAACCGAGTTGCCGCCCGGCCCACTGGCGCGCGCTGATCAGGCCGACGAGGTTGGCCATGGTCGCGCCACTGGTCAGTGCGCCGGCCCATTGCGCCGGCAGTCCGAAGAGTTCCTTTAGCCAGCGCAGGACCACGAGTTCGGTCTGCGCCGCTGCCGGGCTGCTCGCCCATAGTCCGGCGTTCTGATCGATCGCCGAGGCAAGCCAGTCGCCGGCGAGCGCAGCAGGCGTCACGCCGCCGGTGACGAAGCCGAAGAAACGGGGACCGGGCGAGGCGGTAATGCCGCGCTCGGCGCGCGTGAACCACTCCTCGACCACCGCCGCAGGATCGCTGCCGTGCTCCGGCAGCGCTTCGTCGAGCGCCGCGACCATGTCTGCCGGCAAAGGACATCGACTGACCGGCCGCTCGGGCAGCGACGCGAGGAAGTCGCTCGCAAGTTCGTGCGCCCGGTTCAGCGCCCGTTTCATCACGGCGGCGGTTGAATCGATTTCTGCGCTCATCTATCAGCGTCCTCGGCAAGGGGCAAGCGCGAGATTCTCCCACCGCGCCAGGGATAACGCCAGGCGAGTATTCATTAAGCGGCCATCGGCGTAGGGTCAGCGAAGCTGCGCTGCCTGATGCTTGATCCTCCCCTCGGTTGATGGTCGCCGCCGATGCCTTGACTGGCTACAGGCTGTATCATCCGCTGGCGCTGGCGTTTCCCGGATGAAGTCGCCCACGTTTCGACGTACCGAGTCGCTTGGGTTCGTGGCGCCGTTTCCCCTTCCATTCAACCCGTTCGAGAAAACGAATCTCATGAAGATCAGACAACTTGTCCCCATCCTCCTTTGTTGCTTCCTGCTGCCCGGTCCGGCTGTCGCCGACGCCAAATTCGAGGTCGAGACGGCCCGCGAAGCGGAGGCCGTAAAGCTGACCCGCGATACCCAGGCGGGCGGCTATCAGCTGCTCACGGCCTCCGAGCTGAAAGCCATGATCGATGAAGGAAAGCCGCTGCTGCTGGTCGATACCATGCCCTACGACGCGAGCTACCGGAAGGAACATCTGCCGGGGGCGAAGCAGTTCCTCTTCCCGGTGCCGCGCATGAGTTCCTGGCAGACGCAGGAAACCGATGGCAGGAGCGAGGCTGATTTCATTACCTTGCTCGGCGCCGACAAAGCCCGGCCGCTGGTGTTTTACTGTGGCTTTGTCAAATGCACGCGCAGTGACAACGGAGCCGCGTGGGCGCGCAAGCTCGGCTATACGCAGGTCTATCGTTTCCCCGGCGGCCTGTTCGCCTGGAAAGGAGCCGGTTTTCCGCTCGAAGCCGTGCAGTAGCGCCGCCGCGGTCGAGCGCGCCGTTCGCTCCGGCAAAGCGGGGCGGCCATCGCATGGCCGGCGCCCTGCCGGTCGCGATCGTCATCGCAGGCGACGCTGACGGTCAGGACAGGTAGAATACGGCCCATGAATCTCCTCGCCATCGAGACCTCGACGGACGTCGGCTCCATTGCCCTCTGGCGTGACGGTGACCTGATCCTGCGTTTCTGCCCGCCCGGCGTCGCCCATTCGGCTACCCTGCTGCCGCTGATCACGGCGACGCTGCGCGACGCCGGCTTGCGCTTTGTCGATCTGCAGGCAGTGGCCTTTGCCGCCGGCCCCGGTTCGTTTACCGGTCTGCGCGTCGCCTGCGGGGTGACGCAGGGGATCGCGTTCGCGCACGATCTGCCGGTGATTGCGGTCGGGACGCTCGACGCGATGGCGTTCGCAAGTGGCGGCGACGAGGTCATCGTCCTGCTCGACGCGCGCATGGGAGAGGTCTATCACGGCCGCTTCGCGGGCGCCACGGCGATCTCCCCGGTGGCGGTCTGCCAGCCCGCTGCGCTGCCGCTTCCCGACACGGCCGGCTGGCTCGCCTGCGGCAACGCCCTGAAGGCGTATCCGCTGCTGCGAGAGCGTTTGTCGGCCTGCGTGGAGGATTGGCAGCCCGAACTGATGCCCGCTGCCGGGGCCGTCGCCCACCTCGCGGCGCCCCGCCTGACGCGCGGCGAAACGATCGATGCCGCGGCAGCGGCGCCGATCTACGTGCGCAACAAGGTCGCGTCGACGGTGGCCGAGCGTTTGGCCAACGGTGGCAAGGCATGAACGCAGTGCACTCGCCGCTTATCGAAATGGTGCCACTCGGCCCGGCGGACGTGGACGAGATGGTCGAGATCGAGAACCAGGCCTACGCGTTTCCGTGGACGCGGGGGAATTTCATCGATTCGTTCGCTTCCGGCTACAGCCTCTGGGGTTGTCGCCTGACGGGAGATCTGATCGGCTATTTCGTGCTCATGATGGCGGTCGATGAAGCGCACCTGCTCAATCTCTGCGTCGCCGCTCAGCGCCAGGGAATGGGCTTCGGGGCCCGTCTGCTCGGCCACGCGAAGCGTGTCGCACAGCGGGCGGCGGCGATCCGGCTGTTGCTCGAAGTGCGGCCATCAAACACCAAAGCCCTCGCGCTCTATCGGCACTTCGGCTTCCAGCAGATCGCCGTGCGCCGCGGCTACTACCCTGCCGAGCAGGGGCAGGAGGATGCGCTGGTGATGGCCCTGGCGCTGGCTAGGGTGCTCGCATGACCGCCGGCTCACCGCCCGCGACTCGCCTCTCGCGCGCCCAACTGTTGCACGAGATGGGCCTGTCGCCGCAATGGCAACTGCGTGAGCCGGCGTGGCCGGCGGCCGGCGCGGTGGCGAGCGAGCTCCCCCCCGTGCTGGCAGAACAGCCGAATGCGCCACGGGCGATCCCACCGGTGCTCCCCGTTGCGCCCGCTGCCGCGCTGCTGGCGCCGTCCGCCGCGTCCGCGGTCATTCTGGCGCCGGCCGACGGCGGTCGTCTGGAAGAGATTGCCGGCATGGGCTGGGAGGAGTTGCAGCAGAGCGTCGCCGCCTGTCGCGCGTGTGCGCTCTGCGCGAGTCGGCGCCAGGCGGTCCTCGGGGTCGGCGATGCGCACGCCGACTGGCTGTTCATCGGCGAAGGTCCGGGGGCCGAGGAAGATGCGCGCGGCGAACCGTTCGTCGGCCCGGCCGGCAAGCTGCTCGACGCGATGCTGGCGGCGATCGATCTGCGCCGGGGCGACGATGTGTACATCGCAAACGCGGTCAAATGCCGTCCGCCCAACAACCGCACGCCGACTGCCGCCGAGATTGCGAGCTGTGCGCCCTATCTGCAGCGGCAGGTGGCGCTGCTGCAGCCGCGCCTGATCGTCCTCCTCGGACGTGCGGCGGCGCAGGCGCTGCTGGCCGACAGCGGCTCGCTGGCCAGCCTTCGCGGCCAGAGCTTCGCCGCGCCGGCGGGCAGCGGGCGGACGATCCCGGTCGTCGTCACCTATCATCCGGCGTATCTGCTGCGCACCTTGCCGGACAAGGCAAAAGCCTGGGAAGATCTGTGCCGCGCGCGCGCCCTGATGCGGGCAGCGAAGGCATCCGCTGCCGAGGGCGCCCCGCCGCCGCCGGCTCCGTCTACCTGAGTCCTGGAGGAATCCGACATGCGTCTACGCGTTCTCAGCATCCTTGTCCTCATCGCCGGTCTGCTCTCCGGCTGCGGCTACAACACCTTTCAGTCGGGCGACGAGGCGGTCAAGTCGGCCTGGTCCGAGGTGCTCAACCAGTACCAGCGGCGAGCCGATCTGGTCCCCAACCTGGTCGCTACCGTGCAGGGCTACGCGAGTCACGAAAAGGCCGTGCTGACCGAGGTGACCCAGGCGCGCGCGCAGGTCGGTTCGATTCAGGCAACGCCTGAACTGGTCAATGATCCGGCCGCTTTTGCCCGCTTCCAGCAGGCGCAGGCCGGCCTTACGAGCGCGCTCTCGCGCCTGCTGGTGGTGGCCGAGAACTATCCCCAGCTGAAGGCCGATGCTGCTTTTCGTGACCTCCAGGCGCAGCTCGAAGGGACCGAGAACCGGATCACGGTCGCCCGCAATCGCTACATCAAGACGGTCGAAAGCTACAATGTTTCGGTGCGGACCTTCCCGAACAATCTGACGGCGATGATTTTCGGTTACACGGTCAAGCCGAACTTCAGCGTCGACAACGAGCGTGCGATTTCGACCGCGCCGAAGGTCGATTTCACCGCACCGGCGCCTGCTGTTCGCGGCCAGTGATGCTCGCGCTGCGCATCAGGCACGGGATCGCGGCCTGGCTGCTCGGCTGCCTGCTGCTCGCCGCCGGGGTCGCCGGCGCCGCCGAGCTGCAGGCGGTTCCCGCGCTGACGGCGCGGATCACCGATCGCAGTGGCACCCTGGACGCCGGACAGCGGGCAGCGCTGGAGGCCAAGCTCGCAGCTTTCGAGCGTGACAAGGGGTCGCAGATCGCCGTCCTGATCGTTCCGACGGTGCAGCCGGAAAGCGTCGAGCAGTATGCCCTGCGCGTCGTTGAAGCCTGGCAGCTCGGCCGCCGTGGGGTCGACGACGGGGCCCTGCTGCTGGTCGCGACGACCGACCGGAAGCTGCGCATCGAGGTCGGCTACGGCCTCGAGGGTGCACTCAACGACGCGACGGCCAAGCGAATCATCAGCGAACGGATCGGCCCGCGTTTCCGACAGGGCGACTTCTACGGCGGCATCGATGCCGGGGTCGACGCGATGATCCAGGTCATCGCCGGCGAAGCGCTGCCGGCACCGAAAGCGGACACCAACCGTCGTGCCGACATCGACGACTCGTTCGAAACGCTCCTCTTCGCCGGCTTCGTCCTCGTCTTCGTCGTCGGCGGCGTCTTGCGGGCCATTTTCGGACGCTTTCTGGCCGCGGGCATGGTCGCTGTGGCGGCCGGGGTGATCGCCTCGCTGCTCATCTCGTCGCTCGCTGTCGCCGTCATCCTCGGTCTGGTCGCCGGCATCGTGTCGCTCTTCCTCGGCATGCTGGGCGCTGCCGGCTGGTCATCGGGAGGCTCGCGGGGCGGCGGTTTTGGCGGCGGCGGGCGCCGCGGTGGCGGTTTTTCGGGCGGTGGCGGCGGCTTCGGCGGCGGCGGCGCTTCAGGAGGCTGGTGATGCAATTGACGAGAATCCTCCGCCATCTGGTGCTGCCGCAGTGGTGGGTCCTGCGGGCATTGCCGCCGCAGTCGCTGCGCCGCGTCGAGCAGGCCATCGCCGCTTCCGAAGCCACCCATGCGGGTGAGCTGCGGGTGGTGGTCGAAGCCGACCTGCCGCTGTCGGATCTGCTGCGCGGTTGCTCGGCGCAGGCGCGGGCGATCGACCTCTTTTCGCAATTGCGGGTGTGGGATACCGAGCAGAACAGCGGCGTGCTGATCTACCTGCAGCTGATCGACCATCGAGTGGAAATCGTCGCCGATCGCGGCATCGACGCCAAAGTCGGTCAGCAATTCTGGGACGCGGTCTGCCGACGCATGGAGGCCGCTTTCCGGACCGGCGATTTCGAGGGGGGGGTGCTGCTGGCGCTGGTGACGATTACCGAAGCCTTGCGCGAACACTTCGCAGCAAGCGGTGAAAACGCCAACGAATTGCCGAACGCGCCGCTGGTCCTCTAGCTTTCGGCGTAACGGACGCGCTGGCGCGGCCGGCTCGGCTGCGTCAGGTGGTCGAGCGGCAGGGCGTGAGTCTGTTTTACCGTCTGCAGGGCAATGCTGGTCTTGATCCCGGCGACGCCGGGCAGGTGCCGCAGCTGCTTCAGCATCAGTTCGGAAAACGACGCGAGATCGGGAACGACCATGCGCAGCATGTAATCGGATTCGCCGCTCACCGAAAAGCAGTCGACCACTTCAGGCATCGCCGCGATGGCCGCTTCGAACGCTTCGTTGGCTGCGTCGCCCTGCCGTTCCAGACTCACCTGGGCAAAAGCGGTGATCCCGAGACCGAGCGCTGTCGGCGCGAGCAGGGCGACGTAGCCGGCGATCACCCCGTCTTCTTCGAGTCGCTGGATGCGGCGGCTGATCTGCGATGCCGACAGGCGGATCTGTTCACCGAGCGTCGCATTGGTCGCGTTGCCTTTGCGCTGCAATGCATCGAGTAGTGCAAGATCGTAGCGGTCAATGGTTATTTTCGACATTATTTGCCCTTGATGTGCATGAAATGTGCGCAGTATAGGGCTTGTTGCCAGAATTTCAAAACCTGGGCGGCCGCAGAAAGTGGCCGCAGCGACGTCTTCTGCGAAGGCCACAGCGACGCCGCTGCAGCCTGTGCTCCGATCAACCGAGCGCATGTGAGCTGCCAGGACAGCGGCCGAGGACGAGCGCCGTGACGGTTTGCGCGCCTTCAGCGCTCGGCGTTCTCGCCGTCGACGCGGGTGCTGTCGACCAGGTGGATGACGTCGTCACGCAGCAACTGGTTGGCCTGATGGCGACGTTGAACGAGCCACATGGTGCTGCTGACGAAGACGCCGAAGAGGGTGATCACCAGGTAGATCGACAGGTTGGCGCGGATCATCAGGAAGTAGAGGCCGGTCATCGCCAGGATCGACAGGTTCTCGTTGAAGTTCTGCACGGCAATCGAGTGACCGGCGCCCATCAGAATGTGGCCGCGGTGCTGCAGGAGCGCGTTCATCGGCACGACGAAGAAGCCCGAGAGCGCGCCGATCAGCACCAGTAGCGGCACCGCCAGCCACAGGTGCTGGACAAAATTCATGACCAGTACGATCACCCCCATGGCAATGCCGAGCGGGATGACACGTACCGACCTGCGCAAGGTGATCATTCTCGCCGCACCGACGGCGCCAAGCGCCACGCCGACCGCGACCACGCCCTGCAGCATGCTTGATTTCGAAAGATTGAGCTGCAGCGCCGCTTCTGCCCACTTCATGACGATGAACTGGAGGGTGGCACCGGCTCCCCAGAACAGCGTTGTCACGGCCAGCGACACCTGCCCCAGGCGGTCACGCCAGAGGAGTATCAGGCAGTGATTGAATTCGCGGATCAGATACCAGGGGTTCTTGTGCAGCACCCGGTGATCGACGCCGGTGTCCGGAATATAAAGGTTGAACAGACCGGCGAGCAGGTAGAAAGCGGCGACGAAACAGAGCGACATCTCGCCGACCGTATCGACACCGGTGGCGATCAGCGGAAAGTCGAGCGCGAGCAGGCTGCGGGCAACGTCGGGCTGGATCAGCAGGCCGCCGATGACGACGCCGAGGATGATCGCGCTGACCGTCAGACCCTCGATCCAGCCATTGGCGACGACCAGCAGCTGGTGCGGCAGGTACTCGGTCAGGATGCCGTACTTTGCCGGCGAGTAGGCCGCAGCGCCGAGGCCGACCACGGCGTAGGCGAGCAGGGGGTGGACATTCCAGTACATCATCGCGCAGCCGACGATCTTGATGCTGTTGCTGATGAACATTACCCGCCACTTCGGCATCGAGTCGGCAAAGGCGCCGACGAAAGCGGCAAGCGCGACATAGGAGACCGTGAAGAAGGTCTTCAGCAGAGGTTCATACTCCCGCGGCGCGGCCATTTCCCGCAGGAGCGAAATGGCAATGATGAGCAGGGCATTGTCGGCCAGCGCCGAAAAAAACTGCGCCGCCATGATGATGTAAAAGCCGAAAGGCATTGGGTATCTGAATGCGGCTATGCTTGGAGTGATGGCTTATACCACGAAAGCGGGCGAGTTGTTAGCCTGTCCGGGAGTCGCCAGGACGCCGCGCTCGCTTTGTCTCTGGCCGGCGAAGCCATTTTGTGATTGAATCTGGTCTGCGTTATAAAAGGGGGAATACTTGTGGCTGATCGTCGATTGCAGGTGTTCCATGCCGTGGCAAGACACCTTTCCTTTACCAAAGCCGGCGAGGCGCTGCATATGACCCAGCCGGCCGTGACCTTCCAGATCAAGCAGCTCGAAGAGCGCTACAACACGCGCCTGTTCGACCGCGGCGGGGGCCGAATATCGCTCACGCCGGCTGGCGAGCTGGTCCTCGATTATGCGGAGCGCATTCTCGGGCTGTCGAGTGAGCTCGATATCCGGGTCGCCGAAATGACCGGACAGATGAGCGGCACCCTGCTCGTGGGGGCGAGCACGACGATTGCCGAATTCATGTTGCCGCCGATCCTCGGAGAATTCAACGTCCGTTATCCGCAGGTCCGGGCGCGCCTGACGGTCGCCCACTCGGACGTGATCAGCAGCGCCGTCGCGGCACACACGCTGGACATCGGTCTGATCGAATGTTCGATCTGCCATCCGGGCCTGCAGACGGAGATCTGTGGCGACGATGAGCTACAGGTCGCCTGTACGCCCGGCCATGCGCTCGGCAAGCGAAGCGAAATCGATGCCCGCAGCCTGCTCGCACACGACTTCATCGCCCGCGAACCCGGTTCGGGAACGCGCGAAGTGACGGACGACTATTTCCGCGCCTGCGGCGTCGAGCCCGAGAAGCTCCGGCTGCTGATGGAGCTGTCGAGTCCGGAAGCCCTGAAAGGCGTCGTCGCAACCGGTCTCGGGTGCTCCATCGTGTCGCGCGCGGGCTTCGAGAAGGAGCGGCAACTCGGGACGCTGGTCGCCATTCCCCTGCGCCCGCGCCTCAAGCGGACCCTGTCGCTGGTCTATCCAAAAGAGCGTTTCCGCTCCAAGGTGGTGCTCACCTTCGTCGAATTCGCGAGGAACAAGCTGCGCGAGTTGTCTGCCTGATGCCGCGTCCGATCGAAGCGCGGATCGATCTGGCGGCACTGCGGCACAACTACCTGGTCGCGCGCCGGCACGCCGTGAGCGCCAGCGGCCGGGCGAAGGCCTGGGCAGTGGTCAAGGCCAACGCCTACGGGCACGGCCTGCTGCGCGCTGCTACCGCCCTTGGCGAGCTGGCCGACGGTTTTGCCCTGCTCGATGTGAACGAAGCCGTGAGGCTGCGCGAAGCGGGCATCAAGCAGCCGATTCTCCTCCTTGAAGGCTTTTTCGAGGCCGCCGATCTCGGCGTCTGTGCCGAGCACGACCTGACGCTGGTGATTCATTGCGTCGAGCAGCTGCGCTTGCTGCGAGAAGCGGCGCTGCCGCGTCGCCTGTCGATCTACCTCAAACTCAACAGCGGCATGAACCGGCTCGGCCTCAGCGCCGATCAGTTGCCGGCCGCCCGGCGCGAACTGGCGGCGATGGCGTCCTCGCTGGGGTCGCTGACGCTGATGACGCACTTTGCCGAAGCCGATGCCACTGGCGGCGAGCGCTGCATTGCCTGGCAGATCGAACGTTTTGCGCGGATGATCGCCGACTGGCCGGCGGCTGCCGCCTTGCCGGTCTCGATGGCCAACTCGGCGGCGATCCTGCGCTACCCGCAGACCACTCACGCCTGGGTGCGGCCGGGGATCATGCTCTATGGCGGCAGCCCGTTTGCCGACCAGGACGCTGCGGCCTGTGACCTGCAACCGGTGATGACCCTGCGCAGCCGCATTCTCGCGGTGCAGGACATTGCGCTCGGTGAGAGCGTCGGTTACGGCGGCACCTTTGTCGCCCGCCGGCCGACGCGGGTCGGCGTCGTCGCCTGCGGCTATGCCGATGGTTATCCCCGGCACGCGCCGGGCGGGACACCGATTGTCGTCGCCGGTCAGCGCACCGTCACCCTCGGTCGGGTGTCGATGGACATGCTGGCCTGCGATCTGACCGATTTGCCGGCCGCCGGGGTCGACAGTCCGGTCGTCCTCTGGGGCGACGGCCTGCCGGCCGACGAGGTGGCAACGGCCGCCGGCACCATCAGCTACGAGCTGTTCTGCGCGCTGGCGCGCCGCGTGCCGGTGGTCGCAGCCTGAGCATGGCGCGCGCCAGCGGCAGTCCGAAGACCGTTTACGCGTGCAGCGAGTGCGGCGCGAGCACCGCCAAGTGGCAGGGGCAGTGCCCCGGTTGCGGGGTCTGGAACACCCTCGTCGAGACCGTCACCGAGGCTCCGGCGGCCGCCGGTCAGGGCCGTTTTGCCGCACTCGGCGGCAGTGCCGGATTGCAGATCCTGGCCGACATCAAGGCCTGCGAAGAAGACCGCCTGCCGACCGGCATCGGCGAATTCGACCGTGCGCTCGGCGGTGGACTGGTCAGCGGCGGCGTCGTGCTGATCGGCGGCGATCCGGGCATCGGCAAGAGCACCCTGCTGCTGCAGGCGCTCGCCGAGCTGTCAGCGGCGCACAGCGTGCTCTACGTCAGCGGCGAGGAGTCCGGTCAGCAGATCGCCATGCGTGCCCGTCGCCTGTCGCTGGCGACCGGCAAGCTGCAGTTGCTGGCGGAGATCAATCTCGAAAAGATCCTCGCCGTGCTGCAGTCGCTGCGCCCGCAGGTGGCGGTGATCGACTCCATCCAGACCCTGTGGTCGGAGCAGTTGAGTTCGGCGCCGGGGTCGGTGGCGCAGGTGCGCGAATGCGCAGCGCAGCTCACCCGCCTCGCCAAGCAGACCGGCATCACGGTGATTCTGGTGGGTCACGTGACCAAGGAGGGCGCCCTGGCGGGACCGCGAGTGCTCGAACACATCGTGGATACCGTGCTCTATTTCGAGGGCGAGACGCACTCCAGCTTCCGCCTGATTCGCGCCGTCAAGAACCGTTATGGCGCGGTCAACGAAATCGGTGTCTTTGCCATGACCGACCGCGGCTTGAAAGGGGTGAGCAATCCCTCGGCGATTTTTCTGTCGCAGCACGGGCAGGACGTTCCCGGCTCCTGCGTGCTGGTCACCCAGGAGGGAACGCGACCGCTGCTGGTCGAGATTCAGGCGCTGGTCGATCAGGCGCACGGCAATCCCCGGCGGCTGACCGTCGGTCTCGATGCGCAGCGTCTGGCGATGCTGCTCGCCGTTCTGCACCGCCACGCCGGCATCGTCTGCTTCGACCAGGACGTTTTCGTGAACGCCGTCGGCGGCGTCAAGATCGGCGAACCGGCCGCCGACCTGGCGGTCCTGCTGGCCATCGTCTCGTCGCTGCGCAGCCGATCGTTGCCGGCGAAACTGGTGGTCTTTGGTGAAGTCGGACTGGCCGGCGAGATCCGCCCGGCACCGCGTGGTCAGGAGCGTCTGCGGGAAGCCGCCAAGCTTGGCTTCACGCGCGCCGTGATTCCCGAAGCCAACCAGTCGCGGCAGCGGATTGCCGGCATCGAGGTGATTCCCGTGCGCCGGGTCGAAGAAGCCGTCGACCGGCTGCGCGAGCTCGAATGAAAGCGAGGAGGGGCCAGTCGTGAGGCAGATGCTTTCCTTCTCCTGGCGCATGTTGCGTCGCGATGCGCGCGGCGGCGAACTGCGTCTGCTCGCGGCGGCGCTGGTCGTCGCCGTCGCTGCCCTGAGCGCGGTCGGTTTCTTTGCCGATCGCGTGCGCCAGGCGCTCGAGCGCGAGGCGCATCAGTTGCTCGGCGCCGACCTCCTGCTGACCGCTGACCACCCGTGGCCGGCGACCGTGGCCGACGAAGCGCGTCGACGCGGATTGCGGCTGGTCGAGACGCGGACCTTTCCGAGCATGGTGGCGCGTGGTGAAGGCGACGCGCTGCGCGTTCAGCTTGCCGAAATCAAGGCGGTCGGCGCCGGTTATCCGCTGCGTGGCGTCCTGCGCATCGCACCGGCGCTCAACGCCCCCGATGCCCCGGCGCAGGGGGTGCCCGCTGCGGGAACGATCTGGATCGACGAGCGCCTGGCGACGGCGCTCGGCGCGCAGGTCGGTGATGCGATCGCCGTCGGGCAGAGTTCGCTGCGGGTCGCTGCGGTGCTTACCGTCGAACCCGATCGCGGCATCAATTTCTTCAGCGTCGCACCCCGCCTGCTGATGAACCTCGACGATCTGCCGGCGACCACCTTGCTGCAGGTCGGCAGCCGCGTCGGCTACCGCCTGCTGCTGGCCGGCGAGATGCCGGCGGTGAAGCGTTTTCAGCGCACCATCGAGTCGCAGCTCGGGCGGGGGCAGCGGATCGAAGATACCCAGACCGGCCGGCCCGAGATCCGCACGGCGCTCGATCGGGCGCAGAAGTTCCTCGGCCTCGCGGCGCTGCTGACCGTCGTGCTGGCAGCGGTGGCGATCGCGCTCGCGGCGCGCCGCTATGTTCAGCGCCACCTCGACCCCTGCGCAGTGATGCGTTGTCTGGGCGCGACGCAGGTGCTCCTCCTGCGCCTCTATCTCGGTCAGTTTGCCGTCCTCGGCGTGTTCGCCGCAGCCGTCGGCTGCGCCCTCGGTTATCTGGCGCATTTCGCGCTGCACGCCTGGCTCGCGCAGCTGCTGGCAACGACCCTGCCGCCGCCCGGCCTGCTGCCGGCAGTGCAGGGGGTCTCGGTCGGCCTGCTGCTGCTCTTCGGCTTTGCCGTGCCGCCGCTCCTGCAGCTCAGACAGGTGTCGACCCTGCGCGTCCTGCGCCGCGAGCTCGGCAGTCCCCGGGGCGGTCTGCTGAGCGGCTATCTGATCGGTTTCGTGGCGCTCGCCGGGCTGATGTTCTGGGTGGCGGGCGACGTCGAACTCGGCGCCTGGGTGGTCGGCGGTTTCACCATCGCCCTCTTCGTTTTTGCCCTGCTGGCGCGACTCGCCGTTCGCCTGGCGGCAGCCTCGCGCGGCAGCGCCCGATCGCCAGGCGCCGCCGGCATTGGTTGGCGCTATGGCCTCGCGAGCCTCGAGCGGCGGGCCGGCGCGAGCGTCGTCCAGATCGTCGCGCTGGCGCTCGGCTTCATGGCGCTGCTGCTGCTGACCGTGATCCGCGGCGACCTGCTCGATGCCTGGCGGCGTGCCGTTCCGCCGCAGGCCCCGAACCGCTTCGTGGTGAATATCCAGCCCGACCAGGTCGAACCGGTGCGCGCCGCGCTCGCCGCCGGGGGCCTGTCCTCCGAGCTGGCACCGATGGTGCGCGCACGCCTGATGAAGATCAATGGCGTCGAGGTGAGTGCCGCCCACTACACCGATGATCGCGCGCAGCGCCTGATCGATCGTGAGTTCAATCTGTCGATGCGCAGCGATCTGCCCGCCGGCAACCGTCAGGGCGCCGGCCGCTGGTTTTCGCCGGCCGATCTCGCGGCCAGAGGTCAGCCCGCAGCGGCATCGGTCGAGGAGGGGCTGGCCAAGACCCTCGGCCTCGCGGTCGGCGACCGGATCGAGTTCGTCGTCGCCGGTGAAGCCATCGACATGCGCGTGGTCGGGCTGCGCAAGGTCAACTGGGACACCATGCGGGCAAACTTCTTTGTCCTGACGCCGCCGGCGGTCCTCGACGGCTATCCGGCCAGCTGGATCACCAGTTTTTACCTGCCGCCGGAGAAGGCGACCTTCGTCAATCGCCTGGTTCATGAGTTTCCCAACCTGACGGTGATCGATGTTGCCGCGATCCTGCGCCAGCTGCAGTCGATCATGGACCAGGTGGCACGGGCGGTGCAGTTCGTCTTTTTATTTACCCTGGTCGCCGGGGTGATCGTTCTCCACGCCGCGCTGGCCACCGCAGCCGAGGAACGGCGCTACGAGCTCGCGGTGATGCGTGCCCTCGGCGCCCGCCGCGAGCAGCTGCGGCGCGCCCTGCTCGGCGAATTCGCGGTGATTGGCGGGCTCTCTGGACTGATTGCCGCGCTCGGGGCGATCAGCGTCGGCCAGTTTCTCGCTCGCCAGGTTTTCCGCTTCGAGGTGGCAGTGAACCTCTGGCTGCCGCCGCTCGCGATCTGCGCCGGGGCTCTGCTGGTCACTGCCGCCGGCTGGTTCGCGGCCACCCGACTGCTGCAGAGCCCGCCGCTCGAGGTTCTCCGGGGAGGTAGCAGCTGAGTGTCCGAGTGGCTCTGGACGCTGTTCTTCCCCGCTCATCGTTTATCATGCGCGTCGCAAGATAAACGATTCATCGCCGTCCACCTGGCGTTCCCGATCCAACCCGTACGAATGAGGAGTGTCGCCATGAAGGGTAAGACATTGCTGGTATTGCGCCACGGAAAATCCGACTGGGAGACCGGAGAGGAAGATTTCCATCGCCCGCTGATTGACCGGGGTCGCCTCGGCAGCCTGAAGATGGGCGGCTGGATCAAGCGCCAGAAACTGGTGCCGGACGCCGTGCTCAGTTCGCCCGCCGAGCGCGCGCGGGCGACGACGGTGGCGGCCTGCAAGGCGATGGGCCTGCCCTTGAAGACGGTGCGCTGGGACCAGCGGCTCTACGCCGCGCCGGTCGAAAATCTGCTGGCGGTGCTCGCCGAATGTCCGCCGAATGCCCGCCGCGTCATGCTCGTCGGACACAATCCGGGGCTCGAAGATCTGATCGATTATCTCAGCGAAGGTGAACTGGCGATTCCCGACGATGGCAAGCTGTTGCCGACCTCGGCGCTCGCCCAACTGGAGGTGGGCGAAGACTGGCAGCACCTGGGGCCCGGCTGCGCGAAGCTGGTCGCGCTGACTCGCCCCGGACAGGTGCCGGCGGAGGTGGTCGAGGACGCCCCGGCAGAGATCGACTATGGTCCGGTTCCGAAGTACTTCTTCACCCAGTCGGCGGTGCTTCCCTATCGCTACGTCGACGGCAGGCTGGAAATCATGGTCATTGCCTCGCGCAAAGGGACGCGCTGGGTGATTCCGAAAGGGGTCAAGGAGCCCGAACTGTCCCTGCGCGATTCGGCCAGCAAGGAGGCGTTCGAGGAGGGCGGCATCCGGGGTCGGCTCGACGACAAGCCGCTGGGGCATTACGAGTACAAGAAATGGAACGGCGTGTGCAAGGTCGCGGTGTTCCCGATGGCGGTCAGCGAGAGCGTTGCCGAAGATGAATGGGAAGAAAGCCATCGCCAGCGCCGCTGGATCGACCCCGAGGAAGCCCGCCGGCTGCTCGATGAACCGGCGCTGCGCAAGCTGGCCGAAAAGCTGGAGAAAAGGCTCGCCCGGCGCTGAGCAGGCTGCCCCGCGGCCGCTGAATGGCTGAATGCGGCGAGCGGGGCGGCCACCTCAGATCACGCGCACCCGGATCACCTGTTCAACTGCCTGGATGGCGTCGATCACCGCTTCGCCGGGCGCCTGCTCGACGTCTACGATGTTGAACGCGAGTTCGCCACGGCTCTTGTTCACCATGTCGACCACGTTGACCTGGTTGTCGGCGAGGACCGAGAGCACCCGGCCGAGGACACCGGAGACGTTGACGTTCGAGAAGGTGATGCGTGCCGTGCCGCGGCTACGCTCCATGCTGATCTTCGGAAAGTTCACCGAGTTCACGATGTTGCCGTTCTCGAGGTAGTCGACCAGCTGGTTGGCGGCCATCACCGCACAGTTTTCCTCGGATTCCTCGGTGCTGGCGCCGATGTGCGGCATGGCGATGACCTTCGGGTTGCCGAGCAGAACCGGTTCGGGAAAGTCGCAGACATACTTGCCGAGCCGACCGGTGTCGAGACTGCGCAAGACTGCCGAGGGGTCGACGATCGCTTCGCGGGCGAAGTTGAGCAGGACCGCGCCGGGCCGGATCACCGCCAGGGTGTCGTCGTTGATCATGTGCCGGGTCGCATCGACCGCCGGCACGTGCAGCGAGACATAATCCGAGCGCGCGAGCAGCGACTGCAGGTTCTCCATCCGGCTCACTTCGTTCGACAGACGCCAGGCGGCATCGATCGACAGCACCGGGTCGAAACCGACCACGCTCATGCCCATCGCCAACGCCATGTCGGCGACCATCGAGCCGATCGCCCCGAGACCGACGATTCCCAGCGTCTTGCCGCGAATCTCGTGGCCGGCGAAGCGCGCCTTGGCTTTTTCGACCAGCGGTGACATTTCCGCAGCATCCGTGATCTCGGCCAGCGACTGCACGTATTCCATGCCGTCGATGATGCCGCGCGCGCTCAACAGCATGCCCGCCATCACCAGTTCCTTGACGGCGTTGGCGTTGGCGCCCGGGGTGTTGAAGACGACGATGCCCTGCCGGCTGTACTCGGCGACCGGCACGTTATTCACGCCGGCCCCGGCGCGGGCGACGGCGAGCAGCGAAGCGGGGACTTCGACGCCCTGGAGCTTCTGGCTGCGCAGGAGAAAGGCGTCCGGGTGGGCAATGTCGCTGCCGACTTCGTACGCCTGACGCGGAAAGCGATCCAGGCCCTTGATCGAGATCTGGTTGTAGGTTCTGACCTTGTACATGGCAATTTGGCTCAAAGAGAGGTGGTAGGGCAGGGCAGTGAATTCAGGCGACGACCTGCTGGTAGGCCCAGGCGAGCCAGGGCATGAGCGCCTGCAGGTCGGCGCAATCGATGGTCGCGCCGCACCAGATGCGGATGCCTGCCGGGGCGTCCTTGTAGGAGCCGATGTCGAAGGCGACACCTTCGCTGTCGAGCAGCTTGACGAGCTTCTTGACCTGCTCGGCGTCGAGCTTGACGCTCAGGCAGACGCTGGTGCTCGAACGTGTGGCCGGATCCTTGGCGAGGAAGGAAATCCAGTCGTTGGCGGCGACGAAATCGGCGATCACCGCGAGATTGGCTTCGCTGCGCGCGATCGCCGCCGGCACACCGCCGATCGCTTCGATCCACCGCAGGGCGTCGAGATAATCGGCGACGCAGAGCATCGACGGGGTGTTGATCGTTTCCCCGCGAAAGATGCCTTCGCTGAGCTTGCCGCCGGAGGTCAGCCTGAAGACCTTGGGCAGCGGCCACGGCGGGCTGTAGCTTTCGAGCCGGGCGACCGCGCGCGGGCCGAGGATCAGCATGCCGTGGGCGCCTTCGCCGCCGAGCACCTTCTGCCACGAGAAGGTCACCACGTCGAGCTTTTCCCACGGCAGATCCATCGCGAAAACGGCCGAGGTCGCGTCGCAGATGGTCAGGCCGGCGCGATCATCGGGGATCCAGTCCCCGTTCGGCACCTTGACGCCCGAGGTGGTGCCGTTCCAGGTAAACACCACGTCATTGTCGAAACTGACCTGCGAGAAATCGACGATCTCGCCATAGTCGGCCTTGAGCACCCGCGCGTCGGCCAGTTTGAGCTGCTTGACGACATCGGTCGCCCAGCCAGAGCCGAACGATTCCCAGGCCAGGACATCGACACCGCGCTGTCCGAGCAGCGACCACAGCGCCATTTCCACTGCGCCGGTATCCGATCCCGGGACCACGCCGACGCGATAACCCGCGGGCAGGCCGAGCAGGCGGGCGGTCTCCGAACACGCGAGGCCAAGCGTCTTCTTGCCCAGCGCCGAGCGATGCGAGCGGCCCAGGGTGTCGAGCTGCAAAGCGTTGACGTCATAGCCGGGACGCTTGCTGCAGGGGCCCGACGAGAAATTGGGGTTCTTGGGTTTTGCTGTGGGTTGCATGATTGCCTCTGTCTGGGAAGGAAAAAGCGGGGGATAGCGCTGCCCCGAGGGTCCGCTAGCCTCGTCGAACAAACGCGAAATTGTAACAGAGTGCGCAGAGTGCGTTTTCCCGAGCAGCCCGCCGTCGCCCGGGGAGTGCCTGGATTCCTGGCCGGCCGGCGGGCGCGGCGCGGATATTCTGCCGGTGCCGCGGCAAACCCTGTATAGTGCGGCTCGAAAACGAACTGCGTGTCATCCGGTCAACAGGTCGTTCCTCACGAGCGTGCCTTCCCCCACGGCGCTTGCCGAACGCCTCGATCCCCTCCCGATACTTGTATCCGCCTGAACCGGCTCTGGTGGCATCCTGCCGCAGCAGGTCGTTCACAGGAGATTTTCTTGTCCCAAACGTTTGCCATGCTCGGCCTGTCGGCCGAACTCCTTCGTGTTGTCGCCGAACAGGGCTACAGCGAACCGACTCCGGTCCAGGCGCAGGCCATCCCGGTCATCCTGGCCGGTCGCGACGTGCTCGCCGGCGCCCAGACCGGTACCGGCAAGACCGCCGGTTTCGCGCTGCCCCTGTTGCAGCGATTGGCTGCTGCCAGCATCCCGGCGCAGACGCCGCGGCGGGTGCGGGCACTGATCCTGACGCCCACCCGCGAACTCGCAGCGCAGATCGAGGAAAGCGTGCGTACCTATGGCCAGTACCTGCCGTTCAAGTCCACCCTGATCTATGGCGGGGTGAACATCAACCCGCAGATCGACGCCCTGCGACGCGGCGTCGACATCCTGGTGGCAACGCCCGGACGTCTGCTCGACCACCTGCAGCAGAAAACCGCGAGCCTCGCGCAGGTCGAGATCCTGGTGCTTGACGAAGCCGACCGCATGCTCGACATGGGCTTCATCCGCGACATCCGGCGCATTCTCGCGCTGCTGCCGGCACGGCGCCAGAACCTGCTCTTCTCGGCCACCTTCTCGAACGAGATCCGTCAGCTGGCCGATGGCCTGCTGCACTCGCCGGTGCTGATCGACGTCGCCCGCCGCAACGCCGAATCCGAACTGGTCGCGCAGCGCGTGCATCCGGTCGATGGCTGGCGCAAGCGCGAACTCTTGACTCATCTGGTCGCCGACGGCGACTGGCGCCAGGTGCTCGTGTTCACGCGCATGAAAAGCGGCGCCAACCGCCTCGCCGAACAACTCTGCAAGGCCGGCATCGAGGCGACGGCGATTCACGGCAACAAGAGCCAGCCGGCGCGCACGCGTGCGCTGGCCGGCTTCAAGGCGGGAACGGTGCGGGTCCTGGTGGCGACCGACATTGCCGCGCGCGGTCTCGACATCGAAGAGCTGCCGCACGTGGTCAATTTCGAGCTGCCGAACGTGCCCGCCGATTACGTGCATCGGATCGGCCGCACCGGCCGCGCCGGCAGTACCGGCGAAGCGATTTCGCTGGTCTCGGCGGAGGAGAAGGGCCTGCTTGCCGACATCGAGAAGCTGCTCACCCGGCGCATCGAGCAGCAGATCGTTCCCGGCTTCGAACCCGGCCAGATCCAGCCGCCGCTCAGCGCGCAGGCGCTGGCTGCCGAACGCGGTGCGCGCGACGCCAACCGCCGCAACAGCGGCAGCGGCCGCCAGGGCAAGGCGGCGACGGCACGTACGCCGGCATCGGCCAGCGCTCGCCCGAGCACCCCGACGCCGTCGCCAGCCCGCACCAATCCCGCACCGGTAAGCCCGCAGCGGGCGCCGCAGCGTGCCAGGACAGGGGCCGCGGCGGCTTTGCCGGCGCTTTTTCGCAGTCCCACCCGGCGCGGCAGCTAGATCCTCGGCCGGGCCTCTACGTAGCCATCGCAACCTCAGATCAGGAGCCGGTAATGAATATTTTCGTGGGCAATCTCGCACCCGAGACGGACGAAACAGAACTCACCGACCTCTTCAAGGCCTTTGGCCAGGTCAAGTCAGTGCAGGTGATGCGCGAACTGTTCAGCGGTGCCTCCAAGGGTTTCGGCTTTATCGAAATGCCGGGCAAGGCGCATTCGCTCGCCGCCATCGCCGCCCTCGACGGCAAGGACCTGCACGGCAAGCCGCTACGCGTCAATGAAGCCATGGCCCGCGGCAGTGGCGGCATGCGTCATCGTTAGAAGCAACGGGCAGCGTCAGGCCCTGCGCCAGCCCCGGCTGGCCGCATCGTTCGCGGCAGGGCATGCGGCCGCCCGTGGACGACTTTCGAGCTCAGAGCCATGAACCGGAAAAAGAGATCGCGCAGCGCTTGCGATGAGCGCTGCCCCTGCGGCAGTCAGCGCCCCTATGCGGACTGTTGCGGCCTGTTTCTTGAGGGCGCAGCGCAACCCCCCGATGCGGCGGCCCTGATGCGCTCCCGTTACACCGCCTACGTCATCGGCAGATGCGGCTACCTGCTGGCGAGCTGGCACGCGTCCACTCGCCCGCTGCAAAGCGACCTCGACCTTGCCCCGTCGGCGCGCTGGCTCGGCCTGGAGATCCGGCGCCATGTCGCCACCGGCCCCGCGACGGCGATCGTCGAATTCCTTGCCCGCTACCGCCTCGCCGGGCGTGCCGGGTGCCAGCACGAAGTGAGTCGCTTCGTGCGTGAGGACGGCCGCTGGTATTACGTGGACGGCGATTTCCCGGCCGCCGGCGAGTGACCGGCAGCAGCGCCGGCATCTGAACGCCACGTCGGCGCCGCCGTCGCCGCTCGCAGAAACTTCATTGCGGGTTGCCTTCGACCCGGCTCGCCGGTGGGTTGGCTGAGGCGGGACGTGCTTCTTCGGCCACCAGCCCGGCGATCACTTCACCGGCAATCCGATAGGATTTGCCGCGGAAGAGGGCGATCACCTTGCCGTTGTGGTTGCGGATGGTGGTGTCGTAGACCCCGGTACGCCCGGCCCGGGAACGTTCCTCGCATTCCGCTTCGAGCGCTTCCCCTTCCCTGGCCGGGGCGAGGAAATCGATGTGACAGGCCGAGGCGACCGTGTTGCGGTTGTAGGCATTGCAGGCATAGGCGAACGCCGAGTCGGCCAGGGTGAACAGATAGCCACCGTGACAGATGTGGTGGCCGTTCACCATGTCCGGTCGAACGACCATCGTCAGTCGCGAGTAACCGGGCCGGATGGCGACGATCTTCAGGCCAATCAGTCGGCTCGCCGCATCGCGGCTGAACATCGCTTCGGCAGTCTGTTCGGCAAGCAGGACCGCGGCTTCGAGATCGGCGGCAGAGGGGGTCTTGGGCATGGAACTTCCTTGGTCGGGAGGAGGGTGAAAGGATGAAAGGATGAAAGGAACGATCATCGTCTTGAAGCGGCGGCTGCCGCAAGCGGGAGCGGGTCTTGACTGTTCACTCCGGGCAGCCAGCAGGGTACCGCTGCCGGCGCTTCGGGTTTGGTGTTCCTGATGCCTTCTGCTAGAATTCGCATCCTTCCGGAGAGATGGATGAGTGGTTTAAGTCGCACGCCTGGAAAGCGTGTGTAGGCGTCAGTCTACCGCGGGTTCGAATCCCGCTCTCTCCGCCAGGACACTGGCTGCAAACTGTCTGCACCAAAAACGAACACCCCGCTCAACGCCTTGTTTTGCGGGGTTTTTCGTTTGAACCTCCTGACTTCGCTAACCCCACAAATGTCATATCTGACGGATTCTGGCGTCTTACGGGCCGTTTCTCTCGAAACCTCCTGACTTCGGAAATTTAGTACGGATTTTTCAAGCGATTGTTTTTGCTTGAGTATTTTAGAGGATTGGCGGATTTCGCGATGGCGTATGCTTTGGTTTGTGAGGTACGCCATCGCGAAATGTCTGGATGGTGAAAGGCGGAAGGCAGCCGATCGCTACCTTCCAGAGTTAGCCGGTCAGCACAGTGACGACCCAGATTGGGCAAAAGACACGTAGAATTCAGGGCTGCTAAGTGGGCATCTGCGTACGTTTCCCCTGGGTCTGCTCTTCTACTCGAACAGTCTGCACTACAACACGGAGAGATCTTTCTCCGCCTTCGCCAGCCGCAGCGCCACTTCTTCTAGCTTTGGCTGCAGAGCCGCGGCGCGCGCCGTAGCATGTTGCTGGAACTGTTGAAGTTGGCGCGACCCCGCTCCGAGACTGGCTTCAAGGGCCACCTTCCTGACACCAAACTTGGTGCGTACGGCATTCTTGTCCGCCTCGGATACTGCGTTAGTCGGATTGAAGGTGAACCTTCGCTCGCAACTGGCCTTCCAGTCAACGACAGCTCTGGTCAGACTCTCGCCAAAGCCACGTACCTGAAGCACTCTGGAGCGGCTGACGTCGGCAGCGGTTTCAATGCCGAACGAGCGCAGCGCCGCCTTACGCGCGGTGCCTACTCCTGTGATGTTCGCGCTATCAATGAAGCAGCCATCCAGGAACTTCTGCTTCTGCCGCTCCTCCGCGGTGGAGTGAAGCTTGTCCATCTCTTGCTTTTCAGTTTGCTGCAAGGATTGGTACTCGTTCCGCAGCTTGACCAGATCGCTCCGCTTTGCCGAGAAGCCCTCCGGGCCAGCCTCTTTCTTGGCTTGCTTAACCAGCTGGTCATACTCCTGCTTCGCCGATTGCTGGATGGCCTTTCGGCGATTGCACTCGGCTATACGCTCGCTTGAGCCTGCCGACCCCGCCATCATCCACCCAAAAAATCCAGCGATGAGACACAGAAACCAAACATTTGGTACAGCGACCGCGACCGCGATTACTATGCCGACCACCAAGAGCCTGTAGAAGGTGATGGTCCCCTCGCTAGTAATGTTGGAAGGAAGGGGCTGAGCAGACAGCCCGCTGATGTCGACGCTTGGTACGCTGACAGGTGGTGGCGCCTGTACTGACTCAATAAGTGCCCAGACTTGCGCCAGGACAAAGCCAGATGCCGTCCCCGTGTACGTTACGCCGAGGTCGATGAAGTATATAGCGCCTTGTTGCTCCAGCGTGCACCATGGACACGTCGCAAGGTGGTCCGGGTACAGGTGCATCGAAGAAGCACCACAAGGCTTTAGGCGGCCGCGCACTGCGTCGAGAGCGGTAAGCCACTGCTGGGATGTTGGCCGACTCCCCGCTGCACCCTTCTCTGTAAATGCAAGGTGGAACATCGTCTCCATCGCGTCTGGGACGATGGAAAGAGGAATCGAGCGAGGTGGCGGCCCGATGCCTCGGGATTGCGAGTCCCGTGCATATGCGTATCTATAGGCTTTGATGTCAGATTCCAGTGTATCTCCGACACCGCTTTTGAGGGGCACGCCAGAGTACGGGTGCCGTCCACCAAAGAGCAAATGGAATATCAGCAGAGCCAAGCCAAAATTGTCGTGGTTGGCTGTTCGCGTGAAACCATCGAACGACGAGAGCCCTTGAAGCTCAGGCGGCGTGAAGTGAGATACACCGACTTCGCAAAGGTGTAGGGTGCCCCGGGCATTCACCTGGAACGAGTCGCTATCGATCAGTACAACCTTGCTGTCACTGCCGACCAGCACGTTGCCTTGGTTCACGTCGCCGAGTACGTGCCCGTGCGAGTGCAATGCCTCGAAAGCTGCTGCGGTGTTTCGCGCTACGAACAGCAGAAAGTTCCACGTCGCCTTTGGCCGCTCTTGTCGGCGATGCGCGGGGCTGTAGACCATGTGGACGGGGTCTCGCCCCATCACCTTCGGCATCAGGAAACCTACAACGGGTCCGCCGCGCGACGAATGAAGCGTCTCTTGGGGCCAAGCGACGTAGCTTAGAAGCTGCTGGTCTACCGTCGATGCCATGAACTTGAGCTTGGCTTGTTTCTTTGCGTCGGGCAGCCGGTGGTAAAGCTTGGCTACCTGTCCAGCCAGTGCGGGTACCTCGAAGACCGAACCCTCGCCCCCTTTGCCAAGCTCACGCCCGACTTGAATCAGCGACCCATTGGCAGTTAGGAGCGTCTTCGACATAGCTCTGCGTTATGAAACCAGAACGGCGATTGCCAAGGACTTGTCGTCATCCGTTCGCTCGTTGACCGACGGACTCCCCAAAAATCTCACCAAGGCGCTGTGCAACTCGTCCTCTTTGTCATCGGTTGCACTGGCAAGGATCTGGAAGAACTTGGAAAAGAAGGGCTCATGCGGCTTGGTCGTCGCCATGTCCAGCACGAGACGCTGTAGACCATCGCTGAAAGCTGCGACGCGAGTTACCGGTGCGGGGTAAGCCTTAGTCGCGAGGATGGTCACTGCCTCGACATCCGTCACAAAGTGGGTCATGTTGGCGTACTCGCCCGTCATCGGCACGATGGCGGTTTCTAGCCCACTTCCGACATCAAGTACGATACCGCCGTCCCCTACCTGCATCACCAATGTTCCGAGGGCTGAGGAGAGCACTCCCAAAAAAGTGCAGGCGAAGTCCCGCGCCTTGAGCCCTTCTGTCTCGGCGCGGCTGTAAATGCGCTCACGAATGGCGAGGACACATTCGACAGCGAGGTCGTCGCTGAGCCCGAACTCCTTATGAGTGAGCTTGTTCGCTATGAAGTCAGCTGCCGCATGAATTGCTAACTCCGCCCCCTCGCCACCGCGAGAGGCACTGCCGGCTCCGTCCGATATGAACATCGAGAGAAAGGGCTGGCCCTCAGCCGTCACGTCTACCGTTGCCCAGCAACTATCCTCGCAGGTAGTGCCAGCGGCAATGTGCGAGGTGCCAATCTTAGATGCAGATACGACTCGCCAAGTCACACAGACGCCCATCCAGTCGGTGCCGCGAGCGGAACCTCGGTACCCGGAGTGGAGCTGGAAACGGAGCGCAACGAACTGGAAAGCCAGCTGAACAGCTCGCGAAACTTCAGGCCGTCAAGGGAGAGTGGCTCCCGAACGCTGATTTGCTTCAGGATATCCATCCGGGCCCCCTTCACGCCGATGGCGAAGAAGGCGAACTGCTTTGAAGCCTCACCTTCTCGAATGGCCTCTGCTGACGCTTGCCAAGCGTCGGTCGGGCCACCGTCTGTGATTAGGAAAACCCAAGGGCGGTAGTACGATATACCGCTCGACCTGTAGTCGCTCTTGCGATCTCGAACGAGGTCCAGCGCTTGCATGATGGCGCTGCCCATGGGGGTGTCGCCTTGCGAACGCAGTATCGGTGGAAAGAATGTGGAGGCACCGGTAAACGGCATTTCAACCTTGGTCGGACCGAACGTCACGATGGCGACTTCCACCCGCTTCATCGCCAGAGAGTCGGTGGCAAGCTCGTCTCTAAAGGTCGTCAGGCCAAGGTTCAGTTCGTCCAGCGGCTTGCCGTTCATCGAACCAGATACGTCTAACAGCAACACACAAGGGCAGCGAGGCTCCGGATTGCTAATGAAGTCATTGGTCTCAAAGGAAATTTGTTCGCTCACGGGGTCTCCCTAGGGGTTGCAGCAGATTGTCTACAAAAGCGGATTAAGCAGGATAAGGATAAGGTCAAGAAATCCAACGATACCAACGAGAGTATATGAGCCTGCACTAAGCAGCGTCAATCCAGGGCCCAGTCCCAGCCCCAGTCCTGTTGATGGCGGCCCATTTCCGTACAAATTTGGCGGCGTTCTTTTTGCGGGCACGCGTTTTGCTAAAAACGCGTTTTGCCGCCAAATTTCTACGGATTTGCTCCGCCGCCAACAAGTCCCAGGATCTCATGAGAAGTCGCACGAATCACGTTTTCTTGAATGCGATCGCTGAACTCAGCCGATTGGACACGCCCGAACCCGACAGACCTGCCTTCGCCTTGGCGAGACGGGTTCTCTTGCTAAATGGTGACCGGGAGCGCGTTAAGAAGACAATTGCACAAATGGTTATGAACCAACAACAAGCGTTGGACATCCTGTTTTCGGGATCGGACTACAGCGACGAACAGATCGATAATTTTGCATGGGACGGAGTCGAGGATCTGATTTCTCCGGCGGAGCTTCTAGACGCCCTCCAGCGTACTCCGGGATTCGAGGACGGTCACCGGAGACTTATTGAGTTGTTGCGACGTCCTGCCAAAGAGCTGTCGGCAGCAGCCGACCAGTCGCCATGAGAAATCGCGGCGCCAAAGGCAGCTGCAAGTCTGATCGGGATGATAGTCTCTGCTCCAGGAAGCTGCCTGCTCAAAGAGGGGTTCGTGGATGAATGGAACGGACGAAGTCGGGCCGGTGCCGAGAAGGTAGCTAACCGGCAGGTCATCGCCGGAAAGGGCTTGTGTAGGGCCTTGATCATCGTTCCGGCCACTCCCGCTACGCCGCCAGCGGCATCAGGTAGGGCTGCTGGAGCGGTCGGGGTCGTCGGCGTGCCGGCCGTGGAGGCAGCGGCATGCGCTGGAGCACCTGCGCGAACAGCGTTTCGTGGGCACGGCCAAAGAAGCGCTCGGCGGCGGTCGTGCCGTCGGCGCGACGGATGTGGTAGTTGTGCACGGCGGTGAGCGCCGCGAGTTTGCGGTCGCTCAGGCGATGGCGACCATGGTGATGAAGGGCCAGTTGGCCATTGCGGCCCTCCACCCCGGAGCTGCTGCGCTGGAAGCGATCGGCGCAGTCGCCGGCCACCTGTTCCAGACGCGCGAGGTCGGCGGGCGGCAAGGCGTGAATCGGATGCGTGCTGTGGCGCAGCGGTTCGAGCAACTGGCCGCTCAGCGTGCGTAGTCGGTGACGCGGCTCGGCGCGCTTGCTGCGCGTGGCGACGCGCTCCAGATACAGCGCGGGAATCAGTTGTTCGACGAGGGCACGCTCCAGGGGGAGTGGCAGCGCGAGGGCCTCGACCTGCACCTGCAGAGTGGCGAAGAAAAAGCTGAGGGTGGCCAGCATTTGGGTACTCAGACGTTGCGCCTTGGCCAGGCGTTCACGGGCGCGCGTCGGCAGATCAGCAGCCGCGGCGATACGCCCGAGCCGCGTCCAGACGTCGTTGAGGCGCTGCGCGACCTGTTCGACGGGTTGTGCCTGTCCGTGCTCCAGGTCATACGGGTGATACAGGATACCCAGCTCACGCACCAGTTCCCGGGCTTCGCACTGACGCGCCTGCGCCTGGGTGTGCGCGAATTCGGCCTGCACCACCTCGCTCACGGCGGCGTCGATGCGGGCGGCGAACGCGGGCGGGCGACCGCAGGGACGTGGCGACTCCTCTTCGTACGTCTGCCGGGCAGCCCGCTCAACCGCCCAGCGCGTCTGGGCGGCGGCCACGGTCGCCGCGGACTGTCGGACCTGGCGAGCCAGGTGTCGGCTGGTAGCCTTTGAAATCTCGTGCTGACCATGGAAAAGGTCCGGCGAATGATGGGCGCCCAGGTCCACCTCGACATGCCGATGCAACGCCGGGGCCTCGTCGCTGGTGCCCTGGGTCACGGTGACTTTCAACCCGACCAGGGACGTCTGGAGCGCCTGCGTCCAGGTCGCCGACTGGCGATTCGCCGCATACTGCTCCAGCAGAAGAAAGCCCGACACCGGCTCCAGCGCTACCAGACAGATCTGCGGATGGAAGGTCTCGTCCTCACAGACCGTGATCTCCCGGTGCGCCATGTCCTGCGCCAATGCCGCGCGCTGCTCACCCGCGACGGCGACCACGGCTTCCTCCAGAGCCACATTGAGTCCCTGGTGGGCACCGTAGCTGGCGCCGACAAATGCCGACAGACCGCTCAACTCCAGGAATTGGCACACCACCCGGACCCCCGCGCCGCCCTGCAGGGTGATGGTGAAGTGCGCTGCCAACACCAGCTGATGCAGCCACCGCACGCCTTCCGGGGTCTCCACCCAGGCCGCCAGGACCGCGGGGGGCGCGCCCGCCGCAACCGGCTTGCACCACTCCTGCAAGGTACTGCGTGCCAGGCCGAGGTCCTCGGCCACCTGCCGTTGCGGCTCTCCCGCCGCCAGGCGGACGGCAGCCTTCTCAAGCTTCTCCGCCCGTTCCAGGCGCGAGCGGCGCAGCTTGGGACGACCACCGACCCTCAATGGCCGTACCGCGCGCAGTGACATCCGCCTCGTGTCTGGGCTATAGTCAGTCCCGGCAGGACGTTCGAGCATCTTCTTTCTCCCTCGGTTGGTTCGCACCCCAAGGGTACGGGATTTCGAGGGTCCTGCCACTCTCCCGCAGGGCTTTCACCCTGCGCAACACTCAACTTTGGCCGGAATGATGATCAAGGCCCTTGTGTAGATCCCTTTCAAGGGCTGCTGCTCTACCCGAATGACATATTCACAGTGGTGCAACAGATAGCTGAAATCATTCATGTGACAGACGACAATGCCATCTTGATGCGTTTCAGACCGTTGCCCACCGTCTCCGCCGGTTTCACGATCTAGGGATCGTCAGGCACGTTCTCGACCGTCCATTCGCAGAGCGAAGTCATAAACGTAGCCCCTTCGAAGGAGAGGCGTGAGTCGGCCAGGCCCGCTATCAGGGCTGCAGCGGCTCTTAGACGGTTGATTTCCGGGGTTGATGGAGGAATCTGGTTCGACATTCTTGTGCTACGACTCCGCAGCTGGATCCTCTTGTTTTCGGATGATCTGCCAGACATACATCAGGCTCGCTTCGTTAAACTCGGACCCGGTTTCCAGATCACGCCACCAAACCGAGGAGCGGAAATCCGGTCCGAGATACCGCCAACGGCGATGTTCCCCGCTGCACAACTCGATCTCATAGGTTTCGTTTGACTCTGGTTCGATCATTGGAAAAACTGCCTTTTCACCTACCGAGATTCGACGTGAGGTCGAACTGACCCGGCGCGGAATGCGACATGCTCACCCGAGTTCGACACTTTTCGCGTGCCAAACGCATAATCCCGGCTTGGGCCGCAATAAAAACAAGGAGTTGGCGCACCGCCGGAAACTTCGTGTAGTGACACGTTTGGCCTAAAAGACTATTGCAAACATGCCGGTATGGGGATACTGTAGCGACATGTTCGTGAAGATCACCACGTCCGGCCCGCGCCAGTACGTCAAGCTCGTCGAGTCTTACCGAGACCCCTCCGGGGCGCCTCGTCAGCGGGTCATCGCTACCCTGGGGCGCATCGAATCCGTACGATCCGGCGAGTCTGACTCGCTGCTCAACGGCCTGTTGCGGGCGGCTGGCAAGCCTTCCCTGGAGGAAGGGACCGGCGAGGTCGCCTTTGCGCCGGCGCTCTCGGTCGGTGATACCTGGCTGCTGACCGCCTTGTGGAAGGAACTGGGCTTTGCCGACGCCTTTCGCCGGTTGCTGCGCAACCGCCACACGTTCGACGCGGAACGCCTGTTGCGGGTGATGGTGTTCAACCGGCTGTGTGATCCGGAATCCAAACTGGGTATCCTGCGTTGGCTGGAGGGCACGCGCGTTCCCGAGGTCAGCGCGGAGTCGGTGAACCACCAGCACCTGCTGCGCACGATGGATACGCTGGCGGAGAGCGCCGACCGGGTCGACGACGCCTTGGCAGGCCTCCTGCGGCCGTTGATCGATCAGGAGTTGGCGATCGTCTTCTACGACCTGACGACCATCCGTGCCGAAGGGAGTAGCGACGAGTCCGAGGACCTGCGGCACTTTGGCCATGCCAAGGAGGGCGGGACGGTGCGCCAGGTAATGCTCGGGGTGGTCCAGACGGCGGAAGGATTGCCGATTCACCACGAGGTCTTTGCCGGCAATACCGGCGAGACAATGACACGGGTACCGACGATCGAGAAAGTGCTGGCGCGCTATCCGATCAGGCGCGTGGTACTGGTCGCCGACCGCGGTCTGCTCAGTCTTGACAACCTCGAAGCCATCCGGGCGTTGCGGGTCGGCGGTCAGCCGCTGGAGTTCATTCTGGCCGTTCCGGCCCGGCGCTACGGGGATTTCGATAGCTTGCTTGCCCCTTTCCACGAGAAGAGCTGCCAGTCTGCGACGCAAGAGGTCTTCGGCGAGATGAAGTGGCAGGGGTTTCGTCTGGTCGTTGCCCATCGCCCCGATAGGGCCAGCGAGCAGAGTCGCGTCCGCGATGAGCGCATCGCGGCGCTGGAGGCCGATGCCGCGATGTGGGCGGAGAAACTCGATGCTCAGGAGGCCGGCCGGACCCATCCGGGCAAGAAGCTCTCAGACCCTGGCACGACGGCCCGTTTCTACAAGGCAGTGGCTGACGCGCATCTGGCGCACCTCATCAAGGTCAATCTCGCCTCCGAGGTGTTTACCTACGCGATCGACGAACGTGCGCTGACGCGCGCGCGGCTGATGGATGGCAAGCTGATCCTCGTTTCCAACGTCCCGGATGCTCCCCCGATCGAGATCGTGGCGCGCTACAAGGCGCTGGCCGACATCGAACGGGGGTTCCGTGTTCTGAAGTCCGAGATCGAAATCGCGCCGGTCTTCCATCGCTTGCCGGATCGCATCCGGGCGCACGCCTTGATCTGTTTCCTGGCACTGCTGCTCTATCGGGTGCTGCGCCTGCGCCTGAAGGCCAAGGACAGCCCCCTCTCCCCGGAGCGCGCTCTGGAGATCGCCCGCCGGATCCAGTACCACCAGATCACGCTGCACCAACGCCAGTCGGCATCCGGCCTGTCCGCCATCACCCCTCAACAGAAGGAGCTGTTCGAAACCGTCGCCTTGCCCGAGCCCTCCGCCAGACGTTTGTAGTGACAATTCTGAACCGGTGAATTGCTCACAAACAAACACTTAGCCGTATTTTTGTCGAACTCGGGTGCTCAAGAACCGGATTGGGGCGAGTCTCTTTGACTGCAAGCTCGGCATCTTTTGGGGTGAGTTGCGGGAAGTGTGCGGCGAGCCGGGCGACGAGTTCGGAACGGGTCATGCCAGCATTCTACGCGTCGTCTTCCAGCCCGTCTTCTATGGCAGCCAAGCGAGCACCCTCACTCAGAAGATGAGTTGGCACGACCACCGAGACGATTTCGTTCGCGTTTAACTGAAGTGGTTCACCATCCGCGTCGTCGAAGCTGGGATAAGGCACGGTTTCCGGTCCATAGCCCAAATTGGTAAACAGATCGAATAGCTGTTCAGGCGAATCCGGATACTCCTCCAAGGGAGCTTTTCGTCCACGCAAGAGAATCTCAATCGCTCCCTCAGCACGCTTGGTATCGGGTGGGAGAGCCACAGCGTCCCAGAGAAAACGAACGGCCTGAACATCGGAGAGATTTATAGCGATTGACCGCCCGTCAACGGCATCAAATACAAAGAAGCGCGTCGTCCTCGACGGAGAGCTACCGTCGTCAAGCATCAAGCGAAGGCGCGTCGCTTCTTCTTTGCGAACCTCAACTATGAGATCGTCCGCATGATCTCGGATAAGGAAACAGAGAAAATATGTCTTGGCCATAGCGTACAGCAACAGGGTAAATGAGATCCCGCGCGAAACGGATGGCGTTTATCTTCCGCGCCGAAAGCGTCCGGCTCAACCGGTGATCTGTCTGCAGCAGACAAAGCTCGCTGAACTTTAGCTCTAAAGGGCAGCACCGAGGGAGATTGTAATCGACAACTGCCCGGCGACAAGCATGGACTTATCCCCGACCACCCATCCCAAACCGCATCCTCTGCCCCGCCCACTCCACCGGAAACGGCGCCATCAGGTCCTTCAACGTCAGCGAAGCCGGCTGCTTGCCCACAAGCACAGCTTTCAGGATATCCGGTGCCAGTAGCGCCAACCGGATGATGCGACTCAAAAACGACGCACCGATCTGTTCGGTCTTGGCGATGTCATCCAGGCATCCGTAGGTGCGGACTCAGCTTCGACCTAGCCCGATCTGGACGACTGTAGGGATCAAAAAGCCCTGTGACATCGCGGCTCGCCACCTACTTCCTGAGCGTAGAATGGGAAAAGCTCTAGGATGGCCCGCCTGATTGAACGGAAGTCCGTATGTGGAACATCCACGAAGCCGCAATTACCCTCTATGTCGGCCTCAAAAAGCCCCTGTGGTGCCCGTGACGTATTGATCAAATCTACGTAGCAGCCATAGTCCAATGCGTAGACATTGAAACGCCGCCCAGGAATGTCTTGCGCTGAAACCCCTTGCCTAATGAGGTGAAGGACACGCGCGTCGTATAAAAAATCAATCAACTCGTCTTTTACTTCTGACCTTAATCCGTGTGCTTTTGTCATAAAAAATATGCAACCTGTTGATTGTGTGTTAAATTTGGCGTCACCACTTTTCACCAAAATTGAACATGCCCCGTTTTTCCCTGAAGGAATCGCACCGCCAGCAGACCTCCTGCGCTGGCCTGTCGTTGATCGGCCAATGCTGCGAAGTGGCGCAGGTTGATCAGATTCTTGGCGCGGCGATGCCGGTAGCCACAGGCCGCATGACCACCGCGGATCTGTTCAAGAGCCTGACGGCCTTGATTTCGCTGGGCAAGAACGACTTTGAGGCGATCGAACCCTTCCGCAAGGATCGTTTCTTTCGCGAAGCGCTGTCGATTGGCAAGGTGCCGAGCAGCGCATGGCTGCGCCAGCAACTGGATGCCCAGGGGGCTAAACTGCGCGAGCACACCGATGAAGCCAGCCTGCGCCTGCTGAAACTGGGCAAAGCGCCGATCACCGCGCACAAGGGCTACGTCTGCCTGGACTTCGACACCTTCGCGATGGACAACAGCAACAGCCGGAAGGAAGAAGTCAGTCGCACCTACCAGGGCTTTGACGGCTACACCCCGATTGCCGCCTACCTGGGTAACGAGGGCTGGAGCATCGGACTCGAACTGCGACCTGGCAAACAGCACTCGGCCCTGGAGACGGACTACTTCCTGGAGCGAGTCTTCCCGCGTGTCGCCCGTTTGGTGCCGGCCGCTAGCCCGGTGCTGGTCCGCTCCGACAGTGGCTTTGACAGCGCCTGCCTGCTGTTCGCGCACGCACAGGAGCGGGATCGGATGGCATCTCTTGGCCGCGGCTTTGAGTACCTCATCAAATGGAACCCGCGCGGCCAGGCCGCCGCGAAAAAGAAGCCGACGTGGGTTGCCCGGGCTGAAGCCGCCAATGCCTTTCGGGAGGTTCGCCCCGGCAAACGGGAGGCCCTCCTGAATCTTGACGTGGAGCGCGCCTGGAAAAAGGAGCACCGACGCTTTCGCCTGATCGTTCGGGTCGTCGAACGGACCATCGACAAGAAGGGGAAGCGCTTGCCGGAACCCGAAGTCGAGATCGAAGGCTGGTGGACGAGCCTTGTCGAAGCGCCCGAAATGGTCATCGAGCGCTACCAGGATCACGGCACGCACGAGCAGTTCCATTCGGAGATCAAGACCGACCTCGATCTGGAACGACTGCCCTCGGGCAAGTTCGATACCAACGATGCGGTGCTGCATGTCGCGATGTTCGCCTACAACTGTTTGCGTCTGATCGGCCAACTGGGGCTGATCGGCGAACTGTCGTCGGTCAGACATCCGGCCATGCGTCGTCGCCTGAAGACCGTATTGCAGGAAGTCATGTACCGGGGGGCGCAGTTCATCACCAGGGCGCGGTACCTGTTCCTCGACTTTGGCGCCTGCGCAGGTCACATCGTGCCGGTCTTCGCCCATGTTCAGGCGCGACTGCTGGCGGCGCGAAGTCCATGAGACCGCACGGGATCGTCCTCGATGCGCTTCCGGCAGTCCTCCGGGCAGGAAGGGGTAGTCTTGCCTGGCTGACAGGGAAAGAGGGTCTGGACATGACATCGCGCCGCTGCGCCACGCTTTCCGATGCTGACCGGGGGGTATTTGACCGCCTTTGAGGGGGAAAATTGATCGGCCAGCTGAAAAATCATGATTATATTTCATTCGAAATGAATTAATATTTTTCGCCCACGGATTCAGGTTCCGACCCAAGAAGGAAAGCCCTTGCTTGTCGATGCTGAATTACTTCGTCAACAATCCAGTTTAGCAGTTCTTGGGCGCGCGGTTTAGTGCTTACGGCCTGCTGCTTCGCCCTGGTGTACCATGTCCTCGCAGCTGCCCGAATATCTGGTACCGAGATGGCGTTATCGAGCGCCTTCTGCGCGGCAACGCCAATGATGTTAATGGCATCTCGCGGCACGCCCTCAGCTGAACGAACGAACTCCTCAAACGCCGGCTTTTGGGTGAACAAGGTGTTGATAAAT